>NZ_CP107053.1:0-4125210 GCF_025736815.1 Chryseobacterium sp. PET-29 | reverse complement strand
GAGACTTATCTTAATACAATCCTAATTATTAAAGCATAAAGTTTAACATTCTGTTCATAATAAACCTTAAACCGCTGAGTCTTAATCAGAATAATTTTAAACTTATGTTTGGTTTCTGAGGTTTAGAGTATGAGCGTTGGAGAGTATCAGGCGTTGAAGTACCCGTTTAAGGCTTTGTGTTTATTATATTATATGAATTTATCGCAGGGCTGAGTCCGGCGCTGTTATATATCGCCCCTTCAGGGCTCGGAAAAATCAGGTTTGCAGTCTTGGTAAACGCAACAGCTAAGGATAAGGAACGAGTATTTTGAAATAAAAGGATTTCCAGTATTACCACGTCAACCATCCTAGCCCGGATAGTAGCGGATACCCCACAGCAAGCTTCGGAAAGCTCAGGACCAAGCAAGAGAAGTAAAGGCGCGAGGAGTAGCAGCGGATAGCCGGATCAAGCTCCTGAAAATGAGAGTTGGTGAGTCTGAGAGTGAAATTGAAACATGAATGTATTTTGTTATACAATACTATTATATATAAGTACCATATTATTTATGATATTTATGTCGATGATTATAAAAATGTTGTACCGCTTCCTTTCTTCAAAATATATTATTAAATTTGGATATGAGTTTTGGAAAAGATTTATTAAGGAAAATCAAAATCACAGAATTGCCTGGAGAGAATGCACACGGAGTCTTCTCGCCACCCTACCGCCCGGTTTTCACCTATGAAGAAGTTTTAACGAAAAACCCCAGGTTTGCTGCCGTAAATATCATTTTGTATCTTAAAAATGATGAATGGCATTTTCCCCTGATTCAAAGAACCGTAAATGAGCACGACAGGCACAGCGGACAAATTTCCTTACCTGGCGGTAAACGTGAGGAAATGGACAGGGATTTTGCCGAGACCGCTATTCGTGAAACATCAGAGGAAATAGGCATCGAAAAACATTATGTACGGATCATCCGCGAAATGTCACCCATCTATATTCCGCCAAGTAATTTTTATGTGTATCCTTATATATCATACACGAAGAAAAATCCTGAATTTATCTTACAGCAGAGCGAGGCAGTGGAGGTCATAGAATTTCCGATTACCTGCTTTCTGGGTCTCCCTGATGAACCGGAAATCATGGCTCTTCCTACAGCAGGAGGAAGTGAAGTGCCCGTGATTAATTTCAACGGGTATATCATCTGGGGCGCAACAGCGATGATATTAAGCGAATTCAGCCAGTTGCTGAAAAAAATGTAACTTTGCACCACTGTGTATAATTGAAAGATGGCGAAGAAAAATATTTTCACCGATGCGTTCGGAACTCCTTATTTTTTAAAAAGGTTAATTATTTTCATATTGGGAATCATATCGTACAGAAGATTCAACGGATTTAATAAGCTTAAAATTACGGGTACCGAAAATCTTGTGGATCTACCGGATTCTAATGTTTTGTTTGTGTCTAACCATCAGACGTATTTTGCGGATGTTGCAGCCATGTACCATGCATTCTGCTCTGTAAACAACGGTTACCTAAATACCATAAAAAATCCGATTTATCTTCTGAATCCTAAAATTGACTTCTATTATGTTGCTGCTGAAGAAACCATGAATAAAGGGATTCTTCCGAAAATATTTAAAATCGCCGGTGCGGTAACAGTAAAAAGAACCTGGAGGGCTGAAGGAAAGAATGTAAACCGAATGGTTGACATGAGCGAAGTGGATAATATTATGAAAGCCCTTGATAACGGTTGGGTTGCCACTTTTCCTCAGGGAACGACTTCTGCTTTCGCACAAGGAAGAAGAGGAACGGCAAAGCTGGTAAAAAATCAGCGCCCGATTGTTATTCCCATCAAAATAAACGGTTTCCGCAGGGCTTTTGATAAAAAAGGACTTCGTGTAAAGGTAACAGGTGTAAAACCTACCATGGAATTCAAGCCGCCATTGGATATTGATTACGACAAAGAAAACGCCCATGAAATTTTACATAAAATCATGACCGCCATTGAGCAGACAGAAGATTTCAATTTGCTGCACAATTATGATGAAGAATTAAAAGCTAAAAAATCTGAACAAAAAGATTCATAACATTAAAGTAAGAACATTATGAAAAGGATATTGGGAATCTTATTCGCAATCTTGGTATTGGTTTCATGCAACAGTCAGAAAATGTATTCGGATTTCGACATCAGCTATTCCAAAAGCGGAGGCTTTGCGCCGATTTACGAAAATCTTCTGATTAAAGGAAATAATGCCTTCTATTCTTTTGAAGGGCAGGGTAAAAAAATAAAACAGAATTTTAAAATTTCCAACGAAGATTTATACAGGCTGGAAAAAACGCTTTCACAAAACAATTTCAGACGAATAGAAGAAGACCATAAAAAGATTTATGATTTTATATCAACTTCTATTAACATAAAAAAAGGTCCTAATTCCGGCAGCAAGACAGACGCCAGTGCAATAATGCCGAATTATACAACCAACTGGACAAACATCACCCGTGTTTTCCAGGAGATTATTAATGCTAATGTTAAAAAACAGTAACAAATTTTGAAGACTCATTTCATCGCTATCGGCGGAAGTGCCATGCACAATCTTGCTATTGCATTAAAGGATAAAGGATATCAGGTTACAGGTTCTGATGACGCTATTTTTGAACCTTCCCGTACAAGACTTGAAAAAAGAGGCATTCTGCCCGAAGAATTAGGCTGGTTTCCTGAAAAAATAACGTCTGACCTGGATGCAGTTATTCTCGGCATGCATGCTCATCAGGATAATCCTGAACTTGCAAAAGCCAAAGAATTGGGGTTAAAAATATATTCTTATCCCGAATTTCTTTATGAGCAGTCAAAAAACAAAACAAGAGTTGTCATCGCAGGCTCTCACGGAAAAACAACCATCACCTCGATGATTCTTCATGTTCTGAATTTCCATCAGAAAGATGTAGATTATATGGTAGGAGCTCAGCTGGAAGGATTCGATTGTATGGTGAAATTAACCCGTGAAAATGATTTCATGGTACTTGAAGGCGACGAATACCTCTCCTCACCCATCGATCTGCGTTCTAAGTTTCTTCTCTATCAGCCGAATATTGCCTTAATGAGCGGAATTGCCTGGGATCATATCAATGTATTCAAAACTTTTGATGATTATGTAGATCAGTTCCGGAAATTTGTGGCAAGCATTACACCGGGTGGAATTCTTGTATATAACGAAGAGGATTCTGAAGTGGTAAAAGTGGTGGAAAATGCAGAAAATTATTTCAGAAAAATCCCTTACAATACACCTGAATACGAAATCAGCAATGGAAAAGTTCATCTGAAAACAGAAATGGGAGATGTTCCGCTTTCTGTTTTCGGAGCACATAATTTATTAAACCTTGAGGGAGCAAGACATATCTGCCATACATTGGGCATTATGGATGAAGATTTTTATGAGGCGATTATGAGTTTCAAAGGGGCTTCAAAACGTCTTGAGAAAGTAGAAAGGGAAGATCAAGGAATATTGTACAAAGATTTTGCTCACGCGCCAAGCAAAGTAAAAGCGGCGGTAAAAGCATTCTGCGAGCAATTTAAAAATGAAAAAAAATACGGTTTTCTGGAGCTTCATACCTATTCGAGTTTGAATCCTGTTTTCCTGGAACAGTACGATCATGCAATGGATGGTCTTGAGGAAGCTGTCGTTTTCTATTCTGAAGATGCTTTGAAAATCAAAAGAATGGAACCTATTTCCCCTGATCTGATCAAAGAAAAATTCAAAAATCAAAACCTGAGAGTTTTCACCAATGCTGAAGAACTTCACGCATATTGGGAAACTCTGGATAAGACCCATGGTGTATATCTGATGATGAGTTCCGGAAATTTCGGGGGTCTTGATCTTACAAAATAAATATATTGAATATAAAATAAGAACTCCTTTCAGACCGAAAGGAGTTCTTATTTTAATTGATTCTTTTATAGAAACGTCTTAGTACATCTTTGGTACCGTCGCCGTCAAAATCCTGGGTCCGGTCTTCAACCACCATACCGGTTTCATTAAGCTGCGTCACGAAATACGGATAATTTTCCTCATTTTCAAACCAGAATTTACCATTTCCTTTATCGAACGTATACTTCTTTGTTCCAGCATCCGTTTTTATACAGGTATTATTGTTCTGAGCATAAATAATCGAAAGAAGATGATCATAAGTAAACTCATAAGTACTTTTTTTCTCACAATCTGTGGAGAAAGAAGTTTGGATCTGCTGATTTAAAGACCTGTATATTTCAGCTTTTTCAATATACCATTCTCCGATAATTGAAGCTTTATTGCCGGGTTCCTGATCTTCATCATTCCCATTGCAGGAAATGAATGATAACAGCAGGACAAACGATAAAATTATTCTTTTCATGATTATACTTTAAGTCAGCAAAAATACAATGAATTTAAGCTTATTTAATGCGATCCGGTGAAATTCTCAGCCTTATTCATCGTTTCTGAACTTAACGATTCGTGCCACTGTTATTTAATATTTTTGCAATAGCAATTGCATCTGAAACAGTATCAAGACTATAAATCTGCATAACCCCCTGGTTACCGGCAGCCTGTGCCAATATATTCTGCTGATTCTGAGCGTTAACTGCATTTTGAAACATTAGTCCGGTAGAATGCGCAGCTGTCTGATAAACATTTCCCAGTGCCATCGCAGGAGATTCTCCCACAACTTTTACATTTGCCTGTGTCACAGAATCTGTAATTTGTTCGTTTACTTTTGTATCCATAATTTTAGTTTTTAGTGTATTGTAAAGTTAAATGATATTTTTAACAAAAAAAAGAAGCAATAAACATTTATTACTTCTTTATATTAATTGATATATTGCTTAAATATCTGCAACTGCATTCAGCATTTTTTCCTCCCAATCCGGATCTTTCGGATCAAAGAATAGTCTTTTTCCGGTATCTAAAGTACGGACAGTATTCATTTCATCTTCTGTTAATTCAAAATCAAAAACATTAAAATTTTCTTCGATTCTTGAAGGCGTAACCGATTTCGGAATTACACAGAACCCTTCCTGAAGATGCCATCTCAAAATAACCTGTGCTACGGTTTTTTTATATTTTTCACCAATAGCTTTCAACTTGTCGTTTTCGAGCAATCCTGCGTTTCCGTTCCCAAGCGGGCTCCAAGGCTGCGTAATAATATTATTCTGCTTATTATAGGCCTGGAGTTCCTTCTGCTGGAAAATCGGGTGCAGCTCAATCTGATTGATTACCGGAAGGATTTTGGCATTCGCTTTTAATTCTTCTAATTTCTCCACTGTAAAATTGCACACACCAATAGCTTTGATCTTTCCTTCATCATACAATTCTTCCATTGCTTTCCATGCTCCCAGGAAATCTGCGTACGGCCAGTGGATCAAATACATATCAAGATAATCCAGTTGCAGCCTGTCCAAAGTTCTCTGGAAAGCGCTTTTAGTCTTCTCATACGAAGTATCCTGAACCCATAGTTTTGACGTAATAAATAGCTGCTCACGATCTACTCCACTGTTTTTAATAGCATCTCCAACAGCCGTTTCATTTTGATAAATAGCAGCAGTATCAATCATTCTGTATCCTGTTTGGATGGCTTTGATAACTGCATTTTCACACTCTTTCAGATCTTCCATCTGCCATACTCCGAAACCTAAAGCCGGAATATCCACTCCGTTATTTAAGGTAATTACAGGCTGCCCTGCATATGTTTTCTTTTCCATAATTGTTAATTATCTATTTATGATTTATTATATACTAATTTTCCTTTTCCATCACTTTTCTGAACAATCCTTTAATATGAGCAATCTCATTCTGATAATTTGTCTTCTTACGACAGCCGAAATACAGTGTGTTTTTCAGCGGTTTTTTCCCTTCCCAGATTAACTGTATCTCGCCATCTTCAATTTCCTTTTTACAGAGGAAATCCGGAACTACGGCTAATCCGGATCCGCCTTTCAGGCAGCGTACAATAGAATTAAGATTCGGGACGATGTAATTGGGACGGAAGTTTGGCTTGTGACCAAAATTAAGAATCCAGAACTGAAAAAGATGCTCCATATCTCCGGCCGTTCCATACCATTTCTCATTTTTCAGCCATTCTTCCGCATGTTCTGTTCCTTCATTATTTAAAATATATTCAAACTCCCGGATGTCAACATCCTTTCCACCAACAAGAATGATCTGTTCTGAGGAAAATGCTTCGTGTTCGATATTCGGAGAAACACCTTTTTTCGGAGTAATAATCAAATCTAAAATTCCTTTGTCTAACTGATCGAGCATTTCCCGGTATTCCCCGAAACTGATGATAAGATTGAAAGGCAAACTGGAAACATACTGCTCCAAAGTAGTCTGGAAAGTCTCAAAACACATGCCGACACTAATGGTAGGCGTAAGCTTTTCCGTAGATTTCTGAAAGTTTTTTTCTACTTCCTCAAGTTTCGACAACGGTTCAGCAACAGCATTAAATAATACTTTTCCTCTTTCCGTAGGAATCATTCTCCTTCCGGTCCTGTCAAAGAGTTTATAGCCCACATATGCTTCCAGCGAACTGAGATGCAGACTTACTCCGGGTTGAGAAATAAATAAGGTATCCGCAGCTTCAGTGAGTGTTCCTGTTTTATAGATTGCTTTAAAAGTTCTGTACCATTCTAAATTAACCATAGGTATTACTTTTATGATGCAAAGTTATTCAAATAATTACCATTATGATATTCCAATAATCAATGAACATGATAAACCGTGTCTATATACAACTTAAAACATTCATTTTCAATTATTTATTCTAATTATTATTTAAATGATATTTAGCTATAATTTTTATTATTTTATTTATAGTAAAACTCATAATACCTTTGTACCGTAAAATTTAACAATCATAAGACAATGAAAAAAGTACTAATTATTAACGGAGGACAGAACTTCGGACATTCCGGAGGAAAATATAATCAGACCATTGCAGAAAACACCCTGGAAGTACTGAAAAATTTTGATAATGTGGAAGTTAAGATTACAAATATCAGTAAAGGTTACGACAAAAATGAAGAAGTTGAGAAATTTGTATGGGCAGACTACATTATTTACCATACCCCGATCTGGTGGTTTCAGCTTCCGAACGGATTTAAAAAATATATTGATGAAGTTTTCACAGCCGGACACGCCAAAGGAATTTATATGAATGACGGAAGAACTTCTGAAAATCCAAAAATCAATTACGGAACCGGAGGAATGCTGGGTGGAAGAAAATACATGGTAACCACAAGCTGGAACGCCCCTGAAACAGCTTTTACCCTTCCCGGAGAATTTTTCAATGAAACAAGTGTAGATAACGGGCCGTTATTTGGTTTCCATAGAATGAATGCTTTCGTATCATTAGAAAAAATGGAAAGCTTCCATTTCCATGATGTAGAGAAAAATGCAGATGTGGCGCGCGATATGAAACTTTACAGGGAACATCTTACCTCAGTTTTTAATAAAGAATTAAAACCACAGTTAGCATAATGAAAATATATTTAACCGCTATTATTAAAGCAAAAGAAGAATACAGAGCAGAAGTTCTGGAAGTTCTTCAGAATATGGTGAAAGAAACAGTGAAAGAAGAAGCCAACGAGCTTTACACACTTCATCAGAGTATCGAGGACAAAAACCATTTTATCTTCTATGAAGTCTGGAAAAGTGCAGAAGGCCTGGAAAAGCATAATCAACAACCTTATATTAAGGCATTTGGAAATTTAGTTGATGAGAAGCTTCTGGAAAAGCCGCAGATCTATAAGTCACAAATTATTTAGTTAAAGAATAGTATGGCAATGTGATATTATTCTGTTTGGTGTAAAAGTTTCATGGTATTATTAAATTATCTGATTATGAATACACTTAAAAATTTAATTCTTTTAGTAACAATCATAACAATGAACACCATTTTTGCGCAACAAAAAGATCCGTGCAGATATATTAAAACACCGTCCGGTTACCTGATGGTACTCAGACAGGGCGACGATGTACTTGCTCATATTGAAAACCTTGCAAAAGCAGAAAATACTCCCTCGGCCAGCTTTACGGGTATCGGATTTGCTGCTGAAGTTACTTTCGGGTTCTATGATTTCAAAGCCAAAAAATTTAACCCTAAAACATTTAAAAAAGTGGAAATGGGAAGCCTGACTGGTTCTATTGCATGGAATGAAAAAGATCCGTCTATTCATCTACATGGAATTGCTACTGACGAGAAATTCAATGCATTTGGAGGACACATTCTGTCACTTCATGTAGGAACAGGATCAATGGAAATTTACATCACTGTTAATGATAAAAAACTGGAACGAAAAGTCGAGCAGCCTTTGAATGCCAATGTCCTGCAGCTTAACTGTCCATAATTAAAAAGAGCTTTCCTTCATTGAAAAGCTCTTTTTTTATTAAATAAGGATTATTTCCCGATCGGCATATGGGTTGAAATTGCAATTCTGTTCCACATATTAATTACAATAGCCGCCATGATGATATCGGCAAGCTGACTTTCGTCAAAAATAGTTTTTGCTTTTTGATAGGTTTCTTCCGAAAGCCCTTTCTTATTGATTAGCGTAACTTCTTCCGTAATCTGTAAAATGATCTGCTCTTCTTCTGTGAATAATTCTTTTGCATCCCTCCATGCATTCAGCAGGAAAATCCTTTGTGGTGTTTCACCATACTTTATGGCATCTTTGGTGTGCATATTCAGGCAAAATGCACAGCCATTAATCTGTGAAGCTCTGATTTTGATTAATTCTTTCTGAATAGGTGTTAAAAAACTGTTCTGAAGAGATTCTTCCATTCCTATTCCTGCTTTGTAAGCAGCCGGGTGAACTGTTGTCCAGTTGAATCTTACGCTCATAATATTTTGTTTTAAATTTCTGAGACAAAGTTCCGATTTAGAAATGCTAAAAATCTTAAACCAGTTTAAGAACGTAATTTGGCTCTGATTTCACTTAAATATTCCGGAGTGAAGCCAAGAAAAGAAGCAATTAAGTACTGTGGAATTCTCTGTATAAACCACGGATACTGGGTACTGAAATGCACATACAACTCTTCCCTGGAAAATTCATAAAGATACCGTATCCTCCTTTCTGCCGCGGCATAAGCCCTTTGATAAATCATCCTGAAATAACGTTCCATCACCGGATGTTTTGTCAGCAGCGCTTCCTGGGATTGGAAATCGATCTTCAGGATTACTGATTTTTCAACTGCCTGAATACTGAAATCGGATTTTATCTGTCTCTCGTATGCAAAGGTATCAGTGATCCACCAGTTTTCTATGGCAAATTCTGTCGTTTGTTCAATTCCTTTTTCGTTAATAAAAAACTTTCTCAAACAGCCTTTAACAACAAAAAACATAGACCGGCAGATTTCTCCTTCAGACATCAGATCCTGCTTTTTCTTTACCTCCAAAACCTGAAAGTAAGAAATCACGGAAGAAAATTCTTCATCATCAATCCCGATAAATTTATCCAGATGTTGTTTAAAAGTTTCCATTCTTTAAATTATATAATCAAACTTAACTTTATTTTTTTAGTTTTACAATCACAAAACACGTTATCATGGAAATTGTAGCCAAAATCTTAATTGCAGCGGTAGCTCTTGAACATCTTTATATTCTCTGGATGGAAATGTTCGCCTGGGAAACCAAAGGTAAAGAAGTGTTCAAATCCGCCTTACCTCCGGAAATGTTTAAACCTACCAAAGGATTAGCAGCCAACCAGGGACTGTACAATGGTTTTCTTGCAGCAGGATTACTCTGGACTTTCCTTATCAAAGATCCCGAATGGCAGACTAATATTGCTCTATTTTTCCTGGGATGTGTTGCGATAGCCGGAATTTACGGAGCTGTTTCAGCCACCAAAAAGATCTTTTTTGTTCAGGCATTACCGGCGATTCTGGCGATTGTTGCTGTACTTTTAAAATAATTGAGGAGCTTTTTCCTGCTTTCGCTACTCGCTTTTTCATTTTTCGGCGGCTTTGCCGCCGAAAAATGAAAAGAGCTCAACCACGCCGCTCAATCAGGGCTAAAATTCCCGACAGTATTATAACTGGCTGAAACACATATAACCTGCTTAAAAATAAAAAAATAAAATAGGAGGAATTTATATTGATATTATTGTCTTTAGACATCTGTACTCTTAAAGTATTGTTTAGATCTTTTTCAGGATGACAACTATGAAATAATAATTTAAGTGAAAAAATCTGCGAAATCCGGGAGATTTGTGCGGAACTAAAAATCCAAAATCTCATCAAGCTTTTTCTTCATCTTTTCAGGGGTAAATAATCCCTCATGGTATTCAGCCAAATTTCCATTGACATCCAAAATAATCCACAGCGGATAAACAGGCTGACTTTTATTTTTAGATAATGCCAAAACTAACTCATGGATTCCGGAATTTCCATTGGATACATAATTAAATTCTTCTCCCTGAAAACGAATGGGCTCTTTCATTTTTTCCGCCTCAAAATTGATGAAATGAAAATTTTCATTGATTAATTTTACCAGATCTTTATCTTTATTCAATTCAAAAAATTCAATCTTACAAACCTGGCACCAACTTGTATATATATGAATAATAACGGGTTTGGAATTTTCTTTCTGCGGAACTTCCAAATCCGAAAAAGTGCCTGTTTTTATCTGTGAAAGACAAAAAGAAGGCACTAGCATTAAAAATAAAAATATTGTTAAACTTTTCATTACATTATTTTTTCTACCGCAAAAGAGACAAAAGATTTGAACCTTTTTTTAGATTTTTAAAATAATTCTTTTGCTTCTTTTGCGGTTAATCTTATTTTAAACTTGAAACATCCAATTTCCTTTCTCATTAAATGAAACAAAGAATTAATTTAATTAAGTGACCGGTCCAAGCTTCGCGTAGCAAATTTATTTGCCTTTGCCTTCTAAAAAATGATCAGTTTTAATATAATCTTTGCGTCAAAACTTTTAATATTCAATTATAATTGTTATTTCAAAATATATTTAATTCCCAAAAAGCCTCTTATTTTCTGCATCGGAGCATATCCGTATGTGGTATCAAAAGTATAACGATTAGGATTGGTTACGGGATCATCCACATACCTGTCGAAAGGGTCAAACGGTCTCATCAAAGGATCTTTCGGGGTAAAATTAAACAGATTCTTGACTCCGCAATACACTTCAAATCCGGATTTAAAAGCCCTCGAAACCTGAATATTTGCCAGCGTATAAAACGGTGAATATTCCGGGCGATAGTCATTCGGTAAAACAGGCAACCTCATCGGTCCGTAAAACTGTCCTGTAAAGTCTATAACAAAATTACCTGCAAATTTATACGTTATATTATAGGTGCCACTCCATTTCGGAGCGTGAAGTTGCTGCGATTTCTCTTTCTCATCATCAAATTTCTGGTAAACATCAAGGTATGTAATTCCTAAACCAACACTCAAAGGAAAATTGAAAATGTAATCTACATTCAGTGATGCACCTCTTGAAATTCCGTAGCCATTCAGATTATCATAAATAATCTTTTCAGGATCAGTATCAAAATCTCCTACAATCTTATTGCTGAAATAGGTATAAAAAGCGGAAGCATCGAGATTGATCAGACTTTTTCCTGCGGGAATTTTCCAGATGTAATTCAGGTTTCCGTTAACCGATTTTTCCGGTTTTAAATCAGACTGAATAAACACTTCTCGCGAACCGGTAAGTGCGGCATGATCTTCAGTAAAAAGATTCACGACACGAAATCCAGTCCCGAAATTAAACCGCAGCGCATGATAAGGATTGGGAGAGAATTTCCACGCAAAACGGGGCGAGTGTACCGCATGATGAACTTTATCATAATCAAACCGATATCCTATCAATATCGTATTTTTATCATTAACCTCCCATTGATCCTGCACAAAAATTCCGAATATAGGAGATTTCATGGGCGCATTTGTAAAACCGTCAGAAGATAAAGTTCCCGGTGTATTGTCGTCATAAAATGTTCTTTTGAAGGTAAATCCTGCAGTAAGATCATGATTTCCGAATTTTTTATCCCAGAAAGTCTGCACAAATAGTACCTCCTGTTTTGCTGTAAAAGGATTATTCCCGTAAAATGAATTCTGATCATGAAAATTATATGAAAATTGAGTGATAATATTTTCTTTTACAGGCCACTGATAGGTCCCAAATGCTTCTACCCGGCTGGTGTAAATACTTTCGCCGTAAATTACATCACTTCCCCGGTAGCTGCGGTTCCACTGCATTTCTCCCCCGAAGCGGTCTTCATATAAATACCGCAATGCAAAGCTGGCCTGACGGTTTTCCTTACGTACAAAATTCCATTTATTAAAAATTGAAATTCGGTTCTGCAGTGCCCCATCCGTAAAGTTGTCTTTATTTTCGTCAAATCTTTTCTCGAAATTAAAATAATTGAGGCTTAATAAAGAAGCGACCTTTTTACCAAAGTTAAATTTAGTGGAAAGATCCATATTATTCTCACTCCATGTAGTCGTCATCACATCAACACTTAATTTCGGGGCTGTTAATGCATTTTTAGTAATAATATTGATCACACCGCCCATTGCTTCAGAACCATAAATAGAAGAAGCCGGACCTTTTACCACTTCAATCCTATCCACCAGACTGTTTGGTATTCCGCTCAGTCCGTACACGGTGGAAAGTGAACTTACGATCGGCATTCCATCAATTAAAATCATGGTATAAGGACCTTCAAGACCGTTAATATGAATATCTCCCGTATTGCAGACTGAACAGTTAAGCTGGGGTTTAACACCGTTCACCATAGAAATAGCTTCAAAAATGTTCGGCGTAGGATTTTTCTGGAAAAACTTTTGGCTGTAAATCTCTACGGCTACCGGACTTTTTGATCTGCTTACCGGCTTTATTGTTCCTGTAATAATGACATCATCAATATTCTGTGTTTTTACGGTTTCAGGTAAAACTTTTAACACATCCTGCTCACCGGAAGATTTCATTTCCAGGCTGTCAGTATTTTGGGAAAAGCACCAGATCGGTAAAAAGAACAAAAAATATAGTATTCGTCTCATGAAATTAAAATTGTTAGACAAAACTAACAATTATTTTTTAATTACAAAACTCTTCTCCGAATATTGTTTAAATTCAATTCATGAAAAAGTATTACATTTGAAAAACGACATATAAAAGTAAAATGAGATATCATCAGTCGGGAAATATTCCCCAAAAAAGACATACGATTTTCAAATCTCCGGAAGATAAATTTTACTATGAACAGCTTTTCGGAACGGAAGGTTTTCATGGAATTTCTTCTTTATTGTATCACATTCATCGGCCTACTCAGATCAAATCCATTGGTGAAGCCAAAGATGTAACGCCCAAAATTGCTGTTGCCAAAAATGTAACACCAAGAATGTTCAAGGGGATGAATGTAACGCCTGAAGATGATTTTTTAGACAGCAGAAAATTTCTCATGGTCAATAATGACCTTAAAATGGGGCTTTCCAAACCGAGGAAATCCACAGATTATTTTTATAAAAATGCAGAATGTGACGAACTTCTATTTGTGCATAATGGAAGCGGCATCCTCAAAACATTTGTCGGCAACCTTGAATTTTCTGTAGGTGATTATTTAATTATCCCGAGAGGAACGATTTACCAGGTAGAACTTAATTCTGAAGATACTGTTTTCTTCGTCCTGGAAAGCCACTCTCCGATTTACACCCCGAAAAGATACAGAAATGAGTTTGGCCAGCTGCTGGAGCATTCTCCATTTTGTGAAAGAGATATCGTTGCACCAATTTTCGTGGAACCGAAAGATGAAAAAGGAGAATTTTTAATTAAAGTAAAAAAGGAAAACCAGATTACCGATTTTATTTATGCCACGCATCCTTTCGATGTTGTAGGCTGGGACGGTTATTTTTATCCTTATAAATTCAACATCAAAAATTTTGAACCGATTACGGGAAGAATTCACCAGCCACCTCCGGTTCACCAGAATTTTGAAGGCCATAACTTTGTGGTGTGTTCATTCTGTGCAAGAATGTACGATTACCATCCGCTGGCCATTCCTGCTCCTTATAACCATTCCAATATCGATTCTGATGAAGTTTTATTCTATACAGAAGGCGATTTCATGAGCAGGAATCATATTGACCTGATGGATTTCACGCTCCATCCGGGAGGAATTGTTCACGGGCCGCATCCCGGAGCGATGGAAAGAAGCATCGGGAAAAAATTCACCGAAGAATACGCGGTGATGGTCGACCCTTTCAAACCACTTAAAATCACGGAAGAAGCTTTAAAAGTGGAAGATCCGTCTTATAAAACCTCGTGGCTAGAAGAACAGGACAAAACGATGGAAGACCGTTCTCAGGAGTAATTTAAAAAAAATAAGAAGCACATAATTTAAACCTATATAAGACCGATGCACCTCCATCGGTTTTTTTATTGATTTAATCCGGCCTAAACATGACAAAAATCTTTACATATTCGGTATTAATAAAAACAATTAAACCTATCTTTAAGTCAGAGAAAAATTTATAAAAAAATCAATATGTACAATTATATCAGTGCAGAGGAAGCCATTTATACCATTAAAAGCGGAAACCGCGTATTTTTCCACGGAAGCGCATGTACACCCAACCATCTTATTGATGAACTGGCAAGACAATCCCACCGGTTGGAAAATGTTGAAATGGTTTCCATAACCCAGCAAGGAAATGTTGAAATTGCCAAACCTCAGTATAAAGATAAATTTTTTGTCAATTCCCTGTTTGTTTCTTCACCGGTAAGAGACGCTGTCAATTCAGACAGAGGAGATTTTGTTCCTGTTTTTTTAAGTGAAATTCCGATTCTTTTCAGAAAAAACATTCTTCCGCTGGATGTTGCTTTAATTACCGTTTCACCACCCGATAAGCATGGATTCTGTACTTTGGGAACTTCCGTAGATGTTGCCAGAGCAGCTGTAGACACAGCAAAAATTATTGTAGCAATTGTTAATCCTCTAATGCCGAGAACCCACGGTGACGGAATGATTCATATCAGCAGAATAAACAAACTCGTATGGCATGAAGAAGAGCTTCCAACCGTTGATTACGGATCAAAAGTAGGCCCTGAAGAAATGGAGGTCGGAAAAAATGTAGCCGAACTTATCGAAGACCGTTCTACTTTGCAAATGGGTATCGGGACGATTCCTGATGCAGTTTTAAAATGTCTGGGAAATCACAAAGACCTTGGTGTACATACCGAAATGCTGAGCGACGGGGTGGTTGATTTGATTCAAAATGATGTCATCAACAATAAATATAAAGGTTATAACGACAATAAAACCATTACCAGTTTTTGTTTCGGGACCAGGAAGCTTTATGATTATGTAGATGACAATACGGTTTTTTCATTTGATGATGTAAGTACGGTAAATTTCCCGATCAATATCATGAGAAATAAAAAAATGGTAGCCATTAACTCAGCTATTGAGATCGATCTTACCGGGCAGGTCTGTGCAGATTCCATCGGAACCATGCAATACAGCGGGATCGGCGGACAGATGGATTTTATGAGAGGGGCCGCATTAAGTGAAGACGGAAAACCGATCATTGCTATCACCTCAAGAACAAAAAAAGGAGTTTCCAGGATTGTACCTTATTTAAAGCCGGGTGCGGGAGTTGTAACGACAAGAGGACATATTCACTGGGTGGTTACAGAGTACGGAACTGCGTATTTGTATGGTAAAAATTTAAAGCAAAGAGCGCAGGAGCTCATCAGCATCGCGCATCCTGATGACCGGGAAATGCTGGAAAGAGCGGCTTACGAAAGATTTAAACATTAAAATCAATTTTTGCACTTACTACTGATTTTGTAAACTTTTGACAGTCTTTTTAAGCGTAATAATTTTTTATTTCTTTTGCGGTTTAAAAATAAAATTCTCGCATTTTGTTTTTATTAAAATTTAACTAACAACTGTTTGTTTTCAATTTTAAAAGTTTCGCAAAATTTTGTAATTTGCAAACAATATATAAAAGTAAAAATAGAAATATGTCAACACTTACATTTGCCGAAAAAATTGCTCAAGCAGAGAATTTTTTACCGATTAACGGTACAGATTACATTGAGTTCTATGTAGGAAATGCAAAACAGGCTGCGCATTATTATAAAACCGCTTTCGGTTTCCAGTCTGTAGCATATGCCGGTCCTGAAACCGGCGTGAGAGATCGTGCTTCATACGTTCTTCAGCAGGGAAAAATCAGATTGGTGCTTACCACTGGATTAAAATCTGATTCCCCGATAAACGAACACGTAAAAAAGCATGGTGACGGAGTTAAAATTTTGGCACTTTGGGTGGATGACGCTTATAAAGCATTCGAAGAAACAACCAAAAGAGGAGGTAAACCGTATCTGGAACCGATGACAATTACCGATGAAAACGGTGAAGTAAGAATGTCCGGAATCTATACATATGGAGAAACCGTACACATGTTCATCGAAAGAAAAAACTATACAGGTCCTTTCATGCCGGGTTACGAAAAATGGGAAAGTGACTACAAACCTGAAGAAGCAGGCCTATTATATGTAGATCACTGTGTAGGAAATGTAGACTGGAATAGAATGGTTCCAACGGTAGAATGGTATGAAAAAGTAATGGGATTCGTAAACATCCTTTCTTTCGATGACAAACAGATCAATACAGAATATTCTGCGCTGATGTCTAAAGTAATGTCAAACGGGAACGGATACGCAAAATTCCCGATCAACGAACCGGCTGAAGGGAAAAAGAAATCTCAGGTAGAAGAATATCTTGATTTCTATGAGGGAGAAGGCGTACAGCATATTGCGGTAGCAACAAAAGATATTATCCATACAGTAACAGAACTGAAGAGACGTGGTGTGGAATTCCTTTCCGCTCCGCCAGAAGCTTATTACGATATGGTTCCTGAAAGAGTGGGACATATTGATGAGGATCTTAAGAAACTTCAGGAGTTAGGCATCCTTATTGATCATGATGAAGAAGGGTATTTATTACAGATCTTTACAAAACCTGTGGAAGACCGCCCTACTCTTTTCTTTGAAATCATTGAAAGACACGGTGCACAAAGCTTCGGAGCAGGAAACTTCAAAGCATTGTTCGAAGCGCTGGAAAGAGAACAGGAAAGAAGAGGAAATCTTTAATTTTAATAACAATATAAAGTTTTGTCAGGATCGAAAGTCTTGACAAAACTTTTTTATAAGCACATCATTATGAGGAAAACATTATTAGCAATTTTATTTGCCGGAACAATATGTACTGCAAAAGCACAGTACGGAACAATGGATCAGATTCTTACCCGGCTTGAAGAAAGATCAGGCGTTAACCAGAATCTGGAATCCGTAAATATTGACGATAAAAAATTTGTTTTCATCAAAGATGAGGCAGACCATATGGAAAGGGATTTTATTATTATCAAGGGAAATAAAGCCACTTACGTAGAAGTATTTGACGACAAAGCAACCGGAAAGAGTACTTCCAATGTTTTCTCGGGAGATATTATTAGAAAGAAAAACATTATTTCTCTTAGGGCAGACATGCTCGAGAATAAGAAAGTACCTATCCCGCTTACCAAGACATTACTTTTAACAAAACAGGACAATATTCTCTATCTTATTGATGTCAATACAAAAGCCAGATGGATTGATGAAGCGTCCCTTTCTGTTAACAAATCTAAATCAAAAAAATAAATACTTTGAAATTTTTGAGTAAGCAAAACTCAGAATCAATTCAAAATTATTTTAATTAAAAATCGTAACGGATTTTGATATAAATCCACCTAAACTCTAAATTATGAAATCATTTGTAGAATATTCCGCAGATTCAGACTTCTCTATACATAATATCCCTTTCGGTGTTGCCGTTTTCAACAAAGAATATATCGGCTGCTGTACGAGAATCGGTGACCAGGTTGTAGACCTTGCCACGCTTTATGACTACGGTTATTTTGAAGAAATCGAAGGTCTTATAGACAATGTATTTGAAGCGTATACTTTAAACGAATTTATCGAACTTGGAAAACCGATAACCAATGCGGTCCGATTGAAAATCCAGGAACTGCTGAAGGAGGATTCTATACTTTCCAAAGATGAAAAGACTATTGAAGAAGCATTTTATGATTTGGATAAAGTAAAAATGATGATGCCGGTACACATTCCGAATTATACAGATTTTTACAGCAGTATTGAGCATGCTACCAATGTAGGAAAAATGTTTAGAGATCCTGCCAACGCTTTATTGCCCAACTGGAAACATCTGCCCGTAGGCTATCACGGAAGAGCTTCGTCAATCGTTGTGTCAGGAACGGAAATCAACCGACCAAAAGGCCAGATGAAACCTGCCGATGTTGAAAAACCGGTATTCGGTCCTTGCAAACAGCTAGATTTTGAACTGGAAATGGCATTCATCATCAACAAAAATACAGAAATGGGAGAAAGTATTTCTACAAAAGATGCCGAAGACGCAATTTTTGGAATGGTGGTTTTTAATGACTGGTCTGCAAGAGATATTCAGTCTTGGGAATATGTCCCGCTGGGGCCATTTCTCGCTAAAAACTTTGGGTCGTCAGTATCACCTTGGGTAGTTACTCTGGAAGCATTAGAGCTATTCAGAACAGCTTCGCCTGTACAAGATCCTGAAGTGTTGGACTATTTAAAATTTGAAGGAGATAAAAATTATGATATCAACCTCGAAGTTTACATTCAGCCTGAAAATGGTGAACAAAATCTTATTTGTGAGAGCAATTACAAACACATGTACTGGAACATGACCCAGCAGCTCGCACATCACACCGTAAACGGGTGCAACGTTGAAGTTGGAGATATGTACGCCAGCGGAACCATCTCGGGAAGCGATCCTAAATCTTTCGGTTCTATGCTTGAATTGACTTGGAGAGGCCAAAATCCTATCACTTTAAGCAATGGAGAAGAAAGAAAATTCATCAATGACAATGATACCGTTACCATGAAAGCATGGGCTGAAAAAGACGGGATTCGTGTTGGTTTCGGTGAAGTTTCGGGTAAAATTATTCCAGCAAAATAGTTTAACCACAAAAGTCACAAAAGCTTTAATGATCACACAAGCTGATTTAACTGATTTAACTTACAAGATTAATGGCGCTTGCATAGAAGTTCACAAAATTTTAGGAGCCGGATTATTGGAAAGTGTATATCATAAATGTCTAGAAGAAGAACTTAAATTAAGACAGCTTGAATTTAAGTCAGAGTTTAAAATTCCTATTATTTATAAAGGTAAAAATCTTGAATGTGACTTCTTTTGTGATTTTTTAATTGAAGATTTAATTGTACTTGAATTAAAAGCAGTTTCAGAACTGAAAGAAATTCACCGTGCACAAGTTTTAAATTATATTAACTTAATGAAAAACCCAAAGGCATATTGGTAATTTTAATGTAAAAATTTATATCATAATGGACATGAAACTTTTGTAAATAAATATTACGATATGCTTTTGTGATCTTGAAAAGATTTAAAATTATTTTCATAAAACTTTTGTGACTTTTGTGGTTAATAAAAAAATGAAAACACTCATCCCATCCGAAATAACTCCAGTACAGCTGCAGACCGTAATGCAGACTGCTATCTCACCGAGGCCGATTGCCCTGGCTTCCACGGTAGATGAAAATGGTAACAGCAATCTATCGCCGTTCAGTTTCTTTAATATGTTCAGTACGGTTCCTCCGATTTTGATCTTTTCACCATCGAGAAGAGTGCGCGACAATACAACAAAACATACCCTGGAAAATATCCTTAAGGTTTCTGAAGTCGTTATAGGAACTGTAAATTTTCCGATTGTACAGCAAATTTCATTAGCCTCTACCGAATATGGGGACGGTGTAAATGAATTCATTAAATCCGGGCTGACCATGAAAGATGCTGATCTGGTTACCCCAAAACTGGTTGAAGAGTGCCCTGTCAATTTTGAATGTAAGGTTTTAGAAGTAAAACCATTAGGAGACAAAGGCGGTGCAGGAAATCTAGTGATTTGTGAAGTGCAGAAAATTCATATCAGGGAAGAATACCTTAATGAAGAAGGAAATCTAGATCAGGCAAAACTCGATATGGTTGCACGCTTAGGAAGCAACTGGTACTCAAGAAATAACGAAAGTAATCTTTTTGAAGTTCCAAAACCTCTTGTAACAAAAGGAATTGGCTTTGATCTTCTTCCTGATGAAATTAAATTCAGTAAAGTATTTACAGGAAACGATTTGGGAATGTTGGCTAATATAGAAGTTTTACCAGAAGGGAATTTTCATTCCGACGAAACCATCCATAAGAGTGCACAGCTGCTTCTTTTGGAAAGCAAAATTGATGAAGCCTGGAAAATTTTAATAAAATAAATATAGCAAAAGCCAGAAATTTCACAGCCTTAAAAGAATAGTAACCTTTCTCTTTACTTCTGGCTTTTTATGTTATTGTTATTCATTGACTATTTTTTCATTAATGAAGTCAATACATCTTTCAACTGCATTATTTAAATATACAGGCAGCGAGATTTCTTCCCACGGTTCTTTTGCGCCAAACGTATGGTCAGCATTTTCTATTAAATAAAGTTCGGAATTCGGATGCAGAAGATGAAGATGCTCAGCATTTTTCACGCTTACGCTTTCATCATTAGTTCCATGAATAATCAGAAAATGTGCCTTAGCCATTTCAGTTGCTCTTTCAACATCAAAACGATGAATATCTTTTTCATAATCTTCATAAAATTGATAGTAGTGTGGCATCTCCTGTTTGGTTCTTCCGTTGACAACATAATAAATGCCTTCATTTTTCCATTGCTCAAAGGCTTCATTTTTGGGAAAGCGATCCAGTGTATCGACACTGGCAAGCGTGATCAATCCATTAATTCTCTCATCTTCATAAGTTTTAATGATAGAAATTCCTCCTCCCCTGCTATGGCCTATTAGAATAATTTTATGATCATCAACTTTCTCATGTTTACTAAAATAATCTATGACCACGCCAAGATCAGAAAGTTCTTTTGAATAATTATTGTTCCCAAATGACTCAAGATCAGCAAAATTATGGGGATCTTCAATAGTAGTTCCGTTATGCGAAAAATTAAATTTAACAAAGAAAAATCCTGCTTCAGAAAATTTCTCCGCCATTAAATCCCACGCACCCCAGTCTTTATAGCCTTTATAGCCGTGTACAAAAATAACAAGTGGTAATTGTTTTTCTTCTTCGGGATAAAATGCATCCGCAAGAAAATCTTTGGTTTCAGGGTTTGAAATAATAATATTCTGCTTTTTTGTGATCTCCATTTTTACTTTTTTAAACTTTAAATATCTCAAACTCGAAAAATTTCCCGACTTTTTTAAAAAGACATATATAAGATAAATTTAACAGTGAGATTATTTTACCTAAAAATAGTATAAATAGAAATAAACACAAAGTAAAAATCTTATTTTTGCGGTATGTTGAATTTAAGAACAGTCACGGTCATGCGTTACATCCTGCCTCTTCGGGAAGGAGGTTCTCTCCCCGCTCTGGCAGAAGCTGATGATGATTTTAAATATGTTTTAAAATTCCGTGGCGCGGGTCACGGTGTTAAAATGCTGATTTCTGAACTTTTAGGCGGAAAAATCACCGAAGCTTTAGGATTACAGATTCCCGAGCTGGTTTTTGTAAACCTCGACGTCGATTTCGGAAGGACTGAAGCAGATGAAGAAATTCAGGACCTGCTGAAATTTTCTGAAGGTCTGAATCTCGGGTTACATTATCTGTCCGGATCTATTGCTTACGATCCGAGTGTAAAAATCGATCCGCTGCTGGCATCAAAAATCGTTTGGCTGGATGCTTTCATTACTAATATCGACCGTACTTTCAAGAATACCAATCTTTTGATGTGGCATAAAGAATTATGGGTGATTGATAATGGTGCATCCTTTTACTTCCATCATTCCTGGCAGAATTTTGATACTGCTGCAAAAACACCTTTTAAATACGTTAAGGATCACGTTCTTCTGCCTCAGGCTACACAGCTGGATGAAGCAGACCGATTTGCAAAAGAGCATCTGAACGAAAATATTTTCAGGGAAATTGTAAACCTTATCCCGGAAAACTGGCTGCATTGGGAAGATGCTGATGAAAGCCCGGAAGAAATCCGTGAAATTTATTTTAATTTCCTGAAAACAAGACTGGAACATTCTGAAATCTTTTTAAACGAAGCCAAAAATGCAAGAGGATAAAATTTACGAATACGCTGTAATACGCTTGGTTCCAAAGGTTGAAAGAGAAGAGTTTTTCAACATCGGGCTGATCATGTTCTCTAAAAAAGAAAAATATATCAGGGTGGGTTATTATCTGTGTCCGGATAAATTCAGGTTAATGCGAAGCAAGCTTGATTATGATGATATTATTCAAAATCTTAAAAGTTTCCAGAAAATAGCAGACGGAGATCAGGAAGGCGGACCTATTGCAAAGCTGGATATCCCGGAACGTTTTCGCTGGCTGACAGCAGTACGAAGTTCTGTTGTACAGACTTCAAGACCTCATCCGGGAAAATCAAAAGATCTTGAGAAGACGTTTGAAAAGCTCTTTGATGAGCTTATTCTTTAAGAGCAGTTAAAACAGCATTTTTTTGGTAAAGTTTTTGAGGGGTTTGAGAATGAATAACTAAGCAATAATATATTCTATGAACTTTTCCACGAACCATACATTATTCAGCAGGTTTATGATAAACCTGCTTTTTGTTTTCTTCTTAAGTTTCTATCAAATCAGTTATGCCCAGGATCTGCCGGAAACAAAAATTCCTCCCAGTACATTGCTCCCGGAAAAAACACTTTTCTCTCAAAATATTATATACAAGACAAACAGTGTGGGAACACCGGTTTCATTAGATATATACAGACCTAAAACTCCAAGATCCGGAAAATTGCCAGTAGTAATTTATGTACATGGTGGAGCCTGGGCAAAAGGCGACAAGATCGTAAGGGCTAACAATTATATTGAAAATTTCATAGCAAAATTGGTTGAAAAAAACTTCGCTGTCATCAGCATCGAATATACACTGGTAAGCGATAAGATACATTTTCCTTTACCTATTGAAGATACCAAAGATGCTGTGCGCTGGGTAAGAAAAAATGCAGAAAAGTATGATTTTGATCCGGAAAATATAGGATATTTTGGAGTTTCATCCGGTGCGCACCTGTCGCTGCTTGCGGCATATACTGATGACACCCAATATACCGGAAGCCCTGAACTTTCAGGATATTCCGCGAAAGTAAATTATGTGGTCGATAATTTCGGTCCGACTGATTTGAATAAGCTTCTGCACACCAGATTAGGAAAAGTTCCGGTATCCATTGTCGGGCTCTTTTTTAAACCGATTGTAGAAATCCGGGAAAAACTCGTTTATGGAATTTCCGGTTACAATATCAATAAGGAAAAAAGAAAGGCGATCGATTATCTAGAGACCGTTTCTCCAGTAAATGATACCGAGGATGGCGTTCCCACTTTTATCCTTCACGGAAACAAAGACAAAGTGGCTCCTTTAAAACATTCTAAGAGACTGGTGAAAAAGCTCAAAAAAAATAATATTGAGAACCAGTTAATTGTTGTAGAAGGCGGAATTCATGGCTTTGGAACAACAGATAAAGCTTATCTGGATCAACTTACCGACGAAATGGTAAGTTTTATCATGATGCATCAAAAGTAAATTTCAGATTTAATTTTAACTAATGTGGTATCCGTTCATCAAAGGTATGAATGTAAAACCATTTGAGATGAAATTAAAACCTGTACTCTTTATTTACGCATGCTTCTCCTTAATCGCCTGTAGCCCGAATAATTCGGAAACTGAAAATACACAAACTGAAAATCCTGCATTCACAGAAGCCATGTATTTCCCACCGTCCGGAAGTGATGTATGGGAAACAAAATCTCTTTCTTCCTTAGGTTGGCATCAGGATAAAGTTAAGGATCTGCTGAATTATCTTCAGACCAAAAATTCTAAAAGCTTTATCATTCTGCAGAACGGCAGAATTGTAATGGAAAATTATTTTTCTGGACATACTGCTACTACCCCCTGGTATTGGGCGAGTGCCGGAAAAACCTTAACATCCACCCTTACCGGAATTGCAGAGCAGGAAGGTTTTTTAAATATTAACAACAAAGTTTCAGCTTATATCGGAACCGGCTGGACGAGCGCGCCTTTAGCCAAGGAAAATTTAATTACCTGCAAAAATCTCCTCTCCATGACTTCCGGACTGGATGACAGCCTGGGTGATGATGTAAGTCCTGCCAATTTAAAATATAAGGCTGACGCAGGAACTCGTTGGGCGTATCATAATGTATATGTTAAACTTCAGGATGTTGTTGCGGCGGCGACAGGACAAACCTGGACCCAATATTTCAACGCTAAACTGAGGGATAAAATAGGAATGACCGGAAACTGGATCCAAAGCGGTGACAACAGTGTTTACTGGAGTACAACTAGAAGCATGGCCCGTTTCGGATTAATGGCTTTAAACAATGGTAACTGGAACGGAAACCAGATCATTAACTCCGCCTATTTTCAAAACGCAACCAATACTTCCCAGAATATCAATTTAGCTTACGGATATCTTTGGTGGCTCAACGGCAAATCGAGTTACCATCTTCCGCAGACCCAATTTCAGTTTAATGGAAAACTGATTCCCAGCGCGCCGGATGATATGTTTTGTGCGTTAGGAAAAAATGACCAGAAAATCTATGTGGTTCCCGGTAAAAAAATAGTCATCATAAGAATGGGCGATGCCGCGGATAATGTAAATCTTGCTTTATCTGATTTTGATGACATTCTGTGGCAGAAAATTAATGCAGTGGTTGATTAAATGTGAATGGTCAATCTGCTTTGCAGTGAATTTAAAAGTTCGATAATAATTTCATCTTATATTAATTCACCATTACCTGTGCAGCAAATTCACAGCTCGCCTTAATTATCCGGTTCATCATACAGCTGGCTTCCCCAAAACTGGATATCTCTTTCAGGCAGATTAGAATGATAAAAGATTTCTTTCATTTCTTCTATTATTTTTGCAACAGCGTTCGGATCAGTAGTTCTGATTCTGGTTTCGTGGTTGTCTTTCACGCCGCTTCCCGTAAAATTAAGAGAACCTAAATAAGCAATCTCATCATCAATAATGTAAATTTTACTATGAATAAAGGTTTTATTAGTAGCGTTTCCATGAGTGGGGGAAACATATACTTTAAACGGAAACAGCTGTTTATAAGTATAATGATAAATCTTGGTTTTTTTTATTTTCTTAACGACCGAATCTCTTACCAAAAACATCAGAACAATCATAATAAAACCGTAGGCAAAGGTTACATTATTTAAAAAATACATTAATGCAAGCAAAATAAGGCCTAATCCGATCATCGCAAAAAGCAGCGTTCCTGAAAGGCTTATAAGATCATTCCTTTTTTGCTGTGCTTTTTCATCAACATGTCTATGCTGGATAATAAGCTTGTGAATATTTTTGTCATACCCGTAAAAGTCCTCGATTTCATCACTGGTAATCAACCGGATCTTAATTCCTTTAGAATGAAGGTAAATAAGCTCTTTAATTAAAAAAGGTGAAAGATAAGGAGAAACAATTTTCACATTTTTCTGAGCATTCCTGATGTCCTGCAGCATCTTTGCGCCCGCATTTTTTCCAATATAAATATCACAAAGTGCATTGTTGTAGAAAATTCCCATACCGAAATAAATTTTAATCCCATTTGAAAGGACAAAAAAACTTTGCAAATAATTTGCAAAGCTACTGTTCAACTATTTATTAAATGTTTATTTTTTCAGTTTTTCAACTTTTTTGATTTCATTAAGCAATAAAGGAAAAGCAGGCAAGGCCATTCCTCCGTGATCGAATCCCTGAAGTTCGTACAATGTGGTTTCCTTATGGCCTTTCAGTTTCATCATACGGGCCATGTACGCATTTTCTTCATACCTTCCCAACAGTTCTTTTTCACGGTCACCGGTTATGAGAAGCAACGGCGGTGCATCTGCCCTAATGAAATGAAGCGGTGCATATTCATCAATTCTGGCATCCAGTTCATCAATCCCTTTCTCTTTTCTTATGGTAAAATGGGATATCATTTGTCCGCTGAAGGGAACGATTGCGGCAAGCTTATTGGCATCAATTCCATAGGTATTGAGGTACATTTTATTTAGTCCTACCATAATCGCAAGATAGCCTCCGGCTGAATGTCCGGAAATAAAAATTTTGCTTTCATCACCTCCGTATCTTTTAATATTATTAAAAACCCAGGCCGTAGCTGCTGCTGCATCTTCAATATACTTGGGAGCATTTACTTTTGGCGAAAGCCTGTAATTAACACCAATCACGGCAATCCCTTTATTTTTTAAAGCTTCGGGAATTTCTTTTTCTCCACCTGTGATTCCTCCGCCATGAAACCAGATTACCGTGGAAAAGTTTTTAGTATTTTTAGGAACATATAGATCCAGAACGCATCTTTCGTTGATGTAAACATCAGATGCATTCGTTTTTTCATCATAATAATGAATATTATTTTCGGTACGGTATTCCTGTGAAAAAAACGGTACTGAAAACAGTGTAAAAACTAAAAATATCAGAATCCTTTTCATTGTCAACTTTATTTGATGGTTTAAAGATACAAATTGAAGTCCAGTTATATAAAAAATGAACCCGGAATATCCGGATTCATTGTAAATTCAGTATAAAAGCAGGCTTAAAAATTAAAATTAAGTCTTGTAAACACAAACCTTCCGTTTTGTCCGAACTGTGAGGTTGACCGGGAATAGATAAACTGGTCATTATTACTGGACGCAGGGAGATTTTTAGTGGGATAAATATCAAACAAATTGTTGACTCCTGCTGTAAGACCGATATTCTTAGTAAACTGGTATGCTAAAGACACATCGGTAATGATTTTGTCGGTAATTTCCTGGTGTTCATTAGGAGAAACAATCCCGTCTCCATTGGCGTCGATAATATCCGGGCTGGTCACTTTACCGAAATAGGTATTTCTAAGATAGAAAATGGCCTTTCCAAAACTAAGCTGATTGGATAAACTTGCTTTTACTCTCGGTACGGCTTCTTCCAGGTAAATTCTTGAAGCTTCGGAAAAATAGATATTTTCTAAGCTCGGGGACTGTAGAGAACCTGAGGAATGGATATCACCCACTTTTTTGGTTTTGTTGAGGTTGACTGCAAAATTATTATCAAGTTTTAAACCTGAGAATCTAATGTTATGACTGATTACCACATCCAATCCTTTCGTTTCGGTATCTATTGCATTGGCAAAAAGCTGGGCTGCATTTACACCTGCAGCATCAAAAGCAGCCTGAGCCTGCAGAGAAACAGCAGCTCTTGTGAACTGTCCTGTAAGAACAATTCGGTCATCAATTCTGGTAAAATATCCGTCTGCTGTAAAACTCAGGTTCGCAGAAGGAATTTTATAAGTAAATCCCACACTCGCTGATTTTGAGGTTTCCTGTTTCAGGCTTGGAATTCCCAATAAATTGGCAATTCTGGAGTCATTGCTGAAAGTTCCCACTTCCAGAAGCTGTCCGTTGGTAAATAATGTGGAAGTTACATTATAATAAATCTGATGAATAGAAGGCGCCCTGAAACCTGTAGAACCTGCAAACCTGAAGTTGAGATTATCATCAAGCTTAATTCTTGAAGCCAATTTATAATTAAATGTAGATCCGAAATCCGAATAATTTTCATAGCGCACTGCGGCATCAGCCAAAAGCCAGTCGGTAAAATTGAATTCAAAATCGGCATATCCTGCCACGGCCTGTCGGTTTTTATTGACCGCATTTGCAGCCCTGAAACCTCCGAAAACCTGCGATCCGCCCGGAAGGAGATTTCCAAAGAAGTCAGTAGGCTTCAAATTATTCGGAGTAGCGGCCGTCTGTAAATTACCATTGATATCATACGCTGAATAGGAGGCTTCTTCTCCTGGTGTTATTTTAAAGTTTTCATAACGATGTTCTGCACCGAATGCGATGTTGATCCCGCTCCAAACATCATATTTTTTTGAAAAATCCAGATTAATGGTGTTTTGGGAAAACCTCAGCCCTCCTGCATCAAATTCATTTGGAGAATTAAATCGTAAAGAGGTGTTCCCTGTATTTTTGATGTCATAATTAAAAGAATTATGTCCGAACGTATTGCTGAAATCAACATTCCAGCCTTTCCAGTTTCCTTTAATTCCTGCAGAAAGAGAAAGATCCTGAATATCGGTCCCGATCTGCGGCAGATATCCATTCGGGTATAATCCCGTAAAGGTTCTGCTTTGGTTGGGTCTTCTGTAGAAGCCTCCGGAAGTACCGTGCCTGAAGCTGTAACCGCCAAAAGTATAAACTTTCCAGTTGTCATTCAACGGCACTTCAATATTGGCGAAAAGCTGATGATTATTCAATTTCGACTGTCCCACCTGCATATTGAAATCTTTTCTGTTCAATCCACGGTAAGCCAGCTCCTGATCGGTTACATTGGCGCCCAAAAGTCCTTGTAATGCAGAAATTGTAGTTGCCGACTGGATCTGATTCTGATAAGCCTGGGAAAAATAGTTTACATCCTGCGCATACTGGTGAATCGTATTAATAATCTGCTGTGAGTTTGCCGTATTGTTGATGTTGCTGAATAGTGAAGAAAGATTGACACCGTTATTTAAAGCACGCTGTTCAATCGCATTGTAGGCATTGAAAATATTTCCGCTTTCCGTTCCCGCTCTGAAAGTAGGATTCCGGAACTGTGAAGTCCAGGTAATATTGTAGAAACCTCCTTTTTTCCCGATTTTATTCCCGTAATTAAGGTCAACCTGAATATTCTGACCGTCAAAATCTCCGGTATGATCATTTGCTGCAGGCGTAAGATTTCCGCCATAGCTTAACTGTCCCGTGAGTTTTCCGGTATCTTTTTTTAAGCCTAAATTAATAACTCCGGCAATCGCATCGGAACCATACTGCGCAGAAGCACCATCTCTTAAAACTTCAATCCTGTTGATGGCAAAAGACGGAATGGCATTCAGGTCTGTTCCTACCGTTCCTCTTCCCGGTGATCCGTTTACATTTACAAGTGCCGAAGTATGCCTTCTTTTTCCGTTTACCAAAACCAAAACCTGATCCGGACCAAGCCCTCTCAGCTGTGCAGGGTCCAGATGATCGGTACCGTCTGCATTAGTCTGTATGGTTGATGTAAATGACGGCGCAATGGCGTTAAGAATTTGTCCTATATTAGTTTGCGGTAAAATAACCGAAGACTCTTTAATATTAAACACATCCACCGGAACAGGACTGTCTGTTTTGGATCTCGCTCCACTTCTGGAACCCAGGATCACAACTTCTTCTACATTATTTGTTTTGAGTGTATCCTTTTCCTGTGCATAGGTAAATGTTCCCAGGAAAAATAATACGGAAGCCGAAAGTATAGCTTTTTTATTTTTCATACATTGCTCTTTTACTATTTGAAGCAGCAAATGTAAAGCATATTTATTAGTCCACAAAATTTATAGACTAATTAAATACACAAATTTAAAACCTCTGTTTTTGTTTTTTTTAAATCTTCGTTAGTTTAGCATATTTCAGAATAAGATTTTTTTCTCCTTCATGCTGGAAAATAACCTTTGCTTTGATATTCTGAGGATCGGTACCATCCAGGAAAGTCACTTCACCGATTCCGAAACGGTCGTGTCTTACTTTATCACCTACTTCTATATCCTGAGAAGATGCGCCGCTCGGATTGATGATTTTTGCAGTGCTCACCGGTTTAAGCTTTCTCGGTTCGGCGATAGGTTTAGAATCCCCGCTTCTTTCGATAGTTTTCTTTTCAACTTTTTTGAAACTTCTCATTTCAGACGGATGCTCGTCGAAAATATTGGATCTTACCCCTGAATTATTGATGAAACGTTTTTCAATAGCCGGATTTACAAATTCCAGATAGATATCATCAATTTCACTAAGGAATCTTGACGGTTCCGCATCAGTAATTTTCCCCCACTGGAATCGTGAAATGGCATATGAGAAAAATGCCTGCTTTTCAGCTCTCGTGAGAGCAACATAGAACAAACGTCTTTCTTCTTCGAGATCTTCCCTGGTAGATGAACTCATAAAGCTCGGGAACAGGTTTTCTTCCAGACCCACCAGATGTACAACCGGGAATTCCAGTCCTTTTGAAAGGTGAATGGTCATTAGAGAAACCATATCTTCTTCATTATTTTTATCTTGGGTATCTGCGGAAAGGGCAATATTTTCAAGGAAATTCGGTAAGCTTGGATCACCGTCTTCCAGCTGCATCTGCTCTTCGATAAACCCCTGCATAGAGTTCATTAATTCCTGAACGTTTTCTACACGGGAAATCCCTTCCGGTGTCTGATCGTCTTTTAGGAATTTAATCAGTCCGCTTCTTTTGGCAACTTCCATGGCCACACTGTAAGCCGTTTCTGTTTTAAGCAATACCTGAAATGCTTTAATCATCGACCAGAAATCACTGAGCTTATTCAAAACGCCATTGTTAAAGCCTAAATGCGGTGAATACATCGTAAGATTGTCTAATACTTTCGATACCGAAACATTCTGAGCATCGGCAAATACAACCAATTTATTCTGAGTAGTTTCACCGATTCCTCTTGCAGGATAATTAATAATCCGCATCAATGCTTCAGAATCATTTTCGTTCACCAAAAGCCGAAGGTAGGCAATCAGGTCTTTTACCTCTTTCCTTTGATAGAAAGACAGACCTCCATATACTTTATACGGAATATTCTTACGCCTTAATGCATCTTCAAAAGCCCGTGTCTGAGAGTTGGTGCGGTATAAGATTGCAAAATCACTGTATTTCCTCTGTTCACGGTTTCTGGTTTCCCAGATATTTCCGGCCACAAAATTCGCTTCATCGGCATCTGAAAGCGAGCGGTAAATCTTGATTTTATCTCCTTCTTCATTTTCACTGAAAACATTCTTCTTGAACTGCTGAAGGTTTTTAGCAATAACCACATTGGCAGCATTTACAATGTTCTGGGTAGAGCGGTAATTCTGTTCCAGGGAAACTGTTACTGCGTCCGGATAGTCTTTTTTAAAGTTTAAGATATTATAGATATTGGCACCACGGAAAGAGTAAATAGACTGTGCGTCATCTCCCACCACGCAGATATTTTCAAATTTTGAAGCCAACGCTTTTACAATAAGGTACTGGGAATGGTTGGTATCCTGATACTCATCCACGAGAATATACCTGAATCTATCCTGATACTTAGCCAGTACTTCCGGAAAGCGGGTAAGCAGCTCATTGGTTTTAAGCAAAAGGTCGTCAAAATCCATAGACCCGTTTTTGAAGCACTGCTCAACATATCGCTGATAAATTTGCCCGATAAATTTCATATTGGCCTTTTCGTCGGCCTCAATAAGTTCGGGATTGGCATAATAAGCCTTTACAGTAATCAGATTATTTTTATAGGTAGAAATTCTTGCCTGAACTTTTTTAGGTTTATACAAATCGGCATCAATATTCATATCTTTCAATACTTTTTTGATGACATTCAGGGCATCCTGCTGATCATAAATGGTAAAATTGGAAGGATATCCCAGATAGTGCGCTTCATTTCTCAGGATCCTTGCAAAAACCGAGTGAAAAGTTCCCATCCATAGACTTCTTGCATTGCTCTGCCCCACCACTTTGGCAATACGTTCCTTCATTTCTTTTGCTGCCTTGTTGGTAAAGGTTAATGCTAAAATATTAAAAGGATCTACGCCGTTTGTAATGAGATGTGCGATACGCATGGTAAGCACACGCGTCTTCCCTGAACCTGCTCCCGCAAGAACCATTAACGGTCCCTGTAACGTGGTAACAGCTTCAAATTGTGATTCATTCAGTCCTTTCAGATAATCCTCCATGCTTGCAAAAAATTTGGGAACACAAAATTAGTGTATTATATGGAGAATTCAAATTCGATGATACTGTAAATAGTGTTAAATTAATTCTTTAAAACTATAAATTTTCAGAGAAGTTGTAAGAGATACGATAATTTATCTAAGTTAATTTTATGTAATGCCTTATTCTTTCCACCATATTTCCCAGATCGAAAGGTTTGGCAATAAATTCATCTGCACCTGCATCCAGCGCAGACTGTTCCAATCCGCGGCTTGCCGACATGATGAGTACGGGAATGTCCTGAAAATGTTCATGAGCCTTGATAAGCTTGCAAAAATCTCTGCCATCTTCACCGGAAAGCCACATATCCATTAAAATAACATCAGGTTTCATATGAGGATCCAGTGCACTGAACATTTCCGAACCTTTATAAAACTTGGCAACTTCAAACCCCTCAAAATCGAGCATCATTTCAATAGAATCAACAATCGCGGGACTGTCATCCACTACCATAATTTTTGCAGCATTAGACATGATAAACTTAAATTAATTTTTATACTTGGGGATTCTGAAGCAAAAATCAGACCCTTCTCCTTCTGAAGAGGAAACAAAAATTTCTCCGCCCGTCCTTCTTATAATTTCAGCCGAGATAAAAAGTCCCAGTCCGAGCCCTGAAAATGTATAATCTTTTGATCCGCTGATCCGGTAATACTGTTCAAAAACTTTTGACTGTTTATCCTTAGGAATACCGATCCCGAAATCTTTAACATTAAATTGCGCCCGACCTCCGTGTAAGCTTGTGGAAATATGTACTTCATCAGCATCCGGTGAATATTTGATGGCGTTGCTGATAAGGTTGGCTATTACCTGAGATATTCTGTGCCGGTCTGCAAAAACATCCCCGATTGCGACGGATCTGCTTACAAAAAGTTTATGTCTTGAAGTCATTTGCTGCTCTTCTACCACTTCATCCACCAGTTTATCAAAATCAAATAGAGATTCATTAAGCTGCATCTGCCCTTTCTGTATTTTGGTTACATCAAGCAATTCATTGATAAGCCCTGTTAACAAATCAATCTGATAATCCATTCTTCTGGCAACATTTGCATTTTTAGGATCACCTGCTTTTTCAAGATTGTTCTTAATGAACTGGGTATATAATTTCAGGCTCGTAAGCGGTGTCTTAAGCTCATGGCTTGCTATTCCCAGAAAATTATCTTTCTGGGTTTCGAGTTGCTTGAATTCGTCAATATCCGTAAAAGTCCCCGTCCATTGATTGACTTCCCCGTTTTCGGCAAAATTAGGAACTGCTCTTCCGAGGAACCATCTGTAATTTCCTTTCTGCACAGGATCTTCAAGCTCATATTCCATTACGAAAGGGGTATTTGTTTTTATGCAGTCTTCCCATACCTGATCAACTTTTGCTATGGTTTCCGGCCGCATCATCCTTTTCACAAGACTGGTCTGGTTTTCGTTTTCCGTTGAGCCGGTATATCGGTACCAGCTTTTATTCATGTAGGTAATTTCTCCTTTCGTATCGCAGGTCCAGACAAACTGAGGCATAGAATCTGCAAGATCCCGGAATTTCTTTTCCCTTTCCTGAATTTCTTTTTTTGCCATTACCAGATCTGTAATGTCTACGGCCATGTTCAAGATGGCATATACTTCACCGGTAGGACTTTTCAGGGGTTTATAAGAAAAGTCATAATAAAATGTCTGAAGTTTTCCGTTTACCATAAGATCCGCACTGGCTTCTTTAGATGCATATGTTTCTCCGGTTTTGAAAATGTTTTTCAGGAGACCGATGAATGGCTGTCCCTCAAGTTCCGGAAGCGCATCTTCCAGTTTCATTCCTATTACAGAAGCACTTTTACCCCAGGTTTTAAGCATTTGTTCATTGGCAAACTCTATATATAATTCTTCAGTACGGTAGATCGCTATGGGATAATCAGATTTTTTAATGAGATGTTCAAAGCGGTATTCACTTTCCTTAAGTTTTCTTTCTGAAAAGATCTGATCGGTAACTTCCGTGGCAACAATGCTTATTCCGATGATTTTTTTATTGTCATTATAAACCGGAGCAAAAATAAAAGTAAAGAAATATTCTTCATATTTACCATATTTTTCTAAGAATACAGGCCATTTGTTTCCTTTAAAAATTTCTCCTGTACGGTAAACATTTTCTAAAATTTCCTTGAAACCCTGCTCAATTATTTCAGGAAGTATCTCAAATAAAGATCTGCCAATAACAGAAGCTTCTTTGCTCCAAATTTCCAGCATCTGCGGATTGGCACTGTTGATACTGAAATTATCACCGGTTAGCAGACACATAGCTACAGGCGCCTGGCTAAAGAGCGTAATGAGCGACTCCTGTGAAACATTTTGCTCTAAAAAGCTTTTCATTATTTAGGATTGTTTGTTGTAAAAATAATTCATATTCCTAACACTATAAAATAAAACAATACCACGCAGTGGCGGTATTTTGAATAAATATACGACTTTGGAACGCATGTTTTAAAATTTCATATAAATATTTTTTATTGATAAAAGATATTTCTCAATTATTAAATTCATCAAAATATAATTCTATAAAATAATTATATTCACACAGTTACAATTAAAATCCCAAATAAGAATTTTTGAATTATAATAAAGATAAATTCACAAATTCGGTTTATAAAAACCTTTAATTTAAACAGATTCTAAGGTCTGAAAAATTATCTTGGAAAAATTGTAACAATTAAAGTAAATTTGGCACTAATTGACAAAACAATTTCTATTTTATGAAAAAGCGACTTCTTTCTGTTGCAGCAGCGGCATTCTTCGGAATGGCTCTGAATGCGCAACAAATTAAATTTGAAGAGTATGACTTACCAAACGGTCTTCATGTAATCCTTCACCAGGACAATTCGGCACCGGTTGTAACTACAGGTGTAATGTACCATGTTGGTGCAAAGGACGAAGTAAAAGGAAGAACCGGTTTTGCTCACTTCTTCGAGCACCTTTTATTTGAAGGAACACCTAATATTAAAAGAGGTGACTGGTTTAAGATAGTTTCTTCAAACGGAGGACAAAACAACGCTAATACAACAAACGACAGAACGTATTATTACGAAACTTTCCCTTCCAACAACGAGCAACTGGGTCTTTGGATGGAGGCTGAAAGAATGCGTCATGCCGTAATCAACCAGGTGGGTGTTGATACTCAGAGAGAAGTTGTAAAAGAAGAGAAGAGATTAAGAATGGACAACCAGCCTTATGGAAATCTTTTCACAACCATTCAGAAGAATTTATTTACCAATCACCCGTACAACTGGCCTACGATTGGTTCTATGGAAGACCTTAACTCTGCAAAACTTGAAGAGTTCCAGGCATTTTATAAGAAATACTATATTCCGAACAACGCTACTTTAGTTGTTGCGGGAGATATCAAACCTGAACAGACAAAAAAATGGATTCAGGAATATTACGGAGGAATTCCTAAAGGAACGGTTTATCCTAAAAACTTCCCTAAAGACACTCCAATTACTCAGGAAAAAGAGGTAACGGCTACGGATCCAAACATCCAGCTTCCGGCTTATGTATTTGCTTACAGAACACCGGGTAACAAAGAGAAAGACGCTTATATTTTAGACATGCTTTCATCTTATCTGAGCAGTGGTAAATCTTCTGTTCTATATAAAAAATTAGTAGATCAGGACAAAAAAGCATTACAGGTAGCTGCTTTCAATCAGGGTCTTGAAGATTACGGAATCTTCGCTTTTTTCGCAATTCCAATGGGACAGACAACAAAGGCAACTTTACAGGCTGATATTGATGCTGAAATTAAAAAACTTCAGACGACTCTGATTTCCGAAGAAGATTATCAAAAACTTCAGAACCAATACGAAAATCAGTTTGTAAATGCTAACTCAAGCATCCAGGGAATTGCCGCTTCATTGGCAACAAATCATGTTTTGATGGGCGATACAAATCTTATCAACAAAGAAATCGACATTTACAGATCTATCACCAGACAGGATCTTCAGAATGCTGCTAAAAAGTATCTTAATTCAAACCAAAGAATAATCATTAATTACGTACCTGAAAAAAAGTAAACACTAATCCGGTTACTATTGATTATTAAAATTAAATTTTTACAAATGAAAAAGCAATTAACATATATAGCTGCAGCGTTTTTATTCGCAGGAACGATTTCAGCACAAAAAATAGATCTTAATGCAATGCCGAAACCGGGACCAACTCCCGCTATCAATATTGCAAAGCCAAAAACTTTCCAACTGAGCAATGGTCTTACGGTAATGGTTGTGGAAAACAACAAACTGCCAAGAGTAAACGCAAGTCTTACCATGGACAGACCTCCTTATTATGAAGGAAGTGTAGCCGGAGTAAGTGAAATCATGGCAGAACAGTTTGAAAACGGAACGACCACAATGAGTAAAGATGATTTCAACAAGAAAGTTGATTATCTTGGAGCCAATCTTTCCTTCTCTTCAAACGGAGCTGCAGCAAATTCACTTTCAAAATATTTTCCGCAGGTATTAAGCTTAATGGCTGATGCGATCATTAATCCTAAATTTTCCGCAAAAGAAATTGAAGATTCTAAAGAAAGAGCGATTGAAGGATTAAAATCTTCAGAAAAAAACGCATCTGCAATTGCTTCAAAAGTATCCAACGCATTAATGTACGGTAAGAATACTTCAAGAGGAGAATTTGAAACGGTTGAAACAATCGGGAAAATACAGCTTGCAGACGTACAGAATATTTACAAAAAATATTACGCTCCGGATAATGCTTATCTTGTAATTGTAGGTGATGTAAAATTCGAGAAGGTAAAACCAATGATCGAGAAAGCATTCAGCGGCTGGAAAAAAGCAAATACTCCGCTTAATGCTGTAGAGCCTGCAACCAACGTAGCCACTACAGAAATTGATGTTGTTGACGTACCTACCGCTGTACAGTCTGTGGTTTCCGTAAACAACATCAACAATTTAAAGATGAAGGACCCGAATTACTTCCCGGCTACCATTGCCAACTATATTCTTGGCGGTGGCGGTGAAGCAAGACTTTTCATGAACCTTCGTGAGAAAAACGGATTTACTTACGGAGCCTATTCCAACATGAGTGCAAGTAAGTATTCTCCACAATTCTCCGCCAGTGCAAGCGTAAGAAATGAGGTTACAGATAAAGCAGTGAAGGAATTCATGAATGAGCTTAACGGTATTTCCAGTGTAAAGCCTGAAGAACTTGAAAACGCAAAAGCAAAACTGAAAGGATCATTTATCATGTCTCTTGAACAGCCGGCAACTATTGCAAGATTTGCCCTGAATCAGAAAATTTATGATCTTCCGGACGATTTCTATACCAATTATCTGAAATCAATCGATAAAGTAAGTGCTGCTGATGTTTCCAGTGCGGTGAATTCTACGATTTATCCAACGAAGAGCAGAATTTTCATTGCCGGAAAAGCATCGGATATTTCTGAAGGACTGGAAAAACTGGGTTATCCTGTAAAATATTATGATAAAGATGCAAATCCTGTAGCAAAACCAACGGCACAGAAAGTTGACGCCAGCGTAACGGTAGCTTCTGTTGCAGATAAATATCTTACTGCAATTGGAGGAACAGCAAACCTTTCTAAAATTTCTTCTTACACCGTAAATGCTTCTATGTCTATCCAGGGTCAGAATATCGACATGAAAATGATGAAGGCACAGGGTGGAAAAGAGATGACACAGGTAACCGCTATGGGACAGGTTGTTCAGAAGCAGGTATTTGACGGAAAAACAGGATATTCTGAGCAAATGGGACAAAAAGTTCCTATGAAGCCTGAACAGATTGCCGAAAAGCAAAAAAATACCGAGCTTTTTGAAGAAATGGCTTTCGCAAAATCTCCTGAATATAAATTAGCCGGGATTGAAAAAGTAGGAGGAGAAGATTCTTATGCAATCAAAGGGCCTGAAACAACTTATTATTACAGTGTAAAAACGGGTTTGAAAACAGGAGAAACAAGAACCGTTAAAGCACAGGGACAGGAAGTAAGTGTTCCCACTACGTTCTCTGATTACAAAGATGTTGCAGGAGTAAAAATGCCTTACACGATCTCTGTAAATCAAATGGGAATGGATATGACCATGAAAGTGAAATCTTATGAAATAAATCAGGCAAAAGATTCTGATTTTAAATAAGGCTTCTTATTTTTATAGAAAAACGGCAACAATTGTTGCCGTTTTTTATTTTTATCAAATTTGGCGCTATCTTTCTTTGCTATTCGGTAAAAAAAGATTAAATTTGCCCATTCAAAAAGATATCAAATTAATGGATTCTATATTTATACTATTGATGGTTCTTATTATGATCGCCAGTATTCTTCTGGTAATCATTGTTATGGCTCAAAATCCAAAAGGAGGAGGTCTTTCCAGTACTTTCGGGGGAGCATCTTCTGCACAGTTTGGTGTACAGAGAACCAATGACTTTATGGAAAAAGCAACATGGACTTTAGGAGCAACGATTATCGTTCTTATCCTTTTAAGCGTTGTGATTACAGGTAAACCTTCCGCTGCCGCGCCTGCACAGGTACCGGTATCAAAAGAAGCTCCGGCTAAGCAATCTTCTGCTCCGGCTGCCACTACAACGACAACAACACCGGCTCAGACTCCTGCGCCAACCAAATAAGCAAATAATTTTCTCATATAATAAAAGCAACTCTTATGGGTTGCTTTTTATTTTTATAATATGGATATTATCTGTTTAAAAACTTATGCTTTATTCCTGAAAGCATTCCAATAATCATCCTGCGAATCTCCGAAAAGACATTCAATAAAGGAATCAAGGGACATTTTATATAAAACATCAGGATCTATTTTTTTGAAGTCTGTTTTGAAAAATTCAGGGTCGAGCCGAATATCCTCCCTGTCGATGACCAGAATATTATCAGAATTGTAAAAAGGGTAATTCCTGATATCGGAATTGGTTGTGATCAATTTTCTTCCCGAAGCGAGAACTTCAAACGTCCTGATCGTTAAACCATGCTGAAAAGGTTTATTAATATCAAGAACAGCTTTTGATTTCTTATAAAAATCAATAATCTGATGATGATTTAATTTTTCAAAACTTACTTTTGAAATATCAAACTCCTTTAAATGTTTATCAACAATCTTTTTCAATCGAAAAGCAAATCTGCCCATTGCATAGTAATAGAAATAAGATCTTAAATTAAGACTATCCGCAATAGTCCTCACTTTCTCCCCCACTATATACCGGTCTGTATGAGCACTACCGATAAACACTACATCATACTGTGGCGGTTGAGGGTTCAGATTCAGGTTTTCATATTCATCCAGATAAAACAATGGCCTGAAATTCAGGTTATATTTTACTGAATCGTTATATTCAAAAGTAAATTTTTTATCAAAATAAATAAGATTTGAAATGAGATCAGGATACTCCTTCAATGGGTCAAAATTATAATAGATCATTTCCATTTCAGGATTACGCTCCTTTATTTTTTCAAGAAAAAAAGAAGGAATAGCTTCTCCTTTAATCAGAAAGAAAAAATCATAGGTATTTCCCTGAATTTCATTTAAAATCCGGTTATAATATTCTTTTATTTTTAACTGATAAAACTTTTTATTAAAGCGAATAATTCCTTTTGAAAAGTTTGAATTGGAAGGCCGCTCGTCATAAAAATCCACCTCAGCTCCCAACTCAGAAAGCCTTCGTACTATGGCTTTTTCGTAATTAAAAAAACTGACTGATAAAAAGAGTATTTTTTTGCCATGTAGATGTATCATTTTAAAAGTCCTTTTACTTTCATTTCATCCAGAGATTCCTTGAATTTTACATCCTGGATATTCTGCCGCAGTACCCAATTCGCAAATTTCGACATTCCCTCTTCAAAAGAAATTTCCGGCTGGAAATTAAGCTTTGATTTTATTTTGCTGATGTCTGCAAAATTATGCCTTATATCTCCTAAACGAAACTGTCCTGATACATTGATATGAAAATCGATATTGTAAAATTTCCTGAGATTTTCCGCTACCGTAGTCACTGAAGTTGAAACCCCTGTACCAACATTGAAAATCTCACCATTGGCCGCATCATTTTCAATACATTTTATAGTAGCCTTCACAGCATCATCCACATGAATGAAATCCCGTGATTCGTTTCCGTCTTCAAAAACGTTGATATCATTACCGTTAAGGATCTGTGATGAAAATATTGATAAAATACCGGTGTAAGGATTCAGCAAAGACTGTCCTTCACCATACACATTCTGGAATCTTACTGCTACCGGTGCAACACCCATTGATGAGCAGGCTGTCATCACCATTTGCTCCTGGGTATATTTTGTGATTCCGTAAATGGAAGTAGGATGTATTTTTGATTCTTCATCGGTAGGCAAGGCACGAAGCATCTGCCCATCTGGATAAATAATCTCAAAAATACCATTGCGCATTTCTTCTATATTTCTTGGTTTGGGATAAATTAATCCCAATTCCGGATGAAGATATTTCCCTTCGCCATATACTGCTCTTGAAGAAGCAATCACTACTTTTTTTACGCGGTGAGGTTTATTGACCAGAATATCCAGCATTATTGCCGTTCCCGAAACATTGACTTCCGTATATTTCTCTATCTGGTACATTGATTGTCCTGTTCCTGTTTCTGCAGCAAGATGAACAATTACTTCCTGCCCGTCAATCGCTTTTTCCCAGTCTTCAGGATTTACCACATCCCCTTTGATAAAATTCACTTTCCCTGAAATGCTCCTGTACAAGGGAGAATCTTCTTCCGGATTTTTTCCGTGAATCTGAGAAGAAAGATTATCCAGAACCGTAACCTCATATCCTTTTTTCTTAAGTTCCAGAGACAGCTTGCTTCCTATAAATCCGGCACCTCCCGTGATCAGAATCTTCTCCATACTTTTATATTACTTTTTCCCATTTTTGGGTTTCGAAATTATATTTTTTAACAATTTTAGCCGGAGCTCCCACAATGACACAATAATCCGGAAACGCTCCCTTCACAACGGAGTTTGCTCCCACAATACACTGCTTACCCAATCTGGTACCTGCCATGATGGCTGCTCCCATACCAATATAGCAATTTTCCCCGATTACCGTTTCACTTACAAGATATTCCTGCTTCACTATATGTTTATTCAGTTCCTGATAATCATGGTCAATATTTGTAATAAAAACATTGGCCAGTATCAGTGAGCTTTTTCCGATAGTAAGATCACCCGCAGAAGTAATATGCACATTCTGGGAAATCACTACATCATCCTCTATATGAATATTGCCATTACGGTGCACTTCCAATCTGAGATGCGGAAAGATACGCACTTTTTTGCCTATAAAAATTTTTTGGGTACCCATCAAAAACAACGGTTTTCCCAAATATGAAGGAAAGCCGAATTTTCCGAAAAAGGGAGCATAGATAACAGCCCTCAATGCCCAGAAGATTTTATAGATCATATGCTGGTTTTAAAAATCCGTACAATATATTTCAATTTTGAGAATATAAAAAATAAAATATATTCAAAATAATGAATTCTGCCGGAGAGGTACATTTCCCGAAGGTTTTTTTGTATGCCTTTTTCCATTTCCGGTAAATTTGCAGAAAGGCCCGACACTCCGAAAGATCTTTTTCCCCCTCCCGTAAATACCAGTTCTTCCCCGAGAATATACATGGAATTGTTTTTGGAAACTCTCATCCAGTAATGGGCATCTTCAGAGTACTGCTGGTTTTCATCAAAAAAACCGGTGTTTTCCAGAACTTTCCTTTTAAATATTGCTGTAGAAGTCTGCCCGTCTACTCTTAACAATAATTTCCTCAGGGTAATCCGGGCAAGATTGATTGCATTTTTTTTGTAGGGAAACCATATTTTTTCGCCGTTTCTGAGGCTGGTAACAAAATCCACATTCAGATTTTCATCTTCCAGGAACTTCATCTGCTTTTGAGTTTTTGCAGGAAGCCATTCATCATCCGAATCCAAAAGTGCAATATAGTGGCCTGTTGCGGCTTTCATACCTTCATTCCTGGCTTTGGAAACCCCGCCGTTTTCCTGGCTGATGATCTTAATATTCAATTCAGGATGACTATCTCTGTAGTTTTCCGCCAGTTTTGCACTGCTGTCCGTGGATCCGTCATTAATGATGATCACTTCAAACTGATGCAGATCGTAATCCTGATTTTTCACGGAATCAAGAGCTCTGATTATCGTTTTTTCAGCATTAAACATAGGAATTATTACAGAGATCATATTCTAAATATTTTATATAAGATTATGACTTCTCTTCATTATACGGAAGCCTGTTGATAATTGATCTTCCCAGTGATATCTCATCGGCATATTCCAGTTCATCGCCTACGGAAATACCTCTTGCAATACTGGAAAAGTTGATATCAAAATTTTTAAATTTTTTGTAAATATAATACGCGGTGGTATCGCCTTCCATGGTTGCGCTTAGAGCAAAAATAAATTCTTTTACCCTACCTTCACTGAGCTTTTTTTCGATACTCGGAATATTCAGCTGACCGGGCCCTATACCTTCCATAGGAGAAATTTTACCACCTAAAATCAGATATTTTCCTGTATATTTCCCTGTATTTTCAATAGCAATCACATCCCGCACATCTTCCACGATACAGATCAGTTCGTCATGTCTTTTCGGATTGCTGCAGATCTCGCACACTTCAAAATCTGAAAAATTATGACATTCTTTGCAGTATTTGATATCATTTACCAGACTGATGAGAGAATTTCCCAGACTTACTGATCGGGAGGCCGGCTGCTTCAATAAATGCAGCGCTAAACGCAATGCCGTTTTTCTGCCTATTCCCGGGAGGCCGGAAATTTCGTCCACTGCTTTTGCCAAAACTTTACTAGGGTAATCCATAACACAAAAATAAGTAAAAAGATTCAGAATATTTTCAGAATGCTCCGAAGCAATTCTCTTTCCGGAAAGGTTGCCGCAGGGGTGAAAGGAACTTTCCCGGTTACCGGAAAAGTCGTTACTAGGGTGCAGGGAGCTTTCCCGGTCTCCGGAAAGTTTGTCGCAGGGGTGCAGGAGACTTTCAAGGTTACCGGAAAACCTGGTGCAGGGGTGAAAGAAGCTTTCGAGGTTTTAGCCTAAATTAATCTTAAATGTTCATAAAATCATTACTTTTTAAATTAAATGAAGTTAAGATACCCTCTGTTTTAAAGCAATTAATATTATCTTTGATCCACTAAATATTAACTTGAAAAATAAACGAAATGGTACTTAACAATTTAAATTATCCGCTGGATTTTAAATTTAAGATTACAACATTGGCCAGTGATTTTAACATCACGGACAGAAACGGTAACTACGTGGCGTATGTGCGTCAGAAAATGTTTAAGCTGAAGGAGGATGTTATTGTTTTTAATGATGAAAGCAAGTCCAAAGAGCTTTTCAGGATCAGAGCCAACCAGTGGATTGATTTTAATGCTTCCTATTCTTTATCGGAAATTGCCACCGGAAGAAACTTCGGAAGAATGGCAAGAAAAGGAATGCGTTCTTTATGGAAAGCCAGCTATGATGTTCTGGATGCCAATGATCAGCCAAAATTCAAAATCCAGGAAGATAGTGCATGGGTACGTTTTTTTGACCATCTGGTAGGCGAAATCCCGCTTGTCGGAGCATTTACAGGATACTTCCTGAACCCTTCCTACACCGTTACCGGCATTGACGGAAAAGAATATTTTAAACTTAAAAAAATGCCGTCATTTTTCGGAAGAAGATTTCAGCTTGATCGCCTCATCGATATTGATGATGAAGAAGAAAGCCTTGTGATCCTTTCCTTATTAATGATGACACTTCTTGAAAGAGCAAGAGGATAAACTTATATACCGCAAACAATGAAATATTTTATCATTTTATTTTCAGCTTTTCTGTTGGTTGCCTGTAAAAAAGAACAGCAAGGATCTCAGAATTCCGCTTCAGTAGATTCTTCTAACATAGTTAAAGATAGCGTAGCTACCGATCTTTCATCAAAGAAAATCGCTGTCGAAACCTTTCCTTTTCCTCCTGAAATCAAGGAATGTTCATGTTATTTTGCCAAAAGCAAAGCAGATTTTCTGGCCGAAAAATATATTTACGCTGATGATGCCGGGAAAACCGCATACATGAAACTTGACGGCAAAAGAATCGTTTTAAACCTCATCGCTTCAAGTGATATGGAAGCTGATGAAGTACTGAGCAAGGAAATTGAAAATGATGATTATAAAATTTCCGTAAAAGGTAAAAAAATAAAAGGTGAAGAGGCATTGCTCTTTGAAGGAACCCTCACCATTGAAAAACCGGACGGAACTGTTGTAAACATCCCAATCTATGGTGAATGCGGATGCTAAAGCTTCCTGCTGCCGGTAAAAATACTGCTTCCGATATCCGGAAGCATTTTTTATTTTGTAATTTTGAGAAAAATAAATTTCAATGGAGCTATCTAATATAGAACCGCAGATTATCTGGAAGAATTTTTCCAGGCTGAATGCTGTTCCGAGACCCTCAAAAAAAGAAGAAAAAGTAATTGCATTCATTAAAGAATTCGGTGAAAACTTAGGACTGGAAACTACGGTTGATGAAACGGGTAATGTAATTATCAAAAAACCAGCAACACCGGGAATGGAAAACCGCAAATCTGTAGTTCTTCAATCACACCTGGATATGGTATGCCAGAAAAACAACGATGTTAATTTCGATTTTGAAACGGAAGGCATCAAAATGGAAGTGGATGGAGACTGGGTAAAGGCGAAAGGAACCACTCTGGGAGCCGATAACGGACTGGGAGTCGCTACTATTATGTCAATCCTGGAAAGCACGGATATTCCGCATCCTGATCTTGAAGCTCTTTTTACGATCGATGAAGAAACCGGAATGACAGGAGCTTTAGGCTTAAAACCCGGACAGCTGACCGGGCAGATTCTCCTAAACCTTGATACGGAAGAAGACGACGAAATTGATATCGGCTGTGCCGGCGGAATTGACGTTACTATTTCACAGGACTATAATACGGAAGTAGCAAAAGGACAAATCATCAGAATTGAAGTAAAAGGCCTTCAGGGTGGTCATTCCGGAATGGATATCCACAAAGGTTTCGGTAATGCCAATATAATTCTGGGCAGAGTTCTTTATAAAGCACTCGAAAAAGAAAATATTCAGCTGATCTCCATCGATGGTGGCGGACTGAGAAATGCTATTCCAAGAGAAGCGGTGGCCATTGTTTCCGTAAGAAATGCCCAGGAATTCATCGATGAGGTAACCAACGGACTGAAAAAAGAAATTATTGAAGAGTTTGCAACCGTAGAGCCTAATCTTCATATCAACATTGAAAGTTCAACCACTTCAGAAAAAGCCCTATCCGAAGAAGATTCAAGAAAAATCATCCTTACGCTGAAGTCACTTCACAACGGTGTTTACAGAATGAGCCCTGATGTAAAAGATCTTGTGGAATCTTCCAACAATGTGGCAAAAGTAGAATTGAAAGAGGGTGCATTGAAAATTTTAAACCTTTCAAGATCTTCCGTAGAATCTTCAAAAGATTCTGTAGCAGAGCAGCTAAAATCCGTTGCTGAGCTTGCAGGAATGAAAACCGTATTCAGCGGTTCTTATCCAGGATGGAAACCGAAGCCCGGTTCGGAAATTGTAAAGCTGATGGAAAACATTTATGCTGAAAAGTTCGGAGAAAAGCCTCATGTTGTTGCCTGTCACGCCGGCCTTGAATGCGGAATTATCGGAGCTAATTATCCGGAAATGGAAATGGTGAGTTTTGGACCTACAATCAGAGGGGCACATTCGCCTGATGAAAAAGCGAATATTCCTTCTGCACAGAAATTCTGGAGTTTTACGAAAGATATTCTAGCCAATATTCCTTTAAAATAGAATTGTAAAATTGCTATAGTGAATATCCAAAATTATTTTGATTTTGGATATTTTTGTTTCTAAATCTTTATAGATTTTTATTTTAAATTTTTAAATTTGAATAAATAATACCAATTATGAACACACAGACTCTCAATGAAAAACTTGAATTAATTCAATGGTTGTCTACATTGGAGGATACTTCTATTATAAAAAAATTGATCCAATTTAGAAAAGAGGAAACTAAAGACTGGTGGAATGCGATTTCGGAAGAAGAGAAAAAATCTATTGAAAAGGGAATATCCGAAGCTGATAATGAAGAATTAAAACCTCATTCCGAAGCCAGAAAGTTATATGGAAAGTGGTTATAAAATTTTCTGGACTCCAAATGCTTTAAAGGAATTAGAACAAACCATAGATTATCTTCAAAATAATTTTACAGATAAAGAAATCAGAAAACTTTCTCATAAAATTGAAAGTTCGATAGAAATTATATCTCAAAATCCTTTTATATTTCCTGTATCCGAAACCAAAGATGTTTACAAGGCAATTATTCTGCAATTTAACACTATGTATTATCGTGTAAATGATAGCGATGTTGAAATTTTATCTTTCTTCTCAAACAGACAATCTCCTCAAAAAAGAAAAATTTAATTCTAATTTAACCATGAAAAGCATCACCGTATTCTGCGGATCAAGTTTTGGTTCGGAAGACATTTATAAAGAACAGGCAGTTTTGCTGGGAAAAACACTGGCAAAAAACAATATACAACTGATCTACGGCGGCGCAAATGTCGGTCTGATGGGCACTGTTGCTGATGGAGCTTTACAGTCCGGAGGAAAAGTGATGGGCGTTCTTCCCTATTTTCTACAATCCAAAGAAATTGCGCACAAACAGCTTACCGAACTGATTCTGGTTGAAACCATGCATGAAAGAAAGACCAAAATGAATGAATTGTGTGATGGCGTCATCGTACTTCCCGGAGGTTATGGTACGCTGGAAGAATTCTTCGAAATGATTACCTGGGCACAGCTCGGGCTTCATCAAAAACCGATTGGCATTCTTAATATTGATGGATTTTATGATGATCTAATAAACCTTGTTGAAAATATGGTGGAAAAAGGCTTTTTAAAGCAAATTAACCGCGATATGCTGTTGATTAGTAATGATATTGGTAATTTACTTGAAAAGATGAAAAACTATGAAGCTCCGACGGTTGGGAAATGGATTTCGAAGGATGAAGTTTAAAAATAATGTAAGCTATGAAAAATATATTGCCTTTCTTTTTTATCTTTCTGAGTAGCTTTCTAATGAGCCAAAAACAAAATAGTGAGAATTTAATAAAAGGAAAATGGAACTTTAAAGTCTTTGATGATACAATTGCGTTTCCTATTCTTCCTGAAATAAATATCAAAACTAGCAATAAGATCTTTTTACATTCCATAGAGTTTGCAGACAAAACATTTTCTGCTAAAAATAAATTAGACAAATTTAAAGGAAAATGGGTTGTTCTTGGAAACCATCTGATTTTATATTTTTCAAATAAAGTTTCTATTTTGTATGAAATAATGAGGTTGAATAATGACAGATTAGAATTAAAAGAAGAAGGGATGTTAGTACCCAATTTAGGATATCAAAGAAGGAATTAGATAAAAAACTCCCAAAGAATAATCTTCGGGAGTTTTTATATTTAAATAAAATTTTCTAAGGATAAGGAGCAATTTCCACTTCCAGCCCTTCCATTTCCGGAACAATATGCAACTGGCAGCCTAATCTGCTGTTGTCCTGCACATGAAAAGCTTCACCTAACATGGCATCTTCTTCTGCTCCCATTTCTTCCAGTCCCGGATCGCTGATCACATAGACCTGGCAAGAAGCACACATTGCCATTCCTCCGCATACTCCGATGGTTCCTTCTTCTGCAAGTTCATAAGAACGGATAATCTCCATCAAATTCATCGACATATCGGTGGGAGCTACCACATCGTGGGTAACACCTTCCCGGTCGGTGATTTTTATATTTATATCACTCATTTTAGTTGATAGTTCTTTGTTAATGGTTGATGGCGGTCATTTTTCAACATTAACCGTCAACAGACAACAAATTTAGTCAATTTTTTTCACAACTGCTTTCTCCGCTTCTTTTCGGCTTCCGTCGAATCCGTCTACTCCGCTTACCGTTGTGTACTTTAAAACGAATTTCTTGCCCGGATTCAACCTGTTGTATACACTCTGACACATTAACGTAGCTTCATGGAAGCCACAAAGAATCAGTTTAAGTTTTCCAGGATAGGTGTTGATATCTCCGATGGCGTAAATTCCGTCGATATTCGTCTGGTAATCTAAAGCATTGTTTACCACGATTGCATTTTTCTCAATATTCAATCCCCAGTTTCCGATCTCACCCAATTTTGGTGTCAATCCGAATAGTGGAATAAAATAATCTGTTTCAATATCATAAGGATCCTGTCCGTCAACGGCTACGGTAATCGCCTCCACTTTTCCATCACCTTTAATGGCGGTAACTTCGGCAGGTGTAATTAATTTTATTTTCCCCTGGTTTTTAAGATCCTGAACTTTTTCCACGGAATCCAAAGCACCACGGAACTCGTTTCTTCTGTGAATCAGCGTTACTTCGCTTGCCACATTGGAAAGGAAAATACTCCAGTCCAGTGCAGAATCTCCACCTCCGGCAATCACTACTTTTTTATTTCTGAAATGTTCAGGTTCTTTTACAAAATATTCAAGTCCGTTTTCTTCGTAATCGGCAATATTTTCGATCGTTGGTTTTCTGGGTTCAAAAGTTCCCAAACCTCCTGCAATAGCAATTGCTTTTGCGCGGTGAACAGTTCCCTTATTGGTAATTACTTCAAACCATTCGTCATCAACTTTTGTGTAGGAAACAGCGGTCTCTCCTAAGGTAAAGCCCGGCTGAAATTGCTTAATCTGTTCCATCAGATTATCAATAAGCTCTCCTGCATTTACAGATGGATAACCCGGAATATCGAAAATAGGTTTTTTTGGATAAAGCTCGGCCAACTGTCCTCCCGGCTGTGGAAGTGCATCAATGATATGGCACTTCATTTTTAGTAAACCTGCTTCAAATACGGCAAATAGCCCGGTAGGTCCGGCTCCTATGATCAATATATCGGTCGTTATCATAATAATAAGATAATTTAATTATACTTGTGGCTGCAAATTTACTAATTTTAATGCGAAGCATATTTAATTCAGTCTAAATAAAAAACTGAGATTTATCAAATAGATTTTGAAATCCGGAGTTGTTTTATTTGGCAGTGTTTTTGTAAAATTTTGAGTATGAAAAAATTTTTGAGTATTATTTTGGTGTTTCTGTTTACATTAAGTTTTAGTCAGATCACCAATATTGCAGATGGTGAGTCTATCAGCCTGCGAATCCATTACGGTTTTCTTAATGCGGGAACTGCTAATTTAACAGCAAAAAAAAGTGCCTACAGAGGAGTTCCGCATTTGTACGTAAAGGGAACGGGGCAGACAACAGGAGCGGTACGAGCGTTTTTTAAGGTTGATGACCTTTATGAAAGTTATATTAATATGAATACCGAACTTCCGAGTTTTTATGTAAGAAATGTAAAAGAAGGAAGCTATCGTCAGCATCTTGAAACAACCTTTAATCATGATAATAATACTTTGGTTCTTACAGATAAAAAAACGCCTGCCAACGGCTCCAAGGTTATAAAATCTGTGAAAGGAGTACAGGATATGCTTTCCTGTTTCTATTATTTAAGAAGTAAAAGCCCCTCTGAACTGAAAGTGGGAACGGTAATTAATATGAATGTCTGGATTGATGATGAAATGTTTCCTTTTCAGCTTAAGGTAACCGGAACAGAAAATCTTAAGACTAAGTTTGGTACTATTAATTGTTTAAAAATTATTCCATCTGTAAAAAGCGGAAGGGTTTTTAAAGAAAAAGAAGGTGTGGTGATGTGGGTTTCCAACGATGCAAATCACCTCCCGATACTTCTAAAAGCAGAGCTCGCCGTAGGTTCTCTAAAGGCCAGTATTGACGGATACAGCAATGTAAAATATCCGTTAAAATTTACAAAATAAAACTCTGAACAAAAATCAGTAATAAAAGAAAAACCTCCGAAAATTCCGGAGGTCTTTTTTTGCATTTGATAATAAGCAGATCCACTTCCCCGAAGATATACTTAAATCATCATTTGCGTTTTTTTAATCCTTGATTCTTTTTTTATTTCATCATTTGTGTTTTCAGAATCAAAGATTGTTTTACAGGGTAATAACAGCTGATTATTATGGTACAAAGATATTGCACCATGGATATAGAATCACTAAAAAAACATTAGATATATATCGACACAATTGTAGATATTTTTCTACAACTCTATTAGGAATGATTTTTAACTAGCTCAATCAGCTTAACGATATTTTCAATTTTAAGCTTTTTAAACATTCTTTTTTTAATTGTACTGATGGTATTTTGCTTCACGTCCAGCATGTTTGCAATTTCGAGATTGCCGTAACCGGCAGCGTACATGCGTGCGATTTCAAGTTCTCTTTCTGTTAAAGACAGCAGTGGATTAACCAGATTGCGATTATTAAGTGAATTCATCAGCAAGGCCTGCGTTACGGGGGAAATATATTCACCTTTCTCAATTATTGAGAATATTGCCTCCTCTATCTCTTTTTCCTCACTAAGTTTACTCAGGAATCCGTCTGCTCCTGCATTCAGATATTTAAGAGCATGTATATTCTCATCAATTCCGGAAAAAATGAGAATTTTAATTTCCGGTTTTTTTTCTTTGATTTCTGTTATTATCTGAAGGCTGTTTCCTTCGGGAAAATGAGCATCGATTATCGCGATATGAATGGGATTATCATTGATACATTCTCTGATCTGCCGGAAATTTGATGCATGAAAGGCTTCATAATTGATTCCCGCAGCATCCAGTATAAATATCATTCCCTGCCGAATGAGCATATGATCATCTGCCAGCAGAAAAAATAGTTTTTCTTCTTCCTTATTTATCATAACTGACTTTTAAATTAAGAGAAAAATAAACCTTTGTACCTTTTCCCGGTTCGCTTTGAACCGAAATCTGCCCATCGTAGAGTTCTATCAGTTCCTTGCATAAGTTCAGACCCAGACCTGCACCAATATTTTCGATATCATCTGATAAAACACCCTGATAATAAGGTTCAAATATTTTTTTAAGATCAGACTCTGCGATTCCAACTCCGGTATCAATAATTTCTGTTGTTAAAGTGACTACAGATTCTTCTGTAATTTCAGTTTTTACAGTAACAGTTATTTGCCCGTTCTCTGTAAATTTATTGGCATTGCCAAGAATATTCATAAAAATCTGGGCGATTTTAGCATTGTCCGAATACACCATCAGGTCTGGATTGATCGCTTTATTCACCACAAATGTATTGTTTCTTGTTTCTATATAATTTTCAATGGAACTTAATATAGATGTGATCTGGCTATTGAGATTAAAAGTAACCGGAATGAGTTTATTTTTTACATGCTGGTTTTTAGTATATTCCAGAATCTGATTTGCCTGGAGCAATAACGTATTGCTGGTAAAACCAATAGATTTAAGATACTCTTTGATTTCTTTATCATCCGTTTTCTCACTGATTCTATTAATGAGAATACCGATAATTTTCAACGGAGCCCTTAACTCATGGCTTAACATTCCCAAAACCCGGTTTTTAAATTCAAGATTTGCTTTGATCTGAAGATTAGCTGCTTTTAATTTCTTTTCATAAGAAAAAGCGACACCTGTAAGCATCATAATAAGAACAGAGATTATAAGCATAAGAATCATTGCTGCGAAAATAAGATTCGTCCTGATGCGGTTATTTGCAGAGTTTTGCCGATAATATTCTTTTTCCAGATCTGCCCTAGAGTTCTTGATGGCATAGTCATAAATATTCATGACATTATTTCCATACATTAGCAGATTACCGAATATTTTATAAAAAGCAGTACTATTGCTATCTTTCCGTAAAACATTGGTCTGCATATATTTAACCTGTACTTTATAATGATTATTAACTACATCCAAAATACTGTCAAATTCAGCTTTTATGAGTGCTGTATTGGGATTAATTCCTTGTTTCATGGTTACAACAATACTGTCTTTGCGCACATTTTCTTTTCCGGATATTGCATCTCTTAAACGCCCGAAAAATCTTTTTTTCTTTATCGTATCAGAATAGGTTTTCCTTTCTATATTAAACTTATCAAAATTATAATCAAGATCATACTTTCTGATTTCGGGAAAAACATAGGGTCTTTTAAGGCTTGTATTGGTAGAATATTCATGCACGGAATCAATAAGGTTTTTCAGCCTTTGAACCTTTGGAGAATTTTCATTTTCTAAAATCAGTATGTTTTTTAATCTAGGATATTTATTTTTATGACTGTCGATACTGTCCAGATTCTTATCAAGTTTATGTAAAGATTTAAAATATAAGTCCAGATATTTTTTATCATTATTAGAGACATATTTCTGAAAGTCAACCTGTGCGTTTAACAATTCTTTTTTAGAATTATTTGTGAGCTTTTCCAGGGAATGAATCTCTTTTAGCTGACTTTCAATAAACTTTAAATTTTTCTTTGTAATGAACTCATTGTAGAAAAAGCCCGCAATCAGAAACTGTATAAGTAATATACATAAAATCAAAGAGTAGTGAATGAATTTCCTTAATCTAAAACTTATCTTTTCAACCATCTGCGTAATTTAAATGTAAAAATAATAAAAAATCCCATAAAATAATTTACAGGATTTTATATATTTTATTTAATTTCATTAAAGACTCTTGAACTGTTCCAGTGTTCTGATGTCATTTTCAAAAAACATTCTGATATCACTCATCTGATAGAGCAGCATCACAATTCTTTCAATTCCCATTCCGAAGGCATAACCGGAATATTTTTCAGGGTCTATATTTACATTTTTCAGAACAGCAGGATCTACCATTCCGCAGCCCATAATTTCAAGCCATCCGGTTCCTTTTGTGATTCTGTAATCGGTCTCAGAATTTAATCCCCAGTATACATCGATTTCTGCACTTGGTTCCGTGAAAGGGAAATAAGAAGGTCTCAATCTGATTTTTGATTTTCCAAAAAGCTCTGTAGTGAAAAACTGAATCGTTTGTTTAAGATCTGCAAAACTAACATTTTCATCAATATATAAACCTTCGATCTGATGAAAAATACAGTGCGACCGTGAAGATACCGCCTCATTTCTGAAAACCCTTCCCGGAGAAAGAATTCTGATAGGCGGCTGATTTTCTTCCATGTAACGGATCTGTACTGAAGAGGTATGCGTTCTTAAAAGAATATCAGGATTCTGCTCAATAAAAAAGGTATCCTGCATGTCTCTGGCCGGATGGTATTCCGGAAGATTCAGTGCGGTGAAGTTGTGCCAGTCGTCTTCAATCTCGGGTCCGTCTGCTACGGCAAAACCAATAGATTTAAAAATCTCGATGATTCTGTTCTTCACCAGATTAATGGGATGTCTTGAACCCAGATCCAGAGGGAAGGCAGGTCTCGTAAGATCTTCCTTTTCAACTATAACAGAAGATGCTGAAGCATTTTTCAAATCCTCCAGTTTTACATTAACTGCCTGTTTCAGAGTATTGATCTTTTGCCCGAAATCTTTCTTCTGGTCATTCGGAACTTCCTTGAATTTTTCAAAAAAATCATTCAGAATTCCTTTCTTTCCATTGTATTTGATACGGAAGTTTTCAATCTCCTCTTTTGATGTAGCATTGAAACTGTTTACTTCAACCAGTAACTCTTCTATCTTTTCTATCATTGTTTTACCCTTTCAGAATGTTTTGCAAAAATACGGTTTTTCGGCGAAATATTTTTCCTTAAATTGTTAAAAAAATCCACTCCTGTTAAGAGCAGATTTCAATCAATTTTCAAGTAAATAAAAAATATCTTTTTCTTTTAAAGAGAAAGACTGGATCATCCTTATTTTTTTTCCAATGCCTTTACATTGATCTGAAGTGTAATCTCATCTTTAATCACTCCGTTTTCGACAGGACTCTGAAACTCAACACCAAACACTTTTCTGCTGATATCTTTAGGTTCCGTAGCAATACTTACCACACCGTCTTTAACGGATACGTTTGCTTTGAACTGCATTTGTTTTGTGATGCCTTTAATGGTTAAATTTCCATCCAGTACAGTATTATAATCACCTTCTGCCAAAGGAGAAACCTTTGTAATTTCATAAGATGCTGTAGGAAATTTTTCTGTTTCAAAAAAGTCTCCGCTTTTGAGATGACCGTTAAGTTTTTCCATTTGTGCGGCATCTTTTTTAAGATCTTCAGAAGTGAGAGAAGTCATATCCGCTACAAATTTTCCGCTTTGCAGTTTACCGTCTTTTGCGGTTACATCTCCGCTTTCAAACTTAATGATTCCGAAATGGCTTGTATTTTCAGATTTAAATATTTTATATCCCTTCCACTCTACTTTGCTGTTTAAAGTATCGACTGCAAACTGGGCACCATCTTTAGCAGTTACCACCTCATTACTTTCACCGGTTACAGGTTTTTCCTTTTTGCAGGAAACGATGATAAATGAAGTCAGAAAAGCAGAAAAAACTACCGAAAATAGCTTTCTTTTCATAATTTTTTAAATTTTGTTACTCCTGCTAAAATAATAAAAAAAATTGTTCTTTCCTAGAAAGATTTCAATTCATTACATTTGTATTATGCTATTAGAAATAAATAATCTATTCTTTTCATATTCTATAGAAAAACCTTTGTTTCAGAACCTTAACCTGCATTTTGACGAAGGGAAAATCATCGCGCTTGCAGGGGAAAGCGGCTGCGGAAAATCGACTTTGTTAAGCCTGATTTACGGACTTCTCGACTGGCAGAGCGGTACTATTGTTTTTGATGGCGAAAAATTGCACGGACCTAAAGGAAACCTGGTTCCCGGAGAAGCTAAAATGAAGTTTGTTGCCCAGAATTTTGACCTGATGCCTTATGCAACCGTAGCTGAAAACGTAGGCAAATTTATTTCTAATATCAATTTAACAAAGAAAAAAGAAACTGTTTCAGAATTGCTGGAAGTTGTAGGCCTGCAAGAATTCGCTAATGTTCTCCCGAAATACCTGAGTGGCGGACAGCAGCAGCGGGTAGCCATAGCACGGGCTCTTTCCGTTCTTCCGAAACTGCTGATCCTTGATGAGCCTTTCAGTAATCTTGATTTTCCGAGAAAAATCGAACTTCGTGAAAAGTTATTCCGGTATGTTAAGCAACAAAATATTTCACTGATTATTTCTACGCATGAGCTCCAGGATATCATTCCATGGCTCGATGAGATTGTCGTATTGCAAAACGGAGAGGTCATTCAGAAAGCAAGTCCCGAAGAGACCTTTAAAAATCCTTACAACTCTTATGTTGCAAAGCTTTTCGGTGAAGTCAATATTTTCAATACAGATGAAATGGCCGTTTTCCAGCTTCCGAAATTTTCTTATTATCCCAAAGAAATAAAACTTTCGGAAAATGGTATTGAAGCGGAAGTCCTGGAAAGCCGTTTTGCCGGAAATCATTACTGGAATAAAATAATGACAAAGAATAAAGAACTGATTATGTACACCGATCGGCAAATCGAAAAGTCAGTGAACATTACATTTGATTAATCTATTTTTCCTTTTCCGACTAAAACTGAAAAATGACTGATACCCTAGCCCCGATCGAAGCATCTGTTTGAGCTCATTTTCTTGATTTTGTGCTGCGGCATGAAGCCGCAGCCCAAAATCAAGAAAATAGCGAGTGCGGAGAGCGGGAAAAAGCTTCCAATAAAATATATTTTGCTTTTCGATGTAATCAAAAGCTCCTAAAAAATAATAAAAAATATAGTTAAAAGCTTCTGAAAATCTTTTATTAAACACTTTGAATTTTACGCTTTACAACTATAAACAACACATTTCCCAATACTTATTGTGGAATTGTGCATAAAAAAAATACAAATGTAAGAACCTCGTTTAAAAGTTTTTATTACATTTGTACTTCCACAGCATAAGGAAATTTTTGGTTAATTCTCTTTCTGCCTCCTAAAACGAAAATTAGCATTCCTGCAATCTAGTTTTTTGAAAGATTACACTGTCCAATTCTTTCCTTTTTTTTATGCCTTTTTCACAAATTCAGACTTCAGGGCCATGGCACCAAAACCATCTATTTTACAGTCAATATTATGATCGCTGTCTGGTCTCAGACGGATGTTTTTTACTTTCGTCCCTGCTTTCACCGGCTTCGGTGCTCCTTTTACCGGAAGATCTTTGATAACAACCACCGAATCTCCGTCCTGAAGTTCGTTACCATTTGAATCTAAAATTTTTCCCGAATCTGATGCCCCTGCAGTTGTTTCTTCAGGATTCCATTCGTAAAAACACTGTGAACAAACCATTACATTATCGCTAGGATAGGTAAATTCGGAGCCGCATTTCGGACAAAGTACAGAATCACTCATTGTATTAATTTTTTGCAAAGGTAATTTTTTAATGTTTTTAATTAAAATCTAAAAACATGAGATATATCCGGAACATTAGATTTAGGCTGCAAATACCTAATAATAAAATTTTGTTTAATTCTTATTCCGCGACCTTAAAACTTTCAACCTGACATTCTCAACTTTAATTCGTATTTTTGCAGATTCAAAATAGCAGAACCAATTATGGAACTTATTCACAGAAACTTAGCCATCGGAATTCACGATGCCTTACAGGAAACATTTTTTGAGAAAAATAAATATGCCGATAAAGTAATCGAAAGACTTTTAAAAGCAAACAAAAAATGGGGAAGCCAGGACAGAGCCGTTGTTTCTGAGATTTTCTACAATATCATCCGTTGGAAAAAGCGCCTTGAATATTACATGGGAGAAGGCGTGAAACCCAACAATGTCTATAAATTGATGATTGCCTATCTTCTGTGGAGCAAAACCAATTATAAAAAATTTGAAGAATTTGACGGAATAAAAATTGCCGACATTCTTACAAAACTGAAAAAAGGAACCGTTCCCACAAAAGCCATTGAACATTCAATTCCGGAATGGCTTGCCGAAACTCTTGAAAAAGAACTGGGCGAAAAATGGGAAAAAGAAATGTATGCCTTAAATGAACAGGCGCCGACTGTTTTGAGAGCTAACTCTTTAAGAACTACCACTAAAGAACTTATTTCTGATCTTGCGGACGAAAATATCACCTCTTATCCGGTAAGAAATTATCCCGATGCAGTACAGCTGGAGGAGAAAAAAAATGTTTTTCTTACTACTGCCTTTAAAGAAGGTTTGTTTGAAGTTCAGGATGCTTCTTCACAAAAAATCGGGTATTTCCTTGATGTAAAAGAAGGCCAGCGTGTAGTGGACGCGTGTGCCGGAGCCGGCGGAAAAACACTCCATCTTGCTGCATTAATGGGCAATAAAGGACAAATCATCGCATTAGATATCTTCGACTGGAAGCTTGCAGAGCTGAAACGACGCGCAAAAAGAGCCGGAGCCCATAACATTGAAACCCGTCTGATTACAGATAATAAAGTAATTAAAAGACTTCACGACAAAGCTGACCGTTTATTGATTGATGCACCTTGTTCAGGACTTGGTGTTTTAAAAAGAAATCCGGACAGCAAATGGAAAATCGATCAGGATTTTATAGACCGCATCAAAAAAGAACAGCAGCAGATTATTCAGGATTATTCTAAAATGCTGAAAAAAGGAGGAAAAATGGTGTATGCAACATGTTCTATTTTACCTTCCGAAAATAATGAGCAGGTAAAAGAGTTCCTGAAACATAATCCGAATTTCAAAATGATCAAGGATGAAAAGGTAATGCCCAGCGAAGGCTACGACGGCTTTTACATGGCTCTGATCGAAAGAGTTTCTTAGGATTAATAACATACAAAATATAACTACTCTGAAATCAGGGTAGTTTTTTTATTTGAGCACATCCGCAACAGATATAAAATTTATCTTTGTAAAAACGATCAATCCAATATGTTTCAAAAAATTTCACTCAGTTTTTTCATTGTATTATCATTACTATCTTTTTCACAAACCTATGAGGTCCAGTACATCAATTCATATAATGGAAAAGTAATTCCCAATCAGTCTGCCACGCTGGTTTGGGCCAACGAAAAGGAAAATTTTATTCTGAATACCAAAATCAGAGAACAAAAAGCGGAATTCCCGTTTGAAATCACCAAAATTGAAAAACCTTCCAATACCGTAATTTCCTATGCATTTTTGAAACCGGACGAAATTATTTCTACATCCGATGCTGAATCTGTAAATAAACAAAACTTTGAATTCACAAATGAAACAAAGAAAATTTTAGGCTACAATTGCAAAAAAGCAGTAACCAAAATTAATTCCAATACCATCGAAATCTGGTATACCACTGATCTTAAGATTAACGGTGGCCCCTCTGTACTGGGACAAAGTTTAGGTTTTGTGCTGGAAATTGAAAGAAATAAAAATTCACTTTTATCCGCCAGTTCGATTAAAAAGGTCAAGAAAACGGATATTGATAAAATTCTCAGCAGCCAGGTTACTTCCACGGATCAGCTGGGCTACAAGGACATGCTCTGGAAAAGCAGGTTTACCACATTAAAAGTTTTTGAAAACGAAACGATCAACTTTTCCGGAGATTCAAAATCCGATGGTGAGGTTAAAAGATTTGCCAACGGAACTATTATCCTTAAAAAAATTAAATTCCCAAAAATAAAGGAAGGCGACAATATCTTCGTTGAGCTAAAACAGCAGTCCAACGGAGATGCCTACGACAGAACGGGGACCGTATTTTTTATTCCGCAGGATAAAAAAGAATCTTTTCTGGACGGATTGGAAAACGGTGTAAAAACTCTTCCGGCGTACGACAACGGAAACGGAAAGCAGTATTTCGGCGTTACCGCAACAGAAAATTATAATCCGGCGGTGGAAATGATGCGTTTCTTTACCGCTTTCGGGATTAATAAATTCAATAATCTTCAGATTAAAGATAAAACCTGGCAGAAAACCAGTCCATACCGACAGGACATTACTGAACTGAAATCTGCTTTAAATGACAAAGAATTGTGGATCGGAACTTTTATAGGAAACTATGATAAAGGTGGCCACAAAATCAGCCTGGAAATCACCATCCATAAAAGCGACCAGACTATCCATAAAAACAATACGGTGATTCCATTATTCAATACGCTTAATATTATGGAAATGGCAGGACAGGACTATTCTACAATGTTCAGCCAGGACAAAGGCTTAATGGTGGAATTTACTTTAACAAAAGATCTTAAAAATGCGCAGTTGAGATATATTACCACCGGACACGGAGGCTGGGAAAATGGTGATGAATTTGTTCCGAAAACCAATACGGTATTATTAGACGGAAATAAGGTATTTTCTTTTATTCCGTGGAGATCAGACTGCGGTTCTTACCGGCTTTATAATCCGGCATCCGGAAATTTTGGCGACGGACTGTCTTCATCAGACCTAAGCCGCTCAAACTGGTGCCCCGGAACTATTACGAATCCTGATTTTATTTCTCTTGGAGATCTTAAAGCCGGAAAACATACCATTCAGGTAAAAATCCCTCAGGGACCAACCGAAGGAAACAGTTTCAGCTCCTGGAATGTTTCAGGTGTCCTGCTGGGAAATGAATAAAAAAACCTTCTCGCAAATTGGATCTGCAAGAAGGTAAAAACACAAATGATGAAAAAAAATTATTTCGAGCCACAAAGTAATGGGAAAAATTTCCGTAATTAATTATCATACATTAATAAATATTCAATTTTAATTTTGTATATGTTTAACACCATACGGACAGTTAAAAAATTTAACTAAAATCATATAAAATTTTACATATAATTAAAATTTTACTAAATAATAAATCATTAAGTTAAAAATATACGCTTAATGATTTTTTTTATTGTTTATTATAAACCACAACAATACTTTTGTTTTAATTAAATGATAAAACAATGTGTGGAATTGTATGTCTTTTTGACGCTAAACAAAAAACTGAAATATTAAGACCTCAGGTTCTCGAAATGTCTAAAAAAATCCGTCACCGCGGTCCGGACTGGAGCGGGGTCTTCCAGGATGAAAAAGTAGTTTTCTCCCACGAAAGGCTCGCTATTGTAGATCCTACTTCCGGAAAGCAACCACTTTTTTCCAAAGACGGGAAAGTAGTTCTTGCTGTAAACGGGGAAATCTACAACCATCGAGAATTAAAAGAAGAGTTTCCGGATTATGAATTTCAGACCCAGTCTGACTGTGAAGTTATCCTGGCACTTTATAGAAGATACGGTAAAGATTTTATAGAAAAACTAAACGGTATTTTTGCTTTTTCACTGTACGATACCGAAAACGACATTTACCTTATTGCCCGCGATCATATGGGAATCTGCCCGCTCTATCAGGGATGGGATAAGAACGGAAATTATTATGTAGCTTCCGAACTGAAAGCACTGGAAGGAATCTGCAAAAAAATCGAAACCTTTTTACCCGGACATTTTGTGTACAGCAAGGATGGAAGCGAACTCCAGCAATGGTATAAAAGAGACTGGGAAAATTATGACGCTGTTAAAGACAATGAAACTGATATTGATGTATTAAGAAAAGGCCTGGAAGATGCCGTACACCGACAACTCATGAGTGATGTTCCTTACGGAGTGCTTCTTTCCGGCGGTTTAGACTCTTCCGTGATTTCTGCCATAACGGCAAAATTTGCAAGACAGAGAGTAGAAAGCGGGGACACGCAGGAAGCATGGTACCCGCGATTACACAGCTTTGCAGTTGGTCTTGTAGGCTCTCCCGATCTGGCAGCTGCGCAAAAAGCAGCGGAACACATCGGGTCGGTTCACCATGAAGTAAATTTTACCGTTCAGGAAGGTCTTGATGCGATCCGTGATGTAATTTATCACCTGGAAACATACGATGTCACCACTATCAGAGCGTCTACCCCGATGTATCTTCTGGCAAGAGTAATTAAATCAATGGGAATTAAAATGGTACTTTCGGGAGAAGGTTCTGATGAATTGTTCGGAGGATATTTATATTTTCATAAAGCACCTGATGCGAAAGAATTCCACGATGAAACCGTTAGAAAGTTGGGAAAACTTCACCTTTACGATTGTCTGCGTGCCAACAAAGCACTAATGAGCTGGGGTATTGAAGGCCGCGTTCCTTTTTTAGATAAAGAATTCATGGATACTGCAATGACCATTAACCCTAAAGATAAAATGGTAAATGCCGCTGAAGGAAAGATTGAAAAATGGGTATTGAGAAAAGCCTTTGAAGACATTCTTCCGGAATCCATTGTCTGGAGACAAAAAGAACAGTTTTCGGATGGTGTGGGCTATTCATGGATTGATACATTGAAAGCCGTTGCCGAAAATGAAGTTACCGATGAAATGATGACGAACGCACGATTCAGATTTCCTGTGAATACCCCTCAGAATAAAGAAGAATACCGCTACCGATCTATTTTTGAAGAACATTTTCCAAGTGAAACAGCTGCCGCTACCGTACCTTCTGTTCCTTCAGTTGCCTGCTCCACTCCTATTGCTTTGGAATGGGATGAAGCTTTCAAAAACATGAATGATCCCAGCGGAAGGGCTGTAAAAGTCCATGAAACTTCTTACGGAGAATAAGGTTGAGGATTAGAGTGCATGAAAGTTTTTTGTGCTTGTGAAATTACTTTCAATTTTTAAATATTCCTGATTGATCAATGCATATTATCAATTTTGAAGCTAAACCTTTAACCTTAAAAACCTGCAACATAAATATAAATTTATCAATCCTGTAGCAATACAGGATTTTCTTTTGCAGTAACGATAATAATATTGTTACAATTTAACCGTTTATGAAAAATATTATCTAATAAATAATTATATTTGGAAAACGAAAATATCAATTATAAAAAAATGAGAAGAAACATTACTATCTTATTTGCTTTATTATCCATGACTTTGGCTTTCGGACAGGGAAAATACGGCAAATATCTTAGCTCCAAAAAACTTGCAATGGTGTATAAAAGTGTGAAGGATGCTGATAAAGAAGACTTTTATCAACAATACTATTGGCTGGTAAAAGCTGAGCAGCTGAAAACATATCCTCACCTGAAAGAAATAAAGCCAAAAGTTTTATATGAATTTGTAAAGAAAGTTAACCCTCAGAATCCTACCAAAAAGCTTGATGACAGAGGAAAAGAGCTAAGAGAAACTGCAGAACTGTCTTTGAATCAATATTTCAAAAACAAGAACCTTGAGAACAACTCTGTTTTGATGTACAATCTTGAAACGTATGTAGATCCTTCAAAAGGACAATATTATACAAAGATTGATGCCGAAAAAATCAAGGAGCTGGTACCGAAAGAGCTTTTTGCTTTCAATTCCAACAACAGAAATACAGGAGAAGATACAACGTATTATCTGTGGATCGATAAAAAGAAAGACGATTTCAACATCGTGAGCATCATTCCGGATGAAAAAGAGAATAAAGCTTTCTATGCAAGATTAAAGCAGTATCTTCCAAGTTACAAATTCTCGAAATATGTTCCTTCCGTAAAAAAAGGTACCAAAACAGACAGAACGGATGCAGAATATTATTACATCATGCCATTTGAGCAAAATACCGACAACATCGAGTACAAAACAAAAGATTTCAAAACCTTTGAACTGAGCCAGTACAGAAAAGCCGGCGAAGAGTGGAAAGGGGTTGAAAAACCAAGAAAATAAAATCAAAGTCCTGCGGAAATCTGCAGGACTTTTTTAGTGGTTTAAAATTATAAAAAGTCTCCTGATTCTAATTTTTTAAAATAAATAAATCCAAAGGAATAAATATTGCTGTAAACACTACCATTTTAATTCTTTGAACCAAACAAATCTGGATAATTCCAGTATCAGAAACAATGTCAGAAGCCGTTTCGCAACCTAATTCGATAAAGAAAATATTACCGCTGATCTTAGCAACCGCAATCTTTATGCAGATGCTGGATTCCACCGTTCTCAACACTTCACTTCCGGCTATTGCAAGGGATCTGAAGGAATCTCCCCTGAATATGCAGAATGCCATTATCAGCTATGTTTTAACGCTGGCCGTATTCATGCCTGCAAGCGGATTTCTGGCAGACAGGTTCGGGACCAAAAAGATTTTTATCACATCCATCATATTATTCAGTCTCGGTTCCCTTTTCTGTGCCCTTTCACAAAACCTTACCCATTTGGTTATTTCGAGGGTGATACAAGGAATCGGCGGAAGTCTCATGACACCGGTTGGAAAACTGGCGCTTATTAAAACATTTGACAAAAATGAATTGCTTAAAGCCATGAACTTTGCTATTATCCCCGCTCTTATCGGTCCGGTTCTTGGCCCGCTCGTTGGAGGTTATATGGTAGATTACCTTTCCTGGCACTGGATTTTTCTAATTAACATACCGATTGGCATTCTTGGGGTAACATTAGGTTTAAAATTCATGCCCAATTATAAATCCGCAGATGTCGATTTCGATTTAAAAGGCTTCCTGATTTTTGCAGCAGCTTCTCTCCTTCTTTCCATTTCTCTTGAGCTCTTCGGAGACCTTCAGAATACGACGCCCGTTCTTATTGTTTTCATATTGGGGTTTCTTTTCATGTATTACTATTACCGTCATGCGAAAAGAGATAACAGTCCTATTTTCCCGTTAAACTTATTCCAGGTAAGAACTTTCAGGGTAGGAATTGTTGGGAATCTTGCTACCAGACTGGGAATCAGTTCTGTTCCATTATTATTACCTTTAATGATTCAGATTGCGTACGGACAATCTGCCGTCACCTCAGGATGGATCATTGCTCCGATGGCCCTTACCGCGATCTTCGGAAAATCATATGTCATTAAAATATTAGACAAATTCGGGTACCGGCAGACACTTATGATCAACACTTTCATTATCGGCACACTGATCTGCTTACTCGCTATTCCGGACATCAATACTTCCCTGTACTGGTTTGTGCCTATTATTGCGGTATTGGGATTCTTCAACTCGATTCAGTTTACTTCAATGAATACCATTTCCATTGCAGATCTCCGAAACTTCCAGACCAGCAGCGGAAATTCGCTTTTATCCGTCAATCAGCAGCTGGCTATCGGATTTGGAATCGCTTTCGGACTGATTGTTTTAAAGATTTTTGAAAGTACCGATCTTATTCATGGTGAGCCGCATAATGCCTTCCGGTATACATTTCTTACCATAGGCATTCTTACGATTATTTCCGGTTTTGTTTTCAGAAGACTTCATATTTCGGATGGAAAAAATATGAAATCGAAGGAAGACTAAAAAATTTATAATTAGATGGAAATTTCAGCTTGTAGTTGAGCTCCTATTCTCATTAATTAATTTCTAAATTTCTTCAGTATAAAAGTATAAACAGACGTTATAAAAAACTCCGGTTGCTAACATCCGGAGGTCGATTCTTGCTCGACATACTTTAATATTTAAGTGACACTATATCATAACAAGAATAATGCAAGGCTGGCGTTAAGAGCTGTTTAAATACAGATCCGCAGGTATAGCATTCACTTACTTAAATATTACCACACATCAATACATTCAGCCTGCGTTTCCCTTACCTTTGCTTTATAATATCAATATTATGGCAGATGAACCGATCTATCATTAAGACTCTTTTTATGATAAATGCAAGAGGAAAAATTATGCATGCTTAGAAGATTATAACCTGGGAAGATTCGGTTGTCTGTGGCATTAATTTAACTTAAAATTCAAATCCGTTTATTATTTTTCCTATTTTTATGGAAAATGTTTGCTGATTTCAGTACCATCAGCTTAATAAAAATTAATATATTATGTCAAATATCGGACTTATTATAGAAGAAAAATCTGCAGACATAGGAAATTTTCTGGTGGGCAGACTTTTACCTTTTCGCGAAAAAAGAGCAGTCGGGCCTTTTGTTTTTATAGACCACATGGGACCTGCCGAATTGAAAGATTATCAAAATTTAGATGTTCCGCCACATCCGCATATCGGGCTCTCAACGTTAACCTATCTTCTGGAAGGCTCTATTTTCCACAGAGACAGCGTGGGTAGCGCCATTGAAATACAACCCGGAGCCGTCAACTGGATGACCGCCGGAAAAGGAGTTGTGCATTCTGAAAGAACACCGGAATACCTGAGACATTCTGACAAGAGACTTCACGGTTTCCAGATCTGGGTAGGCCTACCGAAACATCTTGAACAATCAGAACCTACCTTCCATCATATTGAAGCAGATGAAATTCCGGCTTGGGAAGAAGATGGTATACAATATAAACTGATCGCAGGTGAAGCATTCGGAAGAAAATCTCCGGTTCCCGTTCACAGCAAGTTGTTTTTTATCGAAATTAAAACAAGAGATGCAAAAAAAATAAGCATCGGAAAAGATCTTTACGGAGAAGCAGCCATGTATGTATTGGACGGAACAGTTTCTACCGACGGAAATTCGTATGGTTCCAAGCAGCTCATGATTGCGAAAGATACCAAACTCTGCGAGTTTGATATGAGTGAAAACGGAACAGTATATCTTTTCGGAGGTGAACCTTTCGACGAGGAACGTTTTATATTCTGGAATTTTGTAAATTCAGACAGAGAACTGATTGAGCAGGCAAAAGTAAACTGGAATGACCAAAACCATGAAGCTTTTCCTTTGGTTCCGGGAGACGAAGAAGATTATGTACCGCTTCCGAAAGCCATTTTAAACAGAAAACAATAGGACGAAAATAAACTATGAAAATATTAGCATTTGCAGGAAGCACTTCTTCCACCTCCATCAACAGAGAGCTTGTAAAGTTTGTGTTGAAAGATTTTCAGGATGACAAGATTAATTTAATTGATTTAAATGACTTCGACATGCCCGTGTTTTCCGTAGACCGAGAAAAAAAGGGGTTTCCGGATGAAGCGCATCATTTTTTAAAGGTTATTGAAGAATGTGATGCCATTATCTGTTCCCTGGCGGAACACAACAGATCATACAGCGCTGCATTTAAAAATGTATTCGACTGGGCTTCAAGAATTAATGTAAAAGTTTTCCAGAATAAGCCAATGCTTCTGATGTCTACCTCGCCCGGAGGGTATGGTGGCGGAAATGTTATGAATACGGCAAAAACATTTTTTCCACAGTTCGGCGCCGATGTAAAAGAAACTTTTTCACTGCCGAAATTTTACGAGAATTTTGATATGGAAAGCGGTGTTATTGATCCTTTAATGCGAAAAGATCTAAAAGATAAAATCAGTAGCTTTAAAGCACAGATAAATAATTAAACAGACAATGGCTATAACCGTAAAAGCTAGTTTAGGCAAAGAAAAGTACTACACCGAAGTTATCGCCGGTGAAAACACCCTGATTACCGACGAGCCGTTGGATAAAGGTGGCGGAAACAAAGGTTTCAATCCTTTTGAAATCCTGGCTACTTCGCTCGCAAGCTGTACTGCAGCAACCCTCAGAATGTATATCGACAGGAAAGAATGGAATATTGATACCATTAACGTAGAAGTGGAGCTTGAAAATTTCCCTTTAACCAAAAGAGCAATTTTCAAAAGAGATATTACTTTTGAAGGAATAATCCCCGATGAAGAACAGATTAAAAGACTCAGGGCCATTGCTGATGCATGTCCTATTCATAAAATATTAACCAACGATATTGAAATATTAACCAAATTTTCATAGTATGATTGAAGTAAAACAAAGCAACAACGAAAAAAACGGAAATTTTGAAGCGTTTATAGATGGTAAACGTGCAGGTTTAATGACCTATACCTGGGCAGGAGAAGAAAGATTCATTATTGATCATACTGAAGTGGAGGAAGCCTATAACGGAAAAGGCGTTGGCAAAGAAATGCTTCTGGCTGCGGTAGACTTTGCAAGAAAAAACGGAAAAACCATTATTCCGCTCTGTCCTTTTGCAAAAGCTACTTTCCAGAAACATGAGGAGCTTCAGGATGTTCTGGTAAATCAGGCACAGGCATAGGATGATTAAGGCTGAGACTTATTCAACCTTAATTTAAAAACTACCTTCCAGAGTAAATCCGGAAGGTTTTTTATTTTTTAAGCAGAATATAAAAAAACTATATTTGCTAAAATTTTAATTTAAACAGAACATGTCTCCGATTATTTTATTATCCATTATCATCATCTACTTCGCATTGCTGCTCTGGGTAGCATACAAAACAGGAAAAGGAAGTGATAATGAGAGTTTCTTTATAGGAAACCGTAAAAGTAACTGGATGCTGGTTGCCTTCGGAATGATCGGAACTTCTTTATCGGGAGTTACCTTTGTGAGTGTTCCCGGAGCAGTAGGAAATGACAAATTCTCTTATTTACAGATTACATTAGGCTATCTCATTGGTTACATTGTTGTTGCCTACGTTCTTCTTCCTTTATATTACAGGCTGAAACTGACCTCCATTTATGGCTATCTTCAGCAGAGAATGGGACAGCTTTCTTATAAATCCGGTGCTTGGATCTTTATTGTTTCAAGACTGGTTGGTGCAACGGCGAGGTTATACCTTGTTGTAAATATTCTTCAGGTTTCTATTCTGGACAGTCTGGGTGTTCCTTTTATCGTTACTACCCTTATTATCTTAGGAATGATTATTCTTTACACGTATGAGGGGGGCGTAAAAACCATCGTCTGGACAGATACCCTGCAGACTTCCTGCATGCTTTTAGGACTGATAATCTGTACGGTTTATATGCTGAACCATCTCGGATTAAGCATTGGTGACAGTTTTACAGCAATGAATGAAAAAGGCTACACGAAAATTTTTGATTTTGATCCGAATCAGAAAAGTTTCTTTATTAAACAAATTCTGGCCGGAGCTTTTATTACAATTACCATGACAGGAATTGATCAGGAAATGATGCAGAAAAGCCTTTCTGTAACCAGACTGAAAGATTCTCAGAAAAATATGGTTACTTTAGGTTTCATCTTGTTAGGAGTTATTTCATTGTTTCTTTATATGGGAGGCCTTCTTCATCTTTACGGTGCACAGGAAAGTGTTTCCAGCGCAGGCGACCAGCTGTTTCCGGATATTGCCCTAAATCATATGCCACCATTTATATCAATCATCTTTATTATTGCTCTTATTTCGGCTTTATTTCCAAGTGCGGACGGTGCGATGACGGCACTTACCTCATCACTTTGCATTGATATTTTCGGAATGCGGGAAAAAACGCAGTGGGACGACAGCAAGAAGGAGAAATTCAGAAAAAACATTCACCTTTTGGTTGCTTTGTCTTTTTTAATAATGGTTATTATTTTTAAAGTCATTAATGATAATTCAATGATCGGATTAATCCTTAAGCTTGCCGGATTTACGTACGGACCACTTTTAGGTTTATTTGCGTTCGGGATTTTCACAAAATATAAAGTGAAGGACAAGCTGGTTCCATTTGTCTGTATCGCCGCGCCGGTGATTTCTTTTCTTATCGACAAGTATCAGGAAAAACTCTTCGGAGAGTTTAAAATCGGGCTTGAACTTTTAATCATTAATGGTCTGCTTACTTTCATAGGACTTTGGCTGATCAGAAGAAAATAATATTATTTATCCAAATTAATTGGTACTTACTTATCATTTTCAAACGAAAATAAAGTCCGTGATGAAAATTTAAAATTATACTTTATCAGATCATTAATTATAAAACCGGCTTACCTTTACTTAAAAATACTTATCATTAAAAATACGCTAAAAGATTAAAATCCGGACACAGATCCGGGTTTTTACATTTCCGTAAGCCATTTAAAAATTGTAGATTTGTGTGCATATAAATTCTAAGCAATGAGTAAAAGCATCGAAGAGTTGAAATCTCTTACTACACAAATCAGAAGAGACATTTTAAGAATGGTTCACGCTGTGAATTCCGGTCATCCAGGTGGAAGCTTAGGTTGTACCGAATTTTTCACAGCCCTTTACGGAAAAGTGATGAACTATAAACTTCCTTTCACGATGGAAGGTAAGAATGAAGACCATTTCTATCTTTCGAACGGACATATTTCTCCGGTATTCTATTCTACTTTGGCAAGGTTCGGATTTTTCCCGGTGGACGAATTAAGAACTTTCAGAAAATTAGATTCCAGATTACAAGGACACCCTACGACTCATGAAGGGCTTCCGGGGATCAGAGTAGCTTCCGGCTCTTTGGGACAGGGACTTTCGGTTGCTCTCGGTGTAGCTCAGGGTAAGAAATTGGATGGGGATAACTCTTTAGTATATACTTTACAGGGAGACGGAGAATTGCAGGAAGGCCAAAACTGGGAGGCTTTTATGTATGCAGCTTCCAAAAAAGTAGACAATATCATTTCTACTATTGATTATAACGGACAGCAAATTGATGGAAGTACAGAGAATGTGCTTTCATTAGGAAATCTTCATGCCAAGCTGGAAGCTTTCGGGTGGATGGTTCTTGAAGAGAAAAACGGTAACGATCTTGAAGCGGTAATTGCCATTCTTGAAAAAGCAAAAACTGAAACCGGAAAAGGTAAACCTATTGCTATTATTCTTCATACAATAATGGGGAACGGAGTAGATTACATGATGGGAACTCACGCCTGGCATGGAAAAGCACCAAATGACGAGCAATTGGACACGGCTTTCAAACAATTATATTTAGAAGCTCCGGCTGATTATTAATTACAAGTAATAAGTAATTGATAATAAGTAATCTTAATTAATAATTAGAAAAATGAAATTTACATATACAGAAAAAAAAGATACACGTTCAGGATTCGGAGCCGGATTGGCTGAGCTTGCAGATAAAAACCCAAATGTTGTTGCACTTTGCGCAGACCTTATCGGATCTTTAAAAATGGAGAAATTCATTGAAAAAGCCCCTGAAAGATTTTTCCAGGTAGGTATCGCGGAAGCGAATATGATGGGCCTTGCCGCAGGATTGAGCATCACTGGAAAAATTCCTTTTACGGGAACTTTCGCCAACTTTTCCACTTCCAGAGTGTATGACCAGATTCGTCAGTCTATCGCGTATTCCAATAAAAATGTAAAAATTTGTGCTTCGCACGCAGGTCTTACTTTAGGAGAAGACGGCGCTACACATCAGGTTTTGGAAGACATCGGAATGATGAAAATGCTTCCCGGAATGACGGTAATCAATCCTTGTGATTACAACCAGACCAAAGCGGCTACCATTGCTATTGCTGAGCACGAAGGTCCTGTTTATTTAAGATTCGGAAGACCAACTGTTCCGGTTTTTATTCCTGAAGATATGCCTTTCGAAATTGGAAAAGGAATTATGCTTCAGGAAGGAACTGATGTGACAATTGTTGCAACAGGCCACCTGGTTTGGGAATCTCTTGTTGCTGCAGATGAGCTTGAAAAAGAAGGCATTTCTTGTGAAGTGATCAATATTCACACCATCAAGCCTCTTGATGAAGAAATCATCTTAAAATCGGTTGAAAAAACAGGAAAAATCGTAACGGCTGAGGAACATAATTATCTTGGGGGAATGGGAGAATCTATTGCCGGAATGCTTGCCAGAAGAAGACCTACAAGACAGGAATTCGTAGCGGTGAATGACACTTTCGGAGAGTCTGCGACACCTGCTGAACTGATGAAAAAATATAAGATTGATTCGGCTGCAGTGAAAGAAGCGGTGAAAAGAATTTTAGATAAATAATTTTTTTTCGAATTATACATAAAAGCATCCTTTTGGATGCTTTTATTATTTAGATGAACTTTCGGTCTTCTTCTTTGATAGCTAAATCGTTGATGCTTGCGAATCTTTTTTTCATAAGCCCATTTTCATCAAATTCCCAGTTCTCATTTCCGTACGCCCGAAACCAGTTTCCTTCTTTATTCTGATATTCATACTCGAAACGAACGGCAATTCGGTTGTCTGTATGCGCCCAATATTCTTTTTTCAGCTTATAATTAAACTCTTTTTGCCATTTGCTGCTGAGAAACCTTACAATTTCTTCCCTTCCATTAACAAATTGATCTCTGTTTCTCCACTCACTATCAGTGGTGTAAGCTTTGGAAACTTTTTCAGGGTCCTGGCTGTTCCAGGCATCTTCTGCTAACTGAATCTTTTCCAATGCTGTTTCAAGCGTAAAAGGCGGAAGCGGATGTTTTTGTTCCATAATTTTAATTAATTAGTTGGTTGATAATTTTTTTTGATTTTTCTATAAGCTCATTTTTTCTGAAAAGCTGACTTTCAATTATGCTGCTTTCAAACAATAAATAAATATGATCTGAAAGATCTTTATCTTCTGTTATTTCAGAAAAAAAATTTCTCAAATCTGTTTTATGATGTTGAATGACATTTAATATTTTCACATTATCTGTAGGAATTTCAGACAAAATATTAAGGAAACTGCAACCTCTGAAATTTTCTTTTTCATTCATATAAATCAGGAAATCGAAAGACGAAAGGATTTTAGACTTCGTTTCTTTTTCCTGTATGGTAAATTGATGTAATTCATTAAACCAATAATCATGTCTTACGTTTAAAAACTCAACACAGAGATCTTCTTTAGATTTAAAATACTGATAAAAACTCGCTTTAGCTACATTTGCTTCTGAAATGATCTGATTAATTCCTGTTGAATGATATCCTTGTTTTGCAAAAAGTTCAAATGTTGTTTTTACAATTCTTTCTTTTGGTGATGGCATACTGTTTTATTTGATAAGACAAATGTATACATTAATTTTCAAAACAGACAGATCGTTCTGTCTATATTTGTTATGCATTTTTATCTATCACCGATAGCAGAAATTCATGATGTTGTCTCTAAAAAAAAATAAAAGCGGGCAAAAGCCCGCTCCTAATGATTTATTATATTGCATTTATTAATCACCTGAAAAACTTCCACTTAGGTATAATGGCCAGCATTCCAAAACCGGTGAAAAGGAAAAGATTGGTTACATCCGTATACAGGAATGTAGACAGGTAATAATTATGCATAAAGAAATGTAAAACAAGCAGTGCAGGAAAGGCAAAAATGCCTATTTTTCTATAAAAAAACATGAGTATAAGACTTACCACCATCAATGCATCAATTGTGAAAACAGTGTAAGCATACCAGGCAGGAATATTCAGGGTTTCATGCTGTAAATACTCATCAAGATCAATCCCGAACCCCATCAGGGTAAATAACATCAGGGCTGCGAATGCGAGGATAAAACCCCATCCTTTTTTAGGATTTTCGTCAAAGTAGCTGTATTCTTCCATAAGTACAAAAATAAAGAACTTATGAGAGATTTCATAAGTTCTTTTATATAATTTGTTTTGAAAAACGATTATACGGAAATCGCGTTGATCAGTCTGTTTTTGTCACTTAGATATTCTTCCATGGAAATCATACTCTCTGTTCTCATTACATCCTGAATATCATCGATCTGATAAATAATTCTTTTTGCATCGTCCGTATTTTTAGCTCTTACTTTACAGAAAATATTGTATTTTCCGGAAATAACGCTTGCTTCGATTACATTTGGAATGGTTGACAACTCTTTCAAAACCTCTTGTGTTCTGTTAGATTTCGTAAGAAGAATTCCTATGAAAGCTGTAAAATGATAGTCTAATTTTCCATAATCGATGTTAAGAGATGATCCCAAAATAATACCTGCATCCTCCATCTTTTTCACTCTTACGTGAATTGTACCAGCGGAAACATCCATCTGTTTAGCAATTTCTGTAAAAGGCATTCTTGTGTTTTCTACTAAGAAATCAAGAATTTTCTTGTCTATTTCGTCCAGTTGATAGTTCATATTAGTTAAATTACAATTTTCTTAAAAAAACAATGTATTTTTTGCAAATTTATAAAAAATAATTTAACTAAAAAAATTATATTAAACATTAACAATAATTAACACATATGAGAAAAATCATTATAAATTTAGAATTATTTTGTATTTGATTTTATAGAATCTGTTTTTATTCCTGTTTGATCTTCAGGTGTATTTTTTACTTTTTTCTTCTTTTTGAATAAAGAATTGAAGCTCTTGCTCCATACGATACCTCCTCCATAAGCCTGATTGGCAGTACCGTTTGAGCCCGCACCATTAATGACACCAATATTGGAAGGTTTTGAATACCCTCTCAGCACCAGACTTCCATCATTCTTTTTAGAAATATCATATTCAATTGTTCCTTCTCCGGAAAGATAATTGGCTTCCGTATTTTCAGTTTTGGTAAGAGGAATTCCCAAACCGGTTTTCACTTTTATTCTTGGTGAAAGAGCGAAACTCACCCCTGCATTCGCACGGTCGCCCGTATTGGAATATTGGTCTCCTTTCACATAATTAAGGTCAATCTGGAATTCATTACTCATGGTATTAAGTACAGAACCCAACTGCTTTAAAAGAAGGTTGTATCCTGATGATTCTGCAACGCCTGCAACATCCACATCAACTCCTCCGGTTTTAGAAACATTAAAACTATTTAAAAGCAATACAGATCCGAACTGCAATACCTTCTCCCCTTCCTGGCTCATTTTTGCAGCCAGTGTTTCTTTAACCTGACTGGAAACATCCAACGCAGTAACATCAAGATCAACCTGGGGATCTACTAGAGACTGTGTAATATTAGCCTGCAGTAAAATACTGATTGGCTGAAGACTTCCCATGTTAAGATATTCTCCGGCATTGGAAACCATTCTTACATAATTTGCTGTAATGTTAAGCGCGGGTTTCATGGCATCACCATCCCACCGGATGCTGCTGCCTTTTTCAATCTGGAAGGTTTTATTCAGAATTGCTTTTGAAACAAAAGTTCCGTTTTCCACTTTATACATTCCGTTCATAGCAATATTTCCCTGTCTGCTCATCTGGAAACGAAGTTTTTCAGCAGCACCTTTCACTGTAATATTTCCTACTTCGTCACCAATCAGAACATTTACTGTAGTTCCTTTATCCACATCGAGTGCAAAATCGATATTCATATTGGCTCCGGATTTTTTCTTATCTTCTAAAGTTACCAGACCGTCTTTTCCTTCCTTAAGGAACCTCAGCATTTTGAACTCTTCAACATTGGAAGTAGATCCCGAATTGAATGTAAAAGTACTTCCGCTCAGGGCTTTCATATTAGGAGTGGAAAGACTGAGACCTGAAACCGGGCCATCCACATAGAGATCTCCCTGTCCGTAGACCCTTCCCCAGAACAAATCGTAATCCTTTTGAGTGGTATTCAGAACTAATAGATTGTCCGCCCGCATTACCAGGTTGACTCCCATTGAAGAGAGCGTTTCAAACTGAATTGCTCCCGAAATATTTCCGCTCGAATTTGTTCTTCCGTCGTGAACCCCAATATTATTCAGGATGGCCAGACCTTTGGTAAGCGGAATTACCGTATCGTCAAAAGAATAATCTACCCCGGTAAATAAAAGTTTAAGCCCGAATCCTTTTAAAGCGATATCGCCACTGTAATCCAAATCACTGAATTTTCCGCTGATCTTAAGATCTCCTGTAGCTTTTCCCCTTAAATTTCCAAAAACTGTAGTTACAAACTGCTGTGCAAAAGCAATATCAAAATCCCTCATTTCAGCGGTAAGATCTATCGTAGGCGAAGAGGTATTATTATTTACGGTTCCCGTTACATGAAGGCTGTTATTTCCTATTACTCCCGCAGAGTTTACCCTGATATCAACATCGTAAACATTCAGGGAGAATCCGTTGGTTGCAGAAATTGTAATGTCTCCCATATCGTTTCCGTTCATCATGATATCATCAATGGTCATATCCACTAAAGGCTGAAGCGTGCTTTTATCCATGCGAATCTGTACACTGCCGTTGGCAAGTCCTTTAATATTCATTGTATTTCCTCCCGGCTGCATTTCCAGGAGCTTTTCTATGGAAAAATCATTGACTTCCGCATCCAGATAAAAATCTTTAGCTGATTTGAATTGCGCTTCTTTAACAAGTAATGAACTGTTATCGGAATAAATTCTCAGATTCCTGATGTCAAAATCTTTTTCCTTTTTACGATACGTAATAGAATGATTAAGTTCAGGACTTGTATCAACAGCCCATGTTACTTCATTAAATTTAACCTCCGTAGGCTCGAATCTGAATATAAAATCTCCTCCCGCATTGGTAGACTGATTGACATTAATAGCATATTCCTTCATCGTATCATCAAGCTCATCTTCAGGACTTCCGTGTTTGAATTTTGCCGCTAAATGAAGAAGTGTGTTATCTTCATTTCTTCCGCTTAGGGTAACATCTTTGAGAATATTTTTGTTATACTGTAACCTGCTGATTCTTGCAAAAATCTGTTCATCAAGATTCGCTGTATTGATCCTCACCATTACACTGTCCACCATAGCGCTGTCCCTGGTAACATTATCCCTTTCATTAATGGTATAGGCAGGATTGGCTGCTGCAAGAGCCCGGTCTGCGTCCGTAATTTCACGGGTTTTGGTCATGACATATTTTAAAGAAGCAGCATCAAGATTCAAGATTAGATTATTGGAATTTCCATCGTACTGCCCTTCTACCTTTGCACCTTGCGGTAATTTAAGATCCGGAAGAAAATAGCTTACCAGGCCCTGTTGAACATCAAAATTCATGGCAAAACTCTGTCCTCTGTACATCTTTCTTGGAGCTGGTCCTACGAGAATTCTGTTCAATCCGTTTTCTACCATTCCTGTAAGATCACCTAGGTTATATCTGCCTGATATTTTCCCATTAACGGCTCCCGGCGCGTCCACATCAATTACGCGGCCTCCGTTTTCCATAAACGTTTTCAGTTTTGCTGTCGGAATATAGTATTTCTGGCTGGCTGTAGCGAAATTAATTCCGTTTGCCTCAACATCAAGGGTAAGGTCATTGATTGAAGACATGGCCATCTTACCATTTACCTTTCCGCTTACAATCTGAGTTCCGGGAGTATTGGTAAAATAATTCATATTCAGATAATTAACATCAGCATTTACATTCATCGAAATTCTTGATGTGCTGAAGTCAATTAATCCTTTAATATTGGCTTTTGCCTGCTCATCATCCACTGTAATGAGTCCGTTATATTTTTTATGATCAAGAAGGCCTTCCAGATAAATGTTGTTGATCTCCTTATTCATGATTTCAACACTGGTAATCCTTGATTTCGTTGTCAGTCTCATGGTGTTGACATCGAAACTCTGACCGTTGATATCAAATCTTCCTGAAATTAAGCCTACTGCTTTATTTTTGGTAATTACGGAAGTATTTAAATCTTTAACTTCAGCAATTCCTACATATTTTGGCATTGATGAGCTGTACTCTGTTAATGAAAACCTGGTAATTTTCGCCTGTCCGATTCCGGTAATGAGGTTTCCGTTGGCTACATATACCTTATTCGGATTAACACTTGCTGTTCCATTATATTTTAGTTTGCCGAAATCATCCGCAAAGTTTTTCATCTTTGTAGCAATGAATGAAGGCATCATGGCCTTAAGATCCTTATAGGTAAAATCTGCAGAAAGATCCGGGGTTTCGATTAAAAAGTTACCCTTTAATAATCTGTCGACCTTCATGGTTTTGGTTGCTATATTCACATCCGGATTTCTGATCAGGAAATTATCCAGCCGGAAATTATTTAACGGACCAGCCATTTTACCGGAAATATTAAACGGCTTGAAATTGTCCCAATTCGTTACAAAATAGCTGATATCATAGCCGCTCAGCTGGCTTCCCTGCCGTAGATTCATTTCCCACTTTACTTTATCAGCAAAATCTGCCCATGAACCGTCATCATGAAGATTGAATTTTATATCTCCCTGCAAAAGCGAATGATCTGTATTTAACGTCAGATCTTTTAAAGAAAGATAATCCGGCGTCATTGAAAGCTCTGTAGAAAAAGTATCTACAAAGTGAGATTTGCCCCATCGCTTTGTCGTAAAGGACATGTTATTGATGAGTGCCGAAATATTTCTTCCGTTGATTTTTACATTAGGTGCTTTCAGGTTAAAATTGGTGGCAGTTAACCATTTTCCTTTTTCTCCAGGAGAATTTAAATTCACAATAGAAACTTTAGAATCAAGGATCTGAAGTCTTGAATCCAACTGAAAAGGAGGTTTATTGGGATCTCTTTTTTTTCCGCTGTCAAACAATTGGGTGAAACGGATAAAGTTTGAAATACTGTCGCCTTTATAAGTAATTACTTTTACATCGGCATTTTTTAGCGTAAGCGAGTTAAAGCTTAACGAATTGTTTTTTGTAATGTTGCCAAATAAAGAAAGCCAGTTTGAATTGGCAATAAACTCTTTAGACTGAATAAAATCATAGCCTTTATAATCTTTGATTTTCAACCCTTTAACCTTTACATTCCCGAAGAAATTTACCTCCACGCTTTCCGTTGACATCTGGGCTTTGAAATCCCTGTTTACGACCTGCAGCGCCTGATCAGCAGCCCATTGCTTGGTAACCGGAAGATTAATCGCGATAAAAATAGAAACAACAAGTCCAAGTCCGAGCCAGAAGAGAATCAAAAGCAGACGTGCCCACCATGAGTAACTGGTAACATCTTTTACGGCCTGTTTTCCGAATTCTTCAGCCGTTTCTACCGGGTGCTTGATGGCGTCAGAAGCCAGCTCAGAAGCTTCTTTTACGGTCTCCTTCACTTTTTCCCCGGCGTTTTCCACGGCTTTTTGTACCTGATTACCGAGGTTTTCAGTTACTGATTTTTTGTTCTCATTCTCGTTATTATTGTCTAACTTTGCCATTATTATGAGCGACTCTATAATTTTAGGTATTGAATCGTCTTGCGACGATACATCAGCAGCTATCATCAAGGGAAATTCTATTCTGTCGAACATTGCTGCAAACCAGGCAATCCATAAAGAATATGGCGGTGTTGTTCCTGAGCTTGCATCACGTGCTCACCAGCAAAATATCATTCCGGTTGTTGAAAAATCTCTAACTAAAGCAAATATACAACAAAATGCAATTTCCGCGATAGGATTTACCCGGGGTCCCGGCCTTTTAGGATCTCTTCTTGTGGGAACTTCCTTTGCTAAGTCTTTGGCAATGAGCTTAGACGTTCCGCTGATCGAAGTAAACCATCTTCAGGCACATATTTTAGCGCATTTCATTGAGGATGCAAATCCTATGCCGCCTACATTCCCTTTTTTATGCCTTACCGTAAGTGGCGGACATACCATGATCGTCCTGGTAAAGGACTATTTTGACATGGAAATTATCGGGAAAACAACTGATGACGCAGCAGGTGAAGCTTTCGATAAAATCGGAAAAATTTTCGACCTGGATTATCCTGCCGGACCCATCATTGACAAGCTTGCCAAAGAAGGTAATTCTGAAGCATTTAAATTTAATAAACCTAAACTGGAGCAGTATGATTATTCTTTCAGCGGAATAAAGACTTCCGTACTGTATTTTATTCAGAAAGAAGTGAGAAAAGATCCGGATTTTATTAAAAATAATATCAATGACCTTTGTGCTTCGGTGCAGAAATCCATCATAGAAATCCTGATGAACAAGCTTGAAAAGGCCGCGAAAGAATTAAATATTAACGAAGTTGCCATTGCCGGCGGTGTTTCCGCGAATTCAGCTTTGAGAAAAGCCATGCAGGATAATCAGGAAAAACTGGGCTGGAATATTTATATCCCGAAATTCGAGTATACCACCGACAATGCAGCGATGATTGCGATGGTAGCACAGCTGAAATTTGAAAGAGGAGAATTTACGGATTTAAGAACCAGTGCAACAGCAAAATACGATCTATGAAAATTCTTTTAGAAGAAAAAATATTGGGGACACAATCTAAGAAAAATTCAAAATATTATTGGATCTTAGAAACCGTTACGGGAAAAAATGATGCCTCCGAGCTTTATATGGATTACTTTCCATCCAGCTCCGAAACAGGGTATATCCAGGACGTAAAAGATGAAATTATACAAAAAATAAATGCCGAAAATATTTTCAGCTTTCCCTACGAGCCCAAAGAAGGAGATTATTTGTCCATTAAAAATAATTTAAGAAAACAGGAATATTTAAATCTGATTTACCTTAATGACCATTGGATCGAGGAAATATACATCTGTTCTTACCGAAATTGTGATACAGATATTTACACGACCATAAAAACAGGAGTGGCTTTTTTAACGCAGAATCTATGAAACTATTTTACGGAGAAATTGAAGGAAATCGAGTAACAATCAACGATGAAGAACAGCAGCACATTGTAAAGGTGCTGCGGATGAAGGAAGGCGAAGAGATCCATATAACCGACGGGAAAGGGAATCTCGCTTCCGGAAGACTGATGATTGAAGGGAAGAAGGCAGCGATCTCGATTGATGAAATTAAAACCGGACTGCCGGATTTTCATCCTCAACTGCACATTGCCATTGCTCCCACGAAAAATATTGACCGTATTGAGTTTTTTACAGAGAAAGCCGTAGAAATGGGAATTTCTGAAATTACTATTTTACAAACTGAAAAAACCGAACGTAAAAACCTGAATATCGACAAACTGAGAAAACAGGCAATTGCCGCATCCAAGCAAAGCCTGAGATTTCATTTTCCGGTTATTAATGACAGCATTAAACTTCAGGATTTTTTAAAAACGATCAGTTCCGAAAATACATTTGTAGCTCATTGTCACGAAAACCTTCACCGGATTGCCTTAAATGAGATCCCTAAACTTGACCAGATGACTTTCCTCATCGGCCCTGAAGGTGATTTTTCTGAAAAGGAGATCAAATTATTAGCTGATCATGATGTGAAAGCTGTTTCTTTAGGCAATCAGCGGCTAAGGACTGAAACAGCGGGAATTTTTGTAGCGGCGTGGAATTATGGTAATATACAGGATTTTCTGTGAGGCTTTTTGATAGAAATATTGCTCTATAATCCACCGCAAAAGAGGTGGTTTTTGTTATCTGCTTGCGGATTACAAATGCGCGAGATCGGTAGTTTATGCTGAAACATTTACATTAAAAATTTACGCTTATTCTACAATAGCATTTTTCTTGTTAATAAAAACAGTACTGCTATTGAATAGACAACTAGTAAAACAGAGCTTATCTTAAAGCTTACATAAAACCAACTTTTGTTTGTTATTTTAATAATTTTGGGATGATTTTTTGTATATTTTAAATAGCGGTTTACAATTATATCGGGGGAAATCATACCAGCTATTCCCAAGATTAAAATTAAAATCATGAAAATGATTATTACAACATAAAAGATATCCATATTTTTATTTATTGAAAATTAATTCATCAGGCGTATAATTGTTATCCGTGGTAATTTTTTTTGGTTCAAATAATAAGTATACATTTATCAACTGAAAGAGTATAATTAGATATAGTAGGTAGATAAGGTTTTATTTGGCCTCTTATTAATTAAGAATTATTTACAACTCCTTGCTCATTTTGCTAAATTTGGTTTTTGATTCGTGACTTCGAGGATTTTCCGTAATAAGGTGAATAAAAATGGATCAAGAATGAAACTTATTCTCAAACTCATAAACTTTTCGATCTGATTTTTTCAAAATCTACTCAAAATAACGAAAATGAATCAAAATGCACAACGGGTTTATTTATGCTTAATTAGTAAAGACAGAGCTCCTGCCGGCGTTTTGCTGTCGGAGGTTTCCGAAGACCCATTCCTTTAGGCGGGCTCATTTCGGAATTTCCCGACCCTGTTATCCTTTTGGCGGGATACCTTCGGAGAATTCCGAAAGCCTGCTCCTTTCGGCGTTATGGATTCGGCTATTCCCGATACTTTCCTCCCTTGGGCGGTGGCTTTAGGAAGGCGTTTGCCGAGATTCAGGATTTTGGTCTTCGCCTCCGCTTTCTTTCGTACTGCTGTATTTGGTAACGGCACGATGCATTAGCATAGCTGTAGATTAATCTCACATTCCAAGATGGTCCGTATAATTATAAAAAAAACTGTTTCCCAGTGTATCAAAATAACCTTCCGGGGTAGGGATGATCCTTAATTTCATTCCATCAGTGGTCACGGTGCAGGTTTCATCTTCCCAAGAATAGGTAAATTTATACTGGAACCCATCCAGGTAATCCGCCTGCAATCCTCCAAAGAGCTTCTTTACTTTTACTCCGTCTGCACGGTATACATAATCTGTTACCTGAGCATTCTGAGTAATCTTCTTCGGTAAATTTAAATAATTAAATTAATTTAAATATTCAATTAAATTTTACGTGTTTTAAGAAACATAAAAACCCTTGCAAAATTGCGAGGGTTTATTTATTATTGCTCACGGATTACAAAGCCGCGAGATCAGGTTCATCGGGTTTGTGGGTAGTAAATTTATTACTAAAATATTGTAGTTTTTTAATATCCTCTGTTTCCCATCCTTGACTTTCACAATATTTATTTAATAGAATGACAGCCTTTAAAATCTCATCAAAAATATCTTTTGTATTTACTCTGAAATTACTCAATATATCTGTATGGTTTTCAATTAACTCCACAATGCAAATATCTGAATCTACTTTTCTAACCCTCATAAAAAAAGGACCATCCATGAAATAAAATTCTTCACGTTCTGTAATGCCACTTAAAATATTGTAAGAAGATTCTATCCAATTATTAATAAGGATAATAACAAAATCATTCCAATTTTTCTCTGGAAAAAAAGTATCATTAAAATTAATATATATAGTTCCTGTAATACGGTCTATATATTTGGCGACAGAATTATTATCGACTTGGATTTTAAATTTAATTATCTGGCTATTGGATAAGCAGTTCAATTGTTTTAGTTTTTGTATTCACCCACATTTCTATATTATTATCTCTCAATAATACCCTCTGTCCTTGTATTTTAATTTTTTTACTATTTCTATATGCTTCTCTAACTAATTTTCAACTTGTCTATCTGAATTTTTACTGTCCATACGAGGAGATGCTCACACCAGCGGTTGAGACTATATGTCACTAAGTATATCGAAATAACTTTTAACTTTAGGAAAAACATCATGAACTTTTCCAATATTGGTGCATGTGGATTCTAAATATTCGTCATCAATAATGCTACGTATAACATTTTTTATTGTTTCCTTTTTCAAATCTTTTACTATAATCATATCTGTAGACCAAAAATATGATGAATTTCCCTTTTCAATCAGGTTCTTAATGTTTAGTATTGTAAAAAAGGTAGAGAAAAATACACTTCCTGTAGGGATAATAATATTTAAATCAATATTATCATCATAATAATCAACATTATACCCACTAGGAAAAACTACTTTAAAATCGTTCATATTTACTTATTTATATGCTTCTAAAATTTGATTTATTACTTGTTGTTGGTTACCTTTATGGGAATACCCCACAATTTCTACTCCGTTAGATCCGTTTCTAAAATATACTCTAGCTCCTCCTCTTGATCTAGCTTCAAAAATATTTTTACCAATATTCTTAGTTCCAATACCTGGATTCATATTTCCTGCGTTTAACTGACTTATTAAAGTATTAGCCTCTTTTCGTAATAAATCATTTCCTTTGAATGTTTCCTCTGCTAGTTTTAATAATTTAGCATCTTTTTTAACAAGAGATTTTATTGCATTTTTTTCTAAAGATCTTAATACACCCTTTACCACTCCCTTTCTACCTATATCAGGCATTTCAAGCAATATCATAGTATCACTATCACTTGTAGGTATTGTACGTTTGTCTGGACCGAATCAAATAAAGAAGCAAAGCTAAAGCCATCACCATAGCGCGTGCTATAATAAAAATCTATGTAGCCTTGATTTACGTCAAATTTATGATCTTTATTTTTATCAGATAAATTAGTTAAACCACCACCTTTATTATAGTAATTAGCATAAATTCTAGCTTTTGCAAAATCATATCCATTAACAAGAACTGTTTCATTAACTCCGTCATTAACATTTACTTCTTCACCAGTTCTTTTGTGTTTATATATTGTTGAATGCATTTCAGATTGCTGGGCAATCATCCCTCTTGGATCATTATAGAAAATGGGATTATTATCTGCGTAGCTATAAGGATATAAAGTTGTTTCAGATAGTGGTCGTGTACACCCCATCTCCCAATATCCGGCATATACATCCTCGCCCCGTAATCATACATCCCCGTCTCCTGAAGCTCTTTTCCGTTGTACTTATACTGATACGCAGAATTTCCATCCAATGCATTATACCCTTCATGCTTCAACCCGAAAGGATAATAATTGTTTTCTTCAAGAACTTCTATTCCGCTGCCATTGTTAAAGTAACTCAAACGTACATTTCCTAAATGGTCAGCATAGTTGTAAATATACTTATTATTTTTAAAATTAAAATAGCCTTCTCCTGTAGGAATAAATTCAAGGGACACTGCTCCGGCAGGATTGATCGTATATTGGAAACCATCAAGGTAATCCGTAGTTGTGGTTCTTTCTGCTGCACCTTTTGAAAAGTACGTAATGTATTTCTTTCTGAGCTTTACACCGTCTGTACGGTAGGTGTAAGATGACCTCACATTTCGCTGCTCATCAACACCCGTTGTCTGATTCCGGATAATATACCATTCACTGAACAAAATTTCTTTTGGAAGATTTAAATAATTATACGAAATATTTAAAATTCCTTTGTCCTGATGGCTCGTCATATTTCCGTTATTATCATACCCAATCTCAATACCGGAAGTATCAGGATATCCCCTGTAATCCGTAGAAGAATCGGTAATGGTCTTCAGTCTGTTGCTGTTGTTATTGTTGAAATAAACATAACTAAGATTATCAATTAATCCTGCCGTAGTATTTCCTTCCAGGGATGCTGTCCTTTTCAGGTTGGTGATATTGCCGTTTAAATCATAGCTCATTTTTTCATAATATTCCTGAGCAGAAGGACGATCATCCCTTTGATAAAAACCTGCAGACAATCTGTTGAGCTTATCATACACATAGCCGTATCTTCTCAGGTAATCCGAAGAGGCCGTGTTGGTACGCCAGTCTACTTCAGCAATATTGCCATTGTATTTAGGCAATACTTTTAAACTGCTGTCAAACGGATCGGGAGTTTGTTGTCCCTCAACCTGATTATATTTGATTTCATATCCGAACAGTTTCCCGTTAAGCTTTTTGGGATCATTGACCTTTGTCATCCAACCGCGGATGTTATATTGATAATCTACCGTCTGAAGCCCGCTTCCTGAGCTTGCTCCACCAAACTTTTTGGTTTGAAGCTGTGAAAGTTCATTGTAGGTATTCTGTGCTAAATATTCCACCGGGTTACTATCTACCTGGTGGGTATGGGTTAAAAGCCTGTTTTGAGAATCATACGTAAAGTTTTCGGTAATCACCTTGTCGGTATCGGTATCAAGCCTTTTGTGGCGGGTGATGCTTTGCTGAACACCCCCTGCAAAATCAAGCTTAAACTCCACCTAGTATTTCCGCTTTAGTTCTGTTTCCATATACAAAACCCACCGCATTGCTGTGGGTTTTTATTATGTTACCGGCACGAGCGTGACGCTCGCGCCAGCGGGGGGATTGGTAATTTACCAAAGTCTGCTAAAGAACAAATCTATTTGGTTATTGATGCTCTGGTAAGAGATTTTAAAGCTAAAAAAGCTTATTCATAGTAAATTACTACCACTATAAATAAAAAACCCTCGCAAAATGCGAGGGTTTATTGTGTTATCTGTGGAAAGAACAAGTTATTTTTCCCATTCTGGCATATTTCCTAAAATTTGAACATTGAATATTTTATTGTAGCCTACCGGTCTAAAAAAGAACAGCTTAACACTCAATGGCTCTACAGTAGAATTAGGTTTTACAAATAAATATTCAACACATTTTTGAGATTCTCCTAATTCATTTGTATCTTTTATTTGCATCTCTTTGGACTCTACAATATTCTTAATTTTGCTATAATTCCTATTAAGATAATGTAGTTGATTCAACATTGCAAATTGGTATTCTTCACTGCCATCAACTAATTTTAAATAGTTTGCTTCATCATTGTTTTGAACTGATTTCCAAAAATTCTGAATCGTTGTTTTAATCTGATCTTCATCTTTTTGTTTCTTATTTACACAACAACTTATACTTAATAAAATTAAAGCTAATGAGATATATTTAATGGCTTTCATTATGGTAAAACTTTTTTATTGGTATTTATCTGCTCGTCAAGAGGCTGTACAGGTAAATTATTATTTTTCAAAATTTGCGTTCCCTTAGATATAATTAATGAATTTGGCATCAATCCCGCTCCCGGATTTGGTACAGTTCCATCAAAAACAAAATTTATCACATCATTCCTTGTTTGCGTTGTCATGTCAATTCCGCTAGAATTTACCAAATCTATTGCAAGATCCATTTGGGTAGCTTGAAAATCTATTGCTTTCACATCTTTAGCAGCCTGCACATATGCTTTTGTACTTTTAATGGCATCAGGAACATTAGCAGCCAGATCTAATAAACCAACCAGTTCTTGCGCTCCACCTGCGGCAGTATTGAGTTTATCATAATTCTTTATCAGTTTATTGGTCATTTCCAACCCTCTCTTGGTAGTGGTAAACTTCTGAGCCTCCAAGTTAGATGGCATTTCCGTCACGTTTTCCATAGTTGCTCCATTAGGATTAGGGCCACTATAAGCATAAGATTTTAATTTTAAACCGCTGGAGCCATCAGACATTCTTGCTGCACCCGGATTATATCCTTGCGTGGTTAATCCAATATCTGCAGCCGTAAAGGTTGCTCTTCCATTACTTATTTGCGATCCAGGAGCTCTAACAACTCTCATTGCATTCCCATGGATTGCAAAAAATCCGGTATGATTTTTCAGTAATTCTAAACCTTCTAATTCAACACCCATTCCTAATTTGTTTTCCTGAAATGCATACGTCGAGTTATAAGGGAATTTTTCAGCCAATGGATCAATATTAAAGAACCTTCCCACATCCGGCATATAATTTCTCCACTTAAACGAGTAAAAACCAGTCTCCTGTAATTCCTGTCCTTGGTACTTATACTGATACGCAGAATTTCCATCCAATGCATTATACCCTTCATGCTTCAACCCGAAAGGATAATAATTGTTTTCTTCAAGAACTTCTATTCCGCTGCCATTGTTAAAGTAACTCAAACGTACATTTCCTAAATGGTCAGCATAGTTGTAAATATACTTATTATTTTTAAAATTAAAATAGCCTTCTGCAGTCGGATTATTGATGCTTTGATAAGAGATTATAAAGTTAAAAAAGCCTACTCGTAGAAATTACATTACATACAAAACCCTTGCAATTTTGCGAGGGTTTTGTATGTAATAGCACGAGCGAGACGCTCGCGCCAGCGGGGGGCTTTATTTCTGCTCACGGATTATAAATCCGCGAGATCGGGTTTTATTACTCTTGAAGATTAACTGTTTTAATTATATGGCAATGATATGATTCATCTTCGTATGAAAAAGAAAAATACCAAACGTTGTTCAAGCCATCTAACGAAGAAACTCCTATTTCTTCAATCCAAAAATTAAGATCATTTAAAAGATTTTCTTTAAAATCAATAAGTTCTTTATTTTTGATGTTTTCTTTAATAGCATTTACTAAAGCTTCTCTTTCGGTTTGTGAATGGTTTTGTGAGCAATATGTGCCTCCCATAAATTCAAAAATAACTGTATATAAATTCATAGCTTATCTATTTCCTTTTGCATTTCTACTATGGTTTTCTCCGGTTTCTTGTGCTTTTGCCTTCCAATGTTTTACCTGTTTTTCTAATTGTGTTTTTAACTTATTATCTTCTTTTGTTTTATTTGGTTTTCTAGATATAGAATCTAATTTGCTTTTAGCTTCTTCATATTTTTCTCCAGCACTTTGTTTAGCTTTAAGATTTGCATGTTGCCCATTCTTTCCACCTCCCTTTCTTGCATCAGGAACATCGACACCATTCACATCTTTATCTTCCTCGGCGGTATCTTCAGTGTTTAAATTTCTATAACCAGCACCAGGATCTGCAATGGTGGTGTATCCTGTACTAGGTGGAGTAAATTGATTATATGTCCACCAAACTCCAGCTCCTAATAACATTGCTGCTGCAACAATATCTGCAGGTCCTGGTGCTGGTGAATCAGCTTGAGAAGTCCATAAGGCTGTCATTGCTAAACTTGCAGGACCCGAATTACTATTTTTAGATTTACCTTTTACAGTAACTTCTGTTATAACAGAACTTCCATTATTGAAATCTTTCCAAACTCCATTTTTTTTGTCCCAAAAAAACATTCCATCTGAGTCTTCCCAAACTTCTCCATCGTGTCTTCCGTCCCGATCTGGAAAAGCCCATTCTCCTTGCATCCCCGTAGGATCATTAAAACTTATTGGATTATTCCAAACATAGCTATAGGCTTCATGCGTGTATTGGCTTCTTGGATCTACGACACCCCACCTTCCAATATCCGGCATATAGAACCTTGCACCATAATCATACATCCCCGTCTCCTGGAGTTCCTTACCGTTGTACTTGTACTGGTAAACTTTTTCAAAATTACTATTAGCATGTGCCAGTCCAAAGGGATAGTAGTTGTTTACTCCTTCTGCTTCTCCGGGAGTAATATAGCTGTTACACACAATATCTACTCCGTTATCAACACAATTATTAACCAGAATATCCCCTGTTACAATACCATCTCCATTAGTGTCACTATAGCTCAAACGTATATTCCCCAAATGATCCGTAAAATTATAATAATACTTATTCCTTAAAGCATCAAAATATCCCTCCGGATTTGGAATAATCCTCAATTTTATTTCTATTGGCTCAGAAGTATCAATATAACCATCCGTTTCACTTGGGTAGGTAGATTTATACTGGAAGCCATCCAGGTAATCGGTTTCTAAATCATTAAAGAACTTTTTCACTTTCACTCCATCTGCTCTATACGTATAATTTATTGCTACAGAGTTCTGAGTGATCTTCTTTGGTAAATTTAAATAATTATAATGATTTTTCAATATCCAAATAATTGCTGCTATAAAACACAAAATCTACCGCAATTGCAGTGGATTGTTTTATCTACTAGCACGAGCGAGACGCTCGCGCCAGCGGGGGGGGCAGCGGGGTAAACTTATGTTTCAATATTAAATATATACAATTCGTTTTCTTGAGTATCAATAACATACAAACTAATTGCTTCAACATAATCACTACTTTTTTTATAATAATAACAATAGTAATTACCTTTTTTTTGTATAATCTTTTTTAGAGAATCCAGCTTGGTTTTTACGTCGTTATTCTCAATAGAATATTTGAAGACAATATCAAAGTCTTTTTCAGTTTTATCATTAATGGGTGTCTCTTGCCATTCTGCAATTTTCCATTTTTGTTTATACTCATCTTTAATTGGATATCCTTTTTTAATTTCTAACTTTCCCTCTGTTGAGTATTTTATTACTTCAAAAGAAAACCCTTCATTTTGTGCCGATTCCTCTTTATAGAAAAACACTTGTTTTTCAGGGAGTACATTTATCCCTAAATAATTCTTATAAAATTTGTCATCCATACTTTGAGATGAACATCCTAAAAGAACTAAGATGCTTGCAATAAACAAAGCAATTTTATTATTTCTTTTCAACCTTTCCATTACCATAAGTATATATAGAATAACCTTTCCCTTTTCCAGCTACTGCTTCTCCGACTTTTGTTCCAAAATTCCTTACTGCTCTGCCAACAGTTCCATCACTTGGTTTTTGATCAAAATCATAATCATCAACCTTCCTATCGTTACCCCCAAGAGAAACAGCACCTGTTGAAGCATCATCCAAAGTTATTTTAATCGTCCCATACAATCTTCCTGTTTGTTGATTAGTTGTAAGGAAAAAATTCTTATACATTGATCCGCCTTCTTCTTCTAAATCATTTACAGTAACCGGAGATAAATTGATTTTTGATGCGTCCACAAAAAGAGGTTGTCCGTCACCATTTCTATACCATTGGTTGGCTTCACCTAATGTTAAACTTCCATCGTAATCTGGACGATTCTGTAAATTCACTTGTGTATCAGCATATTTTTGTTTTGCTTCCGCACTATTGAATCCCCAATGTTTAGCTCCTTCTGTATTTGTACTATAACTTGTCGCTTCTTCGTGATCCATCCCTTGAGTGAAGTCTCCTTTTTCATAACTATAGGAGTTCCTTGCAGTCCTTGGTTATCAGTTCCTAAAAGATTACCATCTGTATCATAGATTGGGCTAACTTGCATCCCATCCGGATCAATAAATCTCAGTGGGTTATTCATTACGTAATTATATGGACTCCATCTTCTATACTTCTCCGCCAACGGATCCACAACACCCCATCTTCCAATATCCGGCATATAGAACCTTGCACCATAATCATACATCCCCGTCTCCTGGAGTTCCTTACCGTTGTACTTATACTGGTAAACTTTTTCAAAATTACTATTAGCATGTGCCAGTCCAAAGGGATAGTAGTTGTTTACTCCTTCTGCTTCTCCGGGAGTAATATAGCTGTTACACACAATATCTACTCCGTTATCAACACAATTATTAACCAGAATATCCCCTGTTACAATACCATCTCCATTAGTGTCACTATAGCTCAAACGTATATTCCCCAAATGATCCGTAAAATTATAATAATACTTATTCCTTAAAGCATCAAAATATCCCTCCGGATTTGGAATAATCCTCAATTTTATTTCTGTTGGCTCAGAAGTATCAATATAACCATCCGTTTCACTTGGGTAGGTAGATTTATACTGGAAGCCATCCAGGTAATCGGTTTCTAAATCATTAAAGAACTTTTTCACTTTCACTCCATCTGCATGGTATACATAATCTGTTACCTGGGTATTCTGAATGATCTTCGGTAAATTTAAATAATTATAATGATTTTTCAATATCCAAATAATTGCTGCTATAAAACACAAAATCTACCGCAATTGCAGTGGATTTGTTTTATCTACTAGCACGAGCGGGACGCTCGCGCCAGCGGGGTTAATCTTACATTGCCCAGATGATCGGTATAGTTATATACATATTCCCCTCTTTCCGCATTATAAAACCCTTCTGATGTCGGGAAGAATTGCAGCTTCTCATTTCATACTGAAATCCGTCAAGGTAATCTGTCGTCGTAGAGCCAAAGATCTTCTGCACTTTTGTCCCGTCGGCACGGTAAAGATAAGAAGTGGTATGAATCCCACAGCAATTGTTGCGGGTTTATCTTTATCCGCTCAAAGTCCGGAGACTTTGCGCACCAGGGGGGTGGGGGTGGGGTGGTAGAGATTGGACTAATCTATCAGATTAATAAGTTCTCCCAAATACATCTTATTCTTAGATAAATCTATATCTTTTGGTAAATATAGAAAGTACTCGTGTTTACTATTTATGTTAGATTTTCTTAAAACAATACCCGTGTTTTCTACTCCATTATATTTTTTTATGAAGTCCGATACTTGATGCATATCTTTATCAACTACATACAAAGTGTCGTTATTATGAATATTTTTTACAATATAAAAATTCGATTGATTTTTATTAAGCGCCGGATAATAAGATAATAACTCGATATAAATGTTTTTATTTGGCTCATATAAATTTGAGTATAATATTTTTCTTTCAATTAGAGTTATTTTTTCTTTACAAGAAATGCTTAGAAACAAAAGACATATAATTATTTTTTTCATTTTTCATAAACTGGATTAATATTCTTTTTATTGAGTTTGCCTGACTTATATAACCTGTACATCCTATTGACTTGATGGATATTAGGACCTGATGGATTTTTTATTACCCCTTGTAACATAAAGTTATCTTTACTTGTTGTAAACCTTTCAGGTATTTCAAACCACGAAGTTCTTGTTGCCATTGTAGGGTGTTGAAGGCCAGCAGTGTGACCTATTTCATGTGGTATAGTCTTTTCGTTTGTACCATTAATCATGTCATTTACGTATTTTTCGTTTATTGAGATCTCCTTTCCATTCATTGCTTGTCCAGGTGTTTCACGATTTTTATAATTAGAAGCAAAGTCTTGTGAATTAGAATCTTTTATTTCAATTAATGTATCTGTATTTTTTAAATCTTCTTTATCATCTATAGTTCGTATACTTATACTTGAAGAAATTGTAACGTATGGATTTTTTTCGATTTTATCAAAAATTGCTTCAGTTTGTGATTGAACAGCTTTAGCAAATTTTTGCAGATCAATTTTTTTATTCGATGAGCTGTTTAATACAGCACCAGTAAAAGTAAAATGATAATTAGTTGTATTTGTTTTTTTATTGTAAGTTTCTGTTATAGTCCAGTCTCTACCATCAGGATCTATATTACTAATAGGATTATTTGCTGCATACATCATTGGATTTAAGTTTGGATGTTTTTCAGCGAGAGGATCCACCACACCCCATCTCCCGATATCCGGCATATAAAACCTCGCCCCGTAATCATACATTCCCGTCTCCTGCAGCTCCTTCCCATTGTACTTATACTGGTAAACTTTTTCAAAATTACTATTAGCATGTGCCAGTCCAAAGGGATAGTAGTTGTTTACTCCTTCTGCTTCTCCTGGAGTAATATAGCTGTTACACACAATATCTACTCCGTTATCAACACAATTATTAACCAGAATATCCCCTGTTACAATACCATCTCCATTAGTGTCACTATAGCTCAAACGTATATTCCCCAAATGATCCGTAAAATTATAATAATACTTATTCCTTAAAGCATCAAAATATCCCTCCGGATTTGGAATAATCCTCAATTTTATTTCTGTTGGCTCAGAAGTATCAATATAACCATCCGTTTCACTTGGGTAGGTAGATTTATACTGGAAGCCATCCAGGTAATCGGTTTCTAAATCATTAAAGAACTTTTTCACTTTCACTCCATCTGCTCTATACGTATAATTTATTGCTACAGAGTTCTGAGTGATCTTCTTTGGTAAATTTAAATAATTATACTGAATGGAAGAAATATTTTTGTCCGGAAAAGAAGTCATATTCCCATTGTCGTCATACCCGATATTGGTTGGGGTCGCTTTGTAAGGGAATCCCTGTGTTAATGTAACGGCATCTTTTACCTTCTGCAACCTGTTGCTCATATTGTTGTTTTCGTAATCGTAGGTAAGATTATCGATCAACAGGGCAGTTGGCCCCATTCTCTGGGCGGTTCTTTTGATGGTTCTAATATTTCCGTTCAGGTCATAGATTGCTTTTTCATAATATTCCCTAAGGGAAGGGTTGGTAGAGTTCTGGTAAAATCCTGCCGATAAACGGTTGAGCTTATCATATACATAGCCATACCTTTTCAGGGATTCGTTGGTGCTTACGCCTGTTTTCCAGTCTACTTCGGCAATGTTGCCATTGTATTTCGGAAGGACCTGTAAAGAAGTATCTGAAGTGTCCGGGGTCTGCAATCCTTCCACCTCATTGTATTTGATTTTATACCCGAAAAGATCGCCTCCCAGATTATTAGGATCATTGATCTGCGTCATCCAACCGCGGATGTTATATTGATAATCTACCGTCTGAAGCCCGCTTCCTGAGCTTGCTCCACCAACCTTTTTGGTTTGAAGCTGGGACAGTTCGTTGTAGGTATTCTGCGCCAAATATTCCACCGGGTTATTGTCTACCTGATGAGTATGAGTTAAAAGCCTATTCTGAGAATCATACGTAAAGTTTTCGGTAATGACCTTGTCGGTATCTGTACTCAGCCTTTTATGACGGGTGATGCTTTGCTGAACCACGCCTGCAAAATCAAGCCTGGATTCTATTTGTGTACGACCACCTAAGTGATTGATAGAATAACTTCCGATGGCTCTTCCTTTTCTATCATGGTAGGTGTAGTTTTTCGTCCATTTATTGTCCTCAATATTTTTCACAAGGCTCATTACCGGAAGACTTTTGGTGCTCAATCCTTCGGCAGTATTTGTTTCCGTAAGAGTGGCTTCTCCCAGAATGCTGGTCGGGAAAGCTGGATTAAAGCTGTAAGAAGGATACGTATCATAGTAATTAACACTCAGAATAGTCATGCTTCCTGTAGGAAACGCTTCTTTAGTATAATAAATATCCATCCCATTTTGGGTGATGACAGGAGTAATGCTTCTTTTTTCATTGTTTACTGCATTGGCTGTCATATTATTAATAGCCGTCTGCATGGCAGTTCTTGTGGCGGTATTGGAAAAAAATCCTGTATAAGCCACTCTTCCGAACTGGTCATATTTCGTGAAAAGCCATCCTTTTGAATTAAAGGTATTGGTTGTTATCCTCAGATTAGCGTCCTGAGTAAGAACGAGCCTGTCCTGTTTATCATACACCATGTATTCCCAGCCTTTACCCGGAAGCTTCTTTTCCACCAATCGGTTCCGGCCGTCGTATTTGTACTGGTAGCAGAGGTTGTCCAGATCAGAAGCTGAAAGGGTCTGAACGTTGGAGGCTAATGGCGGAATAACATACGCCAACTGGTTGTATTCGTTGTAGACATAATATGTATCCACTTTTTCCGTGGCGCTGAGCATCTTTCTTACCAAAAGAACCTGGCCTTCCCCGTTTTTGAATTCAATGGTCTGGTTTCCGTCTTCGTCGGTTATGGTGTTTTTATAGAGCTGTGCGGCCAGATAATTCGCACTCTGGCTGATCTGCGAACTGGTAGCCCCATTAACCCAAGTGGTTACCGTGGTGTATTTTTTAACAGCATCTTCAGCCGTATTGGCATCATAACCCAGCTGCACGGGTTTCGTATCCCACGCATTTCCCACCTGCTTCTGCTGTAAAATCCTGTCTAAAGGTGAGCGTTCCAGGATCTTCTCCGAAAAGATCTTCTCAGAACCGTACAGTGTGGGCTGGGTAGCATTGCTCAATGGAGATGTGTAAATTGCTCCATTCTGGGTTCCCTGCTGGGGAACCGGAAGGTAGTCTTTCACCTGTCTTCCGAAAACATCGTATTCAATATGGGTGACCTCATCTTTTCCCGTTGGGGAAGCTTTGATATTCACCACCTGCTTGGGTCTTCCCAATCCGTCGAAATACTGTACGGTTTCTGCGGATTTGGTGGGTTGTCCACTACTATTGTAATCCAGATAGGTTTTGGAATACACGTAGTTTTCTGTAGTGGTCAGCTGTGCCTGGGATAAACCGGATATCAGCAAAGCGCCTATAGGAATTAATATTTTTTTCATATCTGGTTAGTTTATTTGAAAAGTAAAATCTAAAGCCACATTCATATTATTTACTAGTGACGGTGAAGCTGAAGGTATTTGAGCAGTAATGTTGCCATTAGTATCAATATTTAAAAGCCAGATGCCATTAAAATAAGTAGTAGATGTTCTTGCTAAAGAGGGAATACAGTTACCGCTAATCTTGCCTATCACAACACCTGTATTCCATGCTAAATTACTTTGATACACAAATCCCATCTGAATTCTAAAATTAGTAGTATTTGCTAATCCAATAGAACCATAATTTAATTGAGCTATTCCAGATCCTTTTGTTACAGAACAACTTAAAACAGTACAGCTACCGTTAGCATTTGCTGTATTCTGACCGTTGGCATTAATATCATTTTGTGCTTGCTGGTCTGCATCAGCTTGGCTAACAATTGAAATATAAGTGTTTTCAGGGACTATATAAGTATAAGTTCCAGGAATAGCATTGGTTCCACAATTATTTCGCGTAAAAACTTGACTTTTTGAAGAATTAAAATACCTGTTTGGAGCATAATTGTATTTAAACTCTTTGAGAACCTTACCTTCATCATTTATGACATATTCTAATCTTTTAAAATTATCGTATTTATATATTTCTTTAAATCCTGATGGAGGGGTAATACTTCTGACTCCAATCAATGGATCATAGGTATATGTGGTAATTCGAAAATCTTTAAATTCCGCTTTGTTTCTAAAATTATTTAACTCTGAAATTAGAGTATTTTCTGTAGAATCATCAATATCGAGATCTGACTTTTTTACTATTTCTAATTGTTGGTAAGAACTATTATTATTGCCATCTAATCCAAATGTCTGCATTATCTGAGAATAATTACCTCCTTCAATTTTTGCTATTGGCAGAGTAGTTTTATACCCCCATATAATGGTTATAGGAATACCTTCTTTGGTTGTATATTGTAATAAATTCCCTTTACTGTCATATTTGTCGTAAGTAGCTTCAGTTACGGGATTATTGTTTATATCAGATAATTTATAGGATGAAACTGACGTAGGATTTAAATGGTTTGGATCATCATAATGAGTTTCTACCAAAGAAGTTGTTTTTAACGAACCATTTATTACATTTCCGATAAGATGTGTTTCTAAAGGGAGATTTATAATATTGGCATTAATTAATTTGGTATTATTCTTTTCGGTTGAGTATTTATAATTTTCAGAATTATATTTACCATCAGGAAAAGTAATTGATTTAGTTATAATTTGATCATTTGAATTATAATACAGATTTGTATTGGTCATTAATGCTTGTCCATTATAAAACTTAGTAGTTTTAGAATTATTTAGTAAACTTTGTTTAGAAAAAATTGGATAATAGCCTAGAGAAGTTACACCATGCTGAATAATAGTCCAAGTGCCTCCAATACCACCATTTCCGTTCCAGAAATATCTTGAATTTCGAGCAAGTGAAGTCCCATACAAAACATTAGAATAAATATCGGAGTACGTGTTGTCAGTTTGCTGAATTTTGTTCATAGAAGTGTCATAAACTATTTCAGTTAATACCTTCCCGTTTTCTGTTGCGTTAGGTGATTTACTTGATGGCATATAAATAGGAATTACACCTTCCTGAAGTAAATAATGAAAGTCTGGAGTATTGGCATACTGTATTTCAATAGAACCTTTAGAATTACCTTGAATGTCTTTTTCTGTTTTTATTACTTTAGAATACCCTATGTAATCACCCGATGATAATGGTGAAGCAGAATTATTATTGTTGGAATTCATGGATACAATTCCAGATGACTTAGAGGCAGCATGGCCGTCGCCGCCATCAACAGTATATATTTGAACTGTAGAAAAAGAATTTTTATTAAATAAAAATAATGGATTTGTTGATACACCATCAAAATATTTAAACTCGGTTTTACTTAAAAACTGATCATTAAAATCTTTATTGGTTTGGCTGGCCAGCCTCAGACCATTTCCAACCGATAATTTACTGTAATCATATTGATTAAATAGATTAGATGCGGTATTTAATTCATATTCAAAAGAAGAGAAACCTTTGGTAGGATATGTTATTTTTGTTAAAACGGCTGATTTGGCATAGTTTAGATCCGCCCGTTTAAAATTGTTGTTGTAATCATTATCTAAAGGAATAGCAACAGGATAATTAAAGTCATTAGGATTTAAAAACAATGTTTTATTAGTAAATCCACCATTAGAATATCCCCAGTAATCTACACCTGTCGAATGCTTAGAAGGCAGCATTATTTCATTATAACCAAATATATATTGTTGATTATCTATTGCTAAGGATAAAAGTTTAAGTCTTTTCGTCAATCTATCTTGTGGCAGAGACTGATAAAATGAACTCAATAAACCTTGATAGTATGGTGCACCGGTAACATTTGCAGAAGCTTGAGAATTAAAGTAATCATAATTAAAATTAATTGTTTTAACAACCTGATTTATATTATTTTGTTGTTCAATTTTATCAAGTTTTTGGGTTGGGAAATCAAGCCGATCAGAATAATAAAAAACAACTTTTCCAAAATCACCAGTGACTGAATTGATAAGCAAATAATTTTGTTTTGTAGATGATGTCATCATGGGTGTTGCAAATCCTACGCTTTCTGGACTTTTGAGAGGATTTAAACTTGATCCAGGATAATAATCGTCAAATTCTCCTATACCTGAAAAACTCTGTGTATTTGCTAGTGGAATATCAATATAGTTATTATCTTGATTACCGAAAGTATAGTTAAGTTTTCCTCCAATAGAAACTAAATTTTGTACATTTAAATATTCATTATACGTGAAGTTTATATCATTATTATTAAGATCAGTTATTTTTGTTATCACATAGTTCTTACTTACACTATTCAGTGTTCTGACATCTTCAACTTTCGAAAAATAATATTTTACTCCCGCCGGGTCAATAATTGTAAAGTAGTTGAGACCATTGTAAGATATCTTATATCCTTTCTTATTCAGACAGTAAAAAGTTGGAGTAAAAGTATGTGTAGTAATTCCTACCGGATAATTATTTACAACAAACTCTAATTTTTCTCCAAATAAATTACAGGTAAATATATCTGGTGAAGTATCAGTGTCAACTGTAAAGGGAGCTGAATTATTTAAATCAACAAAATTTCCATTTAATGGTAAAAATCCATCAATCGTTTTATAATAAGAGTAACCATCTTTTGTAGGCTGTGAAACAAATCCCGTCGTAAGAGGTTGTGAGCTATGTGGAAAATAATTATTAAAAGGGTTCGTTGATTTTGAAAAAACGGGAAGATATTTTGCAACATCATCAAAATCACTGTAACCTCCCAAAATTGATTGTGTAATGGTTGGAAGATTTATATCCCATCCTAAACCTACCGAACCTGCTTCCTGTGCTACTTTTATTCCATTTCCTGAAATGTATTTCAGAATCAAAGGAATTTTAATTGTTCCACTTTCAGCCGTTAATAATGGGATTTGCGGACTATTCGTTCCTGTATATTCTGAATTTTGTATATCACCATACCTCAAAAATGTAGCGGTTGATGGAGCATTAGGAAAATTCTTAAAATAGTAATCAATATATTTATTTTGATTATTTTGAGCTTTTATTAATGGAAAAATTGCAACTAATAAAAAACTTAATAATATATTTTTCTTCATTGTATTATTTCTTAATCAATTTAGCACTCGCTGTTTTGTTATCATTCGTCTTCACCGTCACCAGATACGCTCCCTGAACCAGATTCTGGGTATTGATCTTCGTGACTTTATTTTTTGTTTTCAGGCTCTGCAATTGTCTTCCGCCCATATCATATACAATAATTTCTGCCTCGAACTTTCCATCACCCAGCTTCCTGCTTCCATCTTCCATTCCAATCTCCACATACGCGTAATCTGATACAGGATTCGGATAGATCTTAATATCCTGCTTCTCGATCAGCTGGTCAATCTGCTTATCTCCCAGCTTTACGATCTTCCAGTTCTCTTTTCCCAGTTCCTCTGCACTGGTTCCGGCCAAAACAATCGAACCATCCCGGTTCAGCTTTATATCCGAAAGTCTTTCCTCTCTTTTCCTGGATTCTCCTTTTACATGTTTTCTCCACTGCTCATTACCATTCTGATCCAGATACAGCATCCAGAACGTTTCATCATCACTTTCAATTCTTCCTTCAGCCTGGGTATAACCTCCCAATAAAATTCCTTTAGACTCACTTCCATCTTCCTGCTTCCCGGCTATTACGCTCATTCCCATCAGCACATCCCGGTTTTTAAAATTGTAGGATTTCTGCCACTGCTCATTTCCGTTCGTATCAAGAGCAACCAACCATACATCTGTTCCTTCTTCAATTCCCACCGTTTTATTACCTGACCGTTCAGACCTTGATTCTCCTCCGATTAAATAACCTGTAGATGTTAAAGCTAAAGTTCTCAAATGGTCATCTTCCTTTCCTCCAAAATTCTTTTCCCATTCCACTTTGCCTTCTTTTGAAAGTTTGATGATCCAATAATCGCCTTCACCGAAATTGCCGCTGGCTTTTGGCATCTGGCTGCTGGCTTTACTTCCCGCTTCCGGCATCCCGCTTCCAGCTACCGCTCCGCTTCTGGAATACACGCCCAACAATGCGCCGCCGTCTTTTGTAGGAATCATTTTCTCAACTTCATCCAAACCTTTTCCGCCTAAAATAAGCTGCGATAATTCTTTTCCGTTTTTATCTAATTTAATGACCAAAACATCTTTGGATCCGTAACCCAAAGTTCTCGTTCCCTGAGGCTCTCGAAGGGAACCTGTCATTATATTTCCTGCCACAAAAAATCCCATATCCGTTGTCTGGATTACCGCTCTGGCTTCCTCATCCGAAATACTTCCAATCGTTTTCTGCCACAATTCATCCCCGAATTCGTTGATGCGAATCAGCCAAAAATCGCTTCCGCCTTTGGAATCTTCCTTCTTGTCTAAGCCTTTCCCTGAAAAACTCGTTCCTGCTAAAACGAATCCACCGTCCTGGGTGTTCACCATAGCCGAAAGGAAATCATGGTTTTGCCCCGAGAAATATTTCTCCCAGACTTCTTCGCCCTGCTGGTTAAGTTTAACCAAATGAAAATCGTAACCGTTGTTTTGCTGCTGGGTGTTGGAATTTGGCATCTGGCTTTTACTTCCAGCTTCCATCATCCCGCTTCCAGCTCTAATAGAACTGCCGGTTATCAAATACTGCTGATCAATAGTGGTGGTAACCTGGGAAAGAAAATCCTGGGTGGAGGATTTAATGTCTTTCTGCCAGATCACTTCCTGGGCAGAAACGCCCAGAACGGAACATAAGAAAAATGCTCCTGAGTATAATTTATTCATACAAAGTGTTTAATGATAAGTATTATTATTGTTTAAAATTGAAAGGTCTGAGAATACAGAATTCCTGTATTAGAATTCGGGGCGCTATGGAGAAATAGCCCGATAAGGATATGTTTTTATCATGGTTCTTGTTTTTTAATGACTATTGATTAGAAAAATAATTTCCATTGCTGCAAAACTAATGCTCACACACGACAAAAGATGTCGTATTATTACAAAGATGCATTTTCCTGTTTTCAGGTTGGAAGTTTTCTAAAATCCGGTGCGAAAATAGAAAAAATAAATCTCCGGACAAAGAAATTTAATGAATTTTATGTGGCGAAAAAGATGCTGAAAAAACGCCTCGTGAACAATATTTACAGCTTAGTATCAACAGATTATTTTTATACTAAATCAAGTAATTTTTAAGAAAATTTAATCTCCAATAAAAGCTATTTCGATAAAAAAACAGATCAACGAAAAAATACAAAAATTCTTAAGAAATAATCAGAATTTCTTCGACAATCCTTCGGGTGTTGTTCGGAAGCTCTTCGGAAAAAAGTATATTTTTCCGAAGCTGACCCGAACGTGATCCGAAGAAGACCCGAAGAAAGCACCTCGAAACCGGTCAAATCCCTTCAAAGTTTTCACAAGTGATTGAAAGAAGAGATTTGTTTTGTTAATTTTAAAAATGAAAAGAAATGGCTAGAATAATAAAAATAGATTCTTAGAAGATTTTAAATAAAAAAAGCTATTTAAAAAATTTCTGGAAGGTGATGATCCTTCAAGTATTTGTTAAAAATCTCCTGTCCGCTCCGTATAGAATTGACAGCCCATCGAATCTTCATTTTTAACAGCTTTTCCTCATTTAGTTTATAATTCATTCCTGATTTAATCAGCTTTTGCTTTAATTCATACATGCAGATAGAAGCTGCCACCGAAACATTAAAACTTCTTGTAAAACCGTACATCGGGATAGCCAGTGTCTCATCAGCAAAATCAAGAATTTCCTGTGAAACACCTTCCATTTCGGTTCCGAAAACCAAAGCAACAGGTTCTGTAATCTGATATTCAGGCAGCATTACCGCATTATTTTCCAGCGAAACAGCGACTATTTTATAGCCTCTATCCCTGATTTTCTGAAAAGATTCCATATTTCGGGGAAGTTTCTCAACCTCAACCCAGGTATCTGCCCCTTTGGTAACGCGAAGATTCGGTTCAAAACTATATTCTTCCTGCAAAGCCACCACTTTATGAAAACCACAGGCTTCTACCGAACGTACAATTGCAGCTGCATTGCGGAACTGATAAATATCTTCCACCACCGGCAAAACAAAATCCGAGCTTTCTAAGGAAAAATGCTCAATTTTGGAAAGTCTTTCTTCCGTTAAAAACTGCTTTAAATATTCAAAAGTTTTTGCTAAATCTTCCATTCATTTTCAAATCTTTGCAAATTAACGTAATTTTGAGGAATCCTCCCGAATGAGGCCTGAAAATCTAATAAAATCATCTATGAAACGAAAAGTCCTTTTGATCTATACCGGCGGAACCATCGGTATGGAGAAAGATTATGAAACCGGAAGCCTCCGTGCATTTGATTTTGGAAATATTTTTGAAAAAATGCCGGAAATGACGCTGATGGAATGTGAAGTTTTCGTTCATCCTTTTTCAAAACCCCTTGATTCATCCGATATGGGTCCGGACGAGTGGAAAATCATCGCTCATTATATCCATAAGAATTATCATAATTATGACGGCTTTCTAATTCTTCACGGAACAGATACGATGTCTTATACCGCTTCAGCGCTGAGTTTTATGCTGAAAGGCCTCAAAAAGCCGGTAATTCTTACGGGCTCTCAGCTCCCTATCGGAGATTTGCGGACAGATGCCAAGGAAAATCTTTTAACCAGCCTTTATTACGCTAGCTTATATGAGAATGATGAAGCGGTAATCCAGGAAGTAGCGATTTATTTTGAATACAAATTGCTGAGAGGAAACCGTACCCTGAAATATTCTGCAGAATACTTTGATGCATACGCCAGTCCAAATTATCCAATTTTAGGACAATCGGGAGTGCATCTCAATATTATTAAAGAAAATCTTCACCGATGTGAGCCTGGAACTGAGTTCCATGTGGATGATCATATTTCGGAAGATATTATTTTCTGGAGGATCTTTCCGGGCATGAACCTTAATCATTTTAAAGAAATCCCAAAAATGAAAGTTCTTATTCTTCAGGTTTTTGGTTCGGGAACCATTTTCAGCAGTGATAAAACAGTGGAAACCCTACAGCAGATCCGGAATAACGGAACTGAAATTGTTGTAGTAAGCCAGTGTATTTCAGGAGGAATATCATTCGGAAAGTACGAGAACAGCAATATTTTTTCCAGAATCGGAGCCATCAGCGGAAGGGATATAACAGCAGAAAGTGCTATTACAAAAGCAATGCACCTTATAGATAATCCGAATTACAATGGAAGCTTCGGAGACAATTTTTCAAAAAGCCTTTGTGGAGAAATTTCGCAGCAATTGCAATAATAATTTGGATATTCAATAAATTCCCTTATTTTTGCAATCTCAAATAGAGAGGTGTCCGAGTGGTTGAAGGAGCTACCCTGGAAAGGTAGTATACGGGTAACTGTATCGAGGGTTCGAATCCCTTCCTCTCTGCAAAATAAAGCGCTGAATTCCAGCGCTTTATTTTTTTTAGGCTTTCTTAAAAATTTAAAACATTACTATAATTCCCATGTAAAATTTATAATATGAGATACAGAACACTAGTTTTTATTTTCTTTTTATCCATTCACTGCTTTTTTGGACAAGTACTGGATAATACCTTTGGAACCAATGGAAAGGTAGTTTACGATATTAACAGTAACCTAGCCATTGAAAAAATCTCCTCTATGATAGCCTTAAACAATGACAAGCTATTGGTAGGAGGTTCCGATAATGTGAATGCTTATCTCGTAAAACATAATTCCGACGGCACAATTGACACCAGTTTTCAAAATAATGGAGTTAAGCAGTTTCCTTTCAAATCCATTGAAAAAATTTTAAAAACAAGCACCAACGAGATTATTGTTTTGGGAACAAAAATTGGATCCGATGGCTATAATAACATCATTGTTTCTAAAATGGACGAAAATGGCAACTCCGTAACTACTTTTGGAAATAATGGTACACTTGAGATCAATTTTGCATATCAGTCGGACGACAATGTCTTTAACGGTGAACTTCAATCTGACGGAAAAATAATTTTAGTCGGAAACAAAAGCGGTACTCCATTACAATCATTAACAGAAGGGTTTGTATTGCGGTTATTACCAAACGGACAATTTGATACCTCGTTTAATAATACCGGATTATTTACCATCGCTCCTATCAATCACAGGCATTACTTATTTTCTGTAAGCCTCTCTCCAAACGGAAAAATAACCTGTTCCGGCTATCTTATTTTATCAACCGGCTCGAATCAAGCCAGAATGTTTGCTTTAAGATTATTGCCTAACGGAAATCTGGATACTTCATTTGCAGGTGTAGGCTATACTTATTTTAATGTCACGAATCAGGGCAATTCATTATCGCGGACTCATATGCTTTTAAGTGACGGGAGTCTGCTGATGGGAGGATATTCATATTCTTCAAACAATAATAATGTATTAGACAATTTTACCATTGTAAAACTAAATATCAATGGCTCTTTCGACAACTCATTTGGCAATAACGGTGTGGTGCAGACACTTCTCCCTAATACCGGGGGAGAAATAAAAACCCTTAAACTGGACCCCTCAAATAATATCATAGCATCTGGTTTTACCTATTCAGTTCAGACTGGAAATGAAAATTTCACGATCATGAAGTACAATCAGGCTGGTAATTTGGATAGCCAGTTTGGTAATTCTGGAATTGTTACTACAGATTTTTATGGATTTCAGGATATACCTTATGCCTCCATTATAACAAATTCAACCATCACTCTTGCCGGACTCGCATCCCATTCAAACTTTCCGGCTGATAGTAATTTTGCAATTGCGCGGTATACTTACAATTCCAATTTAGGAATTAATGAAACAAAGATCGCAGATGATTATAAGGTTTTTCCAACTGTTTTTTCAGACTATGTAAATATTACCTGTAAGAAAGAAACGGCATTGGATATTAATTTGTTTGATTCAACCGGGAAACTGGTTTATAATAAAATAAATCTCAATTGCGGCAAAGACCCCAGATTATTATTATCTGCTCCATCACTCAGCGGAGGCATTTATTGGCTAAAAATCAATTCTGCCAATAAAACATCTGTACAAAAATTAATAAAAAAATAATTACGATGCATTTATTCGAAGTACAATAAATCTTTGATACATCTTTATTAAAAACCGCCTGATCACAAAAGATCAGGCGGTTGCGTTTGAAAATCTCAACCCATTTCAAACTATAATTTAGCTATATGAATGTTTGGTATTAGTTTAGTTGCATATGGTGAGAAACTGCTGGTTCATCTGAACTTTGAATTTAGCATCAGATTTCAGCTTTGTGTAAATTGTATTCTCAAAAGCATGCACATCTTTTAATTTTTCATCAATAAACTCCGCAATCTGAACTACTGAAAAAATGAAATCTCTGTAAGTTGCAATATTCACCGTTTGTCCGTAAACAGGAAGGTAGGCTTTCAAAAAAGGCAGTGTAGTCTGATGTTGATTATAGTTAACACAATATCCCGCTCCGTCTCTTGAAGTGATGATATTATAATCATTAATGTAATCCAGGATGTTTTGACCGACTTTACCGGTATTGGTTTGGAGATGTTTGTTGATCTTATCTAAAACATGCTGTGCATATTCCATCATGCTGATTGTTTTCCACTCGAAAACATGGCTCATGCTTTTGGTGCTTTTGGGAGATTTTCCATTTTCGCAGCTTGTACAGAAAGAAAGTCCTATTTTATCATGATACGGAAAAGAGCATTCTTTAATCTGAATTGTAGCATCAGCCTGCAGCCTGTCATTGGCAAAATTGTAATATAAATAAGGACTATACAGTTCTGCTAAAATTTTCAGATAATCGGTTTCTGATGTGTTGCGGTATTCTTCGAACCATGTTTCAAGATGGTCGTAATACCGGTTTTCAAATTCATTAAAACTTAAATATAATGGCAGTTCCATAACTTTGTTGTTTTGATATGACAAAGCTATTCCGGTGATGCGACAAAACTTGACGTGTTATTTTTTTGTTTTAATTTTTTTGGACTGATTGATTTTTAACGCTAAAATCTCCAGGTTTTTTTTATTAAAAAGTTGCGCTTATTTCATTAAACAAAAACGTTTGACTTAGCAAGATCACAGTTTATTAACAATTTATATATTCTTATGATTCTGATAATCTAATTTAATTATTCATTACTTATTGCTCATATTTATTTATCATAATTTCTCATGATGAATTCAAAGTAATGAATCATTTTCATATAATTTTCTATGCTGAGATATTCATTCGTGCTGTGGATAGATTGCTTTTCGGCGTTGCTAATTTTTATCGGCATGAAGCGGTAAATGTTTTTACTTACGATCTGGTATTTATAAGCATCCGTTGCGCCCACCGTGAGGTAAGGTGTTGCGATTGCCGTAGGATAAATTTCTTTAATCGCCGCTTCTATCATTTGAAATGCTCTTGTATTCGATGAAGAAACTGCAGAAGCTTCTTTTACACTGTCGATTTCGTCAATTTCCACATCAAATCCTTTGGTAGCATTTGCAATATGTTCTTTCACATCTTTTACGGTATTACCGGGAAGAAGTCTGAAATTAACAATAAATTCCACTTCGGGAGAAAGGACATTGGGAGCGTCACTTCCCTTCATCATGGTTAAAGCGGTAGTTGTACGAACCAGGGCGTTGGTGGAATTATTTTTCGTCAGCTGTGAAAGAAGAACGGGTTTCAATAACCACTGATTGGCAATGGCCATTCTGCTAATAAAAGACATGGATCCACCGACATTGGTAAAAAACTGATTGATAAGCGGAGTGACTTCAGGCTTCATCTGGCCGGATTCAAGGCGCTGCATAATGACAGCAGCTTTTCCAATGGCACTTTCCGAAGGAGGCATAGAAGAATGTCCGCCGAGTCCTTTTACTTTTATTTTAACGGAGAGAAAACCTTTTTCCGCACAGCCGATTACGGCAATATCTGAGTTGATCCCTGTAACACTACCCTTTTCCAGAATTAAGCCGCCTTCATCATATACTGCATCAAATTGCACATTTTTATTTCTGAAATACTCTGCAATTTTTACAGCGCCCTGTTGTCCGCCCACTTCTTCATCAAAACCAAAAGCAAGATAGATATCCCGCTGGGGAATATATTTTGTCTTAATTACATTATTCATGGATTCCAGAAGGGAGAATAGCATTCCCTTCATATCAATGGAACCTCTTCCGTAAATTCTTCCGTTTGCTACTGCTCCGGAAAACGGACCGAAATCCCACTCTTCCGAAACTTCCGATACCGCAGGTAAGGGTTGATCATCCGGTCTGAAAATATTTTCAGTTTTATCTTTCACTTCAGCATCTCCGGGAGGAACGACATCAGTGTGGGAAAGAAATAAAATGGGATCGAGAGAAGGATTGCTGCCCTTTAACCTAAATACCAGACCATAGGTATTGACTTCAGCAAACTCTGCATTCTGATAAATGAGGGGATAAGAATTTTTTATATATTCCTTGATGGTATCAAATGTTGAGTAATTGAAATCGCCCAGCTCACCCGATGAAACAGTCGGAATCTTTAGCCCGCCAGATAATCTTTGAATAGCGGAATCATCTTTTATCATTTTCCAGCCTGAAGTAGTATTAGCACTTACTTTTTTAAAAGAATAAGTAAATGTTTTAATTAAAACAATAATGATCAGGAGAATAAGAAGGCTTATAATAATGAAGATGAGCTTTTTCATGGTAGATTTGGTTGGTTTTATTTTCGTGAAGTTATAAACTGATTAGCATAGATTAATTTTAAAAATACTTAAAATATCAGTTAACACTCCACGTTTAATATAAAAATATATTATCGTAAATATTAAAGAAGCGACCGCCGCTTGCCAACCATTTATATCCATAAACATTGATAAGGTGGATTGCTTTTTCCTTTTCTTTAAATAATTTTTAAAATTAAAATTGTCTTTCTTAAATCTAAAGTCCAATATCAAGTATATATATAGGAAAATAATGATTAGGAAAATACTGTTTTGTATGATATAATTACACATAAACAATTCGATCTAAGCCTTTATTCATTGATTTCGTTGGATTTATATAATTATTAATTACCTCCATTATCCATCTCCTGCATCCTTTTCTTAATAAAATCTGTAGGCCGTATTCCGTTGATTTCATAAAAAAGATCGGAGAAATTTTGCCGTGAAGCAATTCCGCACTCTCTGGCGAGTGTTTCAATATTGTATTTTAGATATTTTTTATCCTCAAAAAGAAGATTGGTAATATAGTTGATCCTGAGCTGACTGAGATATTTATTAAAATTTCCGCCTTTATATTCATTGATAACCTGGGAGAGATAGCTGGAATTTGTCCCAAGTTGCTGAGCCAGCCTGTTGAGGGTAAGCCCTTTTTGGGTAAATCCTTTTTTGTTTTCAAACTTTTTGAGTTTATGAAGAAGTTCTTCCACCTTACTTTCATGCAGGTGAATCTTTTTTTCTTCAAGTACAGTACTGGATATCTCGCCAATAGCCTGGTCTTTTACAAACTTTTCTTCAAGTAATATATATTTTTGCTTAATTTCTTTAGCCTTTTTTTGCCTTTTGGTGAAAAGCATAATGAGACCGATTGCCCAGATAATTAAGAGAATTACGATTACGGTTACCAGATAGTTCATTTTCTGAAGCTTGTTTTTCTCTTCCAGTAATGTTTTGGTGTCATAATCTTTGTGAATCTTCGGAGACAGATAACTAAAATCTCTGGACATGATACTGTCTGCTTTCAGCAATTGCCCCGTATAGTAAAGCTGTTGCGCCTGGTCTTTATTTTTCTTGCTGTAATTGATAAGAATCTCATAATTTTCCCTGAGCTCAGGAAGGATAAACTGATGTTTGTTAAAAATGGAATCAATTTTCCTGAAATAAAAAACAGATTTTTGAGTGTCGTTCATCCCGAGATAACTTTTTCCTATAAAAAAATAATTAACTGAAAGCCTTGCAAAATCGCGGCTGTGACGAATGGACGGAAGAGACAGGTTAAGATCCGTCAAGGCTGTCTCATATTGCTTTTCCCTATATTCGGAAATTCCTTTTGAAAGAAGGAAATACCCTTTCTCCTGGGCATAATCCCGATTATTGCCAGCCTCCGAAAGTCCTTTTTTTATTGCAACATCCATGTCCTTATACCTTCCCAGATGCCGGTAACAGATAATCAGCTGGTGCAGGCTGTTGAGATAACCCTTTTTATTGTTGTAAATTAGATTAGGATGAATATCGGCTTTTGATTTTTCCCTGTAATACAAAAGGCATTTGCTGAATAAATCAGCAGCTTCGTCATAATATCCCAAATAGCTTTTCACTACCCCTATATGATAGAGGTTCTGATGTTTCAGGTATTCGTTTTTTGTATTTTTTGAATATTGGTAGGCTTCGAGATATTCATTAAGGGCAAGCTGATATTTTTTATAGTTATAGTAATAAATAACACCTTTATCAATATGGGCAACAATCATAAGGTCTTTATCCCCCGAAAGATTTGCCGCCCGGACCAGACTGTCGCTATATTTCAGCTTTTCTTCATCAAGGGAAGCAAAAAGTACCGCATCTTTATATCCCTGAACCAATTTACTATAGTTCTTTTCTTTTTTTGATTTAGCAATGTAAGGACGGATATACTGAAATGCTCTGAAATCATTTTCTTCAAAGTTTTCGTACTTCTTTCTCAACTCATCATACACAGTCTCTGATTCCTGCGAAAGGAAAAAATGAAAGCATATGGTACAAAATAAAAGCAGTAGTTTTTTGATCACCTTAGTATTATTCAATGTAAACAGCGCTCAAAATTACAAAAAATGGACGGTTTTTCTCAAACAAGTTTGAATTAATATCTACTATCGAATTATTTCTATTTTACAAATATAAAAATTGAAAATCAGCACATTAAATATTTTAAATTTTCAAATAAAGACGTCATAATTTATGAATAAAGACAACAATTATTTTTATATCCGGATTTAACCTGATAATTTTGGACTCAGAGTTAAGAAGAGAAATTTAAACGTATTACATTATAAAACTAAATATATCCACTAAGGGTAAAAGTCAATAACCGGAAACATGATGATTCAATAATCTTACCACCTTCCTTAACAGGGAAATTACTTTTGAGGGAGGATGGTTTTTTTAAATTTAATTTCAAAAAACTAATACCATTTTCTATAAAAACTAACCGGATAATTTAGCTGTTCATACGATGCAGATAAATTAGTAAAGGCTTCATTACATGAGCCTTTCTATTAAAGTTTTCAGTTTTAATCGAAAAGAGACTGATCCCTTTCGGGCAGTCTCTTTTCTTTTTAAAACATTAAGGATTTATAATTACTTCCAGCCTCCGCCTAAGCTCTTATAAATATCCACAACTGTACTCAGCTGTTTTTGTTTTGCTTCCACCAGCTCCATTTTTGCATCCAGAGCATCTCTCTGATTGAGAAGAACCTCCAGGTAATCTGCCCTTGAATTTCTGAATAGCTGATTAGCAATATCTATCGATTGTTCCAAAGCCTTCGTTTCATCAGACTTCAGTTTATAATACTGATCTATGTTTTTTACTTTAGACATTAAATTGGCAACATCTAAATATGCATTCAGAATAGTTTTGTCATATTCATACAAAGACTGGATCTGTCGTGCGTCAGCGGTCTGGAAATTTGCTTTGATCGCACTTTTATTAATAAGCGGCCCTGCAAGCTCACCCACCAGACTTGCTGCCATGGATTCCGGTAATTTCACCAGATAAGAAGGTTTAAAAGCTTCCAGGCCCAATGTTGCTGAAATTTCCAGAGTAGGATAAAATTCCTTTCTTGCTGCTTCAACATCCAGCTTTGCAGCTTTCAGTTCCAGCTCAGCCTGTTTAATATCAGGGCGGTTGGCAAGAAGCTGAGATGGAATTCCCGTATATACAGTCTGCGGAATCATAGACATGAAATCACTTTTTGAGCGTACAATAGTCTGCGGATATCTACCACATAAAGCATTGATCTCATTTTCCTTTTCTGTAATCTCCTGACGAATTGTATATTCCGTAGCTTTGGATTTTGCCAGTTCCGCTTCAAACTTTTTAACCGCCAGCTCTGTAGCCGCTGCTGCTTCTTTCTGAATTTTTGAGATCTCCAAAGCTTTCTCCTGCAGCTTCGTGTACTGCTGAATAATTTCAAGCTGATTGTCTAATGCTAAAAGCTCATAATAATTGTCGGCAATTTCTTCAATTAAATTAGAGAGTACAAAATTCTTTCCTTCTACTGTTGAAAGGTAATGCGCTATCGCTGATTCCTTTTCCGTTCTTAGTTTCTTCCAGATATCAACTTCCCAGTTGGCCATTAACCCACCTTCAAAATTTCCAAGCGGGTCCGGAACTTCCTTTCCGGGTTCTATTTCTGTAGAAGCATCACCTGCTCCTTCACTGGTATAACGCCCTACTTTACTGACCCCGGCTCCGACACCTGCAGAAACCGTTGGTGTTAACCTTCCTTTTTTAGCTAAAACGCCGCTCTTTGCAATTTCAATTTCCTGCAAAGTGATCATCAGCTCCTGATTATTTTTTAAAGCAGTTTCAATTAACGCTACTAAATTAGGATCAGTAAAAAACTGTCTCCATGGAGTTGTTCCGCTGTTGGCATTTGCATCGCCCTGCTCTTCCTGGTTAAAATTCTGAGGAATATTTTCTTTCACCTCGTCTTTTACGACGGTGGCCAAAGGCGCCTTACAGCTTGCTAAAACAAGCGATAAGACTATGGCCATTATATATTTATTATAAATCTTCATGTTTGTCATCGTGTTGGTACGGTTCTGTTTGTTCTGTTAAAGGATTTTCCTCCTCATATCTTGCCAGTCTCGACTTATCGGCAATGGTTCCGAAAATGTAATATAATCCAGGAATAATCATCAATCCGAAAACAGTTCCGATGAGCATCCCTCCTGCTGCTGCTGTACCAATGGTACGGTTTCCGATTGCTCCCGGTCCTGTTGCCAGAACCAATGGAATTAAACCTGCGATGAATGCAAATGATGTCATCAAAATCGGACGGAAACGGATCGCAGCTCCTTCAATTGCAGCCTGGGCAACAGGAATACCTTCCTCGGCTTTTTTCTGTACAGCAAATTCTACGATCAATACGGCATTTTTACCTAAAAGACCAATCAGCATGACCATTGCTACCTGAGCATAAATGTTATTTTCCAATCCTAATAATTTAAGACATAAGAAAGCCCCGAAAATACCTGTAGGCAACGATAGGATTACCGGTAACGGAAGAATGAAACTTTCATACTGCGCAGAAAGAATCAGGTAAACGAATCCTAGACACACTAAGAAAATGAAAATGGCCTCATTTCCGCGGCTTACCTCGTCTTTAGAAATCCCTGCCCAGTCGATTCCAAATCCTCTCGGAAGCGTTTTATCCGCTACTTCCTTGATGGCTGCAATAGCCTGTCCGGAACTGTAACCCGGAGCAGGAGTACCACTGACCTCGGCAGAATTGTACATATTATGTCTGGTAATTTCCGAAAGGCCATATACTTTTTCCAGATGCATAAAATCTGAATACGGAACCATCTGATCTTTATCGTTTTTCACATAAAGCTTTAACAAATCACTCGGCAACGCCCTATACTGAGGGCCAGCCTGAACGATTACTTTATAAGGCCTGTCGAAACGGATGAAACTTGTTTCATAATTGGAACCGATTAATGTTGATAAATTATCCATTGCATTTTCTATCGTCACTCCTTTTTGTTCGGCAAGATCATTATCCACTCTCAACATATACTGAGGGAAACTTGCAGAGTAGAAGGTAAATGCGGAACCCAATTCAGGACGTTTTTTCAATTCCCTTACGAAATCATTACTTACCTGCTCCATTTTATGATAGTCGCCACTTCCCGCCTTATCCAGCAGACGAAGCTCGAAACCACCTGCGGCACCATAGCCGGGAATAGACGGCGGCTGAAAGAATTCAATATTTGCACCCGGAATATTTTTTGCTTTTTCTTCAAGCTTTTCTATAATTTCTGCGGCAGATTCTTTACGGTCTTCCCAGCTTTTAAGGTTGATCAGACAGGTTCCTGAGTTTGAACCGGTACCTTCTGTTAAGATCTCATAACCGGCCAGTGAAGAAACAGACTGTACCCCGTCAATATCTTCAGATTCTCTTAATAATTCTTTGGCAATCTGATTGGTTCTTTCCAATGTAGAGCCCGGCGGCGTCTGGATAATTGCATAGATCATTCCCTGATCTTCCGCCGGTATAAATCCTGAAGGCAATGAGTTGCTCAAGAAAAATGTGCAAGCACAGAACGCTAATAATAAAGGTAAAGTGATCGTTTTTTTCTTCACCGTTTTATTGAGCATCTTTTCATATTTCCCTGCTCCTTTGTTGAATAGCCCGTTAAATTTATCAAGGAAGATAGTAATCGGAGTTCTTCTTTTTGCTTTTCCGTGGTTATTTTTTAAGATTAAAGCACACAAAGCCGGAGTTAATGTTAAAGCAACAACTCCTGAAAGAATGATCGCAGAAGCCATCGTGATGGAAAACTGACGGTAAAATACCCCAACCGGACCGGACATGAATGCAATCGGAATAAATACAGATGCCATTACCAGAGTAATCGCGATAATTGCTCCGCTGATCTCGTGCATGGCTTCTTCTGTTGCTTTTAGCGGAGATAAATGCTTCTCCTCCATCTTGGCATGAACCGCTTCAATAACCACAATCGCGTCATCTACCACTACCCCGATCGCCATTACAAGGGCAAAAAGCGAGATCATATTTAAGGTAATTCCGAATGCCGACATGACCGCAAAAGTTCCTACCAAAGATACCGGAACCGCTAAAGCCGGAATTAATGTAGAGCGCCAGTCTCCGAGGAATAAAAATACCACGATTGCCACTAAAACGAAAGCTTCAAATAATGTATGAACTACTTTTTCAATAGAAGCATCAAGGAATTTTGATACGTCGTAACTGATGTCATAATGCATTCCTTTCGGGAAAGTGGTTTTTTCTAACTCCGCCATCAAAGATTTTACGTTTTTGATCACATCGCTTGCGTTGGAACCGTATGATTGCTTTACCGTAATCGCTGCAGAAGGTTTGCCATTCAATGTAGAATAAATATCGTACATGGAAGAACCAAATTCTATATCGGCAACGTCTTTCAGCCGGATAAATTCTCCGTCCGGTTTTGCTTTAAGAATAATATTTCCGTAATCCTTTTCATTATTAAAACGGCCGGGATATTTTAAAATATATTCAAATGACTGCGATCTTTTACCGGAACTTTCTCCAGTTTTACCCGGAGATGCTTCCAAACTCTGCTGATTCAGGGATTCCATTACTTCATCTGCTGAAATGCTGTATGCCGTTAACCGATCCGGTTTCAGCCAGATACGCATTGCATATTCTCTGGTTCCGAGGATATCTGCAAAACCGACTCCACTTACCCTTCTTAATTCAGACATTACATTGATGTCTGCATAGTTGAAAAGGAATTTCTGGTCGGCTTTCGGGTCATCACTGTACAGGTTTATGTACATCAACATATTAGGTTCCTCCCGGGTAATTTTCACCCCTTCACGCACTACTAAAGGCGGAAGTTTATTTACTACTGAAGATACACGGTTCTGAACGTTTACAGCAGCAACATTCGGATCTGTTCCCAGATCAAAAACCACCTGAATGGATGCTTCCCCGTCGTTTCCGGCATCGGAAGTCATATATTTCATTCCCGGAACTCCATTTAATCCTCTTTCTAAAGGAATAACGACCGATTTAATCAGCAATTCGTTGTTGGCTCCCGGATAATCTGCCGTAATATTTACTTTGGGCGGAGAAATCGAAGGAAACTGTGTGATGGGTAATTTTAACAATGATAAAACTCCCATAAATACGATAATCAAAGAGATTACGATAGACAGAACAGGTCTGCGAATAAATTTCTTAAACATAATTACTTACTTCATTAAAGAGTCTTACTCTGCTTTTAATTTTAATGATTGAAGAACTTTTTTCGGATCCTGAGCTTTAACCTGAACCTTCTGATCGTCTTTCACTTTCTGAACGCCTTCCAGTAAGATTCTGTCACCGGTAGAAATTCCCGAAGCCACTACATAAACATCTGGAAGTTCGTAAGCAACTTTTATATTTTTAGATTTTGCCACCCCGTTTTTATCCACCACAAAAACATATTTCTGATCCTGGATTTCGTAAGTCGCTTTTTGCGGAATGATTAAAGCATTTTTTAAAGGTAAAGTCATTCTTACTTTACCCGTTTCACCGTTCCGTAATAATTTATCGGGATTGGGGAATTTTGCCCTGAAAGCAATATTTCCTGTTTCACTGTCGAATTCGCCTTCAATAGTCTGAATCTCACCCTTCTGAGGGAAAACATCGCCATTTGCCATAACCAGATCTACCTGGTTGCTGCCGCGTGATGCGATATTTCTCTGATAGTTCAGGTACTCTGGTTCGGAAACATTAAAATAAGTGTAAATGTCATTGTTATCCGAAAGTGAGGTTAGTAAATCTCCTTCATCCACAAGACTTCCCAATTTTAACGGGATTCTGTCGATAATCCCTGAAAACGGTGCTTTAATATCTGTAAAAGACAGGTGAATCTGGGCCAGTTTTGCTTCAGCATTTGCGGCATCCAGCTTGGCTTTTGCCATTGCTCTTTCGTTTTTGGAAACAATGTTGTTACTGGCCAATGTACTTGCATTTTTCAGTTCGATGGTAGCCTGGGCAACTTCTGCCTGAGCTTTCAGCAATTCTGCCTGGTATAATTTCGGCATAATTCTGAATAATGTCTGTCCCTGACGAACAAACTGGCCTTCATCCACAAAGATTCTCTCAAGGAAACCTTTTTCCTGTGCACGAACTTCAATGTTCTTTACAGATCTTATTTGAGCTACATATTCTTTATCAATCACCGTATCCATTACGATGGGTGAGGTTACAGGATAAACTGCAGCTTCTTCTTTTTCTTCTTTTTTCTTGTTACAGCTGAACAATAAAAGACTGCTTAGCGCAATGCTTGCGACAACTCTTTTGATCATAATTCTAGAGTTTATATAAATCGTTAATGTTTTAAATAGGAAAATGGCAATAAGGATAACAGCGATGTGATGATTGCCGGCAACACAACGCAGTTTATTTTCCGCCGTAAGAATCAGCAGAAAAAAGATCGACAAAGTCTTTTTAGATTCTGATAGAACGGATCAGAATGAATCTTTTAACCGTTGAAAAACCTGATAAATAGCCGTGAATAGAAGGCTTTAGTTTTTTGAAGCTTTTTAACCCGAAAATATAAACCAATGTAAAAACACTGGCAAAAACCATTATTACCTGGAAGGTATCCGACAACTGAAAATTATCTTCCGTAAGCTCCAGAGAATAAGCGCTGCTTACATCATCCGCAGCCTGCTGCATAGAAAGTTTGTCGTAGGTTTGATTTAAGCGGTTCGCTTTTTTGGGTAAATTCTGAGAAGTATGAGTATAATTATTCTGTAATGTTCTGACATTAATTTTGCTCTCTACTACAAAAAGCAGAAAAAGAGTAGTCAAAAAATATACGATATAATTTCTCATAACTTTCAATGCACAAATGTAGGTGTTCAATGGACAATCTCTCAAATAAAAACCTAACATAATCCATTGCATTAACAATATTTAACACTGCTTTAAATTAGCTGAATTGCGATTTAATATCAGCTATGACCCACATAAAAACATTCCAAAATTTTAATTTTCAGCTTATTGCAAAAAATATTTTAAATAATAACAAACCATGGCACTCAATTTGCTTAACGTTGAGTCATTAAAAATTTCGTTAAAATGTTAATTTGTCATAAAAAAAACAGATTGAAATTCAGGAACTCAGATTAAATTTTCTTTATAAAAACAATGAGCTATAGTGAATTATTTATAATGATATTTTAATCTAAGAATGTAATCTCTTTATACAAGCATATTGCAGAAGCTTCGCTTATCGTTATCCGTCTGAATTTAAATTCACAAAGTTTGAGTTATTGTAAACAGTATAATTATTAATAAAATTTTATAAAAAATTAACATATTATCTTTAATAAAGCCGTAAATTTATAAGTAATTAACGCCAAATAATGCATTATATAAAAACAAAATACTATGAAAAATATATTACGAATAATTACATTAACATTAGTCTTTGCTTTAACGGCATGTAAGCATCAGTCTAAAGATGAAGAAGTTCATCTGCAGAATCTTACTGATACGGAAACGGTAACTGATGATAAAATTTCAAAAAACGTTTTTACTGATTCCTATGGTGATAAGCTTGAGGCAACACTTAATGAAACTAAAAATACGATAATTGTTCGCTTTGATGGAAAAACGTATGAGATGAAAAAAAGCGATGAGCTTCCTGAATATACGGCTACAAACCCGGATTATCAGTACTCTGATATACGTGGAGAAATAACTTTTTTAAGAAAAGGATACAATATGGTTTTGTTTCATCATAAAAAAGATAAACAGGATTCCAATACCAAAATGGCATCTTATTAAACTGCACCTACAATAAATAATATATATGAAAAAGCACTTTTGATTGTCAAAAGTGCTTTATTTTTTTTTCTTGTAAATCATACAGCATATTAGCAAAATAATGTTGACAACGACTGCGAAAGCATTGGAAAGTATGATCGGGAGCTCATCTTTTATAAATCCGTACCAAACCCATAAAGAAAGTCCGGAAATCAGGACTAAAATCATAGTCCATGACAGATCTTCAGCATTTTTCTGCTTTAATACTTTCACTAATTGCGGAATCATGGATACTGATGTTAAAATTCCCGCTACAATCCCCAGAATATTTTCGTTCATAACTTATCTTTTATTTAAGATAAGAAATTTCGTGCCGTGATGCAATCATTACAACTATGGTTATGTAAATCTTTCAAGAGCAATTTCTTCATGAAGAGGGATTTTATTTTCAATATAATCATATAAACTCCTGGAAAAATAGCACCCATTAAGAATTCCTCTTGCGCCAAGACCATTAAAAACATACATATCATAATGTAGATGATGTCTCCCGATAATCGGTCTTCTGTCCTTTACGGTGGGCCTGAATCCGAAATGTACATCTTCAATACTAAAATCGTGAGGATAAAATTCCTTTAACCCGTTTTCAAGCTGTTTAACAGCAGAAGAATCTATCTCATGATGAAGCTGTTCCCTGTCATATGTTCCGCCGTAGAAATACTTTTCATCATCAATTGGAAAAAGGAAATGCTTTTTCTTAATGGTATTATTTTCAGGTAAAGCCCTGGAAAGTTTAACTTTAATATGGTGACCTTTGTTGGGAACAACAGGAATATCCGAAAAGAAAGGATTGTCTTTTACCGCCATGCCTTCGCAGAATAAGATCTGTTTAAAGCTGATATTTTTATAAGTATGATCTGCAATGTTAAGATCAGAGTATATAAACTTTTCTTTGATAAGTTGTTGACGTTTTAGTAAAAAATCAAATAAACCCGTAAAAAACCCTTTAACATCCAACCTGGCAGACTGATTTACCTTTCCTGAATTAAAATCATTTTTTACCCCTTCTAAATGTGTGAAATTTTTATCTAAAAAATGAAAAAGATCATCGTTTGATGATTTTTTAAGCCAAAGCTGTTGCTCATTCTCATCATGAAAAATTCTGTGAATTGGTGCATCGATTAAATAATTCTGACCGGTATATTTTTCAATTTCGTTTAAAGTTTCCTTCAAAAAATCAATTTGTTCCTGAGCTTTCCAAAACGTAGTAAACTTTTTTAAAACTACCGGATTGATGATACCCGCGGAAACACGGGAGGCACTCGTTTTTTCTTCCGAGAATACAACAAATGATTTATTATTTCTTATAAGCTGATGGGCAAAGAAAAGCGAAGCATAACCATCTCCCACAATAATATAGTCTACATTTTCCATAATAAAAAAACCTGAGTAAAAATACTCAGGTTTTCTATAATTATCAAGTGAAATTTAGTAATTCCACATATCATTTTCCATTTGCAGGATTTGTGACTTGATTCTGTCACTTTCTTCTAATTGCTCATCAGCATCTCTTGGGATATAGTCTTTAATAACTCCATCACCAAGTCCTGTTGAAGATTTGAAGATCACAGAAGAGAATCTTCTTGCATTGATCAAATCATCGAAAGAAAGATCTGCAGAAGTATTTTTTCTGTTATAAACATAATTGTTAGCCAAAATTTCTCTTGCATTAGGATAATATACCCAGAAAAGATCGATTAATTCATCAGCTCCAGGCAAAGGCTGTCCATCCGGCGTAGTTCTACCTATCAATTTTGGATCTGGCCCCATTGCAGCAATTCCAAGAGGTCTGTACTTTAATTGTCCGTCTCTCTTATCGATGAACCACATTCCGAATACTTTTAAAACTTTAACTTTTTCTGTTGTTGTTTCATAAACGTCAGTAAGTTCTTTTTTCTCCTGTTCTGTAAGCTGACGTCCACTGTTTAAGATATTAATAGCTTCATCATCTACTCTTACGTCAACAAGTCTTGACTTGATCTGTTCAGGAGTAAGTCTTTGTACAAAGTTTTCATCATCATAAACTTCTTTGATGTCACCATTTAAAGCACCATCAAGTAAAAGTTTATACAAAGATTTTGTTTCTGAAGACAGTAATCCATCAGGATTGTTATAATAGAAAGGCTGATTGATTTTATCATTCATATCAATTACCTCCCAAACAAACATGCTTTTTAGGATATCCTTCTCATCAACAAACCCATATTCCAGAGGTTTTACTTTTTTGTCGATAACAGTATCTCCAACTTTCATTTTGTTCTCAGCTCTCATTTTTCTGAATTCTTCAGGAGAAGAAGCGTTCAGGATAGTCTGGGAAAAAGCGAATCCCGAAACTAATACTAAAAAACTGCTAATATATTTTTTCATAATTCTTTATTATTGAACATTAATTAATACAGGTGAAATATTTGGAATAATAGTATTTCCTAATCCAGTAGCTGTTGCTTTAATATCAAAGATATATACTCCGTCTCCAGGTCTTAGATTTCTAAACATTCCTGCTGCTCCTTGTAGAGAATTCCCTTGAACCTGCATTGAAGCTCTACCAGGTACTCTTACCATGAACGAAGTCACGTTGAAAGATACCGGGAAGTCAAAGTCAGGAATAACTGCCTGAAGCTGTTGATTTTCAACTGAAGATGCTGGTAATGTCAACATATTCTTCCCTCTGATCTGTCCTTGTGGAGGTGGTACATTTTTAATTCTGTATTCAAAAACCTGAGAAATTGATTTTCCGTAAGGATCTGTTCCAGATAATGTTATTTTCAGAATATTTCCTGCACCTGGTCTAACATCCCATTTACCTGGACCTGTACTCTTAACAGTAGCTCCAGGAGCAGATAAGGATAACTTAGCATTATCGGCACCTAAGATTGAACCTGAAACAGGGTTATCAAGGTTTCTGTACATCACATTCATTTTATCAGCTGAAAGCAATAAACCTTTCTGAAGTTTCACTTCCTGAGGACCAGCAATTACATTATATGTATGCGTGAACGGGAAGCTTTGTGCTTTTCCGGTAGCATCTGTTAAAGTAATGTTTCCACTTAATGTGTGTGGCCCGATTCCGCTGGTATTTAGTGTAGCATATCCTTTACCATTTTCCTGTCTTCCAACTCCGGAAATGTTAATTTTGTTACTGTTAGAATAATTACCTAACATTACCACTGCTTCAGCAGGCTTACCTGCAACAACATCTACAGGAGCAGAAACGATTGCCTCATAACTTGTAAACTTGATGCTTGCATCTACTTTTTCCTGTAATAATAATGCTAATGCATCAGACTGTACATTTCTCGCATCATTCTGAATAATCTCAAGATTAGACAATGCTGCAATAAGAGGCTGGTGATAGAATTTATTCTGTAACCATGTTTTATTGTTTGGCGACTGTCCTTTAGGATATTCTGCGATTAATGATTTATTCGCTCTTTCAATTAAATCTTTTAACTGAGAATTCCCTCCGAAAGTAGCATTGATATAGTTTCTGACATCATCAATTTTTGCTTTCAGTTCCATAGCTCCTTTTGATGCGGAGTTTTCATCCCCATCTTTAAAGAAGTAGGTTGTAGTTGCTTCGTTGTTGTTCAGTGCTGAAAAATTTTCACTTACATCAATCAACTTTCCTGTTTTAGGATCTTTTTCTACAAATTCGGATTCTTTTTTAAGTTTATCCTTGATCTGATCTGCATGCTGTACCAACGCATTTATTTTCTGCTTCAGCTGCTGATATTGCTGCCAAGGCTGAGCATAGGTATCCGGTACCTGCTGAGCTTTAGCTTCTAACGTCTTTTCAAAGATATCTTCGTTTTTTCTTTCTGTTAATAAACGCGTATCTTTTAAAGCAACCGTAGAGTCATAATATGATCTAATGATTTCCGCATCAATATTTAGAGCCATCATCGCGATGAACACCAAATACATCAGGTTGATCATCTTCTGACGAGGTGTCTGTTTTCCTTGTGCCATTCTTTTCTTTTTGTTTTAGTTAAGTAGTTAAATTTAGAAATGGTTAAGGATTATGACTTCATAGCAGTTAGCATACCACCATAAACTCTGTTTAAGTTATTTAAGTTAGCTGTTAAACCTTGCAATTCTTGGTTGAATTTTTCTGAGTGTTCAGCAGACTTCTGCATATCTTCTACATATTTTTTAGCAAAATCAGACTGTCTTTGTCCGTTTTCCAACTGCATTGCATAAAGTGCATTCATGCTCTCCATGTGCTGAGCAGCTTTATTTAATTGTTCGTTATATTTATGTGTAGAAGCAGAAACATCTACCGTTTGATTGATCTGATCTACAGAACTTGAAAATTTATCGATTCCTGTTCTTAATCTTTCGAATAGCTGAACATCCAATTTAGCATCCTGAAGCATTTTATCTAATTTTCCTGAAAGAGAATTTTCAAGTTCAGCAAAATGATCGATTGTATTTTTAGCTGATACATTAGAGTGCAAAGGATTTGGATTTGCATGTTTATCTAATAATTCCGGATATACGTTTTCCCAAGCATAAGATTCTTCAGTTTTTGGCGGGTCGAAAGCGAAGATAATGAAGATGATCGCTTCTGTAATAAGTCCCACTGTAAGAGCAACGTTACCTGTGATAGGTCCAATGTTGATGTGAGTAATTTTAAGCCAAGCTCCAAGAATTACAATTGCAGCACCGAATGAATAGAAGAAATTCATCCAAGCATCTTTAGTCTTAAACATATAAGTTAGTTTTTTTTAATGTTAAATAAAAAATTGTTATTGAAAATAAAAATGGTTTGAAAAATTATCTGTTAATTTTTCTTGGCTTAACAGCAGCTTCAGGAATATCCTGTACGGTTCTGAATCCGATATAGCTTCTTGCTGAATCTTTTCTCTCCCAGTCTCTTGTACCGTTCATCAACATATATCCAACATCTTTCCAAGAACCACCTCTTACTGATTTTTTCGTGTCAGTTAAATCTTTTGTAGAAGGGTTTAAAGTAGATGAGAACCCGTATGAAGAGTTGTTGTAAGCAGATAATGTCCATTCAGAAACGTTTCCAGCCATATCATATAATCCATAACCGTTTTTCTTAAATTTCTTTACAGGAGCAGTATATGTATAAGTACCTTTTTTGTTATCTTCCATGTAATCTCCTCTCTTAGGTTTGAAGTTTGCCAGGTAGCAACCTCTGTCATCCATTAAGTAAGGACCACCCCAAGGATAAGTAGCATTTTGCATTCCGCCTCTTGCAGCATATTCCCATTCGATTTCCGTTGGAAGTCTGAACTGCAATGGTCTTTGTTTTCTTCTTTTTAAACTTTCGTTATAATCGGATTTCAATTTGGATCTGAAGTTACAGTAAGCTCTTGCCTGATCCCAAGTAACTCCAACTACAGGATAATCTTTGTAAGCTTTGTGCCAGAAATACTGTTCGAACAATGGTTCGTTATAAGCAAAATGGAAATCTTTTACCCAAACGGTTGTATCAGGATAGATGGCGATGCTTTCACTTCTAAGGTAGTTTACACCTCTTTCTTTTTCAGCCATAGCAACATCCATGTCTCCCCATCTGTAAGTATATTTAAGCTTACTAACATCAAGGATTCTTTCATTACCAACTCTTGAAGAAGCTGGTAAATACATAGACTCAAGAACCTCTGCATATTCTACGTCCGGATATTTGGACGTATTCCAATGCAATGGAACTTTCCAGTCGATTTTTTTGGTAGGATCAAAAGTACTTTCGTCTCCGCCTCCCTGTGCTTCTAAATATTCCTGATATGGTGTTAAATTTTCTTCTTTTTGAGCAAGGTATGCATAATCTCCTATGCTTGTTCCTCTTCCTTTACCTTCACCACCTTCTCCGGCAGCTTCAGCAAGTAGTGTTCTTGCGATAGAATCTCTTACATAGTTGATAAATACTCTATACTCAGCATTGGTAGTTTCTGCTTCATCCATGAAGAAAGAAGAAACAGTAACTGTTTTTGCCTGAGCTTTTTCAGGACTGTCTGTAAAATCCTGATCAGTTAGCCCCGCAACAAACGATCCTGCAGGAATTGCAACCATGCCGTATGGTCTTTCCGCAACAAATGATTTTGTTTTTTCTCTTGGTATCAACTCTCCTTTTGTTCCTGGTTTCCCCACAGAAGAAGTACCACCACCTGAACAAGATACCGACGCTACTGACGCAGACAATAATAAAAGAAATATCCTTTTCATGTTAATTTTTATAATTAAGCCGTAAATATATAATTTTTTTAAGAAACTTTTAAGATTTTTTTTGAAATAACGAAAGAAATCTAAATTTATTTTATTTACAAGTATTTTTTATTCCACAGTTACAGATTTTGCAAGGTTTCTCGGCTGGTCTACATTTGCTCCTCTATACACTGCAATATAGTACGCTAACAGCTGTAAAGGCACTGATGCCACGATTGGCGAGAAACATTCTGACGTTTCAGGGATCTCAATAACATAGTCCGACATTTCGCTTACCTGTGTATCTCCATTATTTACTACAGCGATTACCTTTCCTTTTCTTGCTTTAATCTCCTGAACATTACTTACAATCTTGTCATAATGTCCTTTTTTAGGAGCGATAATTACAATAGGCATATTTTCGTCGATCAATGCAATAGGACCGTGCTTCATTTCTGCTGCAGGGTATCCTTCTGCATGGATATAGGAAATCTCCTTTAGCTTCAATGCTCCCTCAAGGGCTGCCGGATAATTGTATCCTCTTCCCAGATAAAGGAAGTTTGTTGCATTTACAAAATCTTTAGCAATATTCTGCACAAGCTCATGAGTAGAACTTAATACATCTTCGATTTTTTTAGGGATAGCATCCAATTCAGCGGTTAAGCTCATGAAATCAGCATTTCCTAAGTTTCCGTTGTGTTTACCTAATTTTAATGCAATTAAGCTAAGAATTGTAAGCTGTGCCGTAAATGCCTTTGTAGAAGCTACACCGATTTCAGGGCCTGCGTGTGTATAGGACCCTGCGTCTGTAATTCTTGCAATAGACGAATCTACAACATTACAGATCCCGTAAATAAATGCACCTTTCTCTTTTGCGAGTTTAAGGGCAGCCATGGTGTCTGCAGTTTCTCCGGATTGGGAAATCGCGATAACAACGTCTTTGTCCGTAATAATCGGGTTTCTGTATCTGAATTCAGAAGCGTATTCTACTTCAACAGGAATTCTTGCATATTCTTCGATAAGATATTCTCCGATGAGTCCTGCATGCCATGATGTTCCGCAGGCAATGATAATAATTCTGTTAGCATTTTTGAATTTCTCAATATGATCCCAGATTCCGGCCATTTTGATAACACCTTCATCCACCAGTAATCGTCCTCTCATGGTATCATGAACGGATTTTGGCTGTTCGAAGATTTCTTTTAACATGAAATGCTCATATCCGCTTTTTTCAATCTGCTCGAGACTTAACTTAAGTTTTTGGATTTCAGGTATAATTTTAGAATTCTCAGTAATTGTTCTGATATCCACACCATTTTCCAATGAGATGGTGGCCATGTGTCCTTCCTCAAGATAAATAGCTTCTTTTGTAAATTCCACAAAAGGAGAAGCGTCAGACGCTATAAAATATTCTTTATCGCCAATTCCTATTGCCAACGGAGACCCTAGTCTTCCAACAACAAGTACTCCCGGATAATCTTCATGCATTACGGTAATAGCATACGCTCCGTAAACTTCATTTAATGCATATCTTACAGCAGTAGGAAAATCCGTTTCATTGTTAAGGTCCATAAAATACTGAATAAGATTAACCAGAACTTCGGTATCTGTTTCAGATTTGAAGGAAAATCCTTTTTCCGTAAGCATTGTTTTGATGGTATCATAATTTTCAATGATTCCATTATGAATAATAGCTAGCTTCCCGTTATTAGATAAATGAGGGTGAGAGTTTCTGTCGCTTGGTACTCCGTGAGTTGCCCAGCGGGTGTGTCCCATCCCGATTTTAGCTTTACCTTTCAATTGGCCGGAAATATTCACCAGATCCTCAACTTTGCCTTTCGTTTTTTCAACCTCTAATTTGTTATTCCCATCTTCTAAAACGATTCCGGCACTGTCGTAGCCTCTGTATTCTAATCTTCTAAGACCGTTAATTACTATATCGTAAGCGTCTTGAAAGCCTGTGTATCCAACGATTCCGCACATAATTATATCAAGTGTTTTAAGTGTGTTTTTTAAATATTATTTTGTCCCGTAAGTAACCATAAGTTGTACACGGTTAGCATTTGTTGCATCTGTTCCGATAAATACTGCTCTGCTTGTATTATAAGAAGTAGTTGTAGATTTGTAACCGGCAAGAGTAGTTCCGTCGGAACTTGTTTCGAAACTTCCTAAATTTATTTTAAAATATTTTGTTTCGGTTTTGTCTGTTGACGCCTTGCTATCCGGCTCAATCATTTCTTTTATGGACTGTGTAACAATAAAGTCGTAATATGTTTTATCTGTATCCATATTGTACGCTTTAAAAATGGTATATCCGGTAACTCCTGCCAGCTTTAAGAGATCATTGGTAAAACTCGTTCTTACCTTGGTAGGATTAGAGGAATTTGCAGGATCAACATATCTGCGCAATAAAGTAAATTCTGTAGGCTTTTTAAATTTTGTACTGTTCCATGCAGGATCTACATAAATTCTGATCTTAGCACTTATTATAGCTGCTTTATTATTTTGATACAGATTTTTAAGATCATTAATGGTAGACTCAGGGATTTTAATTCCGATAGAATTCCCTCCCATTGCCTGGGCATAAAGTTTTGAATCACCAGTAACGCTGTTATATCCCGCACCTGAAACTGCAGAACCAGTTCTGGCATACTGGTACTGACCAATGTGAGCATTTCCTGATCCTAGTACGAATGAATAAGAAGTCTGCGGTCTTGTTGTCGTTCCGTTTTCCGTTTTATCATATTTATAATACATGATCATTTCCATATCATTAGGCGCAAACTGGAACAAATATCCGTCCGACTCTGCAACAGAAACTCTTAATCCTTTAAAATAACGGATAAAGTTGGATGCATCCTGAAGTTCAGGCTGATCTTTTTTGGCAATGATTTTAGTCTGGAAGAAATTTTTATCCAGCGGAATTCTGATTCCCGGTGTTGAAGCAGTAAATAATGCCGTACCTCCATCATCTTTTGTAATGGCAATAGAACTCGCGTTTCCATTAAATACTTTTGAACCTAATTCATTAGAATCAAACGCAAAAACGTCATTAGACTTTACCGTATCTGAAGCTGCTTTAAGGAAAGTCTGTACTTCATTTACCTTTATGGTTAAACTCTTTTTTGCTCTCCCGAATTTTAAAACAGGATATGTATTAACTACCTTTTTAGCATTTACCGCTCCATCCGCTGCTGTAGTATAAGTATAATTGTCGTCTACGGTATTTGTAGTAACAGAATCTGAGGCATATCTTGGTTTTATCACGAGAACTACAGAATCTACAGTAGCATTGGTTCCAAAGTCAGGATCATAAGTGGATAGTTTAACCTGAGTAAGATAAGACGCTTTCTGCATTCCGAACTGGCTTTCATTAAAAGCACCCAGCACTCCGTAAGTAAGTTTTGATGCATCCGTACGAATGGTATCGTTATTATTAATATTATATGCAACAACAGGAAAAGCCTGTTCTTTACCTTGTGCAGCGCCGTCTAAAAACAGCTGTTCTCCCAAAGTATCCGCATCCGGCTCACAATTGTAAAGTAATATACTTCCCAAAACCACCATAGAAATTGCGGTGATTGTCTTCTTAACAGTATGAATCATTAAAAATGTGTTTTCTTAATAAAGTTGATTAATAGAATCTATGTCCAGATATTCCGATTTCGGAGTTGATGTTTCGTTGAATGCCTTATCAAGGTCTTCATCAAGAAACTCATCGCCCTTTACGATCATATCCACATAGCCCATACTTTCGGCAACGAAAGTTTTAACGCTTGGGTTATTTAACGCTTTAAGACCTGAAATATTATCAAACTTCAGCTTTTCGTCAATATTGGAAGCTAAAGATGCATCTTTTTCATTGTATAACGAAAGAACAATTTTTGCATCCTTAAAATAAGTATCGGATTCGTAGTATGTTTTAAGATAAATAGGAACAAAAGATGACATCCATCCGTTAAGATGAATCACATCAGGCACCCAATTGAGCTTTTTAATAGTTTCAATTACACCTCTGGCGAAGAAAATTGCTCTTTCATCATTATCATCAAAAGGATTTCCTTCATCATCAAAATAATATTGCTTTCTTTTGAAATATTCTTCGTTATCGATAAAGTATACCTGAAGTCTTTCCCCCGGAAGAGACGCTACTTTAATAATAAGAGGCTGATCCAGATCATTGATGATGATATTCATTCCCGACAGGCGGATCACTTCATGAAGCTGGAATTTCCTTTCACTTATTTGTCCAAATCTTGGCATAAAAACTCTTACATCATTGCCTTCATTGTGCATCTTAAGTGCCATTTTGTTTACCAATGCAGCCATATTTGTATCTTCCTGATATGGATACATCTCTGTAGTAATGTACAGTATTTTTTGATTCGGCATAAACTTCTATCTAATTTTTGTAAAAATGCTTTAATGCGCAAAATTACGAAAAAACATTCAACATTAATTTAATTAACATTTTTTTACGATAATTTGCGGTCTGAAATTATTAAAACCGCGTGTAACTGTATCATAACTATATGATATTTTTAGTATTTTTGAATTACTATTAAAATAAACTATGGAAGTTTTAAAAAGCAAGAAGATCCTTCAGGATTTCATTGAAAGACAGAAAGAAATGGGAAAAAAGATAGGTTTTGCACCCACTATGGGAGCCCTGCATGACGGCCATCTTTCGCTCTATAAAATGGCCAGAGAAGAAAATGACCTGGTGGTTTCATCAATTTTTGTTAATCCAACCCAATTCAATAACCCGGAAGATCTTGAAAAATATCCGAGAGACATTAACCGCGACATTTTGATCCTTGAAAAATCAGGACTGGTAGACGCCGTTTACATTCCTGAAGTCACCGATATCTATCCTGAAAAGACCGAAAGCAGGCATTATGATTTTGATAGACTTGAAGATGAGATGGAAGGAAAATCCAGACCGGGCCATTTCGATGGTGTGGGAACGGTAGTAGAGGAACTTTTTTTACAGGTGAAACCAGACAGTGCTTATTTTGGTGAAAAGGATTTTCAGCAGCTTGCCATTATCAGAAAGATGACTGAAAAGAAAAAGCTTCCGATTAAAATAATTGGAGTTCCTATTTTCAGGGCAGAAAACGGACTGGCTTTAAGTTCCCGAAACCAGAGACTCGATAAAGACCGCAGAGAAGCTTCAAAAATAATTTATGAAACGTTGAAAAAAGTCAATGAATGGTTCCGTGTGTTAACAGTTCCTGAAATTAAACAGCGGGTACAGGATATTTTTGACAATCAAAGAGGAATGCAGCTTGAATATTTCCTGATTGCCGACGAAGAAACTCTGAAAGAAACAGATTTTTTCTATAAAGACAGAAACTTCAGGGCTTTTATCGTAGTTGTTGTAGACGGAGTGCGGCTGATCGACAATATGCATTTAGATTAAAAATCAGGCTGAGTTTAAACTAAGGTTTACACATTTAAAATAAAGATCCGGGCGTTGCTTTAAGCGGCGCCTTTTGTTTGATTTAAATACTATTAAGATCACTTAAAATTTTCAATTACTTCAGAACAGCTGGCTGTTGGAAAACTTTTCCTATCAGGATTAAAATAAAAGAAATAGAATATATATATAAAAAAATCAAAGGCTTCTTGAGGAAGCCTTTGAAACACCAAATCACAAAATATTAATATGAAAAAAATTTACTTTTCAGTAAACTTGTGACCCGGCTGGGATTCGAACCCAGGACCCATACATTAAAAGTGTATTGCTCTACCAGCTGAGCTACCGAGTCGGTCACAATTAATAATGATAAATATAAATAAAATTTTTATTTTCAGTATTAATTATTTCAATTTTCTGCATTGTGCCTGCGACTGGACTCGAACCAGCACATCCTTAGGAAACCACCCCCTCAAGATGGCGTGTCTACCAATTTCACCACGCAGGCAAATAAAATTACAAAAATCTAGTAATTTTTTGCTAGTGACCCGGCTGGGATTCGAACCCAGGACCCATACATTAAAAGTGTATTGCTCTACCAGCTGAGCTACCGAGTCGGCCACTTTATTATCAAGTTTTCATTTGAATAATGTCCCTTGTTTTAAGTGGTGCAAAGATATAGCTTTTTTTTATTTCTCAAAACTTTTTTGCAAATTTGTTTAAAAAAAATTCATGATAATTTCACTGGTCGGATACATGGGAAGTGGCAAATCTCACATTTCCAAAATATTAAGCGAAAAACTAAATTTTAGACTTATTGACCTCGATAAAGAGATTTCTAAGCGAAATAAATTAACCATTCCGGAAATATTCGCAAAAAAAGGAGAAATCTATTTTAGGAAGCTGGAACGGGAGGCACTGGAAGAAATTCTGGCTACTGAAGAAAATCTGGTGCTAAGCCTGGGCGGAGGCACGCCCGCTTATTACAATAATATGGAAATTATCAACAGTAATTCCCAGAGTGTTTTTATGAGAGCTTCCGTAGGAACTTTAGCAGAAAGGCTATCCAAACAAAAGGAAAAACGTCCGCTTATTGCCAATATACCCGATGAAGATCTTCCCGAATTTATTGCCAAGCATTTGTTTGAGAGAAACGCTTTTTACAGTAAGGCACAGTTTCATGTGGTTACAGACAACAGACAACCTGAAGAAATTGTAGCTGAAATAATAGAAAAGCTCTATCTCTAGAGCTTTATTTATTAATCATCTTCTGAATTGTCGCCATCCTTTTCACCGAAAAAATCATCCCAGTCGGTAAAATCTGAAGCAATATCGTTTTCCACATAATCATCCATATCCCTTCTGTCTTTTTTCGTAGGCCTGCCCTCTCCCTTGATTCTGTAATAATCCTGGGACATTTTACGCATTTTCAGAAGCTCATACTGCTCTTTATCCGTTACATCTTTGATATGAAGCGGGACCAGCTTTGCGCCTATCCTGCTTTTAGGAATCTGGATCACCTTTATTTTATAGTCAATCTGATTTTTACGGATCTTAATCACATCTCCTTCTTTTACCTCTTTAGAAGACTTTACCACCGACTCGCCGATAGAAACCCTGTTCTTTTTGATTTCCTCTGTAGCGATGGTTCTGGTCTTATAAAAACGAATGCTCCATAAAAATTTATCTATTCTCATAATTTTTTATACTTTTGCCGTTATATTATTTGTAAAGTAATTAAAGTTTTTGAAATGAAAAAAATATTTTTATATATCCTTGCGGGATCTCTCTGCTTTTCTGCATGTAAAAAGGATGATGAGGTTGAAACTTTTATAGAACCTGAAGATGTATCGGTAAGAAATTCATATGACGACCAGGCTATTCAAAAGTTCATGGATAATAATTATCTTGATGCGCAGGGAAATATAAAAGCTTTCAGTTCAACAGACGCTTCTGATGACAATGAAAAAAAGCTTTCCGAGCTTAATCCGGTAAAACTTCCTTCAGGAGTAGTTTATATTATAAGAAACGGGGCACAGCCATCTCCCGGCGTAACCCTTGAAACCAATTCTACAGCAGACAATGCCACACAAATCAGAGTAATGATGAGGGCCAATTATTATCTTGCAGCAGAAAGTGATGGAAACATATCTTTCGGAAGCGCAGGAGTTCTTTTAAATACTATTAACGGTTCAGGTTCACCAGCGACAGACCCGCCTTACTATTATGTAAAAAACAATGTTCTTGAGAGTGCGACCAGCGATGATGCGAAAAAGAGAAGCTATTACGAAATCGAAGGACTTCAGGAAGGATTGAAATACTTTAAAGGGTACGAAAATAAAAATGACGGTGATCCTTACAACTTACAGGGCGTAATCATCGTTCCTTCAAGAGCAGCATTTGCAAGAGATCTGCATTATAACTATACAGGATTTTCGCTTAAAAACAATTGCTTTGTGTTTAACTTCGAAATTTACAAAGCCAACTTAAGACCGGCGAATGAAAAATAAACTAAAAACGCTTCAGAATATGAAGCGTTTTTTTTATGATCAGAATCCTGATTTATGTTTTACATTTCCCAGAATATCAGGGAAATAATGATCGGAAAGATGATCAAATTCATCACCTCTCATGAACATTGTTGCATCCACTTCTTCATAAGAACTTCTTCCTGCCGCAGCAATAAGTTCATTACAAGTATGCAGTGTATTTTTATGAAAGTGATATACTCTTTCGGCTTTATCAGTAACATCCAGTCCTTTGATCAGCATTTTATCCTGAGTAGCAACACCTGTAGGGCAATTATTAGAATTACATCTTAACGCCTGAATACAGCCCAGTGAGAACATAAAGCCTCTTGCATTGTTACACATATCTGCTCCCATAGCAACAGCTCTCAGGATATCCAGACTTGTTAAAACCTTTCCACTGGCAATGACACGAAGTTTATTTCGCAGATTGTAATTTTTAAGGGTTCTGTTTACAAAAATCAACGCAGGTTCCAATGGCATTCCCACACCGTCTGAAAATTCAGGTGGTGCTGCGCCGGTTCCCCCTTCCGCACCGTCTACGGTAATGAAATCCGGATAAATTTTTAATACATTCATCTGAACACAGACGTCTTCAAATTCCTTCGTATCACCTATACAGAGTTTAAAACCAACAGGTTTCCCTCCGGAAAGTTCCCGCAGCTCCTGTACGAATCTCAGCAATCCTGCTGCATCAGAAAATGCGGAATGTGATGGCGGAGAAATAATTGTCATCCCCGGAGTTACGTGACGGATTTTGGCAATTTCCGGAGTATTTTTCACCCCTGGTAAAACACCGCCGTGCCCTGGTTTAGCTCCCTGCGAAAGCTTAATTTCAATCATTTTTACATTAGGAAGATTGGAATATTTTGCAAACAGTTCAGCATTAAACTTTCCTTCATCATCGCGGCATCCGAAATACCCCGTTCCGATTTGCCAGCAAAGATCCCCTCCTTCAAGATGATAGGGTGAAATACCTCCTTCCCCTGTATTATGATAAAAATTACCTTTTTTGGCACCTCTGTTCAATGATAGCTGAGCACGGTCACTCAATGATCCGAAGCTCATCGCTGAAATATTCAATAAGGAAGCATGATAAGGCTGCGTGCATTGTGCCCCTCCCACCCATACTCTCGGAAGTTCTTCCGAAGGCGACTTTGCATAAATAGAATGCTTGATTCCTTCGTATTTCCGGTGGTTGATTTCCAGCTGCGTCCCGAAAGCAACAGTGTCCCCTAAGTTTTTGGCTCTTCTATACACTGCAGAACGCTGATTTCTCGGAAATGGTTTTCCGTCTGTTTCCCTTTCAATAAAATACTGTTGCATCTCCGGTGAAATACTTTCGAAAAAATACCTGAAATAGCCTAATACAGGAAAGTTTCTTAAAATTGCATGTTTCGTCTGATAGGTATTATAAACCCCTAATGCATAAATGGCCGTCAAAAGAGTAGGTATCCAGTAATGCGCCCTGATGAGTAATGCTACAACCCAGGTAACCATCACCAATACCAGTCCCCAAGATAAAAACTTATCTCTCATTTCTATTATTTTTCTATAAAGATAAAGATTTAAAAAGATTTTAATGGCTGGAATAGAGTAAAATCTGATATTCCGCAGCCTTCTTGGACCTGTCTAACAAACAAATACACAAGCTTAATATTCAATACGTTAATAAATATATAATTTTTTAAATATTATAATTATGTATTAATAAAATACTTTTTGTATTAATTAAAACAAAATAATTTTAATCCATAAAAACAATTGCGTAAATTTGAGCGTTTGTTACCATCAGAAGAAAAATCAAAATAGAGATATGATAAAATTTGACAACAAAGTTCTAATTGTTGGCGCGAGTGGGTTTGGTAAGGAAGTACTTATGTGTTTAAGTGATTGTATTGCCGGTACAGATTTAAAATTAGAAGACATAGCCTGCTTCATGGAAACGGATGAATTTTGTAAGGATGTAAAAAATGTTCATGGGATTCCTGTAATTACCGAGGATCAATTTAATCCAGCTGACTACCACGTCCTGATTGCCATAGGAGATCCCAAAATTCGAAAGACAGTCGTTGAAAGGCTTCCAAAGGAAACAAAATATACAACGCTAATTCATCCTTCAGCTACTATTTCTAAATATGTTGAAATTGGCGAAGGAACTATAATTACAGCCGGAACAATTGTTACCACGGATATTAAGATCGGCAAGCATGCCCATTTAAATCTGCTTACAACCATCGGGCACGACTGTAAAATCGGAGATTATTTTACCACAGCACCTTCAACGAATATCAGTGGAAATTGTGAAATTGGAGATAATGTTTATTTCGGAACAAGCTCATCCATAAGACAGGGAATAAAAGTTTGTGATAATGTAACAATCGGGATGGGTGCAATTGTTGTTAAAGATATCCGTGAAGAAGGAGTTTATATCGGAAGCCCGGCTAGAAAACTGTAAAACCAAAATAATTGCCTAAGGCAAGAATAATAACAGGGGCATTTGCCCCTTTTTTCTTTAGTATAAGAGTGTCAGATACGTTTTTAACACACTTTTATTATTGCCGTTACATGATTTTATTGATCGAAAAAAATACTAAAGCTAAAAGTTTTACAATTTCTCCAAGAACTTCTCAAAGGAATATTGTACGGAAACGGTACCATCAGCTTCTATTCTGTCCAGTTTCAGGAATTCAATCTGGTTGACGGACGCTGCATCATAATCTTTCTGTACCCTCACATAATTTTCCGTGAAGCCGAACATTTTTCCGTCTTTATTTTCGTGTTCCCAAAGTACGGGAAGTGTTTTCCCAAGCTGGGTCTGATAGAATGCCATCTTTTTCTTTTCGGAAAGAATTCTCAGCATTTTATTTCGTTTCTTTCTTTCAGAAATCGGTACAATTCCATCCATTGCGGCAGCCTCGGTATTTTCTCTTTCAGAATAGGTGAAAACGTGGAGATAAGTAATCGGCAGCTCATTCAGGAAGTTATAGGTTTCCATGAACAACTCTTCCGTTTCTCCCGGAAAACCAACGATCACATCAACGCCAATCGCGGCGTGAGGCATTACTTCACGGATTTTAGCAACCCTGTCTTTATATAATTTCGTAAGATAACGACGCTTCATTTTTTTCAGAAGATCATCACTTCCGGACTGCAGCGGAATGTGAAAATGCGGAACAAAACTTCTGCTTCTTGAAACCAGCTCTATACTTTCATCTTTCAAAAGATTAGGTTCAATGGAAGAAATACGGATTCTTTCGATTCCTTCTACTTTATCGAGCCCGGAAATCAAATCCAGAAATGTATGCTCATGCTTTTTGTTTCCGAATTCTCCTTTTCCATAATCTCCTATATTGACTCCGGTAAGAACGATTTCTTTGATATCTCTTTGAGAAATTTCTCTGGCATTTTTCAGTACATTTTCAATGGTGTCGGAACGGGAAATTCCTCTTGCCAGAGGAATTGTACAGTACGTACATTTATAGTCGCAGCCGTCCTGAACTTTCAGGAAAGCTCTGGTTCTGTCTCCGATAGAATAGCTTCCGATAAAAAAATCAGTTTCTTCAATTTCACAGGAGTGCACAATTCCCTCATTTTCAGATTTTTCAAGATCATCGAGATAGCTCAGGATATTGAACTTTTCTTTGGCGCCCAATACAAGATCCACTCCTTCAATCTGTGAAATTTCTTCAGGTTTCAGCTGTGCATAACATCCCACAATGACAACCAGTCCTTCAGGATTGGCCTTCATTGCTCTTTTTACGTGGAGTTTACACTCACGATCTGCATTTTCCGTAACAGAACACGTATTGATCACATAAATATCCGCTTTATCATCGAAACTCACCTTTTCATACCCCGCATCCGTGAGCTGGCGGGCAATGGTAGATGTTTCCGCAAAATTTAATTTGCAGCCTAAGGTATGAAATGCGGCAGTTCTGTGAAATTGAGACATTTATTAATCCTGAATTTTGTGGCTGCAAAGATAATCAATTTAATACAAATTGTAAATCGATTCAGTCTATTGCTTAAATTCATCTCTTATTTCCGAACTGTTTTGATAACATACGGGAGAGAAATTATGAAGTTCTGCATCATCTTTTTTCTGCAGATCTTTAATGCATTGTTCTCTTATTTTCCAGATTTCATGTAAGTCATAGTCAAGACATTCGGTATCAATCCAATTTTTAAGGAAGGCCTGATGAAAAACGATTTTTTCTTCAACAATTTGATCATATTCCATTTCCTTTTCAAGTAACAGTTTATTTTTAAAATCATTATAATTGGAATTTGCCCTTGTAAAATCATAATATATTCCCTCAATTTTCAGGTAATTATGTGCTTCAGGAATATATTTCAGATTAAACTTTTCTAATGTATTTTTAATTTTACCCGTATATTCTTCATCCATTTTAAAAATTCCCAACATGAGTTTTATTTCAGCATAATCATTTTCAAGAGCAAGCTTTCTCAGTACCGCATGTTTCGTGCTGCAGGTCCCGCCCAAATCATTAAAAACACAAAGAATATCACGTTTATCAGTATTTCTTTTGTATGGCAACATGGAGATATAATGACAGGCGGAATCAAAGTCATGAACATTTTTCGTTAAAAATTGTCTAGAAACGATTCCTTTATCTTTCTGTATTTTAAAATTTTTCATAAATGTTGAATATTGAAAAACAAAAACCACCTCTCTCGAGGCAGTTTTAATTTGTATAGATCAATCTCTGTTTTTTACCATCACCCAACCTGAATATTTGATTAATGTATTCTTTTTATCATTTTCATTCCAGGTTACGGAATACCAATAAGTGCCGGTGGGGACTTTTTTACCGCCCGTAGTTCCGTTCCACCGGTAACCGTTCATTTTATCTGCCTGGAAGATTTTATTTCCGTACCGGTCGAAAATATTAAATACAAGATTCTGTTTATTTCCCAGTGCAGAATAATCAATCATATCATTAATGCCGTCTCCATTTGGAGTAATGACATTCACTAAATTCGGTACAACAATCGTAATATCAATAGGATCACAATCATAGGCATCTTTAACAAAAATATGATGATCCCCTCTTGGAATATTTGTTAAAACATTAGAATCCTGCCAGTTGATGCCATCTGTGGAATAGCTGTACGGACCTGTTCCTCCTGTAACATTTACCGTCACTGTTGTATTCGAAATATCCACAGAAGAGATTACCGGCTGTTCTGAAGCATAGATTTTTACAGTCTGCAATGTTGTACAATCTCCCGTTTTCAGTTTTACCCAATATGTTCCTACTCCCACATTGGATATTGTCTGCGTTGTCGCTCCTGTACTCCATTCATATGCTGTAAAGCCGGATCCTGCATCAAGCGTTGTTTTATCTTCCATACAAATGATTTTATCCTGAAGGACAGTAGAATATACAGGTGGAAGAACTACCAGATTAACTTTTGCAATTGCATAACAGCCGTTTCCGTTGGTTACCCTGATAAAGACAACTCCGTTTGATGCAATATAATTGGCAGGATTTGCGATGGCATTGGTATTATTTTGCGCATCTCCAAGCGAAGGAAAATAAGTTTTGGTTCCCGTCTGAGTGGTTACCGGAGCCGTTGTTAAATTAAATGAAGCCGTAGAGGGATTTGATTCTATAAAACATGACCTCAGTGTTGCTTCTGTTACGATTACGACAGGGTAAAATTTCAAAGTAATCTCTGCTACAGCCACACAACCGTACTGAGAAGTAATTTTTACATAGACCACCCCTTCAGCGGAAACAAACGCGGCAGGGTTTGCAATTTCATTAATTCCCGCATTAAGATCATTGAGGGTATTGTAATATTTTTTTGTAGCGGTAGGATCTCCGAAAACCGCTGCAGAAGTCAGGTTAAAAGTAGCAGTCCCCGCATTATTGTTATTACAGCTGTAAAGAGTAACATTATTTCCGGTAATATTTCCCTGTTTAAATTTAAACGCTCCGGTCTGTCTGCAGGAATTGATCGGATTATTGGGATCTGCCGGATCCTGATAATGAATACTGTAATAATATGTTAACGCCATGTTCACTGTTTGTGGCGTAAGAATAGGATTTGCTCCCGAAAGTGCATTATTTTGGGAAGTATGATACGTGATCTGAAAATTTGAATTTCCGTTCAGGATACCTGCCGTTAATGTACTGAAATCAAAAACAGCCGGATTTTGGCAGATGATAATCTCCCTCGGATCTGCAGGATTTGCAGCCGGAGTTCCCGGCGGCGTAAAAGGCTGCGTCTGAATATTAGGATTGGTAAATGGTGAAGCAAGAGTTGCCGTTCCACCCCATGTCAGGGAGAAAGGAGCCATGGTAGGATTAAACACATCTACCCAATTGTCAATGTAAAGATAGTAGGTTTGTCCCGGAAGTACATCCAGATATTTGCAGTATGGTGTTAAAGAGCCGCCGGCCGCGGAAGTAATCGTACTTGTCATATTCAATCCGGTAGAGGCTCCTACGCCTATTACGGTTGCTGCGTTACAGCGTATTGGCGCCCCCAGATTTCCGCAATTGACATTCGGGCCGTATACTGCCCAGTCGTAATCGGCATCCGGATCACTCGGCACCAGGTCGAAAGTAAGCGTTCCGCCCGTTGCTATAGTGATTTTGTACCAGATGGAATTATGTTCACCGGTAGTAAGACATCCTCCAAGACTTTCATTGACGGCGCCAATTCCCGACGGAGAGTAGGTAATGTTCGAATTTCCACAGACGGTGAGTGCTGTGGAACAGTCGGCCTGGGAAAAAAGAGTTCGGGATAATAGGAGTAAAAAAAAGAGTAAATATTTCTTCATGCTTTTTCAATTTGGTTATATTTCAGTGATTCTTTGTTTATATCAAATATAAACATTTCATATCGATTACGCTATTTTAATTTAACATAATTCATTATAAATTGAAAAAAAATGTAGAATACTCAATAAATCATTTTATACTCGTAATATTTCCGCAAAGATTTTCGATGTGAAAAATTTTATGAAAAGGACTTTTTACGTGATGCAGATGTTCCTTATCCTGAATAAAAGTATAACGGGAAGCGATAGAATTCATATCCGAAACAATCACGAGCCAGCATTCATCTACGGAAGTATCATAATATGGAAATTTTTCATTCTTTTTTTCAATAAGTTCTACAATTTTTTCAGAGCATAATTCATCAAAGAGATTCATGTTGTATTCATGGGTGATGAAGACATTTCTCCGGTGAAAGGATTTTCTCAGGCTTTTTACGCAACCGTATGCTTTTCCGCGTTTTATGCTTTTGTAGATATTGAGGATAATTTCCTGTTGATTTTCCAGGGTATCAGCCCGGACATCTGAATGGAATTCTAAAAAATAAACACCACGAAATCTCGTAGTGTCTTCCTGTTCCAATAATATTTCTGCCTGACGGAAAATTTTGTTTAAGCTGCTTTCAATCTTCTTCATTTCAAGATGATTGATCACCTCGGTGAGTTCTATCCCAATCTTCTTATTGTCGAATTTCGCGATAAAATCAGGGCTTTCGCAGGTTAAATCTTCGAATTTTATTTCAGGGAAATGATGCATAAAAGAATTAAGCAGTAAGATCTCTGTTTTTTTCTTATACTTTTCCCGGTCATGTAAAGGAGACTGATCTATGGTACGGTGATATTTTTCGATCGGCTTTTTTTTCAAATGCCGGTTCAGATAATAAAGGCTTAGATTTTTAATTAAATCTTCATCAGAAAAAGTCTTTTTCATGTGCTTATGTTTATTGTTATGGAACACATAAAACTTTCGGTTTCATGTCATGAAGTTTTGATTATCAAAAATTTACAATTTAAAGATAAGTAAAAATTCAATGCTATATTTTCTTTTAAAATAATTTATTCGATATTTAACATTTAGTTTACTTTCATAATTAATACCTTTGGCTTTCAAATATAAAACTGTGATGGATTTTAGAAACTTTAAAATGCCTTTTGGCACCAATCCCAAATACTCTAAAAAGGTAGCTTATTTTTCAATGGAATTTGCCATAGAGCAGGTTCTTAAAATATATTCCGGAGGTCTCGGATTTTTAGCAGGGTCTCATATGAGAAGTGCTTATAACCTGAAACAGGATCTTATTGGAATCGGAATTTTGTGGAAATTCGGATATTATGACCAGGCGAGAAATCATGATCAGACTTTACAACCGGTCTGGACAAAAAAAATGTACAGTTTTCTTGAAGATACAGGCTTAAAATTCCAGATTGAAATCCACAGCGCACCGGTTTGGGTAAAGGTATGGTATCTTGATCCGGATATTTTCCAGACGGCACCGATGTTTTTTCTTTCTACCGATGTTCCGGAAAATGATCATATTTCAAAAACCATTTGCCATAAGCTTTATGATGCGAACGAGTCTACCAAACTGGCCCAATATATTCTTCTAGGGAAAGGTGGTGCGAAACTGCTTGACGAGATGAATCTTGAAAGAGATATTTATCACCTGAATGAAGCGCACGGACTTCCTGCTGCATTTCACTTGCTAAAAAAATATAATGGAGACCTGAACAGGGTAAAAGAAAAGCTGGTGTTTACAACCCACACTCCTGAAGAAGCCGGTAATGAAAAACATAGTCTGAGACTTTGTTATGAAATGTCTTATTTTTCCGGGTTCAGCATGGACGATGTGAAGAGAATAGAAGGTTCAGGCGACGACCGGTTCAACCATTCTTTGTGTGCCCTGAAAATGGCACATATTGCCAATGGCGTGTCTCAGCTGCATGGTGTTGTTTCAAGAGCCATGTGGAGCAAATATGAAGGGATCTGTGAAATTAAGTCTATAACCAATGCACAGGAATTCAAGTACTGGTCAGACAAACCTTTATATAATGCTAAGGATGAAAATGATGAAACAGTTTTTGACTACCGTAAAAAACATCTTAAAAAGAGACTTTTTAAAGTTGTTGCAGACCAGACAGGCGATCTTTTTAACCCGAATATCTTCACCATTGTATGGGCAAGAAGATTTGCCGGCTACAAAAGAGCTGATCTTCTTTTGCAGGATAAAGAAAGATTTTATAAACTTCTGAATAATCCGAAACATCCGGTACAGATCATTTTTGCAGGAAAACCTTATCCTATGGATTATTCTGCAATTTCTATTTTCAATTTACTGGTAGAAGAGAGCAAAAACAATAAAAATATGGCCGTTCTTACGGGATATGAACTTGCATTAAGCAAATTGCTGAAACAGGGTTCCGATCTTTGGCTAAACAACCCGAGAGTTCCGAGAGAAGCTTCAGGAACATCAGGAATGACTGCTGCCATGAACGGTTCCGTAAATCTTTCTACCGACGACGGCTGGATTCCCGAATTTGCTAAGCATGGAGAAAATTCTTTCGTTGTACCAAAAGGAGATTATGAGAATATGAGCATTTATGAACAGGATAATTATGATATGAACAAGCTGTATGAACTTCTGGAAAACGAAATTCTTCCTGCATATTATGACAATCCGAATCAATGGAGAAAGATACAGTACAATTCGATGAACGATGTTAAAGACCAGTTTAACAGCGACCGAATGGCGGATGAGTACTACCAGATTCTTTATAATTATAAAGGATAGTTTCAACTGTCAGGCTGCTTTCATTGTACTCAGTTTCCGATACATTTTTCTTTATTTTATTACGAAAAACACTCGAACTGACTAACGATTATACATCTTACAAAATAAACCCGGATTGAAAATTTCAACCCGGGTTTATTTTGTAATTAATTTTTTTTCTTTTTTTCTTTAGGCACTTTTAAACCTTCTTCTCTTGCTTCAGAAATTCCTATGGCAACCGCCTGCTTTCTGCTTTTCACTTTATCTCCGGAAGAAGACTTCAGTTTTCCTTCCTTGAATTCGTGCATTACTTTCTCTACTTTGTCCTGAGCTTTTTCTGAATATTTGTTCTTGCTCATAATATGATGATTTTTAATATTTTGGTACAGAAACACCTATTTCATATACTTTAGCATGTTTCAGATATTTTGAACGCTCTCGTGAAGTCACCGATTCAAAATGATCATTTTTGAGCACAACGATCGGGTCTTCTGTGTTTTCAATCTCGAAATTGGCCAGATATCTTTCATCAGGGGGAGACTGCAGGAGTTTTGCTTTTATTTTCTGCAGTTCGTCGGCATATTTTTTAAATCCCGGATCTGATGAGTGAATGAATTTATATTCGTCGCCGGCATCTACGAAATAATGCAGTTTTTTATCCAGCAGGTTGGCCTCATTGCCTATTTCAGGGTTGTCGTTACCGTCTTTAAAACCTACTTCCACCAGTTCACCATTTTTTTTCTGGGCGCACTCTTCGGCGTCTTTATAGCTTGAAAATCCTGTATATACAATAGTGTCTCCTAATTCGTACCGGTTTAGTTTCTGGTCAAAAGCATTCGTTTCCATAATTATTATATGATATTGATTATACTTTAACTATTCAATTTTTTTGCCAAAGGCCTATTTTCAAATGCTTTTTCTGACATTCATAAAATTGTTATATTTGAAAGCTTTAAAATAAAAAATGAAAAGATTCATATTAACACTTACCATCGCTGCTGCATTTCAAAGCGTAACCGCACAGGAAATCACTTTAGATAAGATATATTCTGGATATTACCGTGGAAAAGGCATTGCCGGAATCACATCCATGAAAAATGGTGAAAACTACTTAGTTATCGAACAGGGAGGAATAGCAAAATATTCTTATAAAACTTCTCAGAAGGAAGGAAATATTGTTGACGGCCAGTTTGAAAGCTATGAATTTTCTGAAGATGAATCTAAAATTCTTTTGCTGAAAGAAAGCGAGCCCATTTACAGACACTCTTTCCTCGGGAAATTTGAGGTTAAAGATTTAAAATCAGGAAAAACGGTTGCTTTATATGATGGAAAATTTGTTCAGGAGCCCAGATTTTCACCGGACGCTACCAAAGTTGCATTTATCGCTGATAACAATTTATTCTATCAGGATTTAAATTCGGGAAAAATCACACAGATTACAACAGACGGTAAGAAAAATTCAATCATCAACGGACTTGCAGACTGGGTGTATGAAGAGGAATTCGGACATGCCAGACAATATGAATGGACGAAAAATTCAGATGCTATCGTTTTTGTAAAATCAGATGAAAGTGAAATTCCTGAAATTTATATTCCGATTTACGGTAAAACGCTTTATCCATCTGAAATGCGTTATAAATATCCTAAAGCCGGAGAAAACAATTCTAAAGTTTCAGCGCAGCTGTATCGTCTGGACAATGGAAAAACAAGTCATTTAAATTTAAGTTCATTTAAAAATTATTATATTCCAAATGTTATTCAGACCGCAAAACCGGATGAAATTGTTTTGATTACTTCTGAAAGAATTCAAAATGCATCTGATGTTCTGAAAGTAAATACCAAAACCGGAACTGTACAGAAATTATTCACTGAAACAGATGAAAAATGGATTGACACCGACAGTCCGACATTGGAATTTTTAGAGGATGATTCTTTCCTTTGGGGCTCCGAAAGAGATGGCAACCGCCATCTGTACTGGTATGACAAAGACGGAAAGCTCAAAAAACAGGTGACCAAAGGAAACTGGGAAGTAACGGATTATTATGGCTATAATCCTAAATCAAAAGAAATTTACGTTCAGACTACAGAAAAGGGAAGCATTAATAAAGTGGTTTCCAAAGTAAATATCGAAAACGGGAAATCACAGCTCATCTCCAATGCGGAAGGTAATAATTCTACAAGCTTCAGTAAAAACTACAATTATTTTATTGAAACATCTTCTACGGCTTCAAGACCTTACACTTTTGTCTTAAAGGACGGAAACGGGAAAGTAGTAAAAGAGCTTCAGAATAATGATGCCCAGCTTCAGAAGCTTAAAGCAGATAACTTTGTTGAAAAAGAATTCATGACGATTCCCAACGAAGCCGGAGATCAGATGAATGCCTGGATTATTAAGCCTAAAAATTTTGATAAAAATAAAAAATATCCGTTGTTTATGTTCCAGTATTCCGGTCCGGGATCTCAGCAGGTTGCCAATTCCTGGGATAATGGAAATGCTTTGTGGTTTGAAATGCTGGCGCAAAAAGGTTATGTTGTAGCTTGTGTAGACGGCCGTGGTACAGGTTATAAAGGAGCGAAATTCAAAAAAGTAACTTACATGAATTTGGGCAAATATGAAATTGAAGATCAGATTGCGGCGGCAAAATGGTTCGGTAATCAGTCGTATATCGACAAATCAAGAATCGGAATGTTCGGATGGAGCTTTGGAGGTTATATGACCAGCTTGGCCATGACCAAAGGTGCAGATGTTTTCAAAATGGGAATTGCCGTAGCACCGGTTACCAACTGGAGATTCTATGATTCTGTTTACACGGAAAGGTTCCTGAGAACACCGCAGGAAAATCCTGACGGTTATGATAAAAACTCGCCTACCGAATACGCGAATTTACTGAAAGGAAAATTCTTATTAATTCACGGAACGGCTGACGATAACGTACATTTCCAAAACTCTATGCAATTCTCAGAAGCTCTGATTCAGAATAAAAAACAATTCGATTTTATGGCTTATCCTGACAAAAACCACGGAATTTATGGCGGGCAGACAAGACCTCAGCTTTACCAGAAAATGACTGATTTTATTTTGGAGAATTTGTAAAAATTTATCTGAAATTTAATGATAAAAAAACTCCGAATCTTTAATGTAAGATTCGGAGTTTTTTTTCAATAAGAATGAAAGCTTCTGTTATCAATAATAGTCACAAGAAAAATTATATTATTGATTTCCTGATAAATTAATGAATTGTTTTCATCAATAACACATTTTCTTAAGTTCAGAATTTTAGATTTGGACAAATCCCAACATGGTCTTTCAAATTAGCAATTAACCTGTTAAAATTTATATTCAAATCTTTCAATCTCTTTAATTGTCCAGTTTTCAAACAAATAATCAATTACCTTTAAATAATTCTTTAAAGCTTCATCAGACCAAATAATTTCCATTATCATTTCTTTGAATTAATATAATCTTTTATATTCTTTTGGGCAGATTCTTGGCCTATCGTTCTTCCACTTTGTATATCGTCCAATCCTTTATTTATAGAATCTCTATGGATTTCTGATAAATTTTCTGCCCAATCCTGAGAATTAGTTTTGTTGTATTTTGTTTTTAAAAAATCAATAAAATCATTTACTCCCTCGTAAAAATTTTCAGGGAGTGTTCTGATATTATTTTCTAAATCTTTCAATGTAATTTCCATTTTCCATCTTATTTTATCCAAAATTAATAAAATCTCATTATTATTTTTAAAATTCTATATTTGTGAAACTTGAAATTTATCAACTATGAAGACTAAACATCCTAAGGGATTGCCTTTCCTCTTCTTTACGGAAATGTGGGAGCGTTTCGGGTATTATCTTATCCTCGGAATTTTTGTATTGTATGTGATTGAACCAACCGGCGCAAAAGGCGGCCTCGGACTTCCCGACAAAACCGCAGACGATATTTTCGGGACTTATATTGCCCTTACCTATTTAACGCCTTTCATCGGCGGATTTCTTGCAGACCGGGTATTAGGATATATCAAATCGATTTATCTCGGAGGAATTTTAATGGCAGCCGGATACATTGGGATGGGTGTTTTTAAAGATCTTACTCTTTTTTATTCTTCATTAGCGTTAATCATCATCGGAAATGGTTTCTTTAAGCCAACAATTTCAACATTGCTTGGAAATTTATATTCTGAAGAACCTTACAAAGCCAACAAGGATTCCGGTTACAATATTTTTTACATGGGAATCAACATCGGAGCGTTTATCTGTAATATCATTGCAGCATTTATGCGGAATAAATTCGGTTGGGGTGAAGCGTTTATCACAGCCGGAGTCGGAATGTTGATTGGTATGGTAATTTTTACCATTGGCAGGAAACATTATATTCATGCAGCCCAGATGAAACCTGTTCAGGAAGGTGACACCAAACTTTCTGAAATTTTGGTTAAAGTGTTCTTACCTGCAATTGTTGCCGGAGTAATCGGTTGGATCATTCCCGGAAATATTTTCGGAAGTGACAGTACAGACGCCTTTATCTTTGTATGTGTTCCGGTTATTTATTTTTATGCTTCGCTCTATTTTAAAGCTAAACCAGAAGAAAAATCTTCGATTGGAGCCTTACTGTCAGTTTTCTTAATCAGTATGTTTTTCTGGGCAGTTTTCAAGCAAAACGGAACAGCTCTAACAAGATGGGCCAATTATTACACCGACCGAAGTGTTCCAGCCGCTATGGAAAAGCCATTAGAAGAAATTTATATGGTTGAGGGAAAAAGCTATGAAGACAAGGAAGTTCCTGTTTATGATGATCAGTTCCAGTCACAGAAAGATAAAGACGGAAAAGCTATTAAAGTACAGGGAAAAGATGTGTATTTTAAAAATATTTCCCCTGAACAGCGTGCACAATTAGAAAAAAATCCTGAAACAAAAACTTATTTATACAATACGGAATTATTTCAATCCATCAACCCATTTTGGGTAATTGCCTTAACACCGGTTATTGTTGCCTTTTGGGCTTTTTTAAGAAGACGGGGGAAAGAACCTCTAACTCCAACCAAAATTGTTTTGGGATTATTTATTTCAGCATTATCATGCCTTGTAATGGTTGTGGCAGTCTGGGCGGGCGATAACGGTGCCGTGAAAGTTTCTCCATGGTGGCTCGTAGCAGGATATGGTGTCATCACTATTGGTGAGCTCTGCCTTTCGCCAATGGGATTGTCTTTCGTTTCCAAATTATCTCCTGCAAGGATTACGGCTTTAATGATGGGTGGGTTTTTCCTGGCAAACTCTGTAGGAAACAAGCTTTCCGGGATTTTAGCAAGTACCTGGTACAGCTATGATAATAAAATGAATTATTTCCTGGTCAATTTCGCTTTATTAATATTTGCCACGCTTTTAGGACTATCCATGTTAAAAAGATTAAACAAAATCATGAAGGAAAAAGGACATTAATTGCATTCAACAATAATGAAAACAAAGCTGTGGAGTTCCTCTGCAGCTTTTTTATTTAAATATAAAATTAAAACCTTGCTGAAAACACAAAAAAAACTATATTTGTCAGTCTTAACAAAAATTAACAATAAAAAATGGATAATACTGAAGCATTAAGTCCGAAACAGGATGAATTTGTAGAGAATAAAGGATCCAGGCATCCGAAGGGATTGTGGGTTTTATTCGGAACAGAAATGTGGGAGCGTTTCAACTTTTATGGAATGAGAGCACTTTTGACGCTCTTCATGGTAAATTCCTTATTAATAAAAGAAGCTGATGCAGCAATCATCTATGGTGGATTTTTAGCTTTATGTTACCTTACTCCTCTTTTGGGTGGTTTCATTGCAGATAAATATATCGGTAACAGAAATGCCATCTTAATCGGTGGATCATTAATGGCCATCGGGCAGTTTTTACTGTTCATCAGTGCGTCTACTTTCTCAGGAAATGTTGACAGCGCAAAAATGTTTATGTGGCTTGCCCTTTTCATTATCATTTTCGGAAACGGATTCTTTAAGCCGAACATTTCCTCCATGGTGGGAAGCCTTTACCCGAAACAGGAAAAATCAAAACTAGACTCTGCTTTCACGATTTTCTATATGGGAATCAATATCGGGGCATTTTTGGGTCAGTTCATCTGTCCTTATTTAGGGGATGTAAAAGATGCTACTACAGGAGTAAGAGATATTTTTGCATTCAAATGGGGTTTCCTGGCCGCTTCCATCGCGATGGTAATTGGTACGGTAACCTTCTTTATTCTTAAAAACAAATATGTGGTAACACCGGAAGGAAGACCAATCGGAGGATTACCAAAACATAATACCAGTGCAGATTTTGAAGAAGGCGAAACGCAGACTGCAAAATTCTCGGGTGCAGCTTTAGGAATTACAGGAGCATTATTTATTGTTTTATTCTTTGTTTTCCGATATCTTCTTGTCGGCGAATTCGGCTTTAAAGCAGTTGAAATGGGACAATTAATCAAAGGAATTATTTATCCTTTCATTTATGCAGCGGGGATTTCTTTGGCATTTTTAATTATGAGTTCTGCAGAAAACAAAGTGGAAAGACAGAGAATATGGGTTATCTATATTGTATCCTTCTTTATTATCTTCTTCTGGGCAGCTTTTGAGCAGGCAGGTTCTTCATTAACATTTATTGCAGATAACCAGACGGACAGAAATATCTTCGGATGGAATATGCCGCCTTCAATGGTACAGATTTTCAACGGGATTTTCGTGGTATTGCTTGCAGTTCCTTTCAGTTTATGCTGGGATAAATTAAGAGCAAGAGGTAAAGAGCCGGTTTCTCCAATGAAGCAGGCCATGGGTCTTGCATTAATTGCTTTAAGTTATTTCATCATTGCCCATAACGTAAAAGATCTTGGAAATTCAGGATTGTTAGCGATAAAATGGCTGATGCTTTTATATTTCATCCAGACTTGTGGTGAGCTTTGTCTTTCTCCAATCGGGTTATCTTTGGTAGGTAAACTGGCCCCAAAAAGATTTGCTTCGTTGCTATACGGTGTTTTCTTTATTTCCAATGCTGCGGGGTATGCTTTGGCGGGTTCGTTAGGAGCACTAATTCCTGCTACAGGAGACAAATTCACTAAAGCTCAGGAAATTGGAGTAAATCTTCAGGATGTTTTGGATAAAAAAGTAACCTTAACAGCTGAGCAGGCTGCAGCGTTTGAAAAAGCTCAGTTGCCTTTACAGAATCCTACTTTTGCAGGATTTGAAATTCACAATTTATTCGAATTCTTTATGGTATTCGTGGTATTGTGTGGTATTGCAGCAGTAATCTTAGCTTTAATTTCACCAATCTTAAAGAAAATGATGCATGGTGTAAACTAATCTGCATCAAATAAAATAAATGAAACCTCTGCTAAGTCGGAGGTTTTTTTTATTTTCGTGTGTTCTTGCAATTGTTGACGCAATGCATCAACAATTAAGTTGAAACAAAATCCTTATTTAAAACTTAATCATATCATTATGAGTTTAACTTTAGACGAAATACAAAATTTCAAAGGAAAATATCCCAGACAAATCTGGAGCCTCTTCTTCTCCGAAATGTGGGAACGATTCTGCTTCTACGGAATGCGCGGAATGCTTGTTTTCTTTATGATTTCCCAACTTAATCTCCATGAAAAAGAAGCCAATCTTCAATATGCTGCAACGCAGGCATTTGTGTACGCTTTTACCTTTATCGGAGGATTATTTGCAGATAAAATTTTAGGCTTCCGAAAATCACTCTTCTGGGGCGGAATTTTAATGATCATAGGAAGTATCATCCTGGCAACGGATCCCCATAAATTTTTCTTTTTAGGTATTGCCTTTACCGTTGTAGGAACAGGTTTTTTCAAACCGAATATCTCATCAATGGTCGGGCAGCTTTACAAACCGAATGATTCAAGAGCCGATGCCGGATTTTCACTTTTTTATGCAGGAATTAATCTCGGAGCTTTGCTGGGAGGTTATTTTTGTATTACTATCGGAAAAGGGGAAATTCTGGCGAAAGTAATTCCGGAAGAAATGAGATGGAATGTTGCATTCGGGTTGGCGGCCATCGTAATGGTCGTCAGTTTAATTAATTTTGTTTTTACACAAAGAAGCTTAGGAACAATAGGCCTTCAGCCGGGACATCCGTTGAATGAAGTAAAATCCGCACCCATCCCGAAATGGCAGGAATATGGTGTCTATGTTTTATCACTGATTTTTGTTCCGATTATCATGATCATGGTCGCTAAAACCGAGTATACGGATTATTTCATGTGGACTGTCGGACCGCTGACTTTGATCTACCTGTTTTACGAAATGACCAAAGTAACACCTGCTGAGCGAAATAAACTCTTAGCTGCCCTAGTCTTTATTTTATTTTCCATTTTATTCTGGGGAATTTATGAGCAAAGCGGAGGTTCTCTAAGTATTTTTGCCGCTAAAAATTTGAATAACGACTTATTGGGACTTGATCCAAATGGCGTCAATAATTCCGGAGGCGCCTTTTTCATCATTTTCCTTGCCCCACTAATCGGACTGCTTTGGATCTGGATGAGCAAAAGAAAAATTGAGCCGAACACCATTATTAAGTTCGGGTTAGGCTTTATTTTCTTAGGCTTAGGTTATTACGTTTTATTTGCAACACGGTTTTTCGCCAACCTTCAGGGAATCACTTCACTGAATTTCTTTACCATAGCATTACTGGTTATTACTTTGGGTGAATTATGCCTCTCTCCTATCGGATTATCGATTATGACGAAACTTTCAACTAAAAATCTTCAGGGAATGATGATGGGAATGTGGTTTCTGGCTTCAGCATACGGACAATATGTCGCAGGAATTATTGGTGCCGGACTGGCAACGGCAAAAGAAGGTTCTACCAATTATGATGCTTTGATCACTTACACCGATGGATATAAACAATTGGGATTATATGCTGTAATTGCCGGAGTTATATTAATTTTGATTTCACCTTTCGTTAAGAAATTAATGCAGGAGGTACGATAAGGCATAATATTATGCTTATTTTTACATAAATATCAAATCATGAAGAGAATAATAAGCATCATTTGTTTTTTCGTTATTACTTTAAATTTCGCTCAGGTAAAATGGATGACCATTGAGGAAGCACTGAAAGCGCAAAAAGAAAATCCGAAAAAAATCCTGATTGACTTTTATGCAGACTGGTGCGGCCCCTGTAAAATCATGGATAAAAAAACGTATGGAAATCCCATTATTGCTGACATTATAAATGAAAACTATTACGCCGTAAAATTTAATGCCGAGGAAAAAAGCACGATCCAGATTTTCGGAAGAAAGTTTTCAAACCCAAATACGGAACATAAAAAAGGAAAAAACTCCCTCCACGAATTCACCCAGTACATGAACGTAGGAGCTGTTCCCAGTACAGTATTCCTGGATGAGAAAGGAGGTCCTATTACCATTCTTCAGGGAGAATTATCTGCAAAGGAACTGGAACCTTATCTGGAATTTATTTCCAAGGATTTATTTAAAAAAATACGTTCCAGGCAACAGTGGGAAGATTATCAGACAAAATTTAAATCCAAAATAAAAGAATAATAAAAAGGACTTTCAGATTTGAAAGTCTTTTTTAATTTCTAATTTTTCCCGAAATTCGTGCATTCTTAATGACATTAGAAACTTCTATAGAATACATAAAAGGCGTCGGTCCGGAAAAAGCCAAGCTCATCAGGAATGTGCTGGGAATTTCCATCGTGGAAGATTTCCTGAACTTTTTTCCGCTGCGTTATCTGGATAAAAGCAAAATCCATAAAATTGCACAGCTTCATGAGGTATCAACAGATGTTCAGCTGAAAGGAAAAATTACAAGTGTTCAGGAAATACAAACCGGAAAAACCAAAAGGCTTTCCGCAAAATTCAATGATGATACGGGGACAATGGATCTGGTGTGGTTCCAGTACTCCAAGTGGATGAAGGAACAGCTTCCCATTAATAAGGAAATCTATATTTTCGGGAAAATCAATGTATTCAACAACCAGTTTTCAATGCCACATCCGGAAATAGAGCCTGATGAAAAAAAAGAAGGCGACAATCGCCTGAAGCCTATTTATCCAAGCTCTGAAAAATTAACCAAAAGAGGACTGAATCAAAAATTTTTTCAAAATGTATTAAGGAATATCTGTATGGAAATTCCGAATCTTATCCAGGAAAATTTCCCGGATTACCTGATGAAAGCTTTCAAATTCATGTCCAGACAGCATACGTACCTCAACATCCATTTCCCTAAAGATGCTGAACATTTTAAGAAGGCAGATTACCGCCTGAGATTTGAAGAATCTTTCTTTTTTCAGCTGGGTTACGGCTTAAAAAAAATTCATCATAAAAGTCATACTGCAGGAAATCCTTTCCCGATCGTAGGTGATTATTTTAATAATTTTTACCAGCATCATCTTCCGTTTGATTTAACAGGTGCTCAAAAAAGAGTATTAAAAGAAATCCGGCAGGATATGAAACGTCCGATCCAGATGAACAGACTCCTTCAGGGTGATGTAGGCTCAGGAAAAACAATGGTTGCTTTGTTAACGATGTTGATTGCGAAAGATAATGGTTTCCAAAGCTGTATGATGGCTCCTACCGAGATTCTTGCCCAGCAGCATTATAACGGTATTAAAGAACTTCTTGAAAACACGGAAGTGAATGTTAAACTTTTAACGGGATCTACAAAAAAATCTGACCGTAAAATTATCCATGAAGAACTTGAAAACGGTGAACTTTCCATTCTTGTAGGAACGCACGCTGTACTGGAAGATAAAGTAAAGTTTAAAAATCTTGGACTAGCTATTATTGATGAACAGCATAGATTCGGGGTTGCTCAGAGAGCAAAATTATGGGCAAAAAATAAAATTCCGCCTCATATTCTTGTAATGACCGCTACTCCCATCCCGAGAACACTGGCCATGAGTTTTTATTCTGATCTGGATGTTTCTGTAATTGATGAAATGCCTGTAGGAAGAAAACCAATCATAACCGCTCACAGACGTGAAAAAGACCGGGCATATGTCTACAATTTCTGCCGCGAAGAAATTCAGAAAGGACGACAGGTATATTTTGTATATCCTCTGATTGAAGAATCGGAGACACTGGATTACAAAAACCTGATGACCGGACTGAAAAATGTAATGGATAATTTCCCGAAATATAACGTAACCATGCTTCACGGACAGATGCGACCAGAAGAAAAAGATGCTGCAATGAGCTATTTTGCTTCCGGAAAAGCTGAAATTATGGTGGCAACAACGGTTATTGAAGTAGGCGTAAATGTTCCCAATGCCTCGGTAATGGTTATTGAAAGCGCTGAGCGATTCGGCCTTTCGCAGCTCCATCAGCTTCGTGGACGCGTAGGACGCGGTGCTGAGCAAAGCTATTGTATCCTGATGACCTCAGACAAATTATCCAGTGACAGCAGAACACGTATTAAAACCATGGTAGAAACAAATGACGGATTTAAGATTTCCGAAGTGGATATGCAACTTCGGGGTCCGGGTGATATTCTTGGTACACAACAAAGCGGCGTGGTAGATTTTAAAAGACTTGACCTGATTAATGATTCGGCCATCATTAAAGTTACTAAAAATACGGTTGAAAAAATCCTGAAAACAGATCCTTTATTAACCAATCCTGATAATCAGATCCTGAAAAACTATTATCTAAGGCAGTATAAAGGTAAAAACAAATGGAGTAAAATATCATAAAAAAACCGCGAAAAGAAATAAATCCTTACGCGGCTCCCCTTATAAAACTGTTATTTGAAGAAATTACTTTATCATCATAATATTTTGTGATGTGGTGTGATATATGTGGTGTGATGTGATGTTCTATTGATAATAAAGTAAAAACAAAATGAATTATCTTCCCAACCTGCTTATTTATAAAAACTAACTTGGCTTGATAAAGAAAGTATTAACAACTATTCTTTACCTTTCGAGTTTTCATGATTGTACCGTTTTGTTTAAAGATCTCCTGCGCTTTATAGTCGGAAATTACTATAATTCATTTTGTTTAACTACATTGTGATTATATAATTTAGTTCATTATTAAAATGATCTTTCACTAAATGGCTGTTATTGCTTCCATAAATAAAACCAGAATTTCCCATCTGATATTATCACCTTTGTGTGAATCTTGAGATACAAATATAGAACTTTAATTTTAATTCCAAAATAATTCTTAAGTTTTTTTCACACCTTCATGATAAAATTATTTTTATTCAATCCTGAAGTATGATATTGCCATGTTATGGATATAATATCGGTTATATTTTTTTTCATATCTCTGTAATTATCAGGCTTTTTCATTACAACATTGGCACCGGTTACAAAAGCCTCTTCTTCTTGTTCAGAAGATAAGTTGTCATTAAATACGATGATGGTCATAGGATCAAATTTCTGATTGGATTTAATTTCACCAAGACATTCAAGAGAATTTTTCAGGGGTAAAGAATAATTCATAAAAACAACTTCGGGCACTACAGAGTTTTCATTAAGATAAATCATCAGGTCTTTCCCGTTGCAGAACGTTTTTACTTTAACCTGAATTTTAAATTCCTGCAATATATTTTTGAAAAGAATGAGATTTCCTTCATCATCATCTGCCAGTAGCACATTGAGATATTCTTTTTTCATATTGCTCTGGAATAATAGGTATCGTGGCGCTGAACTTTTCTTCTCATCGCAATAATTTTCTGGAAATGCGACGGGGTAATTCCCGTAAGATTCTTAAACTGAGTACTCAGATGAGCAACACTGGAATAATTCAGGAGTTGAGCGATTTCCGTCAGGTTATATCTTTTGCCGATGATGAGTTCTTTGGCATATTCAATTTTCTGAATGATAATAAAGTTCTCTATTGAAGTATTTGTTGCATCAGAAAATACATTTGACAGATATCCATAGCTATGATTCAGTTTTTCCGCAATAAAAATGGAAGCTTTTACCGGCACGGCCTCATCCGAGCCTACAAATTCCGCTATGGTGTCTTTTATTTTCTGAACCAGTGCCGTTTTTTGACTTTCAATAATTTCAATACCGTAATCTTCCAGATTTTCTCTGAAAACTCTGCTTTGTTCCTGTGTAAGGGTTTCGTACAATTCTACTTCTCCAAAGTTAAGAAGCCTGTATTTCAGTCCCTGATCTTTTAGTTTTTCTTCCAATACCTTCATACAGAGCGTATTGAAATCAAATTTTACATACATTTTCATCCTTATTATATGTATTTAATGGTATTTGTAAATATAATAATTTTATATCAATTATAAGTGATATAATTAACATACTGTTAAAAATGTCTTATAAAAAAAATTCCTGTATTGATAAACACAGGAATTTAAACACTAAGGATGAAAAAAAATATACTGATCAAGCAATAATGCTTGAGACCAGGCAAATGAATGTATTTGTTATAAGTGACTTGGTTCTTTTACAAAGATGACACAAAAAGATACATCACATTTTATAGAATTATATTCAATTTTTATATAATTTTAAGTCAATCATGGGTGACATAAAACTCCATTTCATAATCATCCATTACAAAGTCGTTCCCGATATCTATCACCACTTCATTAAACACGGTAAATCCCTGAGATTCGTAGAATTTCTTTGCTGGATTATTTTTATTAACATTCAGGATTATTTTCCTGTCGTTCACAGAGGCTGCTTTTTCCTTTAAAAAATCAATGGCAGTTTTGCCAATTCCTTTGCCTTTACTTTCAGGAACAAGATAAATCCTATGAAGTTTTGTGGTGTATTCCTGATAGCCATGCTCATATCCCATAAAGCCTTCAAATGAATTATTATTTTCATCAAAAATTATATAATAATGGTAATCAGCATTTTGCATTTGCCGGATGATTTCATTTCGGGAATACATTGTTCCGAGCATATAATCTATCTGTTCTTGCGAAAGTAGGTCTTTATACGCTGCTTCCCAGGATTTTTCTGCAAGGTTCTGAATCAGCGGAATATCTTTTTCGTTAGCTTCTATAAATTTCATTTTGTAATTTTTATAAAATTTGATGTAAAAGTTATTGAAATTAAAATTATTACTGTTTTAAATTCATTAAAAAGGGTGAAAAGCCATAACCTTTTCACCCATATTATTATTAGAAATTTTTGAAGAGACAGTATATCAAAAGTATGATTCACTTTTTCTTCTTACATTTCACTTGTTACAAACTTTTATACCTCTAAATATTTGCCATTTCAGCCTTAATTTTTGTGTAAAGTCCTTCTGAAGCGGCCACAAGGGGAAGTCTGAGATAATTTTTAATAATTCCTTTTTCGGCAAGAACAACTTTAATTCCGCAAGGATTTCCTTCAGCAAAGATCAGCCTGGTAATTTCTACGAGCTTATTGTGGATTTCATAAGCTTCATCCACTTTTCTGTCAAATGCCAGCTGCACCATTGTAGAAAATTCTTTAGGATAAGCCTGGCCGATTACAGAAATCACACCATTACCTCCTGCAAGTGTAACAGGCAGTGTAAATTCATCATCTCCGGAAACAAGATTAAAACCTTCAGGCTTTTTTCTTAAAATATCAAAATACTGGAGAATATTCGGGGCCGCTTCTTTTATCATCAATAAATTCGGGAATTCCTTTGCAAGACGTAAAGTAGTTTCCGCTTCAATATTTTGTCCTGTACGTGACGGAACATTATAAATAATAATATTTTTTCCGGTGGAAGCCAGCATTTTATAATGCTGATAAAGTCCTTCCTGATTTGGTTTATTATAGTAAGGAGATACGGAAAGTACGGCTTCAAATGCGGAAAGATCCGTTTCTTCAATCTGTTTCTTAACTTCAAGAGTATTGTTTCCACCAATTCCAAGAACAAGCGGAACACGTTGATTAGTAACCTTAATGATATGCTCAATCACCTGTTTCTTCTCTTCTGCAGAAAGTGTTGCAGCCTCTGCTGTAGTTCCCAAAACAACTAAATAATTGGTTCCGTTTTCGATGTTGAAATCTACCAATCTGGTAAGACTTTCGAAATCTACGGATAAATCTTCATTAAAGGGCGTTACCAGCGCAACACCTACTCCTTTTAAAATGCTCATCTGTTAGAATAATTTTTTTCAAATTTAATAATTTACCCCAAGAATTTGTCATAAATAATAATGTTTTATTATACATATAATTATATTTGCATATACTAAAAGATATTATGAAATCGCTGGCTTAAAATTGTTTAGAAAAAACACTATAATTGCTATGATGACATAAAGACCTTTTTAAATAAAATTAAATTGCTGCATATGAAAAATAAATTCTTGTTACTAGGAATTGCTCTGGCCGCACTCTCCTCCTGCAAAACGGCTTCTCCGTTACAGGTAACAGAAGTGCAGACCCGGAAAAATATTTCTATTAATAATGAGCTAAAAAATGATGAGGAGTTTGTAAAAGTTATTGAGCCCTATAAACAAAAGCTGGATAAGGAGATGAACCAAAAAATCTCTTATACCGCAGTAGATCTTAACAAACAGGGAGACAACAGCAATCTGGGAAATCTTTTAGCGGATTATACTTTTGACGGGGCAGAAGAATGGGCCAAAAAAAATCTTAGTAAAGATGTAGATGCCGCCCTGATCAATATTGGAGGTATCCGTACAAGCATCGGGAAAGGTGATATTCTGCTCAAAAGTGTATTTGAAGTGATGCCTTTTGAAAATGAAGTGATCATCGTAAAAATGAAAGGATCAGACTTGCAGGGTCTTTTCGATTACTATGCAAAAACTCAGGTCAACAATCCTGTTTCTCATCTGTACATTGAAACCAATGACGGGCAGCTTACAAAATCCCTCATCAATGGCAAAACAATAAATCCGGATCAGGAGTATTATATTGCCACTTCAGATTATCTGGCACTGGGAGGTGATAACATGAAGTTTTTTTCAAAGGGGGAAATGATTCCAACCGGAATCAAACTCAGAGATCTTTTTATTGATTATTTTAAGAAAACCCCTGAGGTAAATCCCAATTCAGATATTCGTTTAAATTTTATCGGTAAGAAGCAATGAACAGAAAAAGTTTTTTAAAAGCAATAGGCGGCGGGACTCTGGCAATGGCTTTAGCTCCCAATATGATGATGGCCGAAGAACTGAATTTTGTTGATATGAAATCAACAAATAAACTTACTATTCTTCATACCAACGATCAGCACAGCAGAATTGAACCTTTTGATTCAAGTTATATTAAAAACCCTAATCAGGGAGGTTTTGCAAGGAGAGCAAGCCTTATACAGCAAATCAGAAACCAGGAATCCAATGTATTATTACTGGATTCAGGAGATATATTCCAGGGAACTCCCTACTTCAATTTTTTCGGAGGCGAGCTGGAATTCAGATTAATGTCTATGATGAAATATGATGCTTCCACCATGGGAAATCATGATTTTGATAACGGTCTGGACGGATTTTTAAAGGTTTTGCCAAATGCAAAATTTCCTTTTATCTGCTCTAATTACGACTTCAAGAATACAGTTCTGGACGGAAAAACTTCATCTTATAAAATCTTTAATAAAAACGGGATCAAAGTGGGGATTTTCGGTGTCGGAATTAAGCTGGACGGGCTTGTTGGCAAAAAGCAATACGGTGAAACCATTTACTCCGACCCTGTAGATGTAGCACAACACTATTCTAACTTCCTTAAGAATGAAGAGAAGTGTGATCTGGTGATCTGCCTTTCGCACATCGGTTACGATTATAAAGAAGATCCGGATAAAATAAGTGATAAAATCCTGGCTGCTAAAACTGAAAATATCGACCTTATTTTGGGTGGCCATACACATACTTTCCTTCCGGAACCCGAAACTTTTGTCAACAGACACGGTAAAAACGTCCTTGTCAACCAGGTAGGCTGGGCAGGACTTCTGTTAGGAAGAATAGATTTCTTTTTTGATATAAATAAAAACATAAAACATATTGCCTGGAACAATCAGGTAATCGACAGCAGTATAATAGCATAAGCATGAAAAAACTCTCTTTAATTTCTCTTGGTATTTTAGCATCCCTGCACGTTGCAAATGCACAGACTATTTCTTCAAAAAAATGGGCAGACCTGTTTTCTTATAACAATGTTATTGCCATGAAAGAAGATAACGGAAAAATAGTTGCAGCAGCAGAAAACGGGATTTTTTATTATACCATTTCATCAGGTGAAATTACCAAGCTGTCTAAAGCAAACGGCTTGCATGAGGTTAAAATTTCAGCATTCGATTACAATCCGCAGAATAAAATTGCGCTTATAGGATATCAGAACGGTTCGCTGGATGTTATTTCTCCCGACGGAATTACCTATGTTGTGGATATTCCTATTGCTACAGGGTATAACGGCAGCAAGAGAATTAATCATATCTCAATAACAGGAGACCTTGCAGTTATTTCGGTAGGTTACGGAGTTTCTATTTTTGATCTCAGGAAGAAAGAGTTTAAAGATTCTGCTTTTTTCTTATCAGGAGGTGTATATGAAGCGAGTAATGAAGCGACTATTTTCGGTAATAAAGTATTTTCGGTAACCAATACAGGCCTGAAAAGCCACGAAATGAATACAACATTTCCTGTATTCACCACATGGACAACTGAAATGGCGGGATCGTTCAGACATATTGATTCTGAAGGCATTTTAAGTTTTTCATCAGCAACCACAGGATATCTTTATAACAACGGCGCTTCTGTTCCTCTTTCTCAAACATTTACCAATGTGAAGGATGTTGTGGTGAACAGCAATAATATTGTTGTAACAGATCTAAACAGAGTTTACACATTCAATAACAACGGAAATTTTAACAATACCGTAAGTTTCGGTGAAGAATGTAATACGGCAACTACCGTAGGAAGCAGTGTGTATGGCGGAACGGTTTTATCAGGAATAAAAAATGAAAGCAACAATTCTTTCAAGCCCGACGGTCCTTATTTTAATTATGCCTACAAAATGAGTCTGTATGGTGAAAATCAACTCCTTGTATCTACGGGAGGAAGAGAAAACAGATTTAATACTGCCCTTAACAACCCAAAAAATCCCGGCTTTTATTACTTCAATGGTATGGAATGGATCTATCCTTCCTACTTCGTAGGAAATACTACAGGATTTAATGTCCTGGACGTTGTTTCAGACCCTGCAAGTCCGGATGATGTTTTCTTCACGAATTATACTACGGCGGAAGGACGCGGTGTATACAAGATGAAATATAATGCTGCCAGCAAGGATTTCACTTTTACCAAAAATTATAATCTAGGAACAACCAATCTGTATGCAAGACGGGCTGTAGGATTGGCTTTCGATGATGCAAACAATCTTTTTGTAAGCATCGCTTTTTCCAGTGACGGACCAGATGTTGGGCAGCTTACTGCAATCGGGGCTTACGACAGAGCAACTGATGATTTTCTTATAAAAAATACCACCACATTGGGTGCCGCACAAAAACCATTATTCTATGAAGGACTACTATGGATCCCGATCCCGAGGTTGAGTGCACTTGTTGCTTATGATGCTAAAAAAACAGTAAACACTTCTGATGATACCGCTTATATTCTGAACCAGGCCAATGGTTTCGATCCAAATTCCGGAGGTAATATTTCTGTAGCTTTGGATAAATCCGGAGATGCATGGATCGGTGGAGACTTGGGATTAAGGGTTTTACAGAATGCTGTTTCAGAAGTAAAAACTCCTGCAAGCGCTACTGTAGAGCCAATTATTATTGAACAGAACGGCCTTGGCGAAGAGCTTTTCAGAGATTCTCAGATTTTGCAGATTGAAGTGGATGCCGGTGATCACAAATGGGTTTCCGTGGATGGCGGTGGTGTCTATTATTTATCTTCAGACGGACAGCAAACCATAAAGCATTTTACTAAAGAAAATTCACCTCTTCCTACCAACAGTATTACCGATATTAAGGTTGACAAAAAAACAGGAAAAGTATATTTTGTTTCTTATGACGGAATTGTAACGTATCAGGGAGATGTTGCCGATGTAACTTCCGGCTTCGGAAACGTACTTGTATATCCGAATCCTGTAGTTTATTCCAATTTTAAAGGAAAAGTTACCATAAAAGGTCTTGCTGAAGTTACCAATATCAGGATTGCAGATGCAGCAGGAAATGTGGTGCACTCTGCTGTGGCAAGAGGCGGATATTATGAATGGGATCTTAATAACCAAAGAGGTAAAAGAGTAGCTTCAGGAATATATTTTGTACTGATGACAAATGAAGACGGATCTGATAAAGCAACGGCAAAGATTGCGGTAGTTAATTAATGAATTCACAAAACGGCTTTTTATTATCTTATATAAAATATGGTGAAAATGATGCGGTACTGCATTGTTTCACGGAAGAGGAAGGGTTTCAGTCTTATTTTCTGAAAGGTATTTATACTAAAAAAAATAAGAAAAAAGCCCTGCTCCTGCCATTGAGTAAACTTAATTTTTCACTGCTCCCACTCAGAGGAAATGGAATACAGACTATTTCCCGGTTTGAAATGATAAAAAGCAACGATATTTATACAGATATCCGTTGCAATTCAGTTGTATTTTTTATTTCAGACTTTCTGAATCAGAATTTAAAACATGAAAATAAAAATCATCATCTATTTTTCTGTCTGGAAGAATTTATTGATGAACTTGAAAACCAGAACTATCAATCTCATTTGATCTTTCTGATCAAAATTCTGAAAATTCAGGGCGTTGCCCCGCTACTGAACAATGGAAAATTTCTTGATCCTGAAACCGGTACATTTTCTTCTGAATTGATGCATCAGATATTTAATGAGGAGATTTCTGCGATATGGCTGGCAATTCTTTCTTCGGGAGATCCATACCGGATTAAAATCCTTTCGTCTCATAGAAAAGATTTCCTTGACAGCATTTTGGTGTATTATCATTATCATATTACAGATTTCAGGATTCCGCCATCATTGGAAGTCATTCAGCAAATTTTTGAATAAACATCATTCTTCAGGTGCTCAACTTTTTTTGGTCGGCATCTCAGTTTCGGATTCCGCAATTTTTTTCTTTGAAAACCTAGCCATAAGGATTTTTGCAACCAGCCCCGTCCAGCCTGTCTGGTGTGAAGCGCCTACTCCACGCCCATTATCTCCGTGAAAATATTCATAAAACAAAATATAATCCTTAAAATCCGGGTCAGACTGAAATCTTGGATACTGCCCGTTGAAAGGACGGTTTCCATCTTTATCTTTCAAAAATATATTGGACAGCCTTTTGCTGAGTTCATCTGCAATCTGATCAAGATTTAAATAATTTCCGCTTCCTGTAGGGCATTCTACCAGAAAATCCGGACTATAATAAAAGAAAAAACGTTGCAGGCTTTCAATAATTAAGAAATTTATAGGAAACCATACCGGGCCACGCCAGTTGCTGTTTCCCCCGAAAAGCCGGCTGTCACTTTCTGCAGGTGTATATTTTACGGTGTAGTCTTTACCGTTCAGATGCAGGCTAAACGGATTCTTTTCATATTCTTTAGAAAGGGCACGGACTCCGAAATCGCTTAGAAATTCTTCAGAATTAAGCATTCTGTGGAGCAATCTTTTTAAACGATGCCCGCGGAGAAGGGAAAGCAGGTGTTTTGAATCCTCCCCTTTTACCTCCCAATGAGAAACTAAAGCAGCCAGTTCCGGTTTATTCTCCAGTACCCACTGCATTCTTTTTTTAAAATTCGGAAGATTTTCGATCATTTCATCATCAATAATTTCAACTGCAAACATCGGAATAAGGCCAACAATTGTTCTGATTCTTAAATACATATGATCTTTTTCCCCGAATGAAAGCGCGTCGTAGAAGAACTCATCTTCATCATCCCAAAGACTGAAGCATTCATCCCCCATATTGGCAAGAGAATTGGCAATCGCCAGAAAATGTTCAAAAAACTTTATGGCCATTTCTTCGTAAACCTTATTGTACAAGGCGAGTTCTAAAGCGATTCTCATCATATTAAGGGCAAACATGGCCATCCAACTCGTACCATCCGACTGCTCCAGGTGTTCACCATCGGGAAGCGGCGTATTACGATCAAAAACCCCGATATTATCTAATCCTAAAAAGCCGCCTTCGAAAATATTGTTTCCGTTATTATCCTTTTTATTGACCCACCAGGTAAAATTCATCAGCAGTTTTTGAAATGCACTTTCCAGGAACGGAAGGTCCGGTTTTCCTTTTAAATATTCATCAATTTTAAAAACTCTGAAAACGGCCCATGCGTGAACCGGCGGATTCACATCATTAAAATCCCATTCGTAAGCCGGAAGCTGCCCATTGGGATGCATATACCATTCAAAAAGGAATAATTTCAGCTGATGTTTGGCAAAATCAGGGTCAATCAATGAAAAGCTGATCGTATGAAAAGCCAGATCCCACGTTGCATACCATGGATATTCCCATTTATCCGGCATTGAAATAATATGTTCATTATTGAGATGTTTCCACTGGAAATTCCGGATCTTATCCCGGGATTTTGGAGGTTGCGGTTGGTCAGGATCGCCTTTCAGCCACTTTTCGACATTATAATGGTAAAACATTTTACTCCAAAGCATTCCCGCAAAAGCCTGCCGCTGTACCAGTTTTTCATCTTCCGTTTTAATTCCGTCCTGAATTTCTTCGTAAAATTCATCGGCTTCCTGTTTTCGCTGACTGAAAATTTCATCAAATCCGGAAAAAGGCTTCTTAAGATCCTTATCGGATAACCTGAATTTAAAAATTTTTTCTTCTTTTGGATTAAAACTCTCATTGATTAAAAAAGCCGCCTTCGTACCAATATTCTTAGGGTTTACGGATTGTGGATTTCCATTAATAATAAAATCATTGATTCCGTCTTTGGTGTAATCGCTTTGGTTGGGACACTGATACAGTTTTTCATTATTGGTTTCATTATCACAGAATAAAATTAGTTCTGCATTCTCTGCATAAAAGTTTTTGATTTCTAAATCCTTATGTTGAATTTTTACATTATTTCCCTCGCCCGAATTTAGCTGGGGCATATAATCATCATAACCCCACCGCCATGTATTTCTGAACCATAAAGCCGGCAGAATCACCAGAGGAGCTTTGTTTTCTGATTTATTGACAAGGGTAAGCCGAATCAGAATATCCTGATCATCGGCTTTTGCATATTCGATGAAAATATCAAAGTACTCATTTTTATCAAAAATTCCTGTATCAATCAACTCATATTCAGGGTCCTGTTTGCCCCTTTCTGCGTTTGTTTTAATGAGGTCTTCATAAGGAAATGTATTTTGAGGATATTTGTAAAGCATCTTCATGTAAGAATGCGTCGGTGTGGAATCCAGATAATAGTAATACTCCTTTACATCTTCTCCGTGATTTCCCTGTCCGTTGGTAAGCCCGAAGAACCGCTCTTTTACCATTTTATCTTTCTTATTCCAGAAGCCGAAAGAAAATACGAGCTTCTGAAGGTCATCGCAAATGCCACAGATGCCTTCTTCTCCCCAACGATATGCTTTTGCCTCTGCCGTATCGTGTGTAGTATAGTTCCAGGCGTCTCCGTTGGGACTATAGTCTTCACGAACCAATCCCCATTCCCGGTTGCTGACGTAAGGCCCCCATTTTTTCCAGGTGATGTCAGAGACTCTTTCTTTTTCTTTCATGCTTCTGCTTATGATTGATTTATGATGATTTATGATATCTGTTCTTTTTGAACATAAAGACAGATGCTTCCTTCGTCAGAATAACAGCTGTTTCGGTTATTTTTAAAACAACTTTGCTAACTATTATTTTTTTGACAAACGCAAAGGGTTCGTGCTTCACCTTAAAGTCTGCCTCTTCTACTTTGACGAAGATGCGCCCCGGATTGAACGGCCTGTCTGAGCTCTTTTTCTGTTTTTCGGCGGCAAAGCGCCGCCGAAAAACAGAAAAAAGCGAGTAGTGAAAGCCGGAAATGTGCGCCCCAATTTATCCTCCTGTAGAAAAGCTTTCAAAAGTGGTCATTCCCCCGTCTACAAATATACTCGCCCCTGAAATATAGTCTGCGTGATCACTGGCCAGAAATACGGCAAGATTTCCGATATCTTCCGGTTGACCGATTCTGTTGTAAGGGACAAGTTTCATGAGGGCATTCATGGATTCCGGAGTACTCCATGCGTTTTTATTAATCGGTGTCTGAATGGCACCCGGGCAAATGGAATTGACGCGAATTTTGTCTGCCCCGTATTCCTGAGCAAGCGTCTGCATCAACATGCGGATTGCTCCTTTGCTGGCTGCATAATTGGCGTGTCCGGCCCAGGGAATAACTTCATGAACCGAGCTGATATGAATAATTTTTCCGCACGCAATGGATCGTGAGGGATCGATACCGCGGCGAAGAAATTCTTTTATCGCTTCACGGGCACATAAGAACTGGCCTGTAAGGTTGATATTGATTACAGTATTCCATTGGTCGAGGGTCATTTCCGTGAATTTAGCATCTTTCTGGACCCCTGCATTGTTGATAAGAATATCAACAGTTCCGAATTGTGAAATGACCTGCTGAAACATTTTGACGACCTGCTCTTCACTGGAAACATCACATTGGTAAATCATTCCGTTTCCGCCGGCGTCCGTTATTTCCTTTAAAATTTTACCGGCTTCATCTGCTGAATGTTCTGATGAATGATTTACGATGACAGTAGCTCCGGCGGCAGCAAGTGATTTTGCAATCCCCGAACCTATTCCGCTGGAAGCCCCGGTGACAATGGCAACCTGGTTTTTGAGAGAAATTTCCATGTTTTATTATTTGATGTTACTCAAATTTAGCTGAAAGGATCACGCCAAACATAAAAATTTCACTTAAAAAATTCTTAAAGTTTTTTGTACATAATATATTGCGGTCCGCTTCTTCCGATTCTGGTTTTTCCCTCGTAGTGATATCCTGTATTGCGATATAGCTGATAAGCGGTAATGTTGTTCTGGTTTACGGCAAGTACGATTTCATCGCAGTTTTTAAAATTCTCACGGACAAATTCATCAACCTTAATCATCGCTGCCTTTCCGATGCCTTTCCCCTGCAGTTCAGGATTCACTGAAAACGAACGCAACAGCATGGCTTGTTTGTTATCGGTAAGTTCTAATTTGTCACTCCCAAAATCCAGCACCAGAAATCCGCAGGGATTTTCATCCTCGAAAATAGTTATCGGAAAGGCAAGAGTATCCTTTCGTTCTTCGATTTTTTTTAATGCCTGCTCTGCAGTAGCCGTATATTGCATCTGATCTTCGTCCAGAGCATAATTTACTCCCGGAAAATCTTTTTGTTCAAAAAAACTTAACTGTATCATAATATTAGTGATGATAAATGTCTTCGTACATTACTCCCGCTTTGATTTCAACGGGCAGCCTGTTTTCTTCAGGAACAATCGGGCAATTGTAATCATAGGCATTGTACGCACAATAAGGTTGGTATGATGTATTGAAATCTAAAGTAATAGTGTCACCTTCAGGAGTTTTTAGATCCATATATTTTCCGCCGCCATAGGTTTCTTTTCCGTTGGTCGCATCACGAAATGGCAGAAAAAGATAATCTTTGTATTTCTTTTGTTTGAGTAAATCTAAGCTTTGATAAAGCTTTAATGTGTAGGATTTTCCGTCAAGTTGAAAAGTTGCTTTCCCATATTCTCTATACGACTTTGATTTCCCGGAAGAAGTAGGAAGATCAAAAGGTTCTGCATTTTCCGTTCTGGTAAATTTTGCGGTCACTCTGTATTTTTCATCAATTGGGAAGAAAGGATGCTGTTTGAAATTTTTGAAATTTTCTCCGCGCAAAGGTGTTTCTTTAGGGTTGAGGTATTCGGCATTCAGCTCTTTTTGAAATTTTTTCACCACAGCTATTTCTTGTGAATCTTTTTGGGAAAAGATCAGCACAGGCAAAAATAAGAATAGAAGTATGTAGTTTTTCATAATAAATATTTTAACCACTAAGAACCAATTAAAAAGTTAATTATAATAGAAGCAATAAGTTTCTTGTATTAAAGAGATTTCCAGCACGACTTAAATTTTACATATGTTTAATTTCCTCTTAACGGTTTAACTATAGGTAAGATTCCGAAATTTTTACCCGGTAAATATCAGAGGAATTTCTTTTGATCGATTCTACAAAAAATCCTCCTTCCTCGGGAATAACTTCTTTCAGATCAAAACTTTTACAGCCTTTAGGAAGTCCTGAAAAAACCAGGGTAAACCAAAAGTCTTTCATAAACGGTACCGGTGTCCAGTTCGGATAAATGGTGATATTTTCCGCATGAATCAGTCTGCTTCTGTGATCCGACTGGTTATCAAAAAGATAGGTTGAATGCCAGATTCTGATCAAATTTCCCAAAAATGGGGAAGCCGGGAAACAACAATGTACAATCACCTGCTGTTCTTCCTGAACTTCAGTTTGCAGGGATTCCAGTAATTCTTTAACAATAACAGGTTTTGCTATAGTTTCTGACATATTTTTAATATAGTAAGCCGTGAAAAGTAAAATGTGAGAAGCTGATTGTATAAAAGTAAAAATTGAATTGCATCAACTAATAACATCTTACCTCTCACTTCTTCCTTCTTACATCCTACTTTTAATATTTAAGTTGTAATTTTTCTTTTGTATAATTTCTCACTTTTTCGGTGAGCTCCGGATTCGCAGCAAGTTTCTGTCCATAAGATGGGATCATTTCCATCAGCTTGTCTTTCCATTCTCCGTTAAGCTTTTCAGGGAAGCATCTTTCAAGGACATTCAGCATGGCGTATACTGCCGTTGACGCACCGGGTGAAGCCCCCAGTAATGATGCGATAGTCCCTCTTTTATTAACAACCACTTCAGTTCCGAACTCCAGTTTTCCACCGTCTTTTTCATCTTTTTTAATGATCTGTACTCTTTGTCCGGCTACTTTAAGTTCCCAGTCTTCTTCTTTGGCATCTTTGATAAATTCTCTCAAATGCTGAATTCTCTGCGCCTTCGTCATGGCAACCTGCTGAATAAGATATTTTGTTAAGGGAATGTTATGCCACCAGGCTCCGAAAAGCGACCTTATATTTTTTGTATTCACACTTTCCGGAAGATCCAAATAACTCCCCTCTTTCAGAAACTTTGTTGAAAATCCTGCGAAAGGACCGAATAATAAAGCTTTCTCACCATCTATAATTCTCAGATCCAGGTGTGGAACGGACATTGGCGGGGCATCAACGGTTGCCTGTGTATATACTTTTGCATTATGTTTCTCCACCAATTCCTGATTATGACTTACCAGCCATTCTCCTGAAACCGGAAAACCTCCATACCCTTCACTTTCTTTAATATCTGAACTGTCCAATAGCGGTAAAGCATATCCTCCAGCGCCGATGAATACAAAACTTGCTTCCACTTCCTGTTTATGATTGTGAATTCTATCTTTTACCTTCATGTCCCAGCTTCCGTCTTCTTTAGGATCAATATCCTTTACTTCATGGTATAAGAATACTTCAACATTGGAGTCTTCCAGCAAATGTCTTCCCATTTTTCTTGTTAAAGTACCAAAATTAACATCAGTTCCCATATTCATTTTGGTAGCAGCCATTATCTCAGAACCGTTTCTTTTACTCATAACAAGGGGAATCCACTCTTTCAGTTTTCCATGATCGGTGGTAAATTCCATTCCTTTAAACAAAATTGATTCCGACATTTTTTCATGACGTTTTTTGAGGTATTCGGCGTCTTTTTCTCCAAAAACCAAACTCATGTGCGGACAGGAATTGATAAAATCCTTCGGCTGCTGTATATATCCTTTGGTAATCAGATAAGACCAGAATTGCTTGGAAATTTCAAACTGTTCTGCTATACTTTCTGCTTTTGAGATATCGATGGTTCCATCTGGTTTTTCGGGGGTATAGTTGAGCTCACAAAACGCGGAATGTCCTGTTCCTGCATTATTCCAGGCAGCGGTGCTTTCTTTGGCGAATCTTCCCAGCCTCTCGAAAATAGCGATTTCAAGGTCAGGATCAAATTCATGTAATAATGTAGCTAAAGTGGCACTCATAATTCCGCCACCTATGAGAACAACGTCGTATTTAGGTTTCGGCGTTCTACCTGTAAGCGTTTGTGACATAATTTTAATTTTATTATCTCAAAGTTCGGGAAAAGTTATTAAAATCTTGACTCGTTTATGGAATTTAACATGATTTTAGGTTAGATGATCAGGTTAAATTTAAGCTGAGAAATTATATCACATTTTATAATAAAAAATTAGCATGATATCGTTGCTAATAATGTAATATTATCGGCAAAAATGTCATGCTTAACTTTTTATGTATTAGAATTAATTCAGTTTTGTAGTCAGTTTTTTAAACTGTTTTTCGGCATTTTTACCTTCGTATAAAATACCATAAATGGTATCGACAATAGGTAGCTTTAATCCTTTGTCTTTCGATGTTTTATAAATTGAGTCTGCCGCATAATATCCTTCTGCGATCATATTCATCGACTGGATTGCAGATTTTACCGTGTACCCCTTCCCGATAAGGTTTCCTAAGTTTCTGTTTCTTGAAAATAAAGAGTACGCTGTTACCAATAAATCTCCTAAATATGCACTTTCATTAACATCTCTTGGTGCTTCATAAATGGATTCCAGGAAAGTTTCCATTTCACGGATGGCATTTGATACGAAAACAGCGGTGAAGTTGTCTCCATACCCCAAGCCGCTTGCAATACCTGCTCCGATGGCGAAAATATTTTTAAGGATTGCGCTGTATTCATTTCCCAAAATATCTTTACTGGAATGTACCTTGATAAAATCTGAATTGAAAATATTTACAAGCTTTTCGGAAGTTTCATCTTCCACCGTGGCTATGGTGAGATAAGAAAGTCTTTCCATCGCGACTTCTTCTGCATGGCAAGGCCCTGCAATAACTGCCTGGTTTCGGAATCCTATTTTGAATTCATCTCTCAGATAATGGGCTACCACATCATTTACTTTAGGAATAATCCCTTTAATTGCAGAAACAAAAATTTTATTTTTATAGTCACAGGTCATTTTATCCAGTGTATCAGACAGATAGATAGAGGGTGTTGCCAATACAATCGTCTCACAGGAAGTGACAAGTTCGTTGATATCGGTAGTAAGCTTTAAGTTTTTCAGATTGAAATTAACTGCAGTAAGATAGGTGGGATTGTGCCCTCTTTGCTCAATGGCGCCTTTTACATATTCGTTTCTCACGCACCAATGTACTGTTTTACAGTTTTCAACCAGCATTTTTACGATAGCCGTTGCAAAACTTCCGCTTCCTACCACGCCTACGGCAACATCATTTTTGCTTTTTTTCGGATTCGATTCTGTATTCGTTTTCTTTTTAGCCATAATAGAAATGTGAACTGCAAATATATTAAAACAAAGAATGATGAGCCCTTTTCAGGGTATGATAAAACCCATTTTATTTCAAAATTAATATATCAGGACAATGAAATGTTTAATTCTCCGTTATTTATAGAAATATTTATTTTTTTATTAAACATAAGTTCAAAAATTTATTTTTAATTAAATTTGCAGGCTTAAAATCGTTTTGTAATTATACTAAGAGAAGAAAAATGAAAAAATTTCTGAGCAGCAAAAAGAAAGTAAATGTACTTTTAGGAGTTCTTTTACTTATCGTTTTTGCACAGGGGATCTTCATTGCAAAGTTGTACTCCGAAAAGGACGACAAAAACTATGAGGTGAATCTTGTAAAAATAAACACTGAAAAAGACAGTGTAGATTACTTAAAAATGAAGACGGATCTTACCTTGGTAGATCAGACTGTAGCACAGCTCAATTCTTTCCTGAAATCAAAGGATGTGCCGAATGTAAAGCTGGAGGTTCTTAAAAAAGACAGTATTTCCAATTCCGTTTATCTCGCGAAACAAGCCAACCGGTACAGCCAGTATCTGATGGACATTCAAAAAAAACTTCTTCAGGTTCCTTTAGGAATGCCTACGGAAGGGTATATTTCGTCTAATTTCGGAATCAGAAAAAATCCTATTCCTTTTAAAACCGTTTTTGCTTCCGTAAAAAACAATACCGCAAAATCAGCCGTTGCCGTTGCAGCTCCTGAAGTGAAAGCGGAACCTGTGGAAAAGATTATTGAAGTAACCGACAGTTACGGCGAAAAACGACAGGTAAAGGTAATGGTAACGCCAAAAGCCAGTTCTACAGCTGCTGCCACAAATACATCTTCAGCTATTGCAGCAAATACCAAACCGGCAGAAAAAAATAATCCTCCCGCTGAAGCAGATCAGATGCAGTTTCATAAAGGACTGGATATTGCAGTCGCTTTTGGTTCTGATGTTGTAGCAACTGCTGCAGGAACGGTTATTTTCTCAGGTCAGAAAGGTGGTTATGGCAACTGTGTTATTGTTTCTCATGGCAATGGTTTGGCAACACTTTACGGCCATTTATCACAACTGGTTGCGAAAGTAAATGATAAGGTAAAAGTAGGTCAGGTGATTGCCAAGTCCGGAAATTCCGGCCGTTCCACAGGGCCTCACCTTCATTATGAAGTACATAAAAACAACAGCCCGGTGAATCCGAAGCTGTTTATGAATTTATAATTTTATAATTATTTATATTGACAGGATTTCGGCGGCACCAAAGGTGCCGCCGAAATTTTTTTTCATGGAAAATCATTTAATAAGCCGCCGTAAAACGTTCTCTGATATGATTGTTCTGTTCAAGTTCATCAACAAGCACTACCGCTACATCTTCTACCGAAAGAACACTTCTTCCGTTTTCATCAAATACAGGATTTTCCAGGGCGGTTCTGTACTTTCCGGTTCTCACACCTGCTGTTCCCTGGTGCATTTCAATGGCAGGACTGAAGAAAGTCCAGTCCAATGTACTATTTTCTTTAATTTTATTTAAATAATCTCTTGCGGCAGTAGCGCCCGGTTTAATTTCGGCAGGGAAATCCGGTCCATCCACCAATTGTTTACCATCAATATATAAACTTCCTGCTCCACCTACGGTAATAAATCTTTTAACACCTGATTGTTCAACAGCTTTTTCGATGTTGATAGATCCGTTAAGAAAATCATTATACAGATTAGGATTTGTCCAGCCTGCATTAAAAGTATTGATTACTGCATCATTACCCTTCAATACTTCTGCCAGTTCGTCGATATTATTTACATCAACACTTTTTGCTTTTACCTTTTCATTTTGCTGAACTTTTGAAGCATCTCTTGCGATAGCCTCCACTTCATAACCTCTGTTTGACAATTCATTCACAACCTGTGTGCCTACAAATCCTGTAGCGCCAATTACTGCTACTTTTTTCATAATATTTATTTTTAAATTAATTGTAATATATTTTGTTACATTTATGCTCAAAATTTTTTATTTGAAATGGTCAAGAAACTCCTGAAGCGTTTTATTACCCAAAAACGTAAGAACCAGCTGATCTGTCTCAGAAAACAATGTCTGCAAATGTTCATTAATTTCTTTCCCTACGGAACATGCAGGATTAGGATTATTGTTTTTCTTTCCCAGAACTTCCGTATTTTTCACGGCCAGATAAATATCTGATATTTTTATGATATCGGCATTTTTTGCGATCCGGGTTCCCCCTTCCTTTCCCTGTCTGCTGATAATCAGTCCTGCTTCTTTCAGAACACTCAATTCTTTTCGAACAATAACAGGATTAATATTAATACTTCCCGCCATCCATTCGGAAGTGAGCCATTCCTGAGGACTTTCCGCCAATAAAGTCATAATATGTATTGCCGTGGCAAATCTTGTGTTGTTCATCGTAATTATATTACAAATATACAGAATTTTTTAAATGTAACAAATTTTATTACAGTTTAGTTTTTCTTAAAGAATAAGTTTATCCAAATCTAAAAGGAGATAGTTGATACTTTGATTAATCGTTCTTGTTGCAGACTGCATTTGATTGAGCATTGCCGCACGGTTATGAAGATCATTGGATCTGTAATAACCGCCGTCACTAAAAATGACCGACTGGTCTGCTTTAAGCTTATTATCGTCAAACTGATAATGCAGCCATCGTTCTTTCATACTGCTGATAATAGAATGTTTTTCTTTATTAGAAAATTTCTTTTCCGTATACATATACCAGACAAAAGGCGGAAAGTTCGGTGATTCTAATTTTTCATTCCATACATCCCGCAAAAGATTTCGCTGGTGGATAAATTCTACTTTTCTCCCTTTTGGATTTAAAGTCGCCAAACCAAAACCAGCTCCGAGTGCACCACCACCAATGTCTATTGCATTGCTCCAACCATTATCTTTAACGATACCTCCGGCAATGGAAGCTGCTGCTCCGGCAACTATAGAATAAAGAATCAGTTTATTATTCCGCGAGTCATTAAGGTTATCTACGTATGCGCCGATTTGTGCTACTCTTTCCCCTTCACAATCAAATTCTGCAGCCACCGCGTCAAGCTCTGTTAATGCAATGGTTATTTTACTGTTGATCTTTGTTTTGAGTTGTAAAACTTTTACCTGAGAAGCTAGTGAATTATCCTTTTTAAGTTTCATGATCTCATGAACTTCATCAAGATTGTCCAAAGCATTCAAAATTAAAATGCTCTGATCTGAAAAATTTTCTTTAAGATCTTTATTGGCTGCAAGAATAGAATCTGAATTATAGGAAGAAATTGTCTTGGAATAATTGTATTTAAAAGGTGCTTTACAATAACTATCCTTAAGGGTAAGGATATTTTGCCTGATTACCTGATTCTTCTTTGAAACACATGATGTCAAAACGCATGAAAAAAATAAAAAATAAAATAAATTCCTCATTCCATTACAATTACTGAGATAAGTAAAAAAATACAAATCAATACCAATACTAATATACGGAAATAAAAAAATTTACCCGGGATACAGGTAAATTTTAAGTTTATTTTAAATAATATTTATTTAATCTCAAGAAGTTCCACTTCAAAAATAAGAGTACTGTTTGGTCCGATTTCTTTGCTGATCTGCTGATCCCCATACGCTAAATGTGGTGGGATAATCAGTCTCCATTTACTTCCTACAGGCATCAGCTGAAGCGCTTCTGTCCATCCGGCAATTACCTTATTTAACGGAAAGGATGCAGGTGTTCCTCTTTTTACAGAACTGTCAAAGATTTTTCCTGTAATAGTTGTTCCGTGATAATGACATTTTACAGTAGACCTCGGACCCGGTTTTTCGCCCTCGCCATCTTTTATAATTTCATACTGCAAGCCGCTTGGTAGCTGAACAACTGTTTCTCTCTTACCATATTCTTCCATATATTCCTTACCATCTTTCAGGTTTTTCTCTGCCTGTTCTTTCTTTCTTTTAAATAACATATCTGCTACGCCCATAATTGATATTTTTTACAAAGATAAGACTTTAGAACCGGAAGCAGGAGATCAGATATGTGAAGTTTTTAAATCTGAAAAACAGAAGTCAATAATATTGAGGTAATGATGAATTGTTACTCTTCAGAAAATTCAAGTATGTTTAATACTATGTTAACAACTTTTCCGAAAGTTGGCGCTATAATTGGATTTAAAAACTGATGCCAGATCCATTGAAATATAATAGAGACTATGATAAGCTGACTGACGAAGAAAAAATACTTTTTGAAATCAATAAGAAAAGTATTTCTGATTTTGTGGAACAGTCCGCTTCATTAAGCGATGTAAATTACGCTACCAGAAATGCCCATGCCAAAACTTATGCCGTTGCAAATGGAAAATTCATAATTAGTGAAAATATTTCTCCAAAACTTCAGCATATTTTTGATAAGAAAGTGTACGATCTTACCATCCGACTTTCCAATGCACACCTGAAAATCATCAAAGGTAAAAAAGAGATTCCGGCTTACGGTTTTGCAGTAAAAATAAAAGATGAGCAAGGTAATCTTATTGCCAATTATCCATTGGTAAATTTCCCATTATTTCCCATCAATTCAGTTTGTACTTTTCTGAAATTATTTACTTCAATAAATCAGTTTTATATTAAAAAATGGAGCAGCTTTTCTTTACTTGCACAAATTGCTAAAGTGATCCCTTCTACATGTACACCTTCATTTATAAAGAATCTCTTTAAGCTTTTTCATAAAAGAAATGACTTTATTCTTTCATTCGACTTTCATTCGGTTGGTGCTTATCGTCTCGGAGACTATATGGTTAAGATTAAATTGGCTCCGCAATTTGTTGATAAAAAATTTAATAAAAACAAAAAGATGAAACAAGCAGTTGAAGAATATCTAAAATCAAGAGCGTTCACAGCTAATGTATATGTTCAATTTTGCTATGATATAAAAGATCAACCAATTAACCAGCTGAATGTTGAATGGAAAAATTCACCATTTATTAAAATCGGAGAATTAAAGATCGGGAAAGACAACCTTCTTAATCCTGCTTCTTGTGAAAACGAGCTTTTGTCATTTAACCCTTATGAAAGTAAAGCTTTATTTCAGCCTGTAGGAAAAATACAAAGACTAAGAGAAGAAGCGTATAAAGTTTCTCTAAAAACACGGGTTAAAATCAATAAATTGCTAAAATATGATACATAATAACAGTATGATTATTATATATATAAAACTTGATTAAAAACTCTCGCTATCCGCTCTTACTCCTCGCGCCTGAGCTTTCCGGGCGTAAGGCCCTTCTTTCCATCCCGCTGTGGGGTAGCCGCTGCTATCGAGGCTAGGGCAGTTGCCTGTCTTTATATGAGTAATGAGTAATGAGCAATTGGTAATGAGTAATGAGTAATGAGTAATGAGTAATGAGTAATAAGAGCATGGATAAAATTCATGATTGGTATTTTAAGTACGGCTTAAGCTTGATACCTGAATCTTAACTTAAACCTTAACAAATCCTAAACTTTAAACTTTAAATTCTAAACGCTGAACATTAAACCCTGAACACATCTTACATCTCACTTCTTACATCTTACTTCTTACTGTCCACTTCTCACTCATTCCTTATGATATAAAAACAAAAAAACCTCACACATTGCTGTATGAGGTTTGTAAAAAAACTGGCGACGACCTACTCTCCCGCTTTCGCAGTACCATCGGCGCTGGTGGGCTTAACTTCTGTGTTCGGAATGGGAACAGGTGAGCCCCACCGCTAAAACCACCCTAAAGGTTGTATATAGGTGTAAGGTTTTTTTTTGCTTAATGTTCAAAGTTTTTAACCTTGAATCTTAAACATTGAACCTTGAACCGTTTTTATCGGTAAATTTCATCACAAAGGCAAAACCAGTATTGCACTTATAAATACTTAAGCTAAGTTATGATAAGCATGATTGCTCATTACCTATTACTCATTACTTATGAATAGGCTATAAATCTACGGGTAATTAGTACTACTCGGCTATGCTGTTACCAACTTTACACCTGTAGCCTATCAACGTGGTCATCTCCCACGACCCTTAAAAGATGTCTCATCTTGAGGCGAGTTTCACACTTATATGCTTTCAGTGTTTATCTCTTCCAAACATAGCTACTCAGCGGTGCACCTGGCGGTACAACTGATACACCAGAGGTTTGTTCAATTCGGTCCTCTCGTACTAGAATCAAGCCCTCTCAAACATCTAACGCCCGCAATAGATAGAGACCGAACTGTCTCACGACGTTCTGAACCCAGCTCGCGTGCCACTTTAATGGGCGAACAGCCCAACCCTTGGGACCTTCTCCAGCCCCAGGATGTGACGAGCCGACATCGAGGTGCCGAACCTCCCCGTCGATGTGAGCTCTTGGGGGAGACTAGCCTGTTATCCCCGGAGTACCTTTTATCCTATGAGCGATGGCCCTTCCATACGGAACCACCGGATCACTATGTCCTGCTTTCGCACCTGATCGACTTGTTGGTCTCACAGTCAAGCACCCTTATGCCATTACACTCTACGCACGGTTACCAAGCGTGCTGAGGGTACCTTTGAAAGCCTCCGTTACTCTTTTGGAGGCGACCACCCCAGTCAAACTACCCACCACGCAATGTCCTTCTTTAAAGAAGTTAGGCTCCAAGTAAGTAAAGGGTGGTATTTCAACGTTGGCTCCACAAACACTAGCGTGCCTGCTTCAAAGCCTCCCACCTATCCTACACATTACTTACTCAAAGTCAATACGAAGTTATAGTAAAGGTTCACAGGGTCTTTTCGTCCCATTGCGGGTAATCGGCATCTTCACCGATACTACAATTTCACCGAGCTCGTGGCTGAGACAGTGCCCAGATCGTTACACCATTCGTGCAGGTCGGAACTTACCCGACAAGGAATTTCGCTACCTTAGGACCGTTATAGTTACGGTCGCCGTTTACTGGGGCTTCAGTCAAACGCTTCGCTTACGCTAACGCCCTTCCTTAACCTTCCAGCACCGGGCAGGTGTCAGACCCTATACAGCATCTTTCGATTTAGCAGAGTCCTGTGTTTTTGATAAACAGTCGCCTGGGCCTCTTCACTGCGGCCACCATTGCTGATGGCGTCTCTTCTTCCGAAGTTACGAGACTATTTTGCCTAGTTCCTTAGCCACGACTCACTCGAGCACCTTAGGATTCTCTCCTCGACCACCTGTGTCGGTTTTGGTACGGGTTGCTTCACTTCGGCTTTTCTTGGATCCGATTACACTACAGCAGCTTCGCCCGAAGGCTAGGCCTTGACACTTCCGTCCGTCTTTAGTAGCTACATCGAACCGTCCCCTTTTTAGTGTGAGCAAGTATGGGAATATTAACCCATTGTCCATCCACTACCCCTTTCGGGTTCGCGTTAGGTCCCGACTAACCCTCAGCTGATTAGCATGGCTGAGGAAACCTTAGTCTTTCGGTGAGGGGGTTTCTCGCCCCCTTTATCGTTACTTATGCCTACATTTTCTTTTCTGTCCGCTCCACAATACCTCACGATACTGCTTCGGCGCAAACAGAATGCTCTCCTACCAGATATAATAAATTATAAATCCATAGCTTCGGTAATATGTTTATGCCCGATTATTATCCATGCCGGACCGCTCGACTAGTGAGCTGTTACGCACTCTTTAAATGAATGGCTGCTTCCAAGCCAACATCCTAGCTGTCAATGCAGTCCAACCGCGTTGCTTCAACTTAACATATATTTGGGGACCTTAGCTGTTGGTCTGGGTTCTTTCCCTCTCGGACATGGACCTTAGCACCCATGCCCTCACTGCCGTAGAACATTTATTAGCATTCGGAGTTTGTCAGGAATTGGTAGGCGATGAAACCCCCGCATCCAATCAGTAGCTCTACCTCTAATAAACTTATATACGACGCTGCACCTAAATGCATTTCGGAGAGTACGAGCTATCTCCCAGTTTGATTGGCCTTTCACCCCTACCCACAGGTCATCCGAAGACTTTTCAACGTCAACCGGTTCGGTCCTCCACTTTGTGTTACCAAAGCTTCAACCTGCCCATGGGTAGATCACAAGGTTTCGCGTCTAATCCTACTAACTATGCGCCCTATTCAGACTCGCTTTCGCTCCGGCTCCGGACCTTAAGTCCTTAACCTCGCTAGTAAAATTAACTCGTAGGCTCATTATGCAAAAGGCACGCCGTCACAGAATTAATCTGCTCCGACCGCTTGTAGGCGTACGGTTTCAGGTTCTATTTCACCCTTCTATTCGAAGTGCTTTTCACCTTTCCTTCACAGTACTTGTTCACTATCGGTCTTTCAGGAGTATTTAGCCTTGGAGGATGGTCCCCCCATATTCAGACAGGATTTCACGTGTCCCGCCCTACTCATTTATCATCTTAATATACCTTTCGAATACCGGGCTATCACCGTCTATGGCCGCACTTTCCAGTACGTTCTTCTAAATATATAAAGACTTTTGGGCTAATCCGCTTTCGCTCGCCACTACTTACGGAATCTCTTCGATTTCTTTTCCTCCGGGTACTTAGATGTTTCAGTTCTCCGGGTTTGCTCTCTAAATAAATTTAGAGTAATACATCTTCAATGTATTGGGTTGCCCCATTCGGACATCTCGGGATCTATTCGTGTGTGCCAATCCCCCGAGCTTTTCGCATGACTTACCACGTCCTTCTTCGCCTCTGAAAGCCTAGGCATCCGCCATACGCCCTTAACGATTTCTTTCCTATTTTTAGGTTACTCAAGCACTTATAAGTGCTCGGTTTTCTCTTTGTGATGTCTTTACCGTTAATGTCAATGATCTTAATGTCTTCTTTTCCGACTGATGAACAGATGTTGTTTTTGGCTCCATCCGTAACTTTTAAATCAATCTTCCAAAACTGTGGAGAATAAGGGAGTCGAACCCTTGACCTCCTGCGTGCAAGGCAGGCGCTCTAGCCAGCTGAGCTAATTCCCCTCTAGGTGTTCCGGGTTTTATGTTTTTTGTTCCGGGTTTTAAACCCTGAACTTTAAACTCTAAACCTTAAACTTTAATTAGTAGTCTCGGGCAGGCTCGAACTGCCGACCTCTACATTATCAGTGTAGCGCTCTAACCAGCTGAGCTACGAGACTCTGTTATGAGTAATAAGTGATCAGTAATAAGTAATATTTTCATACTGCATTACCTTCATTCATTTCTCAATCTCTTTCCCGTTACTAATTTCTAGTGGGTTTGTATTTTTAATATATTTATAAGTAATAAGTAATCGGTAATGAGTAATTTTTATATTCCCTGATTTTACACTTGGATCTTTTTACTTTTAACTTTTTACCTTCCTTATAAATCAACCAATAAAAAAACTAAAGCTTTACTTTGAAGTAAGTACATGTACCTTACGGTACTAATTTTGTTTATCGTCTTTAAGACGCTCTAAAATGAGATGTTCCAGCCGCACCTTCCGGTACGGCTACCTTGTTACGACTTAGCCCTAGTTACCTGTTTTACCCTAGGCAGCTCCTTTTACGGTCACCGACTTCAGGTACCCCAGACTTCCATGGCTTGACGGGCGGTGTGTACAAGGCCCGGGAACGTATTCACCGCGCCATGGCTGATGCGCGATTACTAGCGATTCCAGCTTCATAGAGTCGAGTTGCAGACTCCAATCCGAACTGAGACCGGCTTTCGAGATTTGCATCACATCGCTGTGTAGCTGCCCTCTGTACCGGCCATTGTATTACGTGTGTGGCCCAAGGCGTAAGGGCCGTGATGATTTGACGTCATCCCCACCTTCCTCTCTACTTGCGTAGGCAGTCTTACTAGAGTCCTCAACTTAATGGTAGCAACTAGTAACAGGGGTTGCGCTCGTTGCAGGACTTAACCTAACACCTCACGGCACGAGCTGACGACAACCATGCAGCACCTTGAAAATTGCCCGAAGGAAGGTCTATTTCTAAACCGATCAATTCCCATTTAAGCCTTGGTAAGGTTCCTCGCGTATCATCGAATTAAACCACATAATCCACCGCTTGTGCGGGCCCCCGTCAATTCCTTTGAGTTTCAAACTTGCGTTCGTACTCCCCAGGTGGCTAACTTATCACTTTCGCTTAGTCTCTGAATCCGAAAACCCAAAAACGAGTTAGCATCGTTTACAGCGTGGACTACCAGGGTATCTAATCCTGTTCGCTCCCCACGCTTTCGTCCATCAGCGTCAGTTAAGACATAGTGACCTGCCTTCGCAATTGGTGTTCTAAGTAATATCTATGCATTTCACCGCTACACTACTTATTCCAGCCACTTCTACCTTACTCAAGACCTGCAGTATCAATGGCAGTTTCACAGTTAAGCTGTGAGATTTCACCACTGACTTACAGATCCGCCTACGGACCCTTTAAACCCAATAAATCCGGATAACGCTTGCACCCTCCGTATTACCGCGGTACTGCTGGCACGGAGTTAGCCGGTGCTTATTCGTACAGTACCTTCAGCTATTTACACGTAAATAGGTTTATCCCTGTACAAAAGAAGTTTACAACCCATAGGGCCGTCGTCCTTCACGCGGGATGGCTGGATCAGGCGCTAACCCATTGTCCAATATTCCTCACTGCTGCCTCCCGTAGGAGTCTGGTCCGTGTCTCAGTACCAGTGTGGGGGATCACCCTCTCAGGCCCCCTAAAGATCATCGACTTGGTGAGCCGTTACCTCACCAACTATCTAATCTTGCGCGTGCCCATCTTTATCCACCTCAGTTTTCAATATAAAGTGATGCCACTCTATATATTATGGGGTATTAATCTTCCTTTCGAAAGGCTATCCCCCTGATAAAGGCAGGTTGCACACGTGTTCCGCACCCGTACGCCGCTCTCAAGTCTCCGAAGAAACTCTACCGCTCAGCTTGCATGTGTTAGGCCTCCCGCTAGCGTTCATCCTGAGCCAGGATCAAACTCTCCATTGTATGTTTGTCTTGACTCACTCAAAGTTTTTTAACGCTTTAGTTTTTCCTTACTTGGTTGTTATATTGTATGTCAATGATCTTCATTTCTTTCGCTTCCTACAAACTACTTCTTCTGTCAGTTTTCGTTTCGTATTTGCGAGTGCAAAAGTAAAAAATATTTCTGAATTGACCAAATGTTTTTGAAGAAAATTTTAAAGTTTTTTTAGTAACCTTAAGCCTCCTTAAACAATCCCTCAACTCAACTCCTGCTCCCCGTTTTACCGGATTGCAAAGATACAAATCTTTTTTATTCCTACAAGATTTTTTTAATTAAATTTTGTAAAAGTTTTTTTTGTATCCCCTTTTCAGAGCTTCTATTTTTTAAACCCCCGAAAGGCATCTCCTGCGCTACCTACTTCCTTCCGTTTTCAGTGGGGCAAAGATAACAACACTTTATCCTATATTCCAAATCTATTTAACATAAAATTTAAGTTTACGCAATTTTTGCCCTTAACTCTTTGGTTGTATGCATGAATAATTTTAAGCCTATAAGGGGAGAAAGTAAGAAGTAAGAAGTAAGAAGTAAGAAGGGAGAAGTGAGACGGGGAGGCTGCGAAGGACAGAGAGTGGGTGGGTCTATATATATGTATATGGGTGTTGGGTACCCGTAAAAGGAGCAGGGGTTGGTCAAAGAGAAGATAAGCTAACTTATAAGCTGGAAAAAGTAAAAAGTGAAAAGTGAGAGGTTAGAAGTGAGAAGTAAGAGGTGGGGAGTGATGGATGAAGTATAGGCAGGCTATAAGGGGATGTTCTCTAAGTTACCTACCGCAGTTTTGAATTATGAAGGTTGGAAATTTGAAAGGATGAACGTAAATCATAAATCCTAAACCAAAACTTAAAGTTGAATATTCCATTTCTAAACTTTCACCTCTAACTTCTCACTTCTCACTTCTTACTTCTTACTTCTTTCTTCTCACTTCTCACTTCTCACTTCTTACATCTTACTTCCATCCCACCCTAGCCCGGATCGAGCGGCCTGTCTGAGCTCTTTCCTGTTGTATTGGTAGCGGCGGCAAAGCCGCCGCTACCAATACAACAGGAAAAGCGAGTAGCGAGAGCCGGATTAAGCTCCTGAAATAAAGGGAGGTTGGAGCGTGTGAAAGTGTGAAATTGTTTGTGGAAATTTTTATTGAGGCATCGTTCAAATAAAAAGGCTCTACATAATAATAATGTAAAGCCTTTCTATATTATTAGAATAACAGATTATTCTTCTATCTTTTCCTTCTCTTCTTTTTTATCCGGGAAAATGAGAGATAAAATAACGGAGATTATCAATACGCCTCCTACAATCCCTAAAGAAACCGGAGACGGAATATGAATCCATGGTGCAATCAGCATCTTGACTCCAATGAAAGACAGAATAACTGCCAGTCCATAAGGTAATTTGCTGAACATGTGAATAAAATTTGCCAACAGGAAATACAACGATCTTAATCCTAAAATCGCAAAAATATTTGATGTATAAAGGATAAACGGATCATTGGAGATAGCAAATATTGCAGGAATGGAATCCACAGCGAAAAGCACATCCGTAAATTCGATTACCGCCACCACTACCAAAAGCGGAGTCGCCATTTTCATTCCGTTCTGAACGGTAAAAAATTTATCACCCACATAATTGTCAGAAACTTTCCAGAATCTTTTGATTAGCCTTGCTCCAGCCGTATTGCTGTAATCTTCCTCATCGTCGTCATCTCCATCACCCCAAGACTTAATTCCCGCATATACGAGGAACAGCCCGAATAAAGTCATTACAACATTAATTTTCACAGGGTGCCCGAAAATATTCATTTCAGGAAGATAGGTAAGATTGATCAATCCTACTCCGGCAAAAATGAAAATCGCTCTGAAGACAAGCGCACCAATAATTCCCCAGAAAAGCACTTTGTGATGAAGATATTTCGGAACTTTGAAGAATCCGAAAACGAGGATGAATACAAATAAATTATCCACCGACAGGGCTTTCTCAATCCAGTAAGCAGCCTGATACTGTGTGAATTTTTCTACAGCAAGCGCATGGCTTCCGGGACCCAGATCTGAATTGTACACCCAGTACACCACTCCCGAAAACACCATTGACAGCGAGATCCAGACAATTGACCAGATGGTGGCTTCTTTGGAAGAAACTTCATGACTTTTTTTGTTGAAAACTCCTAAATCCAGGAGCAACATGATAACTACGGTTACCGCAAATCCCCAAACCAGACCGGGATGAAGATCTAAAATGCTAGTATTTTGTCCCACTTTTAATGTGTTGTTGTTAAAATGATAAAAGCAATAGCTGTACGAATACAAATATTGCTGTTAGTTTATTATATTTTCAGATTAAATTCAATAGGCCTTGGTTAAAGGCGGATCGAAATCCTGTTTTATTAAGCAGGCTAAAGTCCGCTCCTATTGAAACTTAATCTTTATAAATAATTTTGTTTTACGGTTTCAATGGTTTCCTGCAATTTTCTGTCTTTTGTAGGATCTCCTATGGCGTTGAATTTCCATTCGTTGTTTCTTCGGTAGAAAACGCCCATTACCATCGAAACGTGACCTTTGAAAGAAGCATCATTGGCAATATCGTATTTTGCAAAAACTTCTCTTACATTCGTAGGCGTTCCTTCATAAATTCTGATTGAAGCAAAAGGAATTGTTCCGAAGTCCTGCCCTTTGTAACTGTTCAGAACCAGGGCAACATGCTCTACATTTGCATCAAGACTGCTGAAATCTATGGTAATTACTTCATTATCCAGCCCGTCGTCACCGTTCACATCACCTGTAAGATCGTCCCCGCTGTGTTTAACCGCACCATTTTTAGATTTAAGATTCCCGAAATAAATAACTTCCGTTGCATTTTTATTAGAATCGTACAAAATACAGCTTCCGTCCAGGTCCACTGCCTCGCGAGTTATCCCTCCGAAGAAACCTTTTTTCTCAATTGCACCCCAGTTTATTCCTACACACGCCTGTGTCAGAGTAGTTCCGTTTTCCTTGGTAAGGTTTATCCGTTGACCTTTTTGTAAGTTAATAGCCATCTTTTTATGTTTAGTTTGTTTATATTTTACGAGTTGTAAAAGTCGTTAATTATTATTTAAATTTAAATTCAGCATTGCGCGCAGAATATTTGTTTCTTCATTAATATCGAACATTTTGCTCATCACATCCGTATTTTCGAGGTTTTTAATATAATCTTTCAGGACTGCTGTCACCTGATCGGGTAATGTTCTTTTTCTTTCAGTCATTGCTTCTTCAAGATCCTCATTCTTTTTTTTGAGCTGATTGATGATGATCCCGCGATTTGATTCGTTGGGAGCCGTATTCAGCTTTTCCATTTTTTTAGGATCCGCCAGATACATCTTATGCCCTTCAATATCAAAGATGAAAAAATCTTCTGACTGGAAAATCTTAAACAGTTCATATTCATTTCCCGAAACCGCAAAACCACACACAAAACGAACCTTAAAGCTCTGAATATTAAGTCTCCCCAAAAGCTTTCTTTCAATTTGATAGTCCTGATACCGGTAAGCCGGAAAATTACCAGGTTTCAGCAGTTCTTCATCAACTTCTGATCTGTAAAACTCAGCAGCATATTTTTTATAGAAATATAAAACCTCTTCCCAGTTGACCGTGAATTTGTTTTCCGTGAGGTCATGATATAAATCCTTCATGTGACGCGAGAAATTTCCGCTGTAAATTTTCCGGTCGGTCTCAAAACCGTCTGCCTGCTTTTCCTCGAATCCGGAAATATATTTCCTGTTGATTTCTATTTCATTGATCACGGCCAGCATATCATTTTCCTTCTGTTTTTTTATTTTCGTAAGAAGTTCAATAAGACTGTCGGTGTACTGCAGGTGAAACAATTCCAGTTTACTGTAATCAAGTCCCTTATTTTCCCGAAAAAGATTATGGATGATATCCGTCTTAATGTAGATGGAAATGATATCCACATTTTCAAAAAAATTGGCAAGAAGTTTAAGTTTTGTTAATCTTCTTTTACTTTGAGACAGTATGTTTACGGCTTCATCATTCACCTTTGTATAATGCTATTATCCTCTAACGTTTGCTTTAAGTTCGTGTTCCAGAGTCATCAGATCCTGATCCAGCTTTCTTCTTCCTTCCGCACCCTGCTTCTGGATCTGTTTTACCTCGTTCAATGTATTGATAAGTTTTGACGTTGTTTCTCTCAGCGTTTCAATTGATACAACGGTTTGCTCGTTGGCTCTTGCAACATTGATTGAATTCTGACCGAGACGTTCTGCATTTTTTCTTAAAATCTCTTCGGTTGTCGAAGAAACTTTCTGCTGAATTTCAATATTCTGCTGCTGTCTGTACATGGCCACTGCCAAAGAAAGCTGATTTTTCCAAAGCGGAAGCGTTGTCGTAAGAATAGTCTGCGCTTTTTCAGCAATAGATACGTTATTGTTCTGAACAAGTCTGATCTGCGGAAGCGACTGCATCATGATCAGACGAACGACTTTAAGATCGGCTAATCTTCTGTCTAATCTCGCAATAAAATCTCTTTTGTCAGCAATCTGGTAATCCTGATAGTTTTGTGGCACAGCTTCCATTGCAGCAAGTTCAGTTCCCGCCTTTTCCATTCTTAGGTTTCCGGCGATCACCAGCTCTTCGATTTGCTTGATTGCAGTGATATTACTTTCAAATATGGTCTGTAAAACAGCATTATCTTTTGTAGAAGTAATAATTCCTGCATTTACTTTATATGAGATCTGATCGATATTGTTGATGATCTTATCATATTTTGCAAATAGATTTTCAATCTGGGTCATTACGCTCTTCATGAAAGGCAATTTGCTTAAGAAGCTCTTGAATTTATTCTGATTAAGCTCTTCTACATCAACGTAATTCAGCTCGACCAATAAATTATTGATCAGTTCTCCGACTTCTCCCGAGTTGGACCGTCTTACATTCCCAAGGAAACTGTCACTCTGATTAGATAAAGTTCTCTGAAGATCTGCCCCGAAATTCACAATGGATCCCGGATTGGTTTCATCAATAGAGTCTGCAAGAACTTCGTATTTCTGGCGTTCTTCAGATGGTAACTGGGTAAGGTTTACATTTCCTTCCCTGTCTACCACTGGGGCCGGAGGTGTATTTGGCACCTGTCCCGGTGGAGGATCTATCGGAGTCGGTTCAAATGTTTTTAAGGGTTCAATTGATCCAAACGGATCTATGGGTTGATTGGGTTGGTTATCCATGATAAGATTATTGATAGATTTCTACAAATTTTTCGAGACCTTCTCTCTGACCGCTTCCTACGGCTTCAAATTTCCATTCGCCGTTTCTGTTATAGATTCTTCCGAATTCTACTGCTGTTTCAATGGAGAAATCTTCGTCAAGTTCGTATTTTAAAATTTCTTCGTTGGTATCTGTATTAAAAATTCTGATGAAAGAATTTCTTACCTGTCCGAAGTTTTGTCTTCTGGAATCTGCTTCGTGAATCGTTACCACAACGGTGATTTCTTTCACAGCCGGATCAATTTTTGTAAGGTCGATTTTAATCTGTTCATCATCGCCTGCGCCTTCTCCTGTTAAATTATCTCCCGTATGAATCACTGCTTTATCAGGAGATTCCAGGTTATTGTAAAAAATAAAGTGATTATCGGAAACCAATTTTTTATTTTCTCCCAATAAAAATAAAGAGGCATCGAGGTCAAAAGCTGTTCCCGTAGAAGTATTATTGATATCCCATCCTAAACCTACGGTAAATTTTGGGGCGTTTATGTTTTCTCTTTGTCCTTTCTGTAAGTTAATAGCCATAATATAGTTCAGTTTGTGTTAATGTATTAATATTGTTTTCGTATTCTTTTATTAAATGATAATTGTTGCTGATCGCCAGTTCCAACAGCTGATCCATCTGTTCTTTCTTTACTTTAGACGAAAGATAATCAAAATTACCTGAATCGAGGCCTAAAATATATTTTACAATCCTGGTATTGAACTGAAAACCTGATTTCAGCATTACTTCTGCAACATGCTCTACATTTTTTACCGCATAATAATTAAAATAATTTTCAATTTTCGGATCAAGGTCAAAATTCATCAGTTCCGCGTAATACATAAACAAAAAATCTGCCTCTACCTCATATTCATCAAGAATTTTATTCACGGTAAACTCATGACTTCCTGTTATTTTGATATCGTCTATAAAAATACAAAGTTTTCCTCTAAGAAAATCTTTATCAAGATAATAAGTGTCGTTGGCAATCAGATTTTTGCGATCTTCGAAGCTCAAATTTCCATAATCCGTCGTGTACGTATGATTTCTGTTGATTTTTGAGAGGATGCTTGATTTCTTTCCTTTCTGAAACAGATAAAAATCCAGATGCTTTTTAAAGTAAAAGCATAAAAAATTGGAGGCAGTAGGAATTGCCATGTACGGACTTGGCAAAACAACAATATCTTTATCTGTATCGAGGATGTTCTCATGTGCCGAAATAAATCCTTCGAATAATTCTTTGGCAAATTTTGCAGCATACGATTTGTCTCCATACTTGAAATAGCTGTATTCTGCGGGTGAGAAAGTAAATTCATCTGCAGAATGGATGTGATGTAAGCTGTATCGTTTGTTCATAATTTATATTTTGGGTCTAAGTAAGTGTGCATTGAAACCAAAATCTTTTGCCCCTTTGTAGTCTGCAATAGGATTGTCTCCGATGTGTAATATCTGTGCGGAATCTAGATCCTGATTTTTAAGCTGATTTTTTACTTCCTTAAATATTTTCGGATCCGGTTTGGAGCAGTTGGCTTCGTCAGAATAAATGTGAAAATCGATGTACTGATCAAGATCTTCATTAATCAGAAATTTCCTCATTGTTTTTCCTTTAATAAAACCTGTATTGCTTAGTATATTAATTGTTTTTCCCTGATTTTTAATTTCATCAAAAAAATCATGCAGGTTTTCGAAAATCACCACGGGTTTATATTCCAGAAATAATTCTTCACTTTTTTGATAGAATTCGTTTAATTCACCTTTATTAATCTGTTTTATATCAACTTGTAAAGCACTCAGAATAAGAAGATAAATTTCAAAAGTATCTACATTTCCTCCGATAACCTCATTAATGGAATTGCAAAGATCATCGTAATATTTTACAATTTTTGCCACTTCATTTATCGGCTTTTTCACTTCAAAAAATGAAGAAAAGAGCTCAACTCTTTTTGTTTTAAATTCGGGGTGAGATTTTATTAAGGTAAGCCATAAATCAAAGGAAAAATGTGAATGATTATGGATGTCAATATCTGTTTTCAAAACGGTTTAGTTAAAAGTTTATTTAGCTTAATTCCTGAAAAAAGATGTCAATAAGTTACATTTATTCTTATCATCGATTTTTCTTCTGATGTCAATTTAATCCAAAGATAAAATTTTTAAATTAATGGGTAAATGTTGTGCGGTGTTTTAAGAAATTTTTATGATTTTCCGCAATTGAATTTAATATTTAGTGAAAGAGAATTTTATTTAATGCGATGATCGCAAAGATTTTTGAAATGATTGTAAATATTTTCTTCGTTCGCAAGGGCGTTTCACTCAGCTATAACATTTTGCCATTATTAGTTTTCATGTATCCCGCATTTTTTAAATTGCTTCATCGCTTCTGAATTACATTCGCAGACCTTCACTCTGTTCACAATAACACACAAACATTCTCAAACTCTAAACCCCTCAAACACAACTACTCTACTTCTCCGGCATTACCTTGTACGTAGGATCATCCTGAATATTGACTTCAATTACCGCTTCAGCGTTTTTCAGCATTTTGCGACAATCCTCGCTGAGATGTTTTAAATGTAAAGTTTTTTGTTGTTCCGCGTATTTTTTAGATAATTTGTCTAAAGCATCAATGGCACTCATGTCCACAATTCTGCTTTCTCTAAAATCAATTACCACCTGATCGGGATCGTTTACAGGATCAAATTTGTCAATAAAAGTAGTAACAGATCCGAAAAACAGGGGTCCGAAAATCTGATAATATTTAATTCCGTTTTCATCCGTATATTTTCTTGCACGGATTCTTCTGGCATTGTCCCATGCAAAAACCAATGCTGAAATAACAACACCTACCAATACGGCAAGTGCAAGATTATGTAATATGATTGTAATTAAAGCGACTGTAATCCCAACAAAAATATCAGATTTCGGCATTTTATTGACAATTCGGATAGAAACCCACTGAAAAGTACTGATGGCCACCATCATCATAACACCAACGAGTGCTGCCATCGGAATCTTTTCTATGAAAGGAGCCCCAACTAAGATGATAATTAAGATTGTGACGGATGCAATAATCCCGGAAAGCCTTGCCCGGGAACCAGCATTAAGATTTACCAGGGTTTGTGCAACCATGGCACAGCCTCCCATTCCACCGAAAAATCCGTTGGTCATATTGGCCAGTCCCTGTGCGACCGATTCTTTATTCGCATTTCCTTTTGTATTGGTAATTTCATCCACCATTGATAAGGTAAGAAGTGATTCTATCAGTCCGACTCCTGCCATAACGAGTGCATAAGGGAAAATAATTTGCAATGTTTCGAGTGAAAAAGGAAGATCCGGAATATGAAAATGTGGCAAAGTCCCACTAATGCTTGCAATATCGGCAACAGTCTTCGTGTGAATTCCAAAACCAATAACAATTCCAAACACAATGAGAATAGCCACAAGAGAAGCCGGCACCACCTTCGTGATTTTCGGAAAAAAATAAACGATGGCAACAGTAAGCAAAGTGAGGCCCAGCATTACGTACAGTGCTGTTCCCTGAAGCCAGCCGGTGATTCCGTTTTCATTTACAGTTTTAAACTGCTCAACCTGTGCCATAAAAATAATAACAGCCAAACCGTTCAGAAAACCATACATTACAGGCTGCGGAATCAGCCGTACAAATTTACCCCATTTAAAAATACCTACCATCAACTGAAATATCCCGGCCAGAACTACGGTGGCAAAGAGATACTCTACACCGTGCGATTTTATTAAGGCAATAAGAACAACAATGGTAGCGCCCGCTCCGCCGGAAACCATTCCGGGACGGCCGCCGAAAACTGCGGTCACCAATCCCATCATAAATGCTGCATAGAGACCTGTAAGTGGTGAAAGCCCGGCCAGAATCGCAAAAGAAAGTGACTCAGGAATCATGGTCATAGCAACCGTGAAGCCGGCTAGCAGCTCATTTTTAAAATTTATTTTCTGTGAGAAATCGAATAAAGCGGTGGTATTTTTCATTTTGCAGCAAAGGTAGTGACTATACAACCCTCATCCAATAGTATGCTATTATTGGCTTTAGTAAAAATTAAATTTATCTATCAGCTGTTTTAGATTAAGAAATGAAATATTGTAAAGTTCCGGGACTCTGTTTCATAGCTTTGCTTCATCAAAATTAAAATCATGATCAAAGGATTATATGAAACCCAAATCCAGGTGAGTAACCTTGAAAATGCCATCAATTTTTATACAGAGGTTTTAGGATTGAAATTAGCTCATCAGGATGAAAACCGCCGGATTGCTTTTTTATGGGTGGGAAAAGATCGAGATTTCATGCTGGGTCTCTGGGAACAGAAAGAAAACCTGCAAACGCGGCATTTTGCTTTCAGAGTTGATAAGGAAGATCTTTTGAATACATCTGTTGAGTTTCTCAAAAATAAAGATTTAATCCCCTACAACTTCCTGAAAAACGGATCTGAAAAACCTATGGTTTTTGCCTGGATGCCGGCATTGGCGATTTACTTTAATGATTCCGACGGAAATCAGCTGGAATTCATCTCTATCCTTGAAGGTAAGGAAAAACCGGAACTGGGAATTCTTTCTTACGAAGAATGGCTGGAGAAGACTTCGTGACAAAACGATTCCGGCTTTGCATTCGCAAAGCCGGAATCTATAAAGACAGGTATTAGTTTATCTTGCAAAAATCTCTTTCAGCTGAGAAACAATATTATTATTTCCGGATACGGTAATATCTCCGATTTTATCGGCAATCTTCTCCATATATTCCATTTCTTTCAGCTTCCAGAGCACTTCATTTTCTTCCATAAGTTTGGCGGTGTTCAGCAGGCTTCTTGTAGAAGCTGTTTCCTCACGTCTCATAATGGTGTTGGCCTGGGCTTTCTTTTCAGCAATTAAAACCTGGTTCATGATCTCTTTCATTTCTCCCGTTAAAATCACATCCCGAATTCCGGCATCAGCAGCTTTCAGACCGAGATCTTCGGCTTTATTTCCAAGGTTCTGAAGAATTTCTTTTCCCACGGAATCTTTCTTCAGAAGCAGCTCATCAAGAGTTAAAGCTCCGACAAATTCCCGTAAAGCCAACTGCATAAGGATATACAATTGCTTATCATATTTTTTATTTTCCATTAAGGCTTTTACAATATTTTCCACCTGGAAACGGACATAAAAGTTAATTCTGAGCATCGCTTTGTCTTTCGTCAGAAGCTCCTGGCCTGCAATTTCCATTTGCTGCATTCTGGTATCGATGGCTTTTGCCTCTACAGAAATTTCATTGTTCCAGAAATAGTATGTTCCGGCTTCTAAAACACGGTCCAGCTTTCCGTCGATCAGCAAAAGACCTTTATACTGGTTGGTGATGACAAATTTTCTAACAAAACCCTTGAGCTTTGTATTTTCCAGAATTGTTTTAGAAATATTTTCGGTAATTTCCACTTTCGTTAAATCGATTCTTTGAAATGTTCTGTTGAAAATACCTTTCCAGAAAGCGTACTGTCCTACGTTCAGCACTTCTTTGAAAATTCCGCTTTCGTAAACAAGCACAATTTCACCGTCTTTTACCTCAACAATATCAAGCATGTCTTTCAGCCCTTCGTTTTTCAGCAAAAGAGTTAGATCAGTATTGCTTTTAAAAGAATATTTCATATCGTAGATCTCTACCGTTTTATTCCCAAAAATCCAGAAGCTCCCTTCTTTCAGGATGTCGATCAGGTTTCCGTTTCTGAAAACAAGACCTCTCTCGTATGCTTTAATGTGTACATTTTTTATCATGATTTTTATTTTTAACAGTTATTATTTAATAAAAGGAAATCCGTGATCTCTTCTTCCAAAAAATGCGGAAGCAAAGCGTTTAACAAAAATCCACTGACTTCAAACTCAATTTTCAGATTTATACTGAAATCAGATCTTGGGCGTGTCCCTCGCCACAGCATTTCCTGCAGCCCGGGTCGCTACGTTCACTTCTATCTTTTTTGCTTACAAAAAAGGATATCCGTTACCATCGCTCACGCTAAAGACCGTACTTTCAGCATTTGTCTGAAATGATAAGCTCTTCCATACCGTTTCAATTTTAGAAAACCTCTTTTTTTACAGGCTTTTTCAGAACGCTGATTTAACAACCAAAAACATCCCGGATTTTCCAGTGCGGATATTTTTGATGAGAATACCCGAAACTCGCGAAAAAATAGATTTTGAGTCTATTTAAAAATTGATCTACAAACTAAATGTAGGCGTATACCATTTCCGCCATACCAATCATCATTGGCAGTGGGACTCGAACCCACAAATCATAATGCTATTACTCTAACCGGACTGAGTTATATTCCCTTTTAGGAAATAGGAGGATTCGAACCTCCGACCCATAGCGTATGGTAGAAGTTTTTGGCGACTTCCAAACCTTCAGGTCAAGCTGAACAGAACGAAATCATGTTCCTCAACAAATCATTCTGCAATGGTGATATACCGAAACACTCAACAAGACCTGCCTGATATTTTTGACTAAAATCTGTCTTTCAAAATTTTAGTATTGTTCTTTTTGATGATGCAAAATAAAATCCCTATTGCGCAGTGTTTTTGCGTAGTAAAATTATTTTTTAACCTTAAGGGAGAGAAGTTTTAACATACGCATTTACTTCCTGCTTCCATCATCCTTTCCCCATCGCTTTAATTTCTCGGTGCAAAAGGCGGAGTCCATTTTTTCTTATTCATGATTTCCTTTACTTCTTCGTAGGAAACAGGATAAAAATTATGACAGTCTACCCCTACGTCGAAACTTAATGCCATTTCATCATCCGGTAATGTTCCGTGCGAATGGCCGTATAGTTGCCAGACACCACGGTGTGAGCCGTTCCATGTTCTGAGGGAGTAATGAAAAAGAATAATTTTTTGTTTGCCGTTGCTATTGTCGGCTTCATCAATTCTTAATTCGTGGTAATCCCTGATGGACGCAAATCGTTTTGGATACGTTAATGCTGCTCCTTCATGATTTCCTTTTATCAAATGAATATTTCCATTCAAACGATCCAGAATTTCTTTGGTAAAATCCGGTTTGCCTAAGCTAAAATCTCCTAAATGGTAGACGGTATCATCTTTACCTATTTTCTCATTCCATCGTTTAATAAGTTCTTCATTCATATGCTCCAACGACTCAAAAGGTCTTTCGGAGAATTTTATAATATTGGCATGACCGAAATGATGGTCTGCTGTAAAAAATATATTTTGTTTCATTGTTTTAAATTTTAATTATTTTTATTTAAACCTCACAGGTTTTGAAAACCTGTGAGGTTCATTACTAAACGCAAGTTTAAATTTGTAATTATTTGCGCTGCTTTTAGCTATTATACCATCATATCCGCACAGTTAGAACTCGCGAATGCGTAAGGTTTTGCTTTAAATACGTAACCCATTCCGAGAATGTATCCCATGGCATCTTTTAACGCTACATTGGACTTGAAATCCGGATCGGTGTTAATGTCTGCGTGCACCTCCATTTCTACTCCGTAAGCATCCAGTACTGCGCAGATTGCATAAGCAATTTCTACGGATTTGTTCACCTCATTCAACATACGTTCTTTGATACTGATGCGCTGGAATTCTTTTTCTTTTCTGATAAAGGTAAACGCTCCTTTTCCCTCGCGAATAAAAACTACTGCCGTAGCATAATTAATAACGTCTCCGTAAACATGGGAATCTGATCCCACACATACTTTCAATCGGCATCCACTGCCTTGTTCGCGGATGATGGCTTCTTCTACCAGCTGTGTGATAGAGTTTTGGAAAATTTTTCCGTTCATATTTTGCCATACTTGTTGTTGCGTTTCCATTTTTTTACATGTTTTTGTTTTGTTTAAATTTTAATAATTATGTCAATCGTAAATCCATTGTACTCTCAATTTAAAATTTATTTGCGGAGCAAATTCACCATTGACCATTAACATTTTTGCACTCCGAACCGGACTTGAACCAATACCATCAGTTTTGGAGACTGAGATGCTGCCATTACATCATCGGAGTAGTTTTTTGCTGATTCATGAGGATTGTTCATTTCCTTTCTTATTCATTTTATGTATTCACGAATGCTTTGCATTTCGAACCTGAACAACAAGAGTCAAAGTCTTGTGTGCTGCCAATTACACCATGAATCAATTTTATAAGCAATGAGCAATAGGTAATAAGTAATTAAATCATATTTACTAAGTACTTTAATATATTGCTTGTTCTTATTCTGCGGAACAGACAGGAATTGAACCTATACCTTTAGTTTTTCAGACTAACGTACAGACCATCTACACAACTGTTCCAATTATTTTTGAAGAAACAAAGCCTGTCTTAATTTTTGTTTGATATAAGAACTTCTGCGCTTTGACAGACTTTTCTTTTCTTCGGAACTAATCTCATTTTAGTTATTTGAGATGGTTGTGGGGTTGTTCATAACCTTATTTATTTTTTATTTAAATTCACGAATGTTTCACATTTCAAACCCACTCAGCTTACGCAACGGTTTTGCAGACCGCCCCGACTCTTCCACTTCGGCGAACCATCGTTTTGATGAGTACTTTTTAAACCTTACTGATCATTTTCTTAATTTCATTAAAATAAAGCCTGTCCTATTGTGTTTGATATAAGAACTTCTGCGCTCTGACAGACTTTATTTATCTAAAATTTATATTATGTTAAACCATTCATTTTTATTAAAGCATCAATCTGAGTTAAGAAAAGCCTGTCTACATTCCTGTGTTTTTTTGGCTAAAGATCGTCTGCGCTGACAGACTTTTCCTCTTCTCTTTTTGAAACAATTACATCCATCATTCTTGCGGTCTATGCGAGAATCGAACTCGCAGTGCCCGAGAGACAGTCGGGAAGGTTACCATTACCTCAATAGACCTTTGATTTGTGAATAGTCAATGTAAATCCGCTTTGCTTGTCAATTTTTAAATTCACTTATGAAATAAATTCACCATTGACCATTCACTTTTTGTAATCCCAGAAGGATTCGAACCTTCAACCCCCGGTTTAAAAGACCGGTGCTCTTACCTATTGAGCTATGAGATTGTTAATGTTGTGAATAGTAAATTATCAATTCACTTGCTTGTCAATTTTTTAAATTCACTTGTGAAACAAATTCATTATTCACATTTTTGGGTATCTCCGGGGATCGAACCCTATTCTCCGGTGCCACAAACCGACGCTTTACCAATAAGCTAGAGAAACCATAAAGCATAAAAAAACGCCTCTTTAGGGGAGGCGCTTTATATTTTCAGACGTGTCAGTGTACTAACTGACCCATTTATATAAGCACCTTTTATTTAATAATCCATTATCAAGAACACATGCACACACCAAATCCATTGGTTTTTGTCCGTGTAATTCTGAATGTTGATGAAATATGTTTCTAAATTGTTTCATTTTATTATTTTAAAAAGTTTTTGAAATGCTGAAAACCTGTTGCTTTCAATTTTCGGTTGCAAAGTAAATATGATTTTTTTTAATTCACAAATTTATTTTTCATTCAATCACCTGAAAATCAACACATTAAACGTTATTTTTAATATAGAAAATACCTGTCCGCAACGGATTGCAGATACTCTTACTACCTAAATGACTGTCTCTCATCGGTTTATTGATCACTTCTTATTTTCTTATTAATTGTTCATTGTTGATTAAAAAATATTCAATTTTATGGTTATTTTTTTTCATTCTAAATAATTTCTCTCCTAAAACACAAAAAAAACGCCTCGAAAATCGAGGCGTTCCTGTACTATTTGATAAAATTTTTACGGGTTTACAGTAAACAATTTTCAAAGAAAGCACATTTTGCCTCATTCAACAACATCCATTCATATCCAAACGATCCCTTTACTACAGGACGATCGCATAGATTTAAACTGATATGTGCTCTTTGTATTGTCATAATTTTGTTGCCGCAAAGATAAACGTTTTTTTGAAAAGTTTAATTTCTGAACATTTTATTCCTGCCTGTTTTATACCTTGAAATGTCTTTTAAAATGACCTCATCATCGGGATTGAAATGTTTTAATTCATTCACGATTTCCGAACGCGTCGTTACTTTTTCAGCGATGATTTCGTACGCAATGTTTCTTGTAGGAACCCGAAGCTCCGGAGCTTTTTTAAATTCCTGCTTCATGGCTTCCAGGTAAATGATCTTTTTATCAGAAGGCGTCTGTCCGAAGATTTGCAGAATTTCGTGCTCAAGCTTTTTAACATCACCAATATTATCGAAATACTGTTGCAGGCAATTGAGCGGATCGTGATTTTCTTCCCAACCTCTGAGAAGTACTTTCTGTGCTTCCTGATGCATATCCATTTTATTCCGATATATCAGGGAAGCTTTTACCATCTGATAACTCATTAGATAATCGTCTACAACCATCTGATAAAAGAGAAAAGCATTTTCCAAATCATCAATCATTTTATACAGGTCGCCCACTTTTTCTTTCTGCTGAAGTTCTTTATAGAGAATAATTGCTTTGTCGTACTGTTTAGCGTTCACATAGCAGTTTGCAGCATCCGCTTTATTATTAAGCTTTTTGAGATAGACAGCTGCTGCTTCGTTATAAAATTCGCCGTTCTCCAGTGTTTTAGCAGCTCGGTAATAATCTTTAAGCAAATTCATATAAACGACCGCTGCTTTTTTGTATTCATTATTCTGAATATGCTTTTCGGCAATATCTTCATACATGCTTTTTAATCGATCGAATATCGATGAATCTAAAGGAACTCCGTTACCACCATATTTTTTCTGCACGGGTGGCAGAGGATCTTTCTCTTTACTTTGAAGCAAAACAATCAATACCACAACGATGCAGACAAAAAATATAAACTTAAATACACCTGCTAATGCATCCTGTATCGCTTGCTGTGACCACTGTGCAATAATTGCAATTATTTTAAAAAGCACCAGTACAAAAAAAGCAACCAGGAATTTATCTAAAAATTTTCTATTTCTCATTCTTTCCTGATTTTAAAATGTCCATATCCTTACTGAATAATCTGTACAGAAGCACAATAACGCCGATAATCAGCAGCCATACCAGCCAATTATAGCCGAATGTTTTGATGAGCGGATAGAAAATATACAATAAGGAGGCAGCAAGTATAATAATGAGAATCATTTTGATTCCTTCAGAAACATATTCACCGCCCAAATATAATGGCTTTTTCCTTACAAAATAGGAATACCCGGCCACCAAACCCATCATTGCCAGGATCATCCAGGTAATTTCTGAAACGGAAGTTTTCCCTTTTTCGACATCTCCAGATGTATTAAAAATCTTCTTTCCTGTTTCTTTATGGAAGACCACCGTTGGATCTGTAGTATGCAAAGTCCCATAGATTCTTGACAACGAATCAGATACTACTCTTTTTCTCATTTCCAACAGATCATCAGCAAGAAGTTTCTGAGAAATTTTTGTCATCGTATTGGAAGTATCTTTTCTGATGGAATCAAGGATTTTTGTGTGATAGCCTTCTGTTTTAAGTTTTACCAGATCTTCTGTCTTTTTAAGATAAACATTCTTTAGAGAATCTCTGGATTTTTTCTCTTTTAATCTGTACTCTTCGATTTTCCACAAAATCACGTCTCCGGTTCCATTCACCTGTTCATATTCCTGTATCAGCTGCCTTCTTTCTTTTCCGTACAGAGAATCGATAACCATATCAATTTTGGTAACTCCGGATTCAAAAGCAAGCTTGTTTTCTGGTACCGTCTCAACAGTGTGATCATTGTAAAGATCTGTTGAAACATTAGAAACCTGGATTTCTTCCGGATTGTTCTTCTTTGAGTCTAAGACAAAAATGATAATAACAACAAGCACTATAAATCCGATTAATACTTTCCACGAATCTTTCGATTTTTCAGATGAATTTTGAGACTGCTTATCCGCACCAATAGGGTCGCCGCCCATCCCGAACATTCCGAAATCAAAATTAAAATCTCCCCAACCCCCTCTTGAATTCCCGTGAATATCCAACGGAACGCCAAAATAAACTGCCCGTTCCGGATACTTAGTAATGTAAGCGATATATTTTTCTATTTCTTCCAGATTTCCTTCCATTACCTTTTTCAGATCAAAAGGAAGATTTTTCATCCATTCTTCGTCCGTTTGAGGATTCATAAGCTGTTCCAACAAGTCGTCGTCATTCATATGTACCTGAAAGCTCCGGATCTTTTGTGGAATATTTATTCCATTCAGCGGTTTTCTAATGACTAATTCTGTTTTTGAGGAGTCCTGCAAAACGGTTATCCAGTCAATCTCTTCTTTCAGTCGGACAAGCCCAAAGTCCGGGTGCATAATGATATATCGGGCATCCTGATATTTCCAGTCTTCAGCAATAAGCTTAGGATAGAAATCGGTATTTTCAGGAATAAATAATCGATTGTCGAAACATTGAAAATAACTGTGCTGCCCGATATCAGCGGGAGCATTATGAGTAAAGACAAAAAAACATCCGTACAAAACATTCGGTTCCTGCGAAGGGATCGCAAATGACTGAACTGCATTAAGATCAATACCCAGCAATTCCATTTCCTGTAGCCATACCTGTGGTGAGGAGCTTCTGATCAGCACTCCAGTTTTTGGGTAATTATTTTTCGGAAAAGGCTTAATCTTCAGTTCCATATTCCAGTATTTGGTCGATAAATCTTTTCAGGTAAGCTTCATACATTTCCTGCATTTCTTTTACTTTAAGCAACGTATGCTGTGGCAGGTAATATTCTGCACCGGTAAATTCGGTATCCGAAGCCAACGCAGCAGCACGATATTCCAAAGCAGGCATATAAAATACCGGAATATTGGCATTAATACTTCTGAATGTAATGATCCCTCGTGAATCTGTAATAATCTCACTTCCTTCAGAAAAAGTAAATTTATTTTTAATCTGATTTGCCTTAATGATAATCGGCAATTTATTTTTCATGAGATAAAGCGTACTTCCATAGTTTTTCAGCTCACTTTTAGAGAAAACGAGATTATGCTCACTGTTGATTCCGACTAGAGTAAAATTGCTTAATATTTTAAATTTATTAAACTTCAGCTTGTCCAGTTCAATATATACTTTCCCAATGTTTTTAGCAATTTCAGCATCATTCCGAACCATTTGCATGGAAACTTCTCCTTCTACAGTAATACTAAAAATCTCATCCAGCTTTTCTTCATGCAGATAAAAATGTTTATCGAAGTAGACCAGCTGCACATTGGCAGGAATATCAAATCCGGAGACATTCAACTCAGAATACTCTTTCGTTTCGATGTTGAGTTTTGAGATCAAATTCTTAGCCGGCTGATACTGGCACAGAATAAATTGTTGCTGCTTATTTTTTGCCAGGGCAAATTGTCCCTGATCTTTAACGGAAATATTTTCATACAGGACCTCGCAACCCCGATGTGTCCAGTAGCTTCCATAATATCCTTTATTATAATAATTATCGGTGAGATGCGTCCTCAGCAATTGCTTTTTACTGCTCAAAATAAAGAATTCGCCCTCATAAAGAAAGGTTGCAATCTGTTGCTTGGGAGCAGGAAAGAGTAACGGATAATTCTTAGGTACATCCGTTTTAGCTCCCTGTTCTGTAACATTATTGGATCTTCTTCTCTTTTTTGAAGGGGGATTTGCCCATAATTCCTTCAAGGGAAGCACGATTTTCTGAATATGTTTCCTGATTCCTTTCTGATGCTTAAAAAAATTCAGTTCACCATTAGCCGAAGTTGTCACGAGAAACTTGAGCCGGTCGCGATTCTCATTAATAACTTTCTGAAGGTTTTGATTTTTTATATTATCTTCATGTGTAATGAAAAAGACTTCCAGATCCTTACCCATATGTTCTTCATTAAAAAACTTTTCCAGTGCTTTTGAAACTTCCAGAACAGGGCTCACGAAATTCAGATTGTTAATGACATCTTCCACTTTTTTGAGTGATAAGGGAACAGTGTGCTCTCCAAGTGCATAAACTTTACATTCAGAATGCGCTTTCGGGTGTTTGATGACGGCGATGGCAGAAGCAAAGGCCATTACTTTCGGAGTTCCCCAGTTTTTCAGGGAAGTATCGATCAGAATGATCCTTTCAAAGATATTTTCTTCCGGCGGAATTTCCCTCTGGATATACAATGCTTCATTGTTGGCGACACGATTCATAAAGATTTCATCATCATGGGCAAATTCCGACAACAGCATTCTGTGAAGTTCGCCTTTATTGGTCATATCAGAAATCCCACCGATGGGCTGATCTCCCGGCGAAAGGTGACGCAACGGGATTTTCAGTCCGCTCCAGATTCTTTTGATAAGGCTTCCGACCTGGAAGGTTTTCGGTTCTTCAATCAGTTCTTCAATGAATTCTGCTCCACTTTCGATGGTCGTTTCCTCTTCAAGGACTTCTTCTTTTAAATCAGGAAGACCAATCTCATCATTCATGGCATTGATGATCGATTCTGTCGTTGGAAACTCGTTATAAAGATAAGCGAGTGTTTCGATATCGTTCCTGAAGACCGTTACATTCAGCTCTTCTTTTCTGGCAAATTCAGCAATAGCATGAGGTTTCCTTTCAAATTTCCGGATAACTCCTTCGGAATATTCCGGGGACATGCGGATGAGGGCATAACTGAAAATAGTCCTTAACAGAATAATTTTGTTGGAAGATCTTTTTAACGAATTCCCGAGATGCATCAGATTTTTTAAAAAGCTTTGCGCATCATAGACGTCATTCTCCATATCTGTTCCCGGAAATGCGTTTTTGTATTTTCTGATATAGAAAAATATCCCATCCATGTTTAGATGCCCGTCCTGAATCGCGTAGAGCACGAGCAATAATGAACCGAACGGCGGCAGTCCCTGTCCTTTTAATTCTTTGAGAATACCCATGACATAGGCTCTGTAGGCAAGAGGTCCTACATTCGGAATAGAAATAAGGTTGTTTTCATGGTAGCCTGTATCATCGGGAACATCTTCATCGGTCGTCCACTCCCAGAAATAATTCTCGTAAGACCGGAAATATTCTCTTACATCCATTCTTTTGCTTTTTCGGTGAGACGGAACGAACTTACAGATAACTTCCGGAAATCACTTTTAAGGATAGGAAGAAAACTGCCATTTTCACTCCATAAAATCCAATGGTCGCGGTTCGCATTATATTTTCTTTGCAGTAAAGAACTCAGATTTTTAAATTCAAAATCAAAGCCTGCAGGAATAAGATGATCATCCTTTGTCCAGTATGTTTTTCCCGGAAAGCTTAGTAATGGCATTCCCAGAAAAAGCGCTTTATCATCAATGATAATCCAATCCAGTTTTTCGAGTTTAAATTTGGGTAAAGCAACCATACTGTCTTTTATTTCATTAATTGAACTTAATAAAGCAACAGCAGGTTTCTCATCCTCGCTAGGTTTTAGTTTTACCTCAACTTTTTCATCAATTCCGAAAAAATTATTATTGGAAACCGGGAATGTAAGCCGTAAGGCTTTATCGATAGGCGTCCAAAGCAATGCTGACCTTATTTTCTTACTGGGAACCAAAGCATTTTTGCGAAACAGCAATCCGTCCCGCAATTCGTACAATATAAAGCTGGGCAACTGCTGGATATCTGGTGAAACGGCCTGCTCAGCCGTAAAGCCTTTCAGCCAGATCATTTCACCGTCCAATGCGACCTGGATATTTCTCCAATCGCGGATCGAACCTAAATATTCTTCATGCGGGCGGGGAATTTCAGCCCAGAATTCTTTTATATGCTCTGAAGGATCTTTTGCCATAGACTTTCAATTTCCTGTTGAATATATTGTTTCTGTTCAGGGTTTCTGATCCAGTCACAACGGGTCTGAAGATACCTCAGTTTATCTTTGATCACATTCTGTTCTTCAAAGCTCAGTGCTGCGCTATTCCACTTCTCTACAAGAATTTGTACATCTTTCATGACCTCTTCGGGATCGGGGGTTTTATTCTGGAGTGCCTGTGGATGAGCTTTCGGATGTTCATCTTTCTCGATGGTCCTGTTGATGATGCCTTCCAGGATTTCGATCTGTTCTTCCGTATCCCAGATGTGTTTCAGCACCCAAAGGTCTGAAACAACAGCCTCATTTCTTCCACAGATCAGGGCGCTTGCGGCAATAAGATTCTGCATTTTTACGGCTCTTCGGTCAGATATGGCAATTCCTGTATTGCGGAGGCTGATGATCGTGTTGAGGTACACTTCATAAATCGGCTTCAGATCTACCGTTTTACAAAGATTTTGCAGTTCTCTGATCTCTTGCGAAAGGATTTCCGGCAGTTCCGTTTCGGTATTGTTTTCGAGTTTTCTTCCGGCCAGAAGCACCTGATGAAGAAGCTCCGGGTTTACATAATCGACATTGATTCTGATGAGAAAACGGTCGAACAAGGCGTTCAATGCTTCGTCTTCGGGAAGGACATTGCTGGCACCAACGAACATAAGCGCCGGAAGATGCCTTGTTTCTTTTCCTCTTTTAAAGATCTTTTCATTTAAAGCCATTAATAAAGAATTCAGAATGGCAGAATTTGTGTTGAAAATTTCGTCAAGAAAAACCAGGGAAGCTTCGGGCATCATACCTTCGGTATTGGTCAGCAACTCTCCTTCTTTTAGTTTTCTGATATCGAAAGGCCCGAAAATCTCATTTGGTTCGGTAAAGCGGGTCAAAAGATATTCGAAGTTTTTTCCATCTTTTACGGTTTTTGCTAATGTCCTTACCATCGCCGATTTAGCAGTTCCGGGAGGGCCATACAAAAATGCGTTTTCCCTTGCCAGCAGGCAGATTCCCAATAAATCGATGACGTTATCTTTTCCGACAAAAGTATCTTTGACGTATGTGAGAACCCGGTTTAATTTTTCTATATTTTGAGTCATTTGTTTTTGTGTTATAATTTTTGGCTTCTTTTTTAAACGCAAAGATTAGAAAGTTTCTTTGAACTACTACTGTTTTTAAGTTCGCAAAGGCGTTCTACTTAGCAAAGAAAACAAAGCTTTTTTTCTTATGATAACAAAACATTTGTATTGATATTCTATATTTTTAATGTTTTTTAATAGAAAGTTACTTCGGCAGGCTCAGCATAAACCTTTTCCTTTAACAGAGAAATACAGAAGTTAATTTTCTGTTATTTTTAATTCTTTCCAATAAATATCTTTATATAAGCCAAATTCAGCAATCAGCAAGTTGTTGATATAAGGAATTTCAGCAAGCTGATAGGATCTTTTTTCTACAATTCTTTCAAGATATAATTTTCGGTAGGTGCTGTCTTTCAATTCTTCTTCCCAATTGATATTTCCCGACTCTATATCATAACCAATTCCTGAATAATGAAATTGCTGAAGGATATTTTCCAGCATCTTAATCACTGGATCTTCGGGATCTGCATTTTGTAATACCGAAATGACCTGTGGTAAAAACCGCAAGGATAAATCTGCGGATAATATGGAAGAAATATCTCTTTTTCCTTTATATGCAGGAATGAGCTTATCGATATCTTTGGCAGTATCTTGCCTGATAAGATATAATTGTGCACTGTGATACAGCACTTTTGCGGCCCATACCGCGGCTTCTTTATCAAAGTTTATTTCCAGGGATAAAAATTCGAGTCTTTCTTTTTCAAATTCTGCTTCTAAATAATCTGCCGTATCCTGAATTTCTTTTCCTGATATTTCATAAAAATCTGTGAAAATCGTGATGCATTCTTCTTTCCGAAGAAGAAACAAAGTATCTAAAAAAGAAAATCCGGATGGCATCATATCAATAACAATTTGAAGAAATAAACAGCAGGAGAATTATTTTCTTTTAGAAGATTTTCTGATGTACAACTGAGGAGCCAGGACAACCTTCTTTTCCGTGGAAATACCGGATCCGCTTTCTTTTACGCTTTCCAGAAAAACCTGACCCGCCATTTTACCCATGATCAGCGGTGTCTGGTCCACAGAACTTATCGGCAGCTCCATAAACTGGGTAAAAGGTTCATTGGAAAACCCGATAACCGCCACTTCATGCGGGATTTTTATTTTCTTCTTTTTAAGTTCCTGACAGGCACCTAATGCTGCAAAATCACTGGCGGAAAAAATCGCATCCGGAACAGACTTCCTGTCCCAAAGTGTTTTAATTGCTTCAATGCCAGCTTCTATAGAGCTGCCTGTTGTGATGATATTTTCTTCTTTTACCTGAAAATGATGATCCGTTAAAGCCTGCTTATATCCGTTTAAACGGTTCTGGTAAATTTCAAGATTCAGATCTCCTGAAAAATGGCAGATATTTTTATACCCTTCTTTGATGAGGTGTTCGGTGGCCATATACCCTCCGCGGTAATCATCGATGGTTACGGTGCTGATTCCCGAAATATCTTTTTTACGGTCGAAAAAAATGATCGGTGTATTGCTGGTGTCCAGTATATTCTGAATATGGGAAGTATCAATTGTTGTTCTTGAAACCGACATAAAAATCCCGTCTACCTGTGCATTCAGCAAGGTATTGAGATGTCTTTTTTCAATATTCACATCCTCATGGCTCTGACAGATGATGACGTGGTACCCGAAAGGAGAAAGTTCTTCTTCAATTCCACGGATCACGGATGAAAAGAAATTGGTATTGACAAACGGAACGATGATCCCTACATTTTTGGTTTCCCCGCTCTTTAAAGCTTTGGCAAGATTGTTCTGTTTGTAGTTCATCTCCTTCGCCGTTTTGGTCACCAGATCTTTTGTGGCCTGGCTTATTCTGGGATGATTGTTCAGCGCTCTCGAAACAGTTGCCACACTTACGTTAAGCTTCTTCGAAATATCATAGATGGTGGCACTTTTTTTATTCATACAGGTTTTTAGTTATGTCTCTAAACGAATGTATATTATTGAGGTAAATTTAATCAAATTCTCACTACCGGAAAGGAAATGTAAGCATTTATCTCAGATTTTAAGCATTGATAATATAAACTGTTGTAAAAATTTAGATCTAGTACTCCTCCGAACTTACTCTCAGTGATTTAAGTAGGATCCTTTAACCAATAAAAAAAGAGCTTTACCGACTTGAATAAAGCTCTTTTTGATGAAATATTTTTCAGGATAATTATCTTTTGTTAGCATCAAAGGCTTTTCAACGCAGATTCCAGGGCAAGCTCCATCATCGGTTTCAAAGCGCGCTCTCTTTCATCCGCAGAGATCTTTTCGTGGGTCGGGATAATATCTGTTACCGTAAGGATGGTTGCAGCGTTTTTCCCTAGATGCTTTGCATTGGCAAATAATCCGAAAGCTTCCATTTCCACGGCCGGACAATTATATTTTGTGGCAATCGCAGGTACCGCAGGATCTTTCCTGTAGAAAATATCACTGCTGTGAACGTTGATGGATTTTGTTTTCAGGGAAAGTGCTTCTGCAGTCTGGTTAATGGTATTGTAAATGCTACCCTGATGCGGAAGGATCTCGTCCTCTATTTCCCAGGCATATTTCGCATAGGTACTTTCACTGGCCGCATTATCTACATTTAAAATATCGAAAAGCTGAAGATCGGTGCTGTACGCCCCGCAGGTTCCGATCCGGATGATGGTATCCACTTCATATTCCGTGAATAGCTCGAAGGAATAGATCCCGATGCTCGGAAAGCCCATTCCGCTGGCTCCTACTGTGATTTCCTTTCCTTTATATAAACCCGTATAATAAAATATGCCCCGTGTTTTGCTTACCAATTCTGCATTTTCAAGATATTTTTCGGCGATAAACTGCGCACGAAGCGGATCTCCCGGCTGTAACACGACTTTGGCTATTTGTCCTTTTTCTGCACTGATGTGAATACTCATACTTTTATTTTCAATGAGGCAAAGATAGCAAGAAAATATTTTGGGGATGATTTATACAATAAGTGATTTTGAATGATTGATGACAGCGAATGTAGATTTAGGCTAAAGCCTGTAACTATTGATATAGCAGATGTCGCGGATTTTCAATCCGTGACTTTACTTGTAGCGCGGATTGCAAATACGCGCTATTGATTTATTTTAACTACTTTTAATGACAATCTAATCTAGATTGATAAATACTGTATTTTATGCTAAATACTACGATAACTTCCTTCAATGAACTTAACAAGTGGTTGTCTGACAACTTTTATTTTGAAGATGGTCACATATTATCAATAAAGGAAAATCCTTTAGAAATTGTAGTTGGTTATAACACAAAAGCAAATTATAAGGCAAATTCTGAAAGACATATTTTATCTTTTAAAATAACTTCTTCTAATATTATAGAATGGGATTTTGATAAAAAATCTGCATTATTAGGAGAAGACAACTACATTGAATCCATAGAATCTATTGAAGTTGAACATGGAATCTGTCTGGAGTTTTTTACACCTGCAATTATCCGACTTACCGCAGAAAATCTTGTTATTGAAGAGCAGGAATTAATAAAAACAACTTTTAAACCCTGGGTTAGTGACAAAGAAATATTTTTGACAAGTGATCTTTATGAAATCCCTAAACCTGAATTTTGGAAGCAGAAATTAAATAAATATGGGCACCACATATCGTTTCGCTATTATGCAGGTGATGAAAGACTACCGAACCAAGTCCCTTACCCTGATTATCAAGGATACTTTATACAACTTACAGACAAAATTAAGCACACACAAGAAGGTATTTTTCTAAAGCATCTACAAATAGTTAATGGAAAATTAAATTTGAGTTTTGAAAATAAGGATGACGAATTGAAAAAAGTTTGGAATAATTTAACATTGATTCTAGCGAATTTTCCAAATGCCAAAATACATTGCGGAAATTGTGAATTTACGGGAACACAGTGGAAGCAATATTTGTCTGACAAAGTTTTACCAACAATTGAATAACAAGAAACATCCAGATGTCGCGGATTTTCAATCCGTGACTTCTTATATATACCCATTTACTTTCAGCACGGATTACAAATCCGCGTCATCGACTTTTTCTTTACAGTGGCCCCGCTTTTAATAGGCACATGCTAGTTTTCTCTTTTTAAATTTTTTTGTTACCTTCGTTTCTATAAAAAAACACACGATTTTAATACTCTTAATATATTAACCTTTAAAATCAAAATGATGGGATTAACAAATTTAAACTCCACCCATTTGAGCAGTGCCAAGATCACTGCGGCCCAGGATGCCATCGCGGCATTGGAATCAGCGCTTGCTGAAATCACAATCAACCTTTCACCCGATGACCGTAAACGCTACGGAAGCATCAACGAGCAGAACAAGCTTTTTGTAAACAAAGTCCACGATTACAACCAGAGCCAGCCAGGTCTGAGTTCTCCGGAAGTCGACTGGAACGAGTTCAACAAAGACCACAGTTCCCGCAACAGTATGGAAACCATGATCAGCAGGCTCGAAAGCATTATCACGAGACTCAACAATGCGAAAACGCTGCATGATTTCGACAATTACCAGTCGGCATTAATGGATTATTCATACACCACGTATAAAGCGGGAACTTCAACGGCGGGATTTGAGAACAAGTATAAAGACCTGAAACAGTTCTTTGTAAAAAGTACAGGTCCTGCGGATCCACCTGAAAAAAAATAAAACAGCAACCAAAAATCACCCCTTCTAGTCACGGAGGGGTATTTTTATGATTTCACCTAAATTCTTACTTCACTAGAGAGGCTGTGCCATCATCCGGAGACGTTGTTTACTGTTCCCGATACGTTGATCACAGGTTCGGTGGTGTCTTTTACCCATCCGGAGACGTTGTTTAATGGTCGGGCGAGGTGGTGGAAGCAGTCGCAATAGGTTCCGGACGGGTTCGGAGTGGTCTTTCAACCTGTCCGGATAGGTCTTTTACGTCTCCGGACAGGTTGTATAACCTATCCGGAGGCATTCACGACGTCATCAGAGGCATGAACAACCGCGCCGGACTTCTAATGGACGTGTCGGGATAGGTGGTGGGACGTGTTGGATGGATTGTGGGATGTGTCGGGAAAGGTTTTTGATGTGGAATTTATGAATGGTAGCGTGCAGATCTTCTTTTTGTTGGCGCGAGCGTCTCGCTCGTGTCCAATATTAGCACGAGCGAGACGCTGGCAAAAGCTTGATTTTTCAGCTAATATTTCTGTAAGTTATCATTTGATTTATTGCGGCTTTTAGCACTTGTAAACTAATTTTAGCAGTATGTATATCTGGGTTAAATCCACTATAAAGTTGCTGATAGGGATGGATATAATTTCTGAAATCTCTTAGAGAATGACTAAATTTTTTAACATCTTCATGTAAAATTTTATTTTCATAAGCGACATTAATAAAGCTACTAAGATTCCAATCTTGAAATTGTTTTGGTTTACCGTCATCATGTTTGGGTGTCGATTTAGCAGTATTAAATTCTTTTGGATATTTGATTGCCAATCCCAGCAATATACCCTCCAATGTACTACCACATAAAAAAATAAGTGATAGTGGTGCTGAAGACTTTAAACATTTTTCAATTTCTTTTATTCTTGATTTTAAAACTTCTGTAATATGATATTCTAATTCTAGCTTTTCTAAATCTATTTTTACAAATTCCTTATTTAAAAATTCCTCTTCGTTGATATCTACGTTATCAGTTTTATTTGAAATTTTATTGAAATACTCATCTGTTATTTTTCTAAAAGATATTTCCTTACCATTACGGATAATAATCCAATTATCGAAAGACAAATAATCATTAAATTCAGATATGTATTTATCTAAGACATCTATTTTACCAATAAAGTTAAGTGGTGAAAATACTTTTTTAATACACTTATCTAAAGAAGGTGTACCATTGATTTTCTTCAAATTATTTTCAGTATAAATCCATCTTGAAGGAAAGCCTTGTCCATATACATCATTAAATCCTAAGTCATTAAAAAAAGCTACCAGTTTAGGTCCTGTTCTATATTCTGTCTCTTCATTTATAAGTTCTCTTAGTTTTTCTATAGTTTTTGCCTGGATTATCATTTTTTGTTTTTATTGAAAGTTACAAGATATAGAATAAATATTTTCTTAATTTAGCTATTAGTGAATAAAATTTCTCTTGCTATAAAAACACACGAAATCTTAAATATTCTTACTGGTCTTACTATACAAACTAAATTCACAAATCATTAATAAATTTCTTGAGATTATCCAAACCTAACAAAATACTTTTTTTCCGTTCCTCTAAATTACCATCTTCTGATTCTTCAAATTTCTTCGCCAAGTAAATCTGTCTCTCAATTACACCAGATAGCGCAGACACCACATTCATAAATTGTGTTCTAGAAGTAGCATCTTCAGATATGTTGTAATTAAAATTATTGCAAGCATTCTTTACTGATTCTTGGTCAAAAGAAATCATTTCTACTGAATGAGCAAACTCATTTCTTATTTTTCTAATAGTTTGAACATCTTGTTGAGCTAATGGAGGAAGTAATCCTAGTGAATATGACATTATAATTTTTGAAGAAAATGTTCCTAATGGACCATTAAAATCAAAAATCTGTTTCTTCTGTTTTTTAGATCCAATTAATTTACTATATAACAATTTTTCTAACATAAAGTCTAAGTGAGAACTTGCTAATAAAACACAACCTCTATCTGACTCTTTGGTTAGTTCGTTTCTTATTGTAAGAAACTCCATTTGAGATTTACGAAATTCTTCTGGAAATTTATTTGATGGATATAAGACTTCCATAATTTCATTTTGTAAATCTATTTTTCTCTGATCTTTCATGTTTAAAAGTATTATTATCTCAAATATACAAATCCGTGACTTTCTACAAACAATTCTAAGCACAAATTATAAATCTGCGATATTTAATCAAAACTAATTTTATAATCATTTAACTTTAAAAAGTAAGTGAAACCTAATGTTGCAGATTTATAACCGTGAATTTCCAAAAACACAATATCATTATGGTTCTATTAACCACCCCGTCTTAATTTTCCGTAAAATTAAGACGGGGTGGTTTCTTTTCATAGCTTTATGAAATTTATAACCTAACTGCTATATTTGCCGCACGAGCAGGATGCCGCGCCAACGTATATTTATGTAAACTGACAATGGATACCAATTATTTACCAAATACCATCCGTGAACTTGAATATTGGATGAAAGAACACTGTTTTAATTTCAACAGTTATTCGATCAACGGAAACCCTATTTATGAAGGTATGGGAATCGAACAATCCGGTAATCATTTTACCTGGTATTATACGGAACGTGGACAAAAGCAGGTTCTGGAAACCTTCAACACAGAAGCAGAAATCACAGCATATGCTTTTAACCAAATTAAATCCGACAAATGGGCGAAGACGCATTGTATCGGTTTTTCAGCGGACATTGGTAAAATTACCGACCTGAAAAATAAATTAGCCTCCATGAACATCGAATACTTTGAAGATAAAATTCCGTATTACGGACTCGAAAGGCCGGTGTACAGAGTATTTGTTTTAGGCTGTGACATCCTGAAAACGGAACATTTAAAAAAGAAATATTGGACAGAGAAATAAAGTGCTCTTTTAAACTTTAGCATCTTTTTGTTATTCCACAGGAATCTCAACCCAATATTTCGGCATGTCGAGATTCTTACAGAATGACAAAGTTCACATGCTATTATCAAAAAACAAAAGAAAATGCTCCCCACCGAAGCAGGAAGCATTTTCAACCCTAATATTTAATATAACTAACCCATTACAAAGAGACCCCTCGTCTCCATGGAATGAAATCATTCTGATTTAAAAGATCGGCTTTGGTTTTGACCTCGCCGCTTGCTACTGTGATGATGTATTCTAACAGCTCGTCCGCCGCCTCCGGGATTGTTTTGTCCCCGCTGATGATAGTTCCGGCATTAAAATCGATAATATCCGGCATTTTTTCTGCCAACGCCGTATTGGAAGAAATCTTTATCACCGGGGCAATAGGATTTCCCATGGGTGTTCCGAGACCTGTTGTGAAAAGAACCACTGTTGCTCCCGATCCTACTAACGCAGTTGTACATTCGGCATCATTTCCGGGAGTACAAAGGAGATTAAGACCTGGCTTTGTGGCGTATTCTGTAAAATCCAACACTTCTACGATGGGTGCGGCACCGCCTTTTTTGGCTGCACCTGCCGATTTCATGGCATCGGTAATCAATCCGTCTTTGATATTTCCGGGGGACGGGTTCATATCAAAACCTGATCCTGCAGCGACAACGGATTTTTCAAAATCTTTCATCAGCTGAAGGAACTTCACACCGTCTTCATCGTTGATACAACGGTTCACTAGCTCCTGCTCTACTCCACACAGTTCAGGGAATTCTGCAAGCATGGTGGTTCCGCCAACAGCTGCCATAATATCGGAAACTTCTCCCAAAACAGGGTTTGCGGAAATTCCTGAGAAACCATCTGATCCGCCACATTCCAAACCGATGTTCAGTTTAGTGATAGGAGCAGGCCTTCTTTCAATATTATTGGCTTTCTTTATTCCTTCATAAGAATCTTTAATCACACCGGTCAGCATTTCGTCAATGGTTCCCGATTTCTGCTGTTCGTAAACCACGATCGGCTTTTTGTTATCCGGAGCCAACGCATGAAGGGCATCCATAAAGATCTGCACCTGAAGATTCTGGCATCCTAAACTGAGAACGGTAGCGCCCGCAACATTAGGATTGTTGACGTATCCTGCAAACAGTCTCCCCAATGCTTCGGCATCCTGACGGATCCCGCCACAGCCGCCCTGGTGCGTGATGAACCGTACGTCTATATTTTTAAATACTCTCGTATCTTCTTCGTCCTCTACCGCAATATCAGAAGTTTCGCCGCCATTTAACAAAGACCTTAATAACAGCTGATGTTTGCTTGCTTTTTCATGCAGCAGTTCTTTTTCAAAAATATCTTTTAGTGTTTCGATATTCTTATTCTCGCAAAAAACCAAAGGAAAGAACAGCCATACATTTTCCGTTCCCACCTGTCCGTCTTCGCGGTGATAGCCCATGAAGGTGCGGTTTTTCCATTTATCTACATTCGGCGGAATCCAGCCTAAAGTTTCGGTTTTACCTTCTACTTTTGCACTTTGGTGTTTTACGTTTTCCGTCGTAATAACTTCTCCTTTTTTGATGGATTGATTTGCCTTTCCAACGATAACTCCGTACATGATGATGTGATCTCCGTCTTCAAAATCGGTGGCCGCAAATTTATGTTTAGCCTTAATATCTTTTACTACGGTATAATCTGCTCCGTCAAGATGTACCGATTCTCCGGCAGGCAAATCCAGCAGCGCCACAATAACGTTGTCTTTGGGATTTACTTTCAGTACTTTCTTTTGCATGATTTTAAGAATTAAATTCTACAAAATTGTTATACGCCGTTTCCATATCATGGTGATCGATTTCGTATAATGCTTTGGCAACCGCTGTGTTCAATCCTTCAACCTGAGTAAGGTCTGTGTCCCAGAACAACGTTTCGGAAAGTGCCCGTTCAGCTACTTTTTCGTAATCTTCATTCGTCCAGATTTCTTTGAATTTAGCGATAATTCCGGCTTCATCATTCAGGGGAAGGGCTTTTTCACCAAAACTTCCCTGGTAGAACCGTATTAAGCTAGCTAAAGAAAAGGTAAGATTGACCGGTAATTTTCCTTCGGTTTCAACGTAAGTTAATAAGCTGGGCAATACTCTTACTTTAAATTTGGAAACAAAATACAGCGCAATACTCGCCAGATAATGTTTGATAAACGGATTTCTGAAACGGTCAAAAACTTCTTCCGCGAAATTTTTCAATTCTGCTTCATCCAAACCTAAAGTCGGGTTAACTTCATTAAAAATGGCATTGCTTAAAAACTTCCCGATAAACGGGTTGTCGATGGATTCTTTTACCGTTTCCTGGCCCGATAAAATCGCAGGAGCCAGCATCAAAGTATGTCCACCATTCAGGATTCTTACTTTTCTTAAACGGTACGGCTGAATATCATCAACCACCAAAATCTGCTCGTTGATTTTGTTGAATGGAATTCTTTCATTTAAATTTCCGGCTTCCTGAATTACAAAAAGCAGGAAACATTCAGAAACCACCATCATCTGGTCTTCATAATCCAGCTGATCTTCATAAGATCCTGCATCATCCTTAGGATAGCCAGGAACAATCCTGTCAACCAACGTATTATGAAAATAATTATATTGGTTAATCCATTGCACAAAACGATCTTCCAAATTCCAAAGCTGTGCATATTTCAGGATGATCTCTCTTAAAGCAAATGCATTGTCTTCAATTAATTCGCAAGGGATAATTCTCAATCCTTTATCTGCCGCTCCGTTGAAATGCTTAAATCTTTCGTGCAGTAAAACCGTCACTTTTGCAGGAAAATTTCTGTGCGGACCTTCGTAAGAGGTTTCCGTTTCGTCGTAAGCGATTCCTGTTTCTGTTGTGTTTGAAAATACAAATTCCAGCTCCTCTTCTTTTGCCAGCGCTAAGAATTCATCATAGTCTGAATAAGGATTAACCGATTTTTGAATGGCAGAAATCACTTGCTTTTCATCATGAATTTCTCCTTTTTTAATTCCTCTTGTGAAAAGCGTATATACATTATCCTGCTCTTCCATTTTCTGAATGGAGCCGTTGGGCGTTGCCTGCAAATTGACAATTCCACCTTTCCATTCGGTTTCCTTATTTAATTTATCAATGATATAATCCGTGAATCCTCTCATGAAATTCCCACCACCGAACTGAACGATTTTAATGGGAAGTTTTTCCTGAGCATTGCTTAATTCACGATTTAATTTTTGTTTTATCTGATTTTCCATTTTTCTAATTTGAATTAAATTGTGTTTTTAATTCTGCTAAATCTTGATGCAGGATGTTTTTTAACGCAAAGACCGCAAAGATTTTTTTTAATGCTTGATGTATATTTTTAAGTTCACAAAACAAAGTTTCGCCGATTCTACTGAATCAATTATAAATTGAGGCAAAGGCGTTACTTAGCAAAGAACTCAAAGTTTTTATTTTGACTTAAGAATTTGTTTAAATACTACTTTTTGTCAAACCTATAAGGTTTTAAAATCTTATAGGTTTAGTTTTTATTACTAATCACTTTATATTTCGGGACTAGTGTTTTCATTACTGCCCAGGCGATTAAGTAAGCAACCGCACAGACTGAGAAAATGATCATGTAGCCTTTATCAATTCCGTCGACTACAACTGCTCCTGATTTTTCCAGTTGTTCGAAGAAGCCGTCCGGCAGCCTTTCGTTGATATACTGCGGATATTTATCCAATAAAGGAACTCCGTCAACGGTTGTCCATGCTTTATGCGCGTGATCAAACAAAACTCCTGAAGATTTATTGATTAAAAATGAACCGATTCCGCCTGCCATTCCGCCAATGCCAGTGATGGTTGCGATGGCTTTTTTCGGGAACATATCGCCAACAGTAGAAAATATATTAGCCGACCACGCCTGATGTGCTGCGCCTGCTACGCCGATAATTAAAACCGGAATCCAATACGTTATAGAACCTAATGGCTGAGCCAGTAAAGCCAGCAACGGGAAAAATGCAAAGATCAGCATGGCTTTCATTCTTCCATTATAGGCATTCATCCCTTTTTTTTCTACAAAATACTTGGGAAGCCATCCTCCTATAATAGAGAATAACGTAATCATGTACAGTATAAATAAAGGGAATGCACTTTGCGTGGAATCCATTTGGTATACCGAACTTAAATAGGCCGGAGTCCAGAATAAAAAGAACCACCAAACTCCATCTGTCATGAATTTTCCGAAAGCAAATGCCCAGGTCTGTCTGTAGCTGAAGCATTCTTTGAAGGTGAATTTTCTTTCTTCAGCAAGCTGATTTTCTTCAACAGTTATTTCCTGATGATCCTGATTGATATAGGTAAGCTCATGTTCGTTTACTTTATGATGCTCGTGAGGTTTTTTATAATGAAAAACCCAAAGCCCCATCCATACAAATCCTAAGGCACCAATAATGATGAATGCCCATTCCCATCCCATTGATTTTGCAATAAACGGAATAGTAATTGGCGCAGCCAAGGCACCCACCGTTGCACCTGCATTCCAGATACTTGTGGATAAAGCTCTGTCTTTTTTGGGAAAATATTCTGCCGTAGTTTTAATAGCTGCCGGGAAATTACCAGCTTCACCGATAGCCAAGACAAAACGGGCAAAGATAAACAGCGAAACGCTGGTACTGATAATCGCAGATGTATTGGAAACCGTTGCGATCAGTTCTTTTGATCCATGAAAACCTGCCGTCCAGTTTCCTGTGAGGATTCCTGATGTGGCAACACCACAGAATGCATGTAATACGGCTCCTACAGACCAAATACCAATTGCCCAGAGGAATCCTTTTTTCGTATCCATCCAATCAACAAATTTACCTGCGAATAACATTCCCACTGCGTAAAAAATGGAAAATAAGGCGGTTATATTTCCATAATCATTATTATTCCAGTGGAATTCCGGAGCAATAAAATCTTTCCACGTTAAAGATAAAACCTGACGATCCAGATAGTTGATTGTCGTGGCAATAAACAGCAGGACACAAATTGTCCACCTGAAATTCGTTGGTTTAAGTAATTTAACTGAACTCATATTAGTTTTTTGAATTAGTTATTTTTTGTTTTTTTTTAATGATGGTATTTGTTTTAACGCAAAGTCGGCGAAGTTTTTTTGACTACTAACTATTTTTAAGTTCGCAAAGGCGCTCTGCTCAGCTAAGATCGCAAAGTGTTTAGCTTATTTATCATTATTTTAAAGCCTGAATAATATCCAGAACTTTCTTTGTTTCATTTTCAATGGTTGCGTAATCTTTAGCAGCCATAAGTTCTTTGCTTACCAGCTTGCTTCCCATTCCCACTGCAGAAACACCGGCTTTGAACCAGCTTTCAATGTTTTCCTTCGTAGTATCAACTCCACCGGTCGGCATAAATTTCAGATTTGGAAAAACATCTCTAATGGCACTCATAAACCCTGCTCCTAAAGCGTTTCCTGGAAATAATTTAATGAAAGTTACCCCGGAATTTTCAGCTTCAATAATCTCAGTTGGCGTCATACAGCCTGGACTATACAAGATATCTTTTGGAATTAGAAATTCTGCAACTTCCGCTACAAATCCTGGACTAATGAAAAAATCTGCACCTGCCTTATAGTATTCTTCGGCTTGTTGCAAATTTTTTATGGTTCCGATTCCTAAAAGCATCTCCGGCATTTCTGCATTACGGATTTCGATCATTTTGGTAAAATTGCTTAACGCTGCTTCACCACGGCTTGTATATTCTACTGCGCGGATTCCCGCTTTATAAAGTGATCTCAGTATATCTAAAGTTACCGTTTCATCAGCATTATAATACAGCGGTAAAATTCCCTGATTAATGATGGCGTTGGTAACGGTTTGTATTTTTGTCATTCTATTTTTTATTTTTAATGCAAAAGTGCAAAGTTGGGAGCCGTGTTAGAGCTTAAAGCTCTAACACGGCTGAGGTTCTTACCTTTTTATTCTTCCTCCTGAATTTCCGCCCATTACTTCAAGGATATCTTCTGCACTGCTGTAATTGATATCTCCTAAAATGGTGTGTTTGATAGCACACGCGGCGTTGGCAAAATTCAGTGCTTTTTCGTCATCGAAATTTTGTAAGCCATAAATTAAGCCTGCTGCAAAAGCGTCACCTGTTCCAATTCTGTCGACTACAGGATTTACTTCCAGTAATTCTGTTTCAAAATAATTTCCGTTAACCAGAGCTCTTCCCTGCGTTTGCTGAGAACTCGCTGTAACACCAATTCTTATTTTATCGAAAATTTTATGAATGGAAGGACACTGTTTTTTTAATTCTTCACATGCTTCCAGAAATCCGTTTTGATCTGATGAAAACTGAGTTCCCAGAATTTCGTTGATTTCATTGGTTCCTCCGATGAAAATTGTTGACAGGGAAACCAGTTCTTTCAACACTTCATTTCCTTTTTTACCATATTTCCAAAGATTTGAACGATAAGCAGGATCCGTTGTAATCTCGATTCCCATTACACGGGCAGTTTCAAGACCTTCCTTCAGTGCCTCATACGCTGCTTCTGAAATTCCGGGGCTGATTCCTGTCCAGTGAAAATAATCACAACCTTCCAAAGCTTTCTTCCAGTTGATATTCCCGGCTTCAATATTCGCAAAAGAACCGTTTAACCTGTTGTATGCAATTCTGCTTGCTCGAACCGCCGATCCTACTTCTAAAAAATATAAACCTAAAGGATGTTCGTTTTTAGAAATAAAATTGGTATCAATTCCAACGCTTTTTACAAAAGAAAGTGCTGACTCCCCTACAAAATCATCGGAAACACTGCTGACATGTTTAACCTCACAACCCATTATTGCCAGTGATGCCGCTACATTAAGCTCCGTTCCGCCAAAAAAGAATTCCATTTCGTGACTTTGCTTCATGGTTCTGTTTCCGGGTGGCGAAAGCCGCATGATGATTTCACCGAAAGTAAGTATTTTACCCATAAGTTTTACTAACCTTGATTTTTGAATATCTGTTTTTGGTTTAAATGCAAAGTGCTCAAAGATTTTCTTTTAAAACTTAATGCATATTTTTAAGTTCACAAAACAAAGTTTCGCCGATTATTATAAATTGAGGCAAAGACGTTTGACTACGTCGAATCTTCGATTTCACTTAACTAAGATCTCAAAGTTTTACTATTTTTTTGTTTCTCGCGGATTGAGTACATTACGCAGATTTTTCTAATACAATCATCTGTTAGATTTGCTTAATCTGCGAGAATTCTTATTTAAATTTAAAAATCGAAATAATTTTTGGCATTATGGTAACAAATATCGGAAATTATTTTACCGACATGTTCTATATCGTCCGGCAATTCTCCATTTTTCATTTCTTCCCCGAAAAGATTACATAATACTCTTCTAAAATATTCGTGTCTCGGGTAAGAAAGGAAACTCCTGGAATCCGTAAGCATTCCCACAAAGCAGCTGATTAATCCCATGTTGGAAAGCGCATTCATTTGTTTGATCATTCCGTCCTTCTGATCCAGAAACCACCATCCTGATCCGAACTGTACTTTTCCTTTAATGCTACCGTCATTAAAGTTTCCAATCATGGTTGCGAAAATCTCGTTGTCGGCAGGATTTAAATTATATAAAATGGTTTTCGTTAATTTATCTTTTCCGTCTAACGCATTTAAAAATTTAGATAGATTTTCCGCCTGCACGAAATCTCCGATAGAATCCCATCCTGTATCCGGACCAAGGATTCTGTGCATTCTTTCATTATTGTTTCTTAATGCTCCCAAGTGAAACTGCTGAACCCAGCCGAATTGATGATAGGTTTCACCTAAGAATAATAAAATCGCTGTCTTGAATTGGTTCACCTGTTTTTCAGCGATAACTTTTCCATTCAGTTTATCATTAAAGATTGCGTTCACTTCCGCTTCTGTAGCTTCCTCGTAAGAGATATTATTTAACCCGTGGTCGCAAAGCCGGCATCCGTTTTCGTGGAAGTATTCAATTCTTTTTAATAAAGCGTCACATAATGTCTGGTATGAATTGATTTCAATTCCGGCAGCTTCGCCCAATTTTGAAATGTAATCTGCAAAGTTGTGATTTTCTATTAAAATGGCTTTATCCGGGCGGAAGGCAGTACTGACTTTGATGGAGAAATCACTTTTCGCCAGATCCTGATGATAATTGAGAGTATCGGTAGGATCTTCTGTTGTACACAGAGATTCCACATTCATCATTTTTAATAATCCTCTGGTGGATTTTTCAGGAGTCTGAAGCTGTGCGGTGATGTTATCGTAAATTTCCGAAGCATTGTTCTCATTCAGCAATTCATCAATTCCGAAATATCTTTTTAATTCCAGATGCGTCCAGTGATATAAAGGATTTCTCAGGGTGTAAGGAACCGTATTTGCCCATGCCTGAAATTTTTCTTTGTCTGAAGAATCCCCTGTAATAAATTTTTCGTTTACGCCTAAAGTACGCATGGCTCTCCACTTGTAATGATCGCCGGCAATCCATACTTTAGAAATATTTTCGAAAACAGTATCTTCTGCAATATCTTTAGGAATCAGGTGATTGTGATAATCAATGATCGGTTGTTTTTCTGCAAATCTGAAATATAATTCTTCAGCGTATTTACTTTGTAATAAAAATTGATCTGTTATAAAAGGTTTCATTCTCGTGTAATTCTTTTGTTATTCATTAGCAGGTTTCCCGATAGTGGCGAGAATTCCTCCATCAACATAAATGATCTGTCCGTTGATGAATCTGCTTGCTTCGGATGCCAGGAAAATAGCTGTCCCTACAAGATCTTCAGGATTTCCCCATCTTCCTTCCGGAGTTCTGCTGATGATAAAATCGTTGAACGGATTTCCATCCACCCTGATAGGTTCAGTTTGTGAAGTGGCAAAATATCCGGGACCAATACCGTTCACCTGAATATTATGTTTTGCCCATTCTGTTGCTAAATTTTTGGTCAGCATTTTCAGGCCTCCTTTTGCAGAAGCGTATGCCACTACATTGTCCCGGCCCAGCTCACTCATCATTGAGCAGATATTGATGATCTTTCCGGATCTTCTTTTGATCATATATCTCCCAACCAGTTTGGACATGATAAAAGGACCTGTAAGATCTACGTCGATTACTTTTCTAAAGTCTTCTACTTCCATATCAATTGCCGGAATACGTTTGATGATTCCTGCATTATTGACAAGGATGTCTATTTTTCCATGGGTGGCTTCCATCAGAGCTACTTTCTGTGCAGCTTCCAGTTCGTCCGTTACATCAAAAATATAACCGGTTGCTTTGTATCCTTTTGAATGATAATAGTCTAAAGCTTCTTCTAATTTGGACGGAGTTGTACTTGTAATTGCCAGTTCGGCACCTGCAGCTGCAAGACCTTCTGCCATTGCCATTCCTAATCCGTGAGTTCCGCCGGTAACAACTGCTACTTTTCCGGATAAATCAAATAAATTCATTTGAAAAATTACTTTAGTTCGTTTGTTTTGATACCATCCATATCACCGTAATCCATATTTTCGCCAGCCATTCCCCATATAAAAGTATAATTGGAGGTTCCAACTCCTGAATGGATAGACCATTCCGGGGACAAAACAGCCTGTCTGTTGGTCATAAAGATATGACGGGTTTCGTGGGGCTGTCCCATGAAGTGGCTTACCGTCTGCCCTTCTTCAAGATCAAAATAGAAATAAGCTTCCATTCTTCTAGCATGAGTATGTGCAGGCATTGTGTTCCAAACGCTTCCCGGATGAAGTTCCGTCATTCCCATTTGCAGTTGACAGGTTTCCAACACAGAATTTACAATGAGTTTATTTATGGTGCGCTTGTTAGCATACTTTTCTTCACCTAGTTCTACGATTTCAGCTTCATTTTTCGTGATCTTTTTATTCGGGTAACTATGATGTGCCGGAGCGGAATTGATGTAAAAGTAGGATTGTGCATCACCCGCTTTTTCAAAAATCACTTCTTTCGCGCCTTTTCCTATGTATAAAGCTTCTTTGTTGTTAAGTTCATATACTTCACCATCTACTGTTATTCTTCCGGCTCCGCCAACGTTGATAATCCCCAATTCTCTTCTGTCAAGAAAATGCTGCGCTTTCAGATCGTCGGTAGGCTCCAGTTTTAAAGCTTTTGTTGAGGGCATCACGCCTCCTACAATCAGTCTGTCATACATAGAATAGACTAATTTTATCTCGTCTTCATTAAATAGATCATCGATCAGAAACTCCCTCCTGAGATCTTCTGTTGTATATTTTCTTACATCGTCAGGGTGATGGGCGTAGCGAAATTCTGATTTTTGCATACTTCTTATTTTTTGCGGTTTTATCAAAACCAGTTAAACATTGCGTAATCGATTGCATAAATTACACTAAAAATCTTTAGAAATACTTATGGGGATAAATATATAACTATTCTTTAAATCCTTAACAAAAATTTAATTTAAATTTATAAAAAACTGATTATGAGTTAATAAAGTATAATTAAAGTAAGCAATTCTAGAATAAAAACAATTTTTTAGAATTGAGATAATCACCCAAAATATTAAACAGTAACATTTATAATTTAAAAAAACTGAACATATGTAATGAGTTTTTATGAATTAATATTAAAAAAACAAAATTCATACAATTCAATATTTAAGTTTGATTAAATTGTAAATAATCTTATTGAATTACAGCACATGAAAAGATGATAAAAATCAGTAAAAAATCTGAAATCCCATTTCTTACATTCAATTTTGGTAAATATTTTACTTCAAAAACTCAGCGATTTTAATTAAATTTTAAGCTAAAAATTAATCAGCAATAATTTTTTTTATTATTTTTTTATCAACGTCATTTTTTAACACAAATTATATAAAACACTATATTACAGCATTTTAAATAACTTATTTTAATTACTGTTACTTTAAAATGAATAAGCTTCAAACCTGAATTAATGAAAAAATAATATTTTTTTCTTTGCATATTGGAAAATAATATTAGTTTAGAAGCCAAGATATTTGTCATGAAAAATTACGCAATCGATTGCACAATGATAAGCGTTAATTTTTTGAAAATATTTTCCACTAAAAAATAGAATACTTAAAAATCCACCACAAAACAAAAATTGAAAAAAACTTTCAACCAAAATTAAAACTATAAGGATACAAAATGGATAAAAAAGTACAATCAGTAAAGTGGTTATACCTAACTGCCTTTCTACTTCCTGTCCTTGCTATGGCTCAAGAAAAAGAAACCAAAAAGGATAAAGAAACCAATATTGATGAAGTAGTCCTGGTAGGATACACCAAGGTTTCTAAAAAGGATGTTACCAATGCCGTTTCTTCAGTAAAAGCGGAAGCTATAAAGGATATGCCATCCAACAATGCTGCAGAAGCCATCCAGGGAAGACTTGCCGGTGTGCAGGTTTCCCTGAGCGAAGGATCTCCGGGAGCAGACGTTGATATCGTGATCAGAGGAGGAAACTCCATTACCGGCAGCAATGCTCCCCTGTATATTGTTGACGGAGTTCAGATGGACAATGCTTTGACAATATTATCTCCGAAAGAAATTGAGTCTATTGAAGTTCTAAAAGATGCTTCTTCTACCAGTATTTATGGAGCCAGAGGAGCAAATGGGGTTGTCCTGATCACCACAAAAGGCGGTCGTAAAAGGGCAAAAACATCTATCAATTATAACGGATTTTTAGGAGTACGATCGATCCAGAATACAATTAATGTGCTGGATCCGTATCAGTATGTATTGTATCAGTATGAAATCTACAATAAAGGGGGTGTACAAACGGACATTGATGCCTTTAATACGAGATACGGAAGTTTTCAGGACATCGGAAAAAACTATGGAAATATTAAGAAGATAGACTGGCAGGATGAGGTTTTTGGAAGAGAAGCTTTCAACTTCACGCATAATATTGCTGTTACGGGAGGGTCTGAAAATTCTTCTTTTTCATTGTCATTAAATAATGTTCAGGAAGACGGAATCATGATTGGATCGGGATTTAAGAGAAATATGGCCAATTTCAAATATGATTATGATCTCTCCAAAAAGCTGAGCATGACGCTCAATGCAAGATACAGCAGACAGACCATCTACGGTGCCGGAACTTCCGCAACAGGATCACAAAGTACCAACCGATTGAGAAATGCAGTAAGATATCAACCTTTTGAGGGAGGACCCGCTCAAAACATTGATGAGTTTGATCCTTTATTTGCGAATGAAACCAACCTTGTAAACCCTCTCATCCTTGCTGATAATGAAGTGAAAGAAAACGGCAGAAATGATCTTTTATTGAATGGTGTCATTGAATACAGGATCAATAAAAATTTTACCTTCCGTAGTGTTATAGGATACGTGCAGCGAGACGAATCCGTAAATCAGTTTTCGGGTGTGGTTACCAGTCTCGCAAGACAGAATAATGATCAACCTGTCGTATTTTTAAGCAAAGCTCAATCAAGAAGAATTACCAATACCAATACTTTAAATTTCAGGAAAACATACGGCAGTCATAAAGTAGATTTTCTTTTAGGACAGGAAACTGTAAAAACCGATGCCGAATCGTTATCAATGAATATCAAATGGCTTCCGAAATCAATCAGTCCTCAGGAAGCATTTGCCAACATCCAGTCGGCCAGTCCGCCTTCAGGGTTGGTTCAGGATAATCCAAGAACAGAATTGCTGCCGGACAGAATCGTATCGTTTTTCGGAAGAGCCAATTATATCTTCAAAAACAAATATATTGTAACAGCTTCCATGAGGGCAGACGGATCAAGTGTATTCGGTCCCGGAAACAGATGGGGATATTTTCCCGCAGCTTCCGTTGCATGGAAGATCAATGAAGAAAATTTCCTGAAAGAAAGCCGTGTTATCAGCGAACTGAAGCTGAGAGCGGGATATGGTCTTTCCGGAAACAACAGAATTAAAGCTTTCCTTTATGATACTTTTTTTACCACGTCATCTGACTACGGTTATGCTTTCGGAACAAATGTAACCCCTGGAGCAACCACAGGTAATATCATGGCTAATAAAAATGTTAAATGGGAATCCGCGACTTCAAAAAATGCAGGATTGGATTTTGGCTTGTTTAAAGGAAAAGTTTATGGTTCCGTTGATGTTTACCAAACCGATACGAAAGATCTTCTTTTACTGGCGAAAATTCCGCAGACAACAGGTTACGAATACCAATACCAGAATTCCGGCAGCACAACCAACAAAGGAATTGAAGTTTCAGTAGGAAGTACCATCATCAACAATGATAACTTTACCTGGAAAATTGATGCTAACATTTCATCCAACAGAAATACCATCAAAAGCTTAGGAAACAGTGCCTCTGCAAGTTCCAACTACTACCTGTTTCCTTCCGGATGGCAGAATAACCTCAATGATTTCTTAGTACAGGTAGGCAAGCCCGTTGGTACTTACTGGGGATATGTAACCGCCGGAAGGTATGAAATAAATGATTTTGATTATAACCCAACAACCCAGGCTTATACCCTGAAAGCAGGAATCGCAAGTTCTGCAGCCGCCGCCAACGGAGCAAGACCTGTACAGCCAGGAGACCTGAAACTGGAAGACCTCAACGGAGATGGTGTAATTGATAACAATGACATGACCGACCTCGGAAGTGCACAGCCAAAATTCTATGGCGGATTTAACCAGACGTTCCGTTACAAAAACTGGGATATGAGTGTAATGTTCAATTTCTCAGTTGGAAACAAAGTTTACAATGCCAACAAAATCGAATATTCTACCCAATACCTTTACAGGGACAACAATATGCTTGCTGAAGTTGCTGACCGCTGGAGATGGTTTGATGATAACGGGGTAAAAGTAAATGATCCTAATGCTTTAGCTGCACTGAACGCCAATACGACTATGTGGACTCCGCCGGCAGGTGCTTATTTCCTTCATTCGTACGCTATTGAGGACGGCTCTTTCCTTCGTCTGAATAACCTGACCATAGGGTATTCTCTTGGAAAAGACTTTACCAAACAACTAGGACTCTCCAATTTCAGATTATATTTCACCATGAATAATGTATTTACCATTACAGGATATTCAGGATATGATCCGGAAGCCAATACAAGAAGAAATCCTTTAACACCTGGTGTAGATTATGCCGCTTATCCGCGAAGCAGATTCATTTTATCGGGAGTTGATATCACTTTTTAATCTTACTATTATGAAAAAAAATACATTTTTAATAATCGTTTTTTCCATTGCAGGACTTTTATCTTTTAATTCCTGCGAAGAGTATCTGGACGTAGAAAGCTTATCCAATACTGCTGAAAAACAACAGTTTGATTCAGTTTCTGACACCTTCTCTGCATTGGTAGGAGTGTATAACAGCACAATGGGTGACAATACATACGGACAGAGAATGAATCTTATCCTTTCGCAATCGGGAGATGATATGAGAACTTCAGGAGATTACAATGCCAATGACAGGAGAGGCGTTAGCTGCTTCGGTGCCATTCCTACCAATACTGAACTTCTTAGACCTTTTCTGGATACCTATGCCGGTATTGAAAGAGCGAATCTCGTCATCAAAAATATTCCGCTTTCTCCGGTTTTCCAGACAGGTTCTGAAGCGGATAAAAAAATGATGAACAGGTATCTGGGGGAAGCCCTTACTTTAAGAGCACACTTTTATCATGATCTTATTAAAAACTGGGGTGACGTTCCTTTTCAGGATGTTCCTTCTGCAGATCTTCCCGATCTTTACCTGGCCAAAACAGACAGAGATATCATTTATGATAAAATTCTGGATGACTTATTAAAAGCGGAAAGCCTCGTGCCATGGAGATCAGAAGGAGGTACTACTCCACAAAGAATTTCGAAGGCTGCCGTAAAAGGTTTAAGAGCGAGAATCGCATTAGCAAGAGCGGGATATTCGTTGAGAAGAAATCCACAGATGATGATGCAGGGATCTAATCCTCAAAAATATTATCAGATTGCTTATGACGAATGTAAAGACATCATCAATTCCGGGCAGCACCAGCTTAATCCAAGCTATGAAGGATTATTCAGATCATTGCATACCAACAGTCCGGATACCACCAATGAAATCATTTATGCGATCGGAGCATTCGGAGGGAACTCAAGAACAGACAGTAAAATCGGATATTATAATGGTTTAAGACATGATGACACAGACTGGAAATCTTCAGGAGGGATCAATGCCATTCCGGTTTATTTTTATGAGTTTACCAAATATGATGTAAGAAGAGATGTTAATATTGCTATTTTCAGGGTAAGTACTTTAAAACAGGAAGAACTCCAGACATCAATCAACTGGAACGACGGTAAATTCAGAAAATCGTGGACTTCCATCACGGGAACTTCCCAAAACCTGGGAATCGACTGGCCTCTGTTACGATATTCCGATATTCTTCTCATGTTTGCGGAAGCCGATAATGAGCTGCATAACGGTCCGTCCCAGGAAGCTATCAATGCTGTGATGGCCGTAAGACAAAGAGCTTATGCAGGAAATTTAGGCCAGGTTGGAACCATTCCTACAGACAAGCCCGGATTTTTTAATTATATCGTAAAAGAAAGAATGCTGGAATTCGGAGGTGAAGGATTAAGAAAATACGATCTCATCCGTTGGAATCTTCTGGAAACAAAAATCAATGAAACCAGACAGAAACTTACCCAGTTTATGAACGGAACGGGAGCTTATACCAACGTACCGGAATATATTTTCTATAAAAAACCTGCTAGCGGCGTTGCCAATTATGCACCTGCAAAAACAGCACAGCAGAATGTTCTGGATATTGATTTCTATCTCAACGGAATTGCAAAAGCCGATGTATTCTACAGTCCTAATCAAAGTGTTGCAACACCATCAGGATATACAAAAGTAAACTGGAGGCTGGCCATGACACAGTCCTACATCAGCGGAGATCCCGTGAAAAGTTATGCTTATTATTTCCAGGCGAACAGGAAGGAACTTCTGCCCATTGCAGCAGATGTAATCAACTCCAATTATAATCTTACACAGGATTACGGATATTAGAAAAAGTTTCACATTCATATCAGAATACAGGCTTCTGCCAAAAGCGGAAGTCTGTATTTTAACTAAAAATGATTTAATGAAAAGCTCCCCATTCTTTAAAAATCTGAAAGTATTTTTAATGATTCTCACAGCAATATTTAATTTTCTTTCTTTTAAAACTGCCGACCGACTGATCGTGGTTTCAAAAGACGGAAAAGGTAATTTTACTACCATTCAAAAAGCTGTGGATGCCATTGAAAACAATTCTTCCCGGAGAACAAAAATCATTATTAAAAAAGGAATTTATGAAGAAAAAATCATCATTCCTGAAACGAAAGGAGAAATTATTTTAGAAGGAGAAAATCCTGAAAATACTTTAATAACCTTTAATGATTTTGCCTCTAAAAAAAATCAGGAAGGAAAAGATATCGGAACCACAGGTTCTGCTACCCTTTTTATATATGCCGACGATTTCACAGCCAAAAATATCTCGTTTAAAAACAGTTCCGGAAAAGTGGGACAAGCTGTAGCAGTTTTAACGGTAGGTGACAGAATTGCTTTTGAAAACTGCAGGTTCCTCGGAAATCAGGACACCTTATATTTAAAAGGAGCACAGGATCTTGAAGATAAAACCCAACCTTCAAGAAATTATTTTAAAAATTGCTATATCGAAGGAACAACTGACTATATCTTCGGAGCAGGGACCGCTGTTTTTGAAACCTGCATGATCTATTCCAAAGAAACCGCAAGCTATATAACCGCAGCGTCTACCCCAAAGGAAAACAGCTTCGGGTTCGTATTTATTAATTGTAACATTGCAGGCAATGCAAAAGAACATTCCGTATACCTCGGAAGACCATGGAGACCTTTCGCCAAAACGGTTTATATCAACTGTATGCTCAATTCAACGATAAAACCTGAAGGATGGCACAACTGGAATAAACCGGATGCCGAAAAAACGGCTTTTTACGCAGAATATCATTCAAAAGGTCCAGGAGCTAATCATGTCTCAAGAGTCAGCTGGTCACATCAGCTCACCCAGACCGAAGCAAAAGAATATACCCCAGGCAATATTCTAAAAGGAAAAGATAACTGGAATTTCAAAAAAAATTTAAAATAATCCAGCCGTTCATCAACAAATATGCTCAGTTATGACAAAAAACTTCTGCATACTTTTACTAACAGCTATTTTTTGTGGCATTTCAAATGTTGCTGAAGCCCAGAATGTCATTAGCTTTTCGGGTGCTGAAGGTTTCGGAAGATATACCACCGGAGGACGCGGCGGTAAAGTTTATTTCGTAACAAAATTAACCGACGACGGCTCCGAAGGAACTTTAAGATATGCCCTGGATCAAAAAGGCCCGAGATATATTATTTTCAGAACCGGAGGAACCATTTACCTGGAATCTCCGTTAAAAATACGGGAAGGAAATGTAACCATTGCCGGACAAACCGCTCCGGGAGACGGCATCACAGTAGCCAACTACGAAACTTTTGTAGCAGCAGACAACGTCATTATCCGGTATATGCGTTTCAGAATGGGCGATCTGAAAAACTATGAAGGTGATGCTTTAGGAGCAAGGTTTATTAAAAACTTAATCGTTGACCACTGTTCCATGAGCTGGTCTACCGACGAAACAGTTTCGATCTATGCCAATGAAAACACAACGCTTCAGTGGTGCATTATTGCAGAAAGCCTTCGAAATTCGGTTCATCAGAAAGGTGCTCACGGATATGGTGGCATAGCAGGTGGAAGGTTTGCGTCTTTTCATCATAATGTTTATGCCCATCATGACAGCAGAAATCCCAGACTGGGAGAATATGCAGGAAGCAAATTTGCTTTAACAGACCTTACCGATTTCAGAAATAATGTCATTTACAACTGGGGACACAACAGCCTGTATGGCGGCGAAGGAATGAATGTGAATATCGTCAATAATTATTATAAGCCAGGTCCGGCCACGATGACGAGAAAAAGAATTGCCGCTATTGATAAAAATGAAAAGCCGGAAGCCGAAGTATATAATATCTGGGGAAAATACTATATAAATGGAAATGTGATGGAAGGCAGTTCGGAAGTCACCGAAGACAACTGGACAGAAGGCGTATTCAGCCAGATGAACCGTTACAACTTAACAGACGAAGACAAAAATACAATCAGAATAATCCGTCCACATAATATATCGAATAATGTAAAAACCCACTCTTCAAAAGAAGCTTATGACAGGATCTTGAAAATTGGAGGATCGAGTCTTGTAAGAGATATTATTGATCTTCAGATTTTAAAAGATATTAAAAACGGAAGTTTTACACATCAGGGTTCAAAAGGAAGTACAAACGGAATTATAGATTCCCAGAAAGATGCAGGCGGATTTCCGGATCTGAAAACCGGAGAGCCGATTATTGATTCAGATATGGACGGAATGCCCGATGAATGGGAAATCAGAAACAAACTGGATCCCAAAACATACAATGCCAACGGAAGAGATTTAGATAAAAACTACGATAACATTGAAATGTATTTTAATGATATTGTACAAAGGATAACCGAAGCACAAAATTAATGTCCATAAAAACTAAAGTGTAATCAATTTAAAATATTAAAAAGAATGAATTTTATTCAGAATCATATTAAAATTTACGCCATTACCGCTTTATGTTCAGGAATTTTCTTCTCATGCGCTCAAAAAGCCTTACACAATTCCGGTGAAGCAAAAACAGTAACCACAACAGAAAAAATCCCGGTTGATCTTCCGTGGTCACAGCGAATGCTTCTTTCCGAAATGAAAAGATTTCCCGAAGCCTGGATGCTTGATTATAACAAAACTCCGAAATGGAGCTATCCTACCGCTATCGTCCTGGAAGGTGCCGAAAGAATATTTGAAAAAACCGGCAATCAAGAATATTATCAATACATTTCTACGTTTGGAGAAACCATGATAAAAGAAGACGGAAGTATTCTTTCATACGATCTTTCAAAATACAATATCGACATGCTGAACTGCGGCAACGTTCTTTTGTATTTATACCAGAAAGAAAAGAAAGAGAAATATCTGACAGCATTACAGACCCTCCGTTCTCAGATTGACGGACAGCCGAGAACTTCAGAAGGAGGCTTCTGGCACAAAAAAATTTACCCTAATCAGATGTGGCTGGATGGATTGTACATGGGTGAGCCATTCTATGCTCATTATACCAACATATTCAGCAAAGGTGCGGATGCAGAAAAAGCGTATAACGACATCGTGAATCAGTTTGATCTTATCCAGAAACATCTGCTCGACAAAAAAACAGGGCTACTCTATCATGCATGGGATGAAAGCAGAGAACAACAGTGGGCCGATAAGAAAACCGGACTTTCCCCGAACTTCTGGTCCAGAGCAATGGGTTGGTACGGTATGGCAATCGTTGATGTATTAGATTACCTTCCACAGAATCATCCCGGAAGAGTAAGATTGCTTTCTTATCTGAAATCATATTGTGACGCTGTCATTAAAGTTCAGGATCGCGAAACAGGATTGTGGTATCAGGTTTTGGATAAAGGCGGCGAAAAAGGAAATTATCTGGAAGCTACCGGTTCATCCATGTTTGTTTACACCATGATGAAATCCGTTAACAAAAATTATCTTCCGAAATCCTATAAAAAATTTGCTAAAAAAGGGTACGAAGGCATTCTTAAAAATTTAATTACTGTCGATGAAAACGGAATGGTAAATCTAAACAGATGCTGCGCCGTTGCAGGTCTTGGAGGAAATCCATACCGAAGCGGTTCCTACGAATATTATATTAACGAAGAAATCCGGTCCAACGATCCGAAAGGAACCGGACCATTCATTCTGGCAAGTCTGGAATTTGAAAAGTAATTTGTTAAACAGTTTGCGCTCCCTGCGTTAAATAAAGACAGATTAAATCTGATTATGAAGACAAAAAAAATTTTAAATATACTTTCAGTCACTGTTTTTTCGATAGCATCGAATTATCTGAATGCACAGGAAAAAAAATATGTTTCCGAAGTGTGGACGGCTGATCTGGGAAAAAACTATAAAAACCCGATTCTCCACGCAGATTACTCAGATCCGGATGTAATTCGTGTCGGTAATGATTACTATATGACCGCTTCAAGCTTTAACGAAGCCCCAGGATTACCCATTCTTCATTCCAAGGATATGGTCAACTGGAATTTGGTCAATTATGCCGTTGAAGATGTTTTGCCCGCCAAACATTTCTCCGTTCCGAAAAGAGGCGACGGAATCTGGGCACCAAGCATACGTTTTCATAAAGGTGAATTTTATATTTACTGGGGCGATCCGGATTTCGGGATTTATATGGTTAAAACCAAAGATCCGCTGAAAAAATGGGAAAAACCTGTTTTGGTTATGGAAGGAAAAGGCCTGATTGACGCCTGTCCGTTCTGGGACGAAGACGGCAATGCTTATCTGATTCACGGATGGGCGGGAAGCCGTGCCGGAGTGAAAAGCATATTAACCTTAAATACTATGAATCCGGAAGGTACAAAAGTATTGGACAAAGGGATTCATATCTTTGACGGCCACGACAAGCACCCAACCGTAGAAGGTCCGAAAATGTACAAAAGAAACGGTTATTACTACGTTTTTGCTCCGGCCGGCGGGGTGGCTACAGGTTGGCAGCTGGTACTACGGTCGAAAAATATTTATGGCCCTTACGAAGAAAAAATTGTTCTTGAACAGGGTTCTACAAAAATCAACGGGCCTCATCAGGGAGCCTGGGTAGATACGCCTTCCGGAGAAGATTGGTTTTATCATTTTCAGGATGTGGACACCTATGGAAGAATTATTCATCTCCAGCCGATGAAATGGGAAAAAGACTGGCCTGTAATGGGAATAGATACCAATAAAAATGGAATTGGCGAGCCTGTTTTAATGTATAAAAAACCAAACGTTGGGCAATCCTACCCCATCATAACTCCCCCGGAAACAGATGAATTTGATGGTGAAAAATTAGGTCTGCAATGGCAATGGAGCGCCAATGAAAACATTGTGTGGTCTTCAAAACTGCCGGGACAGAAATTTTTAAGATTATTTTCCATAAAAGTTCCCGAAGGCGAAAAAAATCTCTGGAATGTCCCGAATTTATTAACCCAGAAATTCCCGGCTCCAAATTTTACAGCATCAACGAAAGTAAAACTAATTCCTGAAGAAGCTAAAGAAGGAAAAACTGCAGGATTATTGATTATGGGAACGGATCATGCTTCCCTTGTTATCACCAATAAACCGGACGGATTTTACATCCAACTGAGAAAAGCTGAAAAAGCAGAGAAAGGCGGCGAGGAAAAAATTTTAGCTGAAACAAAGTTAAACGGAAACGAAGCCTATTTAAAAGTACATGTGAGCGAACCGAATGGTTTATGCCAGTTCAGCTATAGTGAAAACGGAAAAAGCTTTATGAAAATAGGAGAAGTTTTTCAGGCAAAACCCGGAAAATGGATCGGTGCAAAAGTCGGTTTGTATAGCTTAAGTAGCGCTAAGGCACCACGTGGCGGCTATGCCGATTTCGACTGGTTCAGAATAACTAAAAATTAAAATTGTTAAATCGCCCTGGAAATTTGTCGAAAAATCTTTGATTTTGCGCCCTTGGATTTACAATATAAATATTTTATAATCAATGAATAACAAATTTTTTTATATAGTTTCATTTTTATTAGTCGTTTTGCTGTTGTCAGGATGCAGTTCACAGAGCAGCGTTCAGAAAACAACGGCAAAACGCGATAAAAAAGTTACCCATATTTACCTCATCGGCGATTCTACCATGGCAGATTATACGGGAGATTATGAACCGGGAAAAGATTATATGAAAGCACGCTATCCGATTACCGGTTGGGGACAGCTTTTTCATCCCTTCTTTAAAAAAGACAGCCTGCCGGATTTGAAGCCCGGTATTACAGCAGATTCTGTGGCAGTTATCGACAGAGCGCATGGCGGAAGAAGCACAAGAACTTTTTTTCAGGAAGGAAGATGGAGATACGTTTATGAACACCTGAAGCCCGGAGATTATGTCTTAATGCAGTTTGGTCACAACGACAGTTCTGAAAAGCATACGGAGCGATATGTAAATATTGAAGGGTATAAAGAATTTTTAAGATTATTTGTTACCCAGACAAAACAAAAAGGGGCCAATCCCATTATTTTGACACCGGTGGCCAGAAATTATCCGTGGAAAGACGGAAAACTCCAAAATGTTCATGGTGAATACTGGCAGGCTCCGATTGATGTAGCGATGGAAATGAACGTTCCGTACATCGATTTAAATAAATTGTCCATGGAATACTTTACCCGTAAGGGAGAGGATTTCACCACGAATCATTACTTTATGAATTTACCTGAAAATACATACGAAGCTTATCCGAAAGGGCAGAAAGACAATACCCATTTTCAGCCGGAAGGTGCAAAAGCGGTTGCTTCGCTGGTTTATCAGGAATTTAAAAAAATAATTACAACTCAAAAAAAATAAAATGAAGAAGTCTTTAAAAATGATCGGTTTGGCGGCAGCCTTACTATTTTCAGGCCAGATATCTGCCCAAAACCTGGATATTTATAAAAATATTGAGTTTAAAATGCCTCATGTAACGGAAACCTCATTTCCTGCCAATACGGTTTCTATTACCCAGTTCGGAGGAATTTCCGGAGGCAATGTAAAAAATACGGAGGCTTTCAGAAAAGCTATTGATGAATTAAGCAAAAAAGGTGGCGGTAAATTAGTTGTACCGAGAGGAATGTGGCTTACAGGACCGATTGTGATTAAAAGCAATATCAATGTTCATGTGGAAGAAGGCGCGTTCATTATTTTCAGTAAAGATAAAAACGATTATCCTTTGGTGGACGTAAGTTTTGAAGGGCTAAACACCATTCGCTGCCAGTCTCCTATTTCAGCAAAAAATGCGACGAACATCGCCATTACAGGAAAAGGCGTGATCGACGGAAGCGGTGACGCATGGAGAGCCATCAAAAAAAGTAAAGTTTCCGAATCTCAATGGAAAGACATCGTAAAATCCGGCGGCGTTCTGTCTGCGGACGGTAAAAACTGGTATCCTTCGGAAAGCTATAAAAAAGGACTGGAAAGCAGCTCTAATTTTAATGTTCCTGATAAAATTTCCAAAGATGAATTAATTACCGTAAAAGATTTTCTCAGACCGGTAATGGTAAGCTTAGTTGGCTGTGACAAAGTCCTGCTGGACGGGCCGACTTTCCAGAATTCTCCGGCATGGAATCTCCATCCTCTGATGTGCTCCAATGTTATTCTAAGAAATCTTACGGTCAGGAATCCGTGGTTTTCCCAGAACGGAGACGGTGTAGATTTAGAATCATGTAAAAATGTTTTAATTTATGATAATACGTTTGATGTTGGTGATGATGCGATCTGCATCAAATCCGGAAAAGATGAAGACGGAAGAAAAAGAGGAATGCCTACTGAAAATGTCATTATTAAAAATAATGTGGTGTATCATGGTCACGGAGGGTTTGTGATAGGAAGCGAGATGTCCGGCGGCGCAAGAAATATTCATGTTTCCGATTGTACTTTTATCGGTACCGATATCGGCCTGCGTTTCAAAACAACCCGCGGAAGAGGCGGAATTGTGGAGAATATTTACATTAAAAATATCGATATGATCAACATCCCGACACAGACGATCGGTTTTAATATGTTCTACGAAGGCGCATCTCCTGTGCTGGAAGACGGGCAGACAAAGGAAGAAAACAAAACCCCTGAAAAAGTTTTTCCGGTAACGGAAAAAACACCGGTATTCAGAAATATTTTCTTTAAAAATATCAATGCCGTGAATTCTGATGAAGCCATAACTTTATTCGGGCTTGCGGAAATGAACCTTAAAAATATTGTAATTGAAGATTCGCAGTTTGATACCCGAAAAGCATTAACCATTGCAGACGCAGACGGAATTCAACTTAAAAATGTAAAGCTGAAATATACAGAAGGAACGGGTGCAACAATTTACAACAGTAAAAACATCAACCTTTCAACGGTGAAATTTGAATCAGCAAACAAACCTTACGTAAAACTCTTAGGAAATAAAACCGGAGCAGTCCTGCTGCCGAAAGAAATTGGGTCTGACAGGAGTTTACTTTCTGTGGGTGCAGATGTAGCGAAAAATGCAGTTAAATAACTAATTAATTAAATAGTATAAAAACTCCACAAGCGGATGATTTTTAGCATAAAACATACTTATATTTCTATTTTTTTAATGGGGACCATGGCATTCGGACAGGTAAAACGGCCGAATGCCACTCCTTATACCAACGAAATTACATTTGAAAAACTTAAAAAGAAATATTCTTTTTTAACCCCGATTGAAAGACCGGTTCCTCAAAATGTCATTATTGATAAAGACGTAGAATACAAGAATATCAACGGAATTTCTTTAAAAGCAGATATTTATTATCCCAAAGATCAATCTAAAAAATATCCCGGAATTGCAATGGTTCACGGCGGCGGATGGATTTCAGGAAGCAAGGAAAATGAAAAATATATGGCCATGGAGCTCGCTTCAAAAGGATATGTTGTGATTGCTGTCGGCTATCGCTTGGCAGATGTCGCAAAATTTCCTGCCGGTGTGGAAGATATCGAAACCGGAATTCAATGGCTGAAAAAAAATCATAAAAAATATGCTTTAGATAAAAGGAAAATAGCAGCGTACGGAGAGTCTGCGGGAGCACAAATGGCCACCTTGGTCGGTGTAAAATCAAAGAATAAAATCCAGGCCATCGTGAATGTGGACGGAATTGTTTCATTTATTCATCCTGAAGCTGAAGAAAGTACCTACGCAGCGTACTGGCTGGATGGCGACCGAGATGTTAATTTGAAAAACTGGACAACCGCTTCACCTCTAAAGTATGTTGATAAAAATACACCTCCTACCCTTTTTATTAATAGTTCGCAACCCCGGTTTCATGCTGGCAGAGACGATATGATGAATAAATTAAGAAATTATAATATTCAGACAGAATTCCATGAGATTAAGGATTCGCTGCACTCTTTCTGGTCAGCAGAACCCTGGTTTACGGAAACCCTGAATCTTACCGCTGCTTTTTTAGATAAAGTTTTGAAATAATAATTTTAACACAAAGGAATTAATTTAATTAAAAAAATATTTTAGTGAGCAAAAACGAATCAAGAAGTTGATTTTATGAAGCTATCGTCATCGCTTCGCGAAGCAAATTTATTTGTCCTTGCTATCTAAAAATCAGGTAATATAAAACAGATCTTGCGTCAGAAAATAATAAATCAGTTTATGAAAAAATTATTTTTAATTCTCCTTGTCTCAATGGCAAATTTTCTTTTTGCCGGAAATGGTCCTTATATCAAAATTACCGTTGCCAAAGACGGAAGCGGCGATTTTACATCCATTCAGAAAGCCATCAATTCCGTAAGAGATCTTGGTCCGGCAGAAGCACTGATTTATATAAAATCAGGAACATATAATGAAAAAGTGGTCATTTCATCTTCAAAACATAAAATCACGTTAGAAGGTGAAAATAAAGACAATACAATGATCACCAACAATGATTTCTCAGGAAAACAGGATTCGTTCAATGAAAAAATGACGACATTCAATTCTTATACGTTGCTGGTGATGGGTGATGATATACAAATAAGCAATCTAACGATTCAGAATTCTTCATGCAATGAAGGACAGGCAGTTGCACTCCATGTGGAAGGCGATCGTTTTATCATCAAAAATTCAAATATTCTGGGGTGTCAGGATACGGTATATTGTGCAACAAATCACAGCAGGCAGTATTTTGAAAACTGTTTTATAGAAGGTACTACCGATTTTATTTTCGGGCAGGCAACAGCAGTTTTTAAAAACTGTACCATTAAAAGTTTAACCGACTCTTATATCACAGCTGCTGCAACGGAAAAAGACAGGAAATATGGTTTTATTTTCTTTGATTGCAGGCTGATTGCAAAAGAAGGTGTTACAAAAGTTTTTCTTGGAAGACCCTGGAGACCTTACGCCAAAACGGTTTTCATCAATACCGAAATGGGAGGTCATATTGTTTCTGAAGGCTGGAACCCGTGGAAAGGAGACCAGATGTTTCCCGATAAAGAAAAGACGGCTTATTACGCAGAGTTCGGAAGCAAAGGCGCAGGCGGTAATACCTCAAAACGGGTAAACTGGTCGCATCAGCTGACTAAAAAAGATATGAAAAATTATACCCTGGAAAAGATTTTTAGTGGTTGGAACCCCATTATGGTAATGAGTAATGAGTAATGAGTAATGAGTAATAAAATATAATTCTTAATTGCCTTAACCAATTAAATTTATCTTAAAATGAAAAAAATATTTTTACTGTTTAGCATAGTAATTTCAACATTCATTCTGGCTCAGAAAAAGCCGACTTTATTCCTTATCGGTGATTCTACCATGGCCAATAAAGAAAATCCGGATAAAAATCCCGAACATGGATGGGGACAGGTTTTAAACCAATTTTTTACAACAGGTATCGAAATCCAGAACCATGCGATGAACGGAAGAAGTTCTAAAAGTTTCAGGACGGAAGGACGATGGGCTGCCATTGAAAAACAGCTAAAAAAGGGAGATTTTGTCATTATCCAGTTCGGGCATAATGATCAGAAGATGAAAGACTCTACAAAATTTACCAATCCGTACACGCAATACAGGGCCAACCTGGAGAGATACGTAAAGGAAACAAGAGCAAAAGGAGCCATTCCTATTTTAATGACTTCTATTGTACGAAGAAATTTTAACGAAAACGGTGTATTGATAGATACCCACAAAGAATATCCTCTGGTTGTAAGAATGGTTGCCAATGATCTGAATGTTCCTTTCGTAGATATGCAGCTGCTTACAGAACAGCTTGAAATTGCCTATGGTCCCGAAAATTCTAAAAAGCTGCACCTCCATTTTAAGGAAGGTGAGGAGCCGTATTATCCCAAAGGAAAAGACGACGATACCCACTTGTCCAAACTGGGAGCAGATCTGGAAGCGAAACTTGCCGCTGAATCTTTGAAAAACATGAAAACCGGACTGGAAAAATTTATCAAATAATATCAATAAAAATATCTGAAATGAATTTTAAAAAAGAGCCTTTTTTCGATGGCAATTCCGAATGGGAAAACTTGGGAGCCGGCGTTTCAAGACAATTTGTGGGCTACAATTCACAGATCATGATGGTGATTGTGAAATTTGAAAAAGATGCAGTAGGGGCTTTACATCAGCATTTTCATTCACAGATCACCTATGTTGCTTCGGGAACATTTGAAGTTACCGTTGACGGTGAAACAAAAATACTGAAGGCCGGTGACGGCTTTTTTGCCCAACCCAATATTTTTCATAGGGTAAGATGTCTTGAAGAAGGACAATTGATTGATGCTTTCGCGCCTTTCAGAGAAGATTTTATTAAATAAAAATTACCGGGCACTGCTATCGTTTACAGAGTAGTTCATCTGTTAATTCAACTATTTTTATATCGTTTCAAGCCGCAAAAAAATATTATTTTTAAATACATAATATGCAACCGATTGAACAATATAAATAATCAACATTATAATTATATAAATATTGATAGTTTAAAATATAAAACAATTAAATATTAAATTAATAATTTTGATTTGAATCAACAACAAATAATTACTACTATGAAAACAAAAACAAAAGCTGCCATTCTCACGGCAGCCCTGAGCTCAATTTTTGCTTTAACAGGCTGCGGACAGGAAGATCTAAAATCCGACCTGGCGAATAATCCGAATGAAATAAAAAATGAAATGTCCGTAAATACCATTGTCCCATTGGCAAACTGTGTTGCTCCGGGATGGGCTTCCCAAAACGGCGGAACAACCGGTGGTGGAACCGCTGCGGAAACAACGGTGTCAACTTATGCTCAGTTAAAATCGGCAATTGAAAATACGGCGGTAAAAGTCATTAAAGTTACCGGAACCATAACGATTACTGCCAGATTATCTTTTCAGGATCAGAGCGGCAAAACCATCTATGGAGCCAGCGGCGCAAAACTGGTTTCCACCAACCAGACCAAAGACGGATCAGGGATCATCAACATTAAAAGATGCAACAATATCATCATCCGAAACCTTATTTTTGAAGGTCCGGGAGCATATGATACCGACGGTTGGGACAATGCGATTCTCGATGACTGCCGAAATGTATGGATCGACCACTGTGAATTCCGGGACGGCGTAGACGGAAACTTCGATATTAAAAACAAATCGGATTTCGTCACTGTATCCTACACCAAATTTCATTATCTGAAAGCCCCTAAACCCGGAGGATCCGGAGGGACAGACGATCACCGTTTTTCCAATCTGATCGGCTCAAGTGACGGTGCTACTGCAGATGCAGGCAAACTGAACGTAACCTTTGTAAGATGCTGGTGGGGACCCGGATGCAGAGAACGTATGCCGAGGGTAAGATACGGAAAGATCCATATCCTTAACAGCTACTTCAACAGTTCGGTAAGCAATAAATGTATTGCTGCGGGTGTTCAGGCGAATATCCTGGTGGAAAGAAACGTATTTGAAAACGTAAAAGAACCGATCAATCTCATGACGGGTTATACCGCCGTAACACAAACAGGAAACAGTTTTGTGAACGTAACCGGAAATACATCCGGAAGCGGGACTGCATTTACCCCACCCTATTCCGTCAATAAACTTAATGCTTCTGATGTAAAATCTGATGTAACGGCAAAAGCAGGAGCCACATTAAGCGGAAATATCTGCGATACTTTTTAGGAATTTAAACGCTGATTATAAAACCGCGCGGGCTGATTCTCAGCCCGCGCGGTTGTTTTTAAGTAAATTTCTTATTGAGAAAGTTTATTGCTGTTCAGCCATTTAGGATATTCTTTATCGATCAGCTTTTTTGCAAAATCGCCAAACCAGCTGTAGCCGTTTCTTCTCTCCTCGGAAACTTCGTTGTAATTGTATTTTACACTTCCGTCGCGGTCGCCAAACAGAGGACGGTTATCATGAATATCATAAAATCTTGCCCAGACAACGGAATTTTTATCCTCTGCAAGAACTCTTACTGTCTTTCCGTTTTGTTTTACGACATTATAGCTGTATCCTTCAATATCATTTTCTGTAAACCATTTTACGGCAGATTTCACGGATCTTTCAATATCAGGCGTTACGGGCTGCCACATGAGAAACCGTACAATTCCTACGGATTCTGCGGTTGCCAGGGAAACAGGTTCAAAAGCCCTAGCCTTATCCGGCTGCAGGGTAATTTCATTGTACTGATCTGCCCAAATCGTTGGCTTTCCGTTCTGAAGAACCTGTGCTTTTAAGATGCATTCAATTCCCTTTTTTACAGCCTTTTTAGATTGTTCTTTCAGTTTTTGATCTACCGCGATAAAATCGTTTTTCCCTTCTGCGGTATTGTAGAGAACCGTTAACGCATTAATCATGGCATTGTCATTAAAAGTAATCTGCTTTCGGTATAATCCTTTGTTAGGATAATATTGAGGAAAACCACCATTTTCGTACTGCATGGTAAGCAGATAACGGATTCCTTTTTCCGCTGCCTTCAGATAATCCGGATTTTTCGTTTCGGAATATGCTTTCATTAAGGCATTAATTTCCCTTGAGGTAGCGTTGTTATCAATGGTCGCGTGATCATCACCCGTGGATTTTATTTTTCTTAAAAGATTTTTGTCAACCGGAAGACTATAATCAACTACTGATTTATCTTCCAGCTGCTTTCCCCAGCCTCCCACAGGAAGCTGATACAGCATCATTTTTTCTGCCAGCGTATCTTTTTTTACCTGAGCGGATATATTTAAGCTAACTAATCCCAGAGCAAGAGTACAGATGTTGAATTTCATGATTTATTTAATTGTAATGATTAAAGGATTTCTGATGATTTCAGATTGTTTTTGAAGCCTATTTTCCCAGTCCCGCCGAGTCTGGATATCACCGCTTTTCTGCCATGCAAATCCTGCATAATAAACCAGTTTATCCTGAGGTTTTGTAACGACATACAGATTACTTTCATCCGGAGCATCAGATCGGAAAACAATTGATTTTTCAACAATACTCGGATCCACAACAATACCTTCACCTACAAAAGCGTCATCAATTTTTTCCCAGTGAAGATAGTATCCTTTTTGGTCATTTAGTTTTGCTTCACCTTCGTTTTTATGTAAAGTTATTCCAATGGTATAGTTGGGAGCCGGTTTTTCTGCTCTAAAATACGATTCAAATTTTGAAAAATTTGATCCAAGATCCAATGAAACTCTTTTAATTTCTTTAACTGCAAATTCACTCCACGGATCATAGGTCAATTCAAAAACCGTACGCAAAGGACCTTCTGCAATGGTTCTGGAGGCAACAAAATTTTGCGAAACCTGAAGCTTGTCATTTATCCATATTCCGATTCCACCTGTTCCGCGGCTGTTTCCGACATGGTAAGGATCATAACCCTCCCCCCTTGTATCTTTATGATAATACATGGGATCCGTAAGATAGCCTTTGTACCATTTATTAATGACCGGAAACTCCGTTCTTTTCAGCCAGATGTCCACACCGCTTGAGAGCGTACTGCTTTTTACCCCCTGCAATGCTTCCTGCTGACCTTTCGGGCCATACATTCTGAATGCTATTTTGTCATTTTCCCATGCATAATCATCTACCCGTTCCGGAACCAGCCGGGAGTACGTTGAAATTTCAGTTTTGAGGATTGGTATTGCCGGTTCAGCTGAGATCGTATACACTGCTTTTTGATGTCCTTCAACTGTTGCCTGAAAAAGCAATTCATCATTATTTCCGTCTCCGTTATTATCAATCCATTGGATCAGAACAAGTTGGCCTTTTGCATCTCTAATCCTTAGATCAGTTGCTTTACTTTTATCCAAAAATGATTTTAATTGAGAAACAGGGACAGCGACAACTTCTTTTCTGGGGAAATCAAGTGTATTATTTAACTCAATAATTTTTTGAGCATGTATGCTACTTGAATTTATGCAACCGATTGCACACATCAATCCGACAAAAGAATTTTTAACTGTAGTCATAATTATATCAGTTGAGTCAGTTTTCAAAAGTAATAAAAATAAAACAATTAAAACTGCTTAAATTTTCATTCAATTTACCATCTTTTTTTATAATTATAATTCAGATATTGATTTAAAACAAAAGTACCTGCATTACTGCAGGCACTCAAACTCAAACTTCTTCACTACACATTGATCATTATATTAACATTATCATATTAAATTTATTGTGTTTATTTTATTTTTAACATGGATATTACATAAAAACCGCTTTATCACAGATCATCAGTTCTAAAATTCAAACTCTCCAATAAGAATACCATCTTCTTTGTTTCCATTTTCTTTCTGATTCTGGAATACCACGATCTTTCTTTCCTGCTTGCCGGTAGCATAATTGATATAAATTTCCGCCATAATAGCTGTAGGACCTGCAACTCCTGTCTGCTGCTCTCCAAAAAAATTGGTCTGAATCTTATACTTTCCTTTCATCGCTTTTTTGAGTAAGAACTGTTCAGGGCCAAAGCCTCCTGTAAAATCGTCGCTCAGTCTTCCTCCTATTTCTGTTTCCTTATGCGAATAATAACATCGTTCATTATTAGGATCGGTCACCCAGAGATCAATATCCGTATCATCCTTATTCCAGCTAATGACTACGCGGATATTTACCGGAAGATCTGCTATGATTTTAGGATTGATATTGCTAAGGTTTAATTGGGATCCGTGATTTGCAATCAGCTGATTGATCTCCATAATAACCGTTTCTTCAATACCAACATCCCGGTCAGCAAGTTCCTTTGTGTAAGACTGTGTGAGAATTTTGTAAAAATTGTCCAGGGCAGCCTGATACTGGCCGTTATCTTCCAGTGCAAGAGCGAGATCTCTATAACTTTGCGGATCAAAAGGCCGCCATTCCAACACTTTTTCTGCAGCAAAAAGCTCTTTATCATACGCTTCAGCCTGCTTCAATTTATAAGCCAGTAATTTGTACAACTCTTCATTTTCAAACTCAAGATCGGCAATTGCGCTCAACACTTTTAAGCCACGCTTTTTATCATTATTTTTTAACAAAAGCTGTGCAACGTCAAAGTAATACTGTGGTATTTCCTCATATTCTTTACGGTTCTGAAGGTAAGTTTCATATATATTTTCCGGGTTATTCATGTCTCTGAAAAGCTTCATGTATTTTGCTTTAGAAACAATATCAACGGTAAGAATTCTTCCGGAATTAATGATATCTGACGGCCTTTCTGCAGGAGTTACATTTCTCACCTCAACCCCACGGACAGATCCTGACAGCGCATTAGGCACTGTATTCGATGCAATGGATGACATTCCCCTGACACTCATCTGAAGTTGTTCCCGTTTTGGTTCTGAAACTTCTGATTCATCATCAGTTCTGCTGTTATTATATCCAATTAATACAACTTCTTCAATTTCAGCTTGTCTTGATGTACTATCACTTGCAGCACGCCGGGATTCAGGTTTAGGATATTGTCTTAATTTTTTCTTTTGATCGTACTCTTTTTCCCACCATGTCTTAAGATTTTGAGTCATCTTTTCAGCATTTTCCATGAGATCTTTTACTCGTTCATCTTTTTTTGCCTTGTCATTTTTAACAATCTCATCAAACTGCTTTTTTAATTCTGCAGGTGGAGCGATATCATAACGGACATAATCCTCCACATTTTCCAGCACCATTAAACTCATATTATTGCTTACCAAGCCAAATTGCCTGCTGACATTTTTAATTTCGTTTTTATTCTTCTTTTCAAAAATTTCCAATTCGTTAAGTTTTTTCTGAGCCCAGAACTTTGAAATTTCCCAATCCTTTACGGCCTGTTCATTGATATTGACATCAATGGTTTTGGTTTCTGTCACTTCATTACCGTACCCAAATTTAAGAGTAGCTGTTGTATGATCACCTTTAACAATTCCTGTTAATACAAAATCTTCTGCTATAGTCTGAGGCAATGAAGGATAGACTTCTGAAAGCTGAATATTATTTTCAATACCTAAAAATCTCAAAGGTTGAAAAACTAATTTCCGTACTTCTTTTTCAGGATTATTTTCATTTAGATTTAAAAATTCTCCTCCTGTGGTACTGCTTATGAATTTCAGCTGGTTAAAATCTATATTATTGGATGCAGCAATAGTGTAGACAGGCTGTTTCCAAGGCATGTTCAGTTCTCCGAAAGATGACAAACCGTCCGTAAAAAACAATACTTCGTCTTCGCTCAGCGGCTTTAGCTTTCCGAAATCTGTTCCGCCGTCATAAGTTGTTTTTAAAAGATAAGTCTTTAACTCACTCCAGTTTCCATTGCTAATTTTGAAACTTTGTCCTTGTTCGAAGATATTGTTAATGAAATAAATGTTTACCGTAAGATTTTTATTCGATTTAAAATATTCCTCCAGCAAGGCCATTTCCTTTACATGATCCCGATTCTTTCCGCTCAACGAATTATCCCAGACCACGGCCAGGTTATTCGGAAGTTTTTTCATTCTTTCATTTGAATATACGGAGATATCAGCCAGAAAATAGGAAAAGTTATCCGCTGCATTTTGAACGACAATCCGCTGGCTCTTATCCTGTACAGGAAAATTGATTTTTAGATTATTGTCTGGTCTGTAATTTTTCTTGTGCATTTCGGCAGTCCATACGTTTCCGGTACTAACAAAATTATAGCTACCATCAGGCTTTTCTTCAAGCATAGGAGCATCCAAATTCTGAAAAACGGTTGTTTTTATGTCAAATTCGGGAATCTCAGCGGTTTGATTCAGAGGTAAAAAATATTGGAGAAAATCCCCCGACTTTTTTAATTCATACTGATAGGTAATGCGAACAGTCCTTTCCCCTCCGTTTGGGGCGATAGGATATACTGTTGTCCGGAAATTATTCCCACTCACTTTTTCCAGGAGCCCGGGATCTATATTTCTTTTCCTGATGGTTTGATATACTTCTTTTGCTTTTTCTTTTTCAACGGGAACAGCGTTTCGAAGCTTTCCATTGATGTCTAAAGCATAGCCGCTCGCATTAACACCTTCAGGAAGAGGAAAGGTAATTCTGCCTTCTCTCAAACGTCCCGAATTATTCCTAAGAACCATTGTAATGGTATTGGTAGAAATTTTCCCGGCAATTTTTGTTTCAATCTCCAGTTTCTGAAGAATTACCTGATTGTCTTTTTTATATTTCCCTTTCCCGTCCGGACTTTCAACAACCGGTATCTGAGCCAGAAATAAAAGCGGAAAAAATAATAGTAATTGTGTATATAACCTTTTCATAATTTATTGATTACAACTGTTTCTATTTATACAGATGCATAAAATCGAGAAAAGGTTGGAAAGAATAATTTAGCTTAACTTTTAGCAACTGAAAGAGAAGAACTAATTGATACTTTAAACATGATACATTATTTGTAGGGCTGTAATTTAATTAACTGAACAGAACCATATTATCAAAAAAGGCCGGATAATCTCTTATCCAGCCAAATATAATAAATCAACAATGCACTATCGAGGTCCCCAAAAACTCCACGCATCTCCAGTGAAAACCGCTACTAAACGAGACGTCGTATCATAGACTATCATTCCCGGCGCAGGGTTTACAACATTAAGATGAGGGCTTGCTACTTTAGGGAGCACCATCGCTTTGTTAGTATCCGAAAGCACAAGGATACCATCAACATCAGGATCTACATTTGTTCCTATTCTTACCATGGCATTTGTGTTTTCAGTCTTGGTATCCTGCAGGGATGTATCTATTGTTACAGGAGTAACTAAATTAGGATCGGCATTTAGACCTATCCAGGCTCCTGCTGCCAGATACTTTACTTTAGTATCGCTTGTATCAAATATCACTGTTCCATCTACCGGATTAATGATATCGTTTTCCGAAGTTACCCATGGTAATATCAAACCCCTGTTTTCTGAATTCCCAAACTCCAATGATACATTAGAATTGGTTACTGAAGATTTACCTACAGCAACTTGCGAGAAACATGCTGTGGAAACCGTTATACATAAAATTAATAATATTTTCATTATTATTTTTTTTGAATTAAAAGCCAGCCCTTTCCATAATGCAAATTATGAAGAAGAGCTGACAAATCATTTATTAATCAGGACAGGATTGTTCACCGAATGCATACCATCCGTATGTTGCTCCGCCATCTTTACTTGTATAAATCTTAAAGATCCTGTTCGTAACATCCATTACCATCATTCCTTCTATCGGAGAGGTAAGGATAAGGGTCGTTCCATCGTCTGCAACAGGTTGATTGGAAGCATTAAACCTTACCCTGTTGATTACCATTCCTTTCGTCTTGGCTTCCAGTGCCAGCCAGCCGCCATTCCTTACCATCGGCCAGTTATCACCAGCAGAACCTGCTCTCGCAAGTGAGGTGATCCCTGCTTTGGTGTTAAGTGCTGTACCTGCTGTAACTGCCGGTTTATAACATACCGCTGTAGCGGTAGTGAAAGACATGTAGCTTAAACCTGCTAAACTAGCAGCAGACACCGGGAAGGCATAGTAATCCGTTCCGTTTACGGTAGCTGTACCTATAGCCGGAATTACTGTTGCAGTACCATCACTCAGCTTAGCTGCTGTTGTAGCGTAAATCAGTCCTGCTGCACTAGCCGATGGGAATGCAGAAGCAGGGAAATATACGGTGACATCCTGAGCAAAACTGCCTTTGTTCTGCATTCTCCATACTCTGGTCATACGCTTGGTATAGGTATTTCCATTAGATGCTAATACATTACCCGTTGTTGTGGTTGTACTTAACGAACCATTGTCATCACCCCATATCAGATACTGCATATCTGTATTAAACGTATTAACATTAGCACTATTAGTTGCTGCAGCCTCTCCTAAGGAAACTGCAACCTGGCTTCCCGTATTTACACTTTGGCTCTGTTTCTGATTCAGTGCTGTGATATCATCTCTTCCGATACCCGCGATGTTGAACTTATACACAGCATCTTTCGCCCAGCTTATTGTACCATCAGATGCCAGGTAATCCTGGATGGTGGACTGATCCATCGTGATACCATACTTTAATGAAAGATAACTGTTTACGCGCTGTCTCTCAATAGCAGTAAGGCTTTTTGAGTATTCTACCACTTCAGGTATTTTACCATTGGTGAATGCTGTCTGGTTGTAAGCCGCTCCTAATGAAAGAGGGCCATTAACCCAGTTGGTAGCACTAGCCACTGAAGTTCCTGCATTGCCGTTTACTCCTGCAAAGAGGGTTCCTGTAGCACGCCATCCTGAGTACAATACTGAAGCTCCGGTTCCTGCTAATGTATTGGTTACAGAAGTTCCGTTGCTTAGTGTTAATGTAGAGTTACCCTGAGTTGTAGAACGGAACTGAAGAAGGTTATTGCCCGTTGCTTTCGGTTCCAAGAAGTAGCGAGCCCCTGCGGATGCATCCGCCACGGCAAAAGTTGCTACCGACTGCTGTCCACCGATTGCCAAATCTCCTGTGATATCGAAGTTCTGAGATGATGCGCTGCTGAAGTTCATCACTGGGTTGAAGTTCATATTCACAGAAATATCATTACGGTAAACAGGTTGCTTGCTGCCTGTAGCCTGCGTTCCATGGCTGCCATTACCACTCTGGTCATTCCATTGTGATACCGGTGTGTTGTCTGTTGTTGCCGAAACACCATCATCCGCACGAAGCCATAGATTTTCACCTTCCACCCCTCCAGGAGCTTTTGTATAATACGCTATGGTAAAGTAGAATACCGGTGTATTGACCTGTGAAGCAGGAAGTGTAAAGCTGTAATAGTTTACAGAATTCACATTTACCGTACCTGTGCTTGCATAAGTAAGATTACCTGATGCAAACGTAGCACTCGTACTGTACAGAAGCGATGGAACATCAAGATTTCCGATCAAAGATGCCGGGATCAGTACCTGTACATCTTTGCCGAAGCTTCCCGTATTCTGTGCTTTCCATACACGGCTCAGCCTATTCCTGTTCGGATAAACCGCTGTAAATGGTATAGTACCTGCGGTATTATTATCTCCCCATGCCAGGAACTGAAGATCATTATCAAAGCTTCCGGTATTGGTATCATTGCTTCCTGTGATCGTATCAAGACCAAGAATTACCTGATTACCACTGTTCACGCTCTGACTCTGCTTCTGTTGCAGATCACTGAAATCATCCCTTCCGATCGCTGCTATATTGTTCTGGTATGTAGCATCTCCTGTCCAGAATGGTGTACTGTCTGATGCCAAATAAGTAAACAGGTTGGAAGAAGTTCCTAAACTTACTCCATATTTCAGTCCCATGTAGGAATCAACCCTTTGTTTCTCATTGGTAGTAGGAATTTTATTGTAATACACTACTTCACTAATAATACCGTTCCAGTATTCTCCGAGAGACTGTCTGGTTCCTATTCTTCCGACATTCAATGAAGTACTCACTGAACCGCCGATGCTAGTAAGCGGTCGCGCATTAAATGTACCAAATAAAGTACCTCCAGAAGCGGCACCATAAGAAAGAACAGGTGTATTGGATGCATATGGATTAGAGGTTGAAGCTAAAAGATCACTTCCAAACGTAGTTACCAATACATTGTTTCCGGATCTCATCAATCCAAAGTTCTGACCACTACCACTTGTTCCATAGCTACTGATCCATTCGAAAGTACCACCTGTTACAGAAGTCCTTCCTACACCAAAAACAGATCTTGATGTACTACCGGACGCCATTCCTGTATCACTAAATGAAAGGTAATTCGCATTAGCAGAATTAAATGTGAATGAGGAATTAAAATTCAGCAGTGCTGAACCTGTAGTATTGTATGTCGGCTGATTGCCGGCAACACTCTGTACAGCATCTGAATTTTGCATCTGGTCTGCCCATCTCAATGTGCTTCCCGTAGTTACATCGCGGTCTGCACGGTACCATCTCACCAGATTATCCGTAACTCCGCCAGGACCCGTTGCAGGAGCTGCAAAAGTAAAGTAATTTCCAGTAGGAATCTGCAATGCAGATGTTGTTCCTGATGTAAGCGGCACATAAGTAATACCCGATGAGAAAGAAGGATCCGTACTGTAGATAAGGTACGTAGCCCTGCTATTATTCACGTTAATATAAATGTTCTGTGCCGTTCCCGTCTGCTGAACTCTCCATACACGGCCCATCACAACACGTAAATTATTGGCAAGCCCTGTCTTTTGAGTGAAAACAGCTGCCTGTCCGTTGTTTCCGGTCATAAAGAAATATCTGTCATTGACAATATCCGTATGACCACCTGCACCACTCTGATTAGGATTGGTAAAGTTATTATCCGTGCTTAAGGTAATAATATCTTTTACCGGCATCTGTGAGGTACTGATACGCTGATGCAAGGTAGCCGTTCTGTCTTTAGCCAGACCTATGATATTATTGTTGTATCCCGAAGCAGCTGTCCAGACAACTGTAACTCCATCTGAAGCAAGATAGTTCTGAGGTGTTGTCTGATCCAGTGTTAAACCATATTTGATCGCCAGATAAGAATCTACCTGAGAACGTTGCGTACCATTTAATGCTTTAGGATAAACAATAAGTTCAGGCATACGTCCTTTAAAGAAGCTATAATTATAACCTCCGTCCCAAACGTTAACCCCTACTCCTGCTAGTCCTGAAGCTGTATTAAGACCAAGGTTTGAGCTGGAAATAGCGCGGCCTAATTCATACATACTGTTAGCGCTGCCATTATAGATGCTGCTGTTAATCGTAGGATTAGCATTAGTGCTTCCCCCACTTCCTGCTCTGTTGCCACCACCGTAATCTAGACGAAGCGGCCTGATCTCAACATTATAAAAAAGGTTAGTTGATGCATTACCCCAGGAAATTACTGAAGCACTTCCCGGTGATGCATAAGTTGCAATAACACTTCGGGAAGAGTTTCCAGATGGAAGTAACGCTCTGTTTAATCTGAAATAATTTGCAGAGCCATTATTAAAATTCACAACCGGATTATAATTCATCAGCGTTGAAGCCGAATTGTTATAAACAGGACGGTTACCTGCATTCGACTGTGTTGCATTATTACCCACACCACTCTGGTCATCCCATTGAGAAAGACCCGTTCCATTTGTGGTACTGGAAGTTCCTGCATCAGCTTTCAACCATAACGATTCATCAAAAACTCCTCCTGGAGCTTCGAGGAATGCTGCGAATGTAAAATAATTTCCATTCGGGATCTGAATTCCCGGTGTAGCACCTGCCGTAAGCGGCACATACGTAACTCCTGAAGAAAACGTAGCATCTGCGCTATACACTAAATAAGAAGCTTTGGCATTTGAAGATTTTATGTATACATCAAATGAAGTCCCGGTATTTTGTGTTTTCCACACCCGTTTCATGAGAGCATTCATTCCATTGATTAATCCTGATTTCAATGTGTATGATGTTGCCGCATTATTATTGCCCGTGATAAAGAAAGATTTGTCATTAGCAATATCCGTGTGACCACTTCCGCCGCTTTGGTTATTATTCGTAAAGTTGGCGTCCGTACTCAGCGTGATAATATCCGGCGAAGCCGACTGGCTCGTGGTAATACGCTGATGGAAAGCGGAGATATCATCTCTTCCAAGACCTACTATGTTATTCTGGTACACCGCATCAGAATTCCAGGTTCGGGTGATCCCGTCACTTGCAAGGTAATCCCCTTCAAGGACCGCACCTGATACAACTTCTCCTGAAGTAGCATTACCATTATTATTTCGGCCTAACGTAATACCGTATTTTAATGAAAGGTAACTGTTCAGCTGAATACGCTCTATTGCCGTGATATTACTTCTGTACACCACGAATTCTCCAATTAGCCCCCGGAATACGTCCTGAGCTCCCCACACATCGCCTAAGGTAATCTGCGGACAACCTACGTATCTTGTTTGCCCGGTAAAATTTAATACATTGTTCCCATTGATTAGTAAATTTGATCCATTGGAAGCCGTATTTTTGAAAGAGGCTACATTGATTGTTGCATAACCGGAATTACCTCCTCCATAAGCAATGGCTGTATTATCATTTGCTATCTGAGTGGTTGTCAATGCACGTTCGTCTAACGCCCCACCCCAGTCTGTACTCCACACATCCTGTACAGAAGGTAAATTAGCTTTATATACTATAGCAACGTCTGCATTCGGTGTAGTTGTACGGGAAATATCTGTCTGGGTGAAACCCCAAGTATAACCAACATCTCCAAAACTTGCCACACTGTTGAAATTGAGTGTTTTTCCAAGAACCATTTGTCCGCTTGAGGTATGGCCCTGGCAATTGGTAATATCCCAACGCAGGTTTCTGTTGTTTCCACTCTGATCCAGCCAGCTGGTAACACCGGCAAGGCCTGCATCACCACGAAGCCATAATGCTTCGCTTCTTACTCCACCCGGAGACTGCTCATAGAAAGCAAATGTCATATAGAATGAAGGCTGATTTACCATTACAGCAGGCAAAGTGAAAGCCCTGTAGCTTACGGAATTAACCGTAACCGTACCCGTAGGATTATACACCTGGTAGCTTCCTGCAAAAGTAGCATCCGTACCCGCAAGAAGGCTGCTTGTAGCCGGTACCAAAGCAAGAGGTACCAATACCTGCACATTTTGGTTAAGATTATTGGTATTCTGAACTTTCCATACTCTGTTCAAACGGCTGTTATAACCAGGGATACCCGTAAATGCAGAACTGCCGCTCTGATCATCATCTCCCCAAACTAGGAACTGCTTATCTGCTGCGAAGCTTCCCGTATTTGCCGTATTGGTAGCTGCAACAGAAGCAAGGCCCATAATAAGCTGATTTCCTGTATTTGCTGATTGGGACTGCTTTTGTACCAATGCGGAAGCATCATCCCGACCAATACCTGCGATGTTTTTGTTATAGGATGCATTAGCTGCCGCATTCCAAACTATACTACCCTGGGAGTTCACATAATTGGTTCCTGTAGTAGACGCATTAGGTGAAAGTTGTAAGTTATCTACTCCAATATCCACATTGGTTGTTGCCAAAGATATATCGGTAAATTTAATAGTAAAACTATTCCCATTACCAGTGAAAGACTGGCTAAAGGCCGTTGGTATTGTAGATGCCGGGGTGAGATTTTGAGTAGCAATTACAGAGTTAGTGACATTATCTATAATATCCAGTCTAAGTCTTACTGTGCCGCTGCCTCCACCGCCTCGGAAAACATCACCTGTAAAGTTATAAGACTGTCCATTTACAGTATTGATTTGCTGACTAATAACCCCGTTTGGAGTTGTATCAGAACCGTTAAAGGAAGGAGCTCCTGAAAATATACCTACATTTCCAGTACTACTCCAAAAGTTGAAATTATTGCTAAAATCTCCGTTATTAAAGTTTAATTTGGTACTTTGGTCTAATGTTACACCATATTTGATTGCTAAATAGGAATCTATTTTCAACCTCTCCAAAGCTGAAATAGTATTATTATAAACAATATATTCTCCAATGTTACCATTATAATAGCTACCTATACTACCAAATCCTAACATAGCACTATTTATTGTCGTTACTACTCCTGTTTGTATGCCCGTGCCATTTTGAAGATTATTTCTGTATGTAAATATTTGTCCTGAAGGCGATGCATAAGTGAGCGTATTTAAATAACTTACATTAGGAACAATTGTACTACCCCCAAAATTAGGCTGACCAGTTCCACAAGGAGCTCTATCAATATATATAGTCCCGTCACTTTGCCAAATTAAATCTCCATTTGCACCACAAGAACTATCAATATCTGAAATTCCTGTAGCAGTGGCTGAATTACTATTTAAAGCGGCAATCTGCGTATAATTGCTATCAATACTGCCATTCATCAATCCGGTCACAGAGGTTAAACTCATACTGTCATTCGTTCCATCAAACCTGATTGCTGTGTTAAAATTCATTATCCCTGTAGCTGCAGGCTGATTTGCTGCTGTGTTCTGTTGATAAATAAAACCAGAACCTGACTGATCCAACCATTGGCTTGATGAAAACCCTGCATTAGCTTTTAACCAAAGATTTAATCCTGATATTACACCCCCTGGAGCTGTTACAAATGCAGCAAAGGTGAAATACTGTCCTGATGCAAAATCTATAGTCGCTGTATAATACTGCACACCGCCAATGGTTTCCAAATTCATTGGAAGGCTTGTATCCGTACCATCAAATACAGCATCCGTACTTCTCAATAATACTGGCTGAGCAATCGACACAGATAGCTCAGATACCGGAAGGGCTACCTTAACCGTACCTACCGTTCCTGTTTCCTGTACTTTCCATACGCGCGTCATTCTAAAATTGGAGCTGCCAAACGCAAAAGATGTCGCAAAAGAAGTGCTTCCCGCATCTGAACCCCATACCATAAAACTGTTATCTGCAGTGAAACTGTTTGGATTATTAGCATTGGTATCGGAAATATTACCATTCCCGATTACCGGCTGAATGCCGCTGTTTACAGATTGGGATTGCTTTTGTGACAATGCAGAAGCATCATCTCTACCGATACCGGCTATATTGTTATTATAGACATTGTTCGCTGTTGCATCCCAAATCACACTGCCACTTGAATTTAAATAGTTCTGCCCTATCGTAGACGCATTGGGTGAAAGTTGTAAGTTATCTATTCCAATATCTACATTGACTGTTGCCAAAGATACATCGGTAAATTTAATGGTAAAACTATTTCCATTCCCCGTGAAAGACTGGGTAAAAGCCGTTGGTAACGTAGATGCCGGAGTAAGATTTTGTGTAGCAATTACAGAATTGGTAACATTATCTACAATATCTAACCTAAGTCGCACTGTACCACTGCCGCCGCCGCCTCGGAAAACATTACCTGTAAAATTATAAGACTGCCCATTTACGGTATTAATTTGCTGGCTAATAACTCCATTTGGAGTTGCATCAGAACCGTTAAAGTAAGGAGCTCCTGAAAATACACCCACATTCCCAGAGGTTGTCCAAAAGTTAAAGTTATCGCTAAAGTCGCCGTTATTAAAGTTGAATGTAGTACCCTGGTCTAATGTTATTCCATATTTAATTGCCAGATAAGAATTGACTCTTAAACGCTCCAGATTGGTTAATACTCTTGAATATAGCACTTGTTCTGAAATTGGACCACTCCAATAAAAACTAGGATCAGAATTACATCCTACACAAAGACTGTTAGTTGTATTTGAAACATATTTCCCGTTAGTTACCACCGACAAAAGTCTATTTGATACATAAATATTCTTGTTACTATTAGTGGAATTCAAAGTGGCATCGAATGTTAATAGTTCAGGAGTATTTACAGTATAAGTTGTGCTAAATAAAGTGTTCCAAACTGTGGGTGAAGAATCTCCGGTCCAGAACTCTCTTACTCCTGCGTTATAATACCAGTTCCAGCCTCTTGTTGCAGAAGTCGTACTTCTAGATCCAATGGGTGATCTGTAACTACTAATATTGTTAAGGTTATGCATTGAGAATACCGTAATGTCCCCATTATAACTTGGCGAATATGGTACTGTTAAATAGTCATTTGTCCCATCAAAGACAACAGTAGGATTAAAATTTAAAACGCTTGCTCCACTATCCCTATAAACTGGTTGGCTAGCAGTTGTACTTTGCACTGCATTATTTGCATTAGCCTGGTCATTCCATTGAGATATAGCCGTATTATCAACAGTACTTGAAGTTCCTGAGTCTGCTTTTAACCAAAGAGCAGTGCCCAGAACACCGCCCGGCGCTGCAACAAAACCTGCAAAGCTGAAAAACTGGCCTGAAGTGAAATCTACTGTTGTCGTATAATACTGTATGCCGCCAATTGTTTCCAAAACCATGGTCTGCCTGATATCAGTACCGTCAAAGACAGCATCCGTACTTAACAATAAGGTTGGATTGGTGACACTTCCCGGTACATCACTTACCGCCAAAGCGACTTTCACCGTTCCCACCGTTCCGGTTTCCTGTACTTTCCAGATTCTTGCCATACGGTTATTAAGTCCGCCAAAAGCAAAAGCCGTTGCAAAATTGGTGCTGCCTGTATCAGAACCCCAAACCAAGAAGCTTTTATCTGCGCTGAAGCTGTTGGTATTATTGGCATTGGTATTAAAGATATTTCCGTTACCAATTACTGGCTGAATGCCGCTGTTTACAGATTGAGATTGTTTTTGACTTAATGCGGAAGCGTCATCTCTACCGATACCGGCAATATTGTTATTGTATGTGGAATTTATAGTGGCATTCCACAATACTGTAGCATCACTCGCCAAATAATTTTGAACAGTCGACTGATCTAACGTAATCCCATATTTTATGGCGAGATAACTTTCTATACGATTGACCTCTGCAATTGATAAAGCAGATTGGTAAATTAAAGCTTCAGGTATTTTTGAAAGATTAGGAATATTAGCAGTTTCTGTGAATGCTCCTACCTGTAATTTTCCAGTAGTATAAGATGTAGAACTAGTAAAAGCTGTTCCCGTTTTACCATTTGCTTTTACATATGAACCATTTGTTGTTCCATTACTCCAAACCCCTGTTCCTATTGTAGGTATATTTGCAGATACAGCAACAGAATTCCCTATATTTCCATTATGATAAATACTTAGTGTCCCAGCAGTAATGTAAAAAGCAGAATTACCACCAGTAGCAGAAGAAAGGATATTAGCAGCTGCGGTTGTACTTGTACTCATAAATACAGCAAACTTACTATAGTTAGTATTATTTGATACTGGAATAGAAGAATTGCTTTCAAAATAATTGCTCCCTGAAAACTGCATAACGGGGTTAAAATTCATTCCAACCTGAGAATATTGAGGATTAGATACGCCAGAAAAATTATTTAAACCATCAAACTGATTTTTCCAAACATTTACGTTATTACCTGTCAATATATTATCTCCCGAATCAGCCTTTAGCCAGGCAGATCCTCCTAATACCCCACCCGGAGCCGTAACAAATCCTGCAAAGCTGAAAAACTGCCCGGAAGTAAGATCTACCGTCGTGGTATAATACTGTACGCCGCCAATCGTTTCCAGAATCATGGTTTGTCTGGTATCTGTGCCATCAAATACGGCATCTGAACTTACCAGTAAGGTCGGATTGGTAACACTGCTTGGTAGATCACTTACTTTCAGGGCGACTTTTACTGTTCCCACCGTACCGGTTTCCTGTACTCTCCATATCCTTGCCATGCGGTTATTCAATCCGCCAAAAGCAAAAGCCGTTGTAAAATTAGTACTCCCCGTATCAGAACCCCAAACCATAGAACTCATGTCCGTGTTTAAGCTGTTGGAGTTTGACTGATTGGTCGCTGCAATAGTAACGTTCCCAATCACCGGCTGCAAGCCACTGTTTACCGATTGCGACTGTTTCTGAGAAAGCCCGGAATCATCATCCCTACCAATACCGGCGATATTATTGTTATACCCCGCATTGGTTACTGTATTCCAAACTGTTGTAGAGCCATCTGACAAAATATAGTTTGACCCTAAGCTCGCACCATACTTCAATGCCAGATAAGACTCTATCTGATTTACCTGTGTCGGCGTCAGTGTACCGCGATAAGCCAATATTTCAGCAATATCAGAAGAACTACTTGAATAATATCCTCCTCCTATTTTCATATTGATGGCTGTCCCGTTATTATCTGTTGTAGCCAGCTGCTGTACACCATTGTAGGATAGTGTAGATGTATTTGAAGTATTTGTTACATATGTTGCCCTATATACTCCATAGCCGTTCTTTGCGGTATAGCTGGGAACATTTCCACAGGCAAAAGCATTCGATGTTAATCCTCTATGATTATTTGCAGAACTTGAAGAAAACATCATTCTCCCATTCTCTCCCCTGCCATTAGCTACAGCAAATACTGAAACATTGGCGTAAGTACCTCTGGCAATATTAAGACCTGTGTCATAATAGCTGGTAATGCCGGAAAAGACAAGACCCGGGTTAAAGTTAACCTGATTATTGGTTGATACAACAGTACCTGTTCTGGTGACTGTAGTATTTAGCGGCGAGCGATCTGTCCATGATGCACCACCGGAGTCTGCGCTTAACCAAAGTGCGAGGTTAGAGCTAACTCCACCGGGATTTTGCGCATATATAAAGCTTACCGTGAGCAGCAGCACTAAAGCTACCGCCCTGGACAGGAACGCTTTTAGCAGAACCGCACCTTTTTGAGGCGGCTCATAATTAATAAATATTTTCATACGAAATTTTTTAATAGTTAAAAAAACCTTGCGAAATTTTACGGGAAATCCATAGCTCATATGAATTATAAATCTGCGGATATTAAGATCCCCAAAATGTCACAAGAATTTGTGTTCATTTTTAATAACTATAAAAGGCGGAGGACGGCTACAAAATAATATGGAAATTTTGTTTAAAGAGAAACTACTGTAAAAAAAAGAAAACAATACCTTCGCAACAAACAGAAGAGCAGCACAAAAACAAATAACACACAATGCCAGTATAAACCTGAACCATTGGCTGTCATTTAAGGTACCCATCCAGAAATAATTTCCCAAAGTACCTTCAGCATATTTGCTTTTTGACCCGGACATACGCGGATACGCATACAAATTGCTCTTTTTATCCCTAAGGTCTTGATTGAGTCTTTTTTTTCTTTTTCCAAAAGAGACTTTCAATTTCAACTTCCCCTTTTTGCTATTTTTAAAAGAGTTTTCTAGCCTGTTAAGCGGCTGATTTGATGAATCATTATTACTTATCTCTAGCTGTGCATTGTATTCTGAAGCTGTTTCGACTTTAGCTTCCAAATAAAATACTGAAGCTCCACCTGAAATGTGTACAGCATTGCTTTCAGAAAAAGATTGTGATTTAAAAAAACAAACGACAAAAATATAACATGCCAAAAGCAGCTTTCCGTAATGTCGGAAAGCTACTGCTTTGGGAACAAATAGTTTTATTTTCATCATATTGCTTTATGAATTGCTTCGGCTATGGTTTATCCATAACTTATAAAATTCAGCGTTTGTGTTTTATCTTTTATGCTTTTCCATCGGAAAAACATTTTTATCACATTTGTTAGACTTATTTATAATATCTCTAATATTGGCATATTTTGCACAGTTATAACATTTTTCAAACCGGCAAATCCCTTTTTTAAAAAAATTTATAATCTTTATGTCCTTCTTTATTAATTACAAAACAACTTAGATCAATTTTCTCTAATTTTATTTTTTAGACTTATGAATTCGGATAGCAATCCAAGAATTTCATTTGTAGAAAATAACTCTAATAATCACGTTTGTTTTACTTCTACAAATTTACGTTCAACATATTGATTAACAATTCATTTTAGCGTAATAAAATAATGATATATTTGTAATATTTAAATTACAAAACATACATCACCATTAGCCCTTTAAATATGGTATTAAAAAATAGCATCGGAAATGATATTGTTATGAGTACTGCTTTAAATAGAGATCTATTATGATTAAATAAATAATATTTTTTATATTTAAACCAAAACAATTAATGCACAGGATGGTATAGATATATTAACTTCCTAAACAGAACACAAATAAAAAAGCTTATAAAAAACACATCAGCCTTATAAATACAAATGATATGAATAAAAAAATACTTATTGCCGATGATTATTTCGTCGTGATGACAGGCATTAAAATGATCCTTAAAAAATATTTAAAAAATATCGACCTTGAATATGCTCTAAATTATGATGAGGTTTTCGAAAAGTTAGCTGATAAAAATGATTATGCGCTTCTCATTCTGGATCCTGGTTTACAAGGAAACCAAAAAAAGATAATTGCCGAAATTAAATGCAAGTTTCCAAATATAAAAATTCTTATTTTTTCAACACACAATACTGCTGAGGTGGTCCCCTTTATTCTGGAAGGTGCAGATGGCTATCTGAACAAACTTTCTCACGAAGACGAAATTGCACGGGCAGTTTTAGAAGTTTTAAATACAGGTAAATATTATTCAAAAGAAATTATGGATGCACTGATTCATCACTCAGTTTCCAGCAAAAGCAATCCACTGGAAAATCTTTCTGAGAGAGAGAAAACGGTGTATAATTTATTAATTAAAGGATATGGTAATCTGGAAATTGCCAATGAGCTGAAGATTCATGTTGCCACAATAAGTACCTATAAAAGAAGGATTTTTCAAAAACTGGGAACCAACAATCTTATTGATATTTTAGAAATAAACAGAAAATACTCATTGTAATGAAATGCTGAAAATGATTACAACCTAATTTTAAATGGTCTTAAGTAATTGTTTTACTGAAAAATCATCTAAAATCAGGTTATAATTTAATTATTTCCATTTGATATTGCAGCCCATGCTTGGTCTCTGAATCTCTTCCTGAGGCTCTCCCGCCAAAAGATTTTCAAAGGCAATAATCAGATCTTCACCCGTTACATCTTTATTATTACCCGGTCTGGAATCATCCATCTGCCCTCTGTAAATAAGATCCAGCTTTTCATCGAAGAAAAAGAAATCCGGAGTACATGCGGCATCATAGGCCTTTGCAATCGCCTGGCTTTTGTCATACAGATAAGGAAAATCAAATTTTCTTTCAATCTGGAATTCAATCATTTTTTCAGGAGAATCTGCAGGATATTTTTCGACATCATTGGAGTTGATGGCTATAAATTCAATTCCTCTTTCATTATAATCTTCGTACAGTTCATTTAATTTGTCAATAACATGAAGTACAAACGGACAATGATTGCACATAAAGATCACTAAAGTGCCTTTTTCTCCTTTCAGATCATCTAATGACTGCATTTCATTGCTTTTTGAAGGATTAGGAAGTTCAAAAAAAGGTGCTTTTGTACCTAAATCAATCATATTTGAGGGAGTATTCATAACTTTTTTATTTGCTCACAAAGATAAAAGATTTTCTTGATTATTCTAGTAAGGAAGATGGATGTGGAAAGTTGGAAATTTTAAAATTACAGTCGATTGAATTGGGCTATAAAGTATATTAATTTTTACAATAATTAAAAGATTAACAATCTGATATCACTTATAGCCTCCCATTCTTCCAGCATCCAGTCAAATTTTAAAGTCCTTCAAAAACCTTCTTTCAAAAGTTAAACCTAAAAATTTGTTTGGAAGTTATGTTAAAAAGTTTGTAGTTTTGCTAACACTGTTAGTAATATAAAAATCATGGGCTTACATGAACGCCGCCAAAGAGAAAAAGAAAATATACGTGCCAGTATTCTGGATGCGGCTTTTTCTTTGGCTAAAACCGAAGGCTGGGCTTCACTTTCCATGAGAAAAATTGCCGATGCTATTGAGTACAGTGCGCCGGTAGTTTATGATCACTTTGAAAATAAAGAAGCTATTTTATATGAAATTTCATTGAATGGTTTTCATTGTTTACACATTGAACTGTTGAAAGCTCAGAGAGAACACGACAATCCTGAAGATCAGTTGAAAGCTATTGTAGATGCTTACTGGAAGTTTGCATTCAAAAACAAAGAATACTACCAGCTGATGTTTGGATTGGGAATGCAGTGTAGCGGAAAGGGGATGATGAAAGAAGAATTTTCGTCGTTTCAGGATATGCTTTACGAATGTACTTATGCAATCATCAAGAAAAACGGATCCAATACTGATAATGCCTGCCATATGTCTCACGCATTATTCTCAGCAGTTCATGGATTGATTTCCATCATGATGATGCGCAATGATGATATTCCTTCAACGATGAATAAAACGACTTTGGATGAAACTGTTTCTGCTTTCATTAAGTCATTATAAATTTTTTTGAATTTATAATTAACACCGTTAGGAATATTAACACCGAATTAATATAAACTTTTTCATTAAGAAACATTTAAAATAAACTATCATGTAAAATTAGAATTATCTGTAGATTTTTTTACACTTAAATTAACACCGTTAGCAAAAGTAACACGTTAAATCTAAATCAATCTTTTTAAAAACATTATGAAAACAACTGCTTAAAGCCAATATTAAATTTCTGTATATTTTTTTTAATACTTCATTAACACCGTTAGGAAATATAACAGATATTAAATTAAAAACTTTATTATTTTATTTAACACTTCATTAAAAATTTAAACTCAAAATGAAAATATTTGGAAAAACGAGGATTATTGTACTCATTGCAAGCATTATCCTTTTACAAAGTTGTACCAAAGCAGCAGAAGGATCAAACGCAGCTCCGCCACCTCCACAGCTTCCGGTTTATACCGTTATCACTTCACCAGCAACTGTTTACCAGGAATTCCCTACCGCATTGGAAGGAAAAAACAATGTGGAAATAAGATCTCAGGTTGACGGATATTTAGATAGAATCTATGTGGAAGAAGGTGCTTATGTAAGAGCCGGACAGCCTCTGTTCAAAATAGATTCAAGAAGCTACGGCGAACAGATGAATATGGCAACAGCCAACTTACAGGTTGCCAATGCCAACATTCAGAAAGCGAAAGTAGAAGTCGACCGCCTTGAACCTCTTGTTGCCGCGAAAGTGGTTTCCGAGGTACAGCTGAGAACCGCAAAAGCAAATTATGCCGCCGCAGTGGCAGCCGCTTCACAGGCAAGAGCTTCTGTTGGAAGCGCAAAAATCAATGTAGGATTTACAACCATTACCGCACCGGTAAGCGGATATATCGGGAGAATTCCTTATAAAAAAGGAAGCCTGATCTCAAGAACAGATCCCAATCCATTGACGTTACTGTCTGATATCAGCGAAATCTATGCATACTTTTCTTTAAGCGAACTGGATTTCATTGCTTTTCAGAATAAATATCCGGGAGCAACTCTAAATGAAAAACTGAAAAACATGCCACTGGTAGATTTGGTAATCGCCGATAACAGCATCTATACTGAAAAAGGCAGAATGAGCATTGTTGACGGACAATTCGATAAAACTACCGGAGCCATTAGCGTTCGTGCCGTATTCCCGAATCCAAACGGAGTTTTGAGAACCGGAAATACAGGCAGAGTTCGTATGCCACAGCTATTCGATAAAACATTGGTGATTCCACAGGAATCCACTTACGAAATTCAGGATAAAACGTACGTCTATGTAGTTGGGAAGGATAAAAAGGTTACGGGAAAACCGGTAACCATATCCGGAAAAACAGACAGCTACTATTTTATTTCTGAAGGATTATCGAAAGGAGATAAAATCGTATTTACAGGAATCGGTGTATTGAAAGATGGAGTTGCCATTCAGCCAAAAACTATTTCTTCTGATAGTTTGCTTAAAGCAAGACCTTTATAACTGTTTAAATTTATTAACCACAAAAGTCACAAAAGCTTCTTCTCTGTTTTAAAGTTACAATTACTAACACTTAAAGTTCACAAAAACGAAAATCGAAGATTTTTAAAACTAATGTGTTCTTTTTTAAAGCAATAACTAAACTTAATGTGACTAATGTGTTTAAAAGCTTTGTGTCCCTTGTGGTAAAAAAAGTTTAAACAACATTAAAAAATAAACTTCTTATGTTAAAACAATTTATAGAAAGACCGGTACTTTCAACGGTTATTTCCATCATACTATTATTATTGGGTGCTTTGTCGCTCTTTAATTTACCCATCGCCCTCTTTCCGGATATTGCACCGCCGAGTGTTCAGGTGACCGCGTTTTATCCGGGTGCGAATGCGGAAGTTGTAGCCCGTTCGGTAGCAACTCCTATCGAAGAAGCGGTAAACGGTGTGGAAAACATGACCTACATGACTTCCAACTCCAGTAACGACGGTACCATGACGCTGAGCGTATTTTTCAAACAAGGATCTGATCCCGATAATGCAGCGGTAAACGTTCAAAACCGTGTATCGAAAGCCATGAGTCAACTTCCGCAAGAGGTTGTACAGGCGGGAATTTCCACACAGAAAGTTCAGAACAGTATGATCATGTTTATGGGACTAACCAGTAATGATCCTAAACAATACGACGAACTTTTCTTACAAAACTATTTGAAAATCAATATTATTCCACAAATCCAGCGTATTCCGGGTGTTGCCCAGGCGCAGGTTTTCGGAACAAGGGATTATTCCATGAGACTCTGGCTGAAGCCGGACAGATTAGCAGCCAACAATCTTTCTCCACAGGAAGTTTTGAACGCTGTGAAGGATCATAACCTTGAAGCAGCTCCCGGACGTCTTGGACAGGGAAGTAAGGAAACGTACGAATATATTTTAAAGTATAAAGGTAAATTAAACAAAAATGAAGACTACGAAAACATCGCCATCAAAGCCAACAGCGACGGATCTTTCCTGAGACTGAAAGACGTGGCAAGAGTAGAATTTGGTTCCTATACGTATACAGCAGCCAACAGAGTTGACGGAAAACCGGTTTCAGGTTTTGCGATTATGCAGACGGCTGGATCTAATGCCAACGAAATCTTAACTGAAATTGAAAAGCAGGTAGATCAGTTTAAAACCACCCTTCCGAAAGGTGTTGAGCCGATCATCATGTACAACTCAAAAGACTTTTTGGATGCGTCTATTCATCAGGTTGTTGAGACGTTGGTCATTGCATTTATCTTGGTATTTATCGTCGTGTATATTTTCCTTCAGGATTTCAGATCTACTTTAATTCCTGCGATTGCCGTTCCGGTAGCGATTATTGGTACTTTCTTCTTTCTTCAGTTATTTGGATTCAGTATCAATATGTTGACCCTGTTCGCATTGGTACTCGCCATCGGTATTGTGGTGGATGATGCTATCGTTGTGGTAGAGGCTGTTCACTCTAAAATGGAACATACAGGAATGCCAGTTGAGCACGCAACAATGAGCTCAATGAGTGAAATTTCCGGAGCTATTATTTCCATTACATTGGTAATGTGTGCGGTATTTATTCCGGTTGGTTTCATGCAGGGCCCTGCGGGAGTTTTCTACAGACAGTTTGCCTTTACATTAGCTATTGCCATTATGATTTCTGCGGTGAATGCATTGACATTAAGTCCTGCTTTATGTGCGATGTTCCTAAATGATCCTCAGGGTGAGCACGGAGAGCACGGTAAAAAAACAGGCTTTGGTGCAAGATTCTTTAATGCATTTAATGTTAGCTTTAATAATTTAACTAAAAAATACATTTACAGCCTTAAATTTTTAATTAAAAATAAATGGGTTGCCGTAGGAGGATTGGTATTAATTACTGCCGCAAGTATTTTCTTAATTAAAAAAGCACCGTCAGGATTTATTCCTACAGAAGACCAGGGATTTATTTTATATGCGGTGAATACACCTCCGGGAAGTTCATTGGACAGAACCCACAGAGCAACCGAACAAATCGATCAAATCATCAACGGTGAAAAAGCTAAAAATCACCTTTGGGTGGCAGACGGTCTGAATTTCATCAGTAATGCCAATGCTTCTCCGTATTCTGCAGGTTTCATTAAATTAAAAGATCACGACCAGCGTGGCGAAATAACTGATCCTGATCAAATTGCAGCAGCATTGACAGGGAAAGTTTCGCAGGTAAAAGATGCCAATGCATTCTTCTTCAATTTCCCTACCGTTCAGGGATTTGGTAACGTTTCCGGTTTTGAATTTATGCTTCAGGATAAAACCAACGGTTCTTTGGAAAATTTAGGGACAACAACACAAGCTTTCATCGGAGAGTTGATGAAACGTCCGGAAATTGCTTTTGCTTTCACAACCTATGCAGCCGGAAATCCACAATTCACGATCGAGGTTGATAGTGATAAAGCCAATCAGCTTGGAGTTTCCATCACAGAATTAATGCAAACGATGCAGATTTATTACGGAAGTAGCTTCGTTTCAGATTTCAACAGATTTGGAAAATACTACAGAGTAATGGCTCAGGCGGATATTCCATACAGAACGGATGCCAATTCTTTGGAAGGAATTTATGTTAAAAATAAATCAGGCGAAATGGTTCCCGTGAAAACATTGGTGACTTTAAAAAGAGCGTTCGGGCCTGAAACGGTGACAAGAAACAACTTATTCAACGCAGTGACCATCAACGGAACGCCAAAACCAGGTTACAGTACCGGAGACGCCATCAAAGCAGTGGAAGAAGTGGCAGAAAAATCTCTTCCGAGAGGATTTGGATACGAATGGACAGGGATTACCCGTGAGGAAATTAAAACAAGCGGACAGACAGCGTTTATCTTTATGTTAAGTATTTTATTTGTATACTTCCTGTTGGCTGCTCAGTATGAAAGTTATATTCTTCCTTTCGCAGTTATTTTAACGATTCCAACAGGGATTTTTGGGGTATTTGCTTTCACAGGATTGGCTGGAATTGATAATAACATTTACGTTCAGGTTGGTTTGATCATGCTCGTCGGATTATTAGCGAAAAATGCAATCCTGATTGTAGAGTTCGCTGTACAACGAAGAAATGCAGGAAGATCCTTACTGGAATCCGCATTACAAGCGTCAAGATTGCGTTTAAGACCGATCTTAATGACCTCATTTGCATTCATTGTCGGAATGTTGCCGCTTGTATTTACGCAGGGAGCTTCTGCAAAAGGGAATCATTCAATCGGCTTCAGTACCGTTGGCGGAATGTTGACAGGCGTTGTATTCGGGATTTTCATTATTCCGGTGATGTTTGTGATCTTCCAGTATTTGCATGAAAAAATGCCAAGCAGAAAAAAGAAAAGACTTCAAAGACAAAAACTGGAAGCTGAACTTTTAGCTACAACTCATTAATAATATGCTTAACAAAGCTTTGAGAAAAATTTAGACTAAGATTTTAAACGCAAAGATTTAATTATTAACACCAAATATTTTAAAGAGTAAAGGGAGCGACAGTCGCTGATGAAGCTAAAGATTAAAGTACGCTTATCCAAATCAAATATAAATTGATTAAACTTTGCTCACTCAAATATTTTCCACATTAAATATTTCTTTGCGTTGAAAAAATTTATAACAAAACAATTTCTGAAACAATTTCTCAAAGTTTTGCATTCAATTAAAAGTTTAAAAAACTATGAAAAGAATAAAAAATATCATCATCACTTTTGGACTGGCTTTAGCTTCGGTCTCCTGTGTGTCCAAACTGGCATACAAGGAGCCTGAGCTCGAGCTGCCCGAAACATTCAAATATACCGCAACAGCAGATACCGCAAGCGTTGCCAACCTGGAATGGAGACAGTTTTTCAGCGATCCGATGTTACAAACATTGATTGAAAAAGGAATTAAAAACAACTACGATTTACAAATCGCTCTGAAGCAGGTTGCTTCTTCACAGGAAAAATTAAAGCAGGCGAAATATCTTCAATATCCTGACGTTGGTTTCGGCGTTTCTGCACAGATTTCAAAGCCTTCAAAAAACAGCATGAATGGGCAAAGCTTAAACTTATTTTTAGGGAAAAGCTATGTTGAAGATTACAATGCAGCGTTCAATTTATCCTGGGAAGCGGATATTTGGGGGAAAATTAAAAATCAGCAGGAAGTTTCAAGAATGCAGTACCTGCAGACATATGAAGCAACAAAAGCCATTCAGACACAAGTTGTTGCAGCGATAGCTCAGGGATATTATAATTTATTAATGCTTGATAAACAAATGCAGATTGCAAAATCGAACTTAGAATTAAGCAATAATACCCTTGCTCTCACAGAAAAGTTATGGCAAAGCGGTGACACGACTTCTTTGGGAGTTCAGCAGGCCACTGCACAAAAGCAATCGACGGAACTATTGATCACGCAATTGGAGCAAAATATTGCTATTCAGGAAAATGCATTAAGTATTCTGGTGGGCGAAAATCCCGGAACAATCAGCAGAACGATTGAGATGTCCGAAACCTCTTTACCACAGGAAATTTCCGCAGGACTTCCGGCAGCAATGGTGAGCCGTCGTCCGGATGTCCGTCAGCAGGAATTGGTGTTGTTAGAATCCAACTCAATAGTCGGAATTGCGCAGGCCAATATGTATCCTTCATTGAAAATCACCGCCAACGGAGGCGTAAATTCATTTAAAATTGACAACTGGTTCCAGATTCCGGCTTCATTGTTCGGATCTGTTTTAGGAGGATTGACTCAGCCTATTTTCCAGAAAAGACAATTGAAAACGGATTTAAATGTTGCTAAAATTCAGCGAGAGAAAAATGTATTGGCTTTCCGTCAATCTGTTTTGAATGCGGTAGGTGAAGTTTCAGATGCTTTGGTTTCTAATGAAAGCCTGAAGGTTCAGGAACAAAAGGCAGCCGAACAGGCGGCAACGTTAAAAAACGGAATTAAAAGTGCCGAAATGCTCTACAAAGGCGGCATGGCAAACTATTTAGAAGTGATAACCGCTCAGGGAAATTCTCTGCAGGCAGAACTTAATTTAGCGTCCGTAAAAAGACAGAGATTAAGCAGCATTGTAGATTTGTACCGTGCGTTAGGTGGCGGTTGGAAGTAGTAAATTTAAATTATATTGTTAATGGAATGCGGTCTTTCGGGGCTGCATTTTTTGTTTTTAAATTAAAAAAACACTCACGCTGTCATTCTGAACGGAACAACGTGAAGTGAAGAATCTATAAAATATTTATGGAGATTCTTCCTTCGTCAGAATGACAATCAGCAACTCTTTACATTAAAACATTTCCAAAAATCTTTGCAGATCTGCGAAATCTGTGGGAAGTAAAAAATTACTTCAAAGTCTGTTGACTAATATATCCAATCAACCCATCAAAATCTTCCTGAAAATATCCCAACGGCAAATAATGAATATCATCCGCTTTCCGATACCAGGTTAACTGGCGTTTTGCGTATCTTCGACTGTTTTTCTTGATTTCAGAAATGGCAAAATCCAGATCCCATTCGCCATCAAAATATTTGAATAATTCAGCGTAACCAACCGTATTTAAAGCCGTCAGATATTTAAATTTTTCTAAACTTTTTGCTTCTTCCAATAACCCTTTCTCCATCATAATATCCACTCTCCTGTTGATTCTATCGTACAATTCTTCTCTTGGCGCTTCAATTCCGATTCGAATCGTATTAAAATCTCTGGAATCCTGTGAAACAGCAATTTGTTCAGAATATTTTTTTCCGGTCTGCCAAATCACGTCAATAGCGCGCAAAAGCCTTCTGTGATTGTGAATATCTACCACGGAAAAATATTCAGGATCGAGTTCTTTCAACATTTCCTGAAGTTTTTCAATTCCCTCATTTTCCAGGATTTCCTGTAATTTTTTCTGATTGTTGTCATCAGCTTCCGGCAAATCATTTAGACCTTCAATTACGGCTTTTTCGTACATCATACTTCCGCCCACCAAAATGACCGTATCGTATTTTTCAAAAAGTTCATTGAGTTTTTTTAAAGCATCTTCCTCATATTGCCCGATCGAATAATATTCTTCCACCGAAAGATTACCGATAAAATGATGAGGTGCTTCCGCCAGTTCTTCTTCTGACGGTGAAGCAGTGCCAATCTTCATTTCCTTAAAAAACTGTCGGGAATCACAGGAAATAATTTCCGTGTTGAAATGTTTTGCCAGATCAATTGCGAGTCTCGTTTTCCCAATTCCGGTGGGGCCTACAACAGAAATTAAAGTTTTATTTTTCACGAAGCTAATTTACGAAAATGAGTTTACTTAATTGGCTGGAAGATGGAGGCCTGAAGATGGAAGTTAAAATTGGAGGTCATTTATATCCAAGACAATCTTCCCGCTTCCTGCATCCAACTTCCATCCTTACTACTTTAGCTAAACTATACACTTAAATGTTTATCTTTGTACAACAATAAAAAACTATGATTTTATCAATGACCGGCTTCGGTAGAGCCGAAGGTGTTTTTGAAGGCAAAAAGATTACCATAGATATTAAGTCACTGAACAGCAAAAGCTTTGATTTGAATATTAAAATCCCTTTACGCTATAAAGAGAAAGAATTTGAGATCAGAAAAATTCTCAACGACAGGATTATCCGTGGAAAAGTGGATTGCTACATTAACCTTGAGAATCTTGAAGAATCTACGGATGTGAAAATTAATAAAAATTTAATTGATTCTTACATCAGCGAACTTCGCAACATCGCTTCAGACGGCCCCGATTTCGAATATCTGAAAATGGCAGTACGATTACCGGATGCCATCACTTCAAGGCCCGATGAACTTTCGGAAGGAGAATGGGAAGCATTGGCTAAAATTGTACATGCTGCGGTTGACCGGTTTGGAGAATTCAGAAAAACGGAAGGTAAAATCCTGCATGAAGAGCTGGAAAGAAACATACAGAATATTGAAAAGAGCCTTTCCGAAGTTATTCCTTTTGAAGAAGAGCGAATCTCTGCTGTGAAAGAGCGTTATCAGAAATCTTTAAAAGAATTCGAAAATATAGATGAAACCAGATTCTACCAGGAAATGGCTTATTTCACGGAAAAACTTGATATTTCCGAAGAGAAAGTACGGCTTTCCCAACATCTTAAATACTATAAAGAAGTAATGGACAATGAAGATTTTAACGGTAAAAAACTGGGATTCATTTCTCAGGAAATCGGCCGTGAGATCAATACATTAGGTTCAAAAGCCAATCATTCTGAAATTCAGAAACTGGTAGTGATGATGAAGGATGATCTGGAAAAAATCAAAGAACAAACGTTAAATGTACTTTAAATTCAGGGTTTAATGTTTAAAATTCAAGGTTGTAAGCTTTGATATAAAACATATGCTTTGAATTATGAACGAAACTTTAAACTTTAAACTAAAAACTTTGAACAATAAAGTTATCATATTTTCAGCGCCCTCGGGAAGCGGAAAAACGACACTGGTAAAACATTCACTGGAAATATTTAAAGAACTGCAGTTTTCCATTTCCTGCACAACAAGGCAGCCGAGAGGAAGCGAAGTTCATGCGGTGGATTATCATTTTTTAACGCCTGATGAATTCAGGCAAAAAATTGCGGAAGATGCATTTGTAGAATTTGAAGAAGTGTATACCGACAAATACTACGGAACCTTAAAATCCGAAGTTGAAAAAATATGGAATCATGGGAAAGTGGTGATTTTTGACGTTGATGTAAAAGGCGGGATTTCCCTTAAAAAATATTTTGGAGAGCAGGCATTGTCGATTTTTATCGAACCGCCTTCCATTGATGAACTGGAACGAAGGTTGATTTCAAGAAACACGGACGATGCGGACACCATCAGAACCCGCGTGGCAAAAGCTGAAGAAGAAATGTCTTATGCAAAAGAGTTTGATAAAATCGTGATCAATAATGATCTTGACGAAGCAAAAAGAGAAATAGAAAGTTTAATAAAAAATTTTATTGGAAGTTAAAGGATGGAAGCCTGAAGTTGGATGACGGAAGTTTGATGGCTCATACACTTCAAACATTTTCAAATTCTGATTTCTAATTTCTTACTTCTAATTTCTAATTCTAAAACATTGAGGTAAATATGAGTACCGAAACATTAGAAAAAGCTAAATCTGCAATTCCCGTAAGAGGATTTTTGGATATAAAAGATATTGCCATTCCTCAGGGAGAAGAGCTTGTAAAAGCCATTCTTGCGTTAAAAGAAGAGAAAAATGCAGTGATTTTAGCACATTATTACCAGCCCGGAGAAATTCAGGATATTGCTGATTTTCTTGGCGATTCACTTCAATTGGCAAGACAGGCAAAAGACACCAATGCAGATATGATTGTTTTCTGCGGAGTACATTTTATGGCCGAAGCTGCAAAAATTCTTAATCCTACAAAAAAAGTTGTTCTTCCGGACACGATGGCGGGATGTTCTTTAGCAGACGGATGTTCCGGAGAAGGACTGCGAAAAATGCGTGAGCAGCATCCAAATGCGTTGGTAGCAACTTATATCAACTGTAATGCGGAAACAAAGGCTGAAAGTGATATTATCGTGACAAGCTCAAACGCGGAAACGGTAATTGAAGCGCTACCGAAAGACCGTCCGATTATTTTCGCTCCGGATAAAAATCTGGGAAGATACTTATCTCAGAAAACCGGCCGTGATATGATTCTATGGGATGGAAGCTGTATCGTTCACGAAGCTTTCTCCATGGAAAGAATTGCGAAACAGCTGGCGGAAAATCCCGATGCCAAGCTTATTGCCCACCCGGAAAGTGAAGAAGCGGTTTTAAAACTGGCTCATTTTATCGGTTCCACTTCCGCCCTGCTTAATTATGTAGAACAGGACGACTGCCAGAAATTTATTATTGCTACGGAAGAAGGCATCCTTCATGAAATGAAAAAACGTGCACCTCACAAAGAACTTATTCCGGCACTGGTTTTCGATGAAACCTGCAATTGTTCGGAATGTTTTTACATGAAAAGAAATACCATGGAAAAACTCTATCTGTGCATGAAATATGAGCTTCCGGAAATCATTATTGACGAAGAATTAAGATTGAAAGCATTAAAGCCTATTGAAGCGATGCTTGATCTTTCTAAAAGTATAAAATAAAACAAAGAGCCCCAACAAGTAAGACTTATTGGGGCATTTTTATTCTCATCGAATTTCACTATTTAAAGATCATTCGGACCAGGAACATAACATTCAGAATTGATAAGAACACAGTTTCTGCAAAACTCCGAAAGTGCCCAGTATTCATCACAAGTAAAATTGGAATCTTGAGGGCATTCATTACAGCTTTTAGGACCCGCTCCTCCATTAATCTGTTCTAAATTTCGTCTGCTTAATTTTTTAAAATTTTTCATAATAAATTGATTTAGTTTATTTTATAAATTTAATATTATTTTTGAGAAATGATAACATATTTGAAAATAATTAACACAAACATTTGTTATTAAATCCGAATAGTAATAAACCGAAAGTGATGCTGCACTGGAATTTGTGTTTTAAAATAATTAAATAAGACAAAAAAAATATGGAAATACACTGGAATTCTGAAGAATTAAAACGATTTTTGCTTAAAAAAAGATGAGCAAAATATATCTTGAAGATGTAAAAATTTATGCCTACCACGGTGTTTTACCGGAAGAAAACATCATCGGAACTTATTATATTCTGAATACAGAAATCCACACAGATCTGTGGAAAGCGGCAGAATCAGACAATCTAGAAGATACGATCAGTTATGCAGATGTTAATGAAATTATTCATAACGAAATGAAAATCAAATCTAAATTGCTGGAGCATGTAGCCGGAAGAATTATTTCAAAGATTCATGGAAAATTCCCGGAAATTTCCTATATCCGACTGAAAATCACCAAAACCGCACCGCCGATGAAAGGTGAAATGAAGGGGGCAAGCATCGAACTGGAAAAAAGTTTTAAACCCGATAATTAAAAAATTATTATTTTCGTTTAAAATTATACAAAGAATTGAAATTCATAAAAATATTATTTCTTTTAGCTTTTATTACCGTTTGCGGTCAGACTGGTTCAGATAATCAGGTGCCTGTTTACAATTTCCCGAAGCTAAAATCCAGCATTACCATGCCGGTAACCATTCCCCTATCTCAGATCAGCAACATTATCAATGCTTCTGTAAAAGATCTCATTTACCAGGATGATTCTTATACTGACAACAATAACGACCAGTTTAAAGTGAAAGTATGGAAAACACGCCCGATACGTCTTGTTGGGGGTACCAACCAAAACATTCTGATTGAGGTCCCCTTAAAAATATGGGCAGAAAAAGGAATTGGAACCCTCGGATTGTACACTTACCAAAGCACAACTTTTGAAACGGTGATGTCTTTCAATACTTCCATCAGTTTAAAAAATAACTGGACAATTCTTACACAAACCCGCCCTAACGGATTCAGATGGGTGACAAAACCGGTACTGGATTTTGGAAAAATCAAAATTCCTATCACGTCACTGGTAGAAAAAAGCCTTATGGAACAACAAAAGAAATTCTGCACAACGATTGACCAGCAAATGGCCGGACAGCTGAACTTTCAGAATTATGCCGTTATGGCCTTCAATGTTTTTGCAAATCCCTTTCAGGTTTCGGAAGAATACAATACCTGGCTGAAAATTACACCGATTAATGTTCATATTACACCATTGCAGTTTTACGCCAATCAAATCAATACAAGCCTGGGAATAGATATATATTCGGAAACTTATACCGGCCGTAAACCCGAATCTTCAGAGCTTGTAAAATCAGCTCCGGATTTTGGCTTTGTTGCTTCGCTGGAAGACCAGTTTCTGCTTCAGACCACAGCAAATGTTCCTTTTACGGAAGCAACGGCCATTGCACGGAATATGTTCCTGAATAAAGAATATGATGTAAGAGGTTCTTCGGTAAAGATTAAGGATATAAAAGTATATGGTGAAGACAACCGCGTGATGGTAGAGGCGGAAACAGAAGGATACGTTAACGGAACAGCCTATATTTCGGGAGTTCCGGTATATGATGAGAGCAAAAAGAAGATTGTGCTTTCTGAAACCAAATTCAGGCTCAAAACATCCAATATATTACAGAAAACGGCCACTCTGCTCTTCCGGGGAAGAATCGTAAAAATGATTGAGGAAGAATATGGTATTCCGACTCAGGATCTTGAAAACACTTCTAGGAAAAGTATTGAAGAAGCCTTTAACAAAGAATATTATAAAGGACTCAAAATGTCCGGAAAGGTGTTTACTTTAAAACCCGGAAACATTCTGATGAATCCTTTTGGAATTACCGCCGTAATTGATACGAAAGCAACTTTAAAACTTATAGTAAACGGAATTTAAACTAATAACTAACATGAGAAAATATTTACGCGTAGTAGACAATAACAGAGCTACAAAATGGCAAAGATTTGCAGAGTATATACTGGACAGGATCTTTATACAGGTCATTTTTTATGGGGCAATTTTTATCTTTGGAATATTAAATGCCACTCTTTTTAATGAGAATATAGATGAAAGTTTTGAAGAAGAAAATACAAGTATGGACGTTGTCTTTATACTCATTTATCTTACTTACATATTTGCTTATTATTGTCTGATGGAATATTACCTGGGAAGAACGCCTGCAAAATATATTACCGGAACAAAAGTTATTAGCATCGATGGAGAAAAACCGACATTTATGCAAATATTGGGTCGCACATTTTCAAGAATAGTCCCTTTTGATGCCTTATCTTTTCTGGGCGAAAACGGCTGGCACGACAGCTGGAGCGATACCCGTGTGATTGATATAAAAAAATATACGGCTGAAACCCAGATGAAAAGAGAAATTGAAAACATCGGAGTGAAAGAAATCGCCTGAAAAATTTTTGTTGAATCAGATATTTTGTTATATTTGCACACCTAAAAATGGTAAAGACATGGTACTTTGGCCGAGCGGCTAGGCAGTGGTCTGCAACACCATCTACAGCGGTTCGAATCCGCTAGGTACCTCAAACCTCTCTAATTACAGAGAGGTTTTTTGCTTCTTATACTTTTCGCTATTTCAAAACCAATTGATAAAAAATTTCATAAAAAACCCCGGAATGATCCGGGGACTAAAAACTAATAACCATGAAAAACTCAAATTGATGAGCTATATTTTAATCTGAATATTTTTTAAGCTGTTCGTTTATTTACAAACTTATATACGATAAATTAATGAAGTCGGTTTTTGGCTTAATAAAAATTATAATAAACAGAAATAGCTCCTTTTCAGGAGCTATTTTTTAATGATCACTTAATCGTTAGCGTATGATTTTTTCTACATGGGCTTTGGCACTGTTAAAAGCTTCTTCTGCTTCTTCGTACAATATATTGACCGATATTTCAAAGCCGCTTGCCATAAAAAAGGTAACATTTCCATCCATATTAAAACTAAGAAACCCAATATGATTCACATTAATCACCAACGGTTTTCCCAGAATTTTTGCTCCTTCAATAGAATTGGGCTTTTTTACATTAATAATGCTGGATGCCTTAATGTATATTAAGCCTTCTGATGTTGTTTTGATTATATAAGACAATTAAATAATTTTATGCAAAGATATGCATTAAAAAGTAAAAAAAATCCCCAGCCACGGCAGAGGATTAAAATGAAAAAATTAATATTTAAGTGATGGTGTTTCTTTAAAAATATTCTCAGATTTCTCCGAGAATATTGTAAGTTCCTTTAAGGATTTTTTAATAGTTGCGGTTAAGTATTCAACTACTATGCCAGCAATACAAACAAAGTGTTAAAGTTTTAATGAAAATAAATTTTTATGGTTAAAATGATTTTATCTATAAAAATAAAAAAGCCCCTGAATAAACAGGGGCTAAAAAACTAATAACCATGAAAACTCAATTAAACATGAGAATCAATGCAAATGTATACATTATTTTCATTAAAAATGATGATTATAATCTATTGTTTTTATAATCCGTCGGTTTTGTTTTATTACATTTGTAGCAAAACCTATATGATGACATTTACTAAAGCTTTAAAACACAAAAAACTGATTCTTAAAAATTCAAGTGCTTTTACCAAAACTCTTTATGATTATCTTATTATACCTGCAATTGCAGAAGAGAGTAAAAAATTTCTTGATGACTTCAGAAAATCCCCATCATCGTTTACTGATGAAAGCTGTAAACACTACAGCAGCAATTCCAGGTTTAAAATATTCTTATATTGTAAAAGCCGAACATGATTTTCCGCACAGGATGACATAGAAACAATCTGGATATAAAAAATCCCCGTATTGCTACGAGGATAAAAACTAATAACCATGAAAACTCAAATTAAACATGAGTGACTGCAAATTTAAGAAATGTATTTTTTTTAAAAAGTCTTTTAGACAATTTATTTTTATCAATTAACAAATTTTATCAGTCATTTAAAATACCTTTAAAATTCAAAATCTCCGTTAGTCCCCTATTTAAAAGGGCTACGATGTAATTTTAGAAGCAATATAATATTTTCAAAAATTAAACAACCATTTAAAAAATGTTAAAATATAATAAAAAAGCTCTCATTTCTGAGAGCTTTACTATATCATTTAAGGATGTTTTTATTCCTTAATAAATTTCTTTTGGGCAGTACCCTTTACGTCATCAATATCAATTACATAAACTCCATTAATCAAAGTATGTACATCAATCTTATTGTTCAGGATAATTCCTGTTGATACGATTTGACCTGTAGCATTATAAATTTTATAATTGGCTTTAGCGCTGATATTTTTTACGTTCAATACCGTTTTTACCGGGTTTGGATAAATCAGGATGTCTTCCTGGTTTACAGGATTCGGTACAATCGGCTTAGTAATTCTTACGGTATAATCTTCCACTTCACCATTCGGGACAGTTGTACAATTCACCGGAATTCCGTCTTTTTGAAGAGCGACACGCATTACAACATATTTAAAATCCGTAAGGCTGATGAATGCATCAATAGGCACAGAGAATGTTCCGGTGATCGTCTGCTCGTTATTAGGTCCTGAAACGAAAACTCTTTCATCAATATCAAAGTATCCGTTTCTGTTGAAGTCAATCCACACAGCAACTCCTGCATTAGTATTTCCTGAGATCTTTTTCTCAATGGTAATTTTATTATCAGAAGATCCTTGAATCAATTCAATGAATTTTGCAGTTACACCTGTATAATCACTGTAGTTGGAAGCTACAGACTGGTTTACCATTTCCGGTTTTCCGTTTGGTGTTACTGTCACTTTTGAAATATATTCAGAAGATGAAGTTGTAGCTGTCATCTGACAATATACTATTGTAGGCGTTGTGAAGAGATACAGCAGTGTATAATTTCCTGCAGTTCCGCTACAAACATTTGCTACCTGCATTTCATACTGGGTAAGCTCCAAAAGACCTGTTAATGTAACTGTATTGGTATTGGAAGTTACGGTTGTCCAGCTAGGAATACCTACTTTTCTATATCTGAGTACATACGTTGCACCAGGGAAAGCTTGCCAGGTAACCTGCGCCGTAGTTGTGGTAAGATTCGTAATCGTCAATCCCGGAGGAGCAATTTCACATGTTCTTTCCGTAGTAAATACTTTAGGATTAGACCATGGATTCAGTGTATTTTCATTATCACACATATTGGCAATCTGTACTTCATAAGAAGTATACACATTCAATCCTGTAAGAGGGAATGTATTGGCAGGTGCCGCAGGCAAAGGAATATTTGCACTCCAACCACCGTTTCCGCTTCCTACGATTCTGTATCGTATAAAATAATGTGAGCTTACTGCCAAAGGCGACCATGTAACTAAAGCCGAATTGGTTGTAATATTACTGATGGTAACATTCGGAGGTGTAGGATCGCATCTCGTAGTAAATGTACTGTTGGAAGGTGTACCCTGATTACCGTTACATACTGCAATTACCTGTACTTCATATAATGTTGCAGATAAAAGGTTGTTTAATGTCGTTGTATTAGTAGGCTGCGGATAAGGAGCTGCCGCAACACTTGTGGTTTGCCAAGGCGCACCTGTTCCCTGCGGTCTGTAATTAATGATATAACTTGCTCCACCGGTATCCTGAGGCCATGTTAATACTATCGAATTATGAGTAGGGGTTCCAAGCGTTACAACCGGAGTTGCTGTGCTGCAAACACGTACATTAATATTGTCGATTGCAACAGGAGGCTGCGTACCGCCTGATGAGTCATTTCTCCATTCAAAAACAAGACGCATTGTAGTCCCTGCAAAACTTGAAATATTTAAAGCAGGGTTAAGAACAGTCTGCCAAGTCGACTGCTGATTGTAATTCGCTCCAATCTGTATTCTTCCTGTTCCGGCAGTGATCTGCGTTCCTGACGTAGGCATGAACGTAGCAGGTACAAGCCAAACTCTCAGATAATCCCAGCTTGATTCTCCTTCAGCTTTCCAGTCAAATGAGAATGTAGCAGTCGTAGTATTTGCCGGAATTGCAATATCTCTGTATGCATGTACCACACTTGATGATCCCGTGTTGTAAGCATTAGTTGTTCCGTTGGTATTGGAAATATATAATGAGTTCGCCGGATTTCCCGTTGCAGAACCGTAAACCCACTTGTTAACCTGGGTTCCGTTGGTATATCCCAAATCACTTCCTGAAGTAAACTGCTGTATATAAGGAAGTGTAGCAGGAATCTGCGTTGTGGTAAAGCTTGGTCCCGCAACCCAGAAGCTTCTGTCTGACCCTGCACACACTGAACGAACCCAGAAATAATAAGTTGTATTTGGCGTTAGAGGAGTCAGCGTTGCTGAAGTCGTTGCTGAAGTTGAAGTTGGCGCAGTAGACGCTATCGGAGGTACATTCGTTGTTGTAAGATAAATCTGATATCCTCCTACAGGTGCAGGTGACGGAGCAGTCCAGCTTATAGATGCCGTATTAGACCCTACACTTGTTACCTGAACATTTATCGGAACTTTACATGTAGGAATACTCAAATTAATATTATCAATAGCAATAGGAGGCTGTGTTCCGCCTGAAGAGTCATTTCTCCATTCAAACACAAGACGCATAACGCCTCCTGCAAAAGAACTTAGGTTAAGTCCCGTATTGAAATAATTTTGCCATGTTGTCTGCTGGTTCATATTCCCTCCTACCTGGATTCTTCCACCACCAGTGGTAATTTGGGTTCCGACAGTAGGCACAAAACTTACCGGTACCATCCAAACTCTCAGATAATCCCAGCTTGATTCTCCATCTCCTTTCCAGTCAAACATTAACGTAGCATCCGTTGTTCCCGCAGGAACAATAATATCTCTGTATGCATGAACAACACTTGATGATCCTGTATTGTAAGCATTGGTAGTTCCATTGGTATTGGAAATATATAATGAGTTGGCAGGATTTCCTGTTGCGGAACCATATACCCATTTATTAACCTGAGTTCCGTTAGAAAGCTGCAGGTCATTTGCTGTAGAGAAATTCTGTGTGTAAGGAATCGTAGCCGGCACCTGAGTAGTAGAGAATGAAGGACCTGCTACCCAAACACTTTTATCGTTGGCACCACAAATTGAACGTACCCACCAGTAATAGGTAGTGGAAGTAGTCAATCCTGCTGGACTCACTGACGTTCCTGCATTGGCAACTCCCGGTGTAGCGGCAGTAGGTGGTGTGTTGGTAGTGCTCAGGTAATATTCATATCCTGATCCGGGCACAGGTGAAGGAGCATTCCATGTTAAAGTAGCAGTGGTAGTTCCAATGGTGGGAACAGCCATACCGGAAGGCATAATACAAGTCGGAATGCTGATATTAATATTATCAACCGCAATTGGCGGCTGAGTTCCGAAAATACCGTCATTTCTCCATTCAAACACAAGCCTCATGGTTGATCCGGCGTAAGTTGTGATATTCAGACTGGGATTACTGTATGTTTGCCACGTAGATTGCTGATTAAACTCTCCTACCTGAACTCTTCCTGTTCCGGTGGTAATCTGGGTACCTACAGTAGGTGTAAATGTAGCCGGAACCAGCCATACCCTCAGGTAATCCCAACCGGATTCTCCTTCTCCTTTCCAATCAAATGAAAAATTGGCGATTGAGGATCCCGCAGGTATCGTAATATCCCTGTAAGCATGCACAACACTCGATGAGCTGGTATTGTAGTTATTGGCGGTCCCATTATTATCAGAGATATAAATAGAACTGCCTGTATTTCCGGTCACAGCACCGTAAAACCACTTGTTGGTCGCAGTCCCGTTAAGGAGCGTGAAATCATTAGCAGTGTTAAAATCCTGTGAATACGGTAATGTTGCAGGTGCCTGTCCATAGGCATCCGGTATGGCGCCTAAATTTAACAAACACAGAAGAAGTACTATAAAAGTAGAAATTTTCTTCATAAGTTATCATTTAATATTAATCCTTGCAAATCTAATTCGTTTTTTGATAATATAAAGCATATAACAGCATGTTTTTTATAAAAAATACCGAACATGACCATCTAAAATTTATCAAAAATAATATTATATTACTTTACACTTAACGATCTATTCATACTTTTATTATTAATAAAGCAGAATTATATCATTACGAAAAGTATAAATATGTTCAAAAAATAGGATCCCCATACAGGAGACCCTAAAAACACAAATGATGAAAAAAAATTTTTATAGAATCAATTAATTTAATTCTGAAGTCAAAGTTAAATATGAAAAAAAATAATGTTTATGATTCGAATCACAGTGCATTAAATTCTATTTATTTAAATGAAGTCTGAAATTAATTACAAAAGCAAAACTCCTCAAGGGTCGTGAGGAGTTTAAAAAGGGTATATGGGGTCTAAAAAAGTGTCTTTTATCTCGCGGAATCAGTGCGGGTACCTGAAGAACTCTGAGTTCCTCTGTTAGATCCGTTGTTCTGATTAGGGCTTGTAGTCTGGTTTCCTGTTCCGCTTCCCTGGTTCATTGCACTGTCTCTAACGCTTGCCGTGGTATCCATTGCCGTTCCGGTTGTTGTATTATCAGGAGTCATTGTTCCTGTTCCGGCAGAATCACTCATAGAGTTGTTTTCATTCTGCGTTTCCTGCTTTTTGCAGCTTACAGCAAAAAGACTTATTCCTAGCATTAATAGCATTACTTTTTTCATAAAAATTTTTTGGTGTCTGATTTTGGTCAAAATTATACACAAAACCTAAATAATAATATGAGTGAGATCATAATATTGTGAATTTATACGAATTTTATAAAAATTTCTCAGTAACACTATAGATGACAAAAAAATTATTCTTCCCAGATAATAGGAATATATATCGTAACATAGCCATCAGCATCTACCTGATCAGATGACACAATCCCAGTAACAGAGCCATATCCTACCCAGCCACCCTGCCCCTGCATGGCTGTAAAGGTATAAGTGCCCGCAGGAATTCCTTCATAATATTTAGGTAATGCCTGAAAACCTCCACCTGAATATGTTTCGAAAGACTCACCGGTAGCAGTATTGGTAGCTACAAAACTTCCCACGTCATAACTTCCGGAAAGAGTTTTGGTCCCATTTTGTGACATCAATCCATAACGGATGGTGTAATTCTGAGTTTTAGAAATTTCTTTTTTACTTACAGGAACCTTTTTATCCTGAACCATAAAATCATCATTGGATGAACATCCGTTAAGCATTGCCAGTAATATTGGCAACAGCATCAATTTAAAAGTTGTATTTTTCATATTAATATAGTTTGGAATTATAAAATTACCCTTTTTATATTAATTCAACACCAAGAGAAAATTAAATAAAAGTTATGTCTATTAATCCCCTATTAATGCATATTTAGCATATATATTAGAATATATTTAATATTTTTTTTAAAATTTTAACATCACTTAACTAAATATTGGCGTCATAATTGGAAATACTATTCTGTCAAAGCTGGTCTTTGAGACCTATTAAAATTTGAATTATGAAAACTATAGTGTTAACAGGATTATTATCAGTATTTGCACTGACAGCCTGTAAAAAAGATGATCAGATAGCCGAAAAATCTTTGGAACAGCAAAAAATGGAGTTCCAGATGAGACAATTGGAAATAGAAAAACAAAAATTAGCTATTGAAAAAGAAAAGATAGCTTACGAAACGCAAAAAAAAGCAGACAGCGTGGCTGAAGTTGAAAAAGCAAAAACAGCCGCTGCAAACGCGAAGCCTCAGGTAATCAGAGAAACGCATACGGTTTACAGAGATAGGCCTAGCTCAAGTTCAAGCAGTGGATCTTATGCCAATAGCGGAACAAGTGCATCCCAGGGTACAACTCAGAAAAAAGGGATGAGTGAAGCTGCTAAAGGTACCATTATTGGTGCTGTCGGCGGGGCCGCGTTGGGAGCGATTGTTAACAAGAAAAGTCCGGGTGCCGGTGCCGCTATTGGTGGTGTAATTGGTGGTGCCACAGGATATACTTTAGGTAGAGCACAGGACAGAAAAAGCGGAAGAGTACAGCCTCGTTAATTATTTTCACAATAAATAGAAAGATTGCTTATTTTTAAGCAATCTTTTTTATGCTGTTAATGTTCCTTTCTATAGTCATTCTAATTCCCACCCTCATGGGCTGGGGAAAGATAATACACTCTGTATTAGGACCTTGCACAGGAGGAGTTGCGGGTCATGCTTTCTCAGGAATCTTAGGATTGAGTATTATTTTCACAATACTTTCATACTTCACACCATTAAATTTTTATGTGGAAATTTCTGCAATATGTATGGGCCTTTTATTTTTTTTCAGGGACCATTTATATAAAAAGTTCCACGCATTTTCTAAAAAAGATTGTATAATAATTGTTACCGCTTCAATAATCATTGTCTTTTGCTCATCTTTCTATCCCTTTGTTCTGGACCATTACGGTTACTATGTTCCCAGCATCAGATGGCTTACTGAATATGGAATGGTAAAAGGTATTTCAAATCTTGATATTACTTTAGGGCAAATGTCGGTCTGGCATATATTTCAGGCAGGATTCTCTCATTTTTCAGATCCTTTTTTAAGAATCAATTCTATAGTACTTATTATTTATATCTTATATATCATTGAAGAAAAGAGCTGGATCCAATTATGTTTTATACCGGTTCTGCTGCTTTTTTCCCAATCACCAAGTCCTGATTTACCGGTAATCGTATTTTCTTTAATTATTTTAAATGAAATTATGAAGGGAAATACTTCAGCAAGTTCTTTATTTGTTTTTTCATCCTTTGTTTTCATTATAAAACCAACCATGGTATGGCTTCCTATTCTGGGATTTTTATATTCATTTTGCATTATTAAATCAAGGTTCATCAGTGTACTACCCGGATTTGCTGTCATTCTGCTCTTTTTCATTAAAAATATATACACCTTTGGATATCCCATTTTCCCTGTTGCTTTCCCGAATTTGGAAGTACATTGGCAGCCAAATCCTGAAATTCTCAAAATATCTTCCCGGTTTGCCATTCAGAAAACCTATGATATGCAATATTCTTATGAAGAAATCAGGAATTTTTCTTTCACAGACTATATTAAAAACTGGTTTCTTTTAGATGGAATCAAGTCAAAAATCAATATACTCTTTATAGTGAGTATTCTTATATTTATTGTCTTTACCATTATTAAAAAAAACAGGACTATTACCTTAATTTGTATATCTCTTATCATTAAAAGCATCGCAGTGCTTCTTTTTTCAGCACAGTACAGGTTCTTTGTCGATGTTTTTTTTGTCACTTTCTTTGTGCTTTTGGCAAGTTTTTTTAACAGACAAAAATCTCTTATTGTATTTTTTGCTTTAAGCACTATTATCATTAGTTTTTTAATGATACCCGATATTCTCAAAACCTATCTTCCGAGTTTCAGACCCGGAAGTTTTATGAGCAAATATGAATTGAAACAACTGTACAAACCTTCCACCTATCATTACCATAATTTTAATTCATATAAAATCGGTAATTTAAAGTTTAATGTTTCAAAAAATTATCCCTATAATTTTGATACGCCACTTCCTGCTATTTCCGAAAGTTATATCTATAGTAATATTAAAGCCGGAATCTTCCCCCAATTGGCAGATGAAAAAAATGTACATCAAGGGTTTATCTGGAAAAAATTGACAACAGAACAAAAAGCAGAAGCTGAAAAAGTAATTTATTCTATAAAAAAAACCTATCAGCAGAACAGATAACCTTCATTTTAAATATGGATAAAAAGCCGTAAATTTGTAGTATGTTAAATACTTTAGGTAATCTTCTCAGCCTTACAACATTCGGAGAAAGTCATGGTCCCGCTTATGGCGGAATTATCAATAATTTTCCCGCAGGCCTTCAGGTTGATTTTGATAAAATACAATATGAATTGGGCCGCAGAAAACCGGGACAGTCTTCTATCGTAACTCAAAGAAAAGAAAGCGATACCGTACAGTTTCTTTCCGGGATTTTTGACGGAAAAACAACAGGAACTCCCATTGGTTTTATTATTGAAAATGAAAATCAGAAATCAAAAGATTATGATCATATTGCACAATCTTACCGGCCGAGCCATGCCGATTTTACGTATGATCAAAAGTATGGACTGAGAGATTATCGCGGAGGCGGAAAATCTTCTGCAAGAGAAACCATGAACTGGGTAGTTGCAGGAGCTTTAGCAAAACAATTGCTATCCGACATAGAAATCAATGCTTACGTTTCTTCCGTAGGTGAAATTTTCTGTGAAAAACCTTATCAGGCACTCGATTTTTCAAAAACAGAAAGCAATGAGGTACGGTGTCCCGATCCGGAAACGGCAGAAAAAATGATCGAAAAAATTAAAGAGATCAAAAAAGAAGGAAATACGATTGGCGGCACCATTACCTGTGTCATCAAAAATGTTCCGGTAGGAATTGGCGAACCTGTTTTTTCAAAACTCCAGGCTGAACTGGCCAAAGCGATGATGAACATTAATGCTGCCAAGGGATTTGAATACGGAAGCGGTTTCTGCGGTGCTAAAATGACAGGAAAGGATCATAATGATCTTTTTAATGAAAATTTTACTACCAGATCAAATCTTTCAGGAGGAATTCAGGGAGGAATTTCAAACGGAATGGACATCTATTTCCGTGTAGCCTTTAAGCCGGTCGCAACGATTCTGAGACCTCAGGAAAGTATAGATAAAAACGGAAATCCGGTAATCGTGGAAGGAAAAGGACGCCATGATCCATGTGTGGTCCCAAGAGCAGTTCCGGTGGTAGAAAGCCTTGCTGCTTTTGTTCTGGCAGATCTGTTCCTGATTAATAAAACAAGAAATATCAACCATTTTTAATACATACATTAGTAATGAAAAATTACTGGGAACAAGGCATCTCTTTTGAAGAGTATGTAAAAACAGGAAGACAGAGATTAGAAAACCCTGCCAGTCAGCAGGAAGCAGATTATAAACAATATTACGAACTGGGACTTCAGAGAATCGACAGAACCTTAAAGAAGTATGTTCCGGATGAAAATCAGCTTAAAGAGCTTGAAGCCAAAAATTTTGAAGGTAAAATAGTTATCATCTCCGAAGTATGGTGTGGTGATGCCAGTGCCACGGTTCCGGCTTTGGTTAAATTTTTCGAAGGCCGGAATGAAGTACGTATTTTCCTGAGAGACCATGATAAAAGTTTAATCAATCAATTTTTAACGAATGGTACGGAATCCATTCCGAAGGTAATTATTCTGGATAAAGATTTTCAGGTTAAAAATTCATGGGGTCCTCGTCCGAAGTTCGGAACAGAATTATTGATGAAATACAAAGCTAATCCTGTAGCTTATCCTAAAGATCTTTTTTACAATGACCTTCAGATTTATTATGCCAAAAACAGAGGTAAAGATGCTGTTCAGGAAATTTTGGAATTGTTGTAGAATGTTCAAATACACCTGTTTTCTCATCGCATTTTTTATTTTCCCCAATGCTTTCAGGGCACAAAACACAAAACTGGAAAATAAAGAGCAATATTTTTTAACTCAGTATAAAAAGTATTCCGAAAATGAAGATTACGATAGCAAAGCAGATGAGTCTTTGAAATTTTCCGGTGAATTTAAAAAATTCATTGCTGAAAATCCTGAAACCCTCACCTATGACTTTAAACTCCTGAAGAAAAAATTGTTCATCGCTACGTCAGCAGATAAAAAGTTAAGATTCTATGGTTGGGACACAGAATTGGGAGGAACGATGAAAAGTTTTGATCAGATTATTCAGTATTCTTCCAATGGAAAAACAAAAACCATTTTTAATAAAGACCAGGCAGATACTGCATATTTTACTTCTGAAATTATAAAAGTCACCCTCAATAAGCAGATTTACTATCTTGTTATTTCCAATGGTATTTTTTCTTCAAAAGATAATTCTCAAAGAGTTCAGGCATTTACTATCAGCAATAACAGGTTAATTGATTCCAACAAAATTTTCAGGACCAAAACCACAGCCCTTAATAAAATTCAGATTGATTTTGATTTTTTTAGTGTGGTTAACAGACCGGAGCGTCCATTAAAATTGATTAAATTTGAACAAAATAAATTGTATATTCCTCTAGTTGATAAGGAAGGAAAAGTTTCTGATAAGTTTTTGATATATCAATTGAATAATAATTACTTTCAATATATTGGAATACAATAAATACCAGGAGAATTATTTATGAAAAAAAATCTAATCTACATCGTATTAATCGCTGTCATTGCGGTGATCGCTTTCGTTCCCGGCGTGAAGGAAAAACTGCAGGATGCTTTTTTTCCTATTGCCACAATTGAAAATGCAGTACATGTAACGGAAGAAGATTATGATATCGACCTGCAGGGAATCAATGTTCCGAGTACCAATCTCAAAACTTTTAAAAACAAAGCTGTATTTCTGAATTTCTGGGGAACCTGGTGTCCACCGTGCAGAAAAGAATGGCCTTCGATACAAAAGCTCTACGACACCCGAAAAGAACATGTGGATTTCGTGCTTATTGCAATGAATGATCAGGAAGATGCCGTAAGAAAATTTCTGAAGGAAAATAATTATACCGTTCCCGTTTACATTGCACAAAGTCCCATTTCAGAAAAAATACTTCCGAAAGTGTTCCCAACCACTTACCTTCTTGATAAAGACGGAAGAATCATTATTAAAGAAGATGCATCAAGAGACTGGAATACAGAATCTGTACATCAGTTTATAGATAATATTATCAAATAATTTTTAACGTTCCATAAGACTTCATTGGTACAGAATTTGTGAATTAAGTACCGTTGTAGAATTATTAAAATTAAACACAAAATGAAATATTCAAAATTAAGTCTGGCAAAAGAAGCCATCAATCACAAAGGTTTTGTGAAAAAAATCCCCGACATTTTCAGAATGGTGAGAATGTGGAGAAAAGGAGAATACCCGATGAGATCCATTGATATTATTCTTCCGCTTTTAGGGGTATTGTACATTATCTCACCGATTGATCTGCTTCCGGAAGTTGCCGTTCCCGTAATCGGAGTGCTGGATGATCTGGCCGTTTTATCGCTTACCATTCCGAAACTGATTAAAGAAGTAGATAAATTCCTTCTTTGGGAAGCCGAACGACAATACAGCAAAGACAGTACGAAAGTAATCAATGCCGAAATCGTAAAATAAAAAACATCCTTTTGGGTGTTTTTTTGTGAATAAAAATCCAGTCGCTTTATCATAATGGAACGATAAAACCTCACAATTCAACTGCGAAGTAAAATTCACAATTGACTTTCAACATCATTTCCTTAAATTTGCAACATCTAATAAAAAATAATGGAAAGTAAAAAAGAATTCTTTTTAGAGTGCTATAAACTTGGCATCATCAAATTCGGAAGATTTACATTAAAAAGCGGTATTGAAAGTCCTTTTTATGTAGACTTAAGACCACTGGCTTCAGATCCGAAAATCCTAAAAAACTTAGCCAATTATTTACTGGACATGCTTCCTCTGGATAATTTTGATCTGATCTGCGGAGTTCCTTATGCTGCCCTTCCGATGGCTACAGCAATGTCTCTGGAAAGTTATATTCCATTAATTATAAAAAGAAAAGAAGCCAAAAACTATGGCACCAAAAAACTGATTGAAGGAATTTACCAGAAAGGACAAAACTGCCTTTTGGTAGAAGATGTGATTACTTCAGGAAAATCTTTGATTGAAACCATTGCAGAAGTTGAGCAGGAAGACATCAAAGTTGCTGATATCGTAGTTGTTCTCGACAGGGAACAGGGTGGAAAAGAACTTCTTGAAAGCAGAGGATACAGAGTTCACACACTTTTCAATATTTCGGAAGTATGTTCTATTCTTTGGGAAAACGGAGAATTATCCGATGATGAAGTGAAAAGAATTCAGGATTTCCTGCAGGGAAATCACATTCAGTTTGAAGAAATAACAAGAGCTTCTTACGAACAGAAACTCAGCACCGCACAGCATTCTGTTTCTAAAAAACTATTGGAAACTGCACTTGCCAAACAATCCAATCTTATCGCTTCTGCTGATGTTACCACAACTCAGGGATTATTGGATCTTGCAGAAAAAGTAGGTCCTCATGTGATTGCTTTAAAAACACATATCGACATTATATCTGATTTCGAATATGAAAAAACGATTACTCCGCTTAAAGCATTGGCTGCAAAACATAATTTCCTTCTTATGGAAGACAGAAAATTTGCAGACATCGGAAATACTCAGGAATTGCAATTTACAAGCGGTGTATTTAAAATTACGGACTGGGCAGACTTTGTAACATCTCAGGTTATCGGAGGGTTTGAATCTTTAGACTGTTTTAAAAATGTAGGTGTTGTTGCCATCATCGGAATGTCTTCAAAAGGTGCTTTAACCACCAGTGCATATCGTGAAGAAGCACTAAAGATTGCGGCATCCCATCCTAATGTAATCGGCGGAGTTTCCCAAAACCCGCTTCCGGAAGAAATGCTGCTCTTCACGCCGGGTGTAAATCTTGCAGATTCCGGAGACGGGAAAGGACAGCAGTACAATACCCCTGAACATGTATTCAAAACACTTCATACCGATTTCATCATTGTAGGAAGAGGAATTTACAAAGCTGAAAATCCTGCCGAAGCTGCCATGCTGTATAAAAATGAAGGATGGAAAGCCTATCTGAATTCCCTTGAAAAAAAACTAACTCAAAGTTAATTTAAATATTAGAGGACTTTCTGTAAAATAAGTTATATTTGAACCATATCACAGTTAATTGAGAAATATTTGCATTGGCCTTTTTTTGTTTTTGGGTGTTGTAGAGGTATCTGCACAAAAAGACAGTATTTATATTGAAGCAAAACTGTCTTCAGACAAAAAACTGCTGCATGTAAATCAGGAGCTGGTTTATTATAACAATTCTAAAGCAGCTCTGAATACAGTGAAACTTTTGAACTGGGTATCTGCGTACAATAAAAGGGGAACCTCACTCGTTTACCGTAAGCTGGAAGACCGCAATACTGATCTTCACTTTGCTGAAAAAAAAGAGCTCGGAAAATTACTCAATTTGAAAATTCAGGATTCCGACCAGGAAATTCCAATCACTGCTATTTCGGAGGAAAATATTTTTTTACCCCTGAAAAAAGTGCTGCAGCCCGGAGAACAGGTAAAATTAAACCTGCAATATGAAATTCAGCTTCCCGACAAAAAATTTACGGGATACGGAACTTCAGATAAAAATGTAGCATTAAAATACTTCTTTATTGTCCCGGATCGTTTTGATCCGGGCAATATTTCTAAAAGGGATTATCATGATATCGAAGAATCCGTAAGTTTCAATACGTACTGGAAGATTAATTTTGATCTGCCTGTTAATTATTTTATCGAAAGTAATCTTCAGCAGTTTCAGATGAATTCTTTCATGGGGTATCTTGACTCCGATCCAGAATTTCTCATTTCACAGAATGAATATCCATCAATCATCATCAACAATGATGATATCAGAACTGAAATAAAATTCGGATATAATTTAACACCGGAAGAAAAACAAAATCTGGAGTTTTATCTGCCGCTTCACCTGAAATTTATCAAAGACAGAACGGGAACTGTTCCTCAAAGAATTTTTATCTCAGATAAATTCAGGGCTAAAGAAGATTTTTTCGGAAATAATGATATTACATTCTGGAAGTTCAGATTTCAGCTTTTTAATGATGCTCAGAAGACCGATCTAGATTATTTCGGGATTGTGGCTAAAAAAGTATTGGAGGAAAGCATTATTACCGATAAACAGGATGATCACTGGTTTAAAAACGGATTGAAATCTTACCTTGAAATTCAATACCTCAAGAAATTCTATGGTGACACCAAACTCCTCGGCAGCTTACCGGAAACCAAAATTTTCGGGATCAAACCATTAAAGCTGTTTTATGCTTCGGATGTAAAGCTTATTGAACGGTACGGACTAACCTACCAATACATCATGTCCCAGAATCTTGATCAGAAAATTGATGAGAAATACACGGTCCTGAGCAACTTTAATGATATGGCCATCAGCAGTTTTGAAACCGGGACCTTATTCAATTATTCGGCGGATAAAATGGGCTATGAGAATTTTGACAGTCTGGTTCAGAAATTTATTTCAAAGAATACGGACAAACAGGTTAATCCAGATGATTTTATAAAAGAATTAGCGGAGCAGGATAAGAGAACAGCTTATCTGGCCGATTTTTTACAACACAAAAACAGGGTAAATTTTAAGCTTAAAAGGTTTCGGAAAGAGGGAGATTCTCTTCATATAAAAATTAATAAAAATACCCCCGCCAATATTCCGGTAAAACTGCAGACAGAATCTAAAAACGGCGATACAAAAGAATATTGGGTAGAAACGGAAGAAAATGAAAAAACAAAAACATTTTCTATTCCTGCCGAAAACGTCAACAAAATTACCCTGAATGATGATTACATTTTCCCGGAAGCCAATTACAGGGATAATTTTCTGTATGCGAAAGGATTTTTTTCCAACATGAGAAAAATCAAACTGAAATTTATCAAAGATATCCCGAATCCTGAATTCAATGAAATCTATATCAGCCCGAGGGTTCGTTTCAGCAATACGTATGATAAATTCCTGATCGGGTTCAACTTTAAGAATCAGTCTTTTTTTGATCAGAAATTTTTATATTCTTTTACTCCGACCTACAGTACGGGAACAGGTCAACTTACCGGATCCGGAGCTGTTAACTATTCTTTTCTGCCGGCAGAAAGTATTTTCAGAAGCATTACTTTCGGAGTTTCAGGATCTTATTTCCATTATGATTACGATCTGGCTTACAGCAAAGGTTCCGTTTATTCAAATTTTAACTTCAGAAAAAATCCAAGAAGTACCGTAAGCAGAAGCGTGGGAATTTCTTACAACTATTTTGAGAGAGATCTCAGCCCTCTGATGATTGCCAATAATGATTATGATAAATACAATCTTTGGAGCGTGGGTTACGGATACAATGACAGCCAGAGCATTCATGAGAAAAGCCTCGGAATCAACACCCAATGGATGGAAGATTTCCACAAAGTAACCGCAGAAGGCTTTTACCGCTGGGAATTTGCTCCAAGGCAAAAACTAAGTGTCCGACTTTTTGCAGGATATTTTATTAAAAACAATACAAGAAATAATACTTTCAACTACGGAATTTCCAGAGTTTCCGATTACTCTTTCTCCTATAATCTGTTGGGGCAAAGCGCAACCGGAGGTATCCTTTCACAACAATATATTCTGGCTGATGGAGGTTTCAAGTCTTTTATTCTGGGAACCGTCAACAAATGGATTACCTCTGTAAATGTAGATACCAGTGTCTGGAAAATTTTCCACATTTATGCGGATGCAGGTGTATATGACAATAAAAACCAATCTGCCAAGTTCATTTGGGACAGCGGTGTAAAGGTGCGTGTCATTCCGGATTTTCTTGAAATCTATTTTCCGATACAGTCGTCATTAGGCTTTGAACCGGGATTCAAGGATTATGGGAAGCGCATACGATATACTTTAATTCTTAATCTGAGTTCTATTATCAATGCAGCCAGACGAGGTTGGTATTAATAAACTCCTGTAATAAAAAATTGCCTCAGAAGTTAATCTGAGGCATTAGAATTTTAGATTCTATAAATTAATCTTTCAGGATTTTTTGCGAAACCGGTTCATTGTTAACAATACCTGTTACAATATAACTTCCTTTTTGCAGCTCATCAACATTTAATGATCCATTTTCTTTAACAGAAGCTGTTTTTACGACTTGTCCCATCATATTGTATACTTTTACATCTTTCACATCCGTACCAAAAATAATTTCATTGTTTTTTACAAAAGTATTTTTGATGAAATTAGGACGTACAGCGTTAGCAGAAATATCATTAACCGCTAAAGTTCCCCCCTGTGGAGTAGGCAATCCTATGGTGAAATCCACATTATTGTTGTTGGTATCACCTGAAACTCTGGTAATGGAATTCAGAATGGTTGGTGATGGCGCTGCTCCTGCTCCTTCATACTGATTAGCTGTTCCATATCCTACAAAATCTAAAACATTGGAAGCTGTAGGGCCTGTTACCTGTGTGGCGTTACTTGCCAGCGCTACTTTTCCGGAAGTGAGCCCTATCCCTAGCCCTGCACCTACAATCGGACCAGATCCGTCGAAGTTCAATACAACATTAACCACAAGATTCGGGTTGATAAGATTAATCAATCCTCCGCCGTCACCGCCTTCCTGGATGAGATAGGTTTGTCCCGGTGGTAAGGTGATGGTAGGTAATGTGTGATATTGTGTAAATGCTCCTGTAGCGGAACCATACTGAATGGTTGCACCCGTTAAGGTTGCTGTTGAATTCCCGATGTTTTTCAACTCTATGAAGTCATTTGTTAAAGTTGCCCCTAAAAGGCCTCCTCCAGTATAAACTTCATTAATTACAATCTGTGCATTAGAAAATGCCGTCATCGAGACAAGCCCGATAAAAGTAAATGCTTTTTTCATAATTAAGTGATTTATGTTACATTTAAAGTTCAACAAAATAAATGCCAAATAATCAAGCATATACCACATTTATTACAAAAAATTCATTTTATTTTAATTATATAAATAAAAAAACCACTTTTTACAAAGTGGTTTTTATCTGGTATACGAAGTTAATTTTAGTCTTTCAGAATCTTTTGAGAAACCGGCTGATTATTTACCGTACCTGTTACAATATAATTTCCTTTTTGTAATTCAGCAACGCTTAAAGACTCGTTTGCTTTTACAGATGCTGTTTTTACAACCTGTCCATACATATTATAAACTTTTACATCATTTGCCTGAGCACCAAATGTAATTTCTTCATTTTTCACAAAAGTATTTTTAATGAAGTTTCCTTTGGTTTTAGATAAATCAGCAACAGCTAAACTACCTGAGTTTGAATTTTGAGGAGTAGGCGTACCCGCAGTAAAATCAGCACCATTATTATTGGTATCCCCTGAAGTTCTTGCAATAGAAGTTGTATTAGACGGTGCTGGCGCAGCAGCAGATCCTTCATAATAACTAGCGGTAGAACCGTAACCTAAAAAATCAATTACATTAGAGCTTGTTGCAGATGTAGGTGCTGTGCTATCAGTCGTTAAAGCAAGTTTACCTGCTGTTCCTGATAAATTAATAGTTCCTACTGCATCCGGTGTCGGCAAATCAGTTCCCGCCGTCCCTGCACTTCCTTCCTGAAGAAGATACGTTTGGCCCGGAGCTAATGTTATAGTAGGCAATGCATGATTACTATTCCCACCGTTGAAAGTACCGGCCGCAGAAGCATACTGCAAATACGCACCCGTTAAAGTTACAGAGGTAGATCCGATATTTTTTAATTCTACAAAATCATACTTGTACAAAATAGCAGAATTGCTTCCACCACCTGCTCCATAAATTTCATTAATTACAATTTGTGCATTTGCAAAAGCAGATACAGAAACTATACTCAAAATTGTAAAGATTTTTTTCATGACGTTAAGATTTAATTATTAATAATTTACACGCCAAAATTACGCCAATTTTTCTTCATAAGACAATAATTGGGTTAATTTTTTGTTAATAATACTAAAAGCATTTCCATAAACTATTTTTAAGTATTTTTACCGATTATTTCTAAAGGCTTGCGGAATTATATTCTGATATTCGTGTTGTTTTTTATGGGCATATTCTCTGGAAATGCACAGATATTCACATGGAAAAACCCTAATCTTCCACAGGATAGCCTCAAACAGGACAGCATTACACAAGACAGTATTCTGGCTGCAAGATTTGAGCAGGATATTTTTGCCAAAGACACCATGGATTTTGTGAAAACCAGCAACAGAATTATTGTGGATGAAGCTGTTCTTGCAAGAAATGACAAAAAAAGATTTTTAGGCGAACTGAATTCAAAAGGTTCTATTATAAGGGGGATTACTTTCGGGAACAACCAGGGACAGTCTGTACAAAGTTCAATGGACCTGCAGATTTCCGGGAGACTTTCTAAAGATGTAACCATTCTTGCGAGCATTTCCGATCATAATTTGCCAATTCAGGCAGACGGATATACCCAGACTCTTGAAGAATTCGATAAGATCTACATGCAGCTTAATATTAAGGATAAATCCATCCTCAGAGCAGGACATCTTGATCTTGTTGAGGCCAAAAACTATTTTGCAAAATATCAGCGGCGGAGTATGGGAATTGAGTTCCAGACGGAATTCGGGAAAGATAATAAAACATTTGTTGATGTTTCCATGGGAGTGGCGCGAAGTGAATTCCACAGAATACGTTTTCAGGGTGTTGAAGGAAACCAGGGACCTTACCGATTGACGGGAAAAAACGGTGAACAGTTTATCACCCTGATCTCCGGATCGGAACAGGTTTTTATTGATGGTATTCTTATGAAGCGTGGTGAAAACCAGGATTACATTATCAATTATAATACAGGCGAAGTTACTTTTACCAGTTTCCGTCCTATTTTCCAGCAGAATTTTATTACGATTTCCTACAATTATACCAACAGGAATTATTCAAGATATTTATTCACCGGGAAAGTTGAGCATAAAAGAGAAAAATTAAAGCTCGGGCTTAACTGGTTCATGGAAAATGATAATAAAAACGCTCCACTGGCGCTGAATCTTTCTCAGGAAGATCAGCAGATTCTTGCCAATGCAGGAAACGATCCAAATCTGATGTACGCTCCTTCCGGCGTAGTTACCGAATATGATGTCAACAAAATCCTTTACCGCCTGGTTCAGAATTCTTCCGGAAATTATTATCAGTTTTCAACAGATGCCACACAGACTCTTTATACGGTTTCATTTACTTATTTCGGGGCAAATCTGGGTGATTATAAAATAACACAAACCACCAATAACGGAAGGGTTTTTGAGTATGTAGGCCCTAACATGGGTGATTACCGTGCCGTAAGAAAACTGCCTTCTCCCGAAAAATCACAGGTCTATTCCTTTAATTCCGAATATGCATTAAAGGACGGAAAAATTGGAGCAGATATTTCATTAAGCAACTATGACATCAATCTTTTTTCTTCTAAAGACTCTGACCAGAATATTGGCTATGCATGGCGGATTTTCGGAAATAAAACTTTTACCAAAAACAACTGGAAAGGAACTCCGAATTTTGAATATCAATATATTGATAAACAGTTTCATATTTTAGACAGGATTAATGATGTAGAATTCTCAAGAGATTTCAACCTTGCACAGGAATTCAGCGGGAGAACACAAAACAGGTTCATCTTTAGCTTTTTAAATAAATGGAATAATAAATCTACGCTCAATTATAGAATTAATTACCTTGATGAGCAGGATTCTTATAAAGGGATAAAAAATGATCTCGATTTTGGCTGGATCAGCGGAAAGTTCTTCACCAAAGGAAATTTATCTTATCTAAACACCAATGCCGTACTTCAGGATACAAAATTCATAAGAGGTGGTGCATCAACAGAATATACCGGCAAAAAAGGAAGCTGGGCTGTTGGAGGAAGTATGGAACATAATGAAAAGAAATACAATGACACTCAGCTTATGGATGTCACAAGTTTCAGCTGGAGGGAAATTTTCGTACAGAAAAAAGTCGGTGACAGTGCCCGCACAAAACTGCTCACTAAAGTGTACATGAGAGACAATGACTCGGTGCGCGACAACAGGCTTCAGAACATGAATAATATTTTAGGATTCATGGCTGAAAGCCAAATCATTAAAACGGAGAAAACAACATTGAACGCGCTTCTTCACTACCGTAAGTTTTTCTATCAGAATCAGGACGCGGATGCTTCCAGAAACAATGATTTTGTGGTAGGAAATATTCTTTACAACCAACAGCTCTTCAGAAACGGGATGAGACTGCAGGCTTTCTATGAGCTTGGAAACGGGCAGGAAGCACAAAGAGAATTCCAATATATAAAAGTAACCGACGGACAGGGTATTTATAAATGGACAGATTATAACGGTGACGGCATTCAGCAGCTTGATGAATTTGAAATTGCAGAATATTCTGACCTTGCGCAATACATCAGGATTTACACGAATTCTGTACGATATATTCCTTCCAATAAAAATAAAATTCAGCTGGCCCTATTTGTGAATCCTTCTGTTGTTTTTAATTCTGAAAACAAATTCCTGAAGCGATGGAATTTTAATATTTCACTGAATTCCCAAAATTCATTTTACAAACGTGATAAAGTTCTGGTACTTAATCCTTTCGAAAAAAATGAAGACCAGATACTGAAAAATCAGAACATACTTGCTTCTGCACAGTTTAGTCCGACAGAAAAATCCGGCTGGAACGGAAACTATCGTTTTATCTCAAATGACAACCTTATCAATGCCAATTTCAGCAATGAAGAACGTGAGCAAGTTTCACATTTCTTAAATATTGGATACTGGTTTAATAAAGAATTCAGGATCGACTGGGAAAATTCCGTACATGATATTCGAAATTCTTCACAATTATTTGCCACAAGAGATTACCGTCTGAATAATTTTGAAACCAAACCGAAAGCGACTTATAAATTTACAGATGCTATTCAGGCTGAGCTTTCCTCCGCTTTCCGACAGAAAGACAGAGTGGATGGAGAGGAGCTTCTGAAAGCATTTGACATCACCGGAACCATACAGTGGGAACGTCGAAAAACGTCCATTCGGGGAAACTTTTCATTTATTAACAATGATTTTACGGGAAATAATTTCAGCATTGTAGGAAATCAGATGCTTGACGGTTTAAAACCCGGAAAAAACCAGGTCTGGAGCGTATTTATTCAGCAGGCCATCAATTCTTTTCTTCAGCTTAATTTAAATTATGAAGGAAGAAATTCAGGGGACAGAACCATTCATATCGGAAGCATGCAGGTTAAGGCGAGTTTCTGAGTTCAAACCGTTTGAGGGGTTAAGAGGGATATTAGTTATAATTATCATCATTTACGCTTATAGATAATATCCTATTTTCAAGTGCCCGGAATTTTGTAAATTTGCAGCATGATTAAAATTGGCAACATAGAACTGCCGGAATTTCCGCTTTTACTGGCACCAATGGAGGATGTGAGCGACCCGCCTTTCAGGAGGTTATGCAAAATGCATGGTGCAGATTTGATGTACTCTGAATTCATTTCTTCAGAAGGGTTAATTCGCGATGCAATTAAAAGTCGAAAAAAACTGGATATTTTCGACTATGAGCGACCTGTGGGAATCCAGATTTTTGGCGGTGATGAAGAAGCAATGGCCATGTCAGCAAGAATTGTAGAAACGGTAAATCCTGATCTTGTTGACATTAATTTCGGATGTCCTGTAAAAAAAGTTGTCTGCAAGGGTGCGGGCGCTGGAGTTTTAAAAGATATTGATTTAATGGTTCGTCTTACAAAAGCTGTGGTAAGTTCCACCAGTTTACCGGTAACCGTTAAAACCCGTTTAGGCTGGGACAGCACTTCCATCAACATCGATGAAGTAGCGGAACGTCTTCAGGAAACAGGCATTAAAGCATTAACAATCCACGCAAGAACACGTGCACAGATGTATAAAGGGGAAGCCGACTGGGAACACATTTCCAGAATCAAACAAAATCCTAATATTGAGATTCCGATCTTTGGAAACGGTGATATCGACTCACCTGAAAAAGCCTTGGAATACAAACAAAAATATGCATGCGACGGTATTATGATCGGAAGAGCTGCTATCGGTTATCCTTGGATTTTTAACGAAATTAAACATTTCTTTAAGACAGGAGAACATCTTCCGGCCCCAACTATTGAAGACCGTTTACTGGCAGTTCGCCAGCATGCGGAATGGAGTGCAGAATGGAAGGGCGAAAGACTTGGGCTGGTGGAAATGAGACAGCATTACAGTAATTATTTCCGCGGCGTTCCTCATTTTAAAGATTTCAGGAAGAAATTTTTAGAAGTATTCACTTTGAAGGAAATGGATGCGTTAATCAAGGAAACCCAGGAATTTTATACTGAATATTTAGCCCAACAGGCATAAAATAAAAAAACCATCACTCTAAGCTGATGGTTTTTATTTTAAGTCATATTTTTAAATTAATATCCTTCCGAAGCAGAATGGTTTTTAATTAAAGCCAATGCAGAGGAAGTTCCGATTCTTTTTACTCCCATGCTGATCATTTTTTCGGCATCTTGCGGAGTTCTTACGCCACCGGCCGCTTTTACAGGTAATTTTCCGGCATTTTCCAGCATTATTTTTATCCCTTCAAATGTTGCACCATTCGGTTTTCCTTCTTGGGTTTCATAAAAACCTGTTGAAGACTTTACGAAAATTTTAGACCAATCATTTTCAGGAAAACGCTCTTCTGCCCAAATGGAAATATTTCTGGTAAGATCTGCGATCTGTTCATCGGTTAAAGCTGCAATTTCGATTATCCATTTTGCTGCTTTATGGTGTTCCAGACAAAGCTGCGTGCATTTTACGAACTCATCTTTTACAAGATCCAAATCTCCTTTTAAATAAGCATTGTAATTGATCACAAAATCCAGCTCATCTGCTCCATCGGCAATCGCTTTTTCAGCTTCTGCAAGTTTTTCGTCTACAGAATATGTTCCTTCATGAAAACCGATAACTGTTCCCACCACAACATCTGAATTCCTTTCAAGAATATACTTTTTGATTTCCGAAACATAATCCGGACGGATCATTACGGCGAAAATTCCGTTATCAATAGCCTCCTGTGCCAGATCTTTATCTTTCTGTAATGTTTCTTCTTCCGAAAGCCCTGACTGCGCAGGAGTTTTCAGGTAGGTTGAATCCAAATATTGTGCAATGTTCATGATGTTTATACTTTCAGTTGTCTGTAAATACCCTGCTCCAAAGATATGAAAGTTTCCGTTCTTGTAACCCCTTTCAGTTTCTGAAGTTTACTTAAAATCTGCATCAGGTGGTCATTATCTTTACAGAGGACTTTCAGGAATATGGTGTAATTCCCTGTGGTATAGTGAGCTTCCACTACTTCATTGATTTCCTTTAAAGCCTTAACCATGTCAGGATAATGGCTGGGTTTATCGAGGAATACACCTATGTACGAAATAACTTTATATCCTATTTTTTTAGGATTAAGAAAAGAAATTGAATTTTCAATTACTCCTGCCTGCTCGAGTTTTTTAATTCTCTGGTGAACCGCAGTTGTGGAAATCCCCACTCCTTTGGAAATATGAGCAAGTGATGTTTTGGAATTATCCATCAGCATGTAAATAATTTCCTTGTCAATTGAATCCAATTGATAGCTTGTGTTGTCTGAATTTTTCATTCTCTACTTAAATTTATGTTTTTCACATTTGTTTATACTTTACCTAGCGTTACATAGACCGGAAAATGGTCGCTGTAACCGCCGAGATACCTTGTTCCGGCATAAGTGCGGAACGGCCTTCCCTCAAAATTTTTGTCCCGGCAGCTGATTTTTACGGGTTTAAAAATTCCGGCATTTTGAAAAGAAAGCATACGATCTTCTTTAAAAAAAGATTCAGACAATATGATCTGATCAAATAACAGCCCGGATTTGTAATGAAAAGTAGAGTAATTTCCTGTAGAAAACAACTGCTGAAAAGGATTTTCCAAAACCTTTTCGTAGGAATTGTCATAGAGAATTTTTACTAAATTTTCATCATCTGGGTTTTCGTTGAAATCTCCGCACAGAATTACATTTTCATCAGCATTTATGAGATCCAGAATCCTTCTTTGGATTTCATTAAGTATAAAAATCCTTTTGGGCCTGTTAATATCTTTTTCGCGTTTAGAGGGAAGATGGGCGATAAAGACATTGATAATCTCTTCTTTATACTTCAATACTGAATAGAGCACGTCTCTTGTTGTATCGTAGTTTTCTATGTTTTGGGTTTCGTTTTCAAAGAAGAAGGTAATAGCTTCAGAGTCTATTATTTCAACTTTATTTTTATCATACAGCATGGCTACATCAACTTTTCTTTCATCCCTGGAATTGTAATGTACAATACCATATTCTGAATTGAACGGCTGCATCTGTATGAGATCTTCCAGTACCTGCTTTCCGGAAACTTCTGAAAGACCTATAATAAAGGGAAGCGTACCATTTTCATCCTTTATCAGCTGAAAAACGTGTGCGATTTTATAGAGTTTGTTTTTATATTTTCTTTCGTTCCAGTTCCGTAATCCTGAAATTGTAGGATCAAGCTTATGCCTTGGTTCCGGATCTGGCAGGAATAAATTTTCAACATTATAAAAACTAAAAAGTTCCATCAACACGCTTTTCTAATAATTAAAATTTTCATTTTAACTTTCAGGATGTAAATTTATTATTTTATTTAATAAATCATTAATTATTTCGCAATTTTTTTACATGAATTTTATATTTAAATAATTAAAATTCAATAAAAAATCTTAAGACATAAAACCATCAAAAGTTAAAAATTTAAATATTGTCATTTATTTTAGAATATTATTTTTAATAATTTAATAACCAAAATTAAATTAAATTAGAATAAAATAAACTAAAAATTAAAATATGATTATTTTTTTAAACTACAACAAAAATAACAACAAAAAATATTCCGATATTGCATTTTATTGTTAATATAAAATCGTTAAACAGTAATAAATTCTATAATTTATCTTTTTTAAAGTAAATCGGGGCGTTTTTCCTGAGTAATTCTTACCGCTTCATCATGACGCCATTCTTCGATTTTTGCAAAATTGCCGCTCAGGAGAATTTTTGGTACTTCCAAACCTTTATAAACTTCAGGTCTTGTATAAATAGGAGGAGAAAGCAGATCATCCTGAAAACTGTCTGTTAAAGCACTTTGCTCATCATTTAAAACGCCGGGAAGCAGACGGATTACAGAATCTGCAAGAACACAGGCTGCCAGCTCGCCACCGGTGAGTACATAATCTCCGATGGAAATTTCTTTTGTAATATGAAGATCTCTTACACGCTGATCAATCCCTTTATAATGACCACATAAGAAGATAAGATTCTGTTTAATAGAAAGTGTATTGGCTATTTTCTGGTTTAAGGTGATCCCATCCGGTGTAAGATAAATAACTTCATCATATTCCCTCTGTTCTTTTAATGCGGAAATACATTTATCCAGCGGTTCTACCATCATTACCATTCCCGCTCCACCCCCGTAAGGCTCATCATCAATCTGTCGGTGTTTATTAATCGCCCAGTCTCTCAGGTGATGAAAATGCACTTCCACCAGTCCTTTATCCATGGCTCTTTTTAAAATAGATGTTTTAAAAGGGCTTTCCATCAGCTCCGGAAGCACACTTATGATATCAATTCTCATTGTAAAGTTTCGTTTTTCTTATTCGGCGAAATTATTAATCGTAAGGAAGAATCTTTGTTAAAATAACTCCACATCCAGTTGAAGAATACAGCAAGCTTATTTCTGACGCTCAAAATTAACATTAAATGTAAGAACATCCAGAAAAACCACGCCAGAAATCCCTGAAATTTGACAAAGGGCAAATCTACAACTGCTCTGTGTTTCCCGATGGTAGCCAGAGAACCCTTATCTTCATATTCGTATTCTTTCCAGTCGGCAGTATTTTTTCTGAGAAGATTTTTACCTAAATTTTTCGCCTGGGTAATTGCCACATTTGCCACCTGAGGATGCCCCTGAGGATATTTCGGAGTTTCCATATACGCAATATCTCCGATGGCAAATATGTTGTCGTAGCCTTTTATTTTATTGTATCGGTCTGTAATATATCGGTTTCTGATGAGCTTTTCCTGAGGAAAGCCATCAACAACATTCCCTGTAACGCCGGCTGCCCAGATCACATTATTGGAAGGGATTGTTTTTCCACTTTTCATATACACTTTATCACCATCATAATCGGTAACATATTCCTGACTTAGAAATGTTACGCCGAGATCTTTTAAATATTCTTCAGACTTATTCTGTGCTTCAGCACTCATCACTGCAAGTGGTTTTTCCGTAGAACTTACGAGAATAATCTCAAGATGGGCAAAGTTCATATACGGATAGTCTCTAGGAAGAATTTCTTTTTTCATTTCGGCAAAAGCACCTGCCAGTTCCACACCGGTGGGACCACTTCCTACAATGACAATATTCCAGTTTCCATCATCACTGCGGCTTTTTTCCAGGATCAGTTTTTCAAATGTCATCAAAACATGATTTCTGATACTGATGGCCTCCTGTGTATTTTTCATTCCGAAAGCTTTACTTTCCAAATCTTTATTCCCGAAAAAATTGGTTTTACAACCTGTGGCAATTATGAGTTTATCATAGCTGAATTCCGCTTCCTCTGTGATTACTTTATTGTTGGCAGTATCAATTGCTTTAACCTCCGTAAGCCGGAACTGTGTATTCCTGGAACGCTGAAAAATTTTCCTGAACGGAAAAGAAATATTGGATGGCTCAATTCTTCCGCACGCTACCTGATAGAAAAGAGGCTGAAACATATGATGGTTTACCCGGTCTACAACAAGTACTTTTTTGTTTTTGTTATTTAATGTTTTCGCAAGTTGCAGCCCCGCAAAACCTCCTCCTATAATGATGATCTTTTCGCGTGTTTCCATAGTACACAAATTTACTGATTTTATTTTAGCATTTCGCAGCGAAAAAAGTTAGTTTTGCAAAACTTTATGCCACAGAAAAAGTACAGCAAAAAAACCGCCAAAAAGGTTCATGCAACCCGTAGGAAGAACTATTTTTTCCGACGCAAAGTACTATTGGCAATTCTTCTGATTGCACTTGTAGGAACAGGATTTTATTTAAAAAAGACCGTAAGCTATTATTATGCTATGTACTTTAATAAATTCGTGCACCGGAAGCTTCATAATACAGAATCTGAAACAGTAAGAATACAGAAAATCATTTCAGATAACCTTGATAAAACGTACGGTTTTGACATATCCCACTACCAAAATAAAGAAGATATTAACTGGGACAGTCTGAGCATCGGGAACAGAACCATTCCACTGGAATTTGTCGTGATGCGCGCCACCATGGGAAACCGCAATGCGGATAAACATTTTGATGATTTCTGGGAAATGGCAAAAAAGCGGGATATAATCCGCGGTGCATATCATTTTTACAGAGCAGATGAAGATCCTGTAAGACAAGCCAACAATTTTCTTGAAAATGTAAAACTGGAAAGCGGCGACCTGCCTCCCATTCTTGATATAGAAAAGATTCCGAAGCGTAAAACCAATGAAAAACTGATTGAAGATCTTAAAGTATGGTGCAGGATTGTAGAGGAAGCCTACGGAAAAAAGCCTATTATTTACACCTATTATCATTATTACAAAGATTTTTTGAAAGGCGAATTTGACGATTATCCGTTGTGGCTTGCCAATTACAATGACGTTCCTGCCCCATCACCTGATTCTGAATGGGATTTCTGGCAGTTTACAGAAAACGGGATCGTTCACGGAATCAACACCAAAGTAGATCTTGATATATACAACGGAAGTTCGTGGTCTTTGAAAAGACTTACCCTGGATTAATTTTATTCAAATTTTCTAAGATAATCTCACTTATACAGCCTGAAATTTTTTCACTTATAAAAACATTACGGGTATCTTAAAATAGCAGTGCTTTGTTTAAATTATTTAAACGGTCTCCTTTGAACCCATTCCGTTTTTGGAGAAATAGCAGGAAAAAGAATTTTCATGAAAGGATTAATCATGAAATTATTATGTTTAATCAGACCAAAAATTTCAGTGGGTTCAGCTCCGATGGTTGATTTTATTTCTAAAGCTGTTCTGCCAAAAATAATTCTTTCAAACTGATGAGTAATTCCGAATTCCACCATATCCAAAAGCATATTGAGGTAGACCTGCTTTTCTTTCTGAAGTTCTTTGTGATAGCCTAAAAAGTAAGTATCAACATCATTATTATTGATCAGCAAAGTATAAAACCCAACAAGTTCGCTTTCTGAAAAATAGCCGAAGATTCTAAATTTTCCGTCAAGATTTTCCTTCATTTTCCCGAAATGGTTTTCAGCCAGGAAGAATGTATTGAATGCAGCATTATCAACTACATTATGATACATCTTGTTCATTTCGTGCCGGTATTTATTTATTGAATCCAAATCCAGCTCACGCTTTTCTATACCCTGCAGTTTCTTTTTTGCTGCTCTTACTCGTGACCTGTATTTTTTTGAAAAGTCATTGAGATAATCATCAAATGTTTCCCAGTGTTCCTTTATTTTCAGTTTCATATTAGGCTGTACGGAAAACCGAAAATACGGATCATACTCTTTTCCTTTAAACCGTTCTGCAAGAGAGTTCTGATAATCTTTAAAAATAATTAAAGACGTTTTCCTGATCTCAGACTGCATGACATCAATCGCTTTATGTAAAACTATCAAAATATCTCTTACCGGGATTTTTGAAAAATCAAAATAAAATCCGTTCTGGCCGGTCAGCATATTATTTCCGAGGATCATTACATCTTTAATAAATAAGCCTGTGAACAGACTTTTAATATTCCATCCGGAATCATTCTTTAAAGACTTTCTAAATCCAATAAAATCGATGTATTGAAACAAAGCACCTCCCACCAGTTCGTTTTGATTAAAAAAACCCACCATAAAGCACTCCATATTAGAAGGCAAAGAAGCATGAAGCGCACAAAAATATTCCTGCGAAAGCATGACATTATGATTTCCGATCGTTGAAGACCAACATTCCGGAAAATCCTTATCTGAATGGTATATTTTTAAATGATATGACATAAAAAGGCTACACAAAAGTAGCCTTATAATTTAATCTTTTGTAATTATTTTTGTGTTACCCAATGAAAGCCATCAACAGCATACCATCCGCAGATAATACCGCCCATAATGGTAATCGTAAGCGTCCAGTATCCCGTATTGATCATCGTATATTTCCATGATTTCCTTTCAAACATCGCATTAATGGCAATAACAGGGAAAACGAAGAGAAAACCTGTCATAAAAGAGTGCAACGCTCCGTGACCAAAAGACCTGTATGCCATCCCGTAATCTTTCATAAATGCGTGATACGATTCGTTGGCATTCATCTCATCACCACCAATCATTCCTAAAGCACCAAACTGATGAATGGTTATAAAATGAAGAAAATAGGCTATAAATAATGATAAAATAATCGTAAAGACAAATACACCTACCATTTGTCCTTTCATTTTTTCCTGAGATAAACCGGCTTCTTTCATCCAAACAGTTCCGAAGACTTTAGGATGATACCATATAAAACCTGTAAGAAGAGGAATAATTGAGGCTGCTAATACTGCCCAAAAGTTGATTTGCACCATTGTTTATATTTTTATAGTTAGAATTATGAATTTACAATAAAAATCAATTCAAAATACATTTAGAATAAAAAAAACTTCAATAATATAAATATATTATAAATAAAATCTTATTTAATGGAAAATAACATAAAAACATAAATTCATTTATTAATTTAAATTTCATAAGGCTTTACCGTTGGTAAAAAATTATATCAGGAACAAGCAAAAGTTTTATGCCTTTAATTTTTGTACTTTTGCAGCTCAATTTTTAGCATTATTAAACCATCATGAATTACGTTTCTGCAGAAAACCTCACAAAATCTTACGGTATCAAAGTTTTGTTTGAAAATATTTCCTTTCACATCAATGAAGGCGATAAAATTGCCATTGTTGCCAAAAACGGAAGCGGAAAATCTACCCTGTTGAAAATTTTAATGGGAAAAGAGATTGCAGACAGCGGAACAGTGATGATCAATAAAGATATTCAGGTGGTATTATTTGATCAGGAAATTGATTTTAATCCGGATCTTACAATAGATGAATTCATGATGACACTGGATTCCGAGCCTATTTTAGCATTAAAAAATTATCATAAATCGCTTCATTCCACTGATCATGATTTCATTGAAAAAGCACTGGCCGGGATGGAAACTCATAAAGCATGGGATCTGGAAAACGAGATGAAGCAGATTCTTTCGCAGCTTAAAATCACCGATCTTGAAGCAAAAATGGGAACACTTTCCGGAGGACAGATCAAACGTGTCGCTCTCGCAAAACTTCTAACGGAAACAAGAGCAGAACATCGCCATACTTTACTAATTATGGATGAACCTACCAACCACCTTGATGTGGAAATGGTAGAATGGCTGGAAAACTACCTTAATAAAGCTAAAATCACCCTACTCCTTGTAACCCACGACAGGTATTTTCTGGATAGCGTCTGCGATATCATCTGGGAAATGGAAGATAAAAACCTGTATTTCCACAACGGTTCTTATGCTACTTATCTGGAAAATAAAATGATCCGGGAAGACAACCTGAATGCAACCATCGACAAAGCCAATAATCTTTACCGAAAGGAACTGGAGTGGATGCGCCGCCAGCCGAAAGCCAGGACCACAAAATCCAAATCCAGAATTGACTCCTTTTACGAAACAGAAAAAGTAGCCAAAACAGATACCAGAAAACAAGGTCTCGAACTTGATTTTGAAATGAAAAGGCTTGGTAATAAAATTCTCGAACTTAAACATATTGACAAAAGCTTCGGAAGTAAAGTTTTGTTAAAAGATTTCAGCTATCAGTTTCAGAGAGGCGAAAAAGTAGGCATTGTAGGAAAGAACGGAGCCGGAAAATCTACTCTTTTAAATATTATCCAGGGATTTGAAAAAGCAGATCATGGCGAAATTGAGACCGGAGAAACGATTCATTTCGGATATTTTTCACAGAAAGGACTCGTTTATAAAGAAGATGAAAGAGTGATTAATTTCATCAAAGAAGTTGCTGAATATTATCCTCTTGCTAATGGAAAAAGCCTTTCGGCATCGCAGTTTTTAAGATTGTTTTTATTTGATGATCAAACGCAGTATTCTCCGATATCAAAGCTTTCAGGCGGTGAAAAAAGAAGACTTCACCTGATGTATATTTTATATCAAAACCCTAATTTCCTGATTTTTGATGAACCTACAAACGATCTTGACCTCCCAACCTTAACAGTTCTGGAAAACTTCCTGCAGCAGTTTCAGGGTTCACTCATTATTGTTTCTCACGACAGGTATTTTATGGACCGGATTGTAGACCATATTCTGGCATTTGAAGGAGAAGGAAAAATTAAAGATTTTGTAGGGAACTTTTCTGAATACAGAGAGGCAATGAGCAAGGATGAATCTACGGAAAAAACGGCAGCACAAAAACAGCCGGAATCTTCCAAAGCAAACACACCAACAGATTCTTTAAATACAACCAAAAAGAAAAAGCTTTCCTTCAAAGAGCAGCGCGAACTTGAGACTATTGAAAAAGAAATGCCCGAACTGGAAGATCAACGGAAAAAAATTCTCGATCAGCTTAATAATGAATCTGATTATGAGAAAATATCAAAGCTTTCCGCAGATCTCGAGAATATCTCTGAAAAACTGGAAAACCATGAAATGAGGTGGCTTGAACTTCAGGAGATTCTGGGAGAAGGATAATAAGTTTGAGAGTGAGAGCGTTTTAGAGTAAAAGTTTTTGCAGATAACACTATCACTCTAAAACACTACAATCTGTAATTACATGTAAACTACTTTTTGAGCATCTGAGCTCTCCAGTGCAGCATCGATAATTTTCATATTTTTAATGATTTCTTCTGCCGGAGAAGGCAATGCATATCCGAAAACGATGAACTCATAAATCTGCTGGTAATAATTCATATAATTTCCCGGCTCGCTGGAAGTAAGCATTCTTTCAGTGTCCTTATTTTCATTTAAAAAATTCAGAATTCCGTCTGCTTCTTTGAGAGGTTTTGTCCACTCTTTACCGTATTCAGGAATAGCTCCGGCTGCCAGCTCATTTTCCTGATTATCAGTTCTTTCCTGAAGAAAGCTTCCTTTTTCTCCGTGAATGGCATATGCATAATGCGCCTCTTTTGTAAATACCGAAGATTTCAGTCTTACTCTCAGATTATTCTGATAATACAGAACAATTTCAAAATAATCATTGGCAAAATCTTTTCCTTTCATTGAAAATACATCAGCGAACAATTTTTCAGGGAGACCAAAATACTGAGTTGCCTGATCTATCAAATGTGACCCGAGGTCATGCAGCGATCCGGAACCTGTAGCCTTAGGGTTTTCTTTATGCGCTTTTCCGCTGGGCTCTGTGCGAAACCTGTCGAAACGTATTTCCGCTTCTTTAATATCTCCTAATTTCTCTTCATTCATGATTTTCTGAACCTGGAGATAATCCCGGTCAAATCTTCTGTTCTGATAAACGCTCAGGAACAGACTTTTCTCTTCGGCAAGTTTTACCAGCTCCTCGGCTTCGGCAACATTCACCGTAAAAGGCTTTTCAACAATTACATTTTTACCGGCTTCCAAAGCCATTTTTACATATTCAAAATGAGTCTGAACCGGTGTGTTTACCACAACCAATTCAATATCCGCATGCTGCAGCATTTCCTCTACGGAACGATAAATGGTTGCTTCAGGGTATTTTTCATTAGATTCTTCTTTGCTCCTTTCTACAATAGCCGACAAGAAAAATCCCGGATGTTCTTTTAAAAAAGGTGCATGAAATATTTTTCCGCTCATTCCGAAGGCGCAGAGTCCCGTTTTTACCAATTGCATAATTATTTTTTACCAAAGTTATTCATAAACATTCAATTTATTTAATAAATAATCAAACACATTTCTTAAAAAAATGATAAAAATCACCTCTTAATTTTTATTAATTCTAAATAATAATATACTTTTGCAATTATTTAAATTCAATCTAAATAGCATAAACTATAATGAAAAAGCAGCTAGTAACTTTAGGGATATTATTCACAGCCGTATCCTTAAATGCACAAATGAAAAACACTGAAGCTGATACTGTTAGGATCCAGAATATTGAGGATGTCAATCTTCATAAAACAGGAAATCCCAACAAGGCAAGACCATTATCCACGAAATCTAATCTGACGATAATGGAAACCCCGCAACCCATTGCCATTGTAACCCATGAAATTATTGAGCAACAGCAGGCAAAACAGCTCAGCGATGTACTTCAAAACGTTAATGGTATTTACATTACATCATCAAGAGGAAATTCCCAGGATAGTTTCGGTGGACGTGGTTTTATATTAGGAAATGATAATATTTTCAAAAACGGTTCCAGAATAAACAGCGGTGTTTTTCCTGAAGTGAGCGGCCTGGAAAGAGTTGAAGTTCTTAAAGGAGCCAACGCTATGCTATACGGAAATACAGCTGCAGGCGGCGTGATTAACATGATTACAAAAAAACCCAAATTCAATTTCGGAGGAAGTGTGGGGATGAATGCAGGAAGCTGGAACTCTTACAAACCTTTAGTTGATATTTATGGACCACTTTCTAAAAATATAGCCTTCAGGGTAAACGGGACTTATGAATATGCAGAAAGTTTCAGAGACGTTGTTCAGTCCGAAAAATATTATTTCAATCCGTCATTTTTATTCAATTTAAGTGACAGATCACAATTAATAGTTGAAGCCGACTACCTTAAAAATGATTTTACCCCGGACTTCGGAATCGGGTCTATTACCAATAAAGACCAAAGCTACAGATTAAACGACGCTGTTTCCAGAAATGTCTTTTTCGGAACAGACTGGCAATATCAAAATGTGGAACAGGTATCAACTAACGTCACTTTCAACCATCAATTCAATGAAAGATGGTCTTTGAATGCTACTGCAGCTTATCAGAATTATACAAAAGATTATTTTTCATCAGAAAGAGTACAGTGGATATACGATAAAACGGTAGATCCTGACAGACTATCATGGAAAAGGCCTTTCGGTAAAACATACAATGAGCAGAATTATACTTCTGCACAGGTGAATATCAACGGAGAATTCAATACCGGAAAAATCAACCATAAAGTATTAATCGGTTCAGATGCAGATTACAGCCAGGCTGACGCTTATACTTATAATGTAACCGCTCCTGTAAATATTTTATTTTTAGACGATCCGTCTACATGGGGAAGTATTGACATGCCTGCCTCAGCTCTTAATACAAAAAACAGAATCAATACAAGAAGAATTGGTTTATATGCACAGGATTTCATCAGCCTGACCAAACAATTTAAAGTTATTGCTGGATTAAGATGGTCTTATGTTGAAAATATGCCAACGATTACAACACGCTTTACAACTGATGAAAAATTTGAAGTGGCAAATTCATCAACATCAGACAATGCATTTTCTCCAAAAGTAGGTTTGGTTTATGCACCTAATGAAAATCTTTCCGTTTTTGCGACGTATACTAATTCATTTGTTTCAAATTCAGGATATACTTCAGATCAGTTTGGTACCGTTAATACCAATCAGTCTGTTACACAAATTCAGAACCAACTGAACAGTTTATCAAGACAAAGCATAAAACCCACCACTGTTGATCAGTACGAAGTAGGGGTAAAAAAGAATTTCTGGAATAATGCTTTAGGGGTTAATCTGACTGCTTATCAAATTATGTACAATAATTATTACCAGACCTACTGGTTTGCCGGATCAAACGGAGCACCTGTAAACGCTACAGACACTAACCTGAAAGAGTTCGCCGGAAAAATGAGAAGCCGCGGTGTGGAATTGGACATCACCGGAAATCCTACAGAAAATATATCAATAATCGGAGGATTCTCTTATAATAATTCTGTTTATATTGATACTCCGGAAAAAGGATATGTTGAAAATCAGAGATTGGTAAGAACACCTGCTACAACAGCGAATGCTTCTGTCTTTTATAAATTCACCAAGTATGCAAAAGGATTGAAAGTCGGAGCCGGCGTTTATTATATTGGTGACAGAATCGCAGGATGGAATGATACAAAATCTACAAATACAAGCAGGAATAATGTAAGCAGAATGTTTGATCTAAAAGACTATACAACGGTTTCATTATCCGTAGGCTACGAATGGAAGAAGTTCATGATCCAGGGAAGAGTCGGCAACCTGTTTGATGTAGTGAATTATAATGTTCATGAAAATTACTCGGTCAATCCGATTACACCAAGAAATTACTACTTTACATTAACCTATAAGCTTTAAAAGACTAATATTAATTTTTTCATAGAAAGTGGGAATTGCCTTTAATTGCAGTTTCCACTTTGAAATTTAAAACAAAACTATAATATGGATAAGATTAAGGACACAAGAAGTTTCATGAGAATTACCCACCGTTACCTGGGCTATTTCCTTGCCGGTATCATGGCAGTATATGCGGTAAGTGGTGTTTTGCTGGTGTACAGAGATACCGATCTTCTTAAAAAAGAAAAAAAGTACGATAAGGTAATTGAAAAAAATCTTGATGAAAAAGCGCTCGGCAAAGAGCTGAAAATAAAAAATTTCGAAGTTGAGAAAAAGGAAGGAACTGTTCTGACATTTAAACAGGGTACTTATGATGCGGCAACGGGGCAGGCAAAATACTCAAAAAAGGAACTTCCATTTGTTCTTGATAAAATGACAAAACTTCACAAAGCTCAGTCGAAAGATACGCTGTCTCCATTAAATACTTTCTTTGGAATTTCGTTATTCTTTTTTGTGATTTCAAGTTTCTGGATGTTTAATCCAAAAACAAAAGCTTTCAAACGCGGAATGATTTTTACGGCAGCAGGACTTGTGGTATCAATTTTATTATTGCTATTATAATTTAGTAAAAATTACATACCATACTTTTATTTTTTTTAAAATTTTAATCAAAGCCTTCAAATTCACCAAACATTGATTAGTTGGCACATTTATTGTTTTTCAGAAAGCACAAATGATAAATATAAATATTAAAATAATAAATTATGAAAAAGCTAATTTTATCAGGGATACTAGCGGTAGCAGGTCTGGCTACAACCATGAATGCACAAATTCAAAAAGGAAACTGGATGGTTGGAAGTAGTTTAATATCAAGTAACTTCGGATTAAACACTGGTGGAGGTTATAACATTGCTATTCAGCCAAAAGGAGCATATTTCATTGAAGATAACGTAGCATTAGGAGGTTATGTAGATCTTGGATTCAATAAGGTTACCAATGGAAGCCCAACAGAATTCACTTATGGAGTTGGTGCTTTAGGACGCTATTTCCTTTCACCAGGAGAAAAAGGTGTTGATAATCTTCTAAATCACGGACGTTGGTTTTTTGAAGGAAATGTAGGGATCGGAGGAAGATCTGTTGAAAACGGAGATTCTACTACAGGATTAGATTTCGCAGTAGGGCCAGGTTATTCTTACTTTATCACTCCGAATATCGGTCTGGAAGGATTAGTAAAATACAGAGGAAGAGCAGGTTTTGGAAATGAAGGATTGAATTCCAACATTACCTTTAATGTAGGTTTCAGTATCTATATCCCGACATCAAAGGCCAGACAGGTAGCTAATGATGTTGCACAATAAGAATCACTTCACACACATTATATACACGTAAAATTGAAATCGCCGCGGAAAGAATTTTCCGCGGCGATTTTCGTACAAATTAAAACTAAACTATAAAAAATCAAATAAATCATATATTTGGCTGAGGCGTATATCTCAGATATGGCTTAATTTCTTTTACGCCTTTCGGAAATATCTTTTTCGCCTCTTCTGTTGAAACGCTAGGCGGAACAATGACATCGTCGCCATCCTGCCAGTTCACCGGGGTTGCCACTTTGTGGGAATCTACAAGCTGAAGAGAGTCAAGCACTCTCAGAATCTCATTAAAATTCCTTCCAGTTGACGCCGGATAAGTAATAATGAGCCTTACTTTTTTTTCAGGGTCAATAATCAGAAGTGATCGTACCGTAGCGGTAGCTGAAGCATTAGGGTGGATAAAATCGTACAGTTCGGAAATTTTACGGTCTTTGTCGGCTATAATCGGGAACTGTACATCAGTTTGCTGGGTTTCATTAATATCTTTAATCCAGTTCTGATGATCTTCCACTCCATCTACGCTTAAAGCGATTACCTTAGTTCCCCGTTTATCAAATTCCGATTTAAGTTTTGAAGTATATCCCAATTCGGTTGTGCAAACCGGTGTATAATCCGCCGGATGAGAAAACAAGATCCCCCAGGAATCTCCTAAATATTCATAAAAACTAAGATTTCCCAATGACGTTTCCGCCTGAAAATCCGGTGCTGTATCTCCTAATTTAATTGACATAATATTTTGCTCTTATTAGTCTACAAATTTAGTAGAGTTTTTGAAACTGGCAAAATTTTTGTTTAAAAAATTGTAATTATTTTAAAAAGATATTATGCAGAAAAGTGGCTTAAGCTATGTAGATGTTGTATACAATGTACTTGAAAACTGGTATCTGAAGTTTGCAGAGATTACTCCAAAACTTATTGTCGGGATTATTATATTTTCATTGTTTCTTTTGACCAGTAAATATTTAAGTTTAGTTTCGGTTAAAATATTTCACAAGCTTTTTCCTAAAAGTAAAAAAGAAAGCTCTTTAATAACTCTTATAGGCGTATTCCGGTTTCTCATTGTGTTGATGGGAACATTCATTGCCTTGGAAATCATGGGTTTCAGCGGCTTTTTATGGAAGTTTATCGGAAGTCTCGGAGTTGCCGGGGTTATTGCCGGGGTTGCCTTGAAAGATCTGGTTTCCAGTATATTCTCCGGGATGCTGATCGGTATTGATAAAGCTTTTAAAGTAGGCGATTATGTCACAATAGGAAATAACTCAGGAACGGTTACCGAAATTGGCTTTCTCACAACAAAAGTTATTGCTGATGACGGGAAGAAAGTTTATATTCCAAATCAGGTTATTTTTAATTCTCCATTTTATAATTTCACCGCCTCTCCGCAAAGAAAAATATACCTGAATTTTGAAATTCCGGCTGATCAGAATGTTGCAATAGCACAGCAATCTGTTCTTGAAGTGGTAAAAAGCCTCGAAAATGTAGACCGTCCGGAAACCGCAACAGCAATTCTTACCGACCTGAAGCAAGGTATTTTTAATCTTCAGGTAAAATTTCCAATGGTTGTAGGAGCAGACATGATGCTGCTGAAAAGCATTGCTTATTTCGAAATAAAGAAAAGACTGGATTCGGAAGGCATTCAGCTCGTAACTCCAACGAGCATTAGTATTACCGAAAGTACTACCAGTGAGAAGAAAGACTAAAAAAAGCAACCCTTGTTGGGTTGCTTTGTTATTACACTGATAATGATAAACTATTTTTTGATAATTAATTTTTCTGAAATTTTTTCGCCATTCTCAAGAATTAGCGAGATCACATAATTTCCATTCATTAGACTGTTTACATTTACCTGAGTTGTTCCTTTGAAACTTCCTGTCTGCAGCAGCCTTCCGGAAGCATCAAATAACTTAAAGTCTGCTTTTTCAGAAGCATTTTTCAGCCTGATATTTACCACATCATGGGAAGGATTCGGATAGATTGAGAAACTTTTCACCTGTGCTTCTACAGTTGAAAGAACCTGTACAATAGCAAAAGAAGAAGCATTAAGCGCATAATAAATATTATTTACCGCTTTCACCATAATTCTTGCGAAAGCAACATTTTCGTTTGGTAGAGTTACATTAGCAGAACCGGTGTTCGGGACACTTGCTGCAAGAACTGTATTAAATGTCAATCCGCCATCTTTGGATAAAAGAATGCTCACATTTTGCGTATTAATAGTTCCTGTATTCGTTCCTGCTACATTCCAGGTTACAGGAATGCTTGTGTTTCCCGTAAAGCTTCCGCCACTTGTCTGCGAAGTTACGGTGAAAGGGCCATCATTGGTAACGGTAACCGTCATTACATCTCTTGCAGCCTGATTTCCGGTTGCTTTATTATCATTCACTACAAGTGAAAAATTCAACGTTCTGGCGACACTTGGAGTAACTTCCCATTTCGGAACCAGATTATTAGCCAACACAGAACTTAATGCAGGTAAATATCTCGAAGGAGAAGCTGTCGGGGTTAAAGACCGGTAAACAGGACCCGCTGTTGCAGTAGATACAGGAGGCTGCGTATTATTGGTATTATCGTATTGCTCCCACAAATAGGTTAAAGGATCTCCATTAGGATCTGTTCCCGTACCTGTTAAAACGAAAGCAGTCCCTTTCGGAATGATATAATCTGCCCCTGCATCTGCAGTAGGCACACCATTACCATTGGATACCTTATTTGCACAGTCACTGGCTCTTTGCAGAACAGCATACATTTCCAAAATACTTGCTGCATGGAAATACGCATCACTGTTATTCTGAACATTATTGCTGGCTCCGCAGATTCCTGCATACGCCATAATGGTGCTGCCACTTCCCGGCTCATACGCTGTGGCATTGTTAAAATTCCCGTTGCACGAACCACTTGCTGCCCTGAAAGTATGATTGGCCCCAAACTGATGTCCCATTTCATGCGCCACATAATCAATATCAAACGGATCTCCGATTGGTGCTCCGGAACCGGTGACACCCCTTGCCTTATTCCCTGAAACGCAAACAACTCCCAAACCTGCCAGACCTCCGCTGTTAGTTCCGAAAACATGACCTATATCATAGTTGCCAGAACCAATAATATTGTTTGTATTAGTCTGGTTTTCATTGATCATTGTTCCGGGATCTCCATTGGTGAAAGGATCAGTAGCAGCATTTGTATAGATCAGCTGATTGTTATTGGCTACCATGACCATTGTGGTAGAAATCGTTTTTTCATACACACCGTTTACCCGCGTCATTGTTGTTGCCATTGCGGCCATTGCCAGCGCAACGGTCCCTCCGTGAAAGGTTGTATATTCTCCCGTTGCGGAAAGCGCAAGTCTGTAGGTCCTGAACTGCCCGTCTGAAACTAACGGCGCTTTGTTTGCAGAGCCGTTATTTTTTAGTTCATCCAGTTTATCTTCAACATGACATTCGAACAGTCGGTTATTGGGAGGTAAATCTTTTCTTTTATATAAGATAAAGGCAGAATTGTCTTTCGTATAACTATCTAAATAGCTGATGTCCCAATGATCAAAGTACATTACACTGATTCCTGCTGAAGGAGTTACACTGAAACGGATCGTATTTTCAGGATGATTTTTCTGCCATCCTGTATATGATCTTATCTCGGGAAATTTTGCCTGCAGTTCAGGTTCCATTACGGAAGCTTCCTGAATGATGTAGTCCCGGATGTTACCGTCTGAATCCGGAAATTTAATAACTACACTTTCATTTCCGGAAAAACGCTGCGGGGCTTTTTTAAGATCTGCTTTAATTTTTTCCAAATCAGCCTGGTACAAAGTAAAAGTGTTTGGATTTGTCCATCTCGGATTGAGATTTTCCCTGCTGATCTTGGGATCTTTAAGCTTCGACCAGTAGTTTTGCTGGCCAAAAGCCTGTGCTACAATCAATAAGCACGAGAAGATAAATGTTTTACTTTTCATATTAGTTGTATATTAGTATTGAATAATGACTTCTTTTATGTCTAATTTTTCATTTAACTTTAATAAAATATCAGGTGAAATTCTGCTTGTTTTGCTCAAATCCGGATTTTCAAATTCCTTCACTTTTACGTACAATACATTTTTATAAAATGATACTGAATCAATTGAAACATCGTTGGAATTTTTTAACGCAGGTTTAAGAATAATATACGTTTCATTTTCAACCACAGCAGGAATTGGTGAAAATCTGTTACCGCTGTTTTTCTGATGAATGATCCTGAAAACCTCATCCATTTTCTGCTGAGTGTTGATGATAAAATAGTTTCCGGAAGTTATGGTAAATGAGTAATGATTTTTATCTTCGAAAGAAATTGGTTTTTGCTGCATCGCATTATCTACGCCAATCTGAGACCGACAGCTAAGAAATAAAAAGAGAAAAAAGTATAGAAACGGTCTCATTTTAACATCCTTTATTGTAAATATAACAATTTTAAGATGAATATTTTATAGTTTTAATTGAAATTATTCTAAATCATCTGCACAAAAAAACCGTTTCGGAATTGAAACGGTTTTTATATTGATAAGAAATTCAGACTATGCTAAAACTTCTTTTACTTTATTTGCTGCTTCTTCAAGAGTGATTGCAGAGTGAACCGGAAGTCCGGAATCATCAATTAATTGTTTAGCTTCAACAGCATTTGTTCCCTGTAATCTTACGATCAACGGAACAGGAAGGCTTCCCATCGCTTTGTAAGCATCTACAACTCCCTGGGCAACTCTGTCACATCTTACGATACCTCCGAAGATATTGATCAGGATTGCTTTTACATTCGGATCTCTCAAGATAATTCCGAAAGCGGTCTGTACTCTCTGTGCATCGGCAGTACCACCAACATCCAGGAAGTTTGCAGGATTACCACCAGATAATTTGATGATATCCATTGTTGCCATTGCAAGACCTGCTCCGTTTACCATACAAGCAACGTTACCATCCAGTTTTACGAAGTTAAGACCTGCTTCACCCGCTTCAACATCCATTGGATCTTCTTCTCTCGTATCTCTAAGTTCAGCTAGGTCTTTATGACGGAATAATGAATTGTCATCAAGCGTTACCTTAGCGTCTACTGCAATGATTTTATTGTCAGAAGTCTTTAACACAGGGTTGATTTCAAAAAGAGAAGCATCAATTCCTGTATAAGCATTGTATAAAGCTGTGATGAATTTTACAAATTCTTTGAAAGCATTCCCTTCAAGACCAAGGTTGAAAGCAATTTTTCTTGCCTGGAATCCCTGCAGCCCTAAAGCCGGATCAATGATTTCTTTATGAATAAGGTGAGGGGTAACTTCAGCCACATGCTCGATATCCATCCCTCCTTCTGTAGAATATACAACGGTATTTTTACCTTCAGCTCTATCTAAAAGGATAGAAACATAAAATTCTTTTGTTTCAGTTTCTCCCGGATAATATACATCTTCTGCAACCAATACAGAGTTTACTTTTTTACCTTCAGCAGAAGTTTGTGGAGTGATCAGCTGCATCCCGATGATGTTCTGAGCGTTTTCTTTAAGCTTATCCATATTCGGTGAAAACTTTACACCGCCTCCTTTACCACGACCACCAGCGTGAATCTGTGCTTTCACCACCCATCCCTGAGCTCCGGTTTCTGCAGTTAGCTTTTCAGCAGCAGCTACAGCTTCATCTACGTTGTTTGCAACGAAACCACGTTGGATAGCTACTCCATACTTTGATAAAATCTCTTTTGATTGATACTCGTGAAGATTCATATTATTTTTATTATTTTATTTTAAAATTTAAAGGTTGACAAATTTAATAAAAATGAACAAGGCAGGAAAGTATTTTATCGATGTTTAAAGTCACTTTATTGTAAAATCTGTTATTTTTTCTTCAGAAGAAACTCAAGAGGAAGATGAAGCCTTTTATTCCAGGCCTCTTCACTGTGATTTTCTCCCGGAAAATACATCGTTTTCCAGCTGGCATCCGAGAAGCCTGCTTTTGCCATTATCCGGTCGGCTTTTTTCTGAATATCCGGATAAAGCGCATCCAAAGTTTTATCTCCACAATCAAAATAGATTTTATGACTCTTAGGATCCGGAAGATTTTTACTCAAGTATTTTAAAACCGAATCGGGAAAAGGGTTATTACCTAGAGTGAAAGTACCCGGCCAGTGTGTTGAAAGACAGGCAGCTCCGCCGAAAACATCAGGATATTCACAGATGGCATACATGGAAATAAGCCCTCCCATGCTGCTTCCGGCTATGAAGGTGTGTGCCTTGTCTTTATACGTTGAATATTTTTTATCGATAAATGGTTTAAGTTCTTTTACCAGAAATTTGAGGTAATTATCTGAATTGGGGGAGAAAATCTCATCAGACCTTCCCGATTTTGTCAATTGGGCCCGAACCGTATCTTTTTGTGTTGCTGTAAGACTTTCAAAAGGTTTTTGCGGAAAATAATCCAAATGCCTTAATTTCGAATCATTCCAGATTCCCACCACAATTGTATTCTGAATTTTCTTGTTTCTAATAAGATCTGAAACGATATCATCCACATTCCACGACTGCTTATTCCATGTTGTCTCCGGATCATACAGCATTTGGCCGTCCTGCATATACAACACCGCATATTTTCGGGACGCAGAATAGCCTTCCGGAAGCCAGACATCTACATTTCTCGGCGTTACATATTGAGATTTAAAATCTGCTGTTCTTTCGATTCTGCCACTAACAACATTCGGAATCTGCGCATTGTATTTTAGAAAAAGAAAAGACAAGCAAAGAGATAATAAAATTTTTTGCATTATTCTATAATTTTTGCAAATATATGTCAACCTAATATATTTAATATTTGTGAGATTAGTTGATAATTTTAGACAGATTAAATATCGCAATAGTATTACTATCATAAATAATATTTAAATAACTTTTGGTATAAGTTTTGCTAAAGCAATAAATAAAACTACTTTATATAAAAAAAATGGAATTCCAGGTAAAATTTAAAGTCAACGAAACATTATACTTAAAAAACCCCGAAAACAGTGAGATCGGAAAGGCCATCGTGAAGAATTCTATTGAACTGATATACGAAACAGGCTTTGAAAGCTTTACATTTAAAAAATTAGCACAGAAAATCAGCTCTACGGAAGCCACGGTTTACAGATATTTTCCGTCTAAACATAAATTACTCACTTATATCTTAAACTGGTATTGGTCTTATATTGAATTTATTTCTAAGCTAAGGCTGCAGGAAATTAAGGAACCTCAGCAAAAAATGGAGAAAATTCTGGAAATTATCACCCATAATGATACCACCCAAGACAGCATTGAAGACTATGATCTCAGCAAACTTCACAGTATTGTTATTGCAGAAAGCAGCAAATCTTATCTGGTAAAAGAAGTAGACGAAATCAATCAGGAAATGGTTTTTAGTCCACTTAAAAGTCTGTGCAATTTTTTTGGAGAAGTAATCACCCAGGCAAAACCGGATTTTCCCTATCCTAAGTCATTTGCCAGTACTTTGCTGGAAACAGCACACGATCAGCAGTTTTTCAGTGAACATTTGCCTAAGCTTACCGATAATCATATTAAAAGAACAGAACATAAAAAGTACGTACTGGATTATCTGCGTTTTATTACCTATAATCTTATAAAATAACAGCAAATCAATGGAAAACTCTCCTAAACAATACGGTTATAATCTTTTTAAATATATTACAAAAGAAAAGAAAGACGTTACCAATATTTATTTTTACGCAATTTTAAACGGTCTGGTTCAGCTTAGTGTTCCTCTGGGAATACAGTCTATTATCAGCTTTGTTATGGGAGCAACCATGGCAACATCCATTTATATCCTGATTATTTTTGTTGTGATCGGAACCTGGCTCGTAGGGTATTTCAGGCTTAAGGTGATGCAGATTATTGAAAAAATCCAGCAGAAAATATTTGTGGAATTTTCCGTTGCCTTTACCGAAAAGATTCCTAAAGTAAATCTTTCAAGTACCAGGAAATACTATCTTCCGGAACTTGTGAACCGTTTTTTCGACACCCAGAATCTGCAGAAGGGAATTTCAAAAATTTTACTGGAAATTCCTACCGCACTGATACAGATCATTTTCGGCCTTCTTCTATTATCTTTTTATCATCCCTGGTTTCTGATTTTCGGAGCACTTGTGGTACTGAGTGTCGTGCTTATTTTTAATTTTACCATGGAAAGCGGGATAAAATCCAGTATTGAGGAAAGCGACAAAAAGTATGAAACGGCAGCATGGATAGAAGACCTGGCCGCATCGGTAAAATCTTTTAAAATAAACTCAGAAACAGAGATTCATCTTAAAGGAATTGATGAACGCGTAACAGGATATCTTGAACACAGAACTTCCCATTTTAAAGTTCTTGAAATCCAGTATAAGACAATTATTGCTTTTAAAGTTATTATCACACTGGCAATGCTGGTTATAGGAACTTATCTTCTCGTCAACCAAAAGCTTAATATCGGGGCGTTTATCGCTACGGAAATTGTTGTATTAAGTATTATGGCAGCAGTAGAAAAACTTATTATAAGCTTAGAAAGCTATTATGATGTAATTGCTTCCCTCGCCAAACTTAACAAAGTGACAGAACTTGCTGAAGAGAAAAACGGAGAAATTATTTTCGCCAACCAAAATGAAGGTATTGAAATTGAATTTAAAAACGTCGACTTTTACTTCAACAGCAATGTCCATATACTTCAGGATATCAATTGTATTATCAGGGAGAATGCCATAACGGTAATTTCCGGTGAGCTGGGATCAGGAAAATCACTCCTGCTGAATATGATGGCCGGATTTTACGAACCGCCTGCGGGAAGTGTCTTACTTAATAAAATTCCATTAAAAAATATTGATAAAGAAAAACTCCGGACGGAGATGGGCGTGTATCTCGAAGATATGAGAATGATCCAGGGAACCGTTCAGGATAATATTTTAATGGGGAATGAAAATATTAATATGGAAGATGTAATGGAATTATCGGAAAGAATTGGTACGGAAAATATTTCAAGTCAGTTCACAAGCGGTTTCTTTACCGAAATAAGTGAAACAGATCCCGAAATCTCATTCAGTTCCAAGAAAAAAATCCTGCTCCTCCGCGCATTAATCGGAGAGAAAAAGCTGCTGTTGCTTGAAGATCCGGTTGACGGAATGAACGAAATTTTCAAGAGCAAAATGCTGCAGTATCTTAAGGAGATCAGCTATAAAACGACCATCGTGATTGTTTCTCAAAATTCCGAAATTATTGATTACGCAGATCATCATCTGCACCTTAAAAACGGAACTTTAAAAACTTTATCTTAAAAATACAGGTATGAAAATTCAGTCTTTTGATAATATATATAATATCCACAAAAAATCATACGTAAAAAGATGGTTTTTGTCATTCTTCATTTTGGCGATTATTGTACTGTTTCTTCCATGGACCCAAAATATCAAGGTAGTGGGGAATGTAACGACCCTTTATCAGGAACAACGCCCGCAACAGCTAAACTCCCCCATTCCCGGAAAAATAATCAAATGGTATGTAAAAAACGGGGACTATATTAAAAAAGGAGACACTATTCTACAGCTTTCTGAAGTAAAGGATGATTATTTTGATCCGTTGCTTGTAAAAAGAACTGAGCAGCAGGTAGAAGCAAAAAGAGGAGTAAGGGATTATTACGAAGCTAAAGTAGGAACCACCAATAATCAGCTTCAGGCGCTTGCCACAGCCAAAGATCTTAAATTGAATCAAATTGATATAAAAATCAGCCAGCTTAAAAACAAGCTCGCAGGTGAAGAAGCAGAACTTGCCGCTGCAACCAATGAGCTTAAGCTTTCTGAAGACCAATATACCAGACAGAAAAAAATGTATGATGAAGGGCTGGTTTCTTTAACTCAGTTCCAGCAACGAAGCATATCTTATCAGAATGCTATCGCTAAAAAAACGGCTTCCGAAAATAAGGTAGCTCAAACCCGTCAGGAAATCTCGAATATGGCGATCGAGCAGAACGCAGTAATTCAGGATTATACCGAAAAGCTAAGTAAAACCGAAGGAGAGAGATTTCAGAGCATGGGACAGATTGAAGGCAGCGAAGGAGATATTGCCAAGCTGGAAAACCAGGTAGCCAATTATAAATTCCGCCAGGGACTTTACTTTATTGTTGCTTCCCAGGATGGCCAGGTTGTTCAGCTTAATAAAGCAGGAATCGGGGAAATTCTTAAAGAAACGGAAAGCATCGGGGTTATTGTGCCGAAAACGGTAGACTATGCTGTTGAAATTTACATTAAACCGGTTGATCTTCCGCTTATTAAAGAAGGACAGCGCGTAATGTGTATTTTTGACGGGTTCCCGGCTATCGTATTCTCGGGATGGCCGGATTCAAGCTACGGAACATTTGCCGGAAAAGTAATTGCCATTGAAAATAACATTAGTGCGAACGGTCTTTTCAAAGCCTTGATCGTGGAAGATAAAACCCAGAAAAGATGGCCTCCCAAAATCAGAATGGGCACCGGAGTTCAGGGAATTGCCATTCTGAATGATGTTCCGGTCTGGTACGAACTGTGGCGGAATATCAATGGTTTCCCGCCAGATTATTATGAAGTTAAAACTGCAAAAAACGGTCAGAATGAAAAACAGAAATAAAATCATATTTCTCTTTGCCATACTGCTTTGTGGAATACTTTCAGCACAGGATTCACTGAAAATATCCGCAAAGGAATTTATTTCCATTGTAAAAAATTACCATCCCTTAGCCCTAAAATATCAGCTTCAGAATAAAATTGCAACAGCAGAAATTACCAGCGCAAGAGGAAATTTCGATCCGGTTCTTGGCGGAAAGCTTGGAGAAAAAAACATTGACGGAATACAATACTATCGACAAAGGAATCTGGAGCTTGGCATCCCCACATGGTACGGGATTGATCTTACGGCTAGCTACAACTACATAGATGGGGAAAAACTCAATAACAGCGATACTAAAGGCGGACTCTATCAGTTTGGGGTTACTGTTCCATTGGCTAAAAACCTTTTGTATGATAAAAGAAGAGCCATGCTGGAACAGGCTAAATACGCCCTGAAAATGACCGAAGCAGAACAGGCAGTTCTTACCAACGATCTCCTTCTGGAAGCCGAAAACACCTATTGGGAATGGGTCAAGAACTTTGAAATTTACCAGCTTCAGCGCAGAGCTGTTTTAATTAATGAAGAACGTCTTGAGCTTACAAAAAAGACATTTAATTTTGGTGAAAGACCTGCCATTGATACCGTAGAAGCAGTCTCACAGCTACAGAGCTTCCGGCTTCAGGAGCGGGATGCTTTCCTGAATTTCGTGAAAAGCACACAGGATTTACAGCTTTTTTTATGGAAAGATAACAGAGAGCTTTATGACCTGGCTGTTATGATTTATCCTTCAGATACAATGAACAGCAGTGAAGCTTTCAATAATTTTGAAATGCTGATACAGCAGGTGGAAAATCAAAATCTGAGCGATCATTTTTCGTTGCAATATTATTTTCAAAAACAAAATATTCTTGAAAGCGAAAGAAGATTAAAATGGCAAAGCTTTCTTCCTAAGCTTGATTTTACCTATAATTTTTTTAACAAAGAAAATTACAGAGCAGATTACCTCCCGCTTTTTGACAATAATTTCCAATACGGACTGAAGCTGGAAATCCCTGTTTTCCAAAGAGAGGCGAGAGCCAATTACCAGATTGCAAAACTTAAAATTGAACAAAACACATTGGATACCCAGGTGAAAAGAAGAGAACTTGAAACAAAAATCCTTATTTATAAAAATGAAGTGACTAACTATCATTCGCAGATTGATATTGCTCGGGATAATCTTACAAATTACCAGCGGCTTCTTCAGGCTGAAGAGATCCGCTATAACAATGGGGAAAGCTCACTGTTCCTTATCAACTCAAGGGAAAATAAGATGATCGACGCTCAGGAAAAATTTATTCTTCTCAACAATAAATTTCTTAAAAGCTACAACAAACTAAAATGGATGAAAGAAAATTTTCAGTTTAATTAAAATTATTTAGAGGAAATCTTATTCCTCGGATAATTTCTCCGACTGGGAGCCAATAAACGGAATTTTCGGAGCCAGGAAATACCCGGTGAGACTTGCAAAAAGTATTGGAACGAAATAGGTAAAACCGGTTAATGTTCCCAAAATAATCGTTGTACTCATCGGCGTTCTGGTAACACAAGCATTAATGGCAGCCATGCAGCTCACAATGGCAAGCGTAGTATCAACAGATGGAAACAGCTGGTGGATGATTAACCCTAATGTAGTCCCCACAAAAAAAAGCGGAATAATAAAGCCACCTCTCCATCCGGAAGTTACCGTAATAGCAATAGCTAAAATTTTAAAAACCAAAACAACAATTAAAAAATTTAGCGCAAAATCACCATTGATCAGCTGATTAATTTCATTATGCCCGAAATATCTTGTAATGGGAAGATAAAAAGCGATGATTCCGAGAATAGCGCCGCCAACCAGGGTTTTAATGTAGATCGGGAATTTCCTGTATTCAAAAATGCGTTTGAAAAATTTCACCACAAAAATAAAAATCCATCCGAAAACAGTTCCGATAATCCCGAAAGCCGTTGCATAGGCAAAATCATAAACTCCTGTATAATGATAGGCTTTCAGGTTCCAGGTGGCTCCTATTCCCAAGTGGATAATCAGTGCAAACATAAGATAACTGAAACAGCTTGCTACCAAAGCCGGAATAATTGCTTTGTAATATTCGACAGCGTGCTTATGATGAAGGATTTCAAGGGAGAAAAGACTTCCGCCAAGCGGAGCCCCGAAAAGTGCCGTAAAACCGGAGGCCATTCCTGCAATACTGAGAGAACGCAGCTCTTCCCCTTTCAGTCTGAAAATTTTTCCGAGCCATGTTCCTGTAGAACCGGTAACCTGTACCAAAGGAGCTTCAGGTCCTAAACTCCCTCCCGATGCCACACAAAACAGGGAAGATAAAATCATGGAAGGATTGTTTTTAGGATCAAGTTTTCCTTTATTGAAACGGATATTATTAACAATAAGATGAATCTCACCCGGATCACCGATGAAATGAATAACCAGACCAGCCAACAGACCACTTATTGCCATCGTAGGAATTACCATCCATCCTTGAAATTCAGCTAAGAATTCTGTGAAATGTTCAAGGACAATCCAATACAACCCGGCAATTACACCACCGACCAATCCTGTAATTGCCCACATGAAAAAAGTACGGCTGAACACAAACGGGTTAAACCGGATCGGCTGATCCAAAAGGTTGAATGTTCTTATAATACGCCGTCTTCTGTTGATTTTCATTTTAATTTATTTTTAAAATTACGATCATCATTTGTTGTTATAAGAATGACTATTTGAAAACTTTCATTGAATGAATCTTCAAAAACAAAAAGCATCGTTTCTTAAGATCGTATTGAGATGCTTCGACAGGCTCAGCATGACACTGCTAATACTACACGTTTCGACGCTCGCTTCGCTCGCGCCATAATTCAAATTATCCGCATATGAGCCTGTCGAAAACCTTAATAATTTATAATTATATTCTGTTTTTAGCAAAATAAAAAATAAGAAGCGCCCAGCTCAGGATCATCAAAAGACCTCCAAGCGGGGTGATGGGTCCAAGAAATTTAAGATTCATCCCGAAATAATCCTGCATGCTCAAACCGTAAATACTAAATGAGAAAAGCATAGTACCGAAAATCATCAGCCATGAAATCCAGTTTTCGGTTTTCGTTTCAAATTTTAAAATGTAACCGGCAATTAACAGGAAAAAGGCAGCGTACATTTGATAACGTACCCCTGTTTCAAAACTTTCCAGTCTTTCCACAGAAAGGATTTTCTTTAGAGCGTGTGCTCCAAAGGCTCCTAAAATTACGGACAGCATACCGTATACCGCTCCAAAAATTAATGTTATTGTTTTCATTTATAATTTAAAATTTTGAATATTAATGACACGAGTCCGATTCCTATAAAAATCCAGGCAAACTTTTTATTTTGGGCAAAACCTGGATTTTTGGTTACTTTCAGAAATATTCCGAAAGCCAGCATCAATGCAGAGACAATAATTCCAAACATTATTGTGCTCTCAACCTGTTAAATTCAGAGATCACCTCGTGATGGCTTACCGTTTTATCTTTGAAATAGGTAACAAAATACTGCTTTTCTTGTTCTGTAGCTCCCATTTGATTAAGAATATTCAGCAAGTGCATTTTCATATGTCCTTTCTGAATTCCCGTGGTGATCAGAGAACGTAATGCTCCGAAGTTCTGAGCCAGTCCGGATACCGCCAAAATACTCATTAATTCCTGCGCAGAAGGTTTTCCTAACAAAGCCAAAGAAAATTTTACCAAAGGATGAAGATTCGTAAGGCCGCCTACAACTCCCACTGAAATAGGAAGATCAATCCAGAACCGGAAGATTCCGTTATCTGTTGTACAATGCGTTAAAGATGAGTATTTCCCGTTTCTCGCAGCATAAGCGTGTGCACAAGCTTCCGTTGCTCTGAAGTCGTTTCCGGTCGCAATAACTACTGCATCTACCCCGTTCATGATTCCTTTATTGTGGGTGGTAGCGCGGAAAGGTTCAATTTCAGCAATCGTAACCGCCTGTTTGAACTTCCATGCAAATTCTTCGTTGGAAATTCCGCTGTCATCTTTCAGTTCATCAATCCTGCATGACACCTCAGCTCTTACGATACAGTCGGGTGTAAAATTGGAAAGAATATTCATCACAATCTGTAATGAATCTTTTTCTTCCCGGGTAAAATCTTCATTTTCTGCAACCTCCTGCTTCAAGGTCTTCCCGAATTGCTCCAGGCAGGAATTGATAAAATTCGCGCCCATGGAGTCTACCGTATCAAAGCTGGCCTTTAATTGGTAATAATTTGGCATTTCGGAGGTTTTATCAATTAATTTGATATCTAAAATTCCGCCGCCGCGTTTCCGCATATTCGCGGTAATATCTTCCGTAGTTTCAAAAAGTTTTTTCTTTAGCCTAAAGTTGAAAAAATGTAATAATTTATGGGATTCTACGTTAAATATAAAGTGCGTATGGCCAAGTTTTTCGGTGTTGATAATGGTTGTTTTAAACCCACCTTTATCAATCCAGAATTTTGCTGCTTTAGATGCTGCCGCTACCACAGAACTTTCTTCAACAGCCATAGGCAAAGCCAGCAATTTTCCGTCAATCAGAAAATTCGGGGCTATTCCGTATGGCATATAAAAGTTGGAAATGGTATTTTCAGAAAATTCTTCATGGAGTTTCTGAATTTCGGCATTATTGTTCCAGTATTGCTGTAAAATCTGTTCGTAACTGCGATCGTCACTAAGGTATTCTGAGATAAGCCAATCGATTTTTCGCTGTTTGGAAAGTTTGGAAAAACCTTCAACCGGTTGATGATTCATAGTATATCTTTAAAGAAATGTAAATATAGTGATTTTGTAACTTTCCGTTGTTGATAACTTCAATCGAAAAAGATTGATATTTATCAATTTTGGAGCTAAATTTGAACCATTCATCTTATTCAACATTAAGATAATCAATTAACAATATGAATTTTGACCGCCTGAAAGAAAAGCTTGAAATCCTTGCTGACGCAGCGAAATACGATGTATCCTGCTCCTCAAGCGGAGGTACGAGAAAAAATAAAAAGGGTGCTTTAGGAGACAGTTCCGTAAGTGGGATCTGCCATACTTATACCGAAGACGGTCGTTGTGTTTCACTTTTAAAAATTCTGCTTACCAATCATTGTATTTATGATTGTGCCTATTGTGTTTCCAGAAGTTCCAATAATATCAAAAGAGCAGCTTTTACGGTAGAAGAAGTAGTAGATCTTACCATTAATTTTTACAGAAGAAATTATATCGAAGGGTTGTTTCTTAGCTCAGGGATTTTCAAAAATGCAGACACCACGATGGAACGTCTGGTGAGAGTAGCTAAAAAGCTTCGTCTTGAAGAAAACTTCAACGGTTATATTCATTTAAAATCTATTCCCGGGGCAAGTGATGAGCTGATGCAGGAAGCCGCATTGTATGCAGACCGATTATCCATTAATCTTGAAATCCCCACGGAAAGCGGACTAAAACTTCTCGCTCCTGAAAAAAACCGTCAGGATATGCTGAATCCGATGAAATATATCCAAAACGGAATTGCCCAGTATAAAGATGAAAAGAAGATTTTCAGAAAAGTTCCGAAATTTGCTCCTGCGGGACAGTCTACCCAAATGATTGTGGGAGCAACCAATGAAAATGATCTTCAGATTATTAAAGTAGCGGATCATTTCTATAAAAATTTTAATCTGAAAAGAGTGTATTATTCGGGATATGTTCCGGTTTTGGAAGATAAGCGGCTCCCTTCTTTAACGACAGAAGTTCCTATGCTCCGTGAAAACAGGCTTTATCAATCGGATTGGCTGATGCGGTTCTATGGCTTCAAAGCAGAAGAGATCCTTGATCCGAATATGCCTTTCCTCGATCTTGAAATGGATCCGAAAATGAGCTGGGCGCTTAGACATCTTGATCAGTTTCCGGTAAATCTCCAGACTGCTGATTACCAGATGATTTTAAGAATTCCGGGGATTGGTGTAAAAACAGCAAAAAAAATTGTCAGTGCAAGACGTTTCCAGGTTCTTACGATGGATCATCTCAGCAAACTGGGTGCAGCGGTTAACCGCGCCCGGTATTTTATTGATTTCAATGCAGGAAATGCTTATCTGAAATATTTAACAGATAAAAATTTTAGAAAATTATTAATTGGCGGAAGTTCTTCTAAGTTTCATAATCAGTTTTCGCAGCAATTGACTTTGTTTTAAAGCTTTCAATAACTCAACTTTCAATTTATTAACAATTAGACGATATCAACATAGTCCATATTTGCTAAATATAGATATAATCTGTAATTTTATTGAAAAGAAATAATAATGAATGTCAGTTTTACAAAAAAACAGGAAGACTATATTGCAGAGCAGATAAAATCAGGAGATTTTCAAAATGCAAGTGAAGTAGTGCGGGATGCATTACGGCTTCATGAGGTCTATCGTCATCGAATCATTGAAGAGCTGAAAGCCGAAATTGAAAAGGGCTGGCATAACAACAGTTCCCGATCTGTAAAGGATATTATTGAATCTAAGAAGAAAAAATAATGCCTGAAAATTACATCTTATCCGAAGCAGCGGATAAAGATTTGGAAGATATTTTTGATTATACATTAAATCATTTTGGTTTTGATCAGGCTGAAAAATATCTTTTGGAGATCGAAGAAGTTTTTCAAATTTTAGTCTTACATCCAGAATCAGGCAAAGCACGAAATGAAATAAAAGAAGGTTTATATAGTTTCCCGAAAGATAATCATATTATTTTCTATAGAGTTTTGGATAAATATATACGTATTGTAAGAATATTGCATGGAAGCAGGGATGTTCCTAATTATTTTTAAACCTTGTTTTCAGATTACATATACATTTCCAAATTGTTACATTATTAAATTACCAGATTGTTACATTAAAAATGACTACCCTACTCTACGATGGCAGTTTCGACGGACTTTTTACCGCAGTATTTGAGGTTTTTGAGTACCGCTATAAGGATGTGGAAATTATCAGCAGGGAAAGGTTTCATCAGGAAAATATTTTTGCTGAAATTCACGAAGTAATTACACAAAATGATAAATCTGAAAGAGTTTTAAATAAACTTGAAAAAAATATTGGCAAACAGGGTATTCACGAATTACTTAAAGTATATCTTTCCGAAGATCCGGAAGCAGAACAGCTTATTTTATCGGCCGTAAAACAGTCTATCAAACATCCGGATGAAAATATTCTTCAGAATTATGCTGATGAAGCCATCTTAAAAATATCTAAAATTTGTAAATCCGTAAGTCGGGAACGACACAGAATGACTGCTTTTGTACGATTTGAAAAAATGCAGGATGATGTGTTTTTTGCTAAAATAGACCCCGATTTCAATGTACTTCCGCTGATCAGGAAACATTTTAAAGACCGTTACCAGGATCAGAAATGGATGATCTACGATTTACGCAGAAACTACGGACTCCTCTATGATCTGGAAACCTGCGACTTTTTTTATCCCGATGAAAAAATTGACCTCAATAAATATGAACAGAAATTTCATGATCAGGAAAAAAATTACCAGACGTTGTGGCAGCGGTATTTTATAAAAACCAATATTGTTGAAAGAAAAAATTTAAAACTGCATCTTCAGCATGTTCCTAAACGGTACTGGAAATATTTAACGGAAAAATGGTAAATCACATTTTCTGCAGAAATGCTTCATCTTAACACTTTTGCAGGTATTTTCAAACATTCACGTTTTAGACGATTTAAATAATTTATATTCAAAACTCTTCTCAAGTTACTGTTATTATCTGAACTTGTTTTTGTAAATTTGTGTTCGAAACTTTTTACTAGATGAAAGAGAGTGCTGTAAAAAAAATTGCAGTTCTTACCTCAGGGGGTGATGCTCCGGGTATGAATGCAGCATTGAGGGCGGTAGTGCGAACCGCAAATTATTATGATATCGAATGCTACGGAGTAAGAGAAGGCTACAACGGCCTTATAAACGGAGATTTTCTCAAGATGGGTCCCCGTTCCGTAAAAAATATAATCAACCAGGGCGGAACCATTCTGAAATCTGCCAGATCCATGGAGTTTAAAACCAAAGAAGGCCGCCAGAAAGCGTATGACCACTGTGTGAGACTTGGCATTGACGGATTGGTATGTATCGGCGGAGACGGAACTTTTACAGGGGCCAAAATCTTTAATGAAGAATTCGGGATCAGGGTAATTGGTATTCCGGGCACTATTGACAATGATATTTTCGGAACCGATAATACGATTGGCTATGATACCGCCTTAAATACAGCTATGGATGCTATTGACAAAATCCGTGATACGGCGACATCCCACAACAGAGTTTTCTTTGTGGAAGTAATGGGCCGTGATGCCGGATTTATTGCGCTGAACAGCGGACTGGCAACAGGAGCTCTGGATATTTTAATCCCTGAAAGAAAAGACAGTATTGATGAACTGTTCACCAATTTCAGAAATGCTGAAAAAACGGGAAAAGCTTCTAGTATTGTGGTAGTAGCAGAAGGTGAAAAACTGGCAAATGTTTACGAACTGGCAGAAAAAACAAAGAAGGATTTTCCGGATTACGATATTCGCGTGGCTATTCTGGGACACATGCAGAGAGGAGGTTCTCCAAGCTGTGCAGACAGGGTTTTGGCAAGCAGACTGGGCTACGGCGCGGTAACGGGATTAATGGAAGGAAAAACCAACGTCATGGCCGGAATGCGTTCTAATGATCTGGTATACACACCGATTGAAGAAGCCATTAAAAAACACAATGAAATCAATAAAGATCTTCTTTTGATTTCGAAAATTTTAGCAATCTAATATTTTAATATAATTTAAAACAAACTATTATGTCAACAATTAAAGTAGGTATCAACGGGTTTGGTAGAATCGGACGTCTTGTTTTCAGAGCAATGACAGAAAGAGATAACATTGAAGTGGTAGGAATCAACGACCTGATCAACGCAGAATACATGGCTTACATGTTAAAATACGATTCTGTACACGGTATTTTCCCGGGTGAAGTTTCCGTTGAGGGAAATGACCTTGTGGTAAACGGAAAAAGAATCAGAGTAACTGCCGAGAGAGACCCGAACAACTTAAAATGGAACGAAATCGGTGCCGATTATATCGTTGAATCTACAGGTTTATTCTTAGATAAAGAAAATGCTGCAAAGCACATCAACGCAGGAGCTAAAAAAGTAATCCTTTCTGCTCCTTCTAAAGATGATACGCCAATGTTCGTAATGGGTGTAAACCACACTGAGCTTACTGACGATATCAAAATTTTATCAAACGCTTCTTGTACAACAAACTGTTTAGCACCTTTGGCTAAAGTAATACACGATAACTTTGGAATCGTAGAAGGTTTGATGACTACCGTACACGCTACAACGGCAACTCAAAAAACAGTTGACGGTCCTTCCATGAAAGACTGGAGAGGTGGTAGAGCTGCTTTAAATAACATTATTCCTTCTTCTACTGGTGCTGCAAAAGCGGTAGGAAAAGTAATTCCATCATTAAACGGAAAATTAACAGGGATGTCTTTCAGAGTACCAACTGTTGATGTTTCTGTTGTGGATTTAACGGTAAGATTAGAAAAAGCGACTTCTTACGATGAGATCTGTGCTGCAATCAAAGCTGCTTCTGAAGGTGAATTGAAAGGTATTTTAGGATACACTGAAGATGCTGTTGTTTCTCAGGATTTCGTAGGAGATAAGAGAACTTCAATCTTCGATAAAGATGCCGGTATCATGCTTTCTCCAAACTTTGTAAAACTTGTTTCTTGGTATGACAACGAAATGGGTTACTCAAACAAATTGGTAGATATGCTGGTACATGCTGCTTCTTTGTAATAAGTAATGAGCAATCAGCAATGAGTAATAAAAACCTTCCCGGCGGGAAGGTTTTTTTGTTAATTTTTAAATGGGTTTTTATCTAATCTGAAAGAAATTCCAATAAATGGATTAATGCGGTATTGTGATTCATTTAAATTATCGTTGGTTACAGAACTATCAATGGTTTGTCCTATAAAATAATTCGAACTGGGCCGCATCTGTTTATGGACGGCTACACCCCCCGTCAAAATAATATTTTGTCCGATGCCTAATGAAGGTCCTAAAAAAACTGAAATTTCTTCAAAGTTAACTCCTAAACCTCCGGTAAAACCCGGAGATATATTTTCGTGATTATTGATAAAAGTAAACATAATAGCAGGCATCAATTCAATATGTTTTTGATCATTTACCTTATTCACTTTGTTATTGCCATCATCTGCCTTTTGCGATATAAATTTACTGCGATTGGTATAAAAGATCGTATTCGCACCAAATGTTATACTCCAGCTCCAGTCTGACCGGCTTCTTAAAATATATTTTCTAACTTTCGGAATACTATCATGGGTTGTCAAAATTGTATATTCTGTATTACTTCCAAATTTCAACTTGATTCCATTTAGACTGTTTATTAAATGATTTGATTCTTTATCACTCTTTAAATCAGTTGAGAGTTCGGGATATAAAACTGCCTCCTTATTAATGATAATACTTTTATAACTTCCTTCAGTTTGTAGGGAATATTTTCCTTTTTTTATTAACACTTCAACTGAATCAACTCTTTGATTCATATCAATGGTTATTGTGTTATCAGTAACCGCAATTTGCCCAAATGTTTCTGCCCCCAAAACAAGAAGCAACAGCAATAAAATTTTTGTTTTCATGACTAATAATTTTTATACAAATTTTCAAAATCCATCAACATCAAGAAATTACCCTTTTGTAGTATTTTTAATCCAGTGCAGCTGACAAATTTCAGCTTCTTTTTTCGGCGCAAAACTTGTACTTTTATTCATAATGAAAAACACTATTTTACAGCCCAGGTTCAAAGATCATCCACATTTTAAAGACTTCTGGACAAAAGGCAACGGAAAGCAGCTGATTGACTTTTCCGGTGCAGAAGTAAGTTTTAAAGATTTCGAAGAATTCTCATCTTATTTTTATCACGTGGACGAAACAGGAGACAGGGTTGTAAAAGATATTTATTTCACTAAAAACTTTCGCGAAGCCTCAAAGGAAATAGAGCAGTATATTCGAAACGGCATTTCGGAAGACGAAAACACTCCAGAAAGCATCAAACAAATGTTTTTGCAAACGCAAACTATTCCGGAATGGCTGGATTATGGTTTATTAAAAAACGGTGCCGAACTCTGCATGAGGGCTAACCTGGATTCCCTGATTTCCCTTCGGGATTATTGCCTGATGGGAGGATATGATTTTGCTTATCTTAACAAACCGCTTATCATAACCGAAGCTTTAAAGAAAGGTGCCGTTAAAAGACTTTCCGAAACATTGGATTTCTGGGTAAATGTTACCCGGTACGATGCACTGGAACTCCATCATAAAGGCTATGAGTTTGCGATTAAAACAAGAATGATTCACTCTTACGCAAGACTTTCCATCAGAAAACATTATAAAGATTGGGACACGGAAAATTGCGGAGAACCCATCAATTCCTGGGATATGATGGCCACGTATATTGGATTCAGCCTGGTTTTTCTTCATAGTCTTCATAAGCTGGGCAATGCTTATTCTGCACAGGAAGAACAAGGCCTTTTTCATCTTTGGAAATATGTAGGATACCTTCTGGGAATCCCTGAAAAACTATTACCGGACAATAAAAAACAGGCTACTGAATTTTTCTATATGTGGACATCTATTCAGCCTCCTGCGGATAAAGATTCAGTTCTGCTTGCTCATTCTTTATTAAATGAATCGCTTGAAAATCCTATCTTAAAGTACGAATTTCAAAGAAAGAATCTACGTTATTTACATATTTGCTGCACCTGGTTTTTATTGGACGACGAGGTTTGCAAAAGACTCCAGATTCCGGAAGTAAACGGCAGAAAAGCATTTCCGTTTGCCAAAAAAATGATCAACAAAATTTACAATAGAATAGTGAGCCGGGAACTACGAATCCGAAAAGGAAATAAAGACCAGATGAAAGTATTGAAAGATTATCTCAGGATTACCGACAATTCAGTTTTCCATTAGTAAACATCTGATATTCTTGATGATTCATACATGAAAAGATTAAAAAAAACAACTTTATCCGGAAATTGAAAAATGAATTACGGTGTTAAAATTTTATCATTTTTTTAACTATAAAAACTGGTTTTAATGGTATGCAATATTAGTTTTTGACTGTAATTTTTTGTATTTTTGATAAATTATTTAAACAACAGATGAGTAATATAGACGACAAGAAAAAAGCACTGGCACTGGTGCTTGACAAGCTAGATAAAACATACGGAAAAGGAACGGTAATGACATTGGGCGACAGCTCTGTGGACAGTACCATTGAAGTAATTCCTTCCGGATCTTTGGGATTAGACATTGCTTTAGGAGTGGGTGGCTACCCGAGAGGAAGAATCATTGAGATCTATGGTCCTGAATCTTCCGGTAAAACAACATTAACTCTTCATGCGATTGCAGAAGCTCAGAAAGCAGGAGGAATTGCCGCATTTATTGATGCAGAGCATGCTTTTGACAGAGGATATGCCGGAAAACTGGGTATCGATCTTGAAAACCTGATCATTTCACAGCCGGACAACGGTGAGCAGGCTTTGGAAATTGCTGATAATCTGATCCGTTCTGGAGCAATTGACATTGTGGTTATCGACTCTGTAGCAGCTCTTACCCCAAAGGCTGAAATTGAAGGAGAAATGGGAGATTCTAAAATGGGTCTTCACGCAAGATTAATGTCTCAGGCTTTGAGAAAATTAACAGCGACGATTTCCAGAACAAAATGTACGGTAATTTTCATCAACCAGCTGAGAGAAAAAATCGGGGTGATGTTTGGGAATCCTGAAACGACAACCGGAGGTAACGCTTTGAAATTTTATGCTTCTGTAAGAGTGGATATCAGAAAAGCGAGTGCGCCAATCAAACAAGGTGACGAAGCTATCGGAAGCCGTGTAAAAGTAAAAATTGTGAAAAACAAAGTAGCACCACCTTTCAAACAGGCAGAATTCGACATTATGTATGGTGAAGGAGTTTCTAAAACAGGGGAAATTCTTGATCAGGCTGTAGAACAGGGAATTGTTAAGAAAAGCGGATCATGGTTCAGCTATGAAGATACAAAGCTCGGACAAGGCCGTGATGCGGTAAAAGATGTGTTGAAAGACAATCCTGAACTTGCGGAAGAACTTGAAAATAAAATCAAGGAAGAATTGAAAAACAAATAAGTTTTTTAGTTTTTAAAATATCGAAGACAGTCTGAAAAGGCTGTCTTTTTTATTGTTATCAAAAAAATTATAATCGCAAAATCAAATTATGCTTTTAACTTCTTACTTCTAACATCTCACTTCACTTTACTTTAATGCCAAAATGTCACTTTGTGTCGAACGGTATTTTTTTTGAGAAAGAATACAAAAAATTAAAACTAAATATTATGACTAAAGGAAATATTAATGTATCGGTGGAAAATATTTTTCCCTTAATTAAAAAATTTCTTTACAGTGACCACGAAATCTTCTTAAGAGAGTTAATTTCCAATGCAACAGATGCCACCTTAAAACTAAAACACCTGACAAGCATCGGAGAAGCAAAAGTTGAATACGGAAATCCGAAAATTGAAGTAAAGATCGATAAAGAAAACAAAACTCTTCACATTATCGATCAGGGAATCGGGATGACAGCCGAAGAAGTTGAAAAATACATCAACCAGGTAGCCTTTTCCGGAGCTGAGGAATTTTTAGAAAAATACAAGGACACTGCAAAAGATGCCGGAATTATCGGGCATTTCGGGCTTGGATTCTATTCTGCGTTTATGGTTGCCGAAAAAGTTGAAATTATAACGAAATCCTACAAAGATGAACCTGCAGTTCGATGGATCTGCGACGGCAGTCCGGAATTCACTTTAGAAGAAACAGCTGACAAAACTGAAAGAGGTACAGAAATCATTCTTCATATTGCTGAAGACTCAACAGAGTTTTTAGAAGAAGGTAAGATTCGTGAATTATTATTAAAATATAACAAATTCATGCCTGTTCCTATTAAATTCGGAACAAAAACACACACATTGCCTTTACCGGAAAATGCTCCTGAAGATGCTGTTGCAGAGACAGAAGAAGTTGACAATATCATCAACAATCCGACTCCGGCATGGACAATCGCTCCAAGTGAACTGACTAATGAGGATTACATGAAATTCTATCATGAATTGTATCCGATGCAGTTTGAAGAACCATTGTTTAATATCCACTTAAATGTCGATTATCCGTTCAACCTGACCGGAATTTTATTCTTCCCTAAATTAAATAACAATTTAAATATTGAAAAAGATAAAATCCAGCTGTACCAGAACCAGGTTTTTGTAACGGATGAGGTAAAAGGAATTGTTCCGGATTTCTTAATGCTTCTTCGTGGAGTAATTGATTCTCCGGATATTCCGTTGAATGTTTCTCGTTCATACCTGCAGGCAGACGGTGCGGTAAAGAAAATTTCTTCATACATCACCAAGAAAGTAGCCGACAAAATGTCTTCTCTCATCAATGAAAACCGTGAAGATTACGAAAAGAAATGGAATGACATCAAAGTTGTTATCGAGTATGGAATTGTAACAGAAGAAAAATTTGCAGAAAAGTCTGATAAATTCACGCTCTACCCTACAACGGACGGAAAATATTTCCTTTGGAGTGAATTAGAAGAAAAAATCAAGCCTAATCAAACCGATAAAGACGGTAATCTCATCGTTCTTTACGCTTCTAATGCAGATGAACAGCACAGCTATATTCAGGCAGCAAAAGATAAAGGATATGAAGTCCTTCTTTTAGACTCTCCGATCATTCCGCATGTGATCCAGAAGCTTGAAACGTCAAAAGAGAAGATTTCATTTGCGAGGGTTGACGCAGATCATATTAATAATTTAATCAAAAAAGATGAGCCTGTTATTTCTAAATTGAATGAAACTGAAAAAGAATCATTAAAGAAATATGTTGAAGAATCGATCAATGATAAAAAATTCACTGTTCAGCTTGAAGATTTGGACAGCACAGATGCGCCATTTACGATAACACAGCCGGAATTCATGAGAAGGATGAAGGATATGCAGGCAACGGGCGGCGGCGGTATGTTCGGCATGGGCGGCTTCCCGGAAATGTACAATCTGGTAGTGAACTCCAATAGTGAATTCGCTGGTCAAATTCTGAAAGCAGAAAATACAGAAGAAAAAAGCGGACTGATTCAGCATGCTTTGGATCTGGCCAAACTTTCTCAGAATTTATTAAAAGGAAAAGAACTGACAGATTTTATTCAAAGAAGCTATAAGCAGCTGGAAAAATAATACAATGATTTATACTGGTTCCGGGGCGACAAAGTCGCCCCGGAAATACAAAAGTTTCGGCGGAGCCAAAGGCTCCGCCGAAACTTTTTAACGAAATTTCTATCTTACAATTCCTTCATCGGGTCCCAGAACAATTTTTTAAAATCTTTAATCCTGAAATTTTCGACAACAATTCCTTCCGCTTCGAGTCTTTGCTGAAATTCAGGGACCGACAAAGTTCCTGAACTTGAAATCACACGATGGGCAGGAACATCCGGTGGACATCCTCCCATGGCTTTGCCCACATGCCGTGAATGATTGGGAAAACCTACAGCTTTCGCTATAGCTCCGTAACTTGTTACTCTTCCTTTGGGAACTAGTTTTGAAATTTCCCAGACCTGTTGTTTAAAAACTTCATTCATAATAAAGGATCATCAATCAAAAATAAGAAAATTGTACAACTTCAGGTAATTACTTACCATAGATCAAGATTCAATTTGTTTGTAATTTGTAAATTTAATACATAATCAAAGTGAATTAAAAAAATATACGGAAACCCGTACATAGTGTGATGAAGTGTTAAGATTGCCTGCAGGAATGCCGGCAATTTTTATTTGCTTTATCTATATCAGCATTGCATAATTTTTGAATGTTACTATCAAAATATCGGTTATGAAAAAAGCATTTTTCCGTTGGCTGAATAAAGTCAATAAAGCGGTACTTCCGAAATTGAGCAACAAAGATCCCAATAAGCTGACAAAGATCCAAAAAGGAATCTTAGCCTACCGGTATTTTGTACTGGTGAATTCCCTGGACTGATTTGCGTGAGGGATATGAAGGGTGCGAGCGAGGCGAGCAGTCTCCTGAGACCGGAACGAAGTGGAGCCCGGAGAAGCCCGACCTGAGCCTTTGGATTGGTCTGGAGAAGGGCACGCCATTATTTGAATGACTCTCACTGATTTGCAGATTAAGATTTTTAAATAAAAAAACGTCCCAAAAATTGGAACGTTTGTATAAGTTTAAGCTTGAACTTCGAGTTCCAGCTTATGAATTTTCTAAAATGTAAGAGAACATTAAAGGTGCACAGATGGTAGCATCACTTTCAACGATAAATTTCGGTGTGGTAATATCAAGCTTACCCCAAGTAATTTTCTCATTCGGAACCGCTCCGGAATAAGAACCGTAAGAAGTGGTAGAATCTGAGATCTGACAGAAATATGACCAGAACGGAATATCATGCATTTCCATATCCTGATACAGCATCGGTACAACACAAATCGGGAAATCACCCGCAATACCTCCACCAATCTGGAAGAAGCCTACTCCTTTTCCTGAAGAGTTCTTTGTATACCAGTCTGCAAGATATGCCATATACTCAATCCCTGATTTCATGGTAGAAAATTTAAGTTCTCCTTTAATACAGTAGGATGCAAAAATATTTCCCATGGTAGAATCTTCCCATCCCGGAACAACAATCGGCAGGTTTTTCTCTGCTGCAGCGATCATCCATGAGTTTTCTCTAGGAATTTCGTAATACTGCTCCAGAACTCCTGAAAGGATCATTTTGTACATATATTCGTGAGGAAAATATCTTTCTCCTTTGTTGTCGGCATCTTTCCAGATTTCATAAATGTGTTTCTGCAGTCTTCTGAAAGCTTCCTCTTCAGGAATACAGGTATCTGTTACCCTGTTCAGCCCTCTTTCCAACAGACCCCATTCTTCCTGCGGCGTAAGATCTCTGTAATGAGGAACTCTTTCGTAGTGAGAGTGCGCTACAAGATTCATCAGATCTTCTTCAAGATTTGCTCCTGTACAAGAGATAAAATCTACCTTGTCCTGACGGATCATTTCTGCAAGAATTTTTCCTAATTCTGCCGTAGACATTGCTCCTGCCAGTGTAATCATCATTTTCCCGCCATCCTTAAGATGCGCCACATATCCTTTTGAAGCATCCACCAATGCCGCTGCATTAAAGTGCAGATAATACTTTTCTATGAATTCAGTAATCGGTTTGCTCATTTAATTATTTTTTGCAAAGATAAAACTTAAAAACGGAATGTAGCAGCTGCACTCAAAGAAACTCTGTGTAAACCTTCTTTTTGGTCTTCGCCAAAATCATAGGTAACACCGTTAATTTTCATTTTATTAAGCGTTCCTGCTGTAAGTCCGAGTTTTGGCCCAATCAGAATATTTTTTGTGATCTGGTACTGGTAAGCAAAATTAAGTTCGGCTCCTAAATTAGATCCTGTTCCTTTCACATTTGCCGTTTTAGTGCTGTACGAAATTACACCCAAACCTACATCAACGAACATTTTATGCCTGGTCTGCTCAGTAAAATTGGAAATCATAACAGCAGGACCGAAAAAATTGATCTGATCTTTTGTCGTTACGGGAAGCGAGACAGGCATATTATTCACATACCCTAAAATATATCCGTCACTGGAAGCGCTGAAGTTGGAATATTTTAACCCGACAGATACAATAGGATTTATCTGATAGTATGCAGAAATATCGAAATTCATTCCGCTTTTTAATCCTTTTACGTATTCTTCTTCCTCTCTGGAAAGTCCCGAAACCGTTTTAGCTGTTCTCCAGGCATATCCTACCGATGGAATAATTGAAAATTTCTGTGCAGATGAAAGCACCGATATAGAAATGAATGCGGCTGCAAAAAGTTTTCTGATCATTAGTTTACTATTTTGGGCGCAAAAATATAGTATTAAGGTGAATTATCCCATAGAAAAGAAAAATTTAACACCCTTCGCAGTCAAACTACAACAGCAGTTGAGTTAATACCTGAATTTCCGGTTCTCTTTTTTATCAGACAGTTTCTTTTTGGTGTCCAGCCGTTTTTGTTTTTGTGATTTTGAAGGTTTTGTAGCGAGCCGCTTTTTTGGAATAATCAGCGCTTGGTTTACAAGCTCGAGAATTTTTTCGATGGCTCTGGTTTTATTCATCAGCTGGGTTCTGGTTTCAGATACCGTTAAAAACAGAAAACCTTCGGCATTGATTCTGTTGTTCAGTTTATGATGAATGCGATCTTTCTGTTCGTCATTAAAAAATCCCGAATCGGAAACTTTCCAGAGAACCGTTACAGAGGTTTCCACTTTATTAACGTTTTGCCCTCCTGCCCCGCTGCTGCGGGAAGTTTTAAAAACAAGTTCTTTTGAAAAATCTTTCATAATTTATCGTATGCGTTAATCGGCTACAGTATGCTTTTTAATTCTATCCTGTTAACCTTCCCATTTGGCGTTCTCGGAATTTTTACTGTAAAAATAATTTCTTTTGGCCTGTGATAACTTTTTTCAAAAGGTATTTTTGAAATTTTATCAATAATTTCCTTAGATTTTTGTCCTTCGATAATGAGTATCAATTTTTGTCCTAAACTCTCATCTTTCCTTCCTATAAAAACTGCTTCATTCGGGATTTCTTTCTTTACTAAAGCTTCCAGCTGTTCCAGAAAAATTTTAGCGCCTCCTGAATTAATTACATTGTCAATTCTTCCTAAAAACCTGAACTGGTTATTATTTTTAATTTCGACTAAATCGTTAGTCTGCAATACTTCTGTCGTAAGATGTGGTGCAAAAATTCTTAAACATCCTCTTTCATCCGTGGAAATATCAACATTTTCAAAAGCAGTGAAAAAAGATTCTGAAACCGGATAAATCTGTTTCAGAGCGATATGGGAAAGTGTTTCTGACATTCCGTAAGTTTCAAAAACCCGTTGAGTACTTTTTGATCCGAGTGTTTTGAAAATTTTATCTTTTAAACCTTCCGACACAGCCGCTCCACCAATAATTACATTCTTTATCCAATACAGATGCTCCAATGAATTTTCAACCTGCAGCGGTGTCATGGCACAGAAATCTATTTTTTCATTGATATTCTGCAAAGGTTGTACAGAAGGTGCTGTAACCTTAAGTATTAAATTTTTGACAACAGACCGAACAATCATCATTTTCCCGGAGATGTATTCAACCGGTAGACATAGTAAAGCTTTATCTCCAACCTTTAATCCTAAAAAATTACAGGTCATTTCTGCGGAGGCCATCATTTTTCTTTTCTCAATTTCAAAAATCTTAGGAGTTCCCGTAGATCCGGAAGTCTGTACCGACACCGTTTTTTTATCAGAAAACCATTCTTCTAAAAAAGCATTAACTTTCTTTTCAAATTCGGTTTCGGAAGGTAAATGGCTCAGATTGAGATTTTTGAAGTCTATCATCATAATGATCATAAATAAAGGAAGTGTAAATTTAAAAAAAACTTGAAAAAGTTCTTGCAAATAATGAAAAAAGCTGTAAATTTGCACCACTCAAACAGAGAAAGACTCATGGTGTAGCGGTAACACTACTGATTTTGGTTCAGTCATCTGGGGTTCGAATCCCTGTGAGTCTACATAACAGGAGAAATGTTTATCATTTTTCCTGTTTTTGTTTTATCGTTATAATGGTTCAATTAAAGAACTAAAGTGATTTATATATTTACAAAAATCAAATATTATTTTTTCTGAACCGACCGGTAATAATTTCCAATATTAACAGCAACAGAGATTACCAATCCTCTTACAAACGACCAAAATAGAATTTCGTTTACATTATCTTTGGTAAAATCATAATCATTATAAAAATTGATATCAATAAAAAATATTACAATTGATATTGCCAAAGCACCTAACAGAACAACTCCCGCTCTTCTTAAATTCATTTTAAAATTAATTAGTTATAGTTTATCAAAGATCTTCGGGAATAGATATTCCCTTTTTCTTCATGTATTCCAAAAGTCCGTTATATTTTTCTTCGTAATCATTGGTTCCGCACTTATCGGAAATACTGCAAATCTCGGAAGGTTTTATGCCTAAAATGTCGGATATTTTCGTAAGAATTTCCAGATTGATTTTTACTTTTGAATTTTCAATATCAGAATACGCTTTCTGCGATATTCCCATCTCAAAAGCCATATATTCTTGTGTTAAATCCTTACTCCTTCGGATTTTCCTTATGTTTTGACCACATATTTTCATGCCATGCCGTTTTAGTAGTTTTCGGTATATTTTAGAAGGATATCTATTAGCCTTAGACAAAGTTAGTGAATACCTTTGGCAAAACATTATTACGCTACATGATATTTTTATTTATTAAGACTTAGGTTAAAAATTTACAGTAAAACTTTTGTTTTAAAATAAAGATTATCACTTCAGGACAACACCTTAGGAATTATGGAGACGCAAAAATTTAATTATGACAATAATATTGTCAGAGCATTTCTCTATGCTACAATTGCATTCGGTCTGGTAGGTTTTTTACTTGGTCTTACCGCTGCACTTATGCTTTTTTACCCCGAACTTCCGGAGTTTTTATTTGGAACAGATGACAGCACCATTAAAAGTCTGGCTTCAGGAAATATTCAGGGGTTAATAAATACACAGGGAGCTTTGGGCTTCGGAAGAATCAGAATGCTGCATACAAGCGCTGTTATTTTTGCTTTTGTATGTAATTCTTTTTTCTGTGGAGCATATTACAGCATGCAGCGTTTGCTGAAAACAAGAATGTACAGTGACACCCTGTCCTGGCTGCATTTCTGGACATGGCAGATCATGATTGTTTCAGTAGTTATTACTTTCCTGATGGGGATCAATACTTCTAAAGAATATGCAGAACACGAATGGCCTATTGATATTTTAATTACCATCTCATGGGTGATTTTCGGAATTAATATGTTCGGAACCATCGCCAAAAGAAGGGTAAGACACCTTTACGTAGCCATCTGGTTTTATCTGGGGACCTGGATTGCCGTAGCGATGCTGCACATTTTCAATAATCTTGAAGTACCATTGTCATTTACTTCATGGAAATCATATTCTATTTATGCAGGAGCTAAAGATGCCTTGGTACAGTGGTGGTATGGTCACAATGCGGTTGCATTTGTACTGACAACTCCTGTTTTAGGTTTAATGTATTATTTCTTACCTAAAGCGGCGGACAGACCGGTATTCTCCTATAAATTATCAATTATTCACTTCTGGTCATTGATCTTCGTTTATCTTTGGGCAGGCCCTCACCACCTTCAATATACCGCTTTACCGGCTTGGGCACAAGCGGTGGGAACAGGTTTCTCTATTATGCTTATTGCACCATCCTGGGGAGGTATGCTGAACGGATTACTAACTTTGAGAGGAGCTTGGGATAAAGTAAGAGAAAATCCTATTCTTAAATTCTTCGTTGTTGCAGTAACCTGCTACGGTATGGCAACGTTTGAGGGACCATTATTAGCTACAAAATCTTTAAATAAAATAGGACACTACACCGACTGGGTAATCGGTCACGTACATATCGGGGCTTTGGGATGGAACGGTTTCATGGCATTCGGAATTGTCTATTACCTGATTCCGGTGATGTGGAGAACTCCGCTTTGGTCTAAAAAACTGGCCAACTTGCACTTCTGGCTGGGAACTTTAGGAATTATTTTCTATGCAGTACCAATGTATATCTCCGGATTTACTCAAGGATTAATGTGGAAGCAGTTCAACCCGGACGGAACCTTGGTATGGAAAAACTGGCTGGATACCGTAACGGCAATTATTCCTTATTATAAAATGAGGTTTTTAGGAGGTTTGTTTTATATCTCAGGGGCCATCTTAATGGTTGTCAACGTAATCAAAACGATCAAAGCCGGTTCATTCCAGAAAGATGTTCCTGCAGAAGCACCAGCTTTAGCAAATATAGGAAGCGCAAGAAAAGAAGGCGAAGGACTACACCTTTGGATAGAAAGAACTCCGAGAATTATGGCCATACTGGCATTTATTACCGTTGCAATCGGTGGCCTGGTGGAAATCATTCCTACATTAACATTAAAACAAAGTGTACCAACCATTACTGCCGTAAAACCTTATTCTCCACTGGAACTGGAAGGAAGAGATTTATATATTCGAGAAGGGTGTAACGCCTGCCACTCCCAGATGATCAGACCGTTCCGTGATGAAATCGTACGATTTGAAGGTAAAAACGGACAGTATTCCAAAGCGGGAGAGTTTGTATACGACAGACCATTCCTTTGGGGATCAAAACGAACCGGACCGGATCTTCACAGAGAAGGCGGAAGAAACCCTGATTCATGGCACTTTAAACATATGTACAACCCAAGAATTACTTCAGCAGGTTCTATTATGCCGCGTTTCCCATGGCTGATTACCAACAAATTGGATAAAAAACAGATGGTAGATAAAATGAAGCTGATGAAAAATTATTTCGATGTTCCTTATACAAAAGCTGAAATAGATTCCGCCAATCAGTGGGCAGATAACCAGGCAAAAGGTATCGTTAAAAGAATTTATTCCGAGGCAGCTGATGTGAAGCAGCAGGTAGAAAAAGACAGAATGGCAAAAGGATCTTCTTTCGTTCCGCTTGAAGAAAGGGAAATCGTAGCCATGATTGCCTATCTGCAGAGACTCGGAACAGATATTAAAACCACTCAGATCCAAACCGCAAGTGCAGATAATTAAAATTGATTAGCAATGAAAACAAGAACTCCAATTTCAGTATACATTATTGTAACCATAGGTTTGACAATCATGGCATTCGAAATGTTCGCTCATGATTCAGGATATTTTTCTTCTCCTTTTTTCTGGGGGCTGATGCTGATTGCCATTATCCTGCTGCTGATTATGAATTCTATCGGCGACCTCATCGAAAATCAGAATTTCAGCAGACTTTCGGATGAAGAAAAGGCTTTATATATCAAAGAAAAAAGCACACCCTATTTTCAGAAACTATGGAATTCGGCTTTCAAAAAACAGTCTGCTACAGAGGAGAAAGATATTCTTATCGATCATGGATTTGATGGGATTACAGAACTTGACAACGCGCTCCCAAAATGGTGGATCGGGCTTTTCTGGTTCGGATGTATTTTCTGTGCCGTGTATCTTACAGCGTTTTCGTTCACCGAATATGCGCACCCCGAAGCAGAATTAAATCATGAAACCAAAACCATGCTTGCGTCCATTGCTGAATATGAAAAAACAGCTCCGCAAATTAACCTTGAGTCCGCAAAATACAGTGCAGATAATGTAACCGAAGGCCAGGAACTCTTTAAAACCAACTGTGCAACCTGCCACGGAGAAGGGGCAAAAGGAGGTATCGGTCCGAACCTTACTGATAAATACTGGATCAACGTGAAAGAAAAAAGCCTGTTTAAAAATGTGTTCTGGATGCTTGAAAATGGATCACCGAATAATCCCACGATGCGGCCTTTAATCAAAGAAGGAACCATCACCGGAAGAGATGCCGAAAAAATAGCAGCGTACATTTATCACATCAACCAGGAGACCGCTTCCATCACACCAGCGCAGGGAGGTGCAGCTCCTCAGGGCCAGGAAGTACAATGGGAAAACGGAAATGATTAAAAACTTTTAATCTCAACATATTATCTTAAACCATGCCAAGCCCCTTTTTGAATAACTAAACTAACATTTATAAATTCATTTTTGCTAAACCTTTTCAGTAAAGAAAATGAAAAAAGGGGCTTTTTATAAACACAAAATCCAGGCTTTGACTGTCAGCATCAACTATTCACTTGACACTCAACTAAACTAAATTCCATTAGATTGGCAGTCAAGGCAGGATTTTTGCATACGCAAAGGGTACCACAACAGATGAGCAGTACGATAAGTATTGCTATATTTGTTTTAAACCCAATCACTCTTGAAACTGAAAATCAACAAAAGAAAACTCTTTCGGCGTTTTGTTATTACCATTATATCCATTTTGGTATTCATTGTGTTACTAATCCTTAGCTTAAGACTTCCCGCCGTTCAGAACTTTGTTAAAGACAAACTGGTTGTTTACCTAGAAAAGAAAATCAAAACCAAAGTAAGCCTGGAAAGAGTATACATAGGATTTCCTAACAGTCTTGTGATGGAAAACCTTTATTTAAAAGGTCAGAATATCGATACTCTTCTGGCAGTAAAAAAGCTTGACGTAGGGCTGAATATGATCAAACTGATCAGTTCTACTGCAGACATTACATCCGTTGACCTCGAAGGAGCCCGCGCGAATGTCGTGAGAAAACCGGACGGAACATTCAATTTCGATTATATCCTCGATGCCTTTGCTACAACAGACAAAGAAGAAAGTCCTTCAAAACCTTTTATTATTTCATTAGATAAAATCAAACTTAAAGATATTGGTGTTACGTTTAATGATCAGCAGTCGCGTAATGATATCAAAGTTTATTTCAAATCTTTTGATACAAGGGTGAAAACTTTTGATCTTCAGAACAATTCTTATGCCGTTAATGATATTAATCTGGACGGGCTGAAACTTAAACTCAAGCAAGATCTCGTAGAAGAAGTTTCCAAAAAAGTTGAAAAAAAAGTAGATTCTCTCAACAATAAAAAGCCGATGCAGCTTGGATTGAAAGGTATAAAACTCACCAATTTCGATATTGATTACGGGGACGACAATACCAGAACTTTCGCTAAAGTTTTATTTAAAGAGCTCAGCACAAGAGTAAACAGACTTGATCTTGAAAATAACGCTTATGATGTTGACAATGTATTTCTTTCCGGAGCCAACATCAATGCCAATCTTTATCTTCCGGCTAATAATGCTAATCCCAAAAATGATGAATCTAAAGATCCTAAAACGTCCGAACAGCAGAAAGCACTTAGTCTTTTGTTGGGAAAGCTTGTTCTTAATGACGTAAAAGTTGCTTATAACAATACTGCAATCGCTCCTACAAGACAGGGCATGGATTTTAACCACCTGAATTTTTCAAAGCTTAATGTGGAGGTGAGAAAATTCAAAATGCAGAACAATACGTTTGCCGGATCGGTAAATTCTGCTGAAATTCAGGAAGCAAGAGGATTAGATATCCGGGAATTCAATACCGATTTTGTCTACAATGAAAAAGAAGCTTATTTAAAAGATCTTTACCTGGAAACGTCAAGAACAATTTTGCGTGATGAGGTGGTTTTAAATTATAATTCTATCGAACAGCTCTCTTCAAATCTTGGAGCTGTTAAAATTTCAGCAAATATCAAAGATTCAAAAGTAGGTTTTGCAGATATCCTGAACCTTGCGCCGAACCTCAGAAATACCGCACCATTTAACAGATACCCAAATGCTGTGTTAAATGTTAATGCCAACGTAAAAGGAAATGTAAATGACCTTCTGATCAACAATCTTAAAGTATCAGGTATTGATCAGCTGAGAGTAGCAGCATCAGGAAGAATTAAAAACGCTACCAATCCCGACAATTTATATTACGATCTGAGAATTGCGGAATTGTCTTCTTCAGCGAGAACGATTTACAATCTGGTTCCAAAAAACACGATACCTTCCAATATTGCCCTGCCTTCCAATATGAGTATTAAAGGAACGGCAAAAGGCACAACTAGAATTGTAGATGCCAACCTTAACCTCTACTCTACTTCAGGAAATGCATCCATTGTAGCTAAAGTGGATATGCGCAGGAAAAACCGCGAACTGTATGATGTAAAAGCCAATCTTCAGGGATTACAGATCGGAAGAATTATTAAAAACAAGGACATCGGTTCTGTCTCTGCACAGATTTATGCGAAAGGAGAAAGCTTCGATTTCAAAAATGCCAATGCAGACCTGAGAGGACATGTTGCATCCGCAGTGTACAAAGGTTACCGCTATCAGAATATGAATCTTACCGGAAAAATACGACGTGGCGTTTACAATATTGTTTTAAATTCCAAAGATCCTAATGCCAACATGCAGCTTACGGCATCCGGAGTGTATAACGAAAAAAATCCTACGGTAAAAGTAAACGGAAATATATTGAAACTCGATCTTAATAAACTCGGATTCTATAAAGACCAGATGATTCTCGCAGGGAAAATAGACGGAGATTTCACCAATTTAGATCCGGACCACCTAAATGGATATCTGAATTTAAAAGATTTTGCTTTCTCGGACACCAAAGAAATTTATCCTGTTCAGGAAATCAACTTAAAAGCATCATCAACTGCTGATTCTACCAACATCATTTTCAATTCGCAGATTGCGGATGTAGAACTGAGAGGGAAATACAGGCTTACCCAAATATTCGGAGCTCTAAGCCAGACAATCAACCAATATTACCAGTTTCAGAAACCGGCGAAAAATGAAAAGATCGAAGCGGGACAGTTTTTTACTTTTAATGCTAAAATTAAAAATGATGATCTCATCAGAAAATTTGTACCGGAGCTGAAAAGTTTTGAAACCATCAATATTACAGGAAATTACGATGCTGATTCCCAGAAAATAGAAATTGACGGGCAGATTCCGCAGGTTTTATACGGTGAAAATTCTATTGAAAATGCGAGCCTTCAGGTAACTAATGAAAATCAGGCTTTACAATATAATCTGAATGTTGCCGCATTAAAGAGCTCAAGCTTTGCTTTAAATAAAGTAAATATTGGAGGAGATATTGCGCAAAATATCATCAATTATAATATTACCACAAAAGATGCGAAAGATGAAACGCAATTCCTGATTGCTGGGAATGCAAAATCGATGAATGATATCACAGAAATTTCGCTTAACCCGAATGGATTAAAACTCAATTATACCGATTGGACTGTAGCGGAAGGAAATAAAATACAGATCAGCAGCGGAGGTATTCTGGCTGATAATTTCAGGCTGTCGAACGGAGGCAGTGAAATTTTATTACAATCTGAAAGCCAGTCTCCCAACGCGCCCCTGAATGTTTCGCTAAAAGATTTTAAGATAGAGACTCTTACCGAACTTATTAAAAAAGACACCTTACTGGCAAGAGGAAATATCAACGGAACTGCCCAATTACGGAATCTTACCAAAAACATGACGTTCACTTCAGATTTAAATATCTCAGATCTTATTGTTTACGAAAACCCTGTAGGAAATCTTGCTGTGAAAGTTAATAATACTTCGCCTAAAATATTAAATGCGGATATTGCCCTTTCCGGAAATAATAATGACGTAAAAATTGTCGGAGATTATAACACTTCTTCAAGCACGTTTGACCTTAATATGGCCATCAACCAGCTTCAGATGAAATCTGTACAGGGCTTTTCGATGAACGCCATCACCAATACGGAAGGTTATATTTCAGGAAATCTGAAAATCACCGGAACAACTGCTCAACCGAATATTTTAGGTAAAGTAAAATTCAACGATGCAGGACTCGAAATTGCGAAAACAGGAAGTGACTTCAGGAATCTTGATGATGAAATTGATTTTACGAGCCGAGGAATTGAATTCAACAATTTCAAAATTAAGGACAGAGACGGAAATTCTATGAATATTGACGGACAGGTTCTTACCCAGACGTACAGAGATTTTGCCTTCAATCTTGATCTGAATGCCAAAGATTTCAAGGTGGTGAATTCAGAAAAATCCAATGAAGCGATAATGTACGGCGTTCTTTCCATAGACGCTGCATTGCAGGTTCGCGGAAATCTGGATCTGCCGAAAGTTGACGGAAGATTAGCCGTTGCAGACAATACTGATTTCACTTTTGTCCTTCCGCAGTCATCTCCCACTTTACAGGAAAGAGAAGGCATTGTTGAATTCATTGATCAGGATCAGGTTGCTCTAAATAAAACCATCAAGGCAGATTCTTTAGATTCCCAAAGCAGAATTAAAGGAATGGATGTAAACGTCAATATTGAGCTGAGCAAAGAAGCGAAACTTTCATTGCTGATTGATAAAGCAAACGGAGATTTCGTAAAACTTCAGGGGGAAGCAGAGCTTACGGGCGGAATTGATCCTTCAGGGAAAACAACTTTAGTAGGCGTTTATGAAGTGGAATCCGGAAGTTATGAAATGTCTGTAAGTGTCTTAAAGAGAAAATTCGATATCCAGAAAGGAAGTACCATTACCTGGACCGGGGAACCGACCACTGCCACTCTTGATATTACAGCCGTCTATAAAACGGAAGCTGCCCCTATTGATCTTGTAGAACAGCAAATCAGCGGCGAAGAAGCATCAACACTGAATCAGTTTAAGCAAAGAATCCCTTTCAATACCTTATTGAAAATGCAGGGTGAATTGCTGAAACCTGTTATTACATTCGATATTACTACCGATGAGAAAAACAACGCTGTTTCTTCCAATGTCACCGATATCGTAGACCAGAAGCTGGCACAGCTGAGAACCCAGGAATCTGAAATGAATAAGCAGGTTTTTGCTTTATTGTTATTGAACAGGTTTATTGGTGAAAATCCTTTTGAATCCGGAGCCGGACTTTCCGGAGAAATGATGGCAAGACAAAGTGTGAGTAAAATTCTTTCCCAGCAACTGAATAATCTTGCTTCTGATCTTATCAAAGGAGTTGATCTTAATTTCGACCTGGAATCCTCAGAAGATTATTCCACAGGAACCCAGAACACCAGAACCGACCTGAACGTAGACATCAGTAAAAAACTCCTGAATGACCGCCTGAAGGTTTCCGTAGGCAGTAATTTCGGGCTGGAAGGGGAAGCGCGCCAGAATGAAAACATGACCAACATCGCAGGAGATGTTACGGTAGATTACAGTTTATCCAAAGACGGAAGATATATGCTTCGGGCATATCGTAAGAACGAATATCAGGTAGCACTTCAGGGACAGATTGTGGAAACAGGATTAGGGTTTATCATTACGCTGGATTATGACAAATTCCGGGATATTTTCAAAAGATCGGGAAAGGATAAAAAGCAGAAGGTAACGAGAAAAAATAACCAAAACCAAGTTGTAGAATTTAAATAAATGAAAAAAAATTATCAGACCTATTTCAAATATATCATCACATTCGGAATGGCTTCTGTTGCGGTTTCCTGCAATACGAGATACCTGAAGGATGGCGAAATGCTTTATACGGGAGCAGAAATCAACATTGAAAATGATACGGTTTCCAAAAAAGAGAAAAAAGATCTTAAATCTGCCCTGGAAGCCAATCTTACTCCCAAACCCAATTCCAGTTTTTTAGGATTAAGGCCAAAACTTTTCTTTTATAATATTGCCAAAGAGCCTAAAAAAGAAAAAGGATTCAATTACTGGCTGAAATATAAAGTGGGTGAAAAACCTGTACTGCTTGGTGATGTAGACCGTGAATTCAATAAAGACATCATCGAAAATTATTCTGAAAACCAAGGATATTTTAATGCTAAAGCTACTTATGATACGGTGTCCCATAACAGGAAAGCAAAAGTAATTTACACTTTACGGCCGGGAGCAAGATATCTTATCAGCGATGTGAAATTTCAGCAGGATTCAACACTGGTTAATCAGGAAATTCAGAATCTTACCGGTAAAACGTTACTGAAAAAAGGACAGCCTTTTGATCTTGACGTTATCAAATCCGAAAGGGAACGCATTGACAACGGCCTGAAGGAACGCGGTTTTTATTACTTTCATCCCGACAATATTATTGTTCAGGCAGACAGTACGGTAAGTAAAAACCACAAGGTGGAACTGAATGTAAAGCTGAAAGACAACACTCCGGATCTTTCCACCCAACAGTTCAGTATAGACAAAGTAGTTGTTTTCCCGAATTATAATATCCGGGACGTGAAAGAAGGGAAATACAGCGTCCCTATGAATCCGGATTCCCTTCAGAAGTACGCTCATGAAGACATCTATGTGATCGATCCTGAACATAAATTCAAACCCAAAATTTTTGACAGGGCTCTGTATTTTAAAAGAGGAGACCTTTACAACCGTACCAATCATAATCTTACGTTGAACAGACTGATCAGTTTAGGGGTATTTAAATTTGTAAAAAATGAATTTGTTGTTTCAGATTCTTTGCAGCATAAATTTGATGCCTATTATTTATTAACTCCGCGCGAATTGCAGTCGCTCCGCCTGGAAGCATTAGGAAGAACCAATTCCGCCAACTATGCGGGAAGTGAGCTCAATCTGAACTGGACCCACAGGAACTTTTTCAGAGGTGCGGAACAGTTCAAGGCATCTGTGTATGGTGCATTTGATGTGCAGATTGGCGGACCGGAAAATGCCAAAAATATTTTCAGGGCAGGATCGAATGTGCAGCTTTCCATCCCGAGAATTGTGGCGCCATTCAGATTTAATTCTTCCAGTGCATTTGTCCCGAGAACGAATATCACGCTGGGTTATGAATTCCAGAACCGTACGGAATATTACACGCTCAATACCTTCAGCGGTTCCTTCGGCTACGTATGGAAAGAAAATGCAAGAAAAGAACATGACCTGAAAATCCTGGACATTACCTATGTTTCTCCGGCCAATGTTACGCCTTTATATAGAGAGCGCTCGGCAGGTAATGATGCAATGCAAAGAGTTGTTGAAAAACAGCTGATTTTCGGGCCTACTTATTCCTACACTTATACCAACACCATGTTGCCGAAGGCCAATACGGTTTATTATAAAGGAACCCTTGATCTTGCAGGAAATATTACAGGCCTTCTGACAGGGGCGAATGTTAAAAAAGATAAAGAGAAAAGTATTTTTGGAGTCCCATTCAGTCAGTACGCCAAAATTGAGAACGACTTCAGGTTTTACCATAAATTCAATGAAAAAACATCTCTTGCGACCCGTGCTATTGCAGGAGTTGCCTATCCTTACGGAAATTCAGAATACATTCCTTTTTCAAGGCAGTTCTTTTCCGGAGGAAGCAACAGTGTAAGAGCATTCCGGGCGAGAACATTGGGTCCGGGAAGTTTTGATCCCAGAACCATTCCTGAGGGATTCTACTTTGATCAGTCCGGTGATGTGAAACTGGAATTAAATGCTGAATACCGTGCGAATCTATACAAATTTCTGAATGTTGCCGTTTTTGCTGATGCGGGAAATATATGGTTAATCAATGATGATCCCCAAAGACCGGGTGCCAAGTTTTCCAAGGAATTTTTAAGTGAAATTGCCGTAGGAGCCGGAGTTGGTCTGAGACTTGATTTCTCTATTTTAATTCTGAGACTCGACCTCGCAATGCCATTGAGAGTACCTTATTATGAAAGGGGCGACCGCTGGACTTTTGATAAGATTAATTTCGGCGATTCCAACTGGAGAAGAGATAATCTTATCCTGAACATTGCAATCGGGTATCCTTTCTAAATTTTTATACATGATAAAAAGAATAAAATTTTTCTGGGAAGCACTGCGCGAAACATTTAAAAAATGGAACGAATCTTCAGCATCCAATGACTCTGCGAGCCTGGCATATTATGCTATTTTCTCTATTCCGGGTCTGCTCATCATCATTATCTGGATCGCCGGTAATTTCTTTGGTGAAGAAGCGATACGCGGGCAGATCACAAGCCAGATCAGCGGTATTATGGGACAGGACGCTGCTAAAAGTGTCCAGGATATGATTGCTGGAGCTCTGGTGGATAAGGAAAATATTTTTATGAAAATTATAGGAATCGGCTCTCTGGTATTCGGTTCCACTACCTTATTTTTCCAGCTTCAGCGCTCGCTGAACAGCCTTTGGGATGTGCAGCCCGCTCCTAAAAAAGCGTTCGTGAAATTTCTTCTGGACAGGGCCAATTCATTGGGAATGATCCTTATTTTAGGCTTTTTGCTGATGATCACAATGGTTCTTTCTTCTTTGATCAGCCTTCTTAATAACTGGATTACCAATTATTTCGGTGTAGAAACATATGTACTCGTAGAACTTATCAATTACATTATCGGGTTTGTTGTCACAATGATCCTTTTTGCTTTAATGTTTAAGGTTCTTCCGGATGTAGAAATCAGCTGGAAACCTGTATGGAGAGGCGCTTTTCTTACCACTGTTTTATTTACATTAGGAAAATTCCTGCTGAGCCTTTATTTCGGAACGGCAAAACCAACCTCGGCATTCGGTGCGGCGGGGACGGTAATCCTGATTATGATGTGGATCAATTATTCCTGCATGTTGATTTTCTTCGGGGCAGAATTTACCAAAATATACGCCCTCAAAAGAGGCTTCAGGATCATTCCTTCCAAACATGCAAAATGGAGTGATGCTAAATTGTATGAAGAAAGTAAGATTAAGAAAAATCATCCCGAGATATAACCCCGTGAAGAACACTTTTCGGAAACTTCCGGAAGAGATTATGGAAGATAACTCCATCTGAATAAAAAGACGCGCAGGTTTTATCTAAAACCTGCGCATCTTTTTATATTTATTGCATGAACAAAATAATTATATTTTAATCACGATGTTCTTACATTCTGTTTACCGTTTCTATTCCCAGCAAGCGTAAGGATTTTCTTATTGTTTTCGCAGTAAGATCAGACAGATTTAATCTGATCTGCTTTATGTTTTCATCTTCCTGAATCATAATAGGATTGCTCTGATAAAAAGAGTTGTAGGTCTTCACCAGATCATACACATAATTGGCGATCAGCGCAGGGCTTAATACCTCTGCTGCTTTTTGAACGACAACTTTATAATTGGCCAGCTGCATGACCAATGCCTTTTCATATTCGTTCAATGAAACATTCCGAACTTCTTTATACTCAAAATCTGCTTTAGCCAGCAATGACTGAATACGGGCGTACGTATACTGAATGAAAGGTCCGGTATTTCCATTAAAGTCAATACTTTCTTCCGGATTGAAGAGCATTTTTTTCTTCGGATCCACTTTGAGCATGAAATATTTTAAGGCACCCATTCCTACATTTTCGTAGTTTTCAGCTTTTTCCTCTGCCGTTAAGTTTTCCAGCTTCCCAAGTTCTTCCGCTGCTGATTTTGCGATATTATGCATTTCCTGCATCAGATCATCTGCATCTACAACGGTTCCTTCACGGGATTTCATTTTTCCGTTCGGAAGCTCAACCATTCCGTAAGACAAATGGTACAGCTGGTCTGCCCATGAATATCCCAGTTTTCCTAAGATTTTAAACAATACCTGGAAATGATAATCCTGTTCGTTTCCAACGGTGTAAATTAATTTCTGAATATCATTTTGCTTAAAACGCTCTACTGCAGTACCCAAATCCTGGGTCATATACACGGAAGTACCGTCTGAACGTAATAATAATTTCTGATCAAGACCTTCATCCGTAAGGTCACACCAAACGGAACCATCCTCTTTCTGATAGAGCACTCCTTTATCCAATCCTTCCTGAATAAGATCTTTTCCTAAAATATAGGTATTGCTTTCGTACTGAACCTGATCAAAATCTACTCCCAGTCTTTTATAGGTATCGGCAAATCCTTTATATACCCATGAATTCATTTCATTCCAAAGGTTTCTTACATGCTCATTGCCGTTCTCCCAATCGAGAAGCATCTGTTGAGCTTCTTTCATCAAAGGAGCCTCTTTTTTAGCCTGATCTTCAGACATTCCCTGAGCCAGAAGCTCTGCAATTTGCAATTTATATTCCTGATCAAATTTAACGTAATAATTTCCTACGAATTTATCACCCTTTATGCCGGTAGAATCCGGCGTTTCACCGTTTCCGAATTTTTCCCATGCCAGCATTGATTTGCAGATATGAATTCCTCTGTCATTGATGATCTGTGTTTTGATCACTTCATATCCTGCCTCTTCAAGGATCTGAGAAACAGAAAAGCCTAATAAATTATTTCTGATATGCCCCAGGTGAAGCGGTTTATTGGTATTTGGTGATGAATATTCCACCATTACTGTTGAATCCTTTTTTTCTACAGTGTCAAAGTTTTCCGCTAAAGCGCTGAAATTATCAATAAAAAATTGATTTTTAACTTTAACATTCAGAAATCCTTTCACAACATTAAAACTTTCCAGAAGTTCGGTTTGTTCCGTTAAAGCCTGTCCCAGTTCAGTACCGATGGTTTCCGGATTTTTTTTCAGTTGTTTTACCAAAGGAAAAGTGACGATGGTAAAATCGCCCTCAAACTCTGTTTTATTTTCCTGAACTTCCAGCATAATTCCTTTCAGTTGATAGACATTGAGGATTATTTCCAGAAGTTTTTCTTCTATTATATTTTTAATATTCATTATCTGTTATTTAAAAACCTGTCGTTCTTATTCTCAAATGCAAATATACGGAAATAAAAAAACCGCCCGGAGGCGGATTAAATATGAATGTTAACTAATGTGCTTAAAATTAAAACTTGTCCCAGAAAACTTTAGTGGTTAATAAATCTCCACCGATAGCTGAAGCTGCCGCGCTTACATTGCCACCGTTTGTCTGATATTCACTAGCCGGATAGGTCATACGTAAAGGGACACTGCTGATTGTTGCTGCTGCAGCCGGCTGAAGAGCAGGAAAATCAAGTCTTCTCCATGTATTCCAGGAAACTAAAGGCTGATTATACATGGCTACCCAAGCCTGTTCTCCGATAGATTTCTTCCAGTTTGAAGAATTATACGGGTGCGCTGCAAGGTAAGCTGCTGCACTTGATGTTACCCCCCAATCCGTAAAGGATGAAGTAATCGCATTGGCATAATTGGTTGCGGCACTTCCTCCGATACCCCAGCGTGCACTGGCCTCTGCCAAGTAAAATGCTACTTCCGTATAGCTCATAAGGATTCCCGGCGTTGTAGGAGTATAAGCAAAATCTCCAGGAGCAGAGAAGTTCGCAAATGATGCTGGAAGACCAATTGCCTGTCCGATATAATTACCTGTAGACCCTACAGGTTTAAAATATTTTGTTATTCTCGCATCGGTATTGGAATTCATATAATCAACCAATGTTTTACCGCCAACGAAGTCATTTCTGTTATTTGCCTTTACATTTTCGTAAATCGGGCTATAATTTGGTGATCCGCTTAAATACTGCAGTAAACAATTGTCTGCAGATGAGGTCATAACTCCGTTGTTAATAGCCGTAGTAGCTGTTTGCTGAGCAAGTGTAGGATTTGCGTCTGCAATGCCAATTCCTAATTTAAGCAGAAGTGAATTACCGAACTTTTCCCAGGCCGCAAGATTTCCTGAATAATAAATATCTGCTGAAGAAAAACTATCCGATTCCGAATCTAATCCTCCCGTAACATCAAGATTTGCTATATCCTGCTGAAGTCTTGATATTAAATTAGCATAAACTCCTGCTCCGTCGTCATACACCGGAGCTACATTTGAACCCAGCTGATTTGCCTGTGAATAAGGAATATTACCAAATGTATCTGCTAATAACTGGTAACTATATACCTGTAAAATATCTATAATCGCCAGCTGGTTTTTTTTGGTCGTAGGCCAGGTAAGGGCTTCAGCAGGTACCGGTTGATAGTCATTTATTAATTTTTTTGCCTGTACTAAACTATTCTGTACATTCACATAATTATCAATGTAAATCTGATTCGAAACATTTCTGTTGGTAAAGTTATAATTGCTTTCTTCCACATAGGTTGTTTCCTGCCAGTACTGCATGGTAAGCCTAAAATTATTTTCATTAACACTTGGCGTGTTCACGTAGTCACTCAATTCTTTTTGGGCATTTGTTACTAAACTCGAGGGAATAGTAGTATATGCCGAGTGAGGATCTAAATTTATATCATCAGACTCGCAACTGATGAATAGTGTACCTAATAATAAAGATATTATGATTTTTTTCATTTTTACATTTTTAGAAATTGATTTTTACATTGAATGAGAAGTTTCTTGTTGTAGGCATAACTCCGGACTGATATCCCTGAAGGTTACCTGAAGACAATCCCGCTTCCGGATCAGCATACGGTAAGTTTTTATGGATAATCCAAAGATTACTTCCTATAATACTAAATGACATTCCCTGTATAAATTTAGAGCCTAACGCTTCTTTTGATAAATTATAAGTGATGGATGCTTCTCTCAGCTTCACATAACTTGCATCATATACAAATGCTGCAGCCGGAGGATCTGTATTCAAAACCTGGCTTGATAAAGACTTATCTAATCTTACATTATTCGCGATGTACTGTCCGGGATTATTAGGATCCGGAATAACTCCTGCCAGGATTACACCTCCACCATTGGCCAATGTATTTCTTACAGGATTTCCCAAATCATTCAGCCCTACTGAATCAGGATACAAACCTGTTCCATATCCGTAAGACTGGTCAAGTGAAAATACGTTTCCACCTTCTTTTACATCAATCAGGAAGCTTAAAGAAAGATTTTTGTAATTAAGTGTATTTCTCAATCCTCCGAACCATTTTGCCTGATAGCTTCCCAGATCATTATTGGTAGTAGTTGTTTTCAGGTAGGCACCGGTATCAGGATCAATTATTTTCTGGCCATCCGGAGCATAGATAAAATCCGAGCCGTAAATCGTTCCATATAGTCCTCCCAGAGGTGCGTTCAAGGTAACTCCCCCTTGTGAAGTATTGGTCTGCAATGCCAGATTATCCACACCATTTTTCAATTCTGTAACGGTAGTTTTCGGATTAGACCAGTTTGCAACCAAATTCCATGAGAAATCCTGAGATTTGATTGGTGTCACACGCAATGAAAGCTCGAAAGCTTCAGTTCTTAAATTACCGATATTCTGTTTCTGCAATGTAGTTCCGGATGCATAAGAAACAAGCACATTGGAAATCAGATTTTCAGAGTCATTTTTATACCAGGTGGCATCAAATCCGATCCTGTTTTTCAGGAAGGAAGTTTCAAGACCGAACTCCATACTCTTTAACTTTTCCGCTACCAAATCCGGATTTTTCAAGACGCCGTTAAACTGATAAATAGGCTGACTTCCGAAAGGTGATCCTGCCAGGTAAGTATCAATTAACTGATTGGCATCTGTATCATTTCCAACGATGGCATAGTTGGCACGAGCTTTCGCAAAGCTAAGCCATGGCGCTTTAATTAAATTTGAAAGCACCACACTTCCCGAAACAGATGGATACCAGTATACATTATTGCCTTTTGACAAAGCTGTTGTCTGATCTCTTCTTACGGTTCCTTCAATATAATATGTATTTTTAAAGCCTAAACTCGCTTGTGCAAATATTCCTACCACCTGCTTACTTGTATCACTGGTTTGATTGAGCGGTCTTTCTTTTGAATTCGATATATCAAAGTAATTCGGCACACTCAGTCCTCCAACGGTGGTATGTACGTCAGAGTACGCCGCATTATAGCGGATGTTTGTACCTACAACTCCATTTAGATTTAAATCATCCGTAAGATCTTTTTTATATGTTCCGATGAAATCGTAGTTTCTTTCTGAAAATCTGTAGTTTCCTAAGTTATATCCGGAAGGCTGTGCCGTATTAATGTTAAGTCCGAAAATATTAGGTACGGAACCATTAGATTTTCTTTCTTCCGTAGTCATACTATAGCTATCATTGCTTAATCTTACTAAGAAGTTCAGCTCATCTGAGACGTCATAGCTTAAAGAAACATTTCCGCTGAATCTATCCCTGTTATCAGTCTGATAATTTTTGTAACGCTGGAAGTAAAGGTTATCCCAGTATTGAGGTGCAAGATTGGTAGGACTCGTAATATTCCAGGTATAGTTCTGCTCTGCAATATTGTATAAATCCTGCTGCTGTTTAATATCAACATTAGTAGGCCACCATTGTCTGAAACCGCTCATTACGTTCCCATTGTACCCGGTATCATTTCTACCTTTTGTTCTCTGTGTAATATAGTTGGCGTATAATGAAGCCGTTAATTTATCTGAAATTTTGTAAGAAGCATTACCTCCGAAACTATTTTTTATTAATGAACTGTTTGGCAGTATGTCCGTAGCATCAAGATTGGTGTAGTTGATTCTGTACGTTGATACATCGTTTGCCCCGCTTAAGGAAACACTGTTTGTAAAGTTCGTACCGTTTTTAAAGAAAGACAAAGGACCATTTTTGGCCATCGTCCAAGGTGTGGCTTTTCCATAATTAGGAGAACCCGGGATGAATGAATCATACTGATATACTAACAGATTGGGATCATATTTTGGTCCGTAAGATGCATCACTACCAAACCCTGCAAGCAGGCCACCATTATAACTTCCCCATTCGTCTTCTCCAAAATATCCTTGTCCATATTCAGTCTGATATTCCGGGAAAGTTTTTTTATCAATAGAAGAAATGGTAATAGAGCTTGAATATTCTACACCAATTCCTTTTTGATTTTTCTTACCCTTTTTAGTGGTGATGATAATCGCTCCGTTTGCTGCCCGTGAGCCATACAGAGCTGCTGCTGCTGCTCCTTTCAGCACGTTAATGGTTTCAATATCATTCGGGTTAATATCTGACGCTGCATTTCCGTAATCGACACCATATCGGCCGGTAGTCTGGCTTGATGTATTGATATTGTTATTGATGATCGGAACACCGTCAACAACAAAAAGCGGCTGGTTGGTTCCTGAAAAAGATTTAAAACCTCTTAAAACTACGTTAATGGAACCTCCAAAGTTGGTACTTTGTTTGATATCCATACCAGCAACCTGGCCAGATAAGTTATTTAAAAAATTGGGGGTTGGATTTTTGTTGACATCGTCACCTTTGACTTCCTGGGTAGCGTAACCCAAAGATTTTTTTTCTCTTTTGATTCCCAGTGCGGTTACCACCACACCTTCGATGTCTTGCGTTTTAACTGTATCACTCTTTGGCTGTACCTGTGCTATAGCGAAAGACGATGACAGTACGGATGCAAGTACACCCATTGTTAGTTTCTTCATATCTAATTAAATTTTGCTAAACAAAGTTTAAAAACTTTCTTAAAATGGCAAAAGAAAATTGATGAAAATTAACATTTTTTTATAAATAATCAATTATACAGTATAAATAATTATAAATATTTGTTAATTAATTCATTTTTAACAAAAACTAATTAAATCATCGTATTAAAATTTACATAAATACCAATTTTTTGTAATTGTTATTTTCTATATCGATTTATTGTAAAAAAAATATCCATAACAAGTGATAAACAACAGGTTACAAGTAAATATATCACCATTAAGAGAATGGAAGAATAATTAAATGCAATGTATCGCATATAAATTATTTTATAAATTTTCCGAATTTTAACATTTTGAGCCAAAAAAAAGCCGCTGTGAACAGCGGCTTTTAAGGTTAACAAATAAACGGATTTAGTTTTGATTCCAGAAAGGAGTAAACTGATTTTTCACAAAAACCTGTGCACTTGAAATATTTGGAACATTCGCTGAATTTGCAGCATATTCAGAGTTTGGATAAACCAATCTGTAAGGTTTATTAGGAAATTGTGCTGTTGTAGCCATTGGCGTAAACGGATAACCTGTACGATTGTATTCAATAAACATTTCTGTTGGGTTAATATTCGTTAATGCAATCCACTTCTGTGTCATGATAGCTTCAATCTTTTGTGTGTCTGAGCCTGTCCATCCCAGTCCTGGCCGTGCATTAGCAGCAGTAACATAGCTGGAAATCTGTGTAGCATTAGCTCCCAACCAGGCACCATTTGCAGTTATAGCTGTAGCAAATTTGGCAGATGCATTAATTGCACTAAAAATTGTGGGCCATCTCAATGCCGCCTCTGCCTGTAGTAAATTACTTTCAGCTCTGGAAAAAAGAACGCCACCTCTTGAATTGTTAGCTGCAATTACATCACCCCAAGTCGAAATGGCAGTTGCACCAGAAAAATTACCTGTGCCTAATTTCGAAGTATTCACATTGTTAACAGGTACTCCAGGCTGACCAGGAACGTTTCCTTGTCTTACACCTTTTAATCCTGTGAATGGATTACCACCTGCATCAACAGAAGTCACATTGGTAAACAATCTTGATCTTCTGGGATCCTTAAGTCCTGTAAACTTACTATAATTGCTGTCGTTTAATATTACATTTCCTTCTAATGAATTAGCCATATGCTCAGAAACAACTACCACGGCATAATTTGATACTTGCTGACCTGAAGCGTTTCTAGCCCAGTTTAAGATAAAAGGATTCATTTTGTCATCACTTGCTGAAGAATATCCCGGATTAACCGTTACTTCCTCATCTATGAATGTAGCATTGGATAAACTCTGCAGTTTTGTATTTCTATACGTTGCCAGATCACCGGTAACTTTAGACATTCTAATCAACAGTCTCAGCTTAATTGTATTTGAAAGTGCTTTCCACTTATCCATATCACCACTAAAGACAACATCAGAAGATGGTTCTAAAGGATGAAAATCCGTTGAGCTTTGAGCGTTATCAATTAAAGTATTGGCTTCTTCCAGTTTAGATATTAAGCTTTTATAGATATCTGTGTCATTATCATATTTAGGAGTAGTATTCTGCTGGCCCAAGAAAGCTTCACTGTAAGGAGCATCTCCATACAGGTCAACAATATACTGCATATAATATGCTTTCATAATTTTAGCAATGGCAATATAATAATCCTGCTCATGATTTGAATTCTTAAACCTTTCCATCTGATCGAAGTTGGCAATTCTGGGATATAACCCTTCCCAAATTCCTCTGTAAAAAGTATTGTCTACACTGGATAAACTGAATTCTCTCGAATAAGGGCCTGCAATTGTATATGAATTACCAGCCCAGCTGTTCATCATAAGATTACCAAACTGCATCATAGTCCCGGCCTGTGTTCTGTAAGCAGTAGTAATTGCCCCCGGAAGCATCAGCTCCGGAGTGATTTCTTCTGCCTGTATTGCATTTGGATTGTCATTCACATCCAAATACTCATTACTACAAGATACAGCACTTAAGCTTAAAGTTGCAGCTAAAATTGTTATTAAGAATTTATTGTTTTTCATTTTTGTCAATTAAAAAGTTACATTAAAGTTAAAACCAAAAGTTCTCATGCTAGGATACTGGCCAGTAACAGCAATCCCTGCAGCATTACCTGTAGTATTAGCCGTTTCCGGATCGTTAAAGTTTCTGTTATCCTTAGCATAGATGAAGAATGGGTTTCTCGCATACACCCCTATCGTTAACGAATTAACAAAAGTGTTTCGTAAAATAGATTTCGGCAAATCATAGCTTAAAGCGATTTCTCTTACTTTTAAAGCAGTACCATCTACTACAAATTCTTCACCGACAGATGTATAAGCAGCAGTTGTAAAATAATTCATTACTCCGAAGTAGCTTGGATCATTTCCTACCGGCGTAGTATTGGCAACATATTGCCCGTTTACCAACTGTACGGAATTTGGAATTACATACCCCTGAGACCTGTCAAAATCAGCAGTTTTTTCCAATGAACCCGTAGTACCTAAACTTGTTTTTGCCAGTGATACAAAACTGTTTCCTGTTCTGTAATCCGCAGTTGCGCTCAAAGTAATTCCTTTGAATTTAAATGATGTATTAAATCCTAAGATATAATCCGGATTTACTTTACCCAAAACTTCAAAATTTGTTGTAGACAAAGGATTTCCGTTTGCATTTACGATGATATTTCCATTAGGATCTCTCTGATATCTGGTTCCCTTAATTACAGGAAAGTTTTCACCTTTAACAGCAAATATCCCAACATTGGTAGTCGTAGAATTATACAAAGCTACTTCATCCGCACCATCTGCTAATGATAAGATTTCCGTATCATATGTTGAGTAAGAACCTCTTACTTTCCATTCAAAATCTTTGGTTTTAAACGGAGTAAAGCCAAGATCTATTTCATATCCCTGGTTTCTGCTATTCCCGATATTATCCTGGAAATTGGTAATACCAGAAGCTGAAGAAGTAGTAATAGTTGTAATAAAGTTCTTGTTATCATTTCTGAACACAGAAGCATCAACGGTAATTCTGTCTCTGAAGAATCCTAACTGTAAAGATGCCTCTTTTGAATAATAGAATTCCGGTTCAATATCCTGTGCAAAAATTGTAGTTGTTGGCAAATAAGATGAAAGCGAGCCAAACGGATATCCTACAGGAAATGCTCCCACTCTGTCTAACCCGTATAAACTAATTGTAGAACTGTTACCTACTCTACTGTAGTTTAAACTTACTTTCGCATAATTAAGCACATCGCCTTTAATACTTGCAAATGCTTTGGTAGGAACAAATGAAGCACCGAAAGAATAATACGGATACCCTTTATTACTGAATGGCAGCTGAACCCCCTCAACAGTTACAGGGTTTACACTCGTCAAAGAACTTTTTTCATATCTGAATGTAGAGTTGAAAAATAAGAAATCTTTATAATCCAAATCTAAATTGGCAAACCACGCAAATGATCTTTGTCTGGTCTCGTTATTATTAAGATTATAAAACTGATCCGGCTGCAATACGTTATTGATATGATACCATCCCGGAATTTTTAAGTTCTCACCACCAACCTGAGCAGTTGAACTTGAAGCATCCTGAATATTGTGTCCTACATTGAATTTCAAACCTAGATCATCCGTTAAACGATAATCAAAATTCGCCATTAAGTCACCGTAATATCTAAAGCTTGAAGCAACGGTTTTATAATAATTGGATACAATTGGATCTAGCCCGTAATCTACAGGTGAGGTTCCGTCAATAGGAGTGTTTGTACCATCATATACTCTGTCGAAAGCAAAAGCATTCAAATGACTCTCCTCAACACTTGATCCTGAAACAGCCGTTCCGGAATATGTAAATGAGATATGATCATTCAGCTTATACTCCAGATTGATCAATCCGGTAAACGTTCTGTCTTTAATATCGCTTCTATCATTATCGATAGTCCAATAAGGATTAACAGTATAAATACTGTAACTGGCATCCGGAAGAGAATATCTGAATTGTCTTATATCAACATTTGTAGGAGTCTGTAGTAATTGTCCGTATAAGCTGGAATTAGTATTAGAAATTCTTCTGTCCAAATAATTAACGTTTCCGTCAATTCTAAATTTACCTAATTGCTTTCCTGCTTTAAAGATAAAGTTATTTCTTTTCAGATTATCTCTATCTACAACGAAATCATTTTCAGCTCTGTTTACAGACAAGAAAACATAAGAGTCTGATCCGCCTGCTGTTACAGACAATCCGTTTTGTATTAAAACTCCCGTTTTAAAAAAATTGGATATTCCGTCTTTTTTATAATCAAATGTTTCTCTAAACCATGAATTGTCAGCCTGAGGCATACCTACAAGCAATGACTGCCCGCCTAAAACAGTTGAATAAGACGGTCCCCAGTTTGTATTTTCATAAGGCGTCCAGTTGGCGCCGCCATAATCCGTGGTATCAAAAGTGTCGCCAGGATATCCCTGTCCATAAATTTTTTGTCTGATCGGCAGTTTAAAAACACTTGAAAAGTCTATGGAACTGGTAAGATTAAATTGTAATTTTTCAGATTTGGTTCCTCTTTTCGTTGTCACTACAATAACACCATTACTTCCTCTTTCACCATATAACGCAGCTCCCTGCATTCCTTTGATAATGTTCATGTTATCAATAATTTCAGGCGGTATATTTTGTAGAATGTCTAGCGTAGATATTACTCCGTCAATAACAACCAATGCCTGATTGTTTCCGGAAATGGATCTTGGACCTCTCAAGACTACTCTCGTAGAGGAATTTACTGAATTATTCGTGGTGTTAATTTGTAACCCGGAAACCTTACCTGCTAAAGACTGAACAGCGTTAGGGTTATTAGCCTGCGTAATTTCAGCATTATTTACCACCTGATTGGTAGAAGTAATTGCATCTTGTCTTTTTTTCAGACCTAAAGCTCCTGTAACAACAACCTCACGAATATCCTGAGTTTTTAGAGAATCCTGAGCACTCAGCATCGCAAACGACGATGTAAGAACTACAGCTAAAACACTCGTAGTTAATTTCTTCATATTTAATTTGATTATTCTTTTTTGTTCGTGCAAATATGAAAAACTTTCTAAAGGCAGCCAAGTGTTTTGTTAAAAAATATTTAAATTTGCTTAGTTCTATGATTTTAGTTCTATAAATAATATGGATTTACTTAAAAAATGGTCGGTTTTTTACGTTGAAGCAGGATGCGATGAGGTAGGCCGGGGCTGTTTAAGTGGTCCGGTGGTAGCAGCAGCAGTTATTTTGGATGAAAATTTTAATCAAAACATGGTGAATGATTCCAAGAAACTGAATTTTAAGACAAGAATGGATCTCGATCAGTATATAAAAGACAATGTGAAAGATTATGCGATTGCTGAACTTCCTGCCGGATTTATAGATGAACATAACATTCTTAATGCAAGCATCCATGCAATGCATCAGGCTTTGGATAAGCTTAGTATACGCCCCGAACTTATTCTGGTAGACGGAAACCGCTTTCACCCATACAATTTTATTCCCCATCAATGTATTGTAAAAGGCGATTCGAAGGTTTTATCTATTGCCGCGGCTTCTATTTTAGCGAAAAATTACAGAGATAAATTAATGATTGAACTTCATGATGAGCATCCTGAATATGGATGGAATACAAATTTCGGCTATGCAACGAAAAAACATCAGCAGGCATTAGTAGAATTTGGACCAACAAAGTATCACAGAAGATCATTTCGTTTGGATTACAGCATTCAAGATGAGTGTCTTGATTAAGTTATTAATAAAAAAAGAGAAGCAAATGCTTCTCTTTTTAGTTTTATTGAATTATTTCTTTTTATTTTTTTGCTGCTCCTGATATTTTTGCTGTTCCTGAGCCTTTTCCATCATTTCTCTCATTCGTTTCTGAAACTTTCCTTCAGTTTTTGGCTTTTCTTTATTAGCCTGAATCTGCGCATGAATTTTTTTCTCATCCAGGATGACATATTTAATCACAAGGATAATTAAGATATTAATGGCATTTGATACAAAATAATACCATGAAAGACCGGATGCAGAAGTGTTCAGGAAGAATAAGAATGTAACCGGGAAAATATACATTAATACTTTCATATTCGGCATTCCTTCCTGTTGAGGCTGCTGCATATTTCCTGAAGTCATAATGGTATAAATTAAAATCACAATGGTACATGCAATCGCAAAAATACTCAGGTGATCTCCCAGGAAAGGAACTTTAAACGGCAATTTAATCAAATCATCATACGCCGTTAAGTCTTTTGCGAACCAGAACCCCTGCCCTCTCAAATCAATAAAATTCGGGAAGAAACGGAATAACGCGTAGAAAATAGGAATCTGCACCAAGGCCGGCAAACATCCCGCCATCTGGTTAACTCCGGCTTTACGGTAAACTTCCATTGTGGCCTGCTGTTTTTTCATTGGGTCGGCATCTTTCAGTTTTGCATTCACCTCATCGATTTCAGGACGAATTACTCTCATCATGGCACTCAGCTTGTGCTGTTTGTACATGATTGGAGACAAGATCAGTTTAACAATAATCGTCATCAGGAAGATTACCCAACCTGCTGTAATTCCCCAGTCGGCAATGATATTGTACATCGGAATGAAGAAATAACGGTTCATTGCACCAATGAAAGACCAGCCTAGAGGAAGAATTTCGTCAAAATTTTTATCGTAAGATTTCAATAAAGGTAAATCCAGCGGCATAAAATACCATGTGAAATCCTGGTTCAGCTCATTTCCCGTCATCTGTACAAAACCTTCATAATTCAGTTTTTTCAGATATTCTCCTTCTTCAATCGTTTCCTGGTTTCCCTTACTTTGGGTAAATCCTGTTTTAGATTCAATTACAGAAGCAAAGAACTGCTGTTTTACCCCGATCCAATTCAGGGTTTCCTTATCTTCTTCCATCGTCGTCCTTCCGTCATAATCATAATTTTTATAATTATTAAAGGCGTAGGAGAATTCCGAGTGAGACTGTTCCTGAGCTCTACCCTTTTCAAGGTTTCTTACATTGTAATCCCAGATAAAATCAGCTTTGTTATCCGAAGTAATTTTTGCAAGCCCCTGTGTTCTTACTTTAAAATCAAGCGTATATTTCGGAAGTAAAGTATAAATAAACTGAATAACAGCACCATTATAATTTGCCGTCATCGTTACCGCATTTCCATTAACTGTAGGAGAAAATACAAGATCTTTTGTATTGATTACTTTTCCTGTTTTATCTTTAAACTGAAAACCGTAATTCGAATTATTTTTTGTGATTAAATAAAGCGGAAGATCTGCCTTATCTGTTTTATGATCGTATGCTTTATACTCTGCAAGCTCCACTTTCGAAACCTGTCCTCCAAGACTGTTGAATTCTACCTTCAGTTCTTTGTTGGAAAGATTGGCTGTCTGAATAGCATTCGGAGTTACATTAGGATTGATATTTTTTGCCTGAGATGGTTTTACGGCATTTTTTACCTGCTCGGTTTTTTGTTGTTCAGCCTTTATCTGTTCTTCCTTGGATTGTTTATTCTGAAAATAAAACATAAATCCGAAAAGCACCAAACATAAAACCGCAAAACTGATAATCTGACTTTTATCGAGTCCGTTGTTCTGTTGCATTTTATTTTAATTAAATTTTTACATGTTTAAATTTAATGTATATCAAACTGATTTACATTTTTTCGAGTCGACAAAAATACTGTTTTTTTATCAAACCTCTATACAATACTGTGTTACTATATAATAAACTCAGGCTGAGAATAATCAGTCTGAGTTTATTATAAAGACGTTTTCAGTAATAAATTACTTTATAAAACTATAAACCTTCAAGGTTTTCAAAATCTTGAAGGTTTCTCATATCTTAATTATTTCGATGTACAAGCTTTAATGAAAGCCCTGAATAATGGGTGCGGTGTTGCAACCGTACTCTTATATTCCGGGTGATACTGTACGCCTACATAGAAAGGATGGCCCGGCATTTCAAGCGCCTCAACCAATCCCGTTTCAGGATTTGTACCTGTAGCCAGGAAGCCGTTCTTTTCAAATTCACCGATATAGTCACTGTTGAACTCGTATCTGTGACGATGTCTTTCTGTGATGTTTTTAGCTCCGTAGATGTCATTTAACTTAGAACCGTTTTTCAAAGAACATTTCCATGCCCCTAGACGCATAGTTCCACCTTTATCTACTACATTTTTCTGTTCCTCCATTAATGAAATCACAGGATGTTCGGTAGAAGTATCGAACTCCATGGAGTTGGCTTTTGTATAACCTAAAACATTTCTGGCAAATTCAACGGTCATAATCTGCATTCCCAGACATATCCCCAGCATCGGAACTTTATTTTCTCGTGCATACTGAGCGGTAAGAACCTTTCCTTCGATCCCCCTGTCACCGAAGCCCGGCGCAATAAGAATCCCGGAAACACCGGCTAAAGTTTCTTTAATGTTTTCGGCCGTTAAATCTCCGCTGTATACCCATCTTATTTTAACTTCCGTTTCAAGATCTGCCCCTGCGTGTTTAAAAGCTTCCGCAATGGAAATATAAGAATCCTGAAGAGATACATATTTTCCAACCAAAGCAATTTCCACTGATTTTTTAGGATTCTGGAATTTTTTCAGGAACGATTTCCAATCTTTCAGGTCCGCTTCTTTATCACTTTTAAGATCCAGTTCTTTGAGAACTACATCGTCAAAATTCTGTTTCTGAAGATACATCGGAACTTCATAGATTGTTTCCAGATCTTTACACTCAATTACATTATCCAAAGGGACATTACAGAACTGAGCCAGTTTTGCTCTCTGGTCTTTCGGGATTTTATGTTCGGTACGGCAAACCAGAACATCTGCCATAATTCCGCTTTCCATTAACTGACGAACAGAATGCTGCGAAGGTTTTGTTTTTAATTCTCCGCTGGAAGCAAGATATGGTAACAATGTTAAATGAATTACCATTGAATTATTCTCACCAAGCTCCCATTTTAGCTGACGAACCGTTTCAATATAAGGTAAAGATTCTATATCTCCCACAGTTCCTCCGATTTCTGTAATGATGATATCGTAGTTCTGTTTGGATAAAATTTTAATTCTTCGCTTAATTTCGTTGGTGATATGAGGGATTACCTGAACTGTTTTTCCAAGAAAATCTCCTTTTCTTTCCTTTTCAATGACTGTCTGATAAATTTTGCCGGTAGTAACATTGTTGTTTTGAGAAGTAGGAGCATCAAGATAACGCTCGTAATGACCTAAATCCAGATCCGTCTCCGCACCATCTTCGGTTACATAACATTCTCCATGTTCATAAGGATTCAATGTTCCCGGGTCGATATTGATATAAGGATCAAGCTTTTGAATGGTTACGTTGAAGCCACGTGATTTTAGCAGAAGTCCCAGAGAAGCAGAAACGATTCCCTTTCCCAAAGATGAAGTTACACCTCCTGTCACAAAGATGTACTTTGTATTCTTTTTACTCATTAGATTAGGTTTGTGCAAAGTTATGGGAAAAAGAAATACAAAGCAATTTTGTATTAAAATTTGATTGTGTATTTTAGAGAAGATAAAATTTACAATGGAAATTATCAATCAATTAGTTTATCTGAAATATATTGAACTGGTAAATGAAAATGGGTTGTTACTAAAATTCGACAATTTGCCATTTTGGAAAAATAATCGGTTTAATATTTATTTTACAGAGCGTCATCATGATTATTACGAATGTATATATATTCATTTTAAAGAAAATGTCCTAAACTATCATATGATTTTTAAAAGCCTGATTGGGGAACAACTGTACATCGAAATTTCAAATCAGCTTCTTAATGTTTGGTATGCTGAATATTTTGACCATATTGAAGATAGAAATACGGTAGACCATCTCGAAGAAATTGAAGTTTCAAATGTTAAGTTTGAAAAAATGGAGAAAACTGCTCAGGACTGGAAAAATGAATACATCGATTTAGAGAGCACTTATCTTGATCTGCTCGCAGGAAATAAATAAAAAAGGTTTCCAGAAACTGAAAACCTTTTTCTAAATCAAATTTATATATGAAAATTATTGCTTCACCATTTCAAAATATAAGTTCACGTCAACGTCTTTTGCAACACCGGCTCCCGTAGGATCATATTTGATGTTGTAATCCAAACGGTTTACTTTAAATGAAGCCTGGAAACCCATCACTTCTTTACCCTGCTGGTTTTTGGTAACCCCACCGAATGTAACAGGAACGCTTATTTCTTTGGTAACATCTTTTATCGTTAATTTTCCTTTAACCACATAAGAATTGTTTTTTTCTTTAACAACTGAACTTGTTACAAAAGTCATGGCAGGAAATTTTTCTGCATCAAAGAAATCGGCACTTTTCAGGTGGTTATCTCTCATCTCCACGCCGGTGTTGATTGAGCTTACATTTACATTGAAGCTCAGTTCCGCATTATCAAGGGTATTTCCTTTAGTAACTGCCTTACCGTCAAACTTATCAAACCTCCCCTGCACAAAGCTGATTCCCATATGCTTAATATTAAAATTAACAGAAGAATGCATCGGATCTACCTGCCACCCTGTCTGCGCAAAGCCTACCATGCTTAAAAGCGCAAATACAAAAGTTAAAAATACCTTTTTCATTGGATTTATTTTTTAGATTAAAATTATGATACAAAAGTAAGTCCGTTCTTGTAATTTAGCATTGATCTATGTTAGTTTTTTGATTTGGATAAAATTATTTTAGAATAAATTAGATGAACCAAATACATAATAAATAGAACGATAAATGAAATTACATACATGAAAATTTTCAGGAGATTTTCACTAGTGGAGTCTGAAAAATAAATAAAAGGATTATTTCCTGAAATTACTAAAAACAACAAATAAATAATTTCAAACAACATTGCAATCCGAAGAATTGAATAATAATGTTTTCGGAAAATAATCACCGTTAGCAAACCAATTGCAGTAATAACAGAACAAAAAATAAGAATAAATATTGAGTACATACCATAATCTCCTCCGGGAAGACTGAGGTATTTCACAATACAATCTGTTAACTGCGCATGCAAAAGTGACATCACCACAAAAACCATCAAACTCAAAAAAATATTTTTCATGCCCGAAAATTAACTAAAATTCGAAAGAAAAATTCAAAAAAAATTTTGAACTTCGCAGTATGGCAAAACTTAAAACAGCATATTTCTGTCAGAACTGCGGAACACAATTTTCCCAATGGATGGGGCAATGCAAAAACTGTGGGCAATGGAATACCCTGGTGGAAGAAGTAGTAGAAAAAACCTCATCAAAAACACCTCCGTTTTCAAAATCAAAACAGCACGTGATCAATATCATTGAGGTTGAAACCAGCGAAGAACCAAGAATAAAAACCCCTTCCGAAGAACTCAACCGCGTTTTGGGTGGCGGAATTGTTCTAGGATCCGTAACCCTTATTGGCGGAGAGCCCGGAATCGGCAAATCTACCCTGCTTCTTCAGCTGGCTTTAAAGATGAAGAAAAAAATCTTCTATGTTTCCGGGGAAGAAAGTGCTTCGCAGATCAAGATGAGAGCCGACAGATTAACGGATATTCAGAATCCCAACTGTTTTTTGTTCACAGAAACCAGTCTTGAAAAAATTCTTCATGAAGCCAAAAAACTGGACCCTGATTTCGTTATTATCGATTCCATTCAGACGCTGCAGTCTCAATTAATTGAAAGCTCACCCGGAACGGTTTCTCAAATCCGGGAATGTTCAAACGAAATTATTAAATATGCTAAAGAAAATAATGTTCCCGTATTTTTAGTGGGTCATATTACCAAAGACGGGCAGATTGCCGGACCAAAGGTGCTGGAACACATGGTTGATGTCGTTTTAAATTTTGACGGCGACAGAAATCATCTCTTCCGATTATTAAGAGCCAACAAAAACCGTTTTGGATCCACTTCGGAAATTGGGATTTATGAAATGGTTTCCCAGGGATTAAAAGAAATTAAAAATCCTTCTGAAATCCTGATTACCAAAAAATTTGAAGAACTTTCCGGAAATTCAGTAGCCGTGACATTGGAAGGAAACCGTCCGATGCTGCTGGAAATTCAGGCATTGGTAAGTACGGCCGTTTATGGAACCCCACAAAGAAGTTCCACGGGTTTTGATGCCAAAAGACTGAATATGCTTCTTGCTGTTCTGGAAAAAAGAGCAGGTTTCCAGCTGGGTGCAAAAGATGTTTTCTTAAATATCACAGGAGGAATAAAAACAGATGATCCGGCACTGGATCTAGCCGTTGTCGCCTCTATTCTTTCCTCTAATGAAGATATTGCGATTTCCGAACATTATTGTTTTGCAGGAGAAATTGGCTTAAGCGGGGAAATTCGTCCGATTGCACAGGCGGAACAGCGGATTACAGAAGCTGAAAAATTAGGCTATGAGAAAATTTTTATTTCCAATCTCAATAAACTTCCAAAAAGAAAATTCGGAATCAAGATCGAAGAAGTGAGTAAAATTGAAGATTTCCATGAACGCCTTTTCTAAGACTGTTAGAGCTTAGAGCTCTAACAGTCTTGCCCTTTGCCAAACTAAAAAACACACGCATGAAAAAAAATATTTACCCTTTAGAGGCAGAATGCTTCTATCATATTTTCAACAGAGGAATTAATAGTCAAAAGATATTTTTTAATGATAGAAATTATCATTATTTTATCAAACTAATGGAATCCAAACTATCTTCAGTTGTCAATATCTATGCATATTGCTTGCTACAAAATCATTTTCACATTCTTGTTAAGATTAAATCAGAAAAGGAAATCCGATTAATATTCCCTCACAAAAATACAATTGAAGTTTCCAAGATCATAAGTCAGCAATTTTCCAATATGTTTAACAGCTATACCCAGGCTATCAATAAGCATTACGGAAGAACAGGAAAATTATTTGAACTGCCATTCAGGAGAAAGCTCATTGGCTCTCATGAGCAGTTGACCAATACCATCCTTTACATCCATAACAATCCGGTAAAACACGGAATAAACATGAATGCAGAAAATTATCGCTATTCGTCGTTATTTAGTATTAAAAATGGAATTAATGATCCATTGGTATCTTTAGACGCAATTAAAGCTTTGCTGGAAAGTTCAAAAGGCTGTTAGAGCTTAAAGCTCTAACAGCCTTCCCTGCACCCAGCTTTTTCAGCGGAAAATTTCTTATCTTCACGCTATGAATTACCTGGCCCATTCTTTCCTTACTTTCACCGACGGACAGATTGTCGGGCAGTTTCTGGAAGATTTTATCCGCAATAAAGACCGTTTTTCTTTTCCGAAAGATATTCAGGATGGTATTACTTTGCACCGCGCAACTGATACTTTTACAGATGCACATCCCGCCATTCATGAGGCAAAAAAAGTTTTTGCACCTTTGGTAAGATTATACGCCGGAGCCTTTGTAGATGTGGCAATGGATTATTTTGTAGCGAATGATTTAAACCTTAATTCTTTGGAAGGCTGGAAAAATCATTCCCAAAAGGTTTATCGCGTATTAAATGAAAATTATGACTTCCTTCCGGAAAATTTCAAAAGCATGCTTGTAAAAATGGAAGAAGGCGACTGGCTGTATAATTACCGTTTTGAAAAAAATATCGGTTACAGCATGAAAAATGTTCTGAACAAAGCAAAATATTTAGACACAGATATTGCTGTTCATGATGCTTTTTTAAGGAATAAAAATTTCCTTCAGGAATGTTACGATGATTTTTTTCCCGATCTTATGGAACATGCAAAAGGTATTAACGCTCTTTTACAGCTGGAAAATTAATTTAAAACTGTTGAAATAAGTAGCGATTCGGATAGGTCACTTTCTCGCTTTTCCTGTTTCCGTTGACGATAATGTGTACAATATTGATCTGATCATCAAATAAATTATATAAAAAACTCACTGCTGCTTCTACCTTCCTAGGATTTTCTATTTTCTCAGATTCGAGGTAAATATTTACGGATTCTTGGTCTTCTTCGTAACCAATAAACTTTACGTTCAGTAATTTATTATTTGCTTTTAGCTTAAAATATTCTGCAGAATAATTTTTCAATGCTTCATTAAGCTGTGGTTTAAATTTCGGATCATTGAAATGCAGTGATTTTCCATATTTGTTATTTAATCCATTCTCCAGATCATCCAGAAAAAAACGGCCGGTCATTTCAAATGTTTTTGATTTCTGATTGTAATTAATTTCTACAGAACCAACATGATAAGGATGTTTCAACTCCGTGAAAGAGAAAAATAGAATGAGAACGGAAAAGAAAAAAAAGAGATTTTTCATTGTAATAAACCAAGTATTTTTTGAGGATCTTGCCGCATATCGAAAAACAGAAGAACTTTGATTTGAGAATCATTTTCTTTACGGAAAAACATTCTTACATGCTTTTTGCCGATTAATACACTTCTTGTTTTTTGAAAGGAACTCTGGAACTGAGAATATTTTCCATTTTCAAGATCATCTGTTATTTTTTTTACATCCTCTAAGAAAATTACAATTTCACGATTAGTCCATACTTTCTTGAGAAATTCTATATTTTCGGCTAAAGTCTTTTTAGCTATTTCTGAGAATTCAACCTGCATATTTCTTCATCAATAAATTTAAAGAAATCTTTTTTTGAAATCATATCATCATTCTTCAGCGATTCTCCATACTTTTCGATCTCTTCAAAGACATGAGAGGGCAGACCTTCAAGCGTTTCATAATCATTCTTAACAATTCTTACCCCTTTCAATCTTTCTAAAAGTTGTTTGACGAAAAAATAATCTTCTTTGTTATCTATTTCTATTGTAAGGTTCATCAATTCAATTTTACACAAAGTTAAAATAAATTTTGTATCATCGCATTTCAAAAATAATATTAGAAATGCAGGATTTTTTATTCTATCTGAATCTCGGTTGGGAACACATTATTTCTTTGGATGCTCTCGATCATCAGCTTTTTGTATTGGCATTGATCGCTGTATATTCGTTTAATGATCTGAAGAAAATTTTAATTCTTGTTACGGCATTCACTATCGGTCACTCAATAACGTTAGCATTAAGTACTTTTGATATTATAAGAATCAATTCTGCTTGGGTAGAATTTCTCATTCCGCTTACCATTGTTTTAACTTCTCTGAATAATATTTTCATCCGAAATAAAAAGAAATCTCAAAATAACGCAAATTATTATTTAGCATTAATTTTCGGACTGATTCATGGGATGGGATTTGCCAATACGGCGCGGGTCATGATTGCCAAAAGCCAGAGTATTGCTGTTCCGCTGTTGGGTTTTAATATCGGGCTGGAGCTGGGGCAAATTGCAATTGTCTTCGGAATTTTAATGATTCTGTTCATTTTGTTAAAAGTTTTTAAAGTCAATCAGAAAGATTGGGTTCTTTTCGTGTCTTCAGGAGTCTTTGCCTTATCCTTAAAAATGACTTTAGAAAGAATTCCATTTTAAGCCTGAAACATTTTCAATTTTTCAGCTACTTATTATTATATTTGAAAATCTTTAAAACAATTTCGGTTATGAAACTAAAAGTTGTCATACTTTCCCTTTCTGTATTTGCATATACGGGTTTCACCGCACAAAATATTCAGAATAATCCCGGAAGCAATCACGGAAATAAATTCGAACAGCTTGGGACTATTCTTCCCACTCCTAATATTTACAGAACCGCTTCCGGAGCGCCCGGTCACGGATACTGGCAAAACAAAGCCGATTATAACATTACCGCCTATCTTGATGAAGATAAAAGAAATCTGAAAGGTTCCGAGACCATCACCTACTATAATAATTCTCCGGATGACCTTGATTATATATGGCTTCAGTTAGATGAAAATCAACAGTCAAACGTGAAAAAAGCAGACTTCCCGTATTCATCTACCATTCCGAAGGCTTCAAACGATCAGCAATTACGTCCTACCGAACTTCCTGTTTCGGATAACGGATACGGCGTGAACCTTGAAAAAGTAACAGACGCTTCCGGAAATACTTTAAAGTACACGGTAAACAAAACCATGATGCGTATTGATTTACCTAAAGTATTAAAAAAAGGAGAAAAGCTTGTTTTCAAAATAGATTGGAATTACAACATCCCGAACAGAATAAAAATGGGTGGCCGTGGTGGTTACGAAAATTTCCCGGAAGATGGAAACGATCTTTATACCATGACCCAATGGTATCCCAGAATGTGCGTATACAGCGATTTTCACGGTTGGCAGAATCACCAGTTTACGGGAAGAGGAGAATTCGCCCTCGTTTTCGGGAATTTTAAAGTTTCCATGAATGTTCCTGCAGATCATATCGTAGGCGGAACGGGAGAATGTAAAAACTATGATCAGGTCTTAACTTCAGAACAGTTAGCAAGATATAACAAGTCCAAAACTTCAGCAGAACCTGTTGAAATCGTAACCCTAGATGAAGCGAAAAAAGCAGAGAAAAACCATTCAAAACAGAGAAAAACGTGGACGTTTGAAGCCAATGACGTAAGAGATTTTGCATGGACTTCTTCAAGAAAATTCGTTTGGGATGGAATGGGCGTCCTTATTCCCGAGAATAACAACAAGGTAATGGCAATGAGCTTTTATCCCAAAGAGGCATATAATTTATACAGAAAATACTCAACCAAAGCGGTAGCGCATACCATCAAAACATATTCGGAGTTTACCATTCCTTATCCGTATCCTGTAGCGCAATCTGTGGAAGCAGCCAACGGGATGGAATATCCTATGATCTGCTTCAACTATGGAAGAACAGAAAAAGACGGAACGTATTCGGAGGGAATTAAAAACGGAATGCTGGGCGTAGTGATTCACGAAGTAGGACACAACTTCTTCCCGATGATCATTAACTCGGATGAAAGACAGTGGAGCTGGATGGATGAAGGACTGAATACTTTTGTGGAATATCTTACCGAAGAAAGATGGGACAATAAATTCCCGTCAAAAAGAGGACCGGCATGGACTATTGTGGATTACATGAAACTTCCTAAAGATCAGCTGGAACCCATCATGTCAAATTCTGAAAACATCATTCAGTTTGGTCCGAATGCCTATTCGAAACCGGCAACAGGATTGAACATCCTTCGTGAAACCATCATGGGAAGAGAGCTTTTTGATAAAGCTTTTAAAACCTATGCTAAAAGATGGGCTTTCAGACATCCTGAACCTGCAGATTTCTTCAGAACAATGGAAGATGCAAGCGGTGAAGACCTGGATTGGTTCTGGAGAGGATGGTTCTACGGAACAGATCCTGTAGATATTGCCATCGATAAGGTAACCATTGCAACTCCGGATCTTGAAACGCCTGCCAGACAAGCCAAAGAGACAAAATATAAAGTTGATAAGCCTGCTGTAAATGATTTTGAAGATATTTCAAAAATCAGAAACAGAGAAGATAAAAATATTACTTTCTATGTGGAGAAAGACAAGGAAGCTCAGGATTTCTATTACCGTTACGACAGAGGCCAGGAAAAAGTTGACAACAATAAAGAATATACCTTCAAAATAGAAGGGACCGAACCTTTAACGCAGAAGGAAAAAGATAAGTTTAAAAATCTTACCGCATACCAGATTGATTTTGTAAATAAAGGAGGCCTCGTAATGCCGATTATTCTTGAATTTACTTTCGAAGACGGAACAAAACTTACCGATAAATCTTCAGCACAGATCTGGAGACTGAATGAACAGAAAGTTTCCAGGACGTATTATTTCGACAAAAAATTAAAATCAATTCAGCTTGACCCGATGAGAGAAACAGCCGATATTGATACATCCAATAATTTCTGGAGCAGCGATGGCGGAAATGACCAGGTTTCCAAATTTGAATTATTCAAACAAAAAGAAGGCGGAAATACCAGAGGAGCTTCCAACGGAAAAGTAAATCCGATGCAGGCTTCAGGAAAAAAGCAGTGATAAGCTTCAGTTAATACAAAATAAAAAATATATTCTGATAAAATAATCCCTCACAAATTTTGTGAGGGATTGTTTGTTATTAATTACTTGGTTTAAAAGCAGTCCAGTTTACACCATCACTGACAAACATAACCGTTTTTGTTTTAGCGGCATTATTATCCAGTCCGACCATGAAAAAATTGCTTGCCCCGCCTACATTCGATGCATTAATAATAGTTCCTGTAGAAGTCTTTATTTCAGCCGTGTTGGAATTTGAAATATTCCTCACAAAAATAATTGCTCCGGGTGCTGAAACGGGATTCGGAAGGAAAAAATCATCGTCATTAACGGAAGGATTTACGCTTACCACTGTGCTTGTGATGTTGCTTCCGTTTGCAGTTAATGTCTGCGGTGTGGAACTGATCACGCCATTTACTTCCAGCTTGGTATTGGCCGTTCTTACCGTTGGGTCTACTCCGATGCCGAAATTACCGTCTTTATCTATAGAGCTGTTATAGTGGTTGACATAATTGCTTGAATTGGTAGGCGATGTTCCGAACCAGACTTCGCCACCTCCGTTACGGCCTGTTCTCAATACCAAAGAGCCTAATAAATTGGGCGCTGCAGCGGCAACATTATAAGCATATCCTTCAAATGCAGCAATAGATCTTCCATTTCCCACAACCGTAGGTGAAGCAGGTGTTCCACCCGTCATCACATTGTGATACGCGATAGACTGCGAAGTACTGGAACCCGAAAACAGCCCGACATTGATATCAGCATCGCCCTGGCCGGCTATAGACAACAGATCTATAGGATCAGCAGTACCAATGCCAACTTTTCCATCCGATTTTACGACAAAATCATTGAGTTCCTGGGTAGCCGTAGAAATGGCAGCATTATCCTTACCTCCGTCAATATGAAAAATACCTTTAGGTGTTGTAGTGTTTATACCCACCTGAGCACTGAATAGCAGGGGGCAAAACAAAAGTAATAAGACTTTGTTTTTCATCATTTTATATTTTTTTGAACCCCAAATGTACAAATTTGTTTAAATTAAAAATAAAAAGTGTCAAAATTTCACATTAAAAATAAAAATCTGCCATTTCAGCCACTCAAAAATGGTTGGCATACAATTAGCGAATTAGAAGACAGAAATAATTAAAAAATTAAATATATTATGTCAGTAAACTTTAAACCATTAGCAGACAGAGTTTTGATCGAGCCGATCGCTGCAGAAACTAAAACAGCTTCAGGTATTATTATTCCGGACACCGCAAAAGAAAAGCCGCAGGAAGGTACTGTGGTGGCAGTAGGCCCTGGAAAAAAAGATGAGCCTACAACTGTTAAAGTAGGTGACAAAGTTCTTTATGGAAAATATTCAGGTTCTGAATTAAAACTGGAAGGAAAAGATTATTTAATTGTAAAAGAAGGAGATCTTTTAGGAATAATCGGCTAATAGCTGATGGCTTTTGGCTAATGGCTTTCCAGCATTGAAACTAGCAAAATGAGAGATTTTAAAAAGTTTGAAGTTTGGCAATTGAGTCATCAATTAACTTTAAAAATTTATACTGCAACCAAAAACTTTCTAAAGAAGAAATTTTTGGATTAACCTCTCAGATCAGAAGATCATTTGCTTCAATCGGATATAATATTTCAGAAGGAAGTGGAAGAAATTCTGATAAAGAATTTGCTAATTTCATCAATATTGCATTAGGATCGTCCAACGAAGCCGAAAACCAGTTAATTCTTGCTAAAGATTTGGATTACATTGAGGAAAATGATTATCAAAATCTTTTATCTGGATTAACAACCTTAAAAAAGAAGCTTGCAACACTTTGGAACAGGCTAAACGGAAATTAAAAAATCAAATTATAAAAATAAACCGCGAATTGCTGAAGCCAAAAGCTAAAAGCAAATCGCCAAAAGCTTAAAACAATGGCAAAAGAAATAAAATTCGATATTGAATCAAGAGACGCTTTAAAAAGAGGGGTTGATGCATTGGCTAATGCAGTAAAAGTAACGTTAGGTCCAAAAGGAAGAAACGTGGTAATCGAAAAATCTTTCGGTGCTCCTCACGTAACCAAAGACGGGGTTTCTGTTGCAAAAGAAATCGAACTTGAAGACAAAGTTGAAAATATGGGTGCTCAGATGGTGAAGGAAGTGGCTTCCAAAACCAATGACATCGCGGGTGACGGTACGACTACTGCTACCGTTTTGGCACAGGCTATCGTAAGAGAAGGTCTTAAAAACGTAGCTGCTGGTGCAAACCCGATGGATCTTAAAAGAGGAATCGACAAAGCGGTAACTGCTGTTGTTGAAAACCTTAAATCTCAGTCTAAAACAGTGGGTGATTCTACGGAAATGGTAAAACAGGTTGCTTCCGTATCTGCTAACAATGACGAAACAATCGGTGCTTTGATCGCTGAAGCTTTCGGAAAAGTAGGTAAAGAAGGGGTAATCACCGTAGAAGAAGCAAAAGGAATCGATACAACGGTAGACGTTGTAGAAGGAATGCAGTTCGACAGAGGATACCAGTCGCCGTATTTCGTGACCAACCCTGAAAAAATGTTGGCTGAACTTGAAAATCCATACATCCTTTTAGTGGAGAAAAAAATCTCTTCTATGAAAGAATTACTTCCTGTTCTTGAGCCGATTGCTCAGGGAGGTAAATCTCTATTAATCATCTCTGAAGAAGTAGAAGGTGAAGCTTTAGCAACTTTAGTGGTAAACAAATTAAGAGGTTCTCTTAAAATTGCTGCCGTTAAAGCGCCTGGATTCGGGGACAGAAGAAAAGCAATGTTGGAAGATATCGCGATCTTAACTGGCGGACAGGTAATTTCTGAAGAGCAAGGTTTCACGATGGAAAACATCTCTTTGGATATGCTGGGAACTGCTGAAAAAGTTTCTATCGATAAAGACAACACAACGATCGTAAACGGTGGTGGTGAAGACAGCAAGATCAAAGGTAGAGTAAACCAGATCAAAGCGCAGATGGAAACGACTACTTCTGATTACGACAGAGAAAAACTTCAGGAAAGATTGGCTAAGTTAGCCGGTGGTGTTGCTGTTCTTTACGTAGGTGCTGCTTCTGAAGTAGAAATGAAAGAGAAAAAAGACAGAGTAGATGATGCACTTCACGCAACAAGAGCTGCTGTTGAAGAAGGTATCGTTGCCGGAGGTGGTGTTGCTTTGGTAAGAGCGATTGCTGCTTTAGAAAACCTTACAGGAATCAATTCTGACGAAAGCACAGGGATCAAAATCGTAAAAAGAGCGATCGAAGAGCCATTGAGACAAATCGTTGCCAACGCAGGGGGTGAAGGTTCTGTAATCGTTGCGAAAGTAGCAGAAGGACAAGGTGACTTCGGGTACAACGCAAAAACCGACGAGTATGTAAATATGCTTGAAGCAGGAATCATTGACCCTACGAAAGTAACAAGAGTAGCCCTTGAAAACGCAGCTTCCGTATCCGGAATGTTATTAACCACTGAATGTGTCATCACTGAAGTGAAAAAAGACGAACCGGCCATGCCAATGGGCGGAGGAATGCCAGGAATGATGTAACGGTCAGCGACCGAGACAATTTAATATACTAACCGTTCTGATTTTCAGAGCGGTTTTTAATTAACCTATATGCTAATCAAACAAACTAAGAATATCTAGAATTTCATAACTAAAATAGCCATTCCGTTTATGAATGGCTAAAATGTGGCGGGGCACTGGCATCGAACCAGCACACTAGCATATAATATTTAAAATTTAACATAAATCTTTAGTTGGTTGGTAACCCGCCTGCAATGCCAACAGCCCCGCCAATTTGCATAAAATTAATGCTTAAAAAAGTTAGAATAATTCCAATTATTAGATGAACAATTACAGTTTTTACTATTTCCATAAAATTTATTTTTTTAAAGTGAATAATTAAGTGACTGATAATAACAACTAAAACCTCTTTTAAATGCCAAACTTCAAAGAACTTTGCTAGGGTTCCCAGATCTTCAGGTTTCCCAATACACAAAGATATATTAATTTTACGGAGTAATAATAAAAAAACCAACACCAAAAATTCCCCCGATGTCGCGGTTTTGCATTTCGTAACTTTACAGCTACAAAAGTCTTTTTCTAATGTCATAAACACAAAAAATCACGAAAAACCATTTCGATAAGATCTTCAATCAATTAAACGTGACTTCCAACTTCTTCGTTAAATACACCAAGAGCTTTTGTGAGCGGTTTTTTTCGTTTCAGATTATCAAAAATTTGTAACTTTGAATAGCAACAGAAATTTAATTTCTTTGTTAAGGAAAATATTATTATAAATTAACTAATAACTATGGCTAAAAAATCAACACAAAAGCAATCTGATAATTCTAAAAAGATTGAAACATTCAGGAGTGCAGAAACTGGTCGATTCGTAACAAAACAGTTTGCTAAAAGAAATCCGAAAAGCACTATAAAAGAAACAAGAACGGGAGGCCCAAAATCACGAAATAATGGATGATAAAGATAATATAGGTAAATCTTTAAAAGATTGGCTAACTGATTTTTATGACGATACAGGAAAAATTAGTGAGCTAATTCGAAATGCAGCATTCGCAGGAATAGGAATAATTTGGATTTTTAAAAATTCAGATTCTTCAAAGAAAATGTTACCACTTGAATTAATTTGTCCTTTAACATTTCTTGTAATTGCTTTATTTTTTGATATAGTTCAGTACATTTGGAGAGCATTAAATATATATTTCTATTATAAAAAATATGAAAGTAAATATGATAAGAATCAAATTCGAAATAAAGATTTGGACGATGTAAAACTTCCTAATTATATCGAATATGGAACTTGGATATTTTTTATATTAAAAATTTTCTTCGTTTTATTTGCTTATCTTAAAATTTATTTTTTCTTAATTGAAAAAATATAGAAGCAAAAAAATTTGTTAAAATGTTAATGGCTTAAGCTTACTTTACAAACAGCTATAAATGGAGATCTATAATAATTTTATAACAGATAGCAATTCAAAAATATTTATAAAATGAACTATGAATTTGATTTAGAAACATCTATTAAATGGATTCAATTAATTTTAAATTTTTTGGCAGTAGGAACAGGTGCCATAATTTATAAATCATACATTGAAAATTTAAGATCTACTATTTTATCCAAAGATGAACAAGTGAAAACAATAGAAAAACATTTAAATTTTTGGAAAGACAAAGCGAATGATTTGGAAAAGAAATCTCCTGAATTTATGGAGAACGCACTAAATCAAAGGATAAAAACAAGAGAAGATGAAATCAAAAGATTAAGTGAAGATAAAGGTGTACACCAGAAAGAAATTGAAATTCAAAAACAAGAGCTATCAATTTTAAAGATTGAGCTTGCAAAGACTAGGGATTTCAAAACAAATTTATCTTTTATCGGGGAAGATTTTGATGATTACTTTTTTTCACGCGAAGGCGATTTAGAAATTGTAGAAATTGGAATTGTTGGAGTTGATAGTGGACAACTTATGATTACTGATCCTTTATATATTCGAGATGAATGGCAAGAAGAAGAATTTGAAGACTTAAGAATTTACAAAGACGTTACAACTGGAAAAACTTATCAATACCAAAAAGACTTTGACAATTATCAAAATGTAATTGAAGGTTTTGATATTGACGTAAATGAATTAATTAAAATAGAAAGATTCGTTGAAGTACCAATTAAGAGAGATTTTAATTATTCATATGCAGGTGCATCCTATGCAACTTTGACAAATGAAGGATATGGAGAATTAAAATTTAAAAACGGTGAAACAGGAGCTGGCGTTTCATTTCGTACAGCTTTTGGAGACGGTATTTACCCTGTTTATGGTGAAAAATATGATGATAAGTTAATAAGAATTTATATAAACGTTATTTGAGTATTACTGCAGAGAATAACGTATTGCCAAAAGTTGGGACTGAAGTACTTATACTGAACTTTGCTTTATTGAGCTATAGTATTTATTTAAGTTTGATACTAAGGTCTTTGCCTTTGATAATGTCCGCAACATTAATGATAATCCTTAATAAACAAAACATTCAAAAACTATAATCCCCACGCTGGCGCGAGCTTCCAAGCTCGTGTCATCTCCCTTAGCAGAGCAATATTTCTCCGGATCTTTCCCACAAATTGCACAAGACCTCCGTACATCTCCGTTGGTTACCCACAACTTGTGCAAGACATCCGTAGTCCTCCGGAGGTTTCCCGCAAGTTGCGCAAGACTTCCGTACATCTCCGGAAGTGTAAAACAAGAGTGTTTGTAACCTCCGTACACTGCATTTCGTTTCCCGCAAGTTGTGGGAGACTTCCTGCAACTGCATTTAGTCATAAACATACTTGTTGTTAACCTCCTGCAATTGCATTTGGTTTCCCGCAAGCTGTGGGAGACTTCCTGCAGCTGCATTTCATCATAAACACATCTGTTGGTAATCTCCTGCAAATAGTACCCTAATGGGTTATTGATTCACTTTTGTTCCGGCTCTAATTTTACAAATAAAAAACGGGGATGCTAAAAACCGGGAACAGAGTAAGCCACAACTAAAAATTAGAGCTATGAAAAACTTATTGATCACCATTACATTATGCACAAGCTGCATTGCCTATTCTCAATGCAATTTTGACCAGACCGCATTTGACGGTATTGCTGCAAAGTATCAAAATGACTTTACTACATTAGAAAAAAGATCGCAGGACATTGCAGACGAAGCGCCGAATCCCAATGCTGTAGGAGCTGCAATAAATATGGACTTTGATTTTAAAATGGTCCGTAAAGACTTTTCATGCAGCATACCGCAGATAACGATGAAGGACAAAAAACTATCATTCGACACACCACAGGTTACCATGAAACTGAAATCCATAAAATTTAAAAAACCTGTAACCAAGATGGTACTAAAGAAAACGGGACAATATCCGGTGTTCAAAGGATGGACTGTAAAATGGAAAGACATAAAAACTTCAGTGCCGGTAGTGACCATGGAAGAACAGGAAATTAAAACAAAAATACCCGAAGTAAAAGTCGAAACTACCGACATCATAACTGCCATCCCTGAAATAAAAATGGTAAAAAAGGACATGTCTCTCAATTTGCCGTCGGTAACGGTAAAAAAAGTAACCGCTGAAGTAAAAAAAATAGAAGACCGTGCAAAAGGTGTTTCTGTGGAAAGTGAAAAGCTTCAGGAATCTCAAAATGAAGAATTTGCCCAGGCCATCCATAAAAGTTTTGAATGTCAGCGAACAGATTTGATTGTTTCCAGGACAAATCTGGAAAGTGAATTTTCAACCTCTGTTTCAGAAATTGAAAACAGTATTGCTCAGTTAAGAGCTAATGGCTTAAATCCTGAATCCATAAAGGGTGATCAGGGTGAAGATATCAACCTTATTGCGATCAGAGATGAACTGCTTTTAAAAAAGAAAGAAGCTTTTGAGCAAATCGATGCAGCCATCGAAAAAATGAATACGGAAGAAAAAAATGCAATCAGTATGCTGGCAAAGAAAACAGAAGCATAACGGCGTATCACTGAAACAGCTTCATACTGCTAACCGTTCTGATTTTTCAGAATGGTTTTTTGTTTTACAAAATAGGGTATCATAGGCAAGATTAAAAACGTGCAGCTGTTTTGCTTTTTCTATTCTTCACTTCAAAATTTTGGTTTAAGTTTGTGCTATAGAAATATGGCTTCATTCCTTCTTTTTTATTCAAATTCTTTGAAGGCTCGTTGCACATACTTCTGTGTCACACATAATTTAAATAACATTCGCTAACCATGAAATTCAGATTAACTTTTGCCATTCTTCTATTGGTTTTTTCTCACATATTTTCACAAACAAAACTTTTTGAAAGTATCAAAAATGAAAATTCAGATTCACTGAAAATAATCGGGATGTATTATAACTGGGATCAAAACAAAACATATGAGAAATATAATTTTTACATAACCGATAAAAAAACCATCGATTCTCTCATTAATAATACCTACTATAATGGATTAACAGAAAATATATCTGAACAAAACAATTTTTCAATTATTGTAACCAAGAATAATCAAATTCTTGATCGATGGTCCGTAAGTCCCAAATTTGAAAATATTAATATAAAAGGAAAGTCTCACAAATTTGATATTTCAACATTGGCCAGGCTTGCCGAAAAATTTCCATTCAAATACAACTGGTATAAGCAGGAATTCAAAAACAGAGCAGAGTTCGAAAAGTTTTACAGCAATAAAATCAAGGATAAGAATACATTATTTATTTACAAACCGGACTTTGTCTATGAGGGATCTTTCGAGATCCAATTCCCTAAAAATGAAACATTTCTTCACCCAAAAGCTATTGATGAATATTTAAGACCCAAAATAGAGAAAATAGCCAAAGATGAAAAATTTAGCATTGGCTATGTCCTGACAGAATTTAATATGAAAAACAGAGACCAGTACACCATGACGGTTTCGGGTTCAAAAAATATTTTTAACAAGCTAAAGGAAACAGAAGGGAAAAAAGGAAACTGGGTACCCACAAAACTGGAAGCGCAGATATTTGAGAAAACAGAATTTTGAGTCATGAATAAAGTAAAATTCAGACATCATCTCAATGAAGCAACAAAGCTTTTATTTGAATTAACAAAGACACTTTGCTATAATAATCTTAAAGACGACTCTAGATACATAATAACTCCAAACTCACGGACAGTTGATGAGCACTTAAATGAAAAAGAAATTGTTATCTTAAAAACATGGAATCAATATGAAGGTAAACTTTTAACAGCCGAGCAGATAATTGATCTTCTTTACCATGATAATAAAGTACCTGTCTGGATTAATATGACAATAGATGAAGCAAGACCTGATATAACCGTAATAGATTTGCTTTGTAGCAGACGGCTTAGAGATGAAACCGAATTGATGCATCCGGGAGTTCCACCATTTCACATACAAGTTGCAATACCTCCGGACAATTTAAAAATAGAAGTTGATGGAAGGTTTGATATTAATTGGAAAAAAAAGCATGACGAAAACCAAAAACCTAAAGGAATTTTAAATACTTTGAAAAAATTGATAAAGAAAAACTGATTTCCGCAGACATAAGCGTCCCGATCGTACCTACCAACCGCTGGCGCGAATGTCTCACTCGTGCCTACAACTAAAACTATTCATTCTCACCATTCAGGCGCTTCAGAATAACCGTCCGCAAATGTTCTTCATGGGTATCGCCCCAATTTCCCAACGCCGCAATGACGGGAATCAATGTTTTTCCGAAATCCGTTAGGCTGTACTCTACTTTGGGCGGGACTACCGGATAGATTTTTTTGGTAATCAATTCATGATCTTCCAGTTCTTTCAGCTGAATATTCAATACGCGTCTGGTGGCATCCGGGATTTTTCGCTGCAGCTCGCTCGGACGCAGATGTCCCTGATGAATAAACCACAGCAAACGGATTTTCCATTTGCCGTACAGCACTTCGCCTATTAGATCCAAACCGCAATTCAGGTTGGGTAAAATTTTCCGTTCATACATAAAGCAAATGTATACCTATGTTCCAAATTGTGCAATAGGGGAAAAATTGTTCCCTATCCGAATCGTAATTCCGTACTTGTGAGGCGCGTACATAAGTCTCAACTTTGCCATAAACAAAACAATCAAAATGGAACAGCAATTTAATTTCAACAATGAACTGTCAGGCAAAATCGCATTGGTAACCGGAGGCACAAAAGGAGCCGGAAAAGCAATTGCAGAAAGGCTTTTACAGGCCGGTGCAACAGTCATCATTACCGCAAGAAACACTCCCGAAGAGGAAAATGGAAACCTGCATTTTATTGCAGCGGATTTAAGCAAATCAGAAGGTTCACAAAAAGTAGTCAGCGAAGTGCTGACAACCTATGGAAGGCTCGATATCCTGGTAAACAACCTCGGTTCTTCCGAAACACCCGCGGGAGGTTTTGCCGTATTAACGGATGAAAACTGGGAATCAACGCTTCAGGCCAACCTGCTTGCTCCCGTTCGTCTGGACAGAGGATTCTTACCCCAAATGATCGGTCAGAAAAGCGGTGTTATTATCCACATTGCTTCTATTCAGGGTAAACTGCCGCTGTATGATTCTACTTTGCCTTATGCCGCTGCCAAAGCGGGATTAATCAATTACAGCAAAAGCTTATCCAATGAAGTAACGCCAAAAGGGGTTCGTGTGCTGACGGTTTCTCCGGGATGGATCAATACACAGGCATCGGTAGCATGGCTGGGCGAGATCGCAAGAAATGCAAATACTACTGTAGAAGAAGCGCAGCAGGGTGTCATGGATGCATTAGGCGGAATCCCTTACGGAAGACCTGCCGAACCGGAAGAAGTAGCGGAATTAGTCGGCTTTCTTGTTTCGCCGAGAGCCGCTTATTTAACAGGAACCAATTTTGTCATCGACGGCGGAACCATACCAACCATTTAATCAACTTAAAATTTTAATACAATGAATTTACCAAACGTAGTAACCGAATTAGTAAAAGCGCAGAACAATTTCGACAGCGCAGCATACGCCAACTGTTTTACCGAAACAGCCGTAGTGTTTGATGAAGGAAAGACACACAACGGAAGAACCGAAATAAAAGACTGGATCGACAAAGCCAATAAAGAATACCAGGCAACGATGAAACCGTTAGACTATTCGGAAGCGGAACATACCTTAAAAGCTGAAGTTGCAGGCAATTTTCCGGGAAGTCCGGCGATCCTTACCTATTATTATGAATTTGAAGACGGATTGATCCGGTCTTTGAAAATCGTATAATCCATTAAGCATAACTATTTAAATGCAAGGCTGAAGTTTGTACTTCAGCTTTTGTGCTTCTGGTAAAGTTTTGCACCTCCAAACCCTTAATGTTTATCACCATACCCAACGTCGGCGCTGGTGCCTCATACAGCAATCACTATTAATAATGCTTTAACAGGAACAATATTGTAATTTTGTTTAAAATAGACATCATGAAAAAAACCTTTGAATTCCTGAAACAACTTGAGAAAAACAATAATCGCGAATGGTTTGCATCGCACAAAGAAGAATATGAATCAGCAGTCAGAGAAAACAAAATGCTTTTCAATAAGGTGCATGCTGAACTTCAGAAATACGACAATATAAAAGGAATTCATATTTTCAGGATATACAGAGATGTCCGGTTTTCAAAGGATCAGATGCCGTACAAAACCAATTTCGGAGCCGGGTACTCCCGTGTTAAACCAATGCTGAGAGGCGGATATTATATTCACCTGGAGCCCGGTAACAGCTTTGTAGGCGGCGGATTCTGGGGACCGGATGCCAAAGATCTGCTCCGTATCCGGAAAGAATTTGAAATCAGCACCTCTGAAATTGAAAAAATTACTTCGGACAAAACGTTCATCAGGTATTTTAAAGAAATTCAGGGTGATGCAGTGAAAACAGCACCCAGGGGTTTTGATAAAAACCACCCTTCGATTGACCTGATCCGGAAAAAGCAATATGTGGTGATGAGAAAATTTACCGATCAGGAAGTTGCATCGGAAGGGTTTCTGAAAGAAGCATTACTCACTTTCCTTGCCATGCGCCCTTTCTTTGACTACATGAGCGGAGTGCTTACTACGGATCTGAACGGGGAATCTTTAATTTAAACTTTATCTGATCCTTCAGGAACTGCTCAGAAAACATTTAAAATTTAATCTTTAAAAAGAATACGTGTTTGTAATTACTTATATTAGAAAACAATAATTATGAAATACTTTATCAGCCTTGTATTACTGTGTTTTTCTATAGCTTTATTTTCACAGCAGCCATATCATCCGAAATATATTGTTCCACAAACCATAGAAATTGATTCTCTTTACCAAACGGAAGATATCAATTTATTTTATTTAAAACCGGTACAGTATATCGGCAATTTTCAAAAAGAAATATCGCTGGAGTATAATGATTCGGATAGATATAGCAAAATCCTTGAAAATAATTACAGAACCAAAAATCATAACGAACTGAATAAGGAGTTTATGACACGGAAATATGAAAACATTATCATTTTTGTGGATATATCCCAAAAGACGCCTTTAAAAAGAACAGAACTGGACACCTTAAAAATTTCTTTCGAAGAATATGATGCTAAACTCGACAGTCTAAACTCCGGAATGCAGATTGTCCATCCCATTCCTTTCCTTTCAACTTATTATGAGGGCTTTCCGGTAACTATATATAACTCAGGAAATAAAGAAAACATCATAGGCTTCGGAAATACGGTAGCTTTGGAACTGGAAGCGCTCGATAAAGAAAATAAATGGCAGAAAATCTATCCTTACCGCTACTATTCTTGTGGAACGGGCATTAAGTTTTTTGTCCTAAAACCTGATGAAATTGCTACAGTATTTGAGCCGCGCCTGAGCGGTGATTTTCATACGCGGTTCAGATACAGATTAGGAAATATCATTTCCAATGAATTTGAAGGAAACATCAACTACAATTACATAACCCATAGCCAGACCCAATAAAATAATTTAAAGATTATAGCAATGTTCATATGATTCTGATCTCAGCTTATTTTTCCATGTAAAAACAAATTCTTAAGTTTACAGGTTACTCAAAATTCAAAACAAATCACAATGGAAAACAAAGAGCAACACATTTCTGATCATGGTCCATTCTATCACGGGACAAAAGCTGACCTGAAAATCGGGGACATGCTTACCGCCGGATTTGAATCCAATTATTATCCGGAGATTATGATGAACCACATCTATTTCACAGCTTTACAAAACGGGGCCGGACTTGCAGCGGCACTGGCAAAAGGTGATGGAAAGGAACGTGTCTACATCGTGGAACCTACCGGAGCATTTGAAAATGACCCGAACGTAACCGATAAAAAATTCCCCGGAAACCCTACCCGCTCCTATCGCAGCACGGCTCCTCTTAAAATTGTGGGCGAAGTAACCGAATGGATCAGGCTTACCGATGAAGAAATCCAAAACTGGAAGGAAAGAATCGCAAAACTAAGGGAAAATCCAGGTGCGGAAATTATCAATTAAATCATCACAACAATTCTTTAGTCTTATGAAAAAAATAATCTTAGACCTTGCTGTAACGCTAGACGGGTTTATTGAAGGGCCAAACGGCGAAATCGACTGGTGTATCATGGATGATGATATGGATTTTGATGGCTTTCTTGAAAACATCGATACCATATTTTACGGAAGAGTAAGCTATGATTCCTGGGGAAATTATCATCCGGGAGAAGATGCCGGAGAAGAAGAAATACAGTTCTGGAAAAAAATACATGCTAAGAAAAAAGTAGTATTCTCCCATCATCAAAGGGAAGATCAGAATGCCGTTTTCACCAATGATATTGAGAAAACAGTGCAGGAAATAAAACAGCAGCCGGGAAAAGACATCTGGCTGTATGGCGGTGCCGGACTCATCAGAACGTGTATTAATCTGAACCTGATAGACATTTACAGAATCTCCGTTCATCCGGTTGCCTTAGGAGACGGAAAACCTTTATTTGAAGAATTGAAGGAAAGATTATATTTGAAGCTGATCAAAACCAATATTTTCAGATCCGGAGTCGTACAGCTGATCTATGAACCTTTACATCACAACCAATAACCATAACAACATGACCTATTGAGGGCAGCATTATCTCTGCTGATTATTCGGCTATAGTGCATACAGCAGCGATTCTGAAAAAAGGGAGTTTATTTAAGATTTAAATTTCTCATTGGAAACAAGTTATCCCTAAAAAAATAATTCCGGAGCAATTGTTTTTTAAGTATATTCGTTAAAAATTTAAGTATGAAAATAAATTTATTCCTTCTGCTGATGGCTTCAGGCGTCATTTCAGCACAGACAACGATTACGAAAGCGTTTAACGATCCTGTAAGCGGGGAAACCGCAAATTATTTGTCCGTTACGGGAACACCAGATAACTCGGCAACAGGTTCTAATGTAACCTTCAACAATGCTTCTCTGGGATTTGGTCCGGCGGCTGTTACCAGCTATTCAACACCCACCTCAACAGAAATTACCACCTTCCCGAATTCTACCTTAAAAATGGCAGGCCCCGGAAATACGGTATATTACAAACAATCTGCCTCCAAGCTGGAAATTACAGGATTAGTCACCACCGATGCTACCCTGAATCTTGCCGCAAACAACGGGACTTTTATTTCCTATCCTGCAGCTTTCGGGTATTCCGAGACGGATCAGGCACAGGGAACATTCAGCTCAACTGCTGCAAACGGATTGTGTAAAGGAACAGTCAGCATTTCTGCAGATGCTTCAGGAACCCTTATTTTAGGTTCTTCTAATTTTACAAATGTTCTCAGGATAAAATCTGTTCAAAGCTTCAACCTCTATGCTGCATCAGACACTTTCTTTCTATTTCCGATTGGCTCTATTGTAAATACTTCCTATTCGTATTATAACAGCACTTATAAATTTCCTTTGCTGACCACCATTCAGACCGTAGTCAATGTTCCGTTAGCCGGAATCAACAACCAGACCACCAATTCGGCACAGGCCCTGAATACCGCAAACCTGGCCACAAAGGATCTGTATGTTCAGAAAGACAGGCTGAAAGTATATCCTAATCCTGCTCAGGAATTTATTGAATTGAAAGGAACAGCAGAAAGCTATACAACGGCAAACATCTATACCCTGGACGGTAAGCTTGTAAAAACTTCCGGTATTACCTCCGGAAAAATACAGGTCTCAGACCTGCCTTCTGCTTCTTATTTTATTGAAGTTTCAACAAAAGACAAGAAGACGGAAACCTCAAAATTTATCAAAAAATAGATAAACCCGAACAATATATCCGCCAGAAACTCTGAGCGGATTTCTTTTTAAGCAGGGTGCAGATGCGTCTTTTTAGTTTGCATGCAGCGGACACGCCTGTAAACAGCTTGTAAACAGAATCTTATTCATGAAGCAAAACGGATTACCGAAATTATTTTGCCCGCTTTTTGCTTGTACCTCAATACTTCAAATCTTAACATATTAAATCATGAAAAAATTCTTACTCATCATCCCCTGCTGTATGCTGACCACAGCAAACGCACAGGAAATCCCCGCTCCGCCGTCGGAAAAAATGAACATCATTAAAACAAATGTTACGGCATACGCATTCCGAAATATAAACCTTACTTATGAACGAGTCATTAACAGATGGTTTTCAGTGAATATGGGTTTTGGCGCCATGCCGGAAGGAAAAGTTCCTTTTATCAATTCCTTTTTAAACGATGAAGACGAAAAAAGATTTCAGAACCTCGAAGCCAAATCTTTTAACTTCACCATAGAGCCGCGTTTTTATCTTGGCGCAGGATACGGAAAAGGATTCTATGTGGCCCCCTATTACCGCTATTCGAAAATTACCTCCAATACTTTTGACTTCTACTACGACTATACCTTCAGCGGAACGACCTTTCAGATTCCTCTCAAAGGTTTCGGAAACGCCAACGGAAACAGTGGCGGTGTAATGGTAGGCGCCCAGTTTTTCCTCACCACAAGCCGCAGCCTTGTCCTTGATTTCTGGATTGCAGGGGCCCACTACGGAGCAGGAAAGGGAGACTTTACGATGACCAGTGACATCCCTCTTACTCCCGATATGCAGGCTGAACTAAAAAGGCAGATCGAGGATCTTGATATTCCTTACGTCAATTATACGGTAGAAACCAATACCAACGGAGCCCGCGTGATTATAGACGGCCCCTGGATCGGTTTCAGAACAGGACTGTCCCTCGGATACCGGTTTTAAAAATGAGATCAGAATAGAAACCTACAGCAGAAGTCAGACTTCTGCTTTTTCTTTTTATCACCAGTGCCGGGACTTCGAGAGCCTCAGTCCCCGGTGCCCATCACTCCTTGTCATTTCGTGGAAGTTTTTAGGTATTATTCGTAAAGTCAGTGAGGTAAATCTTCGTTGAGATCCTTTCAGGATGACAAATGCGAAAATAATAATTAACTAGTGTCCACACCAACGACAACCGGGGACTTCGAGAGCCTCAGTCCCCGGTACCCATCACTCTTTGTCATTCCGTGGAAATTTTTAGGTATTATTCGTAAAGTTAGTGAGGTAAATCTGTGTTGAGATCCTTTCAGGATGACAACCGTGGACTTCGAGAGCCTCAGTCCCCGGTGCCCATCACTCCTTGTCATTCCGTGGAAGTTTTTAGGTATTATTCGTAAAGTCAGTGAGGTAAATCTGCGTGGAGATCCTTTCAGGATGACAAATGCGAAAATAATAATCACCTCGCAACGACAACAACGACAACACCCGTGGACTTCGAGAGCCTCAGTCCCCGGTGTGATACTACTCTTTGCCATTCCATGGGAATTGTGATATGATACTACGCTGCAGCGATATCTGCGTAATCCTCGGGAGACAAAAAACATGACAACACCTCCGTACCCCGAGTTTAATATTTTTTTAACCTGCTAAACTTTTCTGTAATGACCGGAGACCCTAACTTTGCACAAAACTTACCTAATGAAGCAAGGATTAGCAATAATAACGCTGCTTTTTTCACTATCCCTTTTCAGTCAGCATGGAAGCACGGACACCGCACAGGTGGTGATCCCCAACCGGTACAACACTGTTGAAGCCCGGGCAAAACCCTATGTCATTATGATCTCTGCAGACGGATTCCGTTATGACTACGCAAAGAAATACAATGCGGAGAACCTTCTGAATTTATCCGGCGAAGGAGTCCGGGCCGAAGCCATGATTCCCGGTTATCCCAGCATTACCTTCCCCAATCACTGGACCCCTGATCACCGGGCTTTACCCCTCTCACCACGGGCTTATTGATAATTATTTCTACGATTATAAAAGAAAGGCACCCTATGCGATGAGTGATAAAACCAATGCCGAAGACGGCAGCTGGTACGGTGGCCTCCCTCTTTGGGGACTGGCAGAGCAGCAGGGAATGCTTTCCGCATCTTTAATGTGGGTGGGCTCGGCAAGCGATGCCGGGGGAACACGGCCAACCTATTATTATCCCTACCACGAAAAATTTTCACCGCAGGAGAAAGTTGACAAAGTGATCAACTGGCTGAAGCTTCCCATGGACAAAAGACCCCATTTTATTTCTCTTTATTTCCCCGAAGTGGATGCAGGCGGACATCATTTCGGGCCTGACGCAAAAGAAACCGAAGATGCCGTTCACAAGGTGGATGCAGCCGTAGGCGAACTGGTACGGAAAGTGGGCGAACTGGGTCTGCAGAATGTCAATTTTATTTTTGTCTCCGACCACGGAATGATCAAAGTAGACGGCAGCAATCCCCTGGAAATCCCGCAGCTGCTGCTGGATAAAAACAGATTTGATATTTACAATTCCCAGACTTTATTAAGAGTGTACGTCAAAAATCCGGCTGAGGTTAAAAGCGTTTACAAAGAATTACAGGTTCATAAAACCTCAGATTATGAAGTGTATCTTGATAAAAAGTTTCCCCGATACCTGCATTTCTCCGCAAAAGATGATTACTATGGCAGAATAGGACAAATCCTCCTGGTTCCCAACGCTCCTAAGATATTCCTGGAAAAAGGCAAAAAGCCTTCCGCAGGAAAGCATGGCTATAATCCGGCAGTGGTTCCTGAAATGAAAGCCACCTTTATGGCATGGGGTCCGGCATTCAAAAGCCATAGGACTGTTGGTGAATTTGAAAATGTGAACGTTTATCCGGTGGTTGCAGATATTTTAGGTTTAAAGATCCGCCAGCCCGTGGACGGAAAGCTGAAAGTGCTGAAACAGATCATAAAATAAACCCGTTGTGCATTTGATTCTTTTCGTCACTTCGAGTAGCTTTGAAAAAGCGTATCGAGAAGCTTATAATTTTGAAGACAGGTTCCATTCTCGATACATTTGTTCTCCACTTTGTTGCGAAAAAACACTCGAAGTGACGAAGTGACTATCGAAATGACAACCGTGGACTTCGGGAGCCTCAGTTCCCGGTGCCCATCACTCCTTGTCGTTCCTTGGGAATTTTTAGGTATTATTCGTAAAGCTAGTGAGGTAAATCTGCGTGGAGATCCTTTCAGGATGACAAATGCGAAAAATAATAATCACCTTGCAACGACAACACCCGTGGACTTCGAGAGCCTCAGTCCCCGTACCCATCACTCTTTGTCATTCCTTGGGAATTTTTAGGTATTATTTGTAAAGCTAGTGAGGTAAATCTTCGTTGAGATCCTTTCAGGATGACAAATGCGAAAAATAATAATCACCTCGCAACGACAACACCCGGGGACTTCGAGAGCCTCAGTCCCCGGGTGGCTGCAGCCCTAGAAGCCACAAGTACCACTACTCTTTGTCAAAAAAAAACTCCGGCCGGGATTGCAAAGCGGACTGAAAAAAAACACTTAAAATCAGTGACGCTTTACCCCATGCCGGAGCAATCAAAAACATGATGAGTATTTCAAAATTACGTTCAGGAATAGGTTCCCGAACTTTGGGTGGTCTGCATCGTACGGTGCAGACACTCTGCATCGGTCGATGCATACCTCCTGCATGCATCGGTGCAGACCCCCTGCATGCACCGATGCAGACCCTCTGCTCTACTGTACCGTCAGCACCTTATCCAATAATGCGGTACGCGGTTCTTTGAGCATCATGCTCCCCGAGAATTGGGTAACCACCTTCAGCTGGTACGTTCCTGCCGGTAATGCCGGAATAACCACCATCAGTTCAGAAGGATTATTGGTGACGATATCGCTGACCTCTACCTGAGTGCTGGCCTGCGAAACAGTGTCTGTGAAGAATATTCCTACTGCAGGATCGTCTCCGGCCACCTTGAGCTTGCTTCCGGAAATCCTGAGGTTCCTTCCGGGAGTCAGGAGGTCGTTTACCGAGCCGCTTTTCACATCTTTCACCTGGAGGATCACCGTGGAAGCATCAGCGATCCCCAGGATGTTGACTTCAATATTCGGGATCTCTGCCCTGAGCTTCTCTCCCTGGTTGAACTGGAAAATGATGCTGTGCTTATCCTTATTAAAAGTCTCCGAAGGGCTGTCGAATACTCCGCGGATGGTAGTGCTGGCGGTAAAGTAGCCCGTATTGACAGAATACCCGTCACAAAGCTGATAGGCCATTTCTTTCAGGAAAAGCTCCGTGGCATGGGCCATCGCGGAAGCGGAGACATCGGCGCCGCCCCTGTTGACGGCGGCTTCGCAGATCTGCTGTACCGTAAGAGGACGCTCGCTCACGGTTCTCGCGATATAATCATTGGGATTGTCTTTGGTTAAAACATTGTCGTAGAGATACGCTTTAATTTTGTGTAAAATAGGCATTGTTTTAAAATTTAATGTTAGTTACTGATTTATCTGAACCCTCACGGGGTGAAGTCTTTAAGACAGCTTAATGTACTTACGGATGGCAAATCCATTTGGATGGGTCTGCTTTCCAGGTTATTATTTCCTGATCATTTTTCTTACGGTAGTAATCCCGTCATGCTCTATCCTGAGCAAATAGGTACCGCTCTGCAGGCTGCTGACATCCACCGGCTTTCCAAATTGTGCCTCCTGTTTCATCATCAGCTTACCGGAAAGATCATGCACTGTTATTTTTATGACAGCCCCTGTGTGGCTGCTGTGGTCTATGGTTATGGAAGACCCCGCAGGATTGGGAGCGAATGTTGCGGATCCTTCATTACGCTGCATCGTTTCCGTTACCGATAAGGTTCCTCCCTGCCCTGCGGTAAGCCCGGCAGAGTTTGTGGTAAAGGCATATTCCTTTATGGTAAGCGTTCTGTTGACCAGCTCTACCAGGATCCAGCCGTAATACACCGTTCCGGAGAAGGTGGCTTTAAAGCCAATGTATCTGTTTCCCAGATTCTGGAAGTTGGGCGTAAAATAATTGCCGATAAAAGGGTCTGAGTTGAGGCTGTATACCGCGGAAGAATTGATGGCAGCACCGAAATTCAGCGGGGTTACATACAAGGCATTTTCGATCACATACATCTTATCAGAAATATCGGAAAAAGAGCGAAGATGGATGTACCATTCATTGCTGTTGTAAACGTCCCATCTGAAGGAATAGTCTACGAGCCCGTCATTGTTCAGATCGATAGGATAAATACTGTTTTGTGAAGCGCTGGTCTGTGGTGAGGTAACCTGCGCGGTAAAAGAAAAATCAGGCTGTGGATTGACCAGAGTGATCTGGCTTTTCGCTGTGAATGCTGCTGAAAGCGTTAATAAAAGAAGTAATTTTTTAAGCATCGATTGTTATTTTTAGGGATTATTCTATTTATGGTTAAACTACCCGACTGGGTATGATACTGTACCGGCAGGATAACTTTACAGTTCTGTTCCTTTTTATTTTGCAATAAGCACTTTCTGTGAAGCCGAAGTACCGTCCTTATAATAGACTTCCAGTATATATTCGCCGGGCTGTAGAGAAGAAACATCAAGACGGTTTGCACTAGGATAGCTTTTTACCTGTTTTCCTTCGGCACTGAACAGCGTGGCTTGAGTAATCTTTCTGCTGGTATCGATCATGATAAAATCATGGGCAGGATTAGGATAAATTCTGAAGCTGTTTTTTACGGCAGCTTCCGCTGTTGATAATGACGTTACAATATTGACATTAAAGTCATATGGATTTCCGAACGATCCAAAACTTCCATTGGAACAGGGGCTTAAAACTACGGAACTGCTATAAGGATAGCTCGCCTGCGTTCTTACGAGTCTTGCCCGTGTAATTCCTGTAAGTGCCGTACCGGGAACGGTAAAAGTTCTTGTAAGAGGAACGGCGGTCTGAGAAAAAGCAGGAAGCGCAGCATTGATGGTATTGCTGTTCTGCAGTACAATCTCAGAGGTTTCAAAAGTATTGCTGTGGTCATAGTCTATCCACAGTGCAAAATAAATAGGCTCAAAGTCCGGTGTCGTATACGGATTAATGGTAATGGTATTGTTCCCTGATTTGGTAAGGTCTCCGAAGACGGTTGTATTAAAATATTTATACGTATTGGCTGTTCCGTACGTTCCTAAACTCCCAAACGAAAGGGTTACTCCGCCGATGGTAATGTCCTTGAACATATTATAACCGGAAAAATAGGTGCATGCACAATAAGGTGCCGGATTTGTGATCTGGCTTTTTGCGGTAAACGCTGCTGAAAGCGTTAATAAAAGAAATAATTTTTTAAACATCTTTGTTTTTCATTTGTTAAAGGGTTAATATTAAATGGTTGATGAAAGCAGCGCACGTGCATGCGCTGCTGTTGAATATTGAACTGTATCTTATGATAATAATTCTTTGATTGCTTTTATAAAACCTTCAGGGTTTCAAAACCCTGAAAGTTTGCTGGTAGTTGATCACGGATTACAAATCCGCGATATCGGACAATTAGATTAAGTTATTCTCTATAAACCAGAAGGAATTGAAGCCGAACCCGAATTTAGACCTCCAAGATTAACGGTTACATCAGGAAGCGTTTTGACAATAGAATTATTAATAACTAAACAATATATTGTCCATGTACCATTACTTGATGTTGTTCCACCGTCATAGTCGGCTTGTAATCTCCACGTACCTCCGGACTGATATGCATTTAAAATCAAAGGGTTATATACGCCACTTGCACCCGAATTAATAGTATTAACACTGAAGCTACTTCCAACTACCACTACAGTATATTGGCTTGTAGGAATATTGGTATTAAAGTTACTTACCCAATCCTGTTGAACATTTGATAATACATATCTTATATAAGTAATGTTAGAAGTATTTCCGGAAGAAGAACTTGCTATTTTAATTTCTCCTGTCGTATTATCTCTTACTAAAGTTGCTACATTCGTAGATCCGGCAGAACTGGCTGCTGTTCCTATTCTTACATTACCATTGACATCCAACGTTGTAGAGGGACTGGTTGTTCCTACCCCTACCCTGTTATTCGCCGCATCTACCGAAAGCGTGGTTCCGTCTACTGAAAAGCCATTGGTTGCCGTAGAGGTGAAAGCCAGTGTATTGGCGCCTTGGGTTACCGTAGTATTTCCGGATAGAGAACCACTGCCTTTGTAGATACCGCCCGTACCGGTTGCAAGATCTGCATTGGCCACCGTACCGTCTAAGATCTTAGCTGAGGTTACTGCATCTGCGGCAATAGCGGGAGAGGCAGCTGTCCCGGATAGGTCTCCTGCCAACTGTACAATTCCTTTCGCCGTGGTAGTAGCATCTCCTACTGCCGCACCGCTTGTAATCTTTTGCCATGCACTGCCGTCATAGAAATAATATCCTGCGGCCGTAATATTGGCAGTCTTAGTGCTGGGTGCGGTAGCGGCGGCCGTGGCATAAATAATAATCCCTGCCTGTGCAACATTGTACTGCGCATCCCCGGCTTGGATCTGGTCACCGGTTAATCTCGGCGGCAAAAGCCCCTCCGGCTTGCTGCCGTTGGTGGTCTGTGCCATAATGTCTAAAGTAGCTTTCGGGGTATTGTTATTGATCCCCACTTGCGCAAATATGGTAAGGCTGAATAAAGATACAGCCAGGGTAATGATATTTTTCATTGTTGTTGGTTGTTTGGTGTTAAGGTGAGCTTGGCTCATATTGTTATAATTTTTGTTTCTTTAAATCCTTCAGGGTTTTCAAAACCCTGAAAGTTTGCTGGTAGCTGATCACAGATTACAAATCCGCGATATCGGTGTTATTGTATTAATTTAAAATTGTGTACATATTATTCCATATGTCGTGGATGCTGAACCATTACCCATAGATAAAACTTCTACTTTTACGAGTGTTGAATCTCCTGGATAGGCAAGCCAAAAGGTGTTTTTCTCTGTATAACTGATTCCGTCACCTGTACCAAATCCCAAAGGTTGATAAGTACTCCAATTTGATGTTGTAAAGGTGTGACTAAGCGTATCGGAATAATATCCGCTCCCTTGCCAGTTTTCTTCTATACTTCTATATATTACTATACTGGCAGATGGGGGATAATTTAATCGATATTCAGGAACATTATTATTGATACGAACTTCAAATCGTCCAATTCTTACGGTCTTATTAACATCTGATAATGCAGAATTATATAAGGTTTTTAATATAATAGAACCTTGATTTGGAGAAAACTCTATTGGACTATAATAGACATTCGTCCAAGTATTTCCTGAAGCTGCATTAGTGTTGACAATTTTTGCTACAGTTTTAGCTGAAATTATAAAGCTTGTATTGCTGTTAATACTTTCCGAAGAAGCTGCATTTATTGTAATATTATATATTGTATTATTGACAATTTCATAAGCTCTACCCTTACAATTACACGAAGCCGATAAACCTGTTGGCAATGTAAAGACAGCGTCGGAACTACCATTATAATTTATATAGTAATCATTTGCAGTCAAAGTATAAGTGGATGATGTTACATTTACATAATTAGTTCCAAGGGAGCCATTGACTTGTAATTTTGATCCAGGTGAAGTAACACCGATACCTAGATTACCATTGTCCTTTACCACTACATCCGTTCCGACAGCTCTTGCAGTACCGTCTGCATTGGTTCCTACCTTTACCATCGTATTGCCGGTGTCATTCACCCAGGCATCATTGGTGGTATCTCCGGTTGCTCCAGTCAATTTCTGCCATGCACTGCCGTCATAGAAATAATATCCTGCGGCCGTAATATTGGCAGTCTTAGTACTGGGTGCGGTAGCTGCGGCTGTGGCATAAATAATAATCCCTGCCTGTGCAGCAGTGTACTGCGCATCCCCGGCCTGGATCTGGTCGCCGGTTAACCTTGGCGGCAAAAGCCCCTCCGGCTTGCTGCCGTTGGTGGTCTGTGCCGTAATGTCTAAAGTGGCTTTCGGGGTATTGTTATTGATCCCCACTTGCGCAAATATGGTAAGGCTGAACAAAGATACAGCCAGGGTAATTATATTTTTCATTGTTGTTGGTTTGTTTGTTGTTAAGTGAGCTTGGCTCGTAATTTTTATTTAATTAAATACTTTACAGTTCCATCACCTGTGCAGGCTCCGGCTTACTGTATAATCCTTCGACACCCGATTATTTTAAACGCTGTGCCGTAAAATAGAAATAATAATTGGTACCATCCCTCCTGGCATGCCAGGTACAGTTATACCATTCTTTATTTGGAAACGTAAGCATTGCGTTAACATATTCTCCCTGCCCGATCGCGGTACTGAAATTATCATCGCCATCAATATTATAGCTGTAATAACCAGATGCAATAGTGGTATCCACGCCATTCACATAAGAATCATTGGTAGACAGGGAAGATACATTATAATTAACAGGGGATGAAGTACTGTTGTACAACTTCGGACTGGTATCTCCATCTCTGTACCAGCTTTCAATAAAATCCATCCTTAATCCATTAATAAAGATAAAATCTGCCTTCTGAGCGGCTGTTGTTTCTTCGTAGGCAGCCCTTCGGTTAATGGTGGTGGTATTGTTCACTGCTTTTCCGGTCATTAATCCCCTGCTTCCGCCCTTCGATAAAAATTTCGATACCGGTACCGTGATGATCGCGGATCTTATTTCACCGATCACGAAAGGCGTGGTATTTTGCCCGATCGTTGCGTTACAGCTGAAACCCAGGAAGTTTACCGGTACCGTTATGGTTGTTGGGGAGCTAAAGTTGGGGGTTCCCGTCACTGAATAGGTAATATACCCGTTCCCTTTGTTAAGCGTACCCTCATCTAAAGTGAACGTAAGACCGTTCTGGGTAAAGGTTGTCCCGCCGGAATAGCTTCCCCCGTTTCCCCCGGAATAGTAAACCGTTAAAGTCCCGGAATAGGCGGTACCTGCAGCAAATGCGGCCGGAGTAATAAATGCCGTGTTGCAGTTCAAACCTGTAATAACAGGATTTACCGTGGTGGTATTATCTATTTTCCTCCATTCCTTACCATTCCAGAATACAAAGCCTTTATAGGTGAGCGTACCGGCACCCGTGTTATAGGCCAGCAATCCTGTTGCAGGAGATGGTATCGTCACTACATCCGTAGCGCTTGCTAATGCTACTCTCGGGATGAGCACCCCTTTGCTGACAGAGGTAATATCCAGCGCTGCGCTGGCATCAGGAGCACCCGTTCCGATACCTACAGCACCATTATCCTTTATTACGAAATCTGTTCCGGCGGCTCTTGCCGTACCATCCGCCTGGCTGCCCAGCTTTACCATGCCGGTGCCGGTGTCATTGATCCAGGCATCATTCGTGGTATCTCCTGCACCACTCCCTATTTCCTGCCATTTGCTTCCATTGAAAAAATAATAGCCTTCTTTGGTAATATCTGCTGTTTTGCCGCCCGGAGCGCTGGGTACGGTGGTTACATAAATAATGGCACCTTTCTGTGCAGATCCGTACTGTGCGTCGCCGGCTTTCAGCTGATCACCGGTTAACCTCGGAGCAATAAGACCTTCCGGCCTGCTTCCGTCTGTTGTTTTGGCTACGATATCCAATGTAGATTGAGGACGTATTGTATTGATTCCAACCTGCGCAAAAAAAGCTGAGCTTACTAGTAAAACAGGGAGTATGATAAGTTTCTTCATCGTGTGTTATTTAAAATATGTTTTTGTTTGTTATTTTTTTATTGGTTACAAATTATTCATGATTACAGCCGGTAAAAGAATACCGAACAGGAGGAGGTCTGCTGAGATGGCAGGCTATGGTCTTTGAAACCCGAAAAGGGTATATTGCTATATGGATGAGATTGTCTTTCAGGCAGAGTGGCAGAAGAACGTTCCAAACCACAGAGACTGCCGTTTTATGATGTTTCCTGAAAGAAGGAGGATCTACCGGAACAGCTATGGATGAAGAGCCATCTGCATTTCCAAAAAACAATCTGCCTTCCGGGCTGTTTCTGTACATTGCCGGAACATGCTGATTCACATGATATTTTTGAGGAGAGGCCAGGGAAGCAGAAACGCCCTGTAAAGATGTGTCTGTTTTGCCTTTCTTTCTAAGGCTTATGTCTACGTTTCTTCGTTCCGCTTTCATCACATATACCGCTGAATCTCCATGCAGGAAGCTGTCTTCTGAAATAAAAATAACGGAATCCGGCGGAGAAGAGGCCTGGAAGAACTGTGGAATCCCGGAAAAGAATAGCAGCACCCCTATCATCCTTGCGCAGAAACGCAGGAACGAGGGAAACTGTACTGTATTCATCACGGGTGTCTTCATTGTGTGTTTAAAAACAGCCCGGGATTTGACTGTTTTCTCTTACAAAGATAGATAAATAATTGAAACAACGAAATTACAATGATCTGTTTTATAACTCCTTAGTTTCGTACACTCACCCTGTGGCAGATAGAAAGAGCTTCCGCAGATATGCCGCATAAAAAAAACTCTCCGGAGAGAGTTCTTTTAAAATATCCTGTCAATCATTACAAAGACTGCATATCAATTACAAAACGGTATTTCACATCGCTTTTCAGCATTCTTTCATAAGCCTCATTGATTTCGCTCATTTTGATTAGCTCAATGTCTGAAACGATATTGTGTTCGCCACAGAAATCCAGCAACTCCTGGGTTTCAGCGATACCGCCAATCAGTGATCCTGCTACGGAACGGCGCTGGAAAATCAACGGTCTTGTGCTGGGTTCGGTTTCCTGGAATTCTCCCACAAAACCTACAAGAACTAAAGTACCGTTTAATGCCACGGTCTGCATATAAGGGTTGATATCATGCTCATAGGGAACGGTATCAATAATTACATCAAACTTACCCCTTACCGCATCCATCTGTTCCTGTTCAGTTGAAATCACTACATGATCCGCGCCCAACGTTCTGGCATCTTCGGATTTACCGGGTGTACGGGAAAACAGGGTGACCTCAGCACCCAATCCTTTAGCCAGTTTAATGGCCATATGTCCTAACCCGCCTAATCCCACTACGGCGACTTTAGAATCCGGACCTACGTTCCAGTGTCGTAGAGGAGACCATGTGGTAATTCCTGCACAAAGCAACGGTGCCACTGCAGCAAGATCAAGGTTTTCCGGAACGCTGAGAACGAAACCTTCATCTACCACCACTTTCTGGGAATACCCTCCGAATGTTTGGCCTCCCAGATGTTTGTCTTTTCCGTTGTACGTTCCTGTAAACCCCTTCTGGCAATATTGCTCCAGATCATGTTTACAGCTCTCGCATTCTCCGCAGGAATCCACCATACACCCTACTGCCGCAAGATCTCCCACTTTAAATTTGGAAACTTCACTACCGACATTGGTAATTCTCCCTACAATTTCATGCCCCGGAACAACGGGATACATGGATCCTCCCCAGTCGTTTCTTGCCGTATGAAGATCAGAATGGCATACTCCGCAATACAGGATTTCAATCTCAATATCTTTAGGGGTTACTTCTCTTCTTTCAATATTCATTTCGGCCAGGTCCGCAGTGTTGGATTCTGCACCGAACGCTTTTACTGTGAATGTATTCATATCGTATTTAAGTTTGTACTAAAATTAATAATGTTATGGCAAAAATCGTATGTTTATGATGAATTAAGCTTATATAAATTACAGAATGATATACCAATTTTACCGTGACCGCAAAATCTGCGCCTTAAATATGGTAATTTTGGTTTCTGAAGAATTAAATATATGAAAGATCAGGTTAATTTTATCGAAAGTATTTCCGAATACAATAAAATGGTAAACCATGATACGCTGCATCCTTTGGTGAGTATCATTGATTTTTCCAGATCCGGCCCTGTCTGCCAGTTCAGGAGAGCCTTCGGCTTTTATACCGTCTTTTTGAAGGATGTCCTGTGTGGAGATCTGTTTTACGGAAAACATAACTACGACTACCAGGAAGGAACGCTGGTCTTCATTGCCCCGGAACAGGAGTACGGAATAACGAATGACGGAAATCCTATACAGCCTGCAGGTTTTGCACTGCTGTTCCATCCGGACCTGATCAAAGGGACCAGCCTGGGCACTACGATTGGTGATTATAATTTCTTCTCTTATGAAGTTCACGAAGCCCTACACCTTTCCGAAAAAGAAAGAGAAATCATCCTGGATTGCTTTAAAAACATACAGCTTGAGCTGGAACAGGCTATTGACAAGCACAGCAAGTCCCTGATCGTTAACAACATTGAACTTTTCCTCAATTACTGCATGCGTTTTTATGACCGCCAGTTCATCACGAGGGACCATATCAACCGCGGCGTGATAGGAAAATTCGAAACATTACTGGATGACTATCTGAACTCTGAAAAACCCAGGACCATCGGTTTTCCTATGGTTCATTATTTTGCTGAACAGCTTAACCTGTCAGCCAATTATTTCGGAGATGTCATGAAAAAGGAGCTTGGCATTTCGGCACAGGAATTTATTCATAATAAGCTTATTGATGCCGCAAAACGGCAGATCACCGATCCTTCAAGATCCATCAGTGAAATTTCTTATGACCTTGGTTTCAGGTATCCGCAGCATTTCACCAGATTATTCAAAAGTAAAACAGGAGTATCTCCTACCGCATACAAAGCGTTGCAATAATTATCTCAGTAGGATAAGATATTAAGTATTTTTTTGGCTTAAAAAAGATTAATTGCTACATTTAAGGTAATCATAATTTTGTTGGATGACAACACAGCAACACAAGAAAATCCATACCTTTCATACTTCTTTCGGAACCATTCCGGCATTAAAGGGAAATGGGGTCATCAGGGCGAAAAGTATTCGCTATGCCCGCTCTCAAAGATTTAAAAAGCCGGAACCCTTACCATATCCGGAGCATGATGAAATTCCGGATAAAACCCCGGTATGCCCACAAAATGTAAGTCCTCTGCTGGACAGGCTGATCCAGAAAACAGATGTGGAACAGTTTGAACCGGATGAATCCCCGCAGTTTCTTACCATTACACGTCCCGAACACTTTAATGAAAACGAAAAGCTTCCCGTTATCGTCTGGATTCATGGTGGCTCCTATGAAATCGGATGCGGTGATCTTCCCACGTCTGATCCTTCCGTGTGGGTAAAGGAACAGCACATTATTGTTGTTTCGGTATCGTACCGGCTCGGGCTTTTCGGTTTTTTGGGAGGTAGTGAAGAAAGGCCGGCCAACCTGGGATTGTATGATATGATTGCCGCTCTCCAATGGATAAAACAATACATCCGCGACTTTGGCGGAGATCCTGAAAACATTACCCTGTTCGGACAGTCATCCGGAGGTGATGCCATTGCACATCTCATGATCTCGGAAGAAACGGAAAATTTATTCCGCCATGTGATTATCCATAGTGCTCCGCTGGGATTCAGGATCAACAGGCAAAAGATGTCCCATGAGTTTTTCCTCAAGACGGATATTTTAAAAGATGAACCCGATGCGCTTAAGATGGTAGCAGGATATCGCACTTTTTTACCTTCTTTCAGAAAATACGGATTGAAGACCTCCATGCCATTCTGCACGCAATATGGCCATCCTCCGTTATGCCAGGAAGAAGAAACCATGCCGAACTGGAAACAAAATGCAAAGAAGTATGATGTTTTAATAGGCTCCAATCAGGATGAAACGGCTTTTTACGTGAAAACCTCGCAAACAGGCATTTATACTTATCTACCCCAAAGAATTCTGAATAAGATTGTAAGAAAAACTACGGCGTCAATCTATGAAAAACCGGCCAAGGCGTTTGCAGAAAATCTTGCAGCCGGTGGCGGAAATGTATACCAGTTTGTTATTCGGTCTACCCTAAAGAGCAATAACATCGGCGCATCGCACTGTGTAGATCTGCCTCTGTTATTTGAAAACAAGGAAGCCTGGCAATCAGCAGAGCTGCTGAAAGATGTTCCATGGGAATATATTCAGGAAAACGGGAAAAAGCTTCGGGCGCTCTGGGCAGAATTTGCGAGATCCGGATCAATCTCAGAAGATTCAGAAAGGCCTGAAATCCTTAAGCTTAAAAAAGTTAAGAATTAAACGGATTCATCCTAAAAAATATCCGCAAGGTTTGTCATTCAACACAGCTTTTATACTCTTGCCGTACATGACAAAACTTACGGATGATCATTATAAATATTGTTGGCTTGCAGTTACAAGGCTACTCTTCGATCCAGACACTTACGTTCCCTGCAGGAACAGGGAAATTTCCCCAGCCATTTTCATCGATTGTAACTTTATCTTCAAATCTTCCCAATACATCATAGAAGGTTTTCCCGATGTATCTTTCGCCCATTTCCATAGGCTTTTCATAGGCCTCTTTATTGCTGAGCACAACCGCACATCCCGAATGTTCATCATCTCCTTCACGAACCCATCCGAGGCAATTGGCGTCTTCAAAATAATCCCGCTGCTCTCCGTACGCATGATCTTTTCTGGCTTTCAGCAACTCCTCGATACCGTCTACCTTATCCAGAAATATTTCCTGGTCATTCCCTTCCCTGTCTTTATCAACGTAATGCGCTCCGTACAAATCCGGATAAAATACACATGGATATCCGTCCTGACGAAGTAAAATTAATGCATACGCCAATGGTTTAAACCATTGTTCTACCGGTGCTTCAAGATCCTGTAAAGGCTGGGTATCGTGATTATCAACCAGGCTCACTGAATGCAGCGGATCGGCCTGGGTAAGCGTTTCATCAAAGATTCTGCGGAGATCATAAGAATCCCCTTCATTGGAAGCGGTATGGAAATTATTCTGTAATGAGCTGTCGAAAAGGCTCATACAACCCTCCGTCACATCAATATATTTCTGAAGAAGACCCAGATATCCCGGAGCCCAGTATTCTCCTACCGCAAAAATATTTTTGCCGGAGTTGGAACGCAGCAGCGTAAGCCACTCTTTATAAAAATCAAATGAAATATGTTTCAGGGCATCCAGCCTTACGCCGTCAAAATCTGTCTGATCAAAATACCATTTTGCCCAGTTGTTGAGCTCTTCTCTTACGAAAGGATTGCGGTGTTCCACATCATTAAACATGAGATAATCATAGTTTCCTTTTTCATCATCAATCATCTCTTCCCAGTCGGTTCCATATTCATTTTTAATTTTAAAAATATGAGAATCCATGCCTTCTGCATAGTCTACGCCACTGAAGCACGTATAATTCCACTCAAAGTCCGAATATTTTTTTCCGCGGCCGGGAAAAGTAAATTTGGTGTATGACTGTATCTCGATTTCGCCGGAAATTATTTTATCCCGGTTTTCTTCATCTACTTTCAGGGCCTTGAATGTTTCAAGTTCGTCCCCTCCGGCTTTGTGGCCGAGAACGATATCAACAATAATCTTGATGTTGTGTCCTTTTAAAGCCTTTATGGCTTTTATATAATCGTCTTTTGTTCCGTATTTTGTGGGAATAGTTTCTTTCTGATCAAATTCTCCCAGATCAAAAAGATCATAGGCATCATATCCGGTAGAACAACCACCTCCCGTTCCTTTGTAAGCGGGTGGAAACCATACTGATGTAATTCCTAATTCAGCCAGATATGGAGCGTTATTTTCTGCTTCTTTCCATAGTTTCCCTTCTCCTTCCGAGTACCAGTGGAAGTATTGAATCATCGTTTCATTCATAAAATTGTAAAATTTGGTTACTACAATTTACTGAAAATATTCGAGATTATTGGTCTTCAAATTCTTTGAACGGAATTTTTAGTTGAACCGACACCTGTTTTTTTTCTTCAGTATTGAGCTGGGAAAGGGATAAACCGAGTAACCGAACAGGTTTGTCGAACGGGCGTAGCTCCCAAAGCTGTTTTCCGGTATTAAAATATTCTTCTGCGGAAGAGAAATATTCTTCCCGGGTGATGCTTCTTGTAAAAAGGGAGAAATCTTTGTATTTAATTTTCAGGGTAAGCGTACGTCCGAGAATATTATTTTTCTGAAGACGGCTCTGGAGCTCTTCACTGAGACTTTGTAATTTCTCGTTGATCTGATGTTCATCAAAAAGGTCTTCAAAAAAGGTTCTTTCTACCGCTACACTTTTCTGGATCCGGTGAGGCTTTACTTCAGAATGATGAATTCCCCGAACGACATTATAGTAATAGGCTCCGGATTTTCCGAACATCCTTGTGAGGTCTTCTACAGATCTTTTTTTCAGATCTTTTCCCTTGTAAATGCCTAAGCTAAACATTTTATTCGCCGTCACCTTCCCCACTCCGTAAAACTTTTCGACCGGTAATTCTTCAAGAAAACTTTCTACCTTATCCGGATGAATGGTTTTTTGGCCATTCGGTTTATTAATATCTGATGCTACTTTAGCCAAAAATTTGTTGATAGAAATTCCCGCAGAAGCCGTTAATCCTGTCTGTTCGAAAATCTTCTGGCGAATCTCCCTGGCAATCTGATTAGCAGACTCTATTCCCTTTTTGTTTTCCGTGACATCAAGATAGGCTTCATCCAATGATAAAGGCTCTACCAGATCGGTGTATTCATAAAAAATCTCCCTTATTTTCCTTGAAATCTCCTTGTACCGCTGAAATCTGGGTGAGACGAAAATAAGATGCGGACACTTTTCTTTCGCAGTTTTACTCGGCATCGCAGACCGTACCCCGAACTTTCTTGCTTCGTAGCTTGCCGCTGCGACAACTCCCCGATGCTCTCCACCCACTGCAATAGCTTTCCCTTTTAATGCAGGATTATCATGCTGTTCTACAGAAGCATAGAATGCGTCCATATCGACATGAATAATTTTGCGAAGGAGAAAAGAAGAATCCATACCGCAAAGATATGGATTCATTTTATGTTTTCATTTCAAGCTAATTTCTTTTGTCTTGAAACAAAAGAAACAAAAGTTCAAGACTTGGAAACTCCGACTAAAAATAAATTCTGTTCTCTAAAAATTCTAAAATTCGCGCGAATCAAAATCTGCTCTTCATTTCAATTAATTTGTCGCGCTCAAACAGTAGAATTTTTTTAACGTTTGCAGATTTTATTTTCTTAACGTCTCCATTTCCTATGTCATTTTATTTCAATAAGAGATCAATGGTTGCCTGAATATCCGGATCTTCCGGCGAGATGGCGTAATATTTGGCAATGGCAGACTTCTGATCAATCACCATGTATCTCGGGATCCAGTTGAGATCGATATAGTTGTTGAAATCATTTTTCCAGCCGGAAGCGAACCAGTAATTTTCTTTGTCTTTCATATCAAATCGTTCCAGGCTTTTGTCAAAACCTTCTTTGGAACGGTCTAATGAAAGGAACACAAAATCGATATTTTTATTGCTGTCTTCTAATTCTTTGGCTTTCGGAAGCGCTTTTAAACAATCCCTGCACCAGCCCGCCCAGAAATCAAGCACTAAAACTTTTCCTTTATGCTGATCCAGGATCTGCTGTATGGTGACTGTTTTACCCTCTTCATTTTCAACCTTCTGAATTAATGCTTCTTTGGAAAAACTTGTTTTAAGAACTTCGGGAGCTTGTTGTGAACAGCCCAAACCGAAAATTCCTATCGTTAATAATAAAAACAGTTTCTTCATTTTAAAAATCGTTTCTGCAAATCTAAACAATGAAAAATAATTAGAAAGCCTCAGCCGGAAATTTGTACTATTGAAAAATTCTATAACGGTTGCGGATAGTTTTTAACGAGACCTTTTACCACCGTAATTACATTAGGCATTGCTTTATTGGCAGCATTCAGAACTTCTTCGTGAGAAACGGAGAACGCGATATCAGGTCCGCCCAGATCAGTAATTACGGAGATTCCAAAAACATTTATTCCCATGTGTCTGGCTACAATAACTTCCGGAACAGTACTCATTCCCACCATATCACCACCGATGGCTTTTATCATTCCGTATTCCGCAGGGGTTTCAAAAGTAGGTCCCTGCAGTGCCACATAGATTCCCTGGTGAATGTTGATATTATTTTCCGAGGCAACCTTTTCTGCCACTGAAATCATCTTTTTGCTGTATGCTTCGCTCATATCCACAAATCGTGGACCGAATGCATCAATATTTCTGCCACGAAGCGGATGTTCAGGCATCATGTTGATATGATCTTTGACGATGGCAATATCTGCAATTTTATATTCAGAGTTTACGCCGCCGGAAGCATTGGAAAGGATCAGATTTTTTATGCCTAGCAGATGAAAAACCCTGATCGGCAACACCACATTTTCCATAGAATGGCCTTCATAATAATGAAAGCGGCCGCTCATCATTAATACTTTTTTGCCTTCCAGCATTCCGTAGATTAATTTTCCGCTGTGGCCGGCAACTGTTGTTTGAGGAAACTCAGGGATTTCAGCATATTCCAGGGTATGAATTGTCTCTACCTCATCCTGGAGTTTTCCTAATCCCGAACCCAGAACGATGGCAAAATCAGGAGTATCGTTGATGACGCCTTGTATGAAGGCTGCTATTTTTTTAATTTTTTCTAACATAATCCAGGATGATTTGGTTAAATTCTTCCTTCTTATCTATTATTACATTGATAGGCCAGTAATAAACGATATCTCTTAAGTAATCAAAAGTTTTAAGGCGTACATAATCTTTTTCAGTGGTTAAAATCAACTTATATTCGCCCATCTTTTTATATTCTGCCACGATATTTTTAATATCCGCTTCCGTAAAGTTGTGATGATCTCTGAATTTCAAATGTTTTACTCTCTGCGAAAATTTAGCAAGATGGTTCAGTAAAGGTTTCGGATTTGCAATTCCTGTGATCAGAAGAATATCGTAATAATTCAGGTTGTTATCCGGAAGCATTTTTTCTTTCCCGTAAACATTTTCATCGTAACCTATAGATGAAAAAAATATTTTCTGACGTCCGGTAGGTCTTATTCTTGAAATATAATATTGCTTGGTTTCTTCAGTAAGTTCATCCGGACATTTGCTGACCATGATAATGTCTGCTCTTCCGGATCCGGCCCGTGACTCCCTCAAATCTCCTGCAGGAAGAAGATGATCTTTAAAATAAGGATCATTAAAATCGGTCATCATAATGGTGAATCCCGGTTTTATGGCTCTATGCTGCATCGCATCATCCAAAACCAGAACATCAAGGTCCATATCGGCAATTACCTTTTTGGCGCCGGGAACTCTCTCTTCGGAAACAGCAATAACAAAGCGGTTCTTAAAACGTTCGAACAATTGCATGGCTTCATCACCCACCATTTTATAATTGCTTTCATAATTGGTGACAGCATAGCCTTTTGTAAGCCTTCCATAGCCTCTGGAAAGGACTCCCGTTCTGTAATGTTTTGACAAAAACTGCGCAAGATACATTACCATAGGAGATTTTCCGCTTCCGCCTACAGAAAGGTTACCGACACAAATGATCGGTGTTTTGAATTTTGTTGACTTAAAGATTCCCAGATCATACATTGTGTTTCGGATACCCGTTACCATGCGATAACCTAGGGAAAAGGGATAAAGGTACCATCTTTTCATACCTTGCAAAAATAGGAATTTTCGTATGGATTTAGCTTACTATGGTACTTACTTTTCGAGATTTATTTTAAATAAATATTTAAAAGTATTCAATCTGAATTCAAACTGCAATTATTTAAACATTAAGATTTTAAAAGGTTTTGAGAGAATTAAGGAAATATCTTTGATATTTTATAGGGCGCGGCGCTACTTGTTTTACTTGTCAACCTTTACCATTTCTTTTTTAATTTTAATTTCTTGTGTCTTTATTGAAAATTTCAGGAAAAGTTGAAAGCGGTTTCTAAATTGTGTTGATGATTATCATTAATTAAAGTAATTTTGCTTACTTATTTTATCACAGTGAGGTATTTTATAGAATTTTCCTACAACGGCAAGAATTATTTCGGATATCAGATCCAGCCCAATGCTGTTTCTGTACAGGAAGAAATGGAGAAGGCACTTTCCACAATATTAAGAGAAGAAATTAAAACTACCGGCGCAGGAAGGACGGACACCGGCGTGCATGCCAAGAAAATTTTCGCACATTTTGAAACCGAGAAAGTTCTTGACGAAGATCTGCCAAGAAAATTAAACAGTTTTCTTCCGGCGGACATTTCGGTGAAAAGAATTTTTCCGGTGAAAGATGATTTTCATGCAAGATTTGATGCTACCTACAGAACTTACGAATATTATATCTCTCTGGAAAAAAACCCGTTCACGGAAGAATCTGCCTGGCAGCACTGGAGAAGACCGCTTGACATTAATAAAATGAATGAAGCCTGTAGCATTTTATTTGAATATGAAGACTTTACCAGCTTTGCCAAACTTCATACCGATAATAAAACCAACCTCTGTAAAATCTATAAGGCAGGATGGGAACAAAACGGGAGTGAGCTAAAATTTACTGTTTCAGCGAACCGTTTTCTGAGAAACATGGTAAGAGCCATTGTAGGAACGATGGTAGAAATAGGTGCCGGAAAATTACAGCCTGAAGACCTCCGTAAAGTCATTGAAAACAAAAACAGAAACTCAGCGGGTACTTCTGCCCCGGCTCACGGATTATATCTTGTTGATGTGGGCTATGATTTTGAATAATTAATCTATATCATAAATGACAGCGATCTGAAATTTTCTATGACTATTTCTATAGCTGGTAAAGATTGTCAAATTTTAAAATCTTATTTTTGCATAGAATTTCAATATAATTCTTTCTTCAATTCGTACAATGAAAAAACAAGATACCTGGGGAATTATCAAAAGGCTGTTCTTTATCGGAATGAAATTCCGTTCGTGGTTCATCCTTACGCTGATCATCTCCATCATACTGGCTATGGTTTCTACCTACAGGCCTTACCTCACCATGGAAGTGGTAGATAACGACATCACCAAGCTGAAAGACAAGGCTTTAATGATGAAGCATATCTACATTTTGGTAGGTCTGGTTTTCACAGAAACTGTTTTAAATTTTTTCCTGGTTTATTTTTCCAATTATATTTCACAGAATGTGATCCGGGATATCAGACAGAGACTTTATAATAAACTTATTTATTTTAAAACTTCATTCTTCGATAAAACACCAATCGGGCAGCTGGTGACAAGAGCAGTAGGAGACGTTGAAACTATTGCCACGGTGTATACGGATGGTTTCCTGATGGTTTTCGGGGATGTTCTGAGAATTCTTTTTGTGTTGGTGATGATGTTCAGTACCAATGTTCATCTCAGCTACATTACGCTGGCTATTCTTCCTTTAATGGTTGTTATTACTCGATTTTTTCAGAAAAGACTTAAAAAAGCATTCGGGGATGAAAGAAACTGGACGTCTAACCAGAACTCATTTGTTCAGGAAAGACTGGCCGGAATGTCGATCATTCAGGTGTTCAACAGGCAGGAATCTGAATTTAAAAAGTTTGATGAAATCAATATCACGCTAAAAGGCGCATTACTGAGAACGGTTTTTATTTTTTCCTTATTCTTCCCGGTGGTTGAATTAATCTCTTCGCTTTTCATCGGATTTATCCTCTTTTATGGAGGCTACATCACCATCAGTGCCGGAGTGGTTATAGCATTTATCCAGTATATTTCTATGCTGATCCGTCCTTTAAGACAGATTGCAGACCGGTTCAACAATATCCAGCGGGGTATCGTAGGAGCTGAAAGAGTATTGGGATTAATGGATGAGGAAAATTCGATGCCGAATACAGGAACCGTACAGAAAGATCATTTTGAAGGAAAAATTGAATTCAGAAATGTACATTTTGCTTATGATGAAAAGCAGGAAGTATTAAAGGGAATTGATTTTAAAGTAAATCCGGGCGAGACTGTCGCTATTGTTGGTGCTACCGGAGCGGGAAAATCCACGATTATCAGCCTGATCACCAGATTGTATGACATTAATTCAGGAAATATCATTATTGACGATGTGGATCTTAAAGATTATGAACTCTATTGCCTCCGAAGTCATATTGGTGTAGTGCTACAGGATGTTTTCCTGTTCCACGGAAGTATTTTTGAAAATCTTTCGTTTGGTGATAATTCCATTACGCTTGAGCAGATCAAAGCCGGAGCAAAGGAAATTGAAGTTGACGAGTTTATTGAAAGCCTTCCGGGAGGTTATGATTATGTAGTGAGTGAAAGAGGTTCTTCCATCTCCCTGGGTCAGAGACAGCTTTTATCATTCCTGAGAGCATATCTTTCAGATCCTAAAATCCTGATTCTCGATGAAGCGACCTCATCTATTGACCATGAAAGTGAGAAACTGATCCAGCGAGCCACGGAAAAAATCACAAAAAACAGAACGTCCATTATCATTGCACACAGGCTTTCCACTATTGAAAAGGCAGACAAAATTATCGTTATGGAGCACGGTAAAATTGTGGAAGAAGGAAAGCATCTTGAACTTCTGGATAAAAACGGATATTATGCTACCTTGTACAAGGCCCAGCTGAGACATGAAATTGAACTGGAAGAAGAGGATAGCAAAAAATAATACAATGAAATCTATATAGAATAAAAGGTTAGAATCTCAGGTGATTTTAACCTTTTTTGTTTTAATTCATATTTATTTTGTGTATTAATTGATCGGTTAGCCAGGTACAAAGCTTATTTTAAAGGACTTTTCATATTATAAAATTTTTTGTTTAATTTTTTTGTTCGGTAATAACATTATTCAATTCATGAAAAATTTATTAAAATGATTTAAAAACAAATAATTCATTGCTAAAATTATAAGCATTTCTTATTTTTATATAGAAAAATTCATTATCTTTATACTGATTTTCATTTACACCCCTTAATTTTGGTAGGGTGTTTGATATAAAAGTATAGTTTTAATTAAAATCCAAAAAATAGATGAAAAATATCCAAGACGAATTTCAGGTTTTTAAAGATGAATTGAGAAAGTTGAATATTGAGGTTCAGAAAGTGGTAAAAGTTGGAAATGGCAGTATGGATTTCCATGAAGTTTTTTACAAATCGCCGAGATATGAAGATGTAAAGAGCGTATATGTTCAGAGACATAATCTGGATAATATCCTCCAAAAATTTAAGCAAGCCTATCATTAAATAGAACCCGCGGCTCAGATTCTCTGAGCCGCGGGTCTTTTATATATTCTGTTTTAATCTTTATCAAGAGAAGATGTTTTCTTCGTGTCTCCCATTCTTGAGTAAACGATCAGTGAAAAGAAAATACAGCCGGTAATATACCAATAAAAATAATGCTCTACATGCTGCTGTTTAAACCATAATGCCAGATATTCTGCCGTTCCTCCGAAAACCGCTACCGTCAATGCATATGGAAGCCCGACTCCCAAAGCTCTTACTTCAGACGGGAAAAGCTCAGCCTTTACGACTGCATTGATAGATGTATAACCACTTACAATAATTAGTGCAGCCATGATCAGAAAGAAAGCACCCCACATGGAAGTGGTCGTACTTAAAGCGTCCAGCAGCGGATAAGTGAATACTGTTCCCAAGATCCCGAAACCCAGCAGCAAAGGTCTTCTTCCTATTCTATCCGAGAGGGCTCCAAAAAGAGGCTGCAGACAGGCAAAAATAAAGAGCGAAACAAAAGAGATCAATGTAGAATCTTCTTTTGTAAGATGAACGGTATTTACCAGAAATTTCTGCATGTAAGTAGTATAGGTATAGAATGCAAGCGTTCCGCCTAAGGTGAGACCTACTACTGTCAGTAGTGCTTTAGGATGTTTCAGTAATTCTTTTATAGTCCCTTTTTTATTTTCCTCTATCTTTTTTTTACTTTCAAAAGCTTCCGTTTCGTGGAGATTTGCTCTCAGGTACAACGCAATCACGGAAAGCAGTGCCCCGATGACGAAAGGAATTCTCCAGCCCCAGTTTTCAAGCTGGCTTTCCGTAAGTAATATTTTTTGTAAAATCAGCTGAATTCCGAGTGCGATGAGCTGTCCGCCAATCAAAGTCACATACTGAAAACTGGAATAAAATCCGCGTCTGTCGGAAGTTGCCATTTCACTGAGGTAAGTTGCAGATACACCATATTCTCCTCCCACACTGAGACCTTGCAGAAGACGTGCTGTTAATAAAAGTAACGGAGCCAAAACTCCTATTGCATCATACGTTGGTGTTACTGCAATCAGCAACGATCCGAAAGACATGAGCAATACTGAAAACGTCATGGCTTTTTTCCGTCCGATCCGATCTGCAATACTTCCGAAAAGCCAACCACCAACAGGGCGCATAAGAAAGCCAACGGCAAAAATTCCCGCTGTGTTCAGCAGTTGTGCCGTCATATCAGAATCGGGGAAGAAAGAGTTTGAGAAGTAAATGGCAAATGCGGCGTACGCATACCAGTCGTACCATTCAACAAGATTTCCGATGGATCCGCCTACAATAGCTTTTATTCTCCCGGCGGTAGTGATTTGAGTAGTTTTCATGCCGGAAAGATATTTCTTTTTCGATATATGTAAAAGATGGTTGAGTAAAATTTGCAATGAAAGTGGCTTGACGATAATAATTATTTATCTGAATGTCTATTGCTGCAAAGCTAAAGACGGCTTTATTCACGTAAAAACAAATAACGTCTGAAAAATTAAACTGATAAAAATATCCAAAAAAACTGTAGTAAGTATGGGTAATGATGGGATAAATTTCGGGGCGGCAAAGTCACGCCTGAAATTATTTGTAAAGAGTTTTGTTATTATTCTTTAATAAGCTGTTCAAAAGTAGTTGATCCGTCTTTTAAAGTGATTTCCAGATAATAACTTCCGGATTTCAAATCTGAAATATTGATTTCTTTCCCATCCACTTTCACGGTTCTGATTTTTCTTCCTGCAGAATCAAAGATGTCTGCCGATTTGATCTTATCAGCATTTTTGAAGCTTACCGTTTCTTTTGCAGGATTAGGATACAGCATTATCTTCTGTTTTTCCGCTACAACTTCTCCTGTTGCCAGCGCTGAAGCTCTGGTGAGAGTAGCATAGTCTCTTAAAGAACCATGATAAGCAAGACCTAATGCACCAGCTCTTCTTGCATAGAAAATATCAATATTTGAATTGGTGTTGGACAATGCGAAATCTCCTGCACCTCCTGCTAAGCTTCTGGTGGCTATAACCGTTCTTGTACTTCCGGAAACCGTGTCCGATGTTACAGTCCAATCCTGGGAAGAGTCAGCAGAAGGAGTTACACCTATTCCACTAAATGTGTAATCCCTGTTTGCAGAAGAATTATAAATAAATCCGTCTGCTCCGGAGGCCATTCCACTTGTTCCAAAACCTATGGCCAGCATGGAATTGCTGTCTCCTGTGAGTACCAGAGTCACTGTAGTAGGATTGGTAACGATTCTTACTGTCATACCTGTAGTCGGCAGACTTATTGTTCCTGTCGAAAAAGTCTGTGCTCCGATCAAAGATGCCAGAGCCATTGATAAAGTAAGTAAAACTTTTTTCATATGTTAATTTTTTAAGAGATTAATGATTTCTTTATTATTGGTCTGCAAGGCATACTCGAAAGGAGTCATTCCCTGTGAATCTTTTAAGGTTTTATCAGCTTTGTATTTTAGTAACAGTTCGGTTAATTCTTTATTACCGGACTTTACTGCCCAAAATAGCGGAGTTATTCCTGTGGCATCAGCAATATTAGGATTCGCATTTTTCTTCAGAATATATTCTACCAATTCTTTATTGTATCTAAAGGCGAGTCCGGCGAGAGCGGTACCTTCCCTGCTTTTATAATTTACATCTTTTACATGATCAATCAGAAATTTGGCCACCTCAACATTTCCTCTATAGCATGCAAGAATGAGTGGTGAGAATCCGTTTTCATTGGTTTGGTTAATGACATCCGGGTCCTTTTTCATAAGTTCTTTTACTTCCTCAACAGTTCCGGTACGGGCGACATCAAAAATTGATTTTGCGTTGTCCTGGGCAAATGTCAAAGTAAGTCCCAGGAATATACTTAATATTATAATGATCTTTTTCATTGTTTAACCAAAATATAATTATATTCAACATTCACTGTTTCCGCTACTTTTTTCATTACCATTTTAGGGATTGTCACTTTATGATCCGCAGCTTTTACCGTAAATCCTCCTGACATAAAAATTTTTCCGTCTTTGGCATATATTGTTGCAGTTGAGGTGTAAGCCTTTGCCACTCCGTGGAAATTAAGAGTTCCCTGAACCGTAAATTTCTGAGGTGAAGCCGTAAGTTTCGACTTATCAAAATTCACAATTTTACCGGTAAATGTAGTTTTTGGAAATTTAGCCGTTTCTGCATAGCTTTCATTAAAATGCTCTTCCATGAGTTTGGTTTTAAAATGAAAGTTTTTAACCACTGAAACAGAGGCAACATCTCCGTTATCGGCGTTGAGAACAACAATATTATTGTCGTCCTGTGCAAATACATCTTCAAAAAGAGGAACTGAGGCTTCAAAGGTCACTTTTCCTGTTTTAGACATATATTTTTGGGCAAAAAACAAGTTGCCCGTTATCATTAACATGATGAAAATAATCAGCTTTTTCATAATAGATATTTAGTTTTCGGAAAGGCCGTCGGCTTTCCATTTGGTGATGATATTGATTTGTGCAGGTGACAAACTTCCGCCCTGCGGCATTTTCAGAGGATCTCCATTGGGCCTGCTGATTCGGTCTATAATATTATTGATATTATTTTTCACCTGATTATAATTGGTCAAAGCCTGAGCACCGGGAGAATGGCAACTCACACAGTTGGCATCAATAATTGCTTTAACATCTTTATTATAAGTTACTTTTTCAGCAATAGGCGTATTATCCGAGATCTCTTCATAGGTTCTGCTTTCACAGGCAATAAATACTGCTGCCGTTGAAATGATATATACAAACTTTTTCATATTAAAAAACTCTATAAAGATTAAATCCGAAGAAAATCTGTCCTTTTTCCCACTTTCCCGTAGCATTGGTGAGATACCCAATATCTGAATTGATTTGCGAATTGGTAAACAACAGTTGAAAAACGTGGCCTCCCGTTTCAATATCCATCCCTACGGACAGAGGATTTTTATAAAAACTGTGGTTATCAAAATTCACGAAATATTCTGCATTAATCGATATTCTTTTTGAAATCTTGTATCTTCCCCCGATACCTGCCAGAAACTGATCTTTATCTTCAATTGTCGGTTCGTAAAGATTTTTATGAACATAAGAAGGAGTTAGCTGCAGTGAAAAATCATCATTAAATCTTCTGGAAATCAAAGCCTGAGTAAGATAAGAAAGTCTGTCTGCGAACTTTAAATGAGGATAATTATCCGTGCTCAGATCTGTATTTACGGCCAATACATTGTACCCTACAATATCCACCGGGAAATTATCATTTTGCTTCACCAATCTGTATTTTGCGCCGCCCTCAAAAGTTTTCTGATTGGTTTCTCTTGATAAATTTAATGATAGCCAGTCTGTAGCTCCATAAATAACCCCAAGTTTGGTTGAGGCATCATCCAGTCCGAAAAAATCTTTGAAGCCTTTGCTTACATCACCAAAACGGTGTGCCACAACAATGTACCACTCTTTTTTTGCGGGTAATTTAGTAGATTGTCCGGTTACAATCTGCAATGCCTTAAAAGCAGGCTGGGAAGTATCGGTATTTTTTGTTTGAATGGTGTCAATATCTTTCAGCAGATCCTCCTGTGCAAAGGTGAAACCTGAGATCAATACCGACAAAAATAGTAAGGTTTTTGTCATACAATTTCTATTAAAGTTTAGTATGACAAACTTATATACTTATGCTATCAAAAGTGCGTGATAAAAGTCACCGACCGGATTGTTTTTATCAATCAAATTGTTAAATTAATTAAATATAATTTATTAGCCTTGTATAACATTTTCATTAAGAGGTAATTTTATGCCTTCTTTGGTTTGTGAAATGTCGCCTTCATTCTCAATTTTTTTCAAAACACGGCTTACTACTTCTCTGGAAGTCCCCAGATTGCTTGCTATTTCGCGATGGGTAAGTTTTATAGGATTACAGCCGGTGATTGAAATCTGCTGCCGGATATAATTTAATACTCTTTTATCAAGTCTGTGAAAAACGGCATCGTTTACCATACTCATGACGTCTGAAAATCTTTTGTCATATTCATGGTAAAAAACACGATTGATTTCCGGATATGCAATCAGCCAATCGTGGATTATTGATACCGGAACAAGCATGATTTCAGAATCTTCTTCTGCTACGGCATATACCCTGCTGATATAGTCTGTAAAAATAGATGAAAAAGTCATCAGACAGCTATCATTAGTTCTGATGTAATAATAAATAAGTTCACGGCCGTCATTTAAAGTAAAAACCCTTACAGACCCTTTAATGAGAAAGGGTACAAATTTGTTTTTCTGACCTTCACGAATAATTTCAGTCTTTGCCTTTACTTCTGTGACGACTGCATTTTTATTAAGTTCACCTAAAAATTGTTCGCCTAAAAAACCAAATTTATTACGAACAAACTGATTATTTACCATATCCTAATACCATATCTTGAAGCAAAGATATAAAATTGTGACATGGATTTTATATTTTTTTAATCTATTAATAAGAATTATAAAATAATAGGAAATTACAAACAATATACAATTCTAATTAGTAGCAACGTATGAAATAAAGCATTTATATCATATAACAGCAATCTATCAGCATAAAAAAATGCCCCATTAAAAATGGAGCACTTCTGTATGTTTATGAGTAAATCTTAAGCGTTTACGTTGTTTCCTCCTAATACGAAAGGTTCAACTTCTTTGATTTCTCCGAATTGTTGCTCATAGTTAGCAATATTCTGTTGAAGAGCAGAAAGTACTCTTTTTGCGTGAAGTGGAGCAAGGATAACTCTTGATCTTACTTTCGCTTGCTGTACACCCGGCATTAACTGGATGAAATCTACTACAAACTCAGATGGAGAGTGGTTTACCAAAGCTAAATTAGCATAGATACCAGCCGCTACCATTTCGTTTAATTCGATGTTGATGTTTCCGTCTTGTGGGTTTTGATTGTTGTCCATTTGTTATAAATTATATTTTAAAAAATTCGAAATTTGAGATTGTGAAAGTATAAAAATAATTTCAAACCTCAAATTTCAAATTATAAATTTTAGTTAAGATCTTCGAATTCTTTCTTAGAACCAACGATTACATTCTGGTATTCTTTAAGACCTGTACCTGCAGGAATTCTGTGTCCTACAATTACATTTTCTTTAAGACCGTGCAGATCATCAACCTTACCTGCAACTGCTGCTTCATTAAGAACTTTCGTTGTTTCCTGGAACGATGCGGCAGACATGAATGATTTAGTCTGAAGAGCTGCTCTCGTAATACCCTGCAATACTGGCGTTGCCGTAGCTGGTAAAGCTTCTCTTACTTCCACTAAAGCCTGATCTTCACGCTTTAACTTAGAGTTTTCGTCTCTTAATTCTCTTGCCGTAATCATCTGACCCGGTTTGAATACTTTAGAATCTCCCGCCTCTACTACAACTTTAAGACCGAATACTCTGTTGTTTTCTTCCAAGAAATCATATTTATGTTCAAGAGCACCTTCAAGGAACTGAGTATCACCTCCGTCAACGATAGATACTTTCGTCATCATCTGTCTTACGATGATTTCGAAGTGCTTGTCGTCAATTTTTACCCCTTGTAAACGGTAAACTTCCTGAATTTCATTTACCAAATATTCCTGAACAGCTGTTGGGCCTTTGATTCTCAAGATATCGTCCGGTGTGATAGATCCGTCAGAAAGTGGCGAACCAGCTCTTACGAAGTCATTCTCCTGTACAAGGATCTGGTTGGATAATTTAACCAAATAAATTTTTCTCTCCCCAGTTTTAGCTTCAACGATCAATTCACGGTTACCTCTCTTGATTTTTCCGTAAGAAACTACCCCGTCGATTTCTGTAACCACCGCTGGGTTTGAAGGGTTTCTTGCTTCGAATAATTCGGTAACTCTCGGAAGACCTCCGGTGATATCCCCTGCTTTTGCAGATTTTCTAGGGATTTTAATTAAGACTTTACCAGCCTTAATTTTTTCACCATCGTTTACCATTAAGTGGGCTCCTACCGGTAAGTTGTATGCTTTCTGCTCAACTCCTTTAGAATCTACCACTTTTAATGTTGGTACGGCTTTCTTATTTCTGGATTCAGAAATTACTTTCTCTTCAAATCCTGTCTGTTCGTCAATTTCCAATTGGAATGAAACCCCCTGGATGATATCTTCGTATTCTACCTTACCTGCTGTTTCAGCAATAATAACGGCGTTATACGGATCCCATCTACAGATTACATCTCCTTTTTTCACTTTATCACCAGGTTTTACTGCTAATATGGAACCATAAGGTACGTTGGCTACCATTAATGGTGTTCTTGACTCATTATCAGCAACCAATCTGAATTCCGTTGAACGGGAAACAACCACTTCAGCAGTATTACCGTTTTCATCTTCAGAAGTAATGGTTCTTACTTCATCCATTTCAACGATACCGTCTCTTCTTGCAACGATTGATGGGTTTTCTGATACGTTTCCTGCAGTACCCCCTTGGTGGAATGTTCTCAACGTAAGCTGAGTTCCCGGTTCCCCGATGGATTGTGCTGCAATTACACCTACCGCTTCACCCATGTGAATCATTTTACCTGTTGCTAAGTTTCTACCGTAACATTTCGCACAGATACCTTTCTTAGCTTCACAAGTTAATGGTGAACGAACTTCAACAGCTTCTAATCCTGCTTCCTCGATTCTCTTAGCTAATGCTTCAGAGATTACCTGGTCAGCTTCAGCGATTAGTTCATCACTTTCAGGATCGTAAATATTATGTAAAGAAACTCTACCTAAGATTCTTTCGGAGATTTTTTCAACGATCTCGTCATTTTTCTTAAGTGCAGTAACTTCTGTTCCTCTTAACGTTCCACAGTCTTCTTCTGTAACGATAACGTCCTGTGCAACGTCTACCAATCTTCTCGTTAAGTAACCGGCATCGGCCGTCTTAAGAGCGGTATCCGCAAGACCTTTACGGGCACCGTGGGTAGAGATAAAGTATTCTAGGATGGAAAGACCTTCTTTAAAGTTTGCAAGAATCGGGTTTTCAATGATCTCCGCTCCGGTAGAACCGGCTTTCTGCGGTTTTGCCATCAAACCTCTCATCCCTGATAACTGACGGATCTGTTCCTTAGAACCCCTCGCCCCGGAATCAAGCATCATGTATACAGAGTTGAAACCACCCTGATCAACTTTCATTCTGCTCATGATCATCTCCGTTAATCCTGCGTTGGTGTTTGTCCAAACGTCGATTACCTGGTTATAACGTTCTGTATCGGTAATTAGACCCATGTTATAGTTGGCTCTAATTTCGTCTACAGTTTCGATTGATTGTGCAATCATCTGCTTTTTCTCAACAGGAACTACAATATCACCTAATGAGAAAGAAAGACCTCCTTTGAATGCGTTTGAGTAACCTAAGTCTTTCATCGCATCAAGGAACTTCACAGTGGTAGGGAAATCCGTATCAGCAAGGATCTTACCGATAACGTTTCTTAATGATTTCTTCGTTAAAAGCTCATTAATATATCCTACCTGTTTCGGTACAATCTGGTTAAACAAAATTCTACCTACAGAAGTTTCGATCAGTCTTGTAACGATTTCACCGTCTTCTTTAACCGGAAGTCTACATCTTACTTTAGCATTTAAAGATACTCTTCCTTCAGCATAAGCGATTTCCGCTTCTTCAGGAGAATAGAATGCAAGACCTTCGCCTTTTACTTTCATATCTTCTGTAGAGCTCAATTCTTTGGTCATGAAATAAAGACCAAGAACCATGTCCTGAGAAGGTACCGTAATTGGAGAACCGTTTGCTGGGTTCAAGATGTTCTGAGAACCTAACATCAATAACTGAGCTTCAAGGATTGCTTCTGGGCCTAACGGTAAGTGTACCGCCATCTGGTCACCGTCGAAATCCGCGTTGAATGCTGTCGTTACCAATGGGTGAAGCTGAATTGCCTTACCTTCGATCATCTTAGGCTGGAATGCCTGAATACCCAGTCTGTGAAGCGTAGGTGCCCTGTTCAATAGTACCGGGTGACCTTTCATCACGTTTTCAAGGATATCATATACTACAGGTTCTTTTCTGTCGATGATTCTCTTTGCAGATTTTACGGTCTTTACAATTCCTCTTTCAATCAGTTTTCTGATAATGAACGGTTTGTAAAGTTCAGCAGCCATATCTTTAGGAATACCACATTCGTGAAGCTGTAAGTTCGGACCTACAACAATTACAGAACGCGCAGAGTAATCTACCCTTTTCCCTAATAAGTTCTGACGGAAACGACCTTGCTTACCTTTCAATGAATCTGAAAGGGATTTCAATGGTCTGTTAGATTCAGATTTTACAGCTGAAGATTTTCTTGTATTATCGAATAATGAATCTACTGATTCCTGAAGCATACGCTTCTCGTTTCTCAAGATTACTTCAGGAGCTTTAATCTCCAATAATCTCTTCAAACGGTTGTTTCTGATAATAACTCTTCTGTAAAGGTCATTCAAATCGGAAGTTGCGAAACGTCCACCATCCAACGGAACCAATGGTCTTAATTCCGGCGGAATAACTGGAAGCACACGCATAATCATCCACTCAGGCTTGTTGATCATTCTTGTATTAGCACCTCTTAATGCTTCTACAACGTTCAATCTTTTTAAAGCCTCAGTTCTTCTTTGTTTTGAACCTTCATTGTGAGCTTTATGTCTTAAATCGAAAGACAATGCATCAAGATCGATTCTTTTTAATAACTCCTCAACAGCTTCAGCACCCATTTTAGCGATGAATTTGTTTGGATCGGAATCATCAAGATATTGATTCTCAATTGGAAGAGTTTCCATGATATCAAGATACTCTTCTTCTGTCAAGAATTCCATATTCTCGAAATCGGAACCGTCTAATTTTTTAGCAATCCCCTGCTGAATCACTACATATCTTTCGTAGTAGATGATCATATCCAATTTCTTGGAAGGAATTCCTAAAAGGTAACCGATTTTGTTCGGTAAAGAACGGAAATACCAGATGTGAGCAATTGGAACTACCAAATTGATATGTCCGATTCTCTCTCTACGTACTTTTTTCTCCGTAACCTCTACTCCACAACGGTCACAAACGATCCCTTTGTAACGAATTCTCTTGTATTTACCACAAGCACATTCGTAATCTTTTACGGGACCGAAGATTTTTTCACAGAACAAACCATCTCTTTCAGGCTTATGCGTTCTGTAGTTAATGGTTTCCGGCTTAAGAACCTCCCCTCTCGATTCCTGAAGAATCGATTCCGGAGAAGCTAAACCGATGGTTATTTTATTAAATCTACTTGATTTATTTTTATTTGACATTTGTTAGATTTTAAATTTTAGATTTTAGATTTTAGATTAATTTCAGAATGTCTCCATTCAGCATTGATAATTTAAAATTTAAAATTATTCCTCTAGTCTTACGTCTAATCCAAGACCTTGTAACTCATGAAGTAGTACATTGAATGATTCCGGAATACCTGGTTCAGGCATCGATTCACCTTTAGCAATGGCTTCGTAAGTTTTCGCTCTACCAATTACGTCATCCGACTTCACGGTAAGGATCTCTCTCAGGATATTTGATGCTCCGAATGCTTCAAGAGCCCAAACCTCCATCTCTCCGAATCTCTGACCTCCGAACTGAGCTTTACCTCCTAACGGCTGCTGAGTAATCAATGAGTATGGACCGATCGAACGTGCGTGCATCTTATCATCAACCATGTGTCCTAATTTCAACATGTAGATCACACCCACTGTCGCTGCCTGTGTAAATCTTTCTCCGGTACCACCATCATAAAGATAGGTGTGACCAAATTTAGGAAGACCTGCTTTCTCAGTATATTCAGTGATCTGATCAAGACTTGCTCCGTCGAAGATTGGTGTCGCGAACTTCAATCCTAATTTCTGACCAGCCCATCCAAGAACGGTTTCATAGATCTGACCGATGTTCATACGTGAAGGTACTCCAAGTGGATTCAATACGATATCTACCGGTGTTCCGTCTTCAAGGAATGGCATATCTTCTTCACGAACGATTCTTGAAACGATACCTTTGTTACCGTGACGTCCTGCCATTTTATCTCCTACGTTCAGCTTACGTTTCTTAGCGATGTAAACTTTAGCCAACTTCATGATACCTGCAGGAAGTTCATCTCCGATTGAAATTGCGAATTTCTCACGGTTTTTAACCCCTTGAATATCGTTGTACTTGATTTTGTAGTTGTGAATTAATTGTTTGATTAATTCATTTTTATCGTTATCAACCGTCCAGTCTGAACCGCTAACGTTTACATAATCTTCAACTGAAGTCAATAATTTGTGAGTAAACTTCACTCCTTTACCGATGATTTCCTCATCAAGGTCATTTTTAACCCCTTGAGAAGTTTTACCGCTTACGAGTGTATTTAATTTTTCAATTAAAGTGTTTCTCAAATCATCAAACTTAGCTTTGTAAGTGTTTTCAATTTCTTCAAGCTTAAGTTTTTCTTCAGTTCTTTTCTTTTTATCTTTAATGTTTCTTGAGAACAATTTCTTGTCGATCACAACACCTCTTAATGAAGAATCTGCTTTTAATGAAGCATCTTTTACATCACCAGCTTTGTCACCGAAAATCGCTCTAAGAAGTTTTTCTTCAGGAGTCGGGTCAGATTCACCTTTTGGAGTGATTTTACCAATCATGATATCTCCAGGCTTCACTTCAGCACCGATTCTGATCATACCGTTCTCGTCAAGATCTTTAGTAGCTTCTTCAGAAACGTTTGGAATATCTGCTGTAAGCTCTTCCATACCTAATTTGGTATCACGAACTTCAAGAGAATATTCATCTACGTGGATTGAAGTAAACCAGTCTTCACGAACAACTTTTTCGTTGATTACGATCGCATCCTCGAAGTTGTATCCTTTCCAAGGCATGAACGCAACCACTAAGTTTCTACCAAGAGCCAATTCTCCTTTTTCAGTAGCATACCCGTCGCAAAGTACCTGTCCTTTTTCCACTACGTCACCTACTCTTACATTTGGTCTTAGGGTAATGGTTGTACTTTGGTTGGTTTTTCTAAACTTAGTTAAGTTATATGTTTTAGTAGCAGACTCGAATTGTACTAAATCTTCGTCTTCGCTTCTTTCATATTTAATTACGATTCTGTCAGCATCAACATACTCTACAGTTCCTGTACCTTCAGCGTTAATCAAAATTCTTGAATCTCTTGCAACCTGCTGCTCAAGCCCTGTACCCACTACCGGAGCCTGTGGCTTCAATAGAGGAACTGCCTGACGCATCATGTTAGATCCCATCAATGCACGGTTAGCATCATCATGCTCCAGGAACGGAATCAATGAAGCTGAAATACCGGAAATCTGGTTTGGTGCTACATCAATAAGATTAACCTGAGAAGGTTCAACTACCGGATAATCACCATCCAATCTTGCAATAATTCTGTCTGTTAAGAAGTCACCATTATCACTCAATTCAACGTTTGCCTGAGCAATTACTTTATCTTCTTCATCTTCAGCATTTAAGTAGATAGGATCAGCATTAAGATCAATCTTGCTGTCTGCTACTTTTCTATACGGCGTTTCTATGAAACCAAGTCTGTTGATTTTAGCATAAATACCTAAAGATGAAATCAAACCGATGTTCGGTCCTTCCGGAGTTTCGATCGGACAAATTCTTCCGTAGTGCGTATGGTGAACGTCTCGAACCTCGAAACCTGCTCTTTCTCTTGATAAACCTCCAGGCCCTAGTGCAGAAAGTCTACGCTTGTGCGTGATTTCTGAAAGCGGGTTGGTCTGGTCCATGAACTGAGAAAGCTGGTTGGTACCAAAGAACGAGTTGATTACTGATGTTAACGTTTTAGCATTAACAAGATCAAGCGGAGTAAAGATTTCGTTATCTCTAACGTTCATTCTTTCCTTGATTGTTCTTGCAATTCTTGAAAGACCTACACCGAACTGTCCTGCCAACTGCTCACCAACCGTTTTAATTCTTCTGTTTGATAAGTGGTCGATATCATCAACTTCAGCTTTAGAATTTACCAATTCGATCAAGTGTCTTACGATCGCGATGATATCTTCTTTGGTAAGAACCTCAGTTGTCGTAGGAATATTAAGACCTAATTTTTTATTTAGTCTGTAACGTCCAACTTCACCTAATGAATATCTTTGCTCAGAGAAGAATAATTTTTCAATGATTCCTCTTGCTGTTTCTTCATCTGGCGGATCTGCATTTCTTAACTGACGATAGATGTACTCTACCGCTTCTTTTTCAGAGTTGGTAGGGTCTTTCTGTAATGTATTCTGGATGATAGAGAATTCATTGCTGTTTTCTTTGTGAATCAGGATTGATTTCACACCAGCATCAAGAATAAGATCTAAATGTTCTTTTTCAAGAATAGTTTCTCTGTCTAAGATGATCTCGTTTCTTTCGATAGAAACTACTTCACCTGTATCTTCGTCTACGAAATCTTCAAACCAAGTGTTCAAAACTCTCGCAGCTAATGTTCTTCCTTCTACTTTTTTAAGGGCAGCTTTAGAAACTTTCACTTCCTCAGCAAGGTCGAAGATCTGAAGGATATCCTTATCAGATTCGTATCCGATTGCTCTTAATAAAGTTGTTAATGGTAACTTTTTCTTACGGTCGATATACGCGTACATAACGCTGTTGATATCGGTTGTAAATTCCATCCAAGATCCTTTAAAAGGAATGATTCTTGAATAATATAATTTGGTTCCGTTTGCGTGGTACGTCTGTCCGAAGAATACACCAGGCGAACGGTGTAACTGGGTAACGATAACTCTCTCAGCACCATTGATGATGAAAGATCCACTAGGAGTCATATAAGGAACCGGACCTAAGTATACATCCTGAACTACGGTTTGGAAATCCTCGTGTTCTGGGTCTGTACAATACAATTTAAGCCTTGCTTTAAGAGGAACTGAATAAGTCAATCCTCTTTCCACACACTCATCGATTGAATAACGCGGAGAATCTACCAGATAATCCAGGAATTCCAACACAAATTGGTTTCTGGAATCCGTAATCGGGAAGTTTTCCTGAAAAGTCTTGTAAAGACCTTCATTCGTTCTGTCTTCAGGAAGCGTATCAAGCTGGAAAAACTCTCTAAAAGACTCGATCTGGATGTCCAGGAAGTCAGGAGTGATGATTTTTCCTTTTGCTGACGAGAAATTAATTCTCGGCGTTCCCTTAGTTGTTGCTGTTGTTTTACTCATAAAACTTTTAAGAAAGGGTTAAAAAATATTTTGATTTATTAAAAAATATCAGGAGCTGAAAAAGAGAATTATGAAAAGATAAAGACTTCAAATGTTGGCGCTATTAGAAATTGTCTTTGCTCTTTTACATTCTTAAGATCTGATCCTAACTGCAACACTGGTATATCTTTTCACAGCGTAATGCAAAATATTTTTTACTTTTGAAGCGGAAAGCCATAATATCTATATACAACAAAGCCCTTTCATAATATGAAAGAGTTGATTCACAGTATATTATTGATTTATAAACAAATTTTCGCGCCAAAAGAGAATGCAAATTTACAAAAACTTATCCACATTTACAATTTTTATTAAATAATTTAGTTTTAATGAGTTGAGTATTTGCTAATGTGAAATTCTTACACTCCATAAAAAAAATTCTTTGAATTTTGACATTCCTATCGGAGGAGCTAACAGGGTTTCTTTAGTGATCATAAGGATTTATTTGTGTAAAGGCTAAAATCTCAACCATTGCACAAATAGCACTAGCCCCGATAGAAGCAATTGTTTGAGCTCATTTTTCTTTGTTTTGGCTCGGCGGCTTTGCCGCCGGGCCGAAACAAAGAAAAATAGCGAGTGCGGATAGCGGGATTAAGCTCCTCAACAAAAAAAGCCCGGACAATGTCCAGGCTTTATATCTATAGAGAAATTGAATTACTTCACTTCTACTTCAGCACCAGCTTCTTCTAATTGCTTCTTAAGCGCTTCAGCTTCGTCTTTAGAGATACCTGTTTTGATTGGAGCAGGAGCACCATCTACGATATCTTTAGCTTCTTTAAGACCAGCACCAGTTAAATCTTTTACCAATTTAACGATCGCTAATTTAGAAGCACCTGCAGACTTAAGAATTACGTCGAATTCAGTTTTTTCTTCAGCAGCTTCAGCAGCACCTCCACCTGCAACTACAACTGCAGCAGCAGCTGGCTCAATTCCGTACTCATCCTTAAGGATAGCAGCTAATTCGTTTACGTCTTTTACTGTTAAGTTTACTAGCGTTTCAGCTAAATTTTTTAAATCTGACATTGTTGTAATGTTTTTGTTGATTATTTATTTAATTTTTTGAGTGTAATTATTCAGCAGCTGGAGCCTCACCTTCGGCAGCTGGAGTTTCTGGAGTTTCAGCAGCCGGAGCTTCTTCAACTGCAGGTGCAGCTTCTTCAGCTTGAGCTTCTGTACCTTCAGATTTGTTTTGAAGAGCAGAAACAACTCTCTGGATTGGAGACTGAAGTAATCCGATGATTTCACCGATCATTTCTTCTCTAGACTTGATACTAACTAAGGCATCAAGGTTGTTGTCACCAAGGTAGAAAGTTTCCTGTACGAAAGCTGATTTCAATGCAGGTTTTTCTTCTTTCTTTCTGAAGTCTTTGATTAATTTTGCAGGAGCGTTAGCTGTTTCAGCAATCATTAATGCAGAGTTTCCTTTGAAAGTTTCGAACATTTCAGAGAAATCTACTCCATCAATCTGCTCCATTGCTTTTTGCAAAAGTGTATTTTTCACCACTTTCACTTTGATATTTTGCTTGAAAGCCTGTCTTCTGAATTCAGAAGATTTAGCCGCGTTCAAACCGTCCAGATCAGCTACATATACTACTTTAGCATCCTGAAGCAAATCTTTGATCTCTTGTATCGCTACAACTTTTTGGTCTTTTGTCATTGTCTTAGGATTTAGTATTAGTTAATAGCTTTAGTATCGATTGCAATACCAGGACTCATTGTAGAAGATAAATAGATAGACTTCACATAAGTACCTTTAGCAGCAGTTGGCTTCATTTTGATCAAAGTAGAGATCAATTCCTGAGCATTTTCCTTGATTTTAGCAGCATCAAAAGATACTTTACCAATACCAGCGTGGATAATTCCGTATTTGTCTACTTTAAAGTCAATTTTACCTGCTTTTACTTCAGTTACTGCCTTACCAATTTCCATGGTTACAGTTCCTGATTTTGGGTTCGGCATTAAACCTCTTGGTCCTAATACTCTACCTAATGGTCCTAATTTACCCATTACAGCCGGCATTGTAACGATAACGTCAACATCTGTCCAACCTTCTTTGATTTTTTGTAAATATTCATCAAGACCTACATAGTCAGCTCCTGCTTCTTTAGCTTCTGCTTCTTTATCCGGAGTTACTAAAGCCAACACTTTAACATCTTTACCAGTACCGTGAGGAAGAGATACAACACCTCTCACCATTTGGTTTGCTTTTCTTGGATCTACCCCTAATCTTACAGCGATATCTACAGAAGCATCAAACTTTGCAGTGTTTACTTCTTTTACAAGAGCTGCACCTTCTTCAAGGTTATAGATTCTTCCTTTTTCTACTTTGCTTAAAGCTTCCTTTTGCTTTTTAGTTAATTTTGCCATTTCTTTAAGTATTAAGCGTTAAAAGTTGGTTTAGTTCCTGTTACTCTTAATCCCATAGATCTAGCAGTACCTGCAACCATAGAAACTGCAGAATCCATTGTAAAGCAGTTAAGGTCAGTCATTTTATCTTCAGCGATTTTCTTCACTTGATCCCAAGATACAGAACCCACTTTGTTTCTGTTTGGTTCTCCGGAACCACCCTTGATCTTAGCCGCATCCATTAACTGGATTGCTGCAGGAGGAGTTTTAATTACGAATTCAAAAGATTTGTCTTCGTATACTGTAATTACTACAGGTAAAACTTGTCCCGGCTTATCTTGAGTTCTTCCGTTAAATTGCTTACAAAACTCCATGATGTTCACACCTGCAGAACCCAAAGCTGGACCTACTGGTGGAGAAGGGTTAGCTGCGCCACCTTTCACCTGAAGCTTTACCATTTTAAAGACTTTTTTAGCCATTGTTTGTTTTTTAAATTTGAATAATTAATGAGTTTGGAAGCATTATTATTCAGTAGGTTACCCATTCTCACATTAAGTATGCCTACTTTTCGGACTGCAAAATTATAAAATATTTTTGAAATAGCAAATTGATATTATTATTTTTAGTAAATATTTAAAATAAAAATCCACTTACCGTTTTGATAAGTGGATTTTAAAATATCTTTAAGTATGTTTTATACTTTTTCTACCTGTACGTAGCTGAGTTCCATTGGGGTTTTTCTACCAAAGATCAGAACCGAAACTTCAATTTTCTTTTTATCTTCAAGAATTTTCTCTACAGTTCCGTTGAATCCGTTGAATGGTCCGTCAATTACTTTAACGTTTTCACCCACTACATATGGGATTTCAACATCGCTTGCAAATTCAGAAAGCTCATCCATTCTTCCCAGCATTCTGTTCACTTCAGATTTTCTCATCGGAACAGGATCCCCTCCTTTTGTTAAGCTTAAGAAAGAAATAACTCCTGGAATGTTCTTAATAACGTGAGGAATTTCTCCCATCAAATCAGCTTCAATCATCAGGTACCCAGGATAGTAAGGTCTTTCTTTAGGAACTTTTTTACCGTTTCTGATCTGAATAACCTTTTCCATAGGAATAACTACCTGAGTAACGTACTGCTCAAACCCTAAACGTTTGATTTCCGTCTCAATGTAGTTTTTCACTTTATTTTCCTGTCCGCTGATTGCTTTCAGCACATACCATTTCAATTCGCTCATTATGGGAAAATACTTTTATTATTAATTGAACAAGTTGATAAGCATTCCTATTATGTTGCTGATTGCTTTAGAAAACAACTCGTCAACACCAAAGGTAAATAGAGCCAAGATCACTGTCGCTACGGTCACTACAATTGTAGAAGACTGCAGGTCAGACCATTTTGGCCATTCAACTTTATGTCTGAATTCGTTATAAGAACCTTTTAAAAAATTGATTAATGAACTCATAATTGTTATTTGCACGGGCACAAGGATTCGAACCCTGATCAACGGTTTTGGAGACCGGTATCCTACCATTGGACGATGCCCGTAGTTAAAAAGCTTCCGTAAAGAAGTTCCTTACGGAAGCTTTTATATTGTAATAGATGATTAGTCTAAGATTTCAGTAACCTGACCTGAACCAACTGTTCTACCTCCTTCTCTGATCGCGAATCTAAGACCCTCGTTAAGAGCGATTGGTTGTAACAATTCTACAGTGATCTCTAAGTTATCACCAGGCATTACCATTTCTACACCTTCTGGTAAGAAGATCTCACCTGTAACGTCAGTAGTTCTTACGTAGAACTGAGGACGGTATTTGTTGTGAAATGGAGTGTGACGTCCACCTTCTTCTTTAGAAAGAATATAAACAGATGCTTTGAATTTTTTGTGTGGCTTCACAGAATCTTTCTTAGCGATTACCATACCTCTCTTGATGTCAGTTTTTTCAATACCTCTCAACAATAGACCTACGTTATCACCAGCTTCACCTCTGTCTAGGATTTTTCTGAACATCTCAACCCCTGTAATTGTAGAAGTTAATTTTTCATCACCCATCCCTACGATATCTACAGGATCACCAGTGTTGATGATACCAGCTTCGATTCTACCAGTTGCTACAGTACCTCTACCTGTAATAGAGAATACATCTTCGATTGGCATCAAGAATGGCTTATCAGTATCTCTGATTGGCTCTTCGATCCACTCATCAACAGCATCCATTAATTGCTCAACAGACTTAAACCACTTATCGTCAGAGTTACCTTCAGTAGCAGCAGTAAGTGCACCAAGAGCAGAACCTTGGATTACAGGAGAGTTATCTCCATCAAATTCATAAGTAGATAATAAGTCTCTAAGCTCCATTTCAACAAGCTCTAATAACTCAGCATCATCCACCATGTCAACTTTATTCATGAAAACAACGATTCTTGGTACGTTTACCTGACGGCAAAGTAGAATGTGTTCTCTTGTTTGAGGCATTGGTCCGTCAGTCGCAGCACATACCACGATAGCTCCATCCATCTGAGCAGCACCTGTTACCATGTTCTTTACGTAATCCGCGTGACCTGGACAGTCAACGTGAGCATAGTGTCTTTTTTCAGTTTCGTATTCGATGTGAGCTGTATTGATAGTAATACCTCTTTCTTTTTCTTCTGGAGCAGAGTCAATTGCAGAGAAGTCTTTTTTCTCAGCAAGACCTTTGCTAGCTAATACAGCAGAAATAGCAGCTGTAAGAGTAGTTTTACCATGGTCAACGTGACCAATAGTACCAATGTTCAAGTGTGGTTTGTTACGATTAAACGTTTCCTTTGCCATGATTTAAAATTATTTATTTATTGTTTTTCAAATTTTCGGTGTGCAAATATAATGAATTTTTAAATACCAAAACCTTTTTCTTTAAAAAAGTTTCAATATTCAAATCCAATGAAGTACAAACCTTATATTTCAATGTATTGAGATTGCAAATTTACACAAATTTCTTAATTGAAAAAATCCCTGTGAACCTTTTCATTAAATTATAAACTATCTCTTTAATTCTTAATCACATAAATCCAATTAAAAAAAACTAAATATAATAAAAACCATCATTCACATTTTATCGTAAATGGAAATACGAACCTTAAATATTAATATTATGAGAAAACTACTACATTTATTTACAGTGCTGTTCAGCATTGTCATTTTATTTTCGTGTGATGAAACCGAAGATCCGATGCCATCAGATATGATTGCTCAAGGACCGGATCTTATGGCATATGGAATTACATCAACCAACGAACTCGTATCTTTTAATGCCAATAATCCTAAAAATTTCGTCTCCAAAGTAATGGTTACAGGGTTGGTTTCCGGTGAAAAACTGATGAGCATAGATTTCCGTCCTGCTACGGGAGAGCTTTATGCCCTGTCGAATGCAAGCAAGCTGTACATCATCAATACATCCAGTGCGTCTGCAAGAATGGTTGGTACCACCGCTTTTTCACCTGCAATTTCAGGAAGTATTGCTTCAATAGATTTTAATCCTACGGTAGACAGAATCCGTTTGGTAAGTAATACCGGACAAAATTTAAGACTTCATCCGGAAACCGGAGCAGTAGCGGCAACCGATCTGAATATCAACGGAGGCGGAAATCCATCAATTACCGGAATTGCTTATACCAACAGTAAATCCGGAGCTTCAACTACTGTTCTGTACGATATTGATATGGCTTCCGGAAAATTATTTAAACAAGATCCTCCCAATAATGGAGCATTAGTGGAAATCGGAAGTTTAGGAACAACTTTTTCAGGACAGGCCGCTTTTGATATTAAATATGACAACAGCACAGCTTTATTAGCTTTAAATAACAACCTTCATATAATTGACCTTAATAATGGAAAGGCAACGAATATAGGGATGCTTCAGCAGCAAATTATTGATCTTGCCATCCCTACGGAGCCGGTTGCTTACGCGGTGGACAATTCTAACAATCTCCAGATTTTTAATCCGAATAGTCCGATGCCTGTTGCTAAAGCAATTACAGGGCTTCAGACCGGGGAAAACATTCTGGGCATCGACTTCAGACCGCTTAACGGACAACTTTATGCATTGGGCAGCACGAGCAGACTGTATACCATTAATTTAGGAACAGGAGCTGCAACGGCTATAGGAGCCTCTCCTTTTCCAACATTACTTGCAGGAACGGATTTCGGATTTGATTTCAACCCTACTGTTGATAAAATTAGAGTCATAAGCAATACGGGACAGAATCTTCGTTTAGATCCTGTTACAGGAGGAATTACCGCTGTAGACGGAACTCTTAATCCTGGGACTCCAATGGCTGGAGCTGCTGCCTATACCAATAATTTTGCCGGGGCAACATCAACAACGCTATTCATTATCGATCACAATACAGATAAATTGTATCAGCAGAATCCGCCTAACAACGGAACATTAGTAGAGACTGGTTCTTTAGGAATCAATATTACCAGTGCGAATGGCTTCGATATCGGAAGCATGAGCCAGAAAGCATATTTGCTGGCAACCGTAGGAGCGGCGACGAAAATTTACAGCATTAATACCTCAACAGGTGCCGCAACCTCTGTTGCAGATTTCCCAAATGCAGTGAGAGGTTTTGCTGTGGGATTAGGATTTTAACCTCATAATAATTATTTCAATAGCAGTCAGGGCGGAAAACTTTGTTTTCCGCCCTGACTTTTGAATATAAATGAAAGATTTAGATCTGCTGGGATTTTTTTGTCCTGTTGAATATCCAGAAGATGATCGGGAATATTAATAAGGTGAGAACGGTAGCCGTAATTAATCCTCCGATAATTACAATCGCCAAAGGTTTCTGCGATTCTGAACCGATACCCGTTGACAAGGCTGCCGGCATCAATCCAATGGATGCCATTAAAGCGGTCATGATCACAGGACGGGTTCTTGATTTTACTCCCTGTAAAATGGCATTGTCAAGATGTAATCCGTTTCTTACGTTCTGATGAAATTCCGTGATCAGGATTACCCCGTTCTGAATACAGATTCCGAGAAGGGCAATCATTCCTACACCAGCTGAAATTCCGAAATTAATTCCCGTTACATGAAGTGCTATAATTCCGCCGATCAGCGCAAAAGGCACGTTGGCCAATACCAATAAAGAATCTTTCATATTTCCGAAAAGCACAAATAAAAGGAAAAAGATTCCGAGAATACTTACAGGAACAACCTGCGCCAGTCTTTTTGAAGCCCGCTGCTGGTTTTCAAACTGACCGGTCCACCCTACTGTATAACCATCCGGCAGATCAATTTTAGAAACGGCCTGCTGTGCATCTGCAATCGTACTTCCCAAGTCACGGTCACGGATAGAGAATTTGATTCCGATATATCTTTTGATATCATCTCTGTAAATAAAAGCGGCTCCGTTGTCCTTTTCAATGGTACTGATTTCTTTTAGCGGAATTTTCGTACCATCCTGTGTAGGAACCATTAATGCGGCAATATCATTTTCATCTTTTCTATACTCCTGTGAATATCGCAGACGAATCGGAAACTTCCTTTCTCCGTCAAACATTTCAGAAGCCGTTTTACCCCCGAAAGCCATTTCAAGAACAGACTGTGCATCATCCGGCATTACTCCGTAGGCCGCCATTTTATCCCTGTCGAGCACAACGCTTACTTCCGGCTGACCAATATTTTTAATGATCCCGGCATCTTTTACTCCCTGAATATCTTTAACTTGTTTTAGTACTTTTTCGGCCAGAATATCGAGGGTTTGAAGATTGTCTCCATAAATTTTAATTCCGTTTTCGGCTTTGAATCCTGCCACTGCTTCAGCAACGTTATCCGATATCGGCTGGGAATAATTGAAGGTAATCCCCTGGTAATTTCTGAGTTTTTTATCAATTTCTTCAATGAGTTCTTCGTATGTAATTTTCCGTTTCCAGTCTTCTTTAGGCTCCAGATTGACGGCAAACTGCACGAAACCGAAACCATTCGGGTCTGTTCCGTCATTACTTCTCCCCGTTTGTGCAAGAACATCGGTTACTTCCGGGAAGCTCATAATGTCTTTCTTGAGAAGATCTGCCGTTTTTAAAGATTCTTTTAAAGATGAGCTCATCGGCATTTCTGCAGTGATCCATAATGAACCTTCGTTGAGTTGTGGTAAGAATTCCGTTCCTAAAAATTTTGCAGAGAATAAGGTTAGTCCTAAAAATGCCAGAGAAACCATTAAACTTATTTTTTTATGTCTGAATGTAAAATTGAATCCCTTTAAAACAATTCTGTCCCAGAAATTCACAAACGGATTGTTTTTTTCTTTAACATTTTTATTTAACAAAATATGAGAAAGTACCGGAACCAGTGTTAAAGTAAAAATCAGGGCACCCATTAAAGCAAAACCTAAAGTAAATGCCAATGGTGAAAACATTTTCCCTTCAACTTTCTGGAAGGAGAAAATAGGAATCAAAGAAGTGATGATAATTAATTTTGAAAAGAAAATTGCTTTACCGAGGCCTGTTCCGGTTTGCTTTATCCAGCCGGCTTTTGCTAATTTATTAAACCTTTCTTCACCATATTTATGTGCCTTGTGGTCAAGCATTACAAAGAGTCCTTCCACCATGACGACGGCCCCGTCGATAATAATTCCGAAGTCAACCGCTCCCAGTGACAATAAATTGGCGCTCATTCCAGCCATTTTCAGACATAAAAACGCAAACAATAACGACAAGGGGATGATGATAGAAACAATCAGAGTTGTACGCCAGTCGGCCATGAAAATCAAGACAATTACTGTAACCAAAATAATACCTTCCAATAAATTGTGCATTACCGTCTCCGTTGTAAAATCCATCAGATTATCACGATCGTAAAATGTTACCATTTTGACATCTTTCGGGAGTATTTTTTCGTTTAGCTCTTTAATTTTAGCTTTTACCCCTACTAAAACCTCACGGGGATTCTCGCCTTTTCTCATTACGACAATTCCTTCCACGGTATCTTCCTGGTGATTCAGTCCGGCCTGCCCTACTCTCGGCATTGAACCTTCATGAACTTCTGCAACATTTTTCACTAAAACAGGGTTTCCGCTGTCATTCTGTATGGTAATATTTCCAATATCTGCAATTGATTTCACCAAACCAATCCCCCGAACGACGTAAGCCTGGCCGTTTTTTTCAATAACATCGCCTCCGACATTCAGGTTGCTTTTGGTAACAGCATCATACACCTGGAGTGGAGTAAGGTTATATTTATCCAAAGCCCTTGGATCGGTACTTAATTCAAAAACTTTATCCTGCCCTCCGAAAACGTTGATGTCTGCCACTCCGGGAACACCCCTCAACGCACGGTCAATCACCCAGTTTTGTAAAGTCAGCAATTCCCGGGAATCTTTAGTTTTACTCTGTAAAGTATATCTGAAAATTTCTCCAGTGGGACCATAAGGCGGCTGTACTTCCGGATCCACCTCATCAGGAAGACTCACTGTTCTTAACTGGTTATTCACCTGATTTCTGGCAAAAGTATCGTCTACGCCATCATCAAAAAGTATTTTGACAATGGAAAGACCAAACATGGTAGTACTTCGTACGCTGGTTTTTTTCTGAACCGGACTCATTGCCAATTCAATGGGTGTTGTTACAAAACGTTCTACTTCTTCTGCGCTTCGGCCGTTCCACTGGGTAATGATAACGATCTGGGTATTGGTGACATCGGGAAAAGCTTCAATAGGCATATTTTTGAAACTGATGAACCCAGCCACTGCAAGAACAGCTACCCAGATAAAGGTAAACGCTTTATTTTTTAATGAAAAAGCAATTATATTTTTAATGAATTTGTTCATGATGGATTTTTTTTGACCTGAAAAGTCATTGAATTTATTTTAAACGCAAAGAGCGCAAAGATTTTCCGACAAACTCTACATTTTTAAGTTCGAAGGCGTTTCACTTAACAAAGAACTTTCATTTTTGAACCATTAAGGACTTAAGAATTACTAAGTGACTCATAACGAGTTTAAAATCGATGCTTATAATATTTTTAGATATTTCTTAATGAGACTTCACTTCTGAATACATTATTAAAATTCTTAATGGTTTAAAAATTAACTATTCAGTGAGCGGTAAATCAGCAGCTGATTATTGGTAACCACCTGCTCTCCTTCAGATAGTCCTTCGGAAACATACGTAACATCGCCGACCTGCTTCAGCACTTTTATTTCACGCACCTTTACATCCGTCCTTGATTTATAAATAATCACAAAACTTCTGTTGTCATCAAAAATCACAGCTTTAGATGGAACAGTAAGTGCCGTAGTATTTTCCGAGCTGGTTACTTTAATGGTTGCTTTACTTTCCGGGATCAGCAATCCGCTTTGGTTATCGAGTACCACCCTGGCCTGCATGGCATTGGTTTCCGGATCGATGATCTTAAAAATTTTGTCGATTTTCCCGTCAAAAACCTTATCAGGATAAGACAGCGTGGATACCTGGGCTTTCATACCAAGACTGATTTTATCAATATCAGATTCGTTGACATTCATAATGGCCCAGACGTTGGTAGTATTGGCTACATCGAAGATATTTTCGCTTCTGTCGCTTCTCAGCTGCATATCTTTATTGATGTTTTTCTGAACAATATATCCGCTGATGGGAGCTATGACACTGTAAATATTTCCTTTTTTAACATTATAAACCGTACTTACGGCATTGGCTCTCTGCATCTGGTCCTGGGCTTTCTGCAATTCGCTTTTTGCTTCAAGCACATCTCTTTCAGTATTCAGTTTTCCTTCATACATTTCTTTAGCCACCCGAAGATTGTTCTGTGCTACCACAAGATCCGTTCTCGCATCACTTACATCTTTCTGAACTTCAGCCATTTCTGTACTTCTGATGGTTGCCAGTACCTGTCCTTTTCTTACGTAATCTCCCAGTTCTACATTTACACTCAGAACATTTCCTCCTACCAGGGGATAAACATCGATATAACTGTTTTTATCTGCCGAAATCTTTCCGTAAAAATTAAAATCGTCCTCAATATATTTTTTTTCAACTTTTGCGAGAGAAATAGATTGAAGCATGGTATTGCTCAGTTCAAAGCCTTTTTTTGACTGCGGCTGTGCCGTTTCTTCTTTCTTTGAGCAAGAAAGCACTGATAATGATATAATTATGGGAATGATATATGTTTTCATGTTAATAGAAGATTTTTGTTTGTATAAGTTGATTGAGTTGTTCTGCAGACTGCATGATTCCGTTTTTCATATCATAGATCTGAAGTGCCGTTTCCCTGTAGCTGTCCATAAAGTCTACAAATTCAATAAGACTTATGTTTCCTTTCCGGAAGTTATTCAGCATCCCATTATAAACCAGTTCCATATTATTAAGATCATCAGATTTTATCTGGGAAAGTTGGTCATACTGCGTTTTCCAGGTTTTATAAGCTGCCTGAACTTTTGTTTCTAAGCTAAGTTTTTGAAATTCTGCATTCTTCTGGTTTTGCTGTATGGCAAAATTTGCTTTTTCAACATTTCCTTTATTTGATTTCCATAAAGGCAGGGGAATACCTACTGTAAGATTTATTTCATTCTTAAATGTTCCACCGTTCTGGTCCCATGCAGCTCCTAGATTAAGATCGGGAACGTTTAAGGATTTCTGCCATTGGGCATACAGCTTACTGTTGTCAATTAATTTCAGGTTGTACTGATAATCGGCATTATTTTCAACTGCTTTTTTCTGCAATTCCGTTTCGTCACCAAAAGGCTGTGCTGCCAGAATATCATGTGCTTCCGAATCCGAAAGTTTTGGTTCGATATCATCGGTGATCCCCGTTAAAACTTTAAGATCCTGTTCAAATTCAAGAATATTTTTATTGATTGCTATTTTATCGTTACTTAACTGAATAACAACACTTTGAAGCCTTACCTCATCCTTAAGCGATACATTTCCTTTTGCAGACTGTTGCTTATAGGCAGCGAGAAGATCACTCATGTATCCGAGTTGTTTCTCAGTATTTTTAAGTTTAAGCCTTTCGTAATAAAGATTATAGTAAGTAGTGTGAAGCTGTACCCGAAGATCTATAAGCAATTGGGAAAACTGAAGCTGGGCGAGTTCTTTATTTGATTTTGCAAAAGCAATTTCATTCTTCTTTTTTCCACCCATGTAAATAAGCTGGGTAATTTCCGCACCTTTTGCCCGACCTACATCAAAAACTTTGCGATCTTCAGGGTTGTAGGCATTGATTTGCCCGCTCAATTGCGGAAGTTCCCAGATTTTGGCCTGCAAAATATCTGCATCAGCCATGTTGATGTTGTACTGTTCGGCGAGCAGTTGTAGATTGTTTTTCTGAAAAGCTTCTTCGCAATCCGAAAGTGACATTTGCTGTTGTGCCGCCACCAGTGAGGAAGCAACAATCAACAGCCCTGCAATTCTGTTCATTTTTTTATTTTATGATACAAAGTTGCTTTTATGGTATTAAAATGCTCTTAAAGAATGCTTAAAAAAAAATTAAAATGGGCTTATGGACTAATTTAAATGCATTATAAATCAGTGTAAATGGAAGTTAACCGCAAAGTCACAAAACATTTAAACACATAAGTCACATTAGGTTTAAGGATAAAGTTTGCGCATATTTTAGAACACATAAGTTTTAAAAATCTTTGATTTTTCTAATGTATCTAAAAATTATGAAAATTCTTCTGTGAAAATCCTTGCAATCCGTGGTAAATTTAACGAATGTCTTTTGGCTACTTCGCGCTCAGGGTGACAATGCAGTAAATTTTTTAGAGATTTAAGATGCTTAAAATTACTTATAAAAAATAACACTGAATTTATTCAACAGATCTCCGGGAGCCGTATAAATGATTTCAGCACCGTGGTATTCCAGAATTCTTTTTACAATACGAAGTCCAAGACCTGATCCGGAAGTATTCTGAGAATTGTTACCTCTCATGAACGCTTCAAAAAGTTTCGGCTGCTCTTCTTTAGGAATTGTATTTCCGTGGGAAATAACATCAACAATAAGCCTGTTATCCGTTTCGGTAATCAGTACGTCCACCTCAGTATCATCAGAATAGATAGCGGCATTTTTGAATAAATTAATAAAAACAATATCAAGTAATGACTGTACGCCATTTATAATAAGCAAAGCATTTTCGGAGGTATTTTCGGAAATCAGAAAATCCATCTTCAGTTTCGGATAGCTTTTTTCCACAGCTTCAAAAGACTCAAAAATAACTTCATCGATCCTGACTTCTTCGTAGATGCTCTGGATATTTTCTTTGTCGAACTTCGTTAACAGGAGCAATGAATTGGTAAGATCCGATAATTGATAAACATCTCTTTTAATCTGTTGAAGTGAAGATAATGTTTCCGGAGAATGCTGTCCAAACTTAATTAAATTTTCGAGCTGAAATGCCATTCTGGTAATAGGTGTTCGGATTTCATGAGAGGCACTTGCCGTAAAATCTTTCTGCGACTGAAATACATCATCCAGTCTTTTGATCATGGTATTGAATGATTTCGCAAGAACATCAATCTCATCATTGGAATCACGAACGGGAATTTCTGTTGTCAGTTTGTGGGCCGTTACTTCTGAGATCTCTTTATTAAGATCTTCAAGAGGTTTCAGGAACTGCCCCATAAAGTAATAACTGAAAAAACCGATAAATAACGTGCTCATTACATAAGCCGTAATCAGCAGATACTTCAGATACTCCAGTTTGGAATTTCCATTGGTATCGTAAGCACTGGTAAGAATGTAATAATTTTGTCCATTAATGTTTTTGAGGGCAGCATAAATTTCAGGAACCGTTTTTTCAGAGTAAATAACCTTTTTCTCATCGAGCTCTTTTAGCAGCTCATTATCCCAGGTAACATTCCGGTCTTTAATCGTACTGTAGATTAATTCTTTATTGCCGTTGAAAATCAGAATCGTTTCATTCAAAAGAATATTGTCTGAGTTTTCATTAAAAAAAACGGGCGCTTCCTCTTCGAAGTCTTTGGATTTTGCAATAAAGTGGGAGGTAAATTCGAGCCTCTGCCTGAATCTTTCTTTAAATTCATCTTTCCTGAAATCATTAAAAGATATATAAATCACAGCCATCACAATACCGAAAAGTAATGAAAAAGCAATACTGAGATTGAGGGCGATTTTTCTTTTTAAAGACATGTTACAGCGGGCTTAAATAATATCCGAATCCGGAACGTGTATGAATAAGCTTAATTTTAAAATCTTTATCTATTTTCTTTCTTAAAAAGTTGATATAAACTTCCACCGTATTGGTGTTGGTATTGAAATTATGTTCCCAGACATGTTCCGTGATCTGCTGTTTTGAAACCGTTCTTCCCTGGGCCTCGGCCAGATAAACCAGCAGCTGAAATTCCTTTAGGGTGAGTGCAATTTCGTTCCCGGCACGGAAAACTTTCTGTTCTGTTTTATTGATAATAAGATCATCCACCCTTATAATATCCTGATCGCTGTTTTCAGAGGGAGATTTCCTTCTCAGAAGAGAATTCATACGCAACAACAATTCTTCGAACTGGAAAGGTTTTACCAGGTAGTCATCCGCAAGTCTCGTAAAAGCGTCTTTTTTATCCGAAAGATCTCCGTAAGCAGAAATAATAATGATGGGGGTATTTTTATCGAAAGAACGAATCGTCTGGCATACATCGAGCCCATTGATCTTAGGAACATTGATATCGAGAAGATATAAATCATAAGAACTGTTTTTTATCTGACGCAGAAAGGTTTCGCCGTCATAGATTTTATCACAGGTAAAATTATTTGATTCTAAAAACTTGCAAAGTTCCGCAGAAAGAATAAGATCATCTTCCAATAAAAGAATATTCATCAAAAATTATTTTATACGAATGTAAAGAAAATTTTCATGACCGTAAAGGAATTCAAAATTACGGGAAGTATTTTAATTGAATTTTAAGGTGGTAGGATTGGAAGAAGGCGGCTGGATGATGGAAGTTTTTGGCCAATATTACAGCTATGCTATCATTTGCTGAGTGAAACGCCCTTGCGAACGAAAGTATATGCGATGCTTAATAAGCTAATCCTTGCGTCGATAGCGTTAAAAATTAAAATATTATTGGATTTCTGCTATCATGTGCTTTAGTTCGTGCTTACTGGTCATTCCATAAAATAGAACTTTACCTATTTCTCTCAAGTTTGTGTTTGATCCTCACTAACTGATTTTCGAATATGAAAATAAAAAAATCCCGAAAAAATCGGGATTAGAATCTGAGCCAACTACGGGACTTGAACCCGTGACCTCTTCCTTACCAAGGAAGCACTCTACCGCTGAGCTAAGTCGGCAACAATCAAAAAAATCACACTAAAAGCGTGATTTTATGAGAGCGGAAGACGGGGGTCGAACCCGCGACATTCAGCTTGGAAGGCTGACGCTCTACCAACTGAGCTACTTCCGCAATTTTGTTTCCAAAATTATTGGTAACGCTGTGCAAACTTAAGGAAAATCCTTTATTCATGCAACTTTTTTTTCTAATATAAAATGTGGGGAGAGCAGGATTCGAACCTACGAAGCCGAAGCAACTGAGTTACAGTCAGTCCCATTTAGCCACTCTGGAATCTCCCCAGATATTTTATATTAAATGAGCCTCCAGAGGGATTCGAACCCACGACCCCGAGATTACAAATCACGTGCTCTGGCCAACTGAGCTATGGAGGCATTTAACAAATGGACTGAAAGCTGTGAGAAAAGCTACTCTACATCATTTCAGTAGTTAAAAAAAAATCACCCTACAATAAGTGTGATATTCTGAGCGGAAGACGGGGGTCGAACCCGCGACATTCAGCTTGGAAGGCTGACGCTCTACCAACTGAGCTACTTCCGCAATTTTGTTTCCAAAATTATTGGTAACGCTGTGCAAACTTAAGGAAAATCCTTTATTCATGCAACTTTTTTTTCTAATATAAAATGTGGGGAGAGCAGGATTCGAACCTACGAAGCCGAAGCAACTGAGTTACAGTCAGTCCCATTTAGCCACTCTGGAATCTCCCCAGATATTTTATATTAAATGAGCCTCCAGAGGGATTCGAACCCACGACCCCGAGATTACAAATCACGTGCTCTGGCCAACTGAGCTATGGAGGCATTTTATAAAAAAGAATTCAAAAGATCACTGTTCCTTTTTGCGAGTGCAAATATAGAACGGATTTTTTGAATTCTCAAATTTTTTAATAATTTTTTTTGACTTTTTTTGCTATGCCATTTCCTTTTTCTTGATTAGTAGCTTTTTAGCAGCATCAACGCACAGGTCTAAGCTTTCTTCAAAACTTGTTGTTGTCTTTTTTACCACGATATCGTCTCCCGGAACCGCTAAAATAATCTCGGCCGTTTTATTGGCCTTATCCGAGTTATTTTCCACTTTTAAAAACACTTTGCAGTCCTGGATTTTATCATAGAACGTATCCAGCTTGCTTACTTTTTTTTCGATGTGTGACTCTAGTGGTTCGTGTGGAGTTAAACCAATTGATTGTACTGTGATCTTCATAATTCGTCATTTTTTGAGGCTCTTGGGTGAGCCTGATTAAAAACTTTTTTCAATTGTTCGATATTGGCATTCGTATAGACTTGAGTACTTGCAAGGCTGGAATGTCCTAATATTTTTTTTACTTTAGAGATCTCTGCCCCATTATCCAAAACGTGTGTAGCAAAGCTGTGACGAAGGATGTGAGGACTTCTTTTTTCCTTTGTTGTTATAAGACTAAGGTACTTATTAACCACCAAATAAACAAATTTTTCGGTGAGTTTTTTACCTTTCCTGTTGACAAAGAAGTATGATTTAAATTCTGTTGCCGGTTTGCGGATTTGTACGTAGCTTTTTAAAACCGCTGCCAGATTTTCGGAAATCGGAATAACTCTTTGCTTGTTTCCTTTCCCGATTATTTTTATTTCGCCGGCGTCTAAGTTTACATTTTCAAAAGTCATACCACAAAGCTCCGACTTACGGATACCGGTTTGGTAAAGTACTTCCAGAATACATTTTTCGAGAAGATCCTGAACATGTGTAAACACCTGATCACTTAGGTTTTGCATTTCCTGTTCAGACATGGGAATTTGTTTTTCCGGGTAGAACTTCAATGAAGAAATATTTTCGGTAGGAGAAACTTCAATATCACCGATTTTTAAAAGAAAAAGATAAAAACTTCGGAGAGAGGAAAGCTTTCGGTTGATGCTTCTTTTGGCTATCCTGTTCTCGCTCAATTCAACAATAAAATTCCGGATGATTTTTTTATCGGCTTTGGAGATATCTTCTGAAGCTTCGGTTTTAAGGTAAAAACGGCAGAAGTCTTCAAGATCTTTTCTGTAACTTGTAATCGTATGAGGCGAATACCTCTTTTCGAGTTCTAAATATTCTAAGAATTTGTCCAGCATCATTAAAGGTATAAAAACAAAAATTCACTCTTCAAATATAACTATTTAAAGAGTGAATTCGTATGCGAATTAAGAAAATTTCTTAAGCCTGCTCTTCTTTGCTAAGCGCTCTTTGTTTGTGAGCAGCTTTCAATCTAGCTTGTCTTAACGTTACAGAAGGCTTGATAAACTGTTGTCTGGCTCTTAACTGACGAACCGTCCCTGTTTTATCAAATTTTCTTTTATATTTTTTTAATGCTCTGTCGATGGATTCACCATCTTTAACTGGAATTATTAACATATTTTACATCTCATTTTGGATTGCAAAAATACTAATTTTTTATAAATCTGCAAATTTTTATCCGAATTGTTTGATAATCATTTCTCTTTTAAAGTACCATACGAATAGAAAATATTCAAAACCAGAACGATATTTAAATCATATTACAATTATTTAATTGATTTTTGTAAATAAATTTTAATTAAATTTGCCGAAAAACTAACATTAAATAAAATGGCCCCTTTTTCTTTACCAATTGCTTCCGGCAAAACCTAGCTTTTGCTCTATTCCTTTATTATTCAATGATCCTACATATTCACCTTTAAAACTTGTAACCAGGGCATGATAAAAAGATTACTGTTTTCTTTGCTATCCATTTTTTATATTTCCCTTTCTGCTCAGGAAGATTGTATTTCAGCAATCACCGTGTGCGGAAATTCCAATATTAATTATACACCTTCCGGAGTCGGAAATGAGTATGAAGATCTCGGCGGATGTTTATCTTCCGGTGAACACCACTCCGTGTGGTATAAATTTACCATTGCCACCAGCGGAACGCTTACTTTCAACCTTACTCCTACCGGGCCTGTTGATTACGACTGGGCGATTTACGGCCCGAATACAACATGCGGCAGCTTGGGTGCTCCTATAAGATGCAATGCATCCGGAACCCTTGCAAGTACGGGAATGAACATGACCAATACAAACACAACTTCGGGTGGGGGCAATACTAATCCATATTGTAAATATATGGATGTCAATGCAGGAGAAACCTACTATTTATATATAGATAACTGGTCTACTACCGTTTATACATTCAACCTGACCTGGGGCGGAACGGCTACTTTTGTATCTCCTTTCAGTTCCGCTAATGCTCCCAATCCTTTTATTGCGCCTGGCGTACCGGGACCAACTCCGAATTCGCCAAGAGTGATATCAATTTGCGACACCAATACCCCTTTTGATTTCACTACCTTATCTCCCGGAATCATCAATGGAAACACAAACTTTGTTGTAAGCTATTATGATAACGCCAATGATGCTGCAACAGGAACGAACCCGATCACGACTCCCACTCCTGCAACAATCGGCACTTTCTATTACTATAACATTAATTATAATAACCCAAGTAATCCGGCAAGCGGTCTTAATGCCTGCAAACAGACGGGGTCTTTTGTTTTTGAAGCCAGTAATTTAACGGCTTCCATTACTGCTTCATCTATGACGTTATGCCCGGGAGGAAATGTTACTTTAACTTCAGGCAGCACCACAGGAAATACATGGTCTACAGGCTCTACAAGCCCTTCCATATTAATTACCACACCCGGAACCTACACACTGGTAACTACAAATGGCAATTGTACAAGTCCGCCGGCATCCGTAACCATTACAGCCGCTCCGGATCCCAATGTACAGATTAACGGCAACCTTTTATTATGCGACACGCCTACACAGCTTACCGCGACTTCCATAGGAATCGGGAACATTTATACATGGTCTACAGGCGCCACCGGAAGCAGCATTTCAGTGACTACAGCGGGAACCTATACAGTAACGGTTAAAACCCCTGCGAACTGCACCTATCAAAAATCGGTTACGGTTACTCAGGGAATTGTTCCGGTTGTTCAGAATACAAGTCTTAGTATTTGTTCCGATACGCCGACTGCTACTTTTAATTTAACATCGGCTCAGAACAATATAAGCACCACAGCCGGAGTAACCTTTGATTATTACCTTAATCAGGCCGATGCGGTGGCAGGAAATACCAACACCATTACCAATACGACTGCACATGTTTCCGGAAACGCAACAGTGTATGTCCGGGTAAAATCAAGCACCTGTTCGAAAGTGGCTAACCTGCAATTGATCGTCAACCAAAAACCGGTTGCTGCAATTACCGCTTCTTCCACAGTTATCTGTAATAACGGAAACATTACCCTCACCTCCAATTATGCCACCGGAAACACGTGGTCAACAGGACAAACTACGCAAAGTATCACGGTAAATGCTCCCGGAGTTTATACTTTAACCAACAATAACGGATTATGTACGAGTAATACAGCTTCCGTTACCATCAGCAGCAGCCCGAATCCAAATGTTCAAATTACAGGAAACCTAACCTTCTGTGAAGGAGCTTCAACAGTGCTGACAGCTTCTGCAACCGGAACCGGAAATACCTTTTCTTGGTCCAATGGTACAACAGGAACCACCAATACGGTAACTGCATCCGGAACCTATACTGTTACGGTAACCACTTCTTTAGGATGTCAATACCAAAGTTCAGCAACAGTTACAATGGATCCTGCAATTGCGGTAAACATTGCCACACCATCTGAAATCAACTGTACCAATACACAGGTTACCCTTAATGCATCCGCTTCAACCTTTCCGCCTGGTTCAACTTTCCTGTGGACAGCAGCCGGCGGTGGAACCATTGTTTCAGGAGCCAACACGCTAACCCCTGCAGTGAATAATGCCGGAACTTATACCCTGAAAATTACCAGCCCGCTAGGTTGTACAAAGCAATCTTCAGTAACGGTTGTGAAAAATATTACGCCTCCAACAATTATATTAAATGCTTCATCCATCAATATCTGTAAAGGAGATTCTGTTGTGCTTACCGCATCAGGAGCCGCAAGTTATACCTGGACAGGACTTCCGGGCAATGGAAACACGCAAACCGTTTCTCCTATCACTACCACGACATACACGGTAACAGGAATCGGAAGCAATGGCTGCCCTGCCCAGACTACCACTTCGATTACGATCAATGTTGTTCCTGCGATTTCAGCGTCTTTACCGAATGTTGAAGTATGCCAGGGAGACAATGCAATTCTGGATGCCGGCGCCGGACAGAATTATTCTTACAGCTGGAATACCGGAGCCACTACCCAAACCATAAGCACAGCAATTCCCGGAACATATACAGTGACCATCAACAACGGATCTTGTTCCAAGGTACTTACTGCCGTGGTTTCTTATATTAAAACTCCTGAAATTACAGGGATCACTTATGAAAATGGCATATTAACCATCAACGTTAAAAACCCGGCCGGCGATCCTCTGGAATATTCTATTGACGGCGGTGTAACGTGGCAGGCCTATAATATTTTCAAGAATGTTTTGAGAAATACGCAGTATTCCATCAGGGTGAGAAAGAGAGGGATTTTATGTGATAGCCACACGGAATATTATACGTTCTTAATGAACAACACCATTACTCCAAACAGCGATGGTATCAACGACAATATCGACTTCAGCGTTATCAGCAAGTTCGGAAATTTCAAAGGAAGTATTTTTGATAAATACGGTAAAGTTGTTTTCGAGCTAAGTTCTAAAAATCCGGTATGGAATGGAAAATACGTCGGAATGCCATTACCAACCGACACGTATTGGTACAGCTTATCCTGGACCGACCAGATTACGAAACAGCCTGTACAATTATCCGGCTGGATCTTATTAAAGAACAGGGAGTAACAGCGCTTCTTCAAAAAGATTGGCGTATGTTAATTATATTTGAATAAAAAGCCTTATTTTTGCATACTCTATTCATGGGGTTGACTGGTTTCGACAGCAAGACCAATGGGTAAGTAAGCATGCAGAGAACCGTAGCGCGATCTCTATAATCCCTTGCTACACAATTTTAACTGGCAACGAAGAGTTCGCTCTTGCAGCTTAATATCGAAGTATAGTAGATCAAGCGTTTTCCCGAAGACTTTAGTAGGGAAGCAAGATATTCCACAAATGCTCTGTTCTGCGGCGTTTGATCCTGGGATATAGGAATGCGGAAATAAGGCTTTAGATGCTTCGGCTAAAGCTTGAAAACCTCAGAAGATAAGCTGAATGTTGGGTGTCTGCTCTCTGCATTCAGTCGAAAACCAATAGCAGAATAAGCATGTAGAAAGCTTATGTATTGCTTGTTTGGACGAGGGTTCGAATCCCTCCAACTCCACAGAAAACCCTGTAAATTATTGATTTACAGGGATTTTATTTAGCAATTTCTAAGTATTTTTTGTAAAATCTATGAGGAGTTAATTGAGATTTTTTTGCTACACAAATTATTGGTCTTTTTCAGCAATAGAAAAGTGATAATAAAATTGAAAATATCTTTTATCTTGAACCAACCTATATCGAGATTCTTTAAAATCCCAAACTCTACCACACCAATGATTGTTTTCGTCAATTTCTGATTCATCAAAGTATCCTCTATCATTATTGTCAGTTCCTAAATAATCAACTATAATTTTAACCATTTCTTTAATTTCTTTATAAAATACTCCTAAGCAATTTGTTGGTAATTCCTTACCAAACATAAGAGTATAAGAATTTTTATCAGTATCTGAATTAAAAATATAAATTCTATTAAAATATCCAAAATAATAGAAATTAGAGAAATGAACATGATAAAAGTTGTTTGGATTACCTGTAACATCATAGAAATTTCCTAATCTTAATGCATCAGTAAACTTATTCCAGCTTGTTGTAAAATCTTTTTTTTCAATATTTTCATGATAAAATTTGATAAATTCCTCAGGTTTTAACACATGAGTGAAAATATCCTTTTTTTGGTAAACAGCTTTAGCTTTCTGATAATTCTTTTTATCATTGGTAATATAAATATCACATGATGAAGCAAATGCAGTATGAAATGCATCTTGAGTAGTATTTTTAAAAGTATTTTTCTCTTTGTCCGTAACTTTTACTTTATCTGAATAAAAACCATGCATATCCAAATTAATATAAGCAGAACTTAAATCATTAAACCATTTAGGAGCATGTTTTTCATCCATATAATCTTTTTCTAATGGGCTTTCAACCCCTAATTTTATATATGTCTCTTTTAAAACTTCAAATGGATTATTATTAGGATCATTAAGCTTTCCTTGATTGATATTTAGGTTTTTAAATGGATTTTTTAAATCTTTATAACCTTCTTTTTCATTAATGTTTTCCAACATTTTTCCCATTGAATCAAAAAAACCTTCCATAGTTGGATTTTCTTTTAAACCTGGAAACATAACATTCATAAAGTCTGCACTTTGAGGGTTCTCGAATGCATCTTTAAAAATATTATCGAGAGGGAATGACTTCAAAGATGTTTTAATAGGATCAATTAATTCGGTATCTTTATCATTATTACTAATTGAGCTGAATATTTTATCAAATGAAAAATCATTCATGAGATTTTTACTATCAATTTCATTCTCAAATAAATGAAAAGGTTCATTATGTTGGATAACTATATCTTTGCCATTATTGAAAATACAAAGGTCTTGTGTTATTTCAGATAGAAATTCCAAATCAGATTGTATTTCTGTATTTACTTTATCATCCGAATAACTTGAGGCAATATCTGAAATATGTGAAGTAGAATAAATAATAATAAATTTTTCTGATTGTCGTATTATTTTTTCTAATTCCTCAAATCTTCCATTTTTGATTCCATTTAGAACATTCCAATCAATATATAGTTTCATTGCTAAAATTATTTTTTCTTTTACTTCACTTAATGATTAATTCCGACATATGATTCATTTGTAATTCTTATATACTATATTTTTAATTAAGACTTTGCATACTGAGTTAAAAGTTCTATTTTACTAATTATTATCTTTTAAAGATACAACATTATTTATCAATATTTTATGGTTTTCCATACATAAAACATAACAACTCAAACCAATGAGACATACTCACAAGAAATAGATATAATTAAAAAATGAAACATATTTGCACTAAATATCCTTAAAAAAATGAAGTTCATCTATTACTTAGTTTACAAATTCATTTATAGAATTCGAATACTTCTACCCTACCCCCTCCGTACAAACACCTAATCCTCCAATTGGTCATTTCCACGCTATCCCGGATGTTTTTTTCTGCGTTACTTTGACATACAAAACAACCTATAAAAAACAAACATCATGGAAGCAAACACAAGCTACAACGCAAATTCTACGGGAGAATTAAAACTAGGAGGAGGTGCTCAATTTTGGGTATACCTTTCACCGCAAAATGACACGGCAAAAATGATCGGACAGTGGAGAGTAACCTTTTCACAAGGAAACTGGAAAGACATGATCTCCAGTGAAAATCCAACCAAGCAACTTCAGACTCCGGGTCTTTCAGGAATTTTTGATATTAAAGTAGAATTGTTAAGCGGTTCTACCGGAACATGGAGAGAAATCCCGGCTCAGGAAGGAAGCAGAAACCAGATCGGATGCAACTCCAACTGCGCTTCTATGGTAGGAATCGTGGCCGACAGCACCCACCCGGCTCCGGGAGCGATCAACGCTCATTTCTGGACCACATGGGACGCATTCTGCAAAGCATAAAAGTTGCTGTCACCTGAAATATTATTTATTTTCACCAATGATTTGGTGGGATGATTTTATCAACATGATACACTCCAGCACATTTGGAGTGTATTTTATTTCGTCTTATTCTTTTTATTTTTTCTGAATTCCCACGGAGCAATCGCTTTTGTATCACTCCACAAACCCAGTTTCTTCTGCTTTGCTTCATCCTGGAGCTTTTGCAGTTCCGTATTTTTAGAAGCCTTAAAATACCACCACCCGAATCCGGCTTTCACAATTTCCCTTGACAAATATTTATCTCCGTCATAGAAAACACCGGCAACACTTCTTCCATACCGGTCCTTCCCTATTTTGTAAAAGACAACCGTTTTTCCGAAAACCTGATTGGCGGTAAATTGTCTGGCATTGCTCCCGAAGGCCTGTCCGTTTTCCGGGCAGTCGACTTCCGCGACTCTTAAAGTTTGCTGGGTTTTATCGGCCAATAAAACCACTACTGTATCACCATCTTTTATTTTGATGACTTTTCCTTTGATCTGCGCCGATAGAGATCCCGCAACGAATAAGGATATACCGTAAATAATTTTTATCATTAAATGTAGAATGAGGCGCAAAACTAGTAATAATGTGCTTACATTTTAAAAACATATTGCTTATTAATTGAAATTTCCAAGAAAATTCCCATGAAGATAACGGCAATTTTTTATACTTAAATAACATCACGAAACAACAAAATCTAAAGCTCTGAAAACTAAAAGACTAACGCGCAACGTAACAAAATACATCCCTATGCACCACAAAAAGCATGAAAAAAATGTTTTATCGTAAAGAATTTTATATATTTGCACCATCTAACAATTAAAAAAAAATTTACTATGTCAGACATTGCATCAAGAGTAAAAGCTATCATCGCTGATAAGCTTGACGTTGAAGAAACAGAAGTAACTCCTGAAGCTAGCTTCACTAACGATTTAGGAGCTGATTCATTGGATACAGTTGAACTAATCATGGAGTTTGAAAAAGAATTCAACATTCAAATCCCTGATGATCAGGCTGAAAAAATTACTACTGTAGGACACGCTATCGCTTATATCGAAGAAGTAGTAAATAAATAATATTCTTCAACAAAAAAGAAAATTAAACTAAGTTTATGGAATTAAAAAGAGTAGTTGTAACCGGTTTTGGAGCAATAACACCGATTGGAAATAATGCAAAAGAATACTGGGAAAATCTTGTGAAAGGTGAGAGCGGTGCCGCTCCGATTACTCTTTTTGATGCCACAAACTTTAAAACAAAATTCGCCTGCGAAGTAAAAAATTTCGATCCGCTGCAACATTTCGATAAGAAAGAAGCCAAAAAGATGGATAGAAATACACAACTCGGGCTGGTAGCTGCAAGAGAAGCAGTACAACATTCAAGAATTATTGAAGACAGCGTAGACAAAAACAGAGTCGGCGTGATCTGGGGTTCCGGAATCGGAGGTCTGGAAACATTTGAAACCGAAGTTTTAGGATGGGCCAACACGGAAATTCCGAGATTCAACCCTTTCTTTATTCCTAAAATGATCGCAGATATCACACCAGGACATATCTCCATTGAGTACGGTTTCCACGGTCCCAATTACACTACAGTCTCTGCGTGTGCCTCATCGGCCAATGCTTTAATTGATTCCAAAATGCTGATCCAGCTTGGTAAAGCAGACGTTATTGTTTGTGGTGGCTCAGAAGCAGCCGTTACGGCAAGCGGCGTCGGCGGATTCAATGCAATGATGGCATTATCTACAAGAAACGATGATCCTAAAACAGCTTCAAGACCTTTTGACAAAGACAGAGACGGCTTTGTACTGGGTGAAGGTGCGGGATGTATCATTCTTGAAGAATATGAACACGCTGTAAAACGTGGTGCAACAATTTATGCAGAATTAAAAGGCGGAGGTCTGAGTGCAGATGCACATCACATGACCGCACCGCATCCTGAAGGATTAGGCGCTTATCTGGTAATGAAAAATTGCCTGGAAGATGCAGGGTTAACTGCTGATGAAGTAGATCATATCAATATGCATGGTACTTCTACTCCATTAGGAGACATCGCAGAATCCAATGCTATTTCAAAGTTATTGGGAGAGCATGCTTTTGACATTCAGATTAATTCTACAAAATCAATGACCGGCCACCTGTTGGGTGCTGCAGGAGTTATTGAAGCTATTGCTGCGTTGGGAACGATTATTCATGGTATTGTTCCTCCTACCATCAACCATTTTACGGATGATGAAAATATCGACAGCAGACTGAATTTCACATTCAACGAAGCTGCGAAGAAAGATGTAAAAGTAGCCATGAGCAATACTTTTGGATTTGGCGGGCACAATGCCTGCGTTCTATTTAAGAAAATCTAAATTTACTGAATGGAGTTACAGAAATACTTTTCTAAATTCCTTCTCAAAAAAAGAAAAAGAAAATTAACGGAGAGAGATTATTTTCTCAGTATCGAATTAAATAAAATTCTGGGTACTGAGGTGCAAAATGTTGCTCTTTACCGCGAAGCTTTTTCTTTGAAAAACTCTTCTAAAAATAAAGACAGCAATTATGAAAGGCTTGAATTTTTAGGAGATTCTGTTTTGGGCACAATCATTTCATGCCACTTGTTTCAGACGTATCCTCAGGCTAATGAAGGCTACCTGACCCAAATGAAATCCAAGATTGTGAATAGGAAAAATCTTAATAAATTAGGAGAAGACCTAAAACTTACCGACCTTTTGCAAAAGCAGACTTCTGTAGCATTAGGCGAAAACATTTCCGGAAATTTATTTGAGGCTCTCATCGGTGCCGTTTACCTGGATTTTCAGTATGAAATATGCAGGAAGATCATTTTGGAAAGGCTTCTTACGCCCACTGAAATGAATAAGCTTGAAAATAAAATTGTAAGCTATAAAGGCCTTCTGCTCGAATGGAGCCAAAAGAAAAAATTAAATATAAAGTACGAAACCTGTGAAGAGATACAGGTGAACAAGTCGATTGTTTTTCGCTGCCACGTGTGGCTGGGTGAAGAAAAAATTGCCAACGCTACCGAAACTTCCAAGAAAAAAGCGGAAGAAAAAGCAGCACAAAGAGCATTTTATATTTTAAACAAAAAAGAAAACATACTTGGAAATTCAAAAGCTTTATGATCTCGATGAAACAGAATTTGAAGATGTTACCATAGGATTGGTAAGATTAGCCAAAAATGTACCCGATCATGAGTTTTTCTTTACAGTAAATCAAAAGAACGATCTTAATTTTAAACGGATTGATGACCTCATCTATCACGGATCATATTATGATTACTTTTTTCCAAGATTTGAAGCATATCATAAGTTTACAAAAACATGCTTCACTTTCATCTCCAACCGATGTTCGGAAAGTAAACAAAAAAAATTACAGACCGAGCTCTTTACAGGAGAAGAAAATATTAAATTTTTATTAAATAATCAGGTAGAAGTACAATATATTTTGCATAGTTCGGAACAGTTTCCTGATTTTTCCGTAATTTTGCTCCCTGAAAATCTTGTGTTTCCTATTCAAGATTATACACTAGGTTCTGAAGAAGAACTTTATCAAATTATCCAGTATTATGAATAAGTATTTAAAGAAGACAAAAATTATCGCAACACTTGGTCCGGCTTCATCGTCGAAGGAAGTAATGTTAGGGTTAATGAAAGCAGGTGTTGACATTTTCAGAATCAATTTTTCACACGCAGATTACGACTTAGTTCGTTCAAATATTGAAATCATCAGAGCGCTTAATAAAGAGTACGGATTCTCTGTTGGTATTTTAGGAGACCTTCAGGGCCCTAAACTGAGAGTTGGGGTGGTAAAGGAAGGTTCTTACCTTAATCCCGGCGATATTCTTACCTTCACCAATGAAAAGATTGAGGGGGACTCTACAAAAGTTTATATGACTTATCAGCAGTTTCCTCAGGATGTAAAAGTTGGGGAAAGAATCCTGATCGATGACGGTAAACTGGTTTTGGAAGTTATGGAAACCAACCTTATCGATACTGTAAAAGCAAAGACTATTCAGGGTGGACCTTTAAGCTCCAAAAAAGGGGTTAACCTACCGAATACGAACGTTTCTCTTCCTGCATTAACGGAAAAGGATATTCAGGATGCCAATTTCATGCTGGATCAGGATGTAGACTGGATCGCATTATCTTTCGTACGTCATGCACAGGACATTATTGACCTGAAAGAGTTGATTGCAAAACACCCGAACGGAAAATTCAAAACTCCGATTATTGCTAAAATTGAGAAACCGGAAGGCGTTAAAAATATCGATGAAATCTTATTGGAATGCGACGGTTTAATGGTTGCCCGTGGAGATTTAGGGGTTGAAGTTCCGATGGAAGAGGTTCCGGCCATCCAGAAGACTCTGGTAGAAAAAGCAAGATTCTACTCAAAGCCGGTTATTATTGCCACACAGATGATGGAAACAATGATCAACAGCCTTACGCCAACAAGAGCGGAGGTAAACGACGTTGCCAACTCTGTATTGGACGGTGCCGATGCAGTGATGCTTTCAGGAGAAACTTCCGTAGGAAGATACCCGGTGCAGGTTGTGGAAAACATGACCAAAATTGTAAAAAATATTGAAACTACACACTTTTATCAGCATAAAAACGAGCCGATAGAAAAAGATTTCAACTGTATTGATGAGCGGTTCATCACCAACAGAGTTTGTCTTGCAGCGGTAAGAATTGCAAAAACAACGAACGTTTCTGCCATCGTTACTTTAACGAGTTCAGGATATACGGCGTTTCAGCTTTCGGCACACAGACCAAATTCTCACATCATCGTTTACAGCGGAAACAAAAGAGTAATCACCATGCTGAACCTTCTTTGGGGAGTTCATGCCTATTACTATGATATGAAGAAATCTACTGATGAAACGATTATCCAGGTAAATATGCTAACGCATAATTATGGGTATATTGAAGCCGGAGATTTTGTAATTAACATCAATGCAACTCCATCTTATGAAGGTGGAAAAACAAATACATTGAGATTGACTACCGTTTAATGAAAACTCGGTTCACATAAAATAAACTCCCGAATAATCGGGAGTTTTTTGTTTTATTTCTTTTCTAATAATGGCAAAACGATTCTTTTTATCGTGGAACTATCGTCTTTCCATTCAGGATATTCTTTATTATCTTTCCAGGAAGTGACCAATTGTACTTCTCCTGAGATGTTTAAAACAATATACTTAGACATATCCGTCACCAATTCAGACTGACTCGGGGTAATTTCTTTCAGAAAATCCTTATACTTTCTTCCGTTCTTTTTCTCTTTATCTTTAAGAACTACAATTTTTGCATTAGGATAGCCTTCTAAAACATAATCAACGGCTAATTTTGTCATGTTACTGCCTTCGTTATCTATTAACAATACATAAGAATCAACATTATAGAACTCCTCTATCTTCTTAAAGTTTGGAAGATGATAAAGACAAGGAGTACACCAGCGGGCAAATGTAAAAAAAATAGTATTCCTTTTATCGGAATTTTTTGCTAAGCATTTTACATCTTCAGCATTAACTTTATAAATATTAAATTCTGATTTCTGTAAACCACATTTTTCTTCCTGAGCTAATACATTTTGTAAGAATAATATTCCTATAAGAATACTAAGTTTTTTCATAGTTATTACTTTTCTTCAAAACTAATAAAATCCAATTTAAAATTAGTTTTATTACTGACCTAAAATCGTTTTCACATTAACAAATTCCTTTAAAGCCAATAAGGAAAGTTCGGTTCCATATCCGGAAGACTTAGTACCTCCAAAAGGAAAACGAGGATCAGAACTTGTCATTCTGTTGATATTTACCGTTCCTGATTCTAAATTTTCAATAAAAAATAATTGGCGGTCTTTATCTTGAGTCCAGACAGAATTTGAAAGTCCGAAAGGAATATCATTGGCCAACTGTAATGCTTCCTCATCATTTTTGGCAGTCATTACCATTCCCAACGGTCCAAACAACTCTTCCTGCAGGATCGGGTTACCTTCTTTTACCCTTATTAAACCAGGCTTGAATTCGTTATCAGAAATTCTTTCCAGCGGGAGAATAATTTCAGCACCATTTTCCAATGCCTTACGGAATTGATTCTCTAAGTCATCTGCAAGATCAGGCCTCGCCATTCCTGCAATTTTCGTTTCCTTATCCATGGGATCGGCAGGAACATATTTTTTATACTCTTCGATAAATTTTGGAAGAAAAACATCCTCTATTTTTTCATCAATGATAAATCTTTTTGCCGCTACGCATGTTTGCCCGCAATTCTGAAGTCTCGCCAAAGACCCTACTTTAGCCGCTTCATCCAGATCAGCATCATCCAAAACAATAAATGCATCGCTGCCGCCTAATTCCAGTAAGGATTTTTTAATATGCTGTCCGGCAATGGAGGCTACTTCTGCTCCTGCTTTTTCGCTTCCTGTAAGACTTACCCCGGAAATAATTTTATGCTCAAGAACTTCTTTTACATCTTTATGCCCAATCTCAAGATTCTGGAAAACGCCTTCAGGAAAACCAGCTTCGATAAAAACTTTTTCAATAGCATTCCCACTCCCAAAGCAGATGGATGCGTGTTTTAATACAACGGTATTTCCTGCAAGAATAGCAGGAACAGCAAATCTCAGAACCTGCCAGAAAGGAAAATTCCATGGCATAACACCAAGGATCACACCTTTAGGGACATAATGAATTTCGGAATAAGAATACTCGGACTGTATTTTTTCCGGTTGTAAAATGTTTTCGGCATCTGCATAATAATTCATCATTAAAGCGCACTTCTCTACTTCAGCAATAGCCTGGGAAATCGGCTTGTTCATTTCCGAAGTTATGATGGTACCGAATTCTTCAGATCTTGTTTTTAAAATTTCAGCTGCTTTGGCAATGAGTTTCTGCCGGTGATCGAATGGAATTTTCTTCCATTCTGAAAATGCCTTATCTGCTTTGATAAGTTTATTTTCAATTAATTGTTCCATAAAATAGTCTCTGTTTTTAAATTCAAAATGAATTTATTATTGCTTTAAAAGCATGATGAAAGGAGCAAAATATGTTCCTTAAGTTTTAGTAAAATAATGATTCTCTCTATCAGATTGATGCTAAATCATAAACCATTCGTTAACAAGTGTTGCCGCAAGTCTTGCCGTTCTGTCCTGAATATCATATAGCGGATTAACTTCTGCCACGTCCAGCGCTACAAGCTTTTCACTTTTTAAAATATGCTTATAAAGATGCATAAATGCAGCATCCGCGAAGATTCCGTTATATGCAGAAGCAGAAACTCCGGGAGCTATTGACGCATTGAAAACATCCATACAGATGGTAAGATAAAGATAGTCTACACTTTCTGCCAAATCATTAATTCTCTGGTAAACAGAAGGCAGGTTTTCAAAGAAGATTTCATCTGCTAATATGTATTTCATTCCGTATTGGTGAGCCGTATCAAATAATTTAAGCGTATTGGAATTCCTTTGGATCCCGATGTGTAAAGAACTGATGGGACCTTCCTGTGCGATCTGCCAAAATCCTGTACCTGAACTTGCTCCTACCCCATTTTCAGGCTCACGGTTATCAAAGTGGGCATCAATATTAATAATTCCTATTTTTTGTTCCGGAAATGCAGTCTTTAAACCAAGGTAATGTGCATAGGTAACCTCATGTCCACCACCGAGAACAACAGATCTACCGTTTTTAAGCAATACTTTAGATACATTTTTTGCAAGGTTATTCTGGGCATCTTCCAGGTTATGCCCACCACACATAATATTTCCGAAATCCAGCAAGGTAAAATCAGGCCGGATAACCGGAAAATTTGCCATATTTTTCCTGATAATATCCGGTGCATCTTTTGCACCTTGTCTTCCTTTATTTCTGAGAACACCTTCATCCACAGCAAAACCGTGTAAAACGAAATCCTTCGTTGAAATAAGATCATAGTTCTTTTCCTCTCTAACTCTCTGAAATATTCTGTGGAAAAGCAAATCTTCTCCGTCTAATCTTCCGTGCCAAATCATTATCGTATAATTTACAGATTATTCTCTGAATTTTCCTTTTAATGTCGGAATAAATGTTCTCAAAAATAAGACCAAAAAAGGGATTAATGCAAAGCTAAGTTTAATGACTAAACTATCATTGTTAGAAAATGTTATAAGCAGAAGTAAAACAACAATAGCAATTAAATAAAATACAGAATATATATAGCCTCCTCGGTTTTCATATTTAAACTCACCACCATTTGCCGAAAACATTTCATCAAGCATTTCATCTGCCAATTTATAATCAACCCTTCTTACATCGGAAGTTAAATTTTTAAAGATAAGCTCTTTCTTAACTCCTGATTTAACTGCATTAAATGCATAATTAATATGCTTTTCCGGTACTTCCAGAGAAATATATTTTTCTTTTATGTTAATAAAATTTTTCATGTATAGTTCCTATATATTTAAATTCTTTCTCCATTAACATAAACATTATCCGCTTTTAAACTCCCCTGATTATATAAAACATTCTGGAAATTATTCGTTTTGAAAGTTACAAAATCTGCTTTTATTCCAGGTTCAAGTTTTCCTCTGTCTTCCAGTCCGAGCGCAAAAGCCGAGCGGAAAGTAATTCCGGCTAAAACTTCAGCGGTAGTCAGTTTTTCAAAAGTTGCTAAAATCGATGCCTGTGTAATGAGATTACCCATTGGTGCCGAACCGGGATTCCAGTCGCTGGCAATAGCCAAGATAGCTCCTGCATCCAAAAGCTTTCTGGCAGGCGTAAATTTTTCTCCCAGTCCCAGACTTGCACCCGGTAAAGCAGTTGCAACCGTTTCCGATTGTGCTAAAAATTCAATATCTTCATCAACAGTTGCTTCCAGATGATCTGCAGATTTTGCACCCACCTCTACTGCAATCCTTGAACTTCCCGGTGTAAACTGGTCTGCATGAACGGTAATATCAAAACCTAAATCTTTAGTTTTAAGTAAAAACACTTTACTTTCTTCCGGCTGGAACGCTGACTTTTCAATAAAAATATCTACACGTTTCGCCAGATTCTCTTCTTTTACTTTAGGCAATATTTCTGTTAAAATATATTGTAAATATTCCTGATTACTCCCTTCAAAATCGCGTGGTTTTAAATGAGCTGAAAGACACGTAGGAATGAGCGTTGCTTTGGTTTGCTGCTGCGCTTTTTTTATAATTCGTAACATCTTGAGCTCATTTTCAGCATCGAGCCCATATCCGCTTTTTATTTCGATTGTGGTAATACCAAGGGCTAATAAAAAATCAATTCTCTGTAATAATGTCTGTAATAGTTCTTCTTCAGAAGCATTTCTCGTATGCTGAACCGAACTCCAGATTCCACCTCCGCTTTCTGCAATTTCGAGATATGTTTTCCCTGCGTTGCGCATTGCAAAGTCATTAGCACGATTGCCCCCGAAACAGATATGGGTATGAGAATCCGTAAATGTCGGCAATACAATTTGTTCCCCTTCTATTTTTTCAATTTCTACATTAGGGTTTTCGGATTGTAAAGTTTCAAAATTTCCAATCTGCCGGATTTTATTATGATTGATTATAATTCCGCCATCTTCAATAATTTCAAGCTGCTCATCGGATATTTTTCCTCTTAAAGGAAGGTTGGCAAGTGTTACGATTTGTTTAAAAGGACCAATTAGTTTCATTAACATTAAGTTTAGGCTGAGGCTTAGATTAAGGTTTAATGGCACTTAAACGATTTGTGATTTTATTTAAATCGTGTAAAACTTCACCAATCAAATTCTGAATTCCAAACTCTCCTGTTCTGAAAAATATTTTACTCTGTTTCCGTATATTACATGGTTTTTTGTTTCAAATGCAGATCTCTGAAATATCATAAAACCTGCTTTGGCTTTTGAAGTTCTTCTGCCAAACCTTCCGCTATATTTGAAGAAATATTTTCGGCAGATTTTCTTAATTGTGAAATTAGTGCGTAATCTTCTTTTGGGTAAATCCCCTGATAGATTGAAACACTTTTCAGCAATATCCATTGCCTTTTGCCATACGGGCATCAGTAAAATCTTTTATCATTTCTTATTAATTATTTTCCTCTCAAAATTACTTAAAATAAATTAATATGATAACTTGTAAAACGATATACATTTATCTTAATCTTAACCTCAATCTTTATTCTTAACCTCAATTTTCCTATCTTTACAGTAAATGAAACTGAATTAATGCCAGACTTTTTACATCCGGATAAAGACAATTATTCCCGTGAAGAACTTGCACAGGAAGAACAGATCCGCCCGCAGAGTTTTAAAGATTTTGCAGGGCAGAGAAAAACACTGGAAAATCTCGAAGTTTTTGTAACTGCTGCCAAAAAACGTGGCGGAGCATTAGACCATGTACTACTTCATGGCCCGCCAGGACTTGGTAAAACGACACTGGCCAATATTATTGCCAATGAGCTCGGAGTAAACTGCAAAATTACTTCCGGTCCCGTGCTGGATAAACCGGGAAGCCTTGCCGGGCTGCTGACCAATCTTGAAGAAAATGACGTCCTTTTTATTGATGAAATTCATCGCTTGTCTCCTGTTGTAGAAGAATATCTTTATTCTGCAATGGAAGACTATAAAATTGATATTATGCTGGAAACCGGACCGAACGCGAGAAGTGTTCAGATTGGTTTAAATCCTTTTACCTTAGTAGGTGCTACCACAAGAAGCGGAATGCTTACCAAACCGATGCTTGCAAGATTCGGTATCCAGAGCAGACTGGAATATTATACCATTGAGCTTTTATCAATGATCATCCAGAGAAGTTCCAGGGTTTTAGGAATAAAAATCTATGAAGATGCAGCGATTGAAATTGCACGCAGAAGCCGTGGAACCCCGAGAATTGCCAATGCTCTTTTGAGAAGGGTTCGTGATTTTGCAGAAATCAAAGGAAATGGGGAAATTGAAATCAACATTACCAAATATGCACTTGATTCCCTAAACGTAGATGAATTTGGGCTTGACGAGATGGATAACAAAATCATGCGGGTAATGATTGAAAATTTTAAGGGAAAACCCGTAGGCATTTCTGCACTGGCAACGTCCATCGGGGAAAATCCTGAAACGCTGGAAGAAGTGTATGAGCCTTTTTTAATTCAGGAAGGTTTTATCATCAGAACGCCGAGAGGACGTGAAGTAACCGATAAAGCCTATAAACATTTAAATATTTCCAGATCAAAAAATCCGGGAGAACTTTTTTAAGTGCACATGCTATGACATATTTATGCGTCAACAAAAAATTACTAAATTATTTTTCAGGTTGGCGTGAAAATCTTATTTTTCAGAAATAAACAAACATTATAAATCTTAATATGAAACTATATCCAATACAGTGCGGAAAATTTAAACTGGATGGCGGCGCCATGTTCGGAGTCGTCCCGAAGAGTCTGTGGGAAAAAACCAATCCTGCAGACGAAAGAAACCTGATTGAGCTGGGAACCCGTTCCCTTCTTGTTGAAGACGGCAAAAAGCTGATTTTAATAGATTGCGGACTGGGAAACAAGCAGGATGAAAAATTCTTCAGTCATTATTCTCTTTGGGGAGATGATACTTTAGATAAAAATTTAAAGAAATATGGTTTTGTAAGAGAAGACATTACGGATGTATTCCTTACGCATCTTCACTTCGATCATTGCGGTGGTGCTATTGAATGGAATGATGACAAAACAGGATACCGCCCGGCTTTCAAAAACGCACAGTTCTGGACCAATGAAAACCACTGGAAATGGGCAACGGAACCTAATGCAAGAGAGAAAGCAAGTTTTTTAAAGGAAAACATCATTCCGATTCAGGAAAGCGGGCAGCTTAATTTTTTACCTCTTCCTACCACCGGAAATTACGGTTTCGCACCGGATCTTAAAATGGATGTTATTTTTGTTGACGGCCACACTGAAAAACAGATGCTTCCCGTGATTCAATATCAGGAAAAAACCATTGTTTTTGCAGCAGATCTTATCCCGACCGCAGGGCACATCAACCAGGTATATGTAATGGGATATGATACCAGACCTCTTCTTACTCTTGAAGAAAAGGGAAAATTCTTAAAACAGTGCGTGGATAATGAGTACTTGTTGTTTTTTGAGCACGATGCCCACAACGAACTTGCCAGTCTTAAGATGACGGAAAAGGGTGTAAGACTTGATGAGACATTTAGTTTTAATGATGTTTTCGGATATTAATTCAAACTATGGAAGAACTACATTCAGAAACTCAGAAAGCTGAGCCGGAACCATTGTCAGCACCCAAGATCATCGGTCTTACAGGTGGAATAGGATCCGGAAAAACCACGGTGGCAAAATTTATCGAAGAGTTTGGATTTCCCGTCTATTATTCAGATGACAGAGCCAAAGATATTGTAAACGAAAATGAAGCCCTGAAAGCAAAAATTAAAGAACTTCTCGGTGAAGAGTCATATGACGAAAATGGAATTTATAACAGGAAATTTGTCGCTGAAAAAGTTTTCACCAACCAGAATCTACTGGAGCAGTTAAACCAGATTATTCATCCTGCAGTACGTCTTGATTTCGAAGATTGGATTAAGAAGCAGACAAAATATCTGATTTTTAAAGAAACCGCTTTATTATTTGAACTGAAACTTAATAAAGAATGTTATAAATCTATTTTGGTAACGGCAGAAGATAATATCAGAATGAAGAGGGTAATGGACAGGGATGGTAAAACGTACAGAGAGGTACAGGCCATCATGGAAAAGCAAATGCCTGAAAAAGATAAGATAAAACTGGCAGATTGCATTATCTATAACAATACCAATCTCGAAGATTTAAAAGAAATTACAGAAAAGATAGTTTTCGACATTGAATAAAATATAAAAGCCCGCTGAATATACAGCGGGTTTATTGTTAAAGTTTAGAAGTCATATCCTAATTTAAAGCTAATTTCAGGGATAACTTGCAAATCATAATCTTCTTTTAGAATTTTACCAATGCCTAATCCTAATCTTAACTCATAATTAAAGTTTTCTGAAAAATTTCTTCTTAAACCCCAATTAGGTATTATAGCTAAAGTTGGATTTACATGAATGTCTTTAGTATTCGATATAACAAACCAATCAGGTATATATTCTAACTTCGCTGATAGATAATTACCTGAATTATTTTTGGTTCTTTTTCCATCATTTGATCTTTTCTTTAAATTATAGTACCATTTTGGAGAAAGAGAAACTGCAGGAGCAAGTGCAAATCCTGTTTTTGAATATAAATCTCCTCCCCAGATAGATGGGTAAAGTGATACTTCGCTACGCAGACTTAAATTTTCATCTAATCGAACTTCGTTATATATATTTGCTCCCAATATACCTATTTGAACTCCCGTTAAGGATTTTTCTATATCTTCCTTTTCTTGAGCGGTTGTAAAAACACTTGTTATTATTGATAAAGCCAAAACAAATTTTCTCATACTATTTTTTATTAATTGTAAAATTTCCAGAAATATACGAATTAGAAGATTCTAACTTTTTCCATTTGCCTTTTGCCGGAGCAGATGTATTAAGAATTCCGGAAAAATAATATTTATTAGGAGAATTAATATCAAACTTTCCATCAAAGGCAACATAGCACTGAAATTCTTCTGATAAATTGTTTGATGAAAATACTAAAATACCATTTATTGTTCCTTCCTTGTCAACAATAAAATCTATAGTTCCAGTGTTACCCCCATCAAAGTTTCCGCCCCACTCTCCCTGATAAGGGGAGTTTAATTGCCTTTTACTTTCTTCATCAGAAATACAAGCAGTCATAAAGACCAAAAAAAATAAAAAAGTAATTGAAATTTTCATTATTTATTTTGCAATCAATTTAACACCATGCCAACCTCCATTCTTTTTCGCAATACCGTACATGCTTACAGATGTTGCTTGGGGCTGCATAAAATTAAAACTATAACTTGTGGTAGCAACTCCATTTCCAGTACCTCCACCAAATGTGTAAGTAAATTGAGGAGTGGCTATTCCAAAGTCAAAAACCCTTTCTATAACATCCTGATTATCTTCAATCTGACTAAAATCATAATAACGAATGTATGTTGAAGTATATGAATCGACAACGAAAGCAACTCTGTTTAATTTTTTATTTTGTCCTTCTAAAAACTTATTTGCTTGTTTCCAAGCATTTTCCCAGAATAATTTATCTAATTGCTCTTCGGTAAGCCCTGTAAAATCTGTAATAAATTGTATTACTCCGTCCAGATTAGATGCAAAAGGTAAGGATGGAATATTTTGATTTTGCTGAAAGGTAAAAGAAATTCCGTTCGTTGATGTATACATATTACTTCCCAACCAATAGGCTTGCTTAGGTACTCCAGCAGGTGAACTCATGTTCATCGAATGGCTAAAAGTCCAACTGATAGAATTAACTCCAATACCTAATTTATCAGCATTTTCTTTTCTCCACAAACCAGTCCAGCCTTTGTATTGATGTTTCACTTTGCAACCAACAGCATAAACTAACCATAAATTTTGACTGTAAAATTTAACTTTTACTCTTCTATGACTTTCATATTTATCATCTGTTTCCCAAGTGGTGCCAAAGAGATTACCTAAAAAAGGTTTTCTCACTGTGCCGATAGGTAAATTTTGCACAATAGTTCCCATAGAAGGCTCTATTGGTGGTGTATATGTTGAATTATTTCCAGATCCTCCAGATGATCCAACTGGGTAATTATACCCTCCGTTTGGTCCAGTACTATCATCAATGGGTTCTAAAGCATTAAAATAAAGTATCTTTGATGTTGCAGAGGTTAGTTGTTTCGCCGGCATTGATTCTATATATGCTTCTTTAATTGATTCATCCGTAGGTAAAAGCATGTTATCTGAAATATTTTTAACTTCAAGATAATTTTGTAAGTCTGAGTACTCCTGCTGCTTGACGATGAACAACCCTACATCAGTGTATTTATAAATATCTTGTGCAACTTGTATTTCTGCACCATCATTAAGCATTGCAGAATAAACATCATCTCCCACAATTTCTTCTAAATCATCCAAATCTTCTATTAATTCTTCATCAGTGATGTTTGCATCTGTTGTTTTAAATGCTGCATTATTCTTTAAAAGTGTGGATTTCCTCTGTCTAATTTCGTTAATAACTTCTTCTTCATTATTATTAGTAATAATTGGTCTTAATGAATGGATTCCACTGTCTTCTATATATTCCTCAATTTCTTCTTTACTTTTATTTTTGAGTGATTGGTAAGTTGCCTTTAAAGATTCTTTGTTCGGGAAATAAAATCTTCCATTTTTAACAGTGGCATCAACAATTTGTATGTCGTCATCTTCATTTTTTTTGTAAAAGGTCTTCGTTCATACAAGATACTACAAGGAATGCTACACCAAAGCAGGCAATTTTAAAAAAATTACTTTTTTTCATCATTTAGTTTATGTTTAAAAAATTTAATTCAGATTAAATGAAGAGCATATACTAATTACAAATTCAACAATATTTACATACCGCATATTGTTAATAATAAATACTTTTTCCTTTTCTGGTGACAAATATATATATTCTCTACATTTTTTATTATCTTTTTTTTTAAAATTATATTATGATAAATTAGTTTAAGAATTCTAATCAATCCCTTCAGAAATAGCATGCATATATAATAAAAAAAACAGGTTCCCATTACTGAGAACCTGTTAAATGATTAATAATTAAATGATTATTCTTTGATGAATTTCTTCTGAGCGGTAACTTCATTTCCATCCTGAATATCGATCACATAAACACCATTGATCAAAGTGTGTACATCAATCTTATTATTCAGAATAATTCCGCTTGACACCAACTGTCCTGCCGCATTGTAGATCTTATAATTCGCTTTTTTGCTGATATTTTTCACATACAATATTGAACTAACCGGGTTAGGATATATTAAGATATCCGTCTGATTAATTGGGTTAGGAACAGGAAGTTTAGAAATCCTTACGGTATAATCTTCAACTTCTCCGTTAGGAATGTTTGTACAGTTCACCGGAATAGCATCTTTTGACAATGCCACTCTCATTACTACGTATTTGTAGTCTGTTAAGCTCACGAAAGCATCTGCCGGCACTGTGAACGTTCCGCTAACGGTAGCATCAGTATTCGGAGCAACAGCCATCACTCTTTCGTTAATATCGAAGTATCCGTTTCTGTTGAAATCAATCCAGACAGCTACACCAGCCTCAGTGTTTCCTGAAAGTTTTTTATCAATTGTAATCTGGTTGTTTGAAGAACCCTGAATCAATTCTATAAACTTGGCAGAAACACCTGTATAGTCTGTATAGTTGGATGCACCTGATGCGTTTTCCATTACAGGTTTCCCGTTTGGTGTAACTTTCACTTTCGAAACATACCCTGCAGCGGATGAAACCGCTGACATCTGACAGTACACTACCGTAGGAGTTGTAAAGAAGTATGGTAAAGTATATGTTCCCGGTGTTCCGCTACATACATTAGCCACCTGCAACTCGTATTGCGTTAATTCCAACAATCCTGTAAGTGTAATTGTATTTGTGTTTGAAGTGACTGTTGTCCAGCTTGGAATACCTACTTTTCTATATTTCAAGATATAGGTTGCTCCAGGGAAAGAATCCCATACCACGACTGCTGTTGTAGGAGTAAGGTTGGTAATTGTTAATCCCGGAGGTGGTAGTTCACACGTTCTTTCAGTTGTGAATACTTTAGGGTTAGACCAGGCGTTCACTGTTGTTTCTCCGTTACATTGATTAGCAACCTGCACTTCATATGTTGTATACGGACTTAAACCTGTAAGAGTATATGTATTTAAAGGTGCTGCAGTAATATTTACAGTAGTCCATGCACCCGTTCCTACAACTCTATATCTTAATACATAAGTTGCACTCGCTACTATCGGAGACCAGCTTATTACAGCAGAGTTTGTAGTTACAGTACCGACAGTTACATTCGGAGGTGTAGGATCACATCTCGTTGTGAATGTCTGAACCGGTGTAAATGTTCCCGGTGTTGTACCACAGCTTGCGGCAATCTGTACTTCGTAAGTTGTTGCAGGAGTTAATCCTGTAAGAGCCAATGGCGGGTTTCCGGTTAATGTAGAAGCCACTACCTGTGACCATGTTCCAGTACCGGCTACTCTGTATCTTACAATAAATGTAAGTCCTCCCGCAGGAACAGTCCAAGTTACATTAGCAGACGTATGAGTAATCGTATTGAATGTTACGTTTGTAGGGGTGGTGGTTGCACATGGTCTTAATTTCACCGCGTAGTCTTCCACTTCTCCGTTTACGGCATTCTGACACATTACAGGAGCACTTGTACGCTTGAGAACAACTCTCATTGTCGTGTTAAGATTTCCGTTGTATGCATTTGCAGGCACACTAAATAATGCGGTTACCGGGCTTGTTGTACTCGCGGCAGAAGCCATAATCTGCTCTGAGGTTTCAAAGACTCCGTTTCTGTTGAAATCTATCCAGGCAGATACGGCATCATTTTGTGTTGCTCCTTTTGATACGGAGATTTGATTACCTGTAGATCCTATTTCCAGATTAATTAAAGTAGCCGGAGTTGTATAGCTAATATAATTGGTCTGAACGGATGTATTGCTCATTGGAGGAATACCTGGATTCACTGAAGTTACCGTAACATTAGAGATAAAATCAGTTGTACCCGTACCGGTCATATTACAATAGGTAATAGGCGTTGTAGTAAAAGGTGTAGAAGCAGACCAAGGTCCCTGAACTCCACCACAAATTGTAGCAACCTGTACTTCATAAGCTGTTTGTTCCGTAAGACCTGTAATATTATAGCTGTTTCCGGTAATCGGTGCAGGAGATACAGTCCAAGCCCCCACAGGGTTTGTTGTTCTCCATCTAACAAGATAGGTAGCTCCTGTTGAAGAAATCCATGATATAGTAGCTGTAGTAGCTGTGATATTTGACACAGTAATTCCTGAAGGAGCTGCTGTAGTACAAGGCTGAATATCTACAAATTTCACCTGATAATCCTCAACTTCTCCATTGCTTGTAAGAGGTGAACATGCATCTGTTGGTGTAAGGAAATACACAATAACACGCATTTTCACTTTATTGGTCCCTGCATAAGCTCCTGCCGGAACCGGGAATGTTGCCGTTACAGGTGTAGTAGAAGAATATCCAAGGTTCATAATTCTTTCTCCTCCCGCTACCGTAGTTGGATTATTATTAAATATTCCGTCTCCGTTGAAATCTATCCATGCATAAGTAGAATATGTGCTTGATAATATTGTTCTCCCTACAGAAAGTACATTACCCGTAGAGTTTCGGGCTAACGTGATGATTTTTGCAGGATCATTAGAATAATCGGTATAAGTACTTGCCCCAGAGTTGTTAGACATCATAGGTGTAGCTGTACCTGTTACCGTAATATTATTAATAAATCCGTCACTAACCGTTGCCGTACCCGAATTACAGTATGATATAGCAGGTGTGGTAAAGTTGACGGAACTTGACCAAGCGCCTGTGGTACCGCCACAAGTAGTTGCTACCTGTACTTCATAAGTAGTAGATCCGTTTAGGTTGATAATCGTGTAAGGGTTTGTTGTCGGCGCAATAGTTGTCCAGGCACCAGTTCCTGTTCTGTATCGTAAAGAATAGGTAGCTCCGGTAGCATTAATCCATGAAACTAAAGCTGTAGAAGCGGTAATATTCGAAACAACAATTGGAGATGGAGGAGCTGTTGTACAAGGTGAAAGATCAATAATCTTAACCGCGTAATCTTCAATCTCTCCGTTGGCAACTGTTGCACAAGGATCTGTAATACTGCTGGTAGAGAAAATAACTCTCATTCTTAAGGTCAGCGGCCCATTGTATGAAGTTGCCGGAACAACAAATGTAGCACTTATCGGAGTAGTAGTATTTGCTGTAGTGCTGATTACTCTTTCCGTAGTTTCAAAAATTCCATTTCTATTAAAGTCAATCCATGCCCCAACAGCTAATGAAGAAGTAGTTGTTGTTAACCATGATTTGGAAACGGAAATACTGTTATTTGTGGTATTACGAACTAATGTAATTAATTTAGCAGGGTCAGCTGAATAATTTGTATAGGTATCTGCACCTGAATTATTACTCATTACATATGAATTGGTAGGAGTAACTGTTACATTAGAAATATAACCATTGGTATTATTGTTTGAATTAATTGTACAATAAGTTACCTGTGGCGTTGTAAACTGGTAAGGTGCCGTAAAGGTCCCTGTTGTTCCCGAACATACGTATGCAACCTGAACTTCATAAGATGTCTGCTCAGTTAGACCATTTATTGTATATGCATTAGCTGTTAATGGAACTGTAGTCCATGTTGTAGAACCTACCGGTCTGTATTGTAATACATAGGTTGCTCCTGCTGCCGGATCCCACATTACGTAAGCAGAAGTTGCAGTAAGGTTGGTAACCGTAAGGTTTAATGGAGCGTTACTTGTACAAGGAATCGGCTGTATTAATTTCACCGCATAATCTTCAACCTCTCCAAATGTAAAACTTGTACACATTGTAGGTGAAGTATTAAACTGCATTGCCACTCTCATTCTCGTGGTAGCAGGTCCGTTATAGGCATTTGCCGGTACTGCGAAAGTAGCTGAAACCGGAGTTGTTGTACTAGCCGGCGAGTTCATTACTTGTTCGGAAGCTTCAAAAACACCGTTTCTGTTGAAGTCAATCCAAACACCTACTGCTTCACTGAATGCAAAACCAGTCCAGAACTTATTAACAGATACCGTATTATTTGCTGATCCTATTACAAGATTTACAAGAGCACTTGGCGTAGTTGTATAATCTGTATAAGTAGAACCTCCAGAGTTATTGCTCATTACTGCAGCACCATTCGGCGTAACTGTAACATTAGAAATATATTCATCATTAAAGTTATTTGATGTCATATTACAGTAGTTCAGACCCAATGTTGTAAAGTTTGTTGATGCAGAGAAAGCGCCCTGAACACCATTACAAACTGTTGCCACCTGCACTTCATATTGAACTCCATCATTTAAACCTGTAAGATTTACAGAATTTCCTGTTGAAGTAACAGTAGACCATGTAGTACCTCCAACAGGACGATACTGAATGACATATGTGGCATTTGCCGCGGCAGTCCATGTTACAGTAGCGGTAGTTTGTGTAATTGCAGATACTGCAATACCTGTCGGGGCTGCACCTGTACAGCTGGCCAAGCTCGTTACTGTAGCACTTCCGATTGCATAGAATACGTTTCCTATAGAACTTACTCTGATTTTAACGGTGGCTCCAACCGTAAGGCCGGTTAGTGTTAAAGACTCATTACCATCGTTAGCGGTAGAAGCAGTTGCTACTGTCCATGTAACTCCATTGTCGGTTGTATAATCAATTTTTACATTTGCTACGTTATAAGGTGCTGCTGTAGTATTAACAACATCCCATGTAATAGCTGTTGGTGCATTGTTATAAGCAGTCGTAGAAGTTACTTTGAAAGGTCCGTCATTCCCAACAATAATCTGCTGATTGGCAAATTGCGTCTGCTGCTGAGTAGGATCAGGATTGTTATCTCTAACCGTTACTCTGAAATTTGTTGTTCTCGCAACAGTAGAAACAGACTCCCATCCATTATTGGAATTATTTAGCACACCAGCTAATACTGATGCTAGTTTAGGGAAATATCTTGTAGGGCTTGTCGTCGGATTAAATGATCTGAATGTAGCTCCACTTGCAGTTGTTCCAAGATTATTTTTATTAATGGTAACGTTTGCGTTATCCACCTCTTCCCAGCAATACGTCATAGGATCGTTTTCTGCGTCTGTAGCAGAAGCTGTTAATACGAATGCCGTACCTTTAGGAATATTATAAGAAGGTAAAGGAGTAATTACAGGCGGATTATTGGCAATTACCGTTTCAACATCGCATGTTTTACTGGTAAGATTATTCTGAACCTGGGTAATACTTACTGCGTGGAAATAAGGATCTGAATGAGCCTGAACATCAGTGTTGGTTCCTGTGATTCCGGCATATCCCATAATAGTAGAGCCGGAACCCGGTTCTACGTTTACACCTGCAGTTTCCAGGCCGTGTGAAAATGTATGATTTGCACCTAGCTGGTGTCCCATTTCGTGTGCTACATAATCAATATCAAAATTATCTCCCTGTGGAATACCATCCGCAGGAGAAGTATATCCCGAGCCTTTCTGGGTTGCATTATTATTAGCAGGATCGATACATACACATCCTATACATCCAGCATTTCCTCCCCCACCTGAAGCTCCGAATAAGTGACCGATATCATAATTGGCACTTCCTACATTTGCTGTAAGTGTTTGCTGTAACTGAAGATTCCAGTTATTCATCTGCGCAGCAGGAGAATACGGATCTGTGGCGGGATTTGTATATATTACTCCCGGAAAGTTCTGTAAATTAAGATGTAAGGCAAAATCTTTTTCAAATACGCCGTTTACTCTCGTTAAAGTAGCATTCACGGCAACCAGTGCATTGGCTACTGTACCCCCAAAATATTGGGTATACTCTCCGGTTACCGACATTGCCAATCTCATCGTTCTGTATTTTTTATCAGAAGATTTCGAAAAATCGGTTGTTTGGTTGGTGAATGTTTTTCCAGCTTTATAAAGCTTATCGATTTCCATTTTTGTCAAACGGTCTTCGTTCATAGAGCAAAGAAAGCCTTCGTTGCTTTTATCAGTTTTTGGGTGCACACCATAAACCGTTTTGCCTTTATCGGCCGGCTCTATAAATTCATAGACACCGTTTTTGATTATCATCGACTGAAAATCATCCGGTGCTAAGCTGAATCTCAGGTATTTTCCGGGATCATCAATCCCAACACCTACATAAGATCCCAGTTGATACTCGTCTGCCAGTTCCTTAACTACCACAGGGAAGCTGTAAACGGCAAACTTTTCAATTTTTCCTTCTAAAGTTGGCAAGGAAATGGTAACGGGCTTTGCATTTTTACCCGTTTCCTGCGCTTTTGCCAATTGAGACTTTAGCAAAGAAATGTTTAGAGTGTAATAGCTCTTAATATCGGAGCCTGCTCTTGTTTTTTCTCCCCTGAATGTTGTAGGACTCCATTGTGCACTGGTAATCGCAAACAAAAAGAGGAAAAAGAAAGAAGTAAAATTTTTCTTCATAACTTTCTCAATATTATATTAATTATACAAATCTAATCATTTTTTATTATTAATATGAAAATGCAAATATTTTTTTCATACTAAATTCACAATTATTCAAACCAACTCTTGCAATAGTTATTTTTCACAAATGCATTTACCGTATTTTAAAATTATTCATAAATAATAGCAGATTTATTCAAGCCCTTTACAGCACAATAAAAAAATCCCCGGGCTTCCCCGGGGATTGAATTAATCATTTAAAATTATCTTATTATTTCTTGATGAATTTGGAAGTGAATAAATCTTTTCCTTTTTCTTCAACAGTAATTATATAACCACCTTTGATCAGTTCGGAAACATTGATTTTTCCGTCAATAATATTCCCTTGTCTTACCAATTGACCGGCAGCGCTGTAAATTTTATAAGATGCCTTATCAGAAACTTTGGTGATATTTAAGATATCTGATACAGGATTCGGATAAATTTGAATATCATTTTTAGGTCCGGCAACATCGTTTGTTCCTAAAACCGTTGGTGTCACGAAAACGTTATAGTCTTCAACTTCACCATAATCGTATGATGTACATGCAGTAGCAGAGGCATTATAACGAAGCGCTACTCTCATTTTAAGCATCTTATTCTGAACTGCAGTTGTTGGTACTGTAAATGTAGCACTTACTGTTGGAGTTACACTTGGTGCTGAATTCAATACCAATTCTGATGATTCAAATGTACCATTTCTATTGAAGTCAATCCATACTCTTACTCCTTCCAGATAAGTATTTCCTGTCCAAGTCTTGGTAACCGAAACAGTATTCCCTGTAGATCCGCTAACCAGATGGATTGTTTTTGTACCATCCAAACCATAGTCAGTATATGTTGATGCTCCGGTAGTATTATTTACGTTGGCCAATGTTACATTAGAAATATATTCGTCTGAAGAATCAGCTGATGTAAGAGAGCAATATGTTAATGAAGAAGCTGTTACAAATGGAGTATTAGCACTATAAGTACCAGGAGTTCCAGAACAAAATGTCAATACCTGAAGATCATATTTTGTTCCTTCTTCCAATCCTGACAAAGTAACAGCATTTCCGGTTGCAGTAGTCTGCTGCCAAACTGATTCTGTTACTTTTTTATATCTTACTGCATAAGAAGTTACCCCTATTGAAGGATTCCAGCTTATCATTGCAGAAGATGAGGTAATAGCGCTTACCGCAATATTTGTTGGAGCTGCAGAACTACATGGCGCTGCTGCGGTTACCAACACCTGCTTAATAGCATAGAAGATATTGCCGATCGATGAAATTCTTATTTTAATATTTTGACCGTTTAATGATGAAGGGAAAGTATAACTTTCAGATCCGTCATTTGGTGTAGATGCAGAAAGCACAGTCCATGTATTACCATTATCGGTCGTATAATCGATTTTTACATTCGATACATTATATGGTGCAGCACTAGTACCTGCAGTATCCCATATTAAAGCCGCCGATGTATTGTGATATACCTGCGTTGAACTTACTTTGAAGGGGCCATCACTTCCTACTGTAACATTCACAATATCACTTTGTGTTTGCTGTGATGTAGAAACAGGATTATTATCTCTTACAGTCAATACGAAACTGGTTGTTCTTGCCACATTTGATACCGTTTCCCAAATAGAGGGAACTGTTAAATTTCCGGCTAATACTGAAGATAACTTAGGAAAATATCTTGTATTTCCGGTAGAAGTTGGCACTACAGATCTGAACAGCGCCCCTGTCGTATTATTTCCTGTAACACTTGTTACTGGAGTATTTGCGCTGTCAAACTGTTCCCAGGTGTATGTCATAGGATCATTTTCAGGATCTGTAGCTGTTGCAGTAAGAACAAATGCTGTTCCTTTCGGAATAGTATAATCATTTAATGCTCCTATTATAGGTGGATTGTTCGTAATATTTGTTTCAATATCACATGTCTTACTAGATAGATTGCTTTGTACCTGTAAAATACTCGCTATGTGAAAATAAGGATCTGAATGAGCTTGTACATTCGCTCCCGGAACAATTCCTGCATACCCCATAATTGTTGATCCGGACCCTGGCTCCATATTCACTAATGTTCCTTCAATATTATGAGAGAAAGTATGATTAGCTCCCAACTGATGCCCCATTTCATGAGCCACATAATCAATATCGAAGTTATCCCCCTGAGGAATAGCGTCGGCAGGAGACGTATATCCTGAACCTTTACCTGGAGATTGGGAATCGGCAGGATTTAAACACACACAGCCTATACAGCCTGCATTACCTCCACCTCCTGAAGCACCAAATAAATGTCCTATATCATAATTTCCGTTTCCGACATTTGTTGTCAAAACATTTTGAAGTTCAAGATTCCATGCACCTGCAGCTCCTGAAGAAGCTGGAGAATAAGGGTCCGTCGCAGGGTTTGTATAAATCACCCCGGGAAAACTCTGAACAATCAGATGTAAAGCAAAGTCTTTTTCAAAAACACCATTTACCCTTGTCATCGTAGCATTAATAGCCGTAAGAGCTCCTGCCACTGTCCCTCCAAAAAACTGCGTATATTCTCCGGTTACAGACATTGCCAGCCTCATAGTTCTGTATTTCTGGTCTGAGTTTTTCGCAAAATTTGTTGGGTTGTTCTGAAAGCTTTTTCCTTTTGAGTAAAGCTCACTGATCTGTTGTTTTGATAAAGGACTTTCATTAGTACCACATACGAATGCTTCTCCTTTTGACTTATCTGTTTTAGGATGCACTCCGTAGATCGTTTTATCAGCATTCTGAGGTTCTATAAATTCATAAACCCCGTCTTTAATGATCATTGACTGAAAATCATTAGGCGCTACAGAAAATCTCAAATACTTAGAAGGATCATCAATACCAATTCCTACATAAGATCCCAGCTGATATTGGTCGGCCAGTTCTTTTACCACAACCGGCTGACTATAAACTGCAAATTTTTCTATTTTACCATCCATCGTTGGCAAAGAAATTTCCACGGGCTTTGCATTTTTCCCTGTCTCCTGAGCATCTTTAAGCTGGGTTCTTATTTTATTAAGATCCAACTTATAATAACTTCTCACATTAGAAGATTTCTCTGACCTTCCTTCATAATTAGCCGGAGTCCACTGCGCAAACATTGTTCCCCCGACCAAACTACAAATTAAAGTAGTAATAAGTTTTTTCATAAAAGGATAATTTTATCAATTGCAAATATATATCATTTGCGAGTTTTCACCTAATAAAAACGCAGTATCAGGAATGTTTTAATGTTAAAAAATAAAAAATAATTAATTATTATTATAAATAAAAACGCATAAATTAACAATTTTAAGATATAATATATTTTACAAGCATCAAATTATTTTAAAATACATAATAAAACAGAAAAAACATTAAAAATTCAGCAATAACAGCTTAATTGATATTTTAACATTAAGAAATATAAAATCCTTCCTGATAACAGGAAGGATTAATTTTTATGATACCGTAATTTAAAACTTATAAGCAATATTCCATGCGAACCCCATATTGAATTTTGATGAACTTCTTCCGAATCCGGGTACAATCATTGGCTGAATATCTTCTTGCTTGCTTGTGGCAACAAGGTATCGTGGCTGAAGGTTTACATCAATGAAAAAATTGGATTCAAAGAGCTGAACTCTCCCACCTATGGTTCCTTCCAGCCAGTAAGATGACTGTGAAGATGACGGAAAAGAAACAGAAGAACTACTCCCGCCAAAACCGCGGACAGGAACCGCCATATATTCCTGAGTATAAAAAGATCCTCCGATTTTACCTCCGGCATAGAAACCGTTAAATTCATTTTCCGGATCTTTTGCAAGCATATAAAAAGCCCCGATTTTCAGAAAAGGTCCGTTCGCCTTTACGTCATACCCGTTTTTCTGGTAAATATTGGATTCAAATCCGGCTTCTACAATACCATGAATATTATTTTTTATTTTAGAAGAAATAAATCCCTGGTAAAGCTTTCTGTCTGAAAAAAAAGATACGCCTGCATTCAGTACATCGCCGCCTACCATAAAATTAGGTTCATATTTCCATTTTTCTTTTTTTGTTTCCTGGGTATTCTGAGCAAAACTCAGGATATAGATTACACTAAAAAAGAAGGTAAAGATTGGTTTTGTCTTCATTTTCAATAAAATTTTGTCCGTCCTGAATAGCTTTTACAGGAGCATTTGCAGATGTCGTTAGTACCGAATTTAAATTTTCATATGTTTTTTTAATTCCGCATCCCGGGGAAACATAAACAGCTTTGGTGGTATAATTTACCCTTACCCTGGATTCTGTTCCCAGATTAGTGGTTCTAAAGTAAACATCCGTATATGGTGAATCATCTACTCTTAAAGGAATTATTCTGGAAGTTATTTTCGCCTCACCCCCCAGCTGAACTTTTCCGGTGCCGTAATCTACGGCAACATAAAGAGAGTCAAGAGTTCTTTCTTTACCGTTTTCTGCGTTAAGGAAAGAGAATTTCATTCTTGGCGTTCCTTCTCCGCTTTCACAGATATCATCATCAGCACCGCATGAAAAAAGCAGGCTGATACAACATAAAGCAAACAGAAATTTAAAAGATTTCATATTATAGATGATGTTTGTCAAATTTAAATAAATTATTTCTTAAGGAGCAATGCAATATTCTCTACATGGTGGGTTTGCGGGAACATATCCACAGGCAAAATTTTAACAACATCATAATGATCTTTCATTAATGCCAGGTCACGCGCCTGTGTAGCAGAATTACAGCTCACATATACTACCTTCTGCGGCGCCAGCTTCAGGATCTGCTCTACCACTTTCTGATGCATCCCGTCTCTTGGGGGATCCGTAATAAGAACATCCGCTTTTGGATGATTGGCAAGAAATTCATCATTAAAAATATCCTTCATATCACCACAATAAAATGTTGTGTTGGTAAGCCCGTTCAGCTGTGCATGTTCTATTGCTGCATCAATTGCTTCCTGAACAGATTCTATCCCAATAACCTGCTTTGCTTTTCTTGCCACATATTGAGCAATCGTTCCCGTTCCGGTATAAAGATCATACACTACTTCATCACCCTTCAAATCTGCAAATTCCAATGTTTTTCTGTAGAGTTCAAGCGCCTGTTTGTAATTGGTCTGAAAGAAGGATTTCGGACCGATTTTGAATTTCAAGCCATCCATTTCTTCCATTAGATATCCTTCCCCAAAGTAAACGTTGATATCCAAATCATAGATGGAATCGTTCGCTTTCGGATTGATGGCATAAACCATTGTTTTAATCTGAGGAAATGTTTCAAGCAGAAATTGGAAGAGTTTTTCCCTGTTTTCTTTTTCTTCTCTGAAAAGCTGGAAAAGGACCATCCACTCCCCTTGTGAGTTTTGTCTCATCATCAGAGTTCTTAGAAAGCCTTCATGATTTCTAACATCAAAGAAGTCAAGACCATTTTTCACGGCATACTCTTTTACAGCAAGCCTGATGGTGTTTGAAGGTTCCTCCTGAAGGAAGCATTCTTTAAGATCCAGAATTTTACTCCACATTCCGGGAATGTGAAAGCCCAGCGCATCTCTGTTTCCGAAATTTTCTTCCGAACTGATTTCATACTGCGTAAGCCAGCGGGAATTTGAAAAAGAGAACTCCATTTTATTTCTGTAATAATACTGCTCTTCCGAACCTAAAATAGGCACTGTTTCAAAATGATCAATCCCTCCGATTCTCTTGATATTATTATAAACTTCTTCCTGTTTGAAATCCAGTTGCTTTTCATAGCTCATATTCTGCCATTTGCACCCTCCGCAAACCCCGAAATGGATACATTTCGGATCTACTCTGTACGGTGATTTTTCAAGAAGATCTACTGCTTCTCCTTCGTAATATTTTGATTTCGCTTTCTTTACTTTTACATTCACGATATCCCCGGGAATTGCACCCGTTACCATTACGGTTTTTCCTTCTTCGGTTCTGCCAATAGCAACACCTTTTGCACCTGCATTTAAAAGTCTGATATTTTCAAGAATAATATTTTTCTTATTTCTCTTTTTCATTAAGAATTTTTTCTGTTTTACTGTTTAAATTGCCAGAGATCTGAACTTTGACAAATGCCCGAAAAAAAACAACTCTATTCCGGTCTGCAAAAATACAATAAAAAAAACCTTATCCGAAGACAAGGTTTTTATCTATATTCAATTTAAATTATTTTGTCTGAGCCGGCTGAGGATTTGCCTGTTGTTGCGGCACTTGCTGGGGTGCAGCAGAAGGATCCATCCCTAATCCCGGCTGCAATTGAGCATTAGGATTTACCTTTGGTGCAGAAAGTCCTGTTTGTTTATCCAGAGCGATTACCAATTCAGGATCTCCAAGATTAAAGAACGGCTTGCTTGCTATTTTTCCGTCTTTATCAACAACAATGAAGCATGGTAATTTGAAACCGTACACTCCATATTTTTTAGCAATATCTGAATTTAATCCGCCTTCACCGTATACATTGGTTCCGGTAATTCCTTTCATCAGCGAATTGCTAGTTTTTACAAACTGATCTTTTGTATCATCAACATTTACAAAAACGAAGTTCATTTTTGACTTATAGAAATTCACAACTTCTTTTAAAACAGGAATTGAGGCTTCTCCGATATAAGGATTCCAGGATGCATAAAACATCATCATGTAAGGTTTTCCTTTGTTTGAAGAAAGACTGTACGATTTTCCGTCTGCTTTGATAAGAGATGCTTCAGGAGCCTGCTCTCCGATTTTGAAACCGTTGATAGCAAACTGAATTTTCTTTAAATCTTCTTTAATGGTAGCGTCTTTGATATCCGTATCGATAATTTTTTTAATTTTCTCTATTGTTTTTTCAGGAGTTCCCGGATGAATATCAGATTGCGCCATTACAAAAGCCAATAAGTAATCTTTAGCAGTTTGTGAAAGATCTTTCTGATTTTTCTTTAAATAATCAGAAAATAATTCAGAAGTGGTAACATCTGTTTTCCCAGCGCTGTTTGCTTGTGCATACTTCTGGAAATCCGGGCTCATTTTTGTTAAAAGATATTGTCTGTAGAAAGGATTTTCTTTTACCATTACCTCTTTATTTTCCTGAAGCTTGTTTTCATAATCCGTGAACGCTTTTGTCACTTTGAATGAAGGGTTACCCATTTGTTTGTGACTCATTTCGTATTGATTCAGGATCGTAAGCAATGTGCTTGCAAGGTCATTCTTTTTCCACTCCACTAATCCGTTGTCCGGGCTGAATTTTTTAACGTTTTCTTCTATGTTTTTATTAACATCGGCCTGAACTTTTTCAATGCCTTTAAGAAAAGTTTTTTCATCTTTTGTCATCAGCTCATTCATATTCACAGTCTGAGCATAGGTAGAAAGATATTTTTGTGTAGCCGTAAAGAAATCATTATTATTTTTAGCATCACCTGTAACCACAAATTCTGACGGGAAGCTTATTCCGTTGCCTGTAATTTCAAGTTTCTGGCCACCTTTAAGATAGATCAGGTTTTGTTTTCCGCCATACGACATTACATACATTCCGCTTTTCGGAGCCTCAAAGCTTCCGGAGAACGTTCCGTCTTTGTTGATCCCAATGTTAATCAGTGGTAAAGTAGCAACACCTGATGCTTCAATAAATTCGATTCTTTCTAATGGAGAACCGCCGGTAATTTTTCCTTTTACTTCTACTTTTTTAGAGCAAGACATCGCAAAAACAGCGATGATAAACAATAAAAGATATTTTTTCATTTCGAATTTTATAATTACGCAAAAATAAGTTTTTCATCTCAACTAAATATCATATTCCATGGTAATTTATGAAACATTTAACTAAAAGAAATAAAAGCCATGATTTCGCGTAGTAAACAATTAAATTTATTAGAATGTGTATTTGAAATTACGTTAATTTTCCATGATTATTCAATCAATAAAAACAATATAAAATGTTTATAAGTTTCCATTTGTAAATTGAAAACATCTGTATTAATTTTTTTCAGAAGAATATTGCTGTAACCAAAAAGCAGCCTTCTTATGAAAGCTGCTTTTATTTTATTTTAATAATTTTTTATCCTCTGTCAACAAATGCTGCCATATATTCCCTGTTCATTCTGGCGATGTTCTCAAGAGAAATTCCTTTCGGACATTCTACTTCACACGCACCGGTATTGGAACAGTTTCCGAATCCTTCTTCATCCATGGCTTTTACCATATTCAGCACTCTTCGCTTCGCTTCTACTCTACCTTGAGGTAAAAGTGCATACTGAGAAACTTTTGCACCCACAAACAGCATTGCAGATCCGTTTTTACAAGAAGCTACACAGGCACCGCAAGAGATACATGCTGCAGCATCCATTGCCTTATCAGCATCTTCTTTTGGAACCGGAATCGCATTGGCATCCAATGTATTTCCTGAAGTGTTTACTGAAATAAAACCACCAGCAGCCATTACTCTGTCGAATGCGCTTCGGTCTACAATTAAATCTTTAATTACCGGAAATGCAGCACTTCTCCAAGGTTCAATAACGATGGTCTCACCGTCTTTGAACATTCTCATGTGAAGCTGACAGGTTGTAATCCCTGTGTCCGGACCGTGCGCTCTACCATTGATGTAAAGAGAACACATTCCGCAGATCCCTTCACGACAGTCGTGATCGAAAGCGATAGGCTCTTTTCCTTCGTTAATAAGATTTTCATTAAGGATGTCCAACATTTCCAGAAATGAAGAATCTGTAGAAACATCCGATATTTTATAAGTCTCAAACTGACCTTTAGATTTATTATTTTTTTGTCTCCAAATTTTCAGCGTAAGATGTAAGCCTTTTTTTGCACTCATAATTTTATATTTATAGGTTGGAGATTATTTTGTTGGTTTGTCTGCATTTTCAAATTTCATATCTGAACTTAAAACTGCAATTTTATTAGAATTTCTGCTTTTCAGCTCCTGATATTTTTCCATTGCTTTGGCGATATTCTCAGCTTTGTCGTCCTGTGATGGCTGATATATTGTCTTAGTGTCATTTTTTACCACCTGATAAAAAAGCTTTTTATCTCTGAATTCTGTAGGTTTCAAAGGTCTAAGGTTAACACTTGCGATGAAAGCTCCCATTTGGCCTTCCGCATTAATCACATATACCATATTGGGTTCGAGGTTGGCTTCAACATAATCTCTGTTTTCTGATGTAGCCCAAAATAAATGTTCACCAGGCTCACATTCATAAACTAAATATTTCCCGCTAGGAATAGCTCCCAGGAATTTATCTTTATCATAAACCCTGAAGTTAAGCAGCATACCCGCTCCGGTTTTTAAAATATACACCAGAGATTTTCCTTCAGCAGGTTTATCAATAGCCTGTGTTGTTACTTTCTGAGCAAAAACAGAACATCCGGAGAGGATTACAAAAAACAAAAGTACTTTTTTTAAACTCTTCATATCTGTTATTTGTAACTTCTAGTTTTCACCTCAATATTTTCGTAGATCAGCTCTTCTTTGTGCAATACTTCTGTATTGATATCTTCTCCCTGATATTCCCATGCTCCTACATATTTGAAGTTTACGTCATCTCTTTCAGCTTCTCCGTCCGGAGTTGAGTGATCTTCACGGAAATGTCCTCCACAAGATTCGTTTCTATGCAATGCATCGATAGCCATCAATTGTCCAAGCTCTAAGAAATCTGCGACTCTGAATGCTTTTTCCAGCTCGGTATTCATACCATCATTATCTCCGGGAACTTTTACATTTTTCCAGAAATCATTTCTTACTTCTTCAATTTCTCTGATGGCTTCTCTTAAACCTTCAGGTGTTCTTCCCATACCTACTTTATTCCACATAATGTTTCCTAACCTTTTGTGGAAGTGGTCAACAGAATGTGTTCCGTTATTATTAAGGAAGAAATCTATTTTTTCTTTGATTCCTTTTTCTGCTTCATCGAAAGATGAAGAATTGGTAGGAATAGATCCTGTTCTGATGTCTGCAGAAAGATAATCTGCAATCGTGTAAGGAAGCACGAAATATCCGTCTGCAAGTCCCTGCATTAGAGCAGAGGCTCCCAATCTGTTGGCTCCGTGATCAGAGAAATTTGCTTCTCCAATTACGAAACATCCCGGAATGGTAGACTGAAGGTTGTAATCTACCCAAACTCCACCCATGGTGTAGTGAACGGCAGGATAAATCTTCATTGGGGTTTTATATGGATCATCAGCCGTAATTTTTTCATACATTACGAATAGATTACCATATTTTTCTTCAACCCAGCTTTTCCCTAAATCATAGATCTGCTGATCAGTAGGATTATGAATATGCTTTTCAATAGCGGCTTCTCTACCTTTTTTCATGATCTCTGTAGAGAAATCCAGGTAAACGCCTTCCTGAGTATCATTGTTTTCGATTCCGTATCCGGCGTCACATCTTTCTTTAGCAGCTCTTGATGCAACGTCTCTAGGTACAAGATTACCGAAAGCAGGATATCTTCTTTCAAGATAATAATCTCTGTCTTCTTCTTTAATATTTTCAGGTCTAAGCTTTCCTGCTCTGATGGCTTCTGCGTCGGCAATGTTTTTAGGAACCCAGATTCTTCCTGAGTTTCTTAAAGATTCAGACATCAAAGTCAGTTTAGACTGCTGTGTTCCGTGAACCGGAATACATGTAGGGTGAATCTGCACATAACAAGGGTTTGCGAAGTACGCTCCTTTTTTGTGGATTTTCCAGGCTGCAGAAACGTTGGAGCCCATTGCGTTGGTAGAAAGGAAATATACATTTCCGTATCCTCCGGATGCAATTACTACGGCGTGCGCAGAATGTCTTTCGATTTCACCTGTTACAAGGTTTCTGGCGATAATCCCTCTTGCCTTTCCGTCTACAATCACAAGATCCATCATTTCATGACGGTTGTACATCTTAATTCTTCCTTTACCGATCTGCCGGCTCATGGCTGAATAAGCTCCTAATAATAACTGCTGTCCCGTCTGTCCTTTAGCATAGAATGTTCTTTTTACCTGAACCCCACCAAATGAACGGTTATCAAGCTGGCCTCCGTACTCACGTCCGAAAGGAACACCTTGAGCAACACACTGGTCGATAATATTTGCAGAAACTTCTGCCAATCGGTATACGTTTGCTTCTCTTGCTCTATAGTCACCACCTTTGATGGTATCGTAGAATAATCTGTAGGTAGAGTCTCCGTCTCCCTGATAATTTTTAGCTGCGTTGATACCTCCCTGAGCGGCAATAGAGTGTGCTCTTCTTGGAGAATCCTGATAACAGAACGCTTTTACATTGTATCCCTGCTCTGCTAGTGTAGCAGCAGCAGAACCTCCTGCCAAACCTGTTCCAACAACAATAATATCAATCTTGTCTCTGTTGTTTGGTGCAACAAGGTTCATATGGTCCTTATGATTTTTCCACTTATCCTTTAAAGGACCCGCCGGAATTTTTGAATCTAATTTACTCATATTAGTATATTGATATTATTGAGTTACAAAGTGATAAATTGCGATAAAGATAAAACCTGCAGGAATCAGGATGGAATACCATTTTCCAAATGCCATGATTACAGGAGTATATTTAGGGTGTCTTGCACCGATAGACTGGAATGAAGACTGGAAACCGTGTCCCAGGTGTAATCCCAGCAAAATGAAAGATATTATATAAATAATTACTCTCCATGCATCTGCAAATTTAGCATGCAGATCTCCCCAGAAGCGTGATTCTTCAATTGGCAACCCGTCAAGATACTTGTAGTTCATTTCATGAAACCAGAAATCATACATGTGAAGAAAAATAAAAGCCAAGACCACGGCACCTGAAATAATCATATTTCTTGACATCCATGTAGAATTGTGAGAAGGATTATTAGCTTCATATTTAACAGGACGTGCTTTCTGATTTTTAATTTCCAAAACAAATCCCATTACAAAGTGGAAAACAACAGCAAATATCAATACCGGCTGCATTACAAATTGAATAAGAGGATTATACCCCATAAACTGCGAAGCATTATTGTAAGCATCTGCTCCAAAAACCGACAAAAGGTTTACAGAAAGGTGCATTACCAGAAATATCAGCAAAAAGATAGCCGACAATGCCATAGCATATTTTCTACCTATTGTAGAACTCGTTAAACCTGCCATATAAGTTTAAATTTGATTTTCCACAAAATTAAGAAATGTTAACTACAACAAAAAGTGAGAAATCTCACATATAGCCAGTTTGTAATCTTTCTAAATAAGTCTTAAAATATTATAAATAAAGGAAAATATTACGTATCAAAATTAATTTATTTCATAAATTTTATGTTTATAAACAATTTTTCGAACTGCATTAGGAATCCTTCTTATCTCCGTTCTTTTTATACGCCGTGAGGCACAGTAAGGGTTTACGATAAACTTTACAATTTTAGATTTATCCGAATTTTCTTCAATCCAGAAACAGGCATCATTATTTTTCTTAATGGATAATACTTTATTTTTAGAGAAATCATGAACAAGAACTTCAGATTTATTCATTTCATACAGATCAAAACCCCATCGCAATATAAAAAAAGCAATAACAGCCATCATACATCTCACGAAGTTTTTAAGATTACATTTTAAAATAACAGGTCTTAGCAACATGACTATTAAAAACAGGGAAAAGACCTCAGGCAAATTCAATGGAATATTTTCAAAAAAAACATGATTAAATCCGGCAAACCAATGGATTATCGTGAGCAATATGTCAATGATAAATTCATACAATCTATTCAAATATTCGAAATTTATGTTGAAAGCTATTAAAGTAGTCATTAAAAATGAAAACATAATGATCATCTCAGAAAAAGGAACAATAAAGAAATTTGCAATAATAGAAATGAATGAAAACTGATGAAAGTAATACAGCACAAGAGGAAGCGTTGCCAGCTGAGCCGAAATGGAAACGGAAACCGTATTAAAAATAACCTTTTTTAGCCAATTGTCCTGTTTTGGAAGCATATTCAGAATCGGTTGATTGAGCCAGAATATTCCTAAAACCGCAAGGAAACTCAACTGGAATCCCACATCGAATATTTGCTGTGTGTCCGAAATCAAAATGACAAATGCGGACAACGCCAAAGAATGAAGAAGATCTGACTTCCGCTGAAGCAGGACATAAATAAAATAATTGCTCAGCATCAGGCTTGAACGCACCACTGAACTGCCAAAGCCAATAAAAGCAGTAAAAAGCCAAATGAAAATAAGACTTGAAACAATCGCATATTTTCTATGCTTTACCGGTAAAATTTTAATCAATAAGAAATAAAACAACCCGAAAATCGCAACAATATGTGTTCCCGAGATAGCCAGAAAATGCACCAGTCCGGATCTGCTGAAATCCTGAGCCGTCTGCACATCAATTTCCGTACGGTCAGCAAGAATAATTCCTTTTAAGAATTCTTTAGCCTTTGAAGACATCTGGGTATGGTCAATATTCTTGAGAACTTCCCATCGTTTCTGATAAAACTTTTCTTTCAAACTTAAATCATTTCTTCCCGCAGCATGGACCTCACCATTGATATAACATTGAAAATCAATGTTTTTACGTTTTAAATATTTCGAATAATCAAACTGAAAATCATATTGCGGAGCTTTGGGTTTGGAAATAAAAGCTTTTGCCTGGTAATAATGATTAAAGTCCAGTGTTTTTTCAATTTTAGGGTGATAAACAATGGCTTTAAAGATTTTGTTTTCGGCTTGTACTACGGCTTCATATTTCCTGCTCTTTTCGGTTGAATTCAACTTTCCGGAAATTTTGAATGTGATGACGTGATTTCCGGCAACAGAAACCGGATTTTCATCAGTATTTAGAAAATGCAGTATTATTCCGACTCCAAAGAACATTGAGCACAGCACATAAGGCTTTAGCCTGTGCAGAAAATAGTTTTTAAAAAATATTGAAGCTAAAATCAGCAGGATTATTCCTGCAATCGTTAAAATATAAGTTTCATTAAGAGAAAATGTATCCTGAAAGAAAATTCCAAGAATAAAAAAGATAACAAGAATAAGAAGAGGCTGCTTTTTCAACAGTTTGTGTTTTCCCAAAAATATTTATTTCATGGAAAATTCGCACAGCAATATTTTAAAACTTCAAAAAATTTCCAAAATTCTTTTAGTAAAAGAAAAATCGCAGAAAAATTTTCCACGATTAATGAGTATTTATTTAAATTTTACATGTTTAAAATGACGTCTGCAGCATTTTCACTAGCTCCTTTCCCGCCAAGCATTTCCCGTAACAGCTCATAATCCCTGAATACTTCAAATCTTTTTTCGGTCGCCAGTATTTTTTTCAGTTCTTCCACAAGATTATTGGTATTTAAATCATTCTGAATCAATTCCTTCACTACTTCACGATCCATAATGAGATTTACCAGGGAAATGTATTTTATATTCTTCACCAGCCTTTTGGCAATAGCATAAGAGACTTTACTTCCGCGGTAGCAGACTACTTCAGGTATATTCAGTAAAGCGGTTTCAAGAGTCGCTGTTCCGGAGGTTACCAAAGCCGCTTTTGAACACCTCAGCAGATCGTACGTTTTATTGGACACAAAATGCACATTATCATCTACATATTTTTCGTAAAACTCTTTGGGAAGACTTGGCGCACCGGCTATGACGAACTGATATTCTTTAAAATAAGGACGTACTGAAAGCATGATTTGCAGCATTTTTTCTACTTCCTGTTTTCTTGAGCCCGGCAGTAATGCAATAATTTCTTTTTCGTTTAACCCGTTCTGTATTTTAAAATCCTCAGTATTAATCTCTTCTAATGTAGAGATGGCATCCAGTAAAGGGTGACCAACAAAATGGGAATAAACACCGTGTTTACTATAAAAATCTTTTTCAAAAGGAAGAATTACCATCATCTCATCCACATATTTCCTGATGATCTCTACCCTGCCCTCCTTCCATGCCCAGAGTTGGGGTGAAATATAATAGACAACCTTTATGCCCTGTTCTTTCGCAAATTTTGCAATCCTTAAATTAAAACCAGGATAATCTACCAGAATAAGAACATCCGGTTTATTGTTTTGAATATCTTCTTTACAAAATTTAATATTATTCAGAATAGTACGAAGGTTCATGGCAACTTCCAGAAAGCCCATAAAAGCAAGATCACGATAATGTTTAACCAGAGTCCCGCCCTGTTTTGCCATAAGATCGCCTCCCCAGAACCTGAACTCCGCATTGGGATCCTTCTGTTTCAGCGCTTTCATTAAATTACTTCCGTGCAAGTCTCCGGATGCTTCTCCGGCAATGATATAATATTTCATTTCTGGTGAAATCTTTAATTTTAAATTGCCATTATGAATCTCTTTTTAATTTTTTAAATGAAATTATGGGAGGTTTCTATAACAGCTATAGAAAACAAATTAGGACTTCATTGCATCTTAATTTGTAAATTTGTTCAAAGATAATGATAAAAATGTCAGAAGAATTTGAAATCCGGAATAAAGTTGCAGAGAGCGGACTGATCAATTTTGATCTAACCGATCTCGTACCGAAAGGAGTAAGGAAAGGTCTTGACCTTAAAGATTTTCTTTTTATGGAAATGATTCTAAAAGAGAAAGATTTCCGTGAAAAAGTTGCAGCGATTGATGTTGAAGAATACCGCGATGCTTATATATACATCTACAATTCGGCAGATGCTATTGTTCCGCTTTGGGCGTACTTTTTAATCACTGCCAGATTAACGGATGTTGCTAAAAAAATTGTCTTTGGAAACCGGGAAGATCTGGAAGTAATTCTGATGCATAACGCAGTTAAAAATTATGATTTTGAGGAGATGCGCGGCAAAAGAGTCCTGGTAAAAGGATGTTCGGACAAAGAAATCCCTGAAAACGCCTATATTGAGCTTGTTGAACAACTGAAACCTATCGTAAAATCATTAATGTTTGGCGAAGCCTGCTCAAATGTACCCATTGTTAAGCATTAACAGCATAATGACATTTACGCCTGGTTTAATATTCATATAATTATTAGGAATATTTTTTGATGATCTGAATAGTAACAATAAAAATCATCAACTATGGGCTTAATTGATTTACTCACCGGAAACACCGGCAATCAGGTAGCAGAAAGAGCTGAAAACAAATTCGGAATAAGCAGGAATCAGGTCCTTGCATTGCTTGCGGTAGCTGCCCCGCTTATTATTTCTTATCTCAGCAAAAAATCGCAGTCTCCCAACGAAGCAGAATCCTTAAATACTGCGCTGGATAAAGATCATGACGGAAGTATTCTTAATGATGTCAGCCAGGCCGAAGCAAGACAATCCGAAGGAAACTCTATCCTTAATCATATTTTTGGAGAAGAAAAGCAGACCGTGGAAAGTCAGTTATCTCAGAAAACAGGAATTTCCATCGATAAAATCGGACCTGTGCTATCAATGCTCGCACCGATCATTATGGGATATATCGGAAAAGAGAAACAACAGAACAATGTGGGAGCCGGCGGTTTAGGAGGCTTGCTCGATGGTATTCTAGGCAATGCTTCGGGACAGGCACAAAATGGGCAGTCTAATCCTTTGAATGATATTATAGGAAATGTGTTAGGCGGACAGTCCAACTCTTCATCAAACCCACTTAATGATATTATCGGCAGTGTTTTAGGAAATAATAACAACCAGAAGAACGATGGCGACAGCGGCGGAATCGGAAGTATTCTGGGAAGTATTTTTGGAGGAAAATAATTTTTACACCTCTTCATAAAAAAGACCGGAAGTAGTTTCCGGTCTTTTTAGCTTTTAGATTTTTCTTCGGCAGCGGCCACAGTTTTTGAAGATTTTCTTGGTCTTCTTTTTCCGTAACTTCCGTTGTTAATCTTTCCTCTTTTTGATTTTTTGTCTCCTTTTCCCATAGTAATATAATTTAGTTGTATTACGAAATTAGAGAATACCATTTTAAAATCAAAAAGATCAGCTGTTAAAATTTTTATAATTCTTTAGCAAAAATGAAAGCCCGATGCGCATAATCATGAGATCTTCATCATCACTTACCTTCTCTCTTCTTACTTCTTACTTCTTACTTCTTACTTCTTACTTCTTACATTTTACTTTTCACTTCTCACCTCCCACCTCTTACTCCTAAACTTTAACCGTTTTCCATTTTCCTTTCTTAAATAACATAAAAGCAACTATTGTAATTAAAGCTTCGGCAACAGGAATTGAGATAAATACTCCTTTTGGTCCCAATGCAAAATATTTTGAAAGAAGATAAGCAAATGGAATCTGAAACAGCCAGAAACCGCAAAGATTCACCCAGGTTGGCGTCCAGGTATCACCAGCTCCGTTAAAAGCGTTAATCATTACCATCCCGATTCCGTAAAAAATAAATCCAACAGCCATAATATGCAATGCATTGGTGGCAATATTTCTAATTTCAGTTTCATTGGTGAAAAATCCGGCTAAAAAATCACCCATAAAAAAGAAAATAACACTAACGACTATCATAAAAATCACATTATATTTAACGGTTTTCATAACAGATTGCTCTGCCCGAAGCATTTCGCCGGCTCCCATGTTTTGTCCGACAAGTGTTGATGCGGCATTACTTAATCCCCAGGCAGGAAGCATAAAAAACATCATCAGACGTAAAGCGGTTTGATATCCCGCAGAAGCATTTTCACCACCGGTTGTCGCCACAAGCTGAGCCAGAAAGATCCAGCTGCACGAAGCAATCACAAACTGAAAGATTCCGGGAGTGGCAATTTTTATGACTGATTTAATAATATTAAGATCAGGCTTAAAATATTTCGACTCAATTCTGATTTGTGAATCTGCAATTAAAAGATGATAAAGCTGATAAAGGACACCAATGCTCCTACCGATCGTTGTAGCAAGAGCTGCTCCCGTTAATCCCATTGCCGGGACCGGTCCGAAACCTTTAATTAAAACCGGGCACAAAATAATATTCGCAATATTGGCTATCCAAAGGGATTTCATGGCAATGGCAGCATTTCCCGCTCCTCTGAAAATTCCGTTGATCAGGAATAACAACATGATAATAACACTGCTTCCCATCATAATTCTTGTAAATTCTTTACCGTAAGATGCAGCTTCAGGCTTTGAACCCATCAGAATTAAAATTTCTTCAGCATAAATCACTCCGAACAAACTTAAAATAAAAGTGACCGCAAAGGAAACCAATAAAACCTGAGCTGCACTTCTGGAAGCCTGCTCCGGATTTTTCTCCCCGATCCTCCTTGCAACCATTGCCGTTGCCGCCATACTCATCCCTATGGCAATAGAATACATCACGGAAAGCACGGATTCTGTCAGTCCGACTGTCTGTATAGCAAAACCACTTTCTTTCAGATGTCCTACAAAATACAGATCTACCAATGCAAATACAGATTCCATGGCCATCTCCAGCATCATCGGAATTGCCAGAAGAAGAACAGCGCTCCTTATCGTCGCTTTTGTATAGTCTACTTCTTTACCGCTTAACGCTTTCTTCAGAAATTTGAAATATTTTGACATTGATTTTGATTTTGTATCCGGCAAAAATAGATATTCAGAAATGATTATTTCTTGGCATATGAAAGGTTTTATAAAAATTATTCTTGCAGTACTATTAATTAATTTCTTTTAAAAACCTTTAAAAATCATATCTTTGCACACGGAAAATTCAAACTTCCGCTGTTGGTGTTTTAAGCTTGATCTTCAAAACTTTAAACACTGAACACAGAACCCTGAACTTTAAATCTTGAACTTTAAACAAATAATTATGTTTCGATCGCACAACAACGGAGAATTATCTCTCAAAAATCTTAATGAAGAAGTTACACTTTCAGGATGGGTACAGACCATTCGTGATAAAGGATTTATGATTTGGATAGATCTTCGTGATCGTTACGGAATTACCCAATTGGTTTTTGATCAGGAGCGTTCTACTGCCGAACTGATGGAAAATGCAAAAAAACTGGGCCGTGAGTTTGTGATTCAGGTTACAGGAAAAGTTATTGAAAGAGTAAGTAAAAACCCAAACATCCCGACAGGAGAAATTGAAATTCTTGTTGAAAAATTAACGGTTCTTAATGAATCCCAGCTTCCGCCTTTCACCATTGAAGATGAAACGGACGGTGGTGAAGAATTACGAATGAAGTACCGTTACCTTGATATCAGAAGAAATCCTGTGAAAGACAAGTTGATCTTCCGTCACAAAATGGCTCAGAAAGTAAGAAACTACCTGTCAGACAACGGTTTTATCGAGGTTGAAACGCCGGTTTTAATTAAATCTACTCCGGAAGGCGCAAGGGATTTCGTGGTTCCGAGCAGAATGAATCCGGGACAGTTTTATGCGTTGCCACAATCTCCGCAAACCTTTAAGCAACTGCTTATGGTTGGCGGAATGGATAAATATTTCCAGATTGTAAAATGTTTCCGTGATGAAGATTTAAGAGCCGACAGACAGCCGGAATTTACACAGATCGATTGTGAAATGGCTTTCGTGGAACAGGAAGACGTAATGAATGTTTTTGAAGGAATGACCAAAACTTTACTGAAAGACATCACCGGTCAGGAATTCGGAGACTTCCCGAGAATGACTTTCGCAGATGCGATGCAGAAATACGGAAACGACAAACCGGATATCCGTTTCGGAATGGAATTCGTGGAACTGAATGAGTTGGTAAAAGGAAAAGAGTTTAAGATATTTGATGATGCCGAACTGGTGGTCGGAATTAATGTAGAAGGCTGTGCAGATTATACCAGAAAGCAGATTGATGAGCTTATTGACTGGGTTAAAAGACCTCAGATCGGTGCTTCAGGAATGGTATGGGTGAAATTCCAGAATGATGGTGTGAAGACTTCTTCGGTAAATAAATTCTACAACGAGGAAGATTTAGCAAAAATCATTGAAAAATTCGGAGCAAAAGAAGGTGATTTAATGTTGATTCTTTCCGGAAACGAAAATAAGGTAAGAACACAGCTTTCCGCTTTAAGAATGGAGCTGGGTAACCGTTTAGGATTAAGAAAAGGAAATGAATTCGCACCACTTTGGGTGGTAGATTTCCCATTATTGGAATTTGATGAAGAAAGCGGACGTTACCACGCAATGCATCACCCTTTCACCTCTCCAAAACCGGAAGATATTCATTTGCTGGAAACGGATCCGGGAAAAGCAAGAGCAAACGCTTACGATATGGTGTTGAACGGGAACGAAATCGGCGGAGGTTCTATCAGAATTTTCGATAAAGATCTTCAGTCTAAGATGTTTGATCTGCTTGGTTTCACCAGAGAAGAAGCGGAAGCTCAGTTTGGTTTCTTAATGAATGCCTTTAGATATGGCGCTCCGCCTCACGGTGGGTTGGCTTTCGGTTTTGACCGTTTGGTAGCCATCCTCGATGGAAACGAAGTAATCAGGGATTATATTGCATTCCCGAAAAATAATTCCGGACGTGATGTGATGATTGACGCACCGGCTGCCATTGCAAACGAACAGCTGGATGAACTGGAACTTAAACTAAATTTAAAAGCATAAAGAGAAGCAGAGAAAAATTTCTCTGCTTTTTTGTTTTAGGCTTATCTTTATAGTCATAAAATTAATATCATGAAAAAAATTTCTATCCTTTTATTATTAATTTGCGTATATCATTTTGCACAAACTATTACCCCCACATCTGGTGTGGTGTATGTAAAAAAAGGCTCAGCAGGTAACGGAAGTTCCTGGAGCAATGCTGTTGGAGAATTAGCAGACGCTCTTAAAGCGGCCAAAACAAACCAAAACATACAAGAGATATGGGTATCAAAAGGAACTTACAAGCCGATGTATAGCCCTGAAGATAATAATTTTGGCACTGCATACGATACACGGAATGGGTTTTTAATGGTAAACAATGTCAAGGTTTACGGCGGCTTTCCTGATAGTGGTACTCCCACAATGAATGATCGTAATTTTTTAACTAATGAAACTATTCTTAGCGGAGATTTGGATAATAATGGGATTACTAATATCAATGATGCCCAGCACATCGTTTTATCCGTTGGAAATGTTGGCACGGCCCTGTTGGATGGTTTTACAATAATACATGGCAAGAGTATTAATACCGCTATCAATATAACTATAAATTCAAATAATATTACATCCGGCACAATCTATTCTAGTGGAGGTGGTATTTTTATTTATAATTCCTCTGTTAGTTTAAACAACCTGATCTTGACAAATAATACGGCCCAATCCGGAGGTGCCATATTTACTCAAAACTCATCTTCGGTAATCAATAATACCAAAATTTCAAATAATACAGTTGCGAGCCTCGGAGGAGGAATACTTGCCGTTTACTCATCAAATATTCTTAAAAACGTTTCCATTAGCAATAATATAGCCGATTCCGGTGGAGGCGGGATATTCAATAACAATTCTTATACTGCAGCAATCAATACTGTCATTCAAAATAACTCGGCGCCTTATGGAGGGGGCGTGTATAATCATTCTTCACAGCCTACTTTTGTTAATGTACTTATTGCAAACAATTCTGCAACGTCAAGTGGAGGAGGTGTATATAATAACTTAGGGGGAAATTATTACAATACAACAATAATCAATAACGGTAATAATGGAATTTATGATTCCGGAACTTCAAAATGGTACAATTCTATTATTTGGGATTTTGTCAATGGAAGCAACTATACTACAGCTACAACGATCGTTAGAGATGTTCCTTCAAAAAGCGTTATTAATATTACCCAATTAGGCATTTCAATAAATGACATTTTTAACAATCCCAGTGCAAATGATTTTACTTTAAAGAGCAACAGTTCGGCAATCAATCTGGGAAACAATGAATATTTTGATACAGCCATCTATGGCAATTCAGATCTGGCAGGACATAATCGTATCGTGAATGCAAGAATTGATCTGGGCGCTTATGAATTTCAACAAACATTAGCCACTCATGAAACTAATGTTATAGAAAAAAAACTGCTATATCCAATTCCATTCAATGAAGTTATTAACATAAATTCTCCAGCTACTATACAACGCTTGGAGCTTTATAATATGGCAGGTCAAATGATCTTAATTAAAAAGGATCAACCCTCTAAAACTACTATTTCAACATCAGAACTTCCAACAGGAATGTATATTTTAAAAATTACTACCAGGTTAGGAACAGAATCAATTAAAATCAATAAGTTTTAGCAATAATTAATGCAATAATACTTATGGCAAAATTGAATTTGAATTACAAAATAAAAAAGCAGAGAAATCTCTGCTTTTTTATTTATTATTCTCTGATAAATTTCTGCTTATAATCCCCAATAACAAGGAAATAAACACTTTTGTTCAAGCTTCTAACATCAATTTTTAAATTGTTTTCTTTTGTACTTATGGGTAACGTTAAAACCAATCTTCCAGTTACATCAAAAACATTTCTTATTATTTAATATCTAAAATCTAAATTACCACATTCAGTAAATATTTTCCTCACGGCACAATCATTGTAGATTTTTGTTAAATCAAATTACAATGAAAGCAATCTGGAACGGCGCCATTGGCTTTGGCTTAGTAAATATTCCTGTTAAAATTTATTCGGCAACAGAAACCACCAAACTGGATCTGGATATGCTTGATAAATCCGATTTTTCAAATATCCGTTTTAAAAGGGTCAATGAAACCACAGGAAAGGAAGTAAAATGGGAAAACATTGTAAAAGGTTATCTCATGGAGGATAAATACATCATTCTTGATGAAGAAGACTATGAAGCGGCAAGTCCTGAAAAATCCAAAATATTATCAATAGACCAGTTTGTAAAAGAATCTGAAGTGGATTCCGTATATTTTGAAAATCCATATTACCTGGAGCCTCAGAAGAATGGTGAAAATGCTTACAGACTTCTTTTAAAAGCATTAGCTAAAACAGAAATGGTAGGAATAGGAACCTTTGTGCTTCGTGAAAGTGAAGCGATTGGAATGATCCGGCCCTATAAAGATGATGTTCTTGTCCTAAACCGTCTCAGATTTGCACAGGAAATCAGGGATTACAGCGATCTGAAAATTCCCGCCAAAAAACCGCCGAAACCGGCAGAGCTCAAAATGGCTGTCAGCATTATAGAACAACTTTCACAGGAATTCGATCCTGAAATGTATAAAGACACGTATTCTGAATCGTTAATGAAAATTATCAAGCAGAAAGCAAAAGGGAAAAATATCAAAGCGAAAAAAGCTGAACCCGCAAAAGAAGGTAAAGTTATTGACCTTATGGCTCAGCTCAAAGCCAGTTTACAAAGTCCAAAATCTAAAAATGCATCATAATGGCCTTAAAAGATTACAATGCAAAAAGAAGGTTTAATGAAACCACTGAACCGGAAGGAAAAACAAAAAAAAGTAAAGACAAACTGATTTTTGTGATCCAGCGACATGCCGCCTCGCGGCTTCATTATGATTTCAGGTTGGAAATGGAGGGTGTGTTGAAAAGCTGGGCCGTTCCGAAAGGTCCTTCTTTGGATCCTAAAGATAAACGGCTCGCAATGATGGTGGAGGATCATCCTTATGATTATAAAGATTTTGAGGGAAACATTCCTGAAGGTAACTACGGTGCAGGACAGGTGGAAATATGGGACAGCGGAACGTATGAACCTCTTGACAATAACTCAAAGCTCTCTGATGAAAAGGAATTGCTGAAAGAACTTCACGCCGGCTCTTTAAAATTTATCCTTCACGGTAAAAAGCTTAAAGGCGAATTTGCTTTGGTTAAAATGAAAAATACCGAAGAAAATTCATGGCTGCTCATCAAACATAAAGATGATTTTGCAGAAAGTGATTACGATGCAGAAGAAAACACCTCAAAGAATTCCCAGGTCACTAAATTCTTAGAGGAAAAAAAAAGCCCAAACGTCAGCAAAAAAAAGCCGTAAAGGAAGAAGTAAAACCCCGGTTTCAGCGGTTCAATTCTTTAGTCGATGAAAAAAAACTTGAGAATTTCATTAAGCCCATGCTTGCAAAACCGCATCCTGAAGCCTTTGACGATGAAGACTGGGTTTTCGAAATAAAATGGGACGGCTACCGTGCTATTGCCGATCTAAGTGATGAACCTCTCTTCTATTCCCGAAACGGGATCTCCTTTTTATCAAAATTTGAAAAAGTTGCCAATGATTTCAGTGTACAGAAACATAAGATGATTCTGGACGGTGAAATTGTAGCGTATGATGAGAGCGGAAGACCGAATTTCCAGCTGCTTCAGCAAATAGGTGACAATCCGGATCTTGCGCTGGTGTATCAGGTTTTTGATATTCTTTGGCTCAACGGTCATTCTACGGAAGAGCTTCCGCTGATTCAGCGTAAAGAACTCCTCAAAGAAGCATTGGTTGAGACGGATGTTATCAAATATTGTGATCATATCCAGGAGAAAGGCATTTCCTTTTTTAACCAGATGAAAAAAATGAAGCTGGAAGGAATGATCGCCAAAAAAGCAGACAGCGTTTACACCGAAAACCACCGTACTTCCGACTGGCTTAAGATAAAATTCACCAACACGGAAGAAGCCATTATCTGCGGATTTACGGAACCCCGTGGATCAAGGGAAGGTTTCGGTGCCCTGATCCTGGGAAAATACATTGACGGCCAACTGATTTATTCAGGACATACTGGGACAGGATTCAACCGCGAATCAATTATGGAACTTCATGAAAGATTAAAGAAAATCATCGTGAAAAATTCCCCTTTTGAAACTAAGCCTAAAACCAATATGCCCGTAACCTGGACCCAGCCGGAGCTGGTATGCGAGATTAAATATTCCGAAATCACAAAAGACGGCATTTTCCGGCATCCGGTTTTCGTGGCACTGCGTGAAGACAAAGAACCTGAAGAAGTAAAAAACACAGCCGGAGAAAAAGATGAAGCAACCCAAAATACAAAAGTTATGAAAGCTACAGCCCCTAAAAAAACACGTCCTTCCGAAAACGAAAAGGAAATAACATTAAACAGGCATAAGGTAAAGCTTACCAATCAGGATAAAGTTTATTTCCCTAAAGATGAGGTAACCAAAGGCGATGTCATAGAATATTACCAGTCGGTTGCAGACTATATTTTACCACACCTTAAAAACCGGCCGCTTTCTCTGAACCGTTTCCCAAACGGTATTGAAGAGCAGGGTTTCTATCAGAAAGATGCCAGTGACAATATTCCGGACTGGGTAAAAACAACGCAGGTTTATTCTGAATCCAACGATAAATACATTGATTATATTTACTGTAACGACAAGGCTACTCTTGCTTATCTGAATAATTTAGGGTGCATTGATATGAACCCCTGGAATTCTTCCCTGCCCGACCTGGATCATCCTGACTTTCTTGTGTTAGATCTGGACCCATCCAAAAAGAATACTTTTGACGATGTTATCGAAACAGCCTTACAGGTGAATGAGGTTTTAAATGCCATTAAAATTAAAGGCTACTGTAAAACTTCAGGAAGCACCGGTATTCATGTCTATATTCCGATGGGCGGAAAGTACGATTTTGACCAGGTAAAAGATTTTGCACATATTCTGATGAAACAGGTTCATGAAAAGCTTCCGGAAATCACAACTTTGGAAAGAAGCCTTCAGAAAAGAGATAACAGTAAAATTTACCTTGATTATCTGCAAAACAGAACCGGACAGACTTTAGCCAGTGCTTACAGTATCAGACCTAAAGAAGGGGCTTCCGTTTCCATGCCGCTGGACTGGAGCGAGGTAAAAAAAGGAATGAAACCTACTGACTTTAATATTCATAATGCTCTAGAAAGAATTAAAGAAAAAGGAGATTTGTTTAAACCGGTTCTGGGTAAGGGAATTGATATGATGAAGGCGCTGGAATTGTTGCAGGATATGGAGTAATTCGGTATTTTTGATAAAATTGTACCGTGAAAAATTACTTTTTAGTTTTACTATTGACCCTTATTTTAAGTTGTTCTAAAAGCTCAAATATTAAATATTCTTTTGATAATATTTTAAGTTATGAAGATACTGTATTAATAAAATCCAAATTTGCTGACTGTGGAGAATGGGGAGGTCATGATGAAATAATTAAAATTTATTCTGAAAACAAACTAACTAAATTGGTTTACACTAAATACAAAGTCAATTGTGGAGTTAGGGATGATAAAGGATCAATTGTACAAAATGAAGAGGTAAGAAAAAAGATTGTTTTATCAACTTCTCAAAAAGTGGGTTTGATGAATTACATTAATAATTTAATGCATTACAATTTCATGGAAAATGAATTTGGTAATAGTGGAAATTCTTTTTCTGTTGAAGACAGTGAAAATCAATTAAAAATTTCTCATTACGGTAGCAGCAGCATTTTAATCGAAAACTATGATGATTTAATGCAGACATTAGGTTTTCCAACTGTGGTTGTTAAAAATGAATAATTATGGCAACTTTGCCACCAGACTTTCCGGAAGCAATTTCAGAATATGATAAATGATTTTCCATTTGAAATCCGGAACAATGGTAAAAGAATGCCCTGCATTCACGATGAATTTCGCAACATAATCTGGCTGCATGATCAGGTTTTTATTTAATGCTAAACCCTGATTGATTTTCGTATCAATATAACCGATCACCAAAGCATTGACAACAATGTTTCTTTGTCTTAGCTCCTGTCTTAAGCCGGCAAGATAGGTGGTAAAAGCGGCTTTGGTACTGCCGTACACAAAATTACTTTTCCGCCCGCGAACTCCCGACAGAGAAGATAATCCGATAATCCTTTCTAAACTTTTATTCCTCTTATCCATTGCAATAATATTCAATATGGAAACAGCGCCCATGTAGTTTACCTGCATCATTTGTCTTGCACTTCCAAAATCATGCAGGGCTTTTTCATTTTCTGCTAAAAAGCCGGCAGCATAAACAACAATATGAGGCTTCGCAGAAAGGTCATCATAAAATTTCTGATGAGAATCAAAATCCACCGCATCGAAGTATAAGACTGTAACCTTCGCATGGAACCCATTTTTTGAGACAAATTCTTCCAGTGACTTTGTATTTCGGGATGCCGCCATTACGGAAAATCCTTTTTGAAGGTATTGTTTAATACTTTCCTTTGCAACATCAGAATTGCCTCCTAAGATAAGAACCGTTTTGTTTGTGTTTTTATTCATAATGCAAAGATAATTTTTAATGCGTATTTTCTAAAACAACTAAGGAAGTTATACTTAATCGCCACAGGATGACTGCATCGTACCATGCAGAGGGTATGCATCGTACGGTGCAGGCTGTCTGCATCGCACCATGCAGGGTATCTGCACCGCCCGTCACAGTCTGCGTGTTATACCCGAAGCAATTCATACAATTCATAGCACAGTTAAAACCACTCGTTGACTCCTATGGTGAAAACCGTATCCTTACTGATTCCCTGGACTGATGATATAAAAAGTTTCGGCGGGGTGAGCTTCGCTCACCCCGCCGAAACGAAGTATCTTTTAAAATCGGAAAGATTTATTTCTTATCCGTTTCAATTTCCTTTTTGTCTTCTGCTTTTTCAGCAGCTTTGGCTTTATCTCCAAAACGGGCCTCCGTAAATTCTCTGGAAACAGCCGCTTTTTCAAACTTTAGCTTTCCCGATAATGTTTCGATTACAAAACCATCATCCTGAACCTGAGCAATCCTTCCGTGAAGTCCTGAAGTAAGAACCACTCTGGTTCCTACCTTAAGGGTTTCCTGGAAATTCTTCTCCTGCTTCTGCTTTCTCATTTGCGGTCTTATCATTAAAAAATAAAAACCTACAAACATCACCCCCATCATAATCAGCATCATGGAAGAGTTACCTCCCTGAGCAGGTGCCTGTAAAAAAATTGATAATAAATTCATGATATTATGGTTGAATATTCGCGGTGAATGTTAATTTGATAGGAGCTTTTTCTACATTGGCGAAAACGTCTGCATATTTGTTTACGTTTCCGTCAAAGTTTGTAGAATCAAAGTGTAGGGTAATTTTCCCTTTTTTACCCGGCATGATCGGTTCTTTAGTAAAGTCAGGAACAGTACATCCACATCCCGGTTTTACTTCTGAAATCACCAGAGGATTGCTTCCTGTATTTGTAATTTCATATACGTGCTGCACTTTATCTCCTTTTTTTACTTTTCCGAAATCGAAGTTGCTTTCAGAAAGAGCAATAGTAGTTAAAGGCTGGTTGGATACAGGCGCCGGAGCTGCCGTTTCAGGAGTTGCTGCAGCAGCACCTGCAGAATCTGCCGGACCATTTCTGTGAATTTCCGGTCTTTCGGTAAGAAGTTTTTCCTGGTTTTCTTTGTTTTCCTTTTTACAAGAAACAAATCCAAAACCTATTACTGATAAAGCGATAATTGATAACGTCTTTTTCATATTGAAATATTTATATTCTATTTAAATCTTTACAGTATTTATCCAAAATTCCGTTAATGAAAATATTGGAGCGATCCGTGGCAAATACTTTGGCAATCTCAATATATTCATTAATGATCACCCTTGAAGGTGTAAAAGGAAAATTATCCAGTTCCGTAAGTGCAGTAGACAGGATTACTTTATCCATTAGTGAAACCCTTTCCAGATCCCAGTTTTCCAGTCTTTCTTCCAGTTTCTTCTCATTGTTTTCCCAGCTGTCCAGCGTATTTCTTAAAAGCTTGATGGAAAAAGTTTTATCTTCATCATCTTTAATCATTTTGATCAAGGTTCTGCTTTCTTCATCTTCCTTTAAAAAACCGATTGTTTTCTGAACCATAGAATTGGCAATATGAATATCATCATACCATGAAAGTTCCTTGTCTCCCAGATAATCATGAAAATCATCGTTTTCAGCAATATATCTTAAAAATAACTTACCGATAAACTTCTGATCCTCTTCAAAAGAATAAGATTCTTCCTTCATAAAATCCTGGTATCTTTTTCCGGCAGTAATTCTCTGGAATGTTTTTACGAGAAGGTCGTCGTGCAAATCCCACTTAAGCTGCTTGTGCTGGCCTGTAAAGAATAACCGTTCCGGGTTTTCCTCCAGCTTAATCAAAACCTTATTGTTGATGAATTTTTGGTTAGGATTAATATCTGCATCGGTTTTAATATATTTATTCTTTCCAATTTCGATCTGGTTTTCTGCCAGTTCTTTCAGTGCAACCAGAAAATTCAATTCATAGATATAGAGATCATAAATCTTCTCTATTCCGGTAAACATGTTTTTCTCTAATACATCAAACTTAACAGGATTCTGGTAATATGAATACACAGTCTGTACTACTTTTTCACGGATTTGTCGTCTTCCTAACATTCAAAGAGCTTTTTATGGGCGCAAAGATACGAAATTTAAAATTTATGGGATTCGTAGTATGATGACATTTTCGTAAATTTGTAAAAGTTTATGAAAGCTTTAAAAACCCTAAACCCCTACTTCTGGAAACACAAAATATTATTATTTTGGGGGGTATTATTTATCATTGCCAGTAATTTCTTCAATATCTATAAAGTTCAGTTCGTGGGAAAATCTGTGGACGAACTTACACGCAACGGAAATCTCGGTTTCAACAGACAGGTGTTGATTTATGTTGCCATTATTGTAGGATGCTCCCTTCTTACAGGTTTCTTTACTTTTATGATGCGGCAGACGATTATTGTTGCTTCCAGAAGGATTGAATATGAACTTAAAAACAAAATCTACAGGCAATATCAGGATTTGTCTTTAACGGATTATAAGCAAACCACCATTGGAGATCTCATGAACAGACTGAGTGAAGATGTTGTTGCAGTAAGGATGTATCTTGGCCCCGGCGTAATGTATGTCGCCAACTTATTGGTGCTTGTTATTATCACCGCAATTTATATGCTGAAGACGGATGTTTCCATGACGCTTTGGACCTTGCTTCCTTTACCGCTTCTTTCGTATGCTATTTATAAGGTAAGTTCCATTATCAATAAAAAATCGAAGATCATGCAGAAAAGCCAGTCGGCCATTTCTACTTTCGTGCAGGACAGCTTTTCGGGAATACGCGTTGTGAAATTTTTCGCCCGTGAAAAATACATTGAAAAAAACTACGGAGTAAAAGTTACGGACTATCAGGATAAAGCGCTGGACCTTGCCAAAACGGAAGCTTACTTCTTCACCATCATCCTTTTTGTAATCGGTCTTCTGAATGTTGCCATTATCTGGATCGGCGGACAGAAATATATTGCCGGAGAGCTTAGCATCGGTAAAATTGCAGATTTCTTTATGTACATCAATACCCTGATATTTCCTTTCTCTATGGTAGGCTGGGTAACTTCTGTAAACCAGAGGGCTGAAGCATCCATGCAGAGGATTAATGAATTTATGGATAAGAAATCGGAAATCGTTAACCGAAACTTTGAAAATTATTCCATTAAAGGAGATATTGAATTCAGAAATGTATCCTATGTTTATCCTAATACAGGAATTACAGCATTAGAAAATCTAAGTTTTACAGTAAAATCCGGTGAGTCACTTGCCATTATGGGCAAAACAGGAAGTGGAAAATCAACCATTGCGTTATTACTCTGCAGGCTTATTGACCCCACAGAAGGAGAAATTTTAGTTGACGGAAAAAACTTAAAAGAGCATAATTTAGATAACTACAGAAACTTCATCGGCTATATCCCCCAGGAGAGTTATCTTTTTTCTGATTCGATTGAAAATAACATCGGTTTTGCCATAGACCATCCAACTCATGAAAAAGTAGTGGAATATGCAAAAATTGCAGACGTTGATAAAAACATCGTAGAGTTTAAAGATCAGTATAAAACTATGGTAGGCGAACGCGGAGTGATGCTTTCGGGAGGTCAGAAACAAAGAATCTGCATTGCCAGAGCACTGATTAAAGACCCCAGCATTATCATTTTTGACGATTCTCTGTCTGCCCTGGATACTGAAACCGAGCAGAACATCCTCGAAAATATTGAAAGAAAAATTCATCACGCAACTTCTATAATCATCACACACAGAGAGTCTAGCGCCCAACGTGCAGATAAAATCCTTAACCTGACTGAAATTAACAATTCCGTAACTGCATAGCGCATTCATTCACAAATGTTAAATAAATCATAAAAAAAATTTTGTGATTAAAAGAAAACTTTTATATTTGTTCTTAACAAGATTAAAAAATATCTAACAATGAGTGAATACAAGGAACGCCATGAAAATGAAATTTTCACTAAGGTGTTAAAAGCAGGGAGAAGAACTTATTTCTTTGATGTGCGCGAGACGAAAGCAGGAGATTATTATCTTACGATTACCGAAAGTAAAAAGAACTTCGGGGAGAATGGAGAAGCTACATTCGAGAAGCATAAAATTTATCTTTATAAAGAAGATTTTAAAAGTTTTCAGGAGATGTTTAATGAGTCCACAGATTTCATCATTAACGAAAAGGGTGAGGATGTAATATCAGAAAAGCATGATAAAGACTTCAAAAGCAGAACATATACTATAGATTCTGACGACGAGGTTTAAAATATTTATAACATTTAAAAACACAAGCATCTGGAAAAAGATGCTTTTTTTATTTTCTTTTCTAATCTTTTGTATTTAAGTTAAATTAATTAGACAGCGACGCTCATTAATATGCAACGCATAATTATTAACGATATTCTTTATTTTAAATTAAAATTATCATATATTTTTTTATTAATTTCACGATAATTAATGTAAAATTGTGATTATTTAATAATTTTACCGTTAAAAAATTAAATAATCCATCTAATTATCATTAATAAATTTGAATTAAAAATAGTTTATATGAAATAATTTTAACCTTAAATATAAAAGAATGAAAAAAAATTTACTCGTTTTTCTTTTGGCATCTGCACTATGTTTTGCCCAAAACTCTTTAATGGTATCTCCCCAAACCGGAACAATGATCACTTCGGGAACCATTTCAAATTTCAAACTAATAAGTGATGGCAGCAGCGCTGCGCTGGTTGCTACACATAATGCTTCAGGTAAAGTTTTTATTGTTGATATTAATGACAGTAATCCCGCAGATAAAGCTGCAAATACAATCGCAACAACTTCTACCAATGTAAAAACAAGAATCTCTGCTGCATTAGGACAAACCGTTACTTCCATTAAAAACATCGAGGTAAATCCTATTACAAATGCCGTCTATGTAATGGCCATGGTAAGCGCAACACCTTACTTCCTGAAATTAACGAATGCCGGAAATACTATTACCGCATTAGATTTCAACACAATGCCATACTGCACTTTAAATTTCACCAATGCAAATTGCACTTTCCAGGATATTGCATGGGGTGGCAACCGATTGTTTGTTTCCAGTAACCATAATACATTAAATGGAGAATTGGGTTATATTTCGGCTCCGTTTACCAACAATACGACAATTAGCAAAAGATCTACCACCATGTTCAAATCTAACTGGGGAAATATGTATATAACAAGTGCTCCATTAGAAAAATTAAATTATGTAAAGATTGGCAATACCGAATATCTTTGCGGATTAACTACCTGTGCTCCGGGATTTTCTGAAACCGTATCTTCTCTGACGAGCAATTCAGGACTGTTCACTGTGAGAGAAGCTTTTAATGTTAACTTTGACGAGCCTGTAAAAACGATCGCCATCAATAACGGAAGCAATGCCTACTTATTAGATTTACATCAAAACTTTCCTAGCGGTAATAATATTTATAGAATTGGAAAAAAATACCTTGATGGTACACCTTTTACAAACAATACTTATAATAATAATGCCGTAGAACTGAGAAACTTTTCCGGAAATCCAAACACTAATCTTACTGAAGAAGAATTTAAAATGTTCCCGGGAAACTTTTCATCAATGGCTTATTATTCTAACTGTGAATTACTTACATTATCATCAGACCACCAAACTCTTGCAAAATTGAGCGTTTGTGATGCAATTTTAAGTACTGCTGAGCAGAATCAAAAAGACATTAATTTTGAGCTATCTCCTAACCCCGCTTCAGACCTGTTACATATTTCTTATAATGAAAATCTTTATAAAAACATGGAGGCGGAAATTTACAGTTACGATGGAAAGCTTATCAAAAAACAAATGATCAATTCTCAAAATAAGAAAATTTCAATCTCAGATCTGCATACAGGAAACTATATCCTGAAAGTCTTTCATAAAGGAGTTTATTTACACTCTAAATCTTTCATAAAGAAATAAAAAGCAATAAATTCTATGTGATATGTGCGGATCTAAAGTCCGCACATTATTCTTTTTTAAATTCATTAGATTATATGAAAAAAATAACTCAGGCAAAAAAAATAAAGAATTTTTATATTCTTCTTTTTCTGTTTTTATGCAATTTCTGTTTTTCCCAAGAAATATCTATTACTTCAAGCAATCCGAACAAGCCGGTATTCAAAGTTTTTCCCATTGAAGAAAATATTAAGCAACCTTCAGCTGTTTTTAAAATTTTCATGATCCAGGATAGTATTGAATCACAAACGCCTTTATTAGGCTCATATTCTTATGTAAAAGATACAATCTTCTTTGAGCCACAATTTGAGCTGGGCGAAGGACTGACGTTTAATGTCAACTTTTCGTATAAGAATAATACCATAAAAAAAACATATAAAACTAAATCTGTTGACAATTCGATAAACCAAAAAACCGATATACAAGAAATATATCCACGTAATAATAAAATTCCAAAAAATATTCTGATGTTTCATGTTGAGTTTTCTGCACCGATGACAGAGGATGAATCTGCTTACAGATACGTTAATTTACTTGACGAAAACAAAAAAGTAATACCGCATGTTTGGTATAATAAAGCCAGATGGATTAGTGATAAAGTTATGATGCTAATGATCCATCCCGGAAGAGTAAAAAAAGATATTTCATATTATGACAATCTTGGTGAAATATTTACAGTAGGCAAAAAATATTACCTGGAAATTACCGATAAAATCAAGCCACTGAACAGCAAATCCAAATTAATATCCTTTACAAAAGAATTCGAAATCAGCAATCCTATTAATACATGTCCAAAATTTATAGAGGATAAATTACAAATTCCTAAAAGAAATACTTCGGATAAACTGAAAATTGTTTTCGACAGACCCATTGACATTTTTTCTGCACAAATCGGAATTTCAGTATATAATTATAAATCTGATAAAATAGTTGAAGGAAAGATTATTGCCGGACCTGACGACACTGAATGGTACTTTATGCCTGATCAACCGTGGACAGAAAAAAAATATACGCTGATTCTTAATAAATACATTTCTGATCCTTCAGGAAATAGTCTTAATAAACCATTTGAAGCCACTGTTGTAAAAAAATCTTACAATAAGCAGATCGCTAAGAAGTTAAACATAAAGTTAAATGAAAAATAATTACCCAATAAATATTAAATGTACAATAAAAAAACATCCTGCTTAATATAAGCAGGATGCTGAATTTTGGGTGAATGATGGGTCTCGAACCCACGACCTTCGGAACCACAATCCGACGCTCTAACCAACTGAGCTACAATCACCGTTTTGTGAGTGCAAATATAGGGAAGATTTTTTAATTACCAAACAATTCCGTCAAAATTTTTCATTGCAATAAGCTTCTCAGACGTAAATCCCTCAGCATAAGTCACTCCCGATAACCGCCCAAGATCCTGAGCACGATATGTTAAGCTTTCATAAAAGTCTTTTGAAGTAATTGGCGTCTCCGGTTCCTTGGAAGCCGGGTCATAAAACTGAGTTTTAAAAGCCATACAAGCTTGAATCTTTTTTTCCAGATGATCTGAAATATCAATTACAAACTCAGGCTCAATATTTTTCCATTGTATGTAGTGAAATATATGTTTTGGCCTCCAGATCTCTTGATTTTCTCCTTCAAGAACAGTTTCGATCTTTCTTAATCCTGCTAAAAAGAATGCATCCGACACTAATTTCGCTCCTTTTGCATGATCCGGGTGTCTGTCATCAATTGCATTTGCTAAAACGATTTCAGGCCTGTATTTGCGAATCATTTTTACAATTCTCATCTGATAGTCTTCAGAGTTTTCCAGAAAGCCGTCTTTCATACCCAGATTTTCTCTTGCAACCACCCCCAGGATCTTTGCTGAATCAGAGGCTTCCGCTTTTCGGGTTTCTTCAGTACCTCTCGTACCAAGCTCCCCGCGGGTAAGATCTACGATAACGCATTTTTTACCTTCGGAGACCATTTTAACGATTGTTCCGCCGCAGCCAAGTTCTACGTCATCAGGATGCGCACCAAAAGCTAATATATCTGTTTTCATATATTCAAAGATATGATTTAAATAAAAACTTCCCAAACATTACGATTGGGAAGTCCTATAATTATTTAAGAATAAATTATTTATTGATTTCTGCATTCAATTTTATAGCATCCTGATACGTAGGATCCAATTGAACAGATTTTGAAACGTAATCTTTAGCTTTCGCAAGATCAGAATCTTTACTCATATAGGCTACAGCAAAGTAAGCATAAGCAAGCGTCTGCTTATTAGCTTCCTGATCTGCAGGCTTCACTGTATTAATGAATTTTTCATAAGCGATTTTTGCTGCGTCATTATTTCCAGCCTGTTGGTAAGAATATCCCAAGCTGTAATAACCAGGTGCCCAATCAGGAAGAAGTGCATTCATTTTCTGCCAAGTTTGAATAGCTCCATTCCAGTTTTTTGCATCCTGATAAGCGGTTGCTAACTTAAACAAAGAATCTGAATCCTGTGCATTTGCTGCAACTTTTTGCTTCAATCCTTCAATAACAGGGTTTGTTGGTCCTGCATCAACATCAGACTGTGAAGCTCCTCCACCTGCAATTTTAACAAGCTCCATATCCCACTTCATTGTTTCGTCTTTCGCTGCTTTTGCAATAGCAATTTTTTGTTGTGCTTCTGTTGTTAAAGCTGTTTTTTTAGCAGCATCCGTTTCGGTTTTAGCTAATCCGGCAGCAATTAATCCCATCAGTCCCTGATCTGCAGGCTGTACTCTTGATTTATCAGCCTGAGAAACAAAATTATCCATATTTTGTTTTGCTTCAGCATATTTCCCGTCTGCATATAATTGATACGCTCTTAATTTAAATTTAATAGGATCATTAATTTTATCGAAAATCTTATCTAAAACCTGTTTTGAGTTTGCATAATCTTCATTTGTAAAATAAAGTTTTGCAATTTCCAGTTGCGTATATGGATCTTCATCCGCATATTTGGTATAATTGATAAGATCTTGTGTTGCTTTTGCATTTTGCTGATATCTGATATCATAGGCTGCTAAAGCTTTATAAGCCGGAGCATATGTAGGATCTGTTGCGATAGCTTTATCGATGCTTGTCTTAGCCTGTTGCCATTGTTGTGCGGCCATCCATAATGTTCCCATTCTCGTATAAACGGAAGCCTTATTTTTAGCTAAAGGAAGCGCTTTATCATAGGCTGTCATCGCATCACCCGGCATTCTTTTTAATCTGTAGGCGTCACCTAAAGTATAATAATAGTGTGCGGGAACATCTTTTTTAGAAGCTCTTTCAATCGCTTTGTTTAGATATTGAATTGCTAAATCCGGAGAGTTATTTTTTTCAAATAAAGTTAATGCTTCTGCAGCTCTGAATAACACTTCTGCATCTTTTTCTTTAGAATCAGAAACAATACTCTGAATTTCTGCGATTGCACTTTTGTCGCCTTTACCGAGTTTAACGGCTGCTAAACCGATTTTGTTTAAATAACTTTTTTTATCAGCAGCAAGACCTTTGTTGAAATTTTCTGTAGCTGCTGTAAAATCAGGTTCTCCCTGTTTTAGATATGTATTTCCAAGGTAAAAATAGTTTTCAGCAGTAGGTGCCGATGTAATCATGCTTGTGAAATTAGCTTTTGCCTGAGCGTATTTATCACTATCCATACTATTGATACCATCCTGTACGGTTTGCGCAAAAGCAAAATTAGTGAAAAATACCACTGCTGCTCCAAAAGCAATCTTCTTTACATTCATATTCATTATATCTCTCATTTTAAATTTCTAATCTAATTCAATTTATATTGTACACAATTTTCAGACCAAAATAAGGATTTATTTTTGGGTAAGAAGTTAATTTAATATATTTTAACGCATCTGTACTTCCCTTCTATACAGATTATAAGGCTGTAAACCTTCCTTCTGTACAATCATCTGCCCAAGCTGTGTACAGGAATACCTTATAAAACCATTGGCAATATTAAAATTACCCTCATTTGTTAAGAAATACAAAATTCTGGTGAAAGGATAATTCATTTTGCGAAGGTTTTCAAAGTCTGTATTGTATTGTTTACCCTGATATTCAACAGGAAGTATTTTGACCATATTTCTAAGCTCCTCCGATTCTTTATCATAGGGACGACTAAAAGTATTGAGGCCAATCACACCAATTTTATCAGGATATTTACTTAGTTCTTCAATAATATTTTTATTCCCCGGAATTACAGAGAATTTTAAATTTTTAGGCTCTTTCCTGATCTTTTGGGCAACGAAATTCAAATTACTGGAATTTGTCCCGTCGAATATAAATTTTTTGTCCTCAGACTGCATCCCCTTTTCAATTTCTTCCATGGAAATGCTTTCTTTCGGAGAATCTTTGGGAACAACAAAAACAACAGCATCTGCTGCAAATTTTGAAGGTAAAAATTTAAGCTCAACCTGTTCTTCGTAGGTTTTAATCTCTTCGGGAGACAAATCTCTTGACATGACTACAATTCTTGCTTTATCATGTAAGAGATCAAGGAAACCAAGATCTTCTTTTTTTGTAACGACCTTTATTTTTGTTTCAGGATAGTTAATCATATACCCTTCTGCCAAAGCTTCCGTAACACTTCTAAATGACTCATCGGTAAGAATCGTCATTTCCCCTTTATTATAAGATGGGGATTTTTCTTCTTTTTTACAACTTATCGCTATTATGCTAATGAAAAGCAGCATTATAAGTTTAATACTATTCTTCATTTCCTGAACTTTTAATTTTTGTAACCGCTCTGTAAATTCTGAAAATACCGTACAGGATAAGCAATATTCCTAATGCATACGCCACACCGGGTTCCAAAACAGTGAAAAAGAATTTGTAAAGAATAACTACAATTCCTAAAACGATATAAAACAATCCCGTAACGAGGGATAACCAATTGAACATCATATAACAAAAATACCAAAAAAAATAAAAAGAGAAGCATGTGCTTCTCTTTTTAATTATTATTTAAAGACAGAATTATTCAAAATTCATCTTAACAGGGAATCTGAAACGAGAACGAACCGGCTGTCCATTCACTTTACCTGGATTCCACTTGATTTTTATACTTTTAACCGTTCTTTCAGCTTCTCTGTTGAAATCTGAATTAGGACCTGTCGCCTTAACCTGGCTTAATGTTCCGTCTCTTTCAACAACAAAAGTAATTTCCGTATTTAAAGTACCTTCACCTTCCAGTGAAGAACTATCAAAATTATTCGTAAACTTAGATCTGAACCCGTTAAGTCCTCCTGCACTAAAATCTGCCGGTTGATCAACGGACTCGTAAACATCATTAGATACCTGAGGCTTAACCTCAGCTGTTGAAGCTTTTGTACCTGTTGATGGCGGTGGCGGCGGTGGCGTGTAAGCCGGAGCTTTTACCCCCTCCTGATTTACCAGACCTGTCGTTGTTTCTAACTGTTTAGAAATTGGCGGCGGTGGAGTTTCAATTTTCGGAGCTTTTACAGGCTCAGGAACCACGTTCTGAATAATTTCAATTTTCTCCTCCTCTTTTGGTGGTGGCGGAGGTGGTGGTGGTTCTTCTTCTTTCGGCTGCTCAATAATTTTATCTTCCTGAAGGATTTCCACTAAATCCGCCTTTACTTCCTGCTTAGGTGGTTCAGTTAATCTTTTAATGGTAAGATAAATAAAAGGAGACAATGCCAATACAAGGAATATTGCTGTTCCAACGATAAAAGATTTTGTCAGAAGCCTAGGATACTGATGTCTTAGATCGTATGCACCATATTCTTTGTTTCTATTTTCAAATACAATCTCATCTAAAGTAAGATTTGGATCGTATACATTTTCATTTGCCATAGATTTACAATTTTATGGTTTAAATTACTTAGTAGCCGGTGCTGCTGCAGCTCCGGAATTCCCAACCTTTTTGTTGTAAATGGCTTCTTCCCAAGGCTTAAGATCGGTAACCCCGTATCGCTCAATCTTAGTAATTGCCATTTCGTCAAGAATATCTACAAAGTTTTTATATACAGCATCGTCAGTAGGCTTGATAATCACGGTAAATTTGGATTTATCTGCCGCATTTGCTTCTGCTTGCTTGATAACCTTTCTGATTCCTTCTCTATCAAAAGTGGTTTCATTAAGGTTCTGGTCTGTTAAGGATGTATTATCCTGCTGATGCCAGAAAACCTTATTGTCCTTCCCTAATAATAAAGAGATCGAATTTGAAAGTTTGATTTCTGTTGGAGGTGGTTTTTTTGTTTCATCCTTCGGTTTTGCCGGAAGACCCAAATCCATTACATTCGGTTTAGAGAATGTGGTTGTGAACATAAAGAAGGTAATCAATAGAAAACCCAAGTCCACCATCGGAGTCATATCGACTCTGGTACTCTGTTTCTTGGAACGTACCTTGCCGCCTTTGGCGCCTTTTTCCTGTACTTGTACTTCTGCCATTTCTAATCGATATTATTCGTTAGGTTTACCTTCTTGTGATGTAATCAACCAAAATTTAAGAAAATCGATATCTCTTAAACCCTCAAATAAGCTTTTAACTTTAGGATATTCTGTAGTAACGTCTCCTTTAATCGCCAATTTATAATCAGGATTAACGGCAAGACTTTCTTTTACCCAGTCTACCAATTGCTTATTTGTACTATCCATAGGAATCCCTGTTGGACTCTTGAAATTTTTCTGCGCGTCATCTGGCAAATCAAGATAGCTTTTCAGTTGGTTCATAGGAACCCCGATAGCCTGTACTTTCTGGAATGCAGCTTTTTCTTTGTTGTCAAAAGTAACACCGTACTTTTTACCCATGTTGTCCAAAAGCTTTAATCTCTCTGTTGCATTTTCTACAGGCTGGAAATAGAATTTTCCGTCCGGTGTAGCGTTGATAGTCATCAAACTTGCATCAGGAAGTAACTTCTCTGATATTGAAGATGGCGGTTTGATCTGCTCCACGTCAGGTTTTTTAAACTGAGTGGTCAAGATAAAGAATGTAAGCAGTAGGAATGCAACGTCACACATTGCCGTCATATCCGTCACTACTCCATGTCTTTTTGGTTTGACTCTCGCCATTATTATTAATAATTTTTAATTAGACTTCTTTTTACTTAGTGTACAATTCTTTGCTTGAATTCTTAGTTGAATTCAGCGAAAGACTGCTGGATACTCATAGCAATCTCATCGATCTTATAAGTTAATCCGTCAATTTTAGAAGTAAAGAAGTTATAAAGGATGATAGCGATTGCTGAAGTACCAATACCTAAAGCTGTGTTAATCAAAGCTTCAGAGATACCTGTTGAAAGTGCAGCAGCATCCGGAGTACCTCCTCCAGAACCTAATGCGAAGAATGCCTTGATCATCCCGATTACCGTACCTAAAAGTGCTACTAACGTTGCAACAGTACCTAAAGTAGAAAGGATCATCATGTTTTTCTCAAGCATTGGCATCTCAAGAGTAGTAGCTTCTTCGATTGCTTTGTTAAGCGCTACCATTTTTTGCTCTTTGTTAAGCGTAGTATCGTGAGATAAAGCTTTGTAAGTAGTAAGACCTTCTTTCACTACGTTTCCAACAGAACCTTGTTGTCTGTCGCACTCTTCTAAAGCTTCATCAATTTTGTTTTGATTCAATAAGCTTCTTACCTGAATTACGAAGTTATCTAAGTTCCCTTTTCCTGCTGCTCTCCCTAGAACTAACGCTCTTTCAATTGAGAATACGATTACGGTTAGCATGAAAGTAATCAAGATTGGTACGATAACTCCTCCTTTGTAGATAATACCTAAGAAAGAATCTGGGTGAATGTCTTTTCCTTCAACATCTGAAAACGCTACAGATCCTGCACCTAATTTGTCAGCATCTTTAAAATTTCCAGGGCTACCCAAAACGAATAAATAAATACAAACTCCTATAGCTAAGATAATAGGAATAATAACAGCTGGGTTTAAACCTCCCGCTTTTCTAGCAACTACTTGCTCATCATTTTTTGAAACATTCATTTCCATATTTAACTAAATTATATTGTTTTAAAATTTTACAAGGTGTAAATTAAAGGCAAAATTAATTAAAATGCAAGAGTCTCAAATAAACATTTCTGTTTTTTTTGATAATAAAAATTTAATACGATTTCGATATTATAATTATTTTCTCTTTTTTTGGCAATAATCTTTAAATTTAATCATTACATTAAAAATTTAAAAAATATAAGCCTTCATTTTTTTTAATTTGCCAATGTTAATTTTTATTTAAATTACAATGTTCACAATTCTTCCCGGCACCACAATAATTTTCTTTGGTGTCTTACCTTCCAGAAACTGCTGAACTTTCTCATCTTTCATTACAGAATCTTCCACTTCTTTAGCTGAAAGCTGTGCAGATAATGCCAGTTTATGTTTTGTTTTCCCGTTAATACTAATCGGATATTCAATTTCGTCTTCTATCAGGTAATCCTCCTTCAATACAGGGAATTTTTCAAACTCAATTGAAGTTGTATGGCCGAGCAGACTCCAAAGTTCCTCACATAGGTGTGGCGCATACGGAGAAATGATAACGGACAAAGGTTCCAAAATATTGCGTTTGTTGCATTTTATTTTTTGCAATTCGTTTACCGCAATCATAAATGAAGAAACAGACGTATTGAAAGAAAAATTTTCAATGTCGTATACCACTTTCTTTATTAAGGTATGCAAAACTTTGTATTCCGCTTTTGTCGGCTCTTCATCTGACACTTCAAAAACTTCGCCATTAAAATATAAATTCCAGAATTTTTTAAGGAAACCGTAAACTCCGCTCAGTCCCTGCGTGTTCCAGGGCTTGGATTGTTCCAATGGTCCTAGGAACATTTCATACAACCTTAAACCGTCTGCACCGTATTCTTCACAGATATCATCCGGGTTTACGACATTATATTTTGACTTGGACATTTTTTCGACTTCGCGTTCAGTGATAAATTTTCCATCCTCTTCAAAAATAAATTCTGCATCTGCAAAATCCGGCCGCCAAGCTTTGAATGCTTCCGTATCCAATTCGTCTGATGTTCCCTTTAATAAAGATACGTCTACGTGGATTTTTTGAAGATTGACTTTAATAACCTCGTTTGTTATATCGAAACTATCATCCAAATTATGTTTTTGCTTTAAATTCTCAACAAATTCCTCAATTTCAACTTTTACTAATGATTCTAAATTATTTTGAAAATCTTTAACAACATTACTAGAAATATAAATGTATTGATTACTTAGTTCAGAATAGTCAGCAACACTCTTTCTTAGACCATCGACTTTATTTTTACCACTTAGTAAAGCTCGTAAACCAATTCTATAAACAAACGCACTCATCCCCAAAATCATTCCCTGATTAATCAGCTTCTGGAAAGGTTCATTATGATTAATATATCCTCTGTCTTTTAAAAACATATTCCAGAATCTTGAATACAACAAATGCCCGGTTGCATGCTCGCTTCCTCCAATATAAAGATCAACCTGCCCCCAATAATCGGCAAGGTCTTTTTTAACAAAAACGTTTTCGTCATGCGGATCCATGTATCGTAAAAAATACCATGAGCTTCCTGCCCAACCCGGCATCGTCGATAGTTCCAGAGGAAAAATTGTTTTTTCATCAATCAGATCCGTATCAACCACTTTTTGATTGACTTCATCCCACGCAAAAGTTTTTGCATTTCCCAATGGCGGATCTCCGTCTTCTGTCGGTAAATATTTTTCAACCTCAGGAAGTTCCAATGGTAATGCTGAAGTTGGCAAAGTGTAAGGCATTCCATCCTTATAATATATAGGAACCGGCTCACCCCAATATCTTTGTCTGGAGAAAATGGCATCACGCTGTCTGTAATTAGTAGTACCGTGCCCGATTCCTCTTTTTTCGATCGCAGAAATAATCAGTGCTTTTGCTTCGTCATATTTTAAACCATTTAAAAAATCCGAGTTTACACATACGGAATCTTTAGAATCGAAAGATTTCTCCTGAATATCTTCATCGGTTTCTACAACCTTTTTAATTTCTAAATTAAATTTCTTTGCAAATCTGTGATCACGCTCATCGTGAGCCGGAACGGCCATTACAGCTCCTGTTCCATATCCCATTAATACGTAATCTGAAATATAAACCGGCATTCTTTCATTGCTGAAAGGGTTGAGAGCATAACTTCCCGTGAAAGCTCCCGAAACATTTTTCACATCCGCCATACGGTCTCTTTCCGTTTTTTTGGAAGTTTCTTCAATATAGCTATCAACCTCAGCTTTCTGTTCCGGTGTGATGATGGCTTCTACCAAAGGATTTTCCGGAGCCAGCACCATAAAAGTTGCCCCGAAAATAGTGTCCGGTCTTGTGGTAAATACTTCAATAATTTCATCAGGATGGCTTTCAATTTCAAATTTCACCTGAGCTCCCTGGGATTTTCCGATCCAGTATTCCTGAGAATCTTTTAATGGCTGTGGCCAGTCAAGGCCTTTCAGACCCTGCAATAATCTCTCAGAGTATGCGGAAATTCTCATGCTCCACTGCATCATTTTCTTTTGAAACACTGGAAAACCTCCTCTTTCGGATTTTCCGTCCTTCACCTCATCGTTTGCCAGTACGGTTCCCAGAGCAGGGCACCAGTTTACGGTAGTTTCCGCTCTGTAGGCTAAACGGTAATTTAAAAGAATATCTTCTTTATCCATTTCGGAAGCAGTATTCCACTCTTCTGCCGTAAAATGAAGTTCTTCGGTTTCATTGGCATTTAGATCCTGTGTTCCTTTGCTTTCAAAATGTTTGATTAAAGTGGAAATCGGCTCCGCTTTGTCCGTATTTTTATTGTACCATGAATGAAACAATTCAATAAAAATCCATTGCGTCCATTTATAATATGAAGGATCTGATGTTCTTACTTCCCTGCTCCAGTCAAAAGAAAAGCCAATTTTTCTAAGCTGCTCTTCATATCTGGTAATATTCTGTTCTGTAGTTATGGCAGGATGTTGCCCGGTCTGGATTGCATACTGCTCAGCAGGAAGCCCGAAGCTGTCGTAGCCTACCGGATGCAGCACATTGAATCCCTGATGTCTTTTATATCTGGCATAAATATCCGATGCAATATATCCGAGAGGATGCCCCACGTGTAGTCCGGCGCCCGATGGATAAGGAAACATATCGAGAACATAAAATTTAGGTTTATCAGTGCTGTCGGAAGTTTTATAGGTTTGATTTTCTTCCCAGTATTTCTGCCACTTTTTTTCTATCTGCTGATGATCGTAAAACACTTTTATAATTAGATGTTAGATGTTAGACTTAGATACATTAGGTTAATTGTTTTAACTCTAAAAATCAAGAATCACAAAAATAATGATTTTAGGAGAAATAGAATTAATTTTGAATTAAATATAAAAAAACAAAATCTCATCCGAAGATGAGATCTTAAGCTTTAATGAAGTAAAAACTTTTATTATTGAGGAATTCTCTTTAAAGTATAGGTCATGGACTGGTATTCAGTAGGATCTGAAGTATCTTCAAATTTAATATTCATGGTCGTTTCATTAAGGGTAACCACACTTCCTTTATCCGGCTCCACGATTCCCTGGTATTTTACCTGAATAGCTTTACTGTCTTTATCATAGGTATAGGTAAAAGTTCTATCGAAAGTAGGCTGACAGGTCCCCGGTGTAGCTCCGTCTCCGTTATCCGTTCTTTTTCCCGTGCCCGCCGCTGCAAAAACCCATCTTGATGTCTTTTGGCAGTCAGAATCAAAAGTAATGGCATCTGAAACAGGATCATCTCCTATAGGGACGCTGGTAACAACCACTTTCATGGGCTGCCATGTTCCCACAATCGGATATTCTATTGTGTTATCGTCGTCGTTATTACATCCTGTCGCTACGAATAAAGATAGACCTGCAAATAGTAATGCTAATTTCTTCATGTATCAAATTTTTCAAGTGCTAAAATTATAATTTTTTTGATTTATTTAATAATATTTTGCAAAAAATAATTGTAAACTTAGTAATTTTTAAAAATATTGAGGCTTAAAGCGATCTATATTGCAGGAAAAAGTTATTTTTGTATAAAACAACACAAATGATAACGAAAAATAATTTCGACTTTATCCGCGTTCTCCTGGCCTTCATTGTCTTTGTGGGGCATCTTGGAACATTAAGCGCTTCCAAAGAGCTGGAAATTCTTCATTACAGTCCCATTGAAATAGCGGTTTTCGGTTTTTTTGTAGTAAGCGGATTTCTTATTGCGAGAAGCTACGAGCGCTCTTCAGGATTAAAAAGTTACCTGAATAAAAGAATCAGGAGAATAGTTCCTGCTTATTTGCTGGTGGTTTTTCTGTGTGCCATTTTATTAAGCCTTGTAAGCACTTATTCTTTCGCTGAATATTTCAGCAATCCCCAGGTTTATAAATATCTTTTCTGGAATTCTTTATTTCTGAATTTTAAAGCACCATGGCTGCCCGGAGTCTTTGGGAATCAGGCGGTAAACGGAGCATTATGGACCCTGAAAGTTGAAATGTCCTATTACTTCTGCGTTCCTTTACTTTTTTTATTGTTCGGAAAGAATAACAAGTACAGAAATCTCAGCCTCGTGATTATGTATTTTCTGTCTCTTATTTATCTTAATTATTTCGAATCATTAGATAAAATGTCTGCCGCGAAACAGCTTCCGGGATCGCTCTCTTATTTCATTCCAGGAATGCTGATCTATTTTAATTTCGACCGGTTCATTCAATATAAAAACACGCTTTTTAGTATTGCCATCTTCACAGTATGGATTGATCTGGTTTTCAGCATTAAATTATTTTCACCAATGATGATCGGCATTATCGTATTGTATATTGCTTACTCTTTTTCATTTTTAAATAATTTCGGCAAGTACGGAGACTTCACTTACGGAATTTACATTTTCCATTTTCCTATCATCCGGGTTTTTACCACACTTGGATTTTTTCAGGATTACAACCCTTATATGATGGCAGTGATCTGCATGTTGCTTGTTGTTGCAGTAGGGATATGTTCATGGCACTTTTTTGAAAAAAAATTTTTATAATTATCTACACAGATGAAAGAACTTGTTTCCATTATCACACCCTCATACAATTCGGAAGAATTCATTGAGGAAACAATACAATGTGTACTTGGCCAGACTTACGAAAACTGGGAATGGTTGATTACTGATGATCTCTCCCGGGACAATACTGTTACAATTGTACAAAAATATTACGATACCCGAATAAAACTTCAGGTTCTGGAGCAAAATGGCGGAGCCGGCAATGCAAGAAATAAAAGCCTTGAGAGAGCCTGCGGAAGGTATATCGCATTCCTTGATTCCGATGATCTTTGGCATCCCGAATATCTTGAAACTATGGTTGATTATATGACAACTTACAACGCAGAACTTGTCTACTGTAATTATTCAAGATGTGACGAACATACCATGCAGCCTGTTCTCAAAGATTTTGAAGCAGATAAAATTGTAACATTTTCAAATTTACTGAAAACCTGCAGGCTAGCCCCGGTTTCTACCATGTATGACACTAAAAGAGTGGGTAAATTTTTCTTCCCGGTAAAAAGTAAACGCGAAGATCATGTCATGTGGCTGAATCTCCTGAAAGAAATTCCGAAAGGCTATCCTTTACAGAAAACACTTGCCAAATACAGAATGCGCCAGAACAGTGTTTCCCGAAAGAAAAAGAATATAATTAAAGATCAATACCTGGTTTACAAAGATTTCATGGGGTTTTCTACGATAAGGTCTTTGTACTATACTGCAAACTGGGCATTGAACGGATTTTTAAAATATTCGAAAATTTTTAATTAAATTTAAAAATGGAATATTCAAAAGAATTCAAGGCTGCTCTCAGTAATTTTTCTCCAGCAGAAAAAGACAAGCTTATCTTCAGATTATTAAAAAAAGATAAACTTCTGTCTAAAAAATTATATTTTGAACTGATTGACCCTGAAACTACTGACAATAAGAGGGATGTCATGGAAGAAATTGTGGAAGAAAAAGTAGTACTCGCGTCCAAATATATCAGCAATCAAAAATACTTTCTGGGCATCATCCGTAAAATAAGCGCCGAAATAACGGAACATGTAAAAATTACTACCGATAAATTCGGAGAAGTAAGCCTCAATCTTTTGCTGATTAATAAAATTCTTGATTACAATGAAGATCTTGGCAGGCAAAGATTTGATAATGTGTATAAACTTTACCTTTATATCATTAATAAAACCGTAAAAGCATTGACTCTTACCAGAAAACTGGATGTGGACTACTGGATGGAAATTGATGAACATCTGGACGAATTGAAAAGTAAAATCATCAAGAACCATTATCTTTCAAAGCTTTTTATGAACAACGGAATAGATTTAAACTGGCTTACGAGCGATAAAATTCCTGAAAATTTCGACCAGATTATTAAAGAAATTAAAAGCCAGGGCTTTTTAAGATAAGATTTTTTGCATAATCAATGTTGTAGACTCCGGTTTTTCAGCAACGAATTTTTTTGCATTTTCAGACATTCTGCCGAGTATTTCTTCATTATTGATGAGAAACATTACAAAATCTGCGGCTAAGCCGGCATTTTCAAAAGATTTTCCGCCATCTGCTGAGATCAGCTCGTCTGCTTCCGGATTTTTCCGGTAATGGTTCCCGAAAATGACAGGCACTCCGAAAGTTGCAGCTTCAAGAATATTATGCAATCCGGCATTATGAAAGCCGCCTCCCACCACGGCAATATCTGCATAAGAATATAATTTCGAAAGCAGGCCAATACTATCAATGATCAAAACCCGTGATTTAAAATCCATCTTATTTTCTTTAATCGTACTGTACAGAATAGCATCCGGAAAAGTCTGTTTCAGATGCTGAACTCTTTTAAGATCATGAGGCGCAATAATCAGTTTTGCATAAGGACTTCCCAGCAACACTTCTTCGGCTACCTTTTCTTCAGCCTGCCAGGAACTGCCAAAAACAACCGCTTTATCCTGCCCGATGAAATCTTTAATAAATTCCACATGATTGTTCCGGCTTTGCAGCTGCTTTACACGGTCAAAACGAGTATCGCCTGTCACGGAAGATTGGGTAAGACCTATATTTCTGGCCAAAGCATAAGACATTTCCGTTTGATGAAAGAACCAGTCAATATTTTTCTGCAACTGTTTTACAAACCATTTTCCATGAGAAGTAAAAAATGACTGTGTATCATAAAAAAGTGCAGAAATTACATAAATTTTTGTACCCTTTTGTCTAAGCTCTTCCAAAAGATTGTACCAGTAATCATATTTTACGGTAAAGAACAAAGTAATATTGAGGTGAGATACAAATTCTTTTACCTTGTTTTTTTCATCAAAAGGGAGATAGCAGATTACGTCCGCAATATTTTTCTTTTTTACAACATTTTCATATCCTGAAGGCGAAAAGAATGTGATAAGGATTTTATGAGCCGGAAATTTTTCTTTCAGCTTTTCCAAAACCGGAAGTCCCTGCTCATATTCTCCCAGACTGGCTGCATGCATCCAGATCACTTGATCGCCTGCAGAAAATCCTGATTGTATTTTTTGTAAAGATTCTTTTCTTCCGAGAACGCCTTTTTTCGCTTTATCATTAAATAATGAAAAGATCTTCATCCCGAAAATCATTAAGCTGATAAATATGTTATAAAAAAAGCCCATTGAATTTAAATATCATTTAAAAATACCCACAAAAATAAACAGAACAACCAAACTTCCGATGATTGAAAACAACAATGTAGAAAATGCTACCCGCGGTTTTGCAGTATCGCTGAATGAATATCTCAGCATATAATCCTGGCTGTTTAAAAAGATCAGCGCCAATAGGAAGAAAAGCCATCGCATAAAAATTCCCATGATGAGAAACTGGGCATTTTCATTTTCTTGAGTAATCGGTACAGGATAATTGGCTGATTCCGGACTTCTGATAAGAAACACAAATAAAAAATAGATAATCGTGAGCACAGCAGGCATCAGGTAAAAATATTTCTTATTTCCAAAACGATCTGCCTTTCCGTCAAGATCAAAATGAATAGGTATAGTCTCTGATAATACTCTATAATTTTTAATACTGAACCACCAAAGAAAAGCAAGCAGTCCAAAGTTTAACATATCAAAAATCAGGAGAATATTTTCCATTTTAATTCTTTAAAGTTACAGTATGCTTTTGATCACTCTCAATTTATGGGTGTGTTTATTCATTTCTTTATTAAAAATCCCGGTAGAATCTAATGTATCAATTCTTACTTTTCCGGAAGCATGAATAATTTTCTGATTATCCAGCATGATTCCCACATGAATAATTTTCCCATCAGGATTTTCAAAAAAAGCAAGATCTCCCGGCTGACTTTCTTCCACAAAGGTTAAAGACTCTCCCACGTCCACCTGTTGCGAGGTATCTCTTGGTAATTTTATATTGTGAACTTTATACACGAGCTGCGTAAATCCCGAACAGTCTACTGCAAAAAAACTTTTGCCACCCCATAAATATGGGACATTAAGAAATTCTTTTGCCGTTAATGCTATACTTTCCCGCATATTATGACTTCTTCTGGATGCCACTACCGGAAATTCTACTTCAGAACCCATAGAAAGCAGCGTTTTTCCGTCATTCATCATAACGGAAGCGAAATCTTCGGTTACAATTGTTACTTTGCGGGCAGCCAGCTCTTCATCGGTTACAGGTTTCAGCTGTTTAGTATCCATCCATCCTTCATAGTTATCATAATGCATTTTTATCCGGGTCCAGTTTTTATTCACTTCAAGGATATCAGCACTTTCGCCAAACAGGATTTCCGTCACAATTTCAGCTTTGTCTGAATTTTCCGCACGTACAGGTGCCACCGTCACAATACAAATTCCTTTATTCATATTTTAATATTAAAGGTTTAGATTGAGGATAATAGTTGAGAAATTCAAAGAAATCTTAACCTTATACTCTGCCTAATTCTATTTTCTGCGTAAAAAGTTTACACCATCGCGCAAAGGTAAAATAAGATTTTCAAAATCATCATCTTTTGCGATCAGATCATTGAGCTCTTTAATAGCCTGTGTAGACCTCTGCTTCGGGTTTTCTTCCAGCACTTTCCCGTACCAGAGTACATTGTCGAACATTATTACTGATCCCGATTTTGTGCGCGGTTTTATCAGTCTGAAATATTCAGCATAATTTTCTTTGTCTGCATCGATAAAAACAAGATCGAAGAATTGGTCAGTCTGTTTTAAAAATTCTTTTGCATCCTGAAGCCTGAAGTCAATTTGGGAGGAATATTCGCTTTCTGCAAAATACTTTTTAGGCAAATAGGCCAGGTCTTCATTCACATCCAGTGTAGTAATCCGGCCGTTTTCGGAAAGTCCTGCTGTAAGACAGAGTGTTGCGTATCCTGTAAAAGTTCCTATTTCAAGGATATTTTCCGGCTGCATCATTTGGGAAATGATTGTCAGCAGTCTTCCCTGCTGATATCCTGAGATCATGTGGGGCTGAGTTGTTTTCTGGTAAGTTTCTCTCCTCAGCTTTTTCAGGATTTCAGGTTCAGACGAAGCATGGGTTTCCAGATACCTGTCCATTTCCGGATTCTTTTCTTCAAAAAAGCTCATTCTACAAATTTTGTTGATTCAAATTTACTTAAATATAAGCAAAAGCACAAAAAAAGCCCGAATATTCAGTATCGCGGGTAAATGCACATAAAAATTACCGTGAAAATACGGATACCCTATTTTTTATAATCGCCATACCTTTGGTTCAGGGTAAAAACACTAACCAAAATGGATGCGGGAATCAAACAAATTAACCAAGAGAAAAAGAGCAATCAACTGCAAAAAAACAGGACTGATTCTCTGAAGAAAACTAAGCCGGAAATATCCACTTCATTTTTACAGCGAATTATTTCATTATTGAAAAAAGAAGAATTAATTTGATTAAAAAAATAAATCCCGAATTGCTTCGGGATTTATTTGTTATTGATTGAATGTCTGTTCTTGTTATTTCTTCGGCGCTATGTCCATTAGTTTCATGAATTCATCAAGCTTCGGCATGATGATAATTTCCGTTCTTCTGTTTTCAGCTCTTCCCGAAACGCTCATGTTGGTTGCCTTAGGATTGTATTCTGATCTACCACCCGCAGTGATTCTTGCAGGATCTACTCCAAACTGAGTCTGTAATACTTTAGCTACAGCAGTACCTCTCAAAGCAGAAAGATCCCAGTTGTCTCTCGGTAAATTCGGAGAGTTTAACGGAGCATTATCCGTGTTCCCTTCGATTAATACAGAATATTTGTCATAATCATTGATTACTTTGGCTACTTTTCCTAACACTTCCTGTGCTGCAGGCAATACATTGTAATCTCCTGTTTTATAAAGCATTTTATCAGAAAGAGAGATCATTACTACTCCTTTTAATACTTTTACCTGAACATCACTGTCAGCTACATTATCCAAAGATCTTTTCAGTTTGTTTGATAATGCTAAATTTAAGCTGTCATTTTTAGCATTGCTTGAGATCAGCTGTTTGATGTAAGAATTTGAAGAATTGATTTCTCCTACCAGCTTGTCGATATTGGCAGAGCTTTTTCCTGTATTGGAAAGACACGCATCCAATGATGATTTCAAAGCATCATGCTGACTTTTTAACAGGTTATTTTCGCTTGTCAAAGCAGAGTTCTGAGACTTCAGATCCTGAATTTCTCTCTGTCTTTCTCCCACGTTCTCAATACATTGTTTGTAATTTGAGCTCAGTGCATCATACTGTTTTTTGCTGATACAAGATGTCATTCCCAACACCATTGCAGATACTGCTAAGATTTTAAAAATTTTCATAAATAATCATTTTTAGACGATCAAAGGTAACAAAATTCATTTTAATAATATGGATTATCTTTGCACAAAGAAATTCTCAGCATACATCTTGAAAACGCCAGACCTTAAAAATCAATTGCAAAATCTTGTCCCAAATCCCGAAACAAGCACCTATCTTCTGGCGGTAAGCGGTGGTGCAGATTCTATGGTTTTAGCACACATTTTTAATGATTTGGGATTACAGTTTCAGGTAGCACATATCAATTATAAACTCCGCGGCGAAGACTCTGATCTTGATCAAAAAGTAGTGCAGGATTTTTGTAAAAAAAAGAATATTAAATTTAATGTATACGAGGTTTCCGAGAAGGATAATAAACCGGTCAACTCCATTCAGCTATGGGCACGGGAACTCAGGTATGATTTCTTTAAAGAAATCCGTGAAAAAGAAAACCTTGATTTTCTAGTGACTGCCCACCATCTTAATGACCAGCTTGAAACGTTCATTATTAATCTTTCTAAAGCAGCAGGAATAAACGGATTGGCAGGAATCCCAGCCAATGATAATAATATTTTACGGCCGCTTTTACCTTTTAGCAAAGAAGAAATTTATGCTTTCGCAAAAGAACACCATATTGAATACCGTGAAGATCTTTCCAATCAGAAAAATGATTACCTGAGAAACAAGATACGCCATGAGATTGTGCCGAAGTTACGGGAAACCAATTCACATTTCCTGGAAAATTTTAAAAAAAGTTCGGTATACCTCAGCCAGACAAAAGATTTTGTCCAGCAACAGATTCAGGAAATCGAAAACCGCATAAGTATTTTTAACAAGCACTACAAAGTCTTATCAAAAGAACAGCTTGCCAGAGAAAGTACTTTTGTAAAATTTGAGATTTTAAAAAAATACGGTTTTAATCAGGAAGGAGAAATTGCAAAAATTTTTACGGCGGAAAACGGAAGTATATTTTTTTCAAAAGATTATCAGTTGCTCGTTAACTATGGAGAATTGGTTTTACAAAAGCTTGATGAAAAGTTTCATTTAAACAGTACTGAAGAAGAAATTGTTTTACTTGAAAAATTTGACTTTTCCGAAAACCAAAAAGCAATTAATCTCGAAAATGTAATGGAAAGCATTGAAGAAATCGATATTGAGTTCAACTGGCACTTCGATGCCGAAAAAATCCGGTTTCCACTGCAATTGAGAAGGCAAAAAACCGGAGACGAATTTTATCCTTCGGGATTTTCAGGGAAAAAGAAAGTTTCTAAGTTTTTTAGGGACGAAAAAATATCTAATTTAGCGAGGCAAAAAATCTGGATTCTGACGGACAGTGAAAATACTGTACTTGGGGTCATCCCCTACAGACAGGACCGGAGATATGCAGGGAGTGAGAAGTCCGGATACATTCTCAGAATTTTTAATACGAAGTAAAATGAAATTTAAAAGCTGGTTTTTATTAGTTCTGCTGTTTTTGGTAACAGGAATTAATGCACAAATCAAAAATCCTGTAAAATTTAAATTTACAATCAACGAATTAGGAGACAACCAATATGAAGCCGTGCTGAACGCCACAATGGAAAGCGGCTGGCATATTTATTCCAAAGACATTCCGGAAGATACGGGAATCCCGACTGAATATAAAGTTTCAGGAAAAAACATTGAATTGATCGGCAAATTTACCGAAGTCGGAAAAAAACATGAAGAATTTTCAGAAGCTTTCGGGGGGAACATTGTCTACTATTCCAATTCTGCGGGCTTTAAACAAAAGTTCAGGCTTAAAGACGGTACAAAACCGGGAGATGTTGTTGCTGAAATCACGTATCAGACCTGTGACGACAGAGTTTGTCTCGCACCGAACACTCTGGAATTCAACAAACAGGTAACACCAAAAGGCTCTGTAGAAGAAACCGAACCTGCAACTGCCGAACCTTCAAAAGATTCTGCAAAAACAGAAACTGCAGTAGTAAATCCGGCGAAAGGTCCTGTTGCCAATACAGAAACATCAAAACTGGATCCTAAACAGTTAAAAATAGAATCAATCAATTTTGAGAAACCGCTTACTGATTGTGGAGTCGCATCTGAAAAAGTGGCCGAAAATTACTGGACATACCTTCTTCTCGGATTTATCGGTGGACTTATTGCATTGCTTACTCCATGTGTCTTCCCGATGATTCCGCTTACGGTTTCATTCTTTACCAAAGGAAGCCTGAATAAGGCCAAAGGAAAAAGAGATGCTTTCATTTATGGATTTTTCATTTTCCTGATTTTTGTCCTGCTCAGTGTTCCTTTTCATATTATCGACGGAATTGCGGGAAATATTTTCAATGAAATATCTACCAGCGTATGGCTGAATATCGCATTTTTTATCATATTCATTTTCTTTGCAGGAAGTTTCTTCGGATATTATGACATCACTTTACCAAGTGCTATTGCCAACAAATCCTCAAAAGCGGAAGAAGCAGGCGGAATTGTAGGAATTTTCTTTATGGCGTTAACTTTAGTGATCGTTTCTTTCTCTTGTACCGGTCCTATTTTAGGAAGCTTATTAGGAAGTGCAGTAACCGGTTCTGCAAACGTACCTATGCTGTTGACATTTGCTCTGGCAGGCTTCGGACTGGCCTGGGCAATTATTTTCGGATTGCTGGCCTTATTTCCGCAGGCATTGCAAAGTCTGCCTAAATCCGGAGGGTGGATGAATACCGTAAAAGTTGTTTTAGGTTTCGTAGAATTGGCTTTAGCATTGAAATTTTTATCAAAAGCTGATTTGGTTTCCAAGACCTTCCTATTAAAAAGAGAACTTTTCATTGTGATCTGGATTCTTGTGGCACTTGGATTAGCTCTCTATTTATTTGGGCTGATAAGATTTCCTCATGATGATAAAAAACCGAAAATCTCCATTACCCGAAAAATCCTTGGGGTTCTTGGACTGGGATTTGTGATTTATCTAGTTCAGGGATTAATTACTTCAGAACGCCCTAAGCTTCAATTATTAAGTGGAATTTTACCCCCGTTAAATGTAAGTTACTTCCATGATGAAAAAGACGGAATTTTAGGAATGCACCCTGAACACGATTTCTTCAACGCCGTAGAATTAGCGAAGAAAGAAGGCAAACCGATTTTAATTGACTTCACAGGCTATGGCTGTGAGAACTGCCGGAAAATGGAAGAATTCGTGTGGAGTGAAAGTTATATTCTACCGATCCTTCAGAACGATGTTGTACTGGCTTCTCTGTATGTAGATGATAAAGAAGAATTGCCGGAAGATCAGAAAACAAAAATTGATCTGGGTGACGGACAGGTAAAAAAAGTAAAGACAATCGGTGACCGATGGAGCCTGTTTCAACAGGTGAATTTTAATAATAATTCGCAGCCGCACTATGTTTTACTCACTCCGGACGGAAAAGTTATCAATACTCCTGTTTCCGGATATATGCCTAAAGAGGATTTTAAAAAGTTCCTGGAATGCGGAGTTAATTATTATAAAAACAATAAATAATCACTACGATTTACATAAGTAAAGCCTTTCCTTCATCCGGAAAGGCTTTTTTATTGCATTGATTTTTAGAGAAATAAAAAAACATCCTATTTGTAGAATATAAAATTATTATTAAAACTATTTTTAAGGTACATAATTTGCATTAAAATTCAAAAATAAGTATAAAATCGACACGCTTATTTGAAAACCGTTTAACATTTAAAAACTATTAACTATGGCTGAAGTAATCGCACAAGAAAAGCAGGGAGGCAGCAAACAAAGAAAAAAAATGATCCGCGTGGATATGACTCCAATGGTAGATTTAGGATTTCTCTTAATTACCTTTTTTATGTTTACCACTAATTTTACAAAACCTAATGTGATGGATCTGGGACTTCCGGCAAAAGATCCGAACCCAGATCTAACACACCCACCTGTAATAAAACCCTTAAATCAAATTACCTTTATTTTAGGGAAAGACAATAGAGTGTTTTATCATCAAAGTTTTAAAGAAGAATTAAATATGAGCAATTTAAAGGAAACCGATTTCAGCGGAATCAATATCACTAAAATCATTTCCAAAGCTTATAATAACGCTCCTGAAAAAGAAAACTTTACCATTATCATTGAACCTACCGATGATGCCAATTACAAAAACTTCGTGGATATTCTGGACAATATCGCGATCTCCAAAAAAGAACGTTACGGCGTTACCGATATTAAACCTTGGGAAAAGAAAGTTTATGACGAATTAACCAAATAAAAAACTAAAGGGCATTTTCAGGATGCTCTTTTTTGTTTATTTTTGGATCTAATTTTATTTAATGAAAAACTTTTTAACCGCTTTTGCTGTAACCGCTTTAATTATTTCCTGCTCTAAAAAAGAAGCAACTTCTGTTTCAGGAGCAACCGACAGTACAAAAATCGTGGATTCCATTAATGCTGCGAGAACGAAGATCAATGACAGCATCAGATCTACCAACCATTTTAAAGATTTCAGCGGACCTCACAAACTTACCCACAATTCCATAAAAGGCTCCGGAACCATTTCATTCGAAAAAATTGATGGCGAAAGAGACCATTATAATATCTCCGGCGAGCTGAAGTCCGGGAAAAATTTTCTTGAAATTAAAGGTTTTATAGCCGTTGTTTCAGATAAACATATGAATTTTACAGGAACGATTTCACAAAGCATTTTCGGAAACGAAAATGGAAAGACCGACCTTAGAAAAGGTACTAAAACTTTTATGTCCAAAGACGGCGGGAAAACATATCGTCTTCAGAATATGGTAAATGGTTCGGGATTTGTTGATTATATTGATATCCATTTTTAATGCCTGAAATTATGCTGAACTTTGAAAGAAAAGGAAACGGAAAAGAAATGTTGGTTTTGCTTCATGGGTTTATGGAGAATATTTCTATATGGAGCGATATGGAGCCTTATCTCTCCGAAAATTTTTCATTATTGAAAATCGATCTTCCGGGACATGGGCAATCCGAAATCATTGCTGAAGTTCAGACTATGGAGCTTATGGCCGAAGAAGTAAAAAAAGTACTGGATGATCAAAACCTGGAAAAAGTTCACTTGCTGGGGCATTCCATGGGTGGCTATATCTCGTTAGGCTTTGCCGAAAAATATCCTGAATATCTAAAAAGTTTAACCTTGTTCTTTTCATCTTATCTTCCGGATGATCCCGAAAAAAAAGAACAGCGTATAAAGAGCTACCGGATCATAGAAGATGCTTTTGCGCACTACGCCAGAGCCGGAGTTCCCAATCTTTTTAACCCAAATGAAAGAGATGTCCTCGAAGGGAAAATAGAAACAGCCCTAAAAGTTGCTCTTTCCACAAACAATCTGGGTGCCTTGGCATCCGTAAAAGGAATGGTGGAAAGAACCGATAAAACACACGTTCTTGAAAATCTCGACTGTAAAATTTTAGTTTTGGCCGGAAAACATGACAATGCGGTAAAAACGGAAGCTATGATTAAAAACCTTCCCGACAGAACGAATATCAAATCGTATGTCCTTGACTGTGGCCACAACGGACATTGGGAAAAACCTGAAATATGTGCAGCAATCATCAATACGGAACTTCTCCATCATTTACCGAAACATTTAGTTTTTTAATATGCTGGATTTCTTATTCAAAAAAAAGAAACCGGTCATCGGACTTACTCTTTCCGGAGGAGGAATGCGCGGCATTGCACACATCGCTGTGCTGAAAGCACTGGAAGAATATAATCTTAAGCCGGATGTTATCTCAGGAACCAGTGCCGGATCTATTGTAGGAGCCTTTTATGCTCTCGGAAAATCACCGGATGAAATGATGGAGATTGTAAAACAGACTACTTTTTTTTCGAGGTCTTATTTAAAGCTTTCCAAGAATGGGATTTTCAGCTCAAAGTTTATCCTTAAATTATTCATGGATCATTTTCCGGAAGATGATTTCAAAATTTTAAAAATTCCGGTGTATGTTGCTGCAACCGAAATGACTCATGGAATTGTAGATTTTTTTTCTGAAGGCGAGCTTTTCGGGCCTCTTCTTGCTTCATCGAGTGTACCATTTATTTTGCCGCCAGTTAAAATCGGTGAAAAAATCTATGTAGACGGCGGTGTTCTGGACAACCTTCCCATTGAACCTATTATTGACAAATGTGATTTCCTGATTGCTTCGCATGTTAATTCCATCAGCTATGACAGTCTTGAAAAAATGAGTCTGATGAAGGAATTCGACAGAATTTTACATTTAGCCATTGCAAAATCAGTTTACTCAAAAGCAAAATCCTGTGATATTTTTCTGGATCCGCCTAAGATGACAAAATTCAGTCTGTTTAACAAGAAATTCCTCGATATTATGTTTAAGGAAGTATATGAATACACCTGTAAAGAGCTTGAGGAAAAAGGATATTCACGGTTTCAGAGTTAAACTGAACGTTTTTTAGTGTGTTAGAGTTCGAGCGTGTCATTGCGAGAAGTGAATGACAAAGCAATCTCTAAAATCTAATGATTATTCAGATTCGAATAATCATTAAACAAAATTTCCTTAGATTAAATTTTAACCTAAATCTCAATTACAAACTTTTCTCAGCCTCAATTTTACTTTTGAACGTTTCAATGGTATCATGAAGAGATTCGTAAGATTTTCCTCCGGCAGCGTTGATATGGCCTCCTCCGTTGAAATATTTTCGGGAAAACTGATTAACATCCATATCATCCTTACTTCTGAAAGAAATCTTTATAAAATCTTCATATAAATCTTCCATGAAGAAAGCCGCCATTTTTACCCCCATGATACTTAGCCCGTAATTAACAAAACCTTCCGTATCGCCTTTCTGGAAGCCATACGTCTTTAATTCTTCCCTTGTTAAATTAAGAACGGCAACTTTTCCGTCTTTTACCACTTCTATTCGTCCTAAAATTAAAGCCAATAAATGAAGACGCGAAACGGTATTGGTATCCCAGGTATTTGATGTAATTAAAGCAGGATCTGCGCCATGCTCAATAAGATTTGCGATGATTCTGTGCGTTGTTGCGCTGGTAGAGCGGAAACGAAAACCTCCAGTATCCGTCATGATTCCCGTATATAGGCATTCAGCAATATCTTTGTTAACCAGATTTTCGTCATCAAGTGCTTCAATAAAATGATAAACCATCTGGCAGGTTGCAGGAATAACCGTATCCGAATAAACAAAATCAAATTTTTCAGGCTGCTGATGATGATCGATAAGAATTTTTTTTGCCCTGGAATTGGTAAGCCAGTCTCCCAGAATCCCAATTCTGGAAGGCGCATTGAAATCAAGACAAAAAATAACATCTGCTTCACTGATAAGATCAGATGCTACCTTCCTTTTATATTCCCCTATCAGAACTTTTTTGGCTTCCGGCATCCACTTCAGGAACTTAGGAAAATCGTTGGGAACAATTACTTCCGCGAAAATCCCTTTAGCTTTAAGGTAATGTTTTAAACCCAGGCTGGAACCAATAGCATCTCCATCAGGATTATAATGGGTAAGAATTACGATTTTATTTTCCGGAGTGAGTAACGTATTGATTTCTAAAAGTTCCGCGGGTGTAAACATGAGATGTTTTTTATTTTTTTTCTTTAAATTTAAGTTTCCAAAGATAGAGCTTTTAAATAAATCATAAGGATTATTTTTTCTTCTACAAATTCGCATATGGCAAGGCTTCAAAATAATTCAATAAAAAATGAATGCAAAATTTTAAAAAAAAGATTGGTAAAGTTTGTAACTTTTAAAAAATTACATATCTTTGCAACCTGAAAATTAATAGATAATTACGATTTAAACATATAGTAATGAGTAAAAGAACATTCCAGCCATCAGAAAGAAAAAGAAGAAACAAACACGGTTTCAGAGAAAGAATGTCTACGCCAAATGGAAGAAGAGTTTTGGCTGCGAGAAGAGCTAAAGGCAGAAAGAGTTTAACTGTAAGTGCATCACGCGCTAAGAGATAATCTTTTTATTATCATATACAAATCATGCTTGAAAAGAAGTTTTTCAGGCATTTTTTGTTGTTAAAATTTCCTAAAATTTAGGTTTTTTACCCTTCTTTTTCCTATTTTTAAAATCTGAAAAAATTTTAGAAAAAGTATTTTTAAAACTGAATTATGCCACATACACATATTGCCGGAGACAACATCATCAGCCTGCAGCACGCCAAGATTGCACAGAAAAATTTCACAGTGCTTTCTGATGTGAATCTGAACATTAAGAAAGGACGTTTCTGCTATCTTATCGGAAAGACAGGCTCAGGAAAAAGTTCACTGCTGAAAACATTGTACGGGCATATTCCTTTAGCTTCAGGGCATGGAGCCGTAGTAGGCTTTGACCTGGCGAAGCTGAGAGCTTCCGATGTTCCGAATCTGAGAAGAAAACTGGGAATTGTTTTCCAGGATTTTCAGCTGCTTTCTGACAGAACGGTCGAAAAAAACCTGAAATTTGTACTGGAAGCAACAGGATGGAGCGACAAAGTAAAAATGGAAGACCGCATCAATGAGGTTTTGGGAAGTGTAAACATGAAGAGTAAAAAACACAAAATGCCTCATGAGCTTTCCGGTGGAGAACAGCAGCGTGTTGCCATTGCGAGAGCCCTTCTTAACCATCCGGATCTTATTCTTGCAGATGAGCCTACAGGAAACCTGGATCCCGAAACATCCAACGAAATCATGACGCTTTTAAAGCAAGTAGCTTTGGAAAACGGAGCTGCCGTGGTAATGGCAACCCATGATTATCACATGATTCAGAATTTCCCCGGAGAAGCGATTAGATGTGAAGATGGGAAAGTTTCCGTACTGGATACAGCGGAATTGTTTGAATAAAGATAATTTAGCGAATAAGTTATTATTTTCACTTTTTAACCTTCTTTAAAAACATGAAACTCTTGGGTGAGCTCAAGATATTGGTCCGAGTATTGTCTCGGACTTTTTTCTATAATAAACTCTGATTCTTCCAGTGATTTTTCCGTTAAAGAAAACTCGAGAATAATCCTTTTCACATTTGAATTTACAATACCTAAAATATTAATTTTACGCACTAAAAACAAATGATTTTCTTCAGCTATAGTCACAAAGTCGCGCCCCGCTTCAGCAGGGATGATGACTGAAAAAATTCCATTTTTTGAAAGAAGCGTTGAAGATTTTGAAATTAGCTGACGAAAGTTTAATTCTACAGTTTGTCTTGCGATTTTATCTTTTTCAGAATCTGATGCTTCAAAATAAGGCGGATTAGAAACAATTAAATCAAACCTTTCATGCGTTTCAAATTCTTTAAAATCTTGATGCACATTTTCCAATCTGGAAGAAAATGGTGAGTTTTCAAAATTAATTTTAGTAAGATCTGCCGCTTGTTTATTAATATCAATCCCAAAGAACTTGGCTTCAGGATTCTTCTGGGCTAGCATTAAGGAAATCAGACCTGTTCCTGTTCCGATTTCGAGAACATTAAGCGCATGGTTACTATTTGCTAAAGCGCCAAGCAAAACACCGTCTGTTCCTACCCGGAAGACCTCTTTTGACTGCTGAATAACAAATTGTTTAAACGTAAATGATTTCACTATAAATTCGTAGGCAAAGTAATGGTGAACGTAGAACCTTTTCCTACCTCGGATTTTACGATAATTTCTCCTTTATAATCTTCAACCATTTTTCTGACCATGGACAAACCTAAGCCCATCCCGCTATTTTTAGAAGTAAAATTCGGTTCAAAAATTCTTTCGTAAATATTTTCGGGAATTCCAATTCCGTTATCCTGAACAGAAATCATGACTCTCCTCTGATGCTGTTCTACATCAACATTGATAATTAATTTTCTCTCATCGCTTTCTGCCTGCTTTGCATTGGTAACAAGATTGGTAATAATTCTGGACAGATAAATCCTGTCCATATTGATCATAATATTACTTTTATTGGAATGCATAAATATGCTGTCATCATTAAAAACCCGGAGAATATCTTCTACTTCATTATTCAGGTTGATGATTTCATTGTTTTTCTCCGGAAGTTTGGCAAATTCGGAAAACGCAGAGGCAACGGTAGCAATAAGATCAATCTGATCAACCATGGTCTTGCTCATTTGTTTTACCTTTTCCCTGATATTCGGATCTTCCGGGTCAAATTTTCTTTCAAAATTCTGAATGGTCAGTTTCATTGGCGTCAGTGGATTTTTCACTTCGTGCGCTACTTGTTTTGCCATTTCCCTCCAGGCTTCTTCAGATGCTTTAAAACGAAGTCTTTCTTTCTGATCCTGAATCTGAAGAATCATCCTGTTATAAGCTCTCGCCAAAGCATTTAGCTCATCGTTTTTATAATATCGGATCGGCCGCATTTCATTTTCAAACAGGGTGATCCTTGTAATCATATCTGAAAATTTGGTGATATTTTTAGCTAAATTGTTAGACATCACCCAGCTGAACCATACACTGAAAAGGATTAAAAAGACATCAACAAGAATAATGTATTTTACGTAGATATTAAGAACATCAAGATAAGCTGATTCATTGTGATACAGAGGAATATACACAATAGCGATCGGTTCAAGATCATTATTTTTCAACAAAAGATAAGATGAAGTAAGCACAGCATCTTTAGAGGCATCATATCCTTTGATATCCACCCTGGTTTTGGTTGAAAGAATCCTGTTAACAATATTGATCGGAATCTTTTTCTGTTCTACCAGGCTCTCTTCTTTATTTGAAAGTAAATAATTTCCCTTTAAGTCGTATAAAATAATGTCGTGCTGATTGATGTCTGCAATCTCGAAGATTTTGTTTTCGAGAAGACTTGGAAGATCTTGTGTCTCCGTATGTTTCATGCTTACGGCATAATCCAGATACCGGATCACCGCTCCCGTTTTTTCCTGCATGTCAATTCTGCTTTTCGTAATTGAATTTTCCCTTAAAACGAAATAAGGGACCAGCGAAGAAGCAACTACACTTAAAAGACACACCAATAAGAATCCGAAAAAGACACGGTTCCTAAGGCTATATCCTTTGTACATACTCATTGACATTCTGTTTATTAATTAACCTAGCAATATACTTACCAATTATGTCGAATTCTAAATTAACTTTATCTCCTTTTCTTAAATACTGCATATTGGTAAATTCCCAGGTATAAGGAATAATAGCAACGGAAAATTGATGATCTTCACTTTTAGCAACGGTAAGACTGATTCCGTTTACCGTAATGGAACCCTGAGGAACCGTTACAAAACCGCCGTTATTATCATACGAAATGGTAATAAAATAACTTCCGTCTTTATTTTCAATATTTACCACTTCTCCGGTTTTATCAACGTGACCCTGTACGATGTGACCGTCCAGACGTCCGTCCATTTTCATACAGCGTTCAAGATTTACTACAGTGCCTCGCTCCCATTTCCCCAGATTTGTTTTTTCTAAGGTTTCGTTGATTGCCGTTACCACATATTGATCTCCTTCGATCTTTACAACCGTAAGACAACAACCGTTATGCGCTAAGCTCTGATCGATTTTCAGTTCACTCGTAAAAGGACAGGTTAATGTAAAATCAATATTGCTTCCGTTTTCTTCTATCTTCTCAATTATCCCTACTGCTTCAATTATTCCTGTAAACATATTATTTTTTGCTAAATTTGTAGTTTATTAATCTTCAAAGATAATCAAAATGAGCCCAAAAAACCATAAAGTACGAGTAGGAATTTCAATAGGAGATTTCAATGGCATCGGTCCGGAAATCATCATGAAGTCCCTAGCAGACAAAACCATTACGGATTTTTTCACCCCTGTGATTTTTGGCTCGGGAAAATTATTCACTTTTCAGAAAAACATTTTCAAGCTGAATCTGAATTTCAACTATATCAATGAAGCATCGCAGGCTCAGGCAGGAAAACTGAATATGGTGAATCTTGTGAAGGAAAACTCTGTGGTAGAACTAGGCACACCAACAGAAGAATCCACCAAAATGGCTATTGACTCGCTTGAGGCAGCAACTGAAGCCTTACTAAAAGGAGAGATTGATGTTCTGGTAACCGCACCGATCAACAAGGATGAAATGGTAAAAATGGGCTTTAAACATGCCGGACATACCGGATATTTTGAAGAGAAATTCAATAAGAAAGGCTTAATGTTCCTGGTAACGGAAGACTTAAAGGTAGCTGTACTGACACACCATATTCCAATTGCACAGGTGGCTGAAAATATTTCCAAGGAAAAAATTAAAAAACAGATCCGGGTTTTAAACCAGACTTTAATTGAAGATTTTAATATTTCAAAACCAAAAATTGCTGTTTTAGGCTTAAATCCACATGCAGGTGACGGCGGTGTGATTGGAAAAGAAGAAATTGAAATCATTGCTCCGGCTATCAAAGAGCTTTCAGACAATGGAGTTCTTGCATTTGGTCCCTTCCCTGCCGACAGCTTTTTTCAACCGGAAAAATATAAAAGTTTTGACGCGGTTTTAGCGATGTATCACGATCAGGGTTTAGCTCCATTTAAAACCTTAGCTTACGAAGAAGGTGTAAATTATACTGCCGGGCTTCCTTTTATCAGAACATCACCTGACCATGGCACAGCCTACGATATTGCAGGAAAAAACATTGCGGATGAGCGTAGTTTTAGCGAAGCCATCTTTACTGCTATTAAAATTTTCAGGAACAGAAGCGAATACAATGATCTGATGAGTAACCGACTGCAGCCGAGAAAAATGGTTGTAGATAACGGAATAGATGAAGATTTACCTGATGAAACCGAAGCGTAAATCTTCAATTGGAATTTTAAGTTAATTTGTTTTAGAATTTATTTGTTATTATAAAAAAATTGCATATTTTTGCACACTCATTTTATGGACAAGTTAAGAAACTATGACGTAAGCTTTTCCGGACTAAAAACCGGCAAGCACGAGTTCAGGTTTGAGATAAATAAAGAGTTCTTTCAATTATTTGATACTGAACAGGAATTTACAAATCCCAGGATTTCAGTAGATGTTCTACTCGACAAACATTCTACGTTTCTGGAGTTTGAGATCAAAGTAAATGGTACGGTAGAGCTTGTTTGCGACATTACAAACGAGAATTTCGATCATCCTATTGAAAATGAGATCAAGGTATTGGTAAAATTCGGGGAAGAATATGATGACAGCGAGGAAGATGTTATTACAATTCCTTCCAGTGATCATGCGTTTAACGTGGCACAATTAATTTATGAAAACGTTGCGCTTTCCATTCCTATGAAAAAAATATCACCGAATGTAAGTGATGAAGATCTCGCAATCCTTGAGAAGTTCAGTCCCAAAGAAAGTGAAGAAGAAGAACATGAAAGCGACCCGAGATGGGACGCATTAAAAAATTTGAAGAATAAAAATTAAATAGTTTAATGATGAGATGATGAATCTCATCGCTCATCAATTAAAAAAGTTATTAGAAAATGGCACATCCAAAGAGAAGACAATCGTCTACAAGAAGAGATAAGAGAAGAACTCACTACAAAGCTGTAGTTCCTCAATTAGCTAAAGATGCAACAACAGGAGAGCTTCATTTATACCACAGAGCTCACTGGCATGAAGGAAAATTATACTACAGAGGTAAAGTAGTATTGGAAAAAGAAGTAGCAACTACTGAAGAAAACTAAGAGTCGCTTTCCTCCGGAAAACACTCGATTTAATACAAAAACCGCCCGATTTTTATAAAATTTGGCGGTTTTTTGTTGTTTTTTACTATTTTTTGGTATCTTTGGCTCAAAATCAAATATCAATTTTATGGACATTAAAGACATACAAAATCTTATTAAGTTTGTGTCTAAAGCAGAAGTTTCTGAAGTAAAATACAAAACCAAAGATTTCGAAATCACTATTAAAACTCCATTAGCGGGTAGCGAAGTTGCTTATGCTCAACCTGCAGTGTATCACACTGCTCCTCAACAGGTAGCTGCTGCACCTGCACCGGCTGCTACTCCTGCAGCTGCACCGGCCGAAAAAGCCGAAGCATCATCTGATGAAAGTAAATATGTGACTATCAAGTCTCCAATGATCGGAACTTTCTACAGAAAACCATCTCCGGATAAAGATGTATTTGTGAACGTTGGCGACGAAGTTTCTATTGGTAAAACGGTTTGTGTAATCGAAGCAATGAAATTATTCAACCAGATTGAATCTGAAGTAAGCGGAAAAATCGTTAAGATTTTGGTAGATGATTCTTCTCCTGTAGAATATGATCAACCTTTATTCTTAGTAGATCCATCATAATTTAGTTAGAAGTTAGAAGTTAGAAGATAGAAGTTAGATAACTAACTTTTAAGTTTCGTACTCATGTCTAATTTTCAAATTATCTAATTTTCAAATTAAAGAAGATGTTCAAAAAAATATTAATAGCCAATCGTGGCGAAATTGCAATGCGTATTTTACGTACTTGTAAAGAAATGGGGATTAAAACGGTAGCGGTTTATTCAACTGCAGACAAAGACAGTCTTCACGTAAGATTTGCAGACGAAGCGGTTTGTATCGGCCCCGCAATGAGCAAAGACTCATACCTTAAAATTCCTAATATTATTGCTGCTGCTGAAATTACCAATGCAGACGCCATTCACCCGGGTTACGGTTTCTTATCCGAAAACGCCAACTTCTCCAGAATCTGCCAGAAAAACGGTATTAAATTTATTGGTGCCACTCCTGAACAGATTGAGAAAATGGGAGATAAAGCAAATGCTAAGGCAACCATGAAAGCTGCCGGTGTACCTTGTGTACCGGGTTCTGACGGCCTGATCGAATCTTATGAACATGCTGTAAAGATTGCTGAAGAAACAGGTTATCCTGTAATGATCAAAGCAACTGCCGGTGGTGGTGGAAAAGGAATGAGAGCAGTATGGAAAGCTGAAGATCTGAAAGACCACTGGGAATCTGCGATTCAGGAAGCTGTAGCAGCATTCGGAAACGGAGGCATGTACATGGAAAAACTGATCGAAGAGCCAAGACATATTGAAATTCAGGTTGCAGGTGATCAGTTTGGTAAAGCCTGTCATCTTTCTGAGAGAGACTGTTCTGTTCAGAGAAGAAACCAAAAACTTACTGAAGAAACACCTTCTCCTTTTATGACAGACGAACTTCGTGAGAAAATGGGTGAAGCTGCTGTAAAGGCTGCGGAATTCATCGGCTATGAAGGAGTGGGAACTATTGAATTCCTTGTGGACAAACACAGAAATTTCTATTTCATGGAAATGAACACAAGAATCCAGGTAGAACACCCGATCACTGAACAGGTTATTGATTATGACCTGATCAGAGAACAGATTCTTCTGGCTGCCGGAACCCCGATTTCAGGAATTAATTATTATCCAAAATTACATTCCATCGAATGCAGAATCAATGCGGAAGATCCTTATGCTGATTTCAGACCTTCTCCGGGGAAAATTACAGGATTAAATATTCCTGGCGGACACGGGGTAAGAGTAGACACGCATGTATATTCGGGATATACCATTCCTTCCAATTATGATTCCATGATCGCGAAACTGATCACTACAGCACAGACCCGTGAGGAAGCTATTGCCAAAATGAGAAGAGCTCTGGAAGAATTTTATATTGAAGGAGTGAAAACAACGATTCCTTTCCACAGACAGCTGATGGATAATGAAGATTATCTTTCAGGAAATTACACTACAAAATTCATGGAAGATTTTGTAATGGATAAAAAATACGACAATCATTAATCTGATTTGTATATAATTTGTAACCGCCTCATGAAGGCGGTTTTTTTTTAGCATTAAAAAACTTTGACAAAATTGACACCACAATCTTTTAAATTAACAAATATTAAAATTCATATTTTTAAAGATAGAATAACTGTAACGGATTATTTGCAGTAGCAATATTTTCTGATTCGGTTTTCTTAGAGGATTAAAAGTTCTTAAAATCCTTTCTTTTTCAGCATGAGATTTCTGTTTAGTCATCTCATTAATAATGTTTACATTTGCGCAAAATCAAATATATGTCAACAGCAGAAATTGTAAAAGATTCCCAATATTTTATCGACCTTGAAGACAAACACGGTGCTCACAACTACCACCCTCTTCCCGTGGTACTGGAAAAAGGAGAAGGTGTTTTTGTCTGGGATGTGGACGGTAAAAAGTATTATGATTTCTTATCCGCTTATTCTGCTGTCAATCAGGGACATTCTCATCCAAAAATTGTAGAAGCTTTAGTAGAACAGGCTAAAAAACTCGCTTTAACATCAAGAGCATTTTATAATTCCAGATTGGGAGAATACGAACAGAAGATTACTGATCTTTTTGGTTTTGATAAAGTATTACCCATGAACTCCGGGGCAGAAGCTGTGGAAACGGCAGTAAAATTAGCCAGAAAATGGAGTTATGAAATAAAAGGCATTGCTGAAAACGCTGCAAAAATTATTGTTTGCGAAAATAATTTCCACGGAAGAACCACTACCATTGTTTCTTTTTCAAATGATCCGGATGCCAATCACAATTATGGCCCTTTTACGCCTGGCTTCATTAAAATTCCATATAATGATCTTTCTGCATTAGAAGAAGTTCTCAGCCGAGAATCAGATACGATTGCGGCATTTCTTGTAGAGCCTATCCAGGGGGAAGCGGGGGTTTATGTTCCGGATAGCGGTTTTCTGAAAGACGCCTCTGAATTGTGTAAAAAATACAATGTTCTCTTTATTGCAGATGAAGTTCAGACGGGAATTGCAAGAACAGGGAAATTAATTGCATGTCATCATGAAGATGTTCAGCCGGACATTCTTATTTTAGGTAAGGCTCTTTCCGGCGGAATGTACCCCGTTTCAGCGGTATTGGCTAATAATGAAATTATGAATGTCATCAAACCCGGCCAGCACGGTTCTACATTTGGCGGAAATCCTATTGCCTGTGCAGTAGCAGTCGCGGCACTGGATGTTGTACAGAAAGAAAAACTCTCCGAGAGAGCGGAAGAGCTTGGTAAATTATTCCGTTCTGAAATTGAAAAACTAATAGAAAAAACAAGTCTCATTACCAAAGTAAGAGGAAAAGGTCTTCTGAATGCTATTTTAATCAACGATACTCCGGAAAGTTCTACAGCCTGGAATATCTGTTTACAATTAAAAGAAAACGGATTACTCGCCAAACCGACCCACGGAAATATCATCAGGCTTGCGCCACCTTTAGTCATTACTGAAGAACAACTTTTAGACTGTGTGAAAATCATTGAAAAAACCATCCTTTCATTTCAGTAGAAATGGCACTTACTCTTGCAGTCATTACTTACAATGAAGAAGATAATATTGTAAGATTGCTTAATGCCGTTAAAGATACAGTTGACGAAATTGTTATCGTAGACAGCTATTCAACGGACAGAACAAAAGAAATTTGTCTTCATGATTATCCGGATATCAAATTTCATGAAAGAAAATTTAACGGATATGGAGAACAGAAAAATTATGCCCTCAGTCTTTGCTCTAAACCATGGGTACTTTTTCTGGATGCAGATGAAGTTCCTGATGAAAAGATGCTCCAATCTATACGAAACATTGTCTCTTCCGGAAATACGGAATATTGTGTTTATAAGGCTAAATTTTTAAATTATATAAGCATTAATCTGATCAGATTCGGAGGCTGGGGAAATGTATGTAAGGAAAGGTTATTCAAAAGAGATTGTGCAAAATATTCTGACGATAAAGTACATGAATTTCTGATTACCGTTAAAAAAGCGGGAATTTTAGAAGGAAAATTAAATCATTACACTTACAAAAGTATTCATCATCACATTTCTAAAATCAATATCTACTCTGATATGATGGCAGAAAAGATGTTTGAACGTGGTAAAAAGTATCAGAACTTTAAAATTATCGTCAGTCCTGTTTACGAATTTATAAAAGTTTATCTATTTAAATTTGGTTTTTTGGACGGCTTTGCAGGTTTCTATGTAGCCAAAACAATGTCATATTATACATTTTTAAAATACATAAAACTGCGCGAGAAAATCAGGCTCATTGAAATCAGAAAAAAATATGGCGAATGATGAAGATTCTGTATTTGATTTTCCCAGTACTTCTTTTTGTTGTATTTTATTTTCGGTTGTATCTTTTTCTTTTTCCTAAAAACCGCCTGATCATTCTGATGTATCATCAGATCGCGGAAGAAAGCACTGAAGATCTGATAGTAAGCCTGAAAAACCTTGAGAAACAATTTGAATATTTAAACAGGAAAAAATATACCTCAAAATTTTTCAGTGAGCTGAACACACCTTCACCAAAAAGCATCATTATTACTTTTGATGACGGTTACAAAAACAATGAAACATATCTTCCTTCTTTGTTAGAAAAATATAAGCTGAAAGCAACCATATTTATTCCTACAGAATTTATTCAGAAAGGGTATAAAAATAATGTGATGATGACTTTTGAAGAGATCCGCCAACTGAACAGGAAGTATTTTGATATAGCTCTTCACAGCCATTCTCATCAAAACTTCAGAAATATTTCTGCCGGTTTCATAGAAAACGATCTTGAAAAAAATATGCAGATTCTCGACGAAGAAAAAATAGAATATTCAAAAGTTCTGGCGTACCCGTACGGAAAATATCCTAAGAAAAATCCCGGAAAACAGGCTCTATTTTCAGTTTTGAAACATCTGAATATTATTTATGCCGTAAGAATCGGTAACAAAATCAATTACTTCCCCACCCAGAAACCTTATGAATTGTGCAGAATAGACATAAAGGGAACAGACACACTGATACATTTCAAATTAAAACTTATCTTTGGAAGATTAAAAATGTTTTAGGAAAGATAAATTAATTGGAATGGCAGAACAGGTTATGATGAATGTAAGCGGTTTAATCATAACGTATAACGAAGAAAAAAACATTCAGGAAGTGCTGGAGTGCTTTGATTTCTGTGATGAAATTATTGTAGTAGATTCTTTCAGCACAGACAAAACGATAGAAATCGCACAGCAATTTTCTAAAGTAAAAGTAATTCAAAATGCGTTTGAGGATTTTACAAAGCAAAGAAATATTGCTTTGGATGCCGCAAAAAATGATTGGGTATTGTTTCTGGACGGAGATGAGAGAATCACCGCGCCTTTAAAAAAAGAAATTTTGAAGGAATTAAAAAAGCCGGTGCAGAAGGATGCCTATTATTTTTACAGAAAATTCTATTTTGCAGGCAAACCCATCCATTATTCAGGAACACAAACCGATAAGAATTTCAGGCTTTTCAGAAAGTCAAAAGCCCGATATATCAGCGGAAAAAAAGTTCATGAAACACTGCACGTTAACGGAACGACAGGAACGATGAAGAATAAACTTCTCCACTTTTCCGTTAGTGATTATGAATCCTATAAATCAAAAATGATTCATTACGGAATTCTGAAAGGACAGGAACTGGCAGCAAAGGGAAGAAAATACAGTCTCGCAGCACAGTATTCAAAAACAGCTTTTAAATTTTTTAAGGCATACATTTTGCGTTTAGGTATTCTTGACGGAAAAGAAGGCTACCAGCTTTCCTATCTACAGTCCTTAAGTGTTTTTGAAACTTATGAATCATTAAAAAAGGAGCAACTGACTGAATGAAAATCTGTGTAATTAGTTTCGATTTCTGGGGATATGACCACTATATAGTTGATGCTTTACGTTCTAAAAATATAGATGCCCATCACATTAAAATTGCCGATGTAACCCATTCTAATTTTAGTGAGAGGGCGAAGAATGCCGTAAGCAAAATTTTTCTCAACAAAAATCTGAAAACGGAAAAAAGACAACGGTTTGTCACCGATTCTCTTCAGCAGCTGGGGCATCAGGATCAGATCCTTGTAATGAATCCGGATACTTTTGATCTGTCTACTCTTCAGGAAATCAGAAAATATACCAGCCGCCTTATTACCTATCTTTATGACAGCCTGGACCGCGTAGTCGTTGATAAGGAAAAATTGGATCTTTTCGATAAAATTTTTTCATTTGATATTGCCGATGTGGAAAAATATGGCTTTGAAAAACTCACCAATTATATATACCTTTCATTTTGTCCCTGTGAAAACCAGCATCCTGAGATGGATCTTTTTTATATAACTTCTTACGATAATAAAAGAGTAGAATTCATTAAACAGCTTACCAAAAGGCTGTTTCAGCTGCAATCTAAATTTCAGATTATTGTTATCGGGAAAAAGGGCTGGAAACATCAGCTGAAAAACGCATTCATTAAAATACCGGAAAATCTGCACATCCTATTCAGCATTAAAAAAATAAGTCATAAAAAACTTCCCGAATATTATAAAAATTCGCGAGCTTTGCTTGATCTTACCCGTGAAAATCAATATGGACTGAGTTTCAGGGTGTTTGAAGCATTGGCTTTAGAAAAGAAAATCATTACGGATAATGAACTGATCAAAAGGTATGATTTTTATAACCCTCAGAATATTCTGGTTTTAAACGAAACATGCAGTAATCTGGAAAAATCTTTTTTTGAGACACCTTACGAAAAAGTTCCGGAAGAAATTTATTACAGCTACACCCTGGAACATTGGACGGATAAAGTGTTCGGGCTCAACAAAAAAACTTAATCATGGGAATTATAAAGAGAATTAAAAAACACTTTAAAAGAAAAGAAAAACTCAAAATTCTAAATACACAGGAGATTATTAACATAACCTCTTTTGACCTCTCAAAAAAAACCATTTTATTTGCATCCAGAGATATTCCTTCCCATGATAAGGATTCCGGATCCAACAGGCTCAAAGAAATTATCCTGATTTATAAAAAGATCGGTTTCAATTGTATTCTTTTCTCACCTCACATTTTTGAAGACGATCCTTATGTGAAATTTTATAAAGAGCATGGTGTGATTGTATTCACGGAAAACAACAAATACAAAACCCTCTATGAATTTCTTAATGACTTTAAAAAAGTAGACTTTATATGGTTCAACGGGCCATTGGCACTGAATCTGTTTTACCGGAAAATAAAAAATATCCTGCCTGCTGCAAAATTCATCTATGATATGGTGGATATTCATTTTTTACGATATAAGAGAGCGATCGAGATTGAACCGAACCGTATTTCATTAAAGAAAAATTACAAGCACTTTTATCGTCTGGAAACGGTTGTTGCGCCGCAGCTGGATTACATGATTGCTATTTCCGATAAAGAAAAAGAGATCATGCGAAAGTATGCTGATGAAAGGAAAATCCTTACCATTTCAAATATACATTATCCTAAAATTGATGTTTCGGAAAGGAATAATTTTGCGTCAAGCAAAGGGATTGTATTCATCGGTTCGATTCACGAACCCAATATTGATTCGGTAAAATTTTTATATGAAAAAATAATGCCTCTGGTCTGGAAAGAAAATCCGGAGCTTGAAGTAAACGTTATCGGAAATGTGGCAGATAAGCTTGATCTGAAGCTATACCCGAAATTCAAATTCTTAGGATTTGTGGAAAGTATTGAGCAGCATTTCATGACATCTAAATTGATGGTAGCACCACTAAGATTCGGGGCAGGTGTTAAGGGCAAAATAGGCCAGGCCTTTGAATATTTTTTACCTGTTGTAACTACTGATATCGGTGCTGAAGGCATGCAGCTGGTCAACAAAAAAAATGTTCTGATAGCCAATGACGAAAAATCATTTGCAGAAGCCATCATCCAACTGAATAATGATGAAACCCTGTGGAATACCCTTAGTGAAAACTCGGTGGACAGCCTTCGTCCTTTTTCAACCGAAGCAGTAAACGAAACCCTGAAAAAAATTATTTAACATGAACCTTTCAGTAAGCATTATTGTTCCTTGTTACAATGCTTCGCATTACATGCATGAAGTACTTTTAAGCATTCAGAATCAGACTTATAAAAACATTCAGTGCATTCTGATCAATGACGGAAGCACGGACAATACGCTGGAAATTATTAAAAATTTTCCTGATGAAAGATTTGAAATATATGATCAGCAGAATAAAGGGCTTTCTGATACAAGGAATTTCGGGCTGGAAAAAGCTAAAGGGGATTTTATTTTTTTCTGTGACAGTGACGATCTCCTTCCTCCAAAAGCTATCGAAACCCTCGTTTCGGTTTATACCGGTAAAGAAGATATTATCGTTGGAAAAACAGCAACCTATTCATGGGACAGAAAAGAAAACATCTCATCGTTGCCCCATCCATCCGAAAAGCAATTGATTGCCAATGAGCACTCTGAAGTTCTTATCAAAAATATGACCGAAGGTTTAAGCCCTATCGCACAGAACAAGCTATACAGAAAATCATTTATCCGGGAAAATCATCTGAAGTTTTTGAGCGGGATCTATCATGAAGATGAATTGTGGTTTTTCGAAACCATGTTCAGGGCAAAAAACATAACATTCATTCCTGAAATCACTTATCTGTATACCGTTGACAATGCGCAGTCGATCACCAAAAAGAAAAGCGATAAAAACCTCCTGGGCTATCTGAGTGTTATTAAGACCATTTATAATAATTACTATATTAAATATCCGAATAATAATATCAGTGCCTATTATATTGCTTATCTGAAAAAAATAATTATCGGAAACTTTAAAAATGATTCCAACTATTCCGATGCTGCAGTGCGGGAAATGGAAAAGACATTTAAGGAAGTAAATCCCGAGTTCAATGATGCAATTAACCTGAAAAACATTGAGAAATTTTATTTTAAATATCTGAATACAATCAGTTTAAAAGATCCTGACACGATAAAAAAAGAATATTTCAACAGTCCGGTCAACAGCCTTAGAAAACATTTCAGAATCATCATGTTCCGTCTTTTCAATTCAAATTTAAAATGATAAAAAAGGAAAAATTTCTTTTGATAATGCCTGATTATTCAGATTTTCCACAGCTTTTTGTTGATAATCTTAAAAAAGCAGGCTTTGAACCTTTTCTTATTACAGATAAGGTTTCGGAATTTAAATACAGAGGATTCGAAAGTATTAAAAACTTTTTTATCAAAAATATTTTCAGGGATAAGAGCTATAAGCAAAACCTCATCAATCGTCATTTTAAGGAAGAACTGGGTCACCAGCTTTCCGCAATAGAAGGAAAACTGGATTATATTCTGGTGATACGTCCTGATAATTTTCCGGTTTCATTCATAAAAAAACTGAAAGAAAGAACGTCGAAACTGATCGCCTACCAGTGGGACGGGATTGAAAAGTTTCCTGAAGTAAAAAAATATTTCAATTTATTTGATACTTTCTTCTGTTTTGAAGAAGTAAGAAACCAGCACAATATCAAGCAGATCACTAATTTTTACTTTGATCATCTTCCTCCGTTTTACAAACCATACAATACTGAAAATCCCAATCTTTATTTCGTTGGACTGTATTGGAAAAGCAGGGAAGAAAAAATCGACAGATTTATTGATGAGGTTTCCGGTTCTAACGTACATCTTTCAATATTCATTCAGTATTTTAAAGAACCTGAACGTAAAAACAGCAAAATCACTTACATTAAAGACAGGATCACTTTTGAGAAAAACCTGGAGCATGTGAAAAATTCAGACATTCTCCTGGATTTTGTTGATCCTTTACATAACGGGCTTTCCATAAGGTTTTTCGAAGGGCTTTATTATCAAAAAAAGGTAATTACCGATAATGTTATGGTAAAAAACTACGACTTTTATCATCCTGATAATATCTTTATCGTTGAAAACAACAATTATAAAAACATCGAGCTGTTTTTGAAAAAACCTTATCATAAACTCCCTGAGGAAATTGTGGAAAAGTATGGCTTTAGCAATTGGATCCGGGAAATTATAAAATAATCACAGCTTTATTTGAATCCTAAATATTCGAACATACTTTTAATATTTTGCTCCTGCTGTTTTACAGAAAATTTTTCGAGAGGCTGGGTGCTGTTTTGGTGAAGCGCATTCCAGAGTTTTTCATTGTGGTAAAGTTCCAGGATTTTATCTGCAAAATGTTCTGCATTATTTCCCGATACCAAAGCGGTCACTCCATCCACAAGACCCATTCCTTCTGCACCGATCTCCGTTGTTACTACGGGCAGGGAAAATTCCAGAGCCTGGCCTATTTTACCTTTAACACCAGCTCCGTACCTCAGCGGTGCTACAAAAATTCTTGAGTTTTCAAACCAGTAATCAACACTTTTCTGATATCCCAGAATACAGAAGCGGTCTGAATTATATTGTTGTTTTATTTCCTCAGGAAAATCCGGTCCGAGTATATTAATTTTAATTGAAGCATCTTTAGCCCAAACTAAAGGCATTATGTTTTCATATAAGAATTTTACGGCATCCATATTAGGCATATGGTAAAAACCGCCTATAAATAAAAGGCCTTCTCTTTGAGAATATGCTACTTCCTGAGTCTTCACCGGCTCATGAATATTACTTACAGTAAATATTTTCTCATTCTGAATACCCTGGCCGGAAACAATTCTCTTTTCCTCATCACTGATGGAAACGACAACATCTGCTGTCTTCATGGCAGCATATTCAGTTTCCCGAAAGAATTTCATTTCTTTTTTACGGTCTTTTGTGATGGCGATATATTCATTTTCCCTCTCCATTCTCAGATAATGAAGGTCTACCATATCATAAATTATTTTCTGTCCGGCAAGTTTTTCCTGAATCATTTTATACCAAAAGTCAAAACCCGTCGGTCTGAAGATCCATACAATATCTACAAATTGAAGCGCTTCCTGCACCTGATCTTTAACTTTTACTATTCTATCCTGTGCATTGACAAAATCTTTACAGACTTCAACACCGATGCCTCTGAAAAAATTCACATATACATCATCTTCGTCGTTAAGCTGTTTTACCGCTAAAATTATTCTGTGTTGATTTTTCTGAAGAATTTTTATGATTTCCAAAAATCTCCTGGAACCGGAATCTTTATCCGGCTTCGGAATAAGTTCTTCAAGAATCAGAACGTTTGGCTTTTTATAAAAAGCATTGAGATTATTGGTATTTCCTTTATCAAGAAATCTTGTATTGGTAAAATATTGATTCCATCTGCTCATAAAGATTTCCCTGTTCTTCTGAAGCAGCAGTTCTTTACCATTGTCTTTGCCTGTGTAAGATATATTTTCAAAATGAATAATTTCGGAACCCGGCTGATAATAAATATCCAGACCCTGCTCATACTTCAAACGCTGGCAAAGATCGGTTTCTTCATAATAAGCAGGCAGAAAAGCCTCATCCAGAAGATTAAGATTTCCGCTACCGTCTACTCTTTTAAACAATAAACTGCATCCGGAACAATAATCTACCTTTCTTAAAAAATTATATTTTGGAGTATCAATCGCCTCACATCTTCCCAGGTTTACAATTTCTGTATTTTCAAAAATAAGACAGCCTGCTTCCTGCAGCGTATTATCCGCGAAAATCATTTTAGAACCTACGGCTCCAACGTTATCTTTATTACTGAAAACATTCAGAAGGCTGGACAAATAATTTTCCTGAACTTCAACGTCGTTGTTCAGCAGGTAGACATATTCTCCTTTTGCCGCATGAATGCCCTTATTAACATTTCTGAGGAAACCAAGGTTTTCCGGGTTATCAATAACGGTTATTCCGTTAATCTTTTTTAAATATTCTAAAGTATGATCTGTACTTTTATCATTGATGATGATAATTTCCTTTTGAATATCACGGTCAAACTGATCGATGGTGTAAAGGCAGTTTAAGGTGTATCTTATCTGGTTGTAAACGGGGATAATAATGGAAACTTCAGGATTTTCGCATTTGGTAAAATTAAAAACATAGTTCTCAAAAAAATCTAAATCATAATGATTAATCTTAAGTTTTCTCTTATTCTTAATAAAATTACGATCCTTGATTTTATTTTTAAAAAATCTTTTAATTCCCATTTTTAATTTATTATTTTGTCCCGCCTTTTCCGGCTAACGAAAATAAGCATTTATTATGAGAGACAAAAAAAACATTATCAAAGCAGGCTATCTCCTATCTTATGATTACTCTTATATTTTTACTTCTGTAAAACAAATTTATGATCACGTAGACCGTATTGTTATCAGCTATGACGAAAACAATAAAACATGGGCAGGCAATGATATATATATTCCGGAAAGCTTTTTTTCAGAAATAAAAAGTCTCGATACGCAGCATAAAATCATATTGTACAAAGATAAATTCTACATTGAAGGTACTGCTCCGATGGATCTCGAAACAAGGCAAAGAAATATGATGGCCGAAAAAATGGGTAATGGCGGATGGCATATGCAAATTGACGGTGATGAATATGCTTATGACTTTAAAAAGCTCTCTCAATTTTTAAGAAAACACCAATATCTTTTAGCACATCCGGAAAAAAATCCTATCAATTTTCAGGTAGATTGGGTAACCTTATTCCGGCATGATGAAAGTGGTTTTTATATTATTGAACCATTTGAAGAAAAATGCTTTCTTATCACCAACTATCCAAAATACAATTATGCCAGAAGAACCAATACCGGACGAACATTGTCACTCGAATATCGTCTCATTCATCAGTCATGGGCAAGAGATGAAAATGAAATCCTTGAAAAAATAATGAACTGGGGACACAAAAATGATTTTGACACTATGAAATTTTTTGAATTCTGGAAAAGCATCCGTTCCGAAAACCATACTGAATTCATTGATTTCCATCCGCTTTCTCCTTCAGACTGGCATCAGCTTTCCTTTTTTCCTGCAGAAAATATTGATGATTTTATAAAAGCATTTGAAAAGAAGTTTCCGCAACCGGAACTTAAGCTTAACCTTTCAGCTACCAAGAAAATGAAACTTTGGCTGAAAAGTCTGTTTTAAAAAAGGCTGTCACAATTCCGGACAGCCGTTTTTTATTTACTAAAGATTAATTTCTGTCATATTCATCCTCAATCCTCACAATATCATCTTCCCCGAAATAAGTCCCGGTCTGCACTTCAATAAATACAACAGGCTTATCGGACAGATTCATCATTCTGTGCTTTGCACCAAGAGGGATGAAAATACTTTCTCCATATTTTAAACTGATCTCTTTATCATCCAGAACCACCGTAGCATCACCTTCGATAATGGTCCACTGCTCCTGTCTTTTATGATGGTACTGGTAAGAAAGCTTCTGCCCCGGATTCACTTCAATTCTTTTCAGTTTGTAATTCGGTTCATCTGCCAATACATAATATTTTCCCCAAGGTCTCTCCCCTATTTCTAACATAATTTAAGGCTTTTTTTATTATACAAAAGTAAATATTCGGATCAAAAAAGCAAGCAAACCATCTATTAAACATTCTTAAAACCGTATATTTTTAAGTAAATTTGCATAAAATTAAATTGAAAATGGAGAAAGTAAGAGTACGTTTTGCTCCAAGTCCTACGGGACCATTACATTTGGGGGGCGTAAGAACCGCATTATATGATTATCTTTTTGCTAAAAACCAGGGTGGTGAATTTGTATTGAGAATTGAAGATACCGACACCGCCAGATATGTTGAAGGTGCAGAAGAATATATCGAAGAAGCTTTGGAATGGTGCGGGATTATAGCCGATGAAAGCCCTAAAAAAGGAGGAAAATTTGCTCCGTACCGACAGTCTGAAAGAAGAGATATTTATGACCGGTATACGGAACAGATCCTGAAAACGGATTATGCCTATATCGCTTTCGACACTGCGGAAGAACTGGATGCCATCCGTGCAGAATACGAAACCAGAGGTGATGTCTTCTCTTATGACAACAGAACAAGAAACCAACTAAGAAACAGCCTGGCTCTTTCTGAAGAAGAAGTAAAGAGGCTGCTCGACGAAAATACACCGTATGTGGTAAGATTCAAAATGCCGGTAGACAGAACGCTGAACCTTGAAGACATTATCCGTGGAAAGTTCTCTGTTAATACCAATACTTTAGATGATAAAGTTCTGGTAAAAAATGACGGAATGCCAACCTATCATTTTGCCAACATCATCGATGACCACGAAATGGAAATTTCCCATGTGATTCGTGGTGAAGAATGGCTGCCATCTTTAGGTCTGCATACTTTATTATATGAAGCAATGGGTTGGGAAGCTCCACAGTTCGCACATCTTTCTTTGATATTAAAACCTGAAGGCAAGGGTAAACTGAGTAAAAGAGACGGCGATAAATTCGGATTTCCTGTATTTCCGTTAAATTTTACGGATCCTGTTACAGGGCATATTTCTAAAGGATACCGGGAAAGCGGATATCTTCCGGAAGCATTTATCAATATGGTAGCTCTTTTAGGATGGTCGCCTGCAGATGATAAAGAAATTTTATCCCTGGACGAAATGGCAAAAGAATTTGATTTAAATAAAGTTCATAAAGCCGGTGCGAGATTCAGCAAAGAAAAAGCAGAATGGTTCAACCATCAGTATATCCAGCAAAAATCTGATCAGGAATTGCTTGAAATTTTAAAAAAATCAGGTTTTAGCACAACGCTTTCAGATGAAAAATTACTTAAAATAATTTCCTTAATGAAAGAAAGGTTAACGTTTGTAGAAGATCTTACCCTTGATAACGAAAAAGGAAAATTTTTCTTTGAAGCACCTGTTTCTTATGATGAAAAAGCCTCAAAAAAAGCATGGAATGATCAAACTTCTGCTATTTTAGGGGAATTGGCTTCTCATTTGGAAAGCACGGAATTTAATGCTGAAAACCTGAAGCAGGCCATGCATGATTTCGCGGAAAACAAAGGTCTGGGAATGGGTAAAGTGATGATGCCTCTGCGTCTGTCTTTAGTAGGAGAACTAAAAGGTCCGGACGTTCCGGATATCATGGAACTTCTTGGAAAAGAGGAAACTATCTCCAGAATAAACAATGCAATTAATAATTTTAAATAGATTCATATAATTTTTCATAAATTTGAAAGATTTAATTTACTTCAAGAAATGGAATATTTAAGTTTCGAACTTCCTATAAAAGAGCTAATGGATCAACTTCAGACCTGTTCTTTAGTAGGAGAAGAAAGTGGTGTTGATGTAAAATTAGCATGTAGCCAAATCGAGGATAAGATTTTAGAAAAGAAAAAAGAAATCTACAGTAATCTTACGCCTTGGCAGAGAGTACAACTGTCCCGTCACCCGGATCGTCCTTACGCATTAGATTATATCAACGGAATGGCGGATAAAGGCAGCTTCCTTGAACTTCACGGAGACAGAAATTTCGCTGATGACCCGGCAATGGTAGGTGGCTTACTTACACTGGACGGACAGAAAGTGATGGTAATCGGTACTCAGAAAGGAAGAACTACAAAAGAAAGACAACACAGAAGGTTCGGAATGCCGAATCCTGAAGGATACAGAAAAGCGCTTCGACTGATGAAACTTGCTGAAAAGTTTCAGATTCCGGTGGTAACTTTGGTAGACACACCGGGAGCTTATCCCGGACTGGAAGCTGAAGAAAGAGGCCAGGGTGAAGCCATTGCAAGAAACATTTTTGAAATGGTTCAGCTTAAAACGCCGATCTTTACTTATATCATCGGCGAAGGTGCCAGTGGCGGAGCACTAGGAATTGGTGTAGGAAATAAAGTATACATGCTGGAAAACACCTGGTATACGGTAATTGCACCGGAAAGCTGTTCATCCATCCTTTGGAGAAACTGGGATCACAAGGAAGATGCAGCCAATGCTTTGAATCTTACCCCGAAAGATGCTTTAAGAGAAAAATTCATTGACGGTATTATTGAAGAACCTCTTGGAGGAGCACATTATGATCCGGCAGGCACTTTCCAGAATCTGAAGACTTCGATTTTACAGAACATCAAAGCCTTCTCAAAATTCACAGGACAGGAACTTGAAACCCAAAGACAGGATAAATTCATTGCCATGGGGCAATTTAAAGGATAACATAAAAAAGCCGGCTAAGAAATTTCTTAACCGGCTTTTTTTATGATATGCTTTTAATCTTCTCTGAGGTTCAACTCGATTTCAATATCTTTATTGATCTTTTTTAAGGATGAGTACTTTGCATCGCAAACCATTGTTGTAAGAATGTATTCTCCTTTTTCAACCAGCAGAAAATTCTGTCCGTTTGCGGGAACATCAAGATTATAATATTTTTTTCCGTTGATTTTTACGATAAGATTGCACTTCGATCTATTTTTGATATTGATGTATGCTTCTTTATCCATGGGATCATTATTAAACATATGGGTAAGCATTGCTGCCGTTTTTTTGTGCTGCTCACTTGCTCCCGATTTTTTACTGGTAGCTCCCGTAACACTGGCGTAATTCACAGTTCTTTCAGGCGTTGCCGCACCCGTATTAGCAGCTATGGCTTTCCCTTTGTTAAGATTATTGTTATCAATCACCATCTGTTTGATCTTATCTTCACTTAACGTTTTTATCGTTGGCTTAGCCTCCGGAGAATTATTTGCCATGACGATCTGCATAAGTTTTCTTTTGAAATAATCCGTTTTGGCGTGTCCGGGATTCTGCTTAAGGAATCCTGCAACAACTCTGGCTTCAGCAGTACTTTCTGCATCACTTTCAGTATAAATGATAACCGTTTCCTTTTCAACAATGGCTTTTGATTTTGCCTTTTTCTTTTTCTGTGAAAAACCAAGGGTAAATATGCATAAAAATATGAGGAGAAATATTTTTTTCATTAAAGAGACATTTAAAAATTTATTAAATAATATAAATAACGCAAAAAGTCATTTTTTAGTTTATCATTAAAATCATTATCTTTGCGCAGCTTTAAAAGTAAGCTAAAAATTAATACGAATCTTAAATAAAAAAAAAATAGATATTATGTCTTATACACCAGCTGCTGCAGACGTAGCAAAATTGAGAAACCAAACAGGTGCAGGTATGATGGACTGCAAAAAAGCTTTAGTAGAAGCTGAAGGAGATTTCGAAAAAGCAGTAGATATCCTTAGAAAAAAAGGACAGAAAGTAGCTGCAAACAGAGCAGACAGAGAATCTACTGAAGGGGCAGTGATCGCAAGAGTAAACGAAGACAACACGCTAGGTGCTGTTATTTCTTTAAACTGCGAAACTGACTTCGTTGGTAAAAACGAAGCTTTTATTGAACTGGCTTACGAACTTGCTGAAATGGCGATCTTTGCTGCTACAAAAGAAGAACTTTTGGCTACAGATTTCCACGGAATTACTGTTGCTGAAAAATTAGTTGAGCAGACAGGTGTAATCGGTGAAAAAATCGAAATCGGTGCATTCGAAAGAATTGAAGGGCCTTTCTTAGGAGCTTACATCCACGCTGGAAACAAAATCGCTGCTATCACTTCTCTTTCTGCTAATGTAGAAGGAGCTTCCGAAGCTGCTAAAGCTGTTTCTATGCAGGTAGCTGCTATGAACCCAATCGCTCTTGACGAAACTTCTGTTTCTCAGGCAACTATCGATAAGGAATTGGAAATCGAAAGAGAACTTCTTATTAAAGAAGGGAAACCGGAAAACATTATCGAAAACATCCTTAAAGGTAAAATGCAGAGATTTTACAAAGACAACACATTGGTACACCAGGCTTTCATTAAAGATGGAAGCATCACTGTTGCTGATTATGTAAAATCTGTAAATGCAGATCTTAAAGTATCAGGATTTGTAAGAGTAAGCTTATAATTCTATCCAGATTTAGAACATATAATCCCGGTGCTGGTCACCGGGATTTTTTATTTCCCAAATTATAAGATCTTTTGATACATTAAAAATATATTAAATATTCAGCAATCTTGCATTTTATACATCACACCCGTTAAATTTATATAAATAATTGATTTTTAATACTTACATTTGCATCCCTTATTGACAAAAATGAAAAAACTTCTACTAACTATTTGTACTTTTTTTTGTTTATTATGCAATGCGCAGCTTGATACGGACCACTGGTTTGCTCCTATGGCATCAAAAGTCGGAAACAGCGCACTGCAAGGTTACCTATATCTTTCTACAAACGAGACAACTCCCTTTAATGTTCAGATTTTCAATGACAATACATTATATACAACAGTACAGGTAAGCAAAGGTAACCCTGTGGAAGTAACAATTCCGGATTCTTTTCTCATCACCACTGATCAGCAGGATCTTTTCATCCCTAACTCTATGGGAATGTATGTGAAAGGACCTAAAAAGTTTTTTGCGAATTACAGATTTTCTCTTCAGAATCACGCAGAAATTATCACATCCAAAGGATTGGCTGGACTGGGAACTACTTTTTATGCAGGGATGGCTCCGAATAACAGTGATTCTCCGAATATAAGCGTGCCCATCATCAGTTCGACAATAGGTATTACAGCCACCGAAGACAATACAGCAGTAATCGTTTCCGGATATAATCCAAACGTTATTTTTTCCGATGGTTCTTCCACCCCCACAAAGACTTTCACGCTAAATAAGGGACAATCCTATATTATGGATGTACGTGCCGCAGACAGCCCGTTTAATCTTGACGGACTGATTGGTGCCAAAATAGTAGCCACAAAACCAATTTCCGTGACGAATGGAAATTTTAACGGAATGCATTATCCCGCGAACGGCCTTACCAATAATGACATCCTGATGGACCAGGCAGTGCCGGTAGACAGGCTTGGAAAAGATTTCGTAGTAGTAAAAGGCAACGGCTCCGGAAACTCACCAATGGAGTCAGCAATGGTAATTGCCACAGAAAACAACACCCAAATTACGGTTAATGGAGTCAATTTAGGGATCACTCTAAATGAAGGACAATATTATATGATCCCGAGCAGCAATTACATCAATCAGGGAAACGGAATATATAATATGGGAATTTCCACCAGTAAAAATGCTTATGTATATCAATTTTTGGCAGGAGTTTCCGGCGGAAACGAGTTTCCTACCGGAGGAATGAATTTTATTCCGCCTTTAAGCTGTTTCCTTCCCAATAAAATTGATGAGATCGGTTTTATTAATAAAATCGGAAACCAGGCATACAGCACAAGGCTCAACATCATTACCCAAACCGGCGCCAATGTCACTTTAAACGGAAACGCCATCAATGCGATATACGGTCCTGTTCCTGTGAACGGCAACCCAAATTGGGAAACCTATTCTATTCCAAGCGTTTCAGGAACCATTACGGTAAACTCCACTAAATCTGTTACAGCAGGAATTGCTGCCGGTAGTGGCGCCGTAGGATACGGTGGTTATTTTGCCGGATTTTCATCAGTGCCCGTTATTTCAAAAACCGGCGACTGCTACCTGGGAATTCTTTTGCAGGTGGACAACACCTATGATGCTTATCAATGGTACCTCAACGGAAATCCTATTCCGGGTGCAACCTCATATTCTATTAACCCTGAATTATACGGAGCAGGAACATACACCTGCCTCGTTACTAAAAATAACTGTGAGTCAAAATTAACTACCGGCTACAATTACACGCTGTGTCCACCCATTACGACAACAACCTATAATATCGGTTCATGCAATACCAAAGTTATTTCTCCTGCTTTTACAACATCGGCTCAGACGATAGTGCCTGCCAATACAAGTATTATTCTGGCACCAACTTCAGGAACAGCAACCGTAAATCCTGTAACAGGGCAAATCACCTATATACCTAATCCAGGTCTTACGGCAGACACCACAGATAGCTTTATTTACTATGCTGAAGGCAGCGGAAATCCTGCTGATTTTGAATATTTTAAAATTATTATCAATATAGATGTTTTACAAACGTCAAACGGATCATTAACATCGTGTACCGATTCAAACGGAAACGGAATATTTGATCTTACCTCAGTAAACGTTACTCCGGATTCCGGAACTACAGTTCAGTATTTTACCAATGCAGCATTAACCGGCACCCCGATAGCTAATCCTGCAAATTATAACAGCCCCGCAGGAACAGTTTATGCCAACGTTACCTCTCAGTACGGATGCACAAAGACTGCACAAATCACGTTAACAACTAATCCTTCACCTTCTGTAAATACTGGAAATTTCAATGCAACACTATGTGATGATAATTTTGACGGAATTGTGAATGTAAATTTTACAACAGTTACCTCCGCAATTGTAACCAATCCTGCTGTCGTTAACGTAAGATATTATCTTCAGCAGACAGATGCCAATGCAGGAAATACCAATAACCTGCCAGCCAACTGGAGTTATACTGCCAATACAACAGTATATGTTCGTGTAGATGCAGTTACAGGAAACTGCCCGCCTGCTTTCGGACAGATAAATTTTAAAATAGGCAACAGAATTACATTACTGGCTACTTCAGCAAACACAGACATCTGTGATAATGACATTAATGGCTCCGAAAGTGTAAATTTAAATGATTATAAAAACCTGTTTACCAATAATGCAGGTGTAACCCTAACATTCCACACTACGTTAGCCAATGCACAGGCCGGAACTAATTCTATATCTCCAGCACAGGTTATTACCGCATCTTCAACTATCTTTTATATAAGATTTACGAGCGCAACAGAGTGCCCAATCACAGGTGTTTTAACAATACTTTTAAAAGCTCCGAAAAAATCTGATGTTCTGAAAGATCAAATTGTCTGTGATGGAGAAAAAGTTATCTTAGATGCGGGTCCCGGCTTTACCTCTTACAAATGGAGTACAGGTGCAACAACACAAACCGTAAATGTGGGCACGGGAAGCTACTATGTAGATCTCGAATTCAACGGGTGTATATACCGTCAGACGGTAAATGTGACCACTTCAGCCTCTCCAACAATTACTAAAATTGAAGTATCAGGTTACAATGCAACAGTTTCCGTTTCCGGCGGAACACCTCCCTATCAATATTCTTTAAACGGAATTGATTATCAGACTTCTAATATATTTACAGGCTTATCAAGAGGCTTACACACCGCTTATGTTCTGGGTGCAGACCAATGCTCTCCCGTGATAAAAGAGTTTTTAGTTTTAAACCTGATCAATGCAATTACCCCAAATGGAGACGGGATTAATGATGTTATGAATTATTCAGATCTTAAAATTAAACAAAATGTTTCCATAGAAGTTGTAGACCGCTATGGAGCTCCTGTCTACAAGTCTTCTGATAAAAATTATATCTGGGATGGAAAGGTGAACGGGAGACCATTGTCTACGGGAACTTATTGGTACGTGCTGAAATGGACGGAGCCTGACACGAAATTACCGGTTTCCTATTCCGGATGGCTTTTAATTAAAAATCGTGAATAAAAACAACTTTTTAATGTTTTTTTAACAATATATTGAATAATAGTTTATTTTTGTAGAAATCATAATCCATACCATATGAAAAGATTTCTATTATCTTTCGTATTAATGCTTTTTGCAGTTAATACTTTTTTTGCACAGAGAGATACGGAACATTGGTTTGCACCGATGAAAAACAAAACAGGTTTAACCGGTGGTGCAAACAGCCAATCCATTTATTTCTCTACCGATTCCACGGTTCCTTTTGATGTGGATATTTACAATAACAACACCGTAATTGCTACCGTGAATATTGTTAAAGGAAGTCCTGTAATATACAATCTTCCTATAACCGCCGGAAACTCGAATATCGTTACATCACTCCAGGCTGATGCCTTCACACCGATCACTAAGGGCATTTACACAAAAGGCTCCAAACCTTATTATGCCAATTTTAGAATTTCGGTTCCAAGTCACGGCGAAGTTATAACCTCTAAAGGAAAAGCCGGAATCGGTAAAAAGTTTTATGCAGCAGCTGCACCGATCACGGATATCAGCGGAGGAGGTATTTACAACTTCACGACGGGAATCCTTGCAACAGAAAACAATACGGTTGTTACCGTTTCAGGATATTCTCCAAGTGTTGTATTTTCAAACGGCACTACGGGAGCTACCACTCCATCTATGTCTTTTACCCTTAATAAAGGACAATCTTATATTATCGAAGGAGTAGGAAACCAGTCCGGAAATGCCACCGGATTCATTGGGGCAAAAATTGAAGCCGACAAGCCTGTATCCGTAACCAATGGTAACTTTAACGGCCAGTTTGCATGGGGAGCTGTAGGGGGAAGTTCGGATATCATTATGGACCAATCCGTTCCGGTAGAACGATTAGGAAATGAATTTGTTTTGGTAAAGGGAAATGGTAACGTTTCCGCCCAGATGGAAGACGCCCTGATCATTGCTACTGAAAACAACACAGAAGTACGCATCAACGGCGGCCCGGTAGTAGCAACCCTTAATGAGGGACAATTTTACAGAGTAAACGGTCCCAATGCCGGAGCTCCCGCCAATAACGTTAATTATATCAATCAGGGTAACGAACATTATAACATGTACATTAAAACTTCTAAAAATGTATATGTTTACCAGCTTCTTGCAGGTTTAGCAACCAGTATTGCAACTTTAGGATATAATTATATTCCGCCTTTGAACTGCTTCTTACCGCGAAAGATTGATGAGATTGCTTTAATCAATGACCTGAATGGCGTTTCAAATGATATTAAATTAAATATACTTACAGAAGCTGGAGCTACTGTTACCTATACCGTCGGAGCAGGAGCTCCGGTTACACCAACTGCAGCACAGGGTCCATATCCTGTGCAGGGAACTTCAGCATGGGTATCCTACTCCATTGCAGGACTATCCGGTAATATTACGGTAAACTCTACAAAAGCAGTAACAGCAGGTATTGCAGGAGGAAGCGGAGTTGTTGGATATGGAGGATATTTTGCAGGATTTTCATCTGTTCCGGTAATTGCCAAACAAACCGGAGACTGTGTTCCGGGAATTGTTCTTGAAGTTGATGATAGTTTTGAGACCTATCAGTGGTTTTTAAATGATGTCGCAATTCCGGGTGCTACGCAAAATGTATATACTCCGACTCAGGCAGGAAATTATACGGTAAAAGTGACAATGGGAACTTGTCCTCCTGTAACCACTCCTATCTACAAGGTGTTCTCATGTGTAACCAATACGACAACCAGCCTCAATGTATGTGCTACTAAAGTAATTACACCTGCATTTTCATTCAACACAACACAGACTCCTGTGGCAAGCACTGTAACTATTCTTACTTATCCTGCACATGGAACAGCAACACTGAACCCTTCAACAGGGCAAATCACCTACATTCCGAATCCAGGCTATTTAGGTGCGGACACTATTGTTTATCAGTTCTGCGGTAACGCTACGGAGTTTATTGATTGTGAACATGTAACTTTAAATCTAAATGTTGTTCCTTTCATTTTAACCGATACCACCATTAAAGCATGCCAATATAACGGAAAAGGATTCTTTGATCTGACAACAGCTATTGTAACATTATACAATCCTGTCACCAAGAAATTCTACCCTACGCTGGCAGATCTTAATGCAGGAACCAACCTGATCACTAATCCAACCAATTATTTTTCGGCGGAAGGATTTGTATACGTACAGGTAACTACTAATGAAGGTTGTGTTGGAAATGCCAAAATAACACTAGCATTCTTCCCTTCGCCTGTAGTAACAGAAGCAACTTTAAGTGAGTGTTTCCTTGAAACTGATGAAGGTAAGGCAAAATTTGATCTTACTATTGCCAGCGTAACAACAGAAAGTCCGGTTACGAAAAAGTATTATCCTACATTTGTGGATGCAAGTAACGGAACCAACGAAATCCTGAACGCAGACACTTATATCTCCGGAAACGGGACTGCCTATGTGAGAGTTTACAATAGTAATCAGTGTTATTCTATTGCTAAGGTTAATCTGAAAGTTATTCCTCCGAAAAGATCTGCGATTCTTACTGATAAAATCATCTGTATCGACGGAAGAACCAATCTTGACGCCGGACCGGGATATGCTTCTTATGAATGGAATACCGGAGCAACCACACAGGTACTGGAAGGTGTTTCCGTAGGTGAATACTGGGTAATCCTTGAAGATAACGGATGCTTTGTAAAACAGATGGTATACGTGAAAAAAGCAGATACTCCGGTTATTAGTGAAATTGAAATATCAAATAATACGGTAACTGTTCATGTAACAGGAGGTAAAGGGCCTTATCAATATGCTGTAGATTCGCCAACCAACTGGCAGGATTCCAATGTATTCACCGGGCTTACAAGAGGACAGCACGTGTTCTATGTAAAAGATGCATACAACTGTACACCGGTTTCTGTTGAGATAACCGTACCAAACCTTATTAATGCAATTACCCCTAACGGCGATAATAAAAATGACTTTATCGATTATAGCGAACTTTCTTACAAAGACAATCTTTCATTTGTTGTTTACGACAGATATGGAAATAAGATATTCACAGGAGATAAATTCAATAATTACAAATGGGACGGGAAGCATTATGATAAAAAATTGATAACCGGAACATACTGGTATCATATTAATTGGAATGAACCTAATAAAGAAAAAACTCCAGTTAAATATACAGGTTGGATATTAGTGAAAAATATAGACTGATAAATACCAAATACATATATTTTGGCTGTCCTTGAGACAGCCTTTTTTATTTAAAATAACTGCTAATTAACACTGAACGACCTCATTTATTTCTAAAAAAATCTCGCAATATACAAAAATATTAATGACTTTGATGTAGTACTATTTATTATCAATCAAACGAAATAACGAATTTAACAATTATATGAATATTGTGGTATTAATTATATAGTTTTTTTCTATTTTTTATAAGGATTATATTAAAATAATGTTTTATTTTTGCATTAGTCTTAATTTACTTGTTATGAAAAAAAATTTATTTGCCTTTTTATTATTGCTCTTTGGCATTAATATTACCTTTGCTCAAAAAGATACTGAGCATTGGTTTGCACCGTATTTTGATAAAACAGGCTCGAGCTATAAACATGCATTATATTTCTCTACAGACTCCGTAGTTCCATTCGAAGTAAAGATTTATAGTCATAATGACATTATCGGCACAGTAACGATCAGCAAAGGGTCGCCACAGGTATTCAATTTACATTTTAGTAAAATAAGAGTCGTAGGAACATCCAATGCCGGAGTTCCTATTAATGTGGGACTTTACACAAAAGGCGACAAACCCTATTTTGTATCATTAAGAGTCGCTATAATTTCACATGGCGAAATCATTACCTCTAAGGGCAAGGCAGGGATTGGCACTAAATTCTATGCAGCAGCCGCTCCTCTTACAGCAACCGGTACCTTATATAATTTTACAACAGGGATCATGGCTACAGAGAACAACACGGTTGTTACCGTATCCGGGTACGATCCTAACGTACAATTTACAAACATCCCTACTCCCACACCCTCTACACTCACTGTTACATTAAATAAAGGACAATCTTATATTCTTACCGGGAATACCGATGTGCCCGCTAATAAAGAAGGATTTATCGGAGCGAAGATAGAATCAACCAAACCAGTATGTGTAACAAATGGAAATGCGAATGGTTTCTATGCCACGGGAACCGTCGACGGCTCTGATCTTATTATGGATCAATCCGTTCCTACAGAACGCCTCGGCAATGAATTTGCCATGGTAAAAAGTATTTCTACCAGCACTGCAAACATGGAAGGAGGAATTATAATTGGCACCGAAAATGGCACCGATATCTATCTGAATGATTCTACGACACCTGTTGCTACCATTAATGAAGGAGACTATTACAGGATTCTTGCCAATCAATATAAAAATCAGGGAGGAGGACATTTTAATCTGTATGTAAGAACGACAAAGAATGTGTATCTGTATCAGTTGGTGGGAGCAGGAGCAGCTAATAATACCGGCGGATATAATTATATACCACCGTTGAACTGTTTTCTTCCAAGAAAAATTGATGAAATTGGAAATATCAATCAGATGCCATATATTACATCTGCCATCAATCTGAAACTTAATATTTTGACAGAAGCAGGAGCTGCTGTTACTGTAAACGGTGTGACACCTACTGCCGCACAGGGACCTTATCCCCTTACCGGAAATTCTCAATGGGTCACCTACGCCATTCCAGGAATTACAGGAAACGTAACCGTTACCTCAACAAAAGCCGTAACTGCAGGAGTAAACGGGGGATATAGTACCGCAGGATATGGAGGATATTTTGCAGGCTTCTCTTCTATTCCGTTAATTACAAAAAAAACGGGAGACTGTATTCCCGGACTAATACTGGAAGTTGCGGACAGCTATGACACCTATCAGTGGTACCGAAACGGAGTTCCTGTTTCGGGAGCCAATTCCTACAGCTATACACCTACAGTTTCCGGAAACTATACCGTAAAAGTTACGATGGGCTCTTGTACTCCGGCAATAACACCGGTATATAAGGCGTATAAGTGCTTACAGCAAACAACAAAAAGCATGATCCTGTGTGAGGCCTTCCACACCATTATCCCTGAATTTACCAATTCTACACAGACTTATGTTCCCAATACGGTAATCATTATAACACCGCCTGTAAACGGAACGGCAGTGATTAATCCTAACGGAGCAATTATTTATACACCAAACCCAGGATTTTTAGGAAACGACACCATTGTTTATAAATTCTGCGGAAATGATCCGGAATTTCCAGATTGTGAACAGGTAACTCTGAACTTAACAGTTTCAGCAAGTCCAACGGCAAACGATGTTATTTTAAGATCATGTTCATTAATCTCCAATCCTTCGACGGCTTCATTCAACCTGGCGACGGCTCCTGTAACTTCAAGCCAGGGAGTTACAAAAAAATATTACCCATCTATTACCGATGCACAGAACGGAACGAATGAAATTCTTAATCCCGCTGCATACATTGCTCCAAACGGAGTTGTCTTTGTAAAAGTAAGTATAACGAGCTTATGTTTCAGAATTGCGAAAATAACGCTGGTTGTACTTCCTCCTGCGCATTCTGATATTCTGAAAGACAAAATTATTTGCATGGAAAAGACTACAACACTCGACGCAGGACCAGGATTTGACGGGTATCAATGGAGCACCGGAGCGACAACGCAATCGATCAATAATGTGACAGTCGGTACGTATTGGGTAGACCTGAAGACCGGAGAATGCGTCACAAGACAAAACGTAAAAGTATACCCGTCCGAACAGCCGGTTATCTCAAATATCGAAGTATCAACTAATACCGTCACCATACACGCCATCGGAGGAACGGAACCATACCAATACTCAACCGACAACATCAACTGGCAGGATTCTAATGTATTCACAAATATACCGAGGGGAGGTCTTGTTTTTTATGTAAAAGACGATTACGGATGCACGCCTATTTCCACAGAAGTTACCATTCCGAATTTAGTGAATGTCATCACGCCTAACGGAGATGGGATAAATGATATTCTTGATTATTCGGCACTGGCTTACAAACCGGATTTTAAATTCAGTATTTTTGACCGTTACGGAAGTAAGATCCATGAAGGAAATAAAACAAACAGCTACAAATGGGACGGAACCATGGTAGGCCGAAAAGTACCTACTGGAAGTTATTGGTTTGACATCAGCTGGAATGAACCTAATAAAGAAAAAACTCCGATAAAATATACAGGTTGGATACTTGTAAAAAACATTGATTAATATAAATGATTATAATTAAAAAAGGGACCGTCTTAAGACAGTCCTTTTTTATTTAAATACCAGCTGCTTTTTATTATAGCTTATAAAATTCATTTTGAAAGTGTTTTTCAATATAATATAATCAATTTTTAAAATATTCTGTTATTTTTGCAATAATCCTAATTCCTATCTATGAAAAGATTTCTATTATCTTTCGTATTAATGTTTTTTGGCATTAATACAATTTTTGCGCAAAGAGACACAGACCATTGGTTTGCCCCTTATTTTGATGTATCAAGTTCCACCTATAACCACGGGTTATATTTGTCAACAGATTCCACGACTCCATTTGAAGTTAAAATTTACAATAACAATGCTGTTATCGGGACTGTTACCATCAGTAAAGGTGCACCTCAGGTTTTTAATCTCAATACCAATACCATAAGAACCACCAGTATTTCTGCTGCAGGCGTTCCTAATAATATGGGAGTATATACAAAGGGAGACCGTCCGTATTTTGTTTCCCTGAGGGCTGCAGTAAGTTCGCATGGAGAAATCATTACCTCTAAAGGGAAGGCCGGAATCGGAACAAAATTTTATGCTGCCGCCACTCCTATTACAACTACCGGCTCGCAGTATAATTTTACCACAGGGATCATGGCAACAGAAGACAACACAACCGTTACCATATCCGGATATGATCCGAATGTACAGTTTGCCAACATTCCGACGCCTACACCACTTACACTCACCGTTACATTAAATAAAGGGCAGTCTTATATTCTTACCGGAAACGGCGGCGTAGTAGCCAACAGAGAAGGATTTATCGGAGCAAAAATAGAAGCAACAAAACCTATTTCCGTAACAAACGGAAATTCGAATGGCTTCTATGCAACAGGCAGCAATGATGGCTCCGATCTTATTATGGACCAGTCTGTTCCAACAGATCGTCTCGGCAATGAATTTGCGATGGTAAAAAGTATTTCTACCAGCCCAAACAATATGGAAGGCGGGATTATAATCGGTACCGAAAATGATACAGATATCTATTTGAATGATTCCACAACACCTGTTGCCACGATTGATGAAGGAGAATATTACAGGATTCTTGCCAATCAATATAAAGATCAGGGAGGAGGCCATTCTAACCTGTATGTAAGAACAACAAAAAATGTATACCTGTATCAGTTGGTGGGAGCAGGTTCTGCCAATAATACCGGAGGATATAATTATATTCCGCCGTTAAACTGTTTCCTGCCAAGAAAAATTGATGAAATCGGAAATATCAATCTGATGCCGGGTATTACTTCTGCCATCAATTTAAAACTTAATATTTTAACAGAAGCAGGAGCTGCCGTAACAGTGAATGGTGTAACTCCTACTGCCGCGCAGGGACCTTATTCCCTTACTGGAAACTCTCAATGGGTTACCTACGCCATTACCGGGATTACAGGAAACGTAACCGTTACCTCAACAAAAGCAGTAACTGCAGGAGTAAATGGAGGATACAGCACAGCAGGATATGGGGGCTATTTTGCAGGCTTCTCTTCCATTCCTTTAATTGCAAAACAAACGGGAGACTGTATTCCAGGGCTTGTACTTGAAGTTGATGACAGCTACGAAACATACCAGTGGTTTTTAAACGGAAACCCTATTCCAGGCGCTAACTCTAACAGCTATACACCAACAGTCGCCGGAAATTATACTGTAAGAATTACGGTAGGATCTTGTGCGCCTGCTACTACACCGATATATAAAGTATTTACCTGCCTTCAGGAAACTAATAAAAGCATTACTGTTTGTGAAGGATTCCAGGCTATTATTCCTGAATTCACAAGCTCGGCACAGACATATGTCGCCAGCACGGTAACGATTGTAACACCTCCGGCAAACGGAACAGCTGTTATTGATCCGAACGGAGTGATTATCTATACTCCGAATTTCGGATTTGCAGGTACAGATACCATTGTTTATAAATTCTGTGGCAATGATCCCGAATTTACAGACTGCGAGCAAGTTACTTTAACTTTAACGGTTTCTGAAAGTCCGACGGTAAACGATGCTACTTTAAGATCGTGCTTTATAGAATCAAATCCTGCAACAGCCTTATTCAACCTTACAACCGCTCCCGTAACAGGAACTACCGGGGTTGTAAAACAATACTATCCATCCCCTACCGATGCACAGAACGGAACCAATGAAATCCTCAATCCTGATAACTATATTGCGCCAAACGGTGTTGTTTTCATAAAAGTCAGCAATGTTAACGGATGTTTCAGAATCGCGAAAGTCACCTTGGTTGTACTTCCGCCTGTCTACTCAGCTGTACTTGAAGATAAAATCATTTGTATGGAAGATACGACAACATTAGATGCAGGAGCAGGCTTTGACGGATATCAATGGAGCAACGGAGCGACAACACAGTCAATCAATAATATGACAGTAGGTACCTATTGGGTAGATCTGAAGACCGGAGACTGCGTAACAAGACAACAGGTAAAAATATATCCTTCTGAACAGCCGGTTATTTCGAATATTGAAATTTCAAATAATACTGTTACTGTAAACACAATTGGTGGAACGGCACCTTACAGCTATTCATCAGACAATATCAACTGGCAGGATTCTAATGTATTTACAAATGTTCCGCGAGGTAATACCGTATTTTATGTAAAGGATGATTATGGCTGTGATCCCATTACAGTGGAAGTTACCGTTCCGAATTTAATTAACGTCATCACGCCTAACGGAGACGGGATAAATGATATTCTTGATTATTCGGCACTGGCTTACAAACCGAATTTTAAGTTTAATATTTTTGACCGTTACGGAAGTAAAATCCATGAAGGAAATAAAGCAAACAGCTATCAATGGGATGGTGCAATCGGAGGAAAAAAAGTATCAACAGGCAATTATTGGTTTGATATAAGCTGGAATGAACCTAATAGCAAGAATACGCCAATCAAGTATTCCGGATGGATTATGGTAAAAAACAGAGAATAGATATTTATCAATTACAATTCAATAAGAGACTGTCTTTCGAGATGGTCTCTTTTGTTTAATATATATGTATAACTAAAAAAACATGATCCTGAGCAGTTTATTTTGCTATTTTAAATAAAACAATTATATTTTATTATTAAATTTGTAATAAAAGCAACAACTTAATGAAAAAAGTTTTATCTATTTTATTTATATTTTATTTCTTAAGCTCTTTGTTTGGTCAATTGGACAGAGAGCACTGGTTTGCCCCTATGGTAGATAGAACTGCAAATCCTAATCCTTTCCAAAGGCTTTATCTTTCCACTAACCGCACCACACCTTTCCCCGTAAATATATATAATAACAATACAATAATTGCCACTGTAACAATCAGCAAAGGGAATCCCCAGAAAATTGACATTCCGAGGGATATGATTATTACGACACAACAGACCGACCTTTTTACAACAACTACAAAAGGTCTGTATGTAAAAGCAGAATTTCCTTTTTATGCCAATTTCAGATTTTCAGTCTATAACCATGCCGAAATTATAACCTCCAAGGGAATCCCTTCTACCGGAAAACTTTTTTATGCAGCGAATGCCCCGATTACGGTAAGTAACAATATCCTGAATTTCATGGCAAGCGTTCTGGCAACGGAAGATAATACAACCGTTACGGTTTCGGGGTATAAACCCGGCGTACAGTTTTCTAATGGTACAACCGGCGCCACCAATCCTGCAATAACTTTCACCCTAAATAAAGGGCAATCCTATATCATCGACGGAATAGGAAATATTCCCGGAAATTCTGACGGCTTTATTGGAGCTAAAATTGTTTCAAACAAACCGGTAAATGTTACAAATGGTAACTTCAACGGGCAGTATGCCGGAAATTTTGACACCAGCTCTGATATCCTTATGGATCAGGCTGTCCCCGTCGAAAGGCTCGGAAACGAATTTGCCTTGGTAAAGGGTAACGGAAGCCTTACTTCGAATATGGAAGGGGCTCTTGTAATTGCAACTGAAAATAATACTGAAGTACGCGTTAATGATGAAACAGCGCCAATTGCTACATTGAATACCGGACAGTATTTCATGATTCCCGGCTCAAAATATCAGCTGCAGGGGAACGGGCACTATAATCTGTACATCAGGACTTCGAAGAATGCCTATATCTACCAGGTTCTTGCAGGTGCAAGCAATGCAGGGAATGAAGTTGCAACAGGGGGATTCAACTTTATTCCCGCGCTCAACTGCTACTTACCTAAACAAATCAACGAGCTTGGTCTTATTGATGAAAACTTTGTGTTTTCAAATGGAAATCCAGCCGGAATTCTGAATGTTCCCACAAAGCTGAATCTTATCACGGAACGCGGTGCCGTAGTTACTGTAAATGGTGCTACGCCGCCTGCTACAACAGGCCCTTTTAATATGACGGGAACCAATAACTGGGTTACGTACGGAATTCCCAACACCACAGGAACTATAACAATTGTATCTTCCAAAGCGATTACGGCAGGAATTACCGCCGGGAGTGATGCCGTAGGGTACGGTGGTTTCTTTGCAGGATTCCCTACACAGCCGGTTATCCTAAAAACAGGAGGAGACTGTGCGCCCGGTATTGTTCTTACGGTGGACCCTGTTATTTATGATACGTACCAATGGTATAACAACGGAAATATAATCCCCGGCGCTACTGGCCCGTCAATATCTCCCACCCAATCGGGATACTATACCTGCTCCGTTACAATGGGAAGCTGTGCTCCGCTGATAACAGAACAATTCAAGGTATTAAACTGTACAAAACTTTCATCAGCAGCCTATGATCTTTGTACTTCCAAAACAATTACTCCCGCCTTTACAAGTTCATCCCAAGCACCTGTTGCTTCCACCGTATCTATCCTTACCGCACCAACGCTGGGAACAGCAACCGTAAACCCGACGACCGGAGTCATAACCTACACGGCAACAAATCCCGGAACCGCAGCAACAGATACTTTTACCTATACTTTCTGCGGAAATGACCCGGTATTCACCGACTGTGAAACCGTAACCGTTACAATGAATATTCAGTCCGTAATTGTAAATAATGCTACGATCACTGCCTGTAATAATGGCTCGGGACAGGGAATATTTAATTTAACATCTGCCAATGTCACCAGCAATTCGCCGGTAACAATTACATACTATCCATCACTGACGGATGCCCAAAATGAAACACCGGCAGCTCAGATAACAGCACCAACCAATTATACTGCTGCAAACGGAACCGTTATATATGCTGTAGTAAAAAATAATCTCGGATGTAAAAACATTGCGCAGATTACCCTTAATCTATATACTTATGCCACCATCATTAACAATTATACAGGAACATTCTGTGATGACAATCTTGATGGTGCGGTTGAGGTTATTTTATCCAACATCACTCCTATTGTTTTATCAAATCCTACCTATTTCCCATTAGTAAGATATTATGCAAATATAACAGATGCCAATATCGGAAATAATAATACCCTCCCGAATAACTGGTCTTACACAGCTCCAACAACGATTTACATAAGAGTAGACTCACCAGACGGATGCGCACCCGTAGTAAAACCCCTTAATTTTATTATCGGACCTAAAATCCCGTTGACAAATGCAACTCTATTGGAAACTATATGTGATGATAATCTGGATGGTTCCAAATTAATTGATTTATTGCCTTACATTAGCCAATTTACCCCAGATCCTGCAGTAACGCCTACTTTTTTTGCAACACAATTGAATGCACAGAATAATACTTCGCCGCTTGCAAATCCGGTTAATATTACCGGGGTACAAACCATCTATATACGTTTTGAAAAACCTGGGATATGTCCTAACATAGTCTCAATTACTATTAATCTAAAAACACCGAAGCATTCCGATATTTTAGTGAGTAAAGAGATTTGTCCGCAAACAAAAACCATCTTGGATGCCGGACCGGGCTTTACCAGTTATGTATGGAGTACCGGCGCTACAACACCTTCTATCAGCAATGTAGGACCGGGTAATTATTGGGTGGATCTTACTTTTGACGGCTGTACTTACAGACAGAATGTAACCGTAACAGAATCTGTTCTTCCGGTAATCGGCAGCATTGAGATAAATGGAAGCACCGTCACCATCGGTGTGAGCGGAGGAACTCCCCCTTATGAATATTCCTTAGACGGAATAAACTGGCAGAGCTCTAATGTTTTTACCAATGTACCGCGTGGAAATCAGATTGTCCATGTTCGTGATTCCAACCGATGCGATGACGTGATAAAATCCTTTGTCATGATTAATCTTATCAATACCATTACGCCAAACCTGGATGGTTATAATGACTCTATTGATTATTCAGCATTAATGGATAAAGAAAACATTGTATTCAGAATATTCGACCGGTATGGTGCTGAAATTTTCAGGGGAGACAAATCCAACAGATTCATTTGGGATGGCAAAATTCAGGGCGGAAGACCTATAAACACAGCAACTTACTGGTATCTGTTAAGCTGGACCGAATCTAAAGGCGCAACCACGGTAAAATACACAAGCTGGCTATTGGTCAAAAATTATTAATTTTAGAAGTAATAAAGAATACTTTTATTTGATTTTAGCTAAATAAGAATTATTTATAACATTTATTAACAGTTTCACATTAAAGTTTAATATAATTTTAACCAGTTTCACTACTAAAATAGGTATAAATTGATACAATTCTGCGTAATTTTGCTTCAGTTATATGAAGAATTTATTTACCTTATTGCTGTTGGTTTTTCTGGTAAAAATTAACGCCCAGTCGTTTTCAGGCGAAGTTTTTCTTAGAGACAACTCCGTTCTATATCTCAACCAGGTATATGTAACCAACCTTACTACTCAGAAAACCGTCCTCAGTAATTATAACGGGGATTTCATCATTTCAGCAAATGCAGGAGATGTTATTCGTTTTACATCCATTGTTACGGAAAGAAAAGACATCAGATTAACACCTCAAATGATTGCCCAGAAAAACCTGATCGAGTTACGAATTGCTTACTATGACATTCAGGAAGTGGTAATCAACAGATTCAAACCAACCGGTAATCTCAGATATGATGTAAATGCTTTAAGAAAAGAGGACAAAGCGCTTGCTATAAAGAAAGTAATCGGACTTCCGGAACCTAAAGGAGACGGTACGCCTCCACAGCTTCCGGTTGCCGGGCTGAGAGATGGCGGACTTACCTTCAGCCTGGAAAGTATATACGATATCCTTTCCGGAGAGCGAAAGAAAAAGCAACGCTATCTGGCATATGAAAGAATGAATAATTCTGTAACACAAATTAAAAATTACCTTGGGAAAGATTATTTTGTAAAGTTCAAGATTCCTGAAAATCTGATTGATAATTTCCTTCAGTTCGTCTATACTTCAGAAAATATCGAACCGTATATTATGGCCGGAAATTTTGAGGCTATAAAAATCCCTATTGAAAAATACCTGCCAATTTACCAGCGAAGACTCAGAAATTCGCATCTCCAGGAAATTGTAAAATAACATACAACATTCTAATGCATATTGTGATTCAGTATGCATTTTTTTGTGTTAGCCAGATTATTTTCTAATTTTATCACCTGTAAGTGCTATATATAAAATACAATTTTTTACGTTATATGGACTGACACTATATCAAATAATAATTTTAATATTAATGAATGAAAAAGATTTTTTTAATTTTCGCCGCTATTTTTTTTGTGAATTTTTCTGCTCAGAAGAAAGGAAAAGATTACAGTGAAATTTTAAAGAGCAAAAATATTTATGAAATCAATGCTTTTCTGCGAGATGCCCATCCTGATGATCCCAGAAGATCAGTACTCAAGCCGCGGGTCATGGAAATGATGAAAGATTACATTAAGAATGCAAAACCCGGAGATACTAAAGTAAAGCAAATGCAGGACTGGCTGGCAATGCTGAAAAGACGGCCTTCTACCAAAATATCTTTTGAAGAGATGAATGCCAATATAAAGAAAAAACAGATTGCAAAATACCAGAAAGAATTGCAGGTAGGCCAGGCTGCGGTTGTATATACTCCTAGCAATCCTCAAAATGTTTATATTGCGCCTTCCGTTACTTCTGCACCATCTGCCGCTGCAATCCCCGATACAGAAGCTTCGGAATTTAATATGCTGATGGGAGAAAATCCCGTGGAACATAAAAATAAAACCGTGAAAATCCTAAATTCACTTTTTGATAATGATCCTAATGCTAAAGAATGCATTGTTATGATTGAAAATAAATCCGACTGTAATATCATTGTAAGAATGGAAGGAGTAGGTATTACCAAATACAGGCTTCCGGTTCCTGCTCATGGAGACAATTCCATTGTTGTACAGAAAGGAGATTATCTTTTTACAAGTATCGTCTGCGGAGCGCAGTATGCATCACAAAAAACCATACAGAAGCCTTTAATGGTGGCTCTTGGAAGTTCTGCCAAGAAATAATTTCATGGGATTTAAAGAAAGCTTTTATAAATTTTGCTATTTTTGCAGGATTTTATAAATATTTCATGGGTAAGAATAAATTAGCAAGATTCGCGGAAAACAAAATATTACCGAATGTCGTTCAGCCGACAAGAGAAGAAGCGCTGAACGGCTTTAACCTTAAAGGAAAGTGGAGAACAGAATTTTTCAAGAATGAAAATCCCATTGTTCTTGAATTAGGCTGTGGTAAAGGAGAATATACCGTAGGACTGGCAAAAGCATTTCCTGAAAAAAACTTCATCGGTATTGATGTGAAAGGAGCAAGATTCTGGTTTGGTGCTAAAGAAGCATACGAAAACGGCATGCAGAATGTTGCATTTCTGAGAACTCAGATTGAACTTGTAGATTATTTTTTCGCTGAAAATGAAGTAGATGAAATATGGATTACGTTCCCGGATCCACAGATTAAATACAAGCGTACCAAGCACAGGCTTACCCACCCGGATTTTTTAAACAGATATAAAAAGTTCCTGAAGCCCGGTGGCATTATCCATTTAAAAACAGACTCCGAATTTCTTCACGGCTACACACTCGGCTTTTTGCAGGGGGCAGGATATGAAATCATTACGGCTCATCATGATATTTATGGAGCTCCCGAGTATGATCCTGGCACTCTACACCTTAGAGACATCAGAACCTATTATGAAGAGCTTTTTTCTGCTAAAGGAAAAACCATTACATATATTAAATTTAAAATTAATTAAAAGCAAAAGGATGATGAAAAGAATGACATACAAAACAATCGAAATCTAAAACTATAGCTGAATTTTTTTACGGTCTGCTTTAAGGATATATATTTTATATCCTTATATTTACTTGTATTTAAAACACAAAAACTGTTATGAAAAAAAATATTATTTACATTTTGCTATGTATCCTGCTATCCTGTAAGAGTACCCGTATCGCAAAACCTTCACAAAATATTTTAGAAAGTAACGATATCAAAGAAATTGAAAATTATCTGGCCATAACACATCCGGACGATCCTAAGAGAAGTGTTCTGAAACCCAAACTTATTGCACTGAAAAACGCTGAATGGACTAAAGGGAAAAAGGACGCCAAACCCATGGAAGCAAGGCCTGTTATCAGCGAAATACCGAGTGCTGCACTCAAGAATCCTAATTCTGAAGAAGCTGAAGAGTTTAAACGCCTTATTTCCGCCACTTCAAAAGAACATAAAGAAAAGACGGTAAAGCTGCTTGATGCAATGTTCAATGAAGACGTTAACAGCAAAGAAGTGATTCTGTTGTTTAAAAATCTATCAGATTGTAATCTAGTTCTGAAAATTCAGGGAAAAGATTTTTATAACTTGGCTGTTCCCGCAAAAGGTGAAAATTTTATTGTAATCAACAAAGGATTTTATACATTAAAAGGAAATGTGTGTGACGTAGTCTATTTCTCTCAAAAAGACCTGAACAAGAGTATATTTTTAACCATCAGTAACCCTGAACCTGCCGGAGGAAATAATAAAAAAAAGTAAAAGATTACCTTTGTACTTACAAACCTTATTTTTATGAAGAAGTACGTTTCAGTTTCAGCAGCAGTCATTTTACTGGTGAACAGTTGTGGAAGTAGCGGAAATACAAATTATCCAGTAAGAAAACCTGTTTTAAAGCCATCCGTTACCGGAAGCAGCACAACTTCTGCGGCACAGGTCGAACGAGAATATCAGGCTCTGATTAAAACATACAAATCTGAAACCTCGGAAGTACTCAATTATTTACTTAATGATTCCTCCAATGATTCCAGAACAGCTATTACCGTAGAAAATAACTCCCGCTGCAATATGGTTCTTACGATAAGCGGAAACAATTACTTTAAAAAAGTTCCTATAGCTGCAAATAAAATTGGAGCCGTAATGGTTCCTAAAAATCAGAATTACAATCTTTCAGGGATGATCTGTGATGCCGTTTACCAGAAAACAAAATTTATAACAGGCCCTTATGAAGTGAAGCTTTCAAACTAATAATGAAAACGTTAAGACTGAAAATAAAAACCGCTGAATTCTTTGAATTCAGCGGTTTTGTATGGTAAGAAAATCTTAATTATTCTCCGTCAAAGTCAGCATCTTTATCAGCAGATACCACTTCTCCTTCTTCTTTAGATTTTTCTTTATCAGCTTTTCTCTGAGACTGACCTTCTTTAATAGCTTCAGAAACTACGCTAAGGATCATGTCGATAGATTTAGAAGCATCATCGTTTCCTGGGATTACGAAGTCTACTTTTCTAGGATCAGAGTTGGTATCAACGATACCGAAAACTGGAATACCTAATTTTTTAGCTTCAGTTACAGCGATATGCTCTCTCAAGATATCAACTACAAATACAGCAGATGGAAGTCTCACCATGTCAGCGATAGAACCTAAGTTCTTCTCAAGGTTAGCTCTTTGTCTGTCTACCTGTAATCTTTCTTTTTTAGATAAAGTTTCGAACGTACCATCTTTTTTCATTTTGTCGATGGAGTTCATTTTTTTAACAGCCTTTCTGATCGTAACGAAGTTCGTTAACATACCTCCCGGCCATCTTTCTGTAATATAAGGCATATTAAGTTCAGAAGCGTGTTTTGCAACAACCTCTTTCGCTTGCTTTTTAGTAGCTACGAAAAGAACTTTTTTACCTGCAGAAGTTAATTTTTCCAAAGCGCTACATGCTTCATCCAATTTAACTGCTGTTTTATGTAAGTCTACAATGTGAATACCATTTTTCTCCATAAAAATGTATGGAGCCATATTTGGGTTCCACTTTCTGGTCATGTGACCAAAGTGTACGCCAGCCTCTAGAAGGTCTTTTACATTTGCTTTTGCCATGTTTTCTGTTTTTGTTAGTTTACTTTCCGTCTTTTAAACAATCAACAACTTCTTTAGATGGGAGAAGCGTTTGGATGCTAAACGTAACGGGCAAAGTTGCTGTTGGCTTATTGCTTGTGGCAACTGGCTTCCCAGCTTTGGGTTAAAAAATAATTTTTTAAAAATTTTTCTAAAGCTATCCGCCATAAGCCAATAGCCATACGCTTTTTTAACGTTTTGAGAATTGGAATCTCTTTCTTGCTTTTTTCTGACCTGGCTTCTTTCTTTCCACCATTCTTGCGTCTCTTGTAAGTAAACCAGCTGGTTTCAAAGCTAATCTGAACTCAGCATTGATTTCGCATAAAGCTCTTGAAATACCTAATCTGATAGCCTCTGCCTGTCCTGTATTTCCACCACCGAATACGTTTACGGTAACGTCGTACTGACCAACAGTTTCAGAAAGGATAAATGGTTGGTTTAATTTGTAAACCATTACATCTGTAGAGAAGTATTCTTTAGCATCTTTACCATTTACCGTAATGTTACCAGTTCCTGGCTTTACGTAAACTCTTGCTACAGAAGTTTTTCTTCTTCCGATTTTGTGAACTGTAGACATATTAATTATTTAAATTCGTTAACATTAATTGTTTTAGGCTGTTGAGCTTCATGCTTGTGCTCAGTTCCTTCATATAAGTAAAGGTTCTTAAGAATTGCAGCTCCAAGTCTGTTTTTAGGTAACATCCCTTTTACTGATTTTTCCAATACTTTTAAAGAATCTTTCTTTTGAAGTTCAGCCGCAGTCATAGACTTCTGTCCACCAGGATAACCTGTATGCCAGATATAAGTCTTGTCGTTCCACTTGTTTCCGGAAAGAGTTACTTTCCCAGCGTTCAAAACAATTACGTTATCACCACAATCTACGTGAGGTGTATAATTTGTTTTGTGCTTACCTCTCAAAATCTTTGCAACCGTAGAAGCTAGTCTTCCCAACGGCTGTCCTTCAGCGTCTACCACAACCCATTCTTTATTAGCAGTAGCTTTATTCGCTGAAACAGTTTTGTAACTTAATGTATTCACACGTTTTAGTTAAAGATTAAACATAATTTCCCCTAAAAGGGTGTGCAAAGGTACAAATTATTTTTTTATCCAAAAAACATATAACCAAATTACTTAACATTTAACCATAAATTATAGGCTTTTAATGAATTAGATTGTTAACTGTGGAAATTCTTAAAGTTATTTTTTTTTGAAATTAAATGAAACTTAATATATTTACAGAACAAATGATTACATGATGAAAAAATTATTATGCCTTTTTCTGTTTATTACTATACCCTATTGTGCCCAAATAAATAAAAATGTTTTTTTTATCGGCAACAGTTACACCGCCCAAAATAATTTACCCCAGCTCATTAGTGAAATTGCAGGAAGCACTGGTGATCATCTTAATTACCAAAGCTATACTCCGGGTGGATCTACTTTACAGGATCACGCCAATAACAATGCTGTTTTAAATACGATAAACCAGGGAAATTGGGACTACGTGGTATTACAGGAACAAAGTCAGATACCTGCATTTTCCACTTCATTTGTCCAGACAGAATTTTTCCCGTTTGCTACTCAGCTTGCCAATAATATAAAGAGCAGAAATGCCTGTGGCAATCCCATCTTCTATATGACATGGGGACGAAAAAACGGAGATACACCAAACTGTACCGCAATCCCTTACCTTTGCACTTACGAAGGCATGGATGATAAGATTTACGAGCGCTACATGCAGGCTGCGCTGGAAACCGAGAGCCTCGTATCACCGGTAGGCCGCGTTTGGAGATATATCCGCACGCAACATCCTACGCTAGAATTATATGAAGCCGACGGGTCTCATCCCAATTATCTCGGTTCTATGATTGCTGCGTACACTTTTTATACAACAATATTTAAAAAAGATCCTACTTTATCAACTTATGACGGTAATCTGTTGCAAACAGAGGCAAATATTGTAAGAAATGCTGTAAAGACTATTGTTTTTGACCATATGGATACCTGGTATATTAATCTCCATGATACAAACTCAAGGTTCGATTACCAGTTATTAAATTCAAATACAGTACAGTTTAATAACCAATCCGGCAACGCTACCATGTTTCAATGGGATTTTGGAGACGGCAACACTTCCAATATGGAAAACCCTTCCCATACATATGGAAATACCGGTGATTACAATGTAAAACTTACTACCGACGCATGTGGAAGACTGACTACAAAAACAGAAAAAATCAGCATTACTACGCTGGCCACCTTAGAAACTCAAAAATCCGTTCTTAAAATTTATCCTAATCCTGTAAAAGACATCCTGGTCATTAAAACATTTAAAAAAATATCGAGCCTGGAAATTAAAGATGCCAGTGGAAGAAAAATGAGCTGCAAAATATTATCAACCGGTGATGAATATAAAATTTTTGTACAGAATTTAAGCCAGGGAAACTATATTATTACTTATCAAGATGATGATCGGCTGTCGTCAGAAAAGTTCATCAAAGAATAATGATTATAATTTTTATTGAGATATAAAACAGAACACAACCGAATAAACTCCTTATTTATTTGATTTGTATTTATTAAATTTTATTTAAACATTTGCTTTAAAACTTATCAATATAAAAATAATATTACCGAAATATTTATATTTGCGATAAACATAATAAACTATGAGCCACGGAAAAATCCGGGAAGATAAAACCTGCCTGAACTGCGGACACATTGTTGAGGAAAGATTCTGCCCTCACTGCGGACAGGAAAATACGGAGACAAAACAACCGTTTCATTATCTTTTCACCCATTTTATTGAAGATTTTACGCATTACGACGGGCAGTTCTGGAAAACAATTAAGTACCTGCTGTTTCGTCCCGGAAAACTTACCAAAGAATATCTTGCCGGAAAAAGACAGGCCTATGTTGCCCCTGTAAAACTGTATATTTTTGTAAGTTTTATTACTTTTTTTGTGCCATCGCTATTTTCTTCTTCAGGTGAGCAACAGGAAGAAAAAAATGTATACAATATAAATACAATTCAAAGGCAAAAAGCAAATAAGGAAAGAATTGCAAAAATACTGGACAGCGTCAACAAAGAAAATAAAAACATGTTGATCCCACAGGGAGCAATTAATGATCTTAAAGTAACAGAAGTCAACGGAAATAATATTGAAACAGATGCTTTAGGAGAAACTAAAGACGGCAAATTAAGTATTTTGGGTGCTGCAAATATGAAGCAGTTTGATTCGTTATACGCAAAAGACACCAATAACCGATCTGTTTTTGATTTCATGAGGCCTTTTGCAAAAAAAGTCTTTCATTTACAGGAACAGGGACTTAATAAAGAACAGATTTTTGATAAGTTTAGTGAAACAGTTGTGCATACATTACCTAAAGCGCTATTTATTTATCTTCCTGTTTTTGCTTTTTTCCTATGGCTTTTCCATAATAAAAAGAAATGGTGGTTTTTTGATAATGGAATTTTTACACTTCATTATTTCTCCTTCTTACTGCTGGGCATCCTTATCCTCATTTCTTTATCTGAACTCTTATCCTTACTTCCGGATTATACCATTTTTAATGTGATTAGTTTTCTTGTATACACCATTACTATCGTTTATATGCTGATCTATTTTTTCATAGCCCATCACAGAGTTTACGAAAATTCCAGAAGTATAAGCGTGGTCAAAGGAATGTCTTTATTTATCATCAATTTCTTTGCGCTGCTGTGCATGCTCCTTATACTTGTATATACAAGCTTCCGAATGATGCATTAATCACGAAGCGTTTTATTGGCCCTAAAACTGGCAATCAGGTAATATGCCACAAAAACCGTAGAGAATTTCAATATGGAAGGAATCGCCAGCTCAAGATTAAAAATTAAAGTTCCAACAAGAACTAAAATTCCCATAGCTACAAAAGACAGTCCTAATTTTTGGGCTAAAGTAAAATCCGGTGTATCTAAATAATAAGCAATTCCCCATGCGAAACCAAAAGCAACAGCATAGTAAATATCAAGTCCGATGTTTTCCGAGCTGTAAAAAAAATAATTAATTAAAAAACTTAAAACCGTTCCTAATAAAAAATAAAGCAATGCCTTTTTCATACTATATATAATAATATGCAAAAGTAGAGAAATTAATCTGAGTTTCTAAAAACCCGCCTCCACAGACTAACAAATGTTTGGTATAAGGAAGTAAAAAAAACAGCACCATAACCTAAATATTTAAAAATCAAAATATTACCGTCAAACAAAAGGTTGTTATTTTATTATTATATTTGGAAATTCAGAAATTTTCTAGATTTTTTATGGAAACCCAAAAATATACTCCTAAAAACAAAATAAGAATTGTAACGGCTGCTTCATTATTTGACGGCCACGATGCTGCAATTAATATCATGCGCCGTGTCATTCAGGGAACAGGATGCGAAGTCATTCACCTTGGACATGACAAATCTGCAGAGGAAGTCGTAAATACGGCTATTCAGGAAGATGCCAATGCCATTGCGCTAACGTCTTATCAGGGCGGACACAACGAATATTTTAAATATATCTACGATCTTTTAAGAGAAAAAAACTCACCGCAGATTAAAATTTTCGGCGGCGGCGGCGGTGTTATCCTGCCTGAGGAAATTAAAGATTTAATGGATTACGGAATCGACAGGATTTATTCTCCGGATGACGGCCGCGAGCTTGGACTTCAGGGAATGATTGATGATCTGGTACAAAAATCCGACTTTGCCACCGGAAAAGAGGTTGATGTTCATGATTTAGATTCAATTCAATTTGAAAATCCTACGAGCATTGCAAAGGTGATCTCTGCCGTTGAAAACTTTTCAGAGGAAAAACCCGATCTTGTAAAAGCCATCGACGAGAAGTCAAAAGATCTCCACATTCCGATCATCGGGATTACAGGAACCGGTGGCGCCGGAAAATCTTCGTTAACAGATGAGTTAGTAAGACGTTTCTTACGTTCCAATACCGATAAAAAAATAGCGATTATCTCCATTGACCCTTCCAAAAAGAAAACCGGCGGGGCACTTTTGGGTGACAGAATCCGTATGAACGCGATCAACGATCCGAGAGTCTATATGCGTTCAATGGCAACGAGGGAAAACAATGTTTCCGTTTCCCCGTTTATCCAATCTGCCTTGAATGTATTAAAGCTGGCTCATCCAGATGTAATTATTCTCGAAACATCAGGAATCGGGCAATCCGGTTCGGAAGTATCTGATTTTGCAGATGTTTCCATGTATGTAATGACTCCTGAATATGGAGCGTCAACCCAGTTGGAAAAAATAGACATGCTTGATTATGCAGATCTGGTTGCTTTAAACAAATCCGATAAAAGAGGTGCTTTAGATGCGCTTCAGGCGGTTAGAAAACAATTTCAGAGAAACCATTTGCTTTGGGAACAGCCTTTGGATGAAATGCCGGTTTACGCAACAAAAGCGTCTCAGTTCAATGATCACGGAACGACAGAATTATACAACAGATTAGTTTCTAAAGTAAATGACAAATTTGCTGATTTAAACTTGCAGGGCTTTGTTGAACAGGAAATTACAGATGAAGTAACGATTATTCCTCCAAAAAGAGTTCGTTATCTATCTGAAATCGTTGAAAACAACAGGCAATACGACGCCAATGTTGAAAAACAGGCTGAACTAGCAAGAAAAATGTATCATATTGAAGGTGTTAAAAATTTCCTTTCAAATGAAACTTTAGACACTGAATATCAGAAAGCTGAAAAAGAGCTCCAACAGGAAAATATCGATTTCCTGAAAACCTGGGATGATACGAAAAAAGCTTTCCATGCAGAGTTTTATTCATATTATGTAAGAGGAAAAGAAATTAAAGTTGAAACCTCAACAGAATCTTTATCCCATTTAAGAATTCCGAAAATTGCTTTACCAAAGTACAACGACTGGGGTGATCTGATCAAATGGAAAGGCCAGGAAAATCTACCGGGAAGCTTTCCTTATACTGCGGGAATTTATCCTTTCAAAAGAACAGGAGAAGATCCCACGAGAATGTTCGCAGGAGAAGGAGGTCCTGAAAGAACCAACAGAAGATTCCATTATGTTTCTGCAGAAATGCCTGCAAAACGTTTGTCTACAGCTTTCGACTCGGTAACGCTTTATGGGCAAGATCCAGCTTTACCGCCGGACATTTACGGAAAAATCGGAAATGCGGGAGTTTCTATTGCGACTTTGGATGATGCCAAAAAACTATACTCAGGTTTTGATCTGGTGAATGCATTGACATCAGTTTCAATGACAATCAACGGACCGGCTCCGATGCTGTTGGCTTTCTTTATGAATGCAGCCATCGATCAGAATGTAGAAAAATATATTATTGAAAATAAGCTTGAGGCTAAGGTTGAGGAAGTTTTAAAAGCAAAATTTGACGATAAAGGTTTGGCAAGACCAAAATACAACGGAGAACTGCCACCTTCCAATAATGGCTTAGGACTGAAATTATTAGGAATCACCGGTGATGAAGTCATTCCTGCTGAAATTTATGCTGAAATTAAGGCTAAAACCATTGCAACTGTTCGTGGAACCGTTCAGGCAGATATCTTAAAAGAAGACCAGGCTCAGAATACGTGTATTTTCTCTACAGAGTTTGCATTGAGATTAATGGGTGACGTTCAGGAATACTTCATTAAAGAAAAAGTAAGAAACTTCTATTCGGTTTCCATTTCAGGGTATCACATTGCAGAAGCGGGAGCAAATCCGGTTTCTCAGCTGGCATTTACTTTGGCAAACGGTTTCACCTATGTGGAATATTATCTGTCGAGAGGAATGGATATCAACGATTTTGCACCGAACTTATCATTCTTCTTCTCCAACGGGATCGATCCTGAATATTCAGTAATCGGACGTGTCGCCAGAAGAATCTGGGCAAAAGCAATGAAATTAAAATATGGTGCCGACGAAAGAAGCCAAATGCTGAAATACCACATTCAGACTTCGGGACGTTCGCTGCACGCTCAGGAAATTGATTTTAACGATATCAGAACTACTTTACAGGCGTTGTATGCAATTTATGATAACTGTAATTCACTGCACACGAATGCTTATGATGAAGCAATTACTACTCCGACTGAGCAATCGGTAAGAAGAGCAATGGCGATTCAGCTGATTATCAACAAAGAATTAGGTTTAGCTAAAAATGAAAATCCGCTTCAGGGTTCATTTATTATTGAAGAATTAACGGATTTGGTGGAAGAAGCTGTTTATGCAGAATTTGACAGAATCACGGAAAGAGGAGGTGTTCTTGGCGCAATGGAAACCATGTATCAGCGTTCAAAAATCCAGGAGGAATCAATGCATTATGAGTGGCTGAAACATACCGGAGAATATCCGATTATCGGAGTAAATACGTTCTTAGGTAAAGACGGTTCGCCAACGGTGCGTCCGGGAGAAGTTATTCGTTCAACGGAGGAAGAAAAGCAGTTCCAGATCGAAATGCTTCATAATTTCCAAAAGTCTAATGACGAAAAGTCCGAAGAAGCCTTAAAAACTTTACAACACGCAGCAATCAATCAGCAAAATTTATTTGAAGTAATGATGGATGCCGTGAAGTACTGTTCTTTGGGACAAATTACCAATGCTTTGTTTGAAGTGGGCGGGAAGTACCGAAGAAATATGTAGTCCGTAGCCGGACAGGCAATTTTGACAACTAAACTTATTAATAATTATAAATTAAAACCTCAAGGAAATTCTTTGAGGTTTTGTATTTTTGAATTTCTTTATTTTTAACATCCTTAAAAAATTTTATGAAAAGGTTTTTCTCAATCACAATAATAATTTCTGCTTTAATATTTTTAAAAAGCTGTAACTCATATCCGATGGACAACACGCATAAAAGTAATATGACTAAAAATACTGAAGAATTACAGAAAAGGCAAGAAGCCGAAAAAAGTAAAATCGAACCTAACGAACTAAATAATTTCGGAAGACCAGATAATAAATAAAATTATTATTGATAGTCTTAATCCTGAAGTTCATATCAGCAATGAAACCCAAAGCCATCTTCAACTGGAGCAGCGGAAAAGATTCTGCTTTGGCTCTGTATAAGATTTTAAAAGAAGACCAATATGAAATCTCTTCTTTACTGACAAGCATTAATAAAGAATTCCAGAGAATCTCCATGCATGGTGTTCCTGTTTCTCTATTGGAAAAGCAGTCTGAAAGTTTGGGATTTCCGTTGATTAAAATGGAACTTCCGAAAGAGCCGACCATGGAAGAATACCGTGAAATGATGGCAAAAACCATGAACGAAATTAAATCCGTTGGTGTTACCCATTCGATTTTCGGAGATATTTTTCTGGAAGACCTAAAAAAATACCGGGAAGAACAATTGTCGGAAATCGGAATGAAAGCTGTTTTCCCGTTATGGAAAGAGAATACTGCGAACCTCATCCATGAATTCCTTGATTTAGGCTTTAAAACCATTGTAACCTGTGTCAATGAAATGTATCTTGATAAAAGTTTTGCTGGAAGAATCATTGATAAAGATTTCATAAAGGATTTACCTGAAAATGTAGATCCTTGTGGTGAAAACGGAGAATTCCACACCTTTACTTTTGATGGCCCGATTTTTAAAAATCCTATTTCATTTGATATCGGAGAAACAATAAAGAAAGGCTATCCAAAACCAAAAACTGATGAAAACACTCATAGCGGCGAATATGTTTTCTGGTTCTGCGACCTGATTTCAAAATAGTACTTTTTAAATATTATGCCTTTAGTTTAATGACAAAAAAGCTTTACTTTATTGCAATATTTCCACCTCAACAAATTATCGATGAGGTACAAATTTTCAAAAGAGATCTGGCCCTCCATTATGAAAACTCAAAAGCATTAAAAAACGAGGCCCATATTACCCTTTGCCCTCCTTTTTCAAGAGAAGCAGATTGGGAAGAAGATATCTTTAGGGCATTCTATGATATTGACACGCATATTGCTCCTTTCGAAATCTTGCTTAATGGTTTCGGAAGTTTTGCAAATCCTAAAAATCCGGTGATATACATACAACCGGAAGACAGTGAGCCATTACGGATACTCTACCAAAGAGTAAAATCAAAATTTAATTTTAATAATTATTCTTTCAATCCTCATATGACGGTAGCCTATAGAGATCTGACATGGGAAAATTATCTCAAGGCCTGGGAAGTTTACAACAAAAAAGCATATAAAACTAATTTCTTAGTTGATAAAATAATTTTACTTCGACATGATCAACAGTGGGTTCCGATAGCAGAAAAAAAGCTGATATTCTGACAGGATGTTTGATGATTTACAAGATAACATCATATAAAATCATATCTTTGAACCGATGATTGCAGAGAAAATAATTTTAGGAATTGACCCGGGAACTACCGTAATGGGTTTTGGTATTATTTCCGTAAAAAAAGGTAAAATGGAAATGATATCCATTCATGAATTGCTGCTCAAGAAATATCCCAACCACGAAACCAAACTAAAATATATTTTTGATAAAACATTGGCGCTTATTGATGAATTTCATCCGGATGAAGTCGCACTTGAAGCACCTTTTTACGGAAAAAATGTACAGAGTATGCTGAAATTGGGCCGCGCGCAGGGGGTTGCCATGGCAGCAAGCCTTCACCGGAATATTCCCATTACAGAATATTCACCGAAAAAAATAAAAATGGCGATCACAGGAAACGGAAATGCGAGTAAAGAGCAGGTTGCAGGAATGCTAAAAAGTTTACTGAATTTAAAAGAATTTCCCACAAAATATCTTGACGCTTCAGATGGCCTGGCCGTAGCCGTTTGCCATCATTTCAATTCCGGGACTATAACCGATACAAAATCTTACACCGGCTGGGAAAGTTTTCTTAAACAAAATCCCGATCGTTTAAAATAAAATTATCCCACAGCTCTTATCAATCTGTGGGATATTTTTTTATTTTGATTTGTATTCTGCAGGGGTAATTTTAAAATCTGCCGTCAGCTTTCCGTTTTTATCGTAATAAGTATATACCATGGTCACATCATTATCACGAAATTGCTTAATGTCCGGGGAAGCTTTTACAACGCGCAAAGCTCCTTCTTTAGCACTTGTTTTAAACATTTCGATCTGTTCCGGTGTTACACTTTCTTTTACATCATCCAGCAATGTATAATTATATCTGAAAATTTTTCCCGGTTGGGCAGAAACACTGTCAAGACGTACACCATCTGCTAAATTTTGCGGGGTTGTCTTGTTGATATTTTCTGCAACTTCTTTCAGGTCATCGTCAATGGCTTTTTCTTTACTGCATGAAGTAAAGACCATTGCAAGGCATACTGCTGAAAGATTGATTACATTTTTCATAATAGTTGTTTTGTGATTGATATCTAAAGATAAGAATTTTTTATGAATAAATTTAATCCACTGATTTGCAATAAAATAAACAACGAAACCGTTATACTTGGTAAAACATAATACTATCTTTTACATTGGTATAGTTTTTAGTAGTACATTTGTATAAATTTTCTGTTATGAAAAATAACCAACAAACTATAAATCAGGCGAATCATAAAATAAATTGGTTCCAGAAGTTTCTGATGGTCTGCTCCGGAGGAAACATTCATATTTTAAGAAAAACCCCCAGCGAATGGAACAAATTTGCCGGAATCGGCGGAATCGTTTTATTTACCGCTGTTTTCGCGACACTTTCTGCAGGATATGCCATGTATACTGTATTTGATAATATCTGGGCTTCTATTGGGTTCGGTGTTTTGTGGGGATTAATGATTTTCAATCTGGACCGGTACATTGTTTCTTCGATTAAAAAAACCGGAACCTGGTGGAATCAGGTTTTAATGGCTGTTCCGAGATTAATCTTAGCAACATTTCTGGGAATTATCATTTCAAAACCCCTGGAACTTAAAATTTTTGAAAAAGAAGTCAATAAACAGCTGAACACCATCATTCAAAGAAATAAAAAACAGCTTCAGGGCGAGATGAACGGTAGAATTCTTCAGCAAAGCGGACCTTTTGAAACTGAAAAAAAACAGATTACCGAAAAAATTGCCAGTTATCAAAAATCCTATGATTCTGCTTCTGTAGAACTGGAAAAAGAAATCCTCGGAAAACAGTCCGGGTTAACCAGCGGTAAAGAAGGGTTCGGGCCAAATGCCAAACGTAAACAGGAACTTAAGGAACAAAGACGCCAGGATCTGGAAAATTACCAGAAACAGGTTGCTCCCCGACTGGAATATCTTGATAAGGAAATCTCCAAAGTCTACACCAATCTTGAAACGGAAAGAAAATCTACAGAAACTTTTGAAGACAAATTCAATGGTTTTGCGGCAAGGCTTCAGGCTTTGGATGAATTGGGAAAAAATTCGGCCGTCATCGGACTCGCAGCCGCCTTTATCATGGGACTTTTTATCTGCCTTGAAATTTCCCCGGTTTTGGTTAAATTAATATCTCATGTTGGACCTTACGATTATCTATTGGAAAAAACTGAAAATGATTTCCGGCTTTATTCAAAAGAGAAAATTGAAAAAGGAAATGCATTAACGGATTTCAGAATTGATGATTTTAAAGACAAATTAAACCAATAAAAATATAACAATCATTGCCTTTCGGGTTCCGGGAGGCTTTTTTTGACCTTAACCGTTTCCAAAGGAACATTTTTTGTTCGGTATTTAGCATGCCTTCTTCAGTAATCAACAAATACCACTATTTTCCGGAGACTGAGGTTTTGAGAATAATCTACCAGTCCGGTGCCGTATATGATTACATTGATGTTCCCGCAGAAATTTTTGAACGATTTAAAACAGTACAGTCGAAAGGAAGGTTTTTAAATTACTTGATTAAGCCAAAATTTAAATATAAAAAAGTAAAATAAAATGCCTCTGCATTCAGCAGAGGCAATATATATGTTCTAATCAAACATAATTATTTAACAATCAGTTTAGAAGTCTTTGTATCCATTCCATTAGAAACCTGAACCACATATACTCCTTTTTCAAGATTGTGTTTTATCCTGTAAGTATCATTACTTTCTTTCATTAAAGATGGTGTTGCCACCAGTCTTCCTGACATATCAGAAATGGTAACTTTAAGATTTTTATCATTTTTAACTCTAACGAAAACATCACCTCCTTGTGTAATTGGATTAGGATAGATTACCCAATCATTACCTTCCGTTTTCACGTCATTTGTTGCTAAAGTATTAAGTAATCTAACTGTATAATCTTCAGCCTGTCCCCAGACTAATTGACCACATGGCGTAATATTCGAATTCTGGTAATCTACTATAACTCTCATTCTCAACGGAGTGTTTAGGACTGCTGTAGCCGGGGGAGTAAATGTTGTATTAGAAATACCAATAAGAGTAACCGGATCGGCAGAAATATTATCTTGCGAAGCTACCAATTCCGAAGCTTCAAAAGTACCATTATTGTTGTAATCAATCCATGTGCGCATTGAGTTCCCGGAATCAGTCACATTCACCTGAAGGTTTTGAAGCTGACCCACTTGCAAATCCGTAGATGTTGCTTTAAGACAACTTGAGGAAGTATAATCTTCGTAATAATTAGGAGCATATGTCCAAACGCCGGAAGAACCATTATTGATCGTTCCAAGCTTTACTAATGTCGGCCCTATCAGATAATTGTTTGTCGCTGCATTGGTTAAACCACTTGGCGAACAAGCTGCAACAGGAATTCCTATGGAAGATGCCGATGCAGGAACAGTTGCCCCGAGTGAAGTACTTAGCGCCACCCGAAATGCAAAAAAGTAAAGCGCGGATCTGTCGTGCTGTCCATCAGTAAATTTGAATGCCGTAGGATTTGTATAGTTCATCATATTATATTGAACACCTTGGTAATTGGTTCCTGTACAGTAATTCATATCACTATTTGTTGGAGCCGGAAAGTCATTTAATAAACTTCTTGACCATTCTGTGTCACAGATTCCGTCATCATCTACAGTACAGTCGTTAGAAGCCTGACTAGGACAAAAACTTGTAGAGGTCGTTCCTGCCGGCGGATTGGAATTTGCGCTTCCAAAAGTATGCAGTAGCCCCATACTGTGACCGAATTCATGAGCCAGTGTAATATCATCCTGTAAGGTGACTACAAATGATTTCATAAAAGATTCAAATGAGGAGTCAGGGTTTGTTGGTAGACCAGCCCAACCCATAATTCCATATTGCCCACCTCCATCAACTTTATTAATAATATAAATATTAAAATATGAAGATTCCGGCCAGTGGGGTGCAATTGCTTTAACCTGCGCTGTAGTAACACCCGTATTAGTAGCCTTTCTTACGCCATTTGTATCGTATCCGGTAATAGTGCCGCCATTGTATCGTATGATCCCGGTAGTTGCATTACAGCTAGGATCTCTTTTTGCCAGCACCAGTTTTATAGGCATTACAGCTGCATTGCCAAAATCAGCGGGAACTCCCTGTGACCACTGGTAGGTTCCTGCGTACATTTGGTTACAGTTATCCAGCCAAGCCTGGATCTGGGCATCCGTTTTGTTATAAGCAGAACCCAGAGCAGAACCGGTAGGAACGATTACATGAACAACTACAGGAATTTCATAAACTCCATTCACCGTTTTGAAAGCAGCCCCCTGCTTGCCTGATTTTTTTTGCTGACTGATGATCTGGTTGCGAATTTTACCGCGAATTATATCCCCAATTTCCTTATTTTCTTTGCTAAACTGCTTTTGAGTATCGTCAAAACCACATACCCATTGTCTTTGTTGAGCATATAAACTAACACTAAACCAACATAAGCCTAATAAAATTAATTTTTTCATCGCATATTATTTTCGTTGTAAATTTAATATTTTATTACGAATAAATAAATAAAAATGATTAAATTACTTACAATCATACAATAAAAACGAAATTAATTAACAAATATTAAATAATTATTTTTTTTCTCTCATATTGTATTTATTCTTGAAAATTCACTGTAAAAAGAAAGTTTTACCTAAAATAATTTATTAGTCATTTCATTGATTAAATTTTAATTTAACCTCATCACATAAAAAAACGAAAGCCATACACAGTTGCATGGCTTTCTAATATAATTTAAAATTATTTTTAAAGTGAATAATTCGGAGCTTCCTGAGTAATAATTACATCATGAGGATGCGATTCTTTCAATCCGCTTCCTGTGATCATTACCATTTTGGTTTCTGTTTGTAGTGCTTCAATATCTTTTGCACCGCAATATCCCATTCCTGCTCTTAAGCCTCCTGTTAACTGGAAAATAACGTCTTCCAGCTTCCCTTTGCTTGGAACTCTTCCTTCGATTCCTTCCGGAACGAATTTTTTAGCTTCACTCTGGAAATATCTTTCCTTTCCGCCTCTCTTCATAGCCGAAAGACTTCCCATTCCCTGATACGTTTTGAATTTTCTTCCCTGGAAGATAATTTCTTCACCCGGTGCTTCATCTGTTCCTGCCAGAAGGGATCCCAGCATTACAGCTCCTGCCCCGCTTGCGATTGCTTTTACGATATCTCCGGAAAGTTTGATTCCCCCATCCGCAATAACGGCAACATTCTTAGTCTTCGCGTATTCGTAAACGTTGTAAATAGCGGATAACTGAGGAACTCCGACACCTGCAACTACTCTCGTTGTACAGATAGAACCAGGACCTACTCCTACTTTAAGAACATTTGCTCCAGCTTTGATCAAATCCTCGGCTGCTTCAGCCGTTACAATATTTCCGCCAACGATATCAAGGTCCGGATACGCCTTTCTGATTTCCGAAATTTTATCCAGAACACCCTTAGAATGTCCGTGTGCAGAATCAATACCAATGATATCAACACCTGCTTTCACCAATGCTTCAATTCTTTCCAGCGTATCTTCTCCTACACCTACACCTGCTCCAACGATTAACCTGCCGTTCTGATCTTTATTCGCATTCGGATATTCGAGTTGATTATCAATATCTTTAATGGTGATTAAACCAACCAGTTTATTTTCAGCATCAACGATCGGAAGCTTTTCTACCCTGTTTTTAAGAAGGATTTCTTTAGCTTTTTCAAGATTGGTATTTTTATCGGAGGTGATCAGATTATTTTTTGTCATAATCTCCTCTACTTTCATATCAAGATTTTCCTGATATTTTACATCTCTGTTGGTGATAATTCCTATTAATGTGTTTTCGGCATCTACCACCGGAAGCCCGGAGATTTTATATTTCGCCATTGTATCTTTAGCCTGAGCCAACGTATGGTCTTTTGAAAGCGTAACAGGATCGGAAATCATTCCGTTTTCGGAACGTTTTACACGGTTTACCTGAGCGGCCTGTTCCGCAATCGTCATATTTTTATGAATAAAACCCAAACCGCCCACTCTTGCCAATGCAATTGCCAATTCAGCTTCGGTTACTGTATCCATTGCAGCAGAAACGATTGGAACATTCAGCGTAATTTTGTCGGTAAGTCTTGATTTTAATGAAACCTGATTAGGTAAAACTTCAGAATAAGAAGGGACTAGAAGCACGTCATCGAAAGTGATGGCTGTCTCTACAATTTTGTTATGAATAGACATCTTTACTTTCTTGCAAAATTAAGGTATTTTGATGAAATACGAAAATCGATTTTAATAGTTTAAATAAAACTTAATAATCAATAACTTAAATTAAAAAAACCATCTCCGATAAGAAATGGTTTGTACAAATGAAATTTAATATATGATTGAATATGAATGTCTACTTATCTTTTGCAGAAGCAATAAGTCTTGAAATATCATCTGCTGTAAAGTTTCCTTTAATATCAACAAAAACAAGTTCTTTATCTGAATTTACAGTGATCATCATATTTTTAATTGCGTCACCTTTTTGTTTCACCCGAATGTTGACATTGTCGCCATTATGTTTTATCATAGCCCATTCTTCATAATTATTATTATTCAGATAATTTGCGAAATCTCTCAGCATATTACGGTCTCCGTTTTCAACAGTTAATACTTTTATTTTCGAAACCTTTTTTACGAGCCTGATAAGATCTTCATCTTCTCCGTCTTCTCTTAATGCTTTTTTGATATAAGGCTTAGCCAAAAACAGCGGAACATTGATGCTTACAAATTTAGCTCCTTTGAATTCCTTTCCCGAATCTGAAAAATACGCAATATTCGGTTTTTCTGAAACGACACAGGACTGCATTACAAACATGACGGAAATAATCAGAAAAATGGTTTTAAATATTTTCATGGCTGGTATTTTTTTAGTTGATTTGTTTTAAGCTTCCTCCGGATGTTTTGCTGATATTGGCATCTACTCTTGGATTTCCTTTATATTTAATACTTCCTCCCGAAGATGCCGTTGCTTTTAAACGCTCCGCTACATTACCGGTAACAACGCCTCCCGATGTTGCTTCAGCCTCAAGTTCATTGAACTGAAATTTCTCCGAATTGCAAACCGCACCACTACTTACGTCTATTGAACCCGCATTTACTCTTCCGTTAAGATTGGCAACCGCTCCGCTGGATGCTTTAACAGCAATTTGTTTTGTATTGATGGTAGAATTGATAACAGCTCCGGAACTCAGCTCCATTTTTGTATTATCCGAATTAAAATCACCATTGATTACAGATCCTGATGAAAGATCAACTGAAACGGTCTTTTCATTTATTGTATTGATAGCATTGAATATTGCTCCCGAAGAAGTTTTAATATTATCTATCCTGGGCGAAGAAACATTTACGCTGATATTTTTGAATTTCAGATTCTTTTGTCCTTTGTTATCTACATACACTTTCAGGACACCGTTATCAACTTTTGTTACAATATACTGAAGCTTATCAGCATCTGCTATGACCTTTACAGAGGTAGGATTTTCCTGTTTAAAATTAACAATCACGCCCGTACTCACCTGCACGCCTGAGAAATCTCCCACATTTCTGGATTCTCCGTTCAGATAAGACGTTGTATTTTGGGAAACAAAACTGTTTTTGGTATTCGTTACGGGGTTTGTTTTGGTTTCGGTAGAATTGATGATTTTATTGATATCATCCATTGAAAGCCTTCCGTCCAGTTTTATGAGGATGCTTTCTTCACCTCCGCTGTCAATACTCAACAGCAGATCATCAAGAATTCCATTTTTCTCTTCAGCAGACAGAAATTTTATTTTTGCTCCGTTGCTGTTCATGGTCATGATCTCACTATAATTGAGATTGCTTAAATAAGATTTGATATCCCTGTTAATCTGCGACAGTTTTTGTCCGTTCACAGAACCTGCATTCTCAGGTTTTTCAGCTATGAAAACCTTCAATCCATTTATTTTTGATAATAAAGGTTTGATCTGATCGAGTTCGGCATCGCCCAAATTCAGATTGCTGAGCATTCCGAACATCGGTTTTGCGATTTTTATGGAAGTTACACCTTCCACTTCCTGATATTTATCAAAAAGCTGGTCCAGCTTATCCTGCCCGTACACATTAAAGAACTGTGAGAAGGCGAATGCGAATATGATGAATATTTTTTTCATGAGTCAATTTTATTTTTTTTGATTATTAGTGCCTGATCAGGAGCATAATCTTTTTAAGGGTTAATTAATAATCGTCGTCTACGACTGTTGGTTTTGCTAATTTTTCACTGACGTTATTTGCAAATATTTGGAATGAATACTTAGTCACATTAATGGCTTCTTCTACATTTTCAATTCTTTTACCGTTTACAATAACGTAAGAATCTTTATAGCCTGTAGAATCTTTTGCCGCTTTACGATAAGAGGAATTATCAACATACCTTGGCTTTCTTTCTTTTTTAAGCCTGCCTCTTTTCGGCAATATTTCATCTAAATAATCTTTTTCTGCTAAGGTATTTCCCTGAAATACCGAATCTTGTTTGATCCCGGCAACAGAATCCGATACATGGTTTACAGCAACCTGTGCCTGCTGCTCATTATTTTCTTCGATGAAATTATTTTTCTCTCTTTTAATCTGATTTTCAACCATCAGCGCCTGGTCTTGTACACTCTGATGAGTATTATAATTAAAAATAAATCCTATACTCAGCAACACTACAGTACTTGCTGCCATCCAGAACCATTTCGGAAAAGCCGGTTTATTTTTATTGTTGATCGGAATAACAGGAGCTTCACTATTGTCTTTTGCATGTTCTTTACCTTCTGCCTGTTTCAGGAAATCCTCAAAGTCCCACTCCATTTTTTCTTCCTTTAAATTTCGGAAGACTTCATCGTATTTATCTTGAAATTTGTCTTTGCTCATAGCTCATCAATTGTGAAATTTGTTCTTTTACTTTTTGTCTTGCTCTCATAAGATTTACTCTTACTGCGTTTTCTTCCATTTCCAGCATTTCTGCGATTTCCGAGACTTCATACTCTTCAACATCTTTCAAATGGATAACCATCTTTTGTTTTTCCGGAAGCTGATTAATGAAACCAATGATATGTTCCTTCAGATTATTCACTTCCATACTGTAAAGCTCCGATCTGTGAAGTTGCATATCTGCAAATCCGGTTTTTACATCGTGGTGCTTTAGCCTGTTCAGACATTCGTTTCGGACTGCCTTTAATGCATACGATTTTAAATTCCCGAACTGTTCCAGCTCATCTTTTTTCTGCCAGAATCTGATCATCAGATCCTGCACCACGTCTTCCGCCTCATCACTACTCATGACGAATCTCTTCGCAAAGCGATACATCTCATTTTTGAGAATGAATACCGTACTTCTAAAAGTTTCTTGGGTCATAAGTTTTGTTTCTATAGATAAGACAGTCAGATTTTACATTTTATTACATCTAAAAGAAAAAAACTTCAAAAAAATTTGAAGTTTCCTTTATTCATCATATTAATAATGATCAAAAATATGTTTTAAAATAGCCTTATCCTCATCTTTTAAGGCCACTTTTCTTCTTGCCATGGCACGTTCTGCAACTTCATAGGCTTTATCCAATTTAAATTTTTCATCATCTTTAAATCCGCCCCAAGAAAAATTTTCAACAAGGTTAGGCGGGAAGCCTTCTTTAAAAATATTGGATGCCACACCCACAACCGTTCCTGTATTGAGCTGTGTATTGATGGCAGTTTTAGAATGATCTCCCATAATCAGACCGGCAAACTGAAGCCCTGTATCTTCAAAAGCCTTTCTTCTGTAATTCCATAATCTTACATTTCCGTAATTATTCTTCATATTGGAAGAATTGGAATCTGCCCCGAAATTACACCATTCCCCGATTACCGAATTTCCGATAAAACCATCATGCCCTTTATTGGAATACCCGAAAATAATAATATTGCTGACCTCACCTCCCACTTTGGAATACGGACCGATGGTTGTAGCTCCGTAGATTTTTGCTCCTAAATTAAATTTGGATTCCTCACACAGTGCAATCGGCCCACGCAGATGACAACCTTCCATTACTTCAGCATTCTTTCCTATATAAATCTTTCCTGTTTTCGTATTAAGAGTTGAGAATTCAATCTGTGCCCCCTCTTCAATGAAAAGATCATTTTTATCTCCTAAAAATCCGTTGGTAGAAGAAAGTTCCTGCGAGGCTTTTCCTCGGGTTAATAATTCGAAATCAAAATCTATCGCTTTCTGATTATAGGTAAAAAGATCCGATGGCTTTTTAAAGAACACAAGTTCTTCTTTAATATCCGTCATTTTCTCAATCTGGTTGAGAGAGAAGCCGTCCATATTAATTTTAGCCGCAATTAATTCATCCTCATACACCAAAGCTTCTCCCTGTTTAAGGTCTTTGATTTGCTGGATGACATTTTCAGTCGGCAGGAAGTTCGTTACCAGAAAAAGACTTTCCTTCTTTTCAGGTTCAGGAAATTTTTTCTGTAAATAAGATTCCGTAAAAAAGGAGATCTCAGTGTTTTCTAAAATTTTCTGCCATCTTTCGGAAAACTTGAGAATTCCGCACCGCATTTCGGCAATGGGACGGGTAAAAGTAAGCGGAAGAAAATCTTCCCAGTATTGCGCATCTGAAAATACTAATTGCATTTTGATAGAAGTTAGGGGTTAGAACCTAGAAGTTAGGGTCGGAAGTTCTTAGATTTTATTATCTAAACTAACCGCCTAATTCTAGTTCCAACAAAATTACAATAAAAAAAGTCTCCCGAAAATCGAAAGACTTTAAAATATTGTAATGTCAAAAAATTACTTAGCGAATTTTTTGTATTTGTTCATGAACTTATCAACTCTACCTGCAGTGTCAACCAATTTCACTTTACCAGTGTAGAAAGGGTGAGAAGTTGAAGAGATTTCCATTTTGATCAAAGGATACTCTTGTCCTTCGTACTCGATCGTGTCTTTTGTTTCTGCTGTAGACTTGCAAAGAAATACTTCGTCGTTACTCATATCTTTGAAAACAACAAGTCTATAATTTTCTGGGTGGATTCCGTTTTTCATGTGTAAATTTCTTTTTTTGTTAATGTCACATGTAACCTTGCGGTTTCATAATACAATGTTAAAAATTAAAGTTTGCTTTCGAAATAGTAATGGATATTTCTCTGCTAATTTTAGGTTGCAAAAGTACAATATTTTTTTGAATTTGCAAATAAGCTGTCAATATTTTTTTCTTCATAAGAAATTTAAAGTATTTTCGTTACATTTGAAATTTATTAAACTTAATTTCGATGAAAATCAAATTACTACTGGCTTTTTCTTTCTGGATGCTTGTGATGACTGTATCTTGTAATAAAGATGATATCAGTTTTGATGCTCCTTCACAAAAGTTGAGCTTTTCAAAAGACACGGTTTTTTGTGATACCGTTTATCATCAGGTTCGTTCGGAAACATATGCCGTAAAGGTTTATAATAATGAAGATAAAGACATCCTGATCCCGAGAATACATCTGGAAAAAGGTGCATCATCTTTATATAAAATCAATGTAGACGGAAAACCGGGATATGATTTTAAAGATGTTGCCCTGAGAAAGAAAGACAGCCTTTATATTTTCGTGGAAATTGCTCCGGAAGCAACAGGTCCTGAAGCGATTGCGGAAGACAAAATTCTTTTTGAAAGTCCTGCGGGACAGCAAAATGTTGTGCTTTTCTCCGTAGTTCAGGATGCAGAATTTTTTATCAAAAGTTCATCCAACCCCAATATCTTAACGTCTGATGCTACTTGGACCAATAATAAAGCTAAAATAATTTATGGTGACCTTACAGTTGATCAGAATGTAATCCTGAATATTCAGCCGGGAACCAAAGTTTATTTCCATAAAAACAGCGGAATGAAAGTGCTCCAGGGTGCGACACTCAATATTAACGGGACACTTACCAACAATGTCACACTTCGCGGCGACAGAAATGACCCTGCCTATGATACCATTCCTAAAAACTGGAATTCAGTTAAAATGGAGCCCGGATCTACGTTAAACATGAATTATACAAGGCTTTTCGGAGGAACAAAAGGGTTGGAAATGAAGCAGGCCAATGCTACCATCAGCAATTCATTCATCCATACTTTCCAGGAATATGGAATTTATTCCATCGGATCAACAATTACGGCAAGAAACCTGGTAATGAACAACTGCGGAGAATCTGCAATAGGAATCTTCAGGGGCGGAACCTACAATTTAACACATTGTACCATTGTCAATTATTCTGATCTTCTGCAGTCTTATAACAGAAACGGAATATTTGCTACCAATGAATGGAAAAATGAATCGAACCAGACGGAGCAGGGTGCACTGATCCTGAATGTAAGAAACAGTATCGTGTACTCAGACCGGGACAATTCAGTATTTTTTGAGCAGACTCCCGGACAGCTGTTTAATTTTACTTTTGAAAACTGTCTGCTGAAATATTCCAGTCAGTCGGAAGCAGGGTTCCTGGATACTGCGCCAAGTGTTATTCAGCTGGTGAAAAACCAGGATCCGTTGTTTGTCAATTATTTTGCAGCCCAGATGAATTTAAGAGTTAAGCAGAACTCTCCGGCAATCGGGAAAGGAAGTACAACCGTTGCAGCAACAGTTCCTACGGATATTGCCGGATCCTCAAGAACCTCAAATCCTACTTTAGGCGCTTATCAATATCAATAAATTAAGATAAATGGATTTCAATATTGTAAAAACAGGAGCTTTCATTACATTAATTATTGTTTATGTTACGGTAAGAAAACTTTTTAAAAAGTTTGCCGACTTTACGGAATACATAGGCAATCCTTCCCAGTATGAAGAAGAAAACGAAACCTTAAGAACGAAAATCGTAGCTTTAGAAGAAAAGATTAATATTAAAAATTAAATGGAAATTACCAATCTGCAGCAACAAGTTGATGAATGGATCAAAACCATTGGTGTCCGTTATTTCAATGAACTTACCAATATGGCTATGTTGACAGAAGAAGTTGGCGAAGTGGCAAGAATTATCGCAAGAAGATATGGCGAACAAAGTGAAAAGGAGAGCGACAAAAGTAAAGATCTTGGCGAAGAACTGGCTGATGTGTTATTTGTAACATTATGTTTAGCCAATCAAACGGGTGTCAATCTGCAGGAAGCATTCGATAAAAAAATGAAAGTAAAAACGGAGCGGGATAAAGATAGACATCAGAATAACGGGAAATTAAAATAATGCAGGAAGACGGATGATAGAAGAAGGAAGTTTAATACAGTAAATGACTTTCTGCTTCCGGCCTCCAACTTCCCTACTGAAAATAATGAAGAAGCTAAAAAAATCAGAATTAAAAGAAAATCAGACTATACAAATCAGCGGTTCGAAAAGTATTTCGAATCGTTTGTTGATTTTAGAAAGTCTGTTTAAAAATATACAAATTGGAAACCTTTCAAATTCTCAAGACACCAGTCTTTTAAAAAAGGCCTTATCGGAAAATACAGACGTGGTAGACATTCATCACGCGGGAACAGCGATGCGTTTTCTTACCTCGTATTATTCTATCCAAAATGGGAAAATAACGATTTTGACAGGTTCCCAAAGGATGAAAGAAAGACCGATCAAAAATCTGGTGACGGCTCTAAAAAGTCTTGGCGTAGAAATCGAATATATGGAAAATGAGGGATTTCCGCCTTTGAAGATTAAAGGAAGAAAAATCACTCAGCCAAAAGTTGATGTTCCGGCAAATATCTCAAGCCAGTTCATCACTTCCCTATTGTTGATTGCAGGAAAACTTGAAAACGGTTTGGAAATAAACCTGGTTGGCGAAGTCACCTCGAGGTCTTATATTGAGATGACTTTGAATATTTTAACCCGATTCGGAATTAAAAACAGCTTCATCGGAAACACAATCAAAGTTGAGCCTTTCATCAATCATCAATCATCAATCATCAATTATGAAGTAGAAAGCGACTGGAGTTCCGCCTCATATTTCTATTCTTTTGCAGCTTTGGGAAGAAAGACCATTCATCTGAAAAGCTTTTATAAAGAATCCACCCAGGGAGATTCTGCCATTGCAAAGATTTATGAGAAGTTTTTCGGAATCAAAACGATTTTCAGCGATGCAGATCATACCATCACGCTAAAACCGGATTCCGGCTTTATTCTTCCTGAAAAGATTGTCTTAGATATGAACAACTGCCCGGATATTGCGCAAACCCTTTGTGTTACAGCAGCAGCTTTAAAAATCCCTTTCGAAATTTCAGGACTTGGAACATTAAGAGTAAAAGAAACCGACAGGCTTTTAGCACTGCATAATGAATTAAAAAAATTGGGCACGGAAACTGAATTTACAGATCTTTCGATTAAATCAATCAGCTTTAATGAGCCTGAAGATAACATTTCCATTAAGACTTATCAGGATCACAGGATGGCAATGGCTTTTGCTCCTTTCTGTCTTATTCAGGAATTAGAGATTGAAGACGAAGATGTAGTAGAAAAGTCTTATCCGAAGTTTTGGGAAGATTTACAAATTATTTTAACTGAAAACTCATGAATACAAAAACAATCATCATTACCGGAACCTCTTCAGGAATAGGATTCGTGCTGGCAGAATATTTCGGGAAGAAAGGTCATAAAGTGTACGGATTAAGCCGAAAGCATACCGAAAGCAGTTATTTTACATCTATTCCAACAGATGTTACAGATAATAATGCAGTACAAGATGCCATTGCCGAAGTATTGAAAACAGAAAACAGAATTGATGTTCTGATCAACAATGCCGGAATGGGAATGGTGGGTGCTGTGGAAGATTCTTCAAAAGAAGATATTTTAAAATTATTTAATCTCAATTTGGTGGGGGCTGTTCAGATGATGAGTGCCGTACTGCCGAAGATGAGGGAAAATAAATTCGGACAGATCATCAATGTTTCCAGTATCGGAAGCGAAATGGGATTGCCTTTCCGCGGGTTTTACTCTGCGTCAAAATCTGCTCTGGATAAAGTGACAGAAGCTATGCGTTATGAAGTGTATCCGTGGAATATCCATGTCTGCTCGTTGCATCTTGGGGATATTAAAACGAATATTGCTGAAAATCGGGTACGTACCAAAGTTTCGGAACCTTATAAGAGTGTTTTCGATAAAGTATATGCTTTGATGAACAGCCATGTAGGAGACGGAACAGAACCTCTGGAAGTCGCGGAGTATGTAGATTTGCTTTTACAGAAAAACAAATGGAAAGCTCACTATTACTTTGGAAAATTCGGGCAGAAAATAGGAGTTCCTTTAAAGTGGATTCTTCCTCAGGGAATTTATGAAAATTTAATGAAGAAATACAATAAACTGTCCTAAAAACAGTTAAATGATTGGATGCATTGTTATTCTGAATGGAATACAATGCAGTGAAGGGTTTTGTTTTTTATTAAGGTTCCTCATTCCGTTCCATTACATTCAGAATGACAAATTGAAATTAATTTTAAAAATATTTTTTATCCTTTTTTGCGTTTTTATTCAGGCGCAGAAGAAGCCTTATTTTCTTATTGATTCGGAAACAAAAGTAAAAAAAAAGGTGAAAGATTCTGCTTCTGCCGTGAAATTTCTAGATTCATTGGCTCAGAATAACTATTTTTTCACCCAGCTGAAAGAAGTCAGAAAAATGGGAGATACAACGGAAATTGTTTTTCATAAAGGGAAAAACTTCAATGAAACGTATGTGAAGCTCTCAGATTCTATTTCGGATAAAATAAAAGTTCAGAAAGATTTTTTCACTAAAAATTTAGATTCAACCAAAAAAAGCATCAACAAAAAGTATATTGATGACGGCTTTGCCTTCAGCAGGATAAAATCGAAATATAAAGGTCAGAAAAACGGATATCCGGTTGTAGAGCTTGACATCAATAAAAATGATAAAAGAACCATCGACGGTTTTGTAGTGAAAGGCTACACCAGTGTTCCGAAAAGGTTTATTAAAAATCTTGAAAAAGAATTTAAAGGCAAAACCTATGATGATAAAAATCTTCTGGCCATTAATAAATCTTTTCAGAGCCATCAGTTTGTCAGCCTTGAACGTCCTCCGCAGACTATGTTTACAAAAGATTCCACAAGTATTTACCTTTTCATGGAGAAGAAAAAAACCAACAGCTTCGACGGGGTAATAGGTTTCGGGAATGATAAAACAGATAAATTCACACTGAACGGAACCCTGAATGTAAATTTCAGGAACATATTCAACAGCTTTGAAACCATCAATCTTTATTGGCAGCGGAATCCGGATAAAGGGCAGACATTTGATCTCCAGACGGATGTTCCCTATCTCTTCAAATCGAATGTCGGATTGAATATGAAGGTCAATATTTTCCGTCAGGATTCTACTTTTGCCAATGTAAAAGCGCTTCCAGCGTTCTATTATCATCTGAATTCAAGAAACAAGATCGGTCTCCGGGGAACTTTTGAAAGCTCGAGTATTATTGATACGCTGTATGTTCAGGGGAAAGATTACAACAAAAAAGGAATCGGGATCTGGTTTGAAATGATAGAACCTACGGATATTGATCTTTTCCTTTACAAAACGAGAATTAATGCCGGATACGATTATCTGACGACGAGATATACCAAAGATGATATCACGTCTCCGCAAAATCAGTTTTACTTTTTCGGAGAACATAATTACCATATTAACGGGAACCATTTCCTCAACATCAAGGGCGAAGGCGCGATGATGGACTCCAGGATCGACTTTTCCGCCAACGAATTGTACCGTTTCGGAGGATGGAATTCCATGCGGGGATTCAATGAAAATTCCCTGGCCGCCGATTTTTATTATTACGGAAGTTTGGAGTACCGGTATCTCATCGGAAGCCAGGCCTTTTTTGATGTATTCGGGCAGTACGGACAGCTCAACAACAAATCCCTCAATGTGAAGCCCAAACTCTATAGTGTCGGGCTTGGATTCAATTTCTTCATTCCGATCGGGTTGATGAGTTTCCAGCTTTCCAACGGTAACGAATTCGGAAATCCTTTTAAGTTTAATGATATTAAGATCCACTGGGGGATTTTGAGCAGATTTTAATTTACTCATTAGAATTATTATTAAATTAAAACGAAACCTGTTAACTTGCGGTTTCTTTCTATTACGATCCATATGAAAAGAAGAGAATTTTTGGAAAAGTCTGGAATCTTGCTGGCCGGGCTGGGAACTTCAAGTGTTCTACATCCTGCCATTCTGAAGGCTTTGATGATAGAGCCAGCGGCACAGTCTACTTTTTATGATGCGGAACATATTGTCATTCTCATGCAGGAAAACCGTTCTTTTGATCACGCATTCGGTGCTTTAAAAGGTGTAAGAGGATTTTCTGATCGCAGAGCTTTCATAAAACAAGACGGCCATTCCGTATTTTTTCAGAAAAATAATTACGGAAAGTATGCAGCACCTTCCCGCCTGGATCTAAAGAATACCAAATCCACATGGATGAGCTCTCTTCCTCACTCCTGGAATAATCAGCAACATGCGCTTAACAAAGGAAAATACGATCGCTGGCTTCAGGCCAAAGCATCTGATAATAAAAACTATAAAGACATTCCCTTGACTTTGGGATACTATAACCGGGAGGACCTCCCTTTTTACTATCAGCTGGCGGACGCTTTCACAATCTTTGACCAGTATTTTTGCTCATCACTAACAGGAACTACCCCAAACAGGCTTTTCCATTGGTCGGGAACCTTACGTGAACAAAAAAACGGAAAAGTAAAGGCTAATGTTTATAATGAAAATATTGACTATGATAAAAACCATCAGGCCAAATGGAAAAGTTTTCCTGAAATACTGGAAGAGCAGAATATTTCCTGGAGAATTTATCAGAATGAAATCAGTCTTCCGAAAGGAATGTCCGGTGAGCAGGAAGCCTGGCTGAGTAATTTTACGGATAATCCTATCGAATGGTTTTCAACTTTTAATGTAAAATTTTCGAAGGGTTATTATGAGCATATTCCCAATATTATTGCCTATTTGAAAAAGGAAATTGAAAAACATCCCGATCAGAAAGACAGTTTGGAAAAAAGGATTGCCGAACTGGAGGAAGATAAAATAAAATACCACCCGGATCAATATTCAAGCCTCTCACAGAAGGAAAGGAATCTTCACGAAAAAGCATTCACCACCAACATAAATGATCCTGATTATTGGCATCTGGAAATAGGACATGATGAAAATGGCGAAAGACTTGTAATACCGAAAGGAGACGTTTTACATCAGTTTAGGAAAGATGTTGAAAATAATAAACTTCCACTGGTATCATGGCTCATTGCGCCTGAACGCTTTTCAGATCATCCTGGATCTCCTTGGTACGGCGCGTGGTATATTTCTGAAGTGATGAATATCCTTACAAGTGATCCTGAAATCTGGAAAAAGACAATTTTCATTATCAACTACGATGAAAATGATGGCTATTTTGATCATGTTCTGCCTTTTGCACCGCCTTTAAATCCCAGTCAGCCTGTAGACCTGAATGGAACAGAGGGTGTTGAATATGTAAGCAAAAAGCAGGAGTATATGGCTTCCCCTTTAATGAAAGATTACGAAAAAGTAGAAGGAACAGTTGGTCTCGGTTACAGGGTCCCTATGATCATCGCATCACCATGGACAAAAGGAGGATACGTAAATTCTGAAGTGTCGGATCATACTTCTGTGCTGATGTTTTTAGAAAACTTCATCCGAAAAAAATATAAAAAAGATGTTACTGTAAACAATATCAGCGATTGGAGGAGAGCCATATGCGGAGATCTTACATCAGCGTTTAATGCTGCCAATATTAAAATTCCTGAGATGAATTATCTGGATCAGAAGGAATACACTAAAACCATCAACTCCGCTAAAAATAAACCTGTTCCTGATTTGAAATGGTACCATGAGAATGAGCTTGAAGACAAAATTCTTAACATTCAGGAACGTGGAATCAAACCGTCTAATGCTCTTCCATATAATTATCTTGTCAATCTCGAGAATGGGAAAATTATCATGAAAAATCTAACCGACAGGGCTGTTCCGATTATTATTTATGACAGGACAAGATTTGAAGAAGATGATTTTTACTTTTCCTACACACTTTATGCTAAACAGGAATTATCTCATGTTACTTCTACCGAGACTTACGGCTACGAAGTTTTTGGACCTAATGGCTTTTACAGGAACTTTAAAGGGGATCAATTCCCCGATTTGGAAATTACCCTGGTCAATGATCCATCAAAGAATCAGGTTGAAATTATGATTAAGAAAAATAAAAAAGAAAGCATCAGCCCGTATATCACTATGGAAAATCTTTACGAAAAAAGAAAAACCAAAATTCCATTAATGAAAATACAAGAAAAAATAATTGTGAATCTAGATAAAACAAAAGGTTGGTACGATTTGCAAATAATTTCGGATCATAACAGTTGGTATTTTGCGGGCCGTCTGGAAAATGGTAAAACTTCTATTTCAGATCCGCACTGGAGCTGATGACAGAAATATCTTTTTCAGGAGCTATCTCTCGCTATCCGCTCTTACTCCTCGCTCCAGAGCTTTCCGGGCTTAAAGCCCTTCTTTCCATCCCGCTGTGGGGTAGCCGCTGCTATCGAGGCTAGGGCAGTTGCCTATCTTATATGAGTAATGAGTAATGAGCAATGAGTAATGAGTAATTGGTAATGAGTAATAAAGTCTGATAAAATTCATGACTGGTATTTTAAGTACGGCTTAAACCTTGATACCTGAATCTTAACTTAAACCTTAACAAGTCCTAAACTTTAAACTTTAAACTTTAAATTCTAAACGCTAAACATTAAACCCTGAACATCCACATCTTAATACTCACTTCTCACTTCTTACATTTTACTTCTTACTTCTCACTCTTTCCTTAGGATATAAAAACAAAAAAACCTCACACATTGCTGTATGAGGTTTGTAAAAAAACTGGCGGCGACCTACTCTCCCGCTTTCGCAGTACCATCGGCGCTGGTGGGCTTAACTTCTGTGTTCGGAATGGGAACAGGTGAGCCCCACCGCTAAAACCACCCTAAAGGTTGTATATAGGTGTAAGGTTTTTTTAGTTTAATGTTCAAAGTTTTTAACCTTGAATCTTAAACATTGAACCTTGAACCGTTTTTATCGGTAAATTTCATCACAAAGGCAAAACCAGTATTGCACTTATAAATACTTAAGCTAAGTTATGATAAGCATGATTGCTCATTACCTATTACTCATTACTTATGAATAGGCTATAAATCTACGGGTAATTAGTACTACTCGGCTATGCTGTTACCAACTTTACACCTGTAGCCTATCAACGTGGTCATCTCCCACGACCCTTAAAAGATGTCTCATCTTGAGGCGAGTTTCACACTTATATGCTTTCAGTGTTTATCTCTTCCAAACATAGCTACTCAGCGGTGCACCTGGCGGTACAACTGATACACCAGAGGTTTGTTCAATTCGGTCCTCTCGTACTAGAATCAAGCCCTCTCAAACATCTAACGCCCGCAATAGATAGAGACCGAACTGTCTCACGACGTTCTGAACCCAGCTCGCGTGCCACTTTAATGGGCGAACAGCCCAACCCTTGGGACCTTCTCCAGCCCCAGGATGTGACGAGCCGACATCGAGGTGCCGAACCTCCCCGTCGATGTGAGCTCTTGGGGGAGACTAGCCTGTTATCCCCGGAGTACCTTTTATCCTATGAGCGATGGCCCTTCCATACGGAACCACCGGATCACTATGTCCTGCTTTCGCACCTGATCGACTTGTTGGTCTCACAGTCAAGCACCCTTATGCCATTACACTCTACGCACGGTTACCAAGCGTGCTGAGGGTACCTTTGAAAGCCTCCGTTACTCTTTTGGAGGCGACCACCCCAGTCAAACTACCCACCACGCAATGTCCTTCTTTAAAGAAGTTAGGCTCCAAGTAAGTAAAGGGTGGTATTTCAACGTTGGCTCCACAAACACTAGCGTGCCTGCTTCAAAGCCTCCCACCTATCCTACACATTACTTACTCAAAGTCAATACGAAGTTATAGTAAAGGTTCACAGGGTCTTTTCGTCCCATTGCGGGTAATCGGCATCTTCACCGATACTACAATTTCACCGAGCTCGTGGCTGAGACAGTGCCCAGATCGTTACACCATTCGTGCAGGTCGGAACTTACCCGACAAGGAATTTCGCTACCTTAGGACCGTTATAGTTACGGCCGCCGTTTACTGGGGCTTCAGTCAAACGCTTCGCTTACGCTAACGCCCTTCCTTAACCTTCCAGCACCGGGCAGGTGTCAGACCCTATACAGCATCTTTCGATTTAGCAGAGTCCTGTGTTTTTGATAAACAGTCGCCTGGGCCTCTTCACTGCGGCCACCATTGCTGATGGCGTCTCTTCTTCCGAAGTTACGAGACTATTTTGCCTAGTTCCTTAGCCACGACTCACTCGAGCACCTTAGGATTCTCTCCTCGACCACCTGTGTCGGTTTTGGTACGGGTTGCTTCACTTCGGCTTTTCTTGGATCCGATTACACTACAGCAGCTTCGCCCGAAGGCTAGGCCTTGACACTTCCGTCCGTCTTTAGTAGCTACATCGAACCGTCCCCTTTTTAGTGTGAGCAAGTATGGGAATATTAACCCATTGTCCATCCACTACCCCTTTCGGGTTCGCGTTAGGTCCCGACTAACCCTCAGCTGATTAGCATGGCTGAGGAAACCTTAGTCTTTCGGTGAGGGGGTTTCTCGCCCCCTTTATCGTTACTTATGCCTACATTTTCTTTTCTGTCCGCTCCACAATACCTCACGATACTGCTTCGGCGCAAACAGAATGCTCTCCTACCAGATATAATAAATTATAAATCCATAGCTTCGGTAATATGTTTATGCCCGATTATTATCCATGCCGGACCGCTCGACTAGTGAGCTGTTACGCACTCTTTAAATGAATGGCTGCTTCCAAGCCAACATCCTAGCTGTCAATGCAGTCCAACCGCGTTGCTTCAACTTAACATATATTTGGGGACCTTAGCTGTTGGTCTGGGTTCTTTCCCTCTCGGACATGGACCTTAGCACCCATGCCCTCACTGCCGTAGAACATTTATTAGCATTCGGAGTTTGTCAGGAATTGGTAGGCGATGAAACCCCCGCATCCAATCAGTAGCTCTACCTCTAATAAACTTATATACGACAGTCGCACCTAAATGCATTTCGGAGAGTACGAGCTATCTCCCAGTTTGATTGGCCTTTCACCCCTACCCACAGGTCATCCGAAGACTTTTCAACGTCAACCGGTTCGGTCCTCCACTTTGTGTTACCAAAGCTTCAACCTGCCCATGGGTAGATCACAAGGTTTCGCGTCTAATCCTACTAACTATGCGCCCTATTCAGACTCGCTTTCGCTCCGGCTCCGGACCTTAAGTCCTTAACCTCGCTAGTAAAATTAACTCGTAGGCTCATTATGCAAAAGGCACGCCGTCACAGAATTAATCTGCTCCGACCGCTTGTAGGCGTACGGTTTCAGGTTCTATTTCACCCTTCTATTCGAAGTGCTTTTCACCTTTCCTTCACAGTACTTGTTCACTATCGGTCTTTCAGGAGTATTTAGCCTTGGAGGATGGTCCCCCCATATTCAGACAGGATTTCACGTGTCCCGCCCTACTCATTTATCATCTTAATATACCTTTCGAATACCGGGCTATCACCGTCTATGGCCGCACTTTCCAGTACGTTCTTCTAAATATATAAAGACTTTTGGGCTAATCCGCTTTCGCTCGCCACTACTTACGGAATCTCTTCGATTTCTTTTCCTCCGGGTACTTAGATGTTTCAGTTCTCCGGGTTTGCTCTCTAAATAAATTTAGAGTAATACATCTTCAATGTATTGGGTTGCCCCATTCGGACATCTCGGGATCAATTCGTGTGTGCCAATCCCCCGAGCTTTTCGCATGACTTACCACGTCCTTCTTCGCCTCTGAAAGCCTAGGCATCCGCCATACGCCCTTAACGATTTCTTTCCTATTTTTAGGTTACTCAAGCACTTATAAGTGCTCGGTTTTCTCTTTGTGATGTCTTTACCGTTAATGTCAATGATCTTAATGTCTTCTTTTCCGACTGATGAACAGATGTTGTTTTTGGCTCCATCCGTAACTTTTAAATCAATCTTCCAAAACTGTGGAGAATAAGGGAGTCGAACCCTTGACCTCCTGCGTGCAAGGCAGGCGCTCTAGCCAGCTGAGCTAATTCCCCTCTAGGTGTTCCGGGTTTTATGTTTTTTGTTCCGGGTTTTAAACCCTGAACTTTAAACTCTAAACCTTAAACTTTAATTAGTAGTCTCGGGCAGGCTCGAACTGCCGACCTCTACATTATCAGTGTAGCGCTCTAACCAGCTGAGCTACGAGACTCTGTTATGAGTAATAAGTGATCAGTAATAAGTAATATTTTCATACTGCATTACCTTCATTCATTTCTCAATCTCTTTCCCGTTACTAATTTCTAGTGGGTTTGTATTTTTAATATATTTATAAGTAATAAGTAATCGGTAATGAGTAATTTTTATATTCCCTGATTTTACACTTGGATCTTTTTACTTTTAACTTTTTACCTTCCTTATAAATCAACCAATAAAAAAACTAAAGCTTTACTTTGAAGTAAGTACATGTACCTTGCGGTACTAATTTTGTTTATCGTCTTTAAGACGCTCTAAAATGAGATGTTCCAGCCGCACCTTCCGGTACGGCTACCTTGTTACGACTTAGCCCTAGTTACCTGTTTTACCCTAGGCAGCTCCTTTTACGGTCACCGACTTCAGGTACCCCAGACTTCCATGGCTTGACGGGCGGTGTGTACAAGGCCCGGGAACGTATTCACCGCGCCATGGCTGATGCGCGATTACTAGCGATTCCAGCTTCATAGAGTCGAGTTGCAGACTCCAATCCGAACTGAGACCGGCTTTCGAGATTTGCATCACATCGCTGTGTAGCTGCCCTCTGTACCGGCCATTGTATTACGTGTGTGGCCCAAGGCGTAAGGGCCGTGATGATTTGACGTCATCCCCACCTTCCTCTCTACTTGCGTAGGCAGTCTTACTAGAGTCCTCAACTTAATGGTAGCAACTAGTAACAGGGGTTGCGCTCGTTGCAGGACTTAACCTAACACCTCACGGCACGAGCTGACGACAACCATGCGACACCTTGAAAATTGCCCGAAGGAAGGTCTATTTCTAAACCGATCAATTCCCATTTAAGCCTTGGTAAGGTTCCTCGCGTATCATCGAATTAAACCACATAATCCACCGCTTGTGCGGGCCCCCGTCAATTCCTTTGAGTTTCAAACTTGCGTTCGTACTCCCCAGGTGGCTAACTTATCACTTTCGCTTAGTCTCTGAATCCGAAAACCCAAAAACGAGTTAGCATCGTTTACAGCGTGGACTACCAGGGTATCTAATCCTGTTCGCTCCCCACGCTTTCGTCCATCAGCGTCAGTTAAGACATAGTGACCTGCCTTCGCAATTGGTGTTCTAAGTAATATCTATGCATTTCACCGCTACACTACTTATTCCAGCCACTTCTACCTTACTCAAGACCTGCAGTATCAATGGCAGTTTCACAGTTAAGCTGTGAGATTTCACCACTGACTTACAGATCCGCCTACGGACCCTTTAAACCCAATAAATCCGGATAACGCTTGCACCCTCCGTATTACCGCGGCTGCTGGCACGGAGTTAGCCGGTGCTTATTCGTACAGTACCTTCAGCTATTTACACGTAAATAGGTTTATCCCTGCACAAAAGAAGTTTACAACCCATAGGGCCGTCGTCCTTCACGCGGGATGGCTGGATCAGGCGCTAACCCATTGTCCAATATTCCTCACTGCTGCCTCCCGTAGGAGTCTGGTCCGTGTCTCAGTACCAGTGTGGGGGATCACCCTCTCAGGCCCCCTAAAGATCATCGACTTGGTGAGCCGTTACCTCACCAACTATCTAATCTTGCGCGTGCCCATCTTTATCCACCTCAGTTTTCAATATAAAGTGATGCCACTCTATATATTATGGGGTATTAATCTTCCTTTCGAAAGGCTATCCCCCTGATAAAGGCAGGTTGCACACGTGTTCCGCACCCGTACGCCGCTCTCAAGTCTCCGAAGAAACTCTACCGCTCAGCTTGCATGTGTTAGGCCTCCCGCTAGCGTTCATCCTGAGCCAGGATCAAACTCTCCATTGTATGTTTGTCTTGACTCACTCAAAGTTTTTTAACGCTTTAGTTTTTCCTTACTTGGTTGTTATATTGTATGTCAATGATCTTCATTTCTTTCGCTTCCTACAAACTACTTCTTCTGTCAGTTTTCGTTTCGTATTTGCGAGTGCAAAAGTAAAAAATATTTCTGAATTGACCAAATGTTTTTGAAGAAAATTTTAAAGTTTTTTTAGTAACCTTAAGCCTCCTTAAACAATCCCTCAACTCAACTCCTGCTCCCCGTTTTACCGGACTGCAAAGATACAAATCTTTTTTATTCCTACAAGATTTTTTTTAATTAAATTTTGTAAAAGTTTTTTTTCGTATCCCCTTTTCAGAGCTTCTATTTTTTAAACCCCGAAAGGCCTCTCCTGCGCTACCTACTTCCTTCCGTTTTCAGTGGGGCAAAGATAACAACACTTTACCCTATATTCCAAATCTATTTAACATAAAATTTAAGTTTACGCAATTTTTATCCTTAACTCTCTGGTTGTATGCATGAATAATTTTCAGGTGAGAAGGAAGTTGTGGTTATGAGTTATGAATTATGAGTTGTGGGTAATAGGCAAGGGGTGACAGGATGTCTTGTAAGGTCGTTACGGAGATCTGAATCATGAAGCCTTGAAATTGAAAGGATGAATGTAAATCCTAAACCTTAGACGAAGAAATTTAAACTCCGCATTCTCTACTTATTTCTTCCTTCTTCTCACTTCTCACTTCTTACATCTTACTTCCATCCCACCCTAGCCCGGATCGAGCGGCCTGTCTGAGCTCTTTCCTGTTGTATTGGTAGCGGCGGCAAAGCCGCCGCTACCAATACAACAGGAAAAGCGAGTAGCGAGAGCCGGATTAAGCTCCTGAAATAAAGGGAGGTTGGAGCGTGTGAAAGTGTGAAATTGTGTTTGTGTGAGAGCGTGTGTGAGTATGTTTTAAGCAAGCTTGTGAATGAATGAGGTATTTATCTAAATTCGGCAAGCTCGTCTGAAACGTAGGAAACAGTTTTTAATTCAAGAAGATTATTGAAAATAAAAAAAGCAAAGTTTTCACTCTGCTTTTTGTTTATTATAAATAAGACTAAGAAATTCGGCATAAGATTTTTCGAGTCCTATAATATCACCACTTTTTAAATTCAGGCCTCCGACTCCTGTTTCATCTGATTTTATTTTTGTTGCTGAAATCTGAAAAAACTGATTGATACTATTTTCTTTAGGCTGGAATTTTACGGCTGAGCCCAGAAGTTTTTTTGTTGAGATGGTATAAACTTCCCCCGGCGTGGTGTGGAATATTATATATGATCTTGGATGAATGTTATAATCAACTTTATTTACAGCAATCTTCTGATCTCTTTCCGAAGAGGCAAATACATATAAAAGTCCTGTCTGATTCAGTAATTTATCTTTCGGAAGATAATATAAAGCCAATCTGTAATTGGCAGGATTAACGCTTTGCCATGAGCCGTCAACATTTTCAAAAGGTTTTAAAGCGAAAGTATTGGCTCCGATTTCTTTTGCTTTTTTATAAATCAATGAAAAAATTTCGGCATCATTTTTCGAAAATCCCTGAACTTCGATTTCTCCGAGATATTCCGCATCTTTTTTTTCTTCATCAATTTTATATAAAAACCTATCTGTATTATCGTGCGTTTTTTCAACTTTTGTTAAAAACACATTTTGCGCAAAGAACAACTGAGCTGCAAGAACAAAGGTGGCAAACAGTATTTTTTTCATTCTTTATAGATTATTATGCAGAATATCCAGACATTCTTCGAGACTATTCTCCCAATGTTTGGGTTCAATTTTATAAACTTCTTCTATTTTATCGAGACACATGGTACTTCTTTTCGGTCTTTTAGCCGGAGTAGGATATTGTTCGGTGCTTAATGCATTGAGCTTAACTGATGATTTTGAAAGCTCAGCTATTTTCTGTGCAAATTCAAACCAGGTTGTCTCCGGATAGTTTGAAAAATGAAAAATCCCATAACTTTTTTGGGGTGTTTCAATAATATTCATAATAGCTTCAGCAAGATCGTTGGCATTAGTCGGCTGTCCGAACTGATCTGCCACAATTCCTAATTCTTCTTTTTGCGAAAAGAGGTGAAGCATGGTTTTTACGAAATTCTTATTGAATTCTGAATAGAGCCATGATGTTCTAAGAATTATTGTTTTAGGGTTTGCTTCTAAAGCCAGTTCTTCTCCTTTTAATTTTGATTCTCCGTAAACGCCTATAGGATTGGTAAAGTCGTCTTCTGAATAACAAAGATTTGTTTCTCCGTCAAAAACATAATCTGTAGATACATGAATAAATACAGTATTGTATTCTTTGCAGGCGTGTGCAAGATAAGCAACACCTTGTGCATTTACGGCAAAAGCTTTTTCCTTTTCCTTTTCAGCAAGGTCTACCGCTGTAAAAGCTGATGCATTGATACAGAACTCCGGTTTGTTATCGTAAAAAAAAGAATTCACCTGATCTTCGTCTGTGATATCCAATATCTGAGAATCTGTAAAAACAAACTCATAATCCAGCTCAAAATCAGGAGCGATTTTTCTGATACAATTTCCTAACTGTCCGTTTCCTCCTACTACCAATATTTTTTTCATTATGAATTTTTTGCGTTCTGTGATCTTAAAAATTTAACTCTTGACTGAAACTCTTTCTGCTCTAAATCTACATAAAATTTATTGAACGTTTCCTTAATCTCTTCTGGATGTACTTCAGATTTTCTTGTTTTAACATTAAAATAAATTACGGTAACCCATAATACTGCATGAATGGTTTTCTCGTCCAGGCTTTTCATAAGAATTTCAACCTTTGCCGTTCTGTCCTGAACTTCTATGGTTTTACTGCTGATGATCACTGAAGTATTATACCGTACTTCTTTAATGTAAGCAATTTCGTTCTGAATGGCAATCCAGGTACAGCCTGTAAGCTTGGTATATTCTTCATAGGTAAAACCATAGAATGTTTCCACATGATCTTCCCTGGCATTGAACATATAGTCCAGATATTTAACGTTATTTAAATGACCAATCGGATCACAATCACTAAACCTCACCTTTACCGTGGTTGATACTTCTTTTTCCATGCTGCAAAAATAGAAAAACCACCCCGATGAGAGATGGTTTTTTATAAATGTTTTTGAATATCTGATAAATTATTGAACGCCTAATTCTTTCTTTACGGCAGCCGTAGCGTCCGGACCTCCTTTGAATACAAAGGCAGAAGAGTTTGCATCCATGATATAATCGTATCCGTTTGCTTTAGCAACTTTGGAAACGGCATCATTCAGTTTTTTCTCGATTGGTTCATAAGCAGCATCCTGTTTTGCAACAAAATCTTTTTGAGCTTTATCGTTCATATCCTGAATTTCTTGTTGCATTTTTGCCAATTCAGCCTCTCTTGCTTTGTTTTCTTCAGCTGTTTTCTTAGGAGCTTCCTCAGAATATTGCTTTAACTTAGCCTGTCCTGCATCCGCCTTTTTCTTGATTTCAGCTTGTTTTGTATCTAAGAAGGCTTTAAGATCAGTATCTGCTTTTTTCTTTTCAGGCATTGCATTAAGAATACCTATAACGTCTAAAGTTGCAATTTTTTGAGCTTTTGCCATACCTACCGATACAACCATCATTACCGCTGCAAATAATACACTTAATTTTTTCATAATTGGTAAATAAATAATTTAATTTGTTTTTAGATCTGTAAATTTAATAAAAGTTAAACTTTTATTTTCGGGTTTTAGTTTTTTCTTTTTTATCGGTATCTTTTAATAAAATATCAAGTACTTTATCTGAGTAATCGAATCTTTTTTGCAGGAACAGTACATTATTACTTGTTTTATCAATCACTATTCCTATTCCGTTTTTCTCGGCCATTGTCTTGATTGCGCCCCAGATCTGATCCTGAAACGGCTGAACAAGATTAGTCCTTAGCTTTTTAATCTCTCCCGTAGCTCCAAAGCGTAAACTTGTAGTGGTTTTGATATTTTTTTCCAAATCCATTACTTCTTTTTCTCTCAACTTCAGCTGATCTCCAATTAAAAGTACTTTCTCACTTTCAAAAGCAGATCTCTTACGTTCGTATTCCGACTGCAGGTTCTGAAGTTCGGACTGCCATGTATCAATCTGGGCGTTAAGTCTTGCTTCCGCTTCCTTATACTGAGGCATTTTATTCAGAATATACTCTGTATCAACAACACCCACTTTCTGTGCATTGCTTAAACTGAAAAGCAAAAATAAGAAGAATGAGAAAACAATTCTAAAATTTTTCATATGATGAATTATAAAGATTGGTTCATCAGGAAGTGGGTCTTCCATCCGGAAGGATCTGTTCCTGAAACTGTTTTATCGAATCCATAAGCGAAGTCGAACCCAATCAAGCCGAATGCTCCCATATAAACTCTTACCCCTACCCCAACTGATCTTTTCAACTGGAATGGATTATAGCTTCCCCATGAATTCCAAACGTTACCTCCTTCTGCGAACGTGAGTGCATAAATTTTTGCAGTCTGGTTCAATGAAATCGGATATCTTAATTCTAACGTAAATCTGTTATAAATAGTACCTCCACCTGTAGGGGTAATATCTTCAGAAGTTCCTCCGTAGGTAGAAGCATTTTCATATCCTCTTAACGGAATTAATTCTCTACCATCAAAACGGCCTCCGAAAAGTCCTGTGCCTCCTACATAGAATCTTTCAAACGGCGGTGCACCAAGTTCTTTGTTATAACCGTCCATGAAGCCCATTTCAGCAGAAGATCTTAAGACCAGTTTCCCGGCAATTTCGTTATATACATCTGCTTTAAACTTCACTTTATAGAACTCCATCCATTTATATTTCTCTGTAGGACTAAGTGTAGAATAGTCTTTGTTACTGAACAATGAATATGGCGGTGTGAATTTCACCGAGAGGTCTAAATTAGACCCTACCGTAGGGAAAATGGGGTCAATACCGGCAGAGTTTCTACTTAGCCCGAGATTGATACTAAAGTTGTTCGCCGTACCATAATACTCTGTAGTTCCTCCGAAATCGAAAGGATAGTTCTTAAAATCGTATTTCTGAAACTGAATTCCTGTGTATAATGAGAAATAATCATCCGGCCACTTCAACAATCGGTTTAATCCAACTGAAGCGGAGAAAATATTCAGCTTCTGAGATGATCCGTAAACATCCGAGTATTTAACTCTTGAGTTATTGAGACTCACAGATAATGCAGTTGGCCTTGTTCCGAATAACCAAGGTTCTGTAAACCCGATACTGTAATTCTGGAAATATTGCCCTGCCTGTGCCTGAAGTGACAATGTTTGTCCGTCACCCTGTGGTACAGGTTTAAAATCTTTAAACTTGAGGAAGTTCTTCAAAGAGAAGTTGTTGAATGTCAACCCTAAAGTACCGATAAAGCTGTTACCACCGTAACCTGCCTGAAGCTGAACCTGGGAAGAACCTTTTTCAACAAGTTTCCAATTGATATCCACGGTGTTATCCTGTTGATTTGGCTGAATATCCTGACCTACCTGCTGCGGATCAAAAAACTGCATTCCGGCAAGATCAAAATATGTTCTTTTGATATCACTTTTAGCAAAAAGATTTCCCGGCTTGGTTCTTAAAGCTCTTAAGATCACATGATCATGGGTCGTTGTATTTCCTTCCCAGGTTACTCTGTTCCAAGTAGCTTTTTCCCCTTCGTTGATACGAATTTCAAGATTGATCTTATCTCCGTTTACCGATTTTTCAACAGGCATAACATTTGAGAAAAGGTAACCGTTGTTCATGTAGACCGACTTAATATCAGAATCATCTTCTTTACCTCCGTCTTCACCAACTTTTTTGTTGAATCCTACTGCATCGTAAATATCACCTTTTTTATATCCCAAGAGTCTCTGTAAATAATCCGTAGAATAAACGGTATTTCCGGTAAATGTAATATCGCCGATATAATACTGTTTCCCTTCGTTAAGCTTTACATTGATCTCGTAATTATTTCTTTTGTTTCTCCAAACAGAATCTGAAAGAACTTTCGCATCTCTGTAACCCAATGAATTGTAGTAACTGATGAGATTTTGCTTGTCTTCCTGATATTTTTCTTCAATGAATTTTGAAGATTTCAGAATACCTCCGATTCCGAATCTTTTCTGCTTGGTTTCTTTAAATGCTTTTTTTCTAAGTTTTCTATCAGAAACCGCTGTATTTCCTTCAAACTCGATATGATCGATTTTGATTCTTTTACCTTTATCTACATTGATTGTCCAGTCAACAAGATTAGGATCTCCCGCATTTACTTTGTCCTGAATGGTAATTTTTGCATCAGCGTATCCTTTTTTGATAAAATCTTTAGGAATATTAGTTTTAAGACTTGAAACCAAATTTTGGGTAATTTTGGTTCCCGGCTTCAGATTGTTGTCTTTAGCCATCTTTTCATTTTTGGATTTCCCGATACCTTTTCCTGTAAACTTCACCTCGCCCAGATCTTTAAGATCCTGAAGATAAAATTTAAGGATAATAGTTTCTCCTTCAATGCTCTGAACGTATACTTCAACTTCGGAAAAGGATTGTGTATCCCAAAGTTTTTTTACCGCGTTACTGATTTTCTGTCCCGGAATGTCTACCGTCTCACCTTTCGATAATCCTGTAAATCTAAGGATCTGAGCCGGTGTATATTTTTTAACCCCATCTACAACGATGTCTTTCAATGTGTATGTTCCTGTCTGGTTTCCTGCCTGTACAGAAGTATTTACCTGTGTGCTGTCCTGTGGCGTTACCTGTCCATAGAAATGTGCAGAAGCAACAAACATAATGATGGGTAATAGTCTAAACTTCATTTTATCGTAGTCTTTCTTTTCTTAATTTTACTGGATTTTTATTTGTTCCCCGGTCTTTCCGAACCTTCTTTCTTTGTTTTGATAATCAACAATACACTGAAAGAAAATATCTTTGGTAAAGTCCGGCCACAGAACATCTAAAAACTGCAGTTCTGCATAGGCGATCTGCCAAAGGAGGAAATTACTGATTCTGATTTCGCCACTGGTCCTTATCAGGAGATCAACAGGTGGAAAATCTTTGGTGTAGAGATAGCTTTCAAATAATTTTTCATCAATATCCGCCGCATGTATCTTTCCTTCTTTTACATCTTCACTTATGTTTTTTACGGCATTCAGTATTTCATTTTGTGAGCCATAGCTTATGGCGAGTACCAAATTACCTTTTGTGTTTTCTTTTGTAAGTTCCACCACACGGTTCAGCTGATCTTTTACGAGTGGAGGAAGCTTTTCTAAATTACCAATCACATGCATTCTTAAGCCTTTGCTGAAAATCTCCTCTGCTTCGAGCAATAAAGTCTCTACAAGTAAATTCATCAATGTATTTACTTCTTCTGCAGGGCGGTTCCAGTTTTCCGAAGAAAAGGTATAAAGCGTTAAGTACGGAATATGTATTTCATTACATGCATTAATGGCATTTCTTACTGCATTAATGGCATTTCTGTGGCCAAATGTTCTTTCTTCGCCACGGGATTTTGCCCATCTTCCATTACCATCCATGATAACCGCAACATGCTTTGGTAAATTATCAGGATCTATTTTATCTTTTATCAACGACATATTAATCACAATAACACGGAGGTCTTCCGAACGAATAAGTCAAACCTAAACTTACCGTATTCATCCAGTCTTTAGATTTTGTATCTCCAACATTTCTACCTCCCGTAAAAGCAGCTTCCCTCTCTTTAGACACCACATAATAGGCATCTGTCTGAAGAAGAGAACCTCCTGTAACAGGGCTTAAGATATCTCCGTTATAAGTAGAGATTACATCTTTAGTGAGGATTTTGCTGTAATCAAGCTGATCCGTCAGAGTATATCTGAATGTTGCTTCAGCAAAAATGGCCCAGTTATAATTAAATTTATATTTCAAACCTACTCCAAAAGGAATATGCATGGTAGTTTTTGTTCCCGTAGAGTACTGAGCTGTAGTGGTAAAATCAAGCTCATTAATTGGAGCCTGCGCAACACCATCAGCATCTCTCCTGAAATCGTTGATGAGTGTAGCTTTAGGCGCATCAAACATTAACGCTCCCACCCCACCGAAAATATACGGGCTTACCATACCTTTCTGTTCGTTATTTACTGGGAAGAAATTATATTCGAAAACAAGACTTGCCTCATACACATTGTTTTTCCCGAAAGAGTTTCTGTTTTGTCTGTACTCTTCTTTTGCAACTTTATCATTAAACTGAATCTGGTTGTATCCAAGATCTAATCTTACCGTTTGATGAGGATTAAAATTAAATCTATATAAAATCCCTCCATAAAACGGAACTCCCCAATCCGATGCTTTACTTAAATCCAATGGCTTTTGTAAAATATAATTCGTTCTCCCTATATCCCCAACTAGGTTACTCATACCTAGACGAACTCCCAGTTCGTTTCTTTGTGCTTTAACACTTACCACAGTTCCTAGGGCGGCAAGGAAGCTAAACAATAATTTTCTATTCATAAAAGAATATGGATTTATGGTTATTTTAAAATTTAATTTTTGCAAATATAAAACATTTTTATATTAATGATAATCTTAATGTTTAGTTAAAAATAAACAAAAAAACATAATTTGTTATAAAGTAAACGATAAAGTCGATAAATTATTCTTTTTTTATCAGATACTAAATTTCTGCTTCATGATAAACCCTCATTAAATGAGGGCTTAAAAGTATTATTTTTTATTGAATATTTCCCGTACTTTATTTCTAATTCTTATTAACAATGGTTCTTTGTAATTTTTATCTTCGTCAAAATAGCCATAACCATAGCCGTAGCCATAACCATAGCCGTAACCATAGCCATATCCCTGCTTCGTATTGTAGTCATTGTAAACGAGCCCGAGATTTCCTGTTTCTCCATTATGATACTTTTCAGTAATCATTTTGAGCATATATTTTTCGGTGTATTCGTGACGGACTACATAGATATTGGTATCAGAATATTTCATCAGTTCGTAAGAGTCTGCAACGAGACCCACCGGCGGTGAATCAATAATAATAAAGTCATAAAGATTTTTCAGGTCCTGAATAAATCGGATATTGCTTTCACCCATAAGCAATTCGGAAGGATTTGGAGGGATTGGTCCTGATGTAGCCACATCAAGATTGGGGATTTTTGTTTTATTAATGATCTGGCTCATTTCCACCTCCCCGGTAAGATAATTTGAAATCCCATATTTGTTATCAATTCTGAAATCCCCGAAAATTTTTGGTTTTCTGAGGTCCATTCCCAGAAGAATTGTTTTTTTATCGCTCAGCCCTAATACGGAAGCCAGATTGATGGAAACATATGTTTTCCCCTCACCACCGATGGATGATGTTACCAGAATTACTTTACTTCCGCGATCGCTTCCTGCTAAAAATCTCATATTGGCTCTGATGCCTCTGAATGCCTCTGAAACTGAAGATTTCGGCTGATCCAGAACGGTAAGCATTGTTTCATTGGTATTGTTACCGATAACACCGAGAAGGGGAATTCTTGTGGCATTAAGTAATTCTTTAATATTTCTGATTCTATTGTCGAGCAATTCTCCTATTAAGATAAACAGCATCGGAAGTATCAGAAGTCCGCCTATAATTCCTGCTTTAACGACTTTTATATTCGGTGCTATCGGCGCCTGCCCTATATTTTTGGCCGGGTCTATCACACTGATATCGGACTGATTGCCTACTATCTTTAACTGGGTTTCGTTTTGTCTGCTCAGGAGACTGTTATAGGTTGCCTCAATCATGTTATACCCTCTTTCCGCATCCAGATATTTTCTTTCCTTTTCGGGATAAGTGGTAAGATCTGAATTGGCTTGCATTACTTCTCGGTTTATTTTAGCTATTTCTTCAAGATAATCTGAGTAATAATTACCCAAAACCCCATTTGAATTAGCTCTGGCGTCATTTATGAGTTTATTGATCTCAATCATTGGCTCGGAATTCGGCTTATAAATGCGGGCCATTTCGCGTCTTTTAAGGTATAAATCTTTAAGCTCAGAAATTGTTGCAGAAAAAACACCATCCTGAAATCCTGCCGCAGTTGTACTGATCATTTTCTCCAGGTTTTGGGAAGCAAGGGAATTTTTCATATGACGCAATGAACTTATTTTACTTTCAAGATCTGCTTTTTTAGACTCTAGTTCCTTAATCTTATTAAGAGATTTTTCATCTCTGTCTTTAATATCATAAAGCTTTTCGGTTGTCTTCATATAATTGAGGACATAGGCGCTTGAATCCAGTTTTTTTCTTACATTATCAAGATTTTCCTGTAAATAAGCGTTGGTATTTTTATCAACAATCAGCTTATCGGCCTGTCTTTTTTTCTGAAGCTCGCTTACGGATTTATTAAGAAAATTTACGGTTCCATTAAGGTTATACCCTCTTTTTGTAATAATCATAATGGTCCCGATTTCCTTATCAAAATCAACTCCGATGGTAGAAACAATATCCTGTACTGCATTATTTACCGTACTTAGCTTAACAATGATATTCTGCAGGTCAATTTTCTGTATAATGGGATTTTTCACCAGCCTGAATCTCAGATTGGGAGCTGTGAACCATTCTCCGATTTCAATGGTCCTGTTATCAGGTCTGTCATACGGATCAACTGTAGTAAATCCTTCCGTTTCATAACTGTACAAATTCCGGGAATGTCCGTCTTCCGGCAGAACAACCTCAAATTTATTATTACTTTTGGGAACCAAAGTTATAGGGTAATCCATCTGCTGAAGATGTTTTTTATCCACCTCGAGCAGGATAGGCACATCGTCTTTGTCCAGATAGGTTGATTTGATAATACCTTTAGTAGAATAGTTTACATAAAGTTCCAATTCCTTTACCAGAAATTCATTGTGCGTTCTCGACAGCAGCATTTTTTTCAGATAAATACCATCCTGATTCCCTCCCTGCCCCCAAATAAAATTTATAGACTGGCTAGGAGTAAAGTAGCTGGATGTGTTATTTGATATACTTAATGATAGATTGGAAGCATAGATATTTTGCGCATAATATTTACTGTATACCCATGCCATACAGTACCCTATAAAGAGCATCAGTATAAACCAATACCAGTTTTTAATAATCCTGTTAAAAAAATGGGCAATGTCAAACAATCCGAATGAACCATATTTTCCTTCCTGAGAATCATCTTTCTCAATTTTTGTCTCTTTTTCCGGGATCATAATATTAAAGATTTTTAAGAAGAAGATAGATGGACAATGCCGTTGTGAAAACCGAAACTCCTGTTGTTAAGGTCTGGATAGGATCTTTCCCGAGGCCATTCAGGCTTTTCGCTCTTGTGTTAAGGTATATTTCGTCTCCGTTCTGAACATAATAATAGGGTGAATTCATAATATCTTCCCGGGTAAGATCAATTCTTGCAATCTTAATTCCTTCCGGAAGTTTTCGGTGGATAACGATATTCTTTTTATCGACATTTCTATTGAGTCCACCGTTCATTGCCAATGCTTCTGTAATATTAAGTGTATTTTTATGCGCTACTTTTTCACCGGTAAGACCTGTTGTTTCAATATCTCCCAGTATATAGTAGGTAATCCCGTCGGTATTCAGTCTTACTTCAGATTTTCCTTCCTGAAAGTTTTCATTAACTTTTGCCTGAATTTCGTCGGCTACATCTTCAATAGTTCTTCCTTCAGCTTTAATATAACCGATACCAAAGACGTTAATATCACCTTTTGAATCTACTTTTAATCCATTAAAATAAAAAACAGAATTACCTCCGCTGGCTCTCGAATTTCCCTGATTGAATCCTGAACCCACCCCTGAAGCTGATGACCCCTGTACTCCAACGGCTCCGGAAGTATTGAATGAGGAATAAAACTGGGCAGCATCACCTTTCGGAGTTGTAACAATATTAAGATTTAATATGTCATTTCTGGTAATTCTGTAAATGGGAATATTGTAGGGAATAAGCCCTTCCTCGTTAATAACCAGGCTTTCGTTCGGCTGCATATACCGGACATCCCTTGTCGTAATGCAGGAGACCATCAGGAAAGGCAGCATTATTAAAAATAAATACTTGTAATTCTTCATCATATTTTTGAAATTATTGTGAAACAGATCTAATTTCTAGTGTTTTTAATATTTCTCAGCGCATAAATGAAGTGAGGGATATATGCGCCCAAAAAACCTAAAAATATTATAATAAATAGCAAAAGATTAACATTGGTATGTCTCAGACAGTATGCTAAACCAACTACAAAAAGATAGTACAAAATGATATAACCGGACGATTTTCTGTGCGTAAGATTAAGCTTTAAAAGCCTGTGATGAATATGATTTTTATCCGCATCGAAAGGAGACTTTTTGTTAATTAATCTGATAATGATTACATTCAACGTATCTATAATAGGCAGAATCAGGATAGCCACCGCAACTACCGGAGCAGACTGGAGATGGTACCTTGGAACATCGGGAAGCTTTTTATCAATAAAAATATCAATAAAGGAGATTGAAGTAAATGCCAGCAGAAACCCCAGCAGCATTGATCCCGTATCTCCCATAAAAATTTTGCCGGTTCTGCAATTGGATAAATTATAGTATAGAAAAGCCAGCACAGAGCCGATAATGATAACCGATAAAACGACCAACGGATAATTGTATGAACCTAATCTGTAATAGCTGATTCCGAAAAGCGCACTGCAGACCAAAGAATATCCTCCTGCAAGACCGTCAATTCCATCAATAAGATTAAAGGCATTAATAAGAATAATAAAGGTAACGATACTGAAGATCACACTTACAAAATAATTGATTTCATAAATCCCGAAAATTCCGAAGAGATTTCTTATCCTGATATCCGAACCAATCACAACAAGAGATGAAACAATAACCTGTGCAACAAGTTTCTTGTAAGCCCTCATAATGACAATATCGTCCATTACGCCTACATAAAGCAGGATAACCAATGAGGCAAAGAGAAATTTATAAAGATCAAAAAGTTCATAGGCAAAAATAGGCGCACAGATTCCGATGGAATAAAATATGGCAACCCCTCCCAGATTTGCAATTTTTCGTAAATGAGAACTTCTAATTCCCGGCTCATCCATCAGATTCTTTTTTCTGGAAATCTTGATAATGGTAGGAATTGAAAAAAATGTGATTAAAAAAGAGAATAAAAAACCAAGTCCTATTTTAATGTAAAATATGGGAAGACCCGATTGAGCTAAAAATAATTCAAAATTTTTCATTTTTTTTCATTTAAAAGCACTGTTCTACTCTGTTGAGAATATCCGGAAAAGTTGTGTAAGCTTCCCCGAAACAGCACTTACATCTGTGTTTTTATATAAATTTTCTTATCAGTTTTTTCTGCCCTGCAAAAAATAAAAGATAAAATATGTTTTTTTTCAATGACAAAGATAATAGATAATTCTTACCAAAACGATTAAATTGCAATAAATTTTTAAGTTTTATATCCCTTTTATTCATAAAAAATTCAAGCTTTTCACACATTTTATAAAAAACCTCATCATTTTTTACAAAAGCAAGATATGCTATAAACGAATACACCCCTTCAAAAATCTGAAAGTTCTTAAGCTCGTTTACTTTATCCGAATATTTTGTTGTTTTAAAATACTCTTCCACCTCCTCTACTGCCCTTAAAATATCAAGCCCTTTTTCGGTGTGGGTTTTACTGATGGAATCGGTTCTTTCAAGATAATGGTAATGGAAATTTTGGGTCTGGGCTACCGTTGTACAATCCAGTAAAAGCTGGGGAATAAGCTGAATATCTTCAAAATGAACATTTTCTTTAAATCTTTTTTCATTAAAAAGACTTTTTTTAAACAGCTTATTGCAGGCAAAATAGCTGATATCGGAAAAAACGGAAAAATTATTTTCAAGATCAATTTTCTCCGGCATCTCAGGAATCTGAATCAGTTTTTGCCGGATGTTGCCGTGTTCATCTACTTTCAGGACATTGCAGATCACCATTTCTGCGCAATGCTTTTCGGCAAGCACGGTCATCTCTTCAAACATTACAGGGCTTACATAATCATCACTATCTACAAAGCCGATATAATCTCCGGTTGCTCTGTCGATTCCGAAGTTCCGGGCATCACTGAGGCCTCCGTTTTCTTTTTGAAAAGCTTTTATCCTGTCCGGATATCTTTGTGCATAATTCCGGATAATATCTTCAGAACAATCTGTACTTCCGTCATTTACTACCAGAATTTCCAGATTCTGATAACTCTGGGAAATTAAAGAATCAAGACATTTGGAAAGATATTTTTCAACATTGTAAACCGGAACAATAACAGAAACTTTTGAGGGAACATGTTTCATATATTAAATTTTCGTCAGTCGTGTGTTTAGCCAGCCTTTTTTAGCTTCATCAAAATCTTTACGGGAGCAGGGAACGCAGTTTTCTATATTTTCATCATCCCCGAAATACCAGAGATTGCTGAACGTATCCCGTTTGAAAGTATACTGGCGGTCATCAATCAGGACATAAAATATTTCATAATGCCTTTCTTTGGGATGAGATCTCTGAATATTGATCCCTTCAATGAGGTACCAGATCATTTGCGCAAGAAGCTGGTGGTTTAGTTGATTTTCCGAGTAAATATTATAATTAAAAATTCCCACGGATTTCAAATTTTCACTGAGCCCGATTTCTTTCATATACGCGCAGACCTCCCTTCTGTTTAGGCCGTTTACCTGAGGGTTCATGGAAAAAGGCTCACTGAAGCTTTCAATGGCATCACAATTTACGGTTACCAGGTCCGCTTTCCTGAAAAACGGCTCTGTTTTCTCGGTAGAATTCATCATTTCGGCAAGGCGGATGATGTCAAATTCCACTTCTTTGATGAGTCTCACAGAATCAATTTCGTTCAGATGTTTCTGATAGCCGAGATGATGATAATTGTTAATCGAAAAATTCTTTGCCCCGAAAATCTTGCTGAGGAACGTATATTCGTTAATCATTTCTCCCTGCTGAAGGGAAATAATATTGCTTATCTGGGTATAATTGATATTCTTTGTATGAAAATTAAGCGCTGAAAAAAGGGAAAACGAAAAATCATTGGAACCTCCGATAATTACCGGAATAGCCCTTTTATAATGACATGCCGAAAGGACTTCCTGTAAGATATAATGGGAATCCTGAACCGATTTTCCGGAAACAAGATCACCGAGATCTACCACCGGAATTTCAAAATCAAGCTGTGAAAGTTTGTAAAACTCTCTTCGGATCCCGGTAAAATCCTGTACTTCTGCCTCTCCCCCGGCACCCCTGTAATCCGAAACAAAAAGAAGGACAATGCTGTCTTCTTTGATATCCTTCGTAATTCTGTGGCCGATCTGCCAGCTTTCTGTTTTGAAATTTCTTGGCGAAATAATAAAATCTTCAAAATTCATGATCCCTTTTCAATATATATTGAGATCAAAAATATTAAAATAAAATTATTCCCCAAGCATAAAAACAACAGCAGTTGTTTAAGTTTCTAGTAAAACTGAATTTAGGTTATTAATACCAATTTATCTTTTATATTTGAATGCAAATTTTTCAAGCAACATGACATTTAGAATTAAGATTATTCTCATTTTTTTATTCTCTACCATTCATATATTTTCTCAAAACAGAAGAGCAGATAAGGAAATTGACAAATTGAATTGTAAAAAAAACAACACCCTAAATCCTGATGAGCTACTGAAAATATTTCCTTACGGTATTTCAGAAAAGGTAATTCTTGTTTCTTACCAAAACCATATCCCCGGGATAATAGGAGAAGAACTTCAAAAACAGCTGGACAAATTTGCAGGCCAGAAAATTGATTCTGCTGAGCTGAGTCAGTTTAAAGAAATTAAAATTTTAGAAACTTTGGAAATCGTTAAACTTGCTGATATTATTTATAATTACGGATACAAAAGTAAACCTACAATTTATGAGGCAACAAAATGTTATTTCCCACAAAACGCAATATTATTTATCGATAAAGAAGGAAAACTTTTCAGTTTTATAGAATTATGTTTTGGCTGCAGCCGATTTCGAACAAATATTGACAAAATAAATTTAGGTGATGAATGTTCCCAAAAATACGATATGATAAAAGAATTCTTTAAAGATAACAATATCTTATACGGAACCGTTGAAAATGCACTTTAATTCATGGTTCAGCTTTGTCTAAATTATCCAAGTAAAAATTACTTATTTTTTAAAATCTCAAAAACAAAAGTGGTAGAAGTCTCAAAATCTCCTCCTTGGGTAGCTCCAAACAAAAACCGCGGCGTTTCTCCGTCTTTATCCAGCAAAAGCATCGGTCTTTCCAGCCTGCCGAATCTTTTCAGGTGCGCCGGAGGATTGGCTTCTTTAGTATAATACTGCATATTCATGTAGGCCACCTCCGGTTTTGTCCAGCTGACTCCATCTTTTGTGGTAAGGTGCAGCCCAAATTCATGATTAAAAAAGCCCATGTCTCTGGCGATCATGTGAAATTTCCCATTTTGTTTCCAGACAAAAGCATCTTCAAGCTGAGCATTATTGGGTAATGATGAAAAATCAATCACAGGATTTTCTGAAATTTTCCTGTAGGGACCGAGCGGAGAATCGGCCTTTGCCAGACCGTATTTCCTGTTTCCCCTGACCGGGCCTTTCTGGGTTTCATACTCATGTGTGTTCCAGGATTTGTAGAAGAGCCAGTATTTTCCGTCGTTTCCTTTTACGAAAGCAGGATTCGTAGTACAGTGATCGTCCCAGGAACCTTCATTTCCGGGAAGCAGCAGCGGCTGGTCAGGCCTTGTCCACGGTCCGTCAATACTGTTTGAAGTCGCAAGCCCGATTCTTTTGGTATTGGTTTTTCCATTAGAATTTCCCATGAAAAATAACAAATATTGATTCCCTACTTTCTTAATTAAAGGATTATGACAGGTCGTTGCATCCCAAAAACCTTCCCCTCGCGGGGCCAGAATTACCTGTTTATGTTCGAATGTATCAAATGGAGAATTGGCTTCGGCGCGACAAATCTCAGATCCGTTGAGCCAGCCGCCCATTCCCTTTTCCTTTTTCCATCGGGAATAGAAGAGATGAACTTTTCCGTCTTCCCCCCAGATTGGCGAACTGCACCAAATGTAGTAGCCTTCCAAAGCGAGTGATCTTCCAATAGGTTTCAACCTGAAATAAGGCTTTTCTTTTGAGGACAGTAAGCCTGTAAAAGATGATCCCAACAATACGGCAGCCATTCCCAACGCTGAGGTCTGAAGAAATTCTTTGCGGGTGAAAGGTTTTTCCATTGCATTTATTTGAAAGCTAATTTAGATGAAACGGCTTTAAGTAGTGTCCTGCAGTTTCGGGTTGTAAAATTTACCGATGATCAATATAAAGTCTAACCATAATTGTTATATTTGATTGATTAATAACATGAATAAACTTTGTGATCAAGGTGACCAAACTACTCATTTTTACAATTATATTTCTAGCAGGAACAATAAAAACATTTGCAACAACTTGGGATGAGCCGTGGACAGACAAAGTAATCAAAGAATCAGATTACTTTGTTTTCGCTGATATCATTTCCTATGATAAAGAAAAGGGGATCAAGATTAAAATAATAAAACAGCTTGGCGGAGAAAAATTACCACTAGAAATTGAAATAACAAACTTTTATTTACTAGATATAACAAGTAGATCAGGAGGTCATGCACCAGAGTTTCCAAATTTTGAAGATATTAAACAAAGTTATTTTTTTATCAAAAAGAACTCACAAGATAAATTTTGTATTTCAACACCTACATCTGGTTTTGATTATGTTGAAGATGAGAATGTTCATGCAACTTATCGACATTCGTATCATCAAGCATCCATTCCAATTGATATTTATGAAATGACGATGACGGCAATTTTCAATAATTATCATCATTTGGACTACAACAGAGTACAAATAACCAATTTTATTAATCAAAATTTATCTAAAAAACCAGCAGGATTTGGTGACAATGAGATTAAAACATTTTTCCTTCAACACGTTGCAATGGAAACCATATTTCATCTGAAAATAGATGGATATTACAATCTGCTTCTACCATTTTTTAATGACAACACAAACTTTCATCATAGAGTTTCTGCATGTAGAGCTTTAGTTGCAAGTAATAACCAAAAAACTATAAAAACTTTAGTAAATAAAATTGCTGCCAACAAAGATGACGATTTTACAACAGTAATTTGTATATGGACTTTAAAAGAACTAAAGCCAAAAGAGATTAAAAAAGATTTACAAAAATTAATTTCAAAAGCTTCAACTAAAAAGAATGGATTTGGTGGCAATATTATGGATTCTCGAGTAGGAACAGATTTCCCAACAGTAAAAAGGGCTTTGGAGGAATTAATAAAGACGTTAGAATAATTCTATATTAAAAAGCAATCCCCTTTTAATAACTCAAAAGGGGATTAATATTTAAGTATAAAAACTATTTTATTTCTTCGCTGCCGGTTTTTTAGCTGCAGGCTTTTTTGCTGTTGCCGTTGTCTTTTTAGCAGCTGTCTTTTTCGCTGCCGGCTTTTTCTTCTCAGCAAAAGCTTTCGGATCCTGATCGGTGATCCATTTTTTAACCTCATCTAAAGAAATTTCCTTCAGCTCTTCAGCATCATATTTGGTATCATCTGCTTTTTTCGGAATCTTGAACATCCCTTTTCCGAATTTAATGAAAGGACCCCATCTTCCGTTTTCAATGGAAATCTTTTCTTTTTCCCATTGCTGAATGTACCGGTTGGCTTCTTTTTCCAGTTTAGCATCAATCAATTCGTTGATATCACTTTGGGAAAGATTTTCAAAATCATACCGCTTCGGAACATTCACGAAAATATCTTTATACTTGATAAACGGCCCGAATCTTCCGGAACCTTTCGTTACAGGCTCACCTTTGTATGTTGCAATCGGTGCGTCTGCGATTTTCTTTTCATTGATAATTTCTTCCGCACGCTTCTGGTCTACCGAAAGCGGATCTTCCCCTTTAGGAATGCTGATATAGGTTTCGCCCCATTTCACATACGCCCCGAATCTTCCGACTCCTACGGAAACCGGCTGCCCGTCTACTTCGCTGAGATCAAACGGAAGCTTAAATAATTCCAGAGCTTCTTCAAGGGTAATGGTGGCGATGTTCTGCCCTGCCATTAATGATGCGAAGATTGGTTTTTCTTCGTCCTCCGTTTCACCGATCTGGATCATCGCCCCGAATCTTCCGATTCTGGCATGAACATTTTTGCCGGTCTTCGGATCAATGCCAAGAAGCCTGTCGCCCGTAGCACGGTCTGCATTTTCTTCCACATCTTCGATTCTCGGATGGAATTTCGAGTAGAAATCCGTCATCATCTGCTTCCATTTCTGGTCGCCACTGGCAATTTCATCGAAACTTTCTTCTACCCTGGCCGTAAAACCGTAGTCGAGAATTTCTTTAAAATTGTCGGTCAGGAAGTCATTTACTACCTCACCGATGTCGGTAGGAACAAATTTATTTTTATCCCCTCCGAATTTTTCTTCAAGGACTTCTTTCTTTATTTTATCTTTTACCAAAGATATTTTTACCACTTCACGAATTTGTGGCTCGATTTCCCGTTTGTCCACATATTCACGATTCTGAATGGTCTGAATGGTTGGCGCATACGTGGAAGGACGTCCAATTCCCAGTTCTTCCAGCTTTCTTACCAGTCCTGCTTCGGTATATCTTGCGCTTGGCCTGGTAAATTTTTCGGTAGCGGTAATTTTCTTATACTCCAATACTTCACCGATATTTACTTTCGGAAGCAGTTTTTCGTTGTTTTCCTCATCATCTTCTTCAGTTTTCACAATGCCGTATGCTTTTAAGAAACCATCGAAAATAATCACTTCACCCTGTGCTTCAAAGTTCTGTGGTAATTTGGCATTCCCGATTTCAATAACGGTTTTCTCAATTTTAGCATTCGCCATCTGCGAAGCCAGTGTTCTTCGGTAAATCAACTGGTATAATCTGTTCAGCTGAACATCACTTACCGTTTTCACCCCGAAATCCGTAGGACGGATCGCCTCGTGAGCTTCCTGAGCGGATGATGATTTTGTGGTATAATTTCGTGGTGAAGAATATGCTGCTCCGTATTCTGAAGTAATCTGTTTTTTTGCTCCTTCAATTGCTTCCTGGGAAAGGTTTACGGAGTCGGTTCTCATATATGTAATAAAACCTTCTTCGTATAATCTCTGTGCAAGACGCATGGTAGTGGTTACATTATATCCTAATCGCGAAGAGGCTTCCTGCTGCAGTGTGGAAGTAGTAAAAGGCGCTGAAGCAGACCTTGTTCCGGGCTTTGTTTCCACATTTAAAACCTTAAACTCTGTAGTTCTTGCAAGTTCTATGAATTTTTCGGCATCCTGTTCTTTATCGAAATCCTTTTTCAGTTTTGCCGCAATCTCCTGATCGGCTGCATTAAGGAAAATCCCGTCCAGCTTGAAGCTTGCTTTCGGAACAAACTCACGGATTTCTTTTTCTCTTTCCACAATTAACCTTACGGCTACGGACTGCACTCTTCCTGCAGATAATCCGGGTTTTACTTTTTTCCAGAGTACGGGAGACATTTCAAAACCTACGATTCTGTCTAATACCCTTCGTGCCTGTTGAGCATTAACAAGGTTCTGATCAATATCTCTTGGGTTTTCGATTGCTTTTAGAATGGCATTTTTAGTAATCTCATGAAAAACGATTCTTTTTCTGTTTTCCGGTTTCAGCTTCAGCTCGTCGGCCAGATGCCATGCAATGGCCTCTCCTTCGCGGTCCTCATCGGATGCGAGCCAAACCATATCGGCTTTTTTCACGGCAGCTTTCAGATCGGTCACCAGTTTCTTTTTGTCTGCAGAAACTTCGTAATCCGGGCTGAAGGTTGACAAATCGATTCCCATTCCTTTTTTAGGAAGATCACGGATATGCCCAAAGCTGGATTTCACTTCAAAATCCTTCCCCAAATACTTCTGAATCGTTTTTGCTTTTGCCGGTGATTCGACGATTACTAAATTTTTCGACATTCTAAAAATTTTTGCAAAAGTAAAGTTTTTTTATTAGATAGGTTTTGGAATTACATTTTATTTAATAATTCCAGCGGTGCTATGAACACTCTATACAATATCCCTTCAAAAGTAAAGCCTTTTCCGGACATCTCAACCCTGTAGATCAGAGAGAAAATAATAATGAATAAAACAGTATAGAATTTTCTGTTAATAATAATTGGCTCAAATACGTATGCAGAATGTCCTGTCCTTAATAATAAAGCAAAAAGAACAATGATCATCATCATATGAATGTACATCCATCTTCCCCAGTCAATAGCCAGATAAAAAAGCGGAAGCGAAAATAAAAAAGCTATAATTAATAAAATAGATATTACCTTTCTGTCTTTTAGAAACTTTAAATAATAATAAATATGAAAAATACTAAAGCCTAAACTTATAAAATACAAAATGTATTCATTGATGTGCTCTTTAATATAATCTCTTTCATTAATATTCCAATAAAATATACCATAAATGGGATGAACTCCTCTTGCTGAGAGAATTTCCAGCGATTTTCCTTCATTAATATTTTTTCCGAAAAAGAATAAAAGAAGACATGGGATTCCGACGCAAAGAAAATATTTGACATACCTTTTAATCTGTAATCTTCCGGTTTTGAGATATAATGCAATAGCAAAATAAGGTATATAAAATAATACGGCTTCATGCAAAAGACTGGTTATGACAAGTGCACCGCATACAATATATTCCTTATATTTTGAAAGTTTACCCCGATCTAATACATACACAAACCAAGTAAATATCAGAAAGAGAATAAACTCTTTTTTTCCTACGTAAGTAACTGTATTGAGAAGTCCTACAAAACCTATGGATGATAACAAGAGAGATAAGTACAACAGGTCTGTAACTTTATAACGGATGAGTTTTGTGTAAAGCAAAAAAAAGCCAGAAATAATAGTAAACTGAAAAAAATACACAAGATAATTAAGCCGTAAACCCGTTATATCCTGCAATAAGAAAAAGAAACTTCCTGATAAACCTCTTCTTTTAAAACCTCCATCCTGATAATTAATGAGCCAGTCGGCAAGGATATATCCATCGTCTTTAAAATTGTAATAACAGGTAAACACAAGGCTATAAATTGCAGTAACTGCAATTAAAAAATAGATACATATTTTTATATTGAAGAATGCCAGGAATTTATTCGGTATCATAGTGTGTTTTTAAGTAATTAATCTATCATTTGTAACGAAATAATCTGATCTGGTTCAAAATTAAAAACCGGAAGATTCCTTCCGGTTAAATTATGAAATAAATTAACTATTCTTTAATAATTTTTATTACGTTTTCCGAGTTATTAATTCTAATTAAATATACTCCCGTTGTTAAAGAAGATAAGTCTGTTTTTTCATCTTCAAATTTCCCCGACTTAATAAGCTGGCCGGACATATTATAAATCTGATAATAATAATCTTTCTGATTATCTGATTTAATATATAAGAAATTTTTAACAGGGTTTGGAAATATTTGAGTTTTAGTATCTGAAACTTTTTCTTTGACAGCTGCTTTTGTTAAGATACCTGCCTGTTTACCCGAAACTATGCTATTAACAGAAAGTCTCGGAATAGGACCTTGCTCATTTCCATTATTGTCATATTTTATTTTTACACATCTGCAACTTGCTCCGAAATATGGATCATTTTTGTCATTGTAAGGAGTGAAATAATTTTTTTCAGGAATATTATTATTTATCTGAAATAAATATCCGATCTGTCTTCCTCTATAATTAGAATTCAGTGCTGCACTCCAGAAAAGACTATATGTACTATTAATAGAATTATAATTTGGAGTATCATTGGTTTCTACATTTCTGATTGCTCTAGTTCCGGTGAAAACAGGATAATTTCCTATTTGATAAATATTATTATAAAAATTAAATCCTGCATTCACACTGTTTGCCACTCTGATTCTGGTTCCTAAATAGTTATTTATTGTCTGATTAGTATCAACCCCTATTCCTAAACCTTTTTTATACCACGGTGAAACCCCATACCCTCCACTTGGTTCAGAATTTGTGTAATCCGGAATTCTCCAACCATCAGGACAGGGATCAAACGGAGATTTTTTTCCACCTCTGCCCCAACGGTCCGCAGCCAAATTAGGATCTGGCGACAACCAGTCTGAGCCGTTAGTATATCTTCCCGTACCGCTTGGAGCAGGATCATAAGAAGAAAGTGTACTGGGGATCATAAATTCCAGCGGGTTTTTAACGGCATAAGCAAGAATTTTAGCTATTTTATCACCGGGTTTATCTGTAGAAAGTACATTAGCAGCATTACTATAAGAATTATAAGCTTTTGTATAGTCAGAATAAAATGTTGTTTCATTCAGTTCATTATATGTTATTGTGCCATCAGCATTCACACTTCCTTTATAATACTTAACAGCATTATTATAATACGTAGGAAATTGAGAATTTGCCTGGTAAGCTGGCCGATAGGTAGGAAAAGGATCTTTTCTTCCCCACTGATAATGCAGACCACCAGACAGAATAATTTGTTCTGCCGCTCCAACCTGTGCTTCGGGGTTAAGGTTATCACCTGTTATTGTAGGAAATGTCTCTATTGCACCTAAATTCCTGTCCATAATTTCCGTTGACAATACTGCACTTCCATTTACATAATTAATGTAGTTTGGTGCTGCTGTTGTAGAAAGATCTGTTGTATAGGAGACGGAACTAATAGGAGTATTTGTCACCCAAATATGCCAACTCCAATATACCGGATTATTGATACTTCCGTTATGCAACGTAATAACCGCATTACCACTTTGATTGGGAGCAATTTTAATTTTAATATTAGTATTTGATATTGCTGATAATGAACCCGGACTTGAATTATTAATTGAGATATTACTGATCAAAGAAGGATTTGTAGACCATAGTACGTTTGTTCTCAAATTATTAAAATTCAAAGGATTTAAAACATCTGTATTATTTAGCAATTGGCTTTGTACAGAAAAAGCTTTACTCACAGGAATCTGAATAGTGGACTCTTCACTACTTTTAACAATAGTATACGTATTTGGATTATTCAGTCCTTCTAAGTACTCAGGAGTATCTTTAAAAAATTCTGTTGGAAAATCATATTTATTAACTTTAAATAAAGGATCCTTTATACATCTGCATCCATTGGCCGCTGATGTTTCTACTTTTCCCAAAGGATAATATTGAAATCTTCCTTTTATTGATGGAAGAGAAGCATCCGGAATATCGGGCTGGTCTTTGTCCGGAATCAGACGCAAACCTCTTGCAAGTACAGCAGGAACAGCTGCACTAAATCTTGCCATAGTAGCGGTCCACAAATACGTTTCATGCTGATCCGTATATTGTCCTTCGTGATAATTTAGATAACCTTTAACAAGAACCCCTGTACCGGGGAAAATTCCCATATTATTCCCACCGACATTACTAAAGTCCATTCCTACATTAGGATATACTTTTATCCCTTTCAAATAGCCAGGAGCGTTATTGTCATTAGGTTTAATGATGTGATATTTGTTGGCTTCAAAAGCATCAATACCCATATTACTTCTAATTCCAAAAGGGCTAAAGTCTACTCTTATATCATCGACATAATTACCATTACCAAGATTTGCTACTAACACAGATGGTATTCTCCACCCATTAGGACAAGGATCAAACACAGATTTATCTTTATAAGAATTAGCTCCATTGTCGGTATTATAGTTGGTTTTTACTATCCCTTTTGAGTTATCGGACCACAGATTTAGCTCTGTCATTCTGGGAGCTGAAAGTCCGGATGTCCCAAACCAGTTTACAGGAAGATCTGGATTATTATTATACAATGCTAACCCAGAATTGTCATCTTTATTTATATAGATAATACTTAATGGATTTTTAACGGACAGGCGAATATTATTCGTAACCTGAGCATTTGAAAGAGGTATATATTTTATAAGATCATCAATTTTTTTCGCATTATTTTGCCAGTTTTTAGCTTGCCTGTGTCTGATTCGTCCTACAGTTCCGGAAACTTCGTAAGCATCATTACCTTTAGTTATCAGCGGAGGAATTGGATCTTTTCTTCCCCATTGGTAAAGGAGCCCACCATTCCTAATCCAATCATCTCCAGTGAGAGAGCTTCCTATAGCACCAAGATTTCTATCCATCCATCCCCAATCAGAATCAGGAATTAATTCTACTGTACCATCACTTTTCTGTCTTTTAAGACCTTCAAAACTTTTATAAGAAGATCCGTTAGTAGGATCATCAGTGACCCATACATGCCATGACCAGAAAATTTCACCGTTGATCTTGTAAGCAATTACAGCATTTCCTTCTTTAGTCTTGTTAATAGGAACCTTTATTTTGGCATTCTCTCCGGAACCAATAATTTCAAGACTATAATTGTTTCCTGATTTAATCAAACCATGATTATCTTCCCAATACACTTCAGCCGTGGCTGTTCCTGCCGGAATAGGACTTCCTCCGATAATATTATTATTACTCCACATGGCATACGCCTTTTTAACGGGAATATACAATCCATTATTCTCCTGATTAGGAACAAAAATATAGCTGTTAGGAGCTTTAGTCCAGTCCGCAACAGAATAGTCTGAAACAGCTCCGTCATTCACCTTAAAACAAGCTTGAGCACATTCGGAAGTGTCATCATAAGCTGAAGTGAAGCCAAAAACACCTGAATATTTGATGAATTTTGAGATTTCTTTCTCTATATCCTGCATAGATCTTTTGCTTATATATGATGTAGAAATATCATTACGTAGTGCCCCTACTCCATATAAGGTCATTTCGGAAGTATTGGAAACAATTAGGCTTTCTGAACCCGGTCCCCTGCGAACACCTAAACCATTGGTATACCCGAAATAAGGAGCTCCATAATTACTTGTACTATCCGGTGTTAGATTTATGTAGGTCCCATCACTTTTGTAAATTCTCAACCCGGTTGAAATACTCGACACAATAACAACAGGCTGCTGATCAGGAATAAACTCAGCCAGATTTTTCCAGGTTCTATTATACATATTGAAATATCTGCTCTCTATAAAAGCAGGATTTTTCCAATTAAAATATCCCGGGCCATTAATCTCTTCAGGCCATTGGCTAAACTTAATAAAAAGCCCGTTAGCTGAGAATTTGCCTGCAAACATATAAACAGGATCATCATAACTATACAGATAAGGAATCGGATGTGTTGAACTTTCATTATAAATGAATTCGGGAGTAGATGCCAGTACATCCGTAGCTGTACCATTATTCAAAAGCTTTACTGCTTTACTGCCATTTACTTCGTTTATCAGGTCCGAAGGATAAGTTGTAGAAAATACTACATCATCCTTCTTATTATTCATCAAAACATTACTTAATTTATTCCAAAAATGGGCTGATGTAACCCTGTCTTTTACACCCAGAACCTTACCTGCATTATCCAAGATCAATGTTCCGTCTTTTTTGGGAGTCAAAAGCATTGTATATTCATTTTCATCAAGATCACATCCGGTTAATATGTAATCACTAAACTTATAATGACTAATACTTTTCTCCCATGCAATACTATTAAAATTGCTTAGGTTTGTATCGGAACTTAATTCTACCTTCACATTGTAAGAACTCTGAGATGAAGCAGGAAGTTCAAAACGTGCCGTAAGATTTTCATTATACTGATTGTAGGAATATAGTATCTTACACCATCCGGTGATCCAATTACCTTGTGAATCCTGATATTTGATTGATAATTTAACATGATCACTTGTAAAAGGTTTTGTAAGTTTTCCGGTCATTACGACCAGTCCTTTTTCATTTACATTCTGATTAATAATAATAAGAGGATCCAGATCGTAATTAAATAGAACTTTTGTAGCAGAGGGAGTCGAAGAATCAAAGTTTTCATAAAATAGAAATACCGGATTGTTCCGTGAAAAGGAATAAATAAAGATTAAACTGCATATTGCAGCCAAAATTTTTTTCTTCATAATAAGTGTTTAAGTACTAAAGATTATTACTTGATAGTAAATTGATATTTAAAAAAATTGTTATTGTTATTCATATTACATTACGGAAGAAGATAATTCTGATAAAGATCAATAGTAAAACGTCCTGCTTTTATATTGTTAAAAGCTGAAAAAACGATAAAATTAAAAACTACCAGTGCAATTATAAATGTATAAATCAAGCCTTTCGTTCTGGCGGATACTACATACATTGAATTAGGAATAATGATATAGGCAAAACCGATAAACGCACCTGCGAGTCTTGAGGAAAATATAGGGTTATTCCTGAAAATAAAATAAAAACATATTCCCAACACCACATAAATACTATGATATTCGTAATAAGGGAATCTGGCTTTCATCTTATCATCAAAAACAAACAGAAAGAATGTAAGGATAGCCATCATAATTTCCGGTATACCAACCGCACCGTTAATTCTTTCAACAGATTCATCCAGATAACCGTTAAAGCCTATGGAGAGTGTATTGTCTGCTGCAACATTGTTCAAAAACCCTCCAAAAGATCTGTAAATTTCGAAAGGAGATAAAAACACAGAGACAATAATGAGAAAAAGCATCACATATTTATTTAATGGAATTTTTACCAGCCAGTACATTGGAAGGAAAATATAGCAAACATTATGAATACCACCAGCTAAGTAAATACAAAGTAAGTAGGCCCAGAATTTCCGTTCCTTTATGTATCTTATTCCGAAATAAACAATGAATGACCCTAAATTTTGTCTGATCTGGCCGCTTTCTCCAATAAAAAAGCCGGGAATAAACATTAAAAGCATAAAGGTAAATGGATAGAAAGTATTATCATCCACATATTCTACCTTAAAAAAAACAGCCAGAATCGCAATAACCAGAGTAACCATGTAAAACGGAGCACCAAATATATTGAGCAATATTTTATTGATGAGTACATACAGCCATTCCAATTCTACAGGTTGCGGACCTTCCCTTCCGATAGCACTCATCAAAATTGAAATATAATCTTTGACATCAGAATAAATATAAATTCCTTTATAACTTCCGTAATCAGGCCCCACATTATTTCGGAGACCTGCTATCATAATAAGATAAACACCCAAAATCCACAGCCATTTTTTTTCAACCTTACCATTAAATACTTCCAAACAACTGAAAATAAGCATATAAATCATCGCAATGATAAAATATGGATGCAGCAAGCTCATGGTTTGATTATTTGTATTTTAAATTGATAGGAAACAAAAATGAGCCCCGTAAGAATGATAGGAACAAACAGCCTGACTTCCCAAAAAAGTCCCACTACAGTAATCATAAGAAGATACGGAAGAGAAAAGAATATATATTTCTTTACCAGAGATTTTCCTTCCTCATTGCATAATTGATAGCAGAAATAAACACTTATAACCGCAAACATCAAACCGCTCATGTTAAACAGACTGGTAAAGTTCTGGAACAAATAGATTCCCTCCACCAAAGACACTTCCTGATTAATAATCATCCGCAGAGCGATGTAAGGAATTGCAAAAGCTACAGCCAATATGAATATTTCGTTCATAAAAGAAAAATCTTTTTTCTTCAGCTTTTCAAAATTCACAAAAACGGCAGCAAAAAAAGAAATAATAAGACACGCAGTTTCCCTTACAAATGTTGAAACTGCTATAACAATGATTAACAGAACAAAATCTGCCCGTCTTTTTTTCTGTAAATATTTAAAGGTGAGAATACATCCCGACAGGTAAAAGAAAATGGCAATCGAATCGCAATTGGTAGGGACATACTGCGTAATTACGAGAAAGAAAACAGCCAGCAGATGAAGCACTCTTCTGACAATGAGCGGGGTAGGCATCCCGGAAGTGCTGACTCCAAAAATTGAATTTAAAATGACAGAAGACAGCAGAAAAAAGAAACTGTTAATAAGAAATGTACTGTGATAAAATAATGTTCCCTGTTTCAAAAGAAAATTCTTCATAAATGGAACGTATGTATTAACAGTAGAAGTAAGAAGTTCTGTGCCATGTACACTCAGATAGTTAGGAATTACTCTGTAAGCATATACTGAAGAGAACATAAATGCCGGTGCTTTTTCCATTGTTTTAAGCCGTGCATAAGAAGATTCAAATCCATAGTAGGACATGAAATACAGCAGGAACGGAAGAATTATTACGAATAAAAATCCGTTTATTTTTTCATCATTTGTTGTAAACATAATAAATTCTAAGCGATGCTTAGTTTTTTTTATATTATTAATAGGAACTTCTGCAAATGTATATTTTTTTTCATTACGATTAAATATTTTATTGATTTTCAGATAAACTTATTATGAAAACACTTTGAACTAATCCTGAAAAATTTAAATTTGCAAACTTGATTTTACCATGTGATGCATCGTTTTTTCATCTTTTTATATTATCTCATTTCTAAAAATAAGCTTCTGTCTGTATTATTTGCAGTAGGAATTGCTGTGATATGCGGTTTCTTTGCTTCAAAAATCAATTTTGAGGAAGATATTAACCAGATTATTCCTAAAAATGAAAAATCAGATCTTACCGCAAAAGTTCTTCAGCAGCTTAACTTTTCAGATAAAATTATTGTTATTATTGAAAACCGGTCCGGAGAGGATAATTTCCAGCTTTCCGAAACGGCAGATGCTTTTCTTCAGAAAACAGAACCTTTACAAAAGTACATCAGCTCTGTTCAGGGAAAAGTAAATGACAGTGAAATATCCGAAACCTTTGATTTTATCAACCAAAATCTTCCTTTATTCTTAGATGAAAACGATTACACGGAAATTGAGAGAAAGCTCAATAAAGACAGTATTGCAAAACAGGTAGAAAACAACTATATCTCCCTGGTTTCTCCCACAAGCCTGTTGACGAAGGAATTTATCAAGAAAGATCCGCTTGGCATTACTTTTTTAGGGATAAAAAAACTCAATGCTTTAAACATCAGCAAGGATTTTAAACTTGAAAACAGCTATATCGTTACCAAAGACGGAAAAAATCTTTTGCTTTTTATCGATCCTAAAAATAAAAGCAACGATACCAAAAACAATGAAGCATTCATTGATCATTTAAATGAAATAAAAGATAACCTGAATAAGCAGTTCAAAGGGAAAACGGAAATCAGCTATTTCGGCTCTCCGGTAATTGCGGTTGCCAATGCTCAGCAGATCAAAAAAGACATCCAGAACACGGTACTGATTTCCCTGACTATTTTATTGGTGGTACTGATCTATTATTTCCGGAATTTCTTTACCCCGTTTATTGTATTTCTCCCGACGGTTTTTTCGGTATTGCTGGCTTTACTGATCCTGTATTTTATAAAAGATAAAATTTCCGCTATTTCATTAAGTGTAGGTGCCATTCTGATCGGGATTACGATTGATTATGCCCTCCATATTCTTACCCATTACAAGCACAACAATAATATTGAAGAACTTTATAAAGAAATCACACAGCCCATCATATTAAGCAGTGCCACCACGGCAATTTCGTTTCTCTGCCTGGTTTTGGTACGTTCTGAGGCGTTGAAAGATCTGGGACTTTTTGCCGCCATTACGGTTATGCTATCCTCTGTTATGGCATTAATTATTGTTCCCCAGCTCTACCATCCCAAAAAACAAAAAGACGCAAATACCAATTTTATTGATAGAATCGGGTCTTATCCTTATGAGAAAAATAAACCTCTGATTATCGGCTGTTCGGTGATCATCATGGCCTGCCTGTTTGGATTCCGGCATGTAGGATTTAACGAAGATATCGGAGATTTAAATTATATTCCTAAAGATTTAAAAATAACGGAAGCTAAACTCCAAAAGCTTTCCGACATTACTTCAAAATCCATTTACACGATTTCTTATGGCAATTCTGCAGAAGAAGCACTCTCCAAAAATTCGGAGCTGGGCCGGTTTCTTGAAAAGGAAAAGCAGGAGGGAAAAATATTAAGCTATAATTCTTTGGGAAAAGTTGTGCTTTCCGAAAAAGATCAGCAGAAAAAAATTGAAGACTGGAAAAAATTCTGGACCTCTGATAAAAAAATACGCACCGTTTCCGTGCTCATTCAAAATGGGAATCAATATGGTTTTAATGAAGCTGCATTCAATCAGTTTAATGATAATTTAAATAAAGATTACACTCCGTTAAGCCTTAAAGAGTATGAACAGATAAAAGCACTGCAAGTCTCTGAATTCCTGAGTGAAGAAAACGGATTTTATACTGTATCGAATGTCGTAAAAGTAGATGAAAGCAAAAGAAACGCTTTTATTAAAGATGTTGAAAAAAAACATGACGTTCTTGCCATCGACCGGCAGCAGATGAATGAAAACTTTCTGGGACTGCTGAAACGCGATTTTAACACCCTGATCAATTATTCCCTTTTAGCCATTGTTTTAACGATCATTGTGTTTTTCAGAAATTTTGAACTCACGCTTCTCACCATGTTCCCGATTGTCCTTACCGGTATAGTCACGGCAGGGATGTTATATTTTCTCGGGTTAGAACTTAATATTTTCAGTACGGTGGTCTGTACATTGGTTTTCGGTGTAGGAGATGATTTCAGCATCTTCCTGACCCAAGCTATGCAAAAAGAGCATACGACCGGTAAAAATGAACTTCCTACATACAGAACCTCAATCATTCTGGCGGTTTTCACCACTATTTTGTCTATCGGTTCACTGATCTTCGCCAAACATCCTGCCCTTCATTCATTAGCTCTGGTGGCTTTAATAGGAATGTTTTCGGTAATTGTTATTACGTCAACCTTATATCCTTTCTGGTTCAGATTACTTATTACCAACAGGGCAAAAAAAGGACTCTCTCCTATTACATTAAGGCTTTTTATACATTCGGTACTGTCTTTCCTTTATTACGGATTGGGAGGATTGTTTTTCTCATTGTTTATCAGTCCGTTTACAAAGAATTCCAAGGGCGGAACTTTAAACTTTTTTAAATTTATTTCTGCGAAATTTTTAACTTCTGTCTTGTTTACCAATCCATGGGTAAAGAAAAAGATCATTAAAGCTACGGATGAAGATTTCAGCAAACCGGCCATCATTATTGCCAACCATACCTCATTCCTTGATATACTCGCAGTTGCAATGACTACACATAAGTTTGTTTTCCTTGTTAATGACTGGGTATATCAATCACCTGTTTTCGGAAAAATGGTGAGGGCATTAGGATGCTATCCTGTTTCCCAAGGTATAGAAAACGGTATTGATAAGTTAAAAGATAAAGTAGATCAGGGATATTCTCTGGCTGTATTCCCGGAAGCAGAACGTTCCTACACAAACGACATTAAAAGATTTCATAAAGGTGCATTTTATCTTGCTGAGCAATTCGGATTGGATATTGTACCGGTTTATATTCACGGAAATTCCGAGGTATTGCCGAAAGGAGATTTTATCATTTACGACGGATCCATTATCGTAAAAATTGGCGAAAGGATAAAAAAGGAAGATGAAAGCTTCGGGAAGAATTATTCTGAACGTACCAAAAAGATTAACGCTTACTTCAGAAAAGAATTTGCCATTCTGCGAAATGAACTCGAAGATGAGAATTATTTTAAGAAAAAACTGTTTTTAAGCTTTTTATATAAAGACAATGAAGTGGTGAGCGCCGTTAAAAAAGATTTTGAAAACAATAAATCAATCTACTTTGAACTCGGCAAGCATATTCCGAAGAACGCGAATATCCTTCACATCGCAGACGATTTCGGGCAGAAAGACATTCTGCTTACGCTTCAGCAGGCAGAAAGAAAAATATTCAGTTTCATAAAAGATGTTGAAAAAAGACAGATTGCCCAACAGAACTATCTGGTCAAAAGAAGAAAAATCAGCTACATCAATGATTTTGAAGAAATCACAAAAAACATTGACATCCTGTTGATTTCAGATGAAAACTTCAGCATCAATGCATTGGAAAAACTTCCTGAAACCATTATCTTTTGTAATGCAAAAAATAATATATTAGATAATGCTGAATATTCATTAAAATTCAGTTATGGATCATTAAAAATATTTACTTCACAATAATAAATATGAAAAGCATATTTTTGTAAACGGATAAAAAGAATTAATGAAAAAGAATATACTTGTTATATATTATACTCAGTCCGGCCAGCTGGAAGATATTGTAAAAAATATGGCTCAGCCATTTGAAGAGAAAAACCTTGAATATGAGGTAACCTACTATAATATACAACTGAAAAAAGATTTTCCTTTTCCGTGGTCAGGTGATGTATTTTTCAATACTTTTCCTGAATCTTATCTGCAGATACCCAGTGAAATTCTGCCGCCACCGGAAGAAGTTCTGAATAAAAAATTTGACCTGGTTATTTTCGGATACCAGGTCTGGTATTTAACCCCGTCCATTCCCATTATTTCTTTTCTGAAAAGTGGCTTTGCCGAAAACATTCTTAAAGATACTCCGGTTATTACTGTTTCAGGAACAAGAAATATGTGGATGTTTTCTCAGGAAAAGCTTAAAGTATACCTGAAACAAATGCAGGCTAAGCTTGTAGGAAATATTGCGTTGGTAGACAGACACGATAATTACACCAGTGTCCTTACCATCCTTCGCTGGATGACTACCGGAAAAAAGGAAAAATCCGGTATGCTTCCTGCAGCAGGAGTTTCAGATGAAGAGATTAACGGAGCCGGAAAATACGGCAGAATTATTGAAAAACATTTTTCCGCCAATACACTGGGAGCACTTCAGCCGGATCTTGTAAAAAACGGAGCCGTAGAAATCCGTGCCTTCCTGGTGAGAGTAGAAAAAGTAGGCAATAAAATTTTCAAAGTATGGTCCGGCCTCATCATGAGGAAAAAAGAAAAGCGACCTTTGCTGATCAAATTCTTTAAGGTATATTTGATGGCCGCAATATGGATTGTATCACCCATAGTTCTGGTATTACATTTGCTTACAACACCTATCTTTTGGTTTAAAAGAAAAAAACAAAGAGAATATTTACAAGGAATTAATATAAAATAGAATGAACGACGTATTTATTACAAAAGCTTCAACATACTTGCCGAATGAACCGGTTTCTAACGATGAAATGGAAACGTATCTTGGCTATATAAATGACAAACCGTCAAAAGCAAGAGCTTTAATTCTAAGAAACAACAAAATTACAACAAGGTATTACGCTTTAGACAAAGAAGGAAAACCTACCCACACCAATGCTCAGATTACCGCAAAAGCCGTAGAAGGTCTTTTCGATGAAAATTTTGGTAAACAGGATATCGAGTTGCTTTCTTGCGGAACCACTTCTGCAGATCAGATCCAGCCTTCTCATGCATCCATGGTTCACGGAGAGCTTAATCTCAATAAATCAATCGAGATTAACACCTCAACAGGCCTTTGTAATTCTGGGATGAATGCCTTTAATTACGGTTTTCTTTCCGTAAAAGCAGGGGTTAAGGAAAATGCCGTTTGTGTAGGCTCGGAAAGATTTTCAGCATGGATGACTGCCGATAAATTCAATCATGAAGCAGAAAATTTAAAACTGCTTGAAGAAAGACCTATTATTGCATTCAAAAGAGAATTTTTAAGATGGATGCTTTCCGACGGTGCAGGTGCGCTGCTTCTTGAAAATAAACCAAGACCCAACCAAACTTCCCTGAAAGTAGAATTCATTGATTTTTATTCTTACGCCCACGAGATTGAAGCATGTATGTATGCCGGATGCGAAAAACAGGAAGACGGAAGCCTGAAATCTTGGGCAGATTATTCTTCGGACGAATGGCTGAAACAATCCATCTTTGCTCTTAAGCAGGATACAAAAATTTTAGACCAGTATATTTTGGTGAAAGGTGCCGAAAGTTTAAGATCATCTTTCGATAAGCACAATCTTGACCCAAATACAATAGACCACGTACTGGCGCACATTTCGTCAGGATACTTTAAAGAAGGATTGAAAGAAGAATTTGCCAATGTAGGATTGGATTTTCCTTGGGAAAAATGGTTCTATAACCTTTCCGAAGTAGGAAATATTGGTGCCGGTTCTATTTTCATCGCTCTTGAAGAATTAATGAATTCAGGAAAATTGAAAAAAGGAGAAAAAGTACTTCTTTGCGTGCCGGAAAGTGGAAGATTTGCCTACTCTTGTGCCCTCTTAACTGTTTGCTAAATGGAAAACCGATTGCCTACATCCGATCAGAATTTTGTTGAAAGCCTGATTCCTCAGCGGTTTCCTTTTGTAATGGTAAACAGCATCGCAGAATATTCGGAAAGTCATATTGTTTCAGGATTTATTCCGACGGAAGAAAACATTTTTATTCAGAACGGAATTTTCCAGGCTTCAGGATTGCTGGAACATCAGGCACAAAGTGTAGCGCTTCATACCGGCTATAAATTCTATCTTTCGGGAAAAGAAGCGCCTACCGGATATATTGGCGCCGTTAAATCGTTTGAGGTAAACAAGCTTCCGGAAACGGGAGATGAGTTAGTATCCGAAGTTTTCATTATTAATGAAATGATGGGTGTAACTTTAGTAGATGTCATCACAAAAGTCAATGATGAGGTTGTTGCAAAATCTCAGATGAAGACTGTAGTCATGTAATATTTGAATTAAAAATTTCGTGATCTTGGCTAAGTAAAATCGAAAATTTGTGGTAGTCAAACGACTCGCGAACTTAAAATATATCATTTAATGGAAATCAAGGAAGAAAACATCATCAACATCCACAATTTTCTCCCGCATCGCGACCCGATGCTGATGGCAGACTACATCATGGAACTGACTAAAGAAAAAGTGGTAACTTCCTTTGAGATTCAGCAAAACAATATTTTTGTACACAATAACGAATTTGCTGAGGCCGGCCTTATTGAAAATCTTGCACAAACCTGTTCTTCAATTCTGGGACAAAGTTTTTTTGAGAATCCTGACACAGATACCAAAGTGATTGGCTTTATTACCTCCATCAAAAAAATAGAAGTGCATGCACTCCCAAAAGTAGGTGATACAATTATTTCCAGAGCCTCGCTCATTTCACAATTCGGGAATATATGCAATATCTTTTGCGAAACTTTTCATAATGACCAGCTTTTGATCAGAGCTGAAATCAATTTGTTTATTCAAGAAGTAAAAAGCTAAAGCCCATGAAAAAGCAAGACCTTCCGCAAGACGAAAGCAATCTTAAATCCGCAAACATGACTGAAGTTCTGTATGTTACGGATGAAAATGACAATTATACCACCGCCAACAGCATTGGCTGGGATGCCAAAAAAGCGGCGCTGGAAGAATCCATGGAACTCATCCATGAAAGAATTGAAGAAGCAAAGCAAAACGTAGCCAATAATATCGTAAGTCCTATTGTCTATTTCATGGAGCTCAATAAAATGGATCTTCAGGTGCTGGCAGCCTACGTAGGAATGTGGCAGTGGCGGGTAAAAAGACACGGAAAACCAAAAATATTTAAAACACTAAGCGACTCTGTACTGAAAAAATATGCTGATACATTCGGTATTACGGTAGACGAACTGAAAAATTTCAACGGAAAGTAAATTATCGTTGAAAAGTAATAAACCAAGCTAAGAATGAAAATTAATTTTGAACACCATCAGACTGCGCATTGCGAAAACGGTGTTGCTTCCAATTTATTATTAAACAAAGGGTTAAAACTAAGCGAGCCCATGATCTTCGGAATCGGTTCCGGATTATTTTTTGTTTACCTCCCTTTTTTAAAAGTAAATTTTGCGCCCGGTTTCAGCTACCGTCCGATGCCGGGAGCCATTTTCAGCAAAGCCGCAAAAAGACTGGGAATTAAAATTAAAAGGCTTAAATTTTCTAATCCGCAGGAAGCTCAGAAAGCCCTTGAAAAAAACCTTGAAAATAATATTCCTACCGGCCTTCAGGTAGGTGTTTTCAACCTTACCTATTTTCCGGAAGAGTATAAATTCCATTTCAATGCGCACAATCTTGTAGTGTACGGAAAAGAAGACGGGAAATTTCTTATCAGTGATCCCGTAATGGATTATGTAACCACCCTCAGCGAAGCCGAGCTGGAAAAGGTGAGATATGCCAAAGGAGCACTTCCTCCGAAAGGACACATGTACTACCCTACTTATATTCCGGAAAAGATCCATCTTGAAGAAGCGATTAAAAAAGGAATTAAAGATACCTGCAAAAATATGCTTGCTCCTGTTCCTATTGTCGGGGTAAAAGCGATAAGATGGGTCGCCAGAAGCATTCCGAAATGGGCTGAAAAAAAAGGTACAAAGACTACCAATCATTATTTGGGTCAGCTGATCCGCATGCAGGAGGAAATAGGAACCGGAGGAGGAGGCTTCAGGTTCATTTACGGAGCTTTCTTACAGGAAGCGGCTGTTATTCTCAAAAATGATGAATTAAAAGAACTGTCGAAAGAAATCACCATGATTGGTGACCTCTGGAGAGATTTTGCAGTGGATATTGCCCGGGTTTACAAAAACAGGAATTCAAAAAGCGATATCTATAACAACCTTTCAAAATCAATGCTTCACATTGCAGATCTGGAAGAAGCTTTCTATAAAAAATTAAGAAAAGCAATATAACGTGGAACATTTTATTGAAATAAAAAATCTTTACAAAAAATATAAGAATGCAGAAGACTTTTCTGTAAATGATATTTCGCTGAATATTGCCAAAAACGAGATCTACGGAATTCTCGGGCCCAACGGAGCCGGTAAAACCACGCTTATTTCCATACTTTCCGGATTGATTAAACCCACATCGGGACAATTTACCATTGACGGGCTTTCCCCCCAGAAAAACGGTTTTAAATTAAGGCAGATTATTGGTATTGTTCCTCAGGAATACGCTTTGTATCCAACTCTGACGGCAAGAGAAAACTTAATGTTCTTCGGAAGCTTGTATGGTTTAAGCCATAAAAATTTAAAAACTTCCATTGATGAATCTCTGGAAATCATGGGACTGTCAAAATTTGCCGATAAAAAAGTGGAACAATTTTCCGGAGGAATGAAACGCCGCTGCAACCTCATCGCAGGAACCCTTCACAACCCGAAAGTTTTATTTCTGGATGAACCGACCGTAGGCGTAGACGTACAGTCTAAAAAAGCAATTATTGATCATCTTTTAGATCTGAATAAAAAAGGAACCTGTATTATTTATACTTCACATCACCTTTCTGAAGCGGAAGAATTCTGTACCAAAATTGCCATTATCGATCACGGAAAAATCCACGCAGTTGGGACTCCCGAAGAACTGGTAAACAAAGTAGGCAACGCAGAAAACTTAGAAGATGTTTTTATTTCATTAACCGGAAAAGAATTACGAGATGTTGTTGTATAAACTGTGGCGAAGCTTTATTAAAGAAATCCTTCTCCTTAAAAGAGATATCGGAGGGATCGTCATCATTTTCGTGATGCCGTTACTGCTGATTATTACCATTACTCTAATTCAGGATTCGACCTTTAAAAATATGGAAGGTTCAAAAATCCCGATTATATTTATTGATAATGACCAATCTGAAATTTCAGAAAGCATAAAGAAGCAGCTTGAAAACAGTAAAACATTTGAGCTGCTGACCGATTTTAATGAAAAATCTGCTGAGACAGCCGTATTTGGGGGAGATTATCAGATGGCTATTGTTATCCCTAAAAATTTAACGAAAGACATCAACTCCAATATTGATTCTAAGGTTCAGTCTATTGTTAGCTCATTTGGATTAGAAACCGATTCTACGGCGATAAAACAGAATACTTCAAAAGCAAAAGATATCCGCCTTTATTTCGATCCCGCAACCAATATCAGCTTCAAAAACAATGTGATGAATGCCGTGAATAAAATGGTTTTTGAGATCGAAAACAAAAAGATTTATAAAGCGTTTCAGGATCAGCTGGGAACTACGGAAGATCTAAAAAATAACAGCCTGATTGCCTTTAAGGAGATCACTCCGAAAAAAGGAAATATGGATGTATTGCCGAATTCCGTTCAGCATAATGTTCCGGCCTGGGCTTTGTTTGCGATATTTTTCATTGTCGTTCCGCTTTCTATTAATTTAGTTAAAGAAAAAAGCCAGGGAACAAGCGTGAGGGCAAGAATCAGTCCGACACCGTATTTCATTCATATTTTAGGAAAAACATTTACATATCTTATTATCTGTGTTATTCAGTTTTTGCTGATGGTTGCGGTAGGAATTTATCTTTTCCCGTATATGGATCTTCCGCAGTTTGATGTGACCGGAAAGATGTTTCCGTTAATTATCGTTACCATTTTCGCCGGATTAGCGGCTATTGGATTTGGGGTTTTGCTGGGAACTGTTGCAGATACGCAGGAACAGTCAGCTCCGTTCGGGGCAACTTCAGTTGTGGTGCTGGCAGCAATCGGCGGAATTTGGGTTCCGGTTTTCCTGATGCCGGAATTTATGCAGACCATCGCCAAATTTTCGCCGATGAACTGGGGCTTAAATGCGTATTATGATATCATTTTAAGAAACAGCGGAATCGGTGGTATTGCAAAAGAAATCATATTTTTATTTTTATTTTATATCGCTATGGTTGCTATTTCATTATTTTACGAAAGAAAACAAAATGCAGTCTAAAGAAACTATATTAAGCTGTACCGAGGAAGTCCGTGTCCGCTTCAACGAAACAGATCCGCTTGGAATTGTTTGGCATGGGCATTATATTGTGTATTTTGAAGATGGAAGAGAAGCTTTCGGGAGACAACATGGTTTAACGTATCTCGATATTCAGAAGGCTGGTTATGTAACGCCAATCGTTAAAAGTACCTGCGAACATTTTCTCCCACTGAAATACGGGGAAACGTTCAAGATTGTAACGACTTTCGTTAATGCGGTATCAGCGAAATTAATATATCAATACGAGCTTTTTAACGAAAATAATCAATTGGTTTGTTCCGGAGAAACCATTCAGGTTTTCCTGGATTCCGATAATAATTTATGTTTGTACAATCCTGAGTTTTTTCAGAGCTGGAAAGATAAAATGGGATTACCATGAAAGAAATTTATATCACCGATTACAATTGTGTCACGCCATTAGGTTTTGATGTTTTTTCCAACTGGGATGCTCTTCTGGAAGGAAAATCCGGTGTCTCTCTGCATAAAATCGTAGAGAATCACGAACCTTTTTACGCTTCCAAAATTAATTCTGAAAAACTGGAAGAGGAATTTACAACAAATTTCAAATCCGTACAGAACAACAATTTTACAAGGCTGGAAAAAATGTTTTTGTTAAGCTTACAACCTTTGGTTGAAAGACATCAGATTACAGAAGAAACAGCTTTTATCTTATCAACTACCAAAGGAAACATCAGTTTATTAAAAAATAAAAATACTTTACCGGAAGGCGTTTTCCTTTCGGATTTAGCTCAAAAAATTGCCGATTTTTTCGGATTTAAAACCAAGCCAATTGTAGTTTCCAATGCTTGTGTTTCCGGAGTAATGGCACTCGCTGTTGCAAAAAACATGATCTTGTCCGGAAAATATAACGATGCTTTTGTTATTGCCGGAGACGAAATTTCAGAATTTGTCATCTCTGGCTTCAATTCTTTTCAGGCTATCGGAAGCGGGATATGCAAACCCTATGATAAAACCCGCGACGGCATCAATCTTGGTGAGGCAGCAGCAGCAGTTTACATAACAGGCTATCGTTTTGACGAAGGAAAAACCCTACAAAACGAAAAATTTAGTTTTAAAATTTTAGGAGATTCTGCTATTAATGATGCCAATCACATTTCCGGACCCTCCAGAACCGGTGATGGCTTATATACAAGCATTAAAAATGCGATGACGGAAGCACAGGTTACAGCAGAGCAAATTAATTTTATTTCCGCTCACGGAACTGCCACCATCTATAATGATGAGATGGAAGCTATCGCTTTCAACCGTGCGGAGTTACAAAATATTCCTTTGCATAGTTTAAAAGCGTATTATGGGCATTGCTTAGGTGCTTCCGGGCTACTGGAAACTATTATTTCGATGGAAAGTGCCTTACATAAAACATTGCTTCCATCTAAAAATTTTGAAGACCTCGGAACTTCCCAATCTTTGAATATTATTAAAGAAAATCAACCTGCAGAAATCAGATATATTCTGAAAACGGCTTCAGGTTTTGGCGGTTGTAATGCGGCGGTTGTTTTGGAAAAGTGTAAAGAATAATTTCGTAATTTTGATAGACTTAAAGGTTGAAAAATGGGCTCTACAATAGAAATCAGAAAAAGAATTCACGAATTCATCGACATTGCGGATGAAAGAATTTTAAGAATCATCAACAGCATTATTGATGCAGAAGAAGATTCAGAACTAAAATCTTCAGAATATCCACAAGTTCCGGATCATATTTATGACCGAATTGAAGAAGAGCGTGGAAAATATTTAAGTGGTGAACTTAAAACTTCTTCGTGGGAAGAAGTAAAAGAAAGACTGATGAAAAATTTATGATTTATCAAATTTCTTTATCTCCAAATGCCGAAGCTGATCTTCAAGAAGCTGCATTGTGGTACGAAAGTAAGCAGATTGGGCTTGGAATACAATTTAAAAAAAAGTTGAATCTTATTTTTTCAAAATTCAAAATAACCCATTGCACTTTCCTTTAAAAAAAGGAAACTTACGTGAGGCTTATATTCAAAAGTTTCCTTACGTCATCATTTATCAAATTATAGAAAATAAAATTATTGTTTTTGCTGTTTTCAACACCCATCAAAACCCAACAAAAAAGCCTTAAAATTCTAAAACGCATTCATGAAGAAAACAGATATTTGCACCATAAATAATTCAAAAATTACTTTCAACAACGAGGTTATTTTTGAAACTCAAACTGAAAATTTCTCAGATTTTTCCAAAGAAGCCTATAAAACTTTAGAAGTCAATTATGCGAAATTTCATAAGATGGATAATCTGAGTAAACTCGCATTTCTTGCCTCTGAAATAATTCTAAAAGAGGGAGATCACAGCAGAACCGCATTGGTTTTTGCTAACAGATCTTCAAGCCTTGATACCGACTTTAAATATCAGGAAAGCATCAATTTTCAGGAAAATTATTTCCCGAGCCCCGCGGTTTTTGTATATACATTACCCAATATTTGCGTAGGAGAAATCAGCATCAAGCATAAAATGCAGACCGAAAACGCCTTTTTTGTACTGAATGAATTTGATGAGCAATTTTTAAATAATTACTCGGAACAGATTTTGCAGTCAGGAAAAGCCGACAAGGTATTGTGCGGTTGGGTAGAGTTATATCACGAAAGTTATAATGCTTTTGTATATTTGCTCACGAACTAATGTAACAATATAACAGTATAACAATGTAACAATGACATTCAGTATAATCAATTGGTAAACTGATACATTGATACATTGGTAAATTTTAAAATTATGGAAAACTTAAGAGAAGAATTAAAACACAAAATCATTGAAGTTCTTAATTTAGAAGACGTTGCAGTAGAAGAAATTAAAGATACGGATCCGTTATTCGGTGGCGGTCTGGGTCTGGATTCTATTGATGCGTTGGAGCTGATTGTTCTTTTGGATAAAGAATATGGAATAAAATTGGCCGATCCTAAAAAAGGAAAGGAAATTTTTACATCCATTGACACTATGGCAAAATACATCGAGGAAAACAGAACAAAATAAATTAATATATCAATGTACCAATGTAACAGTCTAGCAATTGGTAAACTGTTACATTGATACATTGTTACATTTTGTAAAAATGAGTCAAAAAATTGCTATAACAGGAATGGGCATTATTTCTTCTATTGGAAACAATGTGGAGGAAAATCTGCAATCCTTGATGTCCGGAAAGCACGGAATTTCAGATATTGAACTCTTTGAAACACGCCATGCCGGAAGCATCAAAACAGGTGAAATCAAGCTTTCAAACGCAGAGCTTATAGAAAAGCTTCATCTTAAAGATGTAAAAAATGCTACCAGAACAGCCCTGTTAGGAATGATTGCCGCAAAAGAAGCGGTAGAAAATGCAGCAATTACAGACGTCAATGGATATAAAACAGGTCTCATTTCATCAACCAGCGTTGGCGGAATGGATATGACCGAAAAATATTTCTATTCCTATGAAGATCTTCCTGAACAGCAAAAATATATTGACTCTCATGATGCCGGAAATTCATCTTTGTTAATTGCGGACTATCTGGGTTTGAAAGGTATGGTCTCAACCATCAGTACAGCATGTTCGTCAGCAGCCAATGCGATTATGATGGGAGCCAAACTGATTAAGAACGGAGTGTTGGATCGTGTGATTGTCGGCGGGACAGATGCCCTTTCAAAATTTACTTTGAATGGCTTTAACACACTGATGATTCTTACAGATTCTTATAATACTCCTTTTGATCATGACAGAAAAGGTCTGAATCTTGGAGAAGCGGCCGCTTTTATAATTTTGGAATCCGAAGACGTGGTGAAAAAGGAACATAAAAAAGTGCTTGGTTATCTTTCGGGATATGGAAATGCCAATGATGCGCATCACCAGACTGCTTCTTCCGAAAACGGTCAGGGTGCCTATTTAGCGATGGAAAAAGCACTCAAAATTTCGGGGTTAGATAAAGAACAAATCGATTATATTAACGTTCACGGAACGGCAACTCCAAATAATGATTTATCAGAAGGTATTGCAATGATCAGAATTTTCGGAGAAAATAAAGTCCCGGATTTCAGTTCCACCAAAGCTTTCACGGGCCATACTCTGGCTGCAGCAGCAGGAATTGAAGCGGTTTATTCTTTGTTGGCCATTCAGAATAATATTATTTTCCCGAATCTGAATTTTAAAACTAAAATGGCAGAATTTGACCTGACTCCGGTTACTGAACTCAGAGAAAAAAACATCAACCACGTTCTCTCCAACTCGTTTGGTTTTGGCGGAAATTGTTCAACCTTAATTTTCTCAAAGTCATGAATCCGGTTTACATCAACAGTGCCGCCTGCATTTCTGTTCAGGACACTTTAAATGAAAATTTCTTAGAAAATTTAAAGCCGGAATATTCTACTCTGGTCTTAAAAGCCATCGAACCTGCCTACAAAGAATTCATTCCTCCGGCTATGATCAGAAGAATGTCTAAAACAGTAAAAATGAGTTCTGTTGCTTCGCATTATGCATTAAAAGAGGCCGGTATTGAAAATCCGGATGCGATCATTGTGGGAACCGGCATAGGATGTTCTCAGGATTCCGAGAAATTTTTGAAAAATGTGCTGGATAATAATGAAGAGTTTTTGACTCCCACTTATTTCATCCAGTCTACTCATAATACGGTGGCAGGACAGATCGCTTTAGGTCTTCAATGCCATGCATATAATTTCACGTATGTAAATACATCTTCGTCTCTGGAATTTTCTTTTTTGGATGCAAAACTACAGATTATCGACGGTGACGCGGAAAATGTACTCGTTGGTTCAACGGATGAACAGACCGAAAGAACAATGGAATTGTACAAATTAAACAAAACCATTAAAAAAGAAGAAGATTTACCTGTAGATTACCTGAACTCAGAAACGCACGGCGTTGTTTGGGGAGAAGGAGCAAGTTTTTTTGTCTTGGGAAAAGAAAAAGCAGTAAATTGTTATGCTCAACTGAAAGATATTCAGATTGTTAATATATTAGAATTAGGAGAAACTCAAGACTTTATTAAAGAATTTTTAAATAAAAATAATTTAGCAAACACTAATATTGACGCAGTAATTTTGGGTTTCAGCGGAGATTCAAAGTCTGATGTGTATTACAATAAAGTAACGGAACTATTTACAGGTTCTTCATTGCTGTATTACAAACATTTAAGCGGCGAATTCAATACGGCCAGTGGATTTTCTACCTTTATCGCTTGTCATATCCTTAAGAACCAGGAGATTCCCGAAGTGATGATGATTAATGATCTGAAAAAAGGTGAGATTAGGAACATTCTGCTTTATAATCATTTGGGAGGAAATGATCACAGCTTGGTTTTGTTGGGAAAAGTTTAGTTTGTTGAATTAATAAAATTAAAACCTACCAGGTTTTTGAAACCTGTTAAGTTTGGAAATATAAAGTTTGAAAAGGTTTCGTTCGCAAGAGCATTTCATTCCGTTTTGCTCCATTCACAATGACAACACGAATATATAAATCATGGATATTTTAAACCCTAAATTTATAAACAATAAAAGATGAAACATTATCCGTTTATCCTGTTCTATATTTTCTGCAATGTTTTTATTTATGCATTTCAGGGAACGTTTTGGGTATATCTGTTTTGTTTTCTGATGTTTTTTGCGGTTATTATCTGGGGATCTTTTGATGTCGGGCTGAATTATTTCGTAAGCAGTTTTAATCATAAAAGAACAAAAATCAGGGAAGTTGCATTGACTTTCGACGACGGGCCTACAGAATATACACCTCAATTTCTGGATCTGCTCAAGGAAAACAATATAAAAGCAACCTTCTTCTGCATCGGGAAACAGATTGAAAAATATCCCGAAACCTTCCAAAGAATTATTGCAGAAGGTCATACCGTTGGAAATCATACTTTTTCACATGCTGACAATACCGGTTTTTTATCAACTTCAAAAATGATCGAAGAGATCGAAAAATGTGACGAAATGATGTTGAAAACCGGCAATTTAAAAACCAGTTTATACCGTCCTCCGTTTGGTGTAACCAACCCGAACATTGCCAGAGCAATCAGAAAAACCCATAAGAAAAGCATTGGCTGGAATGTACGGTCATTAGATACGGTAATTCAGGATGAGAACAAAATTTCCCATAACATTACCAAAAAATTAAAAAAAGGAAGCATTATTCTTCTTCACGATACCTCAGAAAAAACGTATAAAGTTTTGGCAGATTTATTGGTATTTTTGAAGGATAAGAAATATTCAACTTTTACAATTGATAATATTTTAACCGCAAAAGAGACAAAAGATTTTTAACACCAGAGTACGCTTAAATGAAAAGAATAACACATAAGTTTTGAAAATTTTTGATTTTCATCTTTTGCAGACTTTAATTGTAATGTTAAATGGAAATAATAATCTTTTGTGCCTTCTGTGGTTACATTAAAACGTTAAAAAATGATTAAAAATATAGCTTTAGGAGCATTTCTATTGATTTCAGGTGTTTTTTTTTCACAGAATACGGCAATGTCCGGGGCTGAAGCCAAAGCATTTGTAGCGAAAGTTTCTTCGGAAACGAAAGGGATAAAAACGCTGCAGGCCGATTTTACGCAGACCAAGAAAATGGATTTCCTGGATAAAAATATCGTTACCTATGGAAGAATGTCCCTCAAAACTCCGAATATGCTTGCCTGGAAATACACAAAACCCTATCAGTACAGCATTGTTTTTAAGGATAATAAGATATTTATTAATGATCAGGGTAAGAAATCTTCTGTGGATGCCAAAAGCAAAACTTTCGAAAAAATCAATAAATTAATCGTAGGAAGTTCAAACGGACAGATGTTCAATGATCCAGAATTCTCAGTAAGTTATATGAAAAGTGCCAATTTCAACATTGCAAAATTTACCCCGAAATCTGCTCAGCTGCTGAAATATATTAAGCAAATTGAATTATATTTCCCTAAAAATGAATCAACGGTTTCTCAGGTCAATATGACGGAAGCTTCCGGAGACACTACCAATATTATTTTCAAAAATACAAAAGTCAATGCGCCGGTTGCTGCTTCGGAATTTAGCTTATAGCCTGATTTTCATTTTGTTTACAGCGTGTAAAACCTATACGCTTAATGATGCGAAACCTGTTACGTCTGTTAAAAAGGCTGTTGAAAATCTCTATTTTTCATCTACGGAAGATTATGTGTATAAATGCCAGATGGATATTTATAAAAACCATGTAAGCGGCATTCTGATCATAAAAAAAATTAGTGAAAACACTCATCGTGTTGTGTTAACCTCGGATTTTGGAAATAAATTGATTGACTTTGAAATTTCGAAGGAAGATTTTAAACTCAATTATGTGCTTCCCGATATGGATAAAAAAATCGTCATTAATTTTCTGAAGAACGATTTCAGGGAGCTTTTAAAACAAAATTATCCTGTTTCACAAAGTTTTGAAAACAAAACCGATTATATTTATCTTTCAAAAGCAGATAAGAAAGCATATTATCTATTCTTTGGCAAGGAGAACCGAATGCTGAAACAAATTGTTTATACGAAAAACAACAGGGAAAAGATCGATTTTACTTTTGACGCAAAAAAACATATCTTCGTGGATAGTTTGAATCTCCGCCATAAAGATTTCAAAATCAATATAAAATTATTCCAGATTACCGAAAACCAATGACCTTACATGAGAAAAATTTTATTTACCTGTCTGATTCTGATCTTCGGATTTTCATCAGCTCAGGTGACTTTCAGTACGGGCATAAGGACAGGCGTAAATTTCGCTACCCTTACTAAAAGAAACAATGAAAGCTTTTACATCCACGAAGACGACAAACCCGAAAAGGTGATCAATACAAACCTGAAAACAGTTACAGATTTTTATATCGGATTACAGGGAAACATTAGATTTACGGAGCGCTACGCTTTACAGCCTGAATTTAATTACTCAAGACAGGGTACAAATTTGCAATACACTTCAGAAAACGGAATTCTTCCGCGCAAAAGGCTTCACTATGATTTTGTAGGGTTGCAATTTACAAATAAAGTATATATAAAAAACTTTAATGTTTTTGCCGGCCCGTTTCTGGATCTTGCTGTCGGTAATAATAATGCCGGACTTGATCTTGGCTTCGCGGGAGGCTTGGGTTATGATCTTTCCAAAAATCTGGGCTTTGAAGTACGGATCAAAAAGGGATTTATATCCATGCTGGATCACGAAAATTCTTCTTTTCTTTTTGCCAATTCAAATACTGTTTTTCAGATTGGAGCTTATTATACGTTTCGCTTTAAAAAGTAAGTTTAAAAATCTGTTGGTAAAACAATTTCCTTTTCGTTTCAAAAAGATATATCTTCGCGAATAGTTTGAATTTTCTAAATAAAGATTTAAATTCAATATAAAATTATTCCAAATAACTGAAACAGAATAAATAATGCAGACAATTCTTACCGATTTTTACCAATTAGAATCCTACGAAAAAACAGAGAACGGAAGTTATATCGCCCATATTTTACTTAATAAAGATCATGAAATCTTTAAGGGCCATTTCCCGGGAAATCCCGTTACTCCAGGAGTTTGTATGATGCAGATTGTAAAAGAACTTTCTGAAGAATTAGCAGGACAAAAATTATTTCTGAAATCCGCTTCCAATGTAAAATTTATGGCGATCATTAATCCTTTTGAAACCCCTGAACTGAAATTACAGCTGGATATTAATGAATCTGAAGAAGAAGTTAAAGTAAAAAATACCACTTCTTTTGGCGAGACTATTGCATTAAAAATGTCAGTTAACTATAAAAAACTGGCAAAATGAAATTAATTTTTTCGTTCGTAACTGCAGTTATGCTTTTCTTTCAATCGGGAATTGAATCTTTGCGGGAAAGTTATGCTAAAGCAAATGCATCCAATGCGAATACCGAAGCATTTATCAATACTGCTGAAAAAAGCTCCGGGTCTGACGCCGTCATCCAGGGTTATAAAGCGGCAGCTAAAATAATGGAAGCCAAAATTACGAAGCACAACCGGAAAGCATTGGTAAAATCCGGTGCTACCAGTCTTGAAACTATTATCAAAAGCAATCCCAATAATATCGAACTTCGGGTCATCAGGATGAGTGTTCAGGAAAATATTCCGAAAATTGTGGGGTACAGAGGAAGCCTTAAAGATGATAAAGCTTTCATTCTGAATAATTACAGCAAGCAAAATTCAACATTAAAAAACTATATTAAAAAATTTGCGGCACAATCTAAAACAATGACGGAGGCCGAAAAAGCAAGTTTTAAATAAAACCATGACCCTCACTGAAGTCCAGAAAGCAATTTCCGAAAAGAATATCTGTGTTTTAGTTCCTACCTATAACAATGAAAAAACGCTGAGGAGAGTTATCGTCGGTATTTTACATTACACGAATAACATTATCATTGTTAATGACGGTTCTACAGATTCCACACCATTTATTTTACAGGATTATCCCGAAATCAGGATTATTCATCTGCCTGAAAATAAAGGAAAAGGGAATGCTTTGAAAACAGGTTTCAGAGTGGCGGAAAAGATAGGATACAGCTATGCGATTACTATTGATTCTGACGGACAACATTACCCGGATGACATTCCGGTTTTTGTAGAAGCTTTGCTAAAGGAAAGTCAGGATGTACTTCTGATAGGTAACAGAAATATGGCTCAGGACGGAATACCTAAAAAAAGCAGCTTCGGAAATCGTTTTTCTAATTTCTGGTTCTGGTTTGAAACAGGGATTAAGCTGGAAGATACACAATCGGGGTTCCGGTTGTATCCGCTGCATAAAATTCCCAGAAAATATTTTACCCCTAAATTTGAATTTGAAATTGAAATTATTGTACGGACAGCCTGGAGGCATGTTCCTGTAAAAAATGTTCCTGTAAAAGTATTATACGATCCTGCAGAAAGAGTGTCCCATTTCAGGCCTTTTAAAGATTTCACCCGAATCAGCATCCTTAATACGATTTTGGTAGCCATTACGCTGGTTTACATTATTCCTAGAAATTTCATTAATAATTTCAAAAAAAAAAGTTTTAAGAGATTTATAAAAGAAGATGTTCTGGAAAGCGATGGAAGTAACCGAACCAAAGCTTTTTCCGTTGCACTCGGTGTATTGATAGGTTTTTCTCCTTTTTGGGGCTTTCATACCCTGCTTACCATATCTTTGGCCGTACTTTTTAAACTGAATAAAGTCTTGGCTTTTGTGGCTTCAAATGTAAGTATACCGCCTTTTATCCCTTTTATTATTGCAGCTTCATTGTTTCTGGGTTCGCCATTTGTTGGGGGAAACAGCAATATTTTCAGCCAGGAGCTGAATTTTGATCTTGTGAAAAATAATCTGCTGCAGTATCTGATCGGCAGCGCGATATTATCGGTTTCCATGTCCGTCATTTCCGGGATTGCTGTTTTTCTCTTCCTGAATAAAGTAGATCCGGAAAACACTTAGTATTATTAAAACAAAACTGCAAAGCCTTTTGACCTTGCAGTTGTATTTCGTGTTATTTTATTGTTACTTTTTGTGAATAATTCTTACCCGATTTATCGGTTACCTGAAGCAGGTATGTTCCCGGTTTTAAATCTTTTACGGAAATCTGATCCCTTTCTACTTTAGTCTGCAGAACCATTCTCCCGCTCATCTCATATATTTTAGCATGTTCAGGAACAAAACCGGACTTGGTTTTAAACTGAATATTATCGTGTGCAGGATTAGGATATACCGTGAAAATTTCTTCTGCGGTCTGAATCTCTTTTGTACCTAAGAATGAACCTTCAATTACATTTAATGTTGTATTCGGGGTAACATTATTAATTGTATCTACCAATCCCGAAGGCCAGCGCACAATCACTTTTGTAATGGCAGTAGCCTGCCCGATCCCGAAATGAACATTCAGCGTGCTCATGTTCCCGAAACCTGTGCCACTTTGCACATCTCTGATCTGTTTACCCCAGGACCCGTAAATTTCTACTCTTGCGCCAATTCCGTTTCTATTGCTCTGAGTTCCTTTCAGGGTTACTTTAAGCCATTTATTGGTATTTCCGGCATTCATCATGATCGTGTTTCCGTTCTGAATATCCAGAAATCCGTCATTATTTAAATCTCCGATAGGACGGTCAAAGCTGCTGAGATTATAAGGGTTTGGATTTGGGGTAAATGTAAAATCACCATTTCCGAACATGATGTTATTTCCTGCTCCCAATACATCCAGGAATCCGTCGTTATCAAAATCATGAGCTACATATTCTCTGCTCAGTGCACTGTTGGTATCATATCCCGATCCTGCAGACTTATCAGTAAATGTTCCGTCTCCGTTGTTTTTCATTACCTTACTCAGTCCATTTGCCGTGGAATTAATTCCTACCACTGCATCCATCCATCCGTCATTATTAAAATCTCCCCACGCGGAAGACCATGTCTGAACGGGGTTTGCCATGTTGGCTGTTGCCGCCACATTGGTGAAAGTAGCATTGCCGTTATTTCGGTGAAGTTCATCGATGTTTCCTCCGGGCCCGGAACCTCCTCCGCTGCATTTTGCAATAAAGAGATCCATATCTCCGTCATTATCATAATCAATCCAGATAGAACCGTAGTTTCCTCCGGAAGGGAAATCTCCCAGTCCGCCCTGGCTATGATTCATATCCGTGCCGTCATTAATATAGTATCTGTTCGGAGCATTATCGTCACATACAAAAGCATCCAATTTCCCATCGTTGTTAATATCGATAAAATTTGTTCTCTGAACTAAGAATGATTGCTGTTTTCTGTCTGACGTATAAGCCGTTCCGGTGGCATTTGCCTTTAAAAAAGCAATTCCGCTTCCCGAACCATAAATCAGATCGTTAAATCCATTATTATCATAATCTCCGGCGGCTATACTCCATGAAGGTGTTATAACTGTGGTGGGAACGGTATACGTTACATTATTGAATGTTCCGCCCGGCTGCTGATAGGAAATGACAATCTGTGTAGCACTTACTACAGAAACAATATCATCAAGATAATCTCCGTTCATATCTACAATACAGTTATTAAAACTTCCTGCAACAGAAACAGTCTGAGGATTAAACACCAGGCGATCCGGCTGAACTATTACCTCGGATAATGTAACATTAAAGCCCAAGGAAGAATATTTATTATCAAAGACGATATAATATGTGGTTCCGGCAACTGCATTAAAGGTAACCTGGGAAAACTGTCCAATGTAATCATCATTGGCCGTAATACAATTAAGTGCGGTACAATTTCCTGAAAACACCATTAAACGGGTATCAGCGTTTTGCCCAGCAGACGAAGTGGTAATTTTAATCGTTTTATTTGCTGTAGCCGTATATTTATACCACAAGCCTTTTGTTCCGGCTGCACCTAAGGTACAAGCCGTTAAAGGAGGATCTCCCGTGACATCCGGCACGGTAACTGTTCCTAGATTTAGGGAAACTGCTGTTGCGCAGGTGAGCTGTGCAGACGCCCATGTACTGTTCAATAATAAAATAAGTAAGGGGAATATTTTTTTCATGGATAGAAGTTTTTATTATTAAGGACAAGTTTGATTTAAAGAAGAGATCCATTGATTCAGGAGTTGTACACCTTCATCATGAACGATAGTTCTTCCTAGCAGCGGCATCCTGTTATTTTCATTGACAGAATTCAATCTGAAATGCATTACCGATTTGGCAGGATTTCCTGGCGTAATAATTTTTTCCAGCGATGAGCCGAGAGGTTCATCAGCCATTACACAAACCCCCATCTTTGTTAAGTTGGCCGTCTGGGTGAAGCTTAAACGTATTGCTCTGTAATCACATCTTGCATTTTCCTGGTGACAATGGGCACAGTTGATATCAAGATAAGAACGCAGCCGGATATCCAGAGGTTTGCTTGTATCTTTATAATTCACTGTCGAGACAATATTGGATGGAAAACTTTGGAGATAGCCTTCATCAACAAACTTTTGAAGCTGGTTTTTAATACCATTAGGATAATTGTAAGTCCCATTTAAATTCTGTGGCTTCATCCCAATCGGAATTGGTTTATTGTCTAATTTGTGACACGCCAGGCATTCCGTTTCCGAAGGGATTCTGTAATCCGTAGTGATGATATCACCATTATCTTTTTTAAAAGTAATGTTTTTAGAACTTCCGCTTGCAAAGTTGGCTCCGGTAACCAGCTCGGCTTCAGTCTGAGCGTCATTCCAGAGATATTCTGCAAAAATCCAGCCTGTGGATTTTTTAATCATTAAGCGTGTTTCAAGAATTTTTGTTGTATTTCCGGGCTGTACGGTATTGTAGTAAAAATTTTTGATCAGTACGGTGCCCACAGGAAAATTCAGTATTTTATCATCCGCATCATAGTTTGCCTTTACATTACCCGGCATCCAGATGAATCTCTTTTTCAAAGCATAATCTGTAAAAAGCGAACTGGCGGGTTCATAAGGAATAACTTTGGTGTTAGGCTGCAGATTTTTCAGTTCCCCCGTAAAAAACATATAAGTTGAGAGTTTTGCGTACGGAACTGCGTCAATATTAAAATTAACAAAAGAACTTTCCGTTTCTACACTTTCAATTTTTTCGTCGTTTTTACAGGAAAAAAGGCCTAAAAAGCAAAATAAATACAGTAAGTAGATTTTTCTCATTCATTAACGATTTAACGAAAACGAATTTAATCATTTAAATCATACGAAATAAAATTATTAACAATAAAAACAATAATATTCTTAAAAACAGATAATTTATACTATACTTACAGCTATTTCTTTTGTTAAAATTTAATAAAAACAAATCATATCAAGAATCAGACTCAGAAATTTATTATTTAAAATATTCATCATAAAAACAATATTTTTTAAACAAAGAAAAATGTCTATTTACATCTTTTGAGTGCTTTCTTAAAATAATGTTCAATATGCTTTCTGTCCTCAAGAGTTGTGATTTCTTTGGTCAGTGCTTTTTCAAATTCTGTTTTTGCTTTGCTGTATTCTTTTTGCTTGTAATAATATTTTCCAGACTGATAATAAACCACCCAGAAATCCGGATTTAGTGATTGGTAATATGGCAGGAAATCTTCCGTTAACAATACATCTCCTTCAATTGCTTTCTGAACTTCTTCGTTCATCATTTTGTATTGTTTATAATCTTCAAATTCCCGGGAATCTATAAAAGGATCTTTTGCAATATTCAATTCAGACCTTGCGAAATCACCATTTTTCAATTTTTGATCCGAAAATAATTCATTAAGATCATAACATACAAATTCTCCCAGCTGATAAGGATTTGCCGAAACCCAAACCAACTTTTTCTGGGGCGAAAAAATCACAGCATGATGCGCCAGAAGCTGATTAATTGCCTTTTCGTTTCCGTAACCTATTTTTTTTCCTTTCAGTCCGGACTTGTCACGTAAGATTGCAGCCATTTTTTCAGGGGTAATCTTTTTATTTTTTTCTAAAAGTTCCTGCAGCTTTTCGTAGCGGTATTCGGAATGACTTTCTGCGATATGCTTCTGATTCCTTTTATCATTTTTATAAGCATCCGACTGAAAATGATTGGTGCAAAAAACCCGACTTGTATTCTCTACTTTATATACCCCGAAATTATCCGGAGAAACTTCGATGATTACAGCATTTTTATCATAAGCACTTCCAACCAGAATAGATTCCGAGACAAAAACTTTTCTCTTCCTTGCAATGGCTATGGCTTCATCAATATTTTTAGCATACTGAAGAATTTCTCTCGTTACCAGAGAAATCGGCGTTTTTGCTGTTAACGGAATTTTAGATTTTCCGGCATTGATGGTTACCGTAATTCCTTCTTTATTCATCCCGGAAACTACCCCTATCATACCCGGCCAACTTACAGATAAGTAAGGAATCCCATTTTCCGGCTCTACAATTTCAATAACTTTATTTTCCGCAAAATCATCACCCACATAAAAATCGAAATTTCTTCCGATCAGCAAATCTCCGTCTTCGGTATTTTCATTCCAGACGGCGAGAGAAGTACATCCAACCATCATAAGATCCTGCATGGCATGACCGATATCGTGAGCCCCGTGCAGATAAAGATTTCGCTGGTATTTAGGGGCGATAAAATCATATTCATCGGAAGAATACCGGGATAAACCATAGAGCTCTGCCTGAAAATCCTCCCGAACATTCAGATACATTTTCCGGTTATACCATTTCAAAAACCCACGCAAGAGACTTTGTTTAAATTTCGACGGAACAAAACCTTCTACTTTTGAAAAGAAAATCTTTTCCTGATTTTGCATGAGGCTCTTTGTAAGCGCTCCATTATTATACCCCAGCTGCAAAGGGTTTCCTGTAATATAAAGCTCCCAGATCTGCTGCTTGTTCTTCGTTAAATAATTTTTTTTAAAGCTGAAAGTGGAATCATTGACTCTTTTAACTTCCGGAATTTCAATAGAATACTGTTGGATATCAGGAATATGATTGATGGATTTTTGTATACCGCAAGATATTAGGATAAAAATAAGGCTGAGACTGAGAAATGATAAAACGATGCATCTTGAATAAAAATTTGTTTTTAATTTGGATGTTTTAATTCGTCTTTCTCCATTTGGAATGACTAATCGTAAATTAATGTTGTATTTCTTCTCCACTTTTACCTTCGTTAATAAATTGTTTTAATCTTTTATCAATCAATTCTTTACCAACAATTTCCGCACAGGTATTGAATGCCCCTATAGTACAACCTAAGATTCCGTGCATATTCACAGATTGCCCTGTGAGAAAAAGATTGTCGATTTTTGTTCTTGGCGAAACCATTGTTTTTAGAGGATTTTCCGAGTTTTTGCGATAACCGTACATATTTCCGTTGAAGCTGCCGATATAATCGCGGTAAGATAATGGTGAAGAGGTGTAGATTTTTTTTATATATTTTCTTAGATCAGGGATTTTCTTTTCTAAGGCATCAATCATTTTTTCTGCTTTATCAAGCTTGAATCTTTCATAGCCCGCTCCTCTTTCATGCTCATCTGCAACGGTATTGAATGTATTCTTCCACTCTTCTACTTCTTCAAAATCCATGTAGGAAATTGCCGTAAGACTTTCTGCAAAACCAGGATTATGTTTTGATTCCGTTGAAGAAAGCATGTAAGTTTCCGGCCAGGATTCTTTCTGATAACGGTATGCATTCCAGACCATTTCTTCATTAGAATAATGGTATATATTATAATTAAAATCAGGAATTGTGTGGGGTTTAAGTACAAGGTACACACTGAAGCATGAAGACACAGGTTTCCAGCTCATGATCCTGTTTAAAAAAGATTTTTTTAGCCTTTCTTCTCCAATTATATGAATTAAAGAGCGTATTTCTATATTTGAAATAAATTTTTTGGCAAAGTATTCTCTTCCCTGTTCCGTTTTTACACCGGCTATTTCATTATTTTCATTAAAAATAAACGCTGAAACCTCAGTATGTTTATGAACTTCAGCACCATGCTCACGAAGCTTGCGAATGAGCAACTTTGAAATCTGGCTGCCTCCATTTACACATTTGTAAGCGCTCTGAATATAGGAATTAACCGTAAGTGCATGAACATAAAACGGAATATGCTCAGAATCACCTGCATATAAAAAGTTCGAACCTAATAAAACGGACTGCAGCTTTTTATCAGAGGTTAAAGATTCAATAAATCTTTTGGTATTTAAGTGGAGAATTTCTTCGTTATACCGATTTTCCCCAACAAGATTGTATCTTGGAAACTGACTGCATATCCGCCGGACTTCCTCGCAATAGTTTTCTATGTTTTCTTTTTCTTCAGGAAAATATTTTGATAACTGTTTAACAAAATTTTCGCTGCCCTGTGCATGGGGATATTCTGTCTGATCGTCTCCGAAAGTTATTTTATCATATCCGTTTTCATCCATTTTCCTGAGCTCAAGAGCATCCATTATTCCCAGATAGGAAAAAAACTGATGCAGGTTCTGCCCTTCCGAGAGACCTCCTAAATAGTGAACTCCTGTATCGAAAATGAGTTTATCACGGGAAAAAGTCTGTAAATTACCTCCGTACTGATTATTCTTTTCCAGTATACAAACCTTCAGGCCTTCTTTCGCCAGAATAAGTGCCGAAACAAGGCCGCCCAATCCGCTGCCGATTACGAGTATGTCGTATGTTTTTTTCAAGGAGGAAAGTGTCTTTATGATTTGAATTTTAAACACAAAGCCTGCAAAGATTTTTCTTGATCACTTGCTGTTTTTAAATTCGCAAAGGCGTTAAACACTCAGCAAGACAAAAATGAACTTAGAACTTTATTTTAAATTTCTCAATCATTTAATGTTTGAGTTAAATATTAGTTTTTTCTGGAGTAAAAGTAGGAAAATTAATCAATATCGTCCCAAAAATCAAAATAATTGAACCATTGAAGCGGATATTTCCTGATCATGGATTCCAGGTTTTCGGTATAAGAATTGAGAAGTCCCTGTGCATCGCGCTTTTTTACATTCTCAGCAACTCTGGCGTACAAATGATAATGAAGATTTTTTTCTTTCATTACATAAACATACACCACGGGAACGCCAAGCCTTGAGGCAATAAGAAAAGGACCTGCAGGAAATTTTGCTGTTTTCCCAAGCAATTCGCCTTCTAAAAATTTTGACCCTTCGAAATAGCGGTCGCCGGTAAAGCAAATAAGTTCGTTTTTGGATAGCGCTTCATTAATCTCGAAAATATGAGACATATCTTCTTTTACATAAATGAATTTTACGGTACTTTTTTTAACCGATACACTTTCAAGATATTCTTTAATAACCGTAACCTCCTGATCTGTAGTCACCAGATTGATCTGACAATCAAAATCAATATCTGCAAAGAAATATTCTGCAATTTCAAAATTGCCGATATGGGCACTGATGAGAACACCGCCTTTCTTTTCGGCTAAAAGATTTCTCAGATTTTCAATTCCGTCGAATTCATAAGTATATTTTCCCCGTAATCCGGCTGAAATAGCCGTTTTGTCGATAAGAACCTTTCCGAAAGTAAAATAGTTTTTAAATAATGAAATTTTTGTTTTCCAGTATCCGTAATTCAGTCTTTTTCCGAAATAATACCTGTAATATCTGTTGCCGTTTTTTTCGAATAAAAAATAGTAGAAGGCAACAAAATAAAGCACAATATATGAACTTCTGATCCCGATATTTCTAATACACCAGACAAAAATTCTGTATCCCAGAATCGTCCCCTTAGATTTACCTTTCCACTTGTTCATAGTCGTCATTGAACCATGTACCAATGTAAAAATGTAACAGTGTAACAATTATTTAATCAAATATTGGTCAACTGTTATATTGATATATTGCTACATTATAAATTATTTATTTTTTTCTGCGATTTTGTTTTCGATAGTAGAATAGAAATCGTCAAAAGTCACGATGTTTTTAAAATCAGCTTCGCCCAATTTCACTCCGAAATTAGATTCTATTACGACCACCAGATCAATATAATCCAGGCTGTCTAGGCCTAATGTCTTTTTAAAGTTTGCATCATTGCTGATTTCATCGCCGTCTACTTCAAATTCATTGACTAAAAAGTCGTTGGCGGTCGCAACAATTTTTTCCCTTTCCATGTTTTTAATTAAATTTTTTAACAATTAATGCGGAATTGGTTCCCCCAAATCCGAAAGAATTCGACAAAAATACGTCAATTTTTTGACTTTTTGTTTCGGCAATCAAATTTATCCTTTTTGCTTCATCATCAGGATTTTCCAGATTGATATTCGGGGCAATGAAATCGTTCTGCATCATAAGAATGGAATAAATAACTTCGCTTGCACCTGCCATCCAGCATTCATGACCGGTCATGGATTTTGTTGAACTTACCGGAACTTCACCCCCGAAAATTTCATAAATTGCTTTGGCTTCATTAGCATCACCAATTGGTGTGGATGTTGCGTGAGCATTAATATAATCAATATCTTCCACCTGTAAACCAGACTGTTGCAAAGCCCTATTCATTGCTAAAGCAGGCCCGTCAACATTCGGCGTTGAAATATGTCCTCCGTTTGAAGAGAATCCATAACCCACAATTTCCGCAATGATATTCGCTCCTCTTTTTTGCGCAGACTCCAGGCTTTCAACAATTAAAGTAGCAGCTCCGCCACTGGGAATCAAGCCATCTCTTGCAGAATCAAAAGGCCTTGATGCTTTTGTAGGCTCATCTTCTCTCACTGAAAAAACACCCAATCCATCAAAACTCGCCATGGAATATTTGTTGGTTTCCTGCGCTCCTCCGCAAACAATCATATCCTGGAAGCCGTTTTTAATCATCATATAAGCCAGTCCGAGAGAATGGGAACCGCTTGCACATGCAGCACTGATCGTAAGGTTAATCCCTCTTAATTTAAAAATCGTGGAAAGATTCATGGTAACGGTGGAGTTCATCGACTTGAAAATAGCTCCAGAACCCATTAAAGTTGTATCTTTTTTCTCTCTTGCAATGTCGATAGATTCTACCACTGCCTGAGAAACACTGTCGTTTCCGTATAAAATCCCGACTTCATTATTGTCTAAAAAATCCTGGTCTACACCAGCCTGTTTTAAGGCATCTAAAGTTGCTGCATACGCATATTCGCTTTCCTCGCCCATGCTTACACGTTGCCTGCGGCTGAGAAGATTTTTAAGATCCGGTTTCGGAACAACGCCGGTTAATCCGGATCTGAAACCAAACTCCTTTCTTTCATCTACTAAAAAAATTCCGGATTTTCCCTGAAATAAAGATTCTTTCACCTCTTCCAAAGAAGTTCCGATGCAGGAATAAATCCCCATTCCGGTAATGACAACCCTATTTTCCATGTTAAAAAATGTAACAGTTTATCAATTTAACAGTGTAACAATTTCAAATTCGCAACCATAATACTTTCTGTCATTCTGAACGAAGTGAAGAATCTCATTATTGGTACATTGTTAAATTATTACATTGCTAAATTATTATGAGTAGATTCCTCCGTTGATGTTTATAACTTCACCTGTAATGTATGATGCTTTTTTAGACGCCAAAAATGCTACCAAATCTGCGACTTCTTCTGCTTCCCCGAATCTATTTGCAGGAATCATGCCTTTTAATTCATCTTCGTTAAACTCCTGGGTCATATCTGTTTTAATGAATCCCGGCGCAACCGCATTTACCGTAATATTTCTTTTTGCCACTTCCTGAGCCAGAGCTTTTGTAGCTCCTACCAAAGCTCCTTTTGCAGCAGAATAATTGGTTTGTCCCGCTGTTCCTTTCACTCCGGAAACAGAAACCATATTGATGATTCTTCCGTATTTATTACGTAATAATTTTTGAATAAAGAAATTCGTAACATTAAAGAACCCGTTTAAACTGGTGTTAATCACTGAGTTCCAGTCTTCACTCGGCATCCACATGAATAATCCGTCCCTTGTAATTCCGGCGTTATTTACAATCACTTCCACCACAGCACTGGAGTTCGCATCCTGCCATTCTGTTAAAACCACCTTTGTTTCCTCAGCATTTCCTACATCGAATTTCAGAATTTCCCCTGTTGCCCCCAATTCTTCAACTTTAGCCAAGGTTTCCCTTGCTGCCGTTTCGTTTGAAGTATAGTTAATCAAAATATGATAATTCTTTTCTTCTGCCAGTTTTATACAGATGGCCCTTCCGATTCCCCTTGAGCCTCCTGTGATGATTGCACATTTCATGTGTTTGCTTATATTAGTTTAATTTCTTTAAGTATACTTCTATGACAATTTATTTTGGATAAAAATTACATAGTTTTTAAATATTTTTTTACCTGTTCCAAATATGGATACATCACCATATCATCGGAGAATGCAGGAATAATTTTTCTTATATCATCATACAGTTCTTTAGTGGCAGATGAAATTTTATCCTGAAAACCAAGATATTCAATGGCCTGAACAATTGTAATTGCCTCAATAGTCAATACTTCAAATGCATTTTCAATCACTTTTCTGCAGATAACCGCAGCGTTGGTTCCCATGCTCACAATATCCTGATTATCATTATTATTCGGTATACTGTGAATATACATCGGGTTAGACAGCATCTGGCTTTCCGCCGTGGTTGAAGTTGCCGTAAACTGAACTCCCTGCATCCCGAAATTAAATCCTAATTTGCCCAAATTAACAAACGGAGGCAAGATTTCATTGATTTTAGAATTTAAAAGGTAATTTAATTGCCTTTCTGCAAGCATTGTTAGTTTGGCCACTACAATTTTCAGCTTATCCATTTCCAGGGAAACATAATCTCCGTGAAAATTTCCGCCGTGGTAAACATGCTGGTCTTCAACATTGATGATCGGATTATCATTAGCTGAATTAATCTCGTTTTCCAATACTTTTTCAGTGTATTCCAGAGTATCCAAAACAGGTCCTAAAATCTGCGGAACACATCGTAAAGAGTAATATTCCTGAACTTTTTCTTTGAAAACTTTTTCCTGTTCTTCAAAATGAGTGTATAAATGATCTGCTCTTTTCCTGATCAATTTGCTGTCAGACAAATGAGCCCGCATTTTTTCTGCAATTTTCTGCTGACCGGCATGAAGCTTTGTTCCGTTTAATACTTCCGATAAGTGATCATCATACGCCTGAACAATTTCATTAATCGCACAGGATAATTTAATAGAAATATCAGTTAACTGATTCGCTTTATGCGCATTAACAGCACCAATGCCGGACATCACGGAAGTTCCGTTCATTAATGCGAGTCCTTCACGGATTTCTACCTGAATCGGTTTCAAACCTTCAGATTGAAAAACTTCTTTTGTAGATTTTCTTTCACCTTTATGGAAGACTTCCCCTTCACCAATCAGCACTAAGGCTAAGTGTGCCAATTGTACGAGATCGCCGCTTGCACCTACTCCTCCGTGTTCAAAAATCAACGGTGTAACATCTCTGTTTATTAATTCTTTAAGCAAAATAACAACAGATTCATGAACCCCGGATTTCCCAAGAGATAATGTATTCAGTCTGGCCAGCATACAGGCTTTTGCTTCGTCCGCCGGAAGCGGATTTCCTATTCCTGAAGAATGGCTTCTGATGAGATTGTATTGAAGCTGATGTGTATCTTCATCACTGATCTTAAATTGTGCCATCGGTCCGAAACCCGTATTCACACCATATATCACTTTATTTTTTGAAAACTCCTTTAAAAACTGAAAACTTTCATTCACTCTGGTAAGAAGTGCTTTATCCAGTTCTATATTTTTATTCTCAACAATGATTTTCTTAAAGTCGCTCAGTTCTAAAAAGTTGTTTATTTTCATTTATTGATAGAATAATATGATAATTTTGTAGTTATTAATTAATTGTCATTAATTTGCGGCAAAGATAGAAGTTATTATTAAAATAAAAAATCAAAGATGAGCAAAGAATTTGTTGACGTTCTTGTAATCGGAGCCGGGCCTTCCGGATGCGTATCTTCTTCATATTTAAAGAAGAACAACGTCAACGTTAAAGTTGTTGAAAAGACAAAATTTCCAAGACTGGTAGTAGGAGAAAGCCTGATTCCACGGGTAATGGATCATTTTGAAGAGGCCGGATTATTTCCCGCGCTTGACAAAATGGGTTTTGAAAAGAAACTCGGCGCCCGGTTTCTGAGAGGAAAAGAAGTATGTATTTTTGATTTTAGCAATAAGTTCGGAGAAGGCTGGGACTGGACATGGCAGGTTCCGAGGGCAGATTTCGACAATGTTTTAGCTCAGGAAGTTATTAATAAAGGGATTGATCTGGAATTTGAAACGGAAGTGACCGGGATTGAATTCAACGGAACAGATTCTGTGACCACAGTAAAAAATAAAAATGGAGAAACAAAAGAAATCCACGCCAAATTTGTCATCGACTCCAGCGGTTACGGAAGAGTCCTTCCAAGACTTCTGGATTTGGAAAAACCTTCAAAACTTTCACCTCACTCCGCTATTTTTTCCCATGTAAAAGACATCAACAGAGAAGCAGGAACAGAAGGCACTTTAATTTCTTTTGATATTATCGAAACGGAAGTCTGGCTTTGGGTAATTCCTTTTTCCAACGGAAATACCAGCGTAGGAATTGTGGGTCCTACCGAATACATCGACCGACTTTCTAAAAACGGAGATACCACAGAAGCTCTGAGAAAAGCGATTTCTCTTTCAGATTATTATGTAAAACGTTTCGGAGATGTGGATTTTCTCTTTGAGCCAAAACATTTAAAAGACTATTCCTGCTCGGTAAAAAAACTGTATGGTGATGGTTTTGCATTAACGGGAAATGCTTCGGAATTTCTTGATCCGGTTTTCTCTTCAGGAATGGCTTTTGCCACAGAAAGCGGAATGACCGCCGCAAAATTAGCTTTAAGACAACTCAACGGCGAAAAAGTTGACTGGCAAAAGGAATTTGCAGACTATATTCTTTATGGTGTTGATGTTTTTACCACGTACGTAAAAGAATGGTACACCGGAAATCTTCAGGAATTGTTTTTCCACCAGCCGGAAAACCCCGATGTGAAAAGAAAAATCTGTGCAGTTCTTGCAGGTTATGTATGGGACAAAAAAAATACTTTTGTCCGAATACATGATACAGCGATCAAGAATCTCGCAGAATTCATTAAAAAAGAAAAGCAACAAGCATAAAAAACGGCCTGAGATTTCAGGCCGTTTTATTTATCTTAAATCGATAAACGTAATTGGCTTTCTGCTGTTCGGATTAAAAACTGTTTTAGATAAAATATCAAATTCAACAAGCTCAATTTTCGGACTTACTCTTAGTTTCGCCCGGAAATGATCTCTTACTTCACTTACAAAGCTTTCGGAATCACTGTCTGTGCTTATTTTAATGATAATTTCATCCAACCCGATTTCATTCGACTGAATAACAATCTGGTAACACAGAATACCATTGAAATCATTCAGAATATCATTCATCGCGGGCGGATACAATGTAGTGCCCTTATATTTGATCATCTGCTGCTTCCTGCCGATCACCGGACCGAGTCTCATTGTATTTCTTCCGCATTTACAAGGTTCATCATGCGCTTTTACAATATCTCCCGTTTTGAATCTTAATAACGGAATCGCTTCAACACCTAAAGTTGTAATGGTTAATTCCCCGCTTTCACCTTCTTTTACCGGATTCCCATCGTCGTCAAGAATCTCGGTAATGATTAGTTCCGGATGATGATGTCCGCCGATTTGTTCTTCACACTCCGTAAAAGCGGTGCTCATTTCTGTGGAAGCGTAGGTTGAGAATAATTTAATATCCCATTTTTCTTTAATTTTCCGGGATAAAATATTATCTGTAAAATCCTGATTTTTGATACTTTCTCCGATACAAACCGCACCGTAAACACTGGAGTTTTTATAATCAATTCCATGCTTTTCGGCATAATCGATCATTTTTAATAAAAATGAAGGAACAGTAATTAAATATTTCGGCCTGTATCTGAAAATAGAATCCCACTGAAGCTCAGGAATTCCCGGTCCCATTCTTACCACGCTCGCGCCCATTTTTCTGAGTCCTAAAAAATAAGCAAGCCCGGCCATGAATCTTTTATCAATGGTTGTAATCATCTGGACAACATCTCCTTTTTGAATTCCGGCACAGGCAAAAGAAATCGCTTCGTTATAAGCCAGTCTCTCAAGGTCGTTATCTGACAATCCGAAGGTTACAGGATCACCCAGTGTTCCTGAAGTTGTGCTGTAATCCACAATTTTATCTACAGTTATACAGAAAAAATCATCATTATGCTGCTGAATATCGTTTTTTGTAGTGGTGGGAATTTTCCGCAGGTCTTCCAAAGTCCGAATATCAGAAATGTTGATATTGTTTTCCCTGAATACTTTTTGATAAAAAGTTGATTTTTTTTCAAGATAAACCAAAAGCTCCTGAAGTTTTTGCTCCTGAAATTTTTTGATTTCCCTAATGTCTGATCTTTCGATGGATGGATAGAAGTCCAATAGATTTATTTTTAAAGGACAAATTTATTTAATTAATATTAATTTTCTCATGAAGATTTTATTGCTCATGGATTTCACGGATGATTGGACTTGTTAATTTGTTTTTTTTAAACGCAAAGACTAATTGTTTATTCCGTTAATCTTAGTAAGTAAAGGCAAATAAATTTGCTGCGCGAAGCTAATAAATAGATACCCTTCATCAATCAGCCCGCTGATGCATTCTTTATCCACTTAAGAATATACAGGTTTAAAATAAATCTTTGTTTGGTAATAAAAACCATGCAGATTTTGCAGGTGGTGCAGATTTTTTATTTGAGGAAAGTTTTTTTGAAACAACTTTTAGCAACAGGATAAATTCACTTATTCACGCTTGATCTTTCACCTTTCCTTATTCCTCTGCTTTACTTTTCTGAAACAGAACATTTTTCACTGTAAATATCAAAATAAAACATATATTATAAACCGGTAAATTTTAGTAAATTTGCCAACTTAATTAATCAACGATATTGATCTATTACAATGAGCCAATTTAAAGAATACAAAAACCTCAACCTTATTGACGTAGCCGAGAATGTAGCGGAATTCTGGAAACAGAATAAAACTTTCAATAAGAGTGTTGAGATTCGTGAGGGGCAACCTGAGTTTGTTTTTTATGAAGGTCCGCCTTCTGCAAACGGCATGCCCGGAATTCACCATGTTATGGCCAGAGCATTAAAGGATATTTTCTGTCGTTACCAGACCCAGAACGGAAAACAGGTTTTCCGTAAAGCGGGATGGGATACACACGGACTTCCGGTAGAGCTTGGTGTGGAAAAAGAATTAGGAATCACTAAAGAAGATATTGGCACTAAGATTTCAATTGAAGATTACAACAAAGCGTGTCGTGAAGCGGTAATGCGTTACACAGACGTTTGGAACAACCTTACCGAGAAAATCGGTTACTGGGTAGATCTTGATGATCCGTATATCACGTACAAATCAAAGTACATGGAGACGGTTTGGTGGCTATTGAAGCAATTGTACGATAAAGGATTATTGTACAAAGGCTACACCATTCAGCCGTATTCTCCGAAAGCGGGAACCGGACTTTCTTCCCACGAAGTAAATCAGCCGGGAGCTTACCGTGATGTTTCAGATACAACGGTGGTGGCACAGTTTAAAACATTACCTGAAACATTGCCTTCATTTTTACAAGGTTTTGGAGATGTGCATTTCTTAGCCTGGACGACAACTCCGTGGACGTTGCCTTCCAATACTGCGTTGACAGTAGGACCGAAAATCGATTATGTTTTGGTTAAAACTTTCAATCAATATACTTTTGAACCGGTAAATGTAGTTTTGGCTAAAGCTTTGGTTGGAAAACAGTTTGCAAAAAAATACAGTGAAGGTACAGAAGAAGATTTCGCAAATTACACTGCAGAAAGTAAAATTATTCCTTATCAGATTTTAGCCGAATTTAAAGGGGCTGATTTAGTTGGAATTAAATATGAGCAACTTTTAGATTACGCTAAACCTCACCAAAATCCGGAAAATGCTTTTAGGGTAATTTCAGGAAACTTTGTAACGACGGAAGACGGAACAGGTATCGTTCACACCGCGCCAACGTTTGGTGCTGATGATGCGAAAGTGGCTAAAGAAGCGACCCCTGAAGTTCCGCCAATGCTTGTTTTGGATAAAAACGGAAATCCTGTTCCGCTGGTGGATTTACAGGGAAGATTTTTACCGCAGGTAAACGACGAAATTTACGGTTTTGCGAATGAATATGTAAAAGGAGAATACCTGAGCGAAGCAGAAAAAGATGCGGAATTCAAAATTCAGAAGGAAAACCTCAAGTCCATTATTTCAGATTTGAAGACCTATCTTTCTGTAGATGAAAGAATTGCTTTAAAATTAAGAAAAGAAAACAAGGCTTTTAAAGTAGAAAAATATGTTCACTCGTATCCGCACAGCTGGAGAACAGATGAACCATTGTTATATTACCCACTGGATTCATGGTTTGTAAAAATGACTGCCGTGAAAGACAGACTGGTAGATTTAAACAAAGAAATCAACTGGAAGCCGAAATCAACGGGAGAAGGACGTTTCGCCAACTGGCTGGAAAATGTAAACGACTGGAATCTTTCCCGCTCAAGATATTGGGGAATTCCGTTGCCGATCTGGAGAACAGCTGATCTGAAGGAGGAGAAAATCATCGGATCTGTAGAAGAATTGTATAATGAAATTGAAAAATCAATTGAAGCAGGATTGATGAAAGAAAATCCGTTCAAAGGTTTTATCATCGGAAATATGTCCGAATCCAATTACGAACTTGTTGATCTTCACAAAAATGTGGTTGATAAGGTAATCCTCGTTTCAGATTCAGGACAAGCCATGAAACGCGAAAGCGATCTGATTGACGTTTGGTTCGATTCGGGAGCGATGCCGTACGCGCAGCTGCATTATCCTTTTGAAAATAAAGAATTAATTGATACCAATAAAGCTTTTCCGGCAGATTTCATTGCGGAAGGTGTTGACCAGACACGTGGTTGGTTCTACACGCTCCATGCGATCGGAACGGCAGTTTTTGATTCGGTAGCCTATAAAAACGTAATGAGTAACGGGCTTGTTTTGGATAAAAACGGTCAGAAAATGTCAAAACGCTTAGGCAACGCCGTAGATCCTTTTGAAACACTTGCGGTTTACGGTCCGGATGCTACCCGCTGGTACATGATCTCAAACGCCAATCCGTGGGAAAACCTGAAATTTGATATCGAAGGGATTGATGAAGTGAGAAGAAAGTTCTTCGGGACATTATACAACACCTATTCATTCTTTGCTTTATATGCAAATGTTGACGGGTTTAATTATTCTGAAAAAGAAGTTGAAAACAGACCTGAAATCGACCGATGGATTTTATCGGAATTGAATCTGCTCATCAAAGAAGTAAAAGCTTTCTACGAAGATTATGAACCTACAAGAGTGGCGAGGGCCATCAGTACGTTTGTAAATGATAACTTATCCAACTGGTACGTAAGATTGTGCAGAAGACGTTTCTGGAAGGGAGATTATTCTGAAGATAAAATCTCGGCTTACCAGACTTTATATACCTGTCTTGAAACAGTTGCCAAATTATCTGCGCCTATCGCACCGTTCTTTATGGATCAATTGTATCAGGATTTAAATAGAGTAACCGGAAAAGAAAGTGCAGAATCGATTCACTTAACAGACTTCCCGGTTGCGGACGAAAGTCTTATTGACCAGGATCTGGTTGAAAAAACCCATTTGGCACAAAACATTACAAGTATGGTTTTCTCTTTGAGAAAGAAAGAAAATGTAAAAGTTCGCCAGCCATTGCAAAAAGTATTAATTCCTGTTTTAGATTCTAAAACTGAGGAGCAGATTTCAGCGGTTTCAGAACTGATCAAACAGGAGGTAAATGTTAAGGAAATTCAGTTGATCAACGCGGAAGAAGCATCTCATCTTATTATAAAACAGATCAAACCGAACTTCAAAGCGTTGGGGCCTAAGTTAGGAAAAGACATGAAAGCAGTTGGAGGTGAGATTGCCAATTTCAATGCAGAACTGATTTCACAACTTGAAAAAGATGGAAAATTAGATATTCAGGGTTATGAAATTACATTGGAGGATGTAGAGATTTCCACAAAAGATATCCCGGGATGGACGGTAACTTCCGATGGGAAAACAACTGTGGCATTAGATTTGACGTTGACAGAAGAATTAAAATCTGAAGGGATCGCAAGAGAATTCATCAACAGGATTCAGAACCTGCGAAAAGATAAAGATTTCGATTTGACGGACAGAATTTTGATCTCTCTGGAAGACAACTCGCCTTTCATTGATGACATCAGGAAAAATGAAGAATATATTTCTTCCGAAGTCTTGTCAAATAAAATAGAAATTGTATCTTCACTTTCAAATTTTAACGAAATCGAAATAGATGAAGTTAATTTTAAGATAAATGTTGAAAAAATTTAACATATAGTTATTGTTTTTCAAATTCCATTTCATAATTTTATTAAAAAAGAGAAAGAACCATGTCAGACGAAAGAGTAAGATACAGTGATGCTGATTTACAAGAATTTAAAGCAATCATTAAGGAGAAAATAGAAAAAGCAGAAAATGATCTTAAATTGATCAGAGAAAGTTTCATTAACGACCAGAATAACGGTACGGATGATACCTCACCAACCTTTAAAGCCTTTGAAGAAGGTGCTGAAACTTTAAGTAAAGAACAGAACTCTATTTTAGCCGGAAGACAGGAAAAATTCGTTCGTGATCTTAAAAATGCTCTGATAAGAATTGAAAACAAAACTTACGGCGTTTGCAGGGTAACCGGAAAATTAATTCCTAAAGAAAGGCTTCTGGCTGTTCCTCATGCAACGCTAAGCATCGAAGCGAAAAATATGCAGAAATAACCGGAAGGTTAATATCATAAATTTGGGTTTATATTGTATTTTTGACAAATACTTTATAAACCTAATTTTTAGTATATATCCATGAGTGATTTATTCATTTTAATCATTATCATCGTTGTAATCCTGGCGTTTATTTACAGAGACCGGATCAGGAATCGGTTTTTTCCTGCAAAGCAAAAAAATTTAACGATCGATGACCGGTTTAATGCTGATAAACGCGAAAGGGAAAAAGAAATAGACAGGCTTTTAAGTAAAATGGGCAAAAACGGCATCAATGATCTTTCACCCAAAGAAAGAAAAAGGCTTGATGAGCTGTCCAAAAAATAATTTAAATTAAAAAAGTGGAATCCATTATTGTACATCCGAAAAATGCAATGGAACTCAGTGCGCTGAAAAGCGTCCTAAAAGACATGAACATTAAGTTCGAAAAATTCCATACCAAGAACATGCATCACAATCAGAAGACGATTAAAAAAATCGTTGATAAGAAGAACGAGAAAACAGGAAAACCTACAAAACCTAAAGGATTATAATGAAAAAGATCGTATTGGTAACCTTTCTTATCTTATTGATTGATCAGGCCTCAAAAATTTATGTAAAAACCCATTTTAACCTGGATGACAGTGTTTCCGTTCTGCCGGGGTTTAAGCTCACTTTTGTAGAAAACCCGGGGATGGCGTACGGCCTTCATTTCGGTGGCGTTATCGGAAAATATTTCCTTGTTTTGGTAAGGATTGTCCTGATTGGAGGAATGATTTATTTATTTAAAAAATGGTTACAGCGCGGCGAATCCAATTATCTTCTGATTCCGATGGCCATGATCTTTGCCGGAGCAATCGGTAACCTGATAGACGGCATGTTTTACGGACTGATTTTTGACAGCGGTACCGTATATGATGCAAGTATTGACCGATGGATCGGCTATGGCGGAATCTCAAAATTCTCCTCTTTCGGTGAAGGGTACTCTACCTTTATGAGAGGCTGTGTGGTGGATATGCTTCATTTCCCACTGGTAGACTGGAACGTTCCTGAAAGCTGGCCCCTGATCGGAGGAAAACATATAGAATTTTTTAAATATATCTTTAATGTAGCAGATTCTGCAATTACCGTGGGCGCAGCATTATTATTAATTTTCAGAAAAAAAGCCTTCCCGAACGGTTTGGAATTTTAAAGAATTTTTACACCGATGAAAAAATTGATTAAAAACTCACTTAAATTTTTCCTGCTTCTGTTCGTGGCGGGAATTATTTTTATGGCCTGGGCCAATTACAGCATTAAGGCAAGCAGTGACCCCTATATTTCTTATAAGACTAAAGATCTTCCAGCAGCAAAAACCGCTCTGCTTCTGGGTACAAGCAAAAGCTTAAATAACGGTTTTCCGAATGCTTATTTCTACAACCGCATTTATGCCGCGGTGGAATTGTATAAAACCGGAAAAATACGATACATTATCGTAAGCGGCGACAACAGTACGAAAGATTATAACGAACCTGAAGATATGCAGCTCGCTTTAATGGAGCACGGAATTCCTCAAGACAGAATTTTTCTTGATTTTGCAGGCTTCAGAACATTGGATTCAGTAATTAGAGCAAAAGAAATTTTTGGTCAGAATAAAATTATCATTGTCTCCCAGAAATTCCATAATGAAAGAGCCGTGTTTCTGGCCAGGCAAAACGGAATGGAAGCTTTCGGTTACAATGCATTAGATGTAAATCAATATGCCGGTTTTAAAACCAATATGAGAGAATATCTTGCTAAAGCAAAAGCGTATTGGGATCTAATTTTCGATGTTGAACCTAAGTTTGGTGGTGATAAAGTTTTGATTCCTTAATTTTTCCAGCGTGTATTTTTTTACGGAAAGTTTACATTAAAAGATAAATTCAAGTAGGTAAAGAATGAATCAACAAGTTGATTTGATGAAGCTTCCCGCAGCAAATATATGTGCCTTTGCTCTCTGATATTAAAAGTACAATCTTAAATCTTTGCGTTTAACAGAGCTTAAACTAACCTATATTTTAGAGAATTAATTTAAATTTGCAATTCATTAATTTTAAATATAAATTTTAAACAATGTCAAGAATTCTTACCGGCATTCAAGCCACCGGAACACCGCACCTGGGAAACCTGTTGGGTGCTATTATTCCTGCGATTGAACTATCGAAACAGGAAGGAAACGAATCTTTTTTATTCATCGCCAATCTTCATTCTTTAACCCAGATTAAAGATGCGGAAGTGCTAAAACAAAATACCTACGAAATTGCTGCGGCTTGGCTTGCTTGTGGGCTGGATACTGAAAAAACCTATTTTTACAGACAGAGTGACATCCCTGAAACCTGTGAACTTTCTTGGCATTTATCATGTTTTTTTCCGTATCAAAGACTAACGTTAGCACATTCCTTCAAAGATAAGGCAGACAGACTGCAGGACGTTAATGCAGGTTTATTCACCTATCCTATCCTGATGGCTGCAGACATTTTATTGTATGATGCCGAAATCGTTCCGGTTGGAAAAGATCAGCTGCAGCATTTGGAAATTGCAAGAGATGTTGCTTCAAGATTTAATAATCAAATGGGTGAAGTTTTTGTACTCCCGCAATCTGAGCTTCAGGAAAACACCAAGTATGTTCCCGGTATTGATGGTCATAAAATGTCTAAATCCAGAGGGAACATCATCAATATCTTCTTACCTGAAAAAGAACTGAAAAAACAGGTCATGAGTATTGAAACCGACTCCAAATCACTGGAAGAACCGAAAGATCCTGAAACCGATAAAGTGTTTGCAATATATCAGCTGATTGCAACTCCCGAACAGACTGAAGAATTGAAAGCGAAATATCTGGCCGGAAACTTCGGTTACGGTCATGCTAAAAAAGAACTTCTGGATCTCATCCTGACAAGATTCAAAAAGGAAAGAGAACTTTTCTCTTACTATATGAATAATCTTGAAGAACTGGAAGCAAAGCTTCAGGAAGGAGCCTCTAAAACGAGAGTAATTGCTACGGAAACCATTACAAGAGTGAGAAAAAGTTTAGGGCTTTAATGTTTTAAACCTTATGATAAAGTTTCAGCGGCACCAAAGGTCTGCCGAAACTTTTTAAACAAAATTGTTATAAAAAAGTTATAGAAACTCTTTAATCTGCAGTAAATGCTGTATTACCTTCAATCCTTCTTCCTGCCTGTTTTCCTTTAAAACATTAAAGAAAATCACATCCATTCCGAAATTTTGTGCTCCGACAACATCTGCGATCCAGTCGTCGCCGATCAGAATACTTTCCTCTTTTGATGCTTCCGAAAGCTTTAGAGAATATTCAAAAATCTCCGGTCTTGGCTTTCTTACGCCCACAGTATCTGCACTGGTGATTGTTTGAAAATATTGATCAATTCCGGATAAAATACATTTTCTTTCTGTAACTTCTTTAAAACCATTAGAAATAATATGTAAAGTGTAATTTTTAGCTTTAAGATAATCTAAAATATACGTGGCGCCTTCCACCAATTCATTGTGATTAAGGATTTTATCTAAAAAATGTTCTTCAAAATACATGGACAGCTGTTCATCGTCAACATTAAAATGTCTGAATGTATCATAAAAACGATGCTTCCTTAAATATTCTTTATCGATAATTCCGTCGCGAATATCTTCCCAAAGTTTCTCATTGATTTCATGATAAACGGAATGAAACTCTTCAAAGTCAATTCCGTAATTTAGGGCAATTTCCTCTTTTTCAAAAAGCTGTTTAATGGTAAGGTAAGCATTTCTGCGGTGATCCCACAACGTATTGTCGAGATCAAAAAAAATGTGCTGAATTTTCATACAGCACAAAATTAATTTTAATTTTTGGAAATCGGATAATTCTTGCTCTTGGTTTTTACAACCTCAAGATTCTTCGAAAAATTGAGTAAAAACTCAATTGTTTGCTTTTTTGGTTTCAAAGTTTTCACTTTTAAGGAATCATTTTTTCTCATAGGCGGTTAAATGTTTTTCCTTAAAACGAGAATTTTCCGAAATTATTATCTATCGTGTCAAGATAATATTATTTTCTTCCATGATTTTTCTCAGGTTAATTAATGCATACCTTACGCGTCCCAATGTGGTATTAATGCTCATATCGGTGTGATCTGCAATTTCCTTAAAACTTAACCCGTCAAAAAATCTCAGTTTTATTACTTGCTGCTGATTTTCAGGAAGAAACTGCAGCATCCTTAAAAGGTCTTCCTGAATCTGGTTGGTTACCAGCTGGTCTTCAATATTTTCAGAAGGTTCTCTCAACAGGTCGAAAATGGAATATTCTTCGGTTTCAAAAGTTGTTTCCGATACTTTAATATTCTTGGATTTTGCTCTGAAATGGTCAATAATAAGGTTATGAGCAATTCTTTTTGCCCAAAGAATGAATTTTCCTTCTTCGTTATAACGTCCTTCCTTAAGCATAACAATGATTTTCATGAACGTATCCTGAAAAACATCATTTGCCAGATCTTCATCATTAATTTTGTAAAAAATGAATGTAAACAGTTCTCTCTGATGGCGGTGGATAAGGGTCGACAACGCCTCTTCGTCTCCTTTTTGATAAAGGGAAATAAGTAAACTATCCGATTTTGATTTCATAACTTCTTCTCAATACTTTTTTGCTGAACAAAAACTTTCCAGATTTTTCATCTGGTTTCAGCTGTAAATACAAAACAATTCTTCAGAGTAAAGTATAATCAATAGGCGGATACAATTTTTAATGATGTAAATATAATAAATTTTTAATAACTGTTAACCTATTATTAAATTTTTGAAAGAAAAATTTAAAAAAAATCATTTAAACATGTCATGAATGAATACAGTAGGGATATTTAGTGAAAAATTAATATTCAGTCCTTTTAATTCTTTTCCGTTTATTCCGCTGTTTCCTATTGGAAAACCATACCCTCCGGTAAGATCCAGAATCCCGAACAGGGTAAAACCAACTTTCGGAGCAACATATTTGTTGGTACCTTCTGCGCCTATCAGAAAATAATATGAATGGTAAAAATCCACATTTTTCTGAAAATTCAATAAAACGTCAGTCGAAACCTTAGGCATTATTGCAAACTGCGAATTTACAGACCCCATCATGGCAGACGCACCAAGCCTGTAGATGACATCATCATTCTTCAGGAAAAGCAACTTGCCACCCACTTCGCCAAAACTTTGATTCTGATAAGTATATCCTACACTTACCATTTTATGTACGGTAAGCTGTGCTTTGGCAAAAGTGCCGAGAAAAAAAACGGTAAGGATTGTAATGACGAATCGTACTTTATTCATATTCTGTTCTATTTTATGTAAAATTAAAAAAAACTGCTTTACCTGAAAGATAAAGCAGCTATTCATTTGTTTATTATTGTGAAAATTAAATTCCGAAAGCGGATTTAATTTCGTCTACTTTGTCCAGTTTCTCCCATGTAAAGAACTCTAAACCAGTAAGTGTAAGCTCATTTTTTTGCCCTTTGTTGAAGGTCTTATCAGCCACATAATGTTCTTTACCCATGTGTCCGTAAGAAGCAGTTTCCTGATAAATAGGATTTCTAAGTTTCAGGTTCTGCTCAATCGCGTAAGGTCTAAGATCGAATATCTCAGAAACTTTTTTTGCGATAGCTCCGTCGTGAAGATCAACTTTCGCAGTTCCGTAGGTATTGATGTACAAACCACAAGGTTCTGCCACACCAATTGCATAAGACACCTGAACCAAAACTTCATCTGCAACTCCCGCAGCAACAAGATTTTTAGCGATATGTCTTGTCGCATACGCGGCACTTCTGTCAACTTTTGAAGGATCTTTCCCAGAGAAAGCACCACCTCCGTGAGCACCTTTACCTCCGTAGGTATCTACAATGATTTTTCTTCCTGTAAGACCTGTATCTCCGTGAGGACCACCGATTACAAATTTCCCGGTAGGATTGATATGGTATTTGATCTGATCATTAAATAACGCTTTGATTTCATCAGACTGCAAAGCCACCACTCTTGGGATCAGAATATTTTTAATGTCCTCTCTGATTTTGTTCAGCATTTCTTCTTCAGAGCCGAAATCATCATGTTGTGTAGAAACAACGATAGAATCGATTCTGATCGGTTTATGATCATCAGAATATTCAATCGTCACCTGGCTTTTTGCATCCGGGCGAAGATATTTAATTTCAGAATCTTCTCTTCTGATCGCTGAAAGCTCTTTAAGAATAGTATGCGCAAGGTCAAGAGCTAAAGGCATATAATTAGCTGTTTCGTTGGTTGCATACCCGAACATCATCCCCTGGTCGCCGGCTCCCTGTGCGTTGGCCTTTCCTTCAAAAGATTCATCTTCTACAGCTCTGTCAACACCTTGATTAATATCCGGAGACTGCTCGTGGATCGCAGAAATAACACCGCAGGAATCACCATTGAACATATATTCTCCTTTTGTATAGCCTATTCCGTTGATGACTTCTCTGGCAATCGTCTGCACATCAAGATATGCATCAGATTTTACCTCACCGGCAAGTACTACCTGTCCTGTTGTAACAAGGGTTTCACAAGCTACTTTGGAATTTTTATCGTATGCTAAAAAATGATCGATTAACGCATCAGAAATCTGATCGGCAATCTTATCCGGATGTCCTTCTGAAACGGATTCAGACGTAAATAAATAAGACATATTACTCTATTTGTTTTAGATTAAAATTAACGAAGAAAAATAAGAATAATTACCGGTACGACTAAAAAGAAATACTGTTTTAGCATTTTTTTATAGAGGTTGCAATCAGGACAAATTTTTCCTCGTTCGTAAACGTGCGCAAATTTAAGTACTATTTTTTTAATACTCAAATTTTTGCCCGTTTATTATAAATTTCATGAATAGCAGCAGCTTATCAACTTTAACAATAAAATTTATTGTGGTTTAATGCTTACGAATTCTTTCGGATTTTCGTGATAATTAAGCTTTTTCTCAAGTGATTCTCTTATAGAATGTGACAATTCGTCAATAATTTTTTGCTTGAAGGTAGGCTTATAATAAATAATGCTGATTTCCCTATACGGAAAAGGCTTTTTAAACCTGAAAACATTTTCTTTCTGCTGATCGGAAAGCTGACTTAACGCGAGTTCCGGTAAAATACTGATCCCTCCTACTTTATCTACCATGTGTACCAATGTCTGAATATTGGAAGCAAGAAAATCAAGATTCTTCGGCTTCAGGGTATTTTCTTTCAGATGGCAGATGTTTTCAAACTGATTTCTAAGACAGTTTCCTTCTTCAAGCAACCATACTTTTTCCACATTCAGTTCTTCCGGAACAACGTAAGAATTTTTCTTGTTAGCTTCCGTATCAGAACTGTAAATCATCAGTTCTTCATTAAACAGGAAATCCTGATAAAATTCGTCCGCAGAATCATATGGGGTAGAAATAATTCCGGCGTCAAGTTCACCCGCTTTAAGGGCCTTAATGATATTATCGGTTGTCATTTCCTTTACATTCATCTGGATCTTTGGATTGTCCTCCAGAAATTTGAAAATCTCTGTTGGAAGGATAAAAGAAGAAACCGTAGGAATAATTCCTATATTAATGGTACCTCCTAAAATATTATTTAAAAGGTTGGCCTTATTTTTAAGTTCATTGACAGATTCTATAATCACTTTTGCCTGATCAATGATCTGAAGCCCCACATCTGTGGTACGAATCGGGTGGGTAGTTCTGTCAAAAACCTTTACATCCAGTTCATCCTCAAATTTCTGTATCATTGCACTTAACGTAGGCTGCGTAATGAAGCATGCTTGAGCTGCTTTACCAAAATGTTTATACTTATCTACAGCGATAAGATACTCCAATTGCTGAATGTTCATCTGATTAATATTATCTATGACAAAGATAAAATGTTTTTGCCATTTGTAATTAAAAATTAAAGTAAATTTGATATTTTAATACGTCTATACAGGCAGCTAACAGTAAAAACCGCGAAACAAATCATAAGTATATGGATTCTAAAAAATTAACGTTAAACAATGGCGCTCCTTATTATGAGCATCAGGATTCGCAGACCGTAGGACCAAGAGGGCCTGTTTTGTTGCAGGATTTCGTTTTACAGGAAAATCTTGCCCATTTTGTGAGAGAGAGAATCCCCGAACGAATTGTTCATGCTAAAGGCACCGGCGCCTACGGAACTTTCACTGTAACACACGATATCAGCCAATATACAAAAGCAAAATTATTTTCAAAAGTAGGAAATTCATGCAGGATGTTTGCCCGTTTCTCTACCGTGGGTGGAGAAAAAGGAAGTGCAGACACGGCTAGAGACCCAAGAGGTTTTGCTCTAAAATTTTATACAGAGGATGGGAATTGGGATCTCGTAGGAAATAATACACCGGTATTCTTCATTAAAGATGCAAAAAAATTCCCGGACTTTATCCACACCCAGAAAAGAGTTCCGAAAACCAATCTTAAAAGTGCTACTATGATGTGGGATTTCTGGAGTCTTAATCCTGAATCGCTGCATCAGGTTCTTATTTTGATGTCCGACAGAGGAACGCCGTACGGATACCGTCATATGCACGGTTTCGGATCTCATACTTTTTCGATGATCAATGATAAAAACGAGAGGGTATGGGTAAAATTCCACATGAAAACAAAACAGGGAATCAAGAATTTCACGGATGCAGAAGCGATAAAAATGGCAGGCGAAAATCCTGATTTCGCCCAGGAGGATATGTGCAATGCCATTGAAGAAGGAAACTTCCCGAAATGGACCATGTATATTCAGGTAATGACAGAAGATCAGGCAAGAGACTTCAGATGGAACCCTTTTGATATAACTAAAGTATGGTTTCAGGGAGATTTCCCGTTAATTGAAGTGGGCGAAATGGAATTGAATGAAATTCCGGTAAATTATTTTGCTCACGTTGAGCAATCAACCTTTTCACCAAGTAACTTAATTAACGGAATCAGCTTTTCTCCGGATAAAATGCTTCAGGGAAGACTGTTCTCTTATCCTGATGCCCATCGATACAGAGTGGGCGTCAATGCCCATCATCTTGAAGTGAACAGATGTCCGTTTGCCGTAAATAATTATCAGCGCGACGGTTTTATGGCAGACTCCAGTCATTATCAGGACAAGCCAAATTATCATCCGAACAGCTTTGATGATATAAAACCTGATTCATCTTACAAAAATTATGAATACGAACTGGACAGTGCTCATGTAGCCAATTACAGCAGAAATGAAAACGACGATGATCATTACACTCAGCCGGGATTGCTCTACTCAAAAGCAATGAGTCCTGAAGACCGGCATAATCTTGTGAACAATATTGTGGGAAGCATGAAAGGCATCACAGGACCTAAAAGAGATGAAATCATCAACCGCCAGCTTTGCCATTTTTTCAGAGCGAATATCGAGCTGGGTATGAAAGTCGCCACACAGCTTAATGTTGTTATTGATGCCAATATGATGAATCATTCTAAATAATTGCCTTAAATAATAAAACAAATGCAATAAAAGGAAAAAAAGTCAATCTTTTTTCCTTTTTTTTATAAAAAATTTATAATTTGCACAGAATAATATTTTATCAGTTGAAAAATGGGTTACGAAAACATATTATTAGATAAACAAAATAACATATCTATAATTACCATAAACCGTCCTGAAAGTTTAAATGCACTAAATGCCAAAACAATCAGTGAACTGGGTTCAGCTTTGGAAGAATTAGATACTGATAGCAGCTGTAGGGCAATCATTCTTACAGGAAGCGGTGAAAAATCTTTCGTTGCAGGAGCTGACATTAAAGAATTCAGTGATTTCGGACAGGAGAAAGCAGAAGAACTTGCCAGAAACGGACAAAACTCATTATTCAATAAAATAGAAAATATGACCAAGCCTGTTATTGCAGCCGTAAACGGATTTGCTTTGGGGGGCGGTCTGGAGCTTGCTATGGCATGCCACATCAGATATGCATCGGAAAATGCCAAACTGGGATTACCTGAAGTAACGCTGGGATTGATTCCGGGTTATGGCGGAACTCAAAGGCTTCCGAAGCTTGTAGGAAAAGGTATTGCCAACGAAATGATCTTCTCTGCCAAAATGGTTCCTGCTCAGAGAGCAAAAGAAATCGGATTGGTAAATGAAGTATATCCTGTTGAAGAATTATTAACCAAAACACAGGAATTGGCCAACGTTATTGCTAACAATTCCCCAATGGCAATATCCAAAGCTATTCGTGCTGTAAACTTATCAGATACGGATAAAGGTTTTGAAACCGAAATTCAATATTTCGGAGAGCTTTTTGACTTAGATGATAAAAAAGAAGGAGTCTCTGCGTTTCTTGAAAAAAGAAAACCCAGCTTCTAAATTATCCTTGATTAAAATTATTTCGAAAAAAACGATGCTGATGTATGAATAAGTTTGATAAAGCTTATCTGAAGATGGCTCAGGAATGGGCAAAACTATCCTACTGTAAACGAAAGCAGGTAGGAGCTCTTATCGTAAAAGATAGGATGATTATTTCAGATGGTTACAATGGTACCCCATCAGGTTTTGAAAATTGCTGTGAGGACGAAGAAGGCAAAACGCATTGGTATGTGCTGCATGCAGAAGCCAATGCCATTTTAAAGCTGGCCGCTTCCACACAGTCTGCAAAAGGAGCCACGTTATATTTAACACTGTCTCCGTGTAAAGAATGCAGTAAACTTATTCTACAGGCCGGAATCAACAGGCTTGTATATATAAACGAGTATTCGGACGATGATGGAATATCATTTTTAAAAAACCATGGTATTGAAATAATACAGATTTCGGAATATGAATTAAAAAAATAACACAACATGATTTGGGATGAAAAAATTAAGGATTTTGAAATTTTTCTTCGTTTTGAAAGAAATTTTTCAGAAAATACTCTTGATGCGTATATCAGGGATATCAAAAAACTAAAAGAATACGCAGAAGAAGATTTAGAAAATGTGGGTCCAGATACGATTCAGTACGAAAACCTGCAGGAATACATTTTTAACCTTTCCAAAAAGAAATTCAGCGAACGTTCACAGGCAAGATGGATCTCGTCTATAAAAGCATTTTTCAAATATCTTGTTGAGGATGAATTTCGCAAAGACAATCCGGCCACTTTATTAGAAGGTCCAAAGCTAGGGCTTTATCTGCCTGATACCTTAACACTTCCGGACATTAACAAAATTATAGACGCCATTGAACTGGATTCTGATTTGGGAAAAAGAAACCAGTGCATTATTGAGGTGCTTTACGGATGCGGACTGCGGGTATCGGAGCTTATTGAGCTTAAAATTTCCAATATCAACTTCCACGAACACTACATTAAAGTGCTTGGAAAAGGCAATAAGACACGTTTTGTTCCGCTCGCGGACTATACTGCTACCTTACTTTTAAATTATATTTCGGAGATACGTTCTAAAATTAAAGTCAGCAAAAGATATGAAGATACTCTGTTTCTGAATAGCAGAGGAACTTCCATGTCGAGAGTAATCGTATTTTTAATCATAAAAGAACTTACGGACAAAGCTGGGGTGAGCAAGAAAATCTCACCGCACACCTTCAGGCATTCTTTTGCGACGCATTTGCTTCAAAACGGGGCAGATCTCCGTTATATCCAGGAAATGCTGGGCCATTCCAGCATCACCAGCACGGAAATTTATACCCATCTTAAAACCGAAGAACTCCGGGATGTTATTTTAAATTACCACCCGAGAAATATTAATGTTGCTCAATGAAAATATTGAAATATTGCCCAAGCTGTGGCAAAGGATCTCTGAACTGGGACGGTGAGAAAAAATGGAGCTGTCCCGAATGTAATTTTACGCTTTATAATAATGTAGCCGGAGCGGTAGCTGTGGTTATACGATTTGAAAATGAAATTTACCTTACCAGAAGGAACAGAGATCCGAAAAAAGGAAAGCTTGATCTTCCCGGAGGCTTTGTAGACCCGAGTGAAAGCGCAGAAGAAACCTGCAAAAGAGAGCTTTTTGAAGAACTGCAGCTTGATGTTGATATTTCAAATTTAAAGTATCTTACGAGCCTTCCGAATGTATATCAGTACAAAGAAATAGATTATAACACAATTGATCTTTTTTACGAATATCATGTTTCGGAAAAGTTTCAGGTGAAACTTGATATTTCTGAAATTTCGGATGCAGTGTGGATTCCGTTGGATAAATTAAATCCTGAAGACATTGCATTTGATTCGCAGAAAAAGTTTTTTGAAAACTACGCGCGAAAGGTTTAATACAACCTTATATATTCCACGGATTGACAGACTTTATTTCAAAGTTTTACAATCCGTGGATTTTTTTTTAATATGTTTTTGATTTCAGTATTTCTTCAAAATACTGAACAAGTAACATCCGTTCTGCTTCTGATAAATTGGCTTTTTTGTGATACACAATATAACCAGGCATAGGCATTGTTTTGTTTTCTATGGCCTGAACCGACCTCTCAAGCATGCTTTTTTTTAAGTCCTGATTATACGTTCCCCAAATGGAAAAGTTCAGATGCTCCCTGCCTTCGTTGATATGGCTTTTAACAGACCAGGAAATTGGTGCCACATAAGCATAGCCGGGATATATCGTTTCATCGGAATGGCAGTCGTAACAGGCTCCTTTAATCAGCTCATTGATTTTTTGAGGCGTTCTCTGTACATCCGCAAAATTTACCTTATGGTCAACCGGTCTGTTCACCTTATCCGTTGGAATAAACTGAATCAAAGCGAAGATTATCAAAACCCAAAAAAGTATTCTTTTAAATGTTTTCATTATTATCTGACAGGCGTAAGCGAACCCCTGTCCGTTTTTAATTCCGGTCTTACATTTGTTTTTGGCGTGGCTGGATTGGAAGGTGTTGGAGAAGCACTGTTGTTCGTCTTCTGAGTTCCGAACTTTGAGGTATCCAAAACCCTTGTATCTTTAAGATCCCATGTCTCATTGCTGTCCCATAAAGGTCTCACAATTACCGTTTTGTAATAAATATAAGAGTCTTCTGCAAAAATTCCGTTCTGAAAATCTGCCTCGTCCCAATATTTATTTTCATTGTTATCTACAAGGATACGTACAATATATTCTGCCGGTTTGAGAATATCAAATTTCACATCATTACCTTTGGTGTATTTCTGATAAAGGATTTTTTCAGAACTGTCCACCAGTTGAATCCAATAACTTGATGTAGGAGCATTTTCCAGTTTAAAGGTTAGGCTTCCGTAATTTTCCACTTTATCCGCTTCAAAATCAAACCGTTTCGACTGATAATTTTTAGCATAGAAAGAAGAAACCGTTTCTTTAGGTACGGTAAGCTGATATTTTTTACCAGAAACAAAATCTGCATTAACAATAATCTGATAGGGATTCGTTTCCGATATTTTTGCAGTGAAAGGAAGTGTATTGAGGCTGTCTCCAGCTGCTCTGAAAATCCATTTATCCGTATTAAGGTTTGTGATATAATAGTTTGAGCTAATTTTAAAATTTTCTTTAGGAGGAAGCATTCCGCCGCCGTTATCACTGTTTACATCCATTGCATTTTTTGTGTTATAACGATAGAAAAGAGAAGCGCTGTACAGTGTATCTTTTTTAGTTCCAGCATTATACCCTAACTTAAGGTTTTCAACGGTGGTTTGCCCGAGATTGCTTTTCACGGCATCAAACCAGATTCTTACAGAGTCTGATTTCGGAGCATGTGTTACCTTGTAATCTGTCAGTTTTTCGCTTTGAGACTGTACCCTTACGCTGTCCGGCCTTCCTTCAAAAGTCATTAAAACACCTCCCGGCACTTCTTTGGTTTCAATATATTTTACCGGTTTTTTAGACGGGTACAGCTTTACATTTAATCCTGAGATTGATTTTTCTACAACAACGGCCTCTTTCTGAAAGCCTACTTTTTCTTTTCCCTGATCATACATGGAATTACCGTTTTCATCTTCAAAAGCAATAATTCTGTATTTTCCCGGAGCAAGATAATTCAGCTCATAATAACCGTCATCATCAACTTTTGTGATGTAATAAGGCTTTTGTTTATAATCAATGGTATCCTTCACCTGGTAAAGGCCCACAACAAATTTGTTTTCACCCGCTTTTTTAAGTGACAAGGCATCTTTTACCTCTCCGCTGATATAAAGATCATCCAGTTTGTCACCCGTAGAGAAGGCAAAATTGAAATATCTTAGAATATTATTCTCGTTGTTATCCGAAATGGCATTTCCGAAATTAAAATTATATGTGGTATTGGCCTGCAGCGTATCTTTCCATTGGATAAGAACAAATTTATTGGCAATACTGGAAGGAATGATCCTGGTAATATTTTTAATCGGTGGCGATATGCTAAGATTCTTATTGATGTCTTTCAGCGAAACATATTCGTTGAAATCAAGACGAAGTTCCTTTATATCTCTCGGAACATTAATTCTTGTGCTGTCAATATTCGAACCTAAAAACTTTGGCGCCAATGTATCTTTCGGACCTCCTACCGGTGATCCTACTCTTGCACAGGACTGCAAAAGAAAGCCAATAACAAATAGTAAAAGAAATCTTTTCATGAAGATGTTTACGCAAAAATAAACATTATTCTCCATAAACTTCACCATGACCTTTTAATGTATCTTTATCGTCACTCATAACACTATGAAGTTTATCCTTCTGAGAAGGAAAATCTTCAAACAGACCCGATAAAGCAAGCGCCGTATAAACCTTCCCGGAATACCTGTTTCCAATCGCTACAATGGTTACTTTTGACTTCAGCAAATGGGCAAACACAGAGTTTGTGCCGTGCCACCATCCATTGTGATAAGTAAGTTTTTCGCCGTTGTCGAAAATTTTCATTCTGAAGCCCAGTCCGTAATTATTCATTCCGAGTTTTTCATTGCTGTATGGCGTGAAAACCTGTTCCATGAGTTCTGGCTTTAAAAAATCTTTCGAAAACATGGCTTTAGAAAAATTATACAGATCCCTCGGTGTGGTATACACATTTTTATCCCCGTAAATGAGATCCAGGCGATCCAGAGGATAAAGCTTTTTTCCTCCGTAAAAAAATGACTGTGATGCCGTGGGAATATCTTTTTCCTGAAAAATAAATGTATTTTTCATTTTAAGAGGATCAAAAACCATCTCTTTCATGGCTTGCGGAAAAGGAGTATTGGTTACCTTTTCAATCAGCAGCGCAAGCATGGCAAAATTAGTATTGCAGTACATGAATCCCGTATCTGTATCTCTAGCCAGATCCGGTTTGTACTTGATGATCATATTTAAAATATCCTGATTCGTAAGAAATGCTTTGGAAAGTTCGGCAGGAGCGGGCTGTATTTTAGTAATAAAATATTCATATTTCGGGAGTCCGCTTCTTTGATCAAGCAATGTTTTAACCGTAACATTCGGATAAGGGAATCCCGGGAAAAATTTTGTAAGATGATCATCAAGATTTATTTTACCGGCTTCTATCAGCTTAAGCATAGCCATTGCCGTAAGTGTTTTCGATACGGAGGCAACATGAAGCGGAGTATTCCTGTCAATAGGATTTTGATTTCCTTCTCTTGCAAAACCCCTGTAATTTTCATAGAGAATATCATCGCCTTTGGCAACCAGAATTCCACCGCTGAGATCACCTCTTTCCCATACTCTTTTATAATATTGATCAATGTATTTTGAAAGAGATGCTTTATCAGGAATCTGACTGTCTGCTGCAGTAAAAACTTTACTTAGATCTACGTTTCCGTAATTCGGGAGATTTGTTGTGCTTTCAATGGCAGCTTCCTGATTTTCAGCTTTGTTTTTACAGGAAAAAAGAACTATACAGGCAGTGATAATAAGTACAAGATTACGCATCCTCATGAATTTCAAAATGAGCGGCAATTTAATAAAACTGAAAATAATGAGTAAATATTGATTATATATTATGAATTATTTAACATAAAGATAATCACAAAAAATACTTCAAAAATTTACCAATTAATGAATCGACTGAAAATTACCTGAAAACTGAGCAAGGATTTTATCTACAATTACCTGGGCGAGTTTTTCTTTACTCTGGATAGTCCAGCCCGCAATATGGGGTGTTACGATTACTTTTTCGGATTCAAGCAGATACCGAAGATCTTCATTTTCGGTTTCCAGGTTTTCAAAAGACGACTTTTCATATTCCAGAACGTCAAGACAAGCCCCTTTTACCTTTCCTGATTTTATAGCTTCCACCAAGCTTTTGGTTTCCACATTTTTACCACGTGCAGTATTGATGAAATAAAAATCATTCTTCATTTCGGAAATAAATAATCCATCTACAAGATAATACGATTCTTCTGTTAAAGGAATATGCAGACTGAGCACCTCCGCTTTTTCTTTAAGCTCATCCAAGGAAACCTGAGTGGCATATTCATCAGAAAGTCCAGGTAGAATATCATGGAAAATCACTTTGCAGCCGAAACCGGAAAGTCTTTTGGCTGTTGCTTTACCCATATTTCCATATCCGATGAGGCCTACCGTTTTTCCCAGAAGCTCATCCCCCCTGTTTTCTTCCCTGAGCCAGATGCCGTTTTTTACTTCCCGGGATGCAATGAAAAGCCTGTTCATTAAGATCAGAAGCATTCCCACTACATGTTCCGCTACAGAATCACGGTTTCCTTCCGGGGAATTGATTAGCTGAATTCCCAATTTTTGTGCTACAGGAATATCAATATTTTCCATTCCTGCTCCTACTCTCGCAATGAATTTCAGATTTTCAGCATGCTCCAGAAAATTTTTGTCTAAAGGAATTCTGCTTCGGATAATGATTCCGTCATAGTCTTTAATTTTTCGACAAACCTCATCATAGGAAGAGGTAAAATCTTCTTCCAGAATAAAATTTTTGGCTAAAAGCTGTTCGGTAATCAGGGGATGGTTCTTATCTAAAAGGAGTATTTTCATATTTTTTCTAAACACTAATGACACTAATTGTTTTGCACAAATGACACAAACGAAATTACGTTGATAATTTTTATATTTGTTCTGCAAAGGTAGTTACAAAGATTCAGAAACAGCTTTTGTAATCGAATTTTTTAGTTTTCCATGAAATCACCTAAGGCCATTTTCAGCATTTCCGTATTGCTTCTTCTTATATATATTATTGTGCTGTCACAGCAATTTTCTTCTGTACAGGAAATTATTCCCGTTCACTATTCCGGAGACGGTGGAGACGGTTTTGGGAGTAAAAATTTTTTATGGCTTGAAGTAGGTCTTAATTTTCTGTTTTTATGTCTTTTAGCCTTACCCATATTCTTTCCTGAAAGAATGTTTGCTAAAACCGGAGATTACTTAGAATCCTCTATTGAAGCAGCAATAAAAAACCGACAACTATTTTTGTCGGTTCTATCTGTACTTGTTACAATAATTTTTTGTGGCCTTTCGCTGAAAGAAATTATTTGTTTAAGTTTTATTTAAAATCCGCACAGATTATTCAGATTTAGCAGATTAGATTACAGCTTCATCAATAAACTTGTTGATTAATTCTTTTCTTAAGTACAACCAAGATAATCACCAACTTGCGTCAAAAAAACTACAAATAATTTCTTAAATCAAATTATTTTGTTTCCTCCCCAAAAAGCTTTTTAAGCTCAATTGACTCAGAAGGTTTCATTCTTCCGGAAAGAATCAGGGAGAGTTCCTTTCTTCTGAGTGCGGCTGCGTATCTTTCTTTTTCAAGATCAGTTTCCGGTTCCATTTCAGGGATTGGGATGGGTCTGTTGAATTCATCAACCGCCACGAAAGTATAAATTCCTTTATTGGTCTGAATTTTTTTGTGATTAATAGGATCATCCAGCCATACATCTACATAAATTTCCATAGACGTGGAAAAAGCTCTGGAAACTTTAGATTCCATTACTACAATTCCACCTTCCGGAATCGGGTGATCAAATGAAACATGATTCACGGAAGCGGTCACTACCCTTCTTTCGCAGTGTCTTGTCGCTGAAATTGAGGCACATCGGTCCATTCTTGCCAATAGTTCGCCACCGAAAAGATTCCTCAATTGGTTCGTATCATTGGGGAGTACAATGTTCGTCATTACTGTCAGGGATTCTGACGCCTTCTTTATTTTTGCCATTTTTTCTTAGTGTTGTTTGTAGGAGCTGTATTGTTTACAGCCTTTTGTGTTGCCGGCTGAATATTCTGCTTTACCACAGCAGTGTCTTTTTTCAGAGAATCTGATGGGACTACCGGCGGAGCAGCTTGTTGTGATTTTACAGTATCTTTTTCAATCCTGTGGGTTCTGGTCTGTATGGAAGGATTGGTGTTTCCAAAAGATTTTTCACCAAAAAGAAGCTCCTGTTGTGTATAAGCTACATATAAAATTCCAGCAACAGGAATAATGATCAGGAAAATCCAAAGAATGGATTTGTTAAACCGGTAATCTTTTCCGGAGTTTTTCGACCCTGTTTTCGGAGGTTCATTGTTATGGATGTCTGAAATCTTAATTTCTTCCAAACCATAAAAATCCGGGTGATCGGACTGGAGTCTGTTTCCTTTGAAATGCGTTTCGCCTTCTTCAATGTAAATAGTACCAAGCCCCTGAATCTCGAGCATCTGATCTGCCTGCAGCTTCTTTTTCCAGAAATCGGTCTGGATCTGGAGATCTGTTTTGGAAGCTTCTACGGTCATCTGTTTGTGTCCCGCAATAAAAGCAGCCAGCTCCTCAGACTTTACTTTATAATCCGGGGTATAAACAATTTTACTGGCAGGAGGAAGGATGCTCCCATTTTCGGAATTGATAATGGCCTTGGAGTTTTCGAGCGAAAACACCCCAAAATCCGGGACCGTAACGGTACCGAATTGTTTCAAATATTCTAAAATGTAAGCTGAAATATTCATTTGGTGGCAAATTTATGACTTTTTCATGACTTTTTGTTATATAAGAATTGTTCGGTATCAAGTTTAAAAATATGCAGATCTGATTTTAGAAATCCTGTCCCTATTATTAAGCTTTGGCTAAAGACATTGGATTATTCCTTTTCCTGGAAGCGGAATAAAACCCGCTCTTATTCATGAATTTCGAAATTTATAGCAATCTGTCTTTTATTTGAGACCTCCCTTTGTTTTTTGGGAACATTTGTAAATAGGCAAACTGCTACCCTAGCCGCGATTGAAGCAATTGTCTGAGCTCATTTCTTTATTTTCCTGGGTCATGGCGGCTTCAGCTGCGACCCAGGAAAATAAAGAAATAGCGAGTGCGGAAAGCGGGAAAAAGCTCCTAAAATAAATAGTGGCAAGATTTAATAAAAAAGACTGCCGGAGCAGCCTTAAAAATCTAACTTTACTTTTTACTATAATTATTTCAATATAGCCTGATTGATTACTGAATTTTCCAGCTGATGCCAAACATAAAATTGGTTCCTGCCTGAGAAAAATAGTAAGGAGAGCCATCGTACACAGCGCCGTTGTTCACATATTTTTTATTGAAAATATTGTTTACTAAAAGCTTGAGGGCGATGTCATTATTATGAATTTTGAATTGGTATTGAGCATTAAAATCAGTCAGGAAATAATCGTTCAGCTGCAGATTACGATCTTCGGAATTATCCAGATACTGTTTTCCTACATATTGGTTGATTAAGGCAAACTGGAAATTTTTATTGGGGTTGAATTTCACTGCAAGATTGGCGATGACGTCCGGAGAAAAGGAAATCTGTGTGTTTCCGAGATCCTGAACACCATTTTCATTTTCTACTTTAAAATCTAAATTCCTGTTGTTGCTGAAACTTACATTTCCACTAAGTTCCCACTGTTTTGAAATTTTAGCCAATGCTCCGAGCTCAATTCCACTTCGGAAACTTTTTCCTGAATTGGTTCTGATAAAGGCCCCTACATTATTCAGCTCCCCATTCAGGACAAGCTGGTTCACATAATACATATAATATAAGTTGGCGGTGAATGATACAGGTCCAAACTGTCTTTCGAAACCGGCTTCAAAATCGTGAAGTTTTTCTGCTTTTACGTCATTGTTTGCCAAAAGGTCGTCACGGTTCGGTTCGCGGTGTGCGTGAGCGTAGGAAATAAAAATTTTTCCATTGCTAATTTTGTAATTGATTCCCGCTTTTGGATTGAAGAACAGCCAGTTTTTATCGAGATTAGCTCCTTCATCATCTCCGGAAGTGATGATTTTCGTATTGTAGTCTACATTTCTCAATTGCAAATCTCCAAAAAATTCAAAATCGTTTATCCTTACCAATGCTTTTGCAAAACCTGCCACTTCATTTTTTACGGAGCGGTTTCTGTAATATTCGTATTCATCAATCCGGGGAATGAAAACACCGGTTACATTTCCGAAGTGTCTTCCATAATATTGATTGGCGACTGCCCCAAAGTTGACATCAACAATTCCTAATTTTCCATAAAGCGTTGAAACAATCCCATAGAAATCATTATTAAGCCATTTTTTTCTGATAAAGTCCGAATATTCTTCACTTCCAACATCAGGTAAGTTATATCTGGCGAATGGATCACCCTGCTTATAATTTTCATAATATCCTTTTCCTTTGGTATAATGTAAGGTTGTTTCGAGATTCCATTTATCATTAAATTTCTGTTCCCAAAGCAACTGGTAATGATTTTGTCGGTAATTGTCGGTTTCGTTATCATAAAAGTCTACAATATTTTCCCAACTTGCATCATAAATTGCCCCGGAATAATTGAATTTGGGATCAGTTTCCCAGGTTTTCCGGTCGATTCCGTTCCAGGCTTGATAAGTTTTTTCCTTCCCTCCGAAAGCCATTAAGCGGATTCTGGTGTTTCCTTCTTCATATAAAGCGGTGAAATTATAGGAATTCAACTTTGAAAAAGCTCTGTCAATATATCCGTCTGAATTAATATGGGTATATCTTCCCATTATGGAAAGTCGGTTCCCCCAGAATTTTCCGGATCCGATTTCGGCAGAATATTTATAGGTGTTAAATGATCCGTAGCTGTCATCTGTTTTAACATAAAATTTTTCTTCCGGATCTTTTGAAAGTACATTGATGCTTGCCCCGAATGCGGCAGCTCCGTTGTTGGATGTTCCCACTCCTCGCTGAATCAGAATCTGTGAAGCAGAACTGGTAAGATCCGGAACGTTGACAAAGAACGTTCCCTGGCTTTCCGAGTCATTGTACGGAACACCATTCATCATCACATTAATTGCACTTCCGGAAACCCCTCGGATTCTAAAACCGGTATATCCTACCCCGTTTCCGGCATCTGATGTCGAAATAATGGAAGTCTGATTTTTTAATAGAATCGGAAGATCCTGCCCGAGATTCCTGCTGTCCAGATCTTTCTGAACATTAATGATCTCTTTTGCAACGGGAAGTCTTTTGGTAAAATTAACAGCTTCAATTTCCTTTATTTTTAAGGAATCGGTATTTTGTGCCTGGATAAAAGCAGCTGCGCCTACAGTTAGGCCTAAAAAAAATAATCCTTTCATTCTATAAATTTTAACATTTAATGAATAAAAGGGGCGGATTATCTTATAAATGATTAATGATAAAAGATGATTGATTTTTATTTTTTGCTAATAAATTATCAATAATCATATCAATTATTTACATGTTTCCCTAAACGGCATTACCCGTTCCAGGTTCATTGGGTATAATCTCAGCTTGTGACAGCACCCCTTTATTTCTGCCGCAAAATTACAAAATTATTATCAGATATACTTTAAAAAATTTAGCACCCCTCATTATTGAAAGAATTTTTCAAATGCACCCCATTTGATGAGGGTTAAAATCAGTAAGTATTATTATTTGAGTCGATGTAGTAATAATTTTTCCCATCTTTCGAAACATCAAACATTTTACCCAGTTTCCAGCTAAAATTGCGTTTAATATCGTCATACTCAAATGGAATAATTACCCTGTTGTGTACATCAATGACTCCAAACATATTGTTTTTTGAAGCAACAATCATCGGATTGGCTACATCATCGCCTTCAAGAATGAAGAGATATTCATATTGAGGATAGATTTGAAACTGCGTGTAATCCGCAGGATCTTTAAAAGTTGCTTTTTCTATGATTCCGTAAAAACCATTTAAAATATAAGCCTGATACAGCTGTTGAATATATTCCTTGTGAACACATTTTCCAAGATCTTCTTTCTTAAAACGATAGACTCTGTTTCCTTTTTTGTCTATTCTATATGAAATTTCGTCTTTTTCTACCGTTGCATAATCTGCGGTACCGAATTTCCGAAATTTTTCATTCGGGGAATTCAGGAGATTACAATCTTCATAAAAAAATACGGCAATATGATATTCGGGCTGGATGACAAACTTACCCTCCTGATTCACATACCCGAAATTCCCATTTTTTTTCTTCGGAATTAATAACGGAAGATCCTGATTGACAACCGGTAAACTTATATTTTTTTCAGAAGTCACTGCTTTCTTTTTTACAGCTATTTTTTTCGGAACCGATTTCTGAGAAAAAACGACTATCGAAATTAAAACACTTAGAACCTGAATTATTTTTTTTAAACCCATATTGACGGCAAAAATACAATGAAAAATAGAAATTATAAAATTCATATTTATAAAGAATCTAAATAATATAACTCCCATAAAATATTAAAATTTCGTAATTTTGGGAACATTTATAATTGTTTGATAATTTTAAAACGTTTTTGAGATATGACATTTGATATCGATATGATCAAAAAAGTGTATGAGCGCTACCCTGAAAGGATTGCAGCAGCAAGACAGATTGTGGGAAAACCTCTTACATTATCAGAAAAAATATTATACACTCACCTTTGGGAAGGAAATGCTACACAGGCGTATGAGAGAGGAAATTCTTATGTAGATTTTGCACCGGACAGAGTAGCAATGCAGGATGCAACTGCGCAGATGGCGCTTCTGCAGTTTATGCAGGCAGGAAAAGCGAAAGTAGCTGTTCCTTCAACGGCTCACGCAGATCACCTTATCCAGGCAAAGGTAGGTGCTGATAAAGATTTACAGGAAGGTATCAATAAAAACTCGGAAGTTTTCAATTTTTTGAGTTCTGTTTGCGATAAATACGGAATCGGTTTCTGGAAACCGGGAGCTGGAATCATTCACCAGGTAGTATTGGAAAACTATGCTTTCCCTGGCGGTATGATGATCGGTACCGATTCTCACACGGTAAATGCAGGAGGTCTAGGAATGGTTGCAATTGGTGTAGGTGGTGCTGATGCAGTAGACGTAATGGCTGGCATGGCATGGGAACTTAAAATGCCTAAACTGATCGGGGTAAAACTTACCGGAAAAATGTCCGGATGGACTTCCGCAAAAGATGTTATCCTTAAAGTAGCAGGAATCCTTACCGTAAAAGGTGGTACAGGATGTATCGTAGAATATTTCGGAGAAGGAGCAGAATCTCTTTCCGCAACAGGAAAAGGAACCATCTGTAACATGGGTGCTGAAATCGGTGCTACGACTTCCACTTTCGGATATGATGATTCCATGAGAAGATATCTTGCTTCTACAGGAAGACAGGATGTTGTGGATGCTGCAGATCAGATTGCAGAACATTTAACAGGTGATGCTGAGGTATATGCAAACCCAGAACAATATTTCGACCAATTAATAGAAATCAACCTTTCTGAGCTTACCCCTCACTTAAACGGACCTTTCACTCCGGATTTGGCAACACCGGTTTCCGAATTCAGAGCAAAAGCGGAAGCTAACGGATGGCCACTTGAAGTTGAATGGGCATTGATCGGATCTTGTACCAACTCTTCTTACGAAGATTTATCAAGAGCTGCTTCTATCGTGGAAGACGCCGTCGCAAAAGGTGTTAAGCCTAAAGCCATCTTAGGGATCAACCCAGGTTCGGAGCAGGTAAAATACACTGCTGAAAGAGACGGATTCTTAGACTCTTTCAGAAAATTCGAAAATGCAAGAATCTTTACCAACGCGTGTGGACCTTGTATCGGACAATGGGACAGAGAAGGTGCTGAAAAAGGAGAGAAAAACTCTATTATTCACTCTTTCAACAGAAACTTTGCGAAAAGAGCAGATGGTAACCCGAATACACACGCTTTCGTAGCTTCTCCTGAAATGGTAGCTGCAGTAGCAATCTCGGGAAGATTAGACTTTAACCCTATTACAGATACTTTAACAAACGAAGCTGGTGAGCAGATCAAATTAGACGAGCCAAAAGGTTCTGAATTACCTGCAAAAGGTTTTGCTGTAGAAGACGCAGGATATCAGGCTCCATCTGAAGACGGATCTCATGTTGTAGTAAACGTAAGCCCTACTTCAGACAGACTTCAGTTGTTAGAAGAGTTCCCGGCTTGGGACGGTAAAAATATTGAAGGTGCTAAAGTTTTGATCAAAGCATTCGGAAAATGTACGACTGACCACATTTCTATGGCTGGACCATGGTTGAAATACAGAGGTCACTTAGATAATATTTCCAACAACATGCTGATCGGAGCGGTAAACGCTTACAACATGGAAACCAACAAGGTGAAAAACCAGCTTACCGGTGAATACGGTGAAGTTCCAGCTGTACAAAGAGCTTACAAAGCTGCTGGAGTTCCATCAATCGTTGTAGGAGATCAGAACTACGGTGAAGGTTCTTCAAGAGAGCACGCCGCTATGGAACCAAGACACCTTGGCGTAAAAGCAGTATTGGTAAAATCATTCGCAAGGATCCACGAAACTAACCTTAAGAAACAAGGAATGCTTGGATTAACTTTTGCTGATGAAGCCGACTACGATAAAGTACAGGAAGATGATACGGTTAATTTCCTTGATCTTGAGCAATTTGCTCCGGGGAAACAACTTACTTTGGAGTTCGTTCATGCAGACGGAACTAAAGACATCATTATGGCAAACCATACGTACAACGATCAGCAGATCGAATGGTTTAAAGCCGGTTCTGCACTTAACCTGATTAAGCAACAAGAAAATTAATTGTTAGATTTAATTAATAATAGAAAAAGCAACTTCAATTGAAGTTGCTTTTTTATTTGATCCGGTTAAAAAAATTCGTCCTGTAACGCTCCCCTATCGGAATTTCATATTCCGGATCGATGATAATCTTTTTGGTTGTGCTATTTTTAATATGATTTAAATTAACAATAAAAGATTTGTGAATTCGCATGAAGGAGCTTTCAGGAAGCTGCTGTTCCATTGATTTCAAAGTGTCCAGAACAATAAACTCTTCTTCTGAAGTTTTTATATTAACATAATCCCGAATGCTTTCAACATATAAAATCTCTGCAAAATTGATTCTATGCTGTTTTCCTGAAGATTTTACAAAGAAATAGTCCTGTTCTTGTTTTCCCAACGAAAAACGTTCCTGCGCCTTTACGGCACTTTTGTGAAAACGTTCGAATGAAATCGGTTTTAAAAGATAATCTACAATATGATGTTCATAGCCTTCCAGAGCATATTCGGAATAAGCGGTTGTTAAAATATATTTCACCTTATCACCGAGGATTTTCATGAAATTAATACCGGACAGTTCAGGCATCTGGATATCCAGAAACACAAGATCAGTCTCATTAATCTGAATATATTCTAAAGCTTCAATAGGATTTTCAGAGGAAAACACAAGTTCGAGAAAAGGAATTCTCTGCACATAATTTTCCAGTAAAGAGATGGCAAGCGGCTCATCATCGACAATAATACATTTAACGGTTTTCATCTCTTAAATTAATTTTTAAATCTACCACAAATTCCTGTTTCGAGTCTTTAATGTTAAGCGTATATTTTTGAGGATATAAAATTTCCAGTCTTTTTCTCACATTTTCAATACCAATTCCTGATACCGAATCTTTCATCTTTTCCTTTTTATAATTTAAAAGATAAAAATGTAATATCTTATTCTCATCGGAAATTCTCATTTCAAAGCCTTTATTTCTAAAATCGCCATGCTTAAAAGCATTTTCAACAAACGGAACCAGGATCATCGGTGATATGCTAAGATTCGGATGAAGGATTTTCTTTTCAAACACTAGCAGTTCCGGGTTTTTAATTCTGAGTTTTTCCAAGGCCATGAGACTTTCAATGTAGCCAATTTCTTTTTCCAGAGCAATCCGGTCTTCGCCGAGATCTTTCGTACTGTACCGCAGCAGCCGGCTCAACTCTTCAATGGCGGGCAAAGCATTATCCGATTTCTGATATACAAGAGAATAGATGTTATTTAAAGAATTAAAGATGAAATGAGGATTGATCTGGGTTTTCAGCGCCTGTAATTCCGCATTTTTTTTGGCTTCAACAAGCTGGGATTTCTCTTCTTCCGCAATGATGGAATATTTGAAGAACCAGAACGTAGTGCTGATAAAGATCGTGGTGCTGCTGTAAAAAATATTATCGAAGAAATAAAAGCCGAAACCGGTATCTTCTGAATAATTCCTGATCCCGAAATAGGTGGGCAGAAACCATTCCTCTGCGAAATATCTCACCAATACAAAAGAACTTACGCTCAGGAAAAAGGCAATAAAGGATTTATAAATTTTATCGGCGTCAAAAAACCTGGGAACGACAATAAAATAGTTGACGTAAAAACAGATGATACTGGTAATAAAAAAGGTTATATTAAATACAGTAGCGTTGGAATGGAAGACAAAATAAGGAATCAGAACCGCTCCAATAATATAGATCGTCCAAAAGAAAATATGCAGATAAAGCAGTTTGCTGTTTTTCATACCGCAAAAATAGACTTTCTATGAAAATGTACACTGTTTCTTCGATAAACCGTCCCTTTTTCCCGATGAGTTCATTTTGCACCTGTTTTAGGATGGTTGGTCGAAATGGCATTTCGTCTTCAGGCCACAAACAATAATTTTGTCAGCAACAGTACAGACTATTATTAACCTAAATCCCTATTTATGAAAACAGTACTATATATATTTCTGGTTTGTTTATCAACCCTTATTACCGCCCAGAAAAAGCCTGGGGAATATTTTTCCGGTACCAAACCGCAGGTGCTCGTCGTAGGATCCTTCCATTTTGACTATCCGAATCTCGATGCCCACAAAACTGAAAAAGGGGACCAGATTGATGTACTGTCTCCAAAAACGGCAAAAGAAGTCACTGAGCTTGTGGACTATATTAAAAAGTTCAAACCAACAAAAATTGCGATCGAAGCATTTCCGAACTGGAATGCCAACCAGAAACTAAAAGAATACAAGGAAGGGAAGTATGCCAATAAAAGGGATGAGCGGTATCAGCTGGCCATGCGTATTGCAAAAGAGCTTAAGATTAACGAGCTGTATAGCATAGATGCAAATTCGGTGCTGGATGATCTGCAGGAAAAATTTGCCAAAACCGATTCCCTATATTTCAAGAATCTGAGTGCAGAATACGACTTTCAAAGCGATGATCCTGTTTCAAAACAGTACAATACTTTCTTTAAAACCTCGGAACCCAAAAACTTCAGATCATTGCTGGATCTTTTCAAATATACGAACGGGAAAGAATACCATCAGCATGAATACGGAGCATACCTGAGTGGCGATTTTAAGCTGAGAGAACATGATGGCGCAGATATGCTGGCATTGTACTGGTACGACAGAAACCTGAGAATGTTCAGAAATATTCAGAATATTCCACATCACCCGGAAGACAGATTGCTGGTAATTGTAGGCAATGGGCACGCCTCTGTTTTGAGACAGTTATTCACATCATCCCCTGATTTCGATTATACGGAATTCGATTCTTTGAAATAAAATTTAAGCAGCTTACCACACATTAGAGAATTTAGTCATTATTAACAATGAAAACAATACATTTTACCACGCTCTTCCTTGCCTTTGCAGCATATTTGCAGGCCCAAACGTTTCAGTTTAAAGACAAATTAGACGATGCAGTTGCTGTTTTAAACATCGCCACCTTTCACATGGGCAATACTTCTGATGCAAACACAACCAAATTTGATGAGCACAACGCAGAAAATAAAAAAAGAATCCATGAAATCGCCGCAGAGATTGCCGCATTCAGTCCGTCCATTATCGTGGTGGAAGATCTTCCCGAAAACAACACTGCTCTTAACGAAGAATACCTGGAATATCTTCAAAATCCGGAAAAACAATACCAAAACCCGGGAGAGATCGAGCTGTTGGCTTTCGAAATCGGAAGGCTGTCCGGAACCTCTAAAATTTTCGGTATAGATTATAAAGAAGGATACGACTACAGCCTCTACTATCATCTTAAGAACAAACGGGACGACGCCACCTATGAGCGATATGGCGCATTGGTGGATGCCGCTGAGAAAAAATACCCGGAGGATAAAATGACCTTCCGCGAACTGTTTAAACTCAACAATCATCCTCAAATGCTGAATATGCTGATTAACATTAATGCAGATTTGCTGACTTATGTCTCCACAAAAGACAGGAACGAAGGAGCCGACGAGGCTGCTAAAATGTATCACCGAAACCTTGTGATGTTTTCAAACTTCAATAAAATCAACATCAACAAGAATGATCGCATCGTACTGCTGATGGGAGGCACCCATACCGCATTTTTTATGGATTTCCTGAAGAGAAGCCCCAAATACAGACCCGAATCTGTTTTAAAGTATATAAAATAAAGCCTTAGCCTGTAACAAAAATAAATTTCATGCGTCTAACCTGATACGACAAGACATTATGAAAAAAACAATTATTGCCTTATCATTTCTGGGTACGGTGTTTACTTATGCCCAAGAAAAGACCAATAATCAGGTAAAAGAAAAACAAATTGAAGGAATTACGATCACCAAAACTAAAAAAGCCGTTGAGCAGAAAGCCGATCGTACGATTTTCGACTTCTCTGAACAACCGCAGCTGAATAACGGCAATGTCCTGGAAGGTATCAAAAAACTTCCCGGGCTTGTTTCCACCGATATTGCAGGAATGATGTATCAGGGAAAGGTACTGGACGTATACCTCAACGGAAGACCTTTAAATATTACTTCTAATGAGCTGAACTCTTTTCTGGAAGGCATGCCTGCCAATTCGGTAGACCGGATTGAAGTAATCACACAGCCAGGTGCAGAATTTCCGGCGACTTCCGGAGGGGCCATTATGAATATCATCACCAATAAAAATGCTAATAAATATTTAACGGCAACCTATTCCGGCAACTACTCTTTTACAAATTACGATAAATACAGAAGCAGAACGAGCAATTCCCTCAATCTAAATGCAAGAAATAAAATCTTCGGATGGCAATTAAATGTCGGCCAAAATTATCGTGAAAGTATGCTGAGCGGCAAGCAGGATAATCTTTTAACAAGCAATACCGACAGATTCGGAAGAGGATATTTTGCAAAATCGGGACTGACTTTTGACTTGGGGCAGGACCGGTTGCTTGTAAATTATGATATTTACCATAACAACAATGACAATTACACATTAAGTGACGGAGACGGACAGGAAGCCAAACCGATTCCGAACACAAATCCGCAACAATATACCTACAGAGATTTTAGTTTTGATGCGTCCGATGCTGCTCATACACTTACCACGAGACAGGAAGCAGTAGTTACTTACCAAAAGCGCTTCTCAGACAAGGCTCAAAAACTGGATTTTCAGTTTGGTTATACAAAATCCGACAGTAAGTTTGTTCAGGATAATATTTTCAGAGATAAAAAATATGCCGATACCGGTTTATGGGAACCAAGGATTTCTTTGGGTAATGTTCTGGATAATACCTCTGATATGAGAGTCGCTAATTTTAAAGCAGACTATTCTCAACCACTGAATCTTCTTGACGGTGGAAAAGTAAGCCTGGGCGGTTTATATGAGCATCAGGAATTCGACACGGAAAGCAAAGGAATCACCAACCTGGATTATACAAGACAAACAACTGCAACCTATCTGGAATTCCAGGCGAAACTCAAAAAATTTGATTTTATATTGGGAACCCGTGCAGAAAATTATGACATCTCCGGTATTACAAGATATAACGATCAAACCAATACCCTTATTGAAGCAGATCTTATTCCTTTTAATAAATTTAAATTATTTCCGAATGCCAGTGTTCAGTACAATCTGATGAACCAGGTCTATGTAGCGGCGAATTATAACAAAAAAATAAACCTGCCAAGTATTTCCGCACTGAACCCGAATAACGTAACATTCCAGGGCCCGAATACGCAGGTAACCGGTAATCCGAACCTTCAGCCTACTATTTTCGATAATTATGAACTGAAAATTTCGGCTTTCGATTATGCATTTATCGGTTACAGTGTGAGCTCTGCAAAAAATCAGGTAGCGCAGATTATCAGGAAAGACGGCAAGAACCTGTTTAATGAGCAGATTAATATTTCAGACATGAGAATTCATAACTTCAATGTCGGGTTGCCTGTTCCGTTTATGATCTTTAGTAAACCTCTGAGCGAAATTATGAAGTTTAATTTTAACCCTGATAAAATTAATTTCATGTACATTTATGCCGGATACCAGAAACATGACATTGATAATCTGAATAACAGAGGCTTCTGGATTTTCAATCTCATGACGCAGATTATTTTACCGAAAGAAATAAAGCTGACAGCAAATTATAGTTATTTAACTCCTAAAGCGGGATATTTCTACTTCACAGCAGAAAAGCCTTTCAACAATTCTTTTGACCTTACGTTAACGAAGAAATTCATGGACAACCGTCTGACTGTTTCTGTCTTCGCGAATGATATTTTCAACGGACAGGTAATGCAGGTACGTTCAAACCCGCCATCAGGAGAATCTGTATTTATAAGAAGTAAATATGATACGAGAAACTTCGGATTATCCATAAATTATAAGATTCCAACGAAAAACAAGCTGGCTAAAGAAGATGCCAATATCCTGAACCAGACGAAGAAAGAAGAAAATAGCGGCGTGATGCAGCAGGGACAATAAACTAAATATGAATGTTCATATCATATTAAAGTTTAAAAGGTATTTTATCAATTGGAGCGGACTAAAGTCCGCTTTTTCTATATTACTTCTTGACGGCTTTAGCCAAAACTTAAGAATAATATTTACCTGTACCACCGTGAAATATTGAAATTTTTGTTTAAAAATCAATAGTCTGAAAACGCCAGCGTAAGGTATCAATCAGAGTCAGTTGATTCAGCTGCAATGGCAGATCTGTAATGATCTTTAGTGTTAAATTTGCCATCATGCTTCCGACAATTCCGGGCAGAGCTCCTAAAACTCCCAGACTGTCGCAATCCGGAAAATCTTCATCAACAGGAGGCTCCGGGAAAATATCCCTTAAGTTTTTGCTTCCATTGTAGTTAAAAATTGCAACCTGTCCGGAAAACCCGAGAATACTTCCATAGACCAGAGGTTTTTGAAGTTTTACACAAATGTCATTAACCAAATATCTCGTTGTAAAATTATCGGAACCGTCAACAATGATATCAAATTCGGAAATCAGGTCTTCAGCATTTGTTTCATCAATTTTTTGTTCAATGCCAATATATTGAATCTGGTGATTTAAGGCTCTGACAAAATTTTCAGCACTTTTTACTTTAGAAATGCCAATCGTATTTTCATTGTGAACAATCTGTCGGTTTAAATTGTGAAGTTCTACCTTATCAAAATCTGTAACACCCAGAGTTCCGACTCCCGCAGCAGCCAGATACTGAATGACCGGACTGCCTAGACCACCAGCCCCAATCACCAAAACTTTAGAATTTAGTATTTTTCTTTGACCTTCCAGACCGATTTCTTCGATAAAGATCTGTCGGCTGTAGCGTGCAAAGATGTCTTCGCTTTTCATTAATAATTTATTGTTGATTTTTTTAACGCAGAGAACGCAAGTAACTTTAAAATTATTCTGAATATTTCGTTCACAAAGGCATTTCATTCAGCAAATGATAAATGCTGTTTTTTTAAGTTTTATATCCCGCTGTAAACCGAGTCCCAGTCTTTCATTACAGGATCGTAGCCTGATTTTTTAATCATATTTTTAATTTCATCCATACTTCTTTCATCGCTGGTCTCAAACTGTTCCAGAGATTCTTTGTCTACGGAATAGCCCCCCGGATTAGTTTTAGAAGCCGCACTCATTGTTGTTGCTCCTAATGAAATTATATGATTTCTAAATTTTTCATTCTCTCTTGTCGAAATTGAAATTTCCAGATCTTCATTCCAGATTCTGTATGCGCAGATCAGCTGAAGCAGATCTTTATCTTCCATGATAAAATTAGGTTCTATAATACCTTCGGCAGGCCTCAGTCTCGGAAATGAAACGGAATATTTGCTTTTCCAATAATTTTTCTGAAGATAATCTATATGCAGCGCATTAAAGAAACTATCGATTCTCCAGTCTTCCAATCCCAGTAAAACTCCCAATCCTATTTTGTGAATTCCGGCGCTTCCGATTCTGTCCGGTGTTTCCAAGCGAAAATCAAAATTTGATTTTTTTCCTTTCGGATGATATTCTTTATATACTTCCTGATGATAGGTTTCCTGATAAACCAAAACCGCGTTTACTCCTGCTTCATGCAGCTTTCGGTACTCTTCTTCCGATAAGGGCTGAACTTCAATCGAAATATTAGCAAAATGTGATTTCAAAAGCCGTACGGCATTCAGAAAATATTCAATACCGACTGTTTTATTGGCTTCACCGCTTACCAGCAAAACATGATTGACACTCATGGATTTCAAAACGGCGGCTTCCATCATCAGTTCCGTATCGGAAAGTGTTTTTCTCCTGATAGGATTATCCAAACTGAAACCGCAGTAAGTACAGATATTCTGACATTCATTGCTAAGATAAAGCGGTGCATACAGCTGAATGGTTTTACCAAATCGCTTCTGAGTAAGGCTTTGTGCCATTTTTGCCATTGTCTCTAACTTCTGAGAAGCAACAGGTGAAATAAAATTTAAAAAATCTTGTATGGTTTTATTTTTTTTCTGCAGGCTTTTTTCAACATCATTCAGCGTTACTTTTTCCAGCCTTTCTTTCACGTCATTCCATTGGTATTGATCGAAATTTTTTTTAAAACTTTTCATTTTACTTACATATTAGTCAAACAAAAAAGATGTTAACGGGCTTGAAGCTTCAGCATGCTGTGCTATTGCTCCTAATCCGGATTCAAAAGCTCTTCTTCCGGAAATTACTCCTTCTTTAAAAGCTAATGCCATTTGCACCGGATTTTGGGCAACGGCAATTGCGGTGTTCACCAAAACCGCATCAGCACCCATTTCCATGGCTTTTGCCGCATCGGAGGGTGCCCCAATTCCTGCATCTACTACCACAGGAACATTACTCTGGCTGATAATAATTTCTAAAAAATCAATTGTCTTAAGACCTTTATTGGTTCCTATTGGTGCTCCCAAAGGCATCACAACCGCAGTTCCGGCATCTTCAAGACGCTTGCATAAAACAGGATCAGCATGAATGTATGGCATTACGATAAATCCTAATTTTGCCAGTTCTTCCGTAGCATATAATGTTTCGATAGGATCCGGAAGCAGATATTTCGGATCTGGATGGATTTCGAGTTTTACCCAGTTGGTTTCCAGGGCTTCTCTTGCCAGCTGTGCTGCCAATACTGCTTCTTTAGCTGTTCTCGCTCCTGAAGTATTCGGTAAAAGATGAACTCCTGTCGGTTGGATGGCATTCAGCAGATCATCTTCTGAAGATTGAGAGTCTATACGCTTAAGTGCCATCGTTACCATTTCGCTTCCCGATGCAATGACAGAGTCTGTCATTTCGGAAACGTTCCCGAATTTTCCCGTTCCCAGAAACAATCTTGATTCAAAGGTTCTGTCTGCTATTATTAATTTTTGATTATTCATTGTAATGCTGTTTTAAATTTGGTAATGATAGAAGGCTGCTCCGTAATCTGTCCTGAAACAGCCACTCCGTAAATTCCGATTTGCTGTAATAATTCTATATCATTCAGTACCACACCGCCGATGGCAAAAATTTTAGGGATTTCAAGTGATTTGTCATGTAATTCCTGGACAATGTTCTGATATCCTCTGAATCCTAAAACCGGACTCAGCTGTTCTTTAGTTGTTGTAAATCTAAGAGGACCAAGTCCAATATAATCACACGATTCTACCATTCGCTGAAGAACGTTCTGAAATGTATTAGCTGTCCCTCCGATAATTTTATCTTCTCCTAAAATATGTCTCGCAGTTTCAACTGACATATCATTGAGTCCCACATGAACGCCGTCGGCATCAATATCTTTTGCGATCCGGACGTGATCATTAATGATACAAACAGCATGATGATCTGAGCATAATGTTTTTGAAATTTCACAGAGCTTAATAAAATCTCTTTCGGGAGCATTTTTCCAGCGTACCTGAATCCATTTTACATCATTATCAAGCGCTTTCCGGATATTCCTTTCCTGTTCTTCTATTGTGAAACCCTGAGAGATGTATTGTAATTTTTCCATTTATTTTTAACCGCAAAGGCGCTAAGTTTTTTTTTAATTGTTTTTAAATCGCAACTGCATTCATTCAGTAAAGGGGTAACATTTAATGTCCATTTAAGAATGAAAACCTAATAAAGCAGATGTGCTTGCCAGAAATTTCTCAATGTATAACTTTCCTTTCCGACAGGCCTGTTCCAGATTTTCTCCTAAAGCTAAATGACCTGTAATTGCAGAAGAGAGCACACAACCTGAACCGTGTTTGGGATAGTAGACACAATTTCTATCATGGGGTTCAATTGAAATTTCTTCACCGTTTTCGAGTAAAATATCTGTTCCTACATTGTCTTCGCGATGCCCTCCTTTCATTAATATTGCACATGAATTTCTCGGATTTTCAAAAAACCCATTTTCTTTTAAAACCTTATATTCATTGTAGTTGGGTGTGATTAGATCAAGTTGATGCAAAACATTTCCCAGTTGAGAAATAGTATTTAAATCAAAAAAAGAAAATTCAGAGGTGCTTTTCAAAACCGGATCCCAAACGATTTTAGCTTCAGTATTAATTAATTTGATTGTCTTAATAATTTCATTTAAAAATTCCGCGTCTTTTATCACCCCTATTTTTACGGCCTTCACATCATAGCTTTTCATTAAAACATGAATTGAGTTTAAAATATCTTCTAAAGGTTGCCACTGAATTCCAAAAAATTCAGATTCTGTTTGTAAAGTCATTGCCGTACAGACAGCCAATCCCTGGACTTTTAACTGTTCAAATGTTTTAACATCCGCCAGTAGACCTGCTCCACCACTTGGATCGAACCCGGCAATACTCATTACAAAAGGACGACCTGTCTGCATTTTTTAAATATTTCTATCGGTTGATTATTTTCCCAGATCGCTCCGAGCAAAGCCACTCCATCCAAGTTACTGTCTGAAATTATATGAATATTATCTTCATGAATTCCTCCCAGCGCAATTAGTTTTACATTTGAGTGATTTCTTTTTTTAATATCATTTAAAATTTCTGAATCTTTTCCATATCCTTTTTTAGAAATACTCGGAAAAACAGGACTGATAAAAGCATATTCCCAATTCTCACTTAGTTCGTTAAAAGTTTCAATATCATGAACAGATGTCGAAATCGTTTTATCTCTTAAAGATTTATATAACTCATTATGTCTGTCAATTTCTCTAAAATGATGCCTTGAAATATTATAACTTTCAGCCAAATCATAATGACTGTGCAAAACCAATCGGTGATGAAATTCAGAATTTATCTTTTGAATAAAATCCTTCATTTCTTCTAAATTCATGACCGGTTTTCTGATATGAAGCAGATCTAAACCTTCCTGAAATAATTCGTTGATGACTTCAGTTTCATTAGGAACTATTTTTTCAGGAGTGATAATGATGATCATATATAAATTTCTTTCCCTTTTTCGATGAATTCCTGGGATTTATCCAGCATTCCTTTTTCTGCAGATTCGCGGATTTCCTGGGTAATCTTCATGGAACAGAATTTTGGTCCGCACATCGAACAAAAATGTGCCACTTTTGCACCGTCTGCCGGAAGTGTTTCATCATGATATGATCTTGCCGTTTCCGGATCAAGAGAAAGGTTGAACTGATCTTCCCACCGGAATTCAAATCTGGCTTTACTCAACGCATTATCCCTGTATTGAGCACCGGGATGCCCCTTCGCCAAGTCTGCAGCGTGGGCCGCCAGCTTATAAGTAATCACTCCTACTTTCACATCTTCTTTATTCGGAAGTCCCAGATGTTCTTTCGGTGTTACATAACACAACATGGCACATCCGAACCAACCGATCATTGCCGCTCCGATTCCTGAAGTAATATGATCGTAACCGGGCGCAATATCCGTTGTCAATGGTCCTAGCGTGTAAAAAGGAGCTTCATCACATACTTCCAGCTGTTTTTCCATATTTTCTTTAATCATATGCATCGGAACGTGGCCGGGACCTTCGATCATGACCTGAACATTGTGCTTCCATGCGATTTTTGTTAATTCTCCTAAAGTTTCCAGTTCGGCAAACTGTGCTTCATCATTGGCATCAGCAATAGAGCCCGGACGAAGACCATCGCCTAAAGAAAAGGCAACATCATATTTTTTCATGATTTCGCAGATTTCCTCGAAATGGGTGTACAAAAAGTTTTCCTTGTGATGAAAAAGACACCATTTTGCCATAATCGAACCGCCTCTGGAGACAATTCCCGTAACGCGTTTTGCCGTTAAATGAATATATCTCAATAAAACACCCGCGTGAATTGTGAAGTAGGAAACGCCCTGTTCCGCCTGTTCGATCAGCGTATCTTTAAAAATTTCCCATGTTAGATCTTCTGCTATACCTTTTACCTTCTCCAGCGCCTGATAAATCGGAACGGTACCGATAGGAACCGGACTGTTTCTGATGATCCATTCTCTGGTTTCGTGAATGTTTTTTCCGGTAGACAAATCCATTATCGTATCTGCTCCCCAACGGCAGGCCCAGACTGCTTTTTCCACCTCTTCTTCAATACTTGATGAAACGGCACTGTTTCCGATGTTCGCATTAATTTTAACAAGAAAATTCCGTCCTATAATCATCGGTTCGCTTTCCGGGTGATTGATATTATTCGGAATAATGGCTCTTCCGGCTGCGATTTCGTCTCTTACAAATTCAGGTGTAATTTTATTTTTTGGCGTTTTTGCACCAAAGCTATTTCCCTGATGCTGAAAAGCCATTTCCTTTGTAACGGAATCCAGCTGCTCGATTCTCTGGTTTTCCCTGATGGCAATGTATTCCATTTCGGGAGTAACGATGCCCTGTTTTGCGTAATATAATTGGGTAACCTGTTTTCCTTCTTTTGCTACTTTGGGTTTGTGGTTATAAGAAAATCTCAATTCATCTAATTTTGAATCTGCAAGGCGGGCTTTTCCGTACTCTGAGGTAATTCCATCAAGAATGTCTACATCATTTCGGTCTAAAATCCATTGTTCACGGATTCTTGGCAGTCCTTTTTCGATGTTGATTTCAGAATTTTCATCGGTATAAGGTCCTGAGGTATCATATACTGTAACCGGAGGGTTATGTTCCAATGTTCCGTTGGATAGTTTTGTCGGACTTAATTCTATTTCGCGCATTGCTACATTGATCGGATGTATTTTTCCTTCAACATAGATTTTTTTAGAGTTTGGAAACGGCGAACGGGTGATGTTATGAGCCATAGTGATTGATATTGTAGGTTAACCGCCCTGCGTGGCAGTGATAATTAAAATTGAATCTTTATCGTTGAGGAATGTTTCCGGCCAGGATGACTGCGGAATAATGCGGTTATTAAGTGCTACGGCAATTCCTTTTCTTTTGTGGGGAATCTCTATAGCAAGTAATGCTTCCAGTGTTTGGGGAAGTATTTCAAAATTTCTTACAGTGTGGTTGATTATGAGTTCCATTCCTAAATTTTTTATATACTTTAGGAATGCCCATCATTGTACAATAGAATGTACAGCAAAGTCATTTCACTTTTCCCTACGCTAGTATGATCTAGAAATCAGGTTCAAAGGGTAAATTCTCAGCCTGCTATAAACAGACACCCCTAAAGTTGAAACGAAGGTAGACATTTTTTTGAAATGAGCAAAATTTTTTGTTGACGGAAGGATAGCTAAAATGATGAATGTTATTTTATTTTTCCGACTGATGACTGATTTTTTTATTTAATTCCCAAGCTTTTAAACGCAAAGTTTTCTTTATGGAATTCTATTTAAGATGCAAAGGCAATAAATTGCTGCGCGAAGCTTTAAAATATTCTTTTATGAACTGTTTTTTAATTTTTTATCTCGCAGATTTTGCGGATGATGCAGATGTTTTGGTTTTAACGCAAAGAGTTCCCATTTAGGGTTCTTATTTTAGTAAGCAAAGGCAAATGGATTTGCTTCGCGAAGCTTGATGAAATTTTATTGGTTTATGATTTTTTCTTTTTGATCTCCCACAAATTTCGTAAATGACACAGATTTAATTTTCGCTTCATTTTATTGATAATCAATTATTTTTATATTTCCCATTATTGAAATGAGTGCCCGCTACCTTAGCCGCGATTGATCGGTGTGTCTACTCGCTTTTTTTGGTTTCGGCGTGCTTTGCTGCCGAAACCAAAAAAAGCGAGTAGCGAAAGCGGGGAACAGCTCCTAAAAAATAAAGACTATCTTCAGTCTGAATATAGTCTGTTACAATTAAAGAAAATAAGTTAATCCTGCTTTATAACGGTTTAGTCTGTCGGGCAGACCGTTGTATCCTCCGTTAATAGCTTTGGTAATTTTTTTAAAAACAACAAGGTTGTTGCCCGTATCAATATTTTTGGTAATATCAATCTGATCTGCCAATGCATTGAGATTTCTGCTATTCCAGAACCATCCCGCACTTTCTGCCGCATTTTTAAGCTGGATAGCATTACATTTCGTAACATTTTTACCTCCTAAAAATGTGGGATTTGCCACAAAATCTGTTCCTAAAGCAAGTGAAACTGCTTTATAATTGGCTCTTCCGGTAATCTGGATAAGCCCTCTTCCTTTGAATCTTACCCCATCTCCTTTCTGAGTATTTCCTAGATCTTTTCTTCCCTCGTATGCGCTTCCGCTGGCAAGTTCTTCGGTGTAAAACAGTCCGCCGCTTTCGTGACCGACCTGTGCCAAAAAATTCAGCATTCGGGAAGGGGTATTGACGGAAAACTTATCGCATGTTGCTATAACATACGGTAAGAATTGCGAAGCGTAAGCAGATTTTGAGCAGGTTGCCTCTTTAAGTTGTCCAAGTGTAAGCATGATTATTGTTCTTTAAATTGATAGGTAAAACTATCTTAAAAAAACAAAAACCATTACAGGGATTCTACTATTTTCCGATAAGTATTTCTACGGAATTTAATTGATTGCTATTCTTCGCAGGCTCTCCAGACTGCGTCATTCTGCGGAACGGGAGCCGTGATTTCAATATTTTCTTTGGTAACGGGATGAATAAATTCCAGTTTTCGGGCGTGAAGGTTTATTCCTCCATCAGGATTGGAACGTGCTGCACCATATTTAAGATCTCCTTTAATAGGAGCCCCGATTTTTGAAAGCTGGGCCCTGATCTGGTGATGCCTTCCCGTTTCCAGGTCTATTTCCAGAAGAAAATAATTATCCAGATTTTTGATGATATGATAAGTAAGAATTGCTTCTTTTGCACCTTCAGTGGCTTTCGGGAAAACGATGGCTTTATTATTTTTTTCGTTTTTCTTTAAAAAATGAATCAGCCTCTGGGACTGCGGAATCATCTCTTTGGTAACAACAGCCCAGTATATTTTTTTAATTTCCCGGTTTTTTACCATTTGCGTGAGACGGGACAAAGCTTTGGAAGTTTTGGCATAAATCACCAGACCCGATGTGGGCCTGTCGATACGGTGAACCAGACCAAGAAATACATTCCCCGGTTTGTCATCTCTTTTTTTGATAAAATTTTTAATCAGTTCCAGTAAAGAATCATCTCCGGTTTTATCACCCTGTACCAGCTGCCCTACTTTTTTATTGATCACCAGAAGATGGTTGTCTTCATACACAATCTGTTCCTCCATTTTTTACTGACGATAATTGGGTCTGTTTGAAAATGAAAGTATAATTCCTCCGAGAAGACCTAATGTTTTAATTCCGGAAATTTTCCAGTCTACCGGGAAAAGCGCGCCCACCACACATAATCCTGCTGCTGCATACATGGCATACATAAAATTTTTTGTCGTCATCAACGGAGCCTGAAGAAAAAAGCTTATTCCGATAAGCACATAAAATACTCTCCGGGAAAGCAATATATTGATATCGGGAGAGAAAAGATCAAACCAGCCTACTACAAGACACAATAATGCTACAATAGAAAGTACTCCCTGGATTGTTTGTTGATTATTCATGATTAATAACTTTCACTTTCGTTAGGGAAATTCTGACTTTTCACATCTTTCACGTATTGCTCTACAGCACCTGTAATTTCGGTATAAAGATCAAGATATCTTCTTAAAAATTTAGGACTGAAACCTTTGTTCATTCCAACCATATCATGGTAGACCAAGACCTGCCCGTCGCAATGCGCTCCTGCTCCTATCCCAATGGTAGGAATAGAGATCGATTCCGTTACTTTTTTAGCTAAATCCGCAGGAATTTTTTCTAAAACCACTGCAAAGCATCCCAATTCCTCAAGCAATTGCGCATCCGCAATTAATTTTTCTGCTTCAGCTTCTTCTTTTGCTCTTACTTTATAGGTTCCGAATTTATAGATAGACTGAGGCGTTAAACCCAAATGCCCCATCACAGGAATACCTGCATTGATAATTTTTTTAATTGATTTTGAGATTTCTTTTCCCCCTTCAATTTTTACAGCATGTGCTCCTCCTTCTTTCATCATTCTCACTGCAGATTCCAGAGCTTTTTCCGGGTTGCTCTGATAGGTTCCGAAAGGCAGATCGGCAACCACCAATGCCCTGTCTGTACCTCTTACTACACTTTGAGAATGATAAATCATCTGATCCAGCGTAATGGGAAGTGTGGTTTCAAAGCCCGCCATGACATTGGCAGCAGAGTCGCCTATAAGAACCGCATCAATCCCTCCGGCATCCACCATTTTTGCTGTGGTATAATCGTATGCTGTAAGCATGGTTATTTTTTCCTTGTCAAATTTCATTTTGCGCAAGGTTTCCGTTGTAACTTTCTTAATTTCAGAATGAACAGACATATTGTATCTATTTAAAAGTTAAAAAGTCGGCCCTGAGCCGACTTCAATTTTGTATGATTTTATAAAACTACGTGACCGAGTTTCATTAATTTGTCGTGGTTGAGAATCTTGATATTTCTTCCGTCTACTTCAATGAGATTATCTCCTTTAAATTCGGAAATAAGACGGATGGCACTTTCGGTGGCCGTACCTATAATGTTGGCGATTTCTTCCCTTGTTAACGAAATTTTGATAAAACCTTCAGGATCTACACCTAATTTCTGTTCCAGAAGAAGCAAGATTTCCGCAAGTCTCTCCCTCACCGTTTTCTGTGCAAGGAAGGTAATCGTATTAGAAGACTCGCCCAATTCATAGGAAATCTTCTGAAGCATAACAAAAGATAATTGAGAATCTATTTCAAGAAGATACATAAAAACATCTGCAGGCAGAAAAGTAGCCTCAATATCAGTCATGGCTTCCGCTTTTGCCTGGAAGTTTTCTCCACAAAGCAAAGAACGATAACCGATGATATCACCTTCTTTAATAAATCTTAAGATCTGGTCTTTTCCGAATGCTCCCGATTTTGATAATTTCGCTGCTCCTTTTTCTAAAACAAACACTCCCTTGGGAGTTTCTCCGTCCTCAAAAATCGTATCATGTTTCTGGAAAGTAAACTTCTTTTTGGCGTTGAGATATTTTTCAAAATCAGCACTGGAAAGTCTCTCTTTAAATGATTTATCATTAAAAACTCTGGCGAACCTTTCTTCGATGGCAATCTGTTGTTCCTGCGACATTTTATATGACATTTATCACAAAAATAGAACTTTTTAACTCGATAAACAAAAAAAATTGTTATAATTTTGTAGTTCAATAATTTATGAAGGTGAGCGAGAACTGTTTTCATTGTGGCCAAGGTATCGAAAAAGAAAGAATTTTATTTGATGAAAAGACTTTCTGCTGTAACGGTTGTAAATCGGTCTATGAAATTCTAAATGCTAATAATTTAAACAATTTTTACGAGCTTAATAAAAGAGCAGGAATTCGCCCCGGTGATGAAAATTCCGGGCAGTTCGATTATCTAGACACCCCGGAAATCTTTGAAAAGGTGACTGATTTTTCTGAAGGAAACACCAGTCTCATCACTTTTAAAATCCCAGTAATCCACTGTTCTTCATGCATCTGGTTATTGGAAAGCCTTCATACATTAAACAAAAACATTAAATATTCGCAGGTTAATTTCACCAGAAAGACGCTGCAGGTTTCATTCAATCATAATGAATTAAAACTAAGCGAATTAGCTAATTTCCTCACCAATCTGGGCTATAAGCCGGTTATCAGTCTTGAAACTGCGGATAAAAATGTTGAACATCTTGACAAATCACTTCTGGTAAAATTTGCTATTGCTGCTTTTGCTTTCGGAAACGGAATGTTCCTTGCTTTTCCGGAATATATCGGCGGTGAAGATTACTGGATGGAGCATTACAAAGGACTTTTCCGCGCACTAATGTGTCTGCTGGCAATTCCGGTGGTAGTATATTCGGCTTCAGATTATTATAAATCTGCCTGGTACGGACTGAAAAATAAGATCGTAAATATTGATGTTCCTATCGTCCTGGGAATTATCGTACTCTTCGGACGGAGCCTCTATGAAGTGGCAACCGACTATGGTCCTGGATATTTTGACACCCTGTGCGGACTTTTATTCTTCATGCTTCTTGGTAAAATTTTCCAGAAACGAACGTACAGCGCACTTTCTTACGACCGGGATTATAAATCGTTTTATCCTATTGCCGTTACAAAAGTTGATTTTGACGGAAAGCAGGACAATATTCTGCTTTCGGAAATTAAAATCGGAGACCGTATTTTAGTAAGAAATCAGGAAATCATTCCGGTGGATGCCATCCTCATAAATGGCGACGGAAATATAGACAACAGTTTTATTACGGGTGAAAGCGCTACCATAAGCAAGCAACCTGGAGATAAAATTTTCGCAGGCGGAAAACAGATCGGTTCTTCTCTTGAACTCGAAGTGATCAAGAATGTTGACCAGAGTTACCTTACCCAGCTTTGGAACAAAGAAGCTTTCAAAAAACATGAAACCGGGCTTGACACCCTAACGAACAAGGTCAGTAAGTACTTCACTTTCATTATTTTAGGTATTGCCTTAATCTCCGGAATTTACTGGTATTTTATTGATCTTAATAAAATGTTCCAGGTAATTTCCGCCATTCTGATTATTGCCTGCCCTTGTGCCCTTGCCCTGTCCGCGCCTTTTACTTTCGGACATATCATGAGGATTTTAGGACGAAATAAATTTTATGTAAAAGACACGATCACCATCGAGAAAATTGCTAAACTCGATACGATTGTTTTTGATAAGACAGGAACCATCACCCACAGAAAAAAATCCAATATTACTTACGAGGGAGCAGAGATTCAAGAATTTGATTTACTGAATATAAAAACGCTTTTAAAGAACTCCAATCACCCCCTATCAAAATCGTTGTATGATTTTATTGAAGTAAATGACGACTATTATCAGGTAGAACATTTCAGAGAGATTTCAGGGAAAGGATACGAAGCGATGGTGAGAGGCAATCTCTATAAAATCGGCTCAGCCAGGTACAATAATCAGGAGTCAAAAAATCTGGAAACAGCAGTGTATATCAGCAAAAACAATGAGTTTATCGGTAAATTTATTTTTAAAAATGAATACCGCGAAAATCTAAAAAATCTCTTTAAAAAACTTGCCGGATACCATGTTTTCATTCTCAGTGGCGATAATGCTTCAGAAGAAAACCAACTTAAAGAATTGATTCCTGCATCCAAAGGAATGGCGTTTAACCAAAGTCCCGAAGACAAGCTGAATTACATCAAAAACCTTCAGGATCAAAACTTTAAAGTAGCGATGCTTGGAGACGGACTTAACGATGCCGGAGCATTAAAGCAAAGTAATGTGGGAATAGCGATTGCTGACGACACCAATAGCTTCACCCCTTCTTCCGATGTCATTATGGACGGTGAAAAAGTGGTACTTCTCGATAAATACCTGAATGTCTGCAAGGGTTCGATGACAATTGTGAAGATGACATTCATAATCAGTTTTCTTTACAATGTTGTCGGCTTAAGTTACGCAGTTACAGGACATATGCATCCTCTTTTCGCCGCTTTGATCATGCCGGCAAGCTCCATTACAGTTGTTTCATTCACTACTCTTTCAACCTGGATACTGGGCAGGAAATATTTCAAAAAAAACGCTTAAACGCCCTTATTTAGACTGGTTTTAAATTAGGCAAAAGCCGTATTTCGTGACGAATATCATTATTTTTCACTAAATTTGAACCCCGAAAATAGGTTAATTTTGTTGTCTAATGGATATTCTATATTTAATGATCCTATGCAGTGTTTCTTTGGCTGCAGTTTTCCTGGTCGTGTTTATAGTGTATGCCAGAAAAGGACAGTTTGAGGATGATGAATCCCCGGCTGTAAGAATTCTTTTCGACTCTGATGAAATCAGGGAAAAAGAAGAGCCTGGCAGCAATGAAAACGATGATGAAAAAGGAGAAAGTAAAAAAATTGAAGAAAAAAGTGAATAGTTGATATGGAAACACAAAAGTTTAGTTATGACAACAGTATTGTCCGGGCATTTCTTTATGCGACCGTCGTTTTCGGGATCATAGGGTTTTTGTTTGGGCTTACAGCTGCATTAATGCTTTTCTACCCTGAGCTTCCGGAGTTTTTATTCGGAACGGACGATACAACCATTAAAAGTTTAGGTGGTGGCATCGATGGGTTGATAAAAACGCATGGTGCTTTCGGATTCGGGAGAATCAGAATGCTGCACACGAGTACTGTTATTTTTGCATTCGTAATGAATGTTGTTTATGTAGGAGTATATTATTCCTTACAGCGATTACTGAAAACAAGAATGTACAGTGACACCCTGTCCTGGATCCACTTCTGGACATGGCAGATCATGATCCTTGTAACGTATGTTACGTTCTTCATGGGGATTAACACATCCAAAGAATATGCAGAACACGAATGGCCGATTGATATTTTAATTACCATCTCATGGGTGATTTTCGGGGCTAATATGTTCTTAACGATAGCTAAAAGACGAGTAAGACATTTATATGTTGCCATCTGGTTCTATGTTGGAACATGGATTGCCGTAGCGATGCTTCATATTTTCAACAACCTTGAGGTTCCTCTATCTTTCACAGGATGGAAATCTTATTCTGCATATGCAGGGGTAAAAGATGCTATCGTACAATGGTGGTACGGTCACAATGCGGTTGCATTCGTACTGACAACTCCTGTTTTAGGTTTAATGTATTATTTCTTACCTAAAGCAGCAGACAGACCGGTATTCTCGTATAAACTATCGATTATTCACTTCTGGTCACTAATCTTCGTTTATATCTGGGCTGGTCCTCACCACCTTCAATATACCGCTTTACCGGCTTGGGCTCAGGCAGTGGGAACAGGTTTCTCTATCATGCTTATTGCACCATCTTGGGGAGGTATGCTGAACGGATTACTAACTTTGAGAGGAGCCTGGGATAAAGTAAGAGAAAATCCTATTCTTAAATTCTTCGTTGTTGCGGTAACTTGTTATGGTATGGCAACGTTTGAAGGCCCATTATTGGCAACTAAAAACATTAACAAAATCGGTCACTTTACAGACTGGGTTATCGGTCACGTACACTTAGGTGCATTAGGATGGAATGGTTTCATGGCATTCGGTGTAATCTATTACCTGATCCCAATCTTATGGAGAACGAAATTATATTCAACAAGACTTGCCAACTGGCATTTCTGGCTGGGAACTTTAGGAATCATCTTCTATGCAGTACCAATGTATATCTCCGGATTTACTCAAGGATTAATGTGGAAGCAGTTCAACCCGGACGGAACCTTAGTATGGAAAAACTGGCTGGATACTGTAACGGCAATTATTCCTTATTTTAAAATGAGATTCGTAGGAGGATTATTTTATCTTTCAGGAGCTATTTTAATGGTGGTAAACTTAATTGCTACGGTAAGAAAAGGATCATTCCAGAAAGATGTACCTGCAGAAGCTCCGGCTTTAGCGAACATCAGCAAAAAGCGTAAAGAAGGAGAAGGAACTCACCTTTGGCTGGAAAGAACTCCTGTATTGATGGGTATCTTGTCTTTACTAACCATCTCTATCGGTAGTATGGTGGAAATTATTCCTACCCTATCGCTTAAGAAAAGTGTACCAACCATTTCAGCAGTGAAGCCATATTCTCCACTGGAGCTGGAAGGTAGAGATATTTATATCAGAGAAGGATGTAATGCATGTCACTCTCAGATGGTAAGACCATTCAGAGATGAGATTGTAAGATTCAACGGTAAAAACGGACAGTATTCCAAAGCGGGAGAATTCGTATATGACAGACCGTTCCTTTGGGGATCTAAAAGAACCGGACCGGATCTGCACAGAGAAGGTGGTAAAAACCCAAGTTCTTGGCACTATAAGCACATGTATAACCCAAGATCTACTTCAGCAGGTTCTATCATGCCTCGTTACCCTTGGCTAATTGCTACTGATCTTGACAGATCTAAAATGGTAGATAAAATGAAGCTGATGAAGAGTGCATTTGAAGTTCCTTACACCAAAGCTGAGATAGATTCCGCCAACTCATGGGCCAATAACCAGGCAACGAAGATTGTAAGAGATATTATGTCTGAAGCACCGGATCTTAAAGATGCCTATGCAAAGAGACCTAAAGGTGAATTGGAGAAAAAAGAGATTGTAGCTCTTATTTCTTACCTTCAGAGATTAGGAACGGATATCAAAACAACGGAAATCAAAACAGCAAGTAATAACTAACATTAAAAAAAAAGTTCCATCATGATACCTCAGAACTTTAAAGACATATTATCCAATACCGACAATGCTGGCTTTTACCAGACTTTGGCTCTGATTTTCTTTATGCTGTTCTTCGTAGCACTTGTAATATATGTTTTCAGCAGACCTAAAAAATATTACAAGGAAGAAGAAGAAGCTCCTCTGAGTGATGACCAGGATGATGATAATTTTAATTTAAAAAATTAACAACTTATTATGAAACAAAGAACACCGGTTTTTGTAAACATCTTAATAATAATCGGACTTTTAATAGTTTTTTATTATCTGTTTGTACAGAGCTATGAGTTTCTAGGCTCGCCTTACTTCTGGGGAACTGTTGTGATTGCAGGTATTCTGGCATACATACACAGCGCGATCGGAGATCTTATTGAAAACAATAAATTCAAAAAATTATCTCCTGAAGAAAAAGCAGCTTATTTAGCAGAGAAAAAAGTTCCTTATTTTATAAGGTTATATAATGCAGCATTTAAAAAACAATCTGCCGCCGAAGAGAAAGATATCCTTATCGATCACGGCTTCGACGGGATTATGGAATTGGACAACCAATTACCGAAATGGTGGGTAGGTTTGTTCTATTTTGGGACCGCTTTTTGTATTGTGTATGTTGCAGCATACTCTTTCACAGATTTTGCTCATCCATTGACAGAATATGAGAAAGAATATAAAGAACAGCTTGCAAGCATCAAGAAATACGAAGAAACTCAGCCGCCTGTAACAATTGAAACAGCTAAATATTCAGCAGATAATATTGCAGAGGGTAAAGAGCTCTTTAAAACGAACTGTGCATCTTGTCATAAAGAAGACGGTAGTGGCGGTATCGGTCCAAACCTTACGGATCAATATTGGATCAACCAGCCTGAGAAAACGTTATTTAAAAACGTATTCCATATGGACTGGAACGGATCTCCTACAAATCCTGCGATGAGAGCATTCGGTAAGAACGGGGAAGTTTCCGGTGCTGAAATTGAAAAGATTGCAGCATATGTATACCACATCAACCAGGAATTGCCTCCGGTGACACCAGCTCAGGGTGGTGCAGCACCTCAGGGAACTGAAGCACACTGGGAGAAAGAATAATTTTAACAAAAAAATTAGAAACATATGAAAAACATAATTTGTTATTACCTTAAAAATAGTAACGAATTATGTTTTTTCTTTTTTAAATACCAGTACATATGTCAGACATAGAAGAAATAGAAGTACGCGGCGGACAGGGCCAGGTTCTGGACCCTGAAACTTACAGAGATTCTATAGGCACCATGGATCAGTCCGGAAAAAGAAAATGGGTCTATCCCAGAAAGCCTAAAGGAAAGTATACCAATTACAGGTATCTTGTGAGCTGTATTTTATTATTTATTTATTTTTCGGTACCGTTTATTAAAATCAATGGTAATCCGATGATTTTATTTAATGTGATTGACCGGGAGTTTTTCATTTTCGGACAACCTTTCTATCCTCAGGATTTTTTCATCCTAACGTTGGGAGCTATTGCATCTCTTATTTTTATTATTGTATTTACGATTGCTTTCGGTAGAATTTTCTGCGGGTGGATATGTCCTCAGACAATTTTCCTTGAAATGATTTTCCGTAAAATAGAATATGCTATTGAAGGAGACAGAAATAAGCAGATGAAACTGGACAGACAGGAGTGGAACAGCGAAAAGATATGGAAAAGAGGTCTGAAGTGGACCATCTACATTATCATATCACTTGTCATTACCCACTTCATGTTTATGTATATCGTAGGATATGAAGAGGTTTTCAGGATTCTTTCGGAAGGACCATTTGCGCATCCAACCAATTTTATTGTAATGATTTTGCTTACTGCTGCATTTTACTTTGTATTTGCATGGTTCAGAGAGCAGGTTTGCACACTGGTTTGTCCTTACGGAAGGTTACAGGGTGTTTTGATCGATAAGGATACGGTAAATGTTTTCTACGATTTCAAAAGAGGGGAAAACAGAGCGAAATGGAGAAAAGGAGAAGACCGAAAAGCAGCCGGAAAAGGAGATTGTATCGATTGTCATCAGTGTGTGGTAGTTTGCCCTACCGGAATTGATATCAGGGACGGGCAACAGCTGGAATGCGTAAACTGTACGGCATGTATTGACGCCTGTGATGAAGTCATGGAAAAAGTAGGGCTCCCGAAAGGATTAATCAGGTACGCTACGGAGAATGAAATCGAAAACGAGACCAAATTTAAATTTACAGGAAGAATGAAGGGCTTTGCCTTAATTCTGGCATTACTAACCGGTTTCCTTGGATATCTTCTGTATAACCGTGGCGAGATGGAAGCAAAATTCATCAAGCCAGCCGGAAGTACATTTTTCTTAAGGGACGGAAAAATTACCAATACCTACAATTATACTTTCCTTAATAAAACCAATGACAAGAAGATTGTAACCATTAAAGTAGTTGAACCGAAACACGGAGAAGTTATTTACAGTGGTTCAAGTAAAATTACCGTTGATAGGGATAAGATTACCAAAGGAACCGTTAATATCAGCTTCCCGGAAAGTGAAATGAATCTTTCCAAGCAGAATATTACTATTGGTGTTTATGATATGAGCGGAAAACTGGTGGATTCTTACGAAACCTATTTTGAGGGACCTTTTAAACTACAATTCTAATATCAGAAACCTCAATATCATCATCTGACGGAATATTGAGGTTTTTAAAATATATTAATTTAAAATGAAAAAATTCACTTGGGGGCACGGTGTAGTCATCGCATTACTGGCATTCATGGCATTCATATTATCGATGTTATTCCTTTTCCCGAACGGCCAAAAAAATTCTGAAATGGTAACTGATAATTATTATGAGGAAGAACTGAAATATCAGGATGTTATTGATGCTAAAAAAAGAGCCGATGATCTGCAGGAAAAACCAGTCTACAGCCAGGATAAAAATGGGATTAAGATTACCTTTCCAACAAACTATAACAATTCCAATACAACGGTAAAATTTGTTTTGAACAGGACTGACGATCAGAATTTAGATATAAAAAAATCTGTGCAGCTTGATGCCAGCAAATCATTTATAATACCTGCTCAGGTATTAAAAATGGGAAATTATACATTACGATTAAACTGGACTAAAGATAAAACAGATTACAGAATAGATTATGATGTAATATGGAAATAGCACTTATTGTATCGGCTATAGGTTTAGGATTTGCTTCCGGTTTTCACTGTATCGGAATGTGCGGACCTATTGCCCTGTCAATGGGATTAACAAAAAAACAGGCGACCAATTATTATCTCCAGAATCTTACTTACCAGTTCGGAAGAATTTTTACCTATTCATTTTTAGGAGCAATTCTGGGCATTGTAGGCGAAGGCTTCGAAATGGCAGGAATCCAGAAATATCTTACGATTGCCGTGGGAATATTATTAATTATAATGGCTGTATTTTCTTTCGGAGGTAAAGATTTTGCTTCAAAAATTCCTTTCTTTTCTAAATTTTTATTCAAAGTAAAATCTAATTTGGGAAGGTTGCTACAAAAAGCAGATTACCGATCAAGATTTACAACAGGAATTCTTAATGGTTTCTTACCCTGCGGAATGGTTTACATGGCATTAACCGCAAGCCTTGCAAGTGGGGGAATATGGCAGGGCGCTTTATATATGGCTCTTTTTGGATTAGGAACCCTCCCGTTTATGTTTACGGTCGTTCTTTTAGGAAATCTTATGAACCAGGCTTTCCGGATAAAAATATTAAAGATGATTCCGGTGGTGATGATTATCTTAGGAGGTCTGTTTATTGTAAGAGGTCTTGAGCTCGGAATTCCTTATCTCTCTCCAAGAGCAGAAGCAATGACGATCTCAAAAGACAAACAGGGAGACTGTCATTTGCCGGGGGATCATAATACACACAATCACGATAATACGAATTGTCATTAGTAGTGAATAAAAGCTAAATTTAAAAGATTAAGCCCTTTGGAGCCTATCCAGAGGGCTTTTAATTATAACTCTGAAAGGACCAAATTAACCACTAATTATAAAGATCACGCATATAACAATTTATTTATAAAACAATTATATAAAAAATTTAAAAATATTACTAACATTATTTATTAAATGCGATTTTATTGCAAAATCAATTTTGTACCTTTATCGTAACTAAAAATTTAATATATGCTTATAAAACTACTTTTTACGAAATTTGAGCCATCAAAATGGCTAAATTCAAGAACAACAACAACGCTCGCATTCGCAGCAGGTTTATTTTTTACTTATTCGGGAGTAAAAGCCCAAACTTCGGTAACAGTTCCCGATTTAACGGTTGTAAGTACCTTTACAGGTCCTTTTGCCAATTCTACGAGAACATATCAAATGGTTATTGATGATACACAATTGACTACTTTATCGGGGAAGTACCTTTCATCAATATCGTTCAAAATACCGAGTACGGCAGCTTCATCATGGCCTGCTTCTAATATTACTTATCCTGATTATCAGATTTATCTTAGTGATGGTGTAAATCCTGCCAACGCACAGCTAAATTTTGCAGCAAACGTTGTAGGAACTCAGACACAGGTTCGGTCCGGAAGCCTTTCAATACCAGCCGGTTCAGTGGCAAATAACAATACATTCAGCTTTGATATTACTTTCACCACTCCTTATCTTTACACAGGTAGCAATCTGGTTATTGAAATACGGCATACCGGAAGCAACGGTACATCAACCTCAAACCAGGCGGTAGGAACAAGCGCAACAGGATATGGAAGCTTATTCACATCATGCTGGTCCAGCTCTACAAGTGTATTGCAGGGAAATTTTTCTTATGTGAAAATTAGTTCCGCAGGTACTTTAGGGGTAAAGTCTGTTGAGATCAATGGAGGAACATCAGTTTACCCTAACCCGGTAAAAGATCAGCTGTATGTAAAATCTGATAATGATATTATGGAATTGAATATTTTCAATTTAGTTGGACAAAAAGTCTATTCCCAGAAAAATTCAGTTAAGATCCCACAAATCAATGTATCCGGATTGGCAAAAGGAAATTATATTTTACAAACAATCGATAAAAACGGAAATTCAGCTTCAACAAAATTTATTAAGGAGTAAAAAAATAGGTAAATACTATTGAATAAAAAAACCACTGAATATCAGTGGTTTTTATTTTTTGATTAGTTTATCACATCAAATCTCGCATATTCTGCAATCTTTTTTGGAAGCTTAATTCCATCCTCTGTCTGATTGTTTTCCAGCAAAGCAGCCATAATTCTCGGTAACGCCATTGCAGATCCGTTTAAGGTATGTACAAGCTGGGACTTTCCGTCTGTTTTGTAACGGCATTTTAATCTGTTCGCCTGGAAGGTTTCAAAATTGGAAACCGAGCTCACCTCCAGCCATTTCTCCTGGGCAGCACTCCAGACTTCGAAGTCGTAGGTCATGGCAGAAGCAAAACCGGTGTCTCCGCCGCAAAGTCTTAACACTCTGTAAGGAAGTTCAAGATCACTCAGAATTTCTTTAATATGTTCTACCATTTCTTCTAAGACCGCATAAGAATTTTCTGGCTTTTCAATTCTTACAATTTCTACTTTTTCAAACTGATGAAGACGGTTCAGTCCTCTTACGTGAGCACCATAACTTCCCGCCTCTCTTCTGTAGCACTGAGAAAAAGCTGTATTCTTTACAGGTAAATCCTTTTCCTCGAATAATACATCCCTGTACAGATTGGTAACCGGTACTTCTGCTGTAGGAATTAAAAATAATGTTTCAGAGGTTGTATTATTAGCAATCTCATACATCTGTCCTTCTTTGTCCGGCAGCTGACCTGTTCCGTATCCGGAAGCTTCGTTTATCACGTGAGGAGGATTGACCTCCATATATCCTTTTTCTACGTTTTTATCAAGAAAATACTGAACCAGCGCTCTCTGCAAACGTGCTCCTTTTCCTAAGTAAACCGGAAAACCTGCACCGGCAATTTTCACCCCAAGCTCAAAATCAATTAGGTTGTATTTTTTTGCCAGTTCCCAGTGAGGGATCGCTCCTTCTCCAAGACCTTCAACATCGTGAGACTGGTAAATAACCTCGTTATCATCTGCAGAAGCACCACTCTTCACTTGTTCATGAGGAATATTCGGAAGCTGGTATAGAATATTGATCAATTCTTTTTCTCTGACATCTAATTGTAATTTCAATTCGGACGTAGACTCTTTGAGCTGTGCTGTTTTAGATTTTGCAGATTCGGCTTCTTCTCTTTTTCCCTCTTTCATCAAAAGTCCGATTTCCTTGGAAATTTTATTGCTTTCGGAAAGCTGGGAATCCAGTTCGAACTGAATTTTTCTTCTTTCGTCATCGGTAGCAATAGCCTGATCCACCAACTCAAGATTCCTGAATTGTCTTTTCTTAAGACCCTCTAAAACGCGCTCTTTGTTGTCGCGCAAAAAATTGACTTGTAACATTTTATTTAGATGTTAGTTATTAGAATGTTGAACATCAGAATGTCAACAGTTTTGCAAATGTATAAAATTATTTTACGATTGTAACAACATTCGGGGAACCGGGCTGTTTTGTAAATCTTAAGGTACCGTTATAATATACTTTCGAGACTTCGAATACGGACGGCGTCATTCTGTATTCAATTCTAAGTTTATCCTCAATAGTATCTAAAGCAGTATTATTAAACCTCTTGATCAAAGAAACTGTTATATCAGAACGATAGATTTTATTATCCGGATTTAAAGTATCAATCCCTATTCTTCTTGCGCCTGCAATATATTCAATAAAAAGTGTGGAATCTGCAGTTGCACGGAGGCTGCTGTTGACAGGAGCAAGATCTGCGGCACCATTGTCATCGTTCATTGAATACGTGAAATAAGAAGAATCTTTTTTATTTTTAAAAAGATCTCTCCCGGATGTATTTTTCATATAAATATTAAGGATCTGGTCGATATTCTGCAAATCATCATCCTCTGTCCTGCAACTTAGGAAAGCAAAAAAAATAACCAGAACTCCGAAAAAAATATTCTTCATGTACAGCAAAGATAAAAACTTATTTTCAATTTTTCCTCTGATTTTATTGGCTTTCAGGATTAATTAACAGTAACCTGTATTTAGATTATATTCAACTTTAAAAATGTTTAAATCTCTGATAAATTTAATCAATGAGTTTTCACAATTTTCTTTAGCAGAAGATGAATTTCTTTTCTGGACAATATGAAATCACGAATATGAAATTCGGTAATCTGATAAAACCTCCAGAAAAGAACTCCCGATGAAAGGCAATAGGAAGCAGAGTTTATAATACAGGCTCCTTTGATTCCCCATTTCGGAATGATAAAAAACGACGAGATAATGGTAAAGATGAGCCCCGCAAGAGATTTAACATTTAAAATTCTCAATTTATTAATTCCTGCGAAGTAATATCCGATAATATTGCTCACGGCTATCGCTAAAATACCGGGCGAAAGCAACAAAACAATTTCTTTTGTCTCCCCGAAATCTTTACCGAAAATCATGGCATACCAGTGCGCAGGAATCATCAGCATGATAGAAATAAACAGAAGGGTAATAAGGAAGCTGATGCGCAGGGATATTTTTGTTTTTTCGATTGCGCTATTAAAATCCGTATCATTTACCACATCTGCATAGAGAACTACGGAAAGACTTCTGCTTACAGTCCATACAGCTTCGGAGAAGGCAATTCCTACCGAGAAAACACCGACACTTATAATTCCCCTGAAATATTCAAGAAAATAAAATGAAAGCCTGTTATTGAGAAATTGTAGAAATGTACTCAACTGTATTTTCCAGCCATAATTAAACAATTGGAAACCAATATCCTTTGAGATCAATATTTTTTTAAAATCAGCCTTTTTTATTAACTGAATGGCAGTGATAAAAAACAGTAGCGTAAAGCAACTTATCTGGGCAATGAAATAGGCATTAACAGAGGTAATTTTGATACAATAAACAATTATGATGATGAATATGATGTGCACGAGTTGCTGTAAAACCGTATATAAGTTGAACATTTTGATATTCTGCTGGCCTACGAACAAATTTACATTCGCCGTAAGAAGTGAAGACATCACCGAAAGCCCGATAAGGTATCCGGAATATTCTGCAGCATGGCCGGAACTGAACAAAACAGGAATCAGAATTCCCGTAATAACAGCCCAAAGATAAGCAAAAGGCAGGATTTCTTCAGTTCTGAATTTTCTTGCAAAATAGCTCATACTGCTGCCCACAAAGATATTCGCAAAAAAACTGATGATGGTAAGGTCTGCAATGATAATCGATATCAACCCTTTTCCACTGCTTCCCCACATATTGGTGGAGTAAATTACCAGCCCGAAATTCAGGATCAGGATTAAAAACCGGGAAACAAAAGTTTTAAAAATAGTCTCCTTCATCTTATGCTAATGATTTTTTGATGAAGTTGACGAAATTATTTTTAATACCATTCCAGGCATACTTCGTTTCATATTCTTTTCTCGCATTCTGAGCATGCTCCGAATAAATTTTAGGGTTCTTGATATAATTCAGAATAATATCTGAAATTCTCTCAGAATTTTCAGGATCAACCAAAAACCCGAATTTTGACACATCAACATGCTGTCTTGTAGCTTTTAAATCCGTATAAATTACAGGTTTTCCGGAGGCTGCATAATAAAATATCTTAATCGGCAGACAATGATGATTTTCGTAATTCATGGTTCTCAGATCAAAACAGATATCTGCATCAGCATAAGCTTCCGTAAAGGTTTCAAAAGATGCCGGCTTTTCTATTCTGAGATTTTCAAAATGGTATTTTTTTACCAGTCCAGAAAAATATTTTTCGTCTTTTTCTTTTCTGGAACCGCCAATTAAAAGGATTGAGATCTTAAGGTCAGGTGCTTTTTTTTTCAGACTATCTGCCGCGGCAAAAAAATTACCGATTCCTTTTTCCTCAGAAAACTGTCCCGTGTAGCAGAGTGTTATTTTGTCCGAATCCAGGCTTTTAATATGTTGCCTAATATAAATATTATCCGGATAATAGGGTAACACTATTGATTTTTTAAACGGAAAGAAATACGCCAGAGGAAACTTCTTTGTGTTTTCTCCGAAAATATAATGGGTGCTGATCCATCCCGCATATAACTGAATAAGAAAAAACTTTATTGCATGAATAAGGTTGAATGGAAAAGAAAATCTTTCTACCATCCTCATGGATGGATACCATTCCGTGACATCATAGATAATACTTATATTTTTATTCTTTCTGATGCTTTTTGCTGCTATTACGGCTAAAGGTTCCGAGCAGATGACAGCGTCCGGCTGATACGCGATGCACATTTTTTCCAGAATCTTCTTCTTTTCAGAAACACTTCTTTCCAGGACGGCATAGGATTCTATTTCAATCCCTTCAACCGTGCCCTGAAATTCTGATGAAAGACTGCAGATTTTTACCTCATATCCTTGTTCTTTCAATGCTTTGGCCTGATGATAGAATATCCTGTCATCATCATGTCTGTGAGCGGTTGTTAAAAAAAGGAGTTTAGATACTTTCATCCGGGATAATTAATAGGATCTTTTATATTTAAATTTCACAAATATAACTAAAGCAAAAAAAGTGGAAGTTTTCCACTTTTTGTTTATTCAATTAATCGGGATTTTATTTAATAGATGCGGCCCAGCTTCTTTCAAAGGGCAGAAGAAAATTTCCTAAAAATTCGAGATAGGTATTTTTTGAAAAGTCAAAAACCTGTATGTCTTTAGAAATCTCTCCGCTTCTTATTTTCGTTTTAAAATCAATAAGTTTCAACGTTTTTACTTCACCATTTTCGATGAAGCTTGCTTTCATTCTGTCGAAAAGACCCAGATGGTATTCATCATCAATTTCTTTCATTATTTTTCCCAATGCATCGATGCTGCATCCTGAAGCCATTTCTTTCTCTTCGTCTACACAAATAACAATAAACTGATTCTTTTCAATCTTAAACGATGATGAGAGCGGTTTTCCGTGCGCAGCCCAAGTGGACAGAAAATCAAAAAGCTTTTCTGTAATTATTTTTGCCTCTTTTGTCTCAAAAGGCCTGGATGCGGGATATATGATAACTCTGTAATCGTTGGTCTCTACAATATTTGATTCTTCAATCTTCATGTCTGATACATTTTAAAATTCAAAATTACGCAATTTTCCTGAGTTTGAACCCATTATACTTTTTACTCAATACATATAGAAAAAGGATGATTAACAAAATAATATATCCGAAGAAAAACCTTAATCCTGATGAATGGGGGAAAAACAGGAATTTAATATAAATATTAATTAGAAAAAAGACAGCAAGTGTTCTGATCCATAAATCTTTAGAAAGATAAAACGTTAATATGAGAAGTCCTACGGACGTTATAGTAACTTTCTTAAAGTAAATAATTTTGGTGAAAATTATGGCAAGATAATCGTTAATGCTGAAATCCGGCGGTGATCCGGAAATAAATTCACGCCTGTAGATGAAGGTATCATAAAAAAGATGTTTCCAACCGGGATAACCATAAAAATTTGTGATCGATACATATAAAGTAAAAAGAATGATGCTTTGTAATATAAAAGCTATTTCTATTTTTTTATTGTTTAAATATCCATAAATACCTGCTACTGCCAGATAACTTAATGTAAAGGGTATATAATCAGGTCTGATAAAAGTAATGGCAAAAAGAACTGAAAACATAGTCCACTTTTTCCATTGTTTGATTATACCCATCATAAAGATCAACAGAAATTGTAAAACGAACATATCCGGTGTGGCTACTCTGGCCATAAAAGTCATGGGAGGCAATAGCATGATTGAAATAGTCAGTACTCCTGTGAGAATATAGTTTTCAGGGAAAATAATTCTTATAATATAAAATAAAAGTAATCCGGAAATAAAATAGGAAATTATACTTAAGAAAAGGACCGCATCCGGCGAAGAAAGACCTAATTGATAGAGAAAAAGAATTCCCAGATTATACCCTACTTTTATCTGATAATAAGGCAACTGTTCCATGAAGGCACGTGTATTATTAGCAAAAGCCTGTCGGGCATTATCGGCAGGCTTTTGTATTCCTAAAATATCCCTGAACTGGTCTTCAGGAGCTTTTTTTTGTATTTCGCTGTAGGTAAGTTTACGAATTGTATCCGGTGCATCCGGAAACTTCAGGGTATAGAGACTTCCTATATAGCCAGGCATATCCCAATCGTAAACCCTGTTTTTATAATTCCAGAAGCTCAGTACAGCAATAATGATGATTATGAAAAAAAAGGAAATTCGCCATCCTGTTTTCATGGAATGCTATTCGTTAAAATTGCTCAGAATTTTATAAATCTTCAGCTTCAGCCAACAGTTCTACAATATCTTTTACGGCAACTTCGTGATTTTTATTAAAATGTTTCACGCCATCTGTCATCATGGTATTGCAGAAAGGGCATCCGGTTGCAATGACTTTAGGTTCAAAAGACAAAGCCTCTTCCGTACGTTCAATATTAATATCTTTATTTCCTTTTTCCGGCTCTTTAAACATTTGAGCTCCTCCTGCACCACAACATAATCCGTTTGTTTTGCAGCGTTTCATTTCTACGAGTTCAGCATCCAGCTTTTCCAGCAAAGCTCTGGGCGCTTCGTATTCATCATTTGCCCGTCCCAGATAACATGGGTCATGGAAAGTAATCTTTTTTCCTCTGAAAGCCCCGCCTTCAATTTTCAGCCTTCCTTCTTCCATCAGGTTTCTGAGAAACTGCGTGTGATGAATAACTTCATAGTTTCCACCCAGGCTTGGATATTCGTTTTTAAGGGTATTAAAGCAATGCGGACAAGCCGTAACAATTTTTTTAACTTCATAAGCATTAAGAACTTCAATATTCGTTAAAGCCATCATCTGGAAGACGAATTCATTTCCGGCGCGTTTTGCCGGATCTCCGGTACAGCTTTCCTCCTGTCCTAAAACAGCGAATTCAACCCCGATTTTATTTAAAATTTTACAAAATGCTTTCGTTATTTTCTTGGCACGGTCGTCAAAACTCCCGGCACAGCCTACCCAGAACAGAACTTCGGGTGATTTACCTTCGGCAGCATATTCTGCCATTGTTTTTATATTGAAATCCATCTCTTTCAATTTGAAAAATGTGAGAATCTGAAAATTTGAAAATGCAATAACTCAGTCTCAAATTCTCAAATTATATAATTGATTAATTAATCTTTTGCCCAATTCAGACGGTCCGCCTGGTTGTATTGCCAAGGAGCAGCATTGTTTTCTACATTGGCCATCATAAGATTCAATTCCTGAGGAGCAGCAGACTGTTCCATTACCAGAAACCTTCTCATATCAAAAATAATGGAAAGCGGATCAAGCAACACCGGACATGCTTCTGTACAAGCATTACAAGTAGTACATGCCCAAAGTTCTTCTTTGGTAATGTAATCGTTCAACAGCTTTTTACCATCATCTTCAAACTTCCCGTTTTTATCTATGTTTCTCCCTACCTCTTCAAGACGGTCCCGGGTTTTCATTAAAATTAACCTTGGAGAAAGTTTTTTACCGGTAATATTTGCCGGACAAACAGCAGTACAACGGCCACATTCCGTACAGGAATACGCATTTAATAACTGTACCTGATTAAGGTCAAAAATATCTTCCGCCCCGAATTTCGAAGGAGCTTCTGCATCACCTCCGGCCGGAGCAGCATATGGGTCTGCATTCGGATCCATCATTAATTTGATTTCCTGAGTAACGGAATCCAGATTATTGAATTTTCCTTTCTTCTCCAGATTGGCATACCAAGTACTTGGAAAAGCTAAAATAATGTGTAAATGTTTTGAATAATAAAGATAATTCATAAAGAACAGGATGCCTACAAAGTGAAACCACCATGCAGCTCTTTCAATACCGAATAAGAATCCGTTATCAAAACTGAAAACTTCTAAAAAAGGCACAAAGGTAATCTGACTAATCGGAAATGATCCAAGACGAGCAAAATGATCGTACCCTCTTGCCTGAAGAATAGAGTCTGAAGCATTCATAGTAAAGAAAGCAACCATAAGAGCAAACTCAATGATAAGAATCCAGTTGGCATCTTCCTTAGGCCATCCGAAAAGTTCTTTCATAGTAAGCCTTTTTACTCCGTAAAAATTTCTTCTGATAAAGAATATTACAACCCCGATTATAACCAATAATGCCAGCACTTCCAATGTTGCTGTAAAATAGCTGTAGAAGGTATTTCCGAAGATTGCTGCCAAAAATCTATGCGTTCCGAAAATCCCGTCAACAACAATTTCTATAAGTTCAAAATTGATAATAATAAAACCGACATATACAAAAAGGTGCAGAATTCCTGCTACAGGGCGTTTTGTCATTTTGCTTTGCCCCATTGCCACCCTAACCATGGTTTCCCAGCGTTCACCCTTTCTGTCGCTACGGTTGATTTCACGTCCTAATCTGATATTTCTATAAATCTTTTGCAAGCTTTTTGCGAAGAGGCCAAAACCCACAATTAATAAAATCAGAAAAATAATATGAGCGATATATTGCATGGATTTATTTATTAGTCTTTACTATTTTTCCCGAATACTGAAAAATTAACATACCTCTTAGGATTTGCCTTCACATCTTCAATTAATGAATTCAGGTTGGTGGATGCAGAATTTAGATTATTGTACAATTCCTCATCTTTCATCAGTTTTCCTAAACTTCCCTGTCCGTTATTTATTCCGGCTACTACTTCATTAAGCTTTCCTACAGTAGCATCAAGATTAGCAATTGTAGCATTCAGTTTTTGTGTATCAATACTTTCTGCAAGATTACCGTATTTATCCAAGGTTACTTTACCGCTTTGCATGGTAAGGCTTGCGTCATCCAAAACTTTCTGGAGCTTAGGATCGTTATGCCCTACAAGACTGTTCACACTTCCTGCTGTGGTTTGCAGAGCAGCCACTGTTTTATTAAGATTGGCCAGCAACAATCTGATTTCTTCTCTATTTTGGGCATTTACCACCTGGTTTGCACTAGACATTAAAGAATCTACTCTATACAAAACGGTCTGCAGCTGATCTTTAACAGGGCCTACCTGAGAAGAAAGACTCCCTAAAGTTCCGAGCTTAAATGCTCCTTTTAAAGTATCTCCGTCTTTAGCCGTGGGACCTCCGTACATCAGGTTGATTCTCATTTCTTTTCCGGACATTAAGCCTGGCTCGAAAATCTCAAGTGTTGAGTTTTTTGAAAATTCAAAATTATTGTCAACCGTAATTTTCACCAGGAAATCAATTTTCCCGTCTTTGGAAGTATTGGGAATGATCTTATCCACCTGCCCTACTTTTAATCCGTTAATGGAAACCGGTGCAGACTGGGCGAGCCCTTCCACGTTATCATATTTTGCGTAAAATATATTATCGGTAGTAAAAAGGCTTCTGCCTTTCATAAATTGGAAAAGTATCACAAAGCCTACAATGGCTATCAATGCGATTATCCCAGCTTTTAATTCTTTACTGAACTTCACTTGCTAAATTTTTCTATGAGCAAATATAATACATTTAAATGAATGTTTTTCTTTATTGCTCCGCGTTAAACACAAAAGAAGCGGCAAAAACTTTGCCGCTTTTTATCTTTATGAAAATAATTTTATTGCTGTTGAGTGCCTAATTTATTCCAGATTTCAATTCTGTAGTCTTTGATATCAGCATTGTCCTGTAAGCTTTTCAGCCAAGCCTGCCCGAACATTCCTGAATTTCTCTGGGTAACAGATTCTGTGAATTGTTTAAGATCTCCAGGTTGCTTGTTTACCGTCTCATTCTTTTTCACCAAAACGTAAACACCTGTTCCGCCTTCAACCGGATTAGAAATTTTTCCTTTTGCTACTCCGAACGCCGCTCCTGCAACTTTAGGTTCCATAGAACCAGCTACTGAAGGATTTAAAAGATTAACCTGTGCAGACTGTTTTGTAGTTCCGAATTGCTTAGCAATCTGATCCAGGCTTCCAGCTTTTCCGATTTTCTCAGAAATCTGCTTTGCAGCAAGTTTATTTTTCACTACTACTTCAATCTGGTCTCTCACAGATTCAGGATCTGCAGAACCTTTTTCCTGCTTCCCGTTCAGGTATACTACGATTTTGTCTCCTGTTCCGTCCACGGTAAACAGCTCGGTATCACCTTTTTCTCTCTTTTTATCAAATGCCCATGCAAGGATTTCAGGATCTTTTTCTGTTCCTAAACCTTGAAGCTGACCATCAAATCTTTTTGCCTGCTTAGGATTTGAGAACTGATAGTTTGCTTTCTTAGCAATATTTACGAAATCGTTAAACGATTTTCCCTGAACCTGCTGAACGAATCTGCTGGCTTTTTTGTTTACATCTGCTTCGGTAGCATCAGAAGGCTTTACTGCTTTTACAAGATTGGCAACTTTATAGCTCATTGCACCCGGCTTTTTATCTTCGATATTGATGATATGATATCCGAACTGAGTTTCTACCACTCCTGTTGCTCCTTTAGGATTGTTAGCAAGGTAGGTAAGGAATTCCGGTACGAAAGGCGTTTCCGGAGTTGTCCATCCAAGACTTCCTCCCTGCGCTGCTGAATTCGGGTCGTTTGATAATTTCAAGAATTCTGTAAATTTCCCTGGATTAGCTTTTACAATTGCACCAATAGAATCCGCCAGTTTTTTAGCCTGTTCTTTGGATCTAGTAACACCCTCTCCCGCCGGGCTTCCTTTAAAAGCAATAAGAATATGTCTTGATAAAGTAGAGTCAGATGTCTTTTTGTCTAAAAGTTTAGACACTACATAGAAATTTTGTTCTTTATAAGGACCGAAAGTCTGTCCGATAGCAGCAGATGGAATCTGCGCCTGAATAGTCTGCGGCAACTGATTTGGTTTCAGATACTGAGGATTGTAAGGCATATCGGAATTGGCCATCACAAACATAGAATCATTCTTTGTATTCTGGAAATTTTCCGTACCGCCGCTTGCATCCGTTCCTGCAGAGAATAATTTGTTGATTTCTTTCTGCGTGGCGGCATCATCCGCTGCACTTGGCTGGGAAGGGAAATAAACCACTCCGATGTTTCTGCTTTCTTCAGCTTTGAACATTACAGGATGCTGCTTGATATAATTGGCAAGATCTTCAGTGGTAACTTTAATATTATTTTTCTGAAGATAAGTTGCATAATCAATCTTTACGAAATCGATATCAGCCAGCTGATCTCTCTGCTTCATTAAAGCTTCTGCTTCTTTTTTCCCGGTTGTGATTCCCTGGGAAATATTAGCAAAAACCTGTCTCGCCATCAATCTGTATTCAATAGATTTTCTGCTTTTCATCCACTGGTTGTATCCTTCCGGCGAACCAGCTTTCATATCTTCAATCTGTTTTTTAAGCTCCTGGGTTTTGAAGTTTCCTTTTTCGTCGAAAAACTGCTTCTGCTGAGCAAACATCTGATCATACTGAAGTTGATTCCAGAAATAATCTTCCGTCATTTCGAAGCCCATTTTCTCGAATTGTTGTTTGATGAGTTTAGACTGTACCAGCAACTGCCAAGCCTGCTCTTCAAGACCGGTCTTCGGCTGCCCCTGCTGATCTGCCTGCTGCTGCAGTACGAAAAGCTGGTCGTTAAACTCTTCACGGGTAATTTTCTCACCATTTACTTTTCCTAAAACATCAGGATTTTTACCGAAAACCTTTTCGATACTGTCTGGGTTTACAAGGAACGCCAAAAGCGCCAGTGCAATTACTCCCATCAAAAGCCAAGGTCTACTCCTAATTTGTCCTAAAATTGCCATTATATAAATTATAGTTTTTTATCAGGTTGCGAAAATACACATTTTTAAGAAATTACGGAAATCCTAGTTCTTTATTTTAATTTTTAAAATTTAATTTTTCTAAAAAAGGAAATTTTGACCGTATTTTTTAGCAAAAAACAAATGGCACAGGTCTTGTGTCATAAAAGGACATATTATATACAATATGACTTTTAGCACATATTGTAAAGTTTTACTTTAATGAATTAAAACGGCAATGACAATTTGTCATTCGATTTACTATGACAGAGTTTGAAGATATAAGTTTAGAAGAAATGATAAGTGACGGATTTGATATTGTAGCTGAAGAGATCAACCTTTCCGATCTTGCAGAAACAGAGAAAAATTCCGAACAAAAAATATTTCCGGTTCTTCCCGTAAGGAATATGGTGATGTTCCCGAATGTGGTTATCCCCATAACAGCCGGAAGAAAAACATCCATACAGCTTCTGGAGGAAGCACAAAAAAACGGCGATTTTATAGGAATTGTAAGCCAGAAAAATTCTGACTTAGAACAGCCATCGGAAAAAGATATTTTCCAGGTAGGTACACTTGCCAAAATCATTAAGATTATAAAGCTTCCTGAAGGCAATATTACGGCTATTACAAAAGGATTTCATCGGTTTAAGATTAAAAAAATCGTTGAAAAGCAACCTTATTTTAAGGCAGAGATATCAAAGCTAAAAGACGGAAAGCCAAAAAACAAGGAAGAATACGAAGCATTGCTGGAAAATGTGAAAGATCTTGCGTTAAAGATTATCGAACTTGATCCGAATATCCCTAATGCGGCCAATTTTGCCATTAAAAACATCAATAATAATGATGACCTGCTGAATTTCATCTGCACCAACGCCAACTTCCCTTCTACCGAAAAGCAAAAACTTCTTGAGGAGAAAAACCTTATGGAAAGGGCTAATAAGTGCTATGAAATGATGCATGAGGATTTCAGAAAACTGGAGCTGAGAAATCAGATTCATCAGAAAACTTCCAAAGATCTCGATAAACAGCAGCGGGAATATTTCCTGAATCAACAGATCAGAACCATCCAGGAGGAACTTGGTGGCGGCCCGGAAAGTGATGTTGAAGAACTAATCGCTAAAGCTAAAAAGAAAACCTGGAGCCAGGAAGTTGAAGAGCATTTTCAAAAAGAGATTAACCGTTTGCAGCGTCAGAATCCTAATTCTCCGGATTATAATGTTCAGAGAAATTACCTGGATTTCTTTACCGATCTTCCCTGGGAAACGTACACCAAAGATACTTTTGACATTGAGAGAGCGCAGAAAATTTTAGATAAAGCACATTTCGGACTGGAAGACATCAAAAAAAGGATCCTGGAACATATGGCTGTTTTAAAACTTAAAAACAACATGAAATCTCCTATTCTTCTTTTGGTGGGACCTCCGGGTGTGGGAAAAACATCTCTCGGAAAATCCGTTGCCGATGCCTTGGGAAGAAAATATGTACGGGTTTCTCTGGGCGGGCTGCATGATGAAAGTGAAATCCGTGGACACAGAAAAACATACATCGGAGCCATGGCAGGAAGAATTCTTCAGTCTATTAAAAAATCAGAAACTTCAAATCCTGTAATTGTTCTGGATGAGATTGATAAAGTAGGAAAAGGAATGCACGGTGATCCGAGTTCCGCACTCCTGGAAGTACTTGATCCTGAGCAGAATAAATCATTCTACGACAATTTCCTTGAAATGGGCTATGATTTGTCCAAAGTAATGTTTATTGCCACAGCAAATTCCCTATCAACGATTCAGACACCTTTGCTGGACAGAATGGAAATTATTCAGATTACAGGATATACTTTGGAAGAAAAAATCGAAATCGCCAAACGACATTTAATCAAGAAACAACAGGAAGAAAACGGCCTCGATTCCAAATCATTCAAACTTGGAAACAGTGAGCTTAAGCATATTATTGAAGCACATACTTCAGAGAGCGGGGTAAGAAGCCTTGAAAAAAGACTCGCAGCCATCGCAAGATGGGCAGCACTGCAAACAGCTTTGGTAAAAGAATATGACCCAAAAATCTCCATTGAAAAAATTGATGAAATCTTAGGCGTTCCGAGACCTAAAAGCCTGTCTGAACTTACCGACGTACCAGGCGTTGTTACCGGGCTTGCATGGACAAGCGTAGGCGGCGATATCCTTTTTATCGAAAGCATTACCAGCAACGGAAAAGGCTCGCTTACCATGACCGGAAATCTGGGAACGGTAATGAAAGAATCTGCAACCATCGCCCTGGAATATATTAAAGCCAAACATGATGACCTGGGAATTTCTCAGGACGATATTGAAAAGAAGAATATCCACGTTCACGTTCCGGAAGGAGCAACTCCTAAGGACGGTCCATCTGCAGGGATTGCCATGCTTACTTCGATGGTTTCTTCATTTAAAAATAAAAAAGTAAAACCTCATCTTGCCATGACCGGTGAGATTACGCTGAGAGGAAAAGTACTTCCGGTAGGCGGAATTAAAGAAAAGCTGCTTGCTGCAACAAGAGCGGGAATCAAAGAAGTTATTCTTTGTGAGGCCAACAGAAAAGATGTAGAAGAAATAAAAAAGGATTACCTAAAAAATCTGAAAGTTCATTATGTAAGCTGGATGAATGAAGTGCTGGAACTCGCCGTTGAAAAATAGATTACATTAATATTCTCATATAAACACATCTCACAAGGATGTGTTTTTTTTAATTTAAAAAACAGGCATGGAATTTTCTTATCCTACAGTCGTCAAATAAATTATTTTTAAGACGCTTCAATTCGGAGTGTTTTATTATTTTTATACAACAGAAAAAATTATGAATTTACTTCGGCTTCCTTTTCTCGTAAAGCTTGCGCTGGTTATTGTTTCCATAATAGGATTTGGATATCTTTTAGCTTTGGGCGAAAGCATTCTTGCTCCGTTTTTTTTAGCATTTCTTATGGCCATGATATTTTTGCCATTTGCTAATTTTCTGGAACAGAAATTAAAATTTCCAAGATCATTTTCTACCATATTTTCTGTAATGATTTTGCTGATTGTCATTACAAGTCTTATCTTTTTCTTTGGTTCCCAGATTTCCAGTTTCAGTAAAGACATTCCCCAGCTTACAGAGCAGGCAACACATGTTTTTCATGATCTCCAAAGATGGGTTTCCAGAACATTTAATGTGAAAATTGATGAGCAGTTTGCCTATCTGGACGAAGGCTTAAAGAAACTGTTATCTTCTACAGGCATTATTTTAGGGTTTACCCTGGGAATTTTTTCTACAGGATTAGGATTTTTAGCTTTCTTTATTTTATTTTTCATATTCATTTTAAATTACAGAAGAATTTTAAACAATTTCATTGTTAATGTTTTCACCGAAAAGCATAAAAGCAGTGTTCAGGAAGTCGTTTCGGAAGTTAGAATAATGACAAAAAGATATATTATCGGGCTTTGTCTTCAGGTGATTATTGTTTCGATCCTTACAACAACTGTCCTTACCATACTGGGAGTAAAATATGCTATTCTGCTTGGAGTTCTTACCGGTTTGCTTAATATAATTCCTTATATAGGCATTTTCATTTCGCTCCTTATTTCCTGTTTTATCGCTTTTGCAACCAGTACTCCGTCCACATGCATTTACGTTGCTATAGGATATATTATTGTTCATGCCATAGACGGAAACATTATTCTTCCTTTTGTAGTAGGATCAAAAGTAAAAATCAACGCCTTATTTTCTTTTATAGGCATTCTGGTTGGTGAACATCTGTGGGGAATTGCAGGCATGTTTTTATGTATTCCGGCCATTGCCATCATTAAAATTATCTTTGAAAGAGTTGAAGGACTTCAGCCGTGGGGAAAATTACTCGGTGAAGAAGAAAAACCGGATAAGAAAAAGAAAAAATATAAAATCTCTAAAAATATAACCCTAAAAGAGATGGATTAATTACAAAATAAAATATTTATTATAAATTTTACAACATATAGTTAATGGATTATAATTTTATTTAACTTTAAATAAAAATATTTCTATGAAAGCCGTAAAATTTATCCTGTCTCTTCTTTTCGGATTAATGTTTATTAATGCCGGATTAAACAAATTCTTCAATTACATGCCAATGGAAAACCCGACTCCGGAGCAAATGAAAGTTTTTAGTGCTTTTGGGGAAATTGCTTGGCTGATGCCATTGGTAGGTGCCGTTGAAGTCATCGGCGGACTGCTGTTTATCTTTCCAAAAACGAGAGCTTTAGGAGCTATTGTCATTTTACCCGTGATGGTAGGAATTGTCGCGCATGTGTTTACTTTAGACAAATCACCAAGTATGATGGCTACTGTTGGAGTAATGTTTCTTATCAACCTCTGGATGATTATAGACAACAGAGAAAAATACAAACATCTGGTGAGCTGATCAAAAAATGAATGACCAATTAAATTATGAATGGTCAATAGTGAATTTTGCTCCACAGGAAATTTAAAAAATTGACAATCAAAGCGAATTAACAATTGACCATTCACTTATATCATACAAATGCACTAAAGCCGGTAATTGATCTTCCCACAATCAAAGAATTGATTTCTTTGGTTCCTTCGTAAGAATAAATAGCTTCCGCATCTGCTACGAATCTAGCTACGTCGTATTCAAGGAGGATTCCGTTTCCGCCCATGACTTCTCTTGCTCTTGATACGATATCCCTCGTTCTCATGGTACAGAAAACTTTTGCGAGAGATGCGTGTTCATCTTTCAAAATTCCTTCATCCTGCATTTCGGAAAGTCTGAAAACCATTGTCTGCATTGCCGTAAGATTGGAAAGCATTTCCACTAAATGTCCCTGAATCATCTGGAAAGAAGCAATCGGTTTACCGAACTGTTCTCTTTTCTTGGTATAATCCAAAGCACTTTCATACGCTCCTCTGGCGCAACCGGTTGCCATCCAGGCCACTCCTGCCCTCGTCATCCGTAATACTTTCGCGGTATCTTTAAAAGAATTTGCATTTTGCAATCTGTTTTCTTCAGTAATCAGGCAATCTTTTAGGGTAATCAATCCATTTTGAACGATTCTCAAAGCCATTTTCCCCTTTATTTTCTCTACCGAATATCCGGGATTATCTTTTTCAACAATAAATCCTTTTACTTCGCCATCATCAAGATCTCTGGCCCAGATAATAATAACATCGGCAAAAGTTGCATTCCCGATCCACTTTTTCTGTCCGTTCAGAACCCAGCCTTCAGGCGTTTTCTTACAGGTTACCGTTAAGCCACCTGCTGCTCCGGAACCGACTTCAGGCTCCGTTAAGCCAAAAGCTCCTATTTTTTCGAATCTCTGCATTTGCGGAAGCCACTTTTGCTTTTGCTCTTCAGAACCGCAGATATAAATCGAACCCATGGAAAGACCGGACTGCACTCCGAAGAAAGTAGCAATAGAAGCATCTACTCTTGCCATTTCCATAGCCAGAACGCCTTCCATCAGGAAAGGCAATCCGGGACACCCATACCCTTCATAGGTAACGCCGCAAATATTCAGTTTCTGAAATTTCGGTATTAATTCATGTGGAAATTCGTCTCTCAGCCAGTAATGATTAACCAAAGGCCTTACTTCTTTTTCCATAAACGCTCTTACTTTAAGCTGAATTTCTCTTTGCTCCGGGCTCAACGTATGATAAATGTCGTAAAAGTCGCCATCGATGGGTGGAAGTTCTTTTTTCTTTTTATTGGGATCGAGCATTTTCATCATTCCGGAAAGCTGCTTATCGTCTAGCTTGGAGAAATTCTCCATCAACTTGGGAAGATTTACCTTTTGAGAAATTGTACTCAGCTGGTCAAAGTCTATGGATCTGAATAATTCTATTGCATTTCTGATTTTGGAAAAAGTATTTGACATAAATAATTCTTTGTGTGTTTGACTTGTAAAAGATAAGCAAAAATTAATCCGAAAATGAGGTACCTAAAACCTGTTTATTTTACAAATACCTGATTTTTAAAAACTTAATAAATAATTTCCTTTTACAAATTGTTTACCGCTGATTTCCAAATGTTACAAAAGATTCAGCCCGAACTTTGGAATAAGCAAAACATTAAAAATCAATATTATGAAAACAACGTACCTCAGATTATCATTGGCAGCCGCATTGTTATTAGGAATATATTCCTGTAAAAAAGGAGAAGTTGCATCAACAGATATGGAAGCGTATGCTACCGCTGACTCTTCGGCAGCAATGGTTTCGGATAGTGTTTCTTCCGTTGCCACCATGAGAGTAAAAGACAAGCAGTTTATTAAAACCGCTGATGTGAACATGGAAGTAAAAGACGTTTATGAGACAACGATCTCTATTGAAAAGTCTGTACAGGAACTTGGAGGATTTGTAACAAAAAGCAACCTGCAGAGTAATGTTGTTTCGGAAAATACATATAACACATCGAATGAAAATGCCGTATTGGTAAAAAAGTACCAGACAGAAAACAGGATGCAGCTGCGAGTTCCAACTGAAAAACTCGGTGAACTGCTCACTATGATCAACGATAAAAAACTATTCCTTAATTCAAGGCTCATTAACGCGGAAGATATAACATCAAGCATAAAATACGCCCAGCTTGAAAGCAAAAGAATTGAAAAAAACAGCAAAAACATCTCTGCATTAAAAGCTAATAAAGATAAAGTAGAGCTGGATAACGAAAATATGGCTGAAGGCAATCAACAACAATTAGCCAACATGGATGTGACTGACAACCTGAAATACAGCATGGTGGATATTTACATTAAAGAACCAAAAATCAGAGTTGCTGAGATTGCCATTACCAACACAGACAGTATTGATGATAAATATAACTTCGATTTTCTATACAGTACTAAATCAGCTTTTGTGGAAGGATATTATTTAATTCAGAAAATTGTTGTAGGATTAATTACAGTATGGCCAATTGTATTAATCGGAATTGCAGTTGTTTATTTTGCAAGAAAAAGGAAGTCTGCAAAAAAGCGGTCGGACGCTGAAGCATAAGCTATTCTAACCTACGGGTTATCTATATATATTTTAAATTTTACAATAAACCTTTGGTAAATCCTGAGGTTTTTATTTTCATTAAAACTTTCTTTTAAGAATTTCCGGTTTTGTTTTATAGAGATGAAGAATCAGTTCACCAAATAAAGTATTGGCCCATGCAAACCACGCCCTTGTAAAATCTTCAGGATGATCAACATCAAAAGACTCATGGATAAATCCTGTTCCAGCGTGTGTGGCCTTCAGCATTTTCAAACATGAAATAATTTCTTCATCGTTATCGGTGGTTAAAGCCTGCATGATCAGGCCTAAAGGCCAGATCTTATGTTCTCCGATGTGTGGCCCGCCGATTCCTTTGGCAAATTTTCCCTCACTAAACCATGGATTGGTCTTGCTCAAAGAAAACTTCCTGGTATTCTGATAAATTTTATCGTCTTTCGAAGCATATCCTAAATAAGGGATGGACAGTAAATTCGGGACATTGGCATCATCCATAAACAGAGCATTTCCAAAACCGTCGATTTCCAATGCATAAATCTTTCCCGCCTCAGGATGATTTAAAACAGCATATTTTTGAATCGCATCATCTACTTCTTTAGCCAAATCTTTAAACTGCCCTGAAGAATTCTCATCTTTTAAAATTTTAGAAAAGATTTCTGCCGTCTCTCTTAAAGAAACTACCGCAAACATATTGGAAGAAATCAAAAACGGGTAAAAAGTAGCATCATCCGAAGGTCTGAACATCGAATGAATAAGTCCAATTTTCATGGTTGGATTTCCGTACCCTCCTGCAAACTGCGTATCCAAAGGATTTCCATTGGATCGCTGGAATTTATAAGGTCCTTTTGAATCTTTTCTTTGCTGCTGTTTAAAAGTCTGCAAAATCAAAAGCATTGCTTTTTTCCAATCCGCATCAAATACTGAAGAATCACCAGTTGCTTTCCAGTAGTTATAAGACAATCTCATCACATAACATAAAGAATCGATTTCCCACTTCCTTTCGTGAATTCCTGGCTTCATTAGTGTAGAATCATCTTTCCATTCGCTTATTTTGGCTGCATCATCAAAAAAAGCATTGGCATAAGGATCAAGAAGAACACATTCTACCTGCTTATTAATAACACCTTTTAAGAGATTCTTCAGCTTTTCATCTTCATTGGCAAGGCCTAAATACGGATAAACCTGTGCAGAAGAATCCCGGAGCCACATGGCGTCAATATCTCCCGTAATTACATAAGTGTAAGGCTTATTATTTTTATAATAAAATTTTACTGTTGTGTCTAATGTATTAGGAAAACAATTTTCAAACATCCACGCCAGTTCTTTGTCAGCAATTGATTTTTTAACTGTCTTAATGGTTTTTTCAACCGCTTCAGACGTAAATTTTCGTTGGGAAATTTCGGGCCGTCTGGAAATATATTCTTTGTTAAAAATAAATTTTACAGGCAAGGGCAAAGCAAAAAAGCCAATTCCTAATGATGATTTTCTGATAAAATTACGTCTGTTGATCATTAGTAAAAAATTTGATCTAAAAATACTGATTTTGACAATAAGAACTTGCCGGCTGATTTTTAATCATCCATTGACATCATTGAACTAAATTCCGTAAATTTGCAAATCAATATTTTACATGAGGATTTGGTATTCACGATCCTGAATCCTAATCACAAAACCTAATTTCTAATATATGCTATCAAAAATAAATCCTACTCAAACCAATAGCTGGAAAGCATTAGACGAACAGTTTGCCAATAATGATTTTGATCTGAGAAGTCTTTTTCAAAGCAATCCGAACCGTTTTAATGAATTTTCAATCAAAAGACCGAATTTTTTGTTCGATTATTCGAAAAACCTCATCGATTCCGAAACGAAAAAGCTTCTTTTAAGTCTCGCAGAAGAATGTGAACTGAAAGATGCCATTTCCAAAATGTTTTCGGGAGACAAAATCAATGAGACGGAAGGAAGAGCAGTTCTGCATACAGCTTTGAGGGATTTTTCCGATAAAGAGATTTTAGTAGACGGAGAAAACATCAAACCTCAGATTAAAAAGGTTTTGGATCATATGAAATCTTTTTCCGAAAGTATTATTTCAGGAGCTCATAAAGGTTTTAGCGGAAAAGAAATTACAGATGTTGTGAACATTGGAATCGGCGGTTCGGATTTAGGGCCTGTGATGGTGGTTTCGGCTTTAAAACATTTTAAAACAAGGTTAAACGTTCATTTTGTTTCTAATGTAGACGGAAATCATATTGCAGAAGTTGTGAAAGACCTCAATCCTGAAACAACGCTGTTCATCATTGCTTCTAAAACATTTACTACCCAGGAAACAATGACGAATGCTCATTCTGCAAGAGACTGGTTCTTAAAAGCAGGAAAACAGGAAGATGTAGCGAAACACTTTGTGGCTTTATCTACTAACGTCCAAGCGGTTAAAGACTTTGGAATTGCGGAAGAGAATATCTTCGAATTCTGGGATTGGGTGGGCGGAAGATACTCACTATGGAGCGCCATCGGATTAAGTATCGTCTTGGCTGTAGGTTATGAAAACTTTGAACAGTTACTCAGAGGAGCTTACGATACAGACCAGCATTTCCAGACAGCAGATTTTGCTGAAAACATTCCAGTTTTAATGGGATTGATCGGAATCTGGTACCGTAATTTTTATGCAGCGACAACGGTTGCGATTCTTCCTTACTCACAATATTTAGACAGATTTCCGGCATATTTCCAGCAGGGAGATATGGAAAGCAACGGAAAATGTGTTGACAGAAACGGCGAGTTCGTAGAATATGAAACAGGACCCATCATTTGGGGAGAACCGGGAACAAACGGACAGCATGCTTTCTATCAATTAATTCACCAGGGAACAGAACTGATTCCTGCTGATTTTATTGCTTACGCTAAGAGTCCAAACAAAGTTTCCGATCATCAGGATAAATTACTCGCGAACTTTTTTGCGCAGACTGAAGCTCTTGCCTTCGGAAAAACAGAAGAAGAGGTAGAAGCGGAATTAAAGGCCTCAGGAAAATCTGATGAAGAAATTGATTTCTTATTAAATTATAAAGTTTTCCACGGAAATACACCTACCAACTCTATACTTTTCAATGAATTAACTCCTTTTTCATTAGGGCAACTAATCGCATTGTACGAGCATAAAATTTTCGTTCAGGGCGTAATCTGGAATATTTTCAGTTTCGACCAGTTCGGGGTGGAATTAGGGAAAGTTTTAGCGAATAAAATTCTTCCGGAACTTGAAAGTAATGAGACCGTTAGCGCTCATGATTCTTCAACCAATGGATTAATTAATTATTATAAAGCAAACAAATAAATTGTTGCTGATTTTCATTAATTTTGATTAAAAATAAAACAAATGAGTACCATTATCATACATCTTAAAAATAAAGAAGAAGAAACTTTAATGGAAAATCTTTTGAAAAAAATGAAAATCAGTTTTGAAAAAAACGAGGATGATTTTGAATTGACGGATGAAATGAAAAGAGTTATTGATGAATCTTTAAAACAAGACAGATCACAATCGGTAGATGCATTCGAATCGTTAAAGAGAATTTCCGAAAAGTATGGCATTTAAAATTTTAGTTTCTCCTATTGCAAACAATAATATTGATGATGCTATTAAATATTATAAACTGCAATCTCAATCTGCAGCTAAAAGTTTTAAGAAAAAATTATTAGATGCTTATAAATCTTTGCAGATAAATCCTTTTTTCGCAGTTAAATATAAAGATGTAAGGGCGATTCCTTTAAAGAAACTGCCTTATTTAATTTTATTTGATGTAGACGAAAAAGAAAAAATCGTAAATATCCTCTCCGTTTTCTGCACCCATCAGAATCCGGAAAAATATCCTTAAAAAATCTAATTATAAAAGTAATAAAAGTAAAAATGGCAGAAATTCTTGACGGACTAAAAATATCCAAAGAAATAAAACAGGAAATAAAGGCTGAAGTTGAAAAAATTGTTGCCGGGAAAAGACGTGCACCACATTTGGTGGCTATTCTTGTAGGAAACAATGGAGCGAGCAAAGCTTATGTCAATTCAAAAGTAAAAGACTGTGAAGAAGTTGGCTTTCAATCAAGCCTTATAAAATTTCCAAGCACTGTTTCAGAATCTGAGTTGCTGGAAAAAATTGATGAATTAAATAAATCCAAAGCGGTTGACGGATTCATCGTTCAGTTGCCATTACCGGATCAGATCGACCAGGAAAAAATCATTAATGCTATTGATCCAAGAAAAGATGTTGACGGTTTTCACCCTGAAAATTTCGGAAGAATGGCATTGGAAATGGATACTTTCCTGCCTGCTACGCCATTTGGTATTTTAACATTACTGGAAAGATACAATATTGAAACAAAAGGTAAAGATTGTGTTATTATCGGAAGAAGTAAAATCGTAGGAAGACCGATGAGTATCCTTATGGGAAGAAAAGATTTCCCGGGAAATTCTACGGTTACCTTAACACACTCTTATACAAAAGACATCGAAGAATATACTAAAAAAGCAGACATTGTTATTACCGCATTAGGTGATCCTCATTTCCTGAAAGGAGATATGATCAAAGAAGGAGCGGTGATTGTTGACGTAGGTATTACAAGAGTAGACGACGACTCTCCGAAAGGATATTATCTGGCTGGTGACGTAGACTTTGACAGCTGTGCAGCAAAAGCAAGCTGGATTACACCGGTTCCGGGAGGAGTTGGGCCTATGACAAGAGCGATGTTGATGAAAAATACAATCATTGCTTACAAAACTTCGGTCTACAACGATTAATTTTAAAATGGACTTAGTAGAAGATATATTATTAAAAGAAGGTAAAATGCTCCCTGTGATGGAGCATTTTTACACTCTTCAGGGAGAAGGAGCACATACCGGAAAAGCAGCCTATTTTATCAGGCTGGGTGGCTGCGATGTAGGGTGCCATTGGTGCGATGTAAAGGAAAGCTGGGATCCGAACCTGCATCCGCTGATGAATGCAAAAGAAATTGCAGAAACCGCAGCAAAACACTGTAAGACAATTGTTTTAACAGGTGGAGAGCCATTGATGTGGAACCTTGATATTTTAACATCAAGACTAAAAGAACTGGGCTGCTCTATTCATATTGAAACTTCAGGAGCTTATCCGTTGAGCGGGCAGATCGACTGGATCACATTATCTCCCAAGAAAACCGGCCTCCCAAAAGAGGAAATTTATCAAAAAGCACATGAGCTGAAAGTGATTGTATTTAATAATAATGACTTTAAATTCGCCCAGGAGCAGGCAGCAAAGGTTTCAGAGAGCTGTACACTATACCTCCAGAGCGAATGGAGCAAACGTGACGAAATGTACCCTAAAATTACAGATTTCATTCTCGAACATCCGGAGTGGAGAGCTTCCGTGCAGACCCATAAGTATCTGAATATTCCATAAAAATATGTAAATTAGCTTTCTTATCCGTTAAACCCGATAGATGCAGAGAATACGCTATTCCAGATATCTTAAATCCATCATTATCCTGCTTGACCTTGTGGTTATTGCATCTATTTTCATATTCTTTTTTTTAACAAGGAATCAGACTCTGAAATACAATGAGGAAACCTGGTATCAGAATGCCTTTTCTTTAGCATTGCTTTTTTTATTCTGGATTCTTTTAAGCGGAAGAACAGGAATTTACAATATTCCCAGAAACCTTACCTATACTCTGTTTCTGGAAAGAATCTTCATTCATTTTTTGTTATTTATTCTTGGGGTATTGCTGATTGGAAAAGTAAGCTACAATGTATTTTTTAATTCAGATATTTACTGGCTTTCCTTCTATCTCTTCTTTTTTATTTTTTTTGTAAGATCGATGATATTTTTCGGAATCAAATATGTCCGAAGCCTTGGGATCAACCACCGGAACGTGATGTTTATACATGAGAACAGCTCTACGGAAGTTTTAAAAAATATATTAAGAGACAGAAGGGATTACGGATATAAAATTTTTGAATATCCAAATGAGGAAATCAAAACCGATCAGCTGATTGAATTCTGGAAGGAAAACGGAATCCACACGCTGTTCATTCCTCTGGAAAATTCTTATACGCACAGTACGGAAAAAGAAATTTTCAAACTGGCAGAAGCGAATAAAGTACACATCTCATTGATTCCCAATATTACACAAAGTGATTTTTTCCTTTACAATATGGGATATATACAGACACAGCCCGTTCTTAATCAGGTAAAATATCCGCTGGAATATTATTCTAATTATTTGATGAAAAGAATTTTCGATATCATCTTTTCTTTAGTCATTTTGATTGGAGTATGTTCGTGGCTCTTCCCTATTGTTGCTGTTTTAATCAAATTAACATCAAAAGGACCTGTATTTTTTATTCAGGAGAGATATGGATTTCATGAAGAGGTTTTTAAATGCATCAAATTCCGTACAATGATCGTTAATGACGAATCGTCAACAAAAACAACTGAAGAAAATGATAAAAGGATTACTCCTTTCGGAAAGTTTCTGAGAAAAACCAGCCTTGACGAAATGCCTCAGTTTCTGAATGTCCTGAAAGGGGACATGTCCATCGTAGGACCAAGGCCTCATATGCTTGCGGTAGACAATTATTACAAACCAAAAATAGGACGCTACAGCCTGAGAAGCATGGTAACTCCCGGAATTACAGGTCTTGCTCAGGTAAACGGACTTCGCGGAGATGCCGGAGATGTGGAAGTGGAAATGAATAAAAGAGTTTTGGCAGATGCATTTTATGTAAGAAACTGGAGTTTCATGCTTGATCTGGTCATCATCTTAAAAACCATTTTGCTGGTGATTGGCGGAGATAAAAATGCAAAATAAAGATTTTGGTCTACATTATGATATATTGAATATTGATAGAGCCTGGTCTGCCCATTCTATAATTAATAAATAAAAAAAGTCTAATTTAGCAGAATGTTAAAAAAGTTTTTTACAGCAGTCGGAGAATACATTATCCTTCTCGGTAAATCTATACAGAAGCCACAGAAAATGAATGTTTTCTGGAAGCTGCTCATGAGAGAAATAAATGACTTAGGCGTTAATTCATTTGGTCTTGTCATCTTCACTTCTATATTTGTAGGAGCAGTTGTGGCCATTCAGATGTTTAATAATTTTGATGCTTCATCATTCCCTATTCCGCCATCATTTGTAGGATATGCTACAAAAGCCGTTTTGGTTCTGGAATTTTCTCCTACCATTATAAGTCTTATCCTTGCCGGTAAAGTAGGTTCTTACATTGCCTCCAGTATCGGAACCATGAGGGTTTCCGAACAGATTGACGCTTTGGATATTATGGGAGTAAATTCTCCTAATTTTCTTATTTTTCCTAAAATTGTAGCGTGTGTAATCTTTAATCCTCTACTTATTGCCATAAGTATTGTTTTTGGTATTGGCGGAGGTTATATAGCCGGGATTTTAACCGGAAACTGGACTACCAATGATTATATTGTAGGAATACAGATGTATATGCCGAATCTGTTTATTTATTATGCATTCACAAAAACAATTGTTTTTGCTTTTATCATAGCAACAGTACCTTCATATTTTGGATATAATGTAAAAGGAGGATCTTTGGAAGTAGGGAGAGCAAGTACACAGGCAGTAGTTTGGACAATGGTTTTCATTATCCTTTCGGAATTACTATTAACCCAATTAATATTAAGCTAAATGATTGAGGTAAAAGATCTTAAAAAAAGTTTTGATCAGGTTGAGGTACTTAAAGGGATTTCAACTACATTCGATAAAGGAAAGGTCAATCTGATCATTGGGCAGAGTGGATCCGGAAAAACGGTATTCCTTAAAAGTCTGCTTAATGTTTATCAGCCAACTTCCGGAGAAATTCTATTTGACGGTAAGGATATCAATGTGATGTCAAGAGAAGAAAAGCAGCATCTTCGCTCCGAGATCGGAACGGTTTTCCAGGGAAGTGCCTTGTTCGATTCTTTAACAGTGGAAGAAAATATTATGTTCCCGCTGGATATGTTTACCAATTTAACATTCAGGGAAAAGAAAAGACGGGTTTTCGAAGTTATCGGAAGAGTACATCTTGATAAAGCTAATAAAAAATTTCCTTCCGAAATTTCCGGGGGTATGCAGAAACGGGTAGCGATTGCAAGAGCAATTGTGAATAATCCCAAATATCTTTTCTGTGATGAACCGAATTCCGGTCTGGATCCTTACACCTCCAATGTAATCGATGATCTGCTGCTGGAAATTACCCAGGAATACAATACCACTACCATCATCAATACCCACGATATGAATTCTGTAATGACAATTGGCGAGAAAATTGTATACCTGAGATTAGGAATCAAGGAATGGGAAGGAAATAAAGATATCCTGATTACGGCGGGTAATAAAAATCTTATTGACTTTGTATATTCTTCGGAATTATTTAAAGAACTGAGAGAGTATCTGCTTGAGAACAATAAAACGATTGACAATACAATTACAAAAATAGAAGACAATGAAAAAGATTCTTAGTATAGCTTTAATAGGGTTTTCCCTATTTGCTTCTGCACAGATTTCTTTGGCAGGAAAGGCAAATTTAATTTTTCCTACAGGATCTCCGTCATGGCAGAATATCAAAGGAACGGTAAACCAGGCCATTGAAGGCGAAGGTAAAAACAATGCAGGTTTTAACGTGGGTCTTTCATTAAAAGTGGGATTGCCAACCTCGTTTTTCCTGATGCCGGAATTGTACTACACCAATTTTAAAAATGAATTTACTGCCGCCAATACAACTTTTGATATCAAGAGTAGCAGGCTGGATCTTCCTGTGCTTTTAGGATACAATATTTTAGGAAATACTCTTGGTGTTTTTGTAGGTCCTGTGGCGAGCTACAATTTGGCTAAAGAAGACACTTTTAATGACTTTAAAGAAAATGCCAGGGATAATTTTACCGTAGGATACCAATTTGGTGCTCAGGTTGAAATCTCTAAATTAATTCTGAATGCCAGATACGAAGGTGCTTTCAGTAAAGATTCCAGAAATTTTATCAACCGAGTTTCAGGTGAAGAGATAAGATATGACAACAGACCTAACCTGTTTATGGTAGGTGTAGGTTATAAGTTTTAAATTAACATCAATTTAGCATACCAAATCCTCAGTTCATCAGAGCTGAGGATTTTGATTTCTTAGGTCCAGCTCTGCTTCACGTCTTGCAATATCAGCAGCTCTTTTTTCAAGATCTTCTTTTTCCTGCTGCAGTTTTTTAAACTCTCTTCTTTTCTCCTCAGCTTTTATTGCACTTCCTTTGCTTACGTAGCCTACCATTCCGCCTATTATCAATCCGATTCCGATGCCTCCCAGAATTCCCATTATATGAGGCATCCCAAGATCATTTAATGTAAAATTGTTTGCTGTAAGATAAAAAAGAAGTATGGATAAAGCCAAAAGAATAAGTCCTGTAATTGTTAGATTTTTCATAGTGTTGTGCCTAAATGGTTTGAATTAAAAGGCCTTACCAAATTAATAAAAATTCAATAAGGCCTTACTCAAGATTAAAATTTCTTTTTGTATTTACATTTTTCCTCCTGCAGCTCTGTAATATTCCAGTGCTTTAGGTAAATTTTTATTAATATCTGAGATTCTGGTTTCAGGATTAGGGTGAGTAGATAAAAATTCCGGCTGTCTTGCTCCCTTTGAAGCCGCCTCCATTCTTTCCCAGAAAGGAATTGCCTCTCTTGGATCGTATCCTGCCATTCCCATGATGTAAAGTCCCATCTGATCTGCTTCAGACTCCTGATTTCTTCCGTATTTCAATAAAGCGACCTGTGATCCGATAGGATAAACCGCTTCAAAAACATTGGCCCACTGTGCATTGGAAATACTTCCTCCTAAGATTGCTCCACCGTATTGAGCAACCATTGCCTGAGAAATCCTTTCGTTTCCATGTCCGGCCAAGGCGTGTGACACTTCATGCCCCATTACCACAGCCAATCCGTTTTCATTTTTGGTAACGGGCAAAATTCCAGTGTAAACCGCTACTTTTCCGCCAGGCATACACCATGCATTAAGCTCATTACTCTGAATAAGATTAAATTCCCAATTATAATTGGCAAGATCTCCCGAACGACCGATGGACTGATAATATCTTTCTGCAGCAGATTTAATTCTCGATCCTACATTGACCACCTTTTTGGCATCTGCTGTTCCTGTTATAACTTTGGATTTTCCTAATGTTGATCTGTACTCCTGAGCAGACATGGTCAGGATTTCTGAATTATTTGCCAACTGTAAAGAAGACCTTCCCGTGATTGGATTGGTCGTACAAGCAGCAACAATAAGAGCCGAAGCCCCTATTCCTAATAAATTTGTAAATTTCATAGTTCGAGTGTTATTAGTTCAACCTTTACAATTTTTATTCCAAAATAAAATTTTAAGCTTATATATTTGCATACAATTTGCTGTTTGTATCCGTAAATATTTATATTATGAAAAAGTTTATCTCCATTATATGCATGCTTGCCTTTCTGCTGCTTTTCGAAAACTGTTCTTCACAGAGCAGCAATATGGATGTCCAGGCAGTAACGGCGCTTGTAAATTCCCAGGATTTTTCGTTTCATGCACAGAGAGCCAATCCTACCAATTATGATGTTATCAATATTGCGAACTCATTGCCTAATGCTCCCGCTACCAGAATTTTTGACCTGACCGGCAGCAATTACAGCATCGATATCAGACCTAACAGTTTGGAAGTTGCACTCCCTTATTTTGGAAGAGTTTTTAACCCTACCTATGGAAATACAACACAAAACAGTTACCGATTTACTTCAAAGGATTTTACCATTAATAAAAGTCAGAATAAAAAAGGAGCCTGGATTGTAAGAATTAAAACCAATGATGTGAAAGCTGTTGATGAAATTATTATTGAAGTTTCGAAATCCGGACAAGCTCTTACCTCTATAAGAAGCAACGACAGGCAGCCGATTTCGTATGACGGATATATTACAAAAAATGAAGAACAGAAAGTTCAGCCTTAAGATTTTTCTTTAGATAAAAATTTTTCCACAAATAATTTTGCTTCGGTACTTGGATTGGAAACCAGTGCAGAAGCATTTTTTTTATGCTGAAGATAAGCCTCTTCCAAAGTATTGTTTTTCTTCATCTCCGACAAAATATATTCCTGAACCCAATATTCGAAGCGCTTTTCAGCCTGCTGATTTCTTACTTCATCAAATCTTTTGGTTTTCTTTTTAAGGCTAATGAATTCATCAATTTTTTCAAAAACTTCATTAAGTCCTTCATTGCTTAAAGCAGAACCCAGTAAAACCGGAACTTTCCAGTCTTTTTCTTTGGGAGGAATAAAATCCAGTGCTCTTTTTAATTCGATCCTCGTATTTTTCGCTTTCCGCAGATTTTCTTCATCAACTTTATTGATAAAGATCACATCTACCATTTCCATGATTCCTCTTTTGATTCCCTGAAGTTCATCTCCGCCGCCGATTATTTTTAAAAACAGAAAAACATCTGTAATATCTGCGACCAAAACTTCAGACTGACCGACACCTACGGTTTCTATTAAAATATAATCGTAGCCCGCTGCTTCGCAGATCATCATGGTTTCAAAAGTGGTATTGGCAACACCTCCCAGAAATCCTGAGCTTGGAGAAGGCCTTATAAAAGCGTTTTCTTCTTTTGCCAGTTCTTCCATCCTTGTTTTATCACCCAGAATACTTCCTTTATTAATGGCTGAACTCGGATCAATAGCCAGAACCGCCACCTTCTTGCCATTGGCAATTGCAAGCCTGCCAAAATTTTCAATAAAGGTTGATTTTCCTGCGCCCGGAACTCCGGTTACGCCCACTCTGATGGAATTTCCCGTGAAAAGCATCACCTCTTTTAGTAATTCTTCAGCTTGTTGACGGTGTTCACCCTTTTTACTTTCTACTAAGGTAATGGCTTTTGCAATCAGGCGTTTGTTTCCTGACTGTATTCCTTCCAATAGTTCTTTTGTAGAAAATTTCATTGATCCAAAAATAGACAATTAAAAGCCAATGGTCAAGAGGATTGGTTTATTTAAATATTATTTCATTTAATTTATCATGACAAATTGTGGGGACTTTGCTTTTTTACCTGATGTTTTGCTGCTAAAGCATAGAAATGACGTGTTGATGTTTTAGTTTCTAATGAAAGGCCTATACCCTAGCCCAGATCGAACGGTATGTTTGAGCTTTTTTGTTATTTCGGGGTTGCGGCTTGCCGCCGCAACCCCCGAAATAACAAAAAGCGAGTAGTGAGAGCTGGAAAAAGCTCCTAAAAAAATGCTTTATTTGTATTACTTCTAAATTGAATCCCCGTTTAACTGATGAAAAAAGGAAATTCCTACATTTGTTTTATTCAAATAATTGACAACATGAAAAAAATCATTGCTGTAGCATCTTTTACAGCCGTTTTATTGGCTTCTTGTACACCAAAAGCAACAACAGCAGCCACTCCGGCAGCCGCTGTATCTACAGCCGAACAAATTGCACAGGGAAAAACCATTTTCGAAAACTCCTGCGGAAGATGCCATAAACTCCCGGATCCTGCATCTCACACTTCTGTGCAGTGGGTGGGAATCATGAATTCTATGGCGCCGAAAGCAAAACTGAACGATGAACAGCACCAGTGGGTGTACGATTACATCGTTTCTGCAAAAAAATAATCACTTCAAAAATATTATTATGAAAAAACTGATATTAAGCGCGATAGGATTTTCTGCATTGCTTGTATCGTGCGGACCCAAAAGCACTGCGGTAACAGGGCCTAAGTACACTTCATCCGAACAACTGGAGCAGGGAAAGACGATTTTTGAAAATTCCTGTAACAAATGCCACGCTCTTCCCAATCCGGAAAAGCACGACGACCAGGGATGGCTAAAGACACTGAGCAGAATGGCACCGAAAGCTAAACTGAACGACGAACAGCATCAAATGGTATATGATTATCTGATTTCCGTAAACAAGAAATAACCAGACGGAAAGTTCTACCAAGACTATTACAATACAAAAGGAGACTTATTTTGTCTCCTTTTTTGTTTTCTTTTTCTTCGGCATTTTGGATTTAATGAATTTCTTACGGTCTTTCACCACATCCAGACTGTATTTTGTAAAGCAGTACTTTGCGGTTTCATCTAAAAATTTCAGCGCATTTACACAACTGCCGCGTTTTTCGGAAAGTAAAGACCTGTAAAACCATAAGGTTGCTTTATCAATCCCCTTGATTTTCAAAGAATAATCAATCAGTTTTTCGGCTTCGTGATAGTCTTCGTTATCAATAAGGCAGCTGATGTAATATTGAGGAACATTCAGATTCGTAACATCACACTGCATAGCTTCTTCAAAGTACAGCTTTGCCTTTTCATAATCGGATAACATCTCACTGTAGATTCTTCCCATGAGACAAAGACTGTCTGCATCTTCAGGATCATAAGATAAAGCATAATTCAACGCTTCCAGACATTCCGGAAGATTGTAAGGATAATTATCCAGCGCTTCGAAGTAGTATTTATTTTTAGTTAAGGTCATTGTTGTAATTTTTTAATTCTTTTTTCAGTTGGTCTCTTTGCTTTTTGAAAGATTTTTCCTGATGGTTCTTTTTAAAATCCGTTCCGGAAAATGTCCGGATGGGATTTCCTCTCTGTACCTGCAAATGATTATTCCATGTATCCTGTAATCTTTTCTGAATCATGATAATATTCTGTTCCAATACTTTCTCTTTCAGTCTTGAAATGGAAATCTTCTTATTTTCCAGCTGAGAACGAGAATCCTGCACGAAAACACTGTGACCGGTCGGAAGGTATGTGGCCCGTACCGCCGTATTCACCTTATTTACATTTTGTCCACCACTTCCCTGGCTTCTGGCCGTCTGAAAACGAATATCCTTTTCGTTAAAACTTACTTTCCTTTCTTCTTCCAGTTCAAAGATTCCGATGAACCAGTTGGTTCTTTTATGTAGCTTCCTAAAAGTACTTTTCCCGGTCCAGCAAATACTTCCCAACCAGTTTTTTAAAAATTCGTTTACCATTTTTGATTTTAAAAGAATGGTTACGGATTTGAGGGTAAGGTTTTCGTCACCGTTTTCACGATGAATGATTTCATAGTCTATATGGTTATTTTTTGCGTCCTCAAGGAAAACCTTCAGCACTTTTGCCACTACCCACTGGCATTCCAAAGGTCCTTTTCCGGAGGTTATTTGTATTATTTTGTCCATTGTTATTTTTTTGTTAACCGTTGTTGTTGGTTGATGGTTATTAGGAAACAGATATCTATCAACTAACAGCCATCCACAAACAACCAAATTATTTATCCATCCTCACAATCCGAGGCTGAAAAGTTCCAAGAATATCGACGAGTTCCTGTTGTGCATTCATCACTTCATTGATGTCTTTATATGCCATTGGTGCTTCTTCAGCATTACCACCCATTAAAGTGACATTTTTAAGTTTTAATTCTTTTCTGATGTCATTCTGGGTAAAAAGATTTCTGCATTCTCCTCTTGAATATGCTCTTCCCGCTCCATGAGAAGCGGAGTTCAGCGAATCCGGATTTCCTTTTCCGCGCACGATAAATCCTTTTGCCGTCATAGAACCGGGAATCATTCCCAATTCATTTTCATTGGCCGGAGTTGCTCCCTTTCTGTGGACAATCACTTCTTTTCCGTTATGAATTTCTTTCCATGCGAAATTATGGTGATTTTCAATTTTTGCTTTTACCCTTCCTCCGACAGCTTTCACAAGTCTTCTGTGAATATCATCGTGACATGCTGAAGCATAGTCTCCTGCAAGATTCATTGCCGTCCAGTATTCTAATCCTAGATGGGTATTCAGATCCAGCCAGGCAAATTGCTGTGCTTCTTTGGGTAGCGGGCACTGCTCTGTTGCAACCCTGGAATAGTATTGAGCAATTTCTGCCCCTAATCCGCGCGATCCGCTGTGTGAAAGAATTCCCAGATACTTTCCCTTCGGAAGCCCGATCTGACTGTCTTCTTCTGTAATTTCCACCTCTCCGAATTCTACGAAATGATTCCCACCACCGGAAGTTCCCATTTGTTTAATGGCTTTTCCTTTCAGTCTTTTTAAAATCGGAATCATATCAAATGTATCGCTGTCGAAAATTTCATGATCGACATGAGATTTATGAGTTTCATACATCCCGAATTTTGTATGCTCCATAAGTACTTTCTCATACTTATCTCTTGCTCCGTCAAGATAGGAAACCGGAGTATCCAAAATACTCAGGCTCATTCTACAGCCGATATCCATCCCGACTCCGTAGGGAATCACTGCGTTTTCAACAGCAAGCACTCCTCCGATCGGTAGACCGTAACCGCTGTGCGCATCAGGCATTAAAGCTCCACTTACTGAGACCGGAAGTTTCAGAGCTGTATACAGCTGATTTTTTGCTTCATCTGAGATATTATTTCCGAAAATCTGAAAAGAAGCCCGGTTTGCATTGAGCATTCTTTTTTCTGTTTTTTTTGATGAAAGCAGGGCTTCCGCTATTTGTCCGAAGGTTAAATCTTTTTCGAATTGCTCCGGGTTTTGCAGAATTTCTTTTAAAAGAGATTTCACATGATGTATATTCTTCGTCGCAAAATTTCTTTTCATGACTTCCAAAGCAATGTTGATACTTTGATTGTTCGGATAGCCTATTTTTAATATGTCTTTTCCTTTAAGTTTTAAATTTCCCATTGTTTTTCTTTTAGACTTTAGATATGAGATATTAGAAATTAGATTTTAATACATCACATATATTCTTCCCGACTAAATATCAGCCATTCCTGACGCAAACTGAAACGTATGTGACCAAGGTTTAAATAATCTATCTTAATATTGAGATCATTCAATTCACTTCTCTATTTTCAGAATGACAAAGCGGATATTCCTAGCCCGGATTGCAGCGGCTACCCCACAGCGAACCTGAAAGGTGAGTGAGGAGTAATAGCGGAAAGCCGGAAATAGCTTCAAATAAAAATTCTCTGCTATTTGGGAAGTTGCTGAATTTTATAAATTGATTTCGGGAAACTGTTTAAGTTTGAATATTGGCACAAAAAACCCGAAATCTGTTCGACTTCGGGTTTTGGTATATCATTGTACTGTTGTTCTAAGAATGCACCAAGCCACGAAGCCTTACCACCATAAGCGGTAATCCAACTGTAGAATTCTGATTAGATCTGAACATTGCTTCGATTTTTAAGGATTAAACTTGATTTACAGATGCAAATATATAAAAAATTTTAAGCTGGAAAAAACTACTTATGTAAAAGTATAATTTAAGAGGGAAAAAAATATTTTAAAAAAAGTTTATTTCTATACCAACTTGTGCAAAAAAGTATATATTTGAACGATTCAAAAAAATTACATTATGAAAAAAATTATTAAAACAGCCTTATTTTTAGGCTTGGCGGCCTTTGGCCTGATCTCATGTCAGCATGACAATGACAACGACAACAACCCTCAAATGACTGTCTATCAGTTAATTTCAGCGGATAACGATTTGCGTACTCTTAAATCCGCGGTAGACAAAGCAGGATTATCTGCTACACTTAATCAGACTGGCCCCCTGACTTTGTTTGCACCTGGTAACACTGCATTTAATGCGTTTTTACAAGCAAATGGATATGCAAGTCTAAATGACGTTCCTCCGGCAGCTTTAAAAACTTTACTGATGAATCATGTTCTGGGTTCGGAACTGAAAGCGTCTCAAGTTTCTACAGGCTATGTTTCTACTTTAGCAATTGGTGCGGCTTCGGCTTCACGCCCTATCAGCATGTTTATTAATACCAGTAGTGGTGTAAAAATTAACGGAGGATCTTCTGTAGTGGCAGCAGATATTGATGCCAGTAACGGTGTTATACATAAAGTGAACGCTGTAATAGGTTTGCCAACTATTGTAACCCATGCCACGGCAAATCCGCAGTTTAGTTCTCTTGTTGTTGCACTGACAAGAAATGACATGCCGAACTTTGTGGGAATACTTAGCGGAACGGCAAATTCTCCGTTCACAGTATTTGCGCCAACCAATCAGGCATTCTCATCATTATTGACTGAAGTGAACCTTCCTAATCTTGCAGCAATCCCACAATCGCTCCTTGAAAATACTTTAAAATATCACGTTGTAACAGGAGCAAATGTTGCCTCAAACAATCTTACCAATAATATGATTGTACCTACTTTCCAGGGAAGTACATTCAAAATCACCACTACAGGAGGGGCAAAAATTACAGATAAAAACAACAGAGTATCTAATATTGTTGCCACTGATGTACAATGCAACAATGGAATAATTCATGTCATAAACAAAGTTCTTTTACCATAGAGACTATTATTAAGTAAGCATGCCGGAAAATCCGGTATGCTTTTTTATGATCGTGCTTTAAATATCTATTTCAGATGGGAAACATCTTTTTGTAAAGGAAAGAAGCCCTTTATAGCTATTCTAAATTAATATTTTTAATAAAATATTTTATTAAAAATAAAAAATAGGTATAATTTTTGCCTGTCTGTTTTTACACATTAACCTAAAGTATTATGAAAAATTTTTTAAAACCTCTACTCTTTTCGGGAATCGCTGTATTTTCAATATACTCGTGCGATGACAATGATGATGTAATGATGGACTCTGAAATGACTGTCTATCAAAGAATTTCTTCAGACACAGATCTCAGTAATCTGAAAGCTGCCGTAGATAAGGCAGGTCTATCATCAACCCTTGACCAATCCGGAACATTTACATTATTTGCACCTACCAATGCCGCTTTTGCAACATTTTTGCAGGCCAACGGATATGCAAGTTTAAATGACGTACCCACAGCAGCGCTGAAAACTTTACTGATGAATCACGTATTGGGTACTGAAGTAAAAAGTTCAGGAATATCAACCGGATATGTTTCCATGCTTGCCATTGGTCCGGCTTCCTCAACACGCCCGCTAAGCATGTTTATTAATACAAGCAGCGGCGTTAGAATCAATGGTGTTTCTTCAGTTGTTGCTACGGATATTGATGTAAATAATGGCGTAATCCACAAGGTAAATGCAGTTATCGGGTTACCGACAGTCGTGACACATGCCACTGCAAATCCACAATTCAGTTCCCTTGTTTCTGCACTTACAAGAAACGATATGCCAAATTTTGTAGGTATCCTCAGTGGTACAGCGAATTCGCCTTTCACGGTATTTGCTCCTACCAATACTGCTTTTTCATCATTATTAACGGAGCTGAATCTTGCAAATCTGGCAGCAATTCCACAAACTATACTTGAAAACACATTAAAGTACCACGTCGTAACAGGAGCTAACGTAGCATCAACAAACCTGACCAATAATATGACAGTGACTACTTTCCAAGGAGGGACATTCAAAATCAACACAACAAGTGGGGCGAAAATTACAGATAACAACAACAGGGTATCTAATATAATCGCCACTGATGTTCAATGCAGCAATGGAATTATTCATGCTATAGACAAAGTTTTATTACCCTAAACCATAACTATTAATTACAGTAAAGCCTGCCGGATTTCGGCAGGCTTTATATTTTAAACTTTATAATCAGTCTTTTGAACCCAGGCTGTCCATATCATCATCCATTCCTCTTACTTCATTCGAGTGATATACTCTTTCCGATCCCAGGAAATAAATATTATGTCTTGCCTTCGCAATAATTCCGTCATACTCCTGCTCAGTCATCCCTTCAGGAATATCTTTTTGATTGTCTGAAGGCTTTTTAAACACTTCAAGGGCTCCATTTCTGTTTAAAATGGATTTTGCTGAGGCCGCTTCTTCGGCATTATCTGCATAAACAACAATATTGTTTCGTCCAATGCTATGTTTACGATAAGCATCCAGCATCTCTGCATCGTGTGCAAAAGTATACTCAAAAAAGCCTTTCGTCTGTTCATCCTCCTGATAATGGTCGGTTGATAATCCGCTTTCTACGCTTGATTTTGAAACAACAATATTTGCTTCACTGAAACCGTTTTCTTTTAAATCTCTTTTAATTTCCTCTGTATCCACAGTCACCGGAAATACTGAAACTACTGTATAAGCCATAATGAAAATTTTCATTAAACTATACAAAAGCTGTGCAACTTATACTTTGCAATCGTTAATTTAATTTAAAAATTTCTTCAAAATATCCACCGCGCACTTTGGAAGATTGGTTCCGGGACCAAAGATAAAATCGGCTCCATTGGCATATAAGAATTCATAATCCTGTTGGGGAATTACACCACCAACAACGATCGTGATATCATCGGCACCTAGTTTTTTCAATTCTTCAACCACCTGTGGAACCAGTGTTTTGTGTCCGGCTGCCAGAGAAGAAACACCAAGAATGTGAATATCATTTTCCACAGCCTGTTTCGCAACTTCTTCAGGTGTTTGAAACAATGGCGCAACATCCACATCAAATCCCATATCCGCAAAAGCGGTAGCGACTACCTTCGCACCCCTGTCGTGTCCGTCCTGACCCATTTTTGCCACCATCAATCGGGGACGTCTACCTTCTTCCTCCTCAAATTTCTGAGTCAGCTGAAGTGCTTTTTCAAAGTATTCATTTTTTCCTGCATTCATGGCGTAAACTCCTGATATTGTTCTGATATTGGCTTTGTATCTTCCGAAACTTTCTTCCATCGCATCACTCATTTCTCCAAGCGTTACTCTTCTGCGTGCTGCTTCAACACACGATGCGAGAAGGTTTCCTTCTCCCGTTTTGGCTGATTCCCGGATTTCATTTAAAATCTGATCAACAGCTTCTGCATTTCTTTCTTCTTTTATTTTATTTAATCTTTCGATCTGCTTTCTGCGAACTTCCGTATTGTCGATATCTAATATTTCTATCTGATCTTGTTTTAAAGCAGATTTAAATGAATTAACACCAATAATGAATTCTTCACCACTGTCAATTTTTGCCTGTTTCTTTGCAGCCGCTTCTTCAATTCTCATTTTCGGGATTCCGGCTTCGATGGCTTTCGTCATTCCACCTTCCTGCTCTACCTCATCGATATATTTCATGGCTTCTTCGATCATCTGCTGGGTAAGGCTTTCCACCAAATTACTACCTCCCATAGGATCTACCACGTCGCAGATTCCACTTTCCTGCTGAAGAATAATCTGGGTGTTTCTTGCAATTTTCGCGGAGTAGTCCGTCGGAAGAGCAATAGCTTCGTCCAAAGCGTTCGTATGAAGAGACTGTGTACCTCCCAATGCTGAAGATAACGCTTCAATTGCTGTTCTGGTAATATTATTGAAAGGCTCCTGCTCGGTCAATGACCAACCTGAAGTTTGCGAGTGTGTTCTTAAGGCTAAAGATTTAGGATTTTGTGGATTGAACTGTTTTAAAAGAGTTGCCCAAATATATCTTGCGGCGCGCATTTTTGCGATTTCCATGAAGTGATTCATTCCGATAGCCCAGAAAAAGGATAACCTCGGAGCAAAATCATCAACATTCATTCCTGCTTTTATCCCTGTTCTTACATATTCCAATCCGTCAGCAAGGGTGTAAGCCATTTCCAGAACCGGTGTTGCCCCCGCTTCCTGCATGTGATATCCGGAAATTGAAATGGAATTGAATTTTGGAATATATTTCGAAGTATATTCAAAAATATCGGCAATAATTTTCATGGATGGTGCAGGTGGATAGATGTAGGTATTTCTTACCATGAATTCTTTCAAAATATCATTCTGAATGGTTCCCGACAGCAGTTCCTGTGAAACACCCTGCTCTTCTGCGGCAACAATATAAAAAGAAAGGATCGGCAAAACGGCCCCGTTCATCGTCATGGAAACAGAAATCTGATCTAATGGAATTTCGTTGAATAAAATTTTCATATCCTCAACAGAATCGATTGCCACTCCGGCTTTTCCTACATCACCAACCACTCTTGCATGATCCGAATCGTATCCTCTGTGAGTTGCCAAATCAAATGCAACGGAAAGTCCCTTTTGTCCTGCTGCTAAATTTCTTCTATAAAAAGCATTGGATTCTTCTGCCGTTGAAAAACCTGCATACTGACGGATCGTCCACGGCTTCTGGACGTACATGGTGGAGTAAGGCCCCCTTAAATAAGGTGCAATTCCAGGAGTCGTGTGAGTTAATTCTTTATCGTTAACATCTTCTGCCTTGTAGGAAGACTTTAGCTGTAGACCATCTTTTTCAAATGGATAAATTTCAGTCTGCCTTTCAGCAATCGTAAATTGAGGAGTTTTATTCCGAACTTCCCGTCTCATAATTTCAGATTTATTATAGCGCTAAAATTAAGCATTTTTGAGATAATACACCCGTCTTTAGTTTTCTGTTCCCGATTTAGGAAATGCAGACTCTCGAGAGTACATCAAAAACATTGAATCATAAATCAGAAAAGATCTTCGTCACTAGAGAAAAAGTCTTCGTTACGGCATTCAAAATATACTATACCGCCCAAACAATCTTTTATACTGCGTAAAAGATCTACTATACTGAACAAAGAATCTTCTATACTGGACAAAAAATGTTCTATAGCAGACAAACAACCTTTTATACCAGGAAAAAGACCTCTATACTGAACAAAGAATGGTCTATATCAGACAAAAAATATTCTATACCGGATAAAAGATTTTATTAATCCTGACATTGAAAAAGCCGGGCTAAAGCCCGGCCTCATTACATTTAATTAACTATTTATTTTCCTAATTTACGAATTCCCATTTCATATAACGCAAAGGAAATCAGGTCTGCATTTTCACCAATCACCTGATCCGTAGATCTTCCGGCACCGTGTCCTGCATTTTTTTCAATTCTCAATAAGATAGGATGATCACAGGCCTGCTTTTCCTGAAGCTCTGCCCCGAATTTAAAAGAATGTGCCGGAACTACCCTGTCATCATGATCACTGGTGATAATCATGGTAGAAGGATAGCAGGTTTCTGCTTTTACATTATGAACCGGAGAATACGATTTTAAATATTCAAACATTTCTTTGTTGTCCTCGGCTGTTCCGTAATCGTAAGACCAACCTGCACCGGCTGTAAATTTATTATATCTCAACATATCAAGTACGCCAACTCCCGGGAATGCTACTCTTGCCAGATCAGGACGCATCGTCATGGTAGCTCCTACGAGAAGTCCTCCGTTTGATCTGCCGGAAAGTGCCATGAATTGTTTTGAAGTATATCCTTTCTGTTGTAAGTATTCTCCTGCAGCAATGAAGTCATCAAACACATTTTTCTTATTCATTTTTGTTCCGGCGTCATGCCATTTTTTTCCGTATTCACCACCTCCCCGAATGTTCGGAACGGCATAAATCCCGCCATTTTCCATCCAGATGGCATTCACAACAGAGAAGGCAGGCTGCAAGCTGATGTTAAAACCTCCGTAAGAATACAGAATCGTAGGATTTTTACCATCCAGTTTTGTTCCTTTTTTGTAGTTGATCATCATTGGAACTTTTGTGCCGTCTTTTGATGTGTAAAATACCTGTTCCGAAACATAATCTTCCGGGTTAAATTTCACTTTCGGCTTTTGATATACTTCCGATTTTCCGGTATCAGCATTAAATTTATAGGTTGTTCCCGGAGTGATATAATTGGTGAATGAGTAATAAAGTTCCTTCTCTTTTTCTTTTCCTCCGAAACCTGAAACATTTCCTTTTCCGGGAAGTGTAATTTCACGGATTACCTTACCGTTTCTGTCATATTGTGTAACCTTATCAATAGCGTCGATCATGTAGGTTGCAAAGAAATACCCTCCACCGATTGTAATTCCCAGCACATTTTCCGTTTCAGGAATAACATCTTTCCATGTTTCCGGAGCCGGATTTTTAATGGTGGTTTTTACCAGACGCATATTCGGTGCATCTTTATCGGTAAAGATATACAGATTGTCTCCCTGGGTATCAACAATGCTTGCGTTAATATCAAAGCCTTTATTAATCTGCACAAAATCGCCTCCATTCTTAAGATCTTTTATGTACAATTCATTTCCATTAGTTGCATTGGCTGCTGAAATAATCAAATACCGCTGATCTTCGGAAACACCACCTCCAATATATCTTCTCGGAGTTTTATCTCCTCCGAAAATTAATTGGTCTTCAGATTGTTTTGTTCCTAATTTATGAAAATACACTTTATGCTTATCCGTCATACCGGAAAGTACGGTTCCTTCTTTGGGTTTATCGTAGCTTGAATAATAAAAGCCTTCATCACCCTGCCATGAAATCCCGCTGAACTTTACATCCACGATCGTTTCGTCGATTTGTTTTTTCGAAACAGCATCGATGATAATGATTTTATTCCAGTCGCTTCCTCCTTCTGAAATAGAATAGGCGGCAAGATTTCCTTTTTTGTTAAATGATAACTGGGAAAGTGACGTTGTCCCTTTATCCGAAAATTTATTCGGGTCTAAAAATACTTCTGTAGCCTTCGTTTTGTTATTTGTTCTATACAAAACAGATTGTGCCTGTAAGCCGTTATTTTTGTAATAATAAGTATACTCCCCTTCCTTGAATGGGGCCGAAATTTTCTCATAGTTCCAGATATCCGTCAGTTGTTTTCTAATTTCTTCCCTGAACGGGATTTTTGAAAGATAATCCTGGCTGTGTTTTACTTCTTCATCAACCCATTTTCTGGTGGCTTCGGAATCGTTTTCAAGATCTCTGAAAGGGTCTGCAACGGCAGTTCCGAAATAATTATCGGTTTGGTTTCCTTTTAATGCTTTAGGATACATCATTTTTTGTGAATACAATGTTGCCGAAAACAGGACTCCGGCGGTTAGTAATAGTGGTCTGAATTTCATATTAGCTATTTTCCCAAAAATAAGGAATCTATCTGAAATTCTTCACAGCAAAAAAGTTATCGATGATCTAAAATAAAAATCTCCGGAAAACCGGAGATTTAACAAAGATTTTATGATAAAGATTTTATAAATTTTCTTCTTCGCCTTTCATTTTTTCGGCATTTTCTGCCATGATTACGGCGTCAATCATTTCAGAGATATCTCCGTTCATGTAGGCATCCAGGTTGTACATGGATTTGTTGATTCTGTGATCCGTCACCCTTCCCTGCGGATAATTGTAGGTTTTGATCTTCGCCGAACGGTCTCCTGTGGAAACCATCGATTTACGCTGGGCAGCAATATCACCCTGTACTTTCTGAAGCTCTATATCGTATAGTTTAGTTCTCAGCATTTCCATCGCAAGCTCACGGTTGGCCAACTGGGAACGTGCCTGCTGACAAACTACTACCAATCCCGAAGGTTTGTGGGTAAGCTGCACTTTGGTTTCAACTTTGTTTACGTTCTGGCCTCCTGCTCCTCCGGATCTGGAAGTCTGCATTTCGATGTCCGCCGGATTCAGTTCAAAATCCACTTCTTCGGCTTCCGGAAGAACCGCAACCGTAATGGCAGAAGTATGAACCCTTCCCTGAGATTCCGTTTCGGGAACACGCTGTACACGGTGAACGCCGGATTCAAATTTCATGATTCCGTACACGCCTTCTCCTTCCACTTTCATGATGAGTTCCTTGTAGCCTTTTGCCGCTTCGTTCGAATCTGTCACCTCATGTCTCCATCCTTTTGTCTTGAAGTACATGGAATACATTCTGTAGATATCTTCCACAAAAATCGCTGCTTCATCTCCCCCTGTTCCTGCACGAAGTTCCACGATTACGTTTTTGTCATCTGCAGGATCCTTAGGAATTAACAATACTTTTAATTCTTCTTCCAGGCCGGGAATTTTTTCTAAAGCCTCGTTCTTTTCGATTTTTGCCAGTTCTACAAAATCTTTGTCGGATCCGTCTGCAATAATCTCGTCAGATTCTTCAATCGTATCCAAAGCACCTTTATATTGATCGTAAACTCTTACAATTTTCCCCAAATCACTATATTCTTTGTTCAGAGAAGAATATCTTTTCTGATCTGAAATAACATCAGGCTGAATAATAAGGTCTGCCACCTCATTATATCTTTGTTTTATAGCTTCTAATTTTGGAATTAAACTCTTAGACATAGTAAAAATTTAGTTGGCAAAGATACGGATTGATTTGTAGATGTGCTAATTTCGGAAAGAAATGACGGTTCTTATTTAAAGTCTTATCCATAAACTTATTTTCAACATAAAAAAAGACCGCTTGAAGCGGCCTAAGTTTATTGTATAATCATTTTCTGAATAGCAACTCCAGAATCTGATTTTAAATGAACCAGATAGGTACCCGGCGCATAATTAGCGTTTAATTCATATGTTCCGTCTTCATTTTTAAGTTTAAAGCTGTCAACTCTCTTACCACTCATATCGTAGATTAAAATTTCTCCGTTTTTGGCTTTGTGATACATTAATTTTGCCAAACCGTTTTTCACCGGATTATCTGCGATCTGCAATGACAGTTTATAGGCTGCGGTCTCATCAATTGTTGACAAATTTCCTACATAGTTTCCGAAAATTCTGAACTCTCCCGGCTGCAAAGTGATGGCTGCCGTGGTAGAGGTGATGTTTGAGATTGAATTATCCATAAGATTCTGCCACTGCCCTGTATAAGGGAAATATGGAACTACATTCTGTGCTGTTGTGTTGTAGTTTGCCAGTACGACAATATTTTTCACACCGTTGGTAAGGGTATTATCGTAAACATAGATTCTTGTAATCAATCCGTTCGGATCGTTGGTAAGATTATTAGATTCTACAGTATATGTCTTCGATCTGAAAACAGGATATGCATTTCTGATATCAATAATTTTAGCCCAGGTATCATATACAGCTTTTCTATTAACGTTGGTATCATATCCAAGTGTAAACGCAATTGGTTTTTCATCCGTTCTGCATCCAGGGTTAATAGAGCCGTCGCCACATCTGTTGATACTGAATTCGTAGCCCAGCTCGCCAAACTGCCATATCATTTTAGGCCCCGGAATAGTGAAGAAAGTAGCTCCGAACGTTTTCATTCTTTCTAAAGCGGTATTAAGATTTTTCACATCGTAGCTTCCGTTTACAGCTCCATAAGCCAGGTTCTTAAACATTAATCTTTCTTCATCATGACTTTCACCAAAACCTACCGCATGCATATTTGTAAAGCCATGAAGTGCATGATTCATTCTATCGTAACTGCTGTTTTCCTTATAGCCCATTGTATTTTGGTTGTAAGGATCAGTTTGTTTATTCCAAAGCATCACACCTTTTCCTTCCGCAACTCTGTAATTGGCCCATTGCTGCTCTTCGGCATCCGTTCCTAAGTGCTCAAAAATCATGTAAGAATTCGGATCTATTGCCCATTGTCTGTCTGCATAATATTTTAAAATATCTACTCTGTCCTGCTGGTAGGCATTGGTGCAGGTTTCATCATTTTCAGAGCAGTTTTGGGTAAATCCTTTGGTAAGATCCCATCGGAAACCATCAATTTTATATTCGGTAAGCCATTGTTGAAGGCATCTTTCAACGTAATATTTAGTTGAAGAACTTGAATGGTTAAAATCATTAAAAACATTATAAGAATGTTTCGGAACCGTATTGAAGTAAGGATTATTAGTGGCAACATCACCATATCCGTCACCATCCGGATCTACATTCCAAAGCCTAACCAATGGCGAACGGCCGGTAGCATGATTAAAGGCAACATCCAAAATTACGGCAATACCGTTCTGATGACAGATATCAACAAATTCTTTGAACTTTTCAGGGGTTCCGTACGCTTTATCTAATGCATAATGGAAAGAGGTATTATATCCCCAGGAGAGATTCCCTTCAAATTCCATGATAGGCATTAATTCAATCGCATTAATCTTTAAATTTTTTAAATAAGTAATCTTGTTAATTAATGACTGCCATGTTTTTTCCTGCGTGAAGTCCCTTAATAATAATTCATAAATCACAAGATTATCTTTAGCCGGTCGCTGGAAGTTGGTAACCTGCCAGTTATAAGGAGTCTGGCCAGTTTTAAACATGGAAACTTCAAAGCCCTGACCTGCAGGGAATGCCGGTAAATTCGGGTAAGTGGAAGAGGTAATCCACTGATCATCATAAGAAGATAAAATCTGTGGAGAATATGGATCTGCCACCTTTTTAAGATCGTTTGTTCTGTATTGGAATGTATAGAGCTGCTGTGGAGTAAGGCCACTCAGTTCAATCCAGTACAAGTCTGGGTTTGTTGTGTCTCTCTTCATTAAGTAAGTATCGTTTACCGTCCAGTTATTAAAACTTCCGATAACGTGTACAAAATTTTTAAAAGGAGCATATAACGCCAGTCCTACTTTTGTCTGATCGGTAGGATGATAGTTTATTCCCTGCTTAATCCAGCTCGGAATAGCCTCCGAAACAACATTTCGCGGAACCTGAAGAATAAATGTAGCATTTTTCGTATTTGAATTGGCATCCGTTGCGATCAATTCCATATTCGCATCTCCTGTTACCGTATAGCTGTACGAATAAGAAGTTGAAGGTGTTGAAGTAGAATGAACTACACTTCCATTGGCTTTTAGCTGGAATGTTGCATTGACATTGGTTGTGGCCGTAACATTTATAGAATTTCCTGAAGGAACAGACGTAAGACTGTTGGCGGCCGGATTGGTCATGCTTAAATTTAGAATTCCAACATTCACAAAGATATCCGGAGAAGTCTGGCTTGTACCTGTTTTATTTTTCAATAAAAACCCGAATCTTCCGATTCCCGTTCTGCCATAAAAAGTAGTGGGTGTAAACGTTAGAGAATACGTGTCTGTTGCTGAATTGTAATTCAGCCTGTTCAATTCATTAGAGTTTGTCCAGCTTCCATTCGTAGGGCAATCCTGGCTGTTCTGATAATTTGTGTCCAGAGACCAGGACCAGATATAAACGGCGTTGTTGGCAACTCCCCAAGCGGATTCATCTATCTGATTTCCAGGAACCGTCAAGGTAATAGCATCTGTCTCGTTAAAGGGGTTCGGGGTGATGGTATAGCTTATCTGCCCGAAGACCAGGGCCACCATAAGCAATAAAATACCAGAATAAAATTTCTTCATAATCGTTTCTTTAGTTACACGAAAGTAATTTCTTTTTTTGAAAACTAATTATTTATTATGAAAAAAATGATAAATTTTAACATATTACTATTTATGTTTTCCAGCAAAATAATTTTATAATTAAATACAATTGCCAAAAAATTCAATCTTTTACATTATCATAAATGTTTATTATAATCCGATAATAGTTATTTTAACTTTATTTTTTATGAAGACATATTTAATCTGATCTGATTTAAAGAAACTTCAGGAATTGATTTTCCTTAAAATAACTTAATTTTAAATAGACTGCTAATTATAAAAGGCCTCAAAAATCTCATCCGATGATTTCGAAAATTGGAATAAAAGAAAAACCACTTACCGAAATAAGTGGTTTTAGTATATGTTGTTTTGCTTTGATATTGCTTTCCCGGAATTCATGTGGGAAAACAATGACAATCAATTAATGATGTCCGTGGCTGTCGTGGCTGTGGTCATGAATAAAAGGACCATGACCTTTTGGCTCATTGTAGATTACCTCTACTCCTTCCTGCTCGTAAACCATTTTGCTTCTGATATCTTCAGGATCAAAAGGTTTCACTTTCCCGAAGTACTCTTTCAGACCTTCAGTTAACCATAAAGGAATTACAAATCCGAAGAACATAAAGATACACCAGAATCCCACAAGGAACATGATTATGAAAAATACAGTCCAGAGGAACTGGTAAAACGGCCAAAATGCTGATAAAATCGTTATCATTTTCTTAAAGATTTTAGGCAAAAATAGGACATTTTATTTTTTTACACAAAAGATAGCCGTCCTATTTTGTTATTTATTTTGATTTTAATTAAAAAGACTAAAAGATGATGGACAAATAGATGATGGATTATGGTTTTTAGTTTTATTTATCTGTTCTCTATCCGTCTTTTATCTATCTGTGTTTATATTTTCTAATGCGCCAGATCTGCAAAGAAGTCATTTCCTTTATCATCAGTAATGATGAAGGCCGGAAAATCTTTCACTTCAATTTTTCTTACCGCTTCCATTCCTAATTCCGGGAAATCCACTACCTCAACGGAAAGAATATTGTCTTTTGCCAAAATAGCAGCAGGCCCTCCGATAGAGCCCAGATAAAAACCTCCGTACTTTCCGCAGGCATTGGTAACGTCTTTACTTCTGTTTCCTTTGGCCAGCATAATCATGCTTCCGCCATGGCTCTGGAATTCATCCACATACACATCCATCCTTCCTGCTGTGGTAGGGCCGAAACTTCCCGAAGCCATTCCTTCCGGAGTTTTTGCGGGACCTGCGTAATAAATGGGATGATTTTTAAAATAATCAGGCATCGGTTTTCCGCTGTCGATAATTTCTTTGATTTTAGCGTGGGCGATATCTCTCGCAACGATTAAAGTTCCGTTTAATTTTAATCTTGTTTTAATCGGATATTTTGAAAGCTCTGCCAGAATTTCCGGCATCGGTTTGTTCAGATTAATCTCAACGGCTTCCTCAAGATGCGGCGGCGTATCAGGTAAGAATCTTTTCGGATTTTCTTCCAGCTGTTCCAGGAAAATACCTTCTTTTGTAATTCTACCTTTAATATTTCTGTCTGCTGAACAGGAAACTCCCATCCCGACAGGACATGAAGCAGCGTGACGGGGAAGTCTGATCACTCTCACGTCATGAGTAAGATATTTTCCGCCAAACTGAGCTCCAATCGCACTTTCCTGGCATATTTTCTGAACTTTTGCTTCCCATTCCAGATCTCTGAAAGCCTGTCCTGCTTCGTTACCTTCAGTAGGCAGATGATCATAATATTTTGCAGAAGCTTTTTTCACAGCCGCCAAATTCGCTTCCGCAGAAGTTCCCCCGATTACCAACGCCAGATGATAAGGCGGACATGCAGCCGTTCCCAGATCAGAAATTTTTTCTTCGATAAATTCTTCCAGGGATTTTTCGTTCAGTAAAGACTTTGTTTTTTGGTAAAGGAACGTTTTATTGGCAGAACCTCCTCCTTTTGTTAAGAATAAAAATTCGTAATAATCTCCTTTTTTAGCATAAATATCGATCTGCGCCGGAAGATTGGATCCCGAATTTTTCTCATCAAACATGGTTAAAGGTACTACCTGAGAATATCTTAAGTTTCTTTTCTGATAGGTATTGTAAATTCCTTTGCTTAAATATTCTCCGTCATCAACACCCGTGTATACATTTTCTCCTTTTTTACCCATCACAATTGCTGTTCCTGTATCCTGGCATGAAGGTAAGGCGCCTTCCGCTGCCACTGCTGCATTTTGCAATAGATTATAAGCAACAAATCTGTCATTATCAGTAGCTTCGGGATCGTCAATGATTCTTCTCAAGCTTTCCAAATGGGAAGAACGGAGCATGAAAGAGACATCTGCCATTGCTTCTTCGGCCAGCAATTCGAGGCCCTTCGGATCGATGGTTAAAATTTCCCGGTCTCCTAATTTTTCAACTTTTACATAGTCTGAGGTAAGCTTCTTGTACACCGTATCATCTTTCTGAATCGGATACGGATCCTGATATCTAAATTCCATTCTTCTTTTTCTTTGGATGCAAAAATAAAACTTCGCAAAAAAACATGAGTAAAATCAGAGGCTTAGATTGATATTTATAATGATTATAAATTGTGAGTGTTTTTATTTATATGTAATTTTATAGAATCAGGCCAAGATTAAATAGAGACTGAAATTTCTTAAGCCTTAACCTGAATATAATAAAACTTCAATCACAATGAATTACAGAATAGAAAAAGACACCATGGGTGAAGTGCAGGTACCTGCAGACAAGTTTTGGGGTGCACAAACCGAAAGATCCAGAAACAATTTCAAAATCGGCCCGGAAGGCTCGATGCCGCACGAAATCATTGAAGCATTTGCTTACCTTAAAAAAGCAGCCGCTTATACCAACGCTGATCTGGGCGTTCTTCCTGTAGAGAAAAGAGATATGATTGCAAAAGTATGTGATGAAATTCTTGATGGAAAACTGAATGACCAATTTCCTTTGGTTATCTGGCAAACCGGATCCGGAACACAGTCTAATATGAATGTGAATGAAGTGATCTCGAACAAGGCTCATGTAAACAATGGCGGAACTTTAGGCGAAAAATCGGAAATTCACCCGAATGATGACGTCAACAAATCCCAGTCCTCCAACGACACCTATCCTACGGCAATGCATATTGCAGCCTACCGTAAAGTGGTAGAAACTACTATTCCTGCTGTTGAAAAATTACGAGATACTTTAGCTGAAAAATCAGAAGCTTTCAAAGATATCGTTAAAATCGGCAGAACACATTTAATGGATGCAACACCATTAACTTTGGGACAGGAATTTTCCGGCTATGTTGCCCAGTTGAATTACGGTTTAAAAGCTTTAAAAAACACCCTTCCGCATCTTTCAGAATTGGCTTTGGGAGGAACGGCAGTAGGAACCGGACTGAATACTCCGAAAGGCTACGATGTAAAAGTGGCTGAATATATCGCGAAATTTACCAATCATCCTTTTGTAACTGCAGAAAATAAGTTTGAAGCTTTAGCAGCTCACGATGCAATTGTGGAGTCTCACGGCGCTTTAAAACAACTCGCCGTTTCATTATTTAAAATTGCACAGGATATCAGATTATTGGCTTCCGGACCACGCTCTGGAATTGGGGAAATCCACATTCCGGAAAATGAGCCGGGATCATCCATTATGCCGGGAAAAGTAAATCCTACGCAAAATGAAGCGATGACAATGGTTTGTGCACAGGTGTTAGGAAATGACACGACTATTTCTTTTGCCGGAACACAGGGAAATTATGAGCTGAATGTTTTCAAACCGGTAATGGCTTTCAACTTTTTACAGTCGGCCCAGCTAATTGCTGATGCATGTATTTCCTTTAACGATCATTGTGCGGTAGGAATAGAGCCGAATCATGAAAGAATTAAAGAGCTGGTAGACAAGTCGTTGATGCTTGTTACCGCTTTGAACACGCATATCGGTTATGAAAACGCAGCAAAAATCGCAAAAACAGCCCATAAAAACGGAACAACTCTTAAAGAAGAAGCTGTGAAGCTCGGACTTTTAACGTCCGAACAGTTTGATGAATGGGTGAAACCTGAAGATATGGTGGGAAGTTTAAAATAAAAAAATTAAATTTAAACAGTTAATATTGTAAGAAAAACGCCCGGAAATTTTCCAGGCGTTTTGTTATATGTGAATGTGTGCATTACCACCAGAGTGCAACTCCGAAAGTTAAAGCTTTATCGTTTTCAAAGGTTCCATTTTTAAAGAAATTTCCGAAATCTTTTTTAACAAAGATGCTGAAATCATCATAAGAAACTGTAAACTGCCCTCCGTAAATAAAAGGACTTACCCGATAGTCGCTTCTGTCTCTGTCGCTTATTCCGTCACCTTTGATAATATTATTGGTAGACATTTTTACTCCTCCGTAGATATTCGCGCCCACTTTAAATCCATGAGAATAATCTCTGTACTGGACATCCAGACCTGCATTTTTCAGCTTTGAAAAATTGTACTGCAATCCCAGCGGAACGACAATATAACCTGTTCTGAGCTTACTTTTACTCAATCCTTTCTCATAATTTGCCAGATATACATTGGAATTGGCATCTTTTGCCACAAACATATTGTTATCAATACTCAATGTTCTCCAGGAAAATCCGATTCCGGAAATTAATCCCCATGGACTTGTTCTGCTGAACTGGTAATTGAATTTAAGCCCAAATTCAAAATTTCCGGCATAACGCAGATTGTTATCCAAAATATTATCTGCCTTATCGTTTGTAAGATTCATAATAGAATAAGAGATATAAGGAGAAAGTTCTTTTGTTGGCCTGAATTTTTTCAACAACTTTTCCTTTAACTCCTCATTAGAAGTCACATCAGAATTAATGAGAGAATACCGTACCTGTTTTTGAATAACGGCATCCATATCAAATCCTAATTCTTCAATTCTCTGATCTATCTTCTCAGAATACTTACTGGCAATCAATGATTTTTGTTCATTGAATTCTGCTTTAGGAAGATTTTTAGACTGAAGCTCAGTTAACTCGACTTCCATCAGTTTTTTTTCCTCCTTAATGATCGTGTCAATCTTTTTTGCATATTCGTCCACCTTTTCTTTTACAATTGGACTTACTTCGGTGTCTTCTTTTGGCTGAAGACTGAATACCGGCTTTTTCTGAGCAAATATCGCTGTAGACAATAGGCATAGCCCTCCCATCATGATAAATTTCCTGATCATATTATAATAGTTTTATTGTTTAAATTGATTATTTTTCGTTCAGATCAATGCTTGCCACATTGCTTTTTCCCTTTGTTTTTTCAATAACATCTTTGTGTTCGACTGAAAAAAGCAGCGTTGAAGGATCAACATACCGTTTCTTTTTCACATGTATTTTAGCCGAATCTGATTGTGCAATCATTTTAGCCGATTCAACAGGTGTGATTTCTGCTATAACATGCGGCGAATTTTGTTGTATTGAAGGCAGTTCATCATGTATAACAGCCGGTGATTCCTTCAGAACTTTTTGATTATCTGCTGAAATTTTTTCTGCTGCAATTTTTTGTTCAGTATTTTTAACGATTAATTTCGTTGACTTCTTCGGAAGCTTATTCTGCGCAGGAAGCTGAACTTCAGTCTCACCGACCTTAGCAATATTTTCATACCTTTCAGTCATATGATTATCCTGATTAAAAAAGAGTACTATTCCCAAACTGAATGTTAAAACCACACAAGCTGCCACTAAAAACCAGTTGATTTTAGTTCTTGCAGATTCAACAGGTTTATGAGCCTGAATTTCAGACCATAAATCTCTGGAAGGCGTAACTTCCCTTTCGCTGATCTGTTTTTTAACCTGATATTCTATACTATTTTCAGACATTTTCATTTCTCAAGGCTTTTTGTTGTTGAAAGTAAATTTTCCTCATTTTCTCTTTTGCTCTGAATAATTGTGTTTTGCTTACGGCTGTTGAAATCTGCAGGAGATCGGCAATTTCCTGGTGCGAATAATCTTCAAAGACGTACAGGTTAAAAACCATCCTGTATGCATCCGGAAGCTGATCAAGAAGTTCCTGGGCATTAAAATCAAATATTATTTCCTCATCATACATTTCCTCCAGATAAGATTCGCTGATATCATCAAGATAAAAAACCGTTTTATTGCTTTTAATGAAATTCAGACATTCATTCACGACAATTCTTCTTGCCCATCCATCAAAGCTTCCCTCGGCGCGAAAACTTTCAATACTTTTAAAAATTTTGCAGAATGCTTTAATTACGCAGTCTTCGGCTTGGTAAAGATCATTAATATAACTTCGGCTTATACTCAGGTATTTTTTTACATTCTGATCATAAAAAATTTTCTGCGCAGCCGGATCCTGCTTTTTAAGCCGGACAAGAAAATCATCTTTTTTATTTCCGAACGAAATCCTCATAATTATTTGTTTCTATTAGTAAGACAAGAAAAAACCAAAAAGGTTACAGCCTTAAAAAATTTTTTTTAATAAATATATAATTCCTTACAGAAACAAGAATTTTTCTGTTTACTTTCATTCTATTATTATTTTTCATAACTTAGTGAAATAATTACAAAATCACTAAATAAAAATACTATGAAAAATCTAAGAAAACTCCAGAGAGAAAACTTAAAACAAGTAATGGGCGGTCATACCTGTCCTGGAAATACTTATCACATTATATACAACGGCTACCACGCTTGCTGTCTGCAGATTCCTACCGGAAACCCATGTACCTCAACAAGCTGTCTGGTTCCTATTGAAATGTGCGATTCCGGTCTTAATTAAAATTGCTGATAATTAAAACAGACCCGGGCGGAAAAATTTCCGCCCGGGTTTTTATTGTACAGGAAAATGCGAAAACTAGCTAAGCATTCTCTGCGCTTTTTTTACTCCCTCCACCAGAAGATCGATTTCATGAAATTCGTTGTACACGGCAAAACTGGCTCTTACCGTACCTGCAATATTGAAAAAATCCATGATAGGCTGCGTACAGTGGTGTCCCGTTCTTACGGCAATTCCTAATTTATCCAGAATCATTCCTACATCGGAAGAAATACCAACGCCTTCAAGATTAAAAGAAACCACACCTGTTCTATTGGCTTTTTCACCATAGATCTTTATGCCTTCCAATTCCAGCAATCTTCTTTGAGCATATTCCAGCAAGGCATTTTCATGCTTCTGAATATTTTCCTGCCCCACTTTCAGGATAAAGTCCACCGCTGCTCCCAATGCTATATTTCCACCAACATTCGGGGTTCCTGCTTCATATTTGAAAGGCAGTGGCGCATAGGTAGTTCCATCAAATGAACAAGTCGCAATCATCTCTCCTCCTCCATGAAATGGCGGAAGTTCTTCAAGAATATTTTGCTTCCCATACAGAATTCCTGTACCCATCGGGGCGTACATTTTATGTCCAGAAAAAACATAGAAATCACAGTCCATTTTCTGAACATCGATGGTAAAGTGCGGTGCAGACTGAGCACCGTCAATTACAATATAAGCATCGGTATTTTTTCTTGTTTTTGCAATGATTTCCTCGATAGGGTTTACAATTCCCAAAGCATTGGAAACATGATTTACAGAAACCACTTTGGTTTTTTCACTTAAAAAAGTGTCAAATACATCAAGCTGGAGAATACCTTGTTCGTCAATAGGAATAACTCTCAGTTTTGCACCTGTTCTTTCACAAAGCAGTTGCCAAGGAACAATATTGGAATGGTGTTCCAAATAAGAGATAATGATCTCATCATCCTTTTTAAGCTTTTGTGTTAAAATATATGAGATAAGGTTAAGGCCTTCCGTTGTTCCTTTGGTAAAAATTACCTCAAAATCATGTTTTGCATTAATAAAATTCTGAATTTTTCTTCTGGAACGTTCCATTTCTTCGGTTGCTAGCTGGCTCAGCGTATGAATCCCTCTGTGTACATTGGCATTAATCTCTTTATAATACCGCTCCCATGTTGTTAAAACGGAATCTGGTTTCTGTGATGTTGCTGCATTATCGAGATAAACCAATGGTTTACCGTTCACCTTCTGATCTAATATAGAAAACTGACTTCTGATTTCCTGAATGTCAAACATTTATTAAATTTTTAAATTAAAACGTTCTTATTTAGAACACTTCAAATTTACGGCTTTTTTTCTAAAGGTATTGTGTAGAAATATGATTATAGATGTAATCTAAAAAGAAAAAACCTGCCAATAAATTGACAGGTTCTATATTGTTCAGATAAGAAATTCTTATTCTGCTGCAGTTGTTTCTTCTGCTGCCGGAGCTGCTCCTTCTTCAGTTGCAACTTCTTCTTCATCTTCATCATCCATTGCTGCAGCACCACCTTTCATTGCATTTCTAGACATCTTAACAGCTACAACAACTGCATTGTCCGGGTGCATGAAAGAAAACCCTTCAGTTTTGATTCCACCGATGTAAAGCTTGTTACCAATTCTTAATGGAGTAACATCTACAACGATCTCATCTGGTAAGTTAGCAGGAATCGCTTTCACTTTCAGTTTTCTGAAAGACTGACGAAGAACACCACCAGCTACAACACCTTTAGAACGACCAGTGATTCTTACAGGAACCTCCATGATAACTGGCTTATCGTCAGCTAACTGATAGAAATCTGCGTGAAGAATTTTGTCAGTAATCGGGTGAAACTGAATATCCTGAAGAACAGCCGGAATTGTTTGACCATCAACCTCAATAGATACCGTGTGTGCTTCAGGAGTATATACTAAACCTTTGAATGCTTTCTCTTCTGCAGAGAAGTTCAATGGCTCACCACCTCCGTAAACAACACAAGGAACTAATTCAGCATCACGTAAAGCTTTTGTAGACTTTTTGCCCACGCTTTCTCTTTTTGTACCTTGAATTGTAATAGATTTCATTTATAAAAATTTAAAAAATTGTTTAAAATTAAATTCGCAAAATTCTAACTGTCAATTAAATAACAAACTTACTGCTAATTGATTGATGCTCATGAACCATCTTCATAACGTCTGCAAATAATGGGGCGCAAGATAGCACTTTTATTTTAGATGACAAATTATTTTTTACAGGAATCGAGTCAGTTACAATAACTTCCAATAGCTTTGAGTTTTCGATATTCTCATAAGCCTTTCCTGAAAGCACACCGTGAGTTGCCATGGCTCTTACGGTTTTCGCTCCTTTTTCCATCAGGATATCTGCAGCTTTGCAAAGTGTCCCTGCCGTATCAATCATATCATCGATAAGAATCACATTTTTACCTACTACATCCCCGATAAGAAACATCTCTTCTACAACGTTTGCTTTTTTTCTTTCCTTATAAGCAATAACTACATCTGCACCAAGGTGCCCTGCATAATTTTTCGCTCTTTTAGCTCCACCCATATCCGGAGAAGCAATCGTAAGGTTTTCAAGATTAAGGTCTCTGATATAATCTACGAAAATTGTAGATGCATATAAATGATCCACCGGTATTTCAAAGAATCCCTGGATCTGATCTGCGTGAAGATCCATCGTCATTACTCTGGTTGCTCCTGCAGCCGTTAAAAGGTTGGCTACAAGCTTTGCACCGATTGGCGCTCTCGGCTTGTCTTTTCTGTCTTGTCTGGCAAGTCCGAAATAAGGAAGCACTACCGTAATGCTTTTTGCAGAGGCTCTTTTTGCTGCGTCAATCATTAGAAGAAGTTCTAAAAGATTATCCGCCGGAGGGAATGTGGATCCGATCAGGAAAACTCTTCCTCCTCTTACAGACTCGTCCAGAACCGGTTCAAATTCTCCGTCGCTGAACTCCTGAAAGTTTATTTTTCCTAATTCTTTCCCATAATACTGGGCAATTTTCTCTGCCAAGTCCTTGCTCGTCCTTGTACAAAATAGATAACTTAACTGATGGGCCATTTTTACTTTTTAAAAGATTTTGCAAATTTAAAAAAAAACCACAAGAATCTATCCTGTGGTTTCTAAGTTTTTATTTAATTGAGAATTACGGAAAGGTAACCCCCGAATATTTATTGGCATCAACCTGCGGCAGATTGGATTTGTATTTCGCGTTGATCGATTTGATAAATTCATTCGCTACGATAGCATATCCTCTTCCGGTAAGGTGTACCCCATCGAGAGAGAAGGTACCTCCGCTAACAAATGTTGCGGTGTATTTCACCCCATTATAAGTGATCCCTGATTTTGAATTCAGTTCTACCATTTTCTTATTCATATCAACAAAAGCTAAACCATAGGAATCTGCCATTGATCTGATGGATGTATTATAAGCAGTTACCGCTGTAGAAATATTGTTTACTTCATCAGCTGTTAACGAATATTGATCACCAATTGGGAAACTTGCCCCATAGATGAATAAAGAACTCGGAGTAGCTGGCTGATTGGTCGTTGCATCTAAACCTAATAAGCTGCTGGATGTAAGAAGCATTAATTCTCCTTGCTTTGCCTGACGTGCTCTTCCGAAAGCATTACCTATAAATGCCGCCTGAGTAGGAGTATAGCCATTTGCTGCTAAAGCAGCCGTAAGCTGAGCCGAAAGATCAGCTAATTTATTATCGATAATAAGCACAGGATTATTTCCCGCTACGACAGGGTTAATTCTGCTTCCTTGCCCATATGCAGTAAGAACAGCCTTTAAAGGCCCATAAAGCTGTGTGTTTAAAGCCTGGGCTTTTGCTGCATCTAAAGGAATTGCATTATAAGGAACTCTTGTAAAAAAAGGAATATTGGTAACGTCAGGAATATTGGCGATTACTCCTTTTGTAACACCTCCTCCTTTAAGACCGTCCAAAACCGCTTTGATAGAACCCGCAACAATATTAGGATTCGAAATATCATTCGATCTGTATGTTGCAGGGCTTGCAGTGTCAGGCTGAACCGTTGCAGCCGTGTATGTGGTAACCCCTCCCACTGTCTGAGAGTTTGTACCTCCGTTTGTTGCATATGAAAGGACATCATTGTTTCCTATCCACAGAGAGAAGAAAGTAGGAGCCTGGGATATTGCATCAACTAAAACTGAAGTTGTGGCGGATGAAGCAAATCTCACAAAATAAGGATTTGCCGTTCCGGTTGCAAGACCTGCAAGACTTCCGTATCCAGGCGCTACGAGATGGAAAGATTTTGCTCCCGGCACACCCATGTTCTGGTAAGGTCTTCCTGAAGCGACATTGTCCAACGCTCCTCCGGGAGTACCGGCAACGGGAGTTAATGATCCATTAACGACTTTAAGAGTAAGTTTTCCAGGGAAACCCGGCAGGTTGTTGAAGCCCCCTGTATTATTAGGCATCAGTGGCTGTTTAAAATCACCGCCTCCTGCAAGCTTCATTTGCTGTGCAATAATGGAAGGGTAAGACTCATTTTGTCCTTCCGAATAGAGTGCACCATCTCTGTATCCTGATGTTAATGAATTTCCCAATGCAACATATCTGGAAAAATTGGCTTCACCACTGGTTACTACAACATCATTTACATCTTGATCAAAATCATCCTCGCAGCTCGTTGTAAATAAAAGTGCGGAAATCGCTAATGTAGAAATTATAATTTTTTTCATAGTCTTCAATTAAAAAGGATTGTAAGATAAACCTAAACCGAAATAGTAAGCCGTCGCTTTAGCCTGTCCGTAGAAACCAAGGGTTTTATTATTTACATTTCGTGACTGAGGCATTGCATAACCTCCTGCAATATCAACCCCGAACTGCTTTAGTTTAAATCCTACACCACCGGTCACAACATACGTGTTGAAAGATGGGGTCTCCGGAATAAAGTGGTCATCAGAGTAAGGCGATTCATCATAATAAGCACCAAGACGCCCGTAAATCATATTGCTGAATGCGTACTGAGTTCCCAAACGGAATGTTTTTGCATTCCTGAAATTTTTAGGAGCAACCACAACTGTTGGATCTGCATTTCCTGTAGCCAGAGGAGCGCTTGCAAAATCGAGGGTAAGCTGAGTATATCTGGACCATCCGTGATAATTAAAATCTGCAGAGATCAACCATTTCGGAGTTACTTTATACGTTAAACCGATGGTGTATTCCTCAACCAAAGGTAATGTTGCGGTAAATCCGTCTGTTCCCGAAGAATTTAAGCCTAACAAAGGATAGATTGATGTAGATGGGAATTTAAATGTCGCCGTACCATCTTTAGCTTTCATATCAACAGGAGAACGGTAAGCAATACTTACATCCACTTTAGGATCCGGTCTGAAATAAAAGCCGAAACTATATCCGTGCCCGCTTGCTTTACTATCAAGATTAAGCTGCCCTCCAAATTGAGTAACCGCTCTATCCCAGTTTACAGTACCTCTAGCATAAATATAGCTTGCTCCGAAAGCCAGCCAGTCATTAAATTTATAAGAAACCATAGGTTGGAAATAGTAACTTTTCAGTTCAAGTTTCTGAACCATTTCTTTTCCTTCCCAATCATTCGGCCATTCTATAGTACTTCCAAAAGGAGTTGTAAAGCTGAAACCAACAGTTAGTTTCTCAAGAGGCCTGTATGTTACGGCAGCGTAAATAGGCGTTCCTAAAGGATTATCAGTCTCTGTAGTCTGTAATGTATTCAGGTTTTGAAAAGTAACTCTGTTGCTTGCGCCAAATCCACCGGCTACAATACTTAATTTCGAGGGAATGAATGACATCCCTGCAGGATTGAAGAATGCCACACTCGCATCTTCAGCATGAGCACTGGTATGTGCCATTGCCAATTGTTTTACCCCTTGCAGAGAAACCCTGAAACCTCCTGCATAAGATAGAACACCTGCCAATAATGCAGTTGATACTAATATTTTTTTCATAGACTATTATTATATAACCCAAATATAAAATTATTTTACTTAGGTCTGTTAATAAATCATAAAATTTTAAACAATAAAACCAAATAAAACTATGTTTAAAATAATACTTTGCTTCGGTTTTATTCTAAATCTAAGATTATAAGAAGCTTAAACTAAACTAAATCACTACTTTTAGAGCTTTGTTTAAAACTAAACAGGTAAGTTTCTGAATATTTGATTATTTTAGACCTTATAAAGATAAAAATCATAAATTTGCAAATTAAACATATTATATATGAGTTGTGGATGTAAAACATCCGGCGATTCTGCACATTCTTGCGGACCCAAGAAGACCGCGAATGGCTGTGAAAATGTAGATACCTGTGGTAATAGTTATAAATTAAGTGTTTTTGACTGGCTTTCCAACATCAACAATCCCGCACCGAACAGATGTGATTTTGTTGAAGTTAGATTTAAAAATGACAGAAAATCGTTTTATAAAAATGTAAATAATATTCCATTACACATAGGTAGTGTTGTAACAGTAGAATCAAGTCCCGGACATGATGTAGGTGTGATAAGTCTCACCGGCGAACTGGTAAAGATTCAGATGAAAAAGAAGAAATTTTCTGAAGAATCTGTACAGAAAATATACAGGCTGGCCAACCAGAAAGATCTGGAAGTATGGCAGGAAGCACGAAAAAAAGAAGAAAACGTAAAAATAGAAGCGCGAAAAATCGCCCACAGGCTTGGTCTTGAAATGAAGATCACCGATGTGGAATATCAGGGTGACGCTTCAAAGGTTACGTTCTATTATACTGCTGATAATCGTGTAGATTTCAGACAGTTAATTAAAGATTACGCAGGAGCGTTCCGTACAAAGATCGATATGAAGCAGATCGGCTTCAGACAGGAAGCTGCAAAAGTGGGAGGAATAGGATCTTGTGGAAGAGAATTATGCTGCTCGACATGGCTTACGGATTTCAGATCTGTTAACACTAACGTTGCCCGATATCAGCAGCTGAGCATCAACCCTCAAAAGCTTGCAGGACAGTGTGGCAAACTTAAATGCTGTCTGAATTACGAGCTGGACAGCTATCTTGACGCATTGAGCAATTTCCCGTCTTCTTCAACAACACTTGATACAGAAAAAGGAAGAGCATTCTGCATAAAGATCGACGTTTTCAAAAAGAAAATGTGGTTTGCATACGTTGAGAATTCTATTGCCTGGTACGATTTTGATATTGATCTCGTTAAAAAACTGATTGCAAAAAATAAACGTGGCGAAAAAACACTTCCTCTGGAAGAACTGAAACAGCCTGAAACTTCGTTTGCAAGCATAGATCTGATTCAGGAAAATAATGTTGACCGTTTCGAGAAGAAAGGAAGAGGAAACAATAAAAACAGAAATCAGAACAGACCGAATAATAATCAGAACAACCAGAATCAGGGACAGAAAAAAAACAACAACAGACCTGAAAGACAGGAACGTCCTGAAAGATCCGACAGGCCTCAGAAGCAGGAAAGGCCACAAAATCAGAATCCGAACAATCAGCAGAAACAACAAAAAAACAACCCACAGCAAAAGCCCCAGTTGGAAAAAGTAGAAGCTGCAGCAGATTCTCAGGTTGACAAAAAACCAAACCCGAACAAGAAAAAATTTAAAAAGAAGTTTCCTCCAAAAAAAGACAATAATGCGTAAAATCTTAGGATTATTCTCGCTTATCCTTCTCTTCAGCTGTAATTCTTCTTCAAAAGAAGAAGTGATTATGAATTCTGTTGATAACAAGTGGAATAAGAAAAGCGAACAGAAATTTAATCTTGAAGTTTCGGATCCGCAAAATCCTAAAAATATTATATTTGTTGTAAGAAACAATAATGAATATCCTTACAGTAATATCAGGTTTATTGTAAACTTCACCGATATGCAGACCAAAAAAAAGCAGACTGATACGCTGAATTATGTTTTGGCAAAACCTAATGGAGAATGGTTGGGAACCGGCTTCGGTGATACAAAGGAAACTTTATTTCAGTATAAACTGAATTACAGATTTCCGACAAAAGGAAAATATCAGATTGGTCTCACTCAGGCTATGCGAAATGACATCCTTCCGGGAATCGAAGATATTGGAGTAAAAATAGAAACGGCTAAACCGTAATCATCAATGGAAGTAAACAAACAAATTACAGGAAATAAAGGGAAAACATTCCCTCTTCCTCCTAAGAAAAAAAATACCGGCTGGAAAAAGTGGGTGAAATTTATCTGGGTCGGACTTATTGCTGTAGTATTAGGAATATCAGGTATTTTTTTCGCCGTTTCCCAAGGTTTTCTCGGGGAAATGCCGGATGTAAAAGAACTTGAAAATCCGGATATTTATGTCGCCTCCGAGATCTATTCTTCGGATGGTGTTCTATTGGGAAAATTTGAAAAAGAAAAAACCCAGCCTATCATTTATAAAGATCTTCCTCCTTACCTGGTATATGCTCTTCAGGCCAAAGAGGATGAACGTTTTAAAGAACATTCGGGGATCGATTTACAATCTGTCGCCAGAGCTGTAGCTTATGGTGGAAAACGCGGAGGTGGTTCTACTATCACACAACAGCTTGCCAAACTGCTTTTTACCAATGGGGCTTCTCAGAATAAAATTGAAAGAGCGTTTCAGAAGCTTAAAGAATGGGTAGTTGCCGTAAGTCTTGAAAAGCGATATACAAAAGAAGAAATCGTTACTTTATATTTTAATAAGTTTGATTTCTTATATAATGCTAACGGTATTGAAATGGCATCCAAAATCTATTTCAATAAAAAAACATCAGAACTTACTTTACCGGAAGCCGCCATGTTTGTAGCAATGCTGGAAAATCCTGTAAAAAATAACCCGATGAGAAATCCTGAAAGAGCGAAAGCAAGAAGGGATGTCGTACTGGAACAGATGCTGAAGACGGGATATATAGATCAGGACACTTATAATAAAGCCATTGCAACTCCAATTGTTTTAGATTATCATCCGATCAAAAACATCAATGATGATTATTCCGCTTATTATAAGTTTTATTTAAAAAAGGAAATTGATGCTTATTTAAAGGATTACGAAAAAGAAAACGGCAAAAAGCTGAATCTTTATAAAGACGGATTAAAAATTTACGTCACCCTTGATTCCAAGATGCAGAAGTACGCCGAAGAGTCTATCAGAGAGCATTTAACAGATCTTCAGAAAAGATTTGATGCTGAACAGAGAGGCAGAAAAGACTGGCCGTTTTATTATCTTAACAGCAAGCAGATCAACGACCTGATGGTTCAGGCTATGAAAAGAACCGGACGTTACAAGCAGCTGAAAGCAGCCGGAGTTTCCGAAGATTCTATCATGATGGAATTCAAAAAGCCGATCAAAACATCACGTTTCACATGGGCCGGAGAAGAAGAGGTGGAAATGTCCCCTTGGGATTCTATCAGATGGCATAAGAAAGTAGCTCAGGCAGGATTAATGTCTATGGTTCCCGGAACCGGGGAAATAAAAGCCTGGGTAGGAGGAATCGACTGGCAGCACTTCCAGTACGACCACATCAAACAGGGGAAAAGACAGGTAGGATCTACTTTCAAACCTTTTGTTTATGCAACCGCCATTATGAAATTGGGAATGACTCCTTGTTCCGTGGTGTCTAATGCAAGTTTTAACAAAGGAACTTACCACGTACCGGGAAGAGGCGGAATGCTTACTTTGAAAGATGCTTTAGCACACTCTCAAAACCCTGTAGCACTGCGTCTGGCTGAAATGACAACGACACAAAGTGTAATTCAGACGGCGAGAGATCTTGGTGTAACAGAAGAGATTTCAACAAGTCTTCCGATGGCATTAGGTTCATCCGACATCACCATCTACGAAATGGTGGGAGCCTATAGTACTTTTGCTAACTATGGTAATTACAATAAACCGGAAATGATCTGGAGAATTGAAGATGCCAACGGAAGAGTAATTAAGGAAGTGAATGTTGAGCCAAAAGAAGTAATGAATCCGCTGTACGCTTATACTATGATCGAACTGATGAAAGGAGTAGCACAGTATGGTACAGCTTCAGGAGAATTGGGAAGAAAAGGAATTTCAAAAGATATAGAAATTGCAGGTAAAACCGGTACTACCCAGAATAATTCAGACGGTTGGTTTATGGGTATCGTTCCAAAGCTGGCAACAGGTGCGTGGGTTGGCTGGGAAGACAGAGCTACGCATTTCTATGGAACAGGTGAAGGCCAAGGGGCCAAAATGGCACTTCCGATCTGGGCCATTTTCATGAAGAAAGTATGGGCAGATAAAAGCCTTGGAGTTTCTCCGAGTGATAAGTTTGTAAAACCATCGGAATGGAAAGACGGCTGTTCAAATCTTAAAGGATTAAGCTCAGGTTATGGAGACGATGGCGGACTGCAGACGCTGGACGAAATCAAAAACCCGAAACCGGTAGAGCCATCCGGACCAAAAACACCGGGCAAAAAAGAAGAAAATGTTAATGACAATCTTAACAGCAGTGAAGATATAGACTTTAATAATAAATAAATTCTCTTTTAGAAATACACAAGACCTTTCAATATTTTGGAAGGTCTTTTCTTTTTTAATTAATACCTTTGAGATATGAAGATTGAAAACATACAACAACCCTTTATAAAAAAGTTTCCGGGAGATTTTTCCGGCAACACGATGCAGAGAAATACTCCGAAGGTTTTATTCTCAACCGTAAATCCGGCAGGTTTTGATCATCCTTCACTTATTGCTTTTAATGAAAACCTTTCCGAAGAAATCGGTTTGGGAAAATTCGAAGAAAAAGATTTGGATTTTTTAGTTGGGAATAGTCTTCCACAAGAAATGCAGACTTATTCTACTGCTTACGCCGGACATCAGTTTGGCAATTGGGCAGGACAGCTGGGAGATGGAAGAGCAATACTTGCCGGAGAGATTACCAACAATCTCGGGCAAAAACATGAGATCCAGTGGAAAGGCGCCGGAGCAACACCGTACTCCAGACATGCGGACGGAAGAGCGGTCCTGAGGTCTTCAGTGCGTGAATATCTGATGAGTGAAGCCATGCATCATCTCGGTGTTCCCACAACAAGAGCATTAAGTCTTGCTCTTACAGGGGAAGAAGTGGTAAGAGATATTATGTATAACGGAAATCCGCAAAACGAAAAAGGTGCTGTAATCATAAGAACAGCAGAAAGTTTCTTACGTTTCGGGCATTTCGAACTGATGTCTGCCCAACAGGAATATACAACATTGAAGGAGCTGGCTGATTTCACCATTGAAAATTACTTCACAGAAATACAATCGGAAGGCCAGCAGAAATACAAAGATTTTTTTGAAAACATCTGCAGAAGAACCGCTGATCTTATGGTTGAATGGTACCGTGTAGGATTTGTACATGGGGTAATGAATACAGATAACATGTCGGTTCTGGGACTTACCATAGATTATGGCCCTTATTCAATGATGGATGAATATAACTTGAATTTTACTCCGAATACAACCGACCTGCCCGGAAGAAGATATGCATTCGGAAAACAGGCACAGATCTCCCAATGGAATCTCTGGCAGCTGGCAAATGCACTTCATCCTTTAATTAAAGATGAAAAATTCCTTGAAGATATCCTGAATGATTACGGAAGCTATTTCTGGGAATCTCATGACCGGATGCTTTGCAGAAAATTCGGGTTTGATCAGCTGTTAACCAATGATGAAAAGTTTTTTAACAGCTGGCAGAGCCTTATGCAGGATCTTCAGTTAGATTATACGCTGTTTTTTAATGAACTTGAAAAATATGATGACCAAAAAGATTTAAGGCTTCAGTTTGAAAGTGTTTCCTATATATTTCTTAATGATGAAAAAATTTCAAGATTGGATGATTTTATGAAAGACTATAAGTCCAGATTAGAAAAAAATATTATTTCAAGAGAAAAATCTTTAGAAATTATGCACAAAACAAATCCTAAATTTATTTTAAGGAATTACCTTTTATATCAATGTATTGAAGAAATTAATGATGGAAAAGCGGAAATGCTCGGTAAATTGACCCACGCCCTGGAAAATCCTTATCATACCATCTACCCGGAATTTTCAGCGAAAAGGCCATCGGAATATGATGATGTTTCCGGATGTTCAACACTTTCCTGCAGTTCGTAAATTAAATAATATATAACAATAAAGGTTTTTAATAAATATTTTTGTAAAGATTATTTGTTTTTTTATTAGCTTTACAAAAAAATCTTATGAAAAGAATTTTACTATCTGCTTTTGCGCTTGTAATTAGCTCATCAGCTTTTTCACAGTATTGGTCGACACAAAACAGTGCTTTTGCAACCCCATCAAGGGGTATTGCCGGACTTGAAGTTTATAATGCGACAACTGTTTGGGCATTTGCTTATGACGGTGATCCTGTAGACCCGGCTAATCCTTCTAATGTTCAGGAATTTACCAAAACTTCTAATGGAGGTACCACTTGGACATCAGGGACAATCAATGTAGGAGATCCTACATTAACTATTACTAATATATCAGGAGTCAGTGGCACTACGGCTTGGGTTGGAGCTTTATTATCCACGTCAACAGATGGCTTAGGATCAGTTTACAAAACAGTGGATGGTGGTGTAACATGGACACCTCAAAAAGCTTTTTCAACCGCCGGAGAATCTTATTTAAATTTTGTTCATGCTTTTGATGCCAATAATGTTATTGCTGGTGGAGATCCGGAAGGCGGAGAATTCGAGCTTTACACCTCTTCAAACGGAGGTGGTACGTGGACTAGAGTTGCAGCTGCAAATCTTCCTAATCCTAGTAGTGGTGAGTATGGTTATAACGCAGGATATTATGCCGTTGGTAATAATATCTTCTTCTACACCAATAAAGGTCGTATTTTTAAATCTACAGACAAAGGTGTAACATGGAGTATTGCATTTAATGGCGCTACTTATAGTCTTTCAGACTTCGGGGGAGCTTCTATAAGCGGAGATATGGCATGGAGCGATGCCAGCAAGGGTCTGGTGATGAAAAAAACGTATCTGGGAACCACCCCTACAGCACTTGCCCTTTACAGAACAACTGATGGAGGAGCAACATGGTCAAGTGTAACATTTTCAGGTATTACTGCCGCTAATAAAATTAATGACATTACATATGTACCTGGTACAAATATATTAGTAGCAACAAGTTCTGCAGGTGGATCTTGGAAAAGTATAGATAATGGCTCAACATGGACTGTAATAGACTCTGCAGTACAACATTTAAGTGTGAGATGCTCTGATGCTAATACATGCTATTCCGGTGGATTTAATACTTCATCCTCGGTAGGAGGAATCTTTAAATCCTCTCAATCATTGGGAACCAAGGATTTAAATAATACAATCAGTAAATTATCTGTTTACCCTAACCCAACAAAAGGAGAAATCAATATCAAATCTGATAAGAAAATAAAATCATCTGAAATTTTAGATTTCACTGGAAAATCAGTATTAAAATCTTCATCAGCTAAGGCAGACATTTCTTCATTGCCTAAAGGAAATTATATTATGCAGGTAGAATTCACAGACGGAACTTCTATTTCTGAAAAAATAATTAAAGAATAATCAAACTATTTCAATAGATTTAAACTCACCTTATGGGTGAGTTTTTTATTTATTTTTGTAGAAAAAAATAAACTGGTGGCTCAATTCAAAACAAAATTCATCCAATTTCTGAAATTATTATTTCCATCTTCAGGAACTGAACTCCTTGTTCTGTTATTTTTCCTGGTTGTTTACGGATATTTAGGATCCTTCATCGCCATACATTACAAAATTATTTTTGACTCCAGAATTCCCTGGGATGCCTATTTCAGCTTCGATAATAAATCCATTGTAATGACCGGAGGAAGCTTCGAAAGACATCCTTTATCGTATTATTTCTTCAACTGGATCCGCGAGCTGGCGTTGCTTTTTTCTGATGGCAAAATGAATGGAGATTTTCGCTTTATCCTCGCGTGGTTCAGCAATATTGCAGTTAGTTTAAGTGTACTTCAGGTCTTCAAGTACCTGAAAAATATCATTAGGCTACCTCTAATCCTAAGTCTATTGCTCATTTTATTTTTCGGTGCGTTTTCAACGACAATCCTGCTGTCTTTCACCCCGGAAAATTTTACTTATACCCTATTTTTACTGACTTTATTTAATCACTATTCTGCAATAAAACTTAAAAAAGAGAAAAGAATACCCGCATTGGCGCTGGCATTTTCCGGAATTACAATCGGAGGATTAACCGTAACCAATATTGCCAAGGTATTCATTCCCGTTGCTTTTGAAAAAGGACTCTTTCACAGCTGGAGAAAGTTTGGAAATGCTATTTTAAGAGGAGCTTTTACTGTTATCTGCTTTATTTTATTGTACCTGAACCGGATTGATTTCAAATACCAGAACATATTCAGCAAGACCAATGAACAGTATGAAAAGTTCTCGAATGTAAATTCAACTCCGACCTGGGATATGATTCTTTCTTATTTTTTTGGCGGAAATATTTTATTTTCGGATTTTATTATCCGGGATAAACATAATATGATGGGATATCATTATAAAGGCATGATAATGACCGTATACTCGTCATGGATCCCTTACATTTTCATTGCCGTTTTATTGACTCTTATCTCCTGGAGTTATTGTAAAAATTTTAAAAATAAGCTGGTTCAGGTACTCATGATTTCATTTTTGTTTGATATTGTGATTCATTGCGTTATGAGATTTGGACTTCACACCTCATACATTTACGGAGGACATTTTGTTTTTGTTTATCCGTTATTGTTGGGATGGCTCTTTTACTCCTACAAAGAATCACCAAAAATGCTGTCTTTCTTAACCGTTGTTGTTAGTATTTTATTTGTTTATGCCTTAACAAATAATTATCTGAGAATGACAGAATTCTTCTGGTTTTTAAATAAATATTACTAAAAATTCATTATTCTATCCTATTATACTCTTGAAAACTGCATAAAAAAATAAAAGCTGAGAATAATCTCAGCTTTTTACGATATTTCAAAAATTAAATTATTTTGCTTCCGCACAGAAAATTCTATATTGTACGGCAATTGCCGATTTAAAATACTCTCTAACTTTAGACAGGTCAGAGGCAGCACTTTGTTTCGTAAAATAACTTCCCGCAAGAATTTTATAATTTGGTCTAAGTGATGCGTCGGTTTCAACTTTCAGATTGGGAAATCTTTTTCTGAAATACGCTTTCACTTCATTAGCTTCATCATTGCTTTTTACGGTGGTTATCTGGATCTTATACCCTAAAATCCTCGGATTTCTTCTGCATATTTCCGCATTGGTAAGTTCCCTATTCGGAACATAGATTTTTGTCGGTCTCAAAGATCCGGAATCATCATCAGCATCACTCGAAACAACCATACTGGTAGTTCTTGAACACTTGTCTTCAATACTTTCCAGCGCGGCATTTACCTTAGAATCCATTGTCATCACCAATTCCGTCCCGGCTAAGGTATCTTTTTTTACAATTTGTTGTGCTTCAAGAGTATAAAATCCTCCAAACAATACTATCGAAAATATTTTAATAAAATTTTTCATTTAAACTTGTTTCCGCAAATTTAGGTAAATTAAAAAATTATACCAAATGGAGTTATTTAGAATCAATACAAATTAAACGTAAATGATATTTTCCCCTTTCTATATACCGTTAAATTCCTGTTAAATATATTATTTTTGCCGAATTGATTGAATGTTCAATATTTACTAACATAAGATAATTTAAATGATTAGTTGGAGAAAGCATTATAGACAAACGTTGATCGCAATAGGCTTATTGTTATCAACCAGTGCTTCAATTTACGGGCAAGACGGCGATCCTAAAAACGGAGAAAAACTTTTCAAAGCGAATTGTACTGCATGTCACGCGTTAGACAAACAGGTCGTAGGACCTGCATTGAAAGGTGTGGTTGCAAGACTTGATACCGAACAGGGGCTTGGAAAAGACTGGCTTCACAAATGGATCAAGAACAACAAAGAGCTAAGAGCCTCTGGTGACAAATACGCCAATGAAGTTTTCGAAAAATTCAATAAGACTGAGATGCAGGTCTTTCCAAATCTTACCGATAAGGATATTGACGACATCTTAGCATACACAACTAATCCTCCGGCTCCGGAACCTGCAAAAACTGATGATGCTAAGAATACAGCAAATGCAGGATCTGCCAATGCGGCACCACAGAGCTCTACCACTACCAACGTGGTGATCATTTCACTTTTAGCGATTGCAGGTTTATTGGTTTGGATCCTACTGAAACTAAGACAATTAGTAAAACTGGGACAATCTGAAGACTTAGCAGGACTTAACGAAACAAGAGTAAAATCTTTCCGTGAAATTTACGAAAAATACCACTATATCGGTAAAGGACTTATTGCTATTCTGGCTTTACTGGCAGCATACGGAGTATGGAACTGGATCATGTGGATCGGTGTTTACAAAGGGTATAAACCTGAACAGCCTATCTATTTCTCTCACAAAATCCACGCAGGAGAACAGAAGATTGACTGTCAGCTATGTCACTCCAGTGCCAAGTACGGTAAAGTATCTGAAATTCCTTCTATGAACGTTTGTATGAACTGTCACAGAACAATTTCCGAGTACAATGCAGAACACTACATGGAACCAGGAAAAGACAAGGCATTCTACGACGGAGAAATCCAGAAAATTTATGCTGCTACAGGTTGGGATTCTGAAAAACAACAGTATACAGGAAAAACGCAGCCAGTTGAATGGACAAGAATCCACAACATGCCGGACTTCGTTTACTTCAACCACGCTCAGCACGTTGTAGCAGGTGAACAGGCAATTATTAATTCTTTCAACAAAAAGAATCCAAACAACAAAATTGATGTTGTATGTAAAGCCTGCCACGGTAAAATTGATACAATGAATGTTGTTCAGATGGCCAATGACTTCACAATGGGATGGTGTATTGAGTGCCACAGAACTACTGAGGTTGATATGAACAACGGTTATAATAAAGAATACTTCAAGAATCTACATGACAAGTTGAAAAAACAATACCCTAAAGATGGTGGTAAGATTACTGTAGATGCAATTGGAGGTCTTGAGTGTGGTAAATGTCATTATTAATAACTAAAAATTAGAAGTATAAATGGCTTCAAACAAAATACAATTTAGAAGTATTCACGAACTTAAAGATCCGGCTCTAAACAACAAGCTGGCTCAAAAAGAGTTCCAGGAAGAAATTCCGGTAGAAGATTTCCTTGGAGATGCTGAAAAAAACGGATCCAGTACTTCAAGAAGAGATTTCTTAAAACTATTAGGATTCTCTACTGCAGCGGTTACACTGGCTGCATGTGAAGCTCCGGTTATCAAAACAATTCCTTATGTGGTAAAGCCACATGAAATCATCCCGGGAATTCCAAACTATTACGCTTCAACATATTTCGATGGTTTTGACTTTGCGAGTGTTTTAGTAAAAACAAGAGAAGGAAGACCTATTAAAATTGAACCGAATCCTGTTGCAGGAGATCTTGGAAAAACAAGCGCAAGAGCACAGGCAAGCGTACTTTCTCTTTATGACAATGATAAAGTAAAGCAACCTAAATTTGAAGGTAAAGATGAAACTTTCGATAAGGTAGACAGCTACATTATCAAAGGACTGGAAGAAGCTAACGCTGCAGGAAAAAGAATTGTTTTATTATCGCATTCTTTTGCTTCCCCTACTTTCAAAAAATTATTCTCTGAATTTAAGGCTAAATATCCTACAGCAGAGTTAGTAACATATGATGCTTATCCTTATGCTGGTGCATTAGACGCAGCCCAGGAAGTTTTCGGAACAAGAGCATTACCGGTTTACGACCTTCGAGGAACAGAATTGATAGTTTCTTTCCAGGCAGATTTCTTAGGAGATTACAATGGCGGAGGATTAGAATCTTCTTACGCTGCTGCTAGAAAGCCGGGACCAAACATGTTGAGACACATTCAGGTGGAATCAAACATGTCACTGACTGGTGCTAACGCTGACGAAAGATTCAGATTAAAGCCTAGCCAGGTAAATAAAACTTTAGTTGAAGTTTACAATGCCATCGTTGGTGGAGGAACTTCAGATAAAACAGCTTCTGAAATTGCTAAAGAATTACAGACAAAAGGAAGCAAAGCAGTAGTTTTTGCCGACGGTTCCAAAGGTGCTCAGGTTTTAGCACACCTTATTAACCAGAAACTTGGTTCTACAGCTTTCACAGGTAAAGCAAACCTATTAAAAGAATTTGACAAAGCAAGATTCGAGGAATTCCTCGGATGGGTAAATGCAGGTCAGGTTGGTGTATTGATCGCCAATAATGTAGATCCTATTTACTCATACCACAAAGGAGAAGATTTCAAAAAATCTTTAACAAAGGTTCCTTACGTCATTGCTATTGCTGATAAGAAAAATGAAATGTACAAAGCAGCGAAAGCTGTAATTCCTGTAGCCAACTGGCTTGAGTCTTGGGGAGATATCGAACCGCAGACGGGAGTATATTCATTAATGCAGCCAACCATCCAGAAAATCTACAAATCAAGACAGATAGAAGAATCTTTATTGGTTTGGAAAAACGGAAAGAACAACGCGGCTAACAACTACTACGATTATTTAAAAGCAAATGCTTCTTCCGTACTAGGAGGAACTTCATTCAACAAAGCTTTATATAACGGATTTAATACTTCTGCAAATGCAACAACATTGTCGTATGCAGGAGGAAATGCTGCTCAGGCTGTAGCTGAATTAGGAGGCTTCAAAGCATCTGATTTAGAATTGGTATTATATACCAAAACAGCAATGGGAGACGGAACTCAGGCCAACAACCCTTGGCTTCAGGAATTACCGGACCCAATTACAAGAATGTCTTGGGATAATTACCTGACAATTTCTCCTAAAGATGCTGAAAGATTAGGTATAGAAAACGATCTTAATGCAAGAATGCAGCTGGACGGTTCTATTGTAAATCTTACGGTAAACGGAGTTACTATAAAAGATGTTCCTGTATTCATTCAGCCGGGACAGGCAGAAGGATCAGTAGGTCTTGCGCTTGGATATGGTAAGAAAAATTCAGGAGCAACAGCTGATACGGGAGTAAATGCATATCCTTTATTCGATGGATCTAACCTGGTGGTATCTAATGTTAAATTAGAAAAAACAGGTGAAGATCATGAATTCGCAGGGATCCAGCTTCAAAATACATTAATGGGACGTTACGAAATTGCTAAAGAAGTTCCTTTGGCAGATTTCTTAAACGTAGCATTTGATGATGAGCACAAAGGATGGAATAAGCCTTTGGAATATCACACCATCAGCGGAGCTCTTCCTGCAAGAAAGATTGACCTTTGGGATGCTTTCGATGATACGGACGGGCCTCACTTCAACATGTCTATCGACCTTAACTCCTGTACAGGTTGCGGATCTTGTATCATTGCCTGCCAGGCAGAGAACAACGTTCCTGTAGTAGGAAAAGAAGAGATCAGAATGTCCAGAGATATGTACTGGTTAAGAATTGACCGTTATTATTCTTCAAGACAGAAAGTAGAAGTATATGAGGGATTAAAAGAAGGAATGGCAGTTCCTGAATTATATGGTACTGCATTCGGCGACGGAGGGGCACTGAACCACCCTGCTGATAATCCTGATGTGATCTTCCAACCGGTAATGTGTCAGCATTGTAACCACGCACCTTGTGAAACGGTTTGTCCGGTAGCGGCTACATCTCACGGTTCTCAGGGACAAAACCACATGGCTTACAACAGATGTATTGGTACAAGATATTGTGCAAATAACTGTCCGTACAAAGTAAGACGTTTCAACTGGTTTACCTACAACCTGAATGACAAGTTCGATTTCAACATGAACAACGATCTTGGAAGAATGGTACTGAATCCTGATGTTGTTGTAAGAACAAGAGGGGTTATGGAGAAATGTTCAATGTGTATCCAAATGACTCAAACGACTATTCTTGAAGCTAAAAAAGAGAACAGAATCGTGAAAGACGGAGAATTCCAGACAGCTTGTTCAAAAGCATGTACAACAGGATCTATCCAGTTCGGAGACATGAATGACAAAGGATCTGAAGTCAGAAAATTATATGCTGACAACAGAAGATATTATTTACTTGAAGAGATCGGAACCAAGCCAAACGTGTTCTATCATACTAAAGTAAGAAACAGAGTAGAAAAATAAAGTTTAAATAATAAATAGGTAAAAAATGTCAGGACATTACGAAGCTCCGATAAGGGAACCTCTGATTATTGGTCACAAAACTTATCACGATATCACGGAAGATATTGCACGACCTATCGAAGAAAGAGCAGGTAAATTATGGTGGATCTCATTATATGCAGCCTTAGTTCTATTCATCTATGGATTTGGGTGTATCGCCTATACTATCGGAACAGGTATTGGAGCATGGGGACTTAACAGAACTATTAACTGGGGTTGGGATATTACTAACTTCGTATGGTGGGTTGGTATCGGTCACGCCGGAACCCTAATCTCAGCGGTATTATTATTATTTAGACAGCGTTGGAGAATGTCTGTAAACAGATCTGCGGAAGCGATGACGATCTTCGCAGTAGTACAGGCAGCAATCTTCCCGGTAATTCACATGGGTAGAGTTTGGGTAGGATATTGGGTATTCCCATTACCAAACCAGTTCGGTTCTCTGTGGGGGAACTTCAACTCTCCTCTACTTTGGGACGTATTTGCAATCTCTACCTATTTCTCGGTATCAACAGTATTCTGGTTTATGGGATTGATTCCTGACTTTGCAATGATCAGAGACAGAGCAAAAACACCTTGGACTAAAAAGATTTATACATTCCTTGCATTCGGATGGGGAGGTAAAGCAAAACACTGGCAAAGATTCGAAGAACTTTCTTTGGTTCTAGCAGGTTTGGCAACACCGCTTGTATTCTCAGTACACACTACCGTATCTTTTGACTTCGCCACGTCAGTAATTAAAGGATGGCACTCTACGATCTATCCTCCTTACTTCGTTGCCGGTGCGATCTTCTCAGGATTCGCGATGGTACAGACGTTATTATTGGTTGCAAGAAAAGTTTGTCACCTTGAAGATTATATCACTATGTATCATATCGAAATTATGAACATCGTAATTATTTTAACAGGTGGTATGGTAACCGTGGCCTATGCTACAGAATATTTCATCGGATGGTATTCAGGATCAAGATTTGAAGATTTCACTTATCTTTCTCCGGGTGCTGCTGTTGGACCTTACTGGTGGGCATTCTGGTCATTGATTATCTGTAACCTTGTTGTTCCTGCTTCATTCTGGTTCAAGAAATTGAGAACGAATATTATCTGGACATTCATTGTTGCATTAATCATCAACATCGGGATGTGGTTTGAGCGTTTTGACATCATCGTAATCAACCTTTCAAGAGACTACTTACCAGGATCTTGGACCATGTTTAAGCCAACGATCATTGATGTGGGTGTATATTTAGGAACAATCGGATTCTTCTCTGTATTATTCTTATTATATGCAAGAACATTCCCTGTAATTGCACAGGCCGAATTAAAATCGATTTTGAAAATCTCAGGTGAAACTTATAAAGCAAAAGAAGGAGATGAGCACCACTAAAATTGTATACGGACTTTATGCTGACGACGACGATTTAATGAACGGCGTTAAGGCATTCAACGATAAAGGAATCGCAATCAACGAAGTTTATACTCCGTTCCCGGTTCACGGGCTTGACAAAGCTTTAGGGTTAAAGAAAACAAGAATTTCTGATGCCGCTTTTCTTTACGCTCTTTATGGAGTAACGATTGGAGCTACTTTAACCTGGTATGTGATGAACCACGACTGGCCTCAGAATATCGGTGGTAAACCAGCTTTTGACTGGGGACACAATATGCCGGCATTCGTTGTACCAATGTTTGAGCTTATGGTATTTTGTGCCGCTCACATGATGTCATTAACTTTCCTGGTAAGAAACAAAATGTATCCCGGAGCGCCTGCACAAAACCCGGACCCGAGAACAACGGATGATAAATTTATGATGGAATTTGTAACTGATGATGTAGAATCTGTAAAACAGTTGCTTATTGAAACCGGAGTTGAAGAAATAACTGTTAAAGATGCTTAAAATGAAAAAGAATGTATTAAAAATTACAGCAGTTTTAGGTTTAACAACAGTTTTACTTAACTCTTGCGGGCCAAAAGAAAATACACCGTTAGTATATTTCCCGGACATGTATTTCCCGGTAGCTTACGATCCATTGATGAAAGCTCAGGATGCTTATTCAGATCATGAAAATGAAATTCCTGCTTTCGTAAAAAATAACGGGGCAACAGGCCTTTCTCCTGTAGAAGGATCTGTTCCTCAAAATAAAGATGGTGTTTTTGAAGAAGGATTGCTTCCGAAAACCGTTGATGAATATAATGCCGGTTATGATGCTTCAAAAACAATGACCAATTCTCCTTTAAATCCTGCAAACTCTGCAAAGGATCTGGAGAGAGGGAAAATATTATTTGAACATACCTGTGCAGCTTGTCATGGTGTAGGTGGAGACGGACAGGGACCTATCGTACAGTCCGGAGCTTTCTCCGGTGTACCAAACTACGCCGATAGGGAAATTACTGTAGGATCTGTTCATTATGTAATCACAAACGGTAGAAACGCAATGGGATCTTATGCAGGGCAATTAAACGCTGGAGACAGATGGAGAGTGGCCATGTATGTAATGAATGCCTTTAAAAAAGGAGCTGCAGCACCTGCCACTGCAACACCTGCAGCGGGAACGGCTACACCGGCGTCGACTACAGCAGCAGCACCGGCAACTACTGAAACAAAGACTACCGAAACTAAAAAATAAGAAAAGAAATGTATAGTTTTTCACCAAAATTAAAATCAACTTCTATAATCCTTCTTGTTGTAGGTTTAGTTCTTTTTGGTATTGGTTTCTTTTTAAACAAAGGAATCTCTGCCGAGAAAATAGAACACATGATGGAAGCTGTTAACGCTTCTGGTCATACTGCTCCTACACATTCTAGTGAAATGGTTGGTCCTCAGGATCACGCTGCTCATTTGGAGCATGCTACTCTTCAGGTACATAACCAGCCTTTAGCGGCAATACATTTTGTAGCTGTATTTTTCTTCGGAGTGAGCTGCTGCGTATTATTCTTTTATTCTATCCAGCATGCTGCACACGCAGGATGGCCAATTATCATTACAAGAGTAATGGAAGCTATTGCTTCTTATATTCCTTACGGTGGTGCTATTCTGATCATTTTAATGCTTTTAAACATTACACACCAAGGACACCTTTTTCATTGGATGGATCCTGAATTGACAGACCCGAACTCTGCTCATTTTGATGTGATCTTATTTGAAAAAAGAATCTTCCTAAATATTCCTTTCTATGCTGTTAGAACATTTATCTATGTTTTAGGTGCTTCGTTCTTCGCTTGGAAACTGAAAGCTCAGTCTAAAAAAGTAGACGAAACCAAATCAAAAGTAGATTACCAGATGTTGTACAGATGGGCGGTAGGATATATTGCATTCTTCGGATTTGCTTCTGCTGCTTGGGCTTGGGATTGGTTGATGTCTATTGACCCTCACTGGTACTCTACGATGTATATCTGGTATTCAATGGTGAGCTGCCTTTCAAGTGGTATTGCGGTAATCATTCTTTTAAGTGTTTATTTAAAGAAAAACGGGTTCCTGCCACAATTCAATGACAATCACTTACACGATTTAGGAGTATTCCTTTTCGCAACAAGTATGCTTTGGACGTATACCTGGTTTGCACAGTTTATGTTATATTGGTATGCGAACATTCCGGAAGAGGTTAATTATTTCTTCGGAAGATTCCAGCACTACTCTCCTACTTTCTTACCAATGCTGATCGTAAACTTCTTATTACCGCTATTGGTATTAGTAAGCAGCAGCATCAAAAGAAACTATAAAGTAGTTACAATAATGGCAATAGTGGTTATCTGCGGACACATTTTAGATTACTTCAACATGGTAATGCCAGGAACAGTAGGACCATACTGGAAAACTCCTGAAGTATTCATCCTGATCTTAGGAGCAATCCTGTTCGTAGTTGGATTATTTATGTTTACTGTGCTTTCTGCATTATCTAAACTTAAATTAATCCCTACAGGAAACCCTTATTTACATGAATCTGAAATTTATGAATATCCTTTCTAAGGAATTTATTACAAGATAAAATTGAAAGACTGATCGTAATGATCAGTCTTTTTTTTATTTTTAAAAAAATTACATTTCCATGCAACCTTTTTTAATTTTTATTGTCTTTTAAATATAAACAGTATTCAAATTAAATTTTAAAACCATGAAGAAAAGCTTTCTATTATTATTTTTAACATTAGCATTCAATTTTTTAAGTTCACAAACCATTACTTTTATTTCTGAAAAAACCAATAAGCCACTGCCTAAAGTTTCGGTATTCGGAAAAGACGGAAGTATTGTTGCTTATTCTGATATTGATGGAAAGATCGACAAAAATCTGATAAAGCCGGACCAGGAAAAATTTCAGCTGGTCTATGACAATTTCTCAATGGCCACATTATCATATGCTGATTTTGAAAAAGAAGTGATTAAGGTTGATGACAAAATCCGAAATATTGAACCGGTTGTCATAAAAAATAACAAACCTGCAAAATATATTTTTGTAAAAGGTAATTTTAATGCCTATGTCACCGTAAATAACAAACTCAATTGTTACGCAGACGGAATTGTTACCTATATTTTCGACAATAAAACAAAAAAAATGAAAGGCGCCACCGTGGAGCAATACCGAATCTACAGACTGGAAGATGCGGTCTTTGAGAAAAAGCAAACGGGCATGTGGGATTATCAGGCTTTGCTAAGACTTCCCGAAATGAAAGAAGTAGGAAATATACTGGAGTACAAAAAGAGAAATTCCGTGATTAAAGAACTTAAAGGCCAGCAGAAGGACGAGATTGAAATCACAGGCGAAGCATTACAGGAAAAAGAATTTGCATTTTTTGGATACCGCTTCTATGATGTTAAAAATATCATCAATGCTGCATATGAAAAAGACACTCAGAAAACGCTTAGGGATTTGTTGGAATTCAATGAAATTGGTTTCCTTAAACTTAAACACAAAAGTGAACCAGACTATAATCAACTTATTGTTTACAAAAATTTCTATCCAACGGAATTAGACTTCAGAGATGAAAATGTATCCGAAAAAAATAAGTTTGATTTAAAAAACAGCAGCTATACCACAACTTATTGGGAAAGCACGGATTTCCCGAATATGCAGTCCGTTTTTAGTTCATATTTCGGAGATAAATTAAAGGAAAAACAAAATATAAAATAAAAATCCTCTATTAATAAACGTTTTAGTAAATTTGTGACAAACGGAAAAAAATGAAAAAGTTGTCTTTTCTGCTAATTTTCAGTTTGTTGCTTTTTACAGCATGCAAAAAAGATTCAGTAGATGCCACCAACACGAAAACTTTACAGTCGAGTATCAATGATATGACGGCAAGTCTTCCAACCATTAAACAGATTAAGTTTAATGAAGCACTTTATATTTTAAAGACGTTCGGAGTGGAAGCCGATGGCGATGTTGCAGAACTAAAAGCATTAGGCCAGCTAATCAACGGCAAAAAAGTTCCTGAAATTATGGCAATGGCCGATCAGGTAGCACAGAAAAACGGCATCGAATGGGCCAGCAATGCCCCTCCTTCTTTAGGAGAAATGAATATTTTCGGTGACGATAAAGCAAAAGAAAGTGATCCTAATGATGTAAAAGCAAATGCTTTGAGCATCATCACAAGACCTACAGGCGACGACGGAACTGGGGCATCAACTGCCATCCAGATCGTTCCCAGACTTGTGGACAATGCCGGAAATCCGGTTTCCTTCACAGGTGCAGGATTGGAAGTAACTCTTGAAGTTTTCAGTAATGGGGTGAAACTTTCAACGGCAAAAAACCTAATGCAGGATAATAATTTTAAAGGATTTAATTTAAAATTTTCTTCCATTCCGGCAGCGAAAGTCGTTGATAATAAAATTGATATTACCGTATCGGTTAAGACGACGGCCAAAATATTCAAAATGACAAAAATAGGATTAGATGTAAATCCTTTATTATTAAAAGTTCCTGCTCCGGTGGTTGTAGATTCGATGGCTGTAAACCAGGATCCTGCAGTAATTGATCCGAACAATCCGGGCTCAACAGTTCCGTCAACGGATCCGAATGCAACGGCAACAACGCCGGCTACTCCAAAACAGCCCGCTGCAGATCCTAAAAACGTAGTATCCGGTTTCCTGAATAATGTAAGTTCGCAAAACTTAAAGGCGGCATACGGCGCTTCAAGCAATCCAAGCTGGGGAAGCTATGAATCGTTTTCCAACCCTACTTCAGGTTTCGGATCAGTGAAAACCGTGAGTGTGAAAAATATCACCACGAATCTTTCTAATACCAATGTGGCAAGTGTAAATGCAACCTACGACGTTACAGATAAAAACGGAAGAACAACTTCGTTGAAAGCAACTTTCGGATTAAAAAATGTAAATGGTGAATGGAAAATTTCCAGTTATAAAATCAATCCTTAAAAATGGCATCACAAGAACTCATCAGGAAACTGGAAGAAACGATAGAAAATGTACCAGATTTTCCGATTCCGGGAATTCAGTTTAAAGACATTTCACCAATTTTTTTAGATCCTAAATTGTATGAAGATGTCATTGCAGATCTCGTAGCTTTCAGCAAAGGGAAAGTGGATGCTGTTTGCGGAATCGAAAGCCGCGGTTATCTTTTCGGGATTGCCATTGCTGTTGCCCTGGAAGTTCCTTTTATTTTGATAAGAAAATCCGGAAAGCTTCCTCCGCCGGTTATTTCGGAAAAATACGACCTTGAATACGGAAGCGCTGTCATCGAAACACGTGAAGGACAAATAAAGCCGGGACAAAAAGTTCTTATTCATGATGATCTTCTTGCAACAGGAGGAACTACGGAAGCGGCAGCAAAGCTGGTAGAAAAGCAAGGAGCAATCGTATCCCAATTCAGCTTTCTGATTGGCCTGAAAGACCTTAAGGGAGAAGAAAAATTAGAGAAATTTAATGCAGAAGTTTATCATATTTTAAAATATTAGACTTAAAAAATCGTTGCTTCGGCAGGCTCAGTATGAATACTATGTATATTCACTTAACGTTAAATTATGCGTTGTCACACTGAGCTTTCCGAAGCATTTTTTATTAAATTCATGCTCAACAATTCATCATTCAGCTTATTTGTTTAAATAAAAATCAACAATACACACAAAGTATTTTGTAAATCATTCAGAAACAATTAAATTTGCATTTCAATTTTTAACAATTTATGGCAAAAATTACAAAGAATGCTCAAAACGAGCAAGAAGGTAAAGAAACAGTGGAGTTTTTTAAAGATCTTGACAGAGAAGCTTTAAACACCGAAAGATTTATTGAGAGATATTCAAAACCATTGGGTATTGCTTTCGGGGTGCTTGTTTTAGGCGTTCTGGGATTCTTCGCTTACAAACAATTTGTGGTGACTCCTAAAAACGCTGAAGCTGTAAAAAGTTTCCTTGCCGCTCAGAAAAATCTTACTGAAGGAAAAGATAAGGAGGCACTAGGTGGTAAATCTGCTGCAAACCCTGGTTTCCTGGGAACCTATAATGAATATTCCGCAACTGATATTGGTAAGCTTTCTGCGTATAACGCGGGACTTTTGAAATTCAAAGAAGGAAAATTCCAGGAAGCATATGATCTTCTGGACAAGTTTTCATCAGACAACAAAACTTTGATGGCGATGAAATACGGAGCAATGGCTGATGCACAGTCTGGCCTCAACAAAAATGACGATGCTTTGCAATTGCTGGATAAAGCAGCTTCTGCTTCAGACGATCCGTATACAATGTATTACTTCACAAGAAAGGCAGGTATTCTGGCTTTAGGTCTTAACAAAAAAGCTGAAGCTAAAAAATATTTTGCTACAATTGATGAAAAATATCAGGACTACGACAACGGAATGTCTGACTCTTATATTGAAATGACTAAATATTACTAAATAATGGCAACAGTTAATCTTTCTGATTATAAGCCACTTCATATAACCAATGCCGATGAATTTTCAATCGGCATTGTTTTTTCTGAGTGGAATGATTTTGTAACTTACAATCTTCGCGATGCGGCATTGGAAATCCTTCAGAAAGAAGGAGTACGGCCTGAAAATATTAAGCTTTTCCCCGTTCCCGGTGCTTTCGAACTGAATTATGCAAGCATGCAGCTTTGTAAAGAACGTAAATATGATGCAGTGATTGCCATTGGCTGTGTAATCCGCGGGGAAACTCCTCACTTTGACTATGTCTGTTCAGCAGTTGCCCAGGGAATCAAAGACTGTAATATACTTACCGATACCCCTACCATTTTCTGCGTTCTTACTGATGATACCAAAGAGCAATCTATCGCGAGAAGTGGCGGAGATCTTGGAAATAAAGGGGTTGAAGCAGCAGTTACTGCATTAAGGATGATTGATTTTAAAAAGAACTTATCCGGTAAAAAAGGAAATATCGGTTTCGGCCATTCATAATTAATTTAACTTCTTTTAATATGTAAGGATCGTGAAAACGGTCCTTTTCTTTTATCTAAATATCAAAAAACTCATTTAAATTATGATTTTGGCAGATATTACATTTTTAATTTTATTTTAAATAATTATAAATTTCACAATTATTTTCAAATTTTAAGATTTCATAATAAAGAATTACTCCCAATTGCTAAATTTGCAGGAATTAACATTTAATAAATACAGATGTTGTTTCAAAAAATTAAGCCGTTTCTTTATTTAGGCATATTCTATCTTGCAATCTCATTCATACTGAGAATTGTTTTTGTATTTCACCCTATTACCACAGCAGATTTCGGTTTTTTAGACCTATTGCAAATTATGATGGTCGGAATCCTGAATGATATATTGGTGTTCATCATAACATGTCCTTTTTTGGCCCTTTATTTTCTGTTTTTATCAGACTCGAAATATCAGAAACCTTACGGTTATATCATCCTCGGCCTGTTGTGTTTGCTATTTTTATATATACTTCTCATTCCGGATAATATTTTTAAGCAATACGGAGGATCAGTTGCTGAAATCGCGATGGCTTTTATCGGACTTAAAATCATTGTCTTCAGCCTAATGCTCTTCCTTCCCGAAAAGCGGGTAAAGATCAGAAATTCAATGTATTTCCTTACTATTTTCCTATACGTCCTGCTTATTATTTTTAATGCCGTGAGCGAATATTTTTTTTATAATGAGTTTGGATTACGATATAATTTTATTGCTGTAGACTATCTTATCTATACAAACGAAGTAATCGGAAATATCATGGAAAGCTACCCTGTTGTTCCTTTATTTCTGGCCATATTTGCACTGGCAGTTGTATTTACGGTTTATATTTATAAAAAAACTAAAACTGAACTTCTAAACCTTCCGAATATTAAACAGAAGATCATCTTATTAGGTTCTTTTTGCATTTTGGTAGCAATAAGTATTTTAGGATTAAGTTTTACCACAAAATTGAAATCTGATAATGTTTTTGAGGAAGAAATCCAGGCCAACGGATTGCCAAAATTTTATTGGGCTTTTACCCATAATGAACTGGATTATTTTCAGTTTTATCCTCAGATTAACCAGCAGATTGCAGAAAACACTTTTCTGAGCCAGTACGCACAGCCTGTTTTAAAAAGAAATATTCAACCCGGAAAACCGGAATTGAAGAAAAACGTCGTTTTGATTTCCATTGAAAGTTTATCGGCAGATTTTATGGCACATTATGGTAACACACAGAAAATAACCCCTTTCCTGGATAGTCTTGCAGATAAATCTCTGATGTTTACTAATCTTTACGCTACAGGAAACAGAACCGTTCGCGGACTTGAAGCGCTTACACTCTGTATCCCGCCTACTGCCGGTGAAAGCATCATTAAAAGAGAAAACAATAAAAATAAATTCACAACAGGAAGTGTTTTCAAATCAAAAGGTTATGATGTTAAATTCCTATATGGCGGCTATAGCTACTTTGATAATATGAAAGATTTTTATGAAGGAAATGGCTACACCATTGTTGACAGAAATAATTTTAAACCGGACGAGATTTCCTTTGCCAATGTCTGGGGCGTTGCAGATGAAGATATGGCTAAAAAAGCAATTCAGACCATGAATGCTGAAGCGAAATCCGGAAGACCGTTTTTTAATCACTGGATGACGGTTTCCAACCACCGTCCTTTTACTTATCCTAACGGTAAAATAGACATTCCTGGTGATGCGAAATCACGGGAAGGCGGCGTAAAATATACCGATTATTCTCTCAGAAAATTCTTTGAAATGGCTAAAAAACAAGACTGGTATGCCAATACGGTTTTTGTAATCATTGCAGACCATTGTGCTTCAAGCGCAGGAGATACAGAACTTCCGATGGATAAATACAAAATTCCTGCAATGATTTTTTCTGAAGGATTTATTCAGCCGCAAAAGTTTACACAGACCATGTCGCAGATTGATGTAATGCCTACGCTTCTAGGTCTGCTTAATTTTAATTATCAGACAAAATTTTTAGGGCAGGATGTATTTTCAAAAGAGTTTCAGCCGAAAGCGTATGTCGCTACTTATGAAGATTTAGGCCTTATTAAAGATAATTATTTAACCATCATTTCACCGGTAAAAAAGATTAAGCAATATGCTTTAACACAGCAAAAAAACAGCCTTACTCCGGAATTCAACCTGTATTATGATGAAAAATATGTGAAAGGAAACCTTCAGAATAAAAAACTTATTGAACAGACCATTTCTGCATATCAGTCAACTTCTTACTGGCTGAAAAAAAACCAGCTCAACCGGTAATTGGTAAAAATATTGCTCCATCCATAAAAAATACATTTTAAATCTTTAAATTTATATATCACAAAATAATACAACTATGAGATGGACTGACGACAGAGGCGGCAACGTGGAAGACAGGCGTGGACTAGGCGGCGGAGCCGTTGTGGGAGGCGGATTGGGAACTTTGATCATTGCTGCCATCATTTTTTTCCTGGGAGGAGACCCTTCTTCCATACTTTCTTCCGGAAGCGGTTCCGGGCAAGCAACAACCGAACAGCGGGAACTTTCGGCAGAAGAAAGAAAAATCGGGGAAATGGTAGATATGATGGGAAAATGGAATACCACTACCTGGGAGCAGGTGTTCAGTGAAAACGGAATGACCTACGAACCCCCGAAAATCGTACTTTTCGAAAGCACAACACAATCCGGATGCGGAACCGCTCAGGCTGCAATGGGTCCTTTTTATTGTCCGGCAGACCAGTCTGTATATATGGACATGACCTTTTTTAATGAACTTGAGCGACGATTCGGCGCCAAAGTAACCGAATTTACAGTTGCATATGTACTTGCCCATGAAGTTGGCCATCATGTTCAGACGCTTTTGGGAACAACCCAAAAAGTAGATCAGATGCGAAGAAGCGGGCAATACAGCGAAGCAGAAATGAACAGGGTTTCCGTTGCCACGGAATTGCAGGCGGATTTTTACGCCGGACTCTGGGCCAAAAGAACAGATGCTGAAAAACACATTCTGGAACCGGGAGACATTCAGTCTGCCATTGATGCCGCAGAAGCTGTTGGAGATGACAACATCCAGAAAAAATCTCAGGGATATGTAAACCAGGAAAGCTTTACACACGGTTCTTCCGCTCAGCGTAAAGAATGGTTCATGAAAGGATACAACACCGGAGATATCAGACAGGGGGATACTTTCAACCAGCTGTTGAGATAAATAAAATTAACCTAAAAAATTAAAAGCCCCGAAGATTTTCTTCGGGGCTTTGTTTATTGCAATTCGATTGGGTTACTGTTTTTCTTGGCTTCTTCTTTTACCCGTTCTTCCATTCTTTTTCTCATTTCCGCAGGATTTCCGCCGCCGCCACGGTTACCACCACCAACTCTCATTGGTGCACTAATTCCTCCGCCCTGACTCATAAAAGACATAGGATCTTCCATGAATTTTTTCTGCTGCTTTACATAATCGGATCTTTTTACTTTAATAGTATTCCCGAATTGATTTAATGTGGGAAAATCAGCAATTTTATAATTTTTCATCAGGTCGAAAGAATATTCGTCTTTATCATCTTCTACCTTTACAATAAGCCCGGGAAGTCCTCCGAATTTATATGGCCCGTCCTGATAAGGCAGATCCGTAGTAAACCAGGCCGTCCATTTTCTTCCTCCGAAATCAGTTTCCGCTTTCTGTACTTTATACTCGCCTATTTTTGTGGTTTCGGGAAATATTTTCCAGCTGATAGGTCTGTCTTCCTCATAGGTGTAAACATCTCTTCCTATTCTGTCCTTGAAAATCATCTTCTGACTTTTTTTATCTTTTTCTATAGAATAATTGATAATGGATCTCAGACTCTGCATCTGATCTCTGTTGAATCCTCTTGCTCCACCACTTTGCATGGCAGCCTGTATAACAGAATCTCTTTTGATCCTGTTTTCAGAATAAAACACTGATTTTTCCGGAGAAATATCAAGATATGCATTTTCTGTTTTAATATCATTTTTGTCAGATGCGTCCGGCTTCATGGTTACCTGATACACAAATCTGTTAGTCTGCGCTATAATAGTCTGCATAAACAATGACAAAACGATGATTCCTAATTTTTTCATTAAGGTAAATTTATAGTTTGGATTTTAAAATCTTTGCAAAGTTAAAGCCATCAATAATAAAAATTGATAAAATAAAATCGCTAATTTTTATATACTAATTATTGTTCGTATTTTTGCACTATTAAATCATTCTAAATAAATACAATGATAAAAGTATCAGATCAAGCAAAGGCAAAAGCAGTCCAACTGATGACAGAGGAAGGCTTTAACCCTGTTGAAGATTATATAAGAGTGGGGGTAAAAAGCGGAGGGTGTTCTGGTTTAGAATATGTTTTGAGGTTTGACAACCAAAAAACAGACACTGATCAAATTTTTGAAGATAATAATATTAAAATTGTAGTCGACAAAAAATCAATACTTTACCTTGCAGGAACTACTCTTGAATATTCAGGAGGTTTGAATGGAAAGGGGTTTGTTTTTAACAATCCTAATGCATCCAGAACATGCGGATGCGGAGAAAGTTTTTCTTTGTAGAAAAGAGAAGACATTAGATGCCGGATCTCAGACCACATACAGAGTCTGAAATCTAAAGTCTAACTTCTGAAATCTAAAAATATAATGAATAAATATACTGAAGACGATTTACGCGTCGATTTAGAAAATAAGAAATACGAATTCGGATGGGAAACTAAAATCGACTATGAAGATTTCCCTACCGGTTTGAATGAAGATATCATCCGTTCTATTTCTGCAAAGAAGGAAGAACCGGAATGGATGACGGAATGGCGTTTGGAGTCTTTCAGAATCTGGCTTAAAATGGTTGAGCCGGAATGGGCTAATATTAAATATGAAAAACCGGATTTCCAGGCTATTAAATATTACGCCGCTCCAAAGGTAAAACCCGAACTTGCAAGTCTTGATGAGGTAGATCCTGAACTGATCAAAACCTTTGAGAAGCTGGGAATTAATATAGAAGAACAGAAAAGACTTTCCGGTGTTGCGGTAGATATCGTAATGGACTCCATTTCTGTGAAAACCACTTTTCAGGATACACTGATGGAAAAAGGAATTATTTTCTGTTCCATCTCGGAAGCCATTAAAAACCACCCGGACCTGGTAAGAAAATACCTTGGAAAAGTAGTTCCGAGAGGTGATAATTTTTATGCCGCCCTGAATTCTGCCGTATTCTCTGACGGAAGTTTCTGCTATATTCCGAAAGGTGTAAGATGCCCAATGGAGCTTTCCACCTATTTCCGTATCAACCAGGCGGGAACAGGACAGTTTGAAAGAACATTGGTGATTGCAGATGAAGGCAGTTATGTTTCCTACCTGGAAGGATGTACCGCGCCATCAAGAGATGAAAACCAGCTTCACGCAGCTGTGGTTGAATTAATCGCTTTAGATAATGCCGAAATAAAATATTCAACGGTACAAAACTGGTATCCGGGAAATGAAGAAGGAAAAGGCGGAGTTTTCAATTTCGTAACCAAAAGAGGGCTTTGCGAAAGAAATGCAAAAATCTCCTGGACTCAGGTGGAAACAGGTTCTGCCGTAACATGGAAATATCCTTCATGTATTTTAAAAGGTGACGGATCCATCGGTGAGTTCTACTCTATTGCCGTAACCAATAATCACCAATATGCAGATACGGGAACAAAAATGATCCATATCGGGAAGAATACGAAGTCCACAATTATCTCTAAAGGTATTTCTGCAGGGAAGTCACAAAATTCATACAGAGGTCTTGTAAAAGTAATGCCTTCCGCAAAAGGAGCAAGAAATTTCTCTCAGTGTGATTCTTTATTGATGGGCAATGAATGTGGAGCACATACTTTCCCTTATATTGAAATCAAAGACCCTTCTGCACAGCTGGAGCATGAAGCAACGACTTCAAAAATCGGGGAAGACCAGATTTTCTACTGTAACCAGAGAGGAATCGACACAGAAAGAGCTATTGCTTTAATTGTGAACGGTTTCAGTAAAGAAGTTTTAAATAAACTTCCTATGGAATTTGCCATTGAAGCTCAGAAATTACTGGAAATTTCATTGGAAGGTTCTGTAGGATAGTATCCTTTGAACATTAAGGAATTAAGTTAAATTTACAGCAATAGCTTAATCAACTTAATCAAAATCAATTTTATTGATTTGCTTAAAAAATGATACATTAAGACTAATAAACTTTAATTCTTAATGTTTAAAATAAAAAGAAATAGTATTTCATTGATAAGCGTTAGCGCCTTTGTTTATCTTAGAAAAGCAAAGGAAGATTAAAAATCTTAGTCTAGCCTTGCGATAAATTTAAACGTATGTTAGAGATAAAAAACTTGCACGCCAAAATTGAAGACGGCGCAGAAATTTTAAAAGGAATTAATCTTGAGATAAAACCGGGTGAAGTTCACGCCATCATGGGACCGAACGGAGCCGGAAAATCCACCCTTTCTTCCGTAATCGCAGGGAAAGAAGATTATGAAGTTACGGACGGTGAAATTATTTTCGGGGGTGAAAACATCATTGAAGATGCTCCTGAAGAGAGAGCACACAAAGGGATTTTCCTTTCTTTTCAGTATCCGGTAGAAATTCCGGGAGTTTCTGTAACCAACTTTATTAAAGCTGCGATGAATGAAAACAGAAAAGCCAACGGATTAGGGGAAATGCCTGCCAAAGAAATGCTTTCGATGATTCGTGAGAAATCCGAAAAATTAGGCATTAAAAAAGATTTTCTTTCAAGATCATTAAACGAAGGATTTTCCGGAGGTGAAAAGAAAAGAAATGAAATTTTCCAGATGATGATGCTGGATCCGAAACTGGCGATCCTTGACGAAACAGATTCCGGATTGGACATCGATGCACTGAGAATTGTTGCAGACGGTGTAAATGCTTTCAAAAATGAAGGAAATGCAGTTCTTCTGATTACCCACTATCAGAGATTGCTTAATTATATTCAGCCTGATTTCGTTCATGTATTAGCCAACGGAAAAATCATCAAAACCGGTGATAAATCCCTTGCGCTGGAACTGGAAGAAAGAGGGTACGACTGGCTTTTAAATTAATTAAAGGATAAGAATTCAGAGATTCATCTCTTAGCTTACAAATCAGCCAAACAAAAAAACAAAAAATGGTGCAAACCACAGATATACCAGTAATGGCATTAAAAGAACAGATTACAGAAAACCATCATCAATTTTTGGAAAGCCTTCGTCACAGATTTCTGGATGAAAAAAGGAAAGAAGCTCTTCAAAGATTCGAAATGCAGGGTTTTCCTACAAGAAAAGACGAAGAATATAAATATACCAATCTAAAGGAGATTACGGAAAAAGCGTATAATTTTTTCCCGAAAGAAGGCCATAATATTACCAAAGAGCAGCTGGATAGTCTTCATCTGGGTGAAGAAAATTTTGACTGGATTACTTTCGTAAATGGTAAACTCCATAAAGAACTTTCAAAAGTTTCTATTGAAAATGTTGAGTTTCTTTCATTTAATTATGCCCTGAATGATGAGAAACACAGAGAGATTTTTGACACCTATTTTAATACAATTGCTTCAAAAGATTCTGCTTTTACCAATCTGAATGAGGCATATTGCAAGTATGGTTTTTTTCTGAAAGTTCCTAAAAATGTTGTGATCGAAAAACCGATTCATATTTTTTATATTTCTCAGAATCAGGAAGAAAACACCTTCTATAACACGAGAAATTTACTTATTGTAGAAGAAGGTGCCAAAGTGGAAATTATTGAAAGCCATCACAATTTTGACAATACTTATGTATTGACTAACTCTGTGACGGAAATTTTTACATACCCCAATGCAAAAGCAGACTGGCATAAGCTGCAGAATGATAATGACACTTCTTATCTGATTGACAATACATTTGCAAGACAGGAAAAAGACAGTTTAACAACCGTAAATACATTTTCTTTCGGAGGAAAACTGGTAAGAAACAACCTTGATTTTATTCATAATGGATCCAATATCAATTCATTTATGAACGGAATCACCATTATCGGTAAAGATCAGCTGGTGGATCATCACACAGCAGTTCACCATAATTTCCCGAATTGTGAAAGTTACCAGAACTACAAGGGTATTTTTGACGGAAAATCTCATGGGATCTTCAACGGAAAAGTATTTGTTGATAAAATTGCTCAGAAAACAAATGCGTATCAGCAGAACAATAATGTATTGCTGAGCGAAGGGGCAATTATTGATACAAAACCCCAGCTGGAGATTTTTGCAGATGATGTAAAATGTTCTCACGGTTGTACCGTAGGACAGCTAAATGAAGATGCTCTGTTCTACTTAAGAGCAAGAGGTATTTCTAAAAAAGAAGCTCAGGCACTTTTATTATATGCTTTCGCCAACGATGCAATGCAGAATATAGATATTGAGCCGTTAAAAGAAAAAATTTCTAAGCTTTTGGCCGAGAAACTGGAAGTTGATATAGAATTTTAGTAATATATAATTGATAATAGTAAGCACTTCATATTTTCATTGAAGTGCTTTTTTATTGCTTATATTTAATTGGCTAAGTCCCGACTGACGATTAAAAAAGCGGACTAAAGCCCGCTCCCTATGTTTGAATTTACATTATTTATTTTTTAATCCACCACCGGCTGTCTTTTCTGTCTGAACGTTTTACTCCATTATCCAGCGTATAGGCAAAACCTACCCCCAGCGTTTGTTTAAGCTGTGTTTTTTTGATCTGATTATGATCATACATCAAATCTACCGTAATATTTGAGGAAATGAATTTATTAACCTTTAAATTCAGGATCATTCCATACGCAAGAACGAGTCTTTCAGGGTGATCCAGATAATTGGAAAAAACAGAAGCGTTATTGGTAATATTCACATTTTCCATCAATTTAAATTTATAATACGCTGTTCCGAGAAAACCGTACTGTAGTAAAGAATTATCACCATCAGCTTTCAGTCCGTATGTTCCGGCAGTCTGAAGATCTTTATCAAAGACAAATGTCCATCTGGCGTTAGAAGGCCGCAACGTTACATTCACATTGTCATTGGGCCGGTACGTAATCCCCATCCCGACATTCAGATAGCCGGGAGCCATAAAATTGGAAATTTTCTTAGCTTCAGGATTGTTTCCGTCTTCATGTCCTACCGTAAACTGAGAGATGACACCTGTTCCCACCGAAAGATACCAGCTTTTTGAAACTTTTCTACCGTAATTAGTAGAAACATTAATCACATCCTGGGTTTTTCTTATCCCAATTCCCTGAGTATCATTTTGCCCATAATTTAAGAGAATAATATTTTCCCACAAATCGTTATCTTTTTCATAGGTAATATTATAATCTGCTCCCAGAAGCCAGCCTACGTTATTGGCCCCGCCTCCAACCCAATTGGAGAATGCTGCCTGATTGATCATTAAAGATTGCTTGCCAAGGACTGACCAGTGTTTGATAGTATCTGTCTTAACAGAAGCAGTGTCCAGGATGACCTGCGCATTGATAAAAATGCCTACAGAAAAGGAGAGAATTAATAAAAACTTCTTCATGAGTTCAGGATTTCATTGTATAAATTGCTAAACAAAAATATTAAATATAAATTTCATAAAGTAAAAGCACGCAATTAAATCTCATTTTCAAGATATTAAAAACTAAATTTAGTGACAATACGATTGAAATAAAATAAAATAGAAGCAAAAAATTACTTTTTGGCTTAAATAAAAGATCAGCGTAAAAATTCATCGCCAAATTTTCCGAAATTTATCATTGGCTTTTCATTTGACATAATCACTGCATGCTAAAAAACAATGTAATTTCTAAAAAAGCTATTATAAACCCGTTGCTGATGCTTTCAGCCATGTGGCTGGGATATTTTCTTCAGCTTCAAGGCTTTTTTGAAAGTTGTTTCGGTGCCATTATTCCTTTATTGCCGGAAGGTCTGCTGGGAATCATAACCTCTCCCCTGCTGCACGGAAACTTGGATCATATTGTAGGCAATTCCATACCTATTGCGATCCTGATGTTTCTTCTGTATCAGTTTTATCCGATAGTGGCCAATAAAGTATTTATAATCGGTTGGCTTGCTACAGGTCTTTTGGTATGGCTGTTGCCGCCTATCGATATTATAACCGGCGATTATCTTTATACCTGTACCATCGGAGCCAGCGGCGTAGTGTATGTTCTTGCTTTTTTTCTTTTTTTCAGCGGTATTTTTAAATGGAATATGAAGCTGCTTACCATCTCACTGCTTGTTGTGTTGTATTATGGAAGTCTGATATGGGGTATGTTGCCCGAAGAATTGTTCTATAACCTTCAGGAACCAAGCAAAATTGCGTGGCAGGCACACATTGCGGGTGCTGTTGTGGGCGTAATCCTTGCTTTCACGTTTAAAAAAGTAGGTGACAAAAAGAAAAAATATATTTGGGAATTCCCGAATTATTACAGTGAAAAAGATGATAAATTGTGGCAGGAGTATAAAGAAAATCATCCTGAGGATTTTCTGGAATTGCCCTATAAAGAAAAAGATGACATCTGGAAACATCTTGATGAGTTGAGAAGAAAATAAACCAGCCGAAGAAATTATCACTTTCAAGATTTAAGCTAAATTCAATACATTTGCCAAAACAACACAAATGTATTCTGAAGAACATCTCTATTCTATTGCCCTCCGCGAATGTAATTTAATTGGTGATATTAATTTCCATAAACTTGTGCGCACTTTCGGAAGTGCAAAAAAAGCATGGCTGAACGCCAAGAAAGAGTACAAAAAACTTGACGGCTTTGGCTACCGTATGGTTGCTGACATCGGAAATCCCGAACACCTGAAGTTTGCAGAGAATGAACTCGCATTTTGTGAAAAGAACAATATTATTATTAATCTCAGGCATTTTGGTGACCTTCCGGAATTGCTCAATGAGTGCAACGATGCTCCGGCCATTCTTTACCAAAAAGGAAACTTTGATGACACAAACCAACGGATCAGCATGGTCGGAACCCGAAATATGACGTCATACGGACAACAATTTCTTACCGATTTTTTTGAAGAAACACATTCCTGCAATTATATTTCCGTGAGCGGACTTGCTTTGGGTATTGACAAAGAAATTCATGAGCAGTCTCTTCAAAAAGAAATTCCTACCGCTGCAGTTTTAGCACATGGATTTCATATGATTTATCCTTCAAAAAACAGAAAACTGTCCGAAAAAATTTTGGAAGAAGGTGGTGCATTATTCACAGAATTCAACTCTTCCCGGAAACCGGACCGCGAAAATTTTATCCAGCGGAATAGGATTGTTGCCGGTTTATCCCCTTCAACAATCGTTGTTGAGACTGCTTTTGGTGGCGGATCAGTAAGTACTGCGACATTCGCCAACCAATACAACCGCGAAGTCTTCGCCTTACCAGGAAAAATTACAGATAAACAAAGCCAGGGTTGCAATCAGCTGATTTATCACAACAAGGCAGCATGCATTTCTACCATTAAAGATCTTATTGATGATTTAGGTCTTAAAAAGCCTAAAGTAAAAATGGATGAATTATTTTCACGCAGTGAAATCAGTATTCAATTGACTGAATACCAACAATTAATATTTAATCTTATATCAGAACATCCATCGATCTCTTTAGATGAAATTATTGAGAAAACAGATCTTGCATCTCATAAAATTTTACCCGTAATTCTGGATTTGGAGCTTTTGGGGAAAGTAAAATCACTTTCGGGGAGACAATTTATTACAATATGAGATTTAACCATTTCTTAATATTGCATTATTTTAAACATAACATTTAATTTTTAATAAAATTAACGGTTAAATTATCAACTTAATAATATTAACTATTTATATTATTAAACTTTCAGCAATCATTCATTAAGGTGTTGTGAATCTTGAAAAAAAAATTAAATTTGTTGGCAATAATATTCAACCCTAATATATGGAACAATATAATATTGACCAGAAAATCCAAGAGTTTATAGCAAAAATTGAGGCCAAAAACCCTAACGAGCCAGAATTTTTACAAGCCGTAAAAGAAGTTGCTGTTACAGTAATTCCGTTTATTATGACTAAAAAGGAATATACGGGCATGAAACTTCTTGAAAGAATGGCGGAGGCTGAAAGAATTATCATTTTCAGAGTTCCGTGGGTTGACGACAAAGGTGAAATCCAGGTAAACAGAGGATTCAGAATTCAGATGAACTCTGCTATCGGACCATATAAAGGCGGAATCCGTTTCCATCCTACCGTGAATCTTTCGGTTCTGAAATTCTTAGCTTTCGAGCAGGTGTTCAAAAACTCACTTACAACGCTTCCGATGGGAGGTGGGAAAGGAGGTTCAGACTTTGATCCTCAAGGAAAATCTGATATGGAAGTAATGCGTTTCTGCCAGGCTTTCATGACAGAACTTTGTAAACATGTCGGACCGGAAACCGACGTTCCTGCGGGAGACATCGGGGTAGGTGCAAGAGAAATCGGGTACTTGTTCGGGCAGTATAAAAAAATCAGAAATGAGTTTACAGGAGTACTTACCGGTAAAGGTCTTGCCTATGGAGGTTCTTTGATCCGTCCTGAAGCTACGGGATATGGCGTGGTGTATTTTGCAGAGCAGATGCTCAAGACTATCGGGCAAACATTTAAAGACAAAATCGTAACGGTTTCAGGTTTTGGAAATGTAGCATGGGGAGTAATCAAAAAAGTATCTGAACTTGGAGGAAAAGTAGTAACGATCTCCGGACCGGACGGTTATGTTTATGATAAAGACGGAATCGACGGAGAAAAAATCGATTATTTATTAGAATTAAGATCTTCAGGAAACAACAGAGCTGAAGATTATGCTAAAAAATATCCTTCTGCACAATTTTTTGCAGGAAAGCGTCCTTGGGAAGTAAAATGTGATGTTGCTATTCCTTCTGCAACCCAAAATGAGCTTGATCTTGAAGATGCTAAACTTCTTGTTGAAAACGGATGCGTTTGTGTAACTGAAGCGGCCAATATGCCGTCAACTTTAGATGCAATTAATTATTTCCTTGATAATAAAGTGCTATTCTCTCCGGGGAAAGCTTCCAATGCCGGTGGTGTAGCAACTTCCGGATTAGAAATGACACAAAACTCTATCCGTCTCAACTGGACTTCTGAAGAAGTTGATGCAAGACTGAAAGAGATCATGATCGGAATCCACAAAGCCTGCAGAGACTACGGTAAAGAAGAAGACGGCTATGTAAACTATGTGAAAGGTGCCAATATCGCCGGCTTCGTGAAAGTTGCAGAAGCAATGCTAGCTCAGGGAGTCGTATAAAATACTAAGGTTGGGAATTTCCCGACCTTTTTTCATACAACCTGTTCCCGGGAATATAAATGGGATAAAAGTAAAAAGTGAAAGGAGAAAGCGTTGATCATTCAACGCTTTTTTTAATTTATGTTTCGACAGGAAATTAAGTAAAATTATTACCTTTAAGTATGAAAAACACTTTTGAAAATATCGACGAATACATTCTCTTATTCCCTGAAATAGAGAACAAATTAAAAGAATTACGAAAAATTATTCGTGATCAGGATTCTGAAATTGAAGAATATATTGGTTACCAGATGCCCGCATTCAGATACAGAAACAAACCTTTGGTTTATTTTGCAGGCTATAAAAAACATATTGGTTTTTATCCCGGAGCGGAAGGAATTAAAAAATTCCAGCCGGAATTTACTATAAAAAAATACAAATTTTCAAAAGGTGCTGTTCAGTTTCCTCTAAGTGAAAAAATTCCTGAAGATCTTATTTGCAGCATTGTACAATTCAGGATGCAGGAGATCAGAAATAAAAAATCCTGAAAAATTTCAGGATTTCTTTATTGCATTATCTACTTATTTTTCTTTTTCATTTTTTTGTCGCCAGTAGTCGCGTCTCGGTTTTTCCAGTTGGCCGTGTCGGTTTTAGATTTATCCCAATTGTTGTTGGAATTATTAGTCCCGTTATTCATTGTACCGGTAGTTCCGTTATTCATGTCCTTGTGTCTGGCAGTATCTGTTTTCATACTATCCGTTGCTGTCTTCTGTGGAGTGGTTTGTGCAGATACTGCGATCGTTCCAAACATTGCTAAGGCTGTTGCTAAAATTAAATTTTTCATAATATAAATGATTTAAAGTGGTGTATAATGTTAAGTACAATAATCGTACAATGTGGTAGACGTAAAAAAAGTTTTAACTTGATTTATAATAATTTAAGACAAATTACATTATAAACAGGTTGAATAAAAATCCTGAAATATAAATTCCAGGATTCCATTTCTACTTTACTAAATTTAAATACTTACTTCGACTTTTTCTTTTTAGATTTCTTTTCTTCTTTAGTCGCTTCATCATTAGGCTTGGTAGCATCCGTATTCGGATCTGCACTTACACTGGCTGAAGCATCAGTCGCAGTGGTTGCTGCTGCTGCATCTGTTGTTGAAGCTGGGTTGGTATTCTGAGTTTGAGTGCTGGCTGCTGAGTTGGCACCCCAGTCTGATGCAGCCTGTGTTCCCTGTTGAGTTTGAGTTGTCGTTTGGTTATTAGGATTTTGGGTTTGAGACGGGTTCTGTTGTGTGGTGTCCGTCTGAGCTGATACTGCGATTACTCCGACTAATGTAAACGCTGCTGTTAAAACTAACTTCTTCATAATAATTAATATTTTATTTATTAAATGGTTGTTTAACTTAAACGTCATCATTTTACCTAATATTATCCCGGAAGTCTTTATTTAACGTACTTTATAATTATTTAAGAATGATTTTGGATTATATGCTATTTTGCCAAATTTTTCATAATTCGTTCCACAAACTCGTATGCAGCAGGGCAAATCAGTGTATTTTTCATGGTAATATTGTTGATCTGATAAATTTTTTTACGGTCTGTATGTGGATATTCCCTGCAGGCCTTTGGCCGCACCTCATAGATAGAGCAGGTATTATCACTGTTTAAAAAGAAGCAGGGAAGATGCTGCAGGACTTTATCGTTATCTTCATCTATGCGGAGATATTTAGCTTCAAAATCAGCAGGTTTCATGCGAAGATGCTTTGCTATTCTTTCGATATCTTTTTCCGTATAAAGAGGGCCTGTGGTTTTGCAGCAATTGGCGCACTGAAGACAATCTATACTTTCAAAAACTTCATCATGTGTTTCCTGGACTACATAATCAAGGTTTTTTGGCGGTTTCTTTTTGATTCCGTCGAGAAACTTTTTATGCTCTTTTTGCTTTTGTAAAGCCTGCTTTTTGTATAAGTCTAAATTCATTTATTCTTTTCCTCCTTAAAATCCGGAAGATCCGTTTGTTGATAATGGCTGATTTTATCCAAATCCAGTACCGTTGAGAGATTTTCCTGATCCGGATAATACATTGGGACAAATTTGGCTCCGTACACAATTTCTTCCGAAACATAAGACGTGCGCTGTACTACCGTATTGGAAAATACTTCATCAAATGCACGCACATGAACGATGATTTCAATATCTGTTTTTTTAAAATCCTCGTCAGAAAACCCGAAGAACGGAGAATCCTCATCAATCACATGAACGATTGTCCAGTTCAGCGCCAGCGTATTAATCCTGTTGAGCCTTGTTTTCAGCGTATAAAAATTACTTTTCTTTACACTGTTTTCTATTACTTCAATAGCTGCTGAAACCGTAACGTCAGCATCCGTTAAAGAATTATTTTTATAGGGAGCAAGCCTGAACATCAGCGCTGTTTTGTCCATAAAAGGAGCAATCAGGGCTATATCTGAAAACTTCAGATATGCTCTCGGCCTTGAAAATCTTCCGTAAAAAAGTCCCGTTGCAATGGCAAAGGTAAGCAATCCGAGGAAAGCTTCAAAGGTTGCAACAAGACTCGCCATGAAGCCTACCGGTGCAATTCTTCCGTATCCCACAGTGGTAAAGGTCTGGGAGCTAAAGAAAAAAACGTCGATAAATTCATTTACCGCATCACTTTTATCGATTCCGGTAAGATGTTCTACCCCGATAAGATAATAAATTAAAGCAAAAAATAAATTCACCAGAATATACGCAACAACAAGGTAAGAAAGGAAATTAAAGGTTGACAGCTCCAGCATGGTGTGGTACCAGCTGAACCGGTTGAAAATATTCACGCCTTTCCTTCTGACGTTCGGAAGACCGTCTTTATTGATAAATCTTCCCGATGCATTATCCCCGAAACCACTGTTATCCGTGTTTTTCTGACGAATTTTTTGCCTGAATTCTCTTGCCATGTATGATCATTTTGTTTTTAATTTCATCCAGTCAGCAGAATGCTTATCACTTTCTTTATCTGAACTAACATGCAAAGATAGAATATTGTTTTCATGAAATTTATCAACCTTATTATTAAATTTCAGAATGAATTTTACCTTACTTTTGAATTATGAAAAAGTTAGAATCACGGGAAGATATAGAACATCTTGTCAATTCTTTTTATGCGAAAGTCACTAAGGATGATACGATAGGTTTATTTTTCACCGATATCGCTAAAGTAGACTGGGACAAGCATTTGCCCAAAATGTATTCTTTCTGGGAATCAATATTATTCGGGCAGATGACGTACAAAGGAAATCCTATGGGAGCACATTTTCCTATTAATGAAATACGGGCAATGGAACAAAAACATTTTGAACGCTGGCTTCAGCTTTGGCAAACAACTATTGAAGAAAACTTTGCAGGAGAAAATGCAGATATGGCCCTGTATAAAGCCGAAAATATCGCCAAATTAATGGCGTTCAAAATGGATCTTGCGAGAAGATTGTAAACTCTTACAGACCTAAGGAACAATTACCGTAAAAATATATGCCGCAAGGTTTACCAGCAGTACCGTTCCGTAAAGAATATTCGTCTTGCCGCGGCTTAACGAAAGCATAACGATAAATACTGATAATGAAAGTAAAATAATATCTTTTTTGTCCAGTCCTAAAACCAAAGGAATATCATACATAATACAAACAACGGAAACTGCCGGTATGGTAAGTCCTATACTTGCCAGAGCAGAACCTAAAGCCAAATTAAGACTCGACTGGATCTGATTGCTTCTTGCCGCACGGATAGCAGCAAGACCTTCCGGCAACAAAACAACTGCAGCAATAATAACCCCAACAAGAGATTTTGGAGCCCCTAAACTCTGAACCATATTTTCAATGGTAGAAGAAAGCCCTTTCGCCATTAATACAACTATAGCCAAACAAATCACCAGAAAAATAAAGCTGGATAGTGTTTTCTGAAAAGAAGGAATATAATTTTCTTCTGGATGTTCTTCGGGAACAATAAAGTAATTTCGGTGCCTTACGGTCTGTACCATTAGGAAAATCCCGTAAATGACAAGACAGGCGATTGAAACGAATATCAACTGTGCCTGATTATAAAAAGGTCCGTTAACACTTGAAGTAAAATTCGGAAGAACAAGCGTGAGAATAAGAATTGACACAATGCTTACCAGGTAGGTTGTTGCTGATGTCCTGGCAAAAAACTGTTCATAATATTTTACTCCACCCACCAGTATACAGATACCCAAAATTCCGTTGAGAATAAGCATTACAGCGGCAAATACAGTATCCCGGGCCAGGGTAATGGCCTGATCACCGCCGGCAACCATAAGAGAAATAATAAGTGCTACTTCAAGTATCGTAATACATAGTGCGAGTATAATCGTTCCGAAAGGCTCTCCTACTTTATGGGCCACAACTTCTGCATGGTGAACAGCAGAAATAACGCTTCCCGTTAATAGAATACCGGCAATTACATCAAAAACAATTCCGGTGCCCATAAGGCCGGAAAAATAATATCCAACGGCAAGGATGGGAAAAATGTAAGTATAATGTAAAAGTTCTTTTATTTTCATAGCGTCTACAAAATACAAAAAATCTATGGCTTTTGAAATATTAAAAGAAAATATTAATGTTATTTAATGATTCCAGCAATAAAAATCCTGAAGGTCTGTCAGCATATGAAACAATAAACCAATTGCAACAATTCTGATATTTCCTTTGAAGAACAGCATCAAAAAATACACCGCAATGGCATAATAAGAATGTAAAAAATGAAATCCAACACTTGCACGATCCGGATCGAAAACAGGATCTGCAAAAAGATGATCCAGATCGACGAGCATGGTGGCCAGAAGAATAAGATAGGTCTTCTTCCACGTTTTGCGGTAAAAAATCAAAGCAATGAATACCGGAAACACAAAATGCAGAAAGTAATGCACAAAAGTCCTGACCAAAGCAATATCTGAATTTCCCATTTGTAACATTAATTGTTCTGCCATCTCAGCATCAAGGGCAGATCTTCTTTTTTAAATTGTAATCTTACATAATATTCCTGTCCTTTATTTCCGTAAAAAATAGAGCTGAGATCCGAAATTATATTTCTTTCTTTTCGGTTTAATGATTTCAGCTTCGAAAACAGTAATGTATTATTTCTGATAAAAATATAATTTGCATTGAGCCTGTGAGCAGTATTAAACTTATTTTTTGTTGAAGATATTTCAAGACCGTCAGGCTTTTTCTCAATGATATTCGGCTGAAACGGAATGGCTGTAAACTGATTCTGCGCATTAACCCACTTTTTATTCTGAAAATGTTGTAATGCTTTTTCAGGCATGGGAGTTTTTAATGAAATAACATAATCAGGCTGTATGATTTTCTGAATGGTTTTCTTTTCAGTTTCATTAAAATCATCGTCGTAAGTATACGTGATGACGGTATCATTTACCTGCTTCAGGACAGCTGTTGCTTTCAATGAACTGATCTGCACAGAATCTGAAATACTTCTATTAAATACTGAAGTAATACTTTCAATATTATCCTTATTTAACTCTGCATCAATAAAGTAGTTATTTTCTTCAATTTTAGAAATAACTGATGAAAAATCTTCTTTTTGTCCGTTACTGATTTCAATATTATCCGAATTTAGATGTACAGGAAAATTCCTTATTTTATTGTTAGAAATAAATGAAATACTTCCCAGCGATCCATCAATAAACTGATCTGAGCTGAAATTTGTTCTTTGTGAAAATTCCTGAAATAGTGGTTTTATATTTTCAAAAGCAGAATCGGAAGTTCCGGCAATACAATAAGTGCCTTCTATTTTGATAAAAAAATAACCTTTCCGAAACAAATCATTCCCTTTTTGTGAAAAACCATTTTGCTTTAAATAAGTAAGAAATGTTGATTTGTCTTTAAGCTCCAGAATACAATACCAATCTGAAAAGCCTGTTTTTTCCAGGTGGAAGATCTGTAAAAAATCGGGAATCTTCACTCCCGAATCTTTTACCGACATTCCTTTTTTGTCTTTTGTTTTTGATCGGAACCACTCCGATGGATGTCCCAGAAAACTTAACAGATACTGCCTCGTTGCCTTTTTAACATCAAGTAAAACAACAGCATCTGCATTACGAGGAATATATTTTAATTCTTTATCGGTACGATAAAGGATAAAGTATCCGCAAACGAGCAGAATCAGCAATACAAAAGCTGCTAACTTTGTTTTCATTACAGAACAGGCTGTTTTTTATCAGCTTCATGCTGTTTGTACAGTTCATCAAAAAGATCGAAGAAGTACATCAGGCTGTTTTCCGAAGATCCTTTAATTGAATAATCGATTTCCGTCCGGATCGTATTTCCTTTAGATTCCGATTTAAAATAAATATCGCCCACATTCTTTCTCACCGTATCCAGCATTTTTCTTTCGGAGCCGCTCTTGAATTCCTTTTCCAGACCGGTCAACAGCTTCTGAACATCCAATCTCCCAGAAGCCGGATATTTTGTGGAATCTTTCATCCAGTTTTTGGATTTTTTTCCTTGATTTTCAATATTTAATCCGTTTTCAGAGGTCATAACATATACAATTCCGTCTTTAACAGTAAAGAAAAGTTCATCCATATATCCGGAATTTTTATCTTCTTTGAAAGAATACAGGTTCCCTTTTTTAGAAAAGTTTTTTGAAGTGTTTTTATTGGCAGCAAGCAGGTTGAAAATACGATTCCAATATCCTTCATTTTCAGTAGCAAAAGCGAAAATAAAATCCGGAACTACAACTTCTTTCGTTTTCTTTATTTCTTTTTCATTATAGTCATTATCATATTCATAATCAGTATACTCTACCGTTTTGGATTTTAGTTCATTAAGTACAAAAATTCCGTTTCCGGGTGCAATTTTGGAAATTGCCTCTTCATCCAGCACGATTTTAACTGTTTCCATAATCAGTTCGGTTTCTTTCTGATATTTGGAATCCCCCGCATTTTTCATCAGCGCATATATCATGTCGAAATATTTGCTTCCATCTACGTTAATTGCATAATAACCAATACTTTTATCATTGATAAGGCGGGCAAGCTTCTTATTTTTACTCCCTTTATAGATTTCTGAAACACTTTTCTGAACCTCAGGATTTTTGTGCTGATAATTATTAACCAACCTTACCTGATCTTTATCAAAATAAAGATTATACGACGAATTGGAGTTATAAGCAGAGTTGATAAGACTGCCGAATTCGTACATCTTCATCATTCTGCCATAAATGCCATTATTAACGAGGCTTCCGTAGTCTGTATAAACAAAAACATCCGATGCGGCATCCCGGGAAGCCGTCATTTCAGAAGGAACATCCAGCTCGAGATCAGAGTTGAAATACTGATCGAAAGATTCTTCCACAAGCTTTCTGTGCATTTTGAATTTTTCCGCTTTCAGGGAGTCCCTTTCTTTTTTAAAATCTTCGTATTCAGGAATTTCCAGGTCTTCCATATCCTCTTCCGGTCCAGGCAAAGGCTCCACTTCTACAATGGGCTCCTCATATTTTTTATCCGTTGACCCCTTCTTTTCTTCAGGGTATTTGTGATGTTTTTCCAGGTATTTGACATCTTTCTGTATCTTTTCTATTTCAGCCGTATTTTCTTTGATGCTTTCTTTTAAATATTTAATATCATCTTTCAGATATTGTATTTCTTCCTTATAATCGAAAGGCTTTTCCGGTGTATCTGCATAGACACGATCTACAGCTACACTGTCTACAACAGCGGCAGCTACACTATCTATAACTGCTGCAGCACTATCTGCAACAGCTGTTTCATCCCATTTATCTTTATAAGGCTTATCGTAGCTTATCATCTTAAGAACAGCACGGCTGCCATTCCAGGCTACAAAAATATCGTCATCCAGGCTTACATAAGAATAATTCTGTTTACGGGAATTTTCCAGTCCTTTTTTCTTAATGGAATTGACGAACTCCTGAAACTTTTCTTTGTTGTCAATGATAAAATGTGCTGTGTAAGCCTTTACAGAATCATTGAAAGAAGCATAATGATATTGCGGGGCGTCATATTTAATTCCTGTTTTGGAATAATCGGTCCATGAAAGTTTTGCTTTATTTTTTTTGGTTACCTCCTGCAGGATGGGGTTAAATTTTGCCCAGTTGATTTTTTTATCCAATTGTTTTCCATTGATTTCCATATAGAAAAGCACGTCTGCAGGCAATTTCATGTGCTGCTGTGCAAAAGCAATTGAAAAACAAAACAATAAAAGAGTCACCTGTGTTTTTTGTAGTATAGAATTCATGGTGTTTAATTATAGTTATTGAAAGAGAATTGTATTTTGCAATGGTTTTTTCTGAAGAATAAGATCGGTAATATTGGCTTCCATCTTCACCGCCTTTCGGTTAGGAGAAAGTGAATACGCCGTATTCGACTGAGATTTTACGGCATTTTCAAACTGCAGTACGGAAATATAGCGTGCATCATTGAAAATCTCCCGGTCTGCCTTGCTCATTTTATCATAATCACTTTTGAAAGTGTTTACTTTATTCCTGACAAATATTTTCTTAGTAAGATTTTGATTATAGATCTGCGTAGGAATCATTTTACCGATAATATTTCTGGCTTTCAGCTGTTCCAGGCCTGCATTAATATTTTCAATCTTACTGAAATTACAGCTTAATTTTATGATGTAATTATCAAAATCCATGGACGTTTTTACATTGGAAATTCCAGGCGTTGATTTAAAAATTTTAGCAGCTTCGTTGACTTTCGCTTCAATTTCAGGCCTCTTCGGAACTTTTCTTCCGTTAATCGTTTCCATTTTTGAGATGGAAGCCAGTCTTGTTTTGCTTTTACTTGCATTCAGGATCAATGTATATTCGCCACTTCCGTCTGCTTTTACATTTACTTTGTCTAAAATATCAAAGCAGCTTGTGAGGATTAGCAAAGGCAAAGTCACAATGAGTATCTTTAAAATATTTTTCATTGATTGGTTTATTTATTTAAATTCTTCCTTTCAGATAATCTTGCCGAAGTGGCTCATCCAACTTCTCAATGGCATATCTAAGGCAGGTTCTTGGCATCTGCTGATAATATTTATTTAAATACAGGATCAGCTCCTGCTTATTTTTCTGTCCCATTTCTCTAAGCATCCATCCGTTTGCCTTATGCATCAGATCGTGTGTATGGCTTAAATTCTGTGTGACAAATTCTTTCGTAAGGTCGAAAAAACCTTTTTTAATATAATACAATGTTCCTACAACTGCCATTCTTTTGTGCCACATTTCCTGAGAACCGGAAAGCGTTCTTAAAATGTCTTCTTTCTGATATTCAAAACAATATCTGCCCAGGATTTTATAACAGCTTGAATCCACAAGATCCCAGTTATTAATGTATTGCAGATGGTTCAGATAAAATGCTATAATTTCATTTTTTGTGTTTTCATCTCTTGATTTTTCAAATTTTAAAACCAGTATCAGCAAGGCCGTAAGACGGTGTTCATGATAACCGGAGGAAAGCAGTTTGCTAAGATCCGTGAAAGAGATCTGAGTATAGTATTCTTTAGCAACGGACCGCTGATCCGGAACGGTTACTCCCAAAAACAAATCTCCTTCACCATACTCCCCTTTCCCTGTTTTAAAAAATTTCGGGAAAAATTCTGCTTTTTCAGGAATCGCAAGATCATTTAAGGCTTCCAGAATCTGATGATAAGTTTCCATTATTAAAAATTAAGACATCCCACACATTTAACAACTAAGCTGGCTCCTCTGTTAGAATATTCTGTCATCATTGAACTTTTATCTGTTTTCAGATCCTTTTGTTTAAAATCTCTTCCCATCATAATAATGGGTTTGGCAAAGGTCATCATATCCCCTAATGTAATAACACAGATTGGCGAATTTTCGTTTTGCCCGGTACCGCTTTCATCAATTATTTTAATAATTGTATTATTTTGCAGTATACACAGTTCTTCTTTTGCCTTTTCTCCGGCGGCATGATAAATATTTACCATAGAAGCCAGGATTTCTCTATTCAATGGATTCTTATAGTAGGCTGCTTCAGCAGCTGGAAGTACTTTTTGAGCTTTTCCATTTGACAATCCTTTTCTCGAAGCAATTTTCCAGCTCTCATCGTAATCTTTATTATAATCTGCCATACTGTATTCTGCCTCTACAAAACGGCTTCCATAATACATTTGATTCCTTTCTTCCTGAGTCAGTTTCGAAGGATCTTGTTTAAAAATTTCTAAATATTTATAAAAATTTTCCTGTGGATTTTCAACTGCCTTTTTTTTAATTTCCTCAACATTAATTTGAGCAAAGCTAAATTTGAACGTTAATAAAATTAATATTATAATAATTTTTTTCATCTTCTTTATTGAATAACAATTATCTAGCTCTGGTTATTTAAGTAATACTTTTAAGCTCTTCCTCTTCTTTGGCAATTTTGTTCGGATTTGCAACTTTACCAATAGTAAGTCCCTGAACAACAATAGAAAAAACGACCACACAATATGTAATACTTAAAACAGCAGTACTGTAATCATTCTTCGGAATGGAAAGTGCCAAAGCGATGGAAACTCCACCCCTGATTCCTCCCCACACCAAAACTTTTACGGTTTGCGGACTAAAAGTTCTTTTCATAAATTTTGTCGGTCCATAAATGGAAACGAGTCTTGCTATTAATACAACAACAATAGCTGCAATTCCCGGAATCATAAAATGACTTAAATCTTTGATTACCAATAGTTCAAATCCTATAAAAAGGAACAACACAGCGTTCAGGATTTCATCAATTAATTCCCAAAATTTGATTAGATAATCCTGGGTAATGGATTTCATTTTAAATTTAACATTAAAATTACCCATAAATAATCCCGCAGCAACCATTGTTAAAGGTCCTGAAATATGCATCTGCCGGGCGATGAGATATCCACCCATCACGACAGAAAGAGTTACCAGTACGGAAATAATATAATCATCCACTTCACGCATAAGTCGGGAAGTTACCCATCCCAGTATCACACCCAGCAATAATCCGCCTCCGGCTTCTTTAAGTAAAAGCAGCCCGATACTTTCTACACCAAGATCTACTTCATTCCCGATGGCCAGCTGCAGAACGACCGTAAAAACGACAACAGCCATACCATCATTAAATAAAGATTCTCCTGCTACTTTCGTTTCGAGAGATTTTGACACATTGGCTTGTTTCAGGATACTCAAAACCGCTACAGGATCGGTGGGTGAAATAAGCGCTCCAAAAAGCAGGCAGTAAATGAACGGAAGCTCTATCCCCAGAAACGGAAGAATATAGAACATCCCAAAGCCTACTACAAATGTAGATATAACCACGCCTAATGTCGAAAATATAAGCACAGGGCGCAGCTGTTCTTTAAGATCGTCTATGTTGATATGGATTCCCCCTGCAAAAAGAAGGAAATTCAACATGGCTCCCATGAGCACTTCTGTAAAATCGATGCTGCTCATCAGATTATGAAGATGCCCGAAAGTTCTGGGCAGCACAGTTTCCCCGAAAGAAACCAAAAATATGGAGACTACAATAGCGATTACCATAATTCCGATAGTACTCGGAAGTTTAAGGAACCTGTAATTAAGGTATGCAAAAATAGATGCTAAAACGATTAAAGCTGAAAATGAATAATATAACTCCACTAAGCTGTTATTTTAATTTAAATTTTTTGTTAGAAATCAATATAAAGGACCTTTATGTAAACGGCATTGTCGCCCTTACTCCAGATGTCGAACATTCCACCTTTTCCTGGTTTTGAGACCCTCGTATAATCCTGGCCGAGATTCAGAATATTTAGCAGGATATATTCATCCCCCACTGAATTGACCAGATATGCCGTTTTTTCAGATTTCCCGTTACCGGAACTTCTGATTGCATCCGTAAGCGTACGAAACTGACTGAGATGATGCATAAAATTGTTTCCGTCTTTTTTAGAATCATACGCCCTCAATAAGATCAGGAGAACATCAAGATTGGTAGGATCTCTTTCATAAAGGACTTTTCCCTTTTTTATACATTCATCAAAATCTCCGTTTTTAAAGGCTTCCGCAAGAGCTTTAAAATCTTCTTCTGTAGTGGAAACAAGATTACTTCCGAAATTTCTTCCGTAATACAGGTGCTGCGATTCTATCGTATCGAGAGATTTAGGATAGGCTTTATACTTGAAAATCAGCTTCTCATAATTGTATGTAGACTTTTCATTTTTAAGATCTTTCCCGATCGTTTTCAGATCAATTGCTGTTTTCTGTCCAAAGCTGAAAACCGAAAACAGCAGGCATAATAGCAAAAGGTGATGTTTTATCATTATTCAGGATTATTTTCTTCCTCGTCGTTATCAAAATATTCGAAAAGGAAATCATTGTATGGAAACCTAGATATATGGATTTTCATGACCTCATCATAGATCATCTTTTTCATTTCAGGGAAATTCTCTTTTGTAAGCGCCGAAATAAATACGGTAGGATATTTTGATTTTGCCATCCATGTGTTTTTCCATTCTTCCAGGGAAATATTTTTTCTTGTGGAAGGAGTAAGGTCGTCCTCATCTTTTTTCTCATAGCTAAAATCATCGATCTTGTTAAAAATCATGATCATCGGTTTTTGATGTGCATTGATTTCCATTAAAATCTGATTCACGGAATCAATATGATCTTCAAAGCTTTCATGAGAAATATCTACCACATGAATCAGAAGATCTGCTTCACGCACTTCATCCAGCGTTGATTTGAACGATTCAACAAGTTGTGTCGGAAGTTTCCTGATAAACCCTACGGTATCGGTAAGCAAAAACGGAAGATTCCCGATTACAACTTTCCTTACGGTAGTATCCAGTGTGGCAAATAATTTATTTTCAGCAAAAACCTCGGATTTTGAAAGCGCATTCATCAAAGTTGATTTTCCTACGTTGGTATATCCTACCAATGCTACGCGCACTACCTTTCCCCTGTTATTTCTTTGGGTTGCCATCTGCTTATCGATGGTTTTCAGCTTATCTTTTAACAAGGAAATTCTGTCCCGGATAATCCGTCTGTCGGTTTCAATCTCTGTTTCTCCCGGACCTCTCATCCCAATTCCCCCTTTCTGACGTTCAAGGTGGGTCCACATCCTGGTTAATCGTGGCAAAAGGTATTGGTATTGTGCTAACTCTACCTGAGTTCTTGCGTATGATGTGGTCGCTCGTTGGGCAAAAATATCAAGAATCAGATTGGTTCTGTCCAAGATTTTTACTTCCATCTCCCTTTCCAGGTTTTTAAGCTGTGATGGAGAAAGTTCATCATCAAAGATGACGGTTCCTATTTCATGTTCTTTTACATAATCTCTGATTTCCTGAGCTTTGCCGCTTCCTATAAATGTTTTGGAATCCGGCTGCGTTAATTTTTGGGTAAAGCGTCTGTCTACAGTAGCTCCTGCGGTATACGCCAAAAACTCCAGCTCATCCATGTATTCCTGAAGTTTATCCTCATCCTGATGCTGCGTAACAACACCTACCAATACGGCTTTCTCGTAATTGTGTTCTTTCTTTTCTAGCATTAAATTCTGTCTGTATTTGTGAGATTTACAAGATACCATTTTTAGTTAAAAAAACCAAGATGAATTTTCGTGGTATTTATTGCTGATTCGTATAATTTAATTCAATTATAATAATAAGAGCAGGCTGTTTTTGGACAGCCTGCTCAATTGTCACCTGAAAGTGTGTTAAATACTTAGAGTTTTAGATTTCTGCAAACCAGATGATCAGAATTATCAAGGTTACGTTAATAATTTAAATATTCTTAGAAATTGATTAAATAATTAACAATCCGCTTAATTTAAAGCTTTAACCATGAATTTTATGCCATTTTACTCTTATTCTAATTTTTCAATAAATATGGTAATGCTTGAAGTGACAGCAGGGAAATCTCCGGAAGCCGAAAACGAAGGATATCCTACAAACGAAACTCTGTAGATTTCATTACGGCCAAAAAGACTTATGTAATTGACCGCAGAATCTCTGTTTCCTGGATTGAAATTATCTGAAAAGTTTGTCCAGACATCAGCTTTAGCATCTCTTAATGCAAAAGAAGCAGAATCATTGTCTCCTGTTCCTGCTTTTTGCATCCAGACAGAAGCCCGGTCACTAAAACCATTAATTCGGAATTGTGGGGTTGCTACCGAGCCCGTTCCATTATACCTTACAGAAATATTCCCAATTGTTGTAATAGAAGTGGTAGGTGTACTTGCATTAATCGGTACGGTTTTACGTACATAAATTAGATTCGAAAAGTTACTATTTTGCCCTATAGAAACGCTACAGTTTGTTCCGAGAAAAGAGATAGGAACAGGAATGCTTGTTGGTGAAGTAAAATTGGGAACCCCGGACACAGAATATGAAATAGTTCCGTTTCCATAATTTAAGCTTCCGGGATTTAATGTGAAAGTAAGTCCATTTTGTGTAAAAGAAGGCACAGCAGTATATGACCCACCATTCCCTCCTGAATAAGGCACCGTTAATGTTCCGCTATAAGCTACACCTGAAACAAAAGTTAATGGAAATATACTTGCTCCGCTACAGTTTAGTGCAGCAACGGAAGGAGCTACTGTAGTATCATTATTTAAGGATCTCCATTCTGTACCGTTCCAGAATACAAATCCCTTATAAGTAAGTGAACCCTCACCGGTATTGTAAACCATTAATCCAATGGCCGGAGAAGGAATCGTAACCTGATCATTAACGCTTGTAAGGGCCACTCTCGGAACAAGTATTCCTTTATTGGAAGCTGTGAGATCCAGCAACGCACTGTTGTTGGGCGTATCGGTTCCTATTCCTACCGATCCGTTATCTTTGGCAACAAAATCTGTTCCCGCGGCTCTGGCCGTTCCGTCAGCATTGGATGCCAGTTTTACGCTGTTGGTAGCAGTATCGTTTACCCATGCGTCATTGGTTGTATCTGTACCTGCATTTCCCATAGGCCTCCATTGTCCTCCTTTTATGTTCTTATTTATAGCACCATTAGGGTTGTAAAAATAATAAAAGCCTGGGGAAACAGTAGTAGATGTAGAGGGGCGGTTACCCATTGTAAGCGTTGTACCAGTAGAACGATTATAAACAATCATTCCGTCAAAATAAGTACGAAAGGTAACTCCGTTGGCCTGCGAAAGATCAAACTCAAAATTAATAAGATCCACACTGGGAATTACAATTCCCTTGTGTTTATTATTATTTTCTCCTGCCTGCGCACTGTAATTAGTGCTTGCGTCCAGAATTACATTTGAATTAGTAATGCTCGGTACCGGAATACTGTTGGTAAGAATCTGTGATTTTATAGCAATCGTAAGAAAAGCCGTCGTGAATATAACTATTTTTTTCATTCTTTTGTTTTTTAATAATGTAATTAATTTAATAAGAACCTCTTAACCAGCCGTTGTCACTCCAGATAAATACTGCTCCACGGGTATTTGGTAGCGTATAGTTTGTCTGCACAAGATCATCATCTGTATATTTTATTAAAATATTACTTCCGCAATTATTTTGTATATAAAGAATCTTTCCTCTGTCTGCTGCAGTAAGAGGTGAAAGATTAAATTCAGTTGTTGGTGGCGGCGAGGTAGTAAGCGAAAGAGTGTTTATAGATTTTGTAAGGTCTGAAGGAATAAGAGTGGTATAAGAAGATCCTACTCTTTTTATAAGACTACTGCTTGCTATGTTGGATGCATCTACCCCTATTTTTTGCCAGACGCTGCCATCAAAATAATAATATCCTTGCGAAGAGATATTTGCTGTTTTGGCACTTGGCGTGGTAACTGCCGCAGTAGCATAAATAATAGCACCTGTCTGTGCTGCTTTATACTGGCCATCTCCCGCCTGGATCTGGTCTCCCGTTAACCGTGGGGCAATAATTCCCTGCGGGCTGCTCCCATCGGTAGCTTTTGCCGTAATATCCAAGGTTGCCTGGGGAGAAGTATTATTAATACCTACCTGTGCACAAATTGAAAGGCTGAATAAAAAACCAGCCAAAATCATAATTTTTTTCATGTCTTGTTGTGTTTATAAAAAGGTTTTTAATTAATATTAAAGTATAAATGATAATTTTAACACAAAGGGAAGAACCAAATCCATGTTTATAGATCGAGCATGATCAATATCTTAAGAATTATTTGAAACTTATCTTTTTATACTGATGTATAAATTATGTTATCAATAATGGATCTCTGAAGTTTAACGATTGTGAAGAGAAATTTATTTTCATACAGTGCAAACATGCACGTACGAGCAATCGAACAGGAAGCTGTAACGTTTTCATCATAAGTGTTTTAATTGTTTTTAAAATTGCCTGTTAAGACTTTGTGCAAATATAATAAAATTATAACGGCATACAATAATTCTAACACAAAGTGATTTTTTTATTTTCAAATTCCCTTATTACAAGCGGATTACAGCATTCTTTTTAAGATTGATTTCAAAATGATCTGCAGGATCTCCGCTGGAAAGAAGTGACATAATTTTAAAAATTTTTTTAAAATTTATAAGCAGGGGATTTTGGCCTTTATATATTGAAAATATTTTTTCAAGAATCTTATATTGCTGAAGCCTCTCCCGGGACATATCTTTTTTTGCAAGTTCATCTGCTGATTGAAATTTATATAAATCCAGAAGAAGATCTTCCGTTTTCCATTTTCTGAACGCTTCCGTATCGATCTCACTTTTCTTTAAGTCTTCATTATTTTGTATTAACAGAAGAATATCCTTACCGCTAAAATTTCTCGTCCTTTCTATAAAGTCCTTCGGCCAATCGTCCGGAATCATTCTCAATCGCACAAGTTCCTTAAGATGAAAGAGCATAAAATCGTGGTAAGACACAGATTTCAGGATATCTTTATTCCAGATTGTTCTATCTGCCGATTCCTGCAAAGTATTGTATTCTTTTTCATACAGCGGAAATAGCTCATTAAAGCGCGGAACATCATTTAAAACTTCTGTATGAATTTCCATTAAACCAGGAGAATGTATGGTAAGTATTTTATAAGCAGGAATGTAAGCCGCCAGTGACGGAACCTGAATGTTTACCAGAATTTTACCGTTAATAGTCCGTATTCCCGTGTCATTGATATGCATATGACCTGCAAAATGAATTTGCAGACCTGCTTCTGCAAATACTTTCGCCACCTCTTCATCAGGCACCCTTTCCATCTGCCATTTTTTTTCACCTAACAGGCTCTTTATTTCCTGAGTTGCGCCATCATTGAAATCAATCATGGGATAATGGGTAAATGCAATGACGGTTTTACCATTTTTTTTCGCCTCGGCCATTGTTCTTTTGACCCAGTCAATCAGATGCTTTTTGTGAGTGAGTACATTATTATAACCGATACTTGCGCCTTTGTAATTTTCCGGATCTTTCGAACTCCCGTTTAAATTCCGGGGAATATATGTATTTCCATCAATGGCCATCAGCCAGACTCCTTTTAACGGCTCTGTAACATAACTGAGATCAGGAACGGAAAAATTTTGTGCAACGTTGTACATCCTTTTGGTATAAGCTGCATTTTGCAAGGCTTTTTCGTAGGAATAGTCTTTGGAAGAATATGGTGTAAATGGTGTGCTCCAGAACAAGTCCTGTTTTTTAGGGTAAAACCCGAAATCTTTGAGCTCATCCAGAATTTCCAGGTAGCCTGATTCTGCAATATCCCGGGTGATGATTTTATGATCTGTTTTTCCGATATTTTCTTTGCTATAAATACCAAGTTGATTACCATTCTCCCCCAGAAAATCATCTTTTCTTCCTTCCTGCCGGAACGGACCCACCGGATCGTGGTTGCCTGTTGTAAGGTAAAACTCGATCCCGAATTTTTCATGATATTCGTCCAGAATTTTATGCAGCCCGCGTAGATTATAAGCCTGTCCGTCGTCCGAAAAATCACCGGGCATGGCTACAATTTTAATTCCTTTTTTGGCAATATCATCTAAAGCTTTCAGGAATGCAAAATAGTTTTCGTTAAAAATCCGCGTAGAATGCAGCTGTGCATCCATGGTCCTGAGAATCGTTGGCTTACCGGTTTTCGGATTGACGATTCCTTTAAAATCGTTATCGGAAAAGCTTCCGTACAGATCCTGAAAATGAATATCCGAGAGAAAGGCAATCTGCACCGGCTTCTGCTGCGCCGAAAACATTGAAAAAATAAATATTAAAAACGAGAAAATTCCTTTATGCATCTTAAAAAAGACGAAGGTAAAGGAATACTTCAGGAAGGAGTTTAATGGAGTTTTAAATAATTGTGAAGAAATTATTCGCCTCCATACGTTTCTATGATATATTCAGTTGCTTCTTTTAAGGTCTTACCGTTTTCCGGATTTCTCCCAAAGCTTGTAAAAAACTCTACTTCATTGTTGCTTTTATCGTACCAGACTTTGTGTAAAGCATTATCTACTGTGAGTGTGTCGGGTCTGTTAATTTTTTTGAGATATAAAAAATCTTCTTTATCCATTGGAATCACTTCAACCTGTGGACCTAAACTACCACTGTCAGTGGCAATATATCTTTCACCATCCCAATACATATATTTTTTGTCCTGATCTGATTTTCCCAGGAATGATAATGAAAAGGAACTTTCAGAACTTTGAGAATTACTTTTAGTGTTGGGAAAAACGACCCCTCCGGTAACAAATATTAATAAAAGAGTCATCTCTAAAATCCCTAATCCATTTTTCTTAATGAATTCCGGAATTTTAAAATGCTGTTCATTGGTGATGTTGATGATAATTTTCGAAAGTTTTTCCGTTAGAGATTCTTCATCATGGTCAACGCTTATTTTCACCGTGGTTTTGTTGGCATCCTCTTCCTTTTTCACAAATGTTCTTGAGAATTCCGCGAAATTTTTGTGCCCGATATATTGGCTTAATTTATCCAAGGTATCCGGATCCGGATTAGTCTCATTTTTTATACCTGTAACAAAAGAGTCATAATATCTGCTAAAAGTTTTCTCATCAAGGAAAAGTTTGAAAGTTTCTAAATGTACCTTTAAATACATAGCCAAACCATTTTTTGAAGTTTTATCAGATTCTCTTTTGGCTTGTTCAAATACTTCAGTAAATAAGAGTTTTTTCTTGGACATAATTAGTTTTTTAAGGGTACTACAAAATAGCTGATTTTTTATCATGTCGCATTACGGGATTCCGTAACGATTTTAATTCTCCACATGTCCATCGATGTCCATGTTTTGTCTAACACCTGCGTCTGTGTTTGCCGCATCTTTGCTACAGAAATCAGTTGATAAACACAACATTAAACAAAAATAAGAAAAATAGATTTTCAAAACTGATTTCAAAATTTACCAGATAAAACGGAAGAAAACTCCGGGTTGGGAAGCAGATGTTTCTCTTCCGTTTTTGAAGGTTCACTTCCCAAAAAATTTAAGAAGCGCTTCGAAATTTTTACGTGTAACACTGTCTGCGATCAGTTTCGCAGAAAAGAACACGAATGCTTTAACAATTAAATTTTTTGACACATGTTACAATTCATATTAATGCTATTAGGTTTAGCATTCGGACACCATAATGCCCATACAGCAAAATGCAACGACGATAATAACGAACAACCAATCACGCAATATTCTCCCACTGATGGAACAGACCCAGGTACAGGAACTGATCCGGGAACGGGAGGCGATGGAACAGGAGGACCGGGTAACGGCGGAAGTACAGGAGGGAATACAGGACAAACTCCTCCACCTCTTGTAAAACCATAATTAAATATGGTACGGAGCAGATTGTTTTAATCTGCTCTTTTTTATTACTTTGCAAAATAAAACTATAACCAGACAACCATGAAAAACTATTTTTTATTCATCCTTTTGATTCTGCTGTTTTCCTGTAATAAGGAAACATCAAACATTCAGAATAATGATATTGCCATTAGTTATTATAAAAAAGCTAAATCGTTAAGCGGAGATTCTGCTTACTACTATTATAACTTAGCAAAGAATGCCTATTTAGATATCAAAGATTCTTCAGGAGTAGGAAGATCATTAGTCAATATGGCGATTATTCAGGCTGATAATGGTGATTATTACGGAAGTATTGAAACTTCTCTTGAGGGTAATCGATTCCTTAAAAATGTTAATGATAGTATAACTAGATGGTCTTTAGCCGCAAATTATAATAATCTGGGAATCAACTCTTCATATCTTTATGAATTTGATAACTCAATTAAATTTTATAAACTAGCATTAAAATATGTGAATTATCCTAAAAACAAATACGTATATCATAATAATTTAGGAGACGTATTAGTAACAATAAAGGATTATAAGCAAGCAATAAATAATTTTAAAATCGCCCTCCAAACAAAGGATAAATCAGATTATGCAAGAGCTTTAAATAATCTGGCAAAAGCAAGATATAGTGAGAACCCAAACTACAATCCCTTGCCCGAACTTTATACAGCTTTAAAAATAAGGGAAGAAAATGATGATATTTTGGGACAAAATTCAAGTTACGCCACATTGTCTAATTATTTCTTAGATAAGAATAATAAAGAAAAGGCTTTAGATTATGCTAAAAAAATGCTTGCCGTTTCAAGGCAAAAAAACAGTAAAGAGGATCAGGCACAAGCACTTCAAAAAATAGTTTATCTTGATAAAGAAAATTATCTAAAATATTTCAAAGAATTTCAGATACTCAATGATAGTCTGCAGATTTCAAAAAGCAGAGCCAAAAATCAATTTGCGGTTGTACGCTATGATGTTGAACAAAAAAATGCTGAAAATCAAAGGTTAAAAGCTAATTCAGCAGAAAAAGACAATTATATCCTGCGTCAATATTTTATTTTAACCATTCTGGTCTTTTTAATTATTTTCATAATCATTCTATACAGAAAAAGACAGATTCGTTTAAAACAAGAAAAAGAACTCGAAATCAAAAACACGCAGCTCAAAATGTCTAAAAAAGTTCATGACGTAGTGGCGAACGGGCTGTATCACATGATGGTAGACGTACAGAATAATCCGGAAATGGATAAAACCAGAATCCTTAACAATATTGAAAAAATGTATGAAGAGTCCAGAGACATCTCTCATGAAACAATCATTGAGGAAGATTTCTCGTCACGTTTTGTTAAAATGATTTCGTCTTATTCTTCTCCGGACCAAAAGGTTTTGACGGTTGGATATAATGAAAATATCTGGGAAAATGTCTCTTACCATATTCAATTGGAGCTTTATTATATTTTGCGTGAAGTTCTTGTGAACATGAAAAAGCACAGCAACGCAAAACTGGCATCTCTGAAATTTGAAAAAGATAATACCCATTTAAAAATAAAATATACAGATAACGGTGTTGGAATTGATCATCTGAATCAGCATAAAGGCGCAGGAATTCATAATACGGAAAACCGTATTGAATCCATCGGCGGAGATATTACTTTTGAAAAAAATCCTGCAGGCGGACTAATAATTCAAATAACTATTCCAATACACTAAATTATGTTTAAAAAAGCACTAATAGCCGAAGACCATGAGGTCAGAAATTCCGGGATTATAAATACTCTCGCGGAATTAAACATTAAAAATTCTGATTTCGTAAGTTATTGTGATGATGCATTAAAACTCATTCAGACCGCATTTGCGGAGAATAATCCTTATGATCTTTTCATCACCGATCTGTCTTTCGATAAAGATCATATTCATCAAAAAATAAAATCCGGACAGGAATTAATTCATGAGGCACGGAAGATTCAGCCCAATTTAAAAGTTATCGCTTTTTCTATAGAAAAAAAACCTAAGATCATCGACGATCTTTATAAAATCTATCAAATCAACGGTTTTGTGGCCAAAGCAAGAAATGATGGGAAAGATCTTAAAAATACCATCAAAAAAGTTTTTAACGGGGAAACGGTGATTCCGCAGGAGATTTTAAACTCTATCCGCAATACGTCTCTTGAATTTAAAGATTACGATATCACCTTGCTTGAACTTCTTTCCAAAGGCTGGAAGCAAAGCGAGATTGAGGAACACTTTAAGAAAAACAACATCACTCCGGACAGCAGAAGCGCTATCGAAAAAAAATTAAATGACCTTCGAGATAGTCTTGGCGCCAAAAACAATATTGAACTGATTGTCATGTGTAAGGATATCGGCATCTTGTAAATTACAGTCAAAAAAGCAGTTTAAAAAAACCTTTCGGTTAATCCGGAAGGTTTTTTTTTACCATTTACGGAAAACCGTAAGGATTTCGGATCTAATGCTCATAATTTTGGATTATTAATTAAAAATTAATTATGGGAAAATTTATTATCACTCAGAGAATCAACAAAGAGTATCAGTTTAACCTAAAAGCCGGAAACGGTGAAATTATTTTGACTAGCGAAGGCTACGTTCAGAAAGCATCCTGCCAGAAAGGAATCGAATCGGTAAAAGTAAATTCTCAGGATGATTCCAAATATGACCGAAGAGTGGCCGTGAACGGAAAAGATTATTTTGTTCTGAAAGCAAGGAATGGCGAGATTATCGGAAAAAGCCAGCTGTATTCCTCGAAATCAGGAATGGAAAACGGAATTGCTTCTGTAAAATTCAATGCTCCCACCGCAGCTATTGTAGATGAAACCCTTTAATACTAATTCTATGGATCTTAAAATTAAACTTGAACAGCTTCATCAGAAAGTGATCGGTCTGAAAGATCAGATCGGAACTGAAGAAGCTACAAAAAATGCTTTCGTCATGCCTTTCATACAGATATTAGGGTATGATATTTTTAATCCGACAGAAGTTATGCCCGAACACGTGTGCGATATCGGAACCAAAAAAGGAGAAAAAGTTGATTACGTAATCCGCAACAATGATGAGCCGATTTTCATTATAGAATGCAAACACTGGAAAGAAAGCGCCGACGCTCACAATTCTCAACTGCACAGGTATTATCACGTTTCCAAAACAAGATTTGGTGTATTGACCAACGGAATTGTTTACAACTTCTATACGGATCTTGAAAAACCCAATATCATGGATGAAAAGCCTTTTTTCACGATTAATATTGAAGATCTGAAAGACAGCTCCATCAAAATCCTGGAGAAGTTTACCAAAAAAGATTATAACCTGGAAAGTATTCTGGATTCTGCCGAAGCTTTAAAATACATCAAAGCCATCAGGAAAGAATTTGAAAAAGAAATTGAAAATCCTACCGATGAAATGGTAAAACTCTTGGTCGGTCGTTTTTTCGAAAAACCATTAACCGCCAACAGAATGGTTTCTTTTAAGGAATATGCAAAAAAAGCACTGGCGACATCAATTAATGAATCCATCAGTTTCCGTTTGAAATCGGCATTGAGCATTAATGAGCAGATTGAGAAAAAAGAAGAAGAGGTAAAAACTTCCCAGCCGATTGACAGCAATAACGATTCTAAAATTGTAACCACAGAAGAAGAGCTGGAAGGCTTTCAGATTGTAAAAGCAATCTTAAGAGAAAAAATTCCTTCTTCGCGCATTGCGTACAGAGATACCCTCTCCTATTTCGGGATTTTACTGGATGACAACAACCGAAAGCCACTGTGCAGGCTACATTTCAACACAACAAACAAATATCTGGAAACATTCCATAACGGAAAGGAAGCAGGAGAAAAGATTTTGCTGAATACTCTTGATGAGATTTATAACTACAGAAATCAGTTACATCAAACTTTGGAAAATTATAATTAATAGAACCATGAAAAAACTAATACCCTTCATCATACTCACATTCAGTTTATTTCTATTGCATTGCTGTGTAAAAGCGAATGACAGCATAGGACACGACGGAAGATGCACAGGTTCGGTCAATTGTACAGCCTGTACAAACTGCTCAAGATGTGGACATTGCGGAAGTGGCGGGACCTGCGGCATCTGCAGCGGAAGCTCTTCAGGCAGAAATACATCTTCCGGAACTCACAAAAAAAGTAAGCCTAAAAAACACAAAACTTCAAGCTACCATACCTCCTCAAAAAATAATTCAGATAAGGTTCCAAAAGTTGAACTGAATGTCAATGTCAATTCCAACAACAGATATCTCGCAGGAACTGGAGTTGTCAACATCTATGAAAAAGCGTCATCAAAATCTAAAATAGTAGCCACCGTTACTAAAAATGCCAAACTGATTCAGCTGTCAAAACAAGGACAATGGTACAAAGTTCAGGTGAAACCGAGTGGAAAGAAAGGGTTTGTTTATTATAAAGATGTAAAATTATCAAAAACAAAATAACATGAATTTAAAGAATTTTTTAAATGAAGAGCAGGATCCTCAAGCTGTTGAAAAGCTTTTAGGAAGAATAAAAAGCCTGCTCACCTCACAGGAAAGCGTAGAATATATTGCGGTTCAGAAAAAGCCGGTTATCAATTTATCACCTGACTGTATTGCACTTACCAACAGAAGAATTATTTTCTGCAGACCAAAAAACTTCGGCTTATCTATGGATTTCCAGGATTATAATTGGGTAGATGTTGCAGATTGCCATATCAAAGAAGGCATAATAGGCTCAACATTTATTATGAAAACGGTAAGCAGCCATGTCAATATGATGGATTACCTTCCTAAAAATCAGGCAAGAAGGTTGTATCAGTTTGCACAGGAGGTGGAGGAAAGAATGCGTGGTGTAAGAAGAGAAAAAAATCTTGAAACACTGAGAGCCTCTGCCGGAGGAGTTACTGTAAACAATGCAACGCCCATTATTGCACAGCCTCAACAGTTCCAGCACGAGCAAAAACCATTACTCATTGAGAATGAAGATCCTTTTGCGGTTCTTCAAAAGCTGAAAGGATTAGTGGAAAGCGGGATTATTTCTCCCGAAGAGTTTGAAGTAAAAAAGAACAAAATCTTATCAAGAGTTTAAGTATGAAATCAAAATCTACCACCGTATTACTTGCTTTTTTCCTTGGAGGATTAGGCATTCACAGATTTTACCTGGGACAGAATGGTATGGGAATACTTTATCTGGTGTTTTGCTGGACTTTTATTCCTGCAGTAATTTCACTGATTGATTTCTTCTCTTTCCTTTTTATGTCTGAACATCGTTTTAATTATAAATATAATCTGCACACAGGATTTTAAAAATTATGAAACCATTTCTCACTTTCTGTGCGTTATGTTGTTTCATCGGTATTTTCAGGCTTCCCATAGAGTATTATACTTTCCTCAGAATTCTCGTTTTTGTTGCCGCGTTACTCGTTCTATACGTAACCTTACACGCTAAGCAACATTATTTCAGCATCATTTTTCTTGTTGTCCTTATCGTTTTCAACCCCATTTTTCCCATTTATCTGTTCCGGAAAAGCTTGTGGATTCCTATCGATACGGTTACGGGAATATTATTTCTGCTGATCACTTTCGTGGATAAACTGAAACTGAAAATTGAAGACACCAATACCGAAGAAACCACCGCTCACCCTACCAACTTCAGGGTTCCTTCGCGGGACCGAATTATTAATCCCAAACAACCAAAAGAAGAACAACCTCATGGAAAACAGTCAGATAACGGAAAATCTTAAGGCCCATTTTTTAAGATTGTATCAAATGGCAATATGTGATGATGATTTCAGTGCTCTGGAACTGAAAATGCTGTACCGATGTGCCGAAGAAAGAGGTATCTCTTCCAAAAACCTGGATGAAATTCTTTTAAATCCTATTAATTTAAAATCAATTGTTCCTCAGACAATCGAGGAAAAAGTAGATTATCTGTATGACCTTACGGTAATGATCTGGGCAGACGGAATCGTTTCTCCCAATGAATATTCTGCGATGCAGAAATATGTCCTGATGTTCGGATTTCTGGAAGAAAATGTAACGGCTATTGTAGATTATCTCATCGAAGCCGTAAAAATAGGAAAGAACAAAAGTGAAATTTTATATGAACTAAAAAACTAACCCGCCATGGATACCGCCAGCATAAAAAACTTATTTAAACTAAAATCTGTTCCGATCGAAAAACAGGAGGAGCAGCTGCCTAAAAACGAAATCAGTACAACCGAAGATTCTTCTGAAGAAAGCCGAAAAAGAACGTATCACGAATCAGGATACAGAGACAGTTCGCGCACCAGCGGAAACCACTCTACCTTGTCCATCTGCCTGGATGCCGTTTATTCCAAATTCCAGAACGAAGAGAAAGAAATGGTTGAAAAACAGCAGAAGCTGAAAGAATCTTACATCAACGAACAGAAAAACAGGGAAACGGAAATCAAGGCTCTAACGGTTTCTCAGGAAACTAAAGAAGAACAGCTGAAAACCAAAAACAAAGAAATCGAAAATCATCAGAATAGTATTGACAATTTAAAAGCGGAGATTCTGGATCTCCCCAGAAATCCGGAAAAGTATAATGTAAAAGCTACAAAGGGAGCTTCCGCAAAATTCTGGATCGGATTGATTCTTTTAATCCCCATTACGTTATACTTAGCGACCTTTTATATTTCAACTTCTTATTCGGCTTTCTTTAAAAGCTTTGATGCAAGAAGCACCGTCATACAGAGTGTTCTGGATGCCAATGCATGGATGAAGGCCTGGAATGACGGATTTATCGAAGTATCTTTCGTCACACTGATCCCGTTTGTATTTCTCGGTTTAGGTTTTCTGATTCATATGTTTGGTGAAAATAAAACGAAAGTCAATTATGTGAAATTAGGGTTGCTATTCCTGGTAACTTTTGTTTTCGATTCTATTTTAGCGTATGAGATCGAATCAAAATTATATGAATTGAATAAAACTTTCGATTCTCCTCCGTTTGATCTTAAGATTGCTTTTACAAAGATTCAATTTTGGGGAATTATTTTCGCGGGATTCATTGTTTATATTATCTGGGGACTGGTTTTCGACTTTGTCATGAAAGAGCATCGTGAAAAAGACAGGATAAGAAGCGAACAGGAAATCAGGCAGAAAAAAATTCTTTCTCTTTCAGAAAAAATCAATGCTTTAAAAAAGGAAACCGAAGAGATTACGGCAAACATCGGAAGCATTAAAGAACTCATTATCAAAACACGCGGCAGAATTGAGGAGCTTCAGAATATCATAGACAGTGTTATTATTCCTACTAAAGATTACAAGCGGTATGCTTCTGAATACGTTCAGGGTTGGATCACGTTTATCGGAGAAAAAATTGCAGTTTCCAAAACAGAAAAACAGACCATGATCGAAAACTGTATTGCGACGTATGAAACCAATCTCGAAAGGGTCGGAGCCAATTCAGATACTCAGAATTTAGTGTATTTATCAGCTTTATAAAATCAATCGTATGAAAAAAATATTATATCTGTTAATGATTATCTCCCTAATGTCATGCTGCAAGGACGGTAATAAAGATGATGAAACTAAAAAGGATTCAGTAAAATTAATACAGGATCCTAACAACATCAATGTCAGTATTCTGATCGACTTATCAGACCGGATTGATCCTGACACCAATCCAAATCCCACAATGCCGTATTTCCAAAGAGATGTGGAATACATAAAAACCATTGAAAAAGGATTTTTAAATCATATCAAATCAAAGAAAATCATCACGTATGACGATCAGATGCAGGTGTTTTTTAATCCGGAACCTTCAGATCCGAAAATCAATGACTTTACGAAAGAACTGAAAGTTTCATTCGATAAGGATACTCCAAAAAGCTATTTTGATGAGGTTAATAAAAAATATTCGGAATTGCCATTACATATTTATCAGTCTGCTATAAAAGACGGAAATTATGTAGGCTCAGATATTTGGGAGTTTTTCAGAAATAAAGTCAAAGATTACTGCATAAAAAATGACAGGAGGAATATTCTTTTTATTCTGACTGACGGTTATATGTATCATGAAGACTCTAAATTTTCACAGGATAAGAAAACCTCCTACTTAACTTCAAAACTAATAAAATCTAATCATCTTACAACCACCGACTTTAAAACTGTTATAGAAAAAAACAAGTTCGGATTTGTAAAAGCCAACGATAAACTAAATAACCTTGAAGTGATTGTTTTAGGAATTAATCCGGAAAAAGGAAATCCTTTTGAAGAGGCCGTTATCAAAGAATACTGGGAAAACTGGTTCAAGGAAATGAAAATCAAAAACTATCAGATTAAATCCGCCGATCTCCCTTCTAATCTGGAACCGATTATCTTAAAGGTAATTTCCGGGAAAAGCTAAAAACACAATTACTATATCACCTAAACCATTTAAAGAATTAGAATGACAACCTTGGTGGTAAAGATGTTTTCATTTAAATGGTTTTTATTTTAAAATGTCAGTTTAGACTTAAACTGACTTTTGATTTAATTTAAACTGATAGATTAAACTCAAAAAGATTTGTGTTTTAGTTTAAACCGGGAGTTTAGACTTAAACAAACTTCTGATTTAATTTAAACTGACAGATTAGACTAAAACAGATTCATGTGAGAGCTTAATCTGCTAGATTAAATTAAATCAGATTCCTTTGAGCGTATGATTTGAATACTTAAAGCTTAAATAAAAAGCGAAGAAAATATTTCTCCGCTTTTATTTTAATCCCAGTCGGCGGCAATAAATTCCATTTGATTTCCGTCATCATCAGAAAGTGTAAGAACATGTCCTTTTACAGAGTAATTTGTCATATTCCTGAACGCTTTAGAGAAATCCGTTTCCAGTTTCATATCCTGGCAGGCTTTCAGAGTAGACCCGATCTCTGATATTTTTACACCGCCGTCATTCTTAAACTCAGAAGTAAAGAACATACTGTTGCAGCCCATGAATGCTGTTCCTTTAATTTTTCCTTTCTCCTGCTTTTCCGTGAGGTTAATTTTTGCATTTTTTGCGATCAGATCAGATTTGGAATAAGCCCCGAAAGTGATAAGCATCCATTCCCTGTGAACCGGCGAATGAAGGTCGGTGTTTTGTGATGTATTGCTGTTTACAGCATGACAATTCAGTAATATTCCTGAAAATAAAACACACAAAACCGAAATGAATATTGTTTTCATAGGCGTTTGAAATCCAATTTCATACCATTCCGGGTCCAGAATACGGTAAAAATTAGTAAATTAGCGACACAAAAATTATTTTATAAAATGAAAAGAATACTTCTACTATTCACTTTCCTTTTAAGTTTTGCGCAAATGAGGGCAGACGAAGGGATGTGGTTGTTAATGCTTGTTAAAAGACTCAATGGTGTCGATATGCAGAAAGAAGGGCTGCATCTTACACCGGAAGAAATTTATTCCGTGAATAATTCCAGCTTAAAAGATGCCATCGTAAGCTTCGGAGGATTCTGTACGGGAGAAATTGTTTCCGGACAGGGCCTTATCTTCACCAATCACCATTGTGGTTACGGCGCGGTAGCAGCAGCTTCTACTCCGGAAAAAGATTATTTAAAGAACGGATTCTGGGCGATGAAACAGAAAGACGAATTCAATGCTAAAGATCTTTATGTGAGATTTTTAGTAAGAATGGATGATGCTACGCAAAGAATCAATTCAAAACTCAACAACAACATGTCCGCTGCAGAAAGAAAAGCAGTGATCGATGCTGAAACCAAAGCGATCCAGTCTGAAAATTCTGAAAACGGAAAATATACAGTAGTCGTAAGAGATTTCTTCAACGGAAACGAATTTTACTATTTCGTGTACCAGGATTATAAAGATATCAGATTGGTAGGTGCACCGCCTTCCGCATTAGGAAAATTCGGGGGTGATACTGATAACTGGGAATGGCCGAGACACACTGCAGATTTCACGGTATTCAGAGTGTATGCAGATGCTGCCGGAAACCCTGCAGAATATTCTCCAAGCAACGTTCCTTTAAAACCTAAATATTTCCTTCCTGTTTCCCTTAAAGGAGTAAAACCGGGAGACTTCTCCATGATCTTAGGATACCCGGGAAGAACAAACCGTTACCTGACTTCTTACGGAATCCAGCAGATGGTAGGAAAAGATTATCCGGCATGGGTAGAAGCGTCTAAGCTAGCGATGGACGTGATGAAGAAATACATGGATAAAGATAAAGGAACTCAGCTGAATTATGCTTCTCAATATGCTTCTGTAGCCAACTACTGGAAAAACAGACAGGGAACTATCGATGCCGTAATCAAAAACGGAACGATCACCGACAAGCAAAAGGTAGAAGAAAGATTTAAAACATGGGCGCTGCAACCGGAAAATATTGCCGAGTACGAAACCGTTTTAGAAGATATCGGTATTTATTACAAGCAGACTTCAGACAGAAACGTTGAGAGAATGTATATGTCTCAGCTTTCAAGAAATGCGAAATATTTCTCATTGGCATTACAGGTAGGAAGCGTGCTTAAAGCGTATGCAGACCAGGACATGAAAGGAAGGCTTGCGATGAAGCCAAAAGTAGATGCTGCTTTAAAATCAGCTTATGAAAATATCAACACCAAGCTTGAAGGTGAAATGCTGAACTCTATGGTTAATCTTTACCAGACCAGAGTAAACAAAGATGTAGCATCTGAAACCATCATGGGTCTTGATGCGAATAACCTTTCCAATATTGCCTATTCTTCAATCTTCGCCAACAAAACATCCGCAACCAACTTCGTGCTGAATCCGGATAAATTAAAACTGGATGCAGATCCGCTTTGGAAAATTGCGAACGGATTGGTTGCAGACCAGAGAGCTTCTGCAGAAAGATTCGTGAAGATTGATGATAATTTTGCTAAAAACAACAGATTATTCTTAGCAGGATTGATGAAGGCTATGCCTGAAAAGAAATTCTACCCGGATGCGAATTCTACGATGAGACTTACATACGGAACAGTAGATACATTACCTATCAGAACTGACAGAAACTATTTCGGTATTACAGATAACTATTATACTGACATGACCGGTCTTGTAGGAAAATACAAGAAAGGTGATGAAGAATTTGACCTTCCACAGAGAGTGATCGACCTTTACAACCTTAAAGATTTCGGTCAGTATGCCGATGCTAAAGGATACATGCCGGTTAACTTTCTTTCCAACAACGATATTACAGGAGGTAACTCAGGCTCACCGGTAATTGACGGAGACGGAAACCTTATCGGTATCGCATTCGACGGAAACAGTGAAGCATTAAGCGGAGACATCGTTTTTGAACCGGAATGGCAGAAAACTATCAACGTAGACGTTCGTTTCGTTCTTTGGACGATTGACAAATATGCCGGCGCAAGAAGATTAATCGACGAACTGCAATTGGTAAGAGACGAAAACACGCCTGCAGATACCAAAACAAAAATGCCTAAAGCAACACCTGCTAAAGGAAAAAGAAAATAATCTTTATTGATATAATTTTAAAACCGCGAAAGTTTCTTTTGCGGTTTTTTGTTTTTTAATGAATAAATTAGCTCTAAAATTTTATTCCTGATGAAACCTCAGCCTATCCAATTCAACGCTGTTATTAAGCAACACGGCACCATGAATGCCGCTTTTGTGGAATTTCCTTTTTCCACCGAGAAACTGTTTAACAAAAAAGGGCAGGTGAAAATCAAAGCCCTCTTCGATGACAAAGTAGAATACCGCGGAAGCCTTGCCAAAATGAAATCCGACAACCACATGCTGGGCCTCACCCAGGAAATAAGGAAACAACTTGGAAAGAATTTCGGTGATGAAATTTCTGTCAGCCTCACTGAAGATAAAGAAGAAAGAACCGTGGAAATAGCCGATGATATTCTTACCGTCTTTAATGAAAATCCCGAAGCAAAAGCTCTTTTCGATAAGATGAGCTATACGCACCGTAAAGAATACATCCGCTGGATCAATGAAGCTAAAAAGCCTGAAACCCGCGAAAAAAGAAAAGTCAAAATGATACAGATGATTTTGGAGGGGAAGAAGGGAGTTTAGGTTAATTAAAATCTTTTTTGCTAATTCTGGATTTAGACATTCAACTCTTATTTGCTTTTATGATATTTTTTATTCCATAATGTTTAATAGCCTTCTGTTTTAATGGATTTGTACTCCATTCTTCCCATTCTCCAATATAAGGATTATATCCACATTTTAAAGGTTTAGATATATCTAGTCCTTCACTATTAACATTAGATCGCTCAGTATAAGCTCTGCAATCAGTACAGATGTAACGGAACTCACAATCTTTACAGACTTCAATACTATCCTTAGTTAAATTCCAATACTTTTTAAATCCAGCTCGATTAAGAGCCTGTCGTAATGTTGTATCATTAATATTACCAAAATTTTCAATCATTGAAGGACAATTTTTTATATTGCCATCTTTATCAATAGCTATTTTTTTATGGAGACAGGAATTGTGATTAAGAAATTCCGTAAATGATTTTATATTAATAACAAAATAGTCTCTATTAACGATTCCACATGAATAAATGTCTATTTTCTCCTTGGTAAATATAATATAACCCATACCATTGGTTTTTTTTGAGGAAATCAACTCATTTTTAAGACTATTAAATATTATAATATATGAAATCCGATTTTCTTGTTCTGCAAGATTTAATAATAATTTTTCATTTAATTTTCCACTATACTCAATAACTATTCCAATAGATGAAATTATTAACTTATTACTGCTGATATAGTTCAGTAGTAACATTAATGTATCTATATTCTTATTATTGAATCTTATTTCTATGTTTTTACAATTTAAATCATCAAGTTGTTTAAAAAGCTCAAAAACGTCATACTTTTTCTCATCATCATATTCTATCACAGCATTTGATAATATAAAGGGTTCATAAAAACGAAGATCAATTTCAGGAAATAAGTCTGGTGTTGATGTAAGAAAGCCAAGATTAAGATCTTTCAAGAAATTGAAATATTGAACAATATCTTCAGAGTTGTAGATTTTAAATAAATCATCTAAGGACTTATTTTTGTGAGTAGTTAAAATTTCAAACAATTCTAAAGGTATTAATACAAAATCATTTTGTTGGAGATCACAAATCAAACAAGCTGAAAAACCTTTAACAGGAATACAATTGGCAAAAAGCTTGAAGGTATTATTCAAATTCATTGAAGTTAATAATTTTTGTTATTGGCTTATAAAAATTATTTGGTATAACTCTTCTTGATTGAAGCTTTTCGACTTGAATTGTTTGTTCTTTACTATTTTCTTTACTATTTTCCAAAACTTTTGTTTCGCGTATGTAAGGTGACAAAGAAAGATTTTTAAATTGGTTTTTCATTTTTAATTAAATCTAATGCTATATCTTTTTCTATATTATAATTACAATAAAATGATACCCAGTGAAACTGACCTTGACTATTATTCTCTAAAAAATAAAAAGTATTATTTGAATCAACCATCAGGTCAGCTGAACCTGTATTGATATTTTTAATTCTAAAAAATGTTTTAATTTTCTCTTCAATAAGCTGAGGCAAATCGAAAGGAACATATCTTTTAGGCTTGTCATCTGTTGTTATTCTGAAATCAATCTCATTAATATCATGTGGAAATATTGCCATTGAATATAATCTATCCTTATATACAAAAACTCTTAGTTCGTAGACTTTTTCAATATATCGTTGGAATAATCCTGCATTGAAATATTCATTTAAAAAATCAATTTCTTTAGATTCAATAAGTAAGGTTTCTCTGCCATAAACTGTGTAATTTTTCTCTTTGACCAACAGAGGATTCTTAATACTTTTTGTTATAACTTTTCCTCCATTCTTATAAATAAAATCAAGTAGGTTAGATTTCTTATTGGTTATTAAAGTATCTGGAATGTTAAGACCTACTTCTTTAGCATAATAAAGATCTAAAACCTTGTTATGTTGTTCCTCATCATTAAATTCACCTACATAGTTGCCAGTATTTTTTGCTATCTTTTCGTAAGCTTTCAATATCAGATTATCGTCAGTTTTTAGTTCATCCTTATAGTTAAAAGTATTCAGATTAGTAGGTAAAATATTTAATTTAGCTCTTCTATGAAATGCATTTTCAAATACACCACTAGTAGATAAATTATTAATTTCAAACGTAAAATCATGGAAAGTTTCTACATTTTTTCTTTCTGCTTCATAATCTAAAGATAGAATCCATTCAATAATTAGATCCGAAGTAATGTCTAATTCTTCTGTAATTATTTTTATCATAAAGATTTAACTTTTGAAAGAATACATTCACGAAACGTCTTTTCATCTATCAGATAATCCTTGGGAATATCTATATCATATATTATTTTATCATAATAAAGCGGCGGAAGTCCAACTTTCTCCCTAATCAAATCTACATTTTTAATATTTTCGATAGGATAAATATCGTATTGTGCTTCAGTACCATATTTTTGTTTTCCTGTTTTTGATATATTGTAATCGTCTTCAAATGATGCAAAAAAATCTCTTTCCAAATTTCCCTTTTCAATTTCAGAATTAATATATGGCTTAAAAAAATTCCAGACAAAATTACTTTCATTATATGTTCCTCTATGATGCCAGAGCAGTATCCAACCATTTTCAAAATATCCGTATCTTTTTGTGATATCAATATATTTTTGAATATTTAACGAATCTGTATTTTCCATTAATTTAAACTTCAGATTTTCAAGGTTTTTATCTTTAAAGTTTACATATCTCCCATAATTCTCAATACCTAAAGAATCTTTTTTATTAACAGCATTAATATAATTAAATAACATTTCCCCTCCCTCCTCATCACTGACTCCTAGATAATAATTAGCCAGCGACCTAACATATTGGTCTTTTGTGACAAGTTGCTCTACTTCCAGATAAGCAGATATATTTTTTAGCTGAGAATAATATTCTTTTAATAGGTTATCATATGAAGCGTTAATTTTCTTAATTAATTTTGAATTTTTATAGGGAGTTAATTTTGGATAAGTATTTATCAGTTCTAATGGTACTTTATATTTAGTAATTGATTCTCTTAAGTATGATTCTGCAATTTTTACTTTATTGAGTTTAAATGCTACGGAAGCTGCAGCTAGCAATTCATAAGAAGTTTGTGCGGGAGCATATTTAAATGCTTTTGTAAAGTATTTTAATGATTGATTGTAATCTTTGTCATACAGGCTAACTTGCGCAGCATACACAAGATAATTCCTCTTATCTCTGTTATTTTGAGGATAATAGCATAGACTAATAAAAAGGAAAAAGAGAAAAAATATTTTTTTTATCATTTGTTACTGTAAAATAAAAACTACACTTCATTATAGAAATGTAGTCGCTTAATTTTATAGATTAATTTAATTTATTCGCAAATGGTATTTGAACAAGAGACGAATTTATCATCTTTATCGAATTTTCCATTATTATTGTTATCATAATAGCCATCTGTTGTGATTGTTGTACATCCATTCGATGTTTCTTTTTTTGTTGATGTCTGAACATATCCATTCCCGCAGATAGATGACATTTTTGTTTTATTCAAAATTTTAATTTGTTTTTTCATTTTGCATATTTTTAATTAACCACAGCTTATTTCACTACAAGACGATTTAACCTCACCTTTATCCCATTTTCCATTTCCATTAGTATCATTGTAACCATCAATTGTAGTCTGTACACAAGTATTCCCATCAGGAGTTTGAATATTTCGCGTACTTGATGAAGTCTGAACCCAGCCGCCTCCAATTAGTTTTGACATTTTTGACTTTTCAACTTTTTTGTTTTTCAATTTTTCCATATTTGAATTTTTAAATATTTGTCGATATCGATGTCCACAAAATTAATAATATAAATAAGTTATATAATAATTTTAACAAAATTTAACTTTCACTATATTTTAAAAAAAAGCTAATTAATATAATATAAAACAAATAAATTTGTGTTTACTTCAAAAATAAATCAATAAAAAAAACAATTTAATAAACATATCACATTACAACTATATTTAATAATTAGTGAGTATACCCATTCCAAAACTCCCGATCCAAACTCCTGTACTGTATCGCCTCCGAAATATGATATGAAAGAATATTTTCTGAGCCTTCCAGATCTGCTATGGTTCGGGCTACCTTAAGGATGCGGTCATAGGCTCTTGCCGAAAGATTCAGCTTTTCCATAGCGGTTTTGATGAGACTGAAAGATGATTCATCCAATTCGCAGTATTGTTCAATCTCTTTCGGTCCGATTTGCGCGTTGTAACTTATTTTCAGGTCTTTATAGCGTTCTCTTTGAATTTCGCGGGCCATGAGAACACGTTTTCTAATATCTTCGCTTTTCTCGCCTTTTCTTCGTTCCGCTAATTGTTCAAACTCCACTTTCTGCACTTCGATATGAATATCAATCCTGTCCAGAAGAGGTCCGGAAAGCTTATTCATATACCGTTGCATTTCGTAGACGGTGGAAGTATTATTAGGGTCATCAGGAAAAAATCCGCTGGGGCTGGGATTCATGGAGGCGACCAACATAAAGCTTGCGGGATAATTCACCGTAAATCTGGCTCTTGAGATTGTTACTTCACGGTCTTCCAGAGGCTGCCGCATTACTTCGAGTACGGTTCTTTTAAATTCCGGCATTTCATCCAGAAACAATACTCCGTTGTGTGCCAGCGAGATTTCTCCGGGTTGCGGATAGCCTCCCCCGCCAACAAGTGCCACATCTGAAATCGTGTGATGCGGTGCACGAAACGGACGAACCGTCATCAGCGAAGTTTCCGTGCCCATTTTACCCGCGACAGAATGGATCTTTGTGGTTTCCAATGCTTCCTTTAAACTAAGCGGAGGCAAAATACTGGGAACCCTTTTTGCAAGCATTGTTTTTCCGCTTCCGGGAGGCCCGATCAAAATGATATTATGTCCGCCCGCTGCTGCAACTTCCATCGCTCTTTTCGCAGTCTCCTGCCCTTTCACTTCTGAAAAATCAAAAGGAAAATCATTAATTTTTTCCTGAAATTCTTTTCTGGTATCGATTTCAATTTTCTCCAGCGGTTTTCCTTCATTAAAGAAATCAATCACCTCTTTTATATTTTCGGCGGCAAAAACATTGAGATTGTTCACAATCGCAGCTTCTCGGGTATTTTGTTTTGGAAGAATAATTCCTTTAAATCCTTCTTCTCTCGCCTGTATGGCAATCGGCAAAACACCCTTTACCGGCTGTAAAGTTCCGTCGAGAGAAAGCTCTCCCATAATGATATAGTCTTGGATATTTTCGGCAAGAATCTGGTCGGAGGCCGCAAGAATTCCGATGGCAATGCTAAGATCGTATGCGGCACCTTCTTTACGAAGATCAGCGGGCGCCATATTAATGGTTATTTTCTTTCCGGGAATTTTATAACCTACGTTTTTCAACGCAGCGGAAATTCTGTAACTGCTTTCTTTAATAGCACTGTCGGGAAGACCTACGAGGTGATAGCCTACTCCTCCGGTATCAACATTAACTTCAATCGTAATGGTTTGCGCCGAGACGCCGTGTATTGCACTTCCATAAATTTTGATCAGCATCGTCTGTGTTTTGATGCAAAAATAAAATATTTTTTCTAATCGGTGAGCGCAATATTTTAAGTATAAAAGAAAAGCCTGGGATCAACTCCGGGCCTTTCAATCAATTCAATCCAAAATATCTCTTTTTATTTCTTGATGAACTTATTCTTGTATATTTTACCTTCCGCAGATTTAGATACGATAAAATACGTTCCCGGAACCATTGCACTTACATCAATAGCCTCAGAAAACTGGTGATTTTTCTTTTGCAGGACAAGTTTTCCGGACATATCAATGATGGAAACTTCAGGGTATTTTTTATCAGATTCTTTTCCGATATAAATAACCTGTGATGCAGGATTCGGATAAACGCTGAGGTTATTTTCTTTAGGTTTGGTTTCTCCCGTCCCGAGATTGGAGCAGAAGCTAAAGTTTCCGAAATTTAAGGTAATAAAAGCAAAATCGCTTAGCATTTCGCACTGATCAGGACAATATTCCGTACAGGCATAAAAACCGAAAGTTCCTGAATTGGTTGCCGTATACGAATCTCCTGTTTCCCCAGCAATAATACAAGGGTCCGTTGGTAAAGGAGGGTTACTTCCGGGAAGGCATTTAAACCATGTGTGTGTTCCGTAAAGCTGCGGAAAGCCGTCATTAAGCTGTACTGATGCGCCATCACAAACATTATATACACCGGGAGCTGTTTCTTCAAAAGTTCCGGGCTGGAAATCTGCCATCATAAATGGAAGCGCGTACGCATAGCCGTCTGCAAGAACCGCAGCGCTTTCTGCAGTACAGTCATTCTGTGTTACCTCAACCTTGAAGTAGTACAGCATATCATCATTCCCGTTGATGGTTAAAGTCTGGGATGTGGCACCGGGAATTGCTACCCAGGGATTATTATTGGGTGTTTGCCAATCCCACTGCTGTCTGTACCATTGGTACGTTCCATATGTTTGCGTGGTAGAAAGGGTTTCCGTCTCCGTATTGCAGAAAACTATTTTTTCCGGAAACAGAGTGCCCAGTCTTGGACTGGTAATTTCAGGGGTACATTGTTGTGCTTTCAGCTGTAAAAAACTTAAAAATAAAAAACTTAAAAAAATTAGTTTTGTTTTCATATACAATTATTTTTGTGATTTAAATATGTTAATCCAATAATATCCTTACTCCGAATTTTACATTAAAATTCAGCGGTTTTTCTTTATAAATCGTTTTTAATGAACTGTTATCTTTAAAATGATAACCAACTCCGGGCTCTGCATAAATACCTATATATTTTACCACCTTAAACTGAACTCCTACAGCCGAATTCACAGAAACCTGAACCGGTTTTTCACGAATATCTTCTTTGATCTCCTGCTTTACAGCGCCATCTACAATATATTTCGTCTTGATATCGCCGGAAACTGCTTTTTCAACAGTACCTCCTCCTGTGAGATAGCCTATAAAAGCGCCTTTCTGAATAACATTATAGTTTACCTGAACCGGAATTCCCACGTAGTGAATATTCTGCTCACTGCTGATAAAATCCGACTGACTTCCGGAGGTTAGCTCCGCGGAAAGCCTGGTATAATTAACACCGGTCCCGATGCTCCACTTTCTTCCTAAATTTTTGTAAACAGAAACACCAAAAGTAAGCGGTGTTTTATGCCTGATGGTGGCATCAACTTTTTTATCCTGATTAGCCAGAAGAATGGACATCAGCGGATCTTCACCAGATCCCAGACTCCACATTTCAGGAAGAGAAGGTGTGGCTCCGGTGAGTGAGGCATAACCCGGGAACTGATCGGTAGAATTTGAAGAGGCGTTTCCTGTTCCCAAACCCAGCATCCAGTTTCTTTTTGCTTTGTTGAATGCCAGCTTTTTCGCTTCAGATTCTTCCTTCTTTTTTCTTTCTTCTTTTGTCATCAAAGGATAGGTCTCTTCAACAAACGGGTTTTCCGTAGTAGCTCCTTTATTTTCTTTCTGAGTTAATTTATTTTCAGAAAATATTTCATTTTGAAGATCAATTTCTGATTTGTCAACCAGATTAATTCCCGATGAAAAATTTATCTCCGTTAAAGAATTTTTAATATACTCCTGTCCTGAATTCTTCTTTTGCTTTCCTTTTTGTTCAGGGCTAAAAAACTGGTTTCCAAAGTCTTTTTCGGAATAATTTGCTATTGGATTAGATATTGGTTTTTCCTGAAAATTATCTTCTACAGTATATGGTTTTTTAATTTCAGGTTGATGTTTTTTTCCGGTAAAATCAAATAGCCCGCCCAGAATCAAGAATATAATAACTGTCGCAGCAACACCGACAATACGATACATTAGCGGCCGGTTAAATTCAATAACAGCCTTCTGCGCTTTGAGATCATTCGGAACGGAACCGGGAATGCCGTTGTTCTCGTCCTCCACAAATAATTCTTCCCTGATATTTTTCCACAATCCATCAGGAACATCTTCTGTGTGATCTTCCATTTTCCTGCGCAGATCATTTAACCATTCATTACTCATATTGCGCTGTTTTAGACATTTTATATTCTTTTATTTTCCGGGCAAGCATTGATTTGGCCCTGTGCAACTGCGATGCTGAGGAATTTTCGGCAATCCCCAGTATCTCTGCGATTTCTTTATGACTTTTTTCTTCAAAAACAAAAAGGTTAAACACGGTCCTGTATCCATCAGGAAGCGTCCGGATCATTTCCATAATTTCCTGCTGTGAAATTTCGTCCAGATCAGGTTCTTCTTCTATTTCAACATCCGGAATATCAGTTTCATCAGCTACGATTTTAAAATCTGAATTTTGTTTAATGTGCTGTAAAGATTCATTGACTGTAATTCTGCTGGCCCAGGCTTTCAGAGAACCATTTCCTCGGTATTCAAAAGAATCTATTGAGCGAAACATTCTGATAAAGCTGTTCTGTAAAACATCATTCACATGGTCCCTGTCAATAATATATCTCGAACACACATAGGCAAGACTACCTGAATAAGCCTCAAAAAGCTCTTTCCAGGCCGCTTCTTCTTTTTGCAAAAGGCGGCTAACCAAAATTTGTTCGTTGTTTTCTTTCATTGACTATATGATATCACTCCGATGCTGTCAGTCATTTAACATAATACAAAGATAGGCGGCCTCAAACTGAAGCCGGCCTATCTGCAAAAAACTACTATTTAATTCTTTATACTGATTGGAACTTCATATTTTATAATCTGATAAGGAGTGACCTCTGTCTCTCCGACAGTTATTTTTTCCGCTTCCCAGGCAAATCTCAGGGAAGTATCATATCCTACATAAAAACCTTTCTGTTTTGCAGACATCTTTACTGAAATATTTTTTGTGACACCTTCTACAGGAATCTGAAAAGCCATAACCTGAGGCTCTAAAGCAAGTTCTACCACATTTTGCTCGGTATTCAGCTTAGATTTGAATTTTATTTTATATTCCACTTTTCCTAAGTGTGCTAAAACAGTGTCCGCCTTTGCCGGATCTGTTATGATCGTTTTTACCACTTCCCTCGCAGGAAAATCTTTGAAAGTGATCAGGCTGTCTTTAGCATTGAAATCAGTAATCTTTTCATTTATTTTTCCTCCCTGGAAGGTTACCAGTCTGGCCTTATAATTTCCGTCAACATCACTCAGCTTTACAGGAATTGGCGTGTACTGGTCTTCAAGGCACGATATCAATGACATTCCGGATACAGCAATAGCAGCAAGCATCAGGAAATGAAGTACTTTTTTTATCTTCATTATATTAAATTTTGGCATTAAACACTATCATTGAGTACTCATTCTATAAATACTGGTTTCAGGTAAATCTTGCACGGAAATCATATAATTTTTCTTAAAAATTCGTAACCAATTGATTATTAGATGTAAAATTTATTGATCAAGATTATTTAAGTTTTATTATTTTAATACTTTTGTTAAACCTGCAAAAGGAAAGAGAATAGAATAATAAATCACATTATGACAGTAAAACCTGAAATCTCCTGGACAGATTTTGAAAAAATTGATATCAGATGCGGAACCGTAGTTTCAGCCAATGACTTTGAGAAAGCCAGAAATCCTTCCTATCAACTGGAAATAGACTTTGGAGATCTGGGAATTAAAAAATCATCTGCACAGATTACATCATTATACAGTAAAGAAGAATTGATTGGTCTGCAGGTTCTGGCCGTTGTTAATTTTCCTAAAAAACAGATTGCCAATTTCTTCAGCGAATGCCTGGTTTTAGGGGTTTATGGTGAAGATAAAAAAGAGGTCACTTTACTAACTCCTTCCCTGCCCGTGAAAAACGGAATGCAGGTAGGATAAAATAAAAAACAAATGATACAGCACATTCCTTTAGAAAGAATTTTATTTATTGATATTGAAACCGTTCCGGGCTCCGGATCGTGGGAGGAGCTTCCTGAAACCGAGCAGATGCTTTGGGATAAAAAAACGAAATTCCAGAGAAAAGATGAAATTTCCGCACAGGATTTTTATTCGGAAAAAGCAGGTATTATGGCTGAATTCGGAAAAATTATCTGTATTACGATCGGGATGCTTGAAAAGAATGATACTTTAAAAATTAAAAGCTTTGCCGGGCATGACGAAAAAAAGATATTACTGGAATTCGGAGAAATTTTTAATAGTCAGCGGCTTCGTGAAGTAATTCTGTGTGCACACAATGGAAAAGAATTTGATTTTCCCTGGATTGCCAGAAGGTTCCTGATTAATGGAATGATGCCTCCGATACCATTTCAGATGTTTGGAAAAAAACCCTGGGAAATTCCTCACCTTGACACCATGGAACTTTGGAAATTCGGGGACTACAAGAGTTTTGTTTCCCTGGAATTACTGGCTCATGTTTTTAAAGTTCCCACTCCGAAAGATGATATCGACGGCTCAATGGTTTCATCAATCTACTACATAGAGAAAGACTTGCAAAGAATAGTAGACTATTGTGAAAAAGATGTCTTAACTTTGGCAAATATTTTTCGGCGCATGCGTCAGGAAGAATTATTGAAAAGGTACATCAATTTAGATTAAAAAATGAAATTTACAGACGATCAGATTGCTGACATTGGTGAAGAGATCATCAACGTCTTAAAAACCGTATATGACCCTGAAATTCCGGTAGATATCTATGAATTAGGACTGGTTTATGATGTTCAGATTTCCGATGATGCGGATGTTAAGATCATCATGACCCTTACGACTCCCAATTGCCCGGTTGCAGAAACACTTCCTCAGGAAGTAAAAGATAAAGTAGCAGAAGTGGAAAATGTAAAAAGTGTTGACCTGGAACTTACATTCGAACCAAGCTGGAATAAGGACATGATGAGTGAGGAAGCCAAATTTGAGCTGGGAATGCTTTAATTGCTTTACTAAAATATTTTTAAATTTAATATTATTTTTAAATAACAGCTGTTTCATTTTTGAGACAGCTTTTTTTGTTTCCGTTTTTTCCCCATACATATTTCGTAAAAACACTAATATACACAATATCAAACCCGTATAACTTTGGCTTCAGAAATCAACAGTATGAAAGCCAATACAATCATCGTATCATTTAACAACGGAAGTGTTCCTCCGCAGTATGCATACCGATACCAGATTATTTTCTTTGAAGAGAATGGAAATGCAGAGTTCAAACTTTTTAAAGGCGATGAAAAGGATGAAAAAATGATTGTATCTGAACAAAAGAAATTTGATACGGAAATTTTTCTTCAGCTTCTTTATTTAGTAAATAATCTAGAGAATTCTCAAAAAAACCCGGCCATGGTGGGAGGAAGTGAAAGAATAATTAATGTTAATTCAAAAAAGATTACAATCGCTCCCGATGATGATCTCGGAGTTTCTTTATTCAACCGCTTTCTAAAACTGTACAGTACTGATTTTCAAAACCAAATTAATTTTAACCTTAATCTTTAAAACCAATTATCATGGACCAAGCACCTAAAGAAATGTTTGTAGGAGTAATTAATCCTTATGCATTAACCGAAGCTATTACAGGAAGAAAATTCGACTGGAAAGACGCAAAATCGTATCAGATCCTTGAAGAGACTCTGGAAACCAACTATTCAGAACTTTTTGACATCAAATTTAATTCACCTTTGTATGCCGGACTGGAACTTACTAAAGACAACACCGTACGTGCTCTGAAATCTGAGGAAGTTAAAGTAAGAGCCACCGATAAACTGGAATCTGTAAACCTTTCAAACATTAAAACCCTGAATGATCTTTCCACAACAGGAATAAAAGATCTGAATACCATTTCCGTAAAAAATGCGAGACTGGACAAAGGCGATGTAAAAATGGTACTGAATATCCCTAAGCTCAACAGTACGATCAACAACAGGCTGATTACGCCTTCCATAAAAAACATTATTTACGGACAGGTAATTGCAAACGGATGGACGCCTGCAGGAACATCCTGGAGTGACAGAGGAAATTTCTTCAATGATGTTACGGAATACAATGACCCGATTCAGGGAGCAATAGGCAACTGCTATTTCATTGCGGCAATTTCTGCGATCGCATGGGCAGCTCCTTACACTATTGAGCACAAAGTAAGAGCCACCGGAACAGGAGAAACTGACCGCACCAATGCGATTCAGTTTTTCACAAAAGGTGGAGGAAAAGATGCCGCAACAAGGCTCGTGGAAGTAACTGATAATACCATCATTAACACGTCCAACAATCCGGTATACTGCAGAAGCAATGATGCAGGAGAAATTTGGCCCGCCGTTTATGAAAAAGCATTTGCAAAATGGATTACGAATGCAAATGATGATAAACCGGATATTTCCCAAACCGCCTATGGAGATCCCGCAAAAGCTGTTGCACAGCTTACCAATAAAACGCCGTATTACTATTACACCTCATCAAGAACAGGGCTTGATCTTTTCGGAATTGTGAGAGAAAACTCAATGAGCTATAAAACCTTTAATCCCATGGTTGCATGGACATACGGATCTGGGAAAGATTATACAGGATCAAATATTGTAGGAAACCATGCCTATACTGTTTTGGGATGGTCTACATTCAATAACAAAAATTATATTATCCTGAGAAATCCATGGGGAGTTACCGAACCAAACGGTTTAAATTCTTACCAAGGTCTGATCAGCTTTTTTGACGGAAGTTTCTGGAGACCCATCAACATGATTGGAAACGACGGTGTTTTCGCATTGGAAATCAACTCTTTTCAATATTACTTTGCCGCCTTGGGAGTTGCAAAATAAAACTGATACTTTTAATTAACCAACTTAAGCTTTCACAGATCTATCTGTGAAAGTTTTTATATTTCTTTTGCTATTTTCTTTCCTTCCCTTCTGCTCCACTCGCTCCAGGAACCTACGTATAGAGACGGGATTTCAAAACCGGCATGATGCAAAGCCAAAATCGTATGACAAGCCGTCACCCCGGAACCGCAGTGAATGATTAGATTTTCAGGTTTACCCTCCAATAATTTTAAATACTTTTCCTTTAAAATTTCAGGAGCAAGAAAATTGCCGTTTTCATCAAGATTTTCAGAGAACGGAATATTGATGGCTCCCGGAATATGTCCGGCTACAAGATCTATCGGCTCAGACTCTCCTCTGTAACGATATGCATCACGAACATCTATCACCGCTGAATTACCGTTTATCAATTCATTTTCAACCTCTTCCAGCGTGGACATCGAAAGAAGCCAATTTTCTCTTTTGATAATTTCAGCTTTTTCAAAAGTTTCTTCACCGAAAGAAAACTCAACATTTTGTTTTTCAGCATTTTGAAAACCTCCATCTAAAACCTGAACATTTTCAAACCCGAAAGCTTTCAACATCCACCAAGCTCTTGCGGCAGCATTAGCACCATTTTTATCATCGTAAATGATGATATGGGATTTTTCTGAAATCCCCAGTTCTGAAAGTGTTTCTGCAAATTTTTCAATTCCAGGAAGCGGATGTCTTCCTCCGAATGCGGCATTTTCACCAATTTCTGCAAGATCCTTATCCAGATCAATAAATCTTGCTCCTTTAAGATGTTTTTCAAGGTAATTATGATATACATCTTTTCCTACTCGTGCATCAAGAATAACAAGATTTTCTGTCGGAAGATTTTTTAATTCGGATGGTAAGATGATGGGTGACATATTATTAAGTTATTTAAATTAAGTTTAGGCTAAGCCAATTGGTTATGAATAGTAAAGCGGGCCAAAGCCCGCCCCTTATTAATTTTTGATTATTAGAAATCCTTCAACAAGCATGATCATCCCGCAAATGATATAATATTTGTTATTTAAAAATGGAAAATATCTTTTGCTTTATTATAGGCACTTTCAAAATTCAGAAGGTTAAGCTTATGCTTTGCTTTTTCCACGCTCATAAAGTTGATTACCTGTTCAGTCGGCATATTTCCCACCAGATCATCTTTTGCCATCGGACAACCCCCGATTCCTTTAATAGCACTATCGAACCTTCTGCAACCCTGATCATATGCCGCCTTTAATTTAGAATAAGAATCTTCATAACGATTATGAAAATGTCCGCCGAAATTGATCTCAGGATATTTTGCAGGAATCTTTTCAAACAAAAGAGTGATAGTTTCCGGTGTTGCAACACCTGTAGTATCAGAAAGCAAGATATCTTTAATTCCTATTTCTGAAAAGCGCTGAGCCCAGAAATCCACATCTTCCCATTTCCACATTTCCCCATAAGGATTTCCGAAAGCCATTGAAAAATAAATGTTCAGCTGCCGGTTTTCACTTTTTACCAGTTCCAGCATTCTGATAATTTCGTTGAAAGCTTCTTCCTGGCTTTTATTGGTATTCCTGTGCTGAAAAGTTTCAGAAATAGAAAACGGGAATCCGATGATGTCTACGGATGGATGTTTAAGAGCTTTTTCTGCACCACGATAATTCCCGATAATGGCAGAAACTTTTGTATTGGATCTGGATTTATCAATATTCTCGGCAACCTCAGCAGAGTCGGCCATTTGAGGAATTGCTTTAGGAGAAACGAAGCTCAGGCAATCCAACACATCAAAACCAACATCCATCAAGGAGTTGATATAATCTATTTTTTTATCTGTGGGGATGAATTCTCCCCAACCCTGCATTGCATCGCGCGGACATTCAGTAAGGAACATTTTATACTTTTAGATTTTCTCAAATATAATAAAACTAAACTATTTAGTTTCTTTACAAACAAATCTACCATTATTTTGATTCTCAAATATTTATATATCATTTATAATTTCGATTGTTTATATCCGCTTACAATTAAGCCATTCTGAAACTCAAATTCGTTAACTTTGCCCACAAATTTATACTAATAATGAGCGCAATAGAATTCAACCCTTTATGGAAAGAAAAGTTACTGAACCGTTTTCTTACTTATGTAAAAATATATTCAACCAGCGATGCTGAAAGTGAGACTACCCCTTCTACGGAAAGACAATGGGATATCGCCAACTATATTGCTGAAGAGCTGAAAACAATTGGTCTTGAAGAAGTATCTATCGATGAAAATGGTTATATCATGGGTTATATTCCTTCAAATCTTGAAAATAATAACCAACCCACTATAGGATTTATTTCGCATTATGACACTTCTCCGGATTTCAGCGGAGAAAATGTAAAGCCTCAGGTTTGGGAAAATTACGACGGAAGTGATCTTGTTTTAAATCAGACAACAGGATTTACCTTATCCCCTTCAAAATTTGAAAGCCTGAAAAAATATGTTGGTCAGACCCTGATCACAACAGACGGAAATACATTATTGGGAGCAGATGATAAAGCCGGCTGTGCGGAAATTGTAACCGCTGCGGAATATCTGGTTGCGCATCCTGAAATCAAGCATGGAAGAATTGCGGTAGGATTTACGCCTGATGAAGAAATTGGAAGAGGAGCGCATAAATTTGATGTGGCGAAATTCGGGGCAGAATTCGCTTATACGATGGATGGCGGAGAAGTTGGCGAACTGGAATATGAAAATTTCAATGCAGCGGGAGCGGTGGTAAAGATCCACGGTTTGAGCGTTCACCCTGGATATGCTTATGGTAAAATGGTGAATGCCGCTTTACTGGCTGCCGAATTTGCCCAAATGCTTCCGGCAAACGAAACGCCTGCAACCACAAAAGGTTTTGACGGCTTTTATCATTTAATGGATCTGAATGCTGATATTTCTGAAGCTAAATTACAGTACATCATCCGTGATCACGATGCCGATAAATTTGAGGCAAGAAAGAAAGTCATGGAAGAAAAAGTTGCAGAATTTAATCAAAAACACGTCGAGGGCACTGCCGAAATTGAAATTAAAGAGCAATACAGAAATATGAAGCAGCAGTTTGATGGTAAAATGTACATCATCGACCGTGCAGCTGCAGCCATGAGAGAAGCCGGAATTGAGCCTAAAATCAAAGCCATCCGAGGTGGCACAGACGGTGCACAGCTATCTTATATGGGACTTCCTTGTCCGAATATTTTTGCGGGAGGAATCAATTTCCACGGACCGTATGAATATGTGGCTCTGGAAAGTATGCAGAAGGCAATGGAAGTAATCCTGAATATCGTGAAAGCGTAAAATATCAGAATACTTAACTAGAATCAACTTTGTCAAAGTTTCGAACTTTGACAAAGCTGATTTATAAAGGCTTTAAAGCTGATGTTTAACCTGTTTCAGCTAAAAACCAAATAATAGATCAGGCCCCACACAACAGCAAAAAATAAAGTAACCCTGAAGGTATCCTTTAAATTCTGAGGCTGTTTTTTAATAAAGTGTTTATATAGGGTTACTATTAAAAATGTAATAATAATTAAAGTCGGGAGAACCGTAAAAGTTAGCATGCTAGTTTGAATTTAAAAAAGCATCCCAACCCTGCGCCGTCAAAGCAACCAGTTGGTTTGATCCTCTTGCCACCATAAAATTTCCATCTTCTTTTTCAACGGCATGCCCGATGATCGTAAAATCCGGGTGATTTTTAATTTTATCAAAATCATTCGGTGAAATCGTGAATAATAATTCATAATCTTCCCCTCCGCTTAATGCAGTTACCACGGGATTTAGATTAAATTCATCTGCTGTAGAAATCGTTAGGCTGTCCATCGGAATTTTCTCTTCGTACAATCTGAATCCTACTCCGGACTGATCCGAAAGATGAAGTACTTCCGAAGCCAGTCCGTCCGAAATATCGATCATCGAAGTCGGTTTAATATCCAGCTGTTCCAAAATTCCTTTTACATCGGTTCTTGCTTCCGGTTTCAGCTGTCTTTCAAGAATATAATCGTAGCCTTCCATTTCAGGCTGCATATTAGGATCAGCCAGGAAAACCGCATGTTCTCTTTCAAGGATCTGAAGTCCCATATAAGCACCTCCCAAATCACCGGTTACCACCAGCAGATCATTTGGTTTGGCTCCGTTTCTTTTAACAATATTTTCATCATTTTCCATTCCGATTGCCGTAATGCTCATGACAAGACCCGCGTTGGAACTCGTTGTATCTCCGCCAATTAAATCGATTTTGTATCTTGAGCAGGCTGCCTGAATTCCGGAATAAATTTCCTCTAATGCTTCCACCGGAAACCGATTGGAAATGGCAAGCGAAACAAGAATCTGAGTTGGAATCGCATTCATTGCTGCAATATCACTCAGGTTTACGACAACTGCTTTATAGCCCAGATGTTTCAACGGGACGTATCCCAAATTAAAATGTACTCCTTCAGCCAGCACATCTGTCGTAAGAACTACTTTTTTATTTTCAGGATTAATGACTGCAGCATCATCTCCTACTCCAAGTTCAGAAGAACTGTTAGATAAAGAAAATTGCTCTGTCAAATGCTTTATCAGACCAAACTCTCCTAATTTGGAGATGGGGGTCAATTCCTGTGATTTATCTTCAAACATATTTTTAATATAAGTAATGAATAATTAGTAATGAGTAATTTTACACTTGAAACTCAAAACTTTAACCCGTAAATTCTGACGGATCAATATTATGCGGATGGAAAGGGAATTTTTTAAAGTCCTCTTTCGAAAGCACCACTGTTTCGGGAGTTTTATATTTGTTCATCGCTTCCACTACATCATCCGGCGGAGTGGTCATTTTTCTGAGCATCATATCGATCCAGACTCCTGTAGCCTCGGAAGTGGCACAATGCACACCGTCCGGCGTATAAAACTTATGAAGAAATCTGTAGATAGAAGAGTCTTCTGAACATCCATCAATTTCAACACTTACAATTACCGTCTGATCGGCATAAATTTCTTTAAAAAACGAATACCGCTCATGCAGGATCACCGGCCCGATTCCCCATCTGCTCAATTGGGTAACACCCATTTTCTCTTTTGTCATGAATGCCATTCTCGCCTGTGCGCAATATTGCACATAAGATGAATTGGCTAAATGTTTGTTAGCATCAAGATCGCTCCAGCGTACTTCAAATTTATGGTAAAATATCATTTAAACTTTATTTTAAATATGAATTTAATTTTATCACAAAAGCCTTTTTACAGATACATTAAATTTTTAAATTCCTGTATGCGTATATTTAGATATGGAAAGGAAAATCAAGATTTTCAAATTACTTTGCACTTTTCCATCATCAAAAGACAACTTAAACTTTTGTGACTTTTGTGGTTGATAATTTTCACTCTAAAAAATGAAAAATTATATTCTTCAAAATTACTCAAATAAGATGGTTTATAAAAATTGTAGTTTTGCAAAAATAATCCTGAGCATAGGATTACAAAGAATATGAAACACATCATCATTATCGGCGGTGGTGCTGCAGGATTTTTCTGCGCTGCCAACCTTGACGCAACGAAGTATAAGATCACTATTCTCGAACAGAATTCAGATGTTCTCCAAAAGGTAAAAATTTCAGGAGGAGGCCGGTGTAATGTTACCCATGCCTGTTTCGATCCCAGAGAGCTGATTCAGTTTTATCCGCGCGGAAATAAAGAACTCCTCAGCGTTTTTACCCGTTTTCAGCCGGGAGATACGATGGAATGGTTTGAAAACCGAAAAGTTCCATTAAAGATTGAAGGCGATAATCGTGTTTTCCCGGAAAGCAATTCTTCGCAGACGATCATTAATGCGATGCTGGAAGAAATTCGTAGCAAAAATGTTGAAGTTAAGACCAAATGCTCGGTTAAACAAATTGAAAAACAGGAAGGGAAATATCTTATACAAACGAGTCTGGGTGATTTTGAGGCTGATTATATTATTTATTCCACAGGAAGTTCTCCAAAGTCTTTAAAAATAATTGAAAGTTTAGGACACAACATTATTGATCTGGTTCCTTCCCTTTTTACGTTTAATATAAAGGATAATTTGCTTAAAGATCTGGCAGGAACAAGCTTTGAAATGGCAGAAACCTCTATCCCGAAATTAAAAACGGAAGAAAGCGGACCATTGCTGATCACCCATTGGGGGCTTTCAGGACCGGCAATTCTTAAAATTTCTGCATGGGAGGCCGTGAATCTTGCAAAAATGAAATACAATTTTGAAGTTGAAGTTAATTTTATTTCAAAATCACTTGATAGTGCAGAGGAAATATTTCAGCAATTCAAACAATCCAATCCTAAAAAGACGATCGGACAATCTAAAATTTTTGATATAACGAATCGTTTCTGGCAAAGAATTCTGGAAGTATCAAACATTGATCTTAATAAACAGGTGGCCAATATTTCAAAAAAAGAAATGGACAGAATTATTGAAAATCTCTGTAAAAAGAAATTTCAGGTTACCGGGAAATCAACATTTAAAGATGAATTTGTAACGGCCGGAGGTGTTGATTTAAAAGAGATTAACTTTAAAAATATGTCTTCTAAAATTTTACCTAATTTTTATATTGCCGGAGAGGTTCTGAATATTGATGCCGTAACCGGAGGTTTTAATTTTCAGGCATGCTGGAGTGAAGCCTGGCTGATTGCGCAGGATTTGAATAATTTATAATTAATATACTATGAAAAAAATAATTGCGTGCGTTGCCTTATTAACTTTTACGACAATATATGCACAAGAAATCTCTCATCCCAGAGAACCTATTGGAAAAGAAATCGTTATTAATGAATTCAATAAACCTGCTGAATATCAAGGAAGTGTTAATGGGTTTCGAAATGAGTTTATGAAATTGTTCAGAGGAGAGAAAATACATGCACAAGGAAAAGTACAATCTGAAGCCTTACTTACAATTTCTGAAGAGGGGAATGTTACAGATATTAAGATTGTAGGAGATAATCCTTCCATGAATAAAGAGATGGAACGCGTAATAAAAATTATGTCCAAAAATAAATGGACTCCTGCACTGTTTGACGGAAAACCTATAAAATCTAAGTTTAGATTACCTATAAATATGATTGTGGAAAATTAATATGTAATGCTTTCAGTCAAAAAAAACCTTTCCATCACACTTAAAATCCTTTTAATCATTGGATTCGGATATTTCTTTTGGCTGATGCTGAAAATCACGCTGGAATATATTCCGGTGAGAAAAGAGGTTAGTTTTTTGATGATTAAACAAACGGAAGTAACAGAACGTCCGGACTATTTATATTTATTTTATGCCCATGTGTACACCAGTATTTTTGTATTGCTTAGCGGGTTTTTAGCAATTCTCAGAAAAGATTTCGGAATAAAAAACTTGCATAAAAATATCGGAAAAACATACATTTTCCTAATTCTCGTCTTTGCAGCGCCGTCAGGAATTTATATGGGAATATTTGCCAATGGCGGAATCTATTCTAAAATTTCATTTGTTATTTTGGGCTGTTTATGGTGGTTATCAACTTTCAAAGCGTATCAATTAGCCCGGCAGAAAAATTTTAAAGAACATCAGCAATGGATGTGGCGGAGCTTTGCCCTTACACTTTCTGCAGTTACACTAAGAATGTGGAAAGTAATTATAGTATATTTATTGCATCCGAATCCGATGGATGTATATCAGATTATTGCATGGCTGGGCTGGATTCCGAACCTTTTATTCATTGAATATTTAATTGCTAAAAAATATATCTGAATTAATCGACACCAAAATAAACAACAACTGCATATGAAAAATTTAAAATTATTTTTGACAGTTTCCCTGATGATAGGTTTAACAGGCTGTAAAAAAGAAACAGAAAACTCTAATGGAAAGAAAAACAGCATAACCGTAAAGAAAGACTCTCTTGCTGTGCCTGAAATTCATAAAGAATATTATGGGATTTACATGGGAGATTTTGCAGGAAAAGAAATCATTACTCCTGAAATCGGGGAAGATTACGAAGGTGATGTTTATAAAAGAATAGCCCTGAAAATCAACAGAATCACAAAAGACAGTGTATACGGACAAAGTATTGTAGACGGAAACCAGCGCCCTTTCCGTGGAGTCTTTAATGAAGCTGCAGCATCTTTCATCCTTGATGAACCGGGAAATGACAAGACCGACGGAAGGTTTGAAGTGAAACTCAGCAATGACAGCCTTACCGGAACCTGGAACGCATTTAATAAAACCGCCGTAAAAGCGCCGTCGAAAAGGGTAAAGCTGATAAAAAAAGAATTTGTCTATAATCCAAACTTTATGCTAAGTCCGGACAACGACCTCATCGACTGGGAAAACCCAAAAAGTTTTGTCGAAAAATATACCGATGAGGAAACAGGAAAAACGGAAACCTACACTGCCTCCAAAAACAGAATTGCTTCTGATGCTGTTTTTAAGATCAATGCTTCTAAACAGAAATTGACTGAAAAAGACCTTAAAAACCTTCGTAAGCTGGATATGGAAATTATCAAAAATTCCGTATTTGCACGCCACGGTTATTCCTTCAAAAAAGCAACATACCGTAATTTCTTTGAACAGACCGACTGGTACATTCCGGTCTCTGATAACGTAGACAACGATCTTTCATCCCTGGAAAAAGAAAATGTAGCCTTACTCAACCGTTTCATCAAATATGCGGAGGATAAGTACGACAGTTTCGGAAGGTAACTCCTCTTATTTTTTAGGAACTAAAAGAAGCAACAGCAGGCATCCCGCAGCATAACATGCGATATCAATCCACGAAAAAGAATTTCCAACGATAACATACATGATGCTTCCGGGCGGTAATCCCATTTTTTCGGCAATATGGAAATATTGCGTCCATTCTACCAGACAGGAAAACAGGAAAATCCCCAGAATAAGGATGTGATTGTTTTTAATGATCAGGAAAGATTTAACAAGCGTAAAGAGCAGCATTACGACTATAACATCCCCAAGATAAGCCCTTACGAAGAATATATTACTGAATACTGTGGCAATCAATATTTCAATAACGAAAATGATTATGCTGATAAGGAAATAGGTAAGACTAAATGTTAATCTGATCATCCGGGTTTTTATTTGATGCAATGATATTGAATTTTTCATTATTTATAGGCTTATTTCGATTGCCGTTTTAAAATTCATTATTTATTTATCTAAAACTTGATGAAACCTATTTTCTTTAAGATTTGGAAAAAGTTTCGGCGCCCTGCGGGCGCCGAAACTTTTTCCAAATCAACTAAAAATTAACATTTCTTTATTCCGCCTAACAATTTCTTCGGTGTTATTTTTGCTGTCCTGAAACAATCAAATATATTTTATAAAATGAAGAAGATCATATTATTTTCAGCATTTTTTTTCAGCACTTTTCTATTTTCACAGTCGGAATACGGCTCCGTCTCACAACTTCCTGACTATGAAATTTTAAAAAAGAAAATGAAGCTTGAAGATGTTGTTACCAAAGCAGATACCGCACCTGAATTTCCCGGAGGGATAGAAAATTTCAAAAGGCAGTTTGCAGAAAAAATGGATATTATCAATGTAAAATCCAAAAATATTGACACAAGAGTGTATTTCATTGTTGAAAAAAACGGATATGTGCGATTTGTAACGGCAACAGGAAGTGATAAAAAACATTCGGATGCGGCAGAATTGGCCGTGAGAAGATTATTTATAAAATGGAAGCCCGCAACAGTGAATGGCGAACCGGTTCGGTATCTTTATACATTCCCCCTGACATTGAAGAAATCTTAAAACTAAATTTAAATATTTATATTTGGTGAAATTTAATCATGAAAAGACTTTTAATCTGTCTGTCTGTACTGTTTTACCATGTCTACTTTTCACAGGTGGCTTCCGGCGGTGAGCCTACAACATCTTTCTCTATTCCGGAAGAGATTGCAAAGAAATTTAATTATGAAAAGCGGAATAATGAAAACAACTCCGTAATTGCTCCCGAATTTCCCGGTGGAATCAATGAGTTCCGAAAAGAATTTGCCAATAATTTTGACACATCTGCTCTCGAAAAGATAAAAGGACAGGTTTCAACAATCGTTTACTTTTCCATAGAAACGGATGGAACAATTTCACAGATTTTAGCTCAGGGTGACAATTCTGATTTTAATGAAGAAGCAGAAAAGACCGTCAGAAGTCTTAAGAAATCCTGGGTTCCCGCGAAAAAAGATGATGTTCCCGTGCGGTATATTTTTCAGTTGCCAATAAAAATGCAGTTTGAATAATACGAAGAATTACATTAAATCAATAGTATTAAATCTTTATCAAAACTTTACCCGTGAAAATAATACAAATTTTCTTTTTATTTTTCTGTATTTTCATTTCTGCCCAGGAAGAACCCCTGCTAACCGCTGAACTTAATGAACTTTTGATGGTGGAGAGAAATGGCAGAGCAAAAATCGAAATAGAAAAACCTGCTGTCTTCCCATCAGGAACAACTGCATTGAATAATAGGATTATTAAAAATTTCAGAACGCGAAAAATAATCAGTAATGCAGAAATAGAAACCTGCCAAATTAGTTTTATTATCGATAAAGAAGGTTCGATGGTCGATGTAAAAGCTTCCGGCTCCAATGAAAGTTTTAACAGAGAAGCAGAGAGGGCCATTTTAAAAATTAAAGATAAATGGATTCCTGGTGAATTGAATGGTGAAAAAGCTCGCTATAAATTTCGTATTCCTTTAACAATCACTTTCGATAAAAATTAAATAAATTACCCTCCAATCATTTTTTTAATGGAATTCAGTTTCATTAAAGCTTCTATTGGTGTTAAAGTATTGATATCAATCTTTGTAAGTTCCTCACGGATATTTTCCAGAACAGGATCATCCAATTGAAAAAAAGAAAGCTGCATATTTTCTTCCGTTACCCTTTTGATGCTTTCCGAAGAGCTGCCCTGAGTGCGGCTGGCTTCAAGTGTTTTCAGGATTTCATTAGCTCTGTTGACTACTTTTGCAGGCATTCCCGCCAGTTTAGCCACATGAATCCCGAAGCTGTGCTCGCTTCCACCCGGAATCAGTTTTCTTAAAAAAATGATATTGCCTTTATTCTCCTGAATGGAAACGTGGAAATTTTTCACACGCTCAAAGTTCACCGTCATTTCATTCAGCTCATGATAATGCGTTGCAAATAACGTTTTTGCCTGCGTAGGATGCTGATGAAGATATTCGGCAATGGCCCAGGCGATGGAAACACCATCATAGGTGGAAGTTCCGCGCCCGATTTCATCTAAAAGGATCAGACTGCGTTCTGAAATATTATTCAAAATATTAGCCGCCTCATTCATCTCTACCATAAAGGTTGATTCCCCTGCAGAAATATTATCTGTAGCGCCGACTCTGGTGAAAATTTTATCCAGAATCCCTATTTCAGCATATTTTGCAGGAACAAAACTTCCGATCTGTGCCATCAGGCAAACAATTGCCGTCTGACGGAGAATAGCCGATTTACCGGCCATATTTGGCCCTGTAACCATGATAATCTGTTGGGAATCTTTATCCAGATAAATATCATTCGGAATATATTTTTCTCCTAAAGGAAGTGCATTTTCAATAATCGGGTGCCGTGCTTCTTTTAGATCAATCGCAAAAGTTTCATTTAAAACAGGCTTTGTATAACTTTCAGAAACAGCAAGTTCGGACAATCCAACCGCCACATCAAGTTGCGCAATAATATGTGAGTTTTCCTGAATCTGATCCATATAAATAATCGTGTCTCCGCACACTTTTCTGTAAAGTTCATTTTCCAGAACCCCTATTTTTTCTTCCGCACCCAGAATCTGGTTTTCGTATTCTTTGAGTTCTTCGGTAATATACCTTTCTGCATTCACCAGCGTCTGCTTTCTGAGCCAGTCTGCCGGAACTTTATCTTTATGCGTATTTCTTACCTCAATATAATATCCGAAAACATTATTAAAATCAATCTTAAGACTGGAAATTCCGGTTCTTTCAATTTCACGCTGACACATTTCATCAAGGAAACCGCGGCCTTTCGACTGCAATCCTCTTAGTCTGTCCAGCTCTTCAGAGATTCCGTCTTTAATCACATTTCCTTTCGCCAGGTTCACGGGCAGTTCGTCATTCAGGTGATTCTGAAGGCATTTGATTAGTTCTTCCTGGTCATACAGCGGATCAAGCCACGCCAACACATCGGCGTGAGGATGAAGCAAACCTTTAATCTTATGAATATTAATAAGGCTTTGGCGAAGATATCCCAGTTCTTTTGGTGAAATTTTTTCCGCTGCCAGTTTTCCCATTAGCCGGTCAAGATCCGATATGGATTTCAAAAGCTGGGAAATTTCATATTTCAAATGATCATTTTCATTTAAAAAGTCAATTAAGGAAAGCCTTCTGTTGATCTCATTAACGGACTTCAGGGGTAAAATAATCCTTCTTCTCAAGAGCCTTCCACCCATCGGTGTAGAAGTTCTGTCGATAATATCGAGTAAAGATTTTCCCTGCGCATTGCTTGGATAAACAATTTCGAGATTTCTAAGTGTGAAATTATCCATCATCAGAAAATCTTCCTGTGGAATAATCTGAATCTTGGTAATGTGAGATAATAAATTGTGGTGTGTATCTTCAACCAGATAAGCAAAAATAGCCCCTGCTGCGGTAATGGCCAGCTGCTGGTTTTCAATTCCGAATCCTTTTAACGAATTGGTTTTAAAGTGATTCGTAAGTTTTTCATAGGCAAAATTATATTGATAAGCCCAGTCTTCCAGCTTAAAAGCACTCCTGTTCTTAAGCTGCTCCGGAATCTGAACACTTCTCTGATAAATAATTTCACTCGGATCGAATGTATGAACAATATGAAGCAGCTTTTCCAGATTTCCTTCACTTACCAGAAATTCGCCGGTAGAAATATCCACCAGCGCAATTCCGAATTTTTCTTTTTCTTTATGAAGGGAAAGCAAAAAGTTATTCTTCTTTGAATTAAGTACCTGATCATTGAATGTCACCCCCGGTGTAACCAATTCCGTGACCCCTCTTTTTACAATTCCTTTCACCATTTTCGGGTCTTCCAGCTGATCACAGATGGCGACTCTCATCCCGGCTCTTACCAGTTTCGGAAGGTAAGAATCTACAGAATGATGCGGAAATCCAGCCAGTTCGATATGTCCTTCTCCATTGGCTCTTTTGGTAAGAACAATTCCTAAAATCTGAGATGTTTTAATGGCATCTTGGCCAAACGTTTCATAAAAGTCTCCTACTCTGAATAGTAAAAGTGCATCAGGATATTTTGCCTTGATGGTATTATACTGTGTCATTAACGGAGTTTCTTTCTTCGCTGCCTTTGCCATTAAAATTCTGTCTTAAAATTGGTCGGTAAAAATAGGAAATAAAATATTAGCAGTAAAGTGCTTTATGATTTCGCACAGATCGCACAGATCACATAAATAATTTAATTTTTTTGCGTTAAAGAATATAAAATTCTGTGAAAATCCGCGGGAAAAATTAAACGTTATGCTTGGCCAAAGCCCTGGAGCTCTTCTCATAAGCCCATTTCTGCTTGTAATTCACCCATTTTGCTTTAAAAAGTTTTCTCATAAGCTTGTCTGTATACCTCATGATAAATACATGATACAGCATATTGGCAAAGACAGCTGGCTTGTTGGGCAATGCACGAAGCGACATGGAAAATCCGGGTTCGAGATACCTGTTGAAATGCCAGAAACCTCCGGGAATAAAAAGCGCATCGCCGTGTTCCATAAAAATCTCATAACCCCGTGCATGTTTCAATGCCGGAAACTTTTCATAATCAGGATTTTCGTAATCTAAATCATATACCGTGTGCACCGACATCGGAACTTTGTATAAAAAAGCCGATTGTTTTTGATCAAACAGAAGAATTCTTTTTTTTCCTTCAAAGTGAATATGCAGAAAATCACCCAGGTCCACATCATAATGCATCAGTACATGCGCTTCACTGCCTCCGAAAAACAGCGTTGGAAGCCTTTTGAAAAACTTTATCCCCAAATCAGGATAGGTGAAATTTTTAAGCAGTTCCGGAAGACGGTCGGTAATGATATAAAAGAAAATACGCAGATCAGAAGGCTTCGTTCTGATCGTATCAATATAATCCTCCATTTTCATATGGGTAACCGGTGCGTCGGAGCTTTTGGATGCATCGGCGGGTTTGTTATCATAAAGCGGAACATCCTGCCCGCCGGCTTTTTCGCGGATAAAATCAAAATTCCATTTATCAAAAGCTTCCCATCGGCTTGCAAAATTCTTGATGAGCAATGGTTTATGCTTTTTAAAATAGTTGTTCTGAAAATCTTCTTTGCTAATATCAGTGACAATATCTACGTTTCCGAGGATCATTTGGTGTGGTGTTTTTAATTTCGAAATAAAAGTAAGGTTTTTTTGAATTTTGTAAAAATTTTAACCGATATCAGACCTTATTTTCCTCAGTTTTATTTTAGTAACCAAATTAAAATGGAAATTATTCCTCCGAGAAACAAAATGGCGCACCCCTGAGGCGAGCTGTTTTTTCTTCTTTTTCTTCCAAAGGTGCTTACATAGTGTCCGCTTACCCATTTTCCGTCTCTTCTGAAATGCCCTTTTCGATAATATCCCATAGTAATTTGTTTTTACAAAGAAAAAATGAATCACAAGATAAAATTTATGGTTTTCCGTAAAACAAAAGTAAAAGTGAAATTTTATATTTGTACGGACTAACCAATTTTATGAGAGTTTACAATACCAAACATTTCCTGAAAATCCTTTTCAGCCTACATAAAAGCGATACCCTGAAAATTCTTTTCCCGACCATGATTCTGGTAGGATTGTATTCCTGGGGAATTGAATATCTTGAAGTAGAATACCTTCACCTTTCTTCCAAATCGCCCATCAGCAATGTGAGCATGATCCATTCCCTTTTGGGTTTTGTGCTTTCTTTATTGCTGGTTTTCAGAACCAACACGGCATACGACCGATGGTGGGAAGGAAGAAAACTCTGGGGAAAACTGGTAAATGATTCAAGAAATTTCGCGATTAAGATCAACACGATTCTTGCCGACGACAGGAAAAATGCCGAACAGATTGCACGGTATCTGAAATTTTTCCCGCACTTTTTGGCTAAGCATCTTTCAAAAGAATCTACAAGACTTGCGCTGGACGAAGATTATTCCGAAATTGAAGAATATATCAAACATCACGGTCCCAGTGAAATTGTGATCCTGCTGACGCACAAGCTTCATCAGCTTAAAAAAGAAGGCAAAATAACTGATGTGGAAATGCTCTATCTTGATACGCAACTTTCAGGCTTCCTGGATGTGTGTGGTGGCTGTGAACGTATTAAAAACACCCCGATTCCCTATTCTTACTCCTCTTTCGTTAAAAAATTTATCATTTTATATGTATTAGCTTTGCCCGTGGCGTATGTGATCTCTATCGGTCTTTTCATGATTCCGCTTACGGTTTTTGTCTATTATGTTTTAATGAGCCTTGAGATGATTGCCGAAGAAATTGAAGACCCGTTCAATAATGACGAAAATGATATTCCGATGGAAACGATCGCGCAGAATATTGAAAGAAGTGTTCATCAGATTATGTATTCTGGAAATAACAAATCTGGAAGCATTTAAAAATCGTACATATTTATAACCATTAACAAAAAATACATTGGCACAGAAATTAAAACTGGAAGAGCTGAACAGAATTGATGTGGAAACCTTTAAGACGACAGAAAAGATTCCGTTAATTGTTGTTCTGGACAATATCAGAAGTATGCATAATGTGGGGGCCACTTTCAGGACAGCAGACGCTTTTCTGATTCAAAAGATCATCCTTTGCGGAATTACTCCTCAGCCGCCGCACCGTGAAATTCACAAAGCAGCATTGGGAGCAACAGAAAGTGTTGACTGGAAATATGAAAATGATATAATCACCGTTATTAATGAGTTAAAATCAGAAGGATTTGAAGTAATCGGGATTGAACAGACAACAGACAGTAAAATGATTACGGATTTTACCATTGATTCGTTTAAAAAATACGCAGTGATCCTGGGAAATGAGGTGGAAGGAATCAGCGATGAAGCATTGGCTCATATTGATTTATTTATTGAAATTCCTCAGCTGGGAACCAAGCATTCACTCAATGTGAGTGTTTGCGGCGGAATTGTAATGTGGGAGTTTGCAAAAGCCCTGAAATGAAAAAACTGCATATGCCTAAAAGACAGTGCAGTTTGAAATAAATCTAATAAAAAGTAAAAATGAAAGGCGACAAAGATACCCAATTTTTTGTCACAAACAAATTTTAAAATCATTTTTTTATTTTTTAGAGAAAAAAAGTTTGACATTCGGAAAAAGTTTCGTTTAATTTTTTATAAATTAGCACAATGTTTATCAAGGAATATATCTCAAAAGACTTTCCATGCTTTAGCCTGACTGACTCCATAGAATCAGCAAGAGATACGCTGGAAGCGTTTGGATATTCTCATATTTTCATCAAAAAATCCCATCATTTTTACGGTGCTCTTGCAGAAGACTTTCTTTATGAAGAAGAAGGTACCCTAAAAGATCTTGAACATCAGATCGAGCGATTCGCCATTCTTGAAGATAACAATATTATGGACAGCATCAGGTTATTTTATACCTTCAATGCCAACATCATTCCTGTTATCAACAAAAATGAGAAATACCTGGGTTATATAAGCTGTGAAGATATCTTTCAGGACTTATCGAAATATCCGCTGTTTTCAGAATCGGGAGCCATTCTCACCATTGAGACTTCTTCCAGAAAATATTCAATGACGGAGATTGCCAATATTGTAGAAAGCAACAATTCCAAATTTTACGGAGCTTTTATCAGCAATATGTCTGAAGATGTAATCCAGGTGACCATCAAAATAAGCAATGAAAATCTGAGCTCCATTGATGAAACATTCGACCGGTATGATTACCGGATTGTGCAAAAGTATTATTCTGATGAAAAATCAGATCTGCTTCAGGACAGATTCGGGTTTTTCCAAAAATTTATAGAAATATAAAAAACCAATGAAGGCAGCCATATATTCCCAGAAAAAAGATTTAGATACCTTTTTATATTTAAGCAAATTTATTTCCGAGCTTGAAAACAGAGGCGTAAAATCTGTTTTGTATGATGAAATGGCTGAAGCTCTTCAGTTCTCAAAAATTTTTGAAACCTTTAACTGCAAACAGGATCTTCTGGATAAAGAAGTGGATCTTTTCTTCACTTTTGGCGGGGACGGAACTATCGTTAATTCCCTAACCTTTATTGAAGATCTGGAAATTCCGATTGTGGGAGTAAATACCGGAAGACTGGGATTTCTCGCGAGCTTTACCAAGGAAGAAGCGTTCAATGCACTGGATTCCATTTTAAAAGGAGATGTAAAAACCAGCCGACGCTCTGTTATTGAAGTGACATCTCCGGAAATAGAAGACTTTTTTCCATATGCGCTGAACGATGTTACTGTTTCCCGAAAAGAGACTACCTCCATGATTACGGTAGACTCTTATATCAACAATGAATTTCTTAATGTATTTTGGGGTGACGGCGTTATTGTCTCCACTCCTACCGGTTCTACCGCATATTCTTTAAGCAGCGGCGGACCCATCATTTCTCCGAATAACGAAAACTTTGTCATCACACCCATCGCTCCGCATAATCTCAATGTGAGACCATTGGTGGTGAATGATAAGGTAGAAATTAAATTCAAAGTGGAAAGCCGCGTACCACAGTATTCGCTTTCATTAGACTCTCGTCTGATACATATCGAAACGGATAAAGAAATCATCATTAAAAAAGCCGATTTCCAGATTCTTCTCGTACAGCCGAATAATCTCAGCTTCTACGAAACGATCCGCCAGAAGCTGCTTTGGGGAAGAGATAAAAGAAATTAAGAATTAAGCAAAAATGATTACCTTTACAGGAATTTTACAAACCCTAATAATTTATATTAAAAAGTAAAACATGAGCAGAATTTTCCCGGCAGGAGTTGCCACAGGTCAATTAGTTACTGATATTTTTCAGCATGCTAAAGAAAACAAATTTGCATTACCGGCAGTAAACGTAATTGGTTCAAGCAACGTAAATGCGGTTATGGAAACTGCAGCGAAACTAAACTCCCCTGTAATTATTCAGTTCTCTAACGGAGGTGCTGCTTACAATGCAGGAAAAGGATTAAGCAATGACGGACAGAAAGCGGCAGTTTTAGGAGCGATCGCCGGAGCAAAACATATTCATACTCTAGCAGAAGCTTACGGAGCGACTGTAATACTTCATACTGACCATTGTGCAAAAAAATTATTGCCTTGGATCGACGGTTTAATGGATGCTAACGAAGAATTCTTCAAGCAGACAGGAAAATCACTTTATTCTTCTCACATGCTGGATCTTTCCGAGGAATCTTTAGAAGAGAATCTTGAAACTTCTGCTAAATATTTTGAAAGAATGGCGAAAATGCAAATGACGCTTGAGGTGGAAATCGGGGTAACAGGAGGTGAAGAAGATGGTGTTGACAATTCTGACGTTGACAATTCAAAATTATATACGCAGCCTGAAGATGTAGCTTATACTTATGAAAAATTAAAAGCTATTTCAGAAAACTTTACGATTGCGGCGGCTTTCGGGAATGTACACGGGGTTTACAAGCCAGGAAACGTAGTTCTTACTCCTAAAATTCTGGATAACTCCCAGAAATATGTTCAGGAAAAATTCGGAACTGCTGAAAAACCAATCAATTTCGTATTCCACGGAGGTTCAGGATCTACTTTGGAAGAAATCAGAGAAGCAATTGACTATGGAGTAATTAAAATGAATATTGATACGGATCTGCAGTTTGCTTACACAGAAGGCATCAGAGATTACATGGTTAACAATATTGATTATCTGAAAGCTCAGATCGGAAATCCTGAAGGAGAAGAAAAACCGAACAAGAAATTCTATGACCCAAGAGTTTGGGTAAGAAAAGGAGAAGAAACATTCGCTAAGAGACTTGTTCAGGCATTTGAAGATTTAAATAACGTAAATACGCTTAAATAAAATTATTAATGATAAGTGATGATTAATAGTTGATCTCAATTAACCGTTTTCATCATTTATCATTTATCTTTCATCAATATATAAACAATATGGCATTCGAGTGGTTTAAGAGAAAAGCACAAAATATTACGACCTCTACTGATCAGAAAAAAGACGTTCCTAAAGGTCTTTGGCATCAGACACCGTCAGGAAAAATCGTAGAACATGACGAGTTGAGAAGAAACAATTACGTTTCTCCTGAAGATGGATTTCATGTAAGAATAGGAAGTGCAGAATTCTTTGACATTCTTTTTGACGAAGGTAAATTCACGGAACTGGACGCCAATGTAGAAAGCATTGATATTCTGAATTTTAAAGATACAAAACCATATGCAGACCGACTGAAAGAAGTTAAAGCTAAAACGAAGCTTACCGACTCCATCAGAAACGCTGTAGGAACCGTAAAAGGAACTGAAATGGTGGTTTCATGTATGGATTTTGCTTTCATTGGTGGTTCTTTAGGATCAGTTATGGGAGAAAAAATCAGAAGAGCCGTAGACTATTGTATCCAGAAAAAACTTCCGTATATGATTATCTGCCAATCCGGCGGAGCCAGGATGCAGGAGGCAACGTACTCTCTGATGCAGCTGGCGAAAGTTCAGGCTAAGCTGGCTCAGCTTTCTGAAGCAGGACTTTTATACATCGCTTATCTTTGTGACCCTACTTTTGGAGGAATTACGGCTTCATTCGCAATGACTGCAGATATCATCATGGCAGAACCAGGCGCACTGATCGGTTTTGCAGGGCCAAGAGTTATCCGTGAAACTATCGGAAGAGACTTGCCGGAAGGCTTCCAGACTTCGGAATTCCTTCAGGAAAAAGGATTCGTTGATTTCATCGTGAAAAGGACCGAAATTAAGGATACCGTTTCTAAAACCGTAAATCTGTTAACTGTAAAAGCTTAATTTTTAACGAAATACAACAATCTCTCTCTGATTCGGAGAGAGATTTTTTATTGATGAGAACGTTCAGTATATTTTTCAATACAATCAGGAGCATGAGCCTTAAAAAGATCATGCGTCTTTTGTCGCTTGTTCTTCCTCATCCTCTTTTCTCCTTATTAAGTTTTCATGCGACACTTCAGGCCTATTCCATTGCGCAGAAAAAATTCCCGAAAACAGCTTCTACCAATGGAATTGGAAACGCTTTCAGACATGCTTTATGGTGCTGCTTTATTATGATGTACTGCTGTAAAATTTCATCTCCTGAAAAAGCACTAGCCTTCTGCAAAAGAATGACAGACCTTCATGAAGAACTGTTTCCCAATAAACCTCTGGAAACGAAAATGGACCTTCACAATAATAAATTCGGGATGGATTATTTCATGGAACTTCTTCCCGGAATCCACCGCCAGTTTTTTGAAAAAAGCTTTTTTATAGACGGCCTCGAAAAGAAAATGAAAGAAGCCAAAGTCCTGAAGAACCTGAATGATGATTTTGATGGGTTCTTGGTGTATCTGGATGAAAAATAAGTAAATGTGAATGGTAAATTAGCCATGCAAGTGAATTTTAAATAAGATTAAAAATTGACAAGCGAAGCGGATTGACCGGAAGGAATTGACTATTGACACACATCCCTTTGTCATCTGAAGTTTTTTTGATAAGTTTAACCCATATTAATTCAATCGGATGGTTCTCAGCAGAATTTGGTCGGCTTTTATTATTATTGCCATTGCCATTGCCAGTGTAAAATACATTTCATCAAGCCATTATAAAACCATATTTAATGATATGGTGGTAGGTAAAAGCGGCGACACGGTACAGATTGCAACACAGAAAATGAACACGCTTTCTCCGTTGGTAAAAGACAGTCTGACCCAAAAACCGGATTTTGCAGATAGCCGGATCCATTATAAGACAGATTCTTTACAACAGGATGTGAAAGTATATCGTATTCAGGAAGCAGACGGTGTGATCGGAACCTCCGAAACCGCCGTGAAAATTTGTCTCGGACTCATCGGTATTATGACCTTATTTATGGGTTTTATGAGTATTGCTGAAAAAGCCGGCGGCATCAATCTTCTGAGCCGTTTGATACAGCCCTTCTTTTCAAAGCTTTTCCCCGAAATACCCAAAAACCATCCTGCTTTCGGACATATGCTCATGAACTTTAGCGCCAATCTTCTCGGACTTGATAATGCAGCAACACCTTTCGGTTTAAAAGCCATGGAAAGTTTACAAAGCTTAAACCCCAATAAGGATACCGCGAGCAATTCACAGATCATGTTTTTGTGCCTCCACGCAGGTGGGATGACCTTAATTCCGGTGTCAATTATTGCAATCCGCGCTTCAATGGGCTCAAAAACCCCGACGGATATTTTCCTTCCCTGTATGATTGCGACTTTTGCAGCAACGCTGGCCGCAATGATCATAGTATCTTTGTATCAGAAGATCAATCTCTTAAGACCGGTTGTGATTGCTTACGTTGGAGGAATTTCAGCGATTATAGCATTATTGGTTTTGTATCTGGTACAGCTTAGTAAGGATCAACTGGATGACTTCAGTAAAGTATTGAGCAATGGCTTAATTCTTTTTATCTTTCTTGGAATTGTTCTTGGCGCAGTCTATAAAAAAATTAATGTTTTTGATGCTTTTATCGAAGGCGCAAAAGAAGGTTTTAACACCTGTGTGAAAATTATCCCATATTTGGTGGGTATGCTGATCGCCATCTCTTTGTTGAGAACTTCAGGCGTTTTTGATGTCATTATTGATGGAATGAAGTGGGTAGCTTACCATGCGAATCTTGATGCGAGATTTGTCGACGGGCTTCCGACAGCATTGATCAAGCCGCTTTCAGGTTCCGGAGCGAGAGGAATGATGGTGGACACGATGGCAACTTTCGGAGCCGACAGTTTCCAGGGTAAATTGGCCGCAGTGCTTCAGGGAAGCTCAGATACGACGTTTTATGTGATTGCCGTATATTTCGGGGCCGTTGCTGTGAAAAACACGAGATACACGGTCATTGCAATGCTTTTGGCCGATCTGGTGGGAATTATTACTTCTATTGCACTGGCATATTTATTTTTTGCTTAAAAAACTCAAGGTTCAATGTTTAAGTTTTAAACATTGAAGCATCATATGATAACCTTTAATGCTAAACTTTAAACCACAATTATGATTACAGATAAAGAATTTACATTAAGATTAATACGTCAGCTGAGCCAGGCATTGGAAAAACTCATTCTGGATAAACCGGAAGAAAGTTTAATGCAGAAAGATCTGGATTTCGATTCGTTAATGAGGGATATTTTTAAGATGAACTTTTCTGAAGTATCTTCAAAAACGAAAGAAGAACTGATCGAAATGATCAACGAAAGACAAGAAAGAGATCACAAGGATTATTATGAAATGCTGGGTAATCTCTTTTATTTTAAAGGAAAAACAGAAAGCAATAATGATTTTCTGGATAAAGCCAGAACGTTCTACGAGCGCTATCTTCAGACCAGCGGTATTTTTGCACTTCCGGTTATCAACAGAATTTCAGAAATAAAAAAAGCACTTGACTAAAGTGCTTTTGTATGTTAAAAAGTGATTTTATAGGTTCCGGTGGAAGAAACACTGGCTCTCTCAGCTTTTACATATTTCTTTACCCAAGAAATAGCATTTGAGGTGATGCATGGATCGGATGTTCCACCTGATCTTCTTGCAGACACTACATTTCCTGCTTTATCAACCGTATAAGATATGGTGATTGTTCCGCTTGCAGTACAGCTGTTGGCAGGTTGCGCTCCCCCTCTTCCCATTGTTCCCGGTATGAAGCCCACCAGCTTTCTGTCGATTCCCACTCTACTGTCTCCGTTTCCGTCTCCGCCCAAAGGATCTCCTGCATTTCCGATGCCGGCTCCATCTCCCTGGCTTCCGGCTTTAGTTCCTCTTCCTCTGATGAGATTTCCGATGGCTGCAGTTCCTTTTCCGTCACCGTTTCCTGTTTTTGAATTGGAAGTTACCGCTCCTGATTTTTTAGTGTTTTTAGCAGCACTTGTGCTTGCAGCAGATTTTTTAGTTTCCGCTTTGGATTCTTCTTTTTTAGGTACCGTTATTTTTGAATTATTTCCAGTAATGATTTTTTCTTTTGCTTCAGATTTTTGGGTTTCAGGCTGAGGCTCAGGTTTTAAAACGGTTTTGGTTTCCGGAACAGCGGCTTCTGCAGGATCAGTAACATTTTCTGTTGCTGCAGCCAGGCTTCCCGGCTGATCGGCAGGTTCTTCTGCACCGCTCACATTTCGGTTGTCTCCGAAATTCACCAGCATGGTGGTTACAATTTCAGGCTGCTCATCCAGCTCTGGTTTCAGCTTATATAAAAAAACAAACAGCAGGATCGCAGACCAGATCAGGATAGAAAGCAACGCACTTTTTACCCGGTCTCTATTTTGTTCATTTTTATCTATAATATGGCTTCTCATTTTAAAAAGATCATTTCCGAAAGTTTCGGAATTGTTATTTATCTTTAACTGTCGCAATGGCAATATTGAATTTGTATTTCTCAGCAATTTCCATTGCAAAAACAACATCTTTGTGCATAGTATTTTCATCAGCCCGGATCGTAAAAGATTTATTGGTCTGATTAGTCAGCTTATTCACGATTGTCTGTTCAAGCTGTGCTTTTTCTACAGGGCTGTCGTCTACAAAATAAGATCCGTCCGGCTTGATGCTTACGGTTAAAGGATTTGGTATATTATCTTCAACAGCTCCCGTTTTAGGTAACTTTACATCAATGGCACTTTGATTGGCCGCGGATGATGTTACCATAAAGAAGATCAGCATCAACAGGATAACATCGGTCATCGCTGCGAGACTGAACTCAGGATTTGCTTTATTTCTTCTCTGAATTTTCATCTGTTTATTTTTACTAATTTTTAAAGATCAGACGGAACCTTGCGGTTTCATATGAAGATTTATAAAGGTTTGTTGATAAGATCTAAAAATTCTCCGGACATGTTCTGTGCTTTCAATACAAACTTATCAATTCTTGTTAATAATAAATTGTAGAAAAAGTTCGCAGGAATTGCTACTGCAAGACCAACAGCCGTTTGTCCTAGTGCCGTATAGATACCTTCTGACAACGTTTTAGGTGAAAAAGACCCGCTTGCATGCGAAAGGTTAAAGAAAGCAATGATCATCCCGATTACCGTTCCCAAAAGTCCCAGCATCGGAGCAATACTTGGTACTACCGCCAAAAGATTAAGGTTTTTTTCCATATTGGCAACCTCAACCTGTGCCTGGGATTCCATCGCACTTACGATATCGGAAACCGGTCTTCCCAATCTTGAAATTCCTTTTTCCAGAATACGGCCTTCAGGAGAGTTTTGTCTTTTACAATAATCCAGGGCAGATTCCATTTTTCCTTCCTTGATAAAGTCTTCAATATTATCCATGAAGTTGGCATCCGTTTTAGAGGTAAGCCTTTTAATAAAGAAAAAACGTTCAAAGAACAGATATACGGAAAATACACCGAGCAGGAGTACGGTCACCATTACTATTTTGGCGAAGGCACCTCCGTGAAACATGATTTTCCAAAATGAAAATTCTAAATCTTCCGCCGCTACCGTAGGTGTAGCAACCTGTGCAAACAAAATCTGAGTAAGTTCCGTTATCAGCATTAATCTGTATTTTTATAAGAGTTGTAACGACAAATGTACTGGAATATTATGAAATGGTATCTTAAAAAATGCTTAAAACACATTAAAATTTGTTATTTTCAACAACAGCAAGTTTCTTTTCAAAAAAATCTGAAAAGAAAACTGTATAAAATTTCGGAGAAGAAGAGAACGTTAAATGTTAATCTTCGTCTACTTCAATATCATCCTGGCTAAATTCGCATTTCAGCCTGAAAGGAATCGGAGCATTGGAGCCTGTGTAAAAATCATCAATGGTTCCTTTCCACACAACCTGAAGCTCGCCTTTTTCATTTTTATCAAACAGCAGCTCATTATCGTAGATAAAAGCTTCCTCATCATCAAAAAGATCTACTTCTGTAAAAGTGTCTTCATCAGAATCATTAATCATAATTGTTTTCCCTTCTATTTCCGCAGATTCAATAGGGAAATCAAAAACCTCAAGTGAAAGCTGAGGAAAGTTGTACTGCAGAGAATCATCCTCCACATGATCCAGACCGTCATCCGTGATGATCTCAACCTCTAAAAAATGCTGCTGGTTGCTGTAAACCGCTTTACAATAAGTGTTTCTGATATTGTACTTTAGCGTTTCGTCCGGATGGTAAATTTTTAAAATCCCTTTCATTTTTTCTTAAAAAAGAGCTGTAATAATATGATTGTTAAACGTTTTCAACAAAGATAAAAAATAGATTGAACGTGAAAAATTTTTTGAAAATTATTTTTTAAAATCATTATTTATGAAAAGTGTTGAATAATGTCATGAATGCATTATGCAAACACTAATCTTAATCATCCGGATAATTATGCTTCACCAATTAAAGTCTGTTTTAAACGGACTCTCCCATTCATGCAGAAAATCTTTTACTGCTTTTCTACTTTAAATATTTACATTTGTTTTTTATAAAGAATTCCGAAGAATGAAACATATCATATCGAAAAGCATTGTAGGTTTGAGCCTGGTGCTGAGCCTCGCTTCCTGCAAAAAATCTGATTCCCCTTTAACCAAAGTCACGCCCTCTAATATCGATTCTATTGCTTCCAATTATTATGAGCAGTACCTGAAACTTTATCCGCTTGACGCCACTGCGCAGGGTGACTTACGATATAACGACCAGCTTCCGATCACCATTGATAAAGATTTTATTTCGGGGGAAGTGGCTTTTTATCGCTCCGTACAGAAACAGCTCGAAAACGTAGACTACAAAAACCTTTCCGATGAAGATAAAGTGGTTTATGATGTATTGAACTTCACACTGAAAGATAAAATCCAGGCGTACGATTATCATCCGGAATATATTCCTTTTACCCAGTTTGGCGGACTGCCGCTTAACTTTCCGCTTTACGGAAGCGGAGAAGGAAGCCAGCCTTTTAAAACAGAAAAAGATTACAACGACTGGCTCAAAAGAATGGAAAAGTTTCCGGACTGGATGAACGCTGCAACGGATAATTTCCGGGAAGGGATCAGCAATAAGATGGTTTTACCTAAGAAACTGGTAATCAAAATGATTCCGCAGATGAGAGCCGAAGAAATCATAACTGCGGATTGGGAAAAGAATATTTTCTATGGGCCGGTAAGAAATTTCCCAAAAGATTTTACCAAAGAACAGAAAGATAAATTTTCAAAATTGTATAAAGATGCCATTACACAAAAGATCATTCCGGCTTATACAAAAATGGGAGACTTCTTAGAAAAAGAATATTTACCAAAAGCAAGAGATACAGACGGTTATAACAGTCTTCCTAACGGAAAAGAAATTTATCAGTATTACGCAAAAAGCTGGACTACAACAGATAAAACCCCTGAAGAAATCAATAAAATAGGACTTCAGCAGGTGGCCATGCTTCGTGCCGAAATGGAAAAAGTAAAGCAGCAGGTAGGCTTTAGCGGAACGCTTGAGGAGTTCATCAGCTATGTAAAAACAGACCCAAAAGCGATGCCTTACAAAACATCAAAAGAAGTGCTGGATGCTTTTAATGGAATTTTAACGAAAATCACGCCTAAACTGAAAACGATGTTTTCCGTAACTCCAAAGACGAAGTTTGAGATCAGGCAGACGGAAAAATTCAGGGAAGCCAGTGCGAGTGCGGAATATATCCAGGGAACTCCGGATGGAAAAAGACCGGGGATTTTCTATGTCCCGCTTCCGGATCCGTCCAAATTCAATGTGACTTCAGGAATGGAATCTCTGTTTTTGCATGAGGCGATACCAGGACATCATTATCAGGTTTCTTTACAGCAGGAAAACACCAAGCTTCCGAAATTCATGAGATTCGGGTGGTTCGGTGCGTATGGTGAAGGATGGGCGCATTACTGTGAAACTTTAGGTCCGGAATTCGGATTGTATACGGATCCTTATCAGAAAATGGGCTATCTGAGTGATCAAATGCTGAGAGCTGTAAGGCTTGTGGTTGATACGGGCCTTCATACCGGAAGAATGACAAGAGAAGAAGCCATCAAATATTTTCTGAGCAATATTTCTTATGATGAAGCCGGCGCAACGGCTGAAGTAGAACGATATATGGCAATGCCCGGACAGGCTTTAGGTTATAAAATTGGTTCTTTGAGGATTCGTGAGTTAAGGGAAAAATATCAGAAAGAACTGGGCAGCAAATTCAGCCTGGCCAAGTTTCATGATGAAATTCTGAATCAGGGCTGTCTTCCTTTGGATGTCCTGAACCGGAAGATGGAATTGTGGGCGAAAAAGCAGAAATAATTAATTTTTATCACAAAAGAACAAATATTTAGATTCTTTTATCCCTTTTGCGGTAAAATCAAGCTTAATAAAAATACAAATAAATGTTTACTGTAGAACAAATTGAACATGCGCACAGCAAAGTACAGTCGGGTGCCGATTTTCCGAATTACATCAAAGAAATAAAAGAATTCGGTGTACAGTCTTTCGAAACCTGGGTAAAAGACAGTCATACGGAATATTTTGGAGAGAACGGCTACACCACAAAATCCCGGCCTCAATATGATGAACTAGCCATTGAAAACAAAGTTGATAAAGAATTATTTATCAACCAATTAAAAAGTCATCAGCGTGGTGAAACAGATTATATGAAATTCTGCGAAGACTGTGCCCGGACAGGAATTGAGAAGTGGATTGTGGATCTTAATCAATTTACCTGCATCTATTATGATAAAGCAGGTAATACAATTCTTACGGAAGAAATTCCTCATTAAAAAACTAAAATTGATTCCCCGGTTACTAAGTTTTTCCAAGGATATTTCAGAACAAAAATCAAATAAAATGATACAAAGTCTACAATCCCTTTTCGCAAGAGATTTAAATAAATTAAAAACAGAAATCGAATCTTATCAAAACCAAGAAAACATCTGGAAAACCGATAATAACATTTCTAATTCAGCCGGGAACCTTAGTCTCCATCTGGTAGGAAACCTTAATCACTATATTGGAGCCACACTTGGAAATTCTGGCTATATAAGAAACAGGGACCTTGAATTTTCATTAAAAAATATACCAAGGACAGAATTGATTCAGCAGATTGAAAGAACTATTAAAACTGTAGACCTTACGCTTGAAAATTTATCTGCGGAAGAACTTCAGAAAGCATATCCTTCCGAACCTTTGGGCTATGCCATGACAACAGAGTATTTCCTGATTCACCTGTTCGGGCATTTAAGCTATCATCTTGGGCAGATAAATTATCATCGAAGATTGCTTGATGTGAAGTAATTTAATCTTTTTAAACCATCCGGCTAAATTTTTCGTGAAAATTTAACTACCATTGCCTCATTATTGCATGCCATTATTTTTCAAATAGCATTTTCGTAATAAAATCTTTCTCTCCTTTTCCTCTTGCCGGAGAATATTCTCTTCCATAGAAAATAATCTGGAGATGAAGTTTATTCCACACGCTTTCCGGCCATATGGCTTTTGCATCTTTTTCTGTTTCTACAACGTTTTTTCCGGAGGTCAGTTTCCATTGCGTCATTAAACGATGAATATGGGTATCTACCGGAAAAGCAGGAAACCCGAAACCCTGGCTCATCACTACTGAAGCCGTTTTGTGGCCTACTCCCGGAAGTGCTTCGAGTTCTTCATAAGTTTGCGGTACTACTCCATGATGTCTTTCCAAAAGCAGTTCTGCCATTCTTTTAAGATTCTTTGCCTTCGTATTGGATAACCCGATTTCTTTGATCAGTTCCTTAATTTCTTCCACCTCCAGCTTTGCCATTTTTTGGGGAGTTCCTGCAATCCTGAACAGTTCCGGAGTAACCTGGTTTACTTTTTTATCGGTAGTCTGTGCCGAAAGTGCCACCGCAACCATCAACGTGTAAGGGTCGGTATGATCCAACGGAATTGGTACTTGAGGATACAATTTTTCCAATTCTCTCTGAACAAGCTCCGCTCTTTGCTTTTTTGTCATGTAACCATTAAATTTGAACAAAAATAAACATTATGCTTAAAGTCGGCGAAAAATTACCTCAATTTGAAGGAATAAATCAGGATGGAGAAACCGTACGTTCTGAACAATTAATCGGAAAGAAACTGGTTATTTTCTTTTATCCCCAGGCTAATACGCCAACCTGCACGGTAGAAGCCTGTAACCTGAGTGATAATTACTCAAAACTGGAAAAGGCTGGTTTTCAACTGTTGGGAATCAGCGGAGACTCGGTAAAAAAACAGAAAAACTTTCACAATAAGTTTGCTTTTCCTTATGATCTCATCGCTGATGAGAGCCACGAAATTCTTGAAAAATTCGGAGTTTGGCAGGAAAAAACAACTTTCGGGAAAACGTATATGGGAATTGTGAGAACGACCTTTATTTTTGATGAAAAAGGAATCTGTGAAAGAGTTATTGAAAAAGTAACATCAAAGACTGCTGCGGAGCAGATTCTGGAAGGATAATTAATCTATAAATTTATGCTGAAAGCATCTGATCCCGATCTTTCAAATTCATCCTATTTTTAATACTATACTTGGATGCTTTCAGCATGACAATCGTGATGATTCAGGAGAAAGAACTATAAATTACTCTGTTTCGTAGTACATCAGTTCTTCAGGATCGTTTGGAATTTTTACAAAACGCTGAAATTTCAATCCCAGCTTTTCAATTAATTTTTGGGAAGAAGCATTATCTTTTGTAGTAATTGCTGAAAGTTTCTTTAAGCCAAAATCATTCATCCCAACCGATTTTATTTTTAAAGCTGCTTCGTAAGCATATCCTTTTCCTTCAAATTCTTCGAGGAGGGAAAAACCGATATCCATAACATCCAGCCCATCTCTTTCAAATATTCCCACGCCTCCGATTTTTTGATTTCCTTCTTTGGTTAAAATTAAATAATTCCCAAAACCCAGTTTTTCAAATTGAGGAAGGAATTTCCGTTCAATATAATTTTCCGCATCAGCAACCGTCCTGATATAGCGGTCACCGATATACTTGATAAACTTGGGACTGTTATAAAGTGTAAGGATAAATTCGGCATCTTCCGCAGCCATAGGACGCAGGATCAGCCGTTCGGTTTCGTAAAACTTATCTCCGTTTTGTAGATTTGTTTGATTTTTTAGGCTCATCTTTCGGCTCATCTTTTTTTTCAATTTTCAGCAACCTGGGATTATTGGTGCATTTTTTATTATACAGCTCAATATAAGATCCGTTGTCTTTTACGTTTAAAATCCCAACTCCGGATTTCGGAATCGTTAAGGTAAAATACTTTTTCTGATAAGGACATTCCTTTGATGTCAGTTTTCCTAAATCCAGATAATAGTTGGCTGAATCCTGGTAATAATTGGCCGCCAGATCTCTGAATTCTTCATCAATAATATATCCTTCCGTTGCGGCAAAAACTGCTGCATCCTGAATATTATCTACCTTACCGACAAATTTTCTGAGTGCTGTAAGATCGGTAATATATTCCGGGGTACCCTTTGATAAATCCACGATATAGTAAAATGCGTCTTCATCAGCAATTCCTATATTGAATCCTGAAGATTGAGATTCAAAATCTTTTTTTACTCCTGACTGCTTTATGATATTGTCTTTTCCATAGCTTTTATGAATCAACATCCACGTATCATTTTTTGCATCAGGAATTATACTCTGCAAAATTGATGAAACTCCGGGAAACTGTTTTTTCTCCTGAGCAGAAAGTACTGTTCCGAATAAAAAGCAAATGAACGCAGTAAGTCTGTATGTAAACTTTATCATATTGAAAGAACGAAGATCAATCCGAATTATTTTACATGAATTTATCTCCCTTTTTAAGGTTTTTCAGATCCAGTACATAATCTTTAATCAGCTGATCATGTTCTTTGGGACATATAAGCAGAACTTTATCCGTATCTACGATAATAAAATCTTTCAGAGAATCAACAATAACCGCTTTGTTGCTGTTTTTTATATTGATAATATTTCCCTCCGAATTGTAGGCTAAAATATGTTTTTGCTTGGTAGCATTTTGGTTTTCGTCTTTTTCCGTATTTTCAAATACGGACGTCCATGTTCCCAGATCACTCCATCCCAGGTCTGCCGGAATTACATAAACATTTTTCGCTTTTTCCAGAATCCCGTTATCAATTGAGATTTTCTGTACTTTAGGATAAATCAGTTCAATACAGCTTTGCTCACCTTCAGCATTATATTCGCATGCCATGAAGTGCTGGGTCATTTCAGGAAGATATTTTTCGAAAGCATGTTGAATACTTTTAACATTCCATATAAAAATTCCGGCGTTCCAGAGGAAATCTCCACTTTCAAGAAAACTTTTTGCGATTTCTAGAATTGGTTTCTCCGTAAAGGTTTTTACTTTGTAATAATCAGAATCTTGTTTATCCACAAACTGGATGTATCCGTATCCGGTATCCGGTCTTGTAGGGGTAATCCCGAGCGTAACAAGGTAATCATTTTTGGCAGCGAGATCCAGAGCAACTTCCGCTTTCTGCAGAAAAGTTTCTTCTTTTAAAATAAGGTGATCTGCCGGCAGAACAATCATGGTAGCGTCAGGATCAATTTCAGCAATTTTGTTGGCCATATAAAGATTGCACGGCGCAGTATTTTTCAGTAAAGGCTCTCCAACAATATTTTCCTGAGGAATTTCCGGCAGCTGCTGATGGGAAAGCTCCACATATTCTTTATTGGTGATCACAAATATATTTTCATCAGGAATAATCTTGCTGATCCTGTCATACGTCTGTTGGATCATTGTGCGTCCCACGCCTAAAATATCCTGAAACTGTTTCGGAAACTTCTGCGTACTTAACGGCCAGAATCTACTGCCGATTCCTCCCGCCATAATCACGCAATATCTATTTGATTTTGACATTATTAAGTGCATTTTTCTACCCTTGCCAAAGGCTTGAAAGAATACTTCCTTCCCGTAGCCAGGTTCTTACAAAGATAGTTTTTTTTAATAAGACCTTCCAATAAATACTTCTCATTTCGGTAAATAAAGAAATCGCCTTTTTGGAGATTTTCAATAAATACAAGCGCATCATCCTGTTTTTCAATATGGAAATACTTAACGAGGTCCGGGCTCGCCATGAAGTTCGCTTTTGGAGATTGGGAAAATTTCATAATGATCGGTTTCAGATTCTCATCATAGACATTCATACTCTGCAACAGCATTTGTCTGAAGGTTTCCTTCCATTCATTTCCATGTGGAGAAATTCTCCTGCCATATTTTTCGAAAGCAATAAGGTGGGCAAGCTCATGAGTAAGCACGAAGAAAAAAAGCTCCGGAACCAGAGTCGAATTAATCGTAATTTCATGGGAATTGTCTGGAAGTTTGCGGTAATCTCCCAGCTTGGAATTCCTGTTTCTTGTAATTTTTATATGAATATAGTAATCTGCAAACCAGATTTTTAAATATTGTAATGTATTTTGGGGTAAATATTTTTCTAAAGATTGAATAGACATTTTACAAACTTAGTGGAATTCCTGCATAGAAATTCAACAATTTAAGACTGAAAAGATAATTATATTTAGCCTGAGCCACAGATCCCTGCGCATTGGCATAATTGTTTCTAGCAATATTGACATCGTAGATCGTAGATCTTCCTGCCGCATAGCTTTTATCCGCAAAATCAAGGGCCAGTTTCGTGCTTTTCTCGGCCTGAACTGCTGATAAATAAATTTCATAATTCGCATCCACGTCAAACTGAGCTTTTTGAACATTTTCACGAACAATCTGCTTTTGCTGCTGTAAAGTAGTCTTTGCAATACTTTCCTGGAGCTTCGACTGTTCAACCTGAAGTTTTGTAATTCCTTTGTTAAAAATCGGGATGTTTACCGAAACCCCGATATTCTGTCCGAAATTATCTTTATACTGATTGAAAAAAGTAGGCTCTACAACAGGATTTCCAAACAGATCGTAGCCTGTGACCCTTGTATTTAAAAGATTATTATAAAAACTTCCGATACCCGCACTTGCCGTTACAGTAGGCCAGAAAGCGGTTCTGGTAACTTCAGTCTGTGCTTCTGCCGACCTGATCCTGCTTTCTGCAGCTTTCACCTGGGGCTGAGTTTCATACGCTGTTGTTAAAACCTCATCTACAGCTATTAGTTGCGGCGCCAGCTGATCCGGCACATTCACGTCTTCCACATCAAAATCTTTATAATCCTGAAGCTGCAGGAGCTGGGCCAATGCAAAAAGACTTCTTCCCACATTTATTTCAGCCGTTTTCAGATTCTGCTTTTCTCTGGCAAGTCCTGCTTCCGCCTCCGCCAGAACCGTTTGAGCCGTCGTTCCGACTTCCGTAGTAATTTTTGATCTGTCGTACTGCTTTTGGGCGTTTTCAACCGCAGCCTGGGAAATTTTAACGATTTCCTTATTCAGCAGAGTTGTGAGATATTGCTGTGCAATCTGTAATGAAATATCATTTTTGATGGTCTCAATGTCGTATTGACTTGCTTCTACGTCAAATTCGGTTTTTCTGATAGTTTTTTCAAGCCTTCCGTTGTTATAGACAAGGATATCTGCTCCAAGATTGGCATTATTGCTAAACCTGTCATTCCGGATACTTCCCGTTCCCAAAGAAGCCTGCCCGAAACTCACACTGTTTCCCACATTGGTGGACACCGAAGGAAGATAATTTTTTCTGGCAATTTTCAGGTTGAGATCCTGCATTTGTTTCGAATATTCATTTTGGATTACCTGAAGATTGTGTTTGGTTGCATAATCAACACATTCCCGCAAAGACCACTTTTTCTGGGCGCTGACAGCCAGGCAAGATAATCCCAAAATAATAGTCAAAACTTTTTTCATAATTCCGATTTTTCCTTATTAGACGACCCAAAAATAAAAAAGTTACAGTTTCGCAAAATTATTGTTTTATTTTAATCAAACTTTTGAGAATTTTGCATCATGACAACCGCACAATACCAGGAAGCCGTAGAATGGCTGTTCGTACAGGCTCCGAATTATCAGATTGATGGACAAAAGGCATATAAACCCGGATTAGACAATATCAGGAAGCTATGTGATTTCTTCGGAAATCCTCAGGAAAAAATCAAATGTGTTCACATCGGAGGAACCAACGGCAAAGGATCTACAAGTAATATGCTGGCTTCCGTTCTTCAGGAATCGGGTTACAAAACTGGTTTATATAATTCACCGCATCTTATTGATTTTACCGAACGTATTAAAGTAAATGGTAAGAATTGCGATAAAGAATTTGTCTATCAATTTATTCAAAAACTGAAAAATCTTCCGGAAAATATACAGCCTTCTTTTTTTGAGTTCACCACCATTATGGCTTTTGAATATTTTTATCAGCAGCAGGTTGACGTAGCCATTATTGAGGTAGGCTTAGGCGGAAGGCTTGATTCTACCAATATTATCCTGCCGCTGGTTTCGGCCATTACCAATGTTCAGCTGGATCATCAGAATATTTTAGGAGAGACTATCGAAGAAATTGCGGAAGAGAAAGCAGGAATTGTAAAACCACATATCCCGATCATTTTTGGAGATGAAAATGAAACGGTGAAAAACATCATTAAAAACAAGGCTGATAAAGAAAACGCACCTTTTATTGATGCTACTTTGATAAAAACAGCTTTGAAGTCTGACTTAAAGGGAAATTATCAGGAAAAAAATATCCGGGTTGTTTTGGCATTAATTGAAGAATTACAAAAACTTGGCTTCATTATTTCCGGGCAGAATATTGAAGAAGGACTTTTGCGTGTTCATCAGAATACAGGCTTTATCGGCCGGTGGTTTGAGTTCTCACAAAATCCGCTTACTATTTGTGATACGGCACATAATCAGGCTGGCCTGGAATACGTTTTTTCCCAGCTGAATTCTATTAATAAGCATAAGCATATTGTTTTAGGATTTGTCAATGACAAAAAGATAGATGATGTCATGAGGATCTTGCCCGAAAATGCGGCATTTTATTTTGCGAAGCCTTCTATTCAAAGAGGCAGAGCACCTCAGGAATATGAGAATTTATTGGTGGAAGCAAAAATTTTCTATAAAATTTTCAATTCCGTACAGGAGGCTTATCTGTCTGCAAAAGAGAACTGTAGAAATGAGGAAATGATTTTTATTGGCGGAAGTAATTTTGTTGTGGGAGAATTTTTAGAAAAAAATTTGGAGATTTCCGAATAAGTCGTATATTTGCACCACTCTAATCGAGGAAACAACGATAAAGAGGGTTCTTAGCTCAGTTGGTTCAGAGCATCTGGTTTACACCCAGAGGGTCGGGGGTTCGAATCCCTCAGGACCCACAGAAAAGGAAACGAAACCTTTCAAAAAAATTCGGGTTCTTAGCTCAGTTGGTTCAGAGCATCTGGTTTACACCCAGAGGGTCGGGGGTTCGAATCCCTCAGGACCCACAGAAATCTCTCTTTTTCAAGGGAGATTTTTTTGTTTGTATCTTTTAAAATCAGCTAAAAAAACGCTCAGAAACTCTGAACGCTTGTTTGTAATTTACTTATTGTGCCCAGGAGCATAATTTCTTGCAGATTTTGCACCGGTTACTTTTTTCACTTGTCCCGGTGGCAATCCATTATTTCCATTAGACCTAACAGCAACACATGAAGTAACGAACATCGCGACAGTAAAAGCTAAAGCCGTCTTTTTTAGTACTTTCATAACTCTTCTTTTTAAACAAATATTAAAATACTGTGCCAATGAAATTTAGAATAATTATTTAAAAAGATTATTAAATTTTATCAACAATCTTCTGTATATTAAGTTCTCCCAGGCAAGCCCAGTCACCACGGAAGCATTCTTTATCACCAAAAACAGAGCATGGCCTGCACGTAAGATCCTTTACCTGTACCACATCCTCCTCACTTTGTCCAAAGCCTAAAAATCCGGCGTAAGGATGCGTTTGGCCCCAAACAGAAACACATCGTGTTCCCACAAGGCTGGCAAGATGCATATTTGCGGAGTCCATAGAGATCATCATTTGTAATTGTGAGATTGTATCCAGTTCTTCTGTGAGACTCAGTTTACCTGCAAGGTTTCGGGTATTGGGAATTTCTTTTTCCCATTTTTCGAGTATTTCGGTTTCAGCTTTTCCACCACCGAAAAAATAAACGGTATTTTTTAGAGATAAGATTCTCGCGAGCTCATATGACTTTTCAAGAGGAAGCATTTTTCCTTTATGCTGAGCAAAAGGCGCGAAACCAATCCCCGATTTATTGAAACTCGTAGGTCTTAGCTGATGAGAAAGTGTCACCTGAAAGCCCATTTCACGAAAAACATCGGCATACCGTTCCACTGTTTTCTTAAGCTGAACTTTATTCAGGTTCCAGATGTCCGTTAAATGTTCTTTTTCTTCTTTTCCTTTATTGATTTTAAAAACCCTAAATCCTTTCGTACTATAAATTTTATCCAGAATTTTCGTTCGGATTACATCATGAAGATTGGCAATAAGGTCCGGATGAAATTCTTTGATAAGCTCATTAGCGAGCCTGTTGAGTCCAAAAAAACCCTTGTAGTCATCAAGATTGACCCCTTTAAATATAACATTCGGGATCTCTTCGAATAAGGCTTCAAAATTACTTCGTGAAACCATGACAATTTCCACTTCCGGATTTTGTTCCAGGAATTCCCGGAATACAGGTGCTGTCATCGCAACGTCACCAAAAGCAGAAAAACGATATGCTAAAATCCTTGTCACAATTACGATTTCAATTGGTAGGCAACAGCGTAAAACTTAATCTGTTTGGTCATCGCCATTAATCCGTTGGCTCTGGAAGGTGATAAAAATTCCTGTAATCCTATTTCTGAAATGAAATCAAAGTCGGAATCTAAAATTTCCTGTGTAGAATGCCCGCTGTATATACTTACTAGAAGAGATACGATCCCTTTTGGCAAAATCCCGTCGGAATCCGCATTGAAAAACAATCTGCCGTCTCTGAACTCTGCATCGATCCAGACTTTACTCTGGCAGCCCTTGATCAGGTTTTCATCTGTTTTCTTATCGTCAGAAAGCCCCTTCAATTCTTTACCCAGATCTATGATGTATTCATATTTCTGCTCCCAGTCGTCAAGAAAAGCAAATTCATCGATTATTTCCTGCTGTTTTTCCTTAATGGTCATTTTGATTGATTTCTTTCTGCAAAGATAACCAATTTAAAAAGATTATTTTATTACCCTCCTCATAAGAACTGAATGGAATTCTAAGTTTATTTTATTAAGCTTTTTCCCGCTTTCTGCTGTATCTTTTAATTTTCGGGCTCCGCTTCGCGGAGCCCGAAAATTAAAAGGATGTCGCGACAATCGGGGCTAGGATCGCAGACACTCCTTTAAATATTAAAAAATCAGATTAATACAAAGACGCTTTTTTTACTACCTCCAGCAATTTTACTTCTTCATTTTCCCAGCACAAAATATGAGCTGCTTTTTCAAGTTGCGGCAAATAATTTCTGCGTCCTTTATTCAATACGGTCTGAATTGCATGAGCAATATTTTCAGGGTTATGATCTTTTATAATTTCACCAATATCGTATTGATTCCTGATGTTCTGCATTTCAGGAAGATCAGACAATATTAAAGGAACACGTGCCTGGATACAGTCCAAAACCTTATTCGGAAGCGAATAATAATAGCTTTGGCCGCCATTTTCTTCAATGCTCATTCCGCAATCTGCTGTAAGTGTAACATTCCGTAGCTTTTCCGGTGAAAGTTTTCCCAAGAACAGAACTTTATCCTGAAGACTTTCGTTTATGACCAGTTGTTGATATTCTTTCTTTCTGGGACCGTCGCCTGCAATCTTAAAAATTACATGATCGAGATGATGCATGGCCAAAATAGCTTTATCTATTCCGCGAAACGGATTGATCACCCCCTGATATAAAATTATTTTAGGATTGTTTTCAGGGATTTCAATACTGAAATTAAGCTTTCGGGGTGCATTCTGTACAACAGCTGCCTGAATTCCGTATCGTTCCTTAAACCATTCTGCATAGCCGGAGCTTGCTGTAATCATAAAACGAAGGTTTGGAAGTATGCTCTTCTCTACATATCGCCACAATTTTTGTGACATTTTGCCTTGAATTGCCGGCATTTCGGAAAAAATTTCATGACTGTCAAAAATAAGCGGAATCTGTTTTTTTTTAGCAATTAAATAATTGGGCAGCAAAGCATCAAGATCATTGGCATAAAGAATCGTTTCCTTATCTGCTCTTTTCCTTAATTCATTATACAATTTCCAGTTGAATTCAAAATAAGCCGTTTTTAAACTTTTCGAAATCAGCTGTATTCGCGAAACAGGATAAGGACGTGACAATTTTTCACTTCCGCCCCATGTATTGCCAATCAATTCAATAGCATAGCTGTTATCGTGCATGGTTTTACAAACCTTCTCGATACGCTGGTCTGTATTAAGATTACTAAAGGCAGAAATAATAATTTTTTTTCTGTTCATCTTTTGTTTTTATCAGACAGAAGATAATAAATCTGTATAAAACAAATTAGTCCGTTGGGAATAATTACCGGCCAGAGCATCCCGTTGAAAATACCATAAATCACAAAACAGATACACCCTATCATATTGACAATCCTGATTTTTCTTACATCTTTCAGAATAAAGCTCAGTACAATAAACAGAGATGCAGAATAGCCGATATAGGCAGCGGTTTCGGGATTCATAGGAGAATTTTAGAGGATCACAAACTTAATCATTTTCAGGAAGATAATAAAATTTTTTCTGCCATAAAGTCATTTATTGGTTTTTGGTAAAATATTTGTAATTTAGATAATGAATAAATGGCAATGCTGCTTTTATTCTAATGAGATATATTATGGATTATAAGTTTTCACAAGGTTTGAGCCAGGTGTTCAAACAAAGCAAAAGCGAAGCTAAAAGGCTGAAAAGTGAATTTCTTAATACAGAACATCTACTTTTAGGTATTATAAAAACGGAAAACTCTGCAAAAGAAATCCTTCAAAACCTTAATGCGGATTTAACACAGATCAGAAGAAAAATTGAAACTTTAAATACAGCAAGTCTTAATCCTATATCTGAGGAAGTTACTAATATTTCTTTCACTAAAATGGCAGACCATGCCGTTAAACGTGCAGAACTTGAATGCAGACAGTATAAAAGCAATGAGATTAATACCGTTCATTTGCTTTTGGGCATTCTTTACAAATATGAGGACCCTACTTCAAATATTTTAGGAGCTTACGACATTGATTATGAAGGAGTTTCAAAGGAATATCAGACCATGCTGAAAAATTCCGGACAGGCGCCGCAAATGAGTGCATATGATGATGATGATGAAAGAGAGGATTTTGAACAGATGAGGAAGCCTACAGGAAATTTAGGCTCTGCAAAAAGCAAAACCCCTACTCTGGATAATTTCGGCAGAGACCTCACCTCTTTGGCAAGGGACGGGAAACTGGACCCCGTTATCGGCCGTGAAAAAGAGATCGAAAGAGTTTCCCAGATTTTATCCCGCAGAAAGAAAAACAATCCGCTCCTTATCGGAGAGCCGGGAGTTGGTAAATCTGCGATTGCGGAAGGTTTGGCATTAAGAATTCAACAGAAAAAGGTTTCCAGAGTTCTTTTCAATAAAAGAGTGATTACACTGGATCTGGCAAGTTTGGTTGCCGGAACGAAGTATCGTGGTCAGTTTGAGGAAAGGATGAAAGCAATCATGACCGAGCTGGAAAAAAACAGAGATGTCATTTTATTTATTGATGAGCTTCACACCATCGTTGGTGCGGGAAGTTCAACAGGAAGTTTAGATGCGTCCAATATGTTTAAACCGGCTTTGGCGAGAGGTGAGATTCAATGCATCGGGGCTACTACTCTGGATGAATACCGTCAGTATATTGAAAAAGACGGTGCTTTGGAGAGAAGATTTCAGAAAGTAATGGTAGAACCTACTTCTATTGATGAGACGGTACAGATTCTTAATCAGATTAAAGATAAGTATGAAGAGCATCACAATGTTGTTTATACAGATGAAGCTATTTTAGCATGCGTTAATTTAACTTCAAGATATATTACAGACCGTTTCTTACCGGATAAAGCAATTGATGCTATGGATGAAGCTGGTTCCCGTGTTTATATTAAAAATATGAAGGTTCCTACCGAAATCATTGATTTCGAAAAGAAAATCGAAGATATTAAGGAACTAAAACAGAAAGCAGTAAAAGCACAGGATTATCTTGAAGCGAGAAAACTGAAAGATGAAGAAGAAAGACTTCAGATGGAACTTAACTCCGCTCAGGATAAGTGGGACAAAGATGTGAAGGAGAAAAAAGAAACCGTAACGGAAGAAAATGTAGCAGAAGTAGTTTCCATGATGAGTGGTGTTCCTGTAACGAAAGTAGGCAAAAACGAGCTTGATAAGCTTGCCGGAATGGATGGAAACCTGAACGGAAAAGTAATCGGTCAGGAAGACGCTGTGAAAAAGGTTGTTAAAGCAATCCAGAGAAACAGAGCGGGTCTTAAAGATCCTAACCGTCCGATTGGTACCTTTATTTTCTTAGGAACAACAGGTGTCGGTAAAACCGAGCTGGCTAAAGTAATGGCAAGAGAACTCTTCGATTCTGATGAAGCACTGATCAGAATTGACATGAGTGAATACATGGAAAAATTCGCGGTTTCAAGATTAGTTGGTGCGCCTCCGGGATACGTAGGATACGAAGAAGGTGGACAATTAACAGAAGCTGTAAGAAGAAAACCTTATGCTGTGGTGCTTCTGGATGAGATCGAAAAAGCTCACCCGGATGTATTCAATATCTTGCTGCAGATTTTAGATGAAGGTCACGTTACCGACAGTTTAGGTAGAAAAATAGATTTTAGAAATACCATTATCATCCTGACTTCAAACATTGGGACAAGAGATCTTAAAGATTTCGGTGACGGTGTAGGATTCGGTACTTCTGCCAAAAAATCAAGTTCGGATACAAGAGCAAGAAGCACTATCGAAAATGCCCTTAAAAAAGCATTTGCTCCTGAATTCCTGAATAGAATTGATGACATTATTATCTTTAATTCTCTTGAACAGACCGATATTAAGAAAATCATTGATCTTGAACTTGGTAAATTATACAGCCGTCTTGAGAAATTAGGATATAAAGTAGAATTAACTGAGGAAGCGAAAGATTTTATTTCTGAAAAAGGTTGGGATAAAGACTTCGGCGCAAGACCATTGAAACGTGCAATCCAGAAATATATTGAAGATTTATTAGCTGAAATGTTGGTAAACAAGCAATTGAACGAAGGAGAAACGGTTGTTCTTGACGTCAATGAGGCAAAAGACGGATTAACGGGAAAGACTTCAAAACCAAAAAAATCGGCGGAAAAGTCTTCTCAATCTTAAATAAATAATTTAATTATAATGAAAAGCATCGGAAATTTTTTCTGATGCTTTTTTTATTTTTAATAGCCGCTAATTATTATTTCCCACATATTTAAATTTATAAGAATTGAAAATTTAATCCTGAAATTTAATCTGAGAAATCTGTGCTATCAGCGTGAGATGAAATATAATCTCATGCAGATTTTGGAAACGTCGCTGATTGCCGTCTGAATTTTCTGATGCTTTATTTTACTGCATTATTTTTTAACGCAAAGACTGTTTAATTGATACTTTATAAAGGAACAAAGTTTAAATCAACAAGATGATTTTGACGAAGTTATATTCACCTTCGCGAAGCAAAATTTATTTGCCTTTACTAACTAAAAATTAATAATCATAAATTACATCTTTGCGTTAAATTAAAAAGCTTTAATAATTTAATCTGCGAATCTTTGCAATTCGTGGGAGAACAAATATTTTCTAACGCAGATTTTGCTGATCTGAATGCAATGATATTATACCGCATCTTTCAGAATACATATTAAAGCCCGACTACGAAACCAATATTCGGAACCAAACCGCTTGAGAAAATGCTGGAATTTTCTTTCCACAAAACATTATACATCAGCCCAAGCTGCAAATAAGAATTATTACCGATTCTTTGCATATAACCACCTCCCAGATACAGTGCATCTTCATCTGCATTGGCTTTAAAATCGTAAAATTTATCTTTATAATTGATGAAATAATGCTGATAATTAGCACTTATAAAAAAAGTTCTTGCAATATAATAATTCATGAACGGACCGATTCCAAACATCGTAGAGCTGTACGCGTTGGATTTCTGCCACGATATACTTCCTAAAACTCCACCTTCCAAATCATCAGTAAGCCTGTATCCTACTCTCGGAGCTGCTGAAAGGTTAAAATAATTATTGCTTCCGAAACCAAACCCGATACCGCCTCCGAACGTCCAGCGGTTATTATTTTCCGGTGAGGCCCCAACGGCTATCTGACAGAATACGGATCCTGAAATAAACATAAAGAAAGGAATAATGAACTTTTTCATAGTATATTGTTTTTGTCGATGTTTAAAATTATAACTTTTTTACGAATCTTTTTAATTGTATTTTTGCAGCGTCAAACTAAGAGCTCCCGTTAAGAGTTTCGTAAAATTGAATATAATGAAAGTAGTAGTAGGCCTCTCCGGAGGTGTAGATTCGAGTGTTACAGCCTATTTGCTGCAACAACAGGGCCATGAAGTGGTAGCCTTATTTATGAGAAACTGGAATGATGCTTCGGTAACGCTGGAAGATGAATGTCCGTGGATCGAAGACAGTAATGATGCATTGATGGTAGCCCAGAAATTGGGAATTCCTTTCCAGGTAATTGATATGAGCGAGCTGTATAAGGAAAGAATTGTAGATTACATGTTCGATGAATATCAGAAAGGAAGAACCCCGAATCCTGATGTATTGTGTAACCGCGAAGTAAAATTCGATGTCTTTCTGAAAACGGCAATGTCGTTGGGAGCGGATAAAGTAGCAACGGGGCATTATGCCAGAGTAGATTCTACTATCGATGAAAATGGAAAAGAAATTTTCCATCTTTTAGCCGGAAAAGACAACAATAAAGATCAGTCTTATTTTCTATGCCAGCTTAGCCAGGATCAGCTTTCTAAAGCGTTATTCCCAATTGGGGAACTTACAAAACCGCAGGTGAGGGAAATTGCAAAAGAAATCGGATTGGTAACTGCTGATAAAAAAGATTCTCAGGGATTATGTTTTATCGGAAAGGTAAGCCTTCCTCAATTTCTGCAGCAGCAACTGGTTCCTAAAGAAGGAGAAATCGTGGAAATTTTCAAAGATTCTCCACTTTTTACCCAGGAAACGCCGAAATTTTCTTCAAAACAGGAAGAGCTTGAATTTTTAAGCCAAAAAATCAATTATAAAAGATCTGATGGAAAGGTAATCGGAAAACATCAGGGCGCCCAGTTTTTCACGATTGGACAAAGCAAAGGCCTGGGAATCGGCGGTCATAAGGAAAGCTGTTTTATCATCTCCAGAGATATGGAAAACAATATTCTTTTTGTAGGAGAGGGGCATCAATTTCCCGGATTGCTTAAAAAAGCTTTGAAAATCGATAATTCCGAATTGCACTGGGTTCGTGAAGACCTGAAGCTGAAAAGCGGAGAATCGATGGAAGTGATGGCCCGATTTCGGTACAGACAGCCTTTGCAAAAAGCAACCTTGTATCAGTTTGACAATGCTTTTTATATTGAATTTGAAGAATTACAATCCGCAATTGCCGAAGGACAGTTTGCTGCTTGGTATGACGGAGAAGAATTGCTGGGAAGCGGTGTAATTTCATAAGAAATAAATTTCTGTAACATATTTTGAGTTGTTATACTTACTCTGTAAATAACAATAAAAAATATCATTATGAAAACCATTTTAGAAAACAATTATTCTTACGCTCAACAATTAATTATTGCTTTAGTATCTTCTTTTTTTGGATATCACCTTTATCAGGAGATTGTTAATCCGGAAAAGTCACAACTTACATTGAGCATTATGCTTGTTGCCGTTACCTGTTTCGTGATAGACCAATACGGACGGAAAAGTCAAAATAAATAGAATTAATAAAATATGATAAAACCCGGAGCGTGTTGTTTCGGGTTTGTTTTTTTGGATTAATACCAGAATTTAATTTACATGTTTAGATAAGATCTTCTAATAATCATTAATACAATTAATTCAAGAATTAAAATGATGATTAAAAATCCGACAGGTTTTCCCAATATCATTCCAATAAAGAGTTTAATGATTCCCAATAAAATAATCAAGCCTGAACTATAAAACGTTGTTTGTGAGATACTCCTATTTAAAATAAATACCGCCGTATAAAACAGGAAGATAAGGATGAGATAAAATTTTAAAAAATCCGGACCTTTCAAAATAAATGGATTTGAGGTATGATTTACTATCAGCAACCAAAAAAAGCTTATCGCGAAAGGAATGGTATGAATGAATAATCTTTTCATTATTGTGGAATTAAATAATTAATCTCCGCCGCCACAGCCTCCGCAACCTCCCCCACAACTGCTCCCACAGGAACTGCTGCAACCGGAAGAACTTCCTCCGTCTCCGTGAGAACTGTCGCTTCCGCAGGTATAGAAAAATGTTCCGTCACCTCCCTGGTCATTGTCTTTATTTGACTGATTGTTATTATTACTGAACGTTTTTATAATCAAAATCACAATTACGAAAAAGAAAATCAATGTAAAAAATATTCCCAATCCTCCACTGCTATTTTCTGTGCATGAGAAAATTATAAACATACTGCCCAATAAAAGAGCAATTTTACCGAAGTATGATTTATTTTGTTTGTTTGAAGGTTTTAAATCCTGTTTCCAGATCTCTTCCGGCGGTTCCTGCTCAAAGATTTCACGATAGCTTTTTAATGTTTCTTCAAACCAGCTTTTGTGCTTTTCATTTTCCGCTGGTCCTCCTTGTGACGGATGATGATGCAATTTCTTTTGGAGAATATCCGGGCAGAATTCTTCCCAGTAATTTCGAGTGTAAACTAAATGCAGATGCCATACTTTATCGACAATTTCACTGGGTGAAGCACCATCAGGCAATGTACAGCAGAGATAAACGAACTTCTTGTATTCTTCGATAGCTTTTTCGGTAAAAGAACTTGTCCAGTTTTCTTCTTTCGCCAGTTTTTTTGAAAAGGGAAAAGCAGCATTAGGATGGTCTAATGAAAAATTCTGAAGTCTTTTCCAAAGCGGATCATTCTGTAAGATGAGTTTTGTTTCCATTGTTTATATTTTGTTTCTACTCAAATATCGAAGGAAAAATAAATATAAAAGTCTTATGATGGTATTATTAGGTTTTAAAATAATCTTATATTAGTCTTATATTTTAAACAAATGAAAAAAGAAGATTTGCTGCATTTAGAAAAACTGATGAACTTCTTGGCGATGCAATTTCTCAAAAAAAGCAGTTGGGAAGATGTTTCCAAAACAGAATGGTCTTATATTGTTGCTGAATTGAATGACCTGATCAATACTGAAAATCAGGAAAAAGGCATAAAGAAACAGCCTGATCTTCTGGGCTCTAATTATTTGTATGAACATGTGATCATTAACAAATTAAAAAAATTTAATCAGGATAAAAATGCTGTCATCAGCAAACCCAATCTTGCCAAGTTAAGCCAGATTGTAAAAGTATTGGGATATTCCAATTATATTGATTTTATTAATTCGAATACAGAATCATTTAATTTCAATGATCTTCGGATTGATATGAATAATGTAAAACCGAATACAGATTTGCTCGATAAGCTTGTCGGCTGCTGGTACTCCTACAACAGGAATCTTCCGGATAATCCTTTACAGGCCCGTGAAGAGCGCATCTGGAGATCGGCAACAGAGATCTATAAATCCGAAACTTCGGGTGAATATTTCATTGAAAGAAGCGGCGGCGACCATCATAAGTATTTTGGCAAAGTGACGGCTTATTCCGATTATGTTTTCATCATCATGAATAGCAATACGTTTATTCGCCAGCGTCATTTTATCTCAAGGATAAAAGACATCAAGGAAAAGCTTAAAAATCCAGAATACAAGCTCCATGAATTGCATTTTATAAGTACATGTATTAGTTTTAACCAGGAGCCGATTGCCCTGTTTGAGATTTTCCAGAAAGCAGACCGGAAAACGTTTATCACAGATTCCATCAGCTTTCCCATAGACAGTGAAGAAATACCGCCAACCATTGTAAAACAACTTGAAGATACGGAATCTAACCGTATTGATTACAAGTAGTTGTGGGTTTTTAGTTTAAAGTTCAAGGTTTAAAGTTTTGATATATATATAAGAGAAAGTCTATCATCTTTTCTCTATTATCTTTATGAATCAACTTACCAGCCAGTCTTTAAAATCTTTAACGCGGTCGCGGCTTACCGTAATTTCTTCTTTAGGCTGAAACTCCAGTTCAACTTTATAATTGGGCGAAGTATGGATATTTTTTATGTAATCCGAATTGATGATAAACTGGCGATTTACCCTGAAAAACTTCTTATCATCCAGAATATCTTCCAGCTCATCCAATGTAAAATCCGAAGGAAAAGCACGCTCCTGAGTCTGCAGATACACAATTTTATTTTCGCTGTAAAAACAACTGACTTCATGTGTCTGTACGATTTTAAGATTATACCCGATCTTCACCAGAATTCTGGACAGCGTCGTTTTATCTTTTTTAATTAATTGCTTTATTTCCTGAGAATTAACCAAATGATCCGAAGGAATAAACGATTTGAATTTATCAATAGCAGCTCCGAGGTCCTCGTCCAGAACTGGTTTTAAAAGATAGTCGATACTGTTGAGTTTAAATGCTTTCAGTGTGTACTGATCGAAAGCGGTGGTATAAATAATAAAACCTTTGGTGGGAATTTTTTCGAAAATATCGAATGACAAACCGTCTCCCAGAACAATATCCGAAAAGATCAGCTGTGGATGCTCATTTTCAGTAAACCATGAAACTCCTTCTTCTACGGATTCTATTTTGGCAACCAGTTCAATTTCAGGAAATTCGCCAAGCATTCTTTCCAATTTCCTTGAAGCCGGTTTTTCGTCTTCGATAATGACTGTTCTTATCATTTTTGAGTTCCTGATTTAGTTTTAGCATTTAAAAATAATCAAAAGTTATCAGTTTTTAAAACTGAATGGGGTCTTTTGTTTTTTTATTTAGAACTGATGTCTTTAATAATAATTTATTCAATATCCAGCTGGGGTGACTCTTTTATTCTTTTCTGATTAGATTTTTCCATTCTCCTTTTCTCATTTGGATCATCGAAAATCATCCCACTAAGATCTGAAAGAGCATTATATTTTATCTCTTTAGTTTTATTCTTAGGAAATTCCTTATAACTATTATCTTTTGGAAGTTGAACATATTTTATTTTCTTCTTAAATTGACTGAGAGTGAAAAGATATTCTGCTTTTTCGTCGTACATATTTACAATCATTCCAGGAAGACCACCAAATTTATATGGCCCAAAATTTAACGGAATATCTTCTGTATACCAAGCAATCCATTTTCTCCCATAAGCATATGTGAAAGCCTTTCTTGTCTTATATCCTGAATAAATTTTAGTTTCTTTTAAAATAGTCCATTTAATGTTAATTGGCTCCATATATTTAATTTTCGCATCAACAACCTTTTCATATACTGTAAAAGAGTTATTTTTTCTCAACACTTCTTCTCCTAAGGCAGTCTGATAAGAAATTCCTGTCATAAAATCTCCGCTTTTTACTTTTCCGTTAGCCTTTAACGAATCTAAAACGTACTGATTAGTACTTTTATAATAGCTTGTATTTTGTTTTGTATTTATAAAGAGTAAAAACTGTTCAGTATTCTTTTTCTTATAAATTGGATATTCTACATCATAAGTAATAAATAGGTCTGTTTTAATATTTTGTGCGTTTAATACTTCAAAAAGTGCAAACAATAACAAAAACGAAAATAACTTTCTCATTGATGAATGGTGCTAAAAAAGCAGAAAGATAAATCATTCTGCTCTTAAATTAATATTAATTTTAAACTAACGAGTGATTGTAATATGTTGTGGTATAGTACTGCAAAGATCGTAATTAATTGCGGCTACATATTGCTGCATCTGAGCATCTGATACATTATCCGAAGTTTGAAGAGTTGTTTTTTTACCACAAGTTGTAGTTACAGTCCAATAAGTTGTAGCAAATGCAGCAATGGAACAAAATAGCATTCCAGTTACAACTAATTTCTTTTTCATATTTGTTGTTTTTAAAATTTAGGATGTAAATGTAAAATAATTTTAATTCCCTACAAAAAGAATTATATTATGTTAAAAAATGACTATTTTTCTTTATTGATAAAATTTATATTAAAGTGTTTTGGTATTTTTTCTTTCCTCTTCCATCAATTCTCTGATCTTTTTTTCTTCCCAGTCTTTGCTTATCCCGAAGGTATTGGCTGCATGTGCTGCAATTCCTATTCCCCAGCCTAACATTGGCCATAAAAACCATAAATATTCCGGTGAAGTGATAAGGTTTAATACGGCTAAAAAAGAAATGACAAGGCAGTATGAAGTAAGATTTCCGTAAAATCCTTTTAGTTCTTTTACTCTTCTTGATGCTTTTTGGTACGCAAGCTCTTCTTTATTGATGAAAGTTTCCATAATTTTTATTTTTTAAGATTAATTGTTTCTTTTTGTTGAGAAAAATGTATGACGGAAACAATCCTCGAATCAATTTTATATGACCGAACCGTAGAATATGTATTCTGAATTGTAAAAATCCCGACTCAACGGTGAATCGGGATGTATCGTTTTCTTTGGATCTAAAGCTTTGAAATTTTAAATATATTTCTCTCGCTGATTTTGCAGATAAAGATGTTTGACTATTCTAAATAGGAGTTTAAATAATACACCGTTGCATTTTGAATTATTGCTTTTCGAAAATAGTGAAACGGCTTTTGTTTAGCTTTATTATCAGTATTTTTTTATCATTCTTTGGATAACTTTGCGGTTTTTATCAAATCTAAAAATTGCAACACAATAATTAAATTTAATAAATAAACGGAATCAGTTTTTTTGTTTTTCTTCGGTATTCCAGATATTCTTTCCCGAACTGCTCAATCAAAGTTCTTTCTTCAACCGTAATTCTGTAACTGAAAGCAATAAACGGAATTAAAAAAGCTAAAATCAACGAGAACCAATTGTTAAGATACAATCCCAGGCCGAGTGAAGTCAGCAGCGAAAAAGCGTATGACGGATGCCTTATATATTTGTAGAAACCTTCCTTTTTAATTTTGTGATCTTCACGTATCGTTACATCAACGGTAAAATATTTACCCAATGATCTGATGATGATAAACCTAAGAATAATTCCCACCCATACAAGAGCAACTCCGATGTAATAAATCCGGTCTTCATCAGAAATCGGTAGTTTTGTAAGATATGAAACACTGACGGATGATGCAATGGATAACGGAATAGCCAGCCACAGAATATTCAGCGTTGAGCGGTCTTTATCTTTTTTGTCATTGTCTCCGGATTTTAGAATATTCTTGTATAGAATTTCACTTAAAAACCATACTCCCATGGAAACAGCAAACAAGATCTGTAGTATTTTCATGATTATTTATTGTATTTATTCTGTGCAGCTTTTTCTTCTTCCATCAGTTTTTTAATTTTCTTTTCTTCCCAGTTTCTGCCTAAAATAGCTCCCGGAACAAAAACATTGATTGCATAGCCGATAAGCCCGATTCCCCAGAAGATCGGAAGCGAAAAGTATTTCAGGTGCCAGATGGTTTCTCCGGGTTTTAATTCTTTGTAATTCATTACCAGGATAAAAATATTTACCGCGAAATAAACGAATGCAAAAACATAAAAGTTTTTAATTTTTTTAACACGTCTTTCCGCCTCTTTGTATCTTATGTCATCTTTGCTGATAGGATTCATACTATTTAATATTTATGATTATTTTGTTTTTCTAAAATTTCCCTGATTTTTTTTTCTTCCCAGCCTTTCCCAATCGCAAATACACTTGCTCCGTGGGCAACAAGACCAATTCCCCATCCCAGCATTGGCCAGTAGAACCAGAGCTCGCGAGGCGAGGTAATCAGGTTAAGAATGATTAAAAAAGGAATGACAATACAATAAGAGATCAGGTTTCCATAAAAGCTTTTAAGCTCTTTTACTCTTTTTTGAGCTCTTTCGTAAGCTTTGTCTTCATCATTTATTTTTTCACTGACAACGTTTGGTTTTGCAGACAGCACCGGAAGTTTCACTTTAAAATAATCTTCGGATTTTTCGATAAAAACGTTTTTCTTCGTAAGAAGAGAATACCGCTGTACAATGTTTGAAAGCCCTATTCCGGAACTTTCCTTGATCTGTTCTCTTACCTTAAGGTTATTTTCGATACACAACGTATCATTTTCAGAGTAAATTTTGATGATAAGCGGCTTTGATGATGTTGCAAAATTGTGCTTGATACAGTTTTCCAGCAACAGCTGAAGCGACAACGGAACGACAAACCTTCTGTAATCTTCTTTTTTAACATCAAAAACGAAATCCACGCTGTCTTCAAATCTTGTTTTCAGTAGTTCACAATAGGTTTTAGCAAATTCCAGCTCATCTTCCACGGTTACCAATTCTTTATCTTTCTGTTCAAGTACATACCTGTAAATCTTTGACATTGAAGCGGTAAACTTCTGTGCCTGCCTGGGATTTTCATCAATAAGCGAACTTAAAACATTGAGCGAATTAAATAAAAAATGCGGGTCCAGCTGGTTTTTAAGACTTTCAAACTGAGCATTGGCAGATTTTGCAATGAGTTTTTGCTCCACCACTTCTTTTTTGGAATTTTTTTTAAGTTCTTCCATGAAGCCTTTTGCGTGAAGGAAAGCTGAAATCAGCAAGGCAATATTAATGGTAAACCAATTGATATAGTTGTATTTACCTGTAAAATATTCTTCTGTAGTTGCACTTTTCTGGAAGACCACAAAATTCATGTAGTTGCAGAAATACACCAAAATGATATTTGCCAATAAGATGGAAATAATACTGATGACCGCCCTTTTGGTAGTTGCTTCAGACCAGGGAAATTTTTTGTTAAGAAAATCATTAATCAGCCAGTTTCCTGCGCCCAGAACAAAAGAGTACATAGATGATATGGCAATGGTCAGCATAAAATTCTCCAGATTTTTCTCATCCGTAAAAACGAAAAAGAAAAACATGGATGTTGCCAGTGATACCCAGCATAAAGTGATAAAGTTCTTGCGTTTCATAATCAGTTTCCCTGCATCAAAATTGGTGTCTTAAAAATATTAAAATTTATTTTCGTTAAGCATCTTTTACACTGCGAACATTATAAAGCCTCCTCCGGAGAGAAGGCTATGGAAATTATTTCGCCGCTCCGCTTAGAAAATATTCTGCTTCGGCTTTTCCCCAGTTCGGGTCCAAAGCTGTTTTAGGTTTAAAAGCATTGAATTTTTCCAGTGCTGTTTTAAACTGCTCAATACCTTTTTCTTTGCTTCCTCCATATTGTTCAGGAGTAAAATAGGTGTCTTCGGCTTTAATGAGGGCTACTCTCGGGTTATTTGGGTCCAGAGTTTCTGCTTTCTTAAGCTCTTCCATGGCTTTCATTCCGTCTGTCATGTATCGTTCTGCGGGATTTTCCATCATTTTCAGGGAATAAGCCATTTTTCTCAGCAGATGTATTTCAGAATTGTCCTTCCCGGCAATTGCTTCTGCCTGATCCAGATATTTGTCGGCAATGTCCGCATTGATGGAAAGCTCGGACATTTTACCGGACTGCATCTGCATTCTGCCTTTCTGAAGATAAGCCAATGCAGCATAATAGGAAGGCAGCCACTGGTTTGTTTCCTTTTTCCCGATCCTGTCGAAATCATTAGCCAGAGCCTGGAATTCATCGGTTGATCTGGTGGTTTGCAGTTTTGCAATTTTTTCAGACATTATTTTTTCATAATCTGACTGAGCAAAAGCTGTTAAACTCATCATACTTAAAGCGAAAGTTAAAAAATATTTTCTCATTTTTAAATTTTTTTAAAGTTAATAGTAATGTATTTAATGTAATTTTTATTATAAATTATTGTTGATGGCATCCTGTGTCTTATCAACCCCGAAACTGATGAAAGCTCCTATAAAAACGAAAGTATTTACTGGTGGGACTACCGCAGAACTTCTGTTTCCGTCCATTGAGAAATTATAACCGTAAACATTTTTTGAGCCTAATATATTTGATACACTTAAGACAAGCACCGTAAATGCTTTAGCATCTTTCTTCCCTAAATTCGGCAGATAATTAACACTGAAATTCAATGCACTGTAATCTTTAAGCCGACCTTCATGCCTTACAAAATATTCCTGTTCGCCATTTACATTTTGTGTCGCAATATCATAATACGGACGGCCTTTGGCATAGGTGTAAGAAAGATTAAACCCTGTTTTCCATTTCGGAACAAATCTTTTGGCCACAGCTGAAAGGGTGTGTTCAGAAGCAAAATTAGGTTTCAGACTTACCGGATAATTCATAAAATCTCTTTTTGAATCCAGATAAGAATAGCTGATCCAGTAATCGATGTTTTCAAAAGTCTTTTTATCTCTCCAGAATAGTTCAAGCCCTTTTGCAAAACCATAACCATTGTTGTTGTCAGCCGTCTGAATATATTGATTCTGTCCGTCAATATAACTCAGGTTTTTTACTTTGATCAGGTCATCATACTTTTTATAAAAAGCTTCCAGCCTAAGACTTCTTCCTTCTGTTGTTCTCTGCACCTGAAAAATATAATGCTGCGCTTTCTGAAAATCCAGATTAGCTGGTCCGTTGATGTATCTGCTTTCCGGATTCTGATAAAAAATACCATAAGCGAAAGAAGTAGTCCAGTCTTTTGCAAAGCGGTAGGCTAAAGCCACACGAGGCGCAATATTGCTTTGTTCAAGATACGAAGAGTATTCTGCCCTAACTCCTATTTTAGCTGATAAGTGATTGCTGAATCCAAGATCTGTTTCCACAAATGCGGAAGAAATCAGGTCTTTGTAATTTTTCTGAACAAAATCGTTAAAGCTGAGTTTTTCACTGGTTGCATTGAGCTCAAAACCTCCGCGCAACGCACTTATTTTATTTACTTTTCTTTCTAAAACGGTTTTAAAATTAATATAATTTCCGTCAGTCAACAGTTTTGTATTCCCGTTTTCAACATTATTTTTCTCGGTTGAAAAATCAAGATCAGACCGGTTGAAGGAATAAGAAGTTCCCGCATTCAGCAAATATTTCCCGAATTTCTGTTTGAATGATAAATTATGATAGGTATTTTTTCCTTTCAGTTTTACCAGAGACCAATCATAATCTTCCGGCTTCAGGCTTTGGGTTTTTACTCCCATCCTGTTGGAATCGTATATTCCGTAATATTTGAAGAAACCTCCTGATTTTGTTTTAATTCTGAAATTAAAATCACCGTTGAAACTTTCCGGAGCTTCTGAAAAATCAGTATTAAAATTAAAAACATCCTGCATCAGCTTTAAGTTGGAATATCCTACGCTTGCTCCGAACGATGAGTTTTTATTATCGGTAAGTCTTTGGAATCCTGCATTTAAAAATATGGGTGAAAATCCGAAATCATAAGAGCTCTGATCCGGAAGATCAACACTTTCCAGCATGAGCGCACCGGAAAGCGCCTGTCCGTACAAAGCAGAATATCCACCGCTTGAGAACACATTTCCTTTAAAAAGTGAAGTATTGAAGCGGTCTCTACCCGCAATTCCCGGAACTGAATTCGAAAAATAATTGTTGATAAGACTTCCGTCCATAAAAATTCTGGACTCCGTTCCCGTGCCTCCACGGATAAAAAGACCTTCTGTTTCACCCACTTTCTGAACTCCAGGCAGATAGTTTAATGCTGAAGAAATCTGTCCGTCTGCTCCGGCCGTTGTGTATATATCGATGGGCGTCAAAAGCGCTGTTGCTCTTTTTTTATCACTGGCCTCAATAGAACCTGCGGATACAACAACGGCATCAATTTCATTGATCTGTTCCTTTAGCTCAGCATTCACGGAAACTTCCTGATTTTCAATGACAATTGACTTTTCAACTTCAATGTATTTGGGATGCGAAAACACTAATATCTGATTTCCTTTTTCTGAAGTTTCAAAAGAAAAGTTTCCGTTGGAATCACTTGTTGCTCCGTCATAGGTGTTTTTTAAGCTTACATTTACCTCAGCCACTCCTTTGTTTTTGTAGGTTATCCTTCCAGATATTTTTGTCTGAGCCATACTTATGGCAAAAGACAAAAGAGTAACAAGAAATAATAGTTTTGTTTTCATAGCTTTTATTTTCGATTCAAAAGTAAGATGAATTTTCACCTGATATAAATTTTTCTTACCGAATGGTAGAATTTGAATTCTGAACCGTTGGTTTTGGTTTAAAGGCCGGAAAAGACTTTAGAAAAAGAATCTTTTACTGCTATTTTCAAAAAGATCCTGAATTCGTAAGGTGTATCCGTAAATGTTTTTTAAATTTAACCTAAAATCACTTTAAATCATTTAAAAATGAAAGCTAAAACATTATCATTATTGGCAGCGGGTGCTCTGTTTGTAGTTTCGTGCGGAACGACAAACACGTACCAAATCATGTCTAAAAGCAACACACAAACCGGCGGAACGGCAAAATTTACCCAAAAGGGCGATGAAGTTGTTATGAAGCTGGATGTAACCAATCTTACTCCGGGAATTCATGCGGTACACATCCACGAAAAAGGTGACTGCTCTGCAGCAGACGGAACTTCTACAGGAGGGCACTGGAATCCGGCCAAGGACGATCACGGAAAATGGGGAGCCGAACATTTCCATATGGGAGATATCGGAAACCTTACTGCCGATCAGAACGGAAACGCCATGCTGACTTTCAAAACCGACAAATGGTGTCTGGGATGTACAGATGAATCTAAAAACATAATCGGAAAAGGAATGATTATTCATGCTTCCGCAGACGATTTTCATACGCAGCCTACGGGAAATGCAGGCGGAAGAGTGGGATGTATAGAGATTAAATAAAGCCTTAATTCAATAAAAAAACCGTTGCCTTCGAGAACCTCAGGCAACGGTTTTTTTGTGCTATTTTGTTACCGGCTTCGCCGATTCAAATTTTAAGATTTTACATTCATATCTGCGATGATGTTCATCGCTTCCTGAAGATAAAGGTCTTTTTTCAGATTTTTGATCCAGATTTCAGATTTCTTTTTGAAAGCTTCATCCTTTTTCTCTCTTTCTATTTCATTAGGATACATCAAAAACTGAAGTCCGTTTTCAAATTTAGTTAGAGACTTGAATTTTTCAATCTGAGCTTTTCTTTGTTTCGTAACCTCATTGAACTTATCAATATTCAAAGTAATAGATTCTTCCTTGTCCAGTTGTTCTCTCCATTGTGCGGATTCAAGCAGTAATTGGTATTTGGCATTTTTCGCCATTCTGTCTGCACTTGCTTTTTCCAAAGCCTGAATATTGAAATAATTAAGTTTCTGGAAGTTGGTGGAAGGTATTTTATCCCAAGCTAAAGCATAATCATCATATCGCTCTCCTATTTCAGCATAGGTAAAGAAATCTTTCATTTGTATATCGGAAACAATCCCTTTTCTCTGGGTAGATTCGCCGGTAATTCTATAGAACTTCTGAATAGTAAGCTTTAAAGATCCGAAATCATCTTCTGTATTTAAGAATCTGTTAAGATCCACAAAAGTCTGTACCGTTCCCTTTCCGAATGACTGTGGAGATCCGATAATCATTGCTCTTCCGTAATCCTGCATTACTCCGGCAAGAATTTCCGAAGCTGAAGCGGAAAGCTCATTCTGCATAATCACCAACGGACCCGTCCAGATTGGCGCTTCCTGTTTGTTTTTAAGGGTCTGGATTTTTCCGTTTCCGTCTTTTACCTGAACATAAGGTCCTGCATCCATGAAAAGTCCCATAATATCCCCTACTTCGGTAAGAGATCCTCCTCCATTATTTCTAAGGTCGAGAACAATCCCTTCAATATTCTGCTGTTTTAGCTTAATGATCTCATTTTTAATATCATCAGAAGCATTTCTTCCATTTGGATTTTCAAAATCTGCGTTGAAGCTTGGTAAATTAATGAACCCATATTTTTTTCCGTTCGGAGAATTGATGACAATACTTCTTGCGAAGGTATCTTCTATTGCAACTTCTTCCCGGATCATCGTTACATCTTTAATCGTTCCGTCTTTTTTCTGAACAGTTAACGTTACCGGTGTTCCTTTTTCCCCTCTGATCAATCGTACCGCTTCATCGGAAAGCATTCCGACAACGTTTACCGCATCTTCCTTCGGTTTAGACTTTACCTTTAAAATTTTATCCCCTTCTGAAAGCTGTTTGGACTTCCAGGCCGGTGCTCCTATAGTTAAAGCACCCAGATACAGATTCCCTTTTTTCTCCTGGATGATTGCCCCGATTCCGATTACTTTTCCTGTAAAATTGGTATCGAAGTCTTCTTTATCTTTCGGTGAGTAGTAATTGGTATGCGGATCGAAAACCTCGGTATAAGCATTCATATAAACGGTAAACCAATCCATTTTCTTTCTCTTTTTAAATCTCGTAAAGGTTTCTTTTACAAGATCTTTCACCTCATCCGTTGCTTTTTTAATCTTCTGATCCGGTGCTATAGGCTCGTACTTGATCGTATCTTTCAGCTTATATTTCTGAACAGAATCTTTCTTTTCCTTCTGCGCTTCCTCTTTGCTGTTCATGGATTCAATTTCCTGAAGAATATTGTATTTAATGAATTTTTTCCACTCATTATACATTTCCTCTTTGTTCGCAGGAGCTTTTTTAATTTTCGGTTCAAGGATCAGTGATTCGTCTTCATGAAGGTTGATCGGTTTACTGAAAATATCCTGTGTCATTTTATCGATTTCATCAGCACGCTGGTATAATCTGTCGACTGTAAGTTTATAAAACGTAAGATCTCCCAGATTAATATAATCATCAAGTTTGGTTTCGTGCTTTGCGAATTCATCCATATCCGATTGCAGGAAATATCTTTTGCCCGGATCTACCAATTCGAAGTAATGCTTGTAAACATCTTTGGAATACGCATCGTTAATTGGTTTTGGGCTGTAATGCAAATAAGAAAGTGTATTTTTTACGCTCACCATTATCGTCTGCATCTTTTCATCATCATTTTTAGGCGAGTTGAAACAAAACATTAGACTTGTTAATGGAATTAGGAGTAAAAATTTATTTAGCTTAAAATTTTTCCACATAAATCTGTAATGTATTTTATTAATTTTTTAAAAAAGTATTTTAATAAGTAGTAATTTTTAATTAACTGTTACAAATTATCAAATTTAATACCTTCTTTACAAATATCAGATAGTTTTAAGTATTTTTGTTAAAATTTAATTTTAATATGGAAAAACCACTTATTCTGGTTACTAATGACGACGGGATTACAGCACCTGGTATCAGAAATCTTGTAAGTTTTATGAACGAAATCGGAGAAGTAGTTGTTGTAGCACCGAACTCTCCACAAAGCGGTAAAGGTCACGCCATTACCATCAATTCTACCCTCAGCTACGAAGAAGTTCACCTGGAAGGTCCGCAAAAAGATTTTTCCTGCAGCGGAACTCCTGTAGACTGTGTCAAGATGGCACTTGATAAGATATTGCCGAGAAGACCGGATATTGTAGTTTCTGGGATCAATCACGGTGCCAATTCTTCTATTAATGTTATTTACTCCGGGACGATGTCTGCGGCGGTAGAAGCAGGTGTAGAAAATCTTCCGGCGATCGGTTTTTCACTACTTGATTTCAGCTGGGAAGCAGATTTTACACAAGCAAAAGAATACATTCAGAATATTGTTAAAAGAACCCTGGAAAACCCAATGCCTAAAGGTGTTGTTTTAAATGTAAATATTCCGAAGCTTTTAAAAGAAGAAATAAAAGGCGTAAAAGTCTGCAAACAGGCTCATGCCAAATGGGAAGAAAGCTTTGATGAAAGAGTAAATCCCCACGGTAAAAAATACTACTGGCTTACCGGATATTTCAATAATATGGATGAATCTGAAGATGCGGACGAAACAGCTCTTGCGAACGGATACATTTCCATTGTTCCGGTAAAATTCGACCTTACGGCGTATGAGTATATGAATACACTGAGTGAAGTAATGAAGTTTGATTAAATCTAAATATTGAGGCGTAAATTTGTTTTACGCCTTATTTTTTGTCCTTTTGTCTTGAAATCGAAGATTCGACGTCGTCAAACAAAAGAACGAAAAGTTTAAGACTTGGGAACTTTTGCTAAAAATTAATTCTATTCTCTAAAAATTCTAAAACTCGCGCGAATTTAAGATTTGTTCTTCGGTTCAAATAGTTATCTCGCGTCAAACATTAGAATTTTTGACGTTCACAGAATTAATTTTTTTAACGTTCCATTTCCCTATGTCATATTAATTCATAAATAGCTGTGAAAATTTGTACAAATCTGTGAAGAAAAATTAAAATAAAACTCTATCCTCCCTCCTCAATTCTTCCAGATACTTAACCTTATCATCGCGATAAAATAGATTCATGGTTTCAAAAGGAATTAATTTCAGGTCTTTGTTGACAATATGCACGCAGGATTTCTTTACAGCCCGGACATCAAAATCGTGAGCATCCATAAAATTCATGATGATAATTCTGAAAAGATTATCATAATCGAGATTAGGAGCAGAAACATCGGGAAGACAGCATAATAACTGATTCACTTTAGGTTTTACTTTATCCACAGAAATTCCGGTGCTGAAAATATCCAGCAGCTGCATCTGAAGGCCGGTATCCTGCTCGTAGACGATTGTGTTTTTCGTTTCATTGTTCAGGAGATCAGCAGGATTGATGTATCGTGTTAAAGGAATAATTTCGCCTTCCAGTTTCAGAATATAGCCCATTGCCAAAGCATCCGGATTACACGGAACGGGAATAATATCATCAGAATTCAGAAGTGGAAACTGGTTTAAAATTTCCTGCCTTACTTCGGTCAAGGTAATTTTTTCATGTGCTGAATCATCACGGTTTCTTCCGGCAATTTCTACGGGCTGAAAGGTAATTCCGCGAACGCATTTTTGTTTTAAGGCAAAATCAATAATTTTTCCGATCTCATCAATATTCTTCCCTTTCTGAAGTACAATAACAAGTGTTGTGGAAAGATTTAAGGCATTTAATTTTTCCAAAGCTTTCATCCGGACATTGGTAAGATCTTTTCCCCTGAAATCTTCCAGAACTTCCGGTTTAAAAGAATCAAACTGAAGATAAATTTCAAATTCCGGAGCGTAGGTAGCCAGTTTTTCTGCAAATCCCGGATCATTGGCAATTCGTACACCATTGGTATTCAGCATTAAATGCTTAATCGGTTTTGATTTGGCAATATCCATGATTTTAAAAAATTCAGGATGAATGGTTGGCTCGCCTCCGCTGATCTGGACAACATCCGGCTCTCCTTCATTTTTAACAATGATATCGAACATCGCTTCAATTTCTTCCAGACTTCTGTGGCTTCCGTAATGGGGCGAAGACATCGCATAACAGGTCGGACAGGTGAGATTGCAACGGTCGGTGACTTCCACAATAGACAGGCAGCTATGTTGCTCATGATCAACACATAAACCACAATCATAAGGACACCCGTATTCTACATCTGTTCCAAAATGAACCGGCGTTTCCGAAGCTTTATTGTAATTTCTGATATTTTTATAATACTGAACATCAGAAGCAATTTTTGTTTTGAAAAATCCGTGATCGGGACATCTTTTGGTCATGAAAACCGCTTCATCTTCAATAATGATCTTTGCGCCTACTCTTTTCAGGCATTCCGGGCAAAGACTGATGGTATAGTCGTAATAGGTATAGTTTCTTACTGGCATAATTTATTTTTACATTCCTCCACAGACGAAGCCACTGATCAGCCCGCCAACAAGCATTGATATTAAAACTGTTTTCCAGAACTGTTTACTCGTAAATTTTCTTTTATTATCCCATTCGTAAATGATCTGTACAAAAGCTGCTACAAAGACTGAAACAACCAAAAGTACAACTAAAATGATTGCTATTATGAATATAACTAAGCCAGTGAGATCTCCAACTTCAAGTAATGTTAATAATTTCATGAGTAATATTTAACGTGAATTTACAATTTTCGCTGATTTAAGCTTAAAGAAATAATAAAAAATTATAGCAATACACACCAACTGTATTGTTCCAAGTCCTGCAATGATATCTACTTTAGGCTTGATAAAATCCAGCATAAATCTGAAGCTGAAGTAACAAATCATAAATAACTGAAAGATAAATCCTGACGGAAATTTATTTTTTTTCTTAATTATTTTTAAAACAATCCACAAAACAATAAGGAAAACAATTTCATATAGAGCAACAGGATGTCTCAGATACTGATCTCCCAGATGCATTCCAAAAAAAGAATCTGTAGGAATACCATATGTTTCTTCATGAATTCCTGTAAGAAAGCAGCCTATTCTTCCGATAATCATTGCTAGAATTAATGGAAAGACAATCAGATCTCCTGTGCTTTCTTTATGGCCGATAATTTTTTTTGCCCATTCTACTCCAATTAATCCAAAAGCCAGTCCGCCAACAATCGTATTATTTGTCCAAAATCTTTTGAAGCTAAAATTTTCAAAAAGAGTGTATGGATTTTCTAAATTTCCAATTAGTTTGGAACCTATTAAGGCTCCCGCTGTAGCTCCTATTAAAACAGCTGCAGAAGTATTGAAAGACATCTTTTCAGCGGACTTTCTTTTTAAATAAAAATAATAGCGCATACCGATGAAAATTCCTGCCGCTTCAAAAAGCGGATGTGCAAGGATTGCTTTATCAAAAATGTTGAAGGTTACAGGAAAATCCATGGCTTCAAATGTATTGCTTTTTAAAATATATACAGGAATTCTTCTTAATTTTCATACCAAATTCATTTCCTGATGCTGATAATTCATCCTTTCGGCATGGTAAACGAGCCTTTTTGCATGGAAATTGAGCCTATTAGGTTCGTCAGTGAACCTTTTTGCTTCGTCATCCACCCTTTTTGCATGGTTAACCACCCTTTTAGGCTCATCAATGACCCAACTTACATTGATATTCAAGCTTTTTGCTTCGTTCACGATCCTTTTTAGGTGATTAATCCTATTTCTGCTTGCAAATGTTATTTCAGAATGTGGATTTATAAGGAATTTCTATTAATCTGAGCTAATTTAAAATTTAAAATCAATCTTTTTCCTTATTTTTATTTAAATATAATTTTCCAAATTATGAGAATAGAATATGATATAAAACTGGGTTTTAAGGATGTGATGTTTCGCCCGAAACGTTCCACGTTAAAATCCCGTTCGGAAGTTGACCTGGAAAGAGAATTTATCTTCAGACACACCCGAAAAAAATGGAGCGGTGTTCCTGTAATTGCCGCCAACATGGATACAGTAGGAACATTTGAGATGGCCGTGGAGCTTGCCAAGGATAAAATCATTACCGCAATTCACAAACATTATACACCCGAAGAATGGACTTCTTTTCTGGATTCGCAGCCGGACAGTATTCATCAATATATTGCATTAAGCACCGGAACCGGTAAATCTGATGAAGAAAAAATTCGCACGATCCTTGAAAAGCATCCAAAAATCGAGTTTCTCTGTATTGATGTGGCCAATGGTTATTCGGAGCATTTTGTTGAATTTGTGAAGAATGCAAGGGCCAATTTTCCCGATAAAATCATCATTGCCGGTAATGTGGTTACCGGAGAAATGGTGGAAGAACTTCTTCTGGTAGGTGCCGACATCATTAAAGTGGGAATAGGCCCCGGATCTGTATGTACAACCAGAGTAAAGACCGGCGTGGGATATCCCCAGCTTTCAGCGATAATTGAATGTGCCGATGCAGCGCATGGATTAAAGGGACACATTATTGCAGACGGCGGCTGTAAAGTTCCCGGAGATGTGGCTAAAGCTTTTGGTGGAGGAGCCGATTTTGTGATGTTGGGCGGAATGTTTGCAGGACATGATGAAAGTGGCGGTGAAATCGTTGAAGAAAATGGGAAAAAATTCCGTCTCTTTTATGGGATGAGTTCGAAAACAGCGATGGATAAACATTCCGGAGGTGTTGCGGAATACAGAGCATCGGAAGGAAAAACGGTTAAAGTTCCTTACAAAGGTCCGGTTTCAGAGACCGTAAAAGATATTCTGGGCGGCGTCCGTTCTACCTGTACTTATGTAGGAGCATCCACATTGAAAGAGCTGTCTAAAAGAACTACTTTTATCAGAGTTCAGGAGCAGGAAAACCAGGTATTCAAAGATTAGATCTTGAGAGCTACATTTAATATTATCAACGGAGATTATCTCGCCGGAAGATTGAATCAAACAATAATTTCGGGCGAGATAATTATCTGTAGAGAAGCCTTGGTTACAGGACCTTTACAGGCTGATCATCCGGATGAATTCTGGAAAATGCGGGCAGAATTTATTTCCGAAAATTATTCTGATAAAAAAGAGAATTATTATCATAAAGTCGTCTCCGAATTTGAAAAGATGAAAAATATTCCGGACCATTCTGAAGTGAATCTCTGGTTTGAAGATGATCTTTTTTGCCAGGTGAATCTGTGGTTTTGCCTGACCTTACTTCCCAAAGACAGAAATATAAAAATTTACAGAGTTTTTCCAAAAAATTTATTAGAAAACAAGTGGGAAGGATTTTCGGATTCAAATGATATGGATTTGCAGGAGGCCTGGAAATCGAAAATTTTATTTGATCAGAAAGACATCGATCTGGGATGCGATTTGTGGAAAGCATATCAAAGTAACGATCGCAATACATTAAAGCAACTTTCTCTTCATCCATCAGACTGTTTTCGTTTTTTGAAAGAGTTGATCCGTGTTTATCAGAATGTTAATCCTGAAACTTTTGTCAGAGATTTAATGGAAAGCGAAACGATGAATTTCAATGCTGTTTTTGAAAAATTTCGAAATGAACTGGGAATTTTCGGGTATGGAGATCTTCAGGTAAAACAGTTTTATGATAAAATTCTCGGAGAAAAATAAATATTATTTCGTCCTGATGTATTTTTTGTTAAAATATCTCTCCAGCTGCATGCTTACATAATCTCTGGTTTCGCTTACAGAAGACATTTCATCAAAATATAATACAACAGGCACTGTTTTTATTTTATCTACAACAACAGAATCTGATGGTGTTGTTTTTAAAATATGAACTCTTTCGCTTATTTCCCTGTCATAGGCTTTTAAATCTGTGTACAATATCTCTTTAGCGATGGTATTGATATTAAAACTGATATTAAAATTCTTATATTTCTCAGGAAAAAAGTTGGTTTGCGGCAGTAACATAATAATCATACTAAAAATCCAGAATTTTTTGATCTTCCCAAACCTCATATATAGTATCACCGATGAACTTAGCAGCCAGAAAAAGATAATATTTTCGAACTGTCTTCCGATACTGTTCATGATAAATCCTAAGAACAGTAATGGTAAAAAAGAGATCATCCAAATGATTATAAGTTTTTTGAAATCATACCGGTCTGTTATTTCGGCCAGTTCTTTTTCAAAAATTTTAATAAATAATGGAATTACAATAGCTGTTTTGATAACAATATAAGTTGTATCCGCGCCGAAATAGATGATTCTTTTAAACCATTTCACGTAAAAAACATCCTGAGATTCAGTCATTCTCTGAAAATTTCCCGGGGCAAGAAATGAAATTAAAATGCCTGATAAACCAACCATTAACATTATTCTTGCTCTGGCTGACTTATTTTGAGTATTCCAATATATTATCATCCCGAATACAATCAGTGCAAGAATTTCATTGGAGCCCATTAAAATGAAAATGAGTAACAGAACCAGGCCGTACCACATTTTTTTATTTGTATCGTTATATTTCCTGCAGAAAAACACCAAAAGTCCCGATATAATAACCGGCAAAAAATATACATTGGATCCGGTAAACCAAAAGAAATGCTCTGAAATGTTCGTTAAAATAACAGTATAAAATAAAAATAAAGCGACCCCTTTACCAAGTGCCTGCAGCCAGGAATACTTAAAAAACTCTTTAAAATTAAGTGCTGAAACAGCTATGAAAGAAAAGATGAGAAAAACAGGATAAATTTTAGGCAAAATATTTTCCGGATCTTTGGAAAGTGGGATCAGCATATTGTAACCATATCCGAAATAGCGCCCTCCCCAATTCAGATAGAATTCCTGCATATTTCCAATAAATCCTAATTTTCCGGTAGTATATGCATAAATATAATCATCGGTCTGATATACATTAAAATAAGAAATATATACCAAACCGATGATCAATATAATGGAAAAAAATGCAGTAACAGAATATACTGACTTCATTTTTTTACGTTAATAAACCGCCGTCTACGTTCAGAGTCTGACCCGTGATGTACGATGCCATTTCACTTCCTAAAAACACGCAGGCATTGGCAATATCTTTTGTCTGACCTAATTTTTTCATAGGAATAGCTTCGTTCCATTTGTCTTTTGCCTTATCATCAAGCGCATCTGTCATTTCAGTCTGGATAAAGCCCGGAGCAATAGCATTGCAACGGATATTTCTGGAACCTAATTCAAGCGCTACAGATTTTGTAAACCCGATAACACCGGCTTTTGAGGCCGCATAATTCGCCTGTCCCGCGTTCCCGCTAATTCCAACTACGGAAGTCATATTGATAATAGAACCTTCTTTTGCCTTCATCATAGGCTTGATTACGGCTTTTGTAAGATTAAATACAGAATCAAGATTTACATTGATTACTTTATCCCAGTCTTCTTTTGACATTCTCAACAACAGATTATCTTTTGTGATACCGGCATTGTTGATCAGGATATCAATTTTCCCGAATTCTTTCAGAACTTCGTCTACCAATGTTTGAGCAGCATCAAAATCCGATGCATCAGACTGATATCCCTTAATTTGAGTTACAGAACTTAAAGTGGCTTCTAATTCCTTAGCTTTGTCTACAGATCCGGCATAAGTAAAAGCGATCTTTGCTCCCTGCTGGGCATACATTTCAGCGATTCCTTTTCCGATTCCTCTTGTAGCTCCCGTTATTAGCGCTACTTTTCCTTCTAATAGTTTCATATATGACAATTATTTTCTTTAACCAATTAGCCTTTTGAAGGTTGGCTAATATATACATTATTTAATTTTATCCGAATAAAACAGTGCGCAAAGATATTACAAAATGTTATTCATTGCATTTTAAATCGCGATTTTAATGAAATTTATTCTCTGTTTTTTATCATAATATGATTATTCTATAAAATTCTTTTCATTCTGTTCTGTAAAATAAATAAATTGAAAATCCTTTCCTTTCATCAATTTTATCCCTTTTTTATCCTGAACATATTTATCAAAAACCACTTCTGCCAAAGGTTCATTTTTATGGTTGGAAATTCCGAATTTATTGCCTTTTCTTATCACAAATTCATTGGCACCCGAAAAAGTAATGATATCATCATAGACAAAAGGAATAATTTCTTTGCCGTTTTCATTGAGAACTCCGTAGAAATTATCGGCATTTTTCCCTATGATCATGGGATACATTTCCAAAGGTTTAATCTCTTTCAAACCTTTCAATTCTATGTATTCTCCGTCTTTTGGTGAAAATTTGTAGTAATTATTATCTTTATTTAAAATAATGGTATTCGGAAATATTTTTTCAATTTCATAATTTTCCTTGAGGATATTTTTTAAATTTTTATCTACAATTGTTTCTTCATCGTTCTTTCTTAGATAAATATATTTTTCTCCGGCGATGGTAAGTCCTTCCACCCGGTCATATTCTTTAGGAAAAACAACTTCTCCGGATAAGCGAACCACTGCAGCCTTAGGATTGTTCTGATCCTGAGATGTTTTAAACAAACCGTTAAAAAGAGGGTTTACATATTGATAATCAAGATCATAAACCTTTCCTTCCTTCTTTGAAAAAATACTTACTTTATCATCTTTGGTAAGATAGATATATTCTCTTCCTACGAAAGCCTGATCATAGATTTCATCCGCAATAACTTTTTCCGTGTCATTAATAATTCCGTACCGGTTTTTTGCGGCATCAAGCGTTACAAGGAACGGAAATGCATTGATATTGTCTACGTTATGATCTGAAATTTTAGTTAGCGTTTTCCCGTTATTATCAATAATTTCACCGGATTTTTCACCTGTAGAAATATAAGTACGTCCTTTATAAAATCTAAGATCGGTAGTAAATGCTCTGTCTGAAACCTGTTTGCCGTCAAAATCGTAAATAAACCAACTTCCGTTTATCTTAACAAAAAATCTGTTTTCGCTGCCGAATTCTATTTTCTCCGAAAAAGGGATAATCTGTTTTCCGTTGAAGTCATAAACACATTCTTTTCCTTGTTTTGTACAGATCAGGCGGTCTTTATTTTCCCATGTCCTGAACCTGAAGTTTTCAAGAGGAATAAGTTCACTTCCTTTTTCATCAATAAGAGCTGTTTTTCCTGTGGAATTCCCTGATTTAACCTTAAGGATAAACCTGTCTTTCCAAAGCCTTGATATTTCGCTTTTAAAAGGATAACTAAAAGTAATATTTCCTAAAGAATCTACGATTCCGGATGTTCCGGTTTTGGCATCGCTGATCATTCCGTAACCTTTCGTGTAGGAACGCACTTCTTTGCCCAGCTTTTTTGTTAAGAGTATCTGTTTATACTGATCCGTCTGTCCGAGGCAAACCGACGAAAACAGCACGAAAATTAGTTTTTTCAATTAAATGGAATTATTTACGATGAGAACGATCTCACCTTTTAAGGTTTTGCTTTTAGAAAATTCAATAAGTTCAATAATTGTTCCGCGTTTGGTTTCTTCAAATTTTTTTGAGATTTCCCTGCTCAGGCTTACTTTCGTGTTTTCTCCGAAAAATTCTTTGATCTGTTCCAGCGTAGTATTGATTTTATGGGGACTTTCATAGAGAACAATCGTCTTTTTTTCTTCTGCCAGCTGCTTCAGTTTGGTCTGCCTGCCTTTTTTCTGCGGGAGAAATCCTGCGAAAAGAAATTCGTTATTGGGAAGTCCGGAAACTACTAAAGCCGGAACAAAGGCTGTGGCTCCCGGAAGACAGATCATATCAATATGATGATCTGCGCCTGCTTTTGCCAGTAAATAACCGGGATCCGAAATTCCGGGAGTTCCTGCATCGGTGATAATGGCAATATTCTGACCGCTTTTCAGATCAGCGATCACTTTATCCGTTGCCTGATGTTCATTATGAAGATGATACGATTTTAAAGGTTTGGAAATCTCGAAATGCTTCAGAAGAATTCCGGAAGTTCTGGTGTCTTCACATAGTATATAATCTACTTCTTTTAAAACACTTACTGCTCTGTAAGTCATATCCTCAAGGTTCCCGATCGGTGTGGGAACAAAATATAGAATTCCGCTCAAAATTTACGTTATAAAAATTTGTTTTCTACCAAGATCCAGAGTCTTTGTGCATACTCATCTACCTTGCTCCATTTTTTGGCATAATAAAGGTCGCTCAGGTATTCCTTTGCATCTTCTAATGTTCTGAAACTGTTCAGATTATTTACTACCTCATTCAATTCAGACTGGCTTCCCCCGAAAAGTGTTTTTGTAAAAGCAATACGATCATTTAAATCCAGTTTGAATTCCGGTTTTTTCTTTTCCGCCTCCATAAAATCCGTTGGAATATTTGTTTTTAAAATACTTCCCGTATCTTCTTTTTTCTCAATAGGTGCTGTCTGTTCCAAAGGCATTGTTCTTTCCAGATGATCATCATCAAAAAGCGTCTGTACAGCTTTTAAGCCTTTAATATGAGCCAGCTTTATTTTTTTCTCCTGCTGATATGCTTCTAAATTTTCAAAACTTTCATCGGAGGCCGGTTTATCGTTTTCTTTTTCAGGAACAGGCCTGTCAATCTCAACAATTTTTCGGCGGTCATTAATTTCTGCCAAAATAGTCTCCTGTTTTTCCTCAAGAGCCGCTTCATGCCTGATTTCCGTTACAATACTTTCTACATTTGAAGTATCCGCAGCCATTTCTCCGTGTTCGATCATGGCTTCAGAAACCGTAAAATGTTCCTCATTTTCTTCGATCAGCAGGTCTTCCTCAATAGGTTCCGTATCAAAAATACTTGGAATGGTTTTTGTAATTTCCTGCTTTTCTTCATTTTTAACATCCTTATCAAAATTATTCCGGATATTTTCTTCTTCATCAAAATCATTAAAATTTCCCTGATCATCCGAAATTTCATTTTCAAATTCATCAATTTCATTCAGCTGATTATTAAAAACGGCTTCTTCTTCTGTATGTTCTCTGCTGAACATGTCTTCATCAATATCATCATCATTTTCAGGTTCAGCATTTGCCAAAATTCTTTCTTCATCGATAAAATTCAATGTCCTGTCTGTATTGTCAGGAATTTCGTGTTCATCGGTTTCTTCCAGTTGCTTATTGAAAATATCTTTATCTTCTTGTACATCTGCTGATATAACATTTTCAGAATCAGTATTTTCTTCAACAAAGTTAACCAGTGTCTCATGAAGCTCTTCTTCAACAATTTCATTCAGCTGATTATTGAAAATGGCTTCTTCTTCCATAACAGGAAATTCTTTATTTTCGCCGATTTCATTCAGTTGGTTATTAAAAATAGCTTCTTCCTCTTCCACTTCATAATTGCTTTCAATGAAAGGTTGAGATGAAAAGTTTTCACTGTTTTTTTCTGTTGAAGAAAAATTTTCTTTTTCAAAATACTCCAGATTTTTTTCAAGCAACTTGAGAAACGAAATCCGGTTAGCAAGTTCATCTACAAGATCCTGCCGGGAAATTAATTCGTCTACATTGCTTATTTTATCCAGAATAGCGATCATATTCTTGGATTCAAAAAAAATCTTTTCCTTTAAATCTTGGATGTTTTGCATATAAGAATCTTGTTAAAAAATTGCTTACTTTTGATGTTAAAAATATACGGCTAATTTAACAAATGTTTTTAGAAAATACAATTAATCATTCCAAACAAAGTGGTTGGATGGAAGTTATTTGTGGCTCAATGTTTTCCGGAAAAACCGAAGAGTTGATCAGGAGGCTGAGAAGGGCAGAAATGGCGGGGCAGAATGTGGAGATTTTTAAACCGAAACTGGATACAAGGTATTCTGAAGAAGACGTTATTTCTCATAATCAAAATAAAATACGAAGTACACCGGTAGAAAATCCCAATGAAATTATTTTGCTGGCCTCCAACTGTGATGTAGTGGGAATTGATGAAGCACAGTTTTTTGATGAAGGCATTGTAGATGTAGCCAATCAACTGGCAGACAGTGGAATCCGAGTAGTAATTGCCGGTCTTGATATGGACTTTTTAGGAAGACCATTCGGGCCGATGCCAAATCTTATGGCCACTGCCGAATATGTGACCAAAGTACACGCGATCTGTAAAAGGACCGGAAATCTTGCCAATTATTCTATGAGAATATCCAGTGGCAATAACCTTGTGGAACTTGGTGAAACGGAAAGCTATGAAGCGGTAAGCCGCCGGGTTTTTATTGACGAAGTGCTTTTGAAGAAGAAAAAACAGTAAATTAGGCCAAAAAGAAGCCGGAAACATAAGCAATTATTTGATAAGGCCTTTGCTTATTTGTTTCCTGCTTACAATCAGCAGAACAGGCACCAATGAATTATACAGTACATCAGATTGCAGAAATCACCAATGCACAGGTTATTGGTGACGAAAAACTTTTGATAAAAAATATAGCTTTCGACAGCAGGATTATTTATTCCACCAAAAATACAGCTTTTATTGCGATCAATACGAAGAAGAATTCGGGAGAAAAGTTTATTGAGGCTGCCATTGACAGGGGTATAGACATAATTATTTCAGACCACCATGATCCGCAGTATGAAAATATTACCTGGATTATTACCGATGATTCTGTTGCATTTCTCCAAAAACTTGCACAATATCATTTTGAAAATGCTCATATAAAATCTGTTGGAATTACGGGAAGCAATGGTAAAACTATTTTAAAAGAATGGCTGTATCAATGCCTGTGGAATGAATTCAAAACGGTAAAAAGTCCTAAAAGTTTTAATTCTCAGATTGGCCTTCCTTTATCTTTGCTTCAGATTAATGAGTCCCATGCGCTGGGAATTTTTGAGGTAGGGATCTCGAAACCTGATGAAATGGAAAAGCAGGAAAGTATATTCCATCCTCAGATCGGGTTGCTGACGCATATCGGTACTGCGCACCTCGCCAACTTCAAATCTGAGGAACAACTGATTGATGAAAAAATCAAATTGTTCAAAAATTCGGAAGTTATTATTTACAATGGTGATAATTTATTGGTTGACAGTAAAATAAAAGAACTTTATTCAACAAAAAAATTAATTACTTACGGCTTTAAGGAAAGCAATAATGTACATTTCAAAAATAATTTTTCAAGAGGAAAGGATGTCGTTGTTCATTATTTTAGTGAACAAATAAGCTTTCCTGTTAATCAACGGGACGAGGCAACGTTAATCAATGCTCTGGCACTCTTAACTGTTTTAAAAGAATTAGGGATCAGCAACGATAAGATCATAGAAAAAATCAATGCGCTGAAAGCTGTAGAAATGAGGCTTGAAGCTATTGAAGGAATTAAAAACAATATTGTTATCAATGATTCTTTTAATCTGGATCTGGATTCCTTAAAAACAGCCCTGCAATTTTTAAATGAATATAATAAACCAAAAAAATCCCTGGTCTTAACGGAAATCGTTGGAGTGAATTCAAATTCAAAAGAACTGTACGAAGAAGTATCCGAACTGGTAAATGAGCAGAAATTCGATTCTGTTTTCCTTATTGGTCATGAAATATCTAAATACAGTGAATTATTTAAATCTAAAACTTCTACTTACATTAACACTCAGGAATTAATTGATAGTAAACACCTTACGGAAATAGAAAATCAGATTATTCTTCTAAAAGGTGCGAGAAAATTTGAGATTGAAAAGCTTAAAGATATTCTTGAACTCAGAAAACATGATACCGTTCTTGAAATTAATCTGAATGCAATTCTTCATAACATCAATTATCATAAATCTTTACTGAAGCCTTCCACTAAAATGATGGCAATGGTGAAAGCCAATGCCTACGGCCTCGGAAGCTATGAAATTTCAGAATTCCTGCAGCATCATCATATCGATTACTTAGGAGTGGCTTTTGTAGATGAGGGCGTTGAGCTTCGTAAAAAAGGAATTACTGTACCGATTGTTGTCATGAATCCTGAACAACACAGTTACGAAACTGTGATTGCCTACAACCTGGAGCCGGAAATATACAGCTTCAGGGTACTGGAACAGTTTTATGAATCGGTACAGAAATCAGGATACGATAAAAAATATCCAATCCATATTAAACTTGAAACAGGAATGCATCGTCTTGGTTTTAAGGATTTTGAGCTGGATGAATTAAGCAGCACTTTAGCTCGAAAGAATGTAAAAGTAAAAAGCATATTCAGCCATTTATCATCATCTGATCTTTCTTCAGAAAAAGAATTTACTTTGCATCAGCTTGATACATTTGAAAAAAACTCAAGTTATCTGATAAAACACCTAGGCTACACTCCTACCCGTCACATCCTGAATTCTTCAGGAATAACCAATTATACAGATTATCAATATGATATGGTAAGAATTGGCATCGGAATGTTAGGAGAATCACCAAATAGTGAAATAAATAAACAGCTTCGGTCTGTGGTAAGTTTTAAAACCGTAATCTCACAAATATCGTATGTAGGAAACGGAGAATCCGTGGGTTACAGCAGAAAATTTAAAACAGATCATCCCACAAAAATAGCCACAATACCAGTTGGTTATGCCGACGGTATTCCAAGACTGATAGGAAATCAGGTGGGGAATGTGGGAATCCATAAAATATTGGCTCCTATTGTCGGAAATATCTGCATGGATATGATGATGATTAATGTAGATCATATTCCTGATGTAAAAGAAGGCGACACAGTAACGGTATTCAATGCAAAACCAACCCTGAAAGAATTCGCAGATTACTGCAAAACAATAACCTATGAAGTATTAACCTCCATTTCGCCACGTGTGAAAAGGATTTATGTAAAAGATTAACTTATGAGAAAGCTCCTGATTCTTTTATTAGTATTCCAATTATTTTTGATCCGGTCTCAGGTGAGAAAAGATCTGGTGATTCCTAAAAATCCAAGAATAGGATTATCGCTTGCAGGAGGAGGAGCTAAAGGATTTTCTCATGTGGGAGTACTTAAAGTCCTGGATTCGTTAGGCGTAAAGGTTGATTACATTGCCGGAACCAGTATGGGAGCAATTGTAGGCGGTTTATATGCTTCAGGATATTCCGGGAAAGAAATAGAAAAAATTGTGATGGATACGGATTTCTATTCATTAATCATGGATCCTAAAGCCACAAGACAGGAAACTACTTTTTTCAATAAATCAGTTGATAAATATCTGCTCACCATTCCTCTGAAAAACGGGAAAATTACCCTTCCCTCCTCCATTAGTACCGGCCAGAAAAATGTTTATCTTTTAAAAGAGCTTTTTAAAAATGTTTCCAATATTGATGATTTTTCAAAGTTGCCAATTCCTTTTATGTGTGTAGCTACTAATCTTGAAAGTGGAAACATGCAGATTTTTGAAAAAGGAGATCTGGTACAGTCTATCATGGCCAGCTCAGCATTTCCTTCGTTGATGGATCCCGTAAAAATTGGAGACAGCATTTACATCGACGGCGCGATGACGGTAAATTATCCTTCAAAACCGCTAAAAGATAAAGGCATTGATATAGTAATCGGAGTAGATCTCAACCAGGATTTATCCAAAAGAGAAGATCTTGGGAATATCATTTCCATACTGAATCAGGTCATTGATTTCGGAATTAAAAAAGATACCAGAAGACAATATAAATTCACAGATATCAATATTAAACCAAACCTTACCGGAATGACTGCTACCAGTTATGATGAAAAGAAAAAAATTCTTGACAGCGGTTACGCGGAAGGACTGAAATATTCCAAAATTCTGGATGAATTGCCAAAACGTCCGTTTGACCGTCTCAGACAGCACATAAATCCCATATATTCCAATGTCTATAAAATAGATAGCGTTGCCATAGAAGGAGGTCGAATTTACGGGAAAAACTATGTTCTCGGGAAGATGGGACTTCGCCTTCCGTCCCTTCAGACTTACGGAAGCATTAATAAAAAAATAGATAAGCTGGTCGCTACGAATAATTATAAATTTATTAATTACGATATCATCTCTGAAAATGATGTCAACTACCTGAAATTATATGTCACTGAGGACAATTCACGCCACTTTCTTAAATTCGGACTGCATTACGACGAAATTTTCAAAACCGGGCTTCTTGTTAACTATTCTGCGAAACGTCTTTTATTCAGAAATTCAAACCTCTCGCTGGATGTTATTGTAGGCGATAAACCAAGATATTATCTGAATTATTTTATTGACAACGGATATATTCCGGGATTCGGGATCTATTCGTCAGGAATGAGTTTTGATCTGAAGGACATCAACAATTATGAAGTAGATCAATGGATGTGGTTGCGTAATGAAGCGTATATTCAATCTATCTGGAGAGATAAATTTGCAGTGGGCGCAGGAATCAGCCATGATTATTTTGAAGCGGAAGCCAATGGAACCAATAAACGTTATAACCGTTTTCTGAATCCTTATATATTTCTGAAAAGTGATACCCAGAATGACAAAGACTTCCCTACCCGCGGTATTTACATTAATGCAGAAGGTAAAGTAATCGATCTGATGAAATCGGAAGTTGAAAAAAGACTGGTCCAGATAAAAGCCGACATCAGAATCAATATCCCGCTATCCAAACAATTTGCTTATCGCCTTAATCTTTATGGCGGAATTACATTAGGGGAAAATCTGCCTCAATTTTATCAGTACAGACTTGGTGGAATCTTTGAGCAGAATATCGTTAATTTCAGAAGCTTTCCTGGATTTTATTTCGGGCAGCTTAATAGCAATAATGTGATTTTGATTTGTAATGATCTTCAATTTAAATTCAATAAGAACTATTTCATCAGCGGAAACTTCTCCTTTGCAAATCTCTCGGATGATATAAGCTTTGAAGATGCAGTAAAACTAAATTACAGCTCTTTAGGAGTTACTGCTGGTTACAAATCTCCATTCGGACAGATTAAAATAAACTTCAGTCACTCTCTCAAAAATAATCAAAAAGGCATATTCAGTGTAATTTTAGGACACTGGTTTTAATACGATGATACAATTCTTTTACGAAAACTTACCCGAAACAGTTGATACCAACTATAAGAAATGGCTGGAAGAAATCATTCTTTCAGAAAAGAAGAAACTTGGCGAAATCAATTATATATTCTGTAACGACGAATATCTACTCAAGGTAAACCAGGATTATCTGCAACATGATTACTATACCGACATCATTACTTTCGACTATGTAAAAGGAAGAACGATAAGCGGGGAGATTTTCGTATCTTTGCAGCGCATTTCAGATAATGCTTCTACTCTGTCAAAAGATTACGAAGAAGAACTGAGAAGGGTTTTAGCACATGGTATTCTTCACCTTTCAGGATATAAAGATAAATCGGAAGAAGAAGAACAGCTGATGCGAAGCAAAGAAGATTTTTATTTAGCAAAATACAGCAATTGAAAACTGAATAGCAATCAGATAAACAACATATTTGGATGCTATTTTTTCAGGAGCCTAATCCCGCTCTCCGCACTCGCTATTTTCTTTTTTTTTAAAAAGAAAATGAGCTCAGACAAATGCTGCGATTGGGGCTAAAAAGACGTATTACAGGCGATTTTAAGCCGTAATTACACTTAATGTTTCACGTGAAACATTTATAAAAAAAATTAAAATTTGAAGCTTAAAACAAGCGAAAAAGATGATTTCAGAAATATATGATGTAATTGTAGTAGGTGCAGGTCATGCAGGATGTGAAGCAGCCGCTGCAGCCGCCAATCTCGGATCGAAAACATTGCTTATTACAATGAATATGCAGACGATCGGACAAATGAGCTGCAACCCCGCAATGGGCGGTATCGCCAAAGGACAAATCGTTCGTGAGATTGACGCAATGGGAGGTTACTCCGGAATTGTAGCGGATAAATCTGCCATACAGTTTAAAATGCTTAATCTTTCGAAAGGTCCTGCCATGTGGTCTCCCAGAACACAAAACGACAGAATGCTATTTGCAGAGGAATGGCGTTTAGCCTTAGAGAATACACCGAATCTGGATTTCTTTCAGGATATGGTGAAACAGCTTATCGTGGAGAATAATAAAGTAACAGGTGTAGTTACTTCATTGGGAATTGAAATCAAAGCTCATTCTGTTGTTCTTACCAATGGTACTTTTCTCAATGGATTGATACATGTTGGAGACAAACAACTGGGAGGAGGAAGAATGGGCGAACCAAGAGCTTTCGGTATTACGGAACAGCTTGTTTCTTTAGGTTTTGAAGCCGGAAGAATGAAAACCGGTACTCCACCCCGTGTAGATGGAAGAAGCTTGGATTATTCTAAAATGGAAGAACAGAAAGGAGACGAAAACCCTCAAAAATTCAGCTATTTAGATACTCCTAAATTAACCAAACAATTAAGCTGTCATATTGTTTATACCAACGAAACAGTACATAATATTTTACGTGAAGGATTCGACAGAAGTCCAATGTTCAACGGTACCATTCAGAGTTTGGGACCAAGATACTGTCCGAGTATCGAAGATAAAATCAACCGTTTTGCAGAAAGAAACAGACACCAGCTGTTCGTAGAACCGGAAGGTTGGAAAACAGTAGAAATTTATGTTAACGGATTTAGTTCTTCCCTTCCGGAAGATGTACAAATTAAAGCAATGAAACATATTCCGGGCTTTGAAAATGTAAAAGTTTTCCGTCCCGGCTATGCTATTGAGTATGACTACTTCCCTCCTACCCAATTAAAGCATACCTTAGAAACAAAGTTGATCGACAATCTGTATTTTGCAGGTCAGATCAACGGAACAACCGGCTATGAAGAAGCTGCAGGACAAGGCCTTATTGCTGGGATCAATGCCCACAATAAAGTACACGAAAAAGAAGAATTCATTCTTAACAGAGATGAAGCATATATTGGTGTTTTAATTGATGATTTAATTACAAAAGGTACGGAAGAACCATACAGAATGTTTACTTCAAGGGCTGAATACAGACTATTGCTGAGACAGGATAATGCAGACATCAGATTAACACAAAAAGCATTTGAATTAGGATTAGCGAAAGAAGAACGTTTAAAAAGAGTTGAAGAGAAAGTTGCTCAAAGCCAAGAACTTGAAAACTTCCTTAGAGAAACTTCTTTAAAACCGGGAATGATTAATCCTATCCTGGAAACTATTGAAAGCAGCCCGGTAGATCAGGCATACAGAGCAGCCCAAATTCTTACAAGACCCAATATGACTCTGGAAAAGCTTGAAAATATTGAAGCCATCAGAGAAAATGCATCGAAATATGATGATGAAGTAAGAGAACAAGCTGAAATTAACATTAAGTATAAAGGCTATATTGAAAAGGAAAAAGAAAATGTAGCCAAACTAAACAGACTGGAAAACATTAAAATTCCAGAAGATTTTGATTACACTAAAATATCAAGTCTTTCTGCTGAAGCCAAACAAAAAATGTCTAATGTACGACCAAAAACGATTGCTCAGGCAGGAAGAATCAGTGGTGTTTCACCGGCTGATATAAACGTTTTACTGGTCTATTTAGGACGTTAATTGATAAATGTTTCACGTGAAACATAAATAATTTTACAGCATAAATTAAGGTGTTTTAAAAACCTTCTAACAAGATTCAAACACCTTAATTTTATTTATAAAGATCGCATTACAATGAAAATTAAAGATCATTTTCTTTCTCAGGAAATATTTGAAATCAAGGAAACAGAAACTAAGGGTGTTTATAAGACCTCCCCTATTCCATCTAACATTTCAAAATATTATGAAAGTGAAGATTATATTTCCCATCATCAGGATTCCGGCAGTCTGAAAGAAAAGCTATACAAATTTTTACAATCATTCAACTTACAATATAAAAAAACAATATTGCTTGACAGAATTCCTAAAAATTCAAAAGTTTTGGATTACGGATGCGGTGCCGGCGAATTTGTAAAATATATAGAAAATGATTTTGAGGCGTTCGGATTTGAACCTGATTCCGATGCAAGAAAAGCAGCAGCAGGAAAATTATCTAAAGCTGTAATTTTAGATGATATTAATTTTATTGATGATCACAGTCTGGATGCCATTACCCTTTGGCATGTTTTCGAGCACATCGAAAGTCAGGATGAAATGCTGGAAATATTTAACAGAAAATTGAAGGAAAAAGGAATCCTAATTATTGCCGTTCCCAACCCTACTTCCTATGATGCAAAACATTATAAAGAATATTGGGCCGCCTATGATGTACCACGTCACATTTATCATTTTACAAAAAAGGGGATGGAAAATCTCATCTCAAAAAAACCGAACTGGAAATTGAGGAAGATTAAGCCTTTAGTTCTTGATTCCTATTATATCTCCATGTTAAGCGAAAAATATCAAAAATCTTCTATTTTTTGGCTAAAAGCAGCAATCTACGGAACGATTTCGAACATAAAAGCCCTTTTTTCAAACGAATTTTCGAGTTTGATATACATAATCGAAAAAAAGTAGAAAATGGAAATTTAGCCTATTTCTGAAGGTCATTTTTTCAACATATTGCTGAAAATTTGTTAGTAAATATGAAATTTAGAAAATATTTAGCCTTTTTTAATTTTCAGTAAAAGTCTCTGAGAGTTGCTTAAAAATTTTTACTCAGCCTTTTATTTAAGAATATACAAAATAAAAAACCCAGCAGGTTTGCTGGATTTTTTATTTATGAAGAAAAATTTCTTATTGATTAATTGCAGCCACTCCGGGAAGCTCCAAACCTTCAAGACTTTCAAGCATTGCACCACCACCGGTAGAAACATAGCTTACTTTCTCACCATATCCGAATTGCTTTACAAATGCAACACTGTCTCCTCCCCCAACTAATGAGAAAGCTCCCTGTCTTGTCGCTTCAGCAATACTGTCTCCTAAAGCAACAGTTCCTGCAGCAAAATTCGACATTTCAAAAACACCGATCGGTCCGTTCCATAAAATTGTTCTTGAATCCAGCAGTACATCATTAAACTGATCTCTCGATTTTGGTCCCGCATCAAGACCCATCCATCCTTCAGGGATAGAATATATATCTGCTTCTTTTCTTTCGGCATCATTGCTGAAACTTTCTGCAATAATGGTATCAGATGGCAGATAAACTTTCACTTTATGTTCTTTGGCTTTACCTAAAATTTCCAACGCCAATGGTAGTTTATCTTCTTCTACAAGAGAATTCCCTATCTTACCACCAAGTGCTTTAATAAATGTAAATGCCATACCGCCACCAATAATCAGATTATCTACCGCCGGCAACATGTTTTCAATAATTGTAATTTTAGTAGAAACTTTAGATCCTCCAAGTATCGCAGTTACAGGACGTTCGCCGGATTTTAGGACTTTATCAATCGCCTGAAGTTCTTTAGCCATCAATAAACCGAAAAATTTAGTTGAAGGGAAAAATTTAGCAATTACAGCTGTAGAAGCGTGTGCCCTGTGTGCGGTTCCAAAAGCATCATTCACGTACGCATCACCCAGTTTTGAAAGACTTTTCGCAAAAGCCTCATCTCCTTTTTCTTCCTCTTTATGAAAACGTAAATTTTCCAGTAAAAGAATTTCACCGGCATTAAGATTTTGTGCTGCCTGTTCAGCTTTCTCTCCTACACATTCATCAACAAATTTTACCTTATGGCCTAAAACATGAGATACTTCTTCTACAATATGCTTTAGTGAAAATTCATCTTTCACCTCTCCTTTTGGTCTTCCAAGGTGTGCCATAAGAATCACAGCTCCACCGTCCTGCAGGATCTTATCCACTGTAGGTTTTACGGCTACTATACGGGTATTATCTGTAACTTTCAGCTGGTCATCCTGAGGAACGTTGAAATCTACCCTTACCAGTGCTTTCTTACCGTTAAAATTGAAATCATTGATTGTTTTCATATGTACATGTATATTATTTCTTCGGTCTTAGGCAGCCGACTGTCCCTGCAGCATTGTATAAACCTGCGGCCAGACGGCTCCATCAATATCGTTGAGTTTTTCTTTTCACAAATGTAAGATTTTAAAATTTTTGAATCGCGGCAACCTTTGAAAAGTTTTCAGAAAAGTTTTTCGCAAACCCAACATTCAGCTATCAACAATTTTTTTCTCTTTAAAAAAAAGAATACGCTATTGTTGTTGAGTGATGTGAATTTAGGGGATAAGTTTTCACGATAAATTTCATAACAGGTAATTTTATATTCAATTCACATTTTATTTACATTATAAAAGGTTGTAAATCTGATTTTTCACTTCGTTACTAACAATTATTGATAACTTTTCCCCAATTTGCTTTATGGATAAATGATTTATGGAAAAAGTCAACAATTCCTGCCAGAAAGTTTTTTGAAAATTTTAACATTTTTTTTGGTCATACTTTCCATTACAAATTTTTTCAATGTTACAAAACATTTATTTTGCCGGAGTTATCCACAGTTATTCACAATGCTTTTCACAATTTACTCCCGAAAGACTAACAAAGATTGTTATAATTCTTACCTTTGCTATGAAATAAAATCTAAAAAGGCTAAATAAACAGTTATGAAAAGAAAAATTGCCATTGCCGCAGACCATGCGGGCTTCGAATATAAAGAAATTGTTAAAAACTATTTATCAGAAAACTTTGAAGTTCAGGATTTTGGAACGTTTTCCACAGACAGTGTGGATTATCCGGACTTTGTGCATCCCGCAACAACTTCGGTTGAAAATGGCGAAAATGAGCTTGGAATTTTATTCTGCGGAAGCGGAAACGGAGTTCAGATCACAGCCAACAAACATCAGAAAATCCGTTGCGCTCTTTGCTGGATGCCGGAGATCGCTTCATTGGCAAGACAGCATAATGATGCGAATATGATTTCCATTCCTGCAAGATTCATTTCTAAAGAATTAACAATAGAAATCGTAGATAAATTTCTCTCAACGGACTTCGAAGGCGGAAGACATCAAAACAGAGTTGATAAAATAGCATTCTGCTAAACGATAAAGGCTTGTAAATCAAATTACAAGCCTTATTTGTTTTTAATTTTGTATATTTGCAGCGTCCGGCAGGATTTACCATCCTGTCATTTCCATTGAACCTGTATTATATTTAAAGATATTTAATAAAAGGTTTTCCCTACTCTTCTCCATTTTTGTATTAAATTTATGCAAAACTAAAAGTTCCATCAATGATAGAAATGGAAAGAAAATTGATGTTGCTGTAGATGAGTTCAGACATGTCTCATGATACAGTTTATTATTTAATGAATATTCCATGACAGTTCTAACTATTCTTAATAAGGAATGCTTACAGAACGAAATATGATATTCATTAGAACATATTAAAAAATAATTTTAGAATGCCAAAAAAAAGAAAATATATAAGTCAGAAAAATGATCATAAACTGCAGGAAATCGGGAGACTGATTCTGCGTTTTATGAATGAAAATTCAACGAAAGTCTATAATTACAAGCAGATTGCAGAAGGAATAGACTATAAAAATCCGAGACAGCGCGAGCTAGTCATCCAGGCGTTGCATAAACTGCAGGCTACGGAAAGAATTAAAGAAGCCGAAAAAGGAAAATATATCGTTAATCTTAATATCAAAGGAACACTGACGGGAGTTATCGACTTTAACCAGTCCGGAAATGCCTATGTTAATGTTGAAGGTCTGGAAGATGACATCTTCATTCATTCCAAAAATGTGAAAGATGCCCTGCAAGGCGACAAAGTTTTAATTGTAACCTACACTTATAAAGGTAAAAAGCTGGAAGGTTCCGTTCTGGAAGTTCTTGAGAGAGGTAGAACAGAATTTGTAGGAACGCTTCAAGTAGTTGCTCATAAAGATTTCGGATTTGTGGTTTGTGATAAAAAGACCATCAATACTGATATTTTTATTCCGAAAGGAAAATTTGGAGGTGCTAATGATGGCGATAAGGTTGTCGTAAAAATGACTGAGTGGAAACCCGGCGATAAAAATCCGGAAGGAGAAATTATCCAGGTACTGGGAGCTCCGGGTGAGCATGAAACAGAAATTCACTCTATTCTTGCTGAATACGGGCTGCCATACCAGTTTCCTGAAGAAGTAGAAAGAGATGCCGACAAAATAGACAGAAGTATTAATGAAGCTGAAGTGGCAAAACGCTGGGATATGCGTGGGATTACAACTTTTACCATCGACCCTAAAGATGCCAAAGATTTTGATGATGCGCTTTCCATCAGAAAACTGGAAAACGGAAATTGGGAAATCGGGGTTCATATTGCTGATGTATCACATTATGTGGTTCCCGGAACAATTCTGGATGATGAAGCGTATCAGAGAGCAACCTCCGTTTACCTGGTAGACCGCGTTGTACCAATGCTTCCGGAAGTGCTGAGTAATGATGTTTGTTCTCTTCGTCCGAATGAAGACAAATTTACTTTTTCAGCGGTTTTCGAATTAGATGATGATGCAAATATCAAAAAGCAATGGTTCGGAAGAACGGTGATCCATTCTGACAGAAGATTCACGTATGAGGAAGCTCAGGAAAGAATCGAAACAAAGCAAGGTGATCTGCAGGAAGAAATTAATGTGCTGGATAAGCTGGCAAAAATCATGCGTGCAGAACGAATCAGGAAAGGAGCAATTACCTTCGACAGAAGCGAAGTACGGTTCAATCTTGATGAAAATAACGAACCGGTTGGTGTATATTTTAAAATCAGTAAAGATTCAAATCACCTGATTGAAGAGTTTATGCTGCTTGCCAATAAAAAAGTTTCGGAATTTATTTCCCTGAACAAAAAAGGAGATATTACCCAAAATACTTTTATATACAGGGTTCACGACGATCCGGATCCTGCAAAACTGGAATCGTTGAGAGATTTTGTATCCACTTTCGGATATAAAATGGATCTGGCCAACAGTAAGAAAGTAGCCGAATCTTTGAATAGATTATTGCATGATGTAAAAGGTAAAGGCGAAGAAAATATGATTGAAACCCTTGCCATGAGAAGCATGAGCAAAGCGGTCTATTCTACAGAACCTATTGGTCACTACGGACTTGGTTTCGATTTTTACACACACTTTACCTCGCCTATCCGTCGTTATCCGGATCTTATTGCCCATCGTTTACTTCAGCATTATCTGGACGGAGGAAAATCCCCAAACAAAGCCGAGCTCGAAGAAAAAGCAAAACACTGCAGTTCCATGGAACGCTTAGCGGCAGATGCGGAAAGGGATTCCATTAAATTCATGCAGGTGAAATTTATGGAAAAACATCTGGGAGAAACTTTTACAGGCGTAATTTCAGGAGTAGCGGAATTTGGTTTTTGGGTGGAAATTCCTGAAAACGGTGCGGAAGGCTTAATTAAACTGAGAGATCTTGTGGATGATTCTTACTCATATGATGCCAAAACGCACGCCGTGTATGGTATGAGACATGGAAAGCGTTATCAGCTGGGAGATCAGGTACAAATCAAAGTAGTGAAAGCAAACCTTATCCAGAAACAGCTTGATTTTAAGATTGTAGAGTAATAAATATTTAAAATTTTAATAATAATTTCCGTTTTACATTAAAGTGAAACGGATTTTTTGTTTTTATAGTTAAAAATAATAATAATTTGAATGAAATTATTTTAAATAATACTTTTCTTAAATCCATAGTTATTGAATAATTAAATCATAAAGTTTACATTTGTATAAATGGAATGGAAATTCAGATTTTCATTTAAAAAATTACTTGATGTTTGAACTTATATTATCTGCCATCGTATTAGGATTCATGCTGAGCCTGGTTTTTATAGGACCTATTTTTTTCCTTCTAATAGAAACCAGCTTTTCCAGAGGACCAAAACACGCATTAGCTTTGGATATCGGAGTAATCTCTGCAGATCTTCTCTGTATTCTCGCAGCCTACTATGCAAGTGCCGATATTGTAACTTTAATTGATAAGCATCCGGGTTTTTACAGAATCACAGCCATTCTCATCTTTGTCTATGGTGTGGTAATGATGGTGACGAGGACCAAAATGCATATTCCTGGAGAAGAGAAATTCATCAGTCAGAATTATTTTAAAACCTTTATGAATGGTTTTTTCTTTAATCTCCTTAATGTGGGGGTCATTCTTTTCTGGCTGGTAACGGTAATCTCAGTAAGAAATCAGTATCCCGATACCGGCAATTTTATTCTATACATCGGTGTCGTGATTGCTACCTATTTATGTATTGATCTGGCTAAAATTTTTCTCGCCAAACAGTTTCATGATAAGCTCACACAGAAACTTGCCAACAGAATAAGAAGAATTGTAGGCGGAATTCTCATTATCTTCAGTTTCTTTATTTTTTTACAAAGCTTTAAAAAATTCAATCAGTTCGATAAAAGGCTGGAAGAAGCCGAAAAAACCGAAGTAAAATATCACAGAGAAAAATGAAAAAAATAACTTTCCCGAAACCATTAAAAAAAGGCGATAAAATAGCCATAATATCGCCCGCAGGCGCAGTAGAACCGTCCCAGCTTGAAAAAAGCATAGAAATGATCCGAAATAAAGGTTATGAACCTGTTTTTGGAGAATATCTCTACAATAGCTTTTCGAAAGGCTACAATTATGCAGGAACGGAAAAACAAAGAATTGATGATATCAACTGGGCTTTTAATGACAGTGAAATAGCAGCTATTTGGGCATCAAGAGGAGGTTATGGCTGTCAGCATCTGCTCGAGAGCATTCACCTTAAAAACTTTTCCGAAAATCCGAAATGGTATATTGGATATTCCGATAATACTGTTATTCAAAGCTATTTATTGAAAAAAGGATTTGCATCTATTCATGGACAGACGGTAAAAACCTCAAGCTTTGGGGTAACAGATGAAAGCTACAGATTGATTTTTGATATTTTAGAGGGGAAAATGCCTCATTATGTCTTAGAATCTCATCATTTTAATAAAATGGGTTCCTGTGAGGGTCAATTGATTGGAGGTAATTTAGCACTGGTTTACGCGCTTTTGGGAACCGATTATTCATTTAAGTTTAAAAACAGAATCCTTTTTATTGAAGATATTGGTGAAAACTTTTATGCTTTAGACAGAATGATGATGAGTCTGGAACTGGGCGGCGTATTCAAAAAAATCAAAGGATTGATTATTGGTGGGATGACCAATATGGGAAATGAAAAAGAAAATACAGCGTACAATGACAGTTTTGATGAATTTGCTTATCAGCTCATTTCTGAAAGAGTTTCAAAGTATGATTTTCCTGTAGTTTTCGCATTTCCAAATGGTCATATTAAAGACAACAGACCTTTAATTATTGGAGGAAATGTGAACTTAAAGGTTGAGGATCATGTTAAGATTGAGTTTGAAAAATAGAATAATTTATAATATATTTTAATATTTACTCTAAAACGCAAGACACTAAAACTCTCAAACCTTCCACACAAAATGGCACAACACAATGATTTTGGAAAAAAAGCAGAAGATCTCGCTGCTGACTTTTTATTAAAAAACGGCTATAAAATCCTTGCGAGAAACTTCCGGTATCAGAAAGCAGAAATCGATATTATTGCAGCAAAAGATAACCTGATTATTATTTGCGAAGTCAAAGCGCGGTCTACCGATGTTTTTAATCTCCCTCAGGAATCGGTGAATAAGAAAAAAATTAAGCTGCTGGTTTCTGCTGCGGATTATTATTTACAGGAATTTAATGTGTTGAACGAAGTACGCTTTGATATAATTTCTGTTCTTCCCGATGAAAAACAAAACCTGACCATTGAACATATTCAGGATGCATTTGAAGCATTCGATGCCAACTAACTAATTTAAAAATGTATCAATGATTGTTATATTGGAAAATTGTTACATTGGTATATTTGAAATTTATTTTTTATGAAAACAATATTAATCACCGGAGCAACTTCCGGAATAGGAAAATCTACAGCAGAACTTCTCGCAAAACAAGGCAACAGGATCATCATCTGTGGCAGAAGATCTGAAGTTCTTGAATCGCTGAAAAAGGAACTTTCACAATTCACTGAAATTTTTAGTTTAAGGTTTGATGTACGAAATTTGGAAGAAGTGGAAACAGCCATTAATTCCCTTCCTGAAGAATGGAAAGATATTGATGTTCTAATCAACAATGCCGGAAATGCACACGGACTGGATCCGCTTTCAGCAGGAAAAACCGATGATTGGGACTCTATGATTGATGGAAATGTGAAAGGACTTTTATATGTTTCCAAAATGATTATTCCGGGAATGAAAGAAAGAAATTCGGGACATATTGTGAATATCAGTTCAGTTGCAGCGAGACAAACGTATGCCAATGGCGTTGTATATTGTGCCACCAAAAAAGCCGTTGATGTTATTTCGGAAGGAATGAGAATTGAGCTTACGGAATTCGGAATTAAAATTACAAACATCCAGCCGGGAGCTGTAGAAACAGATTTTTCAGTGGTAAGATTCAAAGGAGATGAGGAAAGGGCAGCTACTGTTTATGCAGGTTATGAGCCACTGAAAGCCGAAGATATCGCAGATTCTATAGCTTATTGTATCAATGCTCCGAAACATGTCTGTATTTCGGATATGACCATCTACCCTACTGCTCAGGCAGAGCCGAGAACGATTTACAGAAAATAATGAAAATAGCTTTCTCTTTATTTCTGATTGTTTTTAGCTGTTTTTGGAATGCTCAAACAGTACAAATTTCATTAGAACCAAAATTGGCGGAAAATATTCACCGGTTGGATCAACTGATGGAAAATAATGATGAAAAAGTTTTGACTCTTCTCTGTCCGGATGTTTCTTTTGGCCATTCAAACGGGTGGGTGCAGAATTTTGAAGATTTAAAAAGGATTTTAATTCGAAAAAAGTAATGTACAGCAATATTGAACAGATTGAAATATACGAGGCTAAAAAGTACAACGACGTTTATTCTGTAAGAAGGAAAATAAAAGTTTCCGGAATGTATAAAAACCAGGATTTTGAAATGATGCTCGGTTTACTGGAAATCTGGAAAAAAGAGAAATCATTCTGGAAACTGTGGAGCCGACAAAGTATAGAAATAAAGCCATAAATTTGCACCAGCAAAGTGTATTTAAATTATAAAAATGAAAATCCTATATCTCGAAACTTCCTCAAAAAACTGTTCAGTAGCTATTTCAGATAATGAAAAACTACTTTGCCTTACCGAAGAAGTTTCTGAAAACTATAAACAGTCTGAAAGCCTCCATACTTTTGTAGAATGGGCTTTGGAAGGTGCAGAAATTTCACTTAAAGACATTGAAGCGGTTTCCCTGGGAAGAGGCCCGGGATCTTACACAGGACTAAGAATTGGCGCATCATCGGCAAAGGGATTTTGCTATGGACTGAAAATACCTCTTATCGCCGTCAATTCAATGGAAAGTATGATAGAGCCTTTTTTAGACAAAAATTATGATTTTATCATTCCATTGGTCGATGCAAGAAGAATGGAGGTTTATACGGCCGTTTATGACGGGAAAACAGGACAGGAAACCTCTGTAACCGAAGCTAAAATTTTGGATGAAACTTCTTTTCAGGAATTGAAAGATAAAAAAATATTATTCGTAGGAGACGGTGCAAAAAAAGCAAAAGGAATTTTACAGCTTCAGAATGCTGATTTTAATGAAGAGGTCTACCCTTCTGCTCAGTATCTTATTAGGAAAACCATCGAAAAAATAGAAAAGAAAGAGTTTGAGGATGTAGCCTATTTCGAACCTTTTTATCTGAAAGATTTTCATGGCGTTAAGAAAAAAAATAAAAGCGAAGAGTAATCTTCGCTTTTTTTTATTGAGGTCTCGCAGGAACAGTATTTGTAGGCTGCAGCTGCTGATTGTTGTTCTGTATTTTAGATGATTTATTGCTGTTGTTGTTCATTGGCTGGCTCTGCTGGGAATTGTTCAGTAAATTATTTCCCGGCTGTTGGGGAACTCCTGTTGCATTATTCTGCTGACTGGGCTGCTGTGGATTGCCATTAGTCATATTCCCGGGATTCTGAGAGATCATATTTCCTTTATTATCCGTTGCCTGGAAACTGAGATCACTTTTAAGATACGTAAGCATTTCTTTGGCTTTCTCACCTTCAGGCGTCTTACCGTAATTTAAAGCAATCTGCTCCAGTTGAAGAATCATAACCTCTTTACCACTCGATTTTCCGGAATTAAAGGCATTCAGCAGATAAAGTTTTGGAACCAGCGCATCCTTTGGATATTCCTGGATGGTCTTGTCAATAAGATCTTTACTTTCAGCAAACTTTTCAGATTCATATAATGCATAGGCCTGTTTATACTGTCCTTCAACATCTGCTGAAGATTTCACAAAAGTACTGTTCTTCGGATTTCTCGCAAATTCAGCGTATGAAGTATAAGGATAATCTCTTAATAATATTTGTTTTGCTTTTTCGGCAGCCTGTGGATTTTTCTCATAATTCATTGCAAAAATTTCATACAAAGCCTGCAGCATTACTTTTTCCTCTGGTTTTACATCAACAAGATCATACAAGGTTTTTGTTGCTAAAGGGGTATTGGTGAAGTAATTCTGATACATGACACCCAAACCTAACGAAGCCGTATCCCTGTCCTTCTTCAGCTGGTCCAGCTTGGCTATATCGGTAGGAATCTGCTCGATATAAAAGGCAGGTTCAAAACGTCTTGGGTTCGGTGCAGCAGTTGTTCCCAATGCATCGTTTTTCATATCCTCAATGGTTGCCATTTTCTTTGAAAAACGCCAGTTGTCTATCAGTGCACGCTCTCCCCAGGTTTGTTTAAAGGTTTGCGTTCCCTTGGAAACCGTTCCTGTATTGCCGAAATAAAAGCCTTTTGAAGCGACTCCGAAATCCTCAAAAGAGTTTGAACTGTTTGCGAAAATCGACGTTGAATTATAATCTCCTGTATCAAAGCCTTTACTTCTCTCCGCACGTCTTCTTTCCAGTTCTTCTTTTTCTTCCTTTACCTTGATTTTTGCGATGTATTTGGTAAAAAAGTCCGTTTTCTGTTCCGGTGACATTTTAGCAAGGTTCAGAATACTGTCGTTTTTCTTGATCAGGTAATAGTTTTTGGAGATCTTTTTAATATAAACAGACTGGTCTGCAAGAAGAATTTTAGAAGGCTCATAAGTCATGACCGCTAAAGCTGAATCATAATATGCGCCAGCACCAATATAATCATTTTTGTCAAGGTACCCCTTCCCTATTTCGTAATACGCAAGACCACGGATCTGTCCGTCGGAAACCTTTTCTCTCAGTGATTTTCTGAAATATTCCTGGGCTTCTTCTTTTTTTCCGGCTTTGTTGGCCATTAATCCAAGTGCGTAATAAAATTCATTTTTTCTTGATCCGTACGTTCCTTTCTTACTGATGTCCTCCAGGTATTTTCTTGCCCCGCTGTAATCCCCGTTTCCATTAAAGGTTTTAGCGATCTCGATTTGGGATTTTACTTCAAATTCAAAATCATTGGCATATTTATAGGCAGCCATAAAGCTTTCTCTGGCTTTTTCGTTCTGGTTAAGACTTTCCAACACCTGTCCTCTCAGGTAAGCGATCCTACTCTTAAGTTTCCGGTTGCTGTTCAGTTCGAAGGCATCATCAAGCTCTTTTACTGCTTCCTGTTTTTTTCCGGCATCCAATAGTGATTCAGAATAATAGATACTTAATAATTTTTCGTATTCTCTACTGATTTTTTCACTTTTCAGCTTGGCGAAAGTTTCGTGGGCTTTATGGTAATTTTTAATCTGGTCGTAAGCGAGACCCTGGTAAATTCTTGCCAGAGGAATTCTCTTATCGTCCTTCATGTGGGTGAAAACATAATTTAAGGCATCAAGAGCATCCAGCGATTTCCCTCTGTAAATTCTTGCCTGTGCCAGAATCATGTATGCATCAAAAATCTGCTTATTCTGTTCTTCACCATGTTTAATTACAGAATATTTGTTGATTGCCTTTAAGGCTTTGGCTTCTGCAATTTCGAGTGTCGTTGCGCCTTTTTGTTCGGGTTGGTTAGGGTCACCGGAACTATTTCCCATGGTACCTGCTGAATTATTTCCCGGCATTCCTGGTGGCATTCCCGGAGGGCCCCCTCCTCTTTTGCTGTTATTTCCAGAAGGTCGGTTTACTTCAGCCATTTTCATGGAATTTTCTGCAAATGCAGAAGACTGTCCAAGGTCACTTCCCAAAGGCTGATCTTCATAGGTAAGAATAGGAATATAAGGCGCATAGAAATTGTCTTTATGGGCCTTATCTCTGGTTTCAAACTCATTATTTAAGGCGTCTTTAGCGTTAAATAACGTATTGTAGTATGTTGAAAATCCTTTCATGAACTTTGAACGCTGCTCTGGCTTCTTGGTTTTTGTAGCGCAGGAAGCAACAATACAAAGTGTTAAAAGGAATAAAATATTTTTTTTCATTATTTCAATATAACTCGCTAATCCGCTTTTTATTATAAAGCGGTTTGATAATTCTGTAAAAATAATAAAATTTTATGTGGGAACTTGCTATATTTCTTTCAAAATTTTGTAAACCAAATGGGTAGGAAGTCCCATGATGGTATAAAAACTGCCGTTTAACCTTTTTATTTTTGCCATCCCGAGCCATTCCTGGATTCCATAGCTTCCTGCTTTGTCGAAAGGCTGATACTGGCGGATATAATATTCTATTTCATTGTCCGTAAGATCATCAAATTCTACCTCCGCCACATCAGTTTTTGTAACGGTTTTTTCAGGGGTTTTAATGGTAATTCCGGTATAAACCTGATGGATCTTGCCGGAAAGGAGTTTTAGCATTTTCGTGGCATCTTCCTCATCTTGTGGTTTTCCCAGAAACTGATTGTCCATGGCAACCACAGTATCAGCGGTCAGGAGAACTTCTCCTTCTTCCAGAGAACGAAATGCATTGGCTTTAAGTTCAGAGAGATAAGCTGCAGAATCTTCAACCAGAATATCTTCCGGAACAATCTCTTCACAGTCAATTTTCACCACCTCAAAAGTAAAACCGAGATTGGACAGTAATTCTTTTCTTCTTGGAGATTGTGACGCCAGTAATAATTTCATTTAATATATTTTAGACAGATTGTGTATTGTCATCATGCCATTTTCCCTGGGCTTTCATCACCTGTTCGATAACGTCGCGTACGGCGCCGCTTCCTCCTTTTACCGGTGAAATATAGCCTGCAATTCCTTTGATCTCAGGAACGGCATTTTCGGGGCATGCTGCAATGGCAGAATTTTTCATGATATGAAGATCCGGGATATCGTCTCCCATCGTCAGAATTTCTTCATTTTTAAGATGATGTTTCTTTTTAAAATCTTCAAAATCAGCCATCTTATTATGGGATTTAGCATAATAATCTTCAATGCCGAGATAGTTGATTCTGTGTTTTACCATTTCGTCATTCCCTCCAGTAATAACTCCAATTACATAGTTGTTTTTCAATGCTTTAACGACAGCGTAACCGTCCAGAACATTCATTACCCGGGACATATTTCCTCCGGGAAGCAGATATACGCTTCCGTCTGTGAAAACACCATCTACATCGAATACAAATGCTTTAATATTTTTTAATTTTTCTTTATAGCTCATACATTTTCTTGATAGAATGATTCATGGTTTTGTAGATCTCAAGGCTTTCTCCCTGCAACAGCTGCTGGTGGAGCTCAAGAATTCTTCTGTCATTTCTTACCGCCGGACCCGTTTGCGCAGATTTAGGATCGATTTCATGAATTTTCTGCACGGTTTCATCAATCAGCGGCAGAAAATAATCGAACGGAATTTCCTGCAAGTCTGAAATTTCTTTAGCTCTTGCAAAAAGGTGATTCACAAAATTACAGGCAAAGACAGCGGTCAGATGAATATATTTTCTTTTTTCATGGGTACTTTCCATAACATTTTCTGAAATCTTAAAAGCCATCGTGAAAAGTGTCTGGAGGTCATTTTCGTTTTCAGCCTCAACAAAAAATGGAATTTTTGAATAATCCAGTGCTTTGGATTTTGAAAAGGTCTGTAAAGGATAAAAACTTGCTTTACGGTAATCTCCTGCCAGAATTTCTTTAGGCAACGATCCTGAAGTATGTGCCACAAGACAGTCTTTCCGCACAATCATTTTCGAAACATCTTCTACAGACCGGTCACTTACGCAGATGATATAAAGATCTGCTTCCTGAAGGTGTTCCGTAGAGAAATGTATGTTGAGCTCTCCGGAGATTTTACGCAGCTCTTCTTCGTTCCTGCCGAAAATCTGGGCTAAAGGAATGTTGTTGAGGACAAAAGCTTTCGCCAGGTGATAGGCCACATTTCCGGAACCGATAATTACAATTTGCATCTAACAAAGATATGATTTAGATGGAAGATGGGAGAGAGAAGACAGAAGTTTTTTGATTGCTGTTTTAAAATTCTTTCAAGATATTTTCAACGGTGTAATATCAATTGAAATTAAAATGATTAAGTTTTAATTTATTCTGACCGTTTAGACTGAAACAATTTATTGATATACAATTTAACATAACATTAAAAAGGAAAATGCATCAGCACAAATACAATATTCATGAGATTCATGCAAATAAATATTTATAAATAATGAGTATATTGGACTAAAAATTGAATACTTAATTTAACTTTCAGTTATTTTTGTAATCCAAAACAATGAAAGCATCTTATGAAGATTAAGGACGCGGAAATTATTTCGTTGATGCAACATCCACGAACTCAGGAAAAAGGAGTTCGCGCTTTGATGGATGCTTATCAAAGCAGATTGTATTGGCACATAAGAAGAATTATTGTGGACGGAGATCTTGCTCAGGACACTTTGCAGGAGACTTTTATTAAAGCTTATCAGAATTTTCATCAGTTTAAAAATGACAGCCAATTGTATACATGGTTGTACAGAATTGCAACCAATGAGGCGTTGCAGCAGATCAATAAACTGAAAAAAATGCAGAAAACTGATGAAGATCCGGAATATCACATGCAGAATCTTGTTGCAGATAATGCAGGCGAAGACGCTGAAGAAATACAGATTTTGTTACAGAAAGCCATACAAAGCCTGCCTGAAAAGCAGAAACTGGTATTTATGATGCGGTATTATGATGATTTGCCTTACGAAGAAATATCTAAAATCGTAGATATGTCCGTAGGAACTCTGAAAACAAATTATCATTATGCCAAACAAAAAATTGAAGAATATATTAAAGAAAATTACGAGAGATAATTTTTGAGACAACTGACAATGAAAGAGTTCGACATAGAAAAATTAGAACGTAAAAATATTTACACAGTACCTGAAAATTTATTTGAAAATATTCAGGGGAAAGTATTAAGCGGGCTGAATGATTTTGATCTGGAAAAGCTGGAACGTAAAAATATTTATACCGTTTCTGAAAATATGTATGATGATGTTCAGAATCATGTAATAAATAAAGTGATCTCCCGCAAACAGGCACCTGTTTTCAGACTTAACTGGGCCTATGCCGTTGTTGCATCTTTGGCATTGATTTTTGGAGCGACTTTTGTTTTCACTTCTGATAATGAAGCTACAAAAGCAAACGGAGATGAAAATGTCACTTATGCTGTTAATGAGCCCAAAACGGAAAGCGAAATCGCTTATGAAACCCTGCAATCTGATTTAACTTCTGTTGAAAACAATGATCAAAAAGTAGTAGCCCAGAATGATAATAAATCTATTGCAAAGAAAGAAACCGGGAAACAGCAAAAAACCGAAGCTCAGCCTGTAAAATCAGCTTCCAAGAAGCAGGAAACTCAGATGAACGAATATCTTGATTCATTCACAAGTTCTGAAATTTCGGAACTGGCAAGTAATTCAACGCAGGACGTTTATTTGGATTTGTATAATTAAAAAGAAAGATGAAAAAGATATTATTTACGCTTTTAATAATCTGTGGATTTGGTCTTAATGCCCAAAGAACGGATTATGACTGGAAAAAAATGGACCCCAAACAGAGGAAAGAGGTCATTAACAGTCTTTCTCCTGAAGAAAGAAAAGCACTTCTGACTAAATTCAGAAATAATATGGTGATGGATAATCTGGATATAGATCCCGGTGATAAAGATGAATTCACAGATATTTACAACGAATATCTCGAAAGCCAGAAACAGATCAAAAACCAGTTTAATTCTGATTTTAATCCTGATAATTTATCTGATGAAGAGGCTAAAGCCAAGCTTCAGCAAAGTTTTGAAGTAGGGCAGAAGCTTTTGGATAACAGGAAAAAATACGCTGATAAAATGCAGCAGGTAATTCCTTGCCAAAAAGTCTTGAAGCTTTTTCAGACAGAGGGTATGATGAGGGAAAAGGTAAATGAAAGAAAACCTCGCGGAAATAACGCTACAAGACAAAGATAAAACCATAATAGTTTATTTTTTTAATGTTGGACGACTCTTGCAATTTATTGTGGGAGTCGTTTAATTTAAAGTTATTCTTAGTTTTGCGGAAATTTATACCATGAAACATATACTTTTCTTTCTATTCTTCTGTACAATCTTATCTGCACAGAAAATCGAAATAATAGAGCTTTCCAAATCAATCAGTGATAAAAATAATTCTGTTAAAACATTTACAGTAATTGACCAAAGGCCAGACATGCATATAGGCAATGGCAGAAACTGAGAAGGCATTGGATCCTCTTACAGGACATTACCTCTTACCCGAAGACTTTGGTAAAGCTAAATAACATAAGAATGTTTATTTAATTCAGTCTTAAATAAGTTAAACAGGTTATATTAGTTAAAGTAAATAATACACACTAAAAATTAGAGCAAGGAATTATCCTGCATTTTATTATCTTTGCAAATTACAAGATTCTTAAATGAAAAACATACGAAATTTTTGCATAATCGCTCATATTGATCACGGTAAAAGTACCTTGGCAGACCGTCTTTTGGAGTATACCAACACGGTGACCCAAAGAGAATTGCAGTCTCAGACCCTGGATGATATGGATTTGGAGAAAGAACGTGGGATCACCATCAAATCTCACGCAATCCAGATGGATTATGAATACAAAGGAGAAAAATATATTTTAAACCTTATTGATACACCGGGACACGTAGATTTCTCTTATGAGGTTTCCCGTTCCATTGCTGCCTGTGAAGGGGCGCTTTTGATTGTAGATGCAGCACAAAGTATTCAGGCACAAACTATTAGTAACTTATATTTAGCTTTGGAAAATGATTTAACCATCATCCCGATTCTGAATAAAATCGATCTTCCTTCGGCAAATCCGGAAGAAGTAACCGATGAAATCATGAACCTTATCGGCTGTGAATATGAAGATGTATTAAGAGTTTCAGGTAAAACAGGAGAAGGAGTTCATCATTTGCTTGAGCAAATTGTTGAAAGAATTCCGGCTCCGGTAGGAAATCCCGACGGCCCGCTTCAGGCGCTGATTTTTGACTCGGTTTACAACCCTTTCAGAGGGATTGAGGCTTATTTTAAAGTGGTGAACGGAAGTATTTCTAAAAATGAAAAGGTTAAATTTTTCGCAACAGGAAAAGAATACGGAGCGGATGAAGTGGGAACTCTGAAGCTGAAGCAGGTTCCGAAGAAAACAATCCAGTGTGGAGATGTAGGCTATTTGATTTCGGGGATAAAAGATGCCCGAGAAGTAAAAGTAGGAGATACCATCACTTCATTTGAAAATCCTGCAGATGGACCGATTGAAGGATTTGAGGAAGTAAAGCCAATGGTTTTCGCCGGAATTTATCCTATTGATTCTGAAGATTTTGAAGAACTCAGATTCTCTCTTGAAAAGTTGAGACTGAATGATGCTTCCCTTGTTTTTGAACCGGAAAGTTCAGCAGCATTAGGATTTGGTTTCCGATGCGGATTTTTAGGAATGCTTCACATGGAAATTGTTCAGGAAAGGCTTGACCGTGAGTTTAATATGAACGTGATTACAACGGTTCCCAACGTATCTTATTTTGGATATTCCAAAAGAGAACCGGAAGTTCCAATTTTGATCAACAACCCATCAGAAATGATGGATCCTACGATTATGGACAGGGTAGAAGAGCCTTTCATTAAAGCGTCCATCATTACAAAATCAGATTTTGTAGGTGCGGTAATGACTCTGTGTATCGAAAAAAGAGGTGAAATCGTTAACCAGAGCTATCTGACTTCAGAAAGAGTAGAATTGGTTTTCAATATGCCTTTGGCAGAAGTGGTTTTCGACTTTTATGACCGCTTAAAATCAATTTCTAAAGGCTATGCTTCATTCGACTACCATCCGATCGGATTCAGGGCTTCCAAGCTTGTGAAAATGGACATCCTGATCAATGGAGACATGGTAGATGCTTTGTCTTCCCTGATTCACGATTCCAATGCCTATCACATCGGTAAAAAAATGTGTGAAAAGCTTCGTGAACTGATCCCAAGACAGCAGTTTGATATTGCCGTTCAGGCCGCACTGGGAACAAAAGTTATTGCAAGGGAAACCATTAAAGCGTTAAGAAAAGACGTTACCGCAAAATGTTACGGAGGAGATATTTCCAGAAAGAGAAAACTTTTGGAGAAGCAGAAAGAAGGGAAAAAGAAAATGAAACAGATTGGTAGAGTAGAAGTACCGCAATCAGCGTTCATGGCCGTTCTTAAACTGAATGATTAATATAAAAAAGACCGATACTCCAACTATCGGTCTTTTTATTTTCAGAGATTTCTCTGCTTTTCTATAAGATTCCCCTGAATCACCAAAGCTCCCAATCCCAGGATTATTTCAGCAATCCCTAAAATTCTCACAAGATTAGGACCGCAAACGAGACATTCCGGTTCGGGAAAAGGCTTTTTTCCTGCAACAATGATGAGAACGCCGCCAATAATAATGATGAGTACAATAAATACTCTTAATACTGATTTCATAATGGTGTAAATTAGTTTCTAATGCCTACTTTTTCAGGATTTCGGCGTTACCTTTTGTGTATACCAAAATTGAATATAATATTCAGGAAATCAATACGTAAAATCACTATTTTGTTACCGGAAATCTACTGATGATTTATTATTTTTTTCGGGTGTAGTTTATTTCCATGGTCTTAAACTCTTTTCCTGTTTTAGCATCAGGACCATACATTTCCATTTTTTGGGTGTTATCGTCTACAAATGTGTAAATTTCCCTTACATTACAGTCTTTACCAGGTCTTGATGGATCCGTCATTTTTCCTTTAAATTCTATAGATTTTGTAGAGGCATTCCATATGCCTTCCATATTCATAATTCCGGTTCCCATATTGTCGATCCATGAGCTTACAAATTTTTTCTTTGAATTGTCATAGCCTACGATACTGATTCCTTCAAAAGGCATTCCCATCATATCACCTTTATGCGTGCTCATCTGGTAACGTCCGTCAAAAACCATTTTATTGGTTGCTTCAGATTTGCTCATCATAGGCTGGCTTCCGTTTTCCATCCACATTTTAGTTTCACCTACCCAGTTTCCGTCTGATTTGGCAAGCATTTTTTGCATTTCTCCCGGAGTTGCATAATCCATCCAGGCTTTTGTAGCCGTTGCAGAATCTACAGGTTTCCATTCTTCATTTGCTGTAGAATCCGTTGCATCGGATGAAGTTTTTACATCCATTTTCACTTTATCGCATCCGATAAATACGGAAGCTGCAAAAGCAGCAAGTAATAATTTTTTCATAATTAATTCGTTTTAAGTTGTTTATAAATGTAATAAAAAATAAGGATCAAATAAATTTTATTTTAATGTGATACTATTTCTCTAAATTGTAATTTTGTGTATTCACAACACAAATCAGCATAATGAATACTCCAAAAAAGTTACAGGATATAAAAGTAGCAGTAGATGCTGTTGTTTTCGGATACTTTGATAAAAAGGATCTTCAGATTCTCCTTATTAAAAGAAATATTGAACCTTTTAAAGGAAGTTGGGCGCTTCCCGGAGGACTGGTTCTTGATGATGAAAGCCTGGATGATGCCGTGAAAAGAGAATTGTATGAGGAAGCCGGTATAAAGCCGGATTTTCTGGAGCAGCTCTATACTTTCGGAAACGTGGGACGCGATCCGAGAAACAGAGTGGTTTCCGTAACATATCTGGGGTTGGTAAATCCTTCTTATCACAACCTTTCTGCTGATTCCGATGCAGATGATGCCCAGTGGTTCAGTGTCAATGAACTTCCCGAGCTCGCTTTTGATCATCAGATCATTATTGATACGGCATTAAAAAGACTTCGTACCAAAATCCAGTATCAGCCGATAGGATTTAATTTATTGAATGAAGAATTTCCATTTTCAGACCTTGAAAATTTATATAAAACTATTGTAGGACAGGAAATTGACCGCCGGAATTTCCGGAAAAAAATCATGAGCTACGGACTTTTAAATGAAACCGAAAACGTTAAAAAGCAAGGCAGCGGCAGACCCGGAAGACTTTTTACTTTTAATCAAAAAAAATACAAAGAGCTGGAAGAACAGGGATTTTATTTTGAAATTAAATAATACTAATGGCTTAGAATGTAAAATTTTATTAAAACCATTTCATTTACTAAAGAGACTGATAGTTTTTATATATTGAACAAAACTAAAGAATTGCTTAAATTTGTACCTGAATTAAAAACAAAAATATGTATCCAACAGATTTAGTAATGCCTATGAAGGCTGAACTTACAGATAAAGGTTTCGAAGACCTGACCACTCCGTCACAAGTAGAAGAAGCATTAAAACAAAGCGGAACAACCCTTTTGGTAATCAATTCCGTTTGTGGATGTGCAGCAGGAGCGGCAAGACCCGGAGTCGTTTATTCTTTAACAGGAGATAAAAAACCGGATCATCTTACAACCGTTTTTGCCGGTTTCGATACAGAAGCAGTGGTGGAAGCAAGAAAACACCTTGCCCCTTTTCCGCCGAGTTCGCCTTGTGTAGCTCTTTTCAAGGATGGTGAGCTGGTTCACATGCTGGAAAGACACCATATTGAAGGAAACCCTGCAGGAGCAATTGCAGCCAACCTTCAGGCAGCCTACGATGAATACTGCTAATAAAAAATTATATTTAATAGAAACCGTTACTGATGAAGTAACGGTTTTTTATTTTAACATAATAAAATATTCCCTGAAAATACAAATATTGTTATATTTGTTGGAATGGCAACAAAAGCACTTTTCAATACTGTGGTCAATTGGTTTATTCGTCAGAGAATAGACCAGATTCAGAATTTTATAGATCATCCTATTGAAACACAAAAAGGGGTGTTATTTTCCCAACTGTTTCACGCAGAAGATACGGAGTATGGCAAAAAGTATGGCTTTAATTCTGTTTCCAGCTATCAGGATTTTAAAAACAAGGTCCCGATCGTAACTTATGAGGAGATTGAACCCTATATTGAAAAAGCAAGACAGGGACAGAAAGATGTTACCTGGCCCGGATATATTAAGCATTTTGCCAAATCTTCCGGGACTACCAATGCCAAAAGTAAATTTATTCCTATTTCCGCAGAAAGCCTGGAATATTGTCACATGAAAGCAGGAAAGGATATGGTTTCCATTTATGCCAATAATCATCCTGAAAATCAGCTGTTCAATTATAAAAACCTGCGTCTCGGGGGAAGCTCGGAACTGTATGCGGATTTTAATACCAAATTCGGCGATCTTTCCGCGATCCTTATTGATAATTTGCCATTCTGGGTAGAAATAACAACAACACCCAGCAAAAAGGTTTCGCTGATGGGAGAGTGGGAGAGCAAGCTTAAAGCCATAATCTCTGAAGTTAAAAATGAAGATGTAGGCAGCATTCTGGGGGTTCCTAGTTGGATGATGGTGCTTCTTCAACGTGTTATAAATGAAGCCGGAATCAACAATATTTCTGAATTGTGGCCGAATCTGGAAGTTTTCTTTCATGGCGGGATCAGCTTTAAACCATACCGGGAGCAATACACACAGATTATCGGGAAAAATATCAATTATTACGAAATTTATAATGCTTCCGAAGGGTTTTTCGGAATTCAGGACCGGTCAAACAGTGATGAGATGCTGCTGATGCTGGATTACGGGATTTTCTATGAGTTTATTCCGATGGAGCAGTTTCATCTTTCCAATCCTAAAGTAGTAAGCCTGGAAGACGTTGAAATAGGTAAGAATTATGCGATGGTTATCACCACGAATGGTGGCCTTTGGAGATACCTTATCGGCGATACGGTGGTATTTACTTCCATCAGTCCGTTCAGGATAAAAATTACGGGAAGAACGAAGCATTACATCAATGCTTTTGGTGAAGAACTGATGATCACAAACGTAGAATCTGCCCTTACCAAAGCGTGTGAGGAGACCAATGCTTCCATTTCAGATTTTACAGGTGCTCCTGTGTTCATGAAAGAAAATGAAGGTGGTGCGCACGAATGGATTTTTGAATTTTGCCGGGTGCCGGACGATCTGGAACGTTTTATTGATGTCTTTGATAATCATTTAAAAGCGATTAATTCTGATTATGAGGCGAAACGTTATAACAATATGACTCTTAAAAGACCTATCGTACACATCGCAAAACCTAATCTTTTCTATTGCTGGCTGGAATCAAAGGGTAAGCTGGGAGGGCAGAATAAAGTGCCGAGATTAAGCAATGACAGAGAATATATTGATCCTTTGCTTGAACTTAATAATAAATAAAATTAACATAAACCCACAGTCTAGACTGCGGGTTTTATTATCTAAATGTATAACAGTTGTTATTTATCTGCTTAAATCTTCCTTGATCTTTTTTGCACCGTCTTCTACTTTTCCGGCACCTTTTGCAGCAGCATCTTTTACATCCTTACCTACTTTATCAGTTTCGGTTTTGATATCCTGTCCTGCTTTCTGAAGGTTCGCTTTGGCTTTATCCGCTGTAGCATCAATTTTATTTTTGGCATCTTCTGCAGCATGGTCTATCTTTTCTCCTGCAGCATTGATTCTGGATTCCGTTTTTTCCTTTACGCCATTAATCTTTGCTGTATCAACGCCCAATCCGCTTTCAGAAACAGTGGTGGTTGTAGTAACACTTCCGTCCGGATTTTCTACCGTTTCGGTTTTTGATGTTGATTTGGTGCATGATATCATCAATGCTGCAATCATTAATCCTGATAAAAAGTTTTTTTTCATATGTATTGATAAATTTTTAGTTGAAATTCAAATGTTATTCCTTTTTTACATCGCTTTCGGACGTTTCTGAGGCTTTTTGTTTTTTCTCTTCTTCTGCTTTTTTCTTATTTTCTTTTTCCAGTTCTTCTTTAATTTTTTTCTCCTGTTCCTGAAGTTTAAGAGCTTCTTTCAAAGAGTCTTGGTATTTCCTGGAAGACATTCTGATCTGTTCTGCAACATCAACCGATATGGCTCCGGTTGAAAAAGAATCAACAGCAACTGTATCATAGTCTGCCTTCGGGCTGTCTGCAGGATAAAGATCCTGAGGTTCTTTTTTTGAGCATGAAACGGCTGAAATTAATAAAAAGAAAAGTATACAAAACAAATTTTTCATAAGAACTAATTTAACAGAATTTCTGCAATTAAAAGCACAGCTTGCAGGACAATTTATCATAAGTTTCAGTTCAACTGACAATGATTTAATAATTAAATAACTTATTATGTTTTATTTTTCGGATTTAAATGTTGCAATAACAGGAAAATGGTCGGAAAGCTTTACGGAACGGTCTACTTTATAACTCAGTGGCTTTACCGATGGCGAAGAGAAAATATAGTCAATTCTTATCGGGAATTTGTAATCGTGGAAACTTGTAGCGCTTCCCCTTCCTGCTTCTACAAAGGCATCTTGTAAGCCTTCAAGTAAATGATAATATTCGTAAGAATTGGGAACCGAGTTGAAATCTCCTGCCAGAATTACAGGATAGGGAGATTCATCAATGCTTTTTCTGACTGCGCTGATCTGTTCCTGATGCATTTTGAAGGTAGGAATAAGTCTTTTCACGACATCTTTTAGTTTCTGTTCATCTTCTTCGCTATTGCCATTAAGCTTTACCATACTTTTTTGAAATTTAAATGGCTGCAAGTACACATTGATAAAACGGTATATTTTTCCTTTTATTTCAATGTCGGTTTGGGACGCATACGCATTATTATATTCATAATCACTTTCAATAAGCTGCTTCTGCTCTATAAATCTGTGTTTTGAAAAAACAGTAATGATGTGACCTTGTGAACCTTCTTTCATTCCATTAAATTGATATTTTTTATTAATACCATATTCCTGAAGCAGAACAATATCCGGTTTGTGACTGTTAATATAGGACTCTATATTCCCTTTTCCGTAGAAACCGCCTTTGGCATTCAACGAAATAATTTTCAGGTCCGGAATCTCATTTTTCTGAGGCATGTAATTGATCCACCGGATTACCGGTTTGAAAAACAGCAGTCCGAAAAGTAAAAAAACGAATGCTCTCTTTTTCCAGCTTATAATCCAAAAAAGAGTGAGCAAAAGATATACCATCATGAATACAGGAAAACCTAAAGAAAGCAGATTGAACCACGGAAATGTTTTTGGTGGTACGTATGCATTCAGAAGTGTTCCGACAAGCAGGAAAGATATTCCTACATGTATGATGAAAAATATAAGACGAATGATTTTCACGAATTTTTAATTGAATCGATATAGATGTTTTCTCCAGATTTTTGCAAGAATCCATCCTACTAATGCTCCGCCTACGTGGGCGAAATGAGCTATTCCTCCTACATTACCTGAAATTCCGAGCCATACAGAGCCTATAACAATAATTGGCAGTAAATATTTAACTTTCATAGGAATCGGAATAAACATGATCCCGATTTTTGCATCAGGGTAAAGTGTTGCAAACGCTGCCACAACCCCGAAAATCGCTCCGGAAGCTCCTACCATTGGTGACGTTAATGCAATATAAAGATTATAAGCATCTTCATTATTTGTATAAGGTGTGGGATTAAAATTAAATTTACTGAGGTCTGCTTTAATAAAAATCTCCGAAACATTGATATTGGCATCTGTAAGAGCAGAAGTAAGTTGCTGAACCTCATAAAAGTTCCATAAATTAAAAAGGAAAAAAGCACCTAAACCACTCAAAAAGTATAAAATCAAATATTTTTTCTCTCCTAAAACTTGTTCCAGCACAGGTCCGAAACTCCATAATGTAAGCATGTTGAAAATAATATGAGCATATCCTCCATGCATAAACATATGCGTAATAATCTGCCATGATCTGAAATTGGGTGAAAAAGGATAAAATGCAGATAGGGAAACGTAAAATTGAGGGAATATAAAACCAACCAAAATAAATACAATTACATTGATGATGATGATATTTCTCGTGATAGGAGGGATACTATTAAACATACTTTAAAATTTATTTTTAAAATCATTGAACGGAACTTCAAAAAAGCATCTTTTTCCATTGGGTAAAAATTCCGGGAAACCTAATGCCGTAAAATCTCTGATCAGCTGTTCCGCATCTTTCTTGTAGATATAATCAAATCTTGACTTCGACTGCATTTTGTTCCACTGATTCTGGTAAAACTGCAGGAATTCTTCTTCTGTCTTATATTCCAGAATGTCAAAAAGATTCTCCAGGAATTTCATGACCTGGGTTTCTTTCAAACCTTCCGGTACGGCATCAATCCTTAGAACGCTTTCATGGGCGATGCTCATTTCAAATCCTAATTCAGGAAGAAATTTTTTGATTGATTTATATTTGTTCTTTTCAATCTCATTCATGTGATACTCAAGAGAAAAGAGCAGGGAGTGGCTGTTCGTAGTTCCTTTTTTTACAGGTTTTGTGTTTTCGGAAACCACAAGCCTGTGCATTCTTCCAAGATCTAGCATCAGGGTTTTATCTCCTTTATTGAAGAGCCAGTAGCCATTTGGGAGTCGCATCAGATCTTCATCAAAATCTTCATCTTCAAAAAGGTTTATTTTTGAAGGTTCGGCTGAAATATTCTGGTGGTACATCTCGGCAAGATTCTGAATTTCTGCCTGTTTTACTCCTCTTTCTTCCAGAAACGGATTATAATCTTTGTCTACAATAATTTCAGGCATTTTGATAAACCCGCTTCCACCTCCGTTGCTTTTGCTTGGAAATGTTTTCTGCATGATTTCATCCAGGTGCGGATCTTTTTCGAAATCAAGGCTTGGTGCAACATTGTAAATTCCCAATGATCTTTTAATGGTAGAGCGCAACAATGCAAAGATCAGATGCTCATCTTCAAATTTTACTTCCGTTTTCTGAGGATGTATATTGACATCAATCTTTTCAGGATCTAATTCTAAAAAAAGAAAAAACGTAGGAATATATCCCGGCAGCAGCAATCCTTCAAAAGCTTCCTGCACCGCTTTATTGAAATACGGACTTTTAAAATATCTTCCGTTTACAAAAAGAAACTGTTCTCCTCTCGTTTTCTTGGCTCCATCAGGTTTAGCTACAAACCCGTGAAGTTTACACCAGATGATATCTTCTTTAATAGGAATAAGCTGGGGCTGCAGTTTTCTTCCGAAAATATCCACAATACGCTGCATCTGGCTTCCTTTTCTTAATCTGAAAACCGCTTCATCGTCATGAAAAAGGGAAAACTCAAGATTTTCATGCGCCAGGGCAACACGTTGAAATTCATCAATAACATGTCTGAATTCGATATTATTATTTTTAAGGAATTTTCTTCTGGCCGGAACGTTATAGAAAAGATTTTTTACTAAAAAATTGGAGCCGTCTGCCGTCTGAACAGGATCCTGAAACTGAAACACTCCGCCTTCTATATAGATATTGGTTCCTATGGTTGCATCTTTCTGCTTGGTTCTCAGTTCTACCTGGGAGACCGCTGCAATAGAAGCAAGTGCTTCGCCACGGAATCCTTTTGTGGCAATTTTAAAAATATCTTCCGTTCCTCTGATTTTGGAAGTGGCGTGTCTCTCAAAAGCCATCCTTGCATCCGTCTCAGACATTCCTTTTCCGTCATCTACCACCTGAATCAGATTTTTTCCGGCATCTCTTACAATCAGTTCAATCTTCGTGGCTTCGGCATCAATTGCATTTTCCAAAAGTTCTTTTACAATGGATGCAGGTCTCTGCACCACCTCTCCTGCCGCAATTTGGTTGGCTACATGATCCGGTAAAAGCTGAATAATATCTGACATAAAAAAAGTAAATCAACTTACAAAAATAGGCATTCAGAATAAGAATTAAAACAATAACCCCCTGAATTAAAAATTAATTATCAACATATCAACATTCCTGCGACGTTTTTATTTCAGCTAAAACGATCTTCCGTAAGCATTTTCTAAAAAACACAATCCCCCAATTGTATTACACAATTAGAGGATTGATTCACAGCTAGTTTACACAAAATTAATACTGATATGTATTGTCTTTAAATAAGAAATCTTTATAAGAACATTTATTCTTCGAAAATAAGTTTTCTCTTTTTCTCTCCTTTTTGTTTGATTCCGGAACCTCCATGGATCTTATCATACAGAAAAGCTAAAAAGTTAGGTTTTCTATATATTTTGCTGTATCTATATTGCGTGTTATAATGTCTCAGATGAATTTTATAGGCATCATATCCAATTACAACCAGCAAGCAAAGACTGATCACATAAAAAACCCTGAACTCAAGATAATAATAGGTAAGTCCGGAAAATACCGCTCCCAAAACATACGCAAGCATAATACTCATTAACAATTTGGCTCTTGCTACCAACTCTCCGTTTTTCCTGAATTTTTTCTGGGTAAACATAGAAAACAGAATTCCAAGGTCGGTGGTAGTACCGGTAAGGTGGGTTGTTTTCACGGAGAAGTTGGAAATACTTGCCGTTAAACCATTCTGTAGTCCTGTAGCAAAAAGCATTAATGCGACCAGATATTCTGTTTCCTCAAGGGTTTTACGATAATAAAACTGTCCATAGATTCCTACAAAAAGGAGGCATACTATTTCAAGCACCAAAGGCATGGCATGCGCGAAATATTTACTCTTCCTGTTGAAGTTGATGACCATAAAATTGGATACAAACCCTCCGAAGAAGAAAAGAAAAATCCAGCCTCCCACTACGGCAACCTGCGACCAGTTGGCCTTACTGATTTCTGCTGCGAGGATAGCATAGTGCCCTGTTACGTTTGACGTAAACGAGAGAAATATCAACAGGGAAGCAATATTTATAGTACCCGCCGTAAAGGCAGTCAGCGTTCCCAGTCTTATGTTGTCTCCCAACGTCCTGCTGTTACTATAATTCCTTAACATTTTTAAAATTTTATAAGTCTGATTTAAACTTCCACAAAGATTTCTGCCAGTCTTCCTTTTTCAGGCATGTGTTTTTTAACTTCTAATGAAATTTCGTAGCTTTTAAGGTCTTTGCATTTTTTGATATAAGGAATTACATCAAATTTTCCGTTTCCTTTACTTTTAATAGACGAAGCGTAATAAGCCTCCTCGATATTTTCAGCTTTTACATAATTGTTAAAGGTTCTCTGGAAGCTTCCCGTGAAAATATCACACACAATTTTATTAATGAGGTGAGGATATTTATTTTTGATAATGGTATACGCTTCACAGAATTCCTGAGGCCTTAATTTATTGAAAATCGTACTTTTTGTATTAAAAAGAAGATCTCTGATAGAATCTCCCGTATCGTATCCTGAAACCAAAAGAATAGTATACTGATTTTGGTCTTCAGCAGCATCTTTCTCCCGCATCACTTTCTTAAGGATGTTCAAAGATTCAAGAGAATAATCTGTAGCTATTAAAATCGTTCTGATCATATTTTTAAGATTTAGGTCGTGTTTATCTTTTTGATGTTACAAAACTAAAATGACCAGATTAGAAGTTCTTTGGAATGGAATTAAAATGTCATTAAAGAGATTAAAATCAGATTAGAATATGCATTTAAAAAAAAGAAATACAAAAAAGTGTAACAAAAAGAGGAGGTTGCCAACTAATACCATATAAAACATCAGAAAAACAATGAAAAAGCTATTTTCAATATTTTTTATCGCGCTTTTTGCTTTTGTAAGTGCTCAGGACAAAGATTCTAAAGAAACGGCGAACCGTTTTTTTTATGAGCTTACCTTTAAACCGAAGAAGGATTCTGCAAAACTGGATAAAGTACTTACTGTACTTGATATTGCTAAAGACCGTTCTGTTTACAGAGATTATACCGTAATAGGACAGGATTCTATTATCAAAGTTCAAGTGGAGGCCATGCAAAAGTCAGGAGTATTCAAAGACCTGTCAAAAACGATCAGGATGCCAAAATTTTCAGAGAAGATTGTAAAATATTATCCGGATATGAAAGTGCAGTATGTTGAAAGAATAGCAAGCGGGTTTTCACCAATGGCTATTGCATACAACGAAACCATCAAGTTTGACTGGAAAATTTCTAATGAAAAAGAGAAAATAGGACCCTATAATGCTCAAAAGGCAACAGTAGATTTCGGAGGAAGAAAGTGGACAGCATGGTTCAGTACGGAACTTCCTTTTCAGGATGGACCTTTTAAATTTTCAGGATTACCGGGTCTCATTGTAAAGATCGAAGACGAAGGTAAAAATTATTCTTGGATCCTGCAGGGAAATAAAAAAGTTCAGAATTGGGAAGAACTTTCTTATTCAGAAAAAATTTCCAATATGTCTCTGAAAGTAACAGATATGCCGAGAGAGAAATTTGAAAAGACATTCAGTGATTTCAAGAAAGATCCTTTTGCTACTGCAAGACCAATGATGACTCAGGAAATTATGTCTAAAACAATACCTGGAATGGACGGAACGATTGGAGATATGATGAAAAAACAGGAGAAAATGTACAAAGATTTCTTCAATTCCAACGATAACCCAATAGAACTTACTTATTCCTCAGCAGATAAAAAGAAAAAATAAGCATTCATATTTAACTAATTATATTGAATCAACCCAAGTGCATTTTTGCATTTGGGTTGATTTCTTTCATATCAATTTGTTATTTAGATTAAATTTAAATAGCGTATATTTGCATACAAAATTTTGGCTTTGAAAGAGATGGGTTTACATAAATTAAGTGGATTTCCCAAAAACAGAATGGGAAAGATTTTAGGGTATGATAACGACAGCCTTAAAATGCCTAACAAAATTATCGAAATGGGGCTTCTTCCGGAAACCTCGTTCAGGATTCTGTATCAGGCCCCTTTCAAAGGACCGATGTATGTAGAATTCGGGGAAGAAAAAAGCCGGATTGCGCTTCGTGAAGAAGAGGGCAGATATATTATTGTTGAAGAATTGAATTGATGCAGGGAAATCATACAAAACAAATACTGTTAGTCGGAAATCCTAATGTAGGAAAATCCACGGTTTTCAATGCGCTTTGCAACAAAAAGCAGAAAACAGGGAACTATGCAGGAGTTACGGTAGCCAGCCATTCCGGATTTTATACCTATAAAAATGAAGTGGTAGAGGTAGTGGATCTGCCGGGATCCTACAGTATTTATCCAAGCTCGGAAGATGAAGCGATCTTCTCGAAGTTTGTGATGGAAAATCAAAAAGATTATGCGGGGGTAATCTATATTCTTGAGGCATTAAGCCTAAAAAGAGGGCTGCTTCTGTTTCAGCAGATCCAGGACCTCGGAATTCCGATGATTCTGGTGGTAAACCAGATCGATCAGGCCGAAAGAAGAGGAATTTCTATTGATATTGACGCATTTTCAGAATCGATAGGTATTACAATTATTCGTACCAATGCAAAAGAACAGATTGGTATTGAAGAACTGAAAGAAGCTGTTTTCCAGAATAATTTTCTGAAAACTTCTGCTCAATCATTTGAAATACCGTCAGAACATAGAGATTTTATCCATAAAGTTGCTTCATACAAAGGTATAGATAACGAATATAAAACCTGGCTTACATTATCACTCGGAACGGATTTGGGAAAAATTAATTCTGTTGTTGAGCAAATAAATGAGCCCGATTCGAAAAGTCTTGTTCCTAAAAGATTACAGGTACAGGAAACGGTCAGACGTTACCAGAATATTGACGGTATTTTATCAAATGTTATTTCTAAAAAACCTCAGTTTAAAGAATTATTAACCGAGAAATTAGATAAGGTACTGGTTCATAAATTCTGGGGATATGTTGTTTTCATGATGATTCTGCTGGTCATTTTCCAAAGCGTATTTTTCCTTGCGGAATATCCGATGAACTGGATCGATGAATTTTTTGCATGGCTTTCCGCTTTTACGGGAGAGCACCTTCCGGAAGGACCTTTAAATTCACTTATTTCTAATGGAATTGTTCCTGGAATCGGGGGGATTGTCATCTTCGCACCGCAGATCGGAATTTTGTTATACTTTCTTTACCTTCTTGAAGATTCAGGATATATGGCAAGAGTGGTCTTCCTTATGGACAGGCTTCTTCGTCCTTTCGGACTGAACGGGAAAAGTATTGTTCCGCTGGTTTCCGGGACAGCCTGTGCAATTCCTGCGGTAATTTCAACAAGAAATATAGAAAACCTTAAAGAAAGGTTATTAACAATTCTGGTAACGCCTTTCATGACGTGTTCTGCAAGGCTTCCTGTTTACAGCATCATTATCGGGCTTATTATCTCGGACGGAACGTTTTTAGGAATAAAATATAAAGCGCTGGTATTGATGGGAATGTACCTTCTGGGTTTTGTGGTTGCTTTGTTTTCAGCCGCCGTTCTTAACAGGTTTATTAAAAATAAAGGTAAAACGTATCTGGTAATGGATTTGCCAACGTACAAAAAGCCGCTTTTCGGATATGATTTTAAAATGGTTCTGGGGAAAGTGTGGGACTTTATTACAGGAGCTGGGAAAATTATTTTCATCGTAAGCATTATCATTTGGTTTTTAAGCTATTTCGGACCCAAACAAAAACCGGATCAATTTGTGGCGACCAACGTTGAGCTTGATCATTCTTACTTAGCCAAAATGGGTAAAGGTATAGAGCCGGTAATTGCACCTCTCGGATACGACTGGAAAATGGGTGTCGGAATCCTGACAAGTTTTGTCGCAAGGGAAGTTTTTGTAGGAACAATGTCTACATTATACAGCCTTGAAGATGATGCGCCGGAGGTAAAAGTAATTGATAAAATGAGAAGAGATGTAAAACCGAACGGCGAAAAAGTGTTTAGCTTTGCAACAGGGGTTTCAGTACTTCTCTTTTACGCATTTGCAATGCAGTGTATTTCTACACTCGCAGTAGTCTACAGAGAAACCAAAAGCTGGAAATGGACAGCTTTACAGGTGATCATGATGACAGGATTGGCATATTTTGTGTCCATGTTTGCATATCAAATCTTAAAATAATGGATTCTTCCTTGCTTTTACAATATATTGTTGTTCTTCTTGTGGTAGCATTTGCCTGCTACTCTTTGTTCAGAATACTTAGAAAGAATTTTGCGCCGAAAAAGTTCAGCTCCAAGCGAACAAACTGTGATAAGGATTGCGGTTGTTCATAACTTTCTGATGGGGTGTGACAAATAATATTTAATTTTGCTTATAATTAAATTATTTAAAAATTAAAACTATAAAACACCCATAATGTCACTAATAAAAAGTATTTCAGGAATCCGTGGAACGATCGGAGGAAAAGTAAATGATAACCTTACACCGCTTGATGTGGTGAAATTTGCTTCCGCATTCGGAACCTGGCTTCAGAATAACAACAATAAAAAAGACCTTACCCTCGTTATTGGTAGAGATGCAAGGATTTCCGGGCAGATGGTGTCCTCTCTCGTTACCGCTACATTACAAGGGTTGGGAATTAACGTAATCGATCTGGGGCTTTCCACTACGCCAACCGTGGAAATTATGGTCCCTGAACTGAAAGCCGACGGAGGAATTATTCTAACGGCTTCTCATAACCCAAAACAATGGAATGCCCTGAAATTACTCAATAATAAAGGTGAATTCATCAGCGGAGAAAACGGAGCCGAAGTTTTAGCCCTTGCAGAAAGTGAAGATTTCAACTATGCGGAAGTTGATGATCTTGGAAAATATGAAACAAGAGATGATGCTTTTGATATTCATATTCAGCAAATTTTAGATCTTCCGATGGTTGATGTAGAAGCTATTAAAGCTAAAAAGTTCAAGGTAGTATTGGATGCTGTAAATTCAACTGGAGGAATTGCCATTCCAATGCTGTTGGATAAACTTGGTTGCGAAACAGTAAAATTATACTGTGAACCAACCGGCCATTTCCCGCACAATCCGGAACCATTGAAAGAGCATTTAGGAGACATCTGTGAACTGGTAAAAAAAGAAGGAGCAGATTTCGGAATTGTAGTAGATCCTGATGTGGACAGATTAGCTTTAATCGACGAAAAAGGTGAAATGTTCGGGGAAGAATACACGTTGGTTGCCGTTGCAGATTATCTGCTGAAAAACAAAAACGGTGTAGCTATTTCAAACCTTTCATCAAGCCGTGCATTAAGAGATGTTGCAAAAAGTCACAACTCAGACTATTTTGCAAGTGCAGTTGGAGAAGTGAATGTAGTTACATTAATGAAGGAGAAAAATGCTGTTATCGGCGGTGAAGGAAACGGAGGAATTATCTATCCGGATCTTCATTACGGTAGAGATTCTCTAGTAGGAGTTGCTTTATTTTTAACGCATCTTGCCAAAGAAAACAAAACGGTTTCTGAACTAAGAGCAGGGTACCCGAGCTATTTCATGGGTAAAAAGAAAATAGAGCTTACCCCGGAAATAAATGTAGATGATATTTTAACCAAAATGGAAAAAGAATATCAAAATGAAGAGGTCTCCACCATCGATGGAGTAAAAATAGATTTTGAAAATAACTGGGTTCACCTGAGAAAATCAAATACGGAACCTATTATCAGAATCTATACCGAGGCTAAATCGCAGGAAGAAGCCGACCGGTTAGGTGATGAAATGATAGCTAAAATCAATAGCTTGATTTAATAAAAGTTAACAACCTTTTCATCATTTTAATCGTATTTATTATTAAATTTAAAACTAAGATTTTCAGAAGCGAGTATTAGTATATCTCATATCTCTGGTCTTAAATCTTAAAACTGTTTTATATTGGAAGAATATTTTGGAAATGAACTTGTAAAAAAGTTCGAGGAAATGATGGAAAATAATGATGAATTCTACTTTGATACAGAAGAGCTGGAAGACATTATTGTTTATTACCTGGAGCTGGGAGACTTTAATTATGCAGATACTGCAGTAAATTATGGACTCAAGCTTCACCCAAATTCCTTAGACATCAAGATCAAAAAGCTTGAAATTCTTTTGGAATGGGAAGATTATAATACGGCTAAAGAGCTGATCGATGAGCTGAAAGGTTCTTCTATGGAAAACACAGACTTTTTGGTCTGCTATGCAAAGTATTATTCGAATTTAGGAAATCCAAGAAAATCCATTGATATCTGTAAAAAAGCATTAGAACTGAAAGAAGAAGAAAACTTCCTTCACAATTTTATTGCTGATGAATATGTAAATCTTGGAGATCCTTTTAACGCCCTTAAACATTACAGAAAAGCACTTAAAGAAGATCCTACAGACGATTATGCACTGGAAAACTGTATGGTCTGCTTTTCCGATCTGAATAAGAGTGATGAGGCAATTGCATTCCTGAATGAATATCTTGATGAATATGCCTATTCGGAAATTGCCTGGTTTGAATATGGACAATTTTACTTTAACCGGAAAAATTACGACGAAGCCATTAAAGGCTACGATTATTTACTGGCCATCAACTCAAGCTCGGTAGGAGTGTATGCCAACAAGGCAGCCTGTTATGAAGCTTTAGGAGATTATAAAAAGGCGATATCCGTTTACGAAGAAATGCTTGAACTGGAGTACACAAAAGCATTTACCTTTTATAAAATCGGACTTTGTTATAAAGCCTTAAAACAACCGATTGTGGCTTTAAACGCTTTCCAGAAGTCATTACGGGAAGATCCGCAATTTTATCTTGCGATGATGGAACAATCCTATATCTACGAAGAAATGGGCGGGATGAGCGAAGCCTTACATTTTGCAAGAGAGGCGACGCACTTAAATGAAAACAATCTTGATTATCAAAAAAGACTGGCATTTTTATTTATTGATGCAGGGAAATTTGAGGAAAGTCTTACCTGCCTGAAAAAGCTGGTAGATACAGAGCCGTCAAGGTTTTATAATTGGTACGCTTATTCTGAAGTGCTGATGCTGTTAGGCGAATATGAAGAAGCCATCTTGGTTTTAAATAATGCCGTAAAAACACATCACAGAGCAGAATTATATTACCAGCTTAGCAATTGTTATTTCAACCTGAAAGACCAGGAAAAAGGCAAAGAAGTACTGCTTCAGGCTTTGGATCTTGATCCGTCTCTGGTTTCGGATATGCAGAAAAAATATCCTTTCATTAAAGATGAGGTGAAAAAAGCAAAAGCCAGAGTGAAAAAGAAAAATTCCGAAGGTTAATTAAAACTCACTTACGATAAAAATAAATCCCGCAATTTCGCGGGATTTATTTGTTTATAACATTAGGTTTACTTCTCAGAAAGATAAGTCCGGCAATAATAACTCCAGCTCCTGCAAACTGTAGCGAAGTAAGCTTTTCGCCGTCCAGAATGCCCCAGATGATCGCGACAATAGGCATCAGCAAAGTGACTGTTGAAGCAAACAAGGGAGAGGAAACTTTCAGGAGGCGGTAATTCATCATCATCGCCAGTCCGGTTCCGAAAATCGACAGTAAGCTTACAAACATCAATCCTGTAAGATGATCTTTATCTAAGCTAAAGGTTGAAAAAAATCCGGTAAAGGTAAGAGCGATCACAGAAGGTAAAAACAACACAAACGTAAAAACGAAGGCAGATAATACTGTCGAAGAAATTTCCATTAATTTTGACTTTACGGTAGTTGTGCTTACTGCATAGCACAAAGTAGCCAGTAAGAGCAATAAAATAGGAATAAGCTTAAAAGTTCCGCTTTCCGCATCCCCTCCGAAAGCAAGGATACAAACGCCGGTAAAACTTATGAATGTTCCCGTAATCTGTCGCCTCGTAGTACCAAAGTTCCATACCAGCGCACCCACTATTATTACAAAAATCGGCATCATAGAATTCACAATTCCGGCAATACTGCTGCTGACTTCTGTTTCGGCGATAGGAAACAGAAACATCGGAATAAAATTTCCTGTAAAAGCTGCCAGCAAAAGCCACTTCAGATGTTTTTTGGGGAAAAGTTTGTATTTTGAGATCGCAATCGGCATCAGAATGATTCCGGCAATCAATACCCTTAAAGCACCCACCTGATAAGGACTGAAATGTTCCAGGGATTTTTTAATCAAAATAAAAGACGATCCCCAGATCATGCTCAGGAGAATCAGAAGAACCCATTTTTCTCTATCAGTATTCATTGTTTTTATGTAAAATTTTCAGGAATTCCCGCTTGGGAATCATTTTTGCGCCAAGACTTTCCAGGTGATCGGTATGGGATTGGCAGTCGATGAGCTCCAGCTTGTTTCTATATTTTTGAGCAAAATGGATAAATCCCGCTTTCGATGCATTGCTTACTTTGGAAAACATACTTTCTCCACAGAAAATATTTCCGATCTGAAGACCGTAAAATCCTCCCACCAGCTCTTCATTTTGCCAGACTTCCAGACTTTTTGCCAATCCATAATCATGAAGCTTGATGAAAGACTCCATCAGTTCATCCGAAAGCCAGGTTCCAGATTGCCCTTTACGGCTGATATCCCTGCAGTTTTTGATGACTTCTCGGAAGTTTGTATTTTCTGTGAAGGTAAAGACGTTTCGATCCAGTATTTTTTTCATGGATTTTGAAACCTTTATTTCCTCGGGAAAAAGTACAAATCTTGGGTCCGGACACCACCAGAGAATCTCTTCCCCCGGATTAAACCAGGGAAATATGCCCAATTGATAAGCAAACCATATTCTTTCTACCGAGAGGTCTCCGCCAAAAGCAATGATCCCTTCGTGGCCGTCGTACAGCTCCGGATCAGGAAAAGAAATCTCGTTTTCGTCTAGTCGAATCATTTTCGGGAAAAAAAATCCCACTTAAGAAAGCAGGATTTGTATTTCAATCGTATTTTTTAATTATTAGAAAGGCAAATCATCATCATCGTCTCCGGCGAAAGGATTTTCGTTGGAAACTGAAGATGCAGATTGTGAAGGAGCTGCCTGTGTAGGTTCTGAAGCATTATCAGAAACTTTCTCCACTCTCCATCCTGTAATGGAATTGAAGTATTTTGTTTCGCCCTGCGGAGAAACCCATTCTCTTCCTCTGATGTTGATTCCTACTTTTACATTTTCACCTTCTTTCAGGTTATCCAATAAACTGATCTTATCAGACAAAAATTCTATGTTTATCGGCTGTGGATATTGCTCCTGGGTTAAAATAACCATTTCTCTTTTTTGGAAACCGCTCGCAAAAGTCTGAGCATCAAAAAGTTTCTTTACCGTTCCTTGTAATTCCATATCATATTAATTAACGATGTAAAAGTAATAAAATGAAATGTAATAAAGGGGGTCGGGGATAAAAAATGTAAAAATTTTAATTTTTTCTTCTGAAAAGTTTGGAGGTAAAAGAATTTATCCTATCTTTGCACCACTGAAAACGAGAGAAGATCATTAAAAATCAGTAAAACAAAAAACACGCGGATGTGGTGTAATTGGTAGCCACGCCAGACTTAGGATCTGGTGCCGAGAGGCGTGGGGGTTCGAGTCCCTTCATCCGCACAGTTTGCGAAAATAGCTCAGCTGGTAGAGCACAACCTTGCCAAGGTTGGGGTCGCGGGTTCGAATCCCGTTTTTCGCTCCACGCCTGCCCTGGTGGTGGAACTGGTAGACACGCAGGACTTAAAATCCTGTGCCTCTTTTGGCGTGCGGGTTCAAGTCCCGCCTGGGGTACTAGCTGAAAGATTCAGCATACAGCTCTCTTTTTTAAGAGAGCTTTTTTTATGCCTGAAAGTGAAGCTTACCTAACGGAATAATATTCCGGTCATCTTAACCTTTACAAACAAACATCCTATTTACCTTTGATATCCCAATAATTTTCTGATTTGGTAGAAGAACCTTTCGATGAGCCTGAGGTCTTGTGTTACGATTTCGGCATTTCCTTTTAATTCTTTATCGAAGGGAAGCGTTTTATTGTAGGAAGTTTTCAGACCTTTAGGGAGTGCTACATCTACATAGTAGTTTCCTTCTTTGTCTGGAGAGAGGGAGATGTTCTGGACTTTTCCTTCCACGATGCCATATTCCTGGTATCGGTAATTATCGAGCTTGATGAGCACTTTCTCCCCGGTAATGATTTTCCCTGAATTCGTTGCAGGAACAGACATTCTTCCCACCAGTTTTTCTCTTTTGTCCGGGAGGATGGATAAAATTGCGTCTCCCGCCTTTACAAACTGGTTTTCCCCGAAGAACTGCTGAAAGCTGGCCTCACCATCGGTATTGGAGATGATCAGGTAATTTTGTTCCCACTGTTTGAGGGATTTCCTGAGCTGCTCAAAAAGCTGTAATGTCTGTGAAGAATAGGTAATTTTGTCTTTTTCGGTATTGATTACCGTTCCGCTTTTTGTTTTATTGACATTAGAGATTCCTTCTTCGATCTGGGACAAGGAAATATTGATGTTTTCCAGGTTCTGCTGCGCCTGGAGGAATTTAATTTTCTCATTTTCCAGTTCTACGGCAGCAATAACCCCCTGGTTAAACAATTCCTGTGAGCGCTGGTAATTTTTTCTGGTGATTTCATACTTTGCCTGTTCGAGGCTTTTCTGTTGTTTAAGGGTTGCGATTCTTACTCTGTATTCGGATAGGCTCTGGTTGGCGGCAATATTTTCAGGGGCATAAGGCTGTAACCTTGTAAACAAAGCTTCATCCTGAAACGCCTTTGCAAAACTGTTGTAATCGCCCTGCAGTTCCCCGAGTTTAAAATGGGAAGTTTCGCTGAGTGGAAATCGGGCCAGCTGATCCGGTGTAATAGAGTCTACCAGCTTTTTCAGCTGTAGGATGTCTTTATAATTGGCCGTTGACTGCATCACCATCAGGACTTCATTTTTTTTAACATGCTGATGGTCTTTGATGAATATTTTTTCGATTTTCGAATTGGTACGTGCCTCGAGCTTTTCGGGCGGATTCTGTGAGGTAACCACGATAGGGGCGGGAATAAATTCCGGATAGCGTATGATATAGCTCATGATGAGAATCATCACCAGGATTAAAAAAATAATGGTGTTTCCCCAGCGGATCATCCAGTGAGGCGGCTGGGTAAGGATATCCTGAACGCTTTCAGAACGGAGTTCTATATTGTCTAAAATGTCTTTCTTCGTTTCCAAAATATGTTGTATTGTAAAACTTTGTCAAAGCTTGAGAACTTTAACAAAGTCCATTAATTTCCAAGTTCCAATTGATTTTTTACCAGACGGTAATATTCTCCTTTTAAAGCCACGAGCTGAGCATGGTTTCCTTCTTCCACCACTTTTCCTTTGTCTAAAACAATGATTTTATCGGCATGTTTTACAGTGGAAAGCCTGTGGGCAATTACCACGGCCGTTTTACCTTTAAAAAACTGCTCTAGGTTTTCCATAATTACCTTTTCATTATTGGCGTCCAGTGCGGAGGTGGCTTCATCGAAGAAAATATATTCCGGGGATTTGTATACGGCCCTTGCGATGAAAAGCCTTTGCTTTTGTCCGCCGCTTACTCCCAGGCCTTCATTTCCGATCTTGGTGTTGTAGCTTAAAGGAAGTTCTTCGATAAAATCTTTAATATGGGCTATTTCTACTGCTTTACGCAGTTTTTTCTTATCAGGATAATCTTCACCCACCGCAATATTGTTGGCAATGGTATCATTAAAAATATAGCCCTCCTGCATCACCACTCCGCAATGATCCCTCCAGAAACGGGGAGAAATATTCTTAAGCTTGGTGTTACCCAGCCTTATTTCCCCTTCATTGGGTTCATAAAACTTCATCAGGAGCTTGAGCAGGGTTGTTTTCCCGCTTCCGCTGGCCCCAACAATGGCGGTAGTTTTCTGATAAGGAATATTTAAATTTAAATTTTCAAAAACATGCACTTCTGAACCGATATAGCGGAAAGAGAGATTTTCAACTTCAATATCCTTTTGGGGAAGATCATGGGTATATTGCTCGTCCGGATTTTCCTCATCGTCTTTATCATGAATTTCGCCCAGTCTTTCGAGTGAAATTTTGGCATCCTGGGATTGTTTGATAAAATCGATAAGCTGCAGCAAAGGGCTGTTGAGCTGTCCGATGATGTACTGCACGGAGAGCATCATTCCCAGCGTTAAATTTCCGCTTAACACCAGTTTTGCAGAAAGAAAGCTTACCAGGATATCCTTCATCTGGTTGATGAAATTCCCTCCCACGGACTGCCACTGCTCCAGGGATAGAGATTTGATCCGGATTTTAAAAAGCTTTACCTGGAGAAACTCCCAGTCCCAGCGTTTTTGTTTTTCGGCATTGTGCATTTTAATTTCCTGCATGCCGTTGATAAAGAGTGCCACGCCATAACACCTAATGGCTCAAGAATAGAAATTGGGGGAGGTGATTACGAAAACCTCGCTTTATCCATTCCCTATCCCGAAGCAGTCCGTGAGCTGAAAGAAAATGAAAATGCGGTCTTACTGGCTTGTATTTCAGTGAATCCATTCAAAAGAACGCCTTACGGCGAGCCGGATCCAGAGGAAAATCCGCCAAGATATCCTTATACTCATCCCGAATATTCACTTAATTTAATCTCAGAAGACGAACTAAAAAGAAACATAGGTTTTGGAAGTAATTATCTGACCATAGGAAAGATTCTGGTAAACGCAGGAGAATCTAAAATTGATGAAAATTATATTCCTCCTTCCGTCACTATTGCCGGACATCACAGGCTTCAGGATCTACATACTGAAATTGATCGGTTTTATGGACAGATTGAACTGTATTCTACGCAGATTTCCCAAAAAATATATGCAAAAAAACAGTCAAACAGCCTGGCGGTGATGATGGAGCTTATGTCTGATAAAACTTTAAATTATTTAGGCATTGAAATCAACCGCTTCAGATGGATGGTGCCGCATTCTGCTCCGGTCAACATGTTGCTTTCGGTTGTGATTCTGGCAAGAATTCTTAAAAACTTTATTGATGCCCGCTCCGGACCAGGAAAAGAAGAGCTGCTGAATTATTTTGCGGAATGGTGCAACGTTAGCCAGGGAGATTTTGAAATCATATTTTCGGATGTTATTAATCTTGATTATAACCATAATCAGATGGACAGAATGATTGTAAAGATTACCCGTTTTATGAAAACACTTGAAAATCTTTTCTCCATTTTAAGCAGACTTGATTACATCGGGAAAAAACGTGACGGAAGCATTTTCGTATCGGAAAGTACCGATGAAAAGGATACAATTATCCATGCCAAAAGAAGCCGTACTTTCCTGGCAGAATAATTATAAGACGATAACTGAAGCTAAAAATTATATTTCTAAAATTAAATATCATTCATGGAAGTTTTAAATAAAAATCAGCGGAGAGCCGCTTATTGGTTTTTTATATTGTTTTTCCTGCTTACATCCACACTTATTGTAGTAGCTGTTTTTTTCAATACTTATTTTCCGTTTAAAGAAAACAGCCTTCTCAAAGCTGAAAACATACGAATGAAAAAAGAAATGGAAACACAGAATAAATTTTCATTTCAGCTGGAAAAAGTAAAAGTGGCTGTAGATTCTATGGGAATGCCGGGACAGAATGATTTTTTTAATGAAAAGTTGGCGCTTTCCATTCTTGCGGACATGTATAAACAACTCCCGAAAGATACCCTGAAAAACAAGAATATGTACAACAATACCATCATGACCTACAAAGACCTGATTGATGCTAAGAAACAAATCAAACAGCTTTCAGGCAATCAGGAACTGATGGACAGTTTAAGCACAATAAACAAAGCACTGAAAGAAGAATATGATAAAATGAAAACCGATCTTGATGTCTGCAGACAGCTTTATCAGGTTCAGTGATAAAAGAGTTGTATTAAATAAATAATCGAAATGTTAAGATTCTGTATAATTTTTTGTGGTATATTCTTTTTTGAGCATAAGCTTTATGCTCAGAATAAGCCATTTGATTCTGCACAATTTGCTCATTTCGATTGTGGAATTATCCAGACTAAGCAAAAGCTGGATCACCGTTTTTTTGCAAGTGCTCCGGCAATAAGGCTGAGAATAGATAATGAAGAGCAAATGTACGCTTCATTTCAGCTGGGAAAAAGGAAAAATAAAATATATCTCTATCTGAAGCTGCTTGGAGAAGATATCTGCATTAATAATGATAAAAATGTTGACGTTTATTTTAAAACAGGCGAAGTTATTGTCCTGAAAAATGAATTTCCGATCAACTGTGAGTCGCTTTTCGCAAAACAGTTAAGTAAAAAAGAACTTAAAAAATTTAAAGAAAATGAAATAACACAATTACAAATTTACACGTATAAAAAAAATTATGAGATATATCTGAACGAAGTACATAGACAGGATATTCTCCATTACATTAATTGCCTTTCAGCATATAATATTAGAAAAGGTGAAATCCATAAATAAGAGAGTAAAATAAAATCGTATAAAATGAGTCCGCTGCCTGAATTAAATCTGAATTTAGGAATGTCAAAAGATCCTGATTTTCCTTTTAATGAAAAGGGAAAAGAAGAAATAATCATAAGAACGGATTCTGCACTCAGGAAATATACGATTAGTCTTACGATATCCGATCAGGAGGCGGGGACTATAATTTTGCAGATTAATGGAAATGAAATTGAAGTTCCCACGTATAAACTAATTGTGACCGATGACAAGACAGAAGAAATACGATCTTATCAGGTAACAAGAGATATATTGAGATTTGTTAAAACCAAAAATAAAAAAAGTTGGTTGTCATTCTTCGGATTTAAAAAGTTTGATAAAGCGTCTTATCTCTACGAAAATATTCCGTTTGAGCCGAAACAGGACAGCATTGAAACATTCGATATTTCAGCATACAGAAAATTATCTCACGACATGCTGTTTTACCAGCTGGAAAGAAGCGGGGGTAAGATGGTAATTTATGCAGGAGATATCAGCAATTTTATAAAACCGGAACATGTTGAAAAATATTTTATTGTTGTAGATAATGACCAGGGAAAGAGCTTTATCGGAGATATTCTTTACCGTGAAAAATTTCTGAAACTTACTCCCAAAGTAGAACTCAGGATTATCAAAAGAAAGCAGGTTCCGATGAATTTCGAATACAATAATAAAGGAAGTATTAAAAAAATTATTTATCTGTAAAATTTAACACGGCAATGAAAGACATTTACTACAACATACCAATTGATTTTGAAAGACTTACCAGCAAAAAAGAGGTCGATAAAATTTCTTTGGAAACATCACTGCGGCAACATCTCTTTCTGCTGGCAACCACGGCATTGGGAGAATGTAAATTTGATGAAACCTATGGCTCGGAAATATGGGAAATAGATTTTGATCTCCTGAAGAGCGACAACAGCCTCAAAGAATTAATTTCTGAGACTCTGAAGAAATCAATTATAAAACATGAGAAAAGGCTGGAACTTGAAAATGTTGAGGTTTATGTAAGTGACCATAATCTTGGAAATTCAGTAAAAAGAAGAATGAAAAAAAGAGTGTCATTTGCCATTAAAGGGCTCATTGCAGAGACTGACCGTTCATTTGTGTTCAGTAGTTGTTTTTTTGTGGGACCACTTTCATATTAATACGGAATTAAATATACATGAATCAGGAAAGAATTAAAGACAGGATATTAAGAAAGGCTTCAAAGTTGTGGGGATACAGTGAGTTGGAGTCGGAAAGTTCCTTCGATCCCGTTGTAAGCTTGTTGTTATCTGCCTGTGCCGCAGAACTTGAAAAACTGGGCTCTGAGCTTGAAAATTCCCGTTCCAGAATTATAGAAAGGGTTTTGGAAGTAATGTTCCCCGAACAGGTTTCCGGTGTAGTACCGGCACGAACCCTGCTTCAGGTGAACCCTCTGGAAAACAATACCTTTATTTCATACTATAGTAGTTTTAAAACTACAATTCGAAAACAGAATATTTACAATCCATCCGAAAGTACTGTTAAAGACTTGTATTTCAGTCCTTCGATAGAAACAAAATTGTTTGCTGCAAAAGTAAAATATCTTGCTTATGATAATGTAATGATGCACATTGAAGACTTTTTTTCTGATGAAATTATCGGAAAGGCAGAAGAACATATTTCCTCAGGTGAATTATGGCTGGGAATACACTCCCATCTGAGGGAAGATCTTGAGGACTTGGTGCTTTTTATTGATAGTAGTAATAGCTTCCAGAAAGAGATCTTTTACTATTATCTGAAGCAGGTAAAAGTTTTTTTTGGAAATAGAGAGTATCATTTAAATGAAGGTTATAATATAGAAAATGACAGCCTGAATCCAGAACAGATTATTACTAAAAATTATTCCGACTTGGAATATATTTATAATGAAATCAACCGGTTTTATAAACCATATTTCTTTACGCTGAAAGCGAGGTTGTCTTTTTCTGAGAAACCGGAAAAAGAGGAACTGTTTTTTAAACACTTTCCGGAAAATGGGATAGCAGATGAACAAGCTATTTTTTGGCTTAAGTTTAAATTTTCGGAAGCAATTGTTCCTGAGATTTTACAAAATGTTCGTTTTGCATTAAACTGTGTTCCTTTTATTAATATAAGGAATCAAAACATCAGCCGTAGAATAAAAGGCAGGCTGAATATCATTCCAATCGATGATGCAGAGCAATTTCTGGAACTTGATGATGTGTCGGACGAGTATGGAAAAAGATTAGATATTAAAAATTATGAATCTGAAAATGAAGAACCAATAGCTTTTTTGAGGCGGGGAGGTGTTTCCCGTTTCGACCGCAGGAGCGCGTCGGAATTACTACAGTATTTATTAGAACTGATCAAAGACGAAACGGCTGCGTTTGCAAGTATAGGTTCCAATTCCGTCAATGATATTCTCAGGCAGATTAATCAGAATATGGCATCACTTCATCAGCTTGCAAAAGAAAAAAACTTTGTTCAGGCCAACAGTCCTTACCTGATTATTTCTTCGGGAGATCCGGAAACAGATGTACAGTGCAAAATCTCTTACTGGTCTACCGCTGCACAGGATGGGAATGATGTAAAGCAGATGACCCGGCTCACAGCAGTAGGTCCGGAAAACGGATTGTTTGAAAATTCTGCCTTGGCTATCCGTACTTCAGTGGGCGGGAAAAAGAAGCTTTCTCCGCAGGAGAAAATATTAGAATATAGAAATGCTTTACTGACAAGGGGTCGCATTGTTACAGTAGCAGATATCAGGGCTTTTGCAATGAATCATTTCAGGCAGCTTATCAAAGACGTTGAAGTTCGGAAAGGTACACAGAAAGAAGTTTCATTGAAAGGAGGTTTCAGCAGAACTATTGACGTCTTTCTTGTCCGAAATAAAGAAAATATCCGTAAAGAAGAATGGGAATATCTGTGCGATAGTTTTTTGCTGAACCTAAAAAATGCATCCGCAAACATTTATCCTTACCGCTTATTTGAAAAATAGGTGAGAATCATTACAACTTAATATAAAATTAAAGATATCGAATAATTTAAACACAATATAGTATGTTATCAAACAAAGGAATCGGTGGTAATGAAGTACCATTTGATGCAAATGAAGCGATTGTGGAAATCCCTCAAAACAGAACCCTTTTCGCACAGAAACTTACAGCAGAAGACCCGGTAAAACCGGAGCTCGTGGAAGGACTAACTACGGTAGAAAAAGTCTTTGAACATTTTAAACCCGAAATTAAAGTTGATTTTGAAAATGCAGAAGGTGCTACCCAAATGGAATCTCTGCAATTCAGCAATCTTGGAGACTTCGGAATCAAAGGAATTACCGCACAAAGTAATTTTCTCAATGTACTGGAAACGGAAAAAGACCAATACCAGAAAATTGTGAAGCAGCTGAAAACAAACAAAATCCTGAAAGCGGCCCTTGAAGATCCCGATGCAAAGAAAGCATTGCACGATACGCTGCTGTTGCTCATCAAAGAACTTGAAGAAAATAAATAATCTTAAAAACACAAAACGATGTCACAAAAACAACAAGAACTGCAACCAATGGAAGCTCCCGTACTGGAGCAGAAAATAGCAGGACATGCTTCTGCGGATAAGCTATTGGAAAAGTTGGCACGCTACGGAGGATTCGACTTGCTGGAAACCTCTATTGAAAATATTCAGAATATAAATCCAGATCGTAAAGCGAGAAGAAAAATTTTTCTTACCGAAAAAAGTAAAGAAAAAGAAAGAGAGATACTTAAAAAGACATTGGAGCTCTGGACTATTATAATCGGAAAGAATAATTCTGTTGCCGATATGGTGTCCCACTGTGATGCTCAAAGAAAGTCTGCAGAAGAACTGTTGGCAAAAAATCTTTTCAGGGCAGTGGAAGCAACCCGGGAACTGGAAGCCAACTATAGAACAATCGCCTTATTCTATAAAAATACCGAGTCTGAAAAAGTAAGAAATATTACAGTAGTAAATGCTACGCTGGAACAGTTGAAGGACCTAGACAATACCCGTTTTATTGATACAATCCATGCGGAGCTTTCTGATAATTATGATAGGCTTGACCTCAGGAACAACTATGGTATTCTGGTAATTCCGGGATATTTGGGGTCCAATATCGTTGTAGAAAAATGGGCGAAGATTGCTCATGAAAATAAGGTGATGCTCATAACGGATTTTGAACATCTTGATGAGCCGGATGATGTGATGGAAATGTTTGATCAGGCTTATCTTACCGGTGGTGAAATCTACCGCTCAAATATTTTAATGACCTGCAACTGGCTGGTAGGAAGAGGCCGTTTTGAAGAAATTAGTGAGCAGGAAGATTTATTTGTGCCTCCGTCAGGAGCTTTGGCCGGAAAGGTATATAAAACATTAATGTCGCAGGTAACTGCAGGCAAAAAATTCGGAGGGATTAATGAAGTGGATGGAGTAAAGTTTGACCTAAAAAAAAGTGAAATCGCCAACCTTGAAAATATGGGATTGATCCCTATGGTTAATGAATATGGGAAAGTAATGGCATTCTCCGGAAAAACACTTTTCAACGGAGATAATCTTGGGTTACAAACCTATTCCGTAGTCAGGGTATTTGATTATGTAACTAAAGTCCTGATGGATTTTCTTAACAGGAGGGCTTTTGAGAATTTTACTGCTGTAACCAGAAAAGAAATCATGAATCAGATTGTACGCTTTTTAGATGCTATTACAGGTCCCGGTAAGCTTATAGAAAACTTCGAAATCAGAAAATTCGAACAGGATCCGGTACAAAAAGACCGAATTCACTTGGATATTCATATGAAGCCTTATTTCCCGGCAAAAAATTTCCTTATTAAGATGGATGGTCATAAAGGAGATGATGGTAATGAATGGAATACGGAATATGAGCAAAAATAAACGGAAATAGCACCGTGACATGGTGCAGCAGGAGTGAATAAGTAAGGGTGTGAGCAATTCCTCCTGTCTTTTTCGTAATTTGTGTTTTTTTGGCACAGGAGCATTTTTGCTTCTGTGCTTTTCTATTGTAGATAATTTAAAATTGTTTTATCCTAAAAACACTTTATATTTTACAGATTGATGCGGATAATTGATTATTTATAAAAATATGTTATTTTATTAATTATTTTTATCTTTTTAAGCATGTTGTTATTAACATAATAAAAAATACTGCAATATTTTATAAATATTTTTTGGTTTTATTAAAATTAATTTTACTTTTGAACAGTATTTTGCGCCGATAAGTCAAGCTGAAGAACGCACGAATATATTCCATTATTGGTAATATTATCATTTAAACTTAAAATATATTATGTCATTTAAAACCATTTTAGAATACGCCGGAACAAAGCGTAATGTTTTATCAGTAGAATTCGGCATGTTACAGGAAACCGACAAAACGGGGAGGCCATCTTCGGTAGCCCGGGGAGGGAAAATCCATTTAACCGTAGAAGGAACCGGTGCAACTGATCTTTTTGAATGGATGACCAATTCTTTTGAAAGAAAAGATGGTAGTGTTAAATTCATTAAAAGAGATAGTGATGCTACATTGAAAGAGCTTAAATTCAAGGAAGCTTATATTGTGAAATACACTGAAAATTTTGATGCCTCAGGAGAGAATCCGCTTACTGAAGCTTTCGTACTTTCAGCAAAAGAAATTGAATTGGGTAATGCCAAACATGTAAATGAATGGGTTTAACCTTCTTTACATTCAAAATGAATTATTTCAAACTAAAAATATAGCTTCTGTATTTCTTATAAAAGAGATTTTCAATCAGAAAATACCTGCGGAATCCTTAAACAGGTATTCCCTTCAATGATCTTTTAAAAAACCAGAGCTTACTTATCAAACAAAAACACTTAACCGAAAAAAAATTATTATGTCATTTAAAGCAATATTAGAAGTAGCCGGAAAAAAGTACAATATACTGAATGTAAATTATGGATTATTCCAGGAAACTGATGCTACAGGACGTCCGTCTACCATTACAAGAGGAGGAAAAGTTGATGTTACTGTAGAAGGAACAGGGTCTACGGAACTTTTTGAATGGATGACCAATTCTTTCGAAAGAAAAGATGGAAAAATAGTATTCTTCAAAAGAGACAGTGAAGCCACACTCAAAGAGCTTAAATTCACAGAAGCTTATCTCGTAAAGCATAAAGAAAAATTTGATTCGGTTGGAGAAAACCCGCTCACCGAGTCATTTACAATCTCCGCCCGGAAAATAGAAATGGGAAGTGGTGCCTATGAAAATGAATGGGTATAATGGTTTGTCAGAATGGGTAACAATATTATCCGTTTTTTCAAAAAAATAATACGCTAATTACATTTCCATTGAAAATAAAGAATCATGTCATTTTTATCAAAATTAGAACTCGACGGTAATATATATACTATTCTCGAATGCCAATACAGTTTTACACAGCCAGTAGATAGTACAGGAAAGCCAAAAGGAATTCCTAAAGGTGGTGAAATCATGATCCGTATCGAAAGTACAGGCAATCCGGAACTTTTGAACTGGATGCTGGATCATCAGCAGGTAAAAAACGGGAAAATCATTTTCTACCGGCGGGATGCAATGAGCAAACTACAGGAATTGGTTTTTGAAAAAGCATACTGCATTGAATTTTCTGAACACTTCAATGCCGGCAACGAAGAACCATTACAGATAGAAATGCATCTCATTGCAAAAAAGTTTAATATAAATGGTGCTATTCACGAAAAAATGTGGCGCGACTAAAGCAATGAATTCTGGTGCGTAAAGTATACGCCATCAACCAAAATACAAATATGGAAAATACAGATTTTGATAATAGCTTGGTCTTCAGTACCTCACGTTCCTTTAAAGAATGGCTTCAGGATCCTTCCAATCCGATAGCCTATTGCCTGCTTACCCTTGACGGTAAAGAATTTCTGGCCAGAAACAGCTATTCGGTGGAACTTCACCAGAAAACAGCAGATCATGATCGTTTTATTATCACAGTCCCGGATGATGCATTAGATAGCTTTGAAGGATATGTCATGGAAAAGTCTAAAAGCCTTCTTGGAAAAAATGTAGGGATCGCCTACTGGCGTTTCGGGAAAATCAGACAGTCTTTTTCAGGAATTATCACCGGAATTAAAAATATGAAAGATGAAGGGGGAGGATATGGAAACCTTATCATTACGGGCAGTTCACCGGGAATCTTACTGGAAAGCGGAAAAGATTGTCAAAGTTTTGAAGATAGGACACTGGAAGAAATTATCATGCAGATTGCAGAGGATTATCCTCAGGAAGTTAAAATAAAAGTTGATCTTCCCAATACCAAACACGCCTTGCCATATACCGTACAATATGCGGAGTCAGATTATAATTTCATCCGAAGACTTGCCAGAAGGTACGGTGAATTTTTCTATTACAATGGAGAGGAATTAATTTTCGGAACATCTACACAGCCTCTTATTGACCTTGCCGAAAATGTTGATCTTATCAGTGTTGAATTCGATCTGAAAATAGATGCTCAGGATTTTAGCTATACGGCCTATGATATTTATACGGGATCAAAGATGAAAAAAGACAGCAACAGTCTGAAATCTGAATTCAAGGAGAATATTTTTCAAACAATCGCTGTAAATACATCCGGAAAGATATTTCAAAAAAAATCGAAAATGTTTTTCAGTCATACAGGAATTGGTGAGAATTCGGAAAAAGAGCTTGAAGAGGCAATTTTGCGGGAAAAAGAACGAAGGGAAAATCTGGTGCTTGTAAAAGGAAAGAGCAGAGATCCGGAACTGAAAATTGGAGGAAGAGCAAGGCTGGCTGATATCAACGGAAAAGCGATGGAAACCTACCGAATCATAGATATTAAACATATTCATGAAGGTGGTGATGATTATTATAATGAATTTGTGGGGATCCCGGATTTGTTTAATGCCGCGCCTTATATAGATACGGACGCTGTACCAAGAAGTAGTGAACAGCCTGCGAGAGTTTTAGACAACAATGACCCAATGGGGATGGGTAGGATTCGCGTACAGTTCCCATGGCAGGAAGACAAAAACCAGAAGACCCCATGGATCAGAATGATACAGCCTCACTCAGGATCCGGAAAAGGATTTCATTTTATTCCCGAAACCGGCGAGGAAGTGCTCGTTGGTTTTGAGGGCGGAAATGCGGAAAAGCCTTTCGTGATGGGAACGCATTATAATGGTAGTGAAATCAGCTCTTATCATACTCCAGGAAATGATAAAAAAGTTATTCATACCCGAAGCGGAACCAAGATTATTTTAAATGATGCTGAAGGAAGCGTTTTTATAGAAGACCCGAGTGGAAATACTTATTTGATGGATGGGCAGGGAAATATTAATGTGAATGCACCGAATGACATGAACTTTACGGCAGGAAAAAACCTGAACATTAATGTTGGAGAAAATATGACAACGAATATTGGAATGAACCAAAATAATACAGTGGGAATGAACATTGTGGAAATGGCGGGTTTGAACATTTTCCAGAATGCAACATTAGATTATAGCCTAAACGCAGCTAATATTACAAAAATAGCAAGCGAAACCTATAGCTATGAAGCTAATGATATTTACAAAAACGCAATGGAAAATATAGATGTTGCAGCAGGTAAGGATTATATACAGAACAGTGAAAAAATGGTACATAACCTTGCCGGAGAAAATGTGCATAACACATAAATACCAAACTTATGGCTGAACAAAAAAAAGGACAGATTTTGATTCTTGCCAAGAATATTCGAGGAAAGGCATCTGGTGAAATTTTGGAAGAAGGCAAGCTTATTAGAAATATTGCTTGTGGAAAATTTTATCAAACGGGTAAGAAAGGAGGGGTAAGTAATGATGTAAATAGACCAAGAAAAATAGCTTTAAAAGTTATTAAAGTAGAAGGTCCTTTTGATGAAAATGATAGACTCGTTGATTCTATCGAAAAAGAAAAATGGTATACTTATAAGGCGAAATTTAATAGAATTCCAGAAAAGAAGGAGTTAAAAGCTTTGAAATGGGCTACCGAATATAATGAAGATGGTAAAAGACTATTAGGCAATGTTTCAAATAAAGAAAAAACTGAAATTATACATAAAGTTTTGCTATCTAATAATAACTTGAGGCTTAAAATTTTTGCTTTTTTTCAAACTCCTTTGGCGCATACTAAAGCAGAAATTATTCAGGGAGAAGTATTACTTATAGTAGGAACGGAACAACATTCTCAAACATATGGTAACAAACTAATGTTTCCTGCACAGGCTGTACGAGAAATAAGAGAAAATTATAAAAATCATAAACACTCAAATATTGTTATTTTTAAGAATGCATTTACAAATATGCAGTTGAGCATTATTAAAAGAGATGCAAAAAAGTGGAATGTAAATTTATATATGAAACAAATTAATTCGGTTACTGAATTAGTAGACTATATTAACAGGGGAGACGCAACTGTAAATAGAAGCAGAATCAAAATTTCTACGATTAAAATTTTTTCACATGGTTTACCGAGTATATTAGATTTTGGATTGGATGGAGATAATGAAGAGAATCAACGTTTTACAGTAGAACATGTTACTAAACTAAAAAAAGAATCTTTCACAAGTAATCCAGAAATATATTCTTATGCGTGTAGAACTGGAAATAGTGATGGAAGAGTAGTAACTTTAAATCCGTCTTATAAATATGATTCTGAATCAATAAAACTAGTAAAACCTGAAAATAGCCTTGCTCAAAAATTAAGTGAAAATTTAGGTGCAAAAGTTTTTGCTTATTTAAGAAGGAGTAATTATACACCAACTTGGCTTGATGGGGGTAAAAAAGAATATAAATCTAAATATATAACAATCGAAGATGAGAATGTTAGCAATCCTCTTAACCCTAAAGATTGGTTTAGAAAAGGATGGGATGAAGCGCTTTGGAATTCCGATGGGGCTTTTTTGCCTCCAAAATCAGGAGACTCTCCGGGAGGATTATTACAAGGTGGAATATTTATATTTGAAAAGAATAAAGAACCAAAACAAAATAGTAAGATATGAAATATTCTAAAAAACTATTTTTTTTTCTATTAATATTAGGGTTAGCTTACTTTACAACATACTTTTCAATGTATGAATATTCAAAAGAAAGATCATCTTCTTGCTTTGATTGTTCATATCAAGGAGATATTTTCATTTCTTCACTTTTTTCATCTATAATACTTATGATGATTTTTATATTACTAAAAAGGCTTATAAAAAAAGAAATAGTAGTATTCTTTTTTATAATAACTTATCTTATAATAATCTCTTTTAACAATTATAATATTTTTGTTGATAGAGTTTCTTCATGGACCAGTTTTTCATTAAAGGGTGAGCTTATTGGGGTTTTCTCCAATTCTTATCTGTATTTAATTGTTAGTTCATCAATAGTATTAGTTATTACAAAATTTCTTAAACTTTAAATTTCTTAACATGGATTTAATTTAATATAATGACGAAGATTTTCATTTTATTCCCGAAACCGGCGAGGAAGTGCTCGTTGATTTTGAGGGCGGAAATGTAGAAAAGCCTTTTGTGAAGGGAACGTCTTAACGTGAGCGAAACCTCCGACTAAAGTAAATTATTTAACAACATCAATAATGGAGATTAGCATTCTCAACTATTACGTCAGGAAAGGAGATACATTAGAATCTGTTGCCCGGGAAACAGGCGTCTCTGCCGAAGTATTGAAACGATATCATAATACCTACTGCAGCCTTGATGAGCTTATCGGACATGATCTTGACAATGTGCGTAAAATACTCATTCCTCCGCCTGAAAAGATCAGAGAACTGAGAGAAAATAACTGTATTGTTTCAAAACGGGAAATACGTCCTTCGCGTTATCTGTTCAAAAATTTCTATGCAGACAATTACAAAGTAAGTGAGCATTTTGAAAAACCGGGAACAGAAGATTTAATAATAAGTTACGTCGTTTCAATAAATGTTCATAAGGTTGAAAATAAGGGGTTTATAATCAAAACGAAAAGTTCTGAGTTTAAAAAAAATAATGAAGTTCCCGAAGATAAAATAAGCATGCTTTCAATATCCTGTATGAAAGCTCTTTATCCTGTCGCTTTTACTGTTCCTGCTCAGGGATCTATTTCCGGATTTTATGATTATAAAAAAATGATAAAAACATTCAGGAAGAAGTTGCAGGACCCTGAAAATTTTTTTGTAGGTGAGATTTCTCAGGCTTATATTACTCAATTCAGGAATTATCTTGACAATGAAAAACTCCTGCTTGAAAAATTTCGCTCTACATTGCTTTATCAGTTCCTGTTCCCAAAAATGGAATGGTTTCATAAAAACCAATCTTGGGAAGAAAAATTATACATCATTCAAAATTCATTTCCTGTAACATGTTTGATGGAAGCTGAATACCATGATGAATCAGATGGTCATATTCTGACAATACTCCGCGGAAATATAAAAGACGGCTGCACCTTACAGGAATTGCTGGGAGGAAGGAAATTTCCCGAACATTCTGAAGAGCCGGTTTCCGGGGAGATAATTTGTGAATATGAAAAGGAAAAGCATACAATGCAGCTTTTAAAAGCAAAAATCAAAATTATTTTGAAAAATAAGGATAAAATATACAGCACTCATAAATTAATTCTTCAGAGAAAAAATTAATTTATTAAATTTAATCAATCATAAAAACACAACATCCGATGAAAAAATATCTTATCCAGAAAGGAGATTCCCTTTTATCCGTTGCAGAACGATTTTCTGTAAAAGATGCACAAACGCTTCGGAGTTTTCACAATACGCATTGTCCTCTGGAAGACTTATTGGGCTATAAACTGGTTCCCGGAAAGGTGCTTTTGATTCCTGAGGATGCACAATATCTCAAAGAAGATGAAAAAACTTCCGATATATTAAACGGCTATAGTGATAAGATACTGTCCGAGGATAAAAAACAGGACTCACAGCAAAAAGAAGAAACCTCAAAAAAGCAAGAAAGCCAAAACAGCATAGGCCGTTCCGAATTGCACGACGGAAAATACTTTGTTGTACAGAAAGGAAGGTGTCAGTGCAATCAGGGTTTTAAATATCCGAAATTCAAAGTAATCAGCCATCAAAAACTTTATTGGAATGACGCACACGGACAGCCAGACTATCTTGCCGTAACCGAAGACGATACTCAATTTGATCCTGTTGCGCAGCCTTTTGGACAATGCAAACTGAAGCCCTCATCCGGAGGGTATCTTCCATGTGTTTATGCACCGGCAGGGAAATGGACAAAAACCTATGAAAATGTAAAAGTAATGGACAGAAGCTGCGTCACAGAAATCTCCGAGCTGATGTGTACCTCCGGAGGAAAAATTACCATTCTAGAACATGGTCAGCAAAGTGAACCCGGGAAAAGCCAGGTTGCAAAAGCCGATGCTCAAGAACAGAATGTATACAATCTTATTATGGATTTTCAGGGATTTCAGGAGGAGTTTGGGAGTAATTATGGAATGGCGTGGTAATTTAAAAACAGGATGATGAATAAAAAAGGCGTTTCGGCAGTTTCAGGAAACACATCTCCTATAGTGGGAGAAAAATACACCTATCATATTGCCGATTGGTATCCCGATACATTGGCTTTGGAAAGAGATCCCTCTCAGGTTACCTGGGAACTTTTCATAAAAAGGAGCGATGGGAAATTTGGTACCACGCATATTAAGAAAAAGGGAATCGGTGATTTCACATTTGGTGAAAAAGCGTTAGGACATACTTTCCGTTTAGAAGCTTATCTTTATAAACCTGAGGGAGGAGGATTGATCATCACGCCAAGGCGGGACAAAATACCGCGAATAAGTAAAGTAGAACTGTTTTATGTGGATGATTCCAGAGGCGATACATTCAGCTTTATGGAGAAATTGCGGGCAAGAGCTTATACAGTGAATCTATTTGATGAAGAAGTTGTTTTTACCCTTTGGGAGGATGATGCAAAGGGAGGCGGACATAACAAAAGCAATGCGCCCATTGCCACTCAAAAAACAAAAGTAGACCACAACGGCATTGCTGCTACTGAATTTCTCCTGTCGAAAGCTTTAATGCAAAAAGCCATGCAGGGCGAAACAGATCCCCAACAACTAGAATTTTATATAACAGTAGAATACTATTCCCATAGAAAACATGCCTCGGATAATGTGGAAATCAACAATCCTTTTCTAAAGGATTCAAAACCACAATCTAAAAAACCGCCAATATCTTCCGTTTCCAAAGCAAAAGGCTCACCGGCAGAACAAAAACCGAAATCTAAAAAAGAGGAAAGAGGGATTTTGGAAAATATTGATGATCAATTTCGGGAACTTTGGGATTGGAGCGAAAATAAAGGAACGATAAAAAAAGACCAGCGGCCAACCATTCGGAAACCGGAGGGAAGAAGCCCGGTGGTGGTGAGTGAGGCTAAGCAGCCAACTGTTACAAATTGCGGAGAAAAGCACTGTATAAAAAGAGGAGATAAAAGCGAACTTATCAGGGAAATTAATATACGTCTCGCCGGGTTCGGAGGTAATATTCCGACAGATGAATTTACTGATAGGACAGAGAAAATGATAAAGCAGTTCCAACGAGATTATATGAAAGTACCCGAGACGGGAAAAGTGTGTGGAAATGTTTTGAGAGCTATTGATGAGTTTCAAAATAAATATATTGTCGATTTTGATGATAGTAAGTGCAAATGCAAAAAGTGTAATGGATTTGGAAATGGTAAATTCTCTGAGGATAGACAAAACTCAAAAATTGCTGAACTTAAACGAAATTACGAATATCCAGGTGTTCATAGAAGTTTAATTTGGGCTTTACGGGCAGCGATGTTTTATACTACAGTAATTGAAAAAAACTTAAAATATTCTATTAAATGTATTTTTTCAGGATATAGATGCTGGGAAGATAATGCTATTCACAATAGAAGGTCGACTAATCATATGGGAAAAGCATTAGATATTCATTTTAATAAGAATGGAAAAAGAACTCAAGTTCCAAAAGATATTGAAGAAGTAAGACAAAAAATATTTGTAAAATATTTAGGAAATCAAGTAAGATGGTCAGAAAAAAACAAGTTTTCCTTAGAGCCGGGAATTGCTTCATATAGAGGAGAATATACTGCAAGTACATGGATACATTATGATGTTAGACAGTTTGAATTACAATACCTAACGGATAATTTTTTTGTAACGAACATTAATCAAGTCAACGGAGAAAGTATTGTTAGAATCGCGAATAGAACTAATTCTAACACATGCGGCTGTATGGGAGGAGGAGAGGTGAAACAAATTAATTCTCCTGCAGTAGTTTATAAAAAACAAAATCATGGTTTTACAGTTGAAGATGCAGAAGTAGCATTAAGGATTATAAATGACCGTTATGGAAAGGAAATGGCTCAAATGATAGAAAAAATTTACAGATGGGAAACGGGACATTTTACCTCAGGGCAATACATAAATTGCGGATCTCCTGGGATGGAAGCGTTCGGAGAAGCCCCAAGCTACGGATGGAACAGTGATATTTATACTAAATATCCTGAATATATTCCTGTTGGACTATGGGAAAGATATGAAAATAAAGGAAAAAGTGGACAAGGAGGTAATAATCAAGTTACGGATAGAGTTAAAAAGTATATAGTCTTTCCATCTGTAGAGGCAGGGATGTCTTACATCGCAGAATTTATTTTGAGATATAAAGGAAATGTAGGAAGATGGCACTCTAAAGACACTACAGTTCAACAAAATTACATTAAAGATATTAATACAACAATACCTAGAATTTCTAATAATTTTTAAAATGATAAATAAAAAAATATTAATTATTTTCTTAATAACATTGTTTACTAATACTATAAGTTGTAAACAAAATTCAGATATGAGCTTATCTATTTCAAAAAAAGAGAAAAAAAATATAGTTACACAAAAGTTAACTTGTCAAGAAATAGTTGAAAAAATAATAAAATCAAGTAATCTATATTTGAAAATTTACAAAAATTATTTTATTGATATAGATAAAATTGAGAATGATAGTATTTCAATTCATGTTTATTTTGAAAATAACCTTTCTGATAACCCTAAAGAGAAACAAATTGTTGAAAGTACAATTGCTTGGTTATTATTAATTCCCAATAAAAAAAAATTATATAATGTAACTGTAGATCCGGAAAATCCAGTAGAATTAAGTTTTGATAAAAGCATTTTGACTTATAATGACATTTTTCAAGCATGTAAAATATCAAAAGAGAACATTTATAGCAGAAATAATTTGAAATACAAAACCACTGTTTTACCATTTGATTTTGAAAATTTTTATGCTAGTTGTATTTATCCTTCTGATGAAAAAAAGTGTAATGAAGATTATCCTAAATATGAATACAATAAAAACAGTGAACTATTTAAAATTATTGGTAATAAATTGTATTTCTCAGAATATGTTTACTTACCGCAGGTAAATGATTTTAAACCAATAATATTATTTGATAATACTTCAGATATTGAAAGTTATTATTTAATCATTATTAAAAACGAAAAAATAATTTCTAATTTGTTAATAGGGAAAATGGATGGTGAAAGCATTCAAGATTTTAGCATATCAAAAGATTATAAAATTACTTTATATAAAAGAAAAGATTCAAAAGATATTAGAAAAAAAATAAGGAATTATATTATTTCAAAGGAAGGGTATATCAAATAAAGAATATAAAAATACCAAAAAATAATAGTAATATAGTGTTTCTGTGATAATACTATTCCCATAAAAACATGCCACGGATATTGTAGAGATCAATAATACTTTCCCGCAAACTTCGAAAATCCCACACTTCCCAATCTTTTTTCTATTTTTGTATAATTCCTTATGCTCATGAAAAAGATTATTCTCATTGAAGACGAAACAAGTGTGGTGTCCTTTATCAAAAAAGGACTTCAGGAAAGCGGGTATGAAGTTTCTGTAGCATTTGATGGGAAAACCGGCGTTCAGCTTGTACAGTCCAATGATTTTGATCTCGTTATTCTGGATATCATGCTCCCGGAAATGAATGGGCTCGATGTCTGCAAAGAGATCAGAAAAACCAATCAGCATGTTCCAATCTTGTTTCTAACGGCACTCGGAACATCTGAAAATATTGTCCTTGGATTGGAAAGCGGCGGAGATGATTATCTCGTAAAACCATTTAAATTTATTGAATTGGTTGCCCGCGTAAAATCACTTTTAAGGCGAAGTACCAACGGAAATACCGCTGAAATTGAAGAGCCCGAAGCAGGTCAGGAACATGTTTATCAGTTTTCGGATCTAATCCTTAATGATTACACTAAAAAAGTAACAAGAAACGGAGAGGAGATTTCACTTACCTCAACAGAATACAAGCTGCTGCTTTATTTTCTTAATAATCCTGAGAAAGTAATTTCCAGAGCAGAAATTCTTGATGCGGTTTGGGGAGTCAATTACGAACTCGGAACAAACGTTGTTGATGTTTACGTCAATTATCTAAGAAAAAAACTGGATAGCCAAGAAGATAATAAACTCATCCATACCGTTATAGGAATGGGATATGTTTTAAAAAAAACCTAGCGGATGTTCAATAAAGTTATTACCAATCAGACCAAAACAATGGTGCTCCTCATGCTGGTTTTTACAGCTATTATTTTGCTGTTCAGTGGGTTGGTGTATTTTTCTATTGTTAATTTTTCTCATCAGCGATTTTACGAACTTTTAAAAATCCGCACCACCACCATTATTCAGGTAGAAAAAAGCAAAGATAATCTGGATCTTCCCGAAAACTATATTCTGAACGGTCTGAATGATGAAGAGCTTCCGATGGAAAGAGACTATGTTTTTGCGGTTCCCACAGATTCTAATTTTAATAAAATTTCACAGGAAATTCATATTCCGTCTTCTTTTTTCAAAAATATCGTCAGAAAAGGAGAAGCAAATTACAATGACAAAGAATTTTATTATATCGGACAGACTTTCCGGCATGATGATAAAAGCTATATTGCGATTGCTTCAGCAAAAAACCATTATGTGGTATATTACCTCGGATTCCTGAAGAGAACATTGATCACCTGTATTGTGCTTTCGTTGTTTTTCAGCATGATTTTTTCTTTTTATTTATCTAAAACATTGTTTAAACCGATCCTGAAAATTACAGGAAAGGTAAAGGAAATCAGTTCCGAAAACCTTCATCTTCGCTTGGAGCCGCAACCGGATAATAAAGAGCTGAACGAGCTGGTGGAAACATTCAATGATATGCTGAACCGTATCGAAACGTCTTTTGAAACCCAGAACCACCTCATCGGAAATGTTTCACACGAATTAAGGACACCTCTCACTTCCATCATGGGTGAAGCAGATGTGGCGCTTTCGATTTCAAGAACCAATGCTGAGTATAAAGAAACACTCGGAATCATCCTTGATGAAGCCGAAAAACTGGATAAAAAAATTAATGCGCTTCTGATGATCGCACAAACAGGATTTGACGGTAAGATCCAGAAAATGGATAAAGTACGGATGGATCAGCTGCTCTGGGATGTTATCGAAACTTTACGGAGAATTGATGTAAGAAACAATATTTTTCTTGATATAAGCATGCTGCCCGATAATCCTAAAAAGTTAAAGGTTCAGGGGAACGAACAGCTGCTTCATCTTGCAGTTACCAATATTATCCAGAACGGATGTAAATATTCGAATTTCCAGCAGGTAAAAGTTTCTCTGGGTGCTACTGATAACGATGTTTATATTATCGTTAAAGATAACGGAATCGGTATTCCGCAGAAAGAGATGAATAAAATCTATGATCCTTTTTTCAGAGCCTCTAATACAAAGAATTATGAAGGGTACGGAATAGGGCTTCCTTTAGCCAGAAACATCGTCAGAATGCATCATGGTGAATTGATTGTAAGTTCTTACGAAAACCAAGGAACAACCGTACAGCTGCGCTTCCCGAATTTTTACAGCACCTTGCAGGAAAATGAAAGGGAAAGCTGAGAGCCTTCTAATCATAAAAAAAACCAATCTCATTAAGATTGGTTTTATTTTTTTATTTAAAGTTGAATTTTACGGTAAACATTACCTGGCTTGGCCTCAACTGTATTCTTGTGTAAGAAATACTTTGCGGATTGATATCATAAGTTTCAAATACTTTTTTATTGGCTATATTCATCCACTTCAGTTCAAAATCAATTTTCTTTTTAGCCCATGTAAACTGGTAGGAAACATCAAAGAATCCGTTAGTATATTTTTGATCAAGAGCACTTGTATTCACCTGATCCCAATTGAATCCTATCGTATGATTCTCAATCGGATAGAAGAAAACACCTAAGTTATGATTATATCCGCTTCTGGAATTTTCATTATTCAGCTGAGGTGTATTACTTTTACTTACCTGTTTTGTCTTTGAAATATTAAAATTATAATCAATACTCATCCAGCTGAAGTAGGTATTATTGAATTTAAATCCGTAAGACTGAGAATTATTTCTGCTGGTATAGGCAAACCCGTTCTGATAAGCGTCGGATTTCGAAGTATTGTTGCTGTAGCTTAATGAAGCATTTGTTTTAAATTTCGGGAAATATTTACCAACTTCAGTGCTGTATCCGTTATTCAGTACATGATTTTCCTGCTCTATGTATTGCATGATGGTATAACCCGAATTATTTCTTATCGGAGACGAAATAAGATTTCTTTTGGCATCCGAAAATCTGTAATTCACGTTAAAGAATAAGTTGTTCAGCGGATTTCTATATTCAATTCTTGTTCCTGCAGATTTTGTATTATTCTGAGGAATAGGATTATTGGCAGCCATTGCGTTAATTCCGTTTGGAGAAGTCATCAGGAATCCGGAATAAGCGGTATTAACTTCGCCAAAGTTATTATTGATATTGGCATTTACAGAAGCCTTCCAGAAAGACGCAAATGTATATTGTGCAAAAACATTGGGTTCAAAAGTTACTTTGTTTACGGTTTTCGATACCAATCTTAAAGGATCTTCAGCTTTAATATTATTGGAGTTTACCGGGAAGTTGGCATACACCATCCAGGAATCATTTTTATAATTCACCCCAACACTTCCGTAAGGAGTTGCAGTGGTATAAGTAAGGTCATTACTATATGCTGAAAGCGGAGTAGTATCAGAAGACGGAACCGTTATTATATTTGAGAGATCAGATACAAGATCTGTTGTTTTAAAATTAAATCCTATTTCCGGAGTAAACGTCCATCCTTTTGTAGAAAAGCCGATATTGGCAGAGTGGTTGGCTTCAAATGTTTTCAGTCTCAGGCTCTGTCTTACAACACCGTTTCCTGAAGGGGTAAAAAAGCCAGGTATTTCAAGATAGGATGCCGGCGAAACTTCAAGAGTCTGCCTGTCTGTCTGATAATTAATAAATGATAAAACATTTACCATTTTTTCTTTCCATGGAACAATCGTACTTAATGAATTCTGGAAAGATGTTGTAGGAGATTCAATAGCTTCCTCACCATGTCTGTTAGAATTCGTCAAAGAATTTGTTCTGTCTGCAATTCCTCTGTCTGCATTCCAGAATTGTGAGAAGCTGGTGGTATTTTTAAAGAACCCCTTTTTAGCATTTTTCGTAAATATCAGCTCTCCTTTCGCTTTATCGGTATAAAAGTTATTAAATATATTTTGGGTAACAGTAGACGCCGGTTCATCTGTTGTGGCAAAATAATCTGTTCTGCTGTAAGATTCTCTTTCCACTGCATTATTCGTGTAGTTGGCATTGGCTTTCAGTTCCCATTCTTTTTTCTTGTCAATATTGGTAAGATAATTCGCCGACAAATAATGAACATTATTCATCAGATACCTTTTTACCGGAAGATTAGGCGTGCTTGCATTTTCCACATTCAGCCAGTCATTCTGGGAGGCATTAATTCTTCTTCCCTCAAACCTGTTTCCGAACGCAAGAATATTTCCTTCATTTTCCACCTGCTCTCCCATATTATTGGTCTTGTAATTAACTACCCACTGGCTCTTCTGTCCGAAGAACATCGGCGTAAGCTTAACGTTCCAGAGCCAAGGATCTCCAAAACCTGTTCCTACTTCGCCTCTTCCCGTCATGGTAACGGAATTTTTAAGCTTGATGTTGATCGCTGCCTGATCCGAAGGCACTTTATCCTGAAGGATTTTTACAGGCTGGTGATTTTCAAGAACTTCCACTTTTTGTACGGCATCCTTCGGAAGCGAGTTGTTGATCGTTCCGTAGCCGCCTTCCATAAGGTCTTTTCCGTTAACGTAGAACTTATTGATGGCATTACCCTGATAAAGGATGGTTCCATCCGTATTCACTTCTATGCCCGGAATTTTTTTCATTACATCAGCAAGTGTTCTGTCGCTTTTACTGTCAAAGGCTTTAAGGTCATAGGAGATGGTATCACCTCTTGCCGTAATCATCCTTGTTTTCAGCTGCACTTCTTTGATTTCCGTAGCCTCGCCCTGCATTTTGAAGTTTGCAGTCTGATCGCTGTTGCTGATCTGCTTTGTTAACGGTCTTTGATTGAATGCCTTTACCTTCAGGTCTACATTAGACTCCGAAGAGGTGAAAGTTACTTTGTACTCTCCCTTGGAATTGGTAATTGCATAAGCAAGGATGGCATCTTTGCCCGGTTCTTCTATGGTAACACTGGCGCTGGGAATTGCCTGGCCGTCTTCATCCGTAATTTTTCCCGAAACAGTTTTCTGTGCGAAAGAAAGAACGGAGAAAAAAATCATGACGAATAAAGTAATTTTCAATTTCATAATTTACTATTTATGTTATTAGTTAGTCGTTAAAGCTTTTTGTTACACAATAAGAAAGATTGATATAAATGAGAAAGGTTAAAAAACATTTATCACTACAAAATTAGTGATAATTTCTTTTGAATATGAATTTAATTGTGTTTCAGTAAGAAATTTTTGTTTTGCACTCATTTATTATATTAAAAACTGGAAATTGAATGGGAAGGATTAATTTTTTTTAAGAAAAAATTTAATTTAAAATAGGATTCTCATTTTATGAGTTTATCAATAATTTGCTGTAATAGGAAATTATTTTTAAAATAAATGTTTTAATCATATTTTATTAACTTTTTATGAATTAGCTTTATCGGATAAAGTTTTTATATTAGCACTAGATGGATCTTTTTTGTTCATTATTGTGTTTTGATACCCTGTAAACTTTACAGGGTATTTCGTTGTAAGAAAATTTTATTTAGAATAAATAGGTAAAAATGATTTGAATCATAGATTAAAAAAAGCTTAAATCTGTTAACATATATTTTTATTTAATAATTTTGTAACATTAAATTTTAAACAAATGGGAATCAATTTAAAGCCTATTGATATTGTAGATGACATTACAAGAGAAGAGTTCATTGAAAAATATCTTAAGCCCAGAAAACCTGTGGTGATTAAGAATATGGCAAGAAAGTGGCCTGCTTATCAAAAATGGACCATGGATTACATGAAGGAAGTAGTAGGAGATGTAGAGGTTCCGTTATACGACAGCAGCAAGGCTGATCCCGCCGCTCCCATTAACGCATCTGCCGCAAAAATGAAGTTTACAGATTATGTGGATCTTATCCAGAGAGAACCTACAGATCTCAGAATTTTCTTTTTCGATCCTATCAAGCACGCCAAAAAATTACTGGCAGATTATATTTCCCCTAAAGACCTGATGGGCGGTTTCCTGGACAAATATCCCTCCATGTTTTTCGGTGGAAAAGGATCTGTAACATTCCTTCACTATGATATCGATATGGCGCATATTTTCCATACCCATTTCAACGGAAGAAAACATATCCTTCTTTTTGATTACAAGTGGAAAGAAAGGCTTTATAAAATCCCTTATGCTACCTATGCACTTGAAGATTATGATATCGAAAATCCCGATTTTACAAAATTTCCTGCACTGGATGGAGTAGAAGGCATAGAATGTTTCCTTGAACATGGTGATACTTTGTTTATGCCAACCGGATGGTGGCACTGGATGAAGTATCTGGATGGAAGTTTCTCCATTTCCCTGAGAGCATGGGACAAATCCTGGGCTGTGAAAGCACATTCTTTGTGGAATCTTACGGTACAAAGGAAATTTGATGATGTGATGAAGAAAAACTTCAAGAAGAAATACATGGACTGGAAAGAGAAGGTGGCCGTTAAAAGAGCCGAAATCGCCTTGAAAAGAGGATTGCCCAAATAGACAACTTAAAAGAGACTGCCTTAATAGACAGTCTCTTATTTTTTATCTATTATTTAATATTTTATATATTGAGGATCAACAAAGTCGGTAAGCCAGACCTTATTTTCTGAAAGATAAAATAGAATTCCGTCTGCATGCATCTTTCCTGTCATGATGGTAAGAAGAACAGGCTTTCCGTGGCGCATTCCGACTTTTTCGGCTGTATCTTTGCTGCTGCTTAAATGCACATGCTGCCGGCTTCTTTTTTCAATACCTTTTTCTAAAATAGAATCCAAATTATTTTGCGCCGTTCCGTGATATAGAAATTCCGGAGGCTGCTGAGGTTTCAATGCAAGATCAACAGCAATGGAATGTCCCTGGCTCGCTCTTATTTTAGTTTTATCCTCATTAAAAATAAAACGTTTCTTATCATTAGTTTCTACCACTTCATCAAGCTCATCAAGGGTAAAAAGGATATTGTTATTCGCACACTTTTTCTGCAGTTCTTTTACATCTGCCCATCCATTTTCATCCAGGTTCAGGTTAATGATTTCAGGTTGATGTCTTAATACCAGACTTAGGAATTTGCTTATTTTTTTATTATGTTTTTCGTTCATTACTGTTATTTAATTTTTCTTCTAATTTTTCGCAGAGCTTTTCAATATCTTTCTTTCTTGCCAACATATCAACCCAATCTTTTGGAATATTTTCAAAACCGTAATAAATTCCGGCAATTCCACCGGTGATGGCTCCTGTGGTGTCGGTATCTTCGCCTAAATTAACGGCTTTTAAAACCGCTTCGGAATAATTCTCAGAATTAAGAAAACACCATAATGATGCTTCTAAACTATGGACGACATAACCACCTGAACTGATAGAATCTTCGGGAAATTTTGAAATATCATCTTTCAAAATTCTGTCAAAAAGTTGGATTTCTTTAGGGTTAAAGCCTTGATTTTCCTTAAGTTCCAAAGTTATTTTCTGTGTATGGTGATAAGCTTCAGCCTTACTTTTTCCTTTGATTAATTCAATGGCAAAAATCACATAAACGAAACAGGCAAACACCGAACGAAAATGTCCGTGCGTGATTGAAGAAACTTCTTTTACCTTCTGATACAATTTTTCAATATTTTCTTCGTCTTTAAGATAGAAAGCCAAAGGGAGGGTTCTCATTAAAGAACCATTTCCATTATCTTCTTCAAAAATATTTCCCGAAAATTTTGCGTTTTCTCCTTTTATTAACCTAGCAATGGAGTGCCTTGTTGTTCCCCCGATATCAAACAATCTTCCGTGAGCGGTCCAATGTCCGTATTTTACCCACTTTACGAAGCTTTGTCCGATCTTTTCCAAATCATAACTTTTTGTAAGTTCATCTGCAATGCAAAGAGTTAATGAACTGTCGTCGCTCCATGTTCCTTTCGGTTGGTTCCATGATCCGAATTCCCGCATATTTTCAACGGGAAATCTTTTTAAAATTTCCCTACTGGTGAATTCCACCGGAACACCAAGCGCATCACCCACACAAACCCCGAAAATTCCCGCTTTTACCGTCTTGTCCATCAGGCAAGATTTATCAATTTATCAAACAAAAGTTTCATCCCCTGTGTTGCAGTCTCTTTCATCACAACAGCTCTTTGTCCGTACCCAAAACCGGTTTCATTAGGGTTAATCACTATTAAAAGGCAGTCGTCTTTAATATCATGAAGCAGCCCGGCCGCCGGATAAACCTGTAGCGAAGTTCCGATGACCAGAAAAATATCGGCCTCTCTCGCTATCTTTGTGGCTTCCCTCATCAGAGGGACATCTTCCCCAAACCAAACGATAAACGGCCGTAATTGTGCCCCGTCTTCCGCTTTATCACCAATATTGATGTCGCTTTTCTGTTCGTAGACTAGGGTTTTATCATTGCATGAGCAGGATTTAAATAACTCGCCGTGAAGATGTAAAATATTCGTGGAACCTGCTCTTTCGTGAAGGTCATCAATATTCTGAGTTATGATCTGAACATCGAAATATTGTTCCAGTTCTGCTAATAACCGGTGTGCTTCATTAGGCTCTACCTCATGAAGCTGCCGGCGTCTCTGGTTGTAAAATTCCAGGACTAATGCTCTGTCTTTTTGCCATCCTTCAGGACTTGCTACATCTGTGATGCTATGATTTTCCCAGAGACCATCTCCGTCTCTGAAGGTTTTTATTCCGCTTTCGGCACTGATTCCGGCACCGGTTAATATTGTTAGTTTTTTCATTGGTTTTTATTTTTTAAACGCAAAGCTCGCGAAGATTTTATTTATTACTAAACGTTTTTAAGTGCGCAAGGTCTTTCTACTCAGCAAAGTTCTCAAAGTGTTTTGTTGATGTGTTAAGTTTTGGACAATCATATTATTCATTATTAAAAATCATAGACGAATACTTCTACATTGTTTTTTAGTAATGTTCTTTCAATAATAGGCTCGACTTCTTCCCATTTCCCACCTGCCAATCCGCAACCGATTCTCGGCATATGAACTCCAGCATTTAATTTTAAAGCTTCATTAGAAAGTTTTTCAAGGCATTTTTCAACCGCTTCATAACGAATCGGCGGAATTCCTTTTGAATTGGTTTTAATTTTATGCTGGCCAATCATATTACAGACCCAAAGACTTTCTTCAATCTGAATAGTCTGGATTTCTCCGAGATAAAAATTTTCAGCATCCTGAAACCATTTCCGATATTTATTTTCCGGTTCTTTCCATCGGTTTGAAATGGCTAAAACAAAACCTTTTCCCCAACTTCCGATGTCGTTGCAGATGTGTGCGATGATGTTGTTTCCTTCTGACTGAGGATTTGTTGCGTCACCTTTTAGATATATTATTGTTTTCATGGTTTTTTATTCTTAACTTTTTTTAAAACGCAAGCTCGCGAAGATTTTTTACTGGCAACTGTTTTTAAGTTCGCAAAAGCGTTCTAATTAACAAAGCTTACAAAGACTTAATCTGTAATATTCTTTAACAAAGTTCTATAAATTTCCTCATTTTCCTCATCAAAACAAACGAAGATTACTTTTTCCAGAATTTCTGATTTGAAATTTTTTACCTCTTCAGTTGCAATTTTGCCTGCGAGCTCCTTTGGAAATCTGTAAACTCCGGTACTGATGTTAGGAAAAGCAATGGTTTTTACACCAAGGCTTTCTGCTAATATCAAAGAATTTTTATAGCAATTTGCCAATAACTTTGAACATTTTTCCTCATCTCCATCCCAGACCGGGCCAACGGTATGAATGACATATTTTGCAGGAAGATTTCCCGCAGTGGTCACAACAGCTTCACCGGTATTGCATTTACCCTGTTGGTTTCTGATCTGAATACATTCTTCTAAAATTTGTTTTCCTCCGGCACGATGAATGGCCCCGTCAACTCCGCCTCCGCCTAATAATGAAGAATTGGCAGCATTTACGATGGCATCTGTTTCAATTTTGGTGATGTCGCCTTTTATTAATTCAATTTTCATGTTTTTATTTATTGAGTTTGATTGCTCTTGTAATTTAATTATAAATAAGGTCTGCGAAGATCACTTTACACTAACTGCTTTTAAGTATTTCAATGTAAGCTAATTACATCTCATTATTCAGATCAGACACTTCCGATATTGTTTACAGTTCTTTTTTTATTCTTAGTTCATCTCTTACTTCCATTAATGCAAATCCCAGAAGATTTTCGCCATTCCATTGTGCCGGATTTTTAGCTTTAGGATCTGTTTCCAACATTCCGATTCCCCAGATGGTATCGTAAGGACTTGCTTCAACCAATATCTTATCCCCGGTTGAGAGCAGGAATTCTTTGAACGTTTCATTTTGTGAAAATTTTAGTAGATTTCCCTGCTTCACAATATGGTATTTATGTTCATCCCAGATTTCAGGATTAAAATTTCTGATTTTTCTTCCTAAACTTTTTGCCAGGTTTGGAGTTTCAGAGTTTAAAATCTTTTCTAAAATTTCAGTATCATTGAATAATTTTGCCTTTCCTGCCATCATGTAATGCTCGGCGGTTTTATACATAACCTCTTCTTCTTTGAATTGTAAAGGAAACCACTGACTAAAGCAAGCCTTGGTAACTTCATCTTTAACAGTATGCCCCCAAAAGAATAAAAATTCAAGATTTTCATTTTTGTTAAAAAGATCAACAATGCTTTCTAATGTATAGGTCATAATTGCGTTATTGTTACACAAATTTAGTAAAACGAAAGTTGAAGCTCCAAATTTATTTGTGTTTATTTTACGCTAAAAATATAAATGTTTGATTTTCAATATGTAAATTTCATCAGAATATATTTTAATATAAAAAAGTAATTCGAATGATCAAGAGAACACGAAAGAATAAGAGTAATATTTCCCGCAAAACAACAATTACTGTAATGTAAAATACAAAATATGTTTTTAAGTTAAAATATACCATTTATTGATATTGATTATTAAAAAACAATTATCTTTGATCCAGATTCTGAAAACAATACCATGAAAAAAAGTATTTAACCAATTCCCTCAGAATTAATTGTTCAATTCTTATGAGTTGAGCTATTCCTAAGGAGAAAAATAAATGAAGCCCGGAACTGGAAAGGTTCCGGGCTTCTTAATCAAATCGATATGCAAAGGTTGAATATCCTTATAAAAATTGATCTTTTGGGCTGTAGCTGATTTACTATATCAACTCAAAAAATCAATACCTAAGAAAGCAGCTTTTTAGCCATCTCGGAGATGCTTTTTCCGTCAGATTTTCCGGCTAAAGATTTTGAAGCTACTCCCATTACTTTTCCCAAATCTTTCATGGATTCGGCTCCTGTTTCAGCAATGATGTTTTTCATTTCTGCTTCCAGTTCCTCGGCAGAAAGCTGCTTCGGCAAAAACTGTTCAATAACTTTCATCTGGGCTTCCTCCACTTCCGCAAGATCATTTCTTCCTTGTGCAGTAAACTGTTCTGAAGAATCTTTACGTTGTTTTACCATTCTCTGGAGTATCGCAATTTCCTGCTCTGCAGTAACTTCTGCTCCTCTGGCTTCTGTTTTAAGCAATAATATTTGAGATTTTACGGCACGAAGAGAATCCAGAGCCACTTTGTCTTTCGCTCTCATCGCCGTTTTTATCGCTTCGTTTATGGTATTTTCTAAACTCATGTCAATATTTTAATTTGAAAATTTGAAAATGAGACAATTTGAAAATGCAGATGCATTTTAATGTGATTCTGCCATTGAATAAGTTTCAAATTATCAAATTGCTACATTTTCAAATTTAATTTAATCTACATCTTTATTTAAAAACCTGTTTTCCCTGATCTGCATGTTGCCGTTGTTGTCAGACAGATACGTGTTAATATTCTGTTCTGACGCATTGGTTCCTTCAATAGAGATATTTTTTCTCTTAAAGGCCGGAACGGATTCAAACTCGCTGGAGCTGTCGAAGCTCTGGTAACGTGAATTGAATTCTTTTAGCTTATTTCTGCGTTCCATTACTCTTTCCTGATCTACGGTTTTATTCACAAACGTGAACTCTTCTTCTTCGGGTTTTGTTGCCTGCTTTTCAGACTGAGTTTCTGCAACGGGCTCTTCTTTCAGATGCTGAAAGAAATGCTCAACTTTCTGAAGAGGCTCTTCTGTAAGTTGGTTTACCTCGGTTGAAGAAGTAAATTCCGCTTTCGGGCCGAAATCTGATTTCGAATCGGTATTTTTCGACTCATTTACAAAAAAACTGAATTCAACAGGCTTTTCTTCTGAATATGATCTATTGGAAGAATTTCCGCTTTGTGGTTCTTCTTTTTTCTGATCAAAATCAAACTTGAAAGATTCTATTTCAAGATCATTCGGGTCTTCTGGTTCCTCATCAAGAGAAAACAGGCTGAATGACTCTTCTTCTTCATTTTTCCAGCTTTGTTCCGGTGTATGAATCGTATCTTCCTCTCTGTCAGTGAATTTTATTTCTGTTCTCGCAGGTTCTTCTTCAATAGTCATTTTTTTTTCAGATGAGGAACTGAAGAATGGAGCATCATTATCTTCGTCATCAAGTCTGAAAAGACTTTTGCCTCCGAAATCATAGGACTGCTCGGGTGCGTCTTCTCTTTCCTGTCTTGTTTTGAAGGGAGACTCTTTAGGAGTATCAAAACTATCGTTCAGGCTGATTTTAATTTTTTCTGTTGGGCCGGAGAATTTTTTATTGTCATTTGAAAAACCAGTAGCGATTACAAGAACGCTTACAGAATCTCCAAGTTCTTCATCAGAACCAACCCCAAAGATAATATCTGCGGTATTTCCGGCTTCTTTCTGGATATGATCCATAATTACCCCGATCTCGTCCATCGTTACTTCTTCCACGCCGCTTCGGATTAATAAGAGCACGTTTTTAGCGCCGGTGATTTTATTATCGTTCAACAATGGAGAATCCAAAGCTTTTTTAACGGCTTCTTCAGCTTTATTTTCACCTGAAGCCACTCCGGTAGACATCAACGCTGTTCCTGAATTCTGAAGCACGGATTTAGCATCTCTAAAGTCAATGTTTACGTCAAAATATCCGGTGATTACTTCAGCCATTCCTTTGGCTGCATTCGTCAATACCTCATCAGCTTTTGAGAATCCCTGTTTGAAACCAAGGTTTCCGAACTGCTGTCTTAATTTATCATTATTGATAACAATCAGGGAATCTACGTTATTTCTTAATTTATCAAGACCATTTTCCGCCTGCTCCAGTCTTCTTTTACCTTCAAAGCTGAAAGGAACGGTAACAATCCCTACCGTAAGAATTCCCATATCTTTTGCTACTTTAGCAATAACGGGAGCTGCACCGGTTCCTGTACCACCACCCATTCCGGCAGTGATAAATACCATTTTTGTATTCTGGCCCATTGCCGCTTTGATATCTTCGATGCTTTCGATAGCCGATTTTTCTCCCACTTCAGGATCAGCACCGGCTCCGAGACCTTCTGTAATAGTAGTTCCCAACTGCACTTTATTGGCAACAGGATTATTATCCAAGGTTTGTGCATCCGTATTGCAGATCACGAAATCTACCCCGTGGATTCCTTTTTCGTACATGTGTTTTAGGGCGTTGTTTCCACCGCCTCCAACACCGATCACTTTTATTATTGATGAATTTCCTTTTGGCAAATCAAATGAAAACCCCTGTGTCCCTATATTTTCCATAACTATACTTTTATAATTATTATTGATAATTGATTGATGATCACTGATAAGGAAAAGATCATGCATCGCTTATCGTTTTATCATTTATATTTATTCTACTTCCTCAAAGAATTTTTTTACTTTTTCCATGAGCGACTGCCCGAAAGTCAGTTTTGCTGCTTTTTTAGACTGCTGTTCGCTAACGTTATGCTCCGGCTGTACGGTTTCCGCCTGCTGTACATTCTCCTGGATGGTTTCTGCAACAGGTGTTGTGGTTTCAGCTTTTGTTTCTACAGGTTCCTGAACCGTTTCCTGAAGCTCAGCATGCTGTTTTTTGTCCCTGATCTTTAAGCTTTCCATTAATAAACCGATGGAAGTAGCGAATTCAGGTCCCTTAAGATACTGATTTTTATCGTTTGCGATGTATTCATTGGCAAAACCGATTCTGCTATCAAATCCCGTGGTATAGTTTGCCAGCTGACGCAGATGTTTAAGGTTCGATCCGCCTCCTGTAAGTACAATTCCGGCAATAAGCTTTTTCTTTTGTTCGAATGCGCCGTATGCCTTAAGTTCCGTATTCACCATTTCCAGAATTTCTTCTACTCTGGCATTGATAATCTGTGCCAAAGTTTTGAGTGAAATCTCTTTATCCGGTCTGCCGTGAAGCCCCGGAATGGTTACATAGGTACTGTCTTTTTCAAGCTCAGGAACTGCTGAACCGAATTTTACTTTTAACTGTTCCGCATGCTTTTCGATGATAGAACAGCCTTCTTTAATATCTTCGGTAATTATTCCGCCACCGTAAGGAATTACACAGGTGTGACGAATAATATTATCTTTAAAAATAGCGATATCTGTAGTTCCGCCACCGATATCTACGATGGCTACTCCGGCTTCTTTTTCTTCTTTAGTCAGTACAGCTTCCGAAGATGCTAAAGGTTCCAGGGTAAGAGCTTCCATTTCAAGACCTGCTTCACGCACACATCTTGCAATGTTACGGATGCTTCCCATCTGTCCTACCACTACGTGGAAGTTTGCTTCCAGACGTTTTCCGTGCATACCGATCGGCTCTTGAATTTCTCCTTCGGAGTCTACTTTATATTCCTGGGGAAGTACATGGATTATTTCTTCACCTGGAAGCATGACCAGCTTCTTGACCTGATCTTTTAATGCTTCAATGTCATCATCTGTGATGAATTTGTCCGGATGTTCACGCATAATATAATCAGAGTGCTGCAGAGAACGGATGTGTTTTCCTGCAATCCCTACCGTTACTTTACGGATAGGAACTCCTGCGCTGGACTGTGCTTCAGACACAGCAGCTTTGATTGAATTAATGGTCTGCGAAATATTATTCACAATACCTTTGTGAACACCAAGACTCTTAGCCTTCCCTACACCGAGAACTTCTATTTTCCCGTGTGCATTCCTCCTTCCGACAATCGCGACGATTTTCGTCGTCCCGATGTCCAGACCTACTGAATACTCTTGATTTTCCATTGTTTATATCGATTTGATTTTTTATTCTATTTTAATTTTCGCCTTTGTTTTCGGCTTTACTGCCGTAGATTTCTTCTCTGTTTTTTTTATTTCTTTTGGCTTGGTTACTGTTTTTGGTTTTAATGAAGAGGAAGTTGGTTGGTTAGTCTTTTTTATTTCTGCCGGTTTGGGCTTATCGTCGGCTTTCTTTACCGGAACTAATGAAGCTTTTGCCAGTTCTTTATTTCTTACATTCAGAATACTGTCATTTTCTTTAAAATAAGGATTTAAAGTGGTGACAATCTGGTTCTGATATTTTACCGATACCATTTTGTATTTTTCGGGATCCTGGTAAACAAGATATTTTTCTACAAAGGTTTTAAAACCTTTTACTTTAAATTCAATATTGTCCAGATCTCCGATTTCTACTTTATAATTACCTTCGCTGGTGAGCAAATTGTAGTCGCCGTTATCTTTTGAAATGCCGATGAAATATTTCTTACTGAAATCATCTTTATCGATTTTTTCGACAAGCTCAGCCAGTTTTTTATATTCGTCCTTCTGTACATCTCCCGTTACCAGCATGCACGGATGAGAGTATGTTTTAGAAATGGGAAATTCTATTCCTTTTTCGTCTACATAAAAGTCACGCCCATTTTTATTAAGCCTGAAAACAGGAACCCTTTGCTTGATATCCAGGTTCAGTTTCCCGTTCAGATTAAGGTATACATTAGCGCTGTCCACAGCAGGAAGGGCATTGATCTTCTTTTCCAGGGCAGGAATATTAAGATCCCCCACTTTTCCGGAAGGGTTTTCTTTTTTTACAATTTCCCGGATATCTTTTTCATCAATAAAATAAACTGGTGTTTTCTCACTCATTTTTACAGAAATTTTATTGTCCGTAATCTTCTGTCCACTGAATTTCTTCAATGAGAAACTCAGCAGAAACCCTAGAATGATTACTGTAATGGCAATTTTTAATATTCTGTATTTATTTTTCATTTTTAAATTTTTTAACGCTAAGTTCGCAAGGCTTTTTTCTATTATTATTTGTTACTTTTTTGCTCGCAAGGGCGTTTCACTCAGCGAATGTTAGCTGAAAACATTTACTATTTATCCTTTTATTTGTGCTGTTTACCAGGCTTTTATAATTTATTTACTACTCTTTTTACTCCGTTTTTAAATAAGCTAGAATGAAAATTTAAAATCATCCCTAATTTCATTTCTGTAATTCTTAAATAGTTAAGAAGCTGAAAGAAATGATACGTATTAATTTCCGGAGCAGCTTTTATTTCAATAATAACTTTATTTTCAATCACCAAATCCGTTCTGAATGCTTTCTCAATTAGCAAATCTTCATAATTGATACTGATATCTTTTTGACTCTCAATTCTAAGTCCACTATTTTTCAATTCGTAGATTAAGCATTGCTCATACACATTTTCATAGAGTCCTATTCCAAGTTTTCGATGCACTTTCATCCCTGCATCAAAAACTACATTTGATATTTCATTTTCTGTCATCTTGTGTTTTTTTATTCCTAAATGATATTTCCAGTTATCATTTGCTAAGTGAAACGCCCCTGCGAACGACTTTATAGGAGTTATATAAATTCCGTTGCGCTCGCTGCGGTTATTAAATTAATATTTACTCATCCACTCACAAACAGGATCATACAGCGTATCAATATTTCCTGCGCCTACGGAGAGAAGGATGTCAAATTCTTTTTCTTTTATTTTACTGAAAGCATCACTTAATGTTGAAACTTCCTTTTTATCTAAAGTCACTTTTTCCAGGAGCCAGTCTGAAGTAATGCCTTCAAAATTTTCCTGAAGTTCTCTTGCCGGATAAATATCAAGCAGGATTAATTCATCGGCCTGACTCAGGCTTTCTGCAAAATCGTCAGCAAAATCTCTTGTTCTGCTGAACAGGTGCGGCTGGAAAACCACCAGCAGTTTCTTTTCCGGGTAAAAAGTTCTGATTGAGCTCATTACCGCATTGATTTCAGTCGGGTGGTGAGCGTAATCGTCGATGTAAATTTTACCGTTCTCATATCTGTGCTTGGTATATCTTCTTTTAATTCCTTTAAAATTGATAATTGCTTTTTTTAAAGTCTCAAAATCGACTTCCAAATTATGAAGGATTGCCAATGCCACGGTTGCATTTTCTACATTATGGATTCCCGGAATTTCCCAGGCAAAATCTTTTACTGTTTCTTCCGGAGTATGAAAATCAAAATAGATCGTATCATTCTCCATACGCAGGTTATCAGAATAATAATCTGCTGTTTCATTTACGGCATAGGTGAGGTGTGGTCTTCCGATGTCAATCCCTTTTCTTACAAAAAGCTGTTTGTCGTCCGGAACCAATGCGGCAAATTGCCTGAATCCCTCTTCAATGGTGTTTTTGTCGCCATAAATATCCAGGTGATCTGCATCGGTGGAGGTGATCACTGCCCAATCTGGGGAGAGATTAAGAAAACTTCGGTCATATTCGTCTGCTTCTACCACAGAATATTGAGTCCCATTATACAGAAAGTTTGATTTGAAGTTCTCGGAAATTCCGCCCAAAAAGCAGGAAAACGGCAGATCTGCCTCTTTGCACAAATGTGAAACCAAGGTAGAAGTTGTTGTTTTTCCATGAGTTCCTGCAACAGCGATACAGTCTGTATTTTCTGTAATTAATCCCAATACTTTTGCGCGTTTCAGAACTTCAAACTTATTATCGTTAAAATAATCCAGAATTTCTAAAACCTTAATGGCAGGTGTATAAATTACCAAAGTATCATCTTTCTGCAGTGAGGTAATTCTTTCGTCAATAATATCATCAAAAACAATATCGATTCCTTCGTTCATAAGAGCTTGGGTAAGCTTGGTGTTGGTTTTATCATAACCAGACACTTTTTTGCCCGAAGCATGGAAATACCGTGCCAGAGCACTCATCCCGATGCCTCCGATGCCCACGAAGTAAAAATTCTGATATGTATTTAAAATGTTCATTTTTAATATTTGTTTAAATATCTGACGACAATCCAAAAAATAACTCCGATTATTGAACAGATTAATATATTCCTACCTTGTTTTCGGTCTTCTTCCTTATAGACATAAGCAGATTCTCCGTTTGATAAATTTCTCTTGTAAGACATTATCGTATACCCTATTATAATACCTAAAAAGCCTCCAACAAATGCAAAGAAATAACCTAAGTAAAACCACAGTTTCGGAACTTCAGCTTCTTTTGATAATTCCTCTATCTTTGTTTTGAAATAACCGTAAGAACTTCCGGACTAATTTCTTTTCCTCTTTCTTTTAAAATTTTCTGAGCCAGCAAGTAATCAAATTTGCTCCACTCTTCCTTCTTTAGTATAATTTCGATAAGCTCCTCATCAGAATATTCAAAAAGATAATAATCTCTTTCAACATTTTGCACATCATTTTCTACAAGCTTTTCCTCTAATTCTTCAACTTTATTAAAATTCTCTTTTTGGATTTTTAATTCAAATTCCTGATTGTTGACATCTGCTCCAAAGCTTGAATCTAATCTGGAGGAATTGTCGGCCAATTCATAATCAATATGATTAACTTCAAGAATTTTAATTAATTCTAAAGCATCATCCTTATAAATAAATTTTCTATATGTAGAAAGTGTGGCTGACATTATTCAATTATTTTTAAAATCTCGTCCACAATCTCTTTAGCCGCATTTGGCTTAGCAAAATATTGCAGATTCTGAGACATTTCTTTTCTTATAATTACATTTTCACAGATTTCTGAAAGGGTATTCCAGAATTTTTCCTGCATTTCAGAGTCTTTTACCATTCTTGCGGCATTCTTTTCCACCAGATTCATCGCATTCTTGGTTTGATGATCTTCCGCTGCAAAAGGGAAGGGAACCAATAATACAGGCTTCTGCGCTACTGCCAATTCTGAAATGGCAATAGCTCCCGCTCTGGAAACAATAACATCTGCCGCAGAATATGCTGTTTCCATGTCTTTGATGAATTCTTTTATCTGTATCTGGTTGCCGGTTTCTGGTTGTTGGTTATTTCCATCAACGGACAACTGAAGCTCATCAACAATTTCTTTATAATCCAGTTTGCCCGTCTGCCAGATCAATTGATACCCTTTTTGTTTCAGGTTTTCAAGATTTTCTTTCCATCCGTTATTTAATGTTCTTGAACCTAGAGAGCCACCGACTGATAGAATCGTTAACTTTTCTTTATCAAGACCCATTTTTTCTTTTGCCTGGGCTGTTTGTTGCATTCCCGAAACAATATTTTCGCGGATAGGATTACCCAGAAAGTGTATTTTATCTGCCGGAAAGCCATCTACTTTCGGGTAGGCAGTAAATACGGCTTTTGCTTTTTTGCTCAAAATTTTGTTGGTAACGCCTGCATGGGCATTCTGCTCCTGAATAAAAATCGGGATTCCCAATTTGCTTGATTCATACAAAGCCGGTCCGCTTGCAAAACCGCCTGTTCCTATCGCGAAATCGGGAGCGAAACTTTTAATGATCTTTTTAGATTTAGATAAACTTTTTAAAATCTTAAAAGGCAGCCCTAAATTAGAGAGGATATTTCCACGGTTGATTCCGGCAATATCAATGCCTTCTATTTTGTAGCCGGCCTGAGGAACTTTTTCCATTTCCATTTTGCCGTTGGCTCCAATGAACAAAAATTCTGCATCCGGAAATCTCTTTTTGATTTCGTCTGCAATAGCAATAGCCGGGAAGATGTGTCCTCCTGTTCCGCCTCCGGATAATAAAACGCGGATGGCTCGTGGCTTCTGGCTATTGAATGATTGATTGTCCATTTTTTATTTTATCTGTTTTAAATTTGACAGGATTTGCACCCTATCCTGATTTATGTCCTTTTGAGACTCTTTTTTTATTTAAGCAATGTCGTTTATTTCTGCAATGCTTTGCTTTTTGCCCAATCCTTCTTCATCATAAATCTGGATTCGTGAGCTTATATTTAAAATTATTCCCAGTTGTAAATAGGTTACCAGCATGGATGTCCCCCCATAGCTGATCAATGGCAACGGCTGGCCAGTTACCGGGATCAGATTGACGGCTACCGCAATATTTACGGAAAGCTGTATAAAGATCATTACCCCGAGACTGAGCACGAGCAACGATCCGAAAAATGCCGGCATTTTACTGGCAATCATTACAATCCTGATCATCATAATTAAATACATACTGATCAGAAAGGCTGCACCTATTACTCCATATTCTTCAACAATTACCGCAAAAATAAAGTCGGACGCAGACTGTGGAAGCATTTGTTTTAATGCGCTTTTCCCGGGTCCCATTCCTGTTATCCCACCGTGAACAATGGCTGCTTTAGCCTGCATTACCTGATAGTTTTTAGCTTTTACACTTTCATCGTCTACATCGGCCGACTTCGCTTTGCTTGAAGTAAAAGTTTCGATACGGCTCATCCATGTGTGTACCCGGTTTCCTCCGATGAGGTTTGTGTTGAGTGCAATAATCAAAAACAATACAATTGCAATAAATGATGCGGAGATGAATCCTGCAATATATTTCCAGTGAAGCTGCCCGATAATCAATACAATCACGGAAACCATCAGGATCATTAATGCCGTAGATCCGTTATCTTTTGCAACAAGAACAAAGACAAGGAGAATAGGGCCAAAGATGTACATGATATTTTCAATCGGAAGCCTTTCTCTTGTGATTTTTTTGGTCAGATACCTGCAGAGATAAATGATCAGCATAAGGAATGCAAAAGAAGAAGGCTGGAATGATATCGGCGTGCCCGGAATTTTCAACCATCTTGAGGCACTTGCTCCATCAATGGTTTGCCCGGTAAACATCGTGACAATGAGAAGAATAATCATTAAACCAAGCAGGATGCTGCTGAGCTTTCCGATGTATTCATATTTTACCATTCCGACCACTCTCATGATCGAAAGACCTAAGACTACGAAGAACATATGCTTGATCACGTGACCTGTTGTAGTCCCGTTATTTACGATATATTCCAGATTTGAGCTTGCAGAATATACAGGGAAAATAGAGAAGATGGAGATCACAAGAATGACCATCCAAAGTACTTTATCGCCCTTCAGGAATTCAAATCTGTTTTCTGTATCTTGTTCATTCATATTTAATGCTGTTAGCTTTTGGCTAATTGCCACCTGCTTTTAAAACCTGCTGTTTAAATTGTTGTCCCCTGTCTTCATAGCTTTTAAATAAATCAAAGCTTGCACAACATGGTGAAAGTAAAACCATATCTCCTTTTTTGGCCAGTGATTTTGATATCTTTACTGCTTCTTCCATGCTTGAAGTATCGTAAATAAATTCTTTTTTATCCCTAAAGAAGTTGATAATTTTTTCATTATCAATGCCTAAGCATACAATTGCTTTTACTTTTCTTTTGACTAAATCTTCAATTTCGGTATAGTCATTTCCTTTATCGATTCCGCCAACAATCCATACGGTTGGATTTTTCATACTTTCCAAAGCGTAATAGGTTGCGTTGACATTGGTCGCCTTGCTGTCATTGATGTATTTTACGCCATCAATCTCTGTCACAAATTCCAGCCTGTGCTCAACGGCCTGAAAAGTCATTAGCGAATTTCTAATGCTTTCATTATTGATTTCCAGAATCTTACCCGCAATTGATGCGGCAAGGCTATTGGCTACATTGTGATTGCCAAGAAGAGATAATTCCTCGATTTTCATTGAGAATTTTTCTTTCATTTTAACCACAATATTTTCATCATCAACAAAACCTCCTTCAGACAGTTTCTCTTTGGTGGAAAAAGGAATCATTTTCGCTTTAACCTCCAGCTTTTCAAGGATATTTTTGCTCATTTCATCATCTTTATTGTAGATGAAGAAATTGTCATTTTCCTGATTTTCCGTTATTCTGAACTTTGCTAATGCATATTCTTCATAGTTGTAATTGTACTGATCCAGGTGATCCTGTGACAAATTCAGCAATAAAGAAATATAAGGTCTGAAATTCTGAATATCATCAAGTTGGAACGAGCTTACTTCCAATACATAATAGTCGTACTTTTCGTCGGCAACCTGTTTAGCAAAACTGTACCCGATGTTTCCTCCAAGACCAACATTGAGTCCGTCGTTTTTCAGGATGTAATAGATCAGCGATGTCGTAGTTGTTTTCCCGTTGCTTCCGGTAATCGCGATGATTTTGGCATCGGTAAATTCCGAAGCAAATTCAATTTCCGAGGAAAGTCTTATTCCTTTATCGTGGATCTTATGAATGATGTCTGCCTTTTTAGGAATTCCCGGGCTTTTTACAATCCAGTCTGCATCCAGAATTCTTTCTTCATGATGGTTTCCTTCTTCAAATTCAATTTCATTATCCGTAAGAAACTGCTTATAGTGATCCTTAATAGACCCCTGGTCTGAAAGAAAAACTTCCAGACCCTGTTTTTTAGCCAAATAAGCAGCGCCACAACCGCTTTCTCCTCCTCCTAAAACAACTATTTTCATACTTTTTTGCTTTATGCTGTAGCTATAAGCTTTAAGCCTGATGCTTATCGCTTATTGCATACCGCCGGTTTATCTCATCTTTAATGTAATGAGACATACAATTGCTAACATTACCCCTATGATGATCATCCTGTTAACGATTTTGCTTTCATGAAAACCGCCTTTCTGATAATGATGGTGAAGGGGTGACATTCTGAATAATCTATTGTTCTGGGCATATTCAAGCCCGTATTTTCTTTTTCTGTATTTGAAAACAATCACCTGAAGCATGACGGAAATGTTTTCTATTAAAAAAATTCCGCATAATACAGGAATCATCAGTTCTTTTCTCAGAATAATTGCCAGAACGGCGATTACACCACCCAGCATAAGGCTTCCCGTATCTCCCATAAACACCTGGGCAGGATAAGTATTGTACCAGAAAAAACCGATTACAGCTCCTACCATGGCGACTACAAAAATGGTGGTTTCACCCATGTTGGGAAGGAACATAATGTTCAGATAATCAGCGAATATGATGTTTCCTGAGAGATAAGCGAACAATCCCAATGTGAGTAAAATAACGGTGCTGGTACCTGCAGCAAGACCGTCTATTCCATCAGTAATGTTGGCACCGTTTGAAACGGCTGTTACAATGAAAATTACAATAGGGATGAAAACAACCCATGCCCATTCGTGGGCATCTTTATCATTCATCCAAAACAAAATTCCGCTGTAGTCGAATTCATTATTTTTTGCAAAAGGAACGGTGGAAACGGCAATCTTTTCGGTAGGCATAAAGTTTTGCTCTACATTGTTACGGTTTACCACTTTAGCGTCCAGATATTTTCTTTTTACGGTAATATCGGGGTGAAAGTACATTGTAACGCCTACAATCAGACCCAATCCCACCTGACCTACGATTTTGAACTTTCCACTGAGGCCGTCTTTGTTCTTTTTTATTTTTTTCAGGTAATCATCAAGGAAACCGATGGCGCCCATCCAAAGGACTGAAACAATGAGAAGAACAATATAAATATTGGTAAATTTTGTAAACAGCAATACAGGAATCAGCGTGGCCAGAATGATAATTAGCCCTCCCATAGTAGGAGTTCCTTCTTTTTGCTTCTGTCCATCTAAACCGAGATCACGTACCAGTTCACCCATTTGTTTGGCTCTCAGATAATTAATGATTCTTTTTCCATAGATAAGAGCAATGGTTAAAGAAAACAGTACCGCCATTCCCGCTCGGAAAGAGATGTATTTCAACAATCCAAGTCCGGGGACATGGATTCCGTGGTTGGTTAGATATTCGTATAGATAGTATAGCATTTTTTCAAATTTTAATAAATGATAAATGATGACTGATGAATGATAAAACCAATTAACATTTATCAATTATCGATTATAAATTTTTACTTGCTCATCAATTTCCAAAGTTCATTAATGGTTTCTTTATCATCAAAATGATGTTTCACACCATTGATTTCCTGGTAGGTTTCATGGCCTTTTCCGGCTACGAGAACAATATCTTTCGGTTCAGCAAATTTTATCGCCATTTTAATCGCTTCCTTCCTGTCAGGAATGGAAGTATATTTGCTGAAGTTCTGGGGTTCTACACCCGCTTCAATTTCTTTGATAATGGCTGCAGGATCTTCCGTTCTCGGGTTATCTGATGTAATAATCGCCAATGTTGATTTTTTGGTGGCAATATTTCCCATTTCAGATCTTTTAGCGTGATCCCTGTCGCCTCCACAACCGAAAACTGTGATCAGTCTTTCGTTTTTTGTCCTAATGTCGTTGATGCTGTCCAGAATGTTTTCCAAAGCATCCGGAGTGTGAGCATAATCTACAATAAAAATGATTCCGCCGTCTGATTTGAACGTTTCAAACCTTCCTGAAACCCTTTTTAGCTGGCTGATGGCCTGCAGAATTTCTTCCTGCTCAAAACCAAGCTCTGAAGCTATCCCAAACACCAGCAGTAAATTATAGACATTAAATTTTCCCGTCAGCGTTGTCCAGAATTCTTTTCCGTTGAAATTCAGCAGCATTCCGTTAAAATCCACTTCCAGCAATCTTCCGTGATAGTCGGCCATTGTCTTTAAGGCATAAGACCTTTTTGCTGCCTTTGTGTTTTGAAGCATGACGTTCCCGTTTTTATCATCAATATTTGTGATAGCAACGGCGGTTCCATCCAGCTCATCAAAAAATCTCTTTTTTGTTTTTAGGTACTCATCAAAGGTTTTATGATAATCCAGATGATCGTGGGTAAGATTAGTAAATCCGGCGATTTTAAAATGGAGGCCTTCAATCCTGTTTTGGGCAATACCGTGAGAGCTTACTTCCATGAAAGCAAATTCACAGCCTTCTTCAACTGCCTGAGCTAAAATTTTATTAATAGTGATAACATCAGGTGTTGTATGGGTTGCAGGAATGATCTGGTCTGCAATTCTTATCTCTACTGTAGAAATCAATGCAGAATCATAGCCTAAATTTTTGAAAACATCAAAAAGTAAGGTAGAAACAGATGTTTTTCCATTGGTTCCTGTAACACCGATTAATTTTAATTTTTCTGAAGGATTTCCGTAGAAATTAGAGGCCAGCTGCCCTAAAGCTTTGGAAGAATTCTTTACTTTTACATAAGTGATATCTTCATTTAAATTGTCAGGAAACTCTTCACAGACAATAGCTTTTGCGCCTTTTTCTTCAGAAGCTGCAATAAATGAATGTCCATCCACAACCGTTCCTCTCATTGCGATATACAAAGAGTTGTCCGTAACCTTTCTGCTGTCGAAAACCAATTGTGAAATTTCACGGCTGTCATCACCATGAATTTCTAAAACTGGAATTCTCTTTAATAATTCATTTAACTGCATTTATACTGATGCTTTATATTCTTAAAATATTTCCATTTTAATAGGATTTTATCCTATTCTGTTTTAAATTGTCCTTGGACTGTTTCTTTAATTTTGCAGAGACAAATAAATTCTCTGATTCTTACTAATCATGGTGCCTTCCAGCGGAAATTGCTCTTTAATTCTTCCTACGCCTTTAAAGTCAACACGATATCCCAAATTTTCCAATTGCGGAATGACGTTTTTACCGATCAGTCCCACAACATTGGGCATTTGTTTATTATTGACGGCTACTTTCACATTAGGTTCAACCATTTTATTAAGGTTTACCTTTCTGTCAACCAGCATTTCTCTTTCAATATTTTGTGGCGTTTTCAGGAACGTTTTTCCAGCAATTTCCTTAAATACGGGGGCTGCAACCGTTGCTCCGTAAAACCCTTTCGAAGTGTTGGGCTCACTGATCATCACATAACACGTATATTTTGGATTATCAGCGGGATAGAAGCCTGCAAAGGAAGAGCGGTATTTCATAGGTCCGGGAAGCCAGTATTCAAATCTTGCCGTTCCTGTTTTTCCTGCCATTTTCAGATTCGGGGTAAAAATACTCTTTGCCGTACCTTTTTCCACAGCTTTTGTTAAAGCATGTGTCATCATTTTAACGGCTTTGTCGGATGCCATTCTGCTCACCATTACTTCTGGTTTTGCATTGTACATAACCTTTCCGTCTTTCATGATTTTATCGATGAATAGTGGCTTCAGCATTTTGCCATTGTTAGCAACACCGTTGTAGAAAGTTGTAAGCTGTAACAAGTTAATATTGGTAGAATATCCATAGGCGATGGATGCTAATGTTGCGGCATTCCATCTTTTACTTTCCGGAGTAAGAATTTTTGGTTTTGTAATTCCGGGAAGTTCGATATCCATTTTGTCAAACAATTTCCAGCGTCTTAAATGATCAAGGAAAATCTGGGGTTTTTCCGCATAATATTTCGTAATAAGCTTTGCAGAGCCTACATTGCTGGATTTGGCCAAAACATCACTGATGTCGTATGTTCCGCCGCCGTGGCCATCGGAAATTCTTTGTTTGGCATATACCCAGATTCCGTTTCCTACATCTACGGTTGTATTTTCGTCAATAAAACCGTCGTCCATTGCAGCGAGAAGGGAAATGGTTTTAAAAGTGGAACCGGGTTCGATATTATCTTTTAAGGCATAATTGTAAGAATCTACATACTCTCCGTCATCGTTTCTTCTTAGGTTCACCATTGCGCGAACCTTTCCTGTTTCCACTTCCATTACAATGACAGTTCCATGTTTTGCTTCGAAATTAACAAGCTGTTTCTGCAAAGCCGAGTGCGCAATATCCTGAATTCTAAGGTCTAGCGTAGTGTAAACATCTTCTCCGTCAACAGGTTCCTGAACTTTCCAGAAGTCAATCGGTTTCCACTGTGAGGAATTAATTCTTTGCTCAAGTCTTTTTCCGTCGGTTCCTCTTAAATATTTTGAGAAAGCACCTTCAAGACCGGAACTGTACTCACCGTTATCCATTCCGATTGTTCCTGCTCCGATTTCGGAAGTAGCCAGTTCTCTTTTATAGTTTCTGTCTACAATAAAGCCTCCTTTATTTTTACCTTTTTTGAAAATCGGGAATCTGCGGATTCTGTCGTACTGGTCAAAATCAAGACCTTTCACCAAAGTGTAATATTGGTTTTTCTTTTTTCTCTGCTCGTCAAACTTTTTTCTGAAGTCACCTCTTGGTTTCCCAAACATTTTGCTCAAGGAATCCGTTAATGCACCGATATTATTCGTGTAAACGGTATCCTTCATTGTTTTAAAATCAAGATAAATATCATAACGCATGACAGTTGTTGCGAGGATAGAACCATCTGAAGCGAAAAGATTTCCACGGGCAGCTTTAAGAGTGGCTTCGCGATAATTTTTATTAATGTAATCGTCTTTAATTTCCTGAACATTAGTATTCTGAAGGATTACAATCCTTGCTAAAAACATGACAAACACGCACAAAGCTACCACTGCAAAGAGGTAGCCCCAACGTAACGTTTTTTTACGCTTGTTATCGTATTCATTTTGTTTTTGCATCTGTACTGTCCAGTTTTATGAGCAATTTATGAGGATGGCTTTCCAGGGTCATCAAAGAATCCCGGGCGACTTCTTTCCCCAACTCCGATTCCATTTTTACTTTGATCAGCTTACTTTGTGCATAAGCGTTTCGTGATTTATATTCTTCTGTTTCTTCCTTTAAGGCATTAACGATTTCTATCTTTTTATTAACCAGGTGATTGCTGTAAATCATGGCCATCATCAGCACAAAGAGCAGGAGAAAATACCGGTAATGTATTTTGATTTCATCCCGGTTCAGGAAATTTCCTTTTATAATGTCTATAAAAGTGAGTTTTTTCTGAGGACGATATGTTGTTCTTTTTGCCACAGACTTTGTCTGATTTATTTTTATATTATTTTGTTAACCACCCCGTCAAAAATTCTTTGAATTTTCGCCACCCTCCAGAGGAAGGGAAGTTGCGGGTGGAATTTATCCTACTTTGATTCCTGTTCTCATTTTAGCACTTCTGGCTCTTGAGTTTTCTTCAATTTCTTTTTCATCCGGGATAATCGCTTTGCTTTTTACCAGCTCGAATGCTTTTTTATAATTTCCGTAAATATCTCTTTCCGGTTCTCCTTCAAACATTCCGTTTTTCAAAAATCTTTTTACCAGCCTGTCTTCCAGGGAGTGGTAAGAAATGACAACCAGTCTGCCTTCGGGTTTTAAAACATTGTATGCCTGAACAAGCATTTCTTTCAATACTTCCAGCTCCTGATTTACTTCAATCCTGATCGCCTGAAATAACTGGGCATAAAATTTATTTACCTTATGCGGTGGAATGTAACTGAAAAGTTTTTTCAGATCTTCCGTTGTTTCTATGCTTTTTGTTTTCCGGTGATGAACAATATCTCTTGCCAGCTTTCTTGCTTCTCTCAACTCACCGTAGTGGTAAAATATATCCGCAAGCTCTCCTTCTTCATAATCATTGATAACTCTTTTAGCATCAAGATTCTGCATTACGTTCATTCTCATATCCAGTGGAGCATTACTTCTTGTGGAAAAGCCTCTGTCGGCCTCATCAAATTGGTGGGATGAAACTCCAAGGTCGGCCAGAATGCCGTCTACTTGGGAAACACCATGCATCAGCAGAGAGTTTTCGAGAAATCTGAAATTCTGATTGATTAATGTAAATCTCGGGTCATCGATCGTATTTTTAAGAGCATCGAGATCCTGATCAAAGCTGAAAAGTCTTCCTTTGTCGGAAAGTCGGCTCAATATTTCTCTTGAATGGCCGCCACCGCCAAAAGTACAGTCCACGTATGTTCCGTCTGGATTCGTTACCAAATCATCAACACTTTGCTTCAACAAAACGGGGTTATGATACATGTTTAAGTTGTGTTTTTTAGCTTTTTAATTAATAATCAGCTTCGTTTATTCCTCATCGAAAGCGCCCATCACATCTTCGGCTAGGCTTGCAAAGTCTTCTTCGTTGATGGAAATTACTTTTTCGTAAGCGTCTTTATCCCATATTTCGAAGAGTTCTCCTGCGCTTGTAATTACAATATCTTTCTGAAGGTTTGCGAAAGTCATCAGATCTTTTGAGATCTGAAGTCTTCCTGCATTGTCCAGCTCTACTGTTTTTACACCTGCCGTAAACATTCTAATGAAATCAGCATTCTTTTTAATGAATCTGTTTAGTTTATTAATTTTGCCCATCACTTTATCCCATGCATTCATAGGGTAAACTTCCAGACAGGATTGGAACACGGATCTTTTAACCACAAACGTTTTGTCGTCGAAGTTTTCCATTTGTTTAATCAAAGAAGAAGGTAGCTTTAAACGCCCTTTATCATCGATTTTACACTCATATGTTCCAATGAAATTTTTCATTTGGGACAAATTTATATAATAATTTCCAAAAGTTCCCACTTTTTCCCACTTTTTGCCTTAATGTTGATAAGTTTTATTAAATCTTGAATTTCAGTTGTTTAGTAAACTGGTATATAGGATATTGACTAAGTTGTTATTCAGCCCATAGCAAAGTGTTTAAGAAAAAATGCTTTAAAAAGCAGTTTGGTATATTATTTTTATTTTAAATTAGGCTTATCAAAATATTTTTGAGGTTTAATTTGTATTTTTGCAAGGCTTTATTAAGGCATTTTATGATATTTAGTACAAAAAAAGAAAAGAAATACACCTTCATTGAGGCGGGAGAAGGACATCCATTGGTGCTGTTGCATGGTTTAATGGGTGGGTTGAGCAATTTCGATAAGATGGTTGATTTTTTTTCAGACAGGGGATTCAAAGTATATGTTCCCCAGCTGCCAATCTACGATTTGCCGGTACTCAATACCAATCTTACAACATTAGCAAAATATATCGCCAAGTTTATTGAAACCCATGTAGAGGCGCCCGTAACTATTGTAGGAAACTCAATGGGAGGGCATATAGGGCTGATTTTAACACTGGCAAGACCGGACCTGATCAAAAATCTTGTTCTGACAGGAAGTTCAGGGTTGTATGAAAGAACTTTCGGAGATAGTTTTCCGAGAAAAAACGACCGTTCGTATATCAGGAAAAAAACGGAAGAGGTTTTCTATGATCCTGCTATTGCTACGGAAGATCTTGTAGATGAGGTTTTTTCAGTGGTGAATGACAGGATGAAAGGGATCAAAACCGTCATGCTGGCCAGAAGCGCGATCAAGCATAATATGATTCATGATCTTCCGAAGATCCTTACGCCAACCTGTCTCATATGGGGAAAACAGGACAACGTAACGCCTCCTGAAGTAGCGGAAGATATGCATAAATTCATTCCGAACTCTGATTTGTTCTGGATAGACAAATGCGGTCACGCAGCCATGATGGAAAAGCCGGATGAATTTAATGAAATTCTGTACAGCTGGTTAAAAGATAAAGTTTAAATTAAATATAAATGAACCATTAAGAACTTTCTTAATGGTTTGTTTTTCTAAAAATATTTTAAGATGGTTATTAAAACAGCAACATTCGTAAAGAGTAGCGGTAAATGGCAGGATTGTCCGGAGCCCAATATTCCGGAATATGCTTTTATCGGAAGATCCAATGTTGGAAAATCTTCACTCATCAACGCCATGATGAATCATAAAGATCTCGCCAAAACTTCCCAAACTCCAGGGAAAACCCAGCTCATCAATCATTTTTTAGTGAATGAAAACTGGTATCTTACGGATTTGCCGGGATATGGTTATGCTAAAGTGTCGAAGTCAATCAGAAAAGATTTTGAAAAGCTGATTACAAACTATATTCTTAACAGAAAAAATCTCGTTAATCTTTTTGTGCTGGTAGATTCCCGCCATAAACCCCAGACGATCGATATGGAATTCATTCAGTGGTGCGGGGAAAGCGGTGTGCCTTTTTCTATTGTCTTTACGAAAGTGGATAAACTAAAACCAAATGCCGCGATAAAAAATGTTGAAGATTATAAAACAGAGCTGCACAAAACATGGGAAGATCTTCCTGAAATCTACGTAACCTCTGCAGAGAAAAAAGAAGGCTGCGATGAAATCCTTGATTTTATTCAAAAAACCAATGAATTTCTTGCTAATAATAATGTAAGTTTCGATGAGTAATATTACCTGGAAGATCAAAACTTTTGAAGAATTTACCATTCCGGAATTATATAATGTTCTTAAAGCAAGAATCAATGTTTTTGTAGTAGAGCAGAACTGTCCATATCCTGATCTGGATGATTATGATCAGAAAGCAATTCATATCTGGGCTGAGAAAGACGGTGAAATTCTCGCGAACTGCAGGATTTTTGACAAAGGCATTAAATATTCTGAAGCCTCGATTGGAAGAGTGCTGACCACTGAAAAGGGGAGAGGGAAAAATCTTGGAAAGCAGCTGATAGCCTATGCTCTTGAAGCTATCGAAGCGCGCTTTCGTACCAGTGAAGTAAGAATTTCCGCACAGGATTATTTAATTAAATTCTACGGAGAATTCGGTTTTGAAGATACCGGAAAGAAATATCTGGAAGATGATATTCCGCATACGGAAATGATCCGCCGGAAAAAGCAGGAAAGGCTTTCAGATCTCTGAAAGCCTTTTCCAATATAAATCTAATTGTAAAAATGTTCTAATTTCCGTTTACGGGATTTTTTCTTTCGTAAGAATTATTGTCAAAACTGATTTTATAGCTGGATTTAAACAGTTTGCTTGGTTGATAATAATCTGTTGTAATAACCTGGGCACCACTTTCCTTAGCCTTTTCAAATCTTGAATAATCTTCTTTACGGGCTTCCATCGTATCTGCATCTGCCCGTGTTCTGATGATATATCCTTGTTTTACAAGCTCTGCAATTTCGGGATTCGGATCATTTCTGAATAACACCGCAGCCTCAGGCGTTCCCGGCTCGGAATTGGTGAAAATTATTCTTCCTTTCAGCGAAGGATGTCCTTTCATATAAAGATCTCTGTTTTCACTGTTGTTGTCGAGAACAAACAGAAACTTGCCTTTCGCATCCTGTACCTTTGGCCAGTTTTTATTTAAAACAGCTTCATTTAAAGTTTTATAAGAACCGCGGATATCATCCGGAGTAATGATTTTATTTTCCCCTAAATATTTTCTGAGCTCATTGTCAAGATCATCAAAAAGTTTTGAAGTATAATGTTCCGGTTCTGTTCCGAACTGGTTGGCTTTTCCGTCCTTTGGTTCCAGAGTAATAAAAACAGGATCATGATCAGGATGCATGTCCGACCATTTCTTTAAATCTTTCAGGCAGTCTTCCAGTGTATAATATTGTGTCTGGTAATCAATGTCTGTAATATGAATCATTTTATAGCCGGACTTTTTCATTTTACCTTCGGGATCAAATGGCTGGGAAGTTTTTACAAGATCCAGAATTTTAGGATGGGCATATTTTCCGCCTTTGCTGTCTGCGTACACATCTATTTCAAGATTTCTTAAGCCGAGGTCCAGCTGTTGCGGAATAGGAATATGTTCATACTGAATTCTCGGCAGAAAATTCAAGGTGTCTTTTTGTGATAAATAGCGGTACACTTCCGGCAAAATTGCCTTTTTATAAGAATTATGGGAGCCTATTACCTGTACCTGATTTATTTTTAGATTATTAAGATTCTGCGTCTGTGACTGGAAAAGTTGTATAGATGTTACATACAATCCTAAAAGAACTACCTTTTTCATTGTTTCGATTTTCTTTGGCGAAATTAGGAAGTCTTATGATAGCCGGCTTGTATATTATGTTAAGTGTTCTTTAAGATTATGTAAATGAATATACATGATGAATTATTAACTGGCTGAAAATTAAAATGTCAATTTTAAACAATCAATAAGGAATTGATATTTTATTGATTTTAAGATAATATTATGTTAAAATGTTTTCAGGTTAAACGTTTTTACTTTGTATCCCGAAATAAAAACTAACGACGGGCAGAAATGAAAACCACTGTTGCGGCAACAACAGCGGCTTTTACTAAGCATGTAACGTCATGTAATTACTTACTTAATGATATGTACCACAAAATTAACTCTTTTAGTTTTAAGAAACTAATTCCGGTTGCGATGATTTTCCTGTTGGCAAATCAAACCTATGCAGAAAATCTTTCGGCAAATCACAGTATTGCTTTCCAGGTGAACGAAACAATTACCGGAAATGTAACGGATCAGGACGGTGCTGCCATTGCAGGAGCAACAATTACTGTTGTTGAAACCGGAATTCAGGCTACTACCGACGATGCCGGAAATTTCACAATTTCTGCAAATATCGGTCAGACATTATCCATTTCTTATGATGGATATGAAATTCAGACAACCAAAATTTCAGGAACTGCGGTTTCGGTTCAGCTGAAATCAAAGAAAGAAACCACCGCTATTGAAGAAGTAACACTTGTAGGATACGGGTCTCAGAAAAAATCTGATTTAACCGGTGCGATCAGCCAATTGAAAGCAGAGAACTTCAAAGAAGGGATGAACATTTCTGTAGACAACCTGATGCAGGGAAAAATCGCAGGGGTGCGTATTGTACAGACCAGTGGTGAACCGGGGGCCGGTGTGAATGTTTCCATCAGGGGAATCGGATCCATCAGAAGCGGAAGTACACCTTTATTCGTTGTAGACGGTGTGCCGTTGAATAACGACCCGGTAAGCGCGCAAAGCCCGAATGTAGGTTTGGGAAATGTACAGGCTAAAAACCCGCTGAATTTTCTGAATACTTCGGATATAGAATCAATCACAGTACTAAAAGATGCATCGGCTGCAGCGATCTATGGAGCAAGGGGATCAAACGGAGTTGTTCTGGTAACTACAAAAAGAGGAAAAAAAGGAGAGCCGATCTTCACTTATGATACCTATTTAGGTTTTTCTTCAGTCATTAAGAAGCTCGATCTTTTAACGGCGGATGAATATAGAGCGGCTGGTATTAATCCTTTGTATGATCATGGAGGAAATACCGACTGGCAGGACGAAATTTACAGAAATGCCGTTTCTTCCAATCATTCGGTGTCTTTCTCAAAAGCTACGGACACAGGAAGTTATTTCGCATCCCTTTCTCATATGGATCAGGATGGTATTGTTTTAAACAGCAGCTTTAAGAGAACAACTGCCCGCCTGAATGCGGAAGAATCTTTCTTCGATAATAAAAGATTAAAGGTAAAACTAAACCTTACGGCGAGTGACATCAAAGAAACCGGAATTCCGAACGGAGGAAATGCCGGTTCAGACGGTCAGCTGATTATCCATGCTTTGATGGCGAATCCTACCCGTTCTGTATACGATGAAACCGGAAATTTCACCAATTTCAATATGAATGCTCATTACAATCCTTTGTATTTGCTGAGTGTGTATAATGACAAAACCAATACGTTCAGGATTTTGGGAAATACGGAAGCGACATTGAGAATTTTACCCGGACTTAATTATAAATTTAATCTGGGTGTTGATAAAACCATGTCGGAAAGAAATACAACCATGTACCCGAACGTTACCGACAGAACGCCGAAAGGGATGTATGTACAGGCTAATCTGGATTCTTACAACGTACTTTTGGAACATTATCTGACGTATGATTTTAATCTGAACAGGCATAATTTTAATGTTCTTGGTGGTTTCTCTTATCAGAAATTTAAGAATACGGGGACTTATTTCGGAGTAAGAGATATTGCTGCGCAGGGAGCGGGAATTTCTCCGGAAATTAATCCGGGATATTCGGGGACGGCTTTTGTTCCGGGTGCAGGTTATGCTCAGGAAAATGAATTACAATCGTATTTCGGAAGGGTTAACTATAATTTTGATAAGAAATATTTGTTAACAGCTTCCCTGAGAGCAGACGGTTCCACGCGTTTCGGAAAAAATAATAAATACGGATATTTTCCTTCTGTTGCTGTGGGATGGACGGTTTCTAACGAGAATTTCCTTAAAGACTCACAAATCATCAACGAATTAAAATTGCGGGGAAGCTGGGGACAAACCGGAAACCAGGAAGTTCCGAATAAAATTACGCAGGCAAGTTCGTCTCTTACGCAGGCCGCGGGATACTATTTATATCCTAATTTAAATTTAATTAACGGCGTATCTATTAACAGGACGGTAAATCCTGATCTGAAATGGGAAGTTGTAGAGCAAAGTAATATTGGTGCGGATTTCAGCTTATGGAAAAACAAATTATACGGATCGCTTGAATATTATCACAAAACAACAAAAGACCCTATTCTGAATATTCCTTCAAGCCCTCTAAGTCCTACCAGTACCGTATGGAAAAATGTCGATGCGAAAATTTTGAATAAAGGTTTTGAATTTTCATTAGGTTCAGAAATTATTCGGAATGAAAACTTTACCTGGAATGTTGATGTAAACGGAGCAACGGTGAATAATGTGGTAAAAGACCTTCCGGTTTCTGCCATTTATTCGGGAGAAGTTTCCGGGCCGGGACTTTCCGGGGTTACTGCCAATATTTATAGAAACGGCTATGAAGCAGGATCTTTTTATATGTACAATTACCTGGGAATCGACGCGAACGGAAAATACATTTATGAAGACCTGAATGCAGACGGAAGAATCGACCAGAATGACAGAAAGATCTTTGAAGGAGCTATTCCTAATTTCACATTCGGGATCAACTCTTACATGAAATATAAAAAGTTTGATTTCGCCTTCTCTTTCATCGGACAAACCGGAGGTTACCTGGTAAATAATACCGCATTGGATCTGAACATCAATAATTTGGCATCAGACAGAAACGTATTGAAAAGTTTTTATGAATCAGGGGCAAGCTTTACCAATCAGCCGCAGCTGTCTTCATTATATCTTGAAAAATCAGATTTTCTTCGTCTGAATAATGTAAGATTAGGATACACTTTTGATATGAACCAATTGAAGTTCCTGAAAAGCATCAATTTGTATATCAGTGCTCAGAATCTGTTTACCATTACCAATTACTCCGGATACGATCCGCTTGTTGACACCAATAAGCAGGTGGGAGGAAACCAGTCTCTGGGAATTGATTACACTACTTACCCGTCTGCAAAGACATTCATTCTGGGAGCAACTGTTAAATTTTAATTAAGCTAAAAAATTATGAAATCTAAATTTTTAACGATCAATAAAATCATTTTATCCGTTGCTGTATTGGCCTTAACAGGCTGTACCAATCTGGATGAAAAAGTAATCGATGAGGTACTGGGTGCTGAAGTGGCAGATCCGGAAGCGGCTCTTGCTGCAGCGTATAGCCAGCTTGGGGAGGGAACTTTTGTAGATCACGGAAGTGTTTTTGCTTTGCAGGAATACTCTACGGATGAAGCGCTCTTACCAACGAGAGGAAGTGACTGGGGAGACGGCGGGAAATGGAGGGCCATGCATGAATTTACCTGGGATGCCAACAGTGATGTGGTGAAAACAACCTGGAACCAGCTGAATTTCGGAATTACAAAATCTTTAACCGCCATCTCAAGTGCCAATAAAAGTACCGGAAGCAATAAGACATTATTTTTAGCTGAAGCAAAAGGGTTATTAGCATTTTATACTTATACCACGATTGATTTGTTTGGGCAGGCTCCTTACCGAGATCCGGACAATATCAACGCGCCGATCCAGATCAGAAAAGCAGATACAACCATCGATGAGCTGATTAAAGAAGTGGAAGGACTTATTCCTAATTTAGCGGATATTAAAACCCAGAATACCCATGCAGGAAGATTCACGAAACAGGCGGCTTATGCTCTTTTGGCAGATATGTATCTGAACCGGGCAGTTCTTAAGAATAAAACTGCAAGTTCCTTCAACTTCACGGAACAGGCTGTAAATGGGGGAGGGACAGATATGGATAGAGTAATTCAGTATTCTAATTTGTTGATTAATAATTCGTTGTTTAGCTTAGAGTCCAATTATTTCCACAATTTCGATATCAATAATGACAACAGTAAGGAAATGATTTTCTCGGTCGTTCAGAAGAAATTTGCAGGCTCTGATAAAGGTTCTGATAATGATCTTGCTTATATGTCGATGGAAAGAATTCAAAAGCCATCTCCGGATAACAGAGGAACCAATGCTTCTTGTATAACTCCTGAATTTTATTACTCGTGGAACGGAAATCACGATGACCCACGCTTTCAGAGATCATACCAGTACGAAGACGGAACCTGGTTCCGAAATGACGGTACCGATGTGAGCGTGCCTTCTACAAGCAAAGTGGAAGGAACCGGAAAACCGTGGTTTCATTTCAACAGAGGTCTGCAGGTTGGGCAACAGTATGGTCCTAAAATTCTTTCAAACGGTAATTTTGATATGACTTCAGACGGAAGAATTAAAGTGTACAAATTATTCACAGAAAAAAATACGACGCTTGCAGCTGATTTTACTCCTGAGCTGAATTTTGACAATCCTTCGGAAGCCGTATTTACGCAGGCACAGATCAACAGAGGGGTAAGAAATTTCAAGTTTGAATTTGATCCCGGGTACGGAAACAACGGAACGAGTGGGATGGATGTACCTTTGTACAGACTGGGAACCATCTATATGATGAGGGCGGAAGCGTATTTCAGAAGCGGAAATATAACGGCAGCATTGGCAGATGTCAATATACTGAGAACAAGCAGAACGAATGACGCTTTAAAGAACAATGCTCCGGGTATTGCTCTAACTACTCTTGATGCGAATATATTATTCAGAGAATCAGGATTTGAGCTTTACTGGGAAATGTACCGAAGAAAAGCCATGATCAGGTTCGGGAAGTTTGATCTTGCCGGAACAGCAAAACCTGCATCCCAGCCTTACAGAAGAATTTTCCCGATTCCTCAGGCAACTATTGACGCCTCAAAAGATTTTACACAAAATCCTGGATATTAATATACTCATAGACTTACCATTAATTATTATTAGAAAAGCGAAGAGAACAGTTTCTCTTCGCTTTATTTTTTTAATCTTTTAAACCTTCAAGGTTTGATTTTATTTATTACTCTGCATTCAGCATTCCCAATTCACCGAAATGCTTTTTGAATTTCTGGATTTTAGGACCTACCACGGCGCTGCAGTAAGGCTGTGTGGGATTTTCATTATAATATCCCTGATGGTATTGTTCTGCCGGCCAGAATTTCTCGAATTTCGTCAATTCCGTAACATAGGTTCCCTGCCATCTTCCGGACTGTTTAGATTTTTCAATGGCTTCTTCGGCTTTTGCTTTTTCAGCGTCGTCTTTATAATAGATTACCGAACGGTATTGGGTACCGATATCATTACCCTGTCTGTTCAGCTGTGTAGGATCGTGAAGGAAAAAGAAGACATCCATTAACTGTTCATAGGAAATAATGGAAGGATCATAGGTAATCTGTACTACCTCAGCATGCCCTGTCTCTCCCGTACATACTTCTTCATAAGTGGGACTGTCTTTATGTCCTCCTGAATACCCTGAAATAGCAGACTGCACGCCTTTCAGCATGTTAAAACAGCTTTCCACACACCAGAAGCACCCGCCACCGAAAGTAATTTGCTCTAAATTATTATTCATTGTAAGTTGATTATTGTATTTGAATATTTTCTCGTTAAAGAATAATGGAGAAAAAAACTAATCAAAAATAAGGAAAAGTTTTTCAATTTTTGCGTCATCATCCGATTCAAATCTAAATGATGATGATAGATCAGACAAATTATTTTTTGCAGCAAGTAAGAATAATTGACTTTAAGATTAAAACGTTCTTTTAAGCATATAAAACAGTAAAACTATGAATTTCTAAAACAAAAGTCTGCTAAATCAGCGCGATTTTATTTGACGCAAAGAATTTATTTTCACAGCATATTATTTCGAGAAGACAAAGAAGTATCAGCAAGCTGATTGATGAAGTTGACGTTCGCTTCGTGCAGCAACTTATTGCCTTTTGTCTTCTAAAATCAGCGAGACAGCAATTTATCTTTGCGTGAAAATATTTATCAATAAAAAAGCACCCTTAAAAAGGATGCTCATGTTTATGTATACATTCAATTTATTTCTCCCAGACCAAAGCACTTGCTCCCAGAATAGCAGCATCTGCCTCATCAAGTTCACTGAAAACGAGTTTCACTTTATTTCTGAAAATAGGAAGTAAATTTCTTTCCATGTGAAGTTTTGTAGGTTTTAAAATAAAATCACCCGCTTTGATCACTCCGCCAAAAAGAAGAATGGCTTCAGGAGACGAAAACATCACGAAATTAGCCAAGGCTTCGCCCAATTTCTGCCCGGTGTACCGGAAGACCTCAATGGAAATCGGGTCACCTTTCAATGCGCATTCGTGTACGGTTTTAGAATTTATGGATTCTTCAGGATATTTATTGAGCAGAGACTCCGGAAACTCAGCACGCATTTTTTTTGCAGTAATGGCAATTCCTGTAGCAGAGGCATACGCTTCAAGGCTTCCTTCGGAACCTGTGCTCCAGTGTTTTCTTCCGCCAGGTTTTACAATGGTATGTCCAAGCTCTCCGGCAAATCCGTCATGTCCGTAGATAAGCTTACCGCCTGCAACGATGCCGCTTCCTACACCTGTTCCAAGAGTGATCATAATGAAATCCTTCATTCCCCTTGCTGCCCCGAAAAGCATTTCTCCGATGGCTGCAGCATTGGCATCATTGGTTATGGTACAGGGCAGTCCGAATTTGGCTTTCATCAGTTCCGCAAAAGGAATAATTCCTTTCCAGGGAAGGTTCGGGGCCTGCTCTATGGTTCCTGTATAGTAGTTGGCATTTGGAGCTCCTACTCCTATCCCATCAAAATTTTTCTCTTTTCCGTGGCTTTCAATCAAAGGATGAACAGCCTCGTATAAAGCATCAATATATTCTTCTACGGTAGGATAGGCATCGGTCCGGATATTTCCTTTTTCCAAAACCTCACCTCTGTGGTTTACCACTCCAAATTTTGTATTTGTTCCGCCAATATCAATTCCCAGCGCAACATGTTTTGACAAATCTACTAATGACATTTCTATTCTTAATAATTCTAAAAGGCTAAAATTATAAAAAAGATATTATTATTAGACGATTAAGCAGCATTTTATTTTAAAAAAATATTATGTTGTTTTTACCTTTTTCTTTTTTCTTCTTCCCCACCATATCATAAAGCCTGTTACTGGTAATGAAGCACATATGAGACTTACGATAAAAGCGATGATCTTGGTTGGGAGTCCCAGAATAGATCCTACGTGAATATCATAATTGGCGCCCACCGCTTTTTCACCTAAATTTTTATCTTTCATATCGTGGGTATGAAGCAATTCTCCTGAGTTTTCATCAAAAATGAGGCTGCTGCTTTTATGATAAGAGTAGGATAAATGTTTAACGTAGACTTCAAAATTCGGGTGCTCATGATCGTCCATATGCTCATGGCCGAGATCAATAGAGAACCCGTAAGAATCCGGGTATTTTGCTTTAACGGTATTGCTGATCTTATCTAAAGTTCCTTCTGTTCTCATTTCAATCGGAGCTTTGGTTTTAATGGAAGAAAAATCAGGATAAGCAGTTTCACCTCCGGAAAAAATAAAATAGATCGCAGCCTGAACGACAAAGAAAGCATAAAATAACCCGGTTATGGAAAAGATCAGCGCAAAGATCGAAGCATAAAAACCAAGAACATTATGAAGATCGTAGTTTTTTCTTTTCCAGCCTTTTACGTTTTGCCATTTAAAAGAAAAACGCTGTTTTCTGGCGGCTTTATTTTTCGGCCACCAAAGGATGATGCCTGAAATGAGCATGATAATGAATATGATCACGGGAATGCCCACCAGATACGTTCCCCAGGACTGTTTCAGAAGATAGCTCCAGTGAATCATTTTTACAATCTGGAAAAATCCGTTTTTCTCGTCGTAAGTACCCAAGACTTTTCCATTATAAGGATTTACATATGCTACTTTATAGATCGGAAATTCATCAAAATAATTCCAGCCTTTGGGATCGTGTTCGTACCAGTAAAAGAGATAAGACATCTTTTTATCAATCGGAATATTTACCCAATGAACAGGATATTTTTCTTTTACCTGTTCTACAACGGCTTTTTCCAGAACACGGATCGGGAGAACCTGTTTCTGATCAATTTGTTGCTCATTATGATAAATTACTTCTTTGCGGGTGAAATTTTCAATTTCATCTTTAAAAACGTATAATGCTCCGGTAATCGAGATAATGAAAATCAGAAAACCGATGCCTAATCCAAGCCACAAATGCAGCTTGCCGATCCATTTTTTAAAAGTGCTTGGTTTTTTTTTATGGTGATGTTTTTTCCTCATATTCATCCTAATTGCCGCAAAGATAATGTTTAATTTTTATTTAGAATATTTACAATTAAGGATTTTCATCAGGTTTTTTTAATTTTAAATGTAAATTAGAAAGCGCTTCAATTACTAGTGAAACGCTTTATTTTAATTTAAATCAGAATTAATTTTAAAATTTATATTCGATGATGAATGTGCCCCTCATTCCCAATGCATTGGTAAAATCACTATCCCGGGCTGCCCACCATGCAATTGCCGGCTGATACATTTTGTTAAAAAGATTTTCAATTCCTAATGACAGTTTCCAGTTTTTGTTGAGATCGTAGCTGGATTTAAAATTGAATACTGTATAAGCAGGAACTTTTCCTTCACCATATACAAAAAGTCCGGTTTTAACATTTGGCTGAAATCTGTCCTGCTCAAAAGCATGAAGCATATCCAGTCCTATAGATAATTTATCAATGGGTCTTGCCTGAATATAGGCTAAAACTTTAGGCGCGGAAATTCTGCTGTTATTGATCCTGGTAGAATAGTCGCCGTCATCTTTAGGTGAGGTAATACCTTCCATCCAGCTGTAGCTTCCTCCGAAACTGATCCATTGTGTGGGAGAAAAATGCAGAAATCCTTCCACTCCGTACACTACTTCAGGAGCTCTCTGAATTGTCAATGCACGATCCGGACTTTGTATGAAAGTCGCTCCCAATTTTGAAGTACTTACGTAAGACGTGAGTTCATAATTGAGCCATTTGGTGATTTGTCCTGTTGCCCCCAATTCATAATTGTTAACAATAATCGGTTTTGTTTCCAGATTATTGATCGTTTCTGAAGTTGAGGTCCTTAATATTCTTCCCAATTCATTAATAGAATATGCCTGGGAAAAGCTCCCGAAAATATTGATTGCCTGATTGATATTATAACGAATTCCCACGTTTCCTACCACCGCATTGTATTCAAGATCTCCTCCTTTTACAAAGATGCTTTGGGTGAATGTTCCGTCATTTTTAATGGTTGACAAGGTATTGAAATCACCAACTTTTACTCTGATGTTTTCATAACGGAGCCCTCCTTTAATGGTTAATTTTTTCATGAGATCAATTTTAACCAACATAAAAGGGGCAATATTTGTCATATTCATATCCGGCGTCCAGTAGCGGCCGTCTTCCAGTTTCTGAACGGTCTGGTCATTCAGGATATCAACCCCGTAAATCATTTCAGCTTGTGAATTACGCGTATTCCAGAGTTGGGAGTCAAAATTGGCTCTTGCGCCGTATTTTTTTGAAATTACATTCGATTGTCCGCCATTGAAGAAGGTATCGCTGTATCCGTATACCGTTCTGAAATCCTGAAGATAAAGATTTACATTTAATGAAGTTCCCTGCCAGATTCTTTTATTGTCGTAGCTTAATTTCAGATTGTGATTTCTGGGCGTTCCCTGCGGTGTGGTTTCCAATCCTTTTCCCTGGCCTTCTCCAATCGTCGGGATCAATCCGTATTTTCCGGTTTTAAGGCCTAAATTAAGATCAGATTTGGAGGCATATCCGATATAGGAGGCTTCAATTCTGTTATTTTCATTCAAATTGTATCCCAGCTTCAGCATTCCGTTGTAATTATCCATTTTTGCGGTGCTGTAGGTTGGGCTGAGGTTTATTCCATCTGCATCCTTCATGTATCCCGCTCTTTCATAAGCGAAAGATGCTACATAGTCGAAATTTTTGGTAATTTTTCCTGATAAAAGCTGGCTCGCTCTGAATCCTAATGTTCCACCGTATGGCTGACCCGTAATACCTGCCTGGGAAATTCCTGAGATTTTCTTTTCTCCACTACTTTTTCTCGTGATGTAATTAATGATACCGCCGTCTGCACCGTTCCCGTAAATGGATGAAGCACCTTTGATCACTTCTATTCTTTCAATAACGGAAGGATCAATCACTCTAAGGTCTCTTGCACCGTTTCGAAGTGGGGTAGACTGCGGAATACCATCAATCAGCACCAAAACCTGGCGTCCTCTTAACGTTTGTCCGGTATTGGAGGTTTGTCCTGAACTCGTTGCCAGACTCGGGACGGTATATTGTAAAATGCTTGTAATATCTGAATTTACCGTTAATTGTGACTGGATCTGCTTTTGATTGACAATCGTTACAGATCCCGGAATTTCCTTAATATTTTCCTTTTTCCTCGAGGCAGTCATTACAACTTCATCCACATCTTTTACCCGTAATGTGTCGCTGTGCTGAGCAAAAATCGTTGCAGAGGCTAAACCAGCAGCTGCTAAAATGGTCTTTTTCATGATAATTTTCTAATTCCTTTTTTCTTTCTTTTACCCCACCATATTAAAAAGCCTGTTACAGGCAATGACGTGCATACAAGACCTGTAATAAACCAGATTATTTTTCCGAAAATCCCAAAATAAGATCCTGTATGGATGTCATAATTGGCATTGGCGTATTTTTCGGCGGTGGTTAATTGTTGGTGCGGTTTGTTCATCAATAATTTTCCAGAATATTTGTCAAAAACAAGCTGGCTCCGAATGGCAAATTTGCCGTCTTCACCATATACGGTAACCGGAATATTTTTCAGATCTTTTCCTTTTTTATTTTTCCCGTTCAGCGGAATTCTAAAGCTTGATGAATACACATATAATTCTTTGGTTTCCTTTGCGGTAAGGTCGAAAACAGATTTTTTAGCTGATAACAATGAGTCAGGAGATTTAATTTCTTTTTCTTTCGGCAGCTCTGCTGATCCTGATAATACAAAATGGAAAGCATTTTTTACCCAGGGGAATGAAAAATAAATACCGGATAAACTTAATATCAAAGCAATGAATGAAGCGTAAAATCCTAAAATATTGTGAAGATCGTAGTTCTTCCTTTTCCATGTGGTGATGTTTTTCCAGCTGAACCGGAACCGGCCTTTTCTTGCAGTCTTATTTTTTGGCCACCAAAGAATGATTCCTGTGATGAGCATTATAATGAAGAGCACAACAGGAATTCCTACAACATATTTTCCCCAGTCTGTTTTTAATAATAAACTCCAGTGAATGGATTTCAGGATTGGAAATATGTCATATTTTTCATCATAAACACCAAGAATTTCTCCATTATAAGGATTAACATATACCACTGTATTAATTTTCACCTCATCGAAATAATTCCAGGCTTTTTTATCTTTTTCGTAGTATAAAAATTCGTAAGATTTGTTTTTGTCTAAAGGAATTTCAACAGAACTGATCGGAAACTTTTCATTAATTTCCAAAGAAACTTTTTCCTTCAAAGTTTCAATTGAAAGGGGTTGATGCGTAATCGTTTTAGCTTCCACATAAATAACATCTTTTCTAAGTACGCCCTGAATTTCGTCCTTGAAAACATACAGAGTCCCTGACAGTGAAACAATAAAAACAATAATCCCAACGGCCAAGCCTAACCACAAGTGCAGTTTGGCAGACCATTTTTTTATAAATGAAGGTTTCTTTTTATGGTGATGTCGCTTCCTCATAGTAAAAAGTTAACCTTTTGAGGGGTTAACTTTTAATTATTTAAAATTTGTATCCTACTGAAAGTCTGAAGTTTCTCGGAGCTTCTGCCTGATAATAGTAATATGCTCCGTAAGGTGATCCTGAATAAAGGAATCTGTTAAATACATTGAATACATTCAGTCCCACTCTGAATTTGGTATTTTCCCAAGATAAGCCGGCATCGAACTTCAGATAATCATCCATATCTTTCTGAGCTCCGGAGCTTGCCCAGTTCCAGCTGCTTCTGTCAGCAAGGTATGTTCCTCCGAATGAAAGTCCGAATCCTTCCAATGCACCTGTTGTAAATGTATAATTCAGCCATCCGTTTGCCGTATGTTTAGCGTAACCAGGCACTCTCATTCCTACAGGGTTATTTACCGGATCGTTTGATTCGGTCACTTTGTTTTCTGTGAATGCATAATTGATAATAGCATTAAATCCTCTTGTAATTTCTCCTTTCAGATCAAATTCGATTCCCTGTACACGGGTTTTACCAAGGTCGATCACAAAGTTTTCAAGAGCGCTGTTAGCAGGATCATTTACAGTAGCATTTCTTTTGATGATGTTATATAATGATAAAGTTGTATTCCATTTTCCGTTAAACCAGTCTCTTTTTACACCTACTTCCATATTGTTTCCGGTAATAGGTTTGGGTATGCCTCCTGTTCTGAAGAATCCGGCCTGTGGGACAAATGACTGATCATACAAGCCGTATACAGAGGTATTTTCGTCAATAGAATAGCTTATTCCCACACGCGGTGTTATTTTATCTGCTTCTGCGTTGGTTCCGTATGAGTTTTCCTTAACATTTGTATATCTCGCTGCAAGGGTCAGTCTTAAAGCATCATTGAAAAAGCCTAATTCATCCTGAACATATAATCCGGTATAGTTTTGTTCGATAGTGCCGTAAGGAGTAGCTCTGCTTTGCAATGAGGTACTGGTGTCAAATTGAGCATATCCGTTTGCCGGAGGAGTATATGTTGTTGAATTTACATTGAAAGGATTGGCATCTGTATCCAGATTATGAGATTGATTCCAGTCTGCCATATATTTTTTTGAGCCTAAATCCAGTCCTGTTAATATTTTATGAGAAACCGCCCCTGTTTTTACATAACCGTTTAAGAAAACCTGTCCGAATTTCATTACATTGCTTGCTTCCCAGAAATAAAGAGTTCTGATCATATCACCATTTGGTAAAAATTTGGATGGCCAGATATCGCTTCCTAAGGTATATTCGTTAACGTAGGTAAGCTGGGAGGTCAGTTTCCAGTTTTCATTGAATTTATGCTGAAGATTAACATTTACGGTATTATTATCTACATTAGTAGGATCAATTCCGGGATCTGTCATTGTATATTCTACAGGTTTGGTAGCATACCCTTCGTAGCTGAAAACATATGCAGAACCTACTTCAGACATTTTTGCCTTCTGATAAATATATTCTGCCGTTAAGGTTGTTTTATCTGTTAGATTTACTTTTAAAGACGGATTGATAATGTATCTGTCGTTGAATTCATAATCTCTGAAGCTTTTTTTATTCTGAGCCATGAGATTCAGTCTGAAGGCAACTTTATCTGTAATTTTTGTGTCAATATCCGTTTCACCTCTGTACATATTGAAGCTTCCTAAAGTTACTCTTGCGGAACCATTCAAAGATTGTCCTGTCGGCTTTTTGGTTACAATATTGTAAATACCGCTTGGTTCACCGTTTGACATTAGGAAACCGGATGGACCTTTTATAAATTCGATATGATCTACATAACTCATATCTTCACTTAGCGGCCCCCAGTTTGAAGTAACATTTACTCCGTTCATAAAAGCTGCAGCTCTGGAGCCCCTCATGTTTACTCTGGTATACATGTCTCCCCAGTGTTCTAATCTCTGTGCCCCTGCAACGTTTCTTAAAACACCGTCGCTTAATGTTGTCACCTGCTGATCTTCTAATGCTCTGTTGGTAATGATAGATACATTCTGAGGGATTTTAATCAATTCTTCGTCCAAACGCATAGAAGAAGATCCTTCTTTTTCTACATATTTTTTGTAATATTTTCCATTTACAACAACTTCCTCAATATCATTCGACTTAATCGTATCGTTCTCCTGAGCAAAAGTTAGCATAGAACCTAACATCGACGCACAGATCAGCATATTTTTCATGAAATTCAAATTTCCTGCAAATATATTGTTTTTAATTATTCTAAATAAATAATTGAATTGATATTTGTCATAAAATTAATATACGGTAATAATGCAAAGCCGCTCCAGAACTATCTGGAGCGGCTTTGTATATTTCGAAACTACTATTCTTATGCCGGAATTTCTCCTTTGTATAAGAATGAAATAATTTCTTTGTTCAATTTGTCGATCATTTCACTGAATAAGTGGAAAGATTCCTGTTTGTAGATTACCAGTGGATCTTTCTGCTCATAAACAGCACCCTGCGAAGATCTTCTTAAATCGTCCATTTCACGAAGGTGAAGTTTCCAGTTTTCATCAATGATAGATAAAGTGATGTTCTTTTCAAAATCGTTGATTAAGCTGTCGCATTGCGTTTCAAAAGCTTCTTTCAGATCGGTAACAATAGTCATTGTTTTGTGACCATCTGTGAATGGAACCTGGATCATTTTAAACATTGACCCCTGGTTTTGATACACATTTTCAATAATCGGGAAAGATTTTTCTTTCAGTAAATTCAGCTTCATCTGATAATCTTCCTGAGCAGCCTTGAACAGGATATTCGTAAGATCCTGAATGGTTTTGCTCTTGAAATCATTTTCAGAAACCGGAGATTCCATCGTAAACGTTTTAATGATATCGTATTCAAAATCTTTATAATTTCCTGATGCTTTTCCTTTAGCAACAATTGAATTGGAAACATCGAAAATCATATTCGTAATATCATACTTCAAATGGTCTCCGAATAAAGCGTTCTTTCTTCTCTTGTAGATAACGTCACGCTGTTTGTTCATTACATCATCATATTCAAGAAGTCTTTTTCTTGTTCCGAAGTTGTTTTCCTCTACTTTTTTCTGAGCTCTTTCGATAGATTTAGAGATCATGGAATGCTGAATCACTTCACCTTCTTTATGACCCATTCTGTCCATCATTTTAGCAATTCTTTCAGAGCCGAAAAGACGCATTAAGTTATCTTCAAGAGATACATAGAACTGAGAACTTCCCGGATCTCCCTGACGTCCTGCTCTACCTCTCAGCTGTCTGTCAACACGTCTTGAATCGTGTCTTTCTGTACCGATAATGGCCAAACCTCCGGCTTCTTTTACTTCTTTACTCAGCTTAATATCCGTACCACGACCGGCCATGTTGGTAGCAATAGTTACCACACCCGGCTGTCCTGCTCCTGCAACAATTTCCGCTTCTTTTTTGTGAAGTTTCGCGTTAAGAACCTGGTGATTAATTTTTCTTAATTGAAGTGCTTTTGAAAGCAACTGAGAAATTTCAACTGAAGTTGTACCTACTAGAACAGGTCTTCCTGCAGCTGTTAGTTTTTCAACTTCTTCAATTACAGCATTATATTTTTCACGGTTGGTCTTGTAAACCAAATCCTGTTTGTCATTTCTTAAAATAGGACGGTTGGTAGGAATGACCACAACGTCTAATTTGTAAATTTCCCAAAGCTCACCGGCTTCCGTTTCAGCAGTACCTGTCATCCCCGCAAGTTTGTTGTACATACGGAAATAATTCTGAAGGGTAATGGTCGCAAAAGTTTGGGTAGCTGCTTCGATTTTTACACTTTCTTTCGCTTCAATTGCCTGGTGAAGACCGTCTGAATAACGTCTTCCTTCCATAATACGGCCTGTCTGCTCATCAACGATTTTTACTTCACCGTCAATCACCACATACTCATCATCTTTTTCAAATAAAGTATAGGCTTTAAGCAACTGGCTCATGGTGTGAACTCTTTCAGACTTTTCGGCAAATTCGGAGAAAAGTTTTTCTTTAGCCTCAAATTCTTCTTCTTTCGAAAGATTTTTAGCTTCCAGTTCTGCAATTTCAGTTCCGATGTCAGGAAGAACGAAGAAGTTCGGATCAGAATTCCCTTGGGACATATACTCAACACCTTTGTCAGTAAGGTCTACCTGATTGTTCTTTTCTTCAATTACAAAGTAAAGATCTTTATCTACAATCGGCATATCGCGGTTGTTGTCCTGCATATATTGTGCTTCTGTTTTCTGAAGCAATGCACGGTTTCCGCTTTCCGATAAGAATTTAATTAATTGTCTGTTTTTAGGAAGCCCTCTGTAAGCCTGAAGCAATTTGAAACCTCCTTCTTTGGTGTTTCCTGCTGCGATTAATTTTTTTGCTTCATTAAAAATGGCAGAAACAGTTTTTTTCTGAACTTCAACAATTCTGTCGATAGACGGTTTCAGAACATCAAATTCCTGTCTGTCTCCCTGGGGAACCGGACCGGAAATAATTAACGGTGTTCTTGCATCATCTACCAATACGGAGTCAACCTCATCTACGATCGCAAAGTTTAGTTCTCTTTGTACCAGTTCTGAGGGTGAAGTTACCATGTTGTCTCTCAGGTAATCAAACCCGAATTCATTATTGGTTCCGTAAGTAATGTCTGAATTGTATGCTTTTCTTCTTCCGTCTGAGTTCGGCTGGTGATTGTCGATACAGTCGATCGACATTCCGTGGAATTGGTACAATGGCCCCATCCATGCCGAGTCTCTTTTGGCAAGGTAATCGTTTACTGTTACTACGTGAACGCCTCTTCCCGGAAGTGCATTTAAGAAAATAGGAAGCGTACCCACTAAGGTTTTACCTTCCCCGGTTGCCATTTCGGCAATTTTACCGCTGTGAAGAATTACCCCTCCAATGAACTGTACATCATAATGTACCATGTCCCAGTTTACGGGTGTTCCTGCAGCATTCCATGAGTTTTTCCAAACGGCTTGATCTCCCTGGATTTCAAGGAAATCTTTACCTGCTGCAGCCAGCTGTCTGTCCCAGTCGGTTGCTGTTACACGGATTTCTCCATTCTGTGCCCATCTTCTTGCTGTTTCCTTTACCAAGGCAAAAGCTTCAGGAAGAATCTGGCCGAGGACTTTTTCCTCAATTTCGTATGATTCCTTTTTAAGAGCTTCAATTTTTGAAAAAAGCGCTTCTTTTTCATCAACGTTTTTCGAATTTTTTATCTGCTCTTGTATCTGTTCTATCTGAGCTGTGATTTTGCTGGTTGCAGACTTAATATTTTCTTTAAACTCAGCAGTTTTTTCTCTCAGTCCATCGTCAGACAACTGTTGAATATTGGGCTCAACAGCTTTGATTTTTGTTACAACTTTTTTTACTTCTTTTAGGTCCTGCGCTTTCTTGTCTCCCAAAAACCCTTTAAGAACTTTATTTAAAAAACTCATAAATTTTTTGCTTTATGCCTAAAGCGTATGCTTTAAGCGTTTTTAATAACACGCTTTTCGTGTAAAATTGATATGTAAAAAAGGGCAAAAAAGCTCTAAGCGACGCCTAAAGCCTGATTGCTTTTAATTTAATATTCGTCTTCGTTCCAAAGGAAGTCTTCATCGGTAGGATAATCACTCCAAACTTCTTCAATTGATTCGTAAATCTCTCCTTCATCTTCAATCGCCTGAAGGTTTTCCACTACTTCCATCGGTGCACCAGTTCTGATTGCATAATCAATAAGTTCTGCTTTTGTCATTGGCCAAGGTGCGTCACTTAAATATGAAGCTAATTCTAATGTCCAGTACATAATTTTCTAATTTTTTTGCAAAAGTATAAAAATAGCTTATATTATATGCTTTTTTACACCTGATTTTCAATTCTTTTTATTAATTTTTGTTCATTCTGCATCATACACCTTTGTTCAGGTGTGATGCCAGCATGTTTGCTGTCATTTTCTCAAAAACCATTCCACAAAAATTTTTATGCCATTTTGGAAGTTTGTGTCAGGTTTATAGCCAATTAATGTCATAGCTTTTGTAATATCTGCATTGGTTTTCAGGACATCTCCGGGCTGCATTGGCAGATTTTTCCGGATGGCAGATTTTCCTAAAGCAGCTTCTATAGTTGACAGCATTTCATTAAGCGTTATCACTTCACTCTCTCCAAGATTGAGAATCTCATAAATGCCGGAATGTCTTTCAAGATATTTAATTGATTTTAATATTCCATCGATGATATCATCGATAAAAGTATAATCTCTTGCGGTGGTACCGTCGCCGTAGAAAGGGACTTCCTGATCTTCTAAAATTAGTTTTGTGAATTTATGAATGGCAAGATCGGGCCTTTGTCTGGGGCCATACACCGTAAAAAATCGCAGCTGTATCATATCGATTTTATAGAGATCATGATATACATGGCCTAAAATTTCACCACATTTTTTAGTTGCTGCGTAAGGTGAAATAGGATTATCTACATTGTCGCTTTCGGAAAAAGGAATTTTTTCATTGTTCCCATAAACGCTTGATGAAGAGGCTGCAATAACTTTCTTAATGTTAAATTCTTTACACAGTTCCCAAAGGTTCATGGTTCCGCGGATATTTACTTCTTCATACTCTAAAGGCCTTTCGATGGAAGGTCTTACTCCTGCCAAAGCTGCCAGATGGATCACCATATCAATAGTATGCTCGCGGAAGATTTTTTCAAGTCCTTCTTTATCACGGATGTCCTGATAATATAAAGTATAGCAGTCTGATTTGGCAATGGAAATCAGTTTGGTAATATCTTCCTGCTTTTCCACAAATTCAAAATCCGAAAAATTCTGTATTGAATCTAAAGTATTCTTAATTTTTATCTGATAATTGTAGAAATCATCAAAATTGTCAATGTTTATGACAGAATGTCCCTTTTTTAATAATTGTTCTACAAGGTGAGAACCAATGAATCCGCTTCCGCCCGTTATAAGATAGACCATTTGTGACTTTTTATTGAAGCAAAAATATAAATTTATTTTTTGAAAATATAATCATTACTTTTACTTTATAAAGTAATATACACAATATGCAGTTTCAGGGACAAATTTTAAAAATGACAAGCTTCAACGAAGAACCGATTCAATATTATCTTAATCTTTCCGGCGATCTTATTCATATGAATGAACTTTTCGGAAAAGAATTAACGATAAAGCATATTGGTTTTCAATGTGTGAACTGTCAGGAAAACAAACCGATTTACCGAATGGGTTTCTGCAAAAACTGTTTTTTTGAAAGTCCTTATGCAAGCGACACCATCATCCGTCCCGAACTTTCCACTGCACATCTCGGAATTGCGGAACGGGATTTGGAGATAGAAAAAGGAATTCAGCTTCAGCCTCACACGGTGTATCTGGCTTACACAGGAGAAGTAAAAGTGGGGGTGACGAGAAATACGCAGATTCCTACAAGATGGATTGATCAGGGCGCGACTTTTGCTCTGCCTATTGCGAGAACCGAAAACCGGTATGAAGCAGGGATGATTGAAGTGGCTCTCAAACAGCATGTTCCTGATAAAACCAGCTGGAAGAAAATGCTCCAGGATGACCTGGAAGATGAAATTGATCTGGCGGATTTCCAGCAGAAAATAAAAGAATATTTTCCTGATGACTTCCAGAAATTTTACAGTGAAGGCGAAACGCTCTGGAGATTTGATTATCCTTTCGAAAAGCCAGAAAAAGTAACATCTTTTACGCTTGATAAAAGACCGGAGTTTACCGGGAAGCTTACAGGCATAAAAGGGCAGTATCTGGGTTTTGATGGAGGAGAGTTCATTAATGTAAGAGGGCATGAAGGGTATTTTATAGAGCTCAACGTCATTTAAATAAGTAAAATATGTAAACATGAAAAAGTGGGTAAAAAAGCTATTGGTTGGTCTGGGAGTTTTGTTGGTGATCATTTTATTGGCGAACTTCGGACTTAACATCTGGCTTAAGACCCGCCTTCCCGATTACATTAAAAACAATACCGATTATAAGGTTTCCTATAAAAGTCTGGAAGTAGATCTGCTGTCAGGAAATATTCTTGCAACAAAAATATCAGTTAATAATAAAAATCCCCAAAATAATAATGTAATTGGTCTTCAGGGAACAATAGACACACTCAAAATAAGCCGGTTCGGGATTTATGATGCAGTATTTAATAAGCAGATCAGCTCATCGGATCTTTTACTTTCCAAACCAAATCTCAACGTAATTCTCGCCAAGCCGGTAGATGATAAAACCGGGAAAAAGAGAAATCCTGTAAAATTTGAAAATATCAGGATCAACGATGGGGATGTCAGTGTTTTCAGGCATACTAAACAAAAATTTCTTTCGGTTCAGGATCTTGATCTGTATGTGGAAAATCTTCAGTTAACTGAAGAATCGGTGGAAGATAAGCTTCCTGTTGTTTTTGACGCCTACGATATTAAAGGAAAAAACTTTTTTGTTCGTCCCGATGATGTATATGCTCTTAAGATAGATGCCATCAGGACATCAGACGGGCAAATGACGGTCGACAACTTTCAGTTGGTTCCGGTATTGGATTTTGAACAGTTTAAAAAATATTACCCGAAAAAAAATAAGCTTTTCCAGTTTGCCATTAAAAAAATGGAATTCAAAGATCTTGTTTTGAAAAAGAATAAGTTGTCTCTTTCCAATGCAAGTTTTTACGAACCCAATCTCTTGATGTACACTACGGATGTTGTTCCTGTAAGGGTAAAGAAACCTTCAGACCTTGAGCTAGATCTGGAAAATATAAAAATGAGCAATGCAACCATTCAGGTCATGAAGCCTGATGGTAATAAGCTTTTATATGCTAAAAACCTTAACGTTGATGTCAACCAGCTGAGATTTGATAAAGAAACCAGAGAAGCGCTCATTCCTGTAGGATATAAAAACTTTCAGATTTCAGGCAGAGATGTCTTATTTTCCAATCACCAGGACTTTACAATCGGAATCATCAGCCTGAATCCTAAAAAAGGAGAATTAAGGAATGTTTCTGTCGTTCCTAATGGGAGTGCTCCTGAAAAAACCTCAATGAATCTCTTAACAGATTATATCCGGTTTACTATTAATAAATGGGATTTTACTGATAAAAAGATGAATCTTGATGTCAATGAGGTTCTCATGAGCCGTGTCAAAGGAAAAATTACTGCCGGAACGGGTAAAACGGTTAATCGCAAAAAGCAGAATTTTAACGGGATCCAATTTCCTATAATAATCAGGAAAGTTGTACTGCAGAATTCGGATATTATTTACTCTAAAAATAACCAGCCGCTCAGTTTTCAGGATCTTAATGCAACCGTAAATGATATTCAGCTCATTAATAAAAAGGATAATTCAGGAATTGAAGCAAAAATAAGTAAATATGCTGTTTCAACTAAAAACTTCGGGTATAAGACGAAATTCTACAATATGACGGCAGGGTTTTTAAAGCTGGACCAGAATACGATAAACGTAACGGCATTTGCAATGAAGCCTTTGGTTTCGAGAGCGCAGTTTATCAGAATGATTCCTGTGGAAAGTGATTTGTATGATATCACGGCAAACCAGATTGCAGCAAACGGAACCTGGGATTTATTTTCTGATCAGAAATTAATCCGCGCTTCAAACGTTACAATCCGTAATGCAGATGCCAATATTTTCAGGAGTAAAATTCCGGAAGATGATCCGAAAGAAAAACCTTTGTATTCAAGAATGTTGAGATCTATTAAAATCCCGATGGTTGTCAATGATCTTAACCTTAAAGATTCAAAATTGGTCTATGAGGAAGATACGCCGGAAAGTGCCGGCCCCGGGAAACTGACCTTCAGTAATTTTAATATGAATGTTAAAAATTTAAATTCTGCCAAAATCAAAGGAAATCCAACGCGGGTTGATATTAAAATCAACTGTTCTTTTATGAATCTTGCACCGCTTTCGGTAAACTGGAATTTTGATGTTGCAGACCAGGGTGACCGTTTTGCTATTTCGGGACGAACAACCAATCTTCCGGCTACGGGAATTAATCCGTTTATCCGACCTTATCTTCATGTAACGGCTACCGGGACTATTCAGGAAATGCTTTTTAATTTCAGAGGAAATCCAAAAGGGCTGGACGGAAAATTTAATCTTAAACATAAAGATCTTAAAGTAACCATTCTGGATAAAGAAAATAAGGATAAAAAAGGTTTTCTTACGGCGGTTGCCAACCTGCTGGTGAAATCTGATTCCGGGAAGCTTCCGGAAGACGTGGATGTGGAAGATGTGGAAAGAGATCCTACAAAGTCGTTTTTCAATCTCTTCTGGAAAGGTATTGAGCAGGGATTAAAGAAAACATTAATAGGAATCAATATTGATAAAGCCAAGAAAACGGTTGATAAAACGGCGGCTGCTGTAAAGAATGTAAAACAAGATGTAAAAGAGATGAAAGCGTCTGCCAAGGAAGTTGGACAAGCTATTAAGAAGAATCCCGAAACAGAGAAGGTAAAAGAAAATGATAAAGAAAAGAAAGGATTTCTAAAAGGAGTCTTCCGGAAAAAAGAAAAATCCGAAACTGAATAGTTTCGGACTTTTTATATTAATCAAAATCAAATTCGTCGCTTTCCAGAATAGGAACTTCACGAAGGAAATTATCAAATTCTTTTGGATAATTACTTCCTGCACCATAAGAATCGATAATCATTCCGATATTCCCTTCAGTATCTTTTACCAAATACAAAACGGCGTTGTCATCAGGACTGCTTGGGCCTTCGAAACGATAAGTTTTTATGATAGTAAGTTCATTGGGCTGATATACTTTCTCAGAGTTTTCCAGTTTCATTTCACATTCTTCATTCATTCTGAATTCTCTGTGGATGCCTCTTTGAGTGAGTCTTGTCATAACCTGACTTAGTGTGGTCATTTTGTCAATATTTCCTGTGCCTTCCATAATAATATTTTTCTTTTAAGATGCAATAATTAAACCAATCATCTTATTATGGTATTTTATAAAAATGATAAATCGTATTAACAAAAATTTATATTTGGCAATTTATATTGGGTATACTTTTTGCAGTAATCACCGTAATAAATCAAACGAAATATGAAAAAGGAAGTTGGCGTTTTACTGGCGGGAGGTGTTGGTCTTCTGGCAGTATTAAGTATCATCGGAATTAAAAAAATATTACATAGAAAAGATAAAAGATACAGTGATTCCTATTCTGATTATCACAGACATTTTGATAATAGAAATGTCGAAGAAGATTATCACGGTATTGAATTTTATGCTTTAAAATAATAAAACACGATATATCCAATTTTTTGTAATCCGGTACCGTTAGGCTGCCGGTTTTTTTTGTGGAAAACTTTCATGTTAAAACTTATTATTTTCCAGGATTTCCATTCTAATTTTACAAAATCATGCAGAATGAAAATATCATAAAAGGACAGGGAGCTCAGCGAAACATAATCAACCGTTTCGACCGATATACCTATGAGCCGGAAGATGAAGACTATGAAGCCCAGAAAACATCTTTTACCGAAGTATTTCCGAAAACTATTGTAAATCAGGTGAAAAGCGAAGATCTCCCGATGGAATATTCCATGAATCCTTACCAGGGTTGTGAGCACGGCTGTTCCTACTGTTTTGCAAGGCCTACACATGAATATTGGGGCTATAGTGCGGGAATCGATTTTGAAAGAAAAATTATGGTAAAGAAAAATGCTCCTGAACTACTGGAAAAATTCTTTCAGAAAAGAGGGTATAAACCGGAGCCTATTTTACTTTCCGGGAATACGGATTGCTATCAGCCCGCAGAAAGGCAGTTCGAGATTACAAGGAGAATTCTTCAGGTTTGCCTTGATTACAGACATCCGGTAAATATCCTTACAAAAAATGCTTTGGTTCTTCGGGATCTTGATCTGTTAATACCGATGGCAGAACAGAATATTATCAGTGTTTCCTTAAGTATTCCAACCATTAATGAAGAGCTGCGAAGAAAGATGGAACCACGGACAAGCTCTGCAAAAAATAAACTAAAAGCTGTAGAAATCCTTTCGGAAAATAAAATTCCGGTTAATGTCATGGTGGCCCCAATTATTCCCGGACTGAACAGTGATGAGCCTCTTTCTATTTTAAAAGCAATCTCAGAGGCGGGAGCACAAAGTTTTGGTTATACTTTGGTAAGGCTGAATGATACAGTAGAGCCTGTTTTTGTAAACTGGATCGAAAATGCTTTTCCGGACCGTGCACAAAAAGTTTTAAATTTAATCCGTTCGATGCGTGGTGGAAAGCTTGGTGAAAAAAAGTTTTTTGACCGCCAGAAAGGTGAAGGGAACATTGCGGAAATGATTCACAATACTTTTAAAATCGGAAGAAAGAAATTTTTTGACGGCAAGGAATTTCCGAAACTCACTACAAAAAATTTTACCGGCTCGAAGGATCAGCAGTTAAAACTATTTGATTAAATAAAAAAACCGCTCCCAAAAGGAACGGCTTCTTTTATGAAAAAATGTTTCTGATTGAATTACATCGTATCATCAGGACATTTGAAATCTTTACTGCATGTTGCGCAGATAATCACATTACCACATGCATACATACAAAATTCCGGCTCAGGAAGTTTAATTCCAGCTCCTGTAATACTTTTTAATTGGCCTTTGCTTAGTTTTTTTAAATTTTTCATATTGTTTTCGTTAAAAATTTGATACTTCTGTAAAGATAAATAAAAAATGAATAAGTCAAACAATTGTGGTATATTATTTTTATGTTAATATAAATTTGTTTTATTTTAAAATTTTAGAATAAAAAAAACCGGACACATTGCCCGGTTCTTAATTATTTTTTAATCAATCCCAATTCGATCAAGCGTTCATGAAGAAATTCTCCTGCTGTTGTATCTTCATACAGTTTCGGATGATTTTCATCAATACAGTTTTCCAGTGCATTTAATGACATCGAACTTACCGGGTGCATAAAGAAAGGAATTGAATATCTTGAAGTTCCCCACAATTCTCTCGGCGGATTTACGACCCTGTGAATGGTAGACTTCAGCTTATTATTGGTATGTCTGGACAACATATCTCCTACATTAATCATCAGTTCATCCGGTTCTGCGATGGCATCAATCCATTCTCCCTTATGATTCTGAACCTGCAGCCCTTTTCCCTGAGATCCCATCAATAATGTAATGAGGTTGATATCTCCGTGTGCGGCAGCTCTCACTGCATCGTCCGGCTCCTGTGTGATCGGAGGGTAGTGGATTGGCCTTAAAATAGAGTTTCCTTCAGCAATTTTATCATCAAAATAGAATTCATCAAGACCAAGATAAAGAGCTAAAGCTCTAAGTACATACTGTCCCGTCTTTTCCAGCATCTGATAAGCATCCTTACCCACTTCGTTGAATTTTGGAAGTTCTTCAACGATTACATTATCCGGATATTCATCCTTATATTTGGAATCTTCAGCTACGTACTGCCCAAAATGCCAGAACTCTTTCAGGTCTCCCTTTTTAAAGCCTTTTGCAGTTTCTTTACCGAATCCTACATAGCCTCTTTGTCCACCGATTCCCGGAATTTCATACTTTTGTTTCGTTTCCGTGGGCAGGTCAAAAAAGTTTTTCACTTCTCCATACAACTCATCTACCAATTTGTCATCAAGAAAATGGCCTTTTAAAGCAACAAAACCAATTTCTTCATAAGCTTTTCCGATTTCATTTACAAATTTCTGTTTGCGTTCCGGGTCACCCGAAAGGAAATCACGCAGGTCTACACTAGGTATTTTATCCATTTTTAGAAATTTAACGAATGGCTAAATTACAGATTTTAAATGAAATCTTTTTACAGTTAATTATTTATCAATTAAATTTGTCCTATGAAAAAATATTCTTCCAAAAGAAGTATTCAGATATTGGCGCATCTTCTTCAGCAGTACGGAATTTCAGACATTATTATTTCCCCCGGATCCAGAAACGCACCTTTGGCGATCCATTTTTCCGAAACAGACAGTTTCAACTGTTACAGCATCGTGGATGAAAGAAGTGCTGCTTTTGTCGGGCTTGGAATGGCAATGAGCGAGAAAAAACCTGTGGCCATAACCTGTACAAGTGGTTCGGCGGCGGCTAATTATTATCCTGCCATCACGGAAGCTTTTTATTCCAATATTCCGATTTTGGTTTTAACGGCCGACAGACCAATGGATTATGTGGATATTTTTGACGGACAAACGATCAGACAGAATAATCTTTTTCATCAACATTCTTACGGGGATTTCCAATTGCTGGAAGACAGTAAAGAAAACGCGGAAGACCTCAATTTTGACACGATAAAGAAAGCTATTGAACTGTGTATTGAAAAACAGGGCCCGGTTCATATCAATATTCCTCTGGAAGAGCCTCTGTATGAGCTGGTTTCAGAGCTTCCGACCTTTCCTACGGTTGAGAAAACAATCAGACAGAAAGAATATGAAATTCCTTCTACTTTAGTGGCGGAATGGAACACTTCCCAAAGAATTATGATTCTGGTAGGAACAAGAGATTACAGTCCTGAGCTGGAAAATCAGCTTACCCAGCTTGTTAAAAATCATTCTGTTGTGGTTTTAAGTGAAGCAAATTCTAATCTTCATCATGAAAAATTTTTCAGGCATATCGACCGGTATGTTTTTAATTTTACCGAAGAAGATTTTAAAATCTATGCACCTGATTTACTGATTACGGTAGGGCAGAATGTTGTTTCTAAGAAAGTAAAGCAGTTTCTGAGGAAAGCACACCCAAAACAGCACTGGCATCTGGATGAAGTATGGCAGCCGGACACGTATTTTGCGCTTACGGAAAAGGTGGAAGTGAAACCTGAAGTTTTTTTCACCAGACTGATGAAATTTATTAACCTGGAACCCAGCCCGTATTTTAATCTCTGGGATGTTCTGCGCGACAAAAAAGACGCAAAGCATGAAAAATTTCTGAGTACGGTAGACTTTTCAGATTTTTATTTTTTCCATAAAACTTCGCAGATGATTCCTGAAAATTATAATGTGCACTTCAGCAACAGTTCTGCAATACGCTATGCTCAGCTTTTCGATTACGGGAAAAGGAAAATTTACTGTAACAGAGGAACAAGTGGAATTGACGGATCAACCTCTACCGCGATGGGATTTGCCATAAAAAATACAAACCCTACCTTATTAATCACCGGTGATCTCAGTTTCTTTTACGATATCAACGGACTTTGGAATCAATATATTCCGCCATTTGTAAGAATCATGATTTTTAATAATGGTGAAGGAAATATTTTTAAAATTATTCCGGGTCCGGGAAATGCAAATCCTAATACACTGGATGAGTTTATTGCAACCAAACACCACAAAAATGCGGAATTTTTGGCAAAGCATTTCGGGTTCTCTTATACAAAAGTGGATGACGATATTACCTTAGACCGAGTTCTTGAAAATTTCTTCAAACCTGATAGTCAGCCTAAAATATTGGAAATCAATACGCACGGTAAAAACAATGCAGATATACAGAAAGCATATTTCAATTACTTAAAGGAGAGTTAAAGATCTTCATATTCTTCATTTCCGGGTAAATTAATGATTCTGTCGATAGGATAAATGAAATTTTCATCAAAATCATTCAGAGCGTTAATAATCTGGAAATGAGAAAATTCTTTAATATTTTGAAGGCTGATTTCTGTTTCTTTTATTTCTTTTTTTCTTAAAAGATGCTGTCGCTGCACACCGTTAAGGAGATAGGAATTGGGTGTAAACCAGTCTTTTCCCTTTAAAAAAAGAATGTTTGAATAAGAGGTATCGGTAATATGATTGTTCTTAACGATGATGATTTCTTCAGCTTTGGCTTTCATCTTCATTCTTTCGAGTTCCTTTCGGTCTTCAAACTTAAAAGAATAATCGAAACTGTTATTTTCCACCAGCTGAAAGCTTTCAATTTCCGGGATGGCGTATGGAATCATCTGGGTTCGTATTTTCTTATCCAGATCATATACAATTCTAAATTTAAAAAGGCCATCCTCGTCATGTTCCAAATGCTTATAAATTTTAGCCAGATCAATGGTTCCTTCTTTCCCGAAATGGGAGAAAGTTGCGTCTACACGTTTCTGATGTAATTCCAATAAGAAGATTTTCTGGTCTTCAACCTTTATACTTTCAATGAATTGGTACATAAATTTTATTTTTCATTTCCTGATACTCGTCTTCAAGCCTGCTCATATGGGTAATTCCGCCGCCACTTTTAAAATACATCTGAGTGCCTTCCTTTTCAATAAAACGGATCATCACGCAGCTGTCCATGTTTGTACCATCGAACCAGCCGCATACTCCGGTGTAATATCCTCTGTCATATCCTTCCGCATCGAGGATAATTTCCAGGGTTTTCGGCTTTGGAGCGCCTAAAATAGAACCGGCGGGAAGCAGCTTTTCCATGATGCTGCCCAGCTTTCCGTAAAATTCAGGTTTTAAGGTTCCCGATATTTCAGAACTCATGGCATACAAATCTTTCTGCTTGGTCTTAATGAAATCAATATACTGGAATTTGTCCACCTTCACATCATCAGCAACCATACTGAGATCATTCCGGAGAAGATCCACAACCGTGTAGTGTTCTGCTTTTTCCTTGATGTCATTTCTTAAAACTTCTGCAGCATTTTCCACCGATGCCTCAATGGTCCCTTTCATAGGATAAGTGAATATTTTTCCGTCAATAATCTTTATGAAAGTTTCAGGAGAAAAAAATACAAAAAAATCCTTATAAAAAACTTTGTATTTGGCAGAAGAATGATAAAAAATTTCTTCAAGAGTTAAATTTGTTTCAATTTTTGTTTTCCGGGTATAATTTACAAGGTAAGAATTTCCGAAGCGAATATTTTTCTGTACTTTATCAAAGCCAATTTTGAAACTTTCCAGGGTTTCGGGAAATGATTTCCATTGTATATTTTTAGATAGGGTCTGTTGTTTTTTTGTGTTTGAAAAGCTCTGGAAATCAATTAACAAACCAGATTTTTCAATTTCATTTTCTTTAAATATTTCAACATTCCGGGCTGGGAAGTCGACAATGAAAAAATAGGGAACTTTGTTGAGTGAAAGTTCGTCCATTTCCATAAATTTTTGATGATTCGCTGAAAACATTCCGCAAAAGTAATTATTGATGTTTACTTTTGCACAAAATTTTTAAATGGAAAATAAATATCCACAGAAACCGGGTCTTGATTTTATACTGAAGCAGGCATTTTTCTATTGGAATAAAACATTGGTTTTTCAGCTGATGTTTTCGGTGCTTTACTTTGCTATATTTTTTACTTCTATGTTTTTCTTTGCCGGAAAATTCGGAATACTGGATCAGCAGCAGGAACTTCTGGAAGCATACAAAAACGGAATGGATGCTTATCTTGCAAAAGCAGCGGAACTTGGAAAAACGGATAATTCACGATATTTCAGCTTTGCATTTCTGGGAACACTGGTTTTTCTTTATCCTTTAAATCTTGGACTTTTTCAAATTTTCAGAAAGATCGATTTAAAAGAAAAAATTGAGATCGGAGATTTACTGGCGGGTTACAACGGAACAAATTTTTTCAGATATATCTCTTACGGTCTGTTTTGGTTTCTGATCTACGGAATGATCTTCAATACCATCATTCTGCCTGTAATCTGGGTTTGTATTACGATTTTTGTAGCTCCGATTATGTTTTTCATGAACCGCACGATTCTGGAATCAATTTCTTTAAATTTTAAAGCTTTGAAGATGTTTTTTGTGGAGATATTCGTTTGTATCATCGTAGCAGTGCTCTTTAAATATATCGGATTCATGTTATTTTTCATCGGTGGATTATTTACATTTCCTTTCTGGAATGCAATGATTTATTCGCTTTATAAAGTTATCTTTTCAGAGAAAAATTAATTTCGCATAGTTTTTTAATGAATTTCTGCCAAAAAAAATTAAATTTGGTAGAAACAACATTAAAACATAAACACCATGTCAGAATTTAATGAATTTGATCAGCAGGGCTCGGTTCCGGAAAGAAATGCAGGCTCTATTATTTCTCATGCTTTCGAGATGTATAAAGGAATCTTTCTTTATGCGATTGTAGTGATGATTATATGCATAATTGCCGATACTATTGTACAGTCAGTTACAGGGTATAATTCCTGGGGAGGGTTCAGAGATTTCAGAAGTTTCAATGATTTTGATGACAGCAGTTTTTATAAATATGATTACTGGAGCGGGCCAGGAGCTCCTTTATATTATTCATTTTCAGGTATCCTGAATATTTTATTGTCTCCGCTTTATGTAGGTCTCATCTATATTGCTAATAAATACAATAGCAAGATCGGTATTGATTTCTCGGATCTTTTTATCGGCTACAGGCAAAATCTTGGCAATATTCTTATTTACAGTTTAATTACAAATATTATTTTAGGAATTTCCATAGCGCTATGCGGACTTCCTTTTTTCTTTGTTTTTCCTCTTTTCTTTTTGGGTTATCCCATCCTCTTGTTTGAAAATGCTACGGCGATGGATGCACTCAGTAAAACATACAATATTGCAAAAGACAATTATGGTACATTTTTAGGTACATCACTTTTGGGGATTCTGATCAGTGCTGCCGGATTAATCCTGTGCTGCATCGGAATTATTGTTACGGCTCCTTTTATCCTTGCAGTAATGTATTCAGCCTATTGTGCTTACCTCGGAAAACCAAGACAAATACTATTAAACAAATAATGAATAAAGAAGAACAAATAAGCAGTATAAAAATAAAACAGGTCGCGCTGCTAGCTATAATTCTCATTTTGGCAGGCTTGATCTGTTTTAATCTTGCACTTTTCATTCCATCTGTGTTAGGCGCTATCACCATTTATGTGGTTTGCAGAAAGTATAATTTTTATCTTCAGGAAGAAAAAAAGTGGAAACCTTGGGCTTCTTCCCTGGCTTTAATGTTTGCAAGTCTTATTGTTCTTATTCTTCCTGTCTATTTTATTGGTGACCTATTGATTGAAAAGCTCGGGAATGCCCAGGCTTATATGGATAAGTTTAATGTTTTTCTTGAAAAAATTCATACCTACATCTATTCTAAAATAGGATTTGATATTTTGAGTAAAGAAAATATGGATAAGCTTAAAAACAATGTCGGACAATTTTCTACAAAAGCACTGAGTGGCACATTCAATACATTAACTGTGGTGATGTCCATGTATTTTATCCTTTATTTCATGCTTGAAAAACCAAGATTTTTTGAAAGAATACTGTCATCTTCTGCACCGCTGAAAAGATCGAATGTATCTTTGATAGGCGAAAAAATGAGAAAGCTTATTATGGCGAATGCGATTGGAATCCCCGTTGTAGCGCTTGGGCAGGGAATTGTTGCTCTGGTAGGATATTTCATTTTTGGTGCACCAAGCCCCATACTGCTGTTCGCCTTAACGGCTGCAGCCTCCATGATCCCTGTAGTAGGTGCGGCAATCATCTATGTACCGATCTGTATCTACATGATTGCAGAAGGAGATACAGGAACCGGACTCGGACTGGCTGCGTATTGTATGGTAATTGTAGGATTAACGGATAATGTTTTACGTTTCACGCTCTTAAAAAAACTGGAAGATATTCACCCATTAAATACTGTTTTCGGAATTATAATGGGGATGAATCTTTTCGGCTTCATGGGATTGGTTTTCGGTCCAATTCTTATATCTTTGACATTGCTGCTGATTCAGGTATACAGAAATGAATTTTCGGATGATGATACTCCTGATCTTAAGCTTCCGGATAAAGATGATGAGCTGGAGGAAAAAATTAATTTAATTGTATAAAATGGAGTACGGAATAAACCCCGAAATATTAAAAGAAATTTGTGAGGTGAAAATGCCTTTCGGAAAGTATCAGGGAACAATACTGGCAGATTTACCGGTAAGTTATCTTGAATGGTTTCAACGGCAAGGAATGCCTAAAGGTAAATTAGGAATGCAGCTGTCTACCATCTACGAAATAAAGGTAAATGGCTTGATGGATTTGTTAGCTCCAATTCGTTCGGGTCTTTTAAGGAAATAAATCTAAGAGGATTTACAAATTTATATTAGCTTTAAAGTTTCAGCGGCACCTCTGGTGCCGCCGAAACTTTAAAGCTTTTGAATTACATAGGTTCCCAGAGCTCAATCTTATTGCCTTCAGGATCAAGAATGTGAATGAACTTTCCAAATTCATACACTGCCATTTCGTCTAAAATTTCAATATTTTCTTTTTTCAGTTCCTGAACCAAATCCTCCAGATTATCAACCGTGTAGTTGATCATAAATTCTTTTGTTGAGGGCTCGAAATACGTTGTTGTTTCAGGAGAAGGACTCCACGTCAGCGAACCTTTCGAATTTGAATCTGCCATGCCTTTCCAGTCGAAAGTTGCGCCATATTCATTCACATCAATTCCCAGATGGGTTTTGTACCATTCTTTCAAAGCCTTCGGATCTTTGCATTTGAAGAATATACCGCCGATGCCTGTTACTTTTTTCATATGTTATTGTTAGTTAAGTTCTGTTGAAGTTTCGGCGTGGCGAAGTGCTGCTGAAACTTTTATCCTTTCAAAGCAGCAATTTCATCTCTTAATTTTGCGGCTTTAATGAAATCCAGGTTTTTCGCCGCAGATTCCATTTCTTTCTGTTTTTGGACGATTACCTTTTCAATATCTTCATTGGTATAGCTTGCTTTGGCCTCTGCAACTTTCTGAAGGATCTCTTTTTGAGTATACTTTTCATCCGGGAAATCTTTCGTTCTTCCCACTAAGCTTTCAGAAATCTTTTTATTTAAAGCAACAGGTACTTTTCCGTGTTGTTGGTTGTATTCCATTTGCTTAGCTCTGCGATATTCGGTTTCATCCAGGGTGGCCTGCATGGATTTGGTGATCTTATCGGCATACATGATGGCTCTACCATTAAGGTTCCTTGCGGCACGGCCTACTGTTTGGATCATAGACCGGCGGCTTCTGAGCATTCCTTCTTTATCAGCGTCTAGAATGGCAACCAGTGAAACTTCCGGTAAATCAAGCCCTTCTCTTAATAGATTAACTCCAATAAGAACGTCAAAAAGCCCGACTCTCAGGTCCTGCATGATCTGAATACGCTCAAGGGTTTCAACATCAGAGTGGATGTATCTTGTTCTGATTCCGAATTTTGTGAAATATTTAGTTAATTCTTCGGCCATCTTCTTCGTGAGGGTCGTTACCAGAACTCTTTCGTCAAGATCAGCTCTTTTCTGGATTTCCTCCATTAAATCATCAATCTGATTAATTGTAGGCCTTATTTCAATAATGGGATCCAAAAGACCGGTCGGACGGATAATCTGCTCAATATATGCTCCGCCGGTTTTTTCAAGTTCATAGTCTGCAGGCGTGGCAGAAACATAAATAACCTGGTTCTGAATCGCTTCAAACTCTTCAAACTTTAAAGGTCGGTTGTCCATTGCGGCAGGAAGCCTGAAACCATACTCCACCAGAGATTCTTTCCTGCTTCGGTCTCCGCCGTACATCGCATGTACCTGGGGAACCGTAACGTGGCTTTCATCAATTACCATCAGATAATCTTTTGGAAAATAGTCGAGAAGGCAGAAAGGCCTTGTTCCCGGTAATCTTCCGTCAAGATATCTCGAATAATTTTCAATTCCCGAGCAATAGCCTAATTCCTTAATCATTTCAAGATCCAGTTCGGTACGTTCCTGCAATCTTTTGGCTTCGAGAGGTTTTTCTACTGAATTAAAAAAATCAACCTGTTTTACGAGATCATCCTGAATATTCCGGATGGCGCCATTCAATGTTTCTTTTGAGGTTACGAAAAGATTGGCAGGATAAATCTGAATCTGTTCAAAACTGGAAGTTACATTTCCTGAAACAGGGTCGAAGCTTTGAATTTTTTCAATCTCATCTCCGAAAAACTGAATTCTCACCGCATTATCGGCATACGCCGGGAAAACGTCAATAACATCTCCTTTTACACGAAATGTTCCTCTTTGAAACTCATTCAGTGTCCTGGAATATAAAGCGTTAACTAAAGAATGAAGAAGTGCCGTGCGTGTTACTTTCTCTCCGATAGCAATCGAAATAAGAGATTTATGAAATTCCGTAGGATTACCGATACCGTAAATACATGACACCGAAGCTACAATTAAAACATCTCTTCTTCCCGAAAGCAGACTTGCCGTAGCAGAAAGCCTTAATTTTTCGACTTCTTCATTGATGCTGAGGTCTTTCTCAATATAAGTTCCGGTAGTGGCTATGTAAGCTTCCGGCTGATAATAGTCGTAGTAGCTGACGAAATATTCAACGGCATTCTCAGGAAAAAATTCTTTAAATTCCATGAAAAGCTGTGCCGCCAGTGTTTTATTATGGGCCAGGACAAGCGTTGGTTTCTGAACATTCTGAACGACGTTCGCTACCGTAAAAGTTTTCCCGGATCCGGTAACTCCTAAAAGGGTCTGGTATTTTTCACCAATTTTAATACCTTCGGTAAGTTTTTCAATAGCTTGTGGCTGGTCTCCGGTAGGTTTATATTCTGATTGAAGTTTGAATTGCATAGATAATTGTGATCTTATCTAACAAAAATACGAAAGATATATTTGTCATTTAAAGTATTCACTCACTGAAAAATGTTTTTAATTACAGAAATATTGTAAAATACAAAAGCACTCCCAAGGAGTGCTTTTTTTAATTTACTCGAAAGACATTGTTAGTGGCATTTTCATTCCGTATGGAACAGCTTTTCCATCTTTTTCTGCAGGTTTCCAGACCACATTTTCATTGGCTTTCTTAAATGCAGAAACTGCTTCATCATTAAAGGTTTTGTTATTGCCGGCAGCGTTGATATTGGTAACACGTCCATTTTCATCAACCGTGTAAGTAATGTCTGTTTTCATCATTTTTTGTTCTTTTCCATGTGTGATTTTAGATGCGTCAAATAAGCTGGCTACTTTATTTCTTAGCTCATTTTGGCCTCCGGGATATTCCGCAACAGTAGTAGTAGTTTGTAAATTGCTGTCGATTTTCGGTTGTATTTCCGAAGATTTATCGGTGCTTTTCTCTTTTTCCCGGCTCATTTTGCCTGAAGGAAGAAAGTTATTGGCAGGATTATCTTTTGTTTTTTCGACTGTTGAACCATCTTTTGCTAAAGATTTTATGTGTTCTTCTGCAAAATTTTCTGCTTTGTTTTCAGAATCTTTTCCTGGTATTTCCGGGAATATTTTGGCTGCACTTTCTACGTTTCCGGCATATGTTTTCTGTACAAATAATCCGAAAGTGATAAGTAATACAGGAATGCTGATTACTTTTTTGATGATGGTCATTTTAGACTTTTTAGTGTTCATCATAATAAATCTTTTTTTGGTGTTATTAAAATTGAATGTATGGGTAAGGTTATAGTTTTGATTTAAAATAATTTCGTTCAGAATTAAATTCTGATATTCTTTTATGTTGAAATCATTTTTTAAGACAGATTCATCTGCCAGAAATTCATGATTGGTAATAATGGCTTTTCGGTAAAAAAATATCGAAGGATTGAACCAGGTAAAGGCTTTCAGGATTTCAATAATTATAACATCGACGCTGTGCTTCTGTTCGAGGTGGCTTTTTTCATGCAGAAAAATCCGTGGATCTATTTTACTGTCAATGAGATAATTTTCCCCTAAATAAATAGTATTCCAAAAGCTAAAAGGAGAGGTATACTCTTTGGTAATCAGGATATTTTGGTTGTGATACTTTATGCTCTTGCCCTTCATCTTTTTAATTACTAAAAATGAATGGATCAACTTTATTAAAAAAATCAGGGTAATAGTTCCGTAAATAATCCAGAGCCAGTTAATTAAGTTAAAATTTTCCTGTACCTTAGTAATGTCTAAAACCTGTTGTGTTGTTTCAACGGTCGTTTGAATTCGGTTACTCGGTTTTAAGTTTTCCGATTGAATAGAAATAAATGGAACGGCATAAGAAAACAGAATAGAAAACATTAGGTAAAACCTGTTGAACCGATACATTTTTTCCTTTTGTAACAACATATAGTATACGGCCAGAAGCATAGAAGACCCTAAAATTATTTTTAAAATAATCATCATTTTTCGTCAATTTGCTTGTCAATAATTTCTCTGAGTTCTTTCAATTCTTCTTGTGAAAGTTTAGCATTAGACGTGAAAAAAGAGGCAAACTGCGTCACGGAATTATTAAAAAAACGGTCAATCATGGAAGACATTTCTTCCTTAAAATATTCTCCCTTTGCGACTTTCGGATAATATTCGCGGGAATTTCCATACAGTGTATACCCCACAAAATCTTTATTCTGCATTCTTTTCAGGAGTGTCGCGATTGTTGTTGTGGCAGGTTTAGGGTCCGGATAAGATTCTAAAATATCTTTCATGAAAACCTTTTCTTTTTCCCAGAGTATTTCCATAAGATCTTTTTCAGAATCGGTTAGTTTTATTTCTTTCATATTCTACAGATTTGTAATTGTTTCTACAAATGTAGAATAAAAATTTAAACCGGCAAATTTTTGTGGCACTATTTTTCCATTCTTCAGCAAAATAATCCATCTTAATCATATGAAAACCAATAAATTTTATATTTCAGCGGTCAGTTTGTTTCTTATTCTGGCATCATGTAAAGAAGGCAGAGTTAATGCTCAGCAGGCGGGAAGCGACGGAAGTGTTGAAACAAAAGCACCGAATTCTCCGGAATATAAACCTGCCTTTACCGGACAGACGAGAATTAAAGCAGTAAAAACTTCAACACCTTACAAGGTTGAAGTCTTGAGTAAAGATTTAGGGAAGCCCTGGGGAATTATTAACCTTCCGGACGGAAGACTTCTGATTACGGATAAAAGGGGATATATGAATATTGTTTCCACTGACGGAAAGCAAATCTCAAAAATTGATGGATTCCCGAAAGTTGATTCCAAAGGTCAGGGCGGAATGCTTGATGTCGCTTTAGATCCGGATTTCGCCACCAACAATATTATTTACTTTAGTTTTTCAGAACCTTATGAAAAGGGAAATCATACGGCGGTAGGAAAAGGAAAATTGTCTCATGATTTTAAAACTATTTCTGAGGTGAAAGTTATATTCAGAGCAACTCCAACCTATGATGGAGATAAACATTACGGAAGCAGACTGGCTTTCGATAAAGTCGGAAATTTATTTGTGAGCACAGGAGAACGGTCCGATAAGCAGACAAGAGTGTACGCACAGCGAACAGATAATTATTTAGGTAAAATATTAAAAATCACAAAAGAAGGAAAGCCTGCTCCCGGTAATCCATTTATCGGTAAAGCAGGGTTTAAACCCGAAATTTATGCATATGGAATCAGAAATCCTCAGGGAATGGCCATTGATCCCAACGGAAATCTCTGGGATGTGGAAATGGGACCGAGAGGTGGTGACGAAATTAATTTAATTAAAGCCGGAAAAAATTACGGATGGGGTGATGTAACCTACGGAATTGAATATTCCGGTGAAAAAATAAATAACGGAACGACTCAAAAAGCAGGAACTGAGCAGCCGGTATATTACTGGGATCCGGTAATCTCTCCAAGTGGTGTTACTTTTTACACCGGAAATATTGATGAATGGAAAGGAAACCTGATGATCGGATGTCTCAGTGGAGAACATATCAACAGAATTGTGATGAAGGATAATAAAGTAGTGGGGGAAGAAAGGCTTTTGTCAGACGAGAAAGAACGTTTTCGTGATGTGCTGAACGGAAGTGATGGCAATTTGTATGCGGTAACCGACAGCGGAAAACTATACAGAATTTCAAAAAAATAATCTTATTGTAGTCTTTTATATAAAGGTTCGGGCTCAAAACGAAGTTTTGAGCCCGAACCGATTTTAAGCTTCCTCAAGCTGAACCGTAAAATGTCTTAACAGATCCGGTTCCCAGGTTATCTTATAGCCTTTTGCAATCTCATCACGTCTTTCATAAACGTTTTTGATAGCAGCGGCAATATAATCCATATGGTTGTTCGTATACGTTCTTCTTGGGATGGCCAGACGTACAAGCTCCAGCTTCGGATAACGGTTTTCTCTTGTTTCAGGATCTCTGTCGGCCAATAATGTCCCGATTTCTACGGTTCTGATTCCGGCTTCTTTATAGATTTCAAGTCCCAATGTTTGTGCAGGATATTCCGAGCGGTCAACTTTTGGAAGGAAATTCAAAGAATCAATGAAAACAGCGTGTCCGCCGATAGGTTTCTGAACCGGAATTCCGTATTCGATTAATTTATTTCCAAGATATTCCACCTGGGAAATTCGGCTTTCTAAATAAGCGAATTCTGTCGCTTCATCAAGACCAACAGCTAAAGCAGCCATGTCTCTTCCGGCCATTCCACCGTAGGTAATGAAACCTTCATAAATAATGGTAAAATTAGAAGCTTTTCTGAAAACTTCTTCATCATTTAAAGCGATAAAACCTCCGATATTTACCAATCCGTCTTTTTTAGAACTCATCGTCATCCCGTCACCGTAAGAGAAAATTTCTTTACAGATTTCTTTGATGCTTCTGTTTTCCTGTCCGGCTTCTCTTTTTTTGATGAAATAGGCATTCTCAGCAAATCTCGCTGAATCGAAAAATACAGGTACTCCATATTTATCAGAAAGCTCTTTTACCGCTTTCATGTTTTCCAGGGATACAGGCTGTCCTCCGGATGAATTGCAGGTAATGGTAATCAGGCAGAAAGGGATATTTTCTTTTGGATACTTTTTATAAACTTCTTCAAGTTTTTCAATATTGATATTTCCTTTGAATGGATGAAGATCATTAATGTCAAAAGCTTCATCGATCGTACAGTCGATAGCGTGAGCTTTTCTGAATTCAATATGCCCTTTTGTGGTGTCAAAATGAGAGTTTCCGGGTATTACATCTCCTTCTTTTACCAAAACGGAAAACAGAACATTTTCTGCAGCTCTTCCCTGGTGAGTTGGTAAAAGATATTTAAAGCCTGTGATATTCTGTACAGTCTGGTGAAGCTGCTCAAAAGAACGTGATCCGGCATAGCTTTCATCCCCCATCATTAAAGCGCCCCACTGTCTGTCAGACATTGCTCCCGTTCCGGAATCGGTAAGAAGGTCGATAAAAACCTGTGAAGATTTTAGATTGAATAAATTATAGTTTGCTTCTTTAAGCCACTGTTCTCTTTCTTCTCTTGTTGACTGACGGATTTCCTCAATCATTTTAATGCGGAAAGGTTCCGCGTACGGTAAATTCATGATAGTATTTATTAGATTGTTTGTAAGAATTTTTATTTGAAATAATTTCAAATTCATCAAAGGATAATGTGTTTAAAGCTTTACTACTCCGGAGCTTTAAAGATATTATCATCGGAGTGGAATCCTGCAACGCCACCGCTCACCGCAAATTTCATTGCAGAAGCCGCTGTCATGCCCACTACCGGTTTGATGTTTTTTTCTTCCGTAACAATTACCCATCCTGAAATGGCGTAAGAATGCGGCAGGTAAACCGCTACATAATTATGTTTTTCCACGTCTGCCATTTCCTTCTGGGTGAGAAAGCCTATTCTCCAGATTTCAGGATTTTCATTGGTTTTTACCCAGACAGGATCGTTGAATTTTTTCTTATCTCCTACGAATGAAGACATGACATCTTTTGTAGGGGTATAAATGTGCTTAACGCCCGGAGTTTTTTCAAGAAGACGATCCATGGCATCAAAAAAGAACCGTCCAACTACAAATTTGTTTCCTAAATATCCTAAAATTGCTGTAAATACGATGGTTGAAATAAAAACCAGCCCGGGAATCTCTTTGGCTACCGAAGGAATAATATTGTCAATGGAGGTCACTACATACCAGATGACAAACATCGTCAGTCCTATAGGACCAATAATGACAAGTCCCTGAAAGAAGTTTTTCAGGAAAAAATTGGCAATATTTTCAAACGTCAGCTTTTTCAATTTTAAAATATAGTTTTATCCGTGGATGGTTTCTCCTTTTCCGTAAGACTGGATAATTTTTGCTTCATATTCCAGCCATTCTTCCCATCTTGCATTTACTTTCTGCTCATCGCCCAATTGTCTTGCAAATCCTATGAATGTGGTGTAATGATTGGCTTCGGAGATCATTAATTCTCTGTAGAACGTTTTAAGCTCTTCATCTTTGATGTTCTCTGTAAGCACTTTGAATCGTTCACAGCTCCTTGCTTCGATCATGGCCGCAAAAAGCATCTTATCAACAATAAGATCATCTCTGTTGCCTCCTTTCTGGATGAAGTTGACCAATTCGTTCACATAATCATCTTTTCGGGTACGGCCGAATATATATCCTCTCTTTTTAATAATCTCATGAACCTGTCTGAAATGTTCCAACTCTTCCTGCGCGATGGCAAGAAGTTCGGTTACGATCTCAGGATATTCAGGAAGCATTGTGATCAGCCCGATAGCGTTGGTAGCCGCTTTTTGCTCACACCAGGCATGATCCGTTAAAATTTCTTCAATGTTTCCTTCTGCAATATTTGCCCACCTGGGATCGGTAGGAAGTTTCAACTTAAACATGTTTCAAATTTTGTGTAAAATTAAAATATTTTGTGATATGACAGAAGTTTTATTTTGTTTGAAAATTTTCATTTAAATTCATGTTTTTTATGAATTATGTAAACTTGATGGTACTTTTTTTGTTATTGTTTTAAAACCAATTAAAAATATAAACATTATGGAAACAATTACAGCTATTAAAAGTAAAATGAATGCCTTACTTGCATTTGCATTTTCAGTATTCATGTCTATTTTTTCGTTTGCACAAGATACTGCCGGTGGGGTAGTTACTACAGAAAACAATACAACGACCACTACAGAATGGTATGCCAATCCGGTGTATATTATTGGAGGGGCTATTGTTCTCATTATCATTATAGCATTGATAGCGAGGAGCGGAAGAAGAGACTAATAAAAAATAAAAAACTGCTATTTAATAGCAGTTTTTTTTCGCAATATTTCCAGGATATTCCATCCAATGCTGTCTACTTTCTTTAATACAGCTGAAATCCCAAATGCCAGAAAAACATTAATGATATAAATTAATATCATTAGAATCCACCAAGGCATTTTTTCTTTTAAGGGAACTACCAAAAAATAAACGAGCGAAGAACTTATTCCCTGGGCGAAATAAAAAAAAATGGCATTTTTACCAATGTACGTTATAAAGCTTTCTGCCGAAATTTTTAACCGGTTATAAAATACAAATAATGTTACCAGAGAAAACATCGCCCAGATGATGTACGGAATTTTAGGTGGAAATTTATTTCTGTTGATCTTATAAAAGATCTCATTTCCATAATACCAAAACATCCATATTAACGCTGCAGCTACCAAAGTATACAAAGCCGGAATCATTTTATCAGGTATTTTTTTGCCTTTCATTCTATTTCCGATCAGAAAAATTGCAAGATAAAATGCTACGTATCCTACTTGTCCGTCCGGATATATTTCAGGAAAAATATTAAACAGCAGTGTTAAAACAACACATAGAGCGATAAACCAATTGATATGTTTAGGAAAAAACCGTAAAATCAAGACTCCGAAAACCGTCAGAATAAAATATACTTTCAGATACCAGAAACTTCCCATGACTACCGGGAAAGTGTCGGCATTGGTATATTGATGCAGGTACCAATTTCCAAGATTTTCCCATTGTGGCGATGTTGAAATACTATTAATTGTATATTTCGATCCAAAGGTGGAATAAAAGTTCTTTAGCCATTCAAGAGAAAAAAAATTCAGGCCAAAAATTTTAAAGAAATAATCCATAAAAAACAGAAAGGTCACAAAAATCATGTATGTGATCTGTAGTTTCAGTAATCTGTAAAATGTTTTTTCGATATTGGAGCCCGAGGTTATTCCACTTAAAGCATAAAATAGAGCCACATCAAAAACCAGAGAAAATACTCTCACTTCTGCCGGGATATAAAATTGTCCGGACCAAAATGCCGTATGAATAAATATGATAGAGAGTGTTGCCAGCCCTTTTGCAAAATCAATATAGAGATCTCTTTTCATTATATATAGATAATGCATCAAAAGTAAATAAACTTTATGAAATATTTTTAAAAAGAAAAGAGACAGGAATATTGGCCTGTCTCTAAGAAAGATATATCGAAAATGAATGTTACTTTAAATTTTTGAAATCTTCAGCAGAGATTTCTCCCGTCTGAATTTTTTTCAATTCATCAAGATATTGGCTCATGTAAGCATCAAGCTCAGGATATTGAGCATTTTTTGCAGTTTTATAAGTTCCGTTTAAAACGCCCTGATAATAGTAAAAGAAATTATAATCAAATGCAGATGCGGTAAGATCATATTGTCCTAAAAGGAACCCCAAACGTACAGCAGATCTTCTTTGTGGCGGTGTTCCGTGGTGTCCCGGACTGTTCGTCTGGTAATCTCCGATGCTTTGTGCAAATTCATAGGCCGCTGCGATTTGTGTAAAACTTGTTTGGTTATAACCGTTCGGTCTTCTTAAATAATATCCTGCAAATCCGTCTGCTTCCAGTTCATTAGGTCTTGCCGTAGATTCGTTTACTGAAGGAAGTCCGAAGATGTATTGCAGCTGGTGTCCATATTCATGGGCTAAAATCATAGCGTTAACAATATCTCCGCCTTTGGATTTGGCATCATAATAAATGGCATATCCGTAATAAATTTTACCCGTTGAATACGAAATCGCATTATATGTAGAATTATAATTCGACGGATCGTTTACAAAACGAAGTGTTGGATTGCTTCTTCCCCAAAGGCTCGCAATTTTTGTCATTTGCGAATTCATAAAGTTAGTATCTGTAGAATTCTGTAAAGATGTCAGTAAAACGGCAGATGAGCTCCAGTTTTGGTCTACATAGTAACATACTTTCTCTAAAGCATTGGGTTGTTCGATTCTTTGACTTTCGGTTTGTTGTTCTGGCTGTACCGGAGTTTCCAGTGTGTCGTCGTTACATGCTGACAAAGAAAGTGCAGCAATTGCTCCCGCCAGGATGCGGAAATTAAAGTTTCTTTTCATATAAAATATTTTGGTTTTGCGAAGATATATTATTTAACGGAAAATAATATCACTTTATTGTGATAAATTATTCAAAACATAGTTAAAATTTTAATTAAAAAAGATTGGATTGAATTTGAGGAGATTAGAAAATATTTCTTATATTTGCACCTCGAAATAACTAAAAATTTTATAAACAATGTTTGCAATTGTAGAAATAGCAGGGCTTCAATACAAAGTTGAGCAAGACCAGAAGTTGTTTGTAAACCGTTTATCAGGAGACAAAGGAGGTAAAGTATCTTTCGATAAAGTACTTCTTACTGTAAACGGAGCAATCACTGTAGGCGCCCCAGCTGTAAGCGGAATCACTGTAGAAGCAGAGATCCTAGACCACGTAAAAGCTGATAAAGTAATCATTTTCAAAAAGAAAAGAAGAAAAGGTTACAAAGTGAAAAACGGTCACAGACAATCATTAACTCAAATTCAGATCACTGGTATTACAGGATTTGAAGGAGCTAAGAAAGCAGAAAAACCTGCTAAAAAAACAACAAAAAAGGCAGATGCTGAAGCTGCTGAAAGTGCAGAATAATTGTTAAACCAAAAAACCTTAAAATAAAATGGCACATAAGAAAGGAGTTGGTAGTTCCAAAAACGGTAGAGAATCTCACTCTAAAAGATTAGGGGTTAAGATTTTCGGTGGTCAGGAAGCTATTGCCGGAAACATTATTGTTAGACAAAGAGGTACACAACACCACCCAGGTGCAAACGTGGGAATTGGTAAAGATCACACTTTGTTCGCTCTAGTAGACGGTAAAGTAGTTTTCAGAAAGAAAGCAAACAACAGATCTTTCGTATCTGTAGAAGCAAACGCATAATTTAAGCGTTTCATAAAAATTAAAACCTCAGCAATTTGCTGAGGTTTTTTATTTTATCAAATTACAATCACGAATGAATATATTTCTTATATTTAACATCAAATCAAACAAAATTTAACTGATATGAAAAATTTAAAGAAAATCACAAGACAGGATCTTAAAGAAGTTACGGGAGGTATCGCTCCTGTAAAAGAATGTTTACCATGCAATATTTATTGCAGTATTCCGGAAGGAGAAAGGCCTCCGTGTAATATTGTTTATATTGTAGCACATTGCAACGGATGTAAAGATTATCCTGTAGAGTCCTAAGAAACAAAAATCTCCTTCACGAAGGAGATTTATTTTTTCTGTTAAAAGTTTACCTGGAATCCGGCTTTTATGCCAAAGGTTGAAATATCAGGTCGGTCAAGATAATTTCCTCGCCAGTTAAAGTCTATCCTGAAAATTCTCAGGTTTCCAAAACCTATATTCTCGATTCCGAAACCATATTCGTAATAAATATGATCAGTAGGAGCAGAGTATTTAAAGCCTTCCACGTTAATGGCTTTAGAAGCGTCGCTCAATGTACCGTATGCTCCTCTGATAAAGGCTATTTCTCTTAATTTCAGTTTTTTAATTAACGGAATAAAGGAAAGAATCTTACCGTTAAAATGATGTTCCAGATGAAGTGTTGTGTAAGTGTCTGCTACAAATTCATAATAATTCAGCTGTGCAAAAGTATTCTGTGCAAGACTGTACGACTGATTTCCGGGAATCACATTCTGCAGCGCCAAAGGAACAGTGTCGAAGTTCTTTCCGGCTTCAAAGTTGACCTGCAGTTTTCCCCAGCTTCCAATTAAAAACGGCTTGTAGAAAAGGAACTGTAGTTTATTATAATTAAAATCAGATCCGAATAATCCTTCCACTCCTTTCGTGTATTTTAAGACAATGGTCGGAGCCAGAGTTCCATGCTCATAACGATCGATCCCGGTCTGGGAAAATTTCGCTCCCGGTCTTGCGATCAGGCTAAGCGTAAAGTGCGAATCGTTTGTGGTTTTCCTTAAAGCACCATCTTTATAATACATCAGGCTGAAACCATCCGGATTGGCAGATTTAATGCTCTGCATCGTTCCGTCGAGCCTGATCTGGAAGTTCTTCCAAGGTTCGATTGAGGTAAAGACGTTTGTCTGATTAAGCGAGCTTAAAGATGCATTTTCTCCTCTTGCAAAAATGGTTGAAGAGGCAAAAGTCCTGGCCATAATCCCGTCATCATTGGTAAGCTGTACTCCCAGCTGAAGTATATCTCTCCGGGTTCCGGCTCCTACGGTAAACCTATTTACCCTGTTGAACATGAATCTTGCTTCAGCACCGTATTTTACCTGCTGGTCTTTGAAACCGTAAGCCGTATAAAACTGAACCCTCCACGGATCATTTCTCGTGAAATAAGTTCTTGCGCCCAAACGTATTCTGTCTCCTTCTACCTCATTTTTACCGTAAACAGAGAAAATAGGACCGATATCAATGCCTAATTTTTTCACATTATAATAACCGGAACCCAACGTTTCATACAGTTTTACTATTCTGTTGAATTTCGGAGTCTGCTGAAGTTTATCCAACATGTCGTAGATTCCCTGTTCGGTTTTAGATAAAGAATCGGGCCTTGCTTTAAGCCAGTAGGCATCATCTTTGTCTGTGAAGCTATCAGAATATTCTTCTTCTTTTCGTTTGAAAACCTGATCTTCCAAAGGTTTGTTAAATTCATATTCGGAATAATCGACCGACCGTTTGGCAACAATGCTTTTTGCGGTTTTCTTTTTGGAAAACGGCGTCATTTCAATTTCGGTAACAAATTTTCTCGGTAAAAAAGTATTTTCGTCAGGATTATCATACTCCAGTTCGGTAGAAATCCCGTTGATGAAATTAACATTGATTTTCTGGGTGGATTTTAAAGTGGCTCCCAGCACGGCATAACTGTCTGTATCAATATACAGATAACCCTGAAAAGCCAGAACTTCCGTTCTTTTCGGCTGATACCTGATCTTAAAAGCATTTTCTCCCCGAACGGAAACGGTGTCAATTAAATTATAATCATACGTGCTGAAACCTGTTTCTCCCACAGGACTTGGAAAACCGATATCGAAATAATTTAAAGTATTATCATAGATATTAATATCCCGGTAAAGGTTTTTGGCGGTAAGCGTTACGATCTGGTTGTCCTGAAACCCGGATGTTTTTTGTGCGACCAACAGTCTTTTTGTTTTTTTTGAGGGTCTGTTTTCGCCGTAATTTTCATACACCGCTTCATTAAGAAATACGGGAAGTCCTATTTTTCCGCTTGCGGTAGAGTCTTTATAATCGAAAATAAATTCAAGTTTATTGAAAATTTTTCTCTTCATAAAGGCGCTGTCAAGGTTGTTTGCGTCAAACTGGATTTTTTCGTACTCTTTATAGGTGTACGTATCGAATTTATCCAATCCGTTATTTCTTTTTCTGGCCCAGACTTTCTGCATGATGGCATACGCCGGGTTTTCCTTTTTATTTTTATATTTCGGTTTTTCGTTGTGGATCACTACTTCTTCGATGTTGCTTACTTTTTCCTGCGAAAGTTTTACAAAAATATTGTTGGCATTCTCAGGAGTAACATCTACGCTTTCTAGAGCGTAATTTTTTCTTAAAAACTTCAGCTTGTAAATAATGCTGTCCGACTGAACGGCAAAGTTTCCCGAAGTTGTTGTTAATGCAGCCTTATTGCTTTCATTAATAAAGATATCGACACCGCTGATTTCTTTATTGGTTTTGGCGTCTGTAATTTTTCCGCTGGCAGCATTTTGGGCATATACAAAATGGGAAAGGAGGATAAAAATTAAAAAGGGATAATATCGCGGTCTGTTAATTAACATTTGTTGTTCTTCAAGCTATTGCATAAACAAAAAGTATGCAGATTTATTGTAATGGTTCAATAATATTTAATTTTTCAAGTAAATAAATACAAAACTGCAAATGTAAGGAAATAACATGATTGATAAGTTGCTGTGCTGTTATTATTTTGTTAAAGTGATTGGTGCTTAATAAAATAAAAAAGACCTACATTGCTGTAAGTCTTTTTGCTCCTCCTGCTGGGCTCGAACCAGCGACCCTCTGATTAACAGTCAGATGCTCTAACCAACTGAGCTAAGGAGGAATTTCCTATTGTTTTAGTGGTGCAAATATAAAAGGAATATTAATATCAAACAAATTTTTGGTTTAAAAATAATGAGAATTTTCCTGTAATAATGGGCAATGTGAGCTATATAATTATTTTTCAGATGATTAAATTTGTCTTATCTGAAAATTTTATTTTTAGAACAGGTAAATAAAAAAGACCTACATTTCTGTAAGTCTTTTTGCTCCCCCTACTGTGCGATTATCGAACCGATTGCTTTTGATTATTAAATAGTTCCATCAAAACACGACTCATTTTGGGGATCGAACCATTTTAATTTTTTTCTTTATGTTTGTTTGTGGAGTGAGGATAATTTACGCCATATAATGAGACCATAAACAAATATTAAAATGTCAATTCTAAAATGCTCTCCGTGATATTTTCCGATGTAAACATTATAAATACAAAGAAAATCATACAAAAGTTGGAATAGAATTAACCCAAGTAAAAGATACGTAGAAGAATTTTTCTTATACGATATTACTGACAATGCAAAAAATAAATAAACGACGTTACTAATAAAATGAGATTTATATATTTTTCAGTAGAATTTAAAAAAGCAATATCTAAAAGCGAGAAATTGGGAATTATCTTAAATTGATAGCTAAAAGAGTTAGTTTTAGTTATCCAAAAATCTATTCCTACAAAAATTGAAACTACGAATCCCAATACAAATAATATTAATACTGTTTTCTTCATTATTTATAAAGTTGACTCCATTGAACAGGAGATATGACAGATATTTTGAGGAGTTAGTAAAGTTTACCAAAATCTATCCAAATTACAAAGCTGTTGTTACTGAAAGAAATTCTTTATAAATCAAACAATAGGCATAGACCTTTTACGAGGTTTTAGAAAGAAATAATCCCCTCCGTTTTAGAGGGGATTTTGTTTGGCTATAATATATAGGTAACACAAGCTTGGATTATTTTATATGTTAAAATACTGATTATCAATTATTTATTAAAACCAAAAGGCAGATTGGATTTTTACATGTATTTTATCTGATTTTTTTTAAATAAAAAACGAAATGTTAAAGACAATTACAATCTATTTTTTTAAAGTTTGGACTAATACGAATATTATTTTTTACATCATCGAAGATTTTATTAGCAGATTCTTTTTCTTCTGGTATATAAAAGTTTATTAACTCTTTTTTGTTGTCAAAAAATGTACTCCAAACATAATCCTCATCATAAAAAGATGTATTATTCTTAGATTTATCTTTATTTAGAAATATTTTTTTAGATTTTCCAATTGATTTTTTTAAAAACTTCAAATCCTCATCAGTTTTACCCACTAACAAGATTGTTATGTTGCCATATGTTTTTTTAATTTCTTTGGATGATATAATCTTAAAAGTTTTTATATCACCAGAAGTGAGTTCAAAATCAATATTATAGTTTCCTTCTTTATCCTTCAAGCTTATTAAGGTTAAATAATTTTTATCCAAATTAACTTCTTTGCTAATCAGGTTTTCTATAAAAACATTTATAAAAGGATTTAGGGAAAAACAATCACTCTTTTTTGTTTGTGAAATAGCATTATTAAAAAATAAAATAAATGCTAAGATATAAATTTTCATATTATTTTTAATTTGCACCATTTGAATCATAATTAAAGTATCTTCCTTTTGAGAATAGCCTAAATTTCACACCATTAAAACTACTGTCAGTAGTATTATGATAGTCAACATGCCCTCTTGAACCATCCATATATGATGGTCTTGGAACTAATTTACCATCCTTTAACATATATCCACTTGGAAGGGTATTAGCTGGATGGTTGTGGTCATTAGCAGTTAATGTACTTTGCATGAAATAATCACCACCTACACTAAAGTTCTTCATAAGAGTTTTAGGGTCTACTAATGTTGATGCAGTTAAGTGCAATGTTGAAATTACAGAAAAAACACCTCCTTTATTACCGTTATAGCTTGAGTTAGAAAATTCCACACCAGTATTTTTATACATATATTCTGCAACTTCCTGTGCTTTGTCACTGTTATTATAAAAACTTAAAGTTGAAAGCTTTGAAGAGGATTCCGTTGTTTTTTGAGCTGATGTCATAGGAGAATCCATTGTTATTTCTTGTAAGTTTTTAGCAATATATCCTTTTTCTCCAACCTCAACACCACCGTCATTGTTTGCATTTAAGTTCCCCTTACTATCAAAATTATTTTCAGCATAAATAACATCTGTTTTGGACTCAGCCATCCATGTTAAATTTCCCAATTTATCCAACTTATAAATATCTGTTGCTTCTCTACCATCAGGGTCAGTAAACCTTAATGGATTATTTACAGCATAATTATAGGGAGACCATGCTCTAAACTCTTCACTCAAAGGGTCAGGAGAAAACCATCTCCCTGCTGTATCCAAATAAGGCTGTGCATCTGGGTCACTTGAATCTATCTCTCTGAATTCAACAATCTCTTTTGTCTTTTTGTTGAACCTTACTGAACCAATGCTCACAATAGAGTCCTTGTCATGAAATTCTAAATACTTTCCTTTGCTGAGTGTTGCTACTTTAGGGTAGTATCCATATTTCTTGAAGGGATTTCCTGCTTCAATGTTTTTTCTTCTTCTCTCTGCTTCTTCTGGAGTTAATGGGTCTTTGGATTTCAAAACCTCATCCATGTAAGGTCTGTTTCTTTCCTCTTTGGTAAGTTTTACAGGGTTGATATATGGTTTCTCTGCTTTGGGTTTAGTTTGAGGTTTACTTTTTTCCTGTGCCTGTGTAAATCCTGCTATCAGCACAAAGCCAGTCAATACAATTCTTTTCATAGTCATTTGTTATTTTGTAAAGTTATTCATTAATTTTTTATTCTCGTACTTCTCTCTTTCTGTTTTTAGTGATACCAGCCAGTCTAAGTACATTTCCTCTGGCATCTGCCTGTATCCGAGCTCATAAATGTGAGTGTATTCTTTAGTCATTAAATCCATGATTTCCTTAGCTTTTGGGTCTTGTTGAGCTTTTTTTATGTTTTCAGGATTGGTAGAACTCAAATTCTGTTTATCCATCAATTTTTCAAACTGTGTCTTGTGGGTTTCAGCTCTTAGGATTAAAGCTTTAGCAAAGTTGGGATAAATCTCGATTGCTCTGTTTACAGCCTTTAATACAAAATCACCATCATTATCAGGAAAATTCCTGTTGTATGCCTGTGCTAAATCAAACAGACATAAAGCAAGGCTTTCTTTATTATTCAGAGCTTTCATAAACACCCCATTTTTGATGGCATCTAAGTGAATGTAGCCAGAAGCCATTAACCATGAATCCTGTGGAAATATGCCACTCGTAAGCTCCGTATTATACCATCCATCAGACTTGATTTGATGCTTTATATATACATGGTTTGGTGCTAATGCCAGATATGCATCTACACCCAATTCCTCAGCTAAAATCTTGTATAGATAAGGCATAGAATTACAGTTTCCCTCTTTGGTCATTAGTAATTTTGAGACAAAAAGGTTTGTTATATCATTATGCCCGAAAACATCTTTAAAGTCATAGTTAAAGGGCTTGTATTGAACTACAGTATCTTTAACAGCAATGGGTAAAGACTGGCACATAATAGAATACACTGCTGCATACTTGCTTACTTTGTCTTTATCAGATTGTTTATAGGTTAACTCCCTGTTTGCAATGATTGCCTTTGCAAATCTTGTCAAAAACCTGACTTGATTATTCAGTTGAACTGTGTCTAATTTTCCCTGAAAATAGGCATTCTCTACACTAAATACAGCATCTTTAAAACTGTATTTCTGTTTATCATTCACCATGTTGTCAATGGTCTGATAAGCATCATCGTAAAATTGATTACTTTGGGCTTTAACCATCCCACAGCAAAGCCACAAGAGCATTAAAAGCAAAGTTGTTTTAGTTTGTAAATATTTTTTCATTAAAAATGTTTGGGGTCTATCTTAAAATATTGAGCCTTCTCTTTTGATTGCTCGGATTCTCTTCTCTTTTGTTCCTGAGCTTGTTTCAAGCTTCCTGTTGTTTTTGCTTTTCAGCATTAACCTGTCTCATTCTTTCAGCAATTTCTTCACTTTTCTGCCTGTTAGATTCTCCTTTCATATTACCTAACCACTGCTCATAAGCTCCTTCTGGCATCATTACAAATCCCAGATTATCAATATTATTAAACTGGGCTTTGGTTTCCTGCAATATGGCTACTGCCTTAGGGTAAAATCTTATCTTTTTAAGGTCTTCTGGATTTTCTAAATCTGTAACACCTAACTGACCAGCTACATAAGCTAATCTTGCTTGTTGGTACATAGATTTAAGCTGATTAGCATAAATATTGTTAGGTGAGTATTCCAATGCTTTGTCTAATGTATTTCCAACAAACTCATCCATTCCGTATTTATGAATGTACCCATTGGCTAAATCAGCATAAAACTGTGCTAAAAGTTCCTTTTTGCTAAGGTTTTTCATATAAATATCATTCTGTAAAGCCTCAGATTTGATATATCCAGATTCCAGAATTAAAGAATTGGCTGTAAAAATACCATTGGTAAGTTCTGCATTTTGCCATTCTCCCTCACCATCCAAAAACTTGATATAAGTATGATTAGGGGCATAAGCTAAATAGGCTTCGGTATTCATCTCTTCTGCTAACATCAGATATAGTAAGGGCATTGAGTGGCATTGCCCTGAACCTGTTTTTAGAAGTTTTGAAACAAACATTTTGCTCCAATCCTTTGCACCCATATAGTCCTCAAAATCGTATTTGATAGGTTTATTCTGAACACCTCCAAGCTTCATACCTTTAGACAGATACTCAAAAATCATCAGGTTTTTGTCCGTATTGCTTTCAGTATCCTGCTTTCTGTCTTTCATTTTCTGTAAGAGCTGTTTTGCTGTTTTCTGAATTCCAGATTTAAACTGATTGAGATTTTGTTTACCTCCATAATAAGCATTTTCTACAATGAAATTGGCTTCACTTATAGGGTAGTTTTCAGTATTGAGTGATGCTAATTTGTTGTAAGCATCGTAATAGGCTTGTGTTCCTGCCTTTCCTGATAAAGAAGGAAGATTGTAAAATGAATGTTCTAAGGCTTGTTGCCTGTTGTATTCTTCTTTTCTGTTTGTGAGTTCCTGTTCCTGAGCAATCCTTTTAAAGTCATCCTGAAACATTCTTTGGTTTTGCTGTTCTATCTTTGAACTTCTTTGCCTGGATAAGCCACCATGAGGAACCGATGGAACAACAGACCGTGCTGGACTTCCATAATTTGAATTGGAAAAGATGCCCAGATTACTTGGATTGGGAGCTTGGGAAGTGGGAAAATTAGGTATCTGCCCCAGTCCCCATATACTTACACACAGCAAAGGCAAAAACTGTAATTTTTTCATCATAAATAATAATTTTTCTTGTGCATTAGAAGGTTTACAATGTTACAAAAATTCATTGAGCTGTGAAAATCACAAAGCCAATGTAGACATTAATGTTTACCCACTGAGCAAATATAAAAGATAATATTGACATCAATGTCAATAGACCCTAACAAATTTATATCCTATCAAAAGAATCTTGGAGAGAGACTGAAAACTATCAGGGAATCTCAGGGGTATTCCTTAACCGATTTGGCTTCTCTGTGTGATTTGGAGAAAACTGCTATTTCCAGAATTGAAAATGGCAGAACCAACATTACTTTCAAGACAGCTATTGTACTTTGTAAAGCTTTAAAAATTGAACTTAAAGATTTTTTTGATATTCCAATAAATTGAGCTTTTCATTTTATCTTTATTTCCATTTAATTACTTTTCTCCAAATGTAGAATAGGGTAACGACAAAACGTGTCACATTAAAATTTAATTTAAAGTTATTATGAAAATTATATGTTGAGAACTTTGGTTTTTTCCAGAATGTGAAAACCTCTTTTTATGTATCGTGCAAGTACCTATATAGAAAACAGCCCCACCCATGATTTTTGATTTTGTGTGTACTCCCCTAAAAACTCCAGATTTTGGTCTTGAAAAATGATTTTGATAAGATTTGTAAAAAAAAGTTCTAAAATTTTATAGAATGGTAACAGTTTTTGTTAGAAATGAGCTTGAATTTTTAGTTACCTTGACCGAAACCTTGACTTCATTTTACTATTTTTTGATAAAAGCCTTGACTCAAACCTTGACCTTGACAAAAATAAAAACACCTACATTGATGTAAGTGTTTGATTTTCAATGGCTCCTCCTGCTGGGCTCGAACCAGCGACCCTCTGATTAACAGTCAGATGCTCTAACCAACTGAGCTAAGGAGGAATGTCCTTTGTTTTAAGTGGTGCAAATATAGGACGAATATTTATACCCTGCAAATATTTTTTTAAAAATTTTACATATTACAATTTCCCTGCAAATATTTTGAAAATATCGCTTCCGAAAATCAGGATCATTAAGCCTAAAAGGAAGATTACACCAATCATCTGGGCGTTTTCAAGAACTTTTTGAGGCACCGGTTTTCCAACAATAATTTCATATAAAGTGAAAAGCACATGGCCACCATCTAACCCCGGAATCGGAATTAAATTCAGGAAAGCCAGCCAAACCGAAAACATGGCCGTAAAACTCCAGAATGCAACCCAGTTAACAGAAATATTACCGTTCGCATCTTTGTCAACAGGCATATTTTTAACGATGGCAATCGGTCCGCCCACGTTTTTATATCCCTGAATTTTTGAATTAAACATGATTTTAAACTGCTTTACCTGCATGGTAAGCGCTTCAATGGTTCTTACAAAACCTCTTGGAATCGCTTCTCCGAAAGAATATTTTTTATTGGTAGTAACATTCGAAAGGGTCTTTTGAGCAGTTTTTATTCCTAATTTACCATTTTTATCAACTGCTGCAGAAACCGTTTCAGAATTGCCGTTTCTAAGAACCTCAATTTGTACTGTTTTTCCTTTATTTTGATTCAGAACAGTTCCTACCTCATCAAAATACTGCGTTGGCTGTCCGTTAATAGCAATTACTTTGTCTCCTTTTACCAGTCCGGAAGCTTTTGCTGATGGTGTTGCCAATGAATCAATAATCATTGGGAATCTTGGTAGGATGTATAATTTCGCTTCTTTCTGCTTCAGAACATCCGCAACACCGTCTTTATTAATCGGGAAAGTGGTTTCTTTTCCATCTCTTAAAACGGTTACATGGTCTCCCAATAAAATATTGATGGAAGCATTTTCCAGCCTTTCGGCAGGTTTTCCGTCGATGTTTATGATTTTATCGCCATTCTGGAATCCCATTTTTTTCCCGGCTTCCGTTACGCCAATTCCGCTGTTGAATTTCGTAAGGTCGGTGTATGTTTCACCATTAAAAAGAGAAAGGCAGGTGTAGATGAGCCAGGCTAGGAAAAAATTCACGGTAACACCTCCCAACATGATAATCAGTCTCTGCCATGCCGGTTTCGATCTGAATTCCCAAGGCTGTGCCGGCTTCTTCAGTTGTTCGATATCCATGCTTTCATCAACCATTCCGGCAATTTTCACATATCCTCCGAAAGGCAGCCAGCCGATACCGTATTTTGTCTGTTCGGGATGTTTTCTCCAGTCACTGTCCGGAAGTTTTGATATATCGATGGGAACTTCTTTCTTTTCGCCGTTCACTTCAATGATTTCGGTATCCGGAAGGTTTTTGGAAAGAAATTTATACTGCCATTTTCCATTGATTTTTTTCATTGAAAAAATTGAGAACCACGGGTCAAAAAACAGGAAAAATTTCTCTGCTCTGGTTTTGAACCACTTTGCGGGTAAGAAATGCCCAAGCTCATGAAGAAGGACTAAGATAGAAATGCTCAATATAAATTGAAACAGTTTGATTGCTATTTCCATTAATGCTTTTGTATGTTAATTTGCAAAGGTAACAATTCTCAAAACTATGCCAAATAAAAAAGCTTCCCGAAACGAGAAGCTTTGTCATATAATATGATGATTTATTATAAATTAATAGAAACACCAAGACTGCCATTGTTGCCGACTTCCGCAAAAACCCCGATTCTCTCCGTAAAGAAATACCTGGCTCCGATATGTGCTCCCAGCCCGAAATCTCTTCCTACAACGCCTACATCAATTCCCGGATAGATATCCAGTTTTTCGGGAAGTTGCAGTGCGTCTTTTAAGTGAAAGTTCAGTCTTCCAAAAACGAAAACACGGTTGTCGTCATCATTGTCTTTGTAATTACTGAAATAGCCGTTGATTCCGGCGCCTACAGAAATAAGCTGGTTCAGTCCGTAATCATACGTTCCTGTAATTCCTGTTCCGTAGCCCCATGCGCTTAGTCCTGCATTGATTTTCTGATCTCCTTTCCCTGTCCAGGCCTGCGCACTGGCAGTTGCTCCTGCAAAAATAAGCATCAGCACAAAACACAATTTCTTCATATAGTTATCTTTTTATGTTATTATTTAAAAAATATCTGCAACAAAGATAGAACCGAAATCATCCGAAAATCGTATTTTTAGTGAAGTTTTTTAACATAGTTTATGAAAATTACAGCACTGAATTTAGATATCGTCTGGAAAAATAAAGAAAAGAATTTTCAAATGATCAAAAATGAACTGCATCTTCAGGAAGCGGATCTTTTTCTTTTACCGGAAATGTTTTCTACAGGATTTTGTATGGATGCTTCAGAAGTGGCAGACAGGAATCTGGAATCTCTTGCATTCCTGAAAGAAATGGCAAAGAATAAAAATGCGGCTTTCTGCGGAAGTGCTTCTGTGCAAGAAGATGGTAAGTTTTACAACAGGATGTGTTTTGTTCATCCGGAGGGAAATGTGGATTTTTACGACAAACGTCATCTGTTTTCCTTTTCGGGAGAGGATAAGGTTTATACGCCGGGAAAGAAACGGATCATTGTTAATTATCAGGGTTTTAGAATCTTACTGCAGGTCTGCTATGATCTCAGGTTTCCCGTTTTTGCAAGAAATAATGACGATTATGATATAATTTTGTATGTCGCCAACTGGCCTGAAAAAAGAGTGGACGCCTGGGAGCATCTGTTGAAAGCGCGGGCTATCGAAAATCTTTCCTTTGTTTTCGGGCTAAACAGGATCGGGACAGATGGAAATCATCTTTTCTATAAGGAAAGCTCCCATTGTTTTTTTGCTGACGGGAAAGAAATTTCTATAAAAGAAGGAAATCTTGTTACTGCAGAATTGCATTTAGAAGAATTAAAAGATTTCAGGGGTCATTTTCAGTTTTTAAATGACCGCGATTCTTTTGAAATTGAGTTATGAAGGCTAAAAGTTAAGGTCGAGGCACATTGTATTAATCTTGGTCTCAACCTTAGCCTTAATCTTAAGCATATTGTTTTAAAAGCTGTGTCAGCGTATTCACATCATGAACGCCGCTCTCCTTCCAGAGCATTTCTCCGTTTTTGAAAACGGCCAGCGTAGGAACGCCGCGCACACCATATTGTGCCGCTAAAGCAGGATATTGATCTACATCCACCTTAATGATTCTCGCGCTTTCGCCTACATTTTCTTTAACGGTATTAAGAACCGAAGACTGTACTTTGCAGGGTTGACACCATGTTGCAAAAAAATCTATTAAAACAGGTCTTTCAGAATTGATGATTTCCTGGAATTTTTGTGACATTGTTTTGGGTTTTATTAATCTAAATTAGTGTTTTTAGAAGGTTTTTCGTTCTGAATGGCTTTTACGTTTTTCCACGTTGTACCATCATAAACTTCAATGCCTTCTTTCTTTAAGATTTCCATCGCCTGATCCGCCTGGATTCCTTTGTTACAGAAAACAACTACTTTTTTTCCTTTCAGAGATTGTGTGTTTTTAGATAGTTCAGCTAAAGGAATGTTAATCGCATTTTTTGCCGATCCTTCTTCATACTGTTCAGCAACTCTTACATCTACAAGAACTACATTCGGGCTGTTCACCACGTCTTTGATATTTTTATCAGGAAGCGTTGCAGAAGAGCGTGTTTTGCATGAGTTCAATATAAAAATTAATACAATAAAAAATCCGTAGAAGCTTTTCATTATTTACAGGGTTTTAGACTGGCATACAAAATCAGAAGTAGGAAGCTTTCCTGTTTTTTTAATTCCGTTAAAACCTCCTTCCACTTCAGTGAAATTCCTGATTCCATGTGAATTAAGAATGCTTGCGGCGATCATGCTTCTGTAGCCTCCCGCACAATGCAGGAAAAAATGCTCAGCATCATCAATAGTATTTATCCACTCACTGATTTCATCCAGAGGCCTGTTGTAGGCGTTGTCAATATGTTCGGCAGAATATTCCGAAATTTTACGGACATCGATCACTTTAGAGGTTTTATCAAACTGCTCTGCAAATTCTTCCGGAGAAATTCTTTTTATTTCGTCGGTTTCTTTACTGTTGTTCTTCCATGATTCGAAACCTCCTTTCAGATAGCCTACAACATGATCAAATCCAACTCTGCTTAATCTGGTGATGGCTTCTTCCTCAGTACCTTTTTCTACTACCAATAATAAAGGATGTTTTACATCAACAATTAATGCCCCCACCCAAGGTGCAAAATCTCCTTTGAGTCCGATGTTTATAGAATTAGGGATAAATCCTTTATGAAACTCTGCCGGACTTCTCGTATCTAAAATCAAGGCACCGGTTTCTTCGGCATATGCTTCAAAATCTTCAGCAGGAATTGCGGTCAATCCTTTATTCATTACTACGTCAAGGCTTTCATAACCCCCTTTATTCATGGCAACGTTCATCCCGAAATATTTGGGAGGCGCTGTAAGCCCGTCAAGAACTTCCTTTACAAAAGATTCCTTATCCGGCTGATTGAGTGCGTAATTTGTTTTTTTCTGATTTCCTAATAGATCAACGGTTTCTTTCTGCATATTCTTTCCACAGGCAGAACCTGCTCCATGTGCAGGATATACGGTAATGCTGTCATCAAGCGGCATAATTTTCGTTTGAAGGCTTTCATATAGAATTCCTGCGAGATCTTCCTGGGTGAGGCTGGTTGCTTTCTGTGCAAGATCAGGTCTGCCAACATCTCCGAGGAATAAAGTGTCACCAGTGAAAATTGCAGTTTCTACTCCGTTTTCGTCAATTAGGAGATAGGTGCTGCTTTCCATCGTGTGGCCGGGCGTATGGAGAACTTTAATTTTTACCTTTCCGATCTCAAAAATCTGATTGTCTTCCGCGATAATAGCGTCAAATTCAGGTTGCGCTGTAGGCCCATAGACAATAGGAGCGCCTGTTGCTTTGCTCAGATCCAGATGGCCTGAAACGAAATCTGCATGGAAATGGGTTTCAAAAATATATTTTAGCGTTACATTGTCTTTTTCCAGACGATCAAGGTAGGGCTTTACTTCTCTTAAAGGATCAATAATAGCTGCCTCGTTTTCGGATACGATATAATAGGCACCCTGAGCCAGACATCCGGTATATATTTGTTCGACTTTCATTATGTGGTGTAACTTTTTAAGTTTTTTTTAATATCTGCAAAAATCGTGTTTATTTTCTGAAAAAAGGCAAAATAAAAAAATCTATGCCAATAGAATAAATCTATAAAGTCCAGACCTTCTCGATATGCGGTAGTTATCATAGTCATACATGATTCTGTGGTACTAAGTTAGGCATATTTGTTAATATTTTGCGGATGAAATTAATCATAATGAAAACTTAGCCGGTTCATATTTTAAAAAAAATTATATTTATGTAAAAAATCAAATGGCAGACAAAACACAATTTATTGAAGAACTGAGTGCAAAGTATACATCAAAAGGAGAATATATTATTTTAGGCAAAGGCATGCTGGACGGAGAAGTGATTCCTGAAGTAAATGTTGCGATTCCTTTAAAGACGATCAACCGTCACGGACTTATTGCAGGAGCTACGGGAACCGGGAAAACCAAAACCTTACAGGTGTTTGCTGAGCAGCTTTCCCACAAAGGAATTCCTTCCTTGGTTCTGGATATAAAAGGAGATTTCTCGGGAATTGCAGAAGCAGGAACAGAAAATCCGGTTATTCAGGAACGTTATGCTAAAACACAGCTTCCGTACAGTCCGCAGGCTTTTCCGGTAGAATTAATGACGATTTCGGGAGAAAGAGGCGTAAAGCTGAGGGCTACCGTAACGGAATTCGGGCCGGTACTGCTGAGTAAGATCCTTCAGCTGAACGATACACAGCAAAGTATCATGGCCATTGTTTTTAAATATTGTGATGACAAAGGACTGCCTCTCATTGATCTGAATGATCTTAAAAAGGTTCTTCAGTATGTTACCGAAAACCCGCAGGGAAAGGCGGAACTCTCGGCTGATTATGGTTCAATCGCATCATCTTCATTGGGGGCAATTCTGAGGTCTATCGTAGCACTGGAGCAGCAGGGAGCGTCAAAGTTTTTCGGTGAATTAAGTTTTGATGTACACGATTTGCTGGAGACAAGAGATGGGAAAGGAGTGGTTAATATTTTAAGGGTAGCAGATATTCAGAGCAAACCTCAACTATTTTCTACATTTATGCTTTCGCTTTTTGCAGAGATTTATATGACATTCCCTGAGGAAGGCGATACCGGCAAGCCGAAACTGGTATTATTTATAGACGAGGCGCATCTTATTTTTGATGAATCTTCCAAAGCCCTGGTTTCGCAGATTGAAACAATGGTAAAGCTGATCCGTTCCAAAGGTGTCGGAATTTACTTTATTACCCAGATACCCGGAGATGTTCCGGAGGCTGTGCTCTCGCAATTAGGGTTAAAAATTCAGCATGCGCTGAGGGGGTTTACAGCAAAAGATAAAAAAGAAATTACAAAGGCAGTGGGAAATTATCCCACAACGGAATTTTATGATGCTGCCACTTTAATTCAGAATCTCGGAATTGGGGAGGCTTTTGTGACTGCTCTGGACGAAAAAGGAATTCCTACCCCTTTGGTACATACCTATTTAATTTCTCCCGAATCAAGAATGGATGTTCTTAATGATGCGGAAATTTCGGAACTGACAGGCCAATCTGCTTTGGTTATTAAATATGAAAACGTGGTTGATCGTGATTCGGCGTACGAAATGCTGGTAAGAAGAATGGAGCAGGCAGCAGCGGAAACTCCTGTAAATCAAAAAACAAAGCCTGCAAAAGAAGAGCCGGGAATGGTTGAGCAGATTTTGCAAAGTAAAGCAGCACGCACTTTTACCGGGACGCTGATGCGGGAAGGAGCAAAGGCCATCTTAGGGATGCTGGGTCTCGGCGGTAGGAGAAGATAATCGATGTTTTTTGTAATACTATTGTAGGGTATTCATGCACAATTTTGATAAGATTGATAGAATTTTTCCTATTTTAGCAGGATTGTCTTAATGAAGATATGGCATGTATTGTGTTATTTAAGATAAGTACAGTCTGTACACGTTATAATTAATCTAAAAGAAAGTTGTATAAAGTTTAAATGTATTCAATTATTGATATAGAAAGCAATGGTGCAGGTTACAGAAAAGAATGCATTATAGATATTGCTATTTACAGGTATGATGGGCAAAAAATTATTGACCAGTTCATCTCTCTTGTAAATCCCGAAAGCGATATCACGCCTTTTGTGCAGAAACTCACCAATATAACTCCCAAAATGGTAAAAACAGCTCCGAAATTCCATGAAATTGCACGCAGAATTGTGGAAATTACGGCCAATACTACTTTGGTGGGGCATAATATTGATTTTGATTACAGAATGCTTCGCCAGTCATTTCAAAGATTAGGTTATGATTTTAAAATCAATACTTTAGATACTATTCCGCTGGCTAAAAAGCTCATTCCGGATGAGGTCAGCTATTCGCTTGGGAAGTTGGTAAAATCTTTAGGTATTCCTCTTACAAACCACCACAGAGCGGATGGAGATGCACGTGCGACGCTTGAGCTTTTCAAACTCTTGATTTCAAAAGATACTGAAAACGAGATTATTCAGAAGCAGCACGAGGAATCTAACGCAAAAACCTATATCAATAAGATAAAGGTGCTTACTCAGGATCTTCCGAACGATAAAGGCTTTGTGTATTTCCAGAATGAAGAGGGTAAAATTATTCTTTCAGATTACGTTCAGGATATCAACAAGTTTTCCAAAAAGGTTTTCAATTCCAAATCCAAAAGATGGGAAGAAATTCAGAAAGCGGTTGAGCAGATCAATTATGAACTTACCGGAACCGATATTATTGCCAAACTGATCCTGAATTCAAAAGGCATCAGAAAAAAGGAAATATTACCTTTCGGGCTTTATCACAGAAATCAAAAATATGTGGTTGAAAAAAACAAGCTTAACAAAGCTGAAAAGCCAATCCTGAAATTTAGGTCTTTTACCCAGGGTGCAAAGGCTGTTGAATTCATCAGTAAACTGGAAGAATATACGGATGTTGAAGTTTTTAAAAAGAAAATTGATTTTAAAAAACGTAATGAGCTTTGGCTGGGATCCGGCAGAAGACTGGGTGAAAAACTTTTTCTTCTTGTTGAAAACGGAAAGGTGACTTCCTATGGATTTTACGAGCTTTTTACACAGATCCAGACGCTGAGTAAAATTTCAAAATTAAAAATCGATCTGCAATACCAGTCAGGAGATTTGGTAAATGAACTGCAACTTGCGCTTTTGCGGGGAGATTTTGAAACACTGCCGTTACCTAAGTAACTGATTTTTACTTATCAATAATTTAGCAAGATTTAAAAAGATAAAACACGCATATTTTCCGTTAACAATGGGAGTTTCGGAGATGTGTGCGCTCTACTGCTGTCTGATCTTTCAGTAATATGTTTAAAGCTTGTAGATTTTTCCAAAGTGAAAAATGCTTTTTTATCGCGGTTTTTAAGTTTTTTATTCTTTTAAAATTAAAACAAAAGAATAATGTTCTATGTATTTGATTTTAAATGGTAAACAATTTCTTATTACCTTTGTACTTTCTTAATAACACAAATAAGTTTTACTTAATTAATTATGAATCCAAAAGAATTACTGAAGATTGCCAATGAGTTTGGTACACCGGTGTATGTTTACGATGCTGAATCGATTAAAACCCAATACGAAAAACTTACATCATCTTTTCTTAAACACACGAAGTTCTTCTATGCTGCAAAGGCGTTGACCAATATCAATATTCTTAAGTATGTCAAGAACCTGGGTGCTTCTTTGGATTGTGTATCAATTAATGAAGTGAAACTCGGGCTAAAGGCTGGGTTTACCAAAGAAAAAATATTGTTCACCCCGAATTGTGTAGATCTTGCCGAAATTGAAGAGGCAATGACATTCGGGGTACACATTAATATTGATAATATTTCCATTCTTGAGCAGTTTGGCAACAAATACGGAAATACCTATCCGATTTTAGTAAGAATCAATCCGCATATTTTCGCTGGAGGAAACTATAAAATTTCAACAGGGCATATCGACAGCAAATTCGGGATTTCCATTCATCAGGTACGCCATATCGAAAGAGTGATGAAGTCTACCAACCTGAATGTAGAAGGGCTGCACATGCACACCGGAAGCGAGATCAAAGATCCGGATGTATTTCTTCAGGCTTTGGACATCATGTTGGAATTGTCTGAACACTTCCCGAATTTAAAATATCTGGACATGGGAAGCGGTTTTAAAATTCCATATCAGGATACCGAAGAAGAAACGGATGTAAAAACGCTGGGTAAAAAAGTAGAAAAGGTAATTGCCGAATTTTCAAAATCCACTGGAAAGAAGTTTGAGCTTTGGTTTGAACCGGGGAAATTTCTGGTAGGAAAGAGCGGTTATCTTTTGGTGAAAGCCAATGTTATTAAACAGACTACGGCAACGGTTTTTGTTGGGGTAAATTCCGGTTTTAACCACCTGATCCGCCCGATGTTCTATGATTCTTACCACGTGATCGAAAATTTATCCAATCCAAAAGGTGCGGAAAGGATTTATACCGTCGTAGGAAATATCTGTGAAACCGATACTTTTGCCTGGGACAGAAAACTGAATGAAGTAAGAGAAGGAGATATTCTGGCATTCCACAATGCGGGAGCTTACGGCTTTGAAATGAGTTCTAATTTTAATTCGAGACTTAAGCCTGCCGAGGTATTATTCTTAGACGGAAAAGCGCATCTCATCAGAAAAAGAGATGAATTTGAAGATCTTCTCAAAAATCAGATTGAAGTAATTTAATATTTATAAAAAACTCTACAGAAATGTAGAGTTTTTTTATTTGTAATTTCTTATTCAGATTTTATAATCCTTACATTTGTTAATGGCATAATCTTTACAGGATTAAGCTTTTTTGATCCATTCCATTTCACGTTCAAATAATAACACCAAAAAATATTAATTATGGCCAAAAACATCGCAGAGCAAATTGTAGAGATGCTCGAAGAAGCCAATGTTAAAAGAATCTACGCTGTTACCGGAGACAGTCTCAATCACCTAAATATCGCTGTTAAAAAAAGCAGTATCGAATGGATCCACGTAAGGCATGAAGAAGCCGGAGCATATGCCGCTGCCGCCGAAGCTGAACTGGACGGGTTTGCTGTATGTGCCGGAAGTTGTGGGCCGGGACATGTGCATCTCATTAACGGAGTATATGAAGCCCATCGTTCGCACGTTCCGATGCTGGTGATTGCCTCCACGATTCCAAGCAATGAAATGGGAATGGATTATTTCCAGGAAACAAACACCATAAAACTTTTTGATGACTGCAGTCATTACAACCAGATGATCACAAGGCCAGAGCAGGTACAGAGAACGCTGCAGACAGCCATTCAGCATGCAATTTCCAAAAAAGGAGTGGCAGTAATCGGTCTTCCCGGCGATGTATCTGAGCTGGATGCGGAAGAGGCAACAACGTCTAACAAGATTTTTAAGACAAATCCTATAATTCGTCCGTCAGATGAAGAATTAAACCAGTTGGCCAGTTTGATCAACGAAAGCGAAAAAGTAACGGTTTATTGCGGTATCGGCGCAGAAGATGCCAATCCGGAAGTTGTGGAATTATCAAAACATCTAAAAGCACCGGTGGGGTATTCTTTCCGTGGAAAAATGGCCATCCAGCCGAATAACCCAAATGAAGTAGGGCTTACCGGGCTTTTAGGATTGCCTTCTGCTTATCACGCAATGCATGAAGCGGATCTGTTACTTCTTTTAGGTACCGATTTTCCATATGAGAAATTCATGCCCGTTAAAAATAAAATTGTTCAGATTGATGAAAGTCCTGAGAGATTAGGACGAAGAGCCAAGCTTGAACTTGGATTGGCGGGAGATGTAAAGGAAACGATCAAGGCTTTATTGCCTTTGTTAAAAGAAAAAACAGATGCAAATTTCCTGAAGCAGCAACTGGAATTCTATGAAAAGGTTAAAGAAGATCAGTTGACCTATGTAAAAGACCCCGGAACGGAAAACGGAATTCAGCCGGAGTTTGTTACCTATACTTTAGATAAATTAGCAAAAAAAGATGCGGTTTTCACAGTAGATACAGGAATGTGTTGTGTTTGGGGAGCCAGATATATTACCGGAACGGGCGCAAGAAAAATGCTGGGTTCCTTCAACCATGGTTCTATGGCGAATGCTATGCCGATGGCAATCGGTGCTTCCCTGGCATATCCGGGAAGACAGGTTATCGCGATGTGTGGAGATGGGGGACTTTCAATGCTTTTGGGAGATATGGCAACCATTTTTCAATATAAACTTCCCGTAAAGATTATTGTATATAATAACAGATCTCTGGGAATGGTAAAGCTGGAGATGGAAGTAGGAGGTATGCCGGATAATGAAACGGATATGGTGAACCCGGATTTTGCAATGATTGCTCACGCCATGGGATATCCCGGAAAAAATGTTCACAAACCTGAAGAAGTGGAGACTGCTATTAAAGAATGCCTCGATTACAACGGACCTTATCTCCTGAATATTTTTACCAATCCTAATGCGCTGGCCTTGCCTCCGAAAATTGAATTCGACCAGGTTCTCGGGATGACGAAATCAATGGCTCAGCTGATGCTCGGCGGAAAAATGGAAGAAGCGTTAGACACCGTGAAAAGCAATTATAAACACATAAAAGACATATTGTAAAAAAGCAGCTTCATACTTTACTTTGTATGGAGCTGTTTTCTTTCAACAGAAGAAGTATTATCTTTGTTTATTAATTCTAAATATCCTATGAAAGCTATTTTGTTTTTATCAGCACTTTTGATTTCAGGCTTTGCATCTGCTCAGTTTGATGTAGAAGACAGGGACGATAATTTTATTACGGAAAATAACAGAAGTATTTTAAAAATAGATATTAAAGAACCCTTGCTTCAGGTTGCCGTAAAGAACTGCAGTGATTTTCAGGCCGCTACTTTTGAAGGTGGAATTCCAGCTTATAAAGAAATTCTTAGAAAATATATGTATGTCTATCTCAATACCGATTTTTATGTTCTGAACGGAGATTTTACATTTACCATTACGGTAGATCAAAATGGGAAAGTTACCGATATTGAAGGGTCTCCCAAAGTTGCCAACAGCCGTATATTCTTTGATGATATGAAATATATCGTAAGAAGAATAAAGAAAAACTGGATTCCTGCTGTCTGCAATGGAAAACCGGTGACCTCACAAATCAAAATCAAAATGAATTTATCTACCATCGCAACTGATGTTTAGCTGTGCTTTTGACTATGAAATCATGCTGCCCTTATTAATTTTGAGTTGTAAAGGTTCCTTCAAAAAAGCGACAATAATTTTCATCAATAACACATATAATTATGATTAAAAAAACTTTTATTTCTCTTACAATGGTATTCTTTTCCTTCTTGAAATCTCAGATTTTAGACGAATATCCCGAAAAGCAGGATTTTTATGAAGGAGGCCTGATCAGCTTTTACAAAGAAAGCCATGATTATCTGGTAAAAAATAATGTGAAAGAGTGTAATGCGGAAGAAATTTACGAGCCCAGGTTTATTGTGACTAAAGAAGGTACGATTAAATTGATTAAAGATTCAGATACTGCAAATATTTCAAAGAATAAATGTGCTTACGATATTTCTTTAATGCTTTTAAAAAATCTTAAAAATTGGAAGGCTGCGCAAGTAAAAGGCGGGAAATTTGGTGCGCTTACAGAATTTATTTTCTACCCGAAAGATGTGATGAGTAATTACAAGGAAGGATATAATGCGTTAAAATTTAAAATTGCTGCTCAATATCCTGGTGGCTATGAGAAGCTTAAGAAAGATTTTCATGATGAATTCATGAGTTTGTTTATGGATTACCACATCAACGGAGATATTAATCTTGAGTTTTATGTTGATAAAGAAGGTCATATTACCAATCCGAGAATTTACCCGCAGATAAATGATAGAAATTTTAATGTCAGCTTTTTACGGACACTTTCGAGACTTAAGAAAGTATGGAAGCCGGCTTTGTACTCTAACATTCCAATCAAAGAAAAAATAATTTATCCGTTTAATTTTTCGACAACTTTCCGTGAAAGATAATCCTGACATTCTGTCACAATTTTGTATCTTTGCAAATTCAATAAGTTAAAATTTAATGTTTTGAGTTCAAATCTGTATGTGTAGAGCTACAAACCTTAAATTTTAAACCTTAAATAAGATTATCGTGCAGGAAAAATATATAGACGAAACAAAACAGGGAGAAGCTTTTGCTATTGCCGAAAAAGATGGTAACTCAAAGAAATTGTTTCTTGAGAGCTATGGATGTCAGATGAATTTCTCCGATTCAGAGATCGTTGCATCCATTCTTAACGAACAGGGTTATAATACAACGCTTAAAGTAGAAGAAGCAGATCTTATCCTTCTGAATACATGTTCTATCCGTGAAAAAGCAGAGCAGACCGTAAGAATGCGCCTTTCCCAGTTCAAAAACCTGAAAAAAGAAAAACCCAATATGACAGTTGGAGTTTTGGGTTGCATGGCGGAAAGGCTGAAAACAAAATTCCTGGAAGAAGAACAATTGGTAGATCTTGTAGTAGGTCCCGATGCGTACCGTGATTTACCGAATCTTTTAAAAGAAACCGAAGATGGAAGAGATGCCATCAATGTCATTCTTTCTAAAGAAGAAACGTATGCAGACATCAATCCTGTCCGTTTGGGAGGAAACGGTGTTACGGCTTATGTTACCATTACCAGAGGATGCGATAATATGTGTACATTCTGCGTAGTTCCTTTCACCAGAGGTCGTGAAAGAAGCCGTGATCCGCATTCAATTTTAGAAGAATGTAAAGGTCTTTGGAAAAACGGATATAAGGAAATAACACTTTTGGGGCAAAATGTAGACTCTTACCTTTGGTACGGAGGCGGTCCGAAAAAAGACTTTATCAAAGCATCTGAAATGCAGAAAGCAACTGCTGTTAATTTTGCCCAATTGCTGGATTTAGTAGCGAAAGCAGTTCCTCAGATGAGAATCCGTTTTTCAACCTCAAATCCTCAGGATATGAGCCTTGATGTCTTCAGAATGATGGCAAAGCACGAAAATATCTGCAAATATGTTCATTTACCGGTTCAGAGCGGAAGCAACAATATGCTGGAAGCAATGAACAGACAACATACCCGTGAAGAATATTTGGATTTAATTAAAAAAGCCAAGGAAATCGTTCCGGAAGTCGCTTTTTCTCAGGACATGATCGTTGGTTTCTGCAATGAAACAGAGGAAGATCACCAGGATACATTGAGCTTAATGAGAGAAGTGGAATATGATTACGGTTATATGTTTGCTTATTCAGAAAGACCGGGAACGCCTGCTCACAAGAAAATGGAGGACAATATTCCTGCAGATGTTAAACAGCGACGTCTTGCGGAAGTAATTGCTTTACAGGGAGAATTGTCAAGGAATAGAATGAAGTCTTATGTCGGAAAAGTGCATCAGGTTTTAATCGAAGGAACTTCCAAAAAGAATGAAAACCAATGGAAAGGCAGGAATTCCCAGAATGCGGTTTGTGTATTCGATAAGCTGGAGGGCCAGAAAATTGGTGACCTGGTGGATGTTTTTGTTTTTGACAACACCCAGGGTACACTTTTAGGGGAAACAGTAAAGTAGATTATTTGGGCAGCTTTTCCGCCTTCCGTTCCCGCTTTTTTATTTTTTGAAAAATAAAAAGAGCTCCACTCAAGTCGGGCTGCGTGCAATTCAATGATAAAATAAAATTTAGAATATATTCTTTCAATGAAAGATTTACAAAATACACAACTTCTGCAAAATATTTCTTCATTACTTGATAATGCAAGAAAAAAAGTTGCTGTAGCTGTAAATCAAACCATCGTACTTACCTATTACGAAATAGGAAGAATGATTGTGGAGGATGAGCAGAATGGGGGAAATAGAGCAGAATATGGTAAAGCTGTTCTTAAAGATTTGTCTTTGCGCCTTACTGAAAAATTTGGAAAAGGATTCTCAGTAGAAAATCTTGATAGAATGAGGTTTTTCTATAAAACTTATTCTGAACAAATTTCGTCAACAGTGTTGACGAATTCATCAAATATAATTCAACAGACAACTTCTGTTAATTTCAATCTTTCATGGTCGCACTATTTAAAGTTAATGAGGATAAAAGATTCTAATGAAAGAAAATTCTATGAAACTGAAAACAAGATTTTATTAACATTTTAAACTCAGACAATGGAGAAACTTCATAAATATTGCCTAAGTGTATTGTTAGTAATCATCTGTACTAACATCTCGGCGCAGGTCAGCAATGGCTCTGTGGAAAACACCGATTGCCAACAATTGTACAGGCTATACAGCAAGATTTTGCAGCAGGATCATGGAGTTTCTAAAGAATTAAGTGTTCTTAAAAGATCCGTACGGAATTTTGCAATCAGTCATAAAGAAAATGCTGCTGATCTTATTGGGCGAAGCTATCCTGATCAGGATCAAAAATCATGTTTTAAAAATAAATACGGAGCAAATATTGCCGAAAAGCAAAAACATCAACTGCTCCTTAAAAATTTCGAGAAAAACAGCAAACAAGTATTTTTTGCTAAAATTTTATATTTTAAAACTAAAGTTTCAAAAGTCAGAAATAAAGATTATTTAAGTGCAATTGGTTGATATTCAGACAGAATCGAACATTTAACTAAACTTACAGCAAAAACTGTAAAAAAATAATCTAAAACTTTACATATGAGCAACGAGCTTCAAAATATAAAAAACCGTTTCGGAATTATCGGAAACTTTCCGGCCTTAAACCGCGCTTTAGAAAAAGCCATTCAGGTAGCCCCAACAGACATCTCAGTCCTTGTCATCGGAGAAAGTGGTGTCGGGAAAGAATTTATCCCAAAAATCATCCATTCAGAATCCAAAAGAAAACACCAGCCTTATATTGTGGTAAACTGCGGAGCGATCCCGGAGGGAACCATCGACTCAGAATTATTCGGGCATGAAAAAGGAGCCTTTACCGGAGCTACGGCAACCAGAAAAGGATATTTCGAGGTGGCAGACGGCGGAACCATATTCCTTGATGAGGTAGGGGAATTGCCTTTGCAAACTCAGGTTCGTTTATTAAGAGTGCTGGAAAGCGGGGAATTCATGAAAGTAGGATCTTCACAGGTCCAGAAAACCAATGTGAGAATTGTTGCAGCAACCAATGTTAATATGATGAAGGCCATCCAGGACGGAAGATTCCGGGAAGATCTTTATTATCGTTTAAATACAGTGCAGATCGATATGCCGCCTTTGAGAGAAAGAAAAGGGGATATTCATTTACTATTCAGAAAATTTGCTATCGATTTTGCCGAAAAATACAGAATGCCGGAACTGGAACTTGAGCCGGGAGCGGTGCATTATGTCGAAAATTATACATTCCCCGGAAATGTACGTCAGCTCAGGAATCTTGTTGAGCAGATGACTGTTGTAGAGAGGAACAGGCATGTTACCCCGGAGAAACTGGCAGAGTATATTCCGATGGAGTCTCATCTTCCGATGGTTGTAAATACACCGAATGCTCAAAAACAAAGTGATTTCGGCAGTGAAAGGGAAATCATGTACAAAATTCTCTTTGATATGAGAAACGATATTAATGATTTAAAATCCTTAACTTCGGAATTGATTAAAAACCGCGGTACATCTGATCTGAGCAATCATGAAAAAAATCTGATCAATAGGATTTATACCCCTGAAAGCCAGCAGAATGTAGCGCCAAATTCATTGCTATATTTTGAAAATAAAAATAATGATGCACCGGTAATCCAGAATCCTACTATTATTTCCGGGCAGGACGACAGTTATGAAGATGTGGAAGATATAGAAATTGAAGAGCACAGACCGGAATCCTTATCACTTCAGAACAATGAAAAGGATCTCATTATTAAAGCATTGGAAAAACATAAAGGCAGAAGAAACAAAGCGGCAGATGAATTGGGGATTTCCCAAAGAACCCTGTACAGGAAAATAAAACAATATAACTTAGAAGAATAATAATCATGATTAAACTTAACGCAAAACCGGTCAACTTTAAAATAGGAGAATACATCAGCAACGGATATGAGTTTTACAAAGCAAATTTCGGAAGTTTGCTGGGAGCTTTTCTGCTTGCCATGATCATGTCCATTATCCCTTTCTGCGGGCTTTTGGCGATAGGGAATTTTTATAAATATTGCCGCGATTTAAGAGCCGGAAGAAATGTAAGTGCAGGGGATATTTTCAATTTTGATGATTTTACGCCTTACTTTCTGATACAACTGGTTTTGCTGGGCGGGATGATGGTAATCTATATTCCGATGCTGTTTATGATCCCGATGATGGCAGACAGAGATCCTTCCGCAGGTCCACCAGCTCTTTTTATTATTTATATGATCTTCGTTTATATAGCGATCTTAATCGTTTGTCTGAAAGGCTTCTATATGCCAGCTTTAATTTCTCTAGGAAGAATTATAGATATTAAAGAAGCATGGAAGATTTCTTCCGTAATGACTAAAGGAAATCTATTGTCAATCTTTTTATATTCACTGGCTGTAGGAGTCTTATCGCAGTTGGGGATTATCGCATGCTTTATTGGTTTGATTTTTACCATGCCTTTTTTGTATGCTGCGCATTACTTTGCGTATGAAGATGCTTTGAAGCAGGTTACCTATGATGAAATTCAGGAAATTGGAATTAAAAATGAACTTTAAAATTAAAAATATTAAAATCGGGCAGCCAAAAGTTTGGCTTTTGCTGTTGTGTTTGTCGGTGCTGAATTCGTGCTACACTTTCACGGGCTCATCTCTTAAAGATGAAAAGACCATTCAGATTAATGAGTTCCCGAACAACGCACCCTTAGTAAATCCTACGCTTTCGCAGCAGTTTTCTACAGACATTCAGAACAGGTTTTTACAAAGAACAACGTTAAAAGGAACAAAAGAAAACCCAGATATTCTGGTGGAAGGTGAAATTACGGATTATTCAATCACACCTACAACGATCAGCTCTAATACCGTAACCAATCAAAATACGGGAGGAGTAATTCAGGAGTCACAGAATAAACTCACCATTACAGTGAAAGTGCATTATGAAAACAGACTTCATCCTGAACTAAGCTTCGACAGGTCATATTCTGATGAAGCTGTATTCAACAGTAATTTATCGCAATCTGATATCGAAAGCTCTCAGGTGAAAATTGCGACCGACAGGATTATTAATAAGATATTTAACGACATTGTAGCGAACTGGTAAGATGAATCATAGAGTTTTAGAATTATTAAAGACCCCAAAAAGCATTCAGTCGGAAGATCTCAATCTTCTGAAAGAGGAAATTAATTCTTTTCCCTATATTCAAAATATCAGAGCATTGTACTTGTATGGAGTTCATCTGTATGATAAAGAAAATTATCAGAAAGTACTCTCTACCACAGCAGCATATACCACGGATAAAAAAATTCTTTATCAGCTGATTAACGGTAAAATCCAACAGAAACCTAAGGCAGAAACTCCTGCGGGAACGATACAGGAAAAAATCATTCCTATGGAAAATCCGCTTCAGCTTTTATTGCGGTCTAAAGCTTCTGTTTTTCCTTTAAAAAGAGAAGAAGAACCCGTTTCGGAAGATCATCCTGAAACAGTTGAAGAGACGGCAGAAATACTTGCTGACGATGAAAATAGTTTTGGAATACCTCCGGAGCCAAAGCCTGAAGCCAAAGCAGTTTTTGTAAACGGGGAAAGAAACAGAATTTTATTTGAAGGAGAAGAGAATTTTCTTGAAGATGACAATGTTGAGGTGATTGATCTGGAATCCACACTGGAATCCGGTTCTATTATTACTCAAAAACCTGATAAAAAAGAAGAAATACTACAAGATCAGGAATTTCTTCAGGAGGATGAAGATCCTGAAATTATTGAAGCTGAGGATTTTATACCGGAAACCATTATTGAAGAAGAAAAAATAAAGTCCGAATCCGAAAAAGAAGAGGTTTTAAACAATTCTGAATTAAGTTTCCATGAAACTGAATCATTTCTTCCGGATGTTCAGATCACTCAAAATGAAACTGAAAAAGAATCTGAATATGAAAATACAGAAGAAGTAGCCGACTTCACTACGGAAACAATTGTTAATGAAGAAAGGCTTTCATCGTCTGAGGAAAAAGAAACCCTTCATGATGATTCCGAATTAAGCTTCCACGGAATGGAATCTTTCCTGCCGGATGTGAAAATACAACCGAACACGGATGAAAAAATAAAGGAAATTTCCCAGCCGGGTTTCAGCAAGCATGAAGATGAAATGCGCAGACTGATTGAAGAGGTTGAGAAAAAAATCAAAGAGAAAGCAGCTTCCGAAACTCCTAAAATAGAGGAAGAGTCGGAAAATGCAGGAAACGACATTAGCTTTTCGGAAACACAAAGTTTTGAGGTAAAAACTGAAGAACCGAAATCTGAAGAAGCAGATAAAGAAAGCGTTATTGAAAACAACGTTCAGCCCGAAGCCTCAGAAAAACAGGTGGAAGAAATTTCAGAAGAAAATAAAGCAGCGGTTGAACAGGCTCCGGAAGTAAATACTGCATGGAAGCCAATGTCACTCGAATCTAATCTTCCTGATTCTTTATTAAGTAAACCTGTAGAAAATGTTCAGCCGCAGCCGGAAATTCCTGCTGAATCCAAAGCAGAAGCTGTTCAAAAAGAAATTTCTGAAGAAACGGGCTCATTAGCGACAACGGAAATTATCGAACCTGTTGAAAATATACCTGCGAAGCCGGAAGAACTTACAGAATCAAAAGATGAAGATGCGGCTGTGGAAAGGGAGAAGGAGAATAAAGAGGAAGCACCGGTGATGAATGTGTCATTCTTTAGCTCAGGATGGACGATTCCTCAGCCTGAAAAGAAAGAACAAAAAACAGAAATACAGCAGGAAAATGCACAGAAAGCAACACAAACAGCCTCTTCTGTTGAAAATGTAGTGGAAAATAAAAAATCCAGTCTTCTTGACAGCAATGTTCCGGGATTCATCAATACATGGCAAAGCTGGCTTAAGATTGACAGATCTTCGGAAACAAAGCAAGATAAAACAGAAGTCAAAAATAAGGTCATTGAGACTTTTATCGAGAATAATCCTAAAATCAGCCAGCTGAAGGAGGAAAGTAATTTTATCATAAAGGAAAAAGGAGACGATATTTCTCATTTGATGACGGAGACACTGGCCAACCTTTATTTTGAACAAAAGCTTTACACAAAAGCCATTAAGGCTTTCGAAACCCTCATTAAAAAAACACCTGAAAAGAAGGAATACTATGAAAACAGGATTCAGGAAATAAAAGACTTCAGAACCAAAGGATAGATCTATGAATATACTATCCATAAATGCTTTTCAGATACTAACTGTTGCTATATTCTTCGCTGTATTGTATGCAGCAGCCATAGCAGTTCTTTTTAAAAACAGATCCGGTATTTTGCCTTATCTGGCATTGATTCTTTTTCCGTTAATCGGTCCTTTGGGAATTATTGTAGGAAATTATACAAAAAAAATAAAATAATTGGGGCGGAAAATTTCCGCCCCAATTATTTATGCTGATAATGAATTACTCTCGGTTATTAATCTTTTTTCATCGATTGACAAAGCTTTATAAACTGCTCTTCAACATCCTGAAACTTCTCAGGCATTTCAGGAGATATCCAGAAAAGCATGGCCATTGTTTTATTCCCGAAGCTTTCTTTAAAAAGATCTTTATGAAGACGGTAACATTCTCTGAGAAGCCTTTTCACCCGGTTTCTGTGTACTGCTCTTTTAAAATATTTTTTTGAAACCGATACCGCAAACTTCGTATGTTCAACAGGTGCGGCAGGCTTATCTTTCAGAATAATAATTCTCAGGTTCCCATTGCTTCGCCATTTACCTTTTTCAAAAAGTAAAGAAATCTCGGTGTTTTTTTTAAGCTTTTCAGCTCTGGGATATTTAAAGTTTGTCATTTACGACGTAAATATAAGAGAATTTAATCTTTTTTAACCAGGTAATTAATTACCTCTGCTGCCGCATACAATCCGAAAATTGCAGGAATAAAGCTGATAGTTCCGTAAAAAGATCTCTTATAATTGCTTCCGTCGGTCATCTTTAAACTTTCCTCATTCTGAATTTCATTTGAAAAAACACAACGGATTCCCTTGTTGATTTTCTCCTTTTTCAGTCTTTTCCGTACCTGTTTTGCAAGGTAGCAGTTGTGGGTTTTGCTGATATCCCGCACCATAACTTTACTGGGATCTGTTTTTCCACCGGCTCCCATCGAGCTTACCACTTTTATTTTTCTCCTTCTCGCAGCAATTAGCAAGGTTAGCTTAGGCGTTACGCTGTCGATACAGTCTAGGATATAGTCGAATTTTCCTTCATCAAGAACCTGGTCCATTCTTTCCGGGTTAAGAAATTCATTGATTTTGGTTAAATGAAGCCTGGGATTGATGTCTAAAAGTCTTTCTGCCACCACTTCCACTTTGTGTTCTCCTACGGTTGAATGCAACGCAGGAAGCTGTCTGTTGATATTCGTGATGTCTACCGTATCGCCGTCTACAATTGTCATATTACCGACTCCGGCTCTTGCGAGGAATTCTGCGGCAAAAGAACCGACTCCTCCTAAACCTATAACCAGTACATTTGCCTTCGTTAGCTTTTCCAGACCTTCTTCTTTGATCAGAAGTTCCGTTCTTTCCAGCCAGTATTTATCCATTTTTTATTGTCTCTAAATTTTCTAAAACTTGTTGATGTAAATCCTCGGGCGAAATAGCTTTTATTTCTGCAACTTTTAGATACAGATCTCTGATATCAAAATCATCATTATCGGTTTCTAAAAAGATTTTATCTAAAGGAGTAATTCTTAAAGTATTTTGCAAAGATAAATTATACAAAAGCGCTTTTCCAAAACTCAGGTAAAAATTATTTTTAAGCAAATCTTCAGCAATGCTTTCTTTTTTATTGAAACCATGAATGATCATGGGCTGTTCGGCATACTTTTTAAAAGAAATCACTTCATAAAATTTTCGTACACAATGAATGATGACAGGTTTTTTAATCTCATTGGCAATTCTGATCTGCCTCAGAAAAACATCTTCCTGCATTTTCAGATCAGCTCCTGCAAAAGAATCTAATCCGCATTCTCCAATGGCAATACAGTTTTCTGTAATAGTAGATTCAATCCACTGAAACTGCTCTTCTAGGCTTCTGATGTTAATAGCTTTAGGATGAATCCCAATGGAGTACGGAATATCAGTCGGTACACTATTCAGGTCCAGGTTGTAAATTCCGAAAGAAATATTTTTCTTATGATGATGAAAATCAAAAAATTCCATATTCAAAAATACTATTAATTTACATCTTGCGTAAATTCTTAAACGAACGTTTATAAAATCTGTTAAAAATTTCTTAACTTTACTTCAAAGTGCATTGCATGAAGAAAAAATTTACAGAAAAACAAATACACATTTTAGACATTGCCGAAGAGCTGATTGCAAAAAAAGGCTACGAAGGCACATCCGTAAGAGACATCTGTTCCAAAGCAAATATCAATGTTGCGATGATTTCTTATTATTTCGGGTCTAAAGAAAAAATGATGTCTTATCTTTATCAGTATCGGGTGCTGAAAACAAGAGAAAACTTTTCCGAGTTTGCAGATACTATTAAAGAAGGGAAACCGGAAATGCAGATGAAAGAAATTATTAAATACATTGTTGCACAGCTATTTAAATACAATTACTTTCACGGATTCGTTACCCAGGAACTCCGCCATACGGAAAATCTCAAAGACGAATTAATGGATTTTTATCAGCTTTTTGTCAAAAAACTGGATGAGGTAATAAAGAAAGGAGTTACCTCAGGTGTATTCACTTTTACTCCTAAACCGGAAGATATTCTCACCACCATTATCGGATCCACTTTATTTGTAATCCGGAACCGGAATTTTTATGAACTCTATGTTCCGAATAAAAGCGAGGAAACCTATTCCAAAGAGGCAGAAAAAAAAGTCAGAATGAATCTCTTAATGAGCGTTTTTGCAATTTTAGGATACGCAGCAGACTAAATTTACGTTAAATAATCATAAAAAAAAATCTATTGACAAAAAAGTTATATTTTTGCAAATTAGTAAATCGGCTGTATAATCCGAAAACTGTTGAATTTTTTATATGAAAAAATATATTTTAGGTCTTTTTGCTGTAGCGGTAGTAGCATCGTGCGTAAGCAATCAGGAAAGAGCAATGAAAAGTGCGGATAAAAATCTCATCTTAAAAACCGCCAATGACAATTTCGCTAAAAAGAAATGGAAAAATGCATTGGCTCTTTATGACAGGCTTGCCAATTTAGTGGCAGGAACGGATGACTTTCCAAATGTTGCATTTAATACAGCTTATGCCAATTATTACGATAAGAATTTCAGATTAGCAGGAAATCAGTTTAAAAACTTTGCGGTGAATTTCCCGAAAGATCCGAGAGCTGAAGAAGCAGCATATATGGCCGCTTTGTGTTATTATGAAGGTTCCATGGATTATAACCTGGATCAGTCTACCACACAGTCTGCCATCACAGAACTTCAGGAATTCCTGAATAATTACCCGAATTCGGAAAGATCCAAAAATATCAGTACCCTGATTGATGAACTATCTTATAAGCTTGAATTCAAAGCGTATGAAAACGCAAGACAGTACTTCAAAATGGGAGAATATAAAGCGGCTAACGTAGCCTTGGAAAATGTTCTTGAAGACTTCCCGAGTACAAAACTTCGTCCGCAGATTTATGATTATATCATAAAATCAAGATATGAGTTGGCTACAAAGTCTGTTTATGATCTGAAAGATGAGCGAATTGAAAGCGCGTTGGCATTTACAAGACAGATTGAAAAAGAAATGCCAAATACGGAACTTGCCAAAACAGCACTTGATATCAGAGAAAAGCTTGAAAAAGAAAAGAAAGATTTCGTAGTTGTTAAAAAGCAAACCGAAGCAAAAATTGCCGCATTAACGGAAAGACAGAAAAAACTTCAGGCTCAGAACGATGAAAAGACAAAAACAGAGCAGCAGATGAAAGATCAGGTAGAGGCAGAGAAGAAAGCAATGCAGATCCAGAGGGATAGTGCAGCAATTAACACACCTCCGCCGGCGGCCACTTTCAAAATTCAAAGATAATTCGTAAATTTGCGAACTTAAATAAAAATAATATTCTCAAAATGAGTGTAAAAGATACAAAAGCAGAAGTTAATACCATTACTTACGATAAGGATAAGATTGAAGACAAAGTAGGCTCAATCTACGAAGCGATTGTTATCATGGGAAAAAGAGCAGAGCAGATCAATGCTGAAATCCGTACGGAACTTCACAATAAGCTTGATGAGTTTGCGGTTCACAATTCTACATTAGAAGAAGTTTTCGAAAACAGAGAGCAGATCGAAATCTCAAAGCATTACGAAAAGCTTCCGAAGCCAACTTCCATTGCTATTGAAGAATGGCTGAACGAAGATATTTACTTCAGAAAAACTGAAGAAAGAAAATAAAAATCAGTATATTTTTATAAACAAAGGTCATAAAGGAAATCTTTTCTTTATGACCTTTGTTGTTCGAACAGGTTTGTAAGAAAAAATAAGTAATTTAGTATTCTTAAAATTAAATTGAATGAGCCTTTCCGGGAAAAAAATTCTCATCGCGGTCTCTGGAGGAATTGCAGCGTACAAAATTCACTTTCTGATCAGGGATTTTATTAAAAAAGGAGCAGAAGTACAGGTCATCATGACACCTGATGCTGAACATTTTGTAACCAAGCTTAGCATTTCCACCCTCTCCAAAAAACCGGTATATTCAGATTTTTACAGTGACAACGGAACCTGGAACAGCCATGTGGAAATGGCACTTTGGGCAGACGTGATGATTGTTGCGCCCTGTACCGCAGGTACTCTTTCCAAAATGGTTCACGGGATGTGTGATAATCTTGTCATTGCGACTTATATGTCAGCGAAATGTCCTGTTTTTATCGCTCCCGCAATGGACCTCGATATGTATGCACACCCTTCAACCAAAAGAAATCTCGAACTGGCGGAAAGCTTCGGGCATATTGTAATTCCTGCCGAAACCGGCGAACTGGCAAGTGGACTGAGCGGACAGGGAAGAATGTCTGAGCCTGAAACCATTGCCCGGACAATAGAAGATTTTTTTGATGTAAATACTAAAAAAACACTCGAAGGCAAAACCGTTTTAATTACAGCGGGGCCTACCTACGAAGCGATTGATCCCGTAAGATTCATCGGGAATCATTCTTCGGGAAAAATGGGATTTTCCCTTGCAGAGGAAGCTTCAAAAAGAGGAGCAAAAGTCATTTTGATTTCGGGACCAAGTTCTGAGAAACCGATCAATAAAAGTATTGAACTGCATAAAGTGACTTCGGCAAAAGATATGCTGGCAAAAGTTTTTGAATTCTATGATACTGTTGATATTGGAATTGCCAGTGCAGCAGTTGCAGATTATGCTCCTAAGGAAGTTGCTAAGGAAAAAATTAAAAAAAATGATGAAAATTTAACGATAGAGCTGGTTAAAAATCCGGATATTCTTAAGACCATGGGCGAGAAGAAAACGCGGCAGTTTTTAGTTGGTTTTGCGCTTGAAACCCAGAATGAAGAAGAAAATGCCAAAGCAAAATTTGAAAAGAAAAATCTGGATATGATTGTTTTGAATTCCTTGCGTGATGAAGGCGCCGGATTTAAGAACGATACCAATAAAATAAAAATATTTACCAGAACGGAAAAGAAAGAATTTGATCTGAAATCTAAAGAAGATGTCGCTAAAGATATTCTGGATTGTATTGAAGCTCAAATTTTAAAATAATTTTAATAAATTTCCGTTCTCAATCTTTACTATAAAAATGAAAAAATTTTTAAGCATATTTTTAATTCTGTTTTTATTCAGCCAAAGTTTCTCCCAGGAGTTGCTGGCTACCGTGCAGGTGAATGCCCAACAGCTGGGCGGAAGTAACCAGTCGGCATACAAAGCGCTGGAAAAAAGCCTCAGGGATTTCATTAACAATACAAGCTGGACAGGAAAAAGGCTTCAGAATTTTGAAAAGATAAAATCAAATTTTGCGATTGTTATCAGCGAAAGAGACGGAAACAGATTTAGGGGAAGCATTGTCGTACAGGCAGTTCGCCCGGTGTATAATACCACTTATGAATCTCCGCTTCTCAATCTTCAGGATCAGCGTTTTTCTTTTGATTACGTGGAAAATGAAAATCTTATTTTCAACGAAAGACAGTTTTCCGGGAAAAATCTTATTGATGTGATCAGCTTTTATGTTTATGTAATCTTAGGAGTTGATGCAGACAGTTTTCAGTCGATGGCAGGAACGCAATGGTTTCAGAAAGCCCAGCAAATTGCCCAGAACGGAGAATCTCAGAATACGTACGATGGGTGGAAGCAGATTAATGAACCGAGAAGCCGTTCTATCTTAATCAAAGAAATAATGAGCCCGAACTGGAACCAGCTGCGTGCAACCATCTATTCTTATCACAGAGCAGGGCTTGATAATCTTTTTAATCAGGACCAGACTGCAGCTAAAAAAGTGATTTTTGATGCTTTAATGCAGTTAAGGCAATACGAAAATTCTTTCCAGCAGGCCTATTTTTTTAATCTTTTTATGGATACGAAGGCTGATGAGATCTTTAATATTTTTAATTCCGGGAACAATGGAGGGATCGTTTTGGCAGATCTTAAAAACGAATTGATCATACTTTCTCCTAAAAGCACAGAATCCCGCTGGAACAAATGGAAACAGTAATCTTCACTTGAATCCTGAAATCTAATGTTCTATATTTGCAATAGCTAAAGTAACCGCTATTATCAATGCTTTCGAGAATATACATTAAAAACTTTGCCCTTATCGACACCCTTGAAGTGTCTTTAAATAACGGTCTTCAGGTGATTACCGGGGAAACTGGTGCCGGAAAATCTATCATTTTGGGTGCTTTGCGACTGATCCTTGGAGAAAGGGCAGATGTAAAATCGATCTCAAAAGCAGAAGAAAAAAGTATTGTTGAGACCGAATTTGCTTTAAATAATCAGTTTAAAAAATTCTTTATCGAAAATGATCTGGATTATGAACATCAGACCATTATCCGAAGAGAAATTCTGCCTTCAGGAAAATCCAGGGCTTTTATTAATGATGTTCCGGTAACACTGGATGTTTTAAGGGAATTGTCTTCCCAATTGATCGATATTCATTCCCAATTTGAAACTTCAAATCTTTTTACCGCAGAATACCAATTCAAAATTATTGACGGACTTTCTGAAAACAAACAGACCATTCAGGATTATCAGAATGAATTTTCGGATTTTCAAAGTCTTAAAATACAGCTTAAAAAACTTCAGACACAACTTTCAGAGGCTAATAAGGAAAGCGACTATAAAACATTTTTACTGAATGAGCTTGAAGAGCTCCACCTGGACGATGTTGATTATGAAGAGCTTCAGAACCAGCTTTCCATCCAGGAAAATGCAGAAATGATCTCCGATAATCTTGCGCAGGTGTTATCAAGATTTCATCAGGAAGAAGTAGGAATTCTCTCATTTTTTAATGAAGCTAAAAACAAACTCTCCAGGATTGCGGAAGTGTCAGGAAGTTTTAACGAGCTTAATGAAAGGCTGGAAACTTCCTTAGTGGAATTAAAAGATATCATTTCCGAACTGGAGGATGAAGCAGAAAACATTGAAGTGAACCCGGAAAATCTGGTCTTATTAATTGAGTTAAATAACAGGATCAACAGCCTTTTTATAAAGCATAATGTTGCAGATGTTTCCGGATTAATAGAGATCAGGGATCAGCTGTCAGGAGAGCAGCAGGGAGCATCGGAACTGGAATCCCAGATTGAAGATATTCAGAAGAATATTGCTAGAAAAGAAAAATCACTTCAGACGTTATCCGGCACATTATCAAAAAACAGGAAAAAATATATTCCTGTCTTTATTAAGAAAACAGAAGCTTTACTCAAAAAATTAGGCCTTGAGAAAGCCAGAGTAGATATTGAATTGCAGGATACCGCTGATTTCAATCAATTCGGGAAAGAAAATATTCAGCTGTTGTTTCAGGCAAATTCCGGATTTCCTTTAAAACCTATTCAGACCGCCATTTCCGGTGGTGAAAGATCGAGAGTGATGCTGGCTGTAAAGAAAATTATTGCCGAGAGTGATGAGCTTCCGACCTTAATTTTAGACGAAATCGATACCGGCGTTTCCGGAAAAGTAGCGGAAGAGATCGGAAACCTGATGCGCGAAATGTCTGCCGATATGCAGCTGATCGTCATTTCTCACCTCGCTCAGGTGGCTGCAAAAGGAAACAACAACTATAAAGTGGTGAAGCAGGATGTGGCCGGAAGAACACAATCCACCATCGTTTCTTTGAGTGATGAAGAGAAGCTCAACGAAATAGCCCAGCTTCTTTCTGGAAGTAAAATTACAGAAGCAGCGTTGGCACAGGCTAAAGAATTAATCGGATAAATTTGAATTTATTTTAAAATATAAGGACTTCTGAATTTTTCAGAGGTCTTTTTTTTAATTTAGTTTGTCATCCTGAAAGGGTCTAAATATAGTATCAACATTTTAATCATACGTTTAAACTCCTGAAGAATGATAGCCTGTATCTCTTTTTATACAGCTAAAATCTCCTGAGCTTACAAACAATATGTTTGAGACTTCCGGAGATGTTCTTTGGTTTCCTGCAACTTGCGGGAGACTTCACGAGACCTCCGTTGGTTCCCTGCAAAATGTTTTAAACAAACGGAGAACTGCTGAAGACCTACGCAGACTGTTGGGAACTTCCGTAGGTGTCGGGTGATTCAAAGCAGGTTTTATTTTGATTACTGTAAAATACATCTTGATTAAAAGTTAAAAATTGTAACAATTATATCTTTATAAGAACTAATGTAATAAAAGATAACTATGTTTATAAAATTCCTGAAATTAGAGTTCAAAAGTTTTTTTAGAGGAAGTTCTTTAGGAATCAACCTCGCGATGAAAATTCTTCGCTTTATCGGAATTCTCTATTTTATGGCATGTTTGGTGGGAGGAGCATTTGGTGCATTCTTTTACATTCAGGAGGAAATGCATCAGAACCCGATACAAGTGGTTTCCAGATTTATGATCGCGGCTTGGGCGGTAGATCTTATTGTGAAATACATCTGGCAGGAATTACCCACACAAAACATCAAGCCTTTTCTTACTCTTAATATTCCTAAGAAAACGCTGGTCAATTATATGATGGGTAAAACTTTTCTGTCTGCTTTCAGCTGGCTGAATTCCCTGTTTCTGATCACCTTTGCCATTATCGCATTGTTCAATGGATATAATGCATCGGGTGTTGTGGCATGGCTGGTAGGAATTTCCCTGTTATTTTATCTGAACAATTTTATCAATATTCTTTTTAATGATAAAGAGATCGTTGCCATTGTTGTCGGCTGTATTTTTACAGGAGTGGCAGCATTAGGTTATTATAATATTGTTCCTGTTCTGGATTATTCTGAAAAGTTTTTCTTTAATTTTTACGAAAGACCTTATTTTGTAGTAATTTCCGTTATATTGTTTTCTGCTTTATGGAAAATCTGCTTCAGTCATATCCGAAAGGTATTTTATCTGGATCAGGGGCTGGAAGTTAAAAAAGAGGTCGGGAAAACAGAAAATATCATGTTCCTGAATAAATACGGAGCCATTGGAACATTCATCAACAATGATATTAAATTACTAAAACGGAATAAAGTTACCAAAGGAATTGTTTGGGGCAGTTTTCTGTTTCTTTTCTACGGATTACTGATGTTCTCTTCACCTATTTATAAAACACCGGCCATGATGATGTTTATGGGATTGTTTGTAACGGGAGGATTTCAGTTTATGTTCGGACAGCGGGTTCCTGCTTTCGACAGTTCATATTATCCATTAATGATGACCCTGAATGTTCCTTACAAAGAATATTTGAAAGCAAAATGGTGGCTGATGAATATCGTAACAGGCTTTTCGATCATTCTGGCGTTGTGTTACGTCTATTTCGGATGGGATATGTACCTTACTTTTTTTGCGGCAGGAATTTATAATATTGGGGTCAATTCTCAGTTTACACTCTGGTCCGGGGCATTCAACAAAATGCAGATTGACCTGAATGCAAAAGAAAAGAGGTTCGGGCAGAAAAACAGCTTTAATATGAAATCTTTGCTGCTGCTGATTCCTAAATTATTCTTACCGATGGTTGTATTTGCAATCGTAAAATATTCTCTCGGAATTGAGGCCGGCGTGATAAGCATTGCTGTTTTGGGATTAATAGGATTTTTATTAAGAGAAAAAATATTCGATATTATCGTAAAACATTATAAGGTAGAAAAATACAGTACATTAGAAGCATTCAAAAATAAAGACTAATATGATCACAATTAATAATTTAACAAAAACATACGGCAAAGCAACCGTTTTAAATATAGAACATCTTGAAATTCCGAATGGTGAAACTTTCGGGTTGGTAGGAAATAATGGTGCTGGGAAAACCACGCTATTCAGCCTGATGCTTGATCTGATTCAGGCAACAACAGGATTCGTAAGCATCGACGGAATAAAAGTACACGAATCTGAAGCGTGGAAAAACAAAGTTTCTGCTTTTGTGGACGATTCTTTCCTGATCGGTTATCTTACTCCGGAAGAGTATTTCTACTTTATCGGGGAGCTAAGAGGCCAAAACAAAGCTTCTGTTGATGAGTTTTTAAAACAGTTTCATGATCTATTCAACGGTGAAATTTTAAATTCCGGGAAATATGTCCGTGACCTTTCTAAAGGGAACCAGAAAAAAGTGGGAATTGTTGGCGCCATTATCGGAAATCCTGAAATCATCATTCTCGATGAGCCTTTTGCCAACCTGGATCCTTCCACGCAGATCAAACTTAAAAACCTCATTAAAGAATTATCAAAACAGGAGGGTGTTACTTTCCTTATCTCCAGTCATGATCTTTCGCACACAACGGAAGTCTGCAACAGAATTGTTGTGGTAAATAAAGGCCAGCTGGTAAAAGATATCCAGACCAATCCGGAAACGTTGAGAGATCTCGAGCAGTATTTTGCAGACCAGATTTCAAGTCCGGCAGAAAGTGCGAATAGTCCTGTTTAATAGATATTAGCAATATTTCAAATTTAAAAATCATTTATCCATATTTATGGCACATGAATTAATTTTGTTCTGCTAAAATTTAATTTATGGAATTAATTGAAAAACTGAACTGGAGATATGCTACCAAAGCAATGAACGGTCAGAAAGTGCCACAGGAAAAAGTGGATAAAATATTGGAAGCGGCAAGACTAGCCCCTACATCAAGCGGTCTGCAGCCTTTCGAAATTATTGTCATTACCAATCAGGAAATTAAGGAACAGATAAAACCTCATGCATGGAACCAGCCGCAAATTACGGATTGCTCACATCTTTTGGTTTTTGCAGCCTGGGATAATTATACCGAAGACAGAATCAACAGGATGTTTGATCTGACAAATGAAATCAGAGGTTTTGAAAACGAAGGGTGGGAAAACTACAGACAGATGCTGTTGGGAATGTATCCGCAAAGACCTGCTGAAGAAAACTTTACGCATGCCGCAAAACAGGCTTATATCGGGTTTGGTGCAGCGATTATCGCAGCGGCTTTTGAAGAAGTAGATTCTACACCAATGGAAGGTTTTGTTCCGGAAGAAGTGGATAAAATTTTAAATCTACAGGAAAAAGGGTTAAAAAGCGTTCTCTTACTGCCTTTGGGATATAGAGATCCTTCGAACGACTGGCTGGTAAACCTTACCAAAATAAGAAAACCGAAAGAAGATTTCGTTACAGAAATCAACTAATTATTTTACTCATAAAAATACCCTTTCAATTGCTGAAAGGGTATTTTATTTATTATTTGAATTTCTCCGGAATAGCACTGTAAAATCTGTGTTAATCAGTGAGAATCTGTGGGAGTTTAAAACTCAGCATTTGGTTTCCAATCCACCACCGCTCTGATAAACGCTTCTGCATTTTCAACAGGAATGTTTGGTAAAATTCCGTGGCCTAAATTGGCAATATATCGGTCTTTCCCGAAACGGTTGATCATTTCAGTCACCATTTTTTTGATTGTTTCAGGAGTTGAATGCAATCTTGCAGGATCAAAATTTCCCTGTAGCGTCATTGTGTGATTGGTTAACGTTCTTGCAAATTCAGGTTTAATCGTCCAGTCAACGCCTAACGCGGAAACCGGAGACTGTACCATATCTTCCAGTGCAAACCAGCATCCTTTTCCGAAAACCACAACATGCGTCAGCGGACTTAATGCTTCAACGATCTGGCTGATATATTTCCATGAAAATTCCTGATAATCTGCCGGAGAAAGCATTCCGCCCCAGGAATCGAAAACCTGAACGGCAGACACTCCTTTTTCAACTTTTCTTTTCAGGTAAGCAATAGTAGTGTCTGTAATTTTTTGAAGTAACAAATGGGCTGCTTCCGGCTGTGTAAAACAGAAAGATTTGGCAATATCAAAAGCTTTGCTTCCTTTTCCTTCCACACAGTAGCAAAGGATGGTCCAGGGAGAGCCTGCAAAACCGATCAACGGAATTTCATTATCTAATTTCTGTAAAGTCAGTTCAATAGCATCAAAAACATAGCCTAACGTATCATTCACATCAGGAACGGCAACATTCTGAACCTGTTCCATTGTTCTGATCGGCGTATCAAGCCACGGACCTACTGATTCCTTCATTTTAAAATCGATTCCCATCGCCTGCGGAACCACCAAAATATCCGAAAACAAAATGGCTGCATCCAGCGGAAATCTTCGGATCGGCTGTACGGTGATTTCGGAAGCCAGCTCGGGAGTCTGACATCTTGTGAAGAAATCATATTTGTCGCGAAGGGCAATAAATTCCGGCAAATATCTTCCTGCCTGCCTCATCATCCATACAGGAGGTCTTTCTACGGTTTCTCCGCGAAGCGCTTTTAAATATAGGTCGTTTTTAATCATAATCTATTAAATAAAATTGTCGGTAATGAACAATTGTATATCAGTTTTTGTTTAAAATTTCTTTTCGTATCAGCTTAAAAAGAGATAAAAGAGTATTACCTTCAGCCGTTAAAACGGGTACTGAACTGTGTTTTCTGATTTCACGGGATGTGGTTTCACCAATGGATATCAGCGTTATATTTTCCAGTGAATTCTGCTTTGCAAAACTACGAACTCCGCTCGGACTAAAAAATACGACAGCATGATATTTTTCAGTTATTACCGGATTAATTTCTTCGGTGTTATAAACGATAACTTTTTTATATTTAATATTTTGCAGCGGAAGATCATTGTCTAAAACACTTATGGCCAGGTTTCCGCAGAAGTGGAGAAAACGTTCATGCTGGCATTTTGCGGTAATAAATTTTGAAAGGGTATCTGCATTTTTCAGTACTTTGAAAGTTCCGAAGCCGTATTTCCTTACCGCTTTTTTCGTCTTTTCCCCTACACAGTAAATCTTGTTGTAGTTTTTTGCAGTAAAATCTTTATCGGGTCTAAAGCCATTTCTGAAAAATGAATCCACGCCGTTTACACTGGTAAAAATGATTGAATAATCTTTCAGGTCAAAAGGATGAATTTGTACAGGAGTTGTTTTTATCACCTCAATACAATCAACTGCGATATCATCTCCTAATTCTTTGGATATAATCGTTCGGTCTATATTTTTGGTAAATAAGATTTTCATTTTTTAGCTTTAAGCCTGAAGAATAATGGAATTTTAAATCTGATTTTTAATTTCTGCCATCAGTTCTTTTCCTCCGTTTTCCAAAACAACTTTAGCGAAATTTTTTCCGAAGTTTTCTTCGTTGTTGTACACGAAATTTTCATCGGTTGAAATACAATTTTTACCATCTAAAGAACAAAGTGCCGCTTTAAAACGGATCTGATCTTCAAAAATTTCGGCAAAAGCTCCGATGGGAGCCGTACAGCCACCTTCCAATGTATTAAGAAAATTTCTTTCCATTTCCACGCAGATTTGGGTGTTTGTATGATTGGTAAACCGTCTTACGATTTCGTTGATTTCTGTTTTGTCTGCATGACCCGCAACTGCAATTACCCCTTGTGAAGGAGCCGGGATTAAAAACGGAAGCATTTCATAATCGATGTCCATTTTCATTCTTTTAATTCCTGCCAACGATAAAATGGTAGCATCAAAATCACCATCTTCCAGTTTCTGGAGTCTGGTTTGGATATTTCCACGGATGTCTGAAAATTCAGCATTAGGAAAATTTTTAAGCCAAAAAGCTCTTCTTCGCAAGCTGCTTGTTGCCAGTTTAAGCTCGTGAAGTTCCTTGTTTTTTGCAGATTCTTTACGGATCAGAACATCCTGAGGGAAATCCCTTTCCAGGTAAGATACGATCTCAAGATTTTGAGGAAGATTCGTGGGAACATCTTTTAAAGAATGTACAGCAATATCGATCTCATCGTTTAATAAGGCAACATCAAGGTCTCTTGTAAAAACGCCGGTAATTCCCAGGGAATAAAGAGGCTGAGTAAGATTTTTGTCGCCGGATGATACAATAGGAACGATTTCCGTTAAATAATTATTGTTCTGAAGATGTCTCGCAACTTCTCTTGCCTGCCAAAGTGCCAATGCGGAATTCCTGGTTCCGATTCTAATGCTTTTCATTGAATTCGTTGTTTGGTTGTTCAACTAATATTTCGTGCATTAATTTACTAATTTCTTCGGCTTTTAACGGATTATCGATGATATATTTTGCAAAACGGTTGGTAATTTTCTGGATCATTTTATCAGAAAGTTCCATATCCGTGATGTTTATGTATTTATTTTTTTTGTAAAAATTATGCATTTCATTGCGTTCCATGTTCTTGAGAACGGCTTTGAAATGATGAATATTGGGAGCCAGCTTTCTCTTTTTTTCCCATTCAAGAAAATCTTTCATCAGTTCCTTGATAATTTTCTCAGCTTTCGGAATCTCCTTTTCCCTCTGCTGAATCGTCTGTTGGATCTGCTTTGAAAGTTCATCAACATCAATCAGGGTTACATTTTTGTTTTCCGTAACGTCCTTATCCACATTATTCGGAATAGACAAATCGATGACCAGTGTTTCTTTTCCGTTTGGGAAATGAGATTTATTGACAATAGGATGTCTTGCGCCGGTTGCTACAATGAGAATGTCTGTTTGCTTCAGCTCCTGATCAAATTCAGTATAATCAATATGAGGAATATGATATTTCTCTGAAATTTTTTCAGCAGTTTCCTGTGTTCTGTTGGCGATTTTTATTTTAGGCTGATACACGTGCTTTACGAGATTCTCCACCGTATTCTGGCCTATTTCTCCTACTCCCAGAAGAAGAATGTTTTTTTCGGTAAGTCTTTTCTGGTTGTTAAGAATATAATGAACTGCCGCATATGATACGGAAGCCGCACCATTGGAAATTCCGGTTTCGTTTTTAATCCTTTTTGAAATCTGAATGGCCGCATTGATAGCCCTCTCAAGATAAGGATTGGAATTCTGTCTTTCTTTTCTGAATCTGCTGTATGCTTTTTTAATCTGCCCAATAATTTCAAAATCACCGATGATCTGGCTTTCCAGTCCGGCCGCTACTCTGAAAAGATGGGCCAAAGCTTCTTCTTTGGTAAGAATGTTGGCAAACTGGAGAAAATCCATCAGATTAACCCCGATTGTTTTACAATATTCTTCAGCAACCAGCAGGTAATTAGATGTGGTAGTATAAATTTCGGTTCTGTTACAGGTAGAAACAACAAAGGCGTCCCCTAAATTTTCATTATGAATACGGGTGACAAAATTTTTAATATTTTCGTCAAAGAATGCAAATTTGCCTCTTGTTTCTACATCAGCTTTTTCATAGCTAATGGAAAGTACGGCAAAATTAGATGTCTGATGTATGTTGGAATACTGTAACATAAGCGTGGCAAATTTACGTTTTTTTTGATAAAACGCTTTCTTATAATGTATATGATAATTATCGTAAAAAACTATTTTGGGATGATTCTAAATAATCGCAAAAAGCAAAATATTGGTTTCTGAAAATTAATGGCAAATAAGATTTTAGAATTAAAAAAAATCAAAATAATACGAATCAAATCACATCTATGTGCAATAAAAAAAATAGTTCAATTCCTGTGATGCCTTATTGGGCCTGTGTTATCTTAAATCTGGTTTAAATTAAAGTCTGTAAATACTTAAAGTAAAAGTTAATAAGTGATTATAAATTTTAATAAAATTTTAACCAAATTATCTGCATGTTAAATTTCTTTAGACGTCTTAAATTTATATCTTTGTAACTCTTTAAAAAATCAGAAGTAAAAGTATGAGTTTATTCGATATGTTTACGCAAGAGATTGCGATAGACCTGGGTACCGCCAACACCCTTATCATCCATAATAATAAAATTGTTATAGATCAGCCTTCGATTGTTGCTATTGAACGTTCAACAGGAAGACCGATTGCTGTCGGTGAACAGGCGAAACATATGCAGGGTAAGACTCATGAAGATATCAAAACAATCCGTCCGCTTAAAGACGGAGTAATTGCCGATTTCCATGCTTCTGAACACATGATTAAAGAATTTATCAAAAAAATTCCAGGAATTAAAGGTAAATTTATCCAGCCGGCTTTGAGAATCGTAATCTGTATTCCTTCAGGAATTACGGAAGTTGAAAAAAGAGCGGTAAGAGACTCGGCACAAAAAGTAAACGCAAAAGAAGTACGTCTGATTTATGAGCCAATGGCAGCTGCAATTGGAGTAGGAATTGATGTTCAGAAACCGGAAGGAAATATGATCATCGATATAGGCGGCGGTACTACGGAAATTGCAGTAGTTGCGCTGGGAGGTATTGTCTGCGACAAATCTGTAAAAATTGCTGGCGACGTATTTACCAATGACATTGCATACTATTTAAGAACTCATCACAACCTTTATATCGGGGAAAGAACTGCGGAAAGAATTAAAATTGAAGTGGGTTCTGCCGTTGAGGACCTTGATGTTGATATCGAAGATATTCCGGTACAGGGTAGAGACCTGATTACAGGAAAACCTAAAGAAATCATGGTTGGCTATAAAGAGATCGCAAGAGCTTTAGACAAATCCATCATCAGAATTGAAGATGCGGTAATGGAAACGCTTTCCCTTACTCCTCCGGAATTGGCTGCTGATATCTATAAAACAGGTATTTATCTTGCTGGTGGTGGCGCTTTATTGAGAGGTTTGGCGGACAGATTGCACAAAAAGACAGGTCTTCCTGTTTTCGTTGCAGAAGATCCGTTGAGAGCTGTAGTTCGCGGAACAGGAATCGCACTTAAGAATATGGATAAATTCAATTTCTTAATAAAATAATTCTAACTTTTTACGACATATATCTGAATGGGATTTTTGCTGAGATTATTTTCGAAGAATGCACTTTTTGTTTTCTTTATATTTCTGCAAATTATTGCTCTGATTCTGATATTCTCTAAAAATGCCATGCAGAAATCCTGGATCGCAGGACAGTCTGCTGCCTTGAATTCCTGGGTTTCGGGATATATTGATGAAGGGGTTTCTTATCTGAAGCTTAAACAGATCAATGAAGACCTTGTTACGCAAAATAAGGCCTTAATGATGGAGCTTTACGGAAAACAGGGCGCTAAAAATCCTCAGTTCAGGAAAGTTCATGATACGCTGGGAGGCGGACAGATCTATACATTTGTAGATGGTGAAATCGTTTTCAACAGTATCAACAGAAGAAATAATTATTTTACCATCAACAGGGGAAGAAGAGATGGCGTATTTCCGCAAATGGGAGTTATGGCTCCTAAAGGCATCGCAGGAATTGTGATCAACTCTACAGACAGCTATGCTTTAGTACAGTCGGTGTTGAGTGTAAATAAAATCAGGATCAATGCTGCTCTTAAAAATTCGGGGTATTTCGGAACGCTTACATGGAACGGGGATAATTCCCGAGTAATGCACCTTGCTGATATTCCAAAATACGTAGCCCTGAAAATTGGTGATACTGTAGTAACCGATGGTAAATCAGCAATCTTTCCTAAAGGTGTAATGATCGGTACTGTAGCAGGATATTCCGTTGATAATAAAACAGGGTTTTGGGATATTTCGGTTGAGCTGAGTGAGAAAATGGGAGCACTGAGTAAAGTTTATGTCGTTAAAAACCTTAAAAAAGCGGAAGTACAAAAAATTCAGGATACGATGCAATCTGTAATAAAAAAGGAAGATGATTAGCAGAACTTTATTTACGGACATATTAATCATGATTTTCCTGGTTGCATTACAAATTTTTGTATTGAACAGGATCACCATTTTCGGAAAGTATACGCCGGTGCTTTATCCTGTATTTGTCATGTTTTATCCTTTTTTCAGAAATAAATTTCAATTTTTAGCATTGAGTTTTCTGATTGGACTGTCGGTTGACGCATTCCTCTATTCCTGGGGAATCAATGCCTTTGCAACCACCCTGATTGCTTATTTCAGGACATTGATTTTTAGAACTTCTACAGATACTTCTACAGATTTCTTCTCGTTTCAGTCCCTACAGTGGGCGCAGTTTTTGCTGTTTTTATTTACGAGCATCTTTTTGCATCAGCTTTTAGTACAATATATAGAGTTTTTTAAGCTGAGCAGATTTTTTGAAATATTATTTAATGTATTGGTAACGAGTATAATTTCATTTATATTTATAGTTATCTACGCATTAATATTTAAAATCAAACAAAAAGTTTGAACACACGTTATTTAAAAATTTTTTCCGTTCTTCTGATAATCGCTATGATTTTTATAGCGAGATTGGCTTATTTACAGCTTTTTACCGATAGGTATGCGCTTAATGCCGCCAATACTTCCATTAAAATAGAATATGTCATCCCACAGCGTGGAGTTATTTTTGACAGGAACGGGAAAATTATGGTGGGAAACCAGCCTGCCTATGAGATTTCTTTTACACAGGCTCTCATGAGACCTGATTTTGATACAATTGCCTTCTGTAATCTGATGAAAATTTCTAAAAACGATTTTATCAGAACCATTGATGCCATTAAGAAAGAAAAATATTATTCCAAACTGACGCCGATGACTTTCATGAAAAATCTCAGCAGGGAAGATATTGCGAGGGTTCAGGAGATTATATTTAAATATCCGGCATTTAGTATTGTGTCAAGGCCACAGCGCCAGTATGAGGTTTCAACTTCCGGAAATCTTTTGGGATATACGAGTGAAGTAAACGAAAGAGAGATCAAAAAAGATTCTGCCTATTATCTGCCCGGAGATTTCATCGGTAAAACGGGAATTGAAAAGGCGTATGAAAAAGAATTGCGGGGGATCAAGGGAATGAAGTACATTCAGAAAGATATTAAGCTTCGTAATGTAGGACCTTACAAAAACGGATCTCTTGATAAAGATGTGGTTACCGGGAAAGATATCACCCTTACTATTGATTATGACCTCCAAAGAATTGCAGAGGAAATGATGGTCAACAAGCATGGTGCAATTGTGGCTATTGATCCTAATAACGGCGAAGTTTTGGTGGCCGCAACAGGTCCTGATATTGATCCCAATCTATTTACAGGCCCAAATAAATCAAGGAATCTCTACGCTCTTTCAAAAGATACGATTTACGAAAATAAACCAACCTTTGACAGGTCACTTCAGGCCGCATATCCGCCGGGTTCTACCTTTAAATTGTTAACTGCTCTTGCGGCAATGCAGATGGGCGTAATGGATGAGAAGACAATTTTTCCCTGCGGTGGCGGGTTTTATTATAAAGGAAAAAGAATTAAAGGTCACGGCGGTGCAGATCCTTTAATCCCTTCTATTCAGGTTTCGAGTAACTGTTTCTTTACGTATGCTTTTATTGCGATCATTAAAAAATATCCCGGAAATCCTTCCAGAGGTGTTGATGAGTGGAAAAAAATCATGAGCAGCTTTGGGGTAGGTGAATTTTTAAATAATGATTTTGCAGTAGGAGCCAGAGGTAGAATCCCTTCTGGTGATTTCTATGAAAATAGATTTAAAGCCATTATGAAAGCCAGTGGTTCTAAAAGGACAGACTTTAAAAACTGGGACGAGATGTCCACCGGTGCCATCTACAACGGAATGGGACAGGGGGATGTACTGGTAACGCCGCTTCAGCTTGCCAATTATGTTTCTGCTATTGCCAATAAAGGATGGTATTATACTCCTCATATCGTTAAAGCAATTGACGGAAAACCAAATCCTGATCCAAGATTCAAAAAGAAACATCAGACCTTAGTTGATAAAAAGCATTTTGATCCTGTATTAAGAGGTATGGAAGCTGTTGTTTTGAATGGTACGGCACGAGGCTTAAAATCAAGTGATTTTACCCAGCTTGCGAAAACAGGTACTGCGCAGGTGCCTCAGGGAAAGGACAATTCGATTTTTGTATTGATCGCTCCTGCGGATAAACCGAAGATTGTAGTAGCAGCCGTTATGGAACATGCAGGATTTGGAGCAACCTGGGCTGGTCCGGCAGCGACAATTATTGCTGAAAAATATATTACAGGAGACATCAAACGTGAACACCTCTATAAGAAAATGGTGACCTCCAGTTTTATGCCTGAATACAAAAGACAATGGATTGCCGATCTCAAGCGTAAAGGCCTTTACAAGCCAAGTGAGGATTCTATAAAGCAAAAAAGAATTCTGGACAGCTTAAAATTGATAAAGGAACAGAAGGCTAAAATGCAGAAAAAGGCAGAAGAGGAAAAAAAGAATGTAAATAAAACAAAACCGGCTAAGCAATGAAATGGGCAGAAGGAATAGATAAATTAGGTCTCGGTCTGTATTTTCTGCTTTGTGCTTTTGCCATTGCAAATATTTACAGTGTAGATCAGAAATTAGGAGAAAAACAATTGATTTTCTTTGGTATTTCACTTTTTGTAGGGCTGGTAATTTTCGTGGGAAGAAGTAAGTTCTTTGAAAATATGTCAGGGATTATTTATATTGGTGGCGTCTTATTACTGATTGGGTTATTTCCTTTCGGTAAAGAGATTCTCGGCCAGAAAAACTGGTACAAGTTCGGTAGTTTTACGATGCAGCCGGTGGAGTTTGCCAAAATCGGGACCGCATTAATGCTTGCCAATTATGTTTCCGGTCCTGAATTTAATTTAAAGAATAAAAAATCATTTTGGACTACATTAGCTATTATCGGAATTCCTGCAGTGGTGGTTCTGGCTATTCCTGATGTGGGTTCCATGTTGGTTTTTATCGCATTTTTCATTGCATTATACAGGGAAGGACTTAGCGGATTATTATTTGGAGTAGGATTTCTTTTTGCTGCAGTTTTCCTCATTTCCCTGGCTGTTAATCCTATTTGGGTTGCCCTTGCCATTGTTTTGATCGTAGGAGGGTGGATTGCCATGAATTACTACAAAATGTCATGGAATATTATTTCCATTTCGGGAATTGTAGGATCGGTTGTTTTACTTTGCGGATTGGCTTTCGGTTCGCCATATATTTTAGAAAAACTTCCAAAGCACCAGAGAGAAAGAATTGAAGTACTCTATAAAGGTGAAAAAGCGTTCAGAGATACATCGGGATACAATTTGCTGTATTCAAAAACAGCGATCGGATCTGGCGGACTTTGGGGGAAAGGATATCGTGAAGGTTCTGTTACCCAGGGTAAATTCGTTCCCGAACAGGAAACCGATTATATTTTCTGCACCGTTGGCGAAGAATGGGGCTTTGCAGGAAGTGCATTGCTGATCCTTTGCTACATGGTTTACATTGGAAGAATCTATTATCTGGCAGAACAACAGAAATCGGGGTTTAACCGTGTTTTTGGATACTGCTTTGCTTCGATCCTTTTAATGCACTTTACTATTAATTTAGGCATGGTTATGGGCTTGTTTCCGACCGTTGGGATTCCTTTGCCTTATTTCAGTTATGGAGGAAGTTCTCTGCTTGCCTTTTCGATGATGACCTTTATTTTCTTTAAATTAAATTATTCGGATAAGAATAGCTTGGTATAAGCAGTAAGTCTCGAATAGTATCAAAATCTCTGCATCTCAGCAAGAGGTAATTTTTTAATTCAATCATAATCTATGGAAGAAGTGTACATTTTAGATCAAACTTTCGAAAATGCAGATTTTTCACAAATTCAAAGAGGAGAATATGAACACTGTATCTTTCGGAATTGTAATCTTGAATATGCTGATCTTTCTGGTTTCAGTTTTAATAACTGTGAATTTACAGGCTGTAATCTAAGCATGGCAAAACTCTGTAGAACCGCCTTCCGGGAAGTTATCTTTAAAGAATGTAAGATGTTCGGCCTTCATTTTAACGAATGCAACGAATTTGGAAGGTCGTTTAGGTTTAACGGATGTTATTTAAATAATTCTGTTTTCTACAAAACAAGCATTAAAAAGACATTATTTAAAGATTCAAAACTTATTGAAGTCGATTTCTCTTATGCTGATCTCTCACTTGCAATATTTAATAACTGTGATCTGTCCGGCGCTGTATTTGACAATACAAATCTCGAAAAAGCTGATTTCAGAACATCGGTTAATTATTCCATTGATCCTTCCCAAAATAAGCTTAAAAAGGCAAGATTTTCACTTTCTCAAGTTCATGGACTATTGCTTCAATTCAATATAGAAATTGATAAAAACGCATAGTTGTTTATATAAGTTTTTATCAGATTTAATTTAAAGAAAAGTGATTCTCTTCTTTGAAAGTGTGGATTTGCAAAGCAAAAAAGTTCAGCAATAAAAAAAACCATCAAAAATTTTGATGGTTTCATTATTTAAATCAATTATTTAAAATTAAAAATTTGTTCCGTTTGATGCGGGAGTTGTTGCTGCAAGATTGTTGATTGCTTCTCCGTTCTCATTGATGATTCTTTTTCCGAATCTGTACTTCGGACCCCAGTAAGAGTCGTTCAGTGAAGAAACCATTACTCCTTTTGAGGTGGCAGCGTGAATGAACTTCACTTCACCATCTTCCGATACACTTTCTACAATACCTACGTGAGAAATTCTTCTTCCGTGAGAAAAGAAAATCAGGTCTCCTTTCTGAAGATTTTCTTTTTCTACTTTTTCTCCCTCCTGAGACTGAGAAGCTGCCACTCTTGGTAAGCTAAGCCCTGCTGCTGCCCCGAAAACGGAAAGAACAAAAGCTGAGCAGTCTATCCCGTTTCTGGTCATGCCTCCGTATCGGTAAGGAGTTCCCAGGTAAGTCTGTGCTTCTGTTAAAATATTGTCGATGGTTTTATTGTGCATGATTGCTTTTGCAATCTCAGAATTTTTAATGGAATTTTTAGCATTTGCTAAAGAAGCTGCCTTTTCTGCAAGAAATGAATTAATCAGTTGTTGCTTGTCCTGCTCCATTTTGTGAGTGTCAATAGAAGCTAGTTTGGCATCTGTTTTGTATTCTTTAGCGTAAGTTGCTGGTTTTGATACTACATAATTTGTAACACATGATTGTAACGATACTGTAGAAACTAAAGCAACTAAATAAAACAAAACTCTTTTCTTCATATATATTTGATTACCGTGTTAAAGGAATAAGTATTTTTCAAAAGCAATACAAAAATATGTATTCCCTACAAAAGGGCTTTGATATGAATATTATCATGTTCTTTTTTTAACACATTTTAACATATTATTTAAGTATGTTAAAGAAAAATAAACCGCAACGGCCTATTTTGGGTATGTTAGCGGTTTTTTTTATTAAGATTCTTTAACAAAATAAAAACATATATGCTTCAGAATCTGTGGTATCTGATGAATAACTCTAATTTTAAGAATTGGATCAATAGTATTTTTTAGAAGTATTTTTAAATAATATTCTGCTGAAATCCAGATTGTTGTTAATATTGAATTGGAATACATTCTTAATGTGTGATAAAAAAACTCTCCGGTATTTCCCGGAGAGTTTAACTAATATGGAACTTTACAGATGTTACTTTGTAAATAACATTTCTCTATATTTTGTCATTGGCCAAAGCTCATCATCCACCATCATTTCAAGAGCATCTGATGCTTCTCTGATATCGTCGAATAGCGGCTTCACTTTATTGCAGTAATCTTCCGCCTGCTTTTGGCTTTCAGTAACTGCTTTAGCTTCTTCTCTTGCCTTAATAAGATCTTCAACACCTAATTTTATTTTAGATACATTCTCAGAAATACTTGTGATTAAGCTCATCTGTTCTTTTGCCAGAGATTTGAACTCATTATCTCCAAAGATTTCTTTAAGACCTTTTACGTTTTCAATCAGTCTGTTCTGATAATTTAAAGCAGAAGGAATAATATGGTTTCTTGCGATGTCACTTAATACTCTTGCTTCAATATCAATAACCGTTGAATATTTTTCTAATTTGATTTCGTTTCTTGCTTCAACTTCTCTGTGAGTAAAAATTCCCAACTCTTCATAAAGCGATAAAAACTTCTCATCCATTTCCTGTTTAAGAGCTTCAGGAGTAGTTTTTAAATTATTTAAACCTCTCTTTTCAGCTTCTTTTGCCCAGTCGTCAGAATATCCGTCACCTTCAAACATGATGTTTTTACACTGCTTGATATACTCTCTTAATACGTTGAAGATAGCTTCGTCTTTCTTAAGACCTTTTTCAATTAATGCATCCACTTCTTTTTTGAAATCACGAAGCTGTTTTGCTGCGATGGTATTCATTACCGTCATAGATTCTGCGCAGTTTGCAGAAGATCCAACCGCTCTGATTTCGAATTTATTTCCTGTAAATGCAAAAGGAGAAGTTCTGTTTCTGTCGGTGTTATCCAACAAAATTTCAGGAATTTTTCCAACAACATTCAGTTTTAAATCTGTTTTTTCGTCCGGGGAAAGTTTTCCTTCCTTTACTTTTTCAAGCTCTTCCAGTACTCTGAAAAGCTGGCTTCCGATAAATACGGAGATAATTGCCGGCGGAGCTTCGTTGGCACCTAATCTGTGATCGTTGCTTGCTGAAGCTATACTTGCTCTTAAAAGGTCTGCATATTCATGAACCGCTTTGATAGTATTCACGAAGAATGTTAAGAACTGTAGGTTTTTCTTAGGATTTTTTCCAGGGCTTAATAAGTTTTCACCGGTATCGGTTGCTAAAGACCAGTTATTGTGTTTTCCGCTTCCATTTACACCTGCGAATGGCTTTTCGTGGAATAAAATATGGAAATGGTGTCTGTGGGCAACTCTTGCCATTACATCCATCAATAAAGAATTGTGGTCAACGGCAACGTTTACCTCTTCGAACATTGGTGCAAGCTCGAACTGGTTTGGTGCTACTTCATTATGTCTCGTTGTTACAGGGATTCCCAGTTTCATGCACTCCACTTCTAATTCCATCATGAAGTTCATTACTCTCGTAGGGATAGAACCGAAATAATGATCGTCCAATTGCTGTCCTTTTGCGGGAGAATGTCCTAATAAAGTTTTCCCGGTTAATACAAGGTCCGGACGGGATTGGTATAATGCTGAATCTACCAGGAAATATTCCTGTTCCCAACCTAAAGTAGGCGTTACTTTGGTAACATTTTTGTCAAAATACTGCATTACATTGGTTGCAGCTTCATCCACAGCGTTAAGTGCTCTTAAAAGAGGCGCTTTATAATCTAAGGTCTCTCCGGTATAAGAGATGAAAATGGAAGGAATACATAAAGTTGTTCCCATGATGAATGCCGGAGATGTAGGATCCCATGCTGTGTATCCTCTCGCTTCAAAAGTGTTTCTGATACCGCCGTTCGGGAAAGAAGATGCATCCGGCTCCTGCTGGATCAATAAATTTCCGCTGAATCTTTCGATGGCTCTTCCGCCTTCAATCGGGGTGAAGAAAGAATCGTGTTTTTCAGCAGTGCTTCCTGTTAATGGCTGGAACCAGTGCGTGTAATGGGTTACGCCTTTGCTCATGGCCCAGTCTTTCATTGCTACAGCTACCTGGTCTGCAATGTGTCTCTGGATTTTAGTTCCTTTTTTTACTGCATCCATAATAGAATTGAATGCTTCTTTTGTTAAATATTCTCTCATTGTCTCTTCTGAGAAAACATTTTGGCAAAACAATTCGGATAGTTTTACAGGAACTTCTACAGAATTATCTCTTCTAAAGTCCTTAAATGGTAAAGTTTCTAACGCTTTGAATCTTAAAGTTGACATATTAGGTTTGATTTTTACGATGCAAATTTACGAAAAAAATAAATAAAAAATATTTTGACCCTAAAAAATTAAAGGGGTAATTGTAAAATTAATGAAAATTTAAATGGGGATGTAAGTTTTAAGAGGGGTTTTGTTAAAGTAGAGTTATAAATAAAAGACCTAGTCTGTTTGTGAACTGCTGGCAACAACTCTATTATTAGATAAGTACAATTTATAAATTTATCCCATAAGCATTACTAAAAGTTTCATTTATTTTATTAATTACGATTAAACCGGAGGCTGAGGGACTCGAAGCCTCCGGTTTTTATTAGCCCCGATTGCCGCGGCATCCTTTTTTGTCTGCGGAGGCCCTGAAGATTGCGGGACAAAAAAGATACAGCAGAAAGCGGGAAAAAGCTCCTGATTAACTTCTGAGATTTTAGAATGATAGGGTTTGACTGTTTCGAGTGCTTTTTCGGGTTAAAATGCAAATAGATAGCATTCTTTTATATTATGTTAAGCCATTTATTAAAAGACACTTAAAATAATTTAGACGGAGATTTTGTATATTTGTGTGAAATTTATTTTATGACAAATTCTAGAGCTAGAGAAACAACGGAAGCAATTGAAAGATTGTATATTTCTATGAGACACCTCTTTTACAGAGGTTTTTTTAAACCTGCCGGTGTTTCGGGGGAGACGATCAGAAGTTTGTTAAAGACCATCAATCCGGAGATCTACGGAAGTATGAACGTGCCGAGTAAACTCGAACTAAACGGTTTGATGTATGTACTGGACAGGCTTCCGGAAGGAATTGAAGAATGTGCTTTTATTCATCTTACTTCGGATGAAGGGTTTGATAAAGGAAGTTTCGAGCCGATTGTTCCCAAAAAGAGAAGAAGAAACTGCTACAGGATCGATGAACATCAGATGAATATCGAAGTGCTTTTGGGCCGTTCCGAGATCTATGATATTCTTACCCATTTAACTTTCTTATTTATAGAAGCGGATAAGGTAAGAAACCTGGCTTTCATTCAGGATGAAAACTGGAAGCCGACACGTGCTTTCAAAATCATTGAAGAAGTAGTAAAAGGAGAAAAGAAATTCAGCAGAAAAGAAAAAGAAGTTGCGCTCATTCACCTGTCTTCTCTTATAGGACGGACTTTTGATGAAACTTTAAATGCTTATAATACTTTCGGTGAAGATAATAATCCGGACCGTCTTTTCAAAATCATCTATAATCTCGCTAAAGTGAGTCTTGAGGATGCAAAACAAACCAGAGAGCGTGAAATCCATTTCAGTGCCATATTGAAAGAAAGAGTAGGGCATCATTATTTCGGTGAAAAGTGGGCTCAAAAAGTGAAAGAGGTTTTGTATGAAAACGATCTTCACATGCGTCCGCTCCATATTATTTCAGCCAATATGCATTCGGTGAAAAATATGCTGTATGCCAATGAAGCCCTCAAAAAGAAAGATCATAAGGTCGACTACAAACTTTACGGAGAAATTTCTGATAAAAAAGAGCTTCGCGACAAAGTTTCGAAATATGCGCTTGAACAAGGGATGATCTATATTAATGATAAGAGCGGAAGTAATATTGATGTTCAGATCATCGACCTCAGCAAAGCCGAACTTAAAAATACGCCATTTCAGGATATTAAATTCGGAGGCGATGATGTAATCATGGTTTTCGATTATGCTTTCGGAGAGCAGGCTTTTGAAGTAATGGATGAATTGCTGAGGCCTTTTGAGCATAAAGGCGAAGTCTATATGATGAAAGTAAAGTCCGTTTCCATTATGGGTAAAGCAGGAATTCTCGCCGGAGGTAAAGGAGATATCATGATCCCGACCTCACATATTTTTGAAGGAACAGCAGATAATTATCCATTTGAAAATGCCTTAAAAGCGGAAGATTTTAAAGATGATGAATTGCAGGCTTTTGAAGGGCCAATGATTACCGTATTGGGAACTTCACTCCAAAACAGGGATATCCTTTCTTATTTTATGAATACCTCGTGGAAAGCCATCGGACTTGAAATGGAAGGAGCACATTACCAGAAAGCTATTCAGGTGGCGTCTAAGATCAGGCATCATATTACACCGGATCTTTTTGTGATGTATGCTTATTACGCTTCGGATAATCCGTTGGAAACAGGGAGTACGCTTTCTTCAGGCGGTTTAGGACTGACAGGAGTGAAGCCTACTTATCTTATTACATTAAGAATATTAGAAAAGATTTTACAAAGCGGAAAAAAAGAAGTTTCTGTGAAAAAATAATTCTATTTAAAAAAATGAATCTTATTTATAAGACAAGAAATATTTTCATGAGCATATTTTTATTTGTGCTCATGATTTTTTTTATGTTTAGCTGTACCGATACAAAGAAAAATCAAGATTTTCCTTTTTATAAACAATCAAATTCAAACAGTTGTGGCCCGGCTTGCCTGCGTATGATTTTTAAATACTATGGAGAAGATTATACTGAAGAATATTTGAATAAAATCACTCATGCTGATTCAGTGAGGGGGACATCTTTTTTAGATCTAAACGATGCTGCAAACTTACATGGACTTATTGCTAAAGGAGTAAAGATAAATTTTGATGAACTAAATACTATGGTTCCCTTACCATGCATTGTTCATTGGAATCCAAACCATTTTGTAGTTGTATATAAAATCGAAAATTCTAAAATTTATGTTGCCGATCCCGGAGATTCATTGAAAGTTTATACAAAAGAAGAATTTTGTGATTCATGGTTTGAACCTGAATATGCTGATGAAAAAGCAGGAGTAGCTCTAGTTTTTGAAAAGAGATATGCTAATTAAAAAATAAAAGGACTCAAATGAAAGCATTTGAGTCCTTTTATTTTAAACACTAATTTTATTTGTGAAATTAATTGCTAAATCAACGAGATAAAAATAATTATCTTTAAAAAAATTAAAAACAAATGAGCTCAACATTACAATTAGCCAAAAGATTCCGTGAAGTGTTGCTGGATGGTTTATGGATTGCCAATACCAATTTTAAAGATCAGTTATCTAATGTAAAGATGGAACAGGCTACAGCTAAAATAGGTTCTCTGAATACCATTGCCATGCTTACTTTTCATATTGATTATTATATTGCCGGACTTATCCATGTTTTTGAAGGCGGAGATCTGGAAATAAGAGATCAATACAGCTTTGATCTTCCTACGATAGAATCTGAAGAACAATGGGAAAATCTAAAGAGCAAATTATGGAAAGATGCCGAAAAATTTGCAGCCTTGCTGGAGCAGATGCCCGATTCTAAAATGAGTGAAGGATTCGTTGATGAAAAATACGGTACGTATCTCAGGAATATTGATGGAATGATTGAACATTGCTATTATCATTTAGGTCAGATTACTTTAATTAAAAAACTGCTTCAACAAAAAGAATCTGCATAATATGTAAATCAGCGGACAAAATTTAACAACTTAAATAATTTTAATCTAAACTTTATCAATAGAACAAAACCTCAACAATAATTACAATTTTTGAGGTTTTTATTTAAATACATATCTTTAGAAAAATAAAAAATTTAAATGAAAAGATCTTTTGCAATCCTGTTTGCGTTTATCATTTCTCAGTTTCATGCTCAGCAGGGGCCTTATTATCAGCAGAATGCGAAGTACAAAATGGATATTGATGTTAATGCTGAAAAATTCACTTATGAAGGCAAACAGACACTGGATTATAAAAACAATTCTCCGGACGAACTTAATGTAGTGTATTTTCATCTGTATTGGAATGCCTTTAAGCCTAATTCGATGATGGATCAGAGAGTTGCCGGACAAGGAAAAAGCGGCGATTCAAGATTGCAGAAAGACGGAATTTCCAGACTTACCTCTATCCCGAAAGATCAGGAAGGTGCTCAGAATATTCACTGGATTAAACAAAACGGCAAAACGCTGAAATATGAAATTCAGGAAACGGTTATGAAAGTATATCTGGCCGAGACTATTAAGCCAAATTCTTCAACAACCTTTACATTAGAATGGGATGCCGTGATTCCGCAGCAGATCCGAAGAAGCGGAAGAAACAACAGGGAAGGGGTGGATATGACCATGACCCAGTGGTACCCGAAAATTGCAGAATATGATTATGACGGCTGGGCAACCTTTGATTATATCGGAAGAGAATTTCATGCACCATTCGCGGATTTTGATGTTACCATTAAAATCAACAAAGATTATGTAATCGGAGCAGGAGGAATTCTGGAAAATCCCGAAGATGTAAAAGGGTATGATCCGAATGCAAAAATTAAAGCAGATAAAAATAAAGCAACATGGAAGTGGACTGCTAAAAACATTCTGGATTTCGCCTGGGCTGCAGATAAAGACTACATTGTAAAAAGCTTTGACGTTCCGCAAGGTCCAAAAGTCTTCCTGGTATATCAGAATAACGATAAAACAAAGGTCTGGGAAGAGGCGCAGCCTTATCTTACAAAGTACTACCAGCTAATGAATGCGCGCTTCGGGAAATATGTCTACCCAACATATGCTTTCATTCAGGGTGGTGATGGCGGAATGGAGTACGGCATGTGCACCATGATTTTAGGTGAAGCTCAGGATATTGAAGGCTTGATGGGATTAATGGCCCATGAAGGGGCTCATTCCTGGTACCAGCAGATGTTGGCTACCAACGAACCGATGCGTCCGTGGATGGATGAAGGTTTCACGAGCTATGCAGAAGGATATGTGATGAATCAGTTATTTCCACCGGCACAGGAACTTCCAAATCCTTTCGTGAATTCAATCAACGGCTACAGGAATTTTATTAAAAAAGGAATTGAAGAGCCTGCAGTATGGCTGGGAGATCATCATGACAACGGTACTTCCTATACTTATGCTTCTTACGTAAAAGGGGAACTGTATCTTGTGCAGCTGGGGTATATTATGGGTGAACAGAATTTAACGGAAACCCTGAAGCAGTATTACGATCAATGGGTGCTAAAACATCCTTCCGACAGAGATTTTCTGCATATTGCCCAAAAAGTTTCAGGAATGGATCTGAAGTGGTTTCATCATTACTGGATCAAAACAACCAAAACAATAGATTACGGAATCAAAGATGTGAAATACGAAGCAAAATCTACAACCATTACCCTGGTAAATAACGGTCAGGTTCCAATGCCGGTTGATTTTAGCATAATAACGTCTGATAAAAAAGTGATCACCTATCAGATTCCGATGAACATGACCCACACCTGGAAAGGAAAAGATGCTTACGGAGAATTCAAGACAATGCCTTATTGGCCTTGGACCCAAAAGGAATACGTTATTACCGTTCCTTACACAAAATCGCAGTTGTCTGTTTTAGGAATAGATTTCAGTGAAAGAATGGCCGATGTGAATATGAAAGATAATTTTGTTGAAGTGAAATAACGTTTTAACATAGATAAAAAATCCCTGCAGAAATTTTTCTGCAGGGATTTTTATTAAAGCATTTCCTTTCACCATAAAACTTATTTCGAAGATTGTAAGCAGGCTTATATAAAATCATTAAATTTAAAGCCTTAAATAATTAGTGATTCCATTAGACCAAATAAATGAATTCAATAGTAATTAATGTAGGAAACAGCAATATCAGATTCGGTCTTTTTAATGAAGATAACTGTGATATTTCGTGGGTCATCAATACTAAGCCTTACAGAACGGCAGACGAGCTTTATGTTCAGATGCTTATGCTATACCAGACCTATAAAATTCAGCCAAAAGAAATTAATAAGATCATCATGGGTTCTGTAGTGCCTCAACTCACAAAAATAATGAGTTCGGCTATCAGGAAGATCCACGGTGTTGGTCCTGTTATTGTTGACCGCAATACACCTTCAGGCGTTCAGGCAAAATCCAAACAGATGGGAACTGATATTTATGCCAATCTGGTAGCGGCCCATAATATGTACCCGGATCGGAAGAAGATTGTGCTGGATTTCGGGACGGCGCTTACAGCAAGCTGTGTTGCAGAAGATGGCGAAACTCTGGGCGTGATTATTGCTCCGGGGATTATTACTGCTCTCAACTCACTCATCAGCCAGACTGCCCAGCTTCCGGAAATTGAGCTGGTGAAACCGAAAACCGTTTTAGGATTGGATACTGTTACCTGTATGCAGAGCGGAATGGTATACGGATTTTTAGGAATGGTGGAAGGTTTTGTAGACAGGATTAATGATGAGGTGAATGATAATTGTTTTGTGGTAGCTACAGGCGGAGTATCCCATGTGTATAAACCTTTAACGGATAAAATCCATGTGATGGACAGGCTTCATACGCTGAAAGGACTTTATTTTTTAGGAAAAGATCTGTAAGGCTGATGTTAAGTCTGGTAAGTGTATGCTTAATTCATATACAAGTTTTTGAAGACCTGACTCTAAGCCTTAATCTTAATTCATCATCTCTTTGATCTGAAAAATTCTTTTACAATAGAAGAGCATTCATTTTCCATAATTCCGGTTACGATTTCCGTTTTAGGATGGAGGGTAAGATGTTTGTTGATGAAACCGCGCTGCTCGTCTCTTGCGCCGATTACTACTTTTGAGATCTGTGACCACGAAAGGGCTCCGGAACACATTACACAGGGTTCCAGCGTGACGTACAGCGTGCAGTTTTTAAGATATTTTCCGCCAAGAAAATGAGCGGCGGAAGTAATGGCCTGCATCTCCGCATGGGCAGTAACGTCATTCAATGTTTCGGTGAGGTTATGTGCTCTTGCAATGACCCGGTTGTTGGAAACCACCACACAGCCAATCGGAACTTCATCTTTTTCAAGGGCAAGATGCGCTTCGCTGAGCGCCATTTTCATAAAATATTCGTCGGTAAACATGTTAATCTTCAAGTTTCATTGTTAAAGGAAGCCGGAAACGGTATCGCACGGGATTTCCATTGACAACAGCCGGGAAAAATTTCTTTGGAACAGAATATAGGGCAATTTCAGCCTGCCTGTTAAAAGTAAAATTCTCTCCCTGTGCTTCAACATTTGTTATCGTGCCGTCAATTTCTACAATGAAAGCAACAATGGTTTTAATCGTTTTAACCTCAGAATGAACACCTCCCAGATAAAACAGATCGGAAACTTCTTTTCTGAGTTCATTAATGCCTCCGGGATAGTCTGCTGCTTTATCGGTAATTACAGTGGGGACAGCCGAAGCCTGGGAAGATGTATTTGTTTTTATAAGGTGCAGTCTTCCCAGGTCTTCCAGGTTCTTTGTTTTTAATAAAACGCCGGTAAGCGCAACATTTTCTATACTATCCATTTTCTGCATGAAAAGCTGATAATCGCTTTTTATGGAAGCTTTATGGAATTGGTTTGTTTCCGCATCAAATTTTTTCTTGAATTCCTGTCCCAGCATAGAACGATGCTGATTGTAGTATTGTTTAACAAGCCTGAAATCTTCAGTCTGCTGGGAAAAACAAAAAGAAGAAATTAAGAAGAAAAAGTATGGAAGCAGGAATTTCACTGTGATATATTTATGTAAATGTAATCAAAAATACAATACATTGTTTACTCTTTCAGATAGCTGTTCAGGGACTCCTGCAGATGGTTGCGTATTTCATCAACTAAAATCTTCGGTTCTAAAACCTGAACTTCTTTTCCGTACGATAAAATTTCCTGCATAAAATCATAGGTAGGATGAAGAAAGAATTCAAAATAGATTTCTTCCGGCGTTTCCTTTATTTCTTTCTGGGATTGGTGAAGCGGAAAACTTTTGATGTACTCGCCCTGATGCCTGGTGCATTTCAGAACAATCTTCTGAGGATTCTGTGCAGTAAGATTCATAACACCGAAAGCATTTTTAAAATGTTCCCTGAAGTTATATTTGTACTTTTCTTTAAATTGTTTATCATTTACATCAAGATAATTAATCCTGTCCAGCCCGAAAGATTTCAGCATTTTATCCTTTGTGTCAATGGCAATGAGGTACCACCGGTCTTTGGATTCTTTTAATGCCAGCGGGTGTACCTTTCTTGAAGTCATCAGTTTATTTTTATAATTATAATGCTCAAAAGAAACAATTCTTTTATTTCTGATGGCAAAAAACAGATCATAAAAATGCTCAACTCCTGTAGGCTTTCTGCTTTCAAAAAAGATAAAATCTGAAAAATCCGGATGAAGATTCAGAGCATTGCTTACTTGGAAAGATTCAAGTAATTTCTGGTTGTATTCATCAACTTCCATGATCGGGCGGCTCTCAATATAATATCTGTTGTCGCCTTTCTTTTTGTTGTGAATGGAAAGGTTAAACAGATCGGAAATTTCCCTTATATCCCGCTGTAGAGTCCGTATCGAATAGCTTTTGATTCCTGCATCCTGAAATTCAAAAGAATTGAGCAGATAGTCTTCCAGTTGAGGATAAGTAGCAGGAGAGCTTTCTAATCTTTTAATGATCAAAGCATATCTTGTCAGGTAAAAATCTTTTTTCATTCGGATATAATTTATGATGCAGTTTCTACGGTTATTAATTTCATGGAACGCTTGCGTTCAGGGTTACCTTGTCTGAGACAAATATAAATGCTTAATGCGACAAAATGTGTCGTGTTTTATTTTTGTGGATAAGTTTTAAAAGTCAACATTGCTTGAAAAGTTTTTATCAATCATAATTTTTCAGACTAATTTACGATATTTCGATAAAATTTATTCAAGGGTTAATGTTTTTAATTGTTTAAAACCAGTGTTTTAACGTGAGGGTGCTGAAGTTGTAAAAGTAGTTATGATTTAAATAAAAAATATGACTACTAAAGAGTTTAAAACGTTCAATATGCCCTGGGAAGCAGTATATGGATATGTTCAGGCAGTTAAGAAAGGAGACACGGTATGGATTTCAGGTCAGCTAGGTCATAATATGGACGGCGTACTTACTGACGGTATGGAAAATCAGTTCAGGCAGACTTATGAGAACATTGGAAAACTACTTTCCAGGTTTGGAATGACTGCAGATGATGTAACGGAAGAAGTTATTTATGTGACGGACATGCAGCAGGGCTTCGAGGCAAGAAAAGTTACCGGAAAAGAATTTTATGGTGAAGCATGTATAGTTGCCAGTACAATAGTCGCTGTAAGTGCGCTTGCTTTACCCGGACAGATGGTAGAAATTAAAATTGTAGCAAGAGGCTAGTATTTTTTAATCTAAAAACATAAAACTCTACAGTAGCAGGCGCTGCGGAGTTTTATGCTGTTTATGTGAAAGGTTAGGTAGTTTTTATATTTCATCTTCAAGAGTGTCGTTTTCAAAGTCATCCCTGAAAAATGTTTCAATAGCATCAAGGTAGTTTTCATAATCGTTTTCTGCATTCTCGATGTCGCTCCAGTCAATGGTATAAAGGGGGTCATCAGAAACAGTATCGTAATGTTGATTTGGTGTTTCCATAGTATACATGAGATTGGTTATAGTTAATGATAAATTTCTGAAGCTCAGATGATGATAATTTAAGTTTTCATGGTTATTAATTTAATTTCAATGGTTATTTGAATTACCCTGGATTATCATTAAAAATATATTTAAGTGAAATCACTTAGTTCAATTTCGTCGCTCATGAGCATAAGGATATCCATTTCAGAAAGTATTGATTTTAGTTTTATAGCTCCCATTTTAAGGTCATTTTCAGACAGGATATACAGCCATACACTCCGGATGAAATCTTCAAAAGGAATACTTTGATCATACATCTGGGTATGTGTTTGAGCCGTAAGCACCAAAAGCTGTTTTACAATCTCCCGGCAGTCATTCATTTTTCTTTCGAAAGGACTCAGAATGGTAAGTATGGTATTTTGAATGTTATAAAGAGCATCTGCTGCTGCCTTGGTCTGGTTTTTCTTGATATTCGTTCCTCTGCCTTCTGTCATTTTTGCAGCTAATATTTTACTTCTGAAACCTGCCATCTCAGAAACTTCACTGATGTTGTAAGTGGATAAAATATCTTCCGAAGCTTTCAGCCAGAGCATAATTTTATCAATAAAATGATGATCTTTTTTTTCAAGTGAAGAAACAATTCCCGGAAATTCCTGCAGCTTCTCCTTAAGTAGGTTTACCAGAATAAATTGCGATTTTCTCATTATTCGGGAATTAGGGTTTCAATGATATTTCCATTAATGTCTTCATATCTTGACCATTCCATTCCGGATTCGCTCACGCTCATTTTTGCATAAATAAGATATTTGGGATCAATGCTCATCAGCTTGCCGGCTTCTACTATAATATCATGTTCCTCTACATTCTCAAGCACTTTTTTAGCCTCAAGAAGCGTGCGGTTTTTGATGCTGTTTTTAAGCGTTTCCGACTTTACTTCACCCCAGGTGAAATTGGGAAGCGTTAAACAATAATCTGTAATATAATCGGGAATGATATAGAAGTCTTTTTCTTTTTCGGGAGTGATGACCTGTATATTGTCTTTTTTCATTTGATAAATAAGGTCATCATAATATATTTCCATGTCTGCCAGGAAAACCCTGAGCTTTTGATCACTTGAAGTATCAGCAGCGTTGTAACCTGTTTTCAAAACTTTGGTGATTTCGTCGTAAGCGAAATCTCTAAGTTTGAGAATGGGCAGTTTTCCTCCCTGTGCAAAAGGAATGGTAAGATCTACTGTTCCTATTTTCATTCTTGGGATTGAAAAATTTTTCAGCATTTCATCCTGTGCATATTCTTTTGCGATCTGTAAGGTCTGAAGATCGGCCATCTTTCGGGAATTGGCAATTTCAGATACAATGCCTCCCAGATATTCATATAATTTTGGCATGATAAATTGTTTAAAATAATAATGGTTGGAAAAAGGATGGCCACCAGAGCAGCCATCCGGAAAATTATTTATTGACTGCGGAAATACTGTCTTCCAACATATCCATAACCCTAGCAAGGCCGGCCGGCAATTCATCATTTACCGCTCTCACATGAACTCCCAGAGTATACGTTCTTTCGGTTGTAGAAGTGCTGGATGAAGTCTTTTTGTACGATGCGGATGCATTAAACTTCACCTTCCAGATTTTTGCGCTTAGGCTTGCGGAACCGCTGAATTCACTGGAAACATTTTGGGTTTCCACTGAGTTTAGTTTTGCGTTAAAATCAATGGTCATCTCATCAATTCTTAAAGCAGGAACAGTAAGCATGGTAAGAAAAGGCACTTTCAGATTAACTTCTGCATCCGTAAAAGGATTGCTGTATATTGCTGGAATAACAGTAGCACTTGCGTCTACTTTTCCTTCTGCTTTTAGTTGCTCAAGAGTTTTCCCGGCATCCGGATTAGGCACCGATTTTTTGTAATTAAAATCTACATATTTCAGTAATTCAGGACCTCCGTTGGTTCCGGGAGTAAAACCAACCTCTTTAATAAAATTGACCTGTGAAATGGAAGCGTCATGCTGTGCTTTCACCGCAGCCTGTAACGGACCGCCGATGTAAACGCTGAAATCTAAACTGTTTAATTCTTGTACTAAATTTGCCATAATGTTTAATGGTTTAAATGGTTAATAAATTGATTATATAGCAGTGCTAGCAAACTGATATTCATGGGTAATACATATCCTGTTCAGCAGGAAGCTGAATAATATTGTTGTCGGATACGTTTGGGAGCTATAGTCCGGGTCGGCTATTGAAATTTCAAATCAAAACTACAATTTGTAGGATTTTTTTCATGGTATTTCGTTTTTTGGTTATTGTTTTTAATCTTGATTCAAAAATACCAGGTGAAAGCGACAAAACTTGACGTATAAAATTATTTTTTTAAAATAATTTATAAGGTAAATAACTTATTTTTCCTTTTTATAAGGTAAAAAGCTTATGTTTTGTGTAAGATTAGTTTCTGAACGATTTCATTCAGGATATCACGGTTATCATCAATAAAGCAAAGTCCTGCCTGTATCAGATTCTCAATATTGGATCTCCTTACATTATCCATTGCCGGAGAAGCATTTTTCAATGAGGGATTAAGCCGGTAGTAGTTTTTCTGGTTTTGCTGGTCCAATGTATCAAACATCTGGCAAAGCTGATAATCTACTGTTTCTGCATTGGCAGACATTAAGATATCAATGATAGGATTTACCCAGCTTATCTTTCCTGCCTTTTCCAATTTTCTGAAGGAATAAGATTTTGATTCAATACCTGTCCCGATGGAGATAACGATCATATCATTCACCGCAGGATGATTGGTTTTCTGTTGATCCTTTAAAATCTCTGCAAAAGGAATTTTCCGGGCTTCCGCATAAGCACAGAGCGATGGATTATTGGCAAACATGCCGCCATCAATCAGGCTGAAAATTTGTCCATATAAAGACTTGATCTGAACCGGTGAAAAATATGTAGGCGCCGCTGAGGTTGCCCTGCAGACATCTTTTACATAAAAATTATCTGTATTAATCCGGGCTTTCCAGGAGTTAAAGAGTTTCGCTCTTCTGTTTTCGATATCATAGCTCGTTATTAAACACGGTTTTATCAGTTCCTTTAATTCTAAACTTCCAAAAAAGTCATTAAGGTTTTTTTCGAGTGCTTCCTGGGAGATTTTTTCATTAATCAATCCAAAGGGATTGACCAGCCTTTCCCAAAAAGAAACCTGAAATATGTCGCCACCTTTTTCAGCATAAAGCTCCAGCCCTTTTTGGATGGAATATTTTGCTTTTCGGTGTTCATTGGGACATAGAATAATAGATGCAATCAGACCTCCTGTACTGCTTCCGGCAACAAAGTCAAAATAATCACCGAGTTTGGCTCCCGGCTTATCATAAATCTGCAGCTGTTCTTCTATGTAACGCAGAATAATGCAGGTGATAATTCCCCTGATTCCGCCCCCGTCCAAAGAAAGAATGGTTGTCTTTTTCATTTGATTTTACTTTTTTTGGAGAAAACCAGTCAGCTAAAGACAATAAAAACCAATAGACTTTTAAAAATGGCTATTGGTTTTTTTTATTATTTAGAGATGGTTTGGTGTTTCTCTCAAAGCAAAAGTAGTACGGGAAAGCGACAGAACTTGTCGTGTTAAAATAATTTTTCAAACAAAGGAGAATTAAAATGCCACATAGTCCTCTTTATCGCGCTTCATTTTAATGAGTTTTCGCCAGCTTGTTTTTATAATTCCTTTTTCGGTAAGAATTTCCTTTTTTTCAAAGTGTGGGAGATCTTTGAAGGTCTTCCAGTTACCACCCCACTCCCAGCCGTATTTAGCAAAAATTTTCACACATTCGTACCAATCGGCTACCTTGTCATTATCCCAGTCTTTGGCTGTATCCCAGCTGGCTGTTTTACCATCAATCATCATACAGATGTCAACGGCCAGTCCATAATTGTGAATGCTTTGCCCGGCTTTGGCATTGGTCACTTTTTTTCCTGAGGTAATTCTTCCAATGGCGTAGAGTTTTTCCTGTTCTTCAAAACTTCTCAGCCCTTGCGTAATTCTTACTTTTGCTCTCCCGGTTAAGGCCTCATTGCAATCTTTAATAATCTGTTTTACTTCTTCCCGCACGAAAGGATGGAGCTTTTCAATTCTTTGTAATGTTACTTTATCCATATTAATAATTTAGCGTTTTGGAAAACAAAATTATAGGTCTGTAGCGACAAAACTTGACGTATTAAAATAAATTTAAACATCTGTTTATCAGTAATTTAAATTTAATGTTAAAATTTATATTAAACATAATATTATGATTTAAAAGTTATAATTTTGCGTATTGAATTGTCCCGTTTTTCATTATGTATGCTCTGGTAGACTGTAATAATTTCTTTGTTTCCTGCGAACGAACCCTAGATCCGGCGCTTGAAAATAAGCCCGTTGTTGTGCTTTCCAACAACGACGGATGCGTGGTGTCCCGAAGCAGAGAGGCCAAGGATCTGGGCATTCCTATGGCTGCGCCGGCTTTTAAATATAAAGAACTGTTCAAAGAGCATGACGTGAAAAGTTTTTCTGCAAAATTTGAATTGTATAATTTTAAAAGCCAGCAGGTTATTGAGATTGCAAAATCATATGTACTGGATTATGAAGTATACAGTATTGATGAGTTATTTTTAGACTTTACAGGGTTTAAATACATCAATATCCATGATTATTGTATTGAAATCAAGAACAGGATCGGGAAGGAAGCGAATATTCCGGTAAGTATTGGCATCGCTCCTACAAAAACTTTATGCAAAGTCGCCAATAGAATTGTAAAAAAATATCCGGATAATTTTGATGGTGTGTTTATAATGGATTCATCCGAAAAAATCGAGAAAGCTTTAAAGTGGTTAGATATTGGAGATGTGTGGGGAATCGGCCGCAGGCTTGCCATAAAAATGCATGATAACGGCGTTCATAAAGCATGGGATTTGCTTCAGAAACCGGAAATGTGGGTGCGTAAAATAATGGGAATCCACGGCGTAAGGATGATCAATGAGCTTAAAGGAATCCGACAGCTGGAACTGGATGCTCCCTCTCCGAAAAAATCTATTGCCGTAACCAGAAGCTTTATGGAGATGCTTACCAAAAAGGAAGATGTACGCGAAAGGGTGGAAACCTTCGGGATGTACTGTTCGGAACGATTGCGGAAGCAGAACACATGTTGTAAAATGGTAACGGTTTTTGTACAGACCAACCGTTTCCGAAAAGATTTGCCGGAATACAAAAATGCCATCACACGGGTTCTTCCCAATCCTACCAATTCTTCTATCTTGATAGGAAGAGTGGTAAATGAACTATTTGAGGCTGTTTTCAAAGAAGGATTTCATTATAAAAAAGCGGGAGTGATCGTTAATGATTTTGTCCCTGAAGACCAGAGATTGATTAACTTGTTCGAAGAAGACACCCAAAACCAACATTTACCGGTTATGAAAGCGATGGATGCGATGAATAAGAAATTCGGGAAAGATAAAGTACGACTGGGAAGCATGAGCGGAGAAAATACTTACGGAAGAAAGCAGTTATCCCCGGAATATGAGGCTTTTCTTAAGAACAATACTTTTACGGAAGCCAATTTCAGATTCCATTAGTCAGCAAATAATTGTACGGTTTCATTCACAAGGAACTTTACCTGATCCGGTCTTCCGCGGTCATTTTTCGGAAGATTGTTGTAGCTTCCTGTTTTTACGATAACCATATTGTGTTCAGGAACCATGATGATGTATTGTCCCTGCAGCCCTAAAAAATAATAGTGTTTAATGGGATTGTCATCATTGATCCAGAATCCCATTCCGTAAATTTCTTCAGATTTTTTCGTCGGGGTGCGCATCTGATTAATAAAATCAGGATTCAGGATTTGTTGGTCTCCTGCTTTTCCGTTATTCAGGAATAACTGTCCCAGCTTTGCGAAATCCCGGGTTGTAGCATGGATGCAGCAGTAGGTTTTTTCCATCCCGCTTTCGTCGGTGCTCCATTCTGCCTGATGTTCCATTCCGAGCGGAATCCATATTTTTTCAGATAAATAGCTCGCAAGAGTCTGGCTGACCGCTTTTCTCACAGCAAAACCCAAAAGTTGGGTAGAACCGCTTTGGTATTCAAACTTTTCTCCGGGATGTTGCTTGAATTTTCTTGAAAAGGTAGCTTTTATAAGGCTTCTCCCATAATATGCTTTTGCGTTTGGCAGAAATGGATTTTTATAGTTTTCTTCCCAGTTAAGTCCGGATTCCATTTGTGCCAGATTTCTCAGTGTCAAACTTTCTGTAAACTTCTTATTTCTGAATTCATCAAAATAATCAGAAAATTTATTGTCAATACTGTTGATTTTTCCTTCTTCAATCGCTTTTCCTAAAAGCATCACGGTAACTGCTTTTGCCATGGAGAAAGAATTGGTTTTTGATAATGCATTGTAGCCGTTCCAGTATTGTTCATGGATGATTTTGCCGTTTTTTACAACAAGAAAAGAAGCAGTATTGGAGTGAATCAAATCATCAACTATATTTTTAGGTAATGGGATTTTGTTATAATCCGCATGTTTTTCCCAGGGAACAGGATTTCCAGCCGCAATCAGATTGTAGGAGAAAAATTTGCCATCATCAATATGGGCGCTCATTTTTCCTTTCAGATAGGTTTTTGAAATTCCGTTAAAAATATAACTGTAACCTAAAAGATAAAAAAGTACTGCGGCAATTACAATAAATGTAACAAAATAAATAAGAATTGTCATATCAATAGATCTTGAAACAAATGTAAGCTAAATTTGAAAATATCATATAGAATGACATTTTAACAAAAAATAAGCCCTGATTTCTCAAGGCTTTTCATTTATATTTTTGAAAGTAAATTTCTGAAGTTGGTCTTTTCATCAATGATTCTTCTCAACTCTGAAACAGGAACTCGTTCCTGCTGCATCGTATCCCTGTTTCTGATCGTTACGGTGTGATCCGTTAATGAATCGTGATCAATCGTAATACAGTAAGGCGTTCCTATGGCATCCTGTCTTCTGTAGCGTTTTCCGATGGCATCTTTTTCTTCGTAGAATAAATTGAAATCGTATTTCAGGTCGTTGAAGATCTGCTCGGCATATTCAGCTAACCCGTCTTTTTTCATTAACGGAAGAATAGCAGCTTTAATCGGTGCTAAAGCCGGTGGTAATGATAAAACTGTTCTTTCGGAACCGTCTTCCAATACTTCGTCTTTTAAGCAATGAGAGAAAATGGAAAGGAATAATCTGTCCAGACCTACAGAAGTTTCTACTACGTAAGGAACATAGTTTTCGTTTCTTTCCGGATCGAAGAATTGTAATTTTCTTCCTGAATGCTTTTCATGAGCCTTTAAATCGAAATCCGTTCTGGAGTGAATGCCTTCCAGCTCTTTGAAACCGAACGGGAAATTAAACTCAATATCAGCCGCAGCATTCGCATAGTGCGCCAGCTTTTCGTGATCGTGGAATCTGTAATTTTCATCACCTAATCCTAAAGCTAAGTGCCAGTTCAGACGTTTTTGCTTCCATTGTTCGTAGAATTCCAATTCTGTTCCCGGAGCCACGAAGAACTGCATTTCCATCTGTTCAAATTCACGCATTCTGAAAATAAACTGTCTTGCAACGATCTCATTTCTGAATGCTTTACCGATCTGTGCAATCCCAAAAGGAAGCCTGTGTCGTGATGTTTTCTGAACATTCAAAAAGTTCACGAAAATACCCTGAGCGGTTTCCGGTCTTAAATAAAGGTCCATCGCAGAATCTGCGGAAGCACCGAGTTTCGTCCCGAACATCAGGTTAAATTGTCTCACTTCCGTCCAGTTTTTAGAACCGGTATCGGGATCGGCAATTTCCAGCTCTTCAATTAACGCTTTTACATCGGCAAGGTCTTCATTTTCCAGAGATTTTGCTAATCTTGAAAGAATGGCTTCTCTTTTGGCTCTGTATTCCAGTATTTTAGGATTGGTGGCCACAAACTGATCTTTATCAAATGATTCTCCGAATCTTTTGGCTGCTTTTTCAATTTCCTTGTTCTCTTTATCTTCAATTTTAGCGCAGTAATCTTCCACTAAAACGTCTGCTCTGAAACGTTTTTTAGAATCTTTATTGTCAATCAGCGGATCGTTAAAAGCGTCTACGTGTCCCGATGCCTTCCATGTGGTCGGATGCATGAGAATTGCAGAATCAATGCCGACAATATTTTCATTAAGCTGTACCATGGCTTTCCACCAGTACTGCTTGATATTATTTTTGAGTTCGGCACCGTTCTGTCCATAATCATAAACAGCGGATAAACCATCGTAGATCTCACTCGAAGGGAAAATAAAACCATATTCTTTAGCGTGAGAAATCACTTTCTTGAAAACATCTTCTTGTTTTGCCATATTTTTAACGTCTGAAGTTGCAAAAATAGTGAAAAACCCGGAAGTTGGAAGTGAGAATACAGAAGTTTTTATAACGCAGGATTTTAGGAGTCGGGAACCTGCTTTCGCTACTCGCTATTTTCCTGGATTTAGGCGGCAGCGAGCGCGCCGCCTAAATCCAGGAAAATGAGCTCAGACATGCCGCTCAATCAGGACTAGGATCGCAAACTTCAAACAACCCTCACAGGTTTTAAAACCCGTTAGGATTAATAGAAATTCTCTACTTTTGCCGGATGCTAGAAATTCTTTACCGAGATGAACATCTTATTGCGATCAATAAACCCAGCGGATTATTGGTTCATAAATCTTTTTATTCCGGAGAAGCGGATACCTATGCCATTCAGGAATTAAAAAAGCAGATCGGGCAAAAAGTGTATCCGGTACACCGTTTAGACCGGAAAACTTCGGGTGTCTTGCTGTTTACTTTGGATAGAGAGACATTGAGAATCATGAGCGATCAGTTTGCCACGAGGGAAGTAGAGAAAAAATATATTGCAATTCTGCGGGGCTGGGCCAAAGAAGAAGAAACCATTGATTATGACCTGGTCAATGAAAATGAAGTGACGCAGAATGCTGTTACCTACTACCGTCGCCTGCAGACTTCGGAAATAGACTTGCCTTTTCTAAAACATCAGACCTCAAGATACTGTCTGGTTGAAGCAACTCCTGAAACAGGAAGGTTCCATCAGTTGAGGAAGCATTTTAAACATATTTTACATCCTATTTTAGGCTGCCGGAAACACGGCTGTAATAAGCAGAATAAGTTGTGGCTTCAGACATTTGGCATCAGTAAAATGACGCTGCATGCCCATCAGCTGGCATTTAATCATCCGATTTCCGGCGAGAAAATAACAGTCAATGCTACAATAGATAATGATTTTAAAAAAATTGGAGATATTCTGCACCTGGATTTGAGTGCCTATTCTTAACATGCAGTTTGTCATCCTGGAAGGATCTAAACAAAACATTAATGCTTTCAGTTCCTATGGAATCACAAATTGGGCTAATTTCATACTATTGAATAAGCGACTGCAATCCTAGCCCCGATTGCAATGAAAATCCTTTTTGAAAAAAAGATTGTAATGGAAAGCGGGAAATAGCTCTTGAAAATTATTTGACAACTTTATTGTACTAAAAGTGTTTAAATATATTGTTAATATTTCGTTGATTACGAATTCAAGATTAAAATAAATCCAGCAGCTGTTATAGACAGTATATATTATATATTTTTTTCATTAATATCACAGGTTAATGGAACATTAATTTTAAAATGAGTATTTTTGTAAAACTTTTTTTCAATGTACAAATCGCTCATTCGCCCGATTCTTTTCAAATTTGATCCTGAAGAAGTTCATCATTTTACTTTTGCAATGCTGAAAAATTTCGGATTTCTCACTAAATTATTTTTACCGAAACCTATTGAAGACAAACGTCTGGAAAGAGAAGTCTTTGGATTGAAATTTAAAAATCCTGTCGGGTTGGCTGCGGGTTTTGATAAGAACGCCGTTTTATTTAATGAATTGGGAGATCTGGGTTTCGGATTTGTAGAAATAGGTACGGTTACGCCGAGAGCACAAGCCGGGAATCCTAAGAAGAGGCTTTTCCGTTTAATAGAAGATGGCGGAATCATCAACAGAATGGGGTTCAATAACGACGGACTGGAAGCTGCCATCGGAAAACTGAAAGGTAACAAAGGGAAAATCATCATCGGCGGGAACATCGGTAAAAATACAGACACCACACCGGACAACTATACCCAAGATTACCTGGAGTGTTTTGAAGGTCTTCATCCTTATGTAGATTATTTTGTGCTGAATGTAAGCTGTCCGAATGTAGGAAGCCACGCCAAGCTGGAAGATGTAGAGTATCTGAGGGAGTTAATTACCGAAGTTAAAAAAATCAACCAGTCAAAAGCTGTACAAAAACCTATATTACTGAAAATTGCTCCGGATCTGAATAACAATCAACTTGATGAAATCATTGATCTGATCTCAGAAACGAAAATTGACGGAATTGTAGTTTCCAATACATCGGTTAACAGGGAAGGTTTGAAAACATCACCGGAAGTGTTGGCACAGATCGGAAATGGTGGTCTCAGCGGAAAACCGATTCGCGAGCGAAGTACGAAAATGATTAAATATCTCTCCGATAAAAGCAACAGATCTTTCCCTATTATTGGTGTTGGAGGAATTCATTCTGCAAAAGATGCCCTGGAAAAACTGGATGCTGGAGCAACGCTGGTGCAGCTGTATACAGGATTTATTTATGAAGGACCGGAATTGATCAATGATATTAATAAAGCGCTTTTAACACGGGCAAGCAGAATTTCAAGATAAAATTAAGAAGAGGGTTTATGAACTCTCTTTTTTATTGTTTTAAAGAAAAAAATGTGCAATCGTATAAATAACCAGTCCGACCAGTCCGCCCACTAAAGTTCCGTTCACCCGGATGAACTGAAGATCTTTCCCCACTTCCAGTTCCAGTTTTTCACTGAGCTCTTTTCCCTGCCAGTTTCCTACAGTGGAACTGATGAGGTTTCCAAACTGATGCGTATTTCTAAGAATATACTTATAAGCCGTTACCCGAATCCAGTCATCAATCTTATTCTGAAGGTTTGCGTCCGTTTTCAAATTTTCGGAGAATTCATTCAGGTTTTTAGAAATATATTTTTTTAAAGAAGAATATTCTTCCTGAAGTTCGTTTTTCAATGTATTTTTGATGGAAACCCAAATGTCATTGGAGTATTCGTTCAATTTATCGCCTTTCAGAAGATCGTTTTTAATAATTTTAAATTCTTCCTCCCATTTCGGGTCTTCTTTCAGGTCAACGGAAAAATCATGAATTTTTTGGGTAATCAGGTTCCTGATTTCATGTCGCGGATCTTCTTCAATTTCCCTGAAAAAGTCTGAAAGACCTGTGGCGATTTTATCAGCAATTTTATTATCAACAAAAGAAGGAATAAAAGTATAACTTCCTTTTTTTACCCGCTCTTTAATGAGTTCATCATTTTCAAGAATATAATTTTTGATCTGTGCCGAAAGATTGGTTACCATTCTCTGATGGTCATTTTTCTCAATAATATAACCAATCCCGTTTCCTACGATTTTATTAAGTTTGATATCATCGGTCATTTCCTGAACTTTTTTACTGATGAACTGGCTTACGGCAGTATCGTCAAGCTTATTGAGAATATCCAGAACAATATCCGAAAGATTTTTAATGAGGATCTCCTGGTTTTTTTCCTTTGAAAGCCATTCACCCACAAAGCCTGAAATTTTCAGCTTCATCATGTAAGGTCTGATATTCTGTGGAGAAAGAAAATTGCTCACCACGAAACTGCCGAGATTATCACCCAGTCGCTCCTTGCTGTTTTCAATAAGGTTGGTGTGAGGAATGGGTAATCCCAACGGATGACGAAAAAGCGCAGTAACCGCAAACCAGTCGGCAAGCGCACCTACCATGGCTGCCTCAGAAAAAGCCCGTACGTAACCTACCCAGTGGGAATCTACATTTTTTTGGAGAAGAGTGGTGGCAATAAAAATGGCCGCCATCAAAAGGAACAGTCCTGTGGCAAATGCTTTGTATTTTCTTAATTGTTTTCTTTTGGCCTCATCATTCATATTCTCAAATTTAGTACATTTGGTATATATTTTTTACCACAAAAGTCACAAAAGAATTTTCAAGATATTCAAAGTTGAAATGTTTCTGCTAAAGTACACACTAGATTTTTATATACTGTGAAATTCACCAGGATCAATTTTGGCTAAAAACTTTTATAATTTTTGTGGTTCAATTTTTAGTTACCTAAATCTTTAAGTAAATCTTATGCAAAACGAAGCAAAAAACAATCCATACTACTCACGAACAGACAGAACAGCGGTGAATATTTCCAACGAAGAATGGAAAAAAATACTTTCGCCGGAACTCTATGCTGTAGCAAGAGAAGCGGCAACCGAAAGAGCCTTTACCGGAAAATACAATGAGTTTGATGAACTGGGAGAATATTACTGTGCGGTATGTGGAAATCATCTGTTCAGGTCTACTGAAAAATTTTCCAGCAGCTGCGGCTGGCCGAGCTTTTTTGAAGCAGATAAAGAAGGGGTTTATTATAAAAGAGATGTAACCTACGGAATGGATAGGGTAGAAGTACTTTGTAAAAGATGTGATTCCCACCTTGGGCATGTTTTTGACGACGGGCCGAAGCCTACCGGATTAAGGTACTGTATGAATTCCGTAAGCCTGGAGTTTGTTTCGGATGAACAGATATAAAATAGTTTTTATTCACGAAATCAGTAAGTTAAAGTTTCTTAAATTTGAGTTAAACTAGAGGAGTTATTCTTCCAGATAGGTATGTTTTTATACATTTGCTGACTCAATTGGATTTAACATATTATTGAATGAAAGGATTTTATAGCTTATTAAGTATTGTTTACATGGTCACTACTTCATTCTACCTGTCACCGGAAAAAAAAGAGACAAAGAATGAAATCAGTACAAAAAAGATTGAAAGAGTAGCCGACAAAAAATCGGAGAACACCACAGAGAAAACAGTATCATCCTCAGAAGAGTTATACAGGTCTATCGCATTTGAACAAGGGCATGAGCTTAACGAAGAAGTTTTCTTCAAAGCCTTAACAGGGTTTGAGAATTTGAAGAAAGCTGGTTTGCTTAATCAGGATTCGCATTTACTTACGGTATGCGATTTTTCCATGTCCTCAAATACGAAAAGACTTTGGGTAATTGATATGAATGAGAGAAAGGTATTGTTCAACTCACTGGTAGCGCACGGTAAAAATACCGGAGAAGAGTTTGCAACGAATTTTTCTAATACCGATAGCTCACTTCAGAGCAGTTTAGGTTTTTATATTACGGATGCAACATACAATGGGGACAATGGATTTTCCCTGAGACTGTTGGGAATGGATAAAGGATTTAATGATGCGGCATACAGAAGAGCAATCGTAATGCATGGCGCAGATTATGTAAGTGATGAATTTGCAGCAATGCACAAAAGAATTGGAAGAAGCTGGGGTTGTCCGGCTGTACCCAGAGATCTTACCCAGCCAATCATTAATACGATCAAAGGGCGAAATCTTCTTTTTATCTATTATCCGGACCAAAATTATCTTTCTAAATCAGAATGGCTGAAAACGTCAATATAAATGAATGAAACTTCGGAATTTATTCCAGCAATACGATTAATGAACACTCCTGACGGAAGCAGTACTTTTGAAACGGGAAAACTTCCTGTTCTGAAAACAATCAGTACCACTTCTTTCCGCATCAGCAATACCGTTGAAGAATGGGAGAAATCTGATCATCCTGCACCCAGAAAACAATATGTGGTAACCGTAAAGGGTAAAATCAGGTTTAAAGTGAGTAACGGAAATACATTTCTTATTGAACCCGGAATTATTCTACTTGCTGAAGACGTAGAAGAAAAAGGGCACAGCTGGGAATTTGAAGAAGGAGAAACATGGGAAAGGCTTTATATTCCTATTCCTGATCATGGCGACAGTTTCTTCATTTCTGATCATCATTAGAATTATTTTAATTGATTAAATAAAAAAAGCAGTCTGAATAGCAGACTGCTTTTTTGATAAGAATATTTTATTATGAAAACTTCTTGAAAATCAATGTTGCATTATGGCCACCAAAACCAAAAGCATTGCTCAGAGCGTAATTGATGGTTTTCTCTTTAGCCTCTCCAAAAACAATATTGATATCTCTGGGAATATTTTCATCTATGTTGTGAAGATTAATAGTTGGCGGGATAATTCCTGTCTCGATGGCTTTAATGGATAAAATCGCTTCGGCGGCTCCTGCTGCCCCCAGCAAATGCCCGGTCATCGACTTTGTTGCACTGATATCGAGGTTTTTACTTCCTTTAAATAATTTGTTTATTCCGTTCAATTCCACAAGATCTCCCATCGGGGTTGAGGTTGCGTGAGGGTTAATGTAATCAATATCTTCCGTGTTGATCTGAGCTTCCTTTAATGCAAGCTGCATGGCTTTAATGGCTCCGATACCGTCCGGATGAGGCGCGGTCATATGATAGGCGTCCGCAGTCATGGCAGCTCCCACAAGTTCTGCATAAATTTTTGCGCCTCTTGCTTTTGCATGTTCATATTCTTCAAGAATTAAAGCACCTGCTCCTTCTCCCATAACAAAACCATCTCTGTCTGCATCGTAAGGCCGGCTTGCAGTTGCAAAATCATCATTTCTTGTAGACATTGCTTTCATAATGGAAAATCCTCCGATGGAAGCTGGTGTAATGGCTGCTTCGGATCCTCCGCTCACAATAACTTTTGCTTTTCCAAGCCTGATATAATTAAAAGCATCCATCAATGCCGTATTCCCTGTAGCACATGCTGAAATCGTTGTATAGTTGATTCCTTGCAGTCCAAATTTCATTGAAATCATTCCTGAAGCCATATTGGCGATGAACTTCGGAACGAAAAAGGGGTTGAACCTTGGTGTCCCGTCGCCTGCCGCAAAATTCATGACTTCACTTTCAAAGGTCCACATTCCGCCTTGTCCGGTTCCCCAGATCACGCCGGTGTCAAAGGGATCCATATTTTCCAGTTCAAGCCCTGAATCTTTCAGCGCTTCAGCTGTTGAATACATGGCGTATTGTGAAAAAAGATCACTTCTTTTGATTTCGTTGTGCGTTAGATGAGCTTTAGGATCAAAATTTTTCACTTCGCAGGCAAAATGCACTTTAAATTTTTCCGTATCGAAATGAGTGATTTTGTTGGCCCCGCTTACTCCGTTGATGCTGTTTTTCCAGAATTCTCCTACGTTGTTTCCCAAAGGTGTTACTGCGCCGAGACCTGTAATGACTACTCTTTTCATTGATAGATATTTATCTTTTATTGGGTATGTATCATCAATCTATAAAACGATGATATTTTTAATTGTTTATTTTGAATAAATTGGAAGTTCCTCTTGCAATAATCCGTGATTTATCTGCATTCCAGATTTCACATTGTGCATTTATGAATTGCTTTCCTCTTTTAATGATTTTTGTTTCTGCAACAATAATATCATTTTCTTTGGCGGTAGAAAAATAATCAATGACATTATTGATGGTAGTTATGAAAGATTTTTCATTTAACGAAAACATAGTAGCGCCAATGATATCGTCGATAATTGCGGCTGTGATCCCACCATGGAGATTTCCCAGCGGGTTCAGCCATTCTTGCCGTATGGTGTATTGAAATTCCAATTTTCCTTCTTCTGCGGAAAGAATTACAGGATTCAGCCATTTCATAAAAGGGGATGGTGATTGGGTGAATTCTTTTCCTATAAACTGTTTTAATTGTGCAAGTCTGTCCATTATTTATTTTTCTAATATCATGGTAACGCCCTGTCCGCGGGCTGCACAAATGGAAATGAAACCTTTTCCGCTGCCCTTTTCATCTAAAAGTTTTGCCAGGGTGGCAATGATTCTTCCCCCTGTTGCCGCGAAAGGATGTGCGGCAGCAAGACTTCCGCCTTTCACGTTCAGTTTATTCCGGTCAATTTTTCCTAATGACTTTTCAAGTCCGAATTTTTTGGCCACATCATCGTTTTCCCAGATTTTTAATGTCGCTAAAACCTGCGCAGCAAACGCTTCATGAATTTCATAATAATCGAAATCTTCAAGGTTCATTCCTGCTTTTTTCAGCATTCTGTCGGCGGCAAAAACCGGAGCAAGCAATAAATTCTGCTTATTTTCCACGTATTCTATTCCTGCTACTTCAGCATATGTGATATAGGCCAGAACCGGAAGATTATTTTCTTTTGCCCATTCTTCACTGGCAAGTAAAATGGCAGAAGCGCCATCGGTAAACGGTGTGGAATTTCCCGCTGTTAAAGTTCCGTTTTGTTTATCAAAGGCGGGTTTCAACTGGGCCAGTTTTTCAAGGCTTGTGTCGCGGCGGAGATTGTTGTCTTTATCCAATCCGAAAGCAGGAGAGATCATATCATCGAAGAAACCTTCATCGTATGCTTTTGCCATATTCTGGTGGCTTTTAAATGCCAGTAGGTCCTGATCTTCACGGGAAATTTCATAATATTTTGCAGTAATTTCCGTATGTCCACCCATCACGAGCCCGGTTTTAGGTTCCTGTCCTTTGTATGGAACCGGCATCCAGTCTTTCAATTTCGGGTTTAATAATTGTTTGATTTTAGCGAAAACAGATTTTTCTTTATTAGCCTTTAGTAAAGCTTTTCTTAACCGGACGGAGGTTTCGAATGGAATATTGCTCATCGCTTCAACGCCACAGGCAATACCACTCTCGATCTGGCCTAAAGCAATTTTATTTCCAATATAAATTGCTGCTTCAATTCCTGTGTCACAGGCCTGTTGAAGGTCACATCCGGGAGTGGCGGGATCAAGAGCCGTTTCCATCACCGATTCCCGGATAAGGTTGCTTTCGGAAATATGTTTAATAACAGCGCCTCCGGCAACTTCTCCCAAAAGTTTTCCTTGAAGGTTGCAGCGGTCGATCAGCCCGTTCAGTGCGGCAGTCAGCAGATCCTGATTGCTCTTCTCCGTATAAGCAGTATTAATTCTGGCAAACGGGATTCTGTTGTATCCTACGATGGCCACTCTTTTTGTTTCCATAGGGTGATATTTATGATGGATGTATATTCAGTTCTTTGTTAATGATATGTAAAACTCTGTCTAATGCCTGGTTTAAAAATTTTTCTTCTCCGGTTGTTTTAGATAATAAGATTCCGCCTTCAATCAGCATAATAAAAAGGGATGCATATTCTTCCGAATCAGCATTGGCAGACAACTCTCCGCTTTTCTGACCTTCTATAATTACTTCCGAAATCTTGGAGATCCATTCTGTGAAAGATTGAGTTACCTGTTTTTTAAGTAAAGGAAAAGTATCGTCAGCTTCGGTGGCAGCGTTCATCAGCGGACAGCCTCCGTTTAAAAAAACCGACTGCCAGTTTTTTCTGTAGAATGCAACAAATGCATTTAACTTATCCATCGCAGAGGGAAATTCATCACCGAAAGACCGGGACATGCTTTGTTTTAAAAGACCGGCGTTGTATTTATATACTTCTAAAGCGACCTGATCTTTATTTTCAAAATTTCCATAGATACTTCCTTTTGTGAGCCCGGTAGTTGCTGTAATGTCTGAAAGCGATGTAGAGGTATATCCCTTGGTATTAAAAAGAGATGCCGTTTTTTCAATGATGAACTGTCTTGTTTTTTCAGCTTTAGACATTTAGATCAGAATTTTATACAAATATACAGAAAATATACCAATCGGTATATTTTAATTTATGATTAAATTTAAATAATATCTGTATAGTTTGTCAGCGTCAAATAGGATACAATTAAATTCTTTATTCATAATTTTTGGTTAAAGCCAAGGTATACTAAACAAAAGCGGGCTAAAGCCCGCTCCTATTGATTTTTAATCGCAGCAACTATGGGATCTTAATTTTCTAAAGTTGCATTTAGGGTAATTTCAAAATTAAATGCAGCGCTTACAGGGCATCCTTCTTCTGCAATTTTAGCATACTTCTGGAAATCTTCTTCTGAGATTCCTGGAACTTTTGCCGTTAAAGTAAGCTCTGATTTTGTAATTTTTCCTACACTAGGATCAAGGGTAATTACGGAAGTTGTTTTTAATTCTTCAGGGGTAAATCCTGCCTGGGAAAGTTCTGCGCTTAATTTCATGGTAAAACATCCTGCATGAGCTGCAGCCAGCAATTCTTCAGGATTTGTGCCTACTCCGTCCGCAAAACGGCTGTTGAATGAATATTGCGTTTCGTTTAAGGTTGTGCTTTGGGTAGTTAAATGTCCTTTACCTTCCTTGATGTTACCGTTCCAAACGGCTGTAGCGTTACGTCTCATAATACTTTAATTTTTTTATTGTTACTATTGTTTATTTTTGATGTTACAAAGATATGTTGAGTTTTTGTCTGAATAAATACATAAAAGACCCTAAATGTTGTACTTTTTTCCCGGCATGTAGTTTTTTTTGAAATTTGAAGGCGTGCTTCCCGTTTTGCCGGTGAAAAGACGGTTGAAATATGCCGGATCTTCATATCCCAAATCATAGGCAATTTCTTTTATGGTTTTATCGGTATAAATAAGAAGTCTTTTGGCTTCGAGAATTATTCTGTTGATGATTAGCTGATTGGGAGATTCTAGTTGTAGGCTTTTAAATTTATGAGTTAATGTTTTGGGAGCTATATGCAGAAGCTCTGCATATTCAGATACATTATGTTTTTCTCTGAAGTGAATTTCCAGAAGCCTGCTGAAATCACGGAAAATATCGACTTCATTACTGGGGACTTTTATAGATCCATTGTCAAGGTTCTGTTTTTTCCATTTTCTTGTAGCGCGGATGATGATCTGCTTCACATACGTCCGGATCATTTCTTCTGCGGAAGAATCTTTCCATTTAAGCTCATGTTCAATATTTTGAAAAAGCTGCTGAATGATAATATCTTCTTCGCGATCAAGCTCTACAAAAGGAATTTCGAAAATATTATGAAATAAAAGTCCGTCACAAGCAACTTCTTTATCATGGATTTGGATACAGTAAAAATCACGATTATAGTATAATAATTTCGCCTTTTCCTGCGCTTTTATAATTTTGACATGCTGATTCGTTAAGAAAAAAAGGCTGGGCTGAGTAATCTTAAAGTAATTAAAATCTACCGACATTTCATAGCTCGCCGGAATAAACATAATTTTAATATCATAACGAAACTTATTACCATTAATGGTTTCAAGGTTATTTTCCCAAAAATTTTCAATACCGAGTCTTTTATACTGATCTTCAAAAATAAGCGTTTGCGACATGATTTTACTTTACTTTAAAGATACAAAAAAGCATGGTTTCTTTTATTACGATTGAAACCATGCTATTAATTTAAGGTTAAATATTATAAAGATTAGAATGTTACATCCAGACCTACATAAAAATTGGCTTTCATGATAGGAGCGTAAACCATTCCGCCGTCAAAATAATTTCCGAAAGGATTTTTAAAATCGACAATCGCGTTGCTTTGTGAGTACGAAGTTAAGTTTTCGCCACCCAGGTAAGCTCTTATTTTCTGGTTGAAATTTCTTGAAATCTGTGCATTCAGAACACTGTATGATGGTGAATATGCTGCGAGCTGAAACTGTGAAGGATTGGATGAAGTATCCGGAAGCCTTTGTTTTCCTACGATATTTAAAGTCGTGTCAAAGCTCCAGAAGCCGCCTTTATCATTTTTATTGGTTGAATAGGCTGCATTTACAAAGCCTCTGTGTTTTGCCATAAAAGGAACTGCTCTTCTTCCGTTCAGGTAATCGGCCTGCACATCATAATATTTATAGGCAAATTTCAATTCAAAGTTTTTGAAAGGCATAAGATCCCACTGGGTCTGGAATGAGTTGGCAAAAGATTTTCCCTCAAGATTATAAAAGGTTAGCTGTTGAGGTGAGCGGTCAAGGTCTACCATCACCTGATCCTGAAAATCTGTCCTGAAAAAATCTGCAACAATGGAAGATTTTCTTCCGAATAATTTAAATTCCTGTTGAAGGCTTGCTCCATAATTCCAGGCAATCTCCGGTTTCAATCCGTAAATATTTCCTCCGTTTTCAAGAATCTGAATATTCCTGTTGGAGGCAAAATGCTGTTGGCTTTCCGCAAAAATATTTGCTGTTCTGAAGCCTCTTCCGGCAGACAGTCTTAAGATAGTCTGTGGAGTAATATCATATTTGAAATTCAATCTCGGGGTAAACTGTGTTCCCGCCAGATTATGAAAATCAATTCTTGCTCCTGCTACCAATGTATATTTTAATCCCGTTAAAGTATATTCTGCAAATGCTCCCGGAACGATTTCGTTTCTTTTAAAATTTTGCGTTAAATAGTTTTCGTCATATCCGTCATACATGAAGCTTGCACCGGCTTTGTATTTATGATTCGTGTTCCCAAGAATACTTTCAAAAATTAAATTTGAATAATAGGTATGTTGTTTTCCGGAATAATTTCTCAATCCGAAAAAGCTGTCCTGCTGATGAAAAGTATATTGATTCATCCAGCCAAGGCTCTGGTAAGGTTTCCCTTTAAAAACATAGCCTGTTTTGTTCCATACCTGAAATCTTGAAATATCGATGCCTACGCCGTAAAGAGATTGTTTGTCCTGTGGAATTTTTTTATCAAATCCTACCTGGCCTGCAGTTCTTTCATCTTTAATAAAATTAATTCCAAAATGAGAACCGAATCCCGATTTCTCCAGATCGTTGTAATTCAGTAAGTACGCGGCATTCAGCTGTGTGCCTTTCGGCCTGTCTAAAAAGCCGTCATCATTCATATCCGTATCACCGAAAGTTCCATTTCCGTGAAGGAGAAAAGTCTGTGACCATTTGTCGTTGATCTTGGAAACACTGGTGATGTTAGCTTCAGTTCTTCCGTTAAAATCTGCAAAAAGGTTTAGCGAAGTTTCAGGTTTTTCAGAATTTTTCAGTAATTCTGTATTGATTTGTCCTGTTATGCTTTCATAACCGTTTGTTACAGTGCTTCCTCCTTTTGTAAGCTGAATGCTTTCAATCCATCTTCCGGGAATAAAATTTAATCCGTAAGCGGAAGCAAGTCCCCTGATCTCCGGAAGCAATTCCTTGGTTAGGCTGGTGTATTTCTGATCCAGGCCCAACATTTTCAGCTGTTTGGTACCTGTTACCGCATTACTGAAAGAAACATCTACTGTTGCATTCGTTTCAAAACTTTCGGATAAATTACAGCACGCGGCTTTCAATAATTCTTTTTTATCGATATTAAAAATTAATCCGGCTTCTTTTTTATTAAGTGAAGTGGATGCTTTTGATGCTGTTACGGTAACGCCTTCAATGTTTTTTTCATGACTGTTTCCTGCATTATGGTTGTGAGCGGCTTCTGCAGTTTCTTCAGTATGGACTTTCGGATTGGTCTCTCCAAACGGAATTTCCCTATCGTATAAGCAGCATGACGGCAGATTTTTGTAGGTACTGTCATTGGCTTTATACTTTTCATTGTCGTGTCCCACTTCGGCAATCTTTTTTAATATGGCATCTGCTGAAGTTTTTTGGGAATTAAAGTTTAAAGCGACAGTTTGTTTTTCTGCATTCCATTCTGCAGAATCTGCTCCGGCATCTTTTGCTGCCTTTTCAATTCTTGCTTTGCAGGATTCGCAGTTTCCTTTTACATAAAATTCATTTTCGGACTTTGAATGCATGCGATGCTCTTCGGAAGTTTGTGTACTGTTTCTTTCGTAATGACAGCAGGCCGGAAGTGCTTGGTAAGAAGCTTCATCGGCCTGAAATTTTTCATTGTCATGCCCGGCTTTTGCAACTTCTTTTAAAATTTCGTTTGTGGAAACATTATCATCCGTTTCTACTGTTAAAATCTGTGAGTCTACAGAATAGTTTGCTGTTTTTGCCCCTGCTTTTTTTGCGGTTGTTTCAATTCTTTCTTTGCACAAGTTGCAGTTTCCTTTAACTTTAAACTGGTTTTTAGAAAGATGCTGTGCCAATACGAAAGGTGAACATAATAAGAATAGACCAAGAATAATCCTGGAAATATATAATTTCATTGTTGTTTAAGATTTAGATTAATTAAATTAATGTAGTCATTAACAATGTAATTGTCTAACCATCATTAATAGACTGATAACTTGTACATTGTTATTTCTTATTAATTAACCTAATTTCGGGGGGTGCCAGATTTCTCTCAGACGACCAGACAGATAAGGGTCGGAGTACTGGAAATTTAGATTTTTGTTGGATTTATAATATGAAATATCCAGTTTAAGACTTCTGGAAAAAGGTGTTTCTATAAAGCTGTAACACATTGCACAATAGGAGCAGCAATCATCATTACAAGAACTTTTCTGTTTATTGCTGTGATTTTCTTTAGAATGTTCTGTATGCTGTTTTTTACAGCATGAGTTTTTCGAAGATTCTTTGCAGCATGTTTCCTGCTTATTCTGAGCATAAAAGTTATCCTTAGGAATCAGGAAAATTCCTAAACAAAAAACAATTGTTATGATCTGAATGAGTTTCATCAATGCAAAAATACAAAAATTATGGTAAAGGATCACCAACTTTTACGCTGCAATTATGCCAGGCTTCTCCATGAGCCGGGTTTAAAGCGGGTTTTGGACCTGTCGGTGCGGGCGTAGGCGCAGGAGCAGGCGTATTTTGGGCAATGTTCTGCGGTACGGGTTGAGGGGCGGCAGGTTTGCTGTTTAATGGCTGTCCTACGGGAATATCACATCTGTGGCCCGGTTCACCGTGCGGCGGATTCATTCCTTTTGCTGTTTTAATATTTTGAGCTTTTCCATTTTCCACAGAGAATTTTCCGGGCTGTAAAGAATTGGGATCAATCTGGATGGCTTGTGCCTGATTAGTTGTTGCTGTCGCAGCCTGTGCAGGTTTACTGTTCAGAGGCTGTCCTACAGGAATGTCGCATCTGTGGCCCGGCTGTCCGTGAGGAGGATTCATTCCGGGAGCTGTAACTGCTGCTGCTGCAGAAGGGGTTTGTGCAGGCTGGATTCCGGCCTGGTCCAGCAATGAAGCTTTGGGAGCCTGATTTGCCGTCATGGCAGGCTGCTGAACACCGGCTTCTTCTTTAATGTAAGTAGCCCTTTCGTCTTTTTTACAAGAAACTGTTACTATAGAAATAGCAATTACGCTAAAAATTATATTCTTCATATAAAAACAAAATTAGCAAAACATTTTGAATTGTTTTGCTAATTTATATTTATCATAAGGATTTTTATAATTAATTTTTAACCAAAAGCCTGAATCCTTCACCATGTACGTTGATGATTTCCAATCCTTCATCATCTTTCAGCAGCTTACGTAATTTTGCAATATAAACATCCATACTTCTTGCTGTAAAGTAGTTCTCTTTTTTCCAGATTTTTCTTAGCGCAAGATCTCTTGGCATAAAATCATTTCTGTGAATGCACAGAAGTTTCAGCAGTTCGTTTTCTTTAGGGGAAAGCTTATATTCATTGTCTCCCACTCTCAGCTGTCTCAGCATGGAATCAAAGAAGATGTTACTGATTTTGAATTGTTCCTGTTCTTCATTTTCCAGCGTTGAACTTCTCTGAAGGATCGCTTTTATTTTATACAGAAGCAACTCCGTATCAAAAGGTTTGGTGATATAATCATCTGCTCCCAGCTGGTATCCTTTCAGGATGTCTTCCCTCATATTTCTTGCTGTCAGGAAAATAATAGGTGTATTTTTATCAATTTTTTTTACGTCTTCAGCTAGTGAAAATCCGTCTTTCTTAGGCATCATCACATCGAAAATACAGATGTCGAATTCATTTTCGGTGAACTCTTTTAATCCCTGCTCTCCATCTGTGGCCAGAGTAACTTCAAAGTTATTGATGGTTAAATAATCTTTCAGTACTGCCCCGAAACTCTGGTCGTCTTCTACTAATAATATTCTGTTGCTCATAGTTTGACTTATTAATGTTTAACAACTGGAATGAACATGTCACTCTCTCCTTATATTTGTTTATTTGGTTGATTTTTATTTAATTCATCGGCAGCTTAATGGTAAATATGCTACCTTTTCCTTTTTGGGAATCTACCAGGATCTGACCTTTATGAAGTTCTACAATCTTTTTCACGTAAGAAAGTCCTAACCCCTGTCCTTTTACATTATGAATATTTCCTGTTTCTTCTCTGAAGAATTTTTCGAAAATTTTCGTTTTATTCTGGGTTTCCATTCCCATTCCTTTGTCTGAAACTTCTATCACATACCAATGTCCTTCATTTCTTGTTTTTATAGAAATTTCGGGTGCTTCGGGAGAATACTTATTGGCATTATCCAGAAGATTTACCAGCATATTGGAAATGTGAAATTCATCAATTTTAAAATTATATTCCGTTGCATTGAATTCCTGGATCAGTGTTCCGTTTCTTTGCTGAATAATGAGATTAAAAGATTCTGTCGTCCTTTTAATGAGCTCTCTTACATTGGTTTCTTTTAAGAACAGCTTTACTTCATTTCGTTCAAGCTTTGACATGTTTAATACATTCTCCACCTGTTTTTTCATTCGCAGGTTTTCCTGTTTTATCAGTTCGGAATAGTATTTTACCTTATCCGGATTGGTTGCAATTTTATCATTTGCCAGAGAGTCGGTAGCTACGGAAATGGTTGCCAACGGCGTTTTAAACTCATGAGACATATTGTTGATAAAATCCGTTTTTACTTCTGCCAGTTTTTTCTGTCTCATCATATAATTGATGGAGATAATGTAAATTCCCAGAATCGTAAGCAAAGACAGGAAAGTTCCAAGCAGCATCGGCCAGTTGTTCATTGCCAGTGAATATTCCTTTTTAGGAAAAACCAGCGCCAGCGTATATAATGTTCTTTCTTTAGAATCTGTAAATAATGGATAGCTGTACGTATTATTGTTATTTTTTTCCTTGTACAGTTTGTTGGCAACACTCGTAAGCCTATTGCTTTTATCGATAATTCCATATCCGAAAGTCGCCGAAATTCCTCTTATCCTCAATTCTTTGGTAATCACGGAATCCAATGTTTTTTCATCTACTCTTTTAGTAATCGGCAGGTTATTACCACTTACTTTCACAAATTCTTTCATGGCATAATCACCATTTTCAATATCACGGTTGATATCTGCGGTGAGAAGCTCGCGGTTAGTAGTATCTCTTTTTATTTTGTAGGATGCTTCATCTGAATACAGTTTGGTGAGATTCAGGGAGTCTCCTTTTGGCGAAATGGGAAGCTGGTTCTTTTCAATAATACTTTTGGAGTAGACAATTTGTCTCTGTGTTCCGGAATCTTCTACCTGCTGTATGGTGGTAAGAGAAGGCTGATTATTGTTAGCAAGAATGGTATTTCTGAAATCTTTATTTTCAACATTCAGGTACTTATCCACTTCAGCCTCACCAATAATTTTTGATGTATTTTCCAGTGCAGAGTAAACTTTGGAAGAAAAATCCTGATCCAATGCACCATAGTATCTTTTCAGCCAATAAAACTGGAGCGTGACGAATACAATCAGTGAAATCGTCATAAACACCGATATTATTGGGATGAATTTATTATTCATTACTTAATAAATTTAAAAAACAGAATGTTAAAATTAAATATTTTATGAGTTCATAAACAAAAAACGAGCCATAAAATTGTGTAATTTTTCTTAAAAATGCGTTTTTTAACATTTATTTATAAATTTTTAATTCTTTATCATAGAAAAAGAGTGTTCTCTAAATAAAAACTAGATTTGTATCTATAAAATATTAATATGAAATCTGAAATCATTTTTAACAGAGATCCGGAATCTGCCAGTATTTATGTCATGAAAATGTATAATGCTGAAGTTTCTGTAATTTGGGATTTTTTCACGAAATCCGAATTGCTTGATCAATGGTGGGCTCCAAAACCATGGCAATGTGAAACAAAAACTCACGAATTTAAAAAAGGGGGAACATGGCTGTATTCAATGCTAGGTCCTGAAGGAGAAAGGCATTATGCTAAAGTAAAGTACGGAGAAATAACGGAACACAGGAGCTTCGACGGGACAGACTTTTTCTGCGATGAAAACGGAAATGCAAACCCGGATTTTCCAGAAACAAAATGGCTGTTCGGATTTACAGGAGTGGAAGAGGGTACGAAAGTAACGGTAAATATTCATTTTGCATCTGAACAAGCGATGAACCAGCTTTTGGAGATGGGATTTGAACAAGGTTTCAAAGCGGGTTTAAATCAATTGGAAAGTATTCTCAGTAGTTATGATATTTAAATATTAATAAGAGCGGACTTTAGTCCGTTTTTTAATGTAAAATTTCACAGGCTTTAATCAAAATTAAAGCACAAAAAATGGAAAGTATTTACTTTCCATTTTTTATTTCATTTTAATTTAAACAATTTCTTCATCCTGAAAATACTGAATGATCGCTTTTTTCATTAAAAGCTGCTGTTCATTCGGTTTCAGCTCGGGAAGATCTTCCAGTTTTTCAAAATGGGGATAGCCGTCATCATCGTAGTGAGAAAATTTATAGTATCCGAAAGGTTCCAGTAATCTGCATACTGCGATATGAATGAGATTCACCTTGTCGTCTTTTGTATATTTCTGCTGACCGCTGCCCAGTTCCTGAAGGCCAATCAGGAACAGATACGTTTCTATCGGTGCATTCTTTTCCGTATCAAAATTTTCAACGAAAAATTGTTCTATTTTCTGCCAGTATTCTGCTTCGTTAATCATTTTTGTTTTCTAATTTTAATAAAAACGCATATTCTAAAGCGTCTTCCTTTAAAGATTCAAATCTTCCGCTTGCTCCGCCGTGGCCTGCGCTCATGTCGGTCTTGAAAATGAGAATGTTATTGTCGGTTTTAAGCTCACGTAACTTTGCAGTCCATTTCGCGGGTTCCCAGTATTGTACCTGAGAATCATGCAAGCCTGTTGTAATCAGTACATTTGGGTATTCTTTCGCTTCTATATTATCGTAAGGTGAATATTCCTTCATGTATTGATAGTATTCTTCATCGTTTGGATTTCCCCATTCATCATATTCCCCAGTCGTTAATGGAATGGTTTCGTCCAACATGGTGGTAACCACGTCCACAAAAGGAACCTGAGCAACAATACCGTTGAATAGAGATGGCTCGTAATTCATAACCGCACCTACAAGCAAACCTCCCGCACTTCCGCCCATCGCGTACAAATGTTTCGCAGACGTATAATTTTCTTTCACTAAAAATTTGGCGGCATCAATAAAATCGAAGAATGTATTTTTTTTGAATAGCATTTTCCCTTCCTCGTACCACTCTCTTCCAAGGTATTCTCCGCCTCTGATATGAGCAATGGCATAAATAAAACCTCTATCTAAAATTGACAGCCTCACATTCGAAAAACTTGCGTCTACGGTATGTCCATAACTTCCGTAACCATACAAAAGTAAAGGAGTATCCGCAGATTTTTTTGTGTCTTTATGATAAACCAAAGAAATCGGAACTTTTGAATTTCCGTCTCTTGAGTCTGCCCAGATTCGTTCGGAGATATAATTTTCTGCAAGGAATTTTCCGCCCAAAACTTCCTGTTGCTTAAGAAGTTTGGTGGTTTTTTCCTTCATATTATATTCATATGTTGAGCTTGGTTGCGTCAAGGAAGTATAGCCATAGCGTAATACTTCTGTGTCAAATTCAAGATTCACTCCGATATAGGCCGTATATGTTGGATCTGAAAAAGGCAGATAATGAGATTCCTGCGTTTTTTCATCAATGATCTTAATCTGCAGGAGTCCTTGTTCTCTTTCTTCCAGAACAAGATAGTTTTTAAAAATCTCGAAACCTTCGAGGAGAACTTCCGGGCGGTGAGGAATAACATCAACCCAGTTTTCTATGCCGCAGTTGCTGATCTTTGTTTTTACGATTTTAAAATTAAATGCATCGTCAGCATTAGTGATGATATAAAATTCGTCTTCATAGTGCTCCACAGAATATTCCAGGTCGTCGATTCTCGGTTGAATAATTGTCCAGTCTGCAAAAACGTTATCCGAAGGAATAAATCGATGTTCGTCCGAAATGGTGCTGGAGCTTGCGATAAAAATATATTCTAAAGATTTTGTTTTAAAAACATTCACATCAAAAGTATCATCTTTTTCATGGAAAATTAAAACATCTTCTGAAGTATCCGTTCCAAGTTTATGCCTGAATACCTGAAAAGCTCTTAAGCTTTCATCTTTTCTGATATAAAAAACATGTTCATTATCATTGGTCCAGACTGCTTTTCCAGTGGTATTTTCAATTTTATCCGAAAGGATTTTGCCTGTTTTTAAATCTTTAAAATTGATGCTGTAAATTCTACGGCTTACATTGTCCGTTGAAAAGGAAGCGAGTTCATTATTCGGAGAAACGGCAACGCTTCCCACTTCGAAATAGCTTTCGCCCTCCGCCAGAATATTAACATCAAGAATTATTTCTTCATTGTTGTCTAAGCTTTTCTGCTTTCTGCAGAAAATAGGATATTCTTTTCCTTCTTCATAACGAACAATATACCAGTACCCGTTGAAAAAATAAGGTAATGATTCATCATCTTTTTTGTAACGGGCTTTCATTTCTTCAAAAAGTTGTTCCTGCAGTGGTTCCGTATCTTTCATGACGAAATCAGCGTAGGCATTTTCTTCTTCAAGGTATTTTATGACCTCCGGATTTTCCCTTTCATTAAGCCAGAAATAATTGTCAATTCTTTTATCACTGTGTGTTTCAAGGATTTTTTCTATTTTTTTTGCCTTTGGAGCTTCCATTCAATATTAATTCTTGTTCAAATTTAGTTAAAAAAAAACCATCTTTTCTGTATGAAAAGACGGTTGCTTTATATTTTATCGTAAAACTTACTTGTGAAGCGATTTGATAAACTTTTCCAGAGCCATTGTCATAGACGGAGTTTCCTTTGTAGGCGCCATAAGATCTACTTTCAGCCCTGCTTCTTCAGCAGCAGCCAACGTTGTGGTTCCGAAAACGCCAATTTTTGTTTCTTCCTGTTTGAAGTCCGGGAAATTCTGCTGTAATGATTTAATACCCTGCGGACTGAAGAATATCAGCATGTCGTAATCTTTTACATTGATATCGGTAAGATCGCTGCAAACCGTTCTGTACATGATGGCTCTTTTCCAGTCTACATTGGAGGCTTCCATTGTTTTCACAATATCAGGGCTCAATACATCAGAAGATGGCAAAAGGTATTTCTCTGTCGGGAATTTTTTGAATAAAGGAAGAAGATCCGAAAAATTCTTTTCTCCGAAGCTGATCTTTCTTTTTCTGTACACAATATGTTTCTGAAGATAATTGGCAATTGCTTCAGACTGGCAGATGTATCTCATCGTGTCAGGAACCGCAAAACGCAGCTCTTCTGCTAATCTGAAGTAATGATCAATCGCATTTTTACTCGTGAAAATAATTCCGGTATATTGCGTAAGATCGATCTTCTGTGTTCTCAATTCTTTATTGTCAACTCCTTCTACGTGGATGAAAGGGCGGAAATCTATTTTTATCTTTTCCTTCTTTGCAATATCCAGGTACGGAGACGACTCACTTGGCGCTGGTTGAGAAACCAATATTGACTTTATTCTCATCATTGACAGTTATTAAAAAAATAATAATTTCCAAAGCAACAAAAGAGGTGCAATTTGGAGGGTGCAAATATACAAAAATTTATAATACCATTTTTCAGGTAAGATGTTATTCTTATGAAATAAATAGAAAAAAACCTTGAAAATGAATACAAAAGAAAAAAAGTAGAAGTAATACAAAAACATTTTATTTCTGTCCAGCGGGAAATAATAGTGAGTTACACATAAAACAATAAGGATGAAAGACAGTATAAAATAAAATTTTGTCGCGGTAAAATAAAAAACAGTCCACTTTTTTCCGCCACCCGTACTCTGAAAAAATAAAAATCCCAAACCGGATTTAATCATATAAAAAAAGATCACTGCAAGTAAACAGAATCCGAATTTGTTCAGCTGATATCCCAAGACCTGAAGATCGGCAATATACTTTGGGACAGTAGGAATATACTGCGAAATCAGTACGGATAAAGTAAGAGCGGTAACGCAGGAAGTGATCGCCCAGCTCGGAAGATTGTTACTCGCATCAAAATATTTCTGTAGCAGAAAGTCTTTTAAATTGGCTCCCCTCTCAATGATATTCATCATAAAAAGGTACAAAAAGATGCAGCCCAACAATATAAAGATCACCCAATCGTTGTTCTCAGGTATTCTTATGTGATTTGTAAAATGTTGTGATAACGGCAAAGGGTATTTTTTTGCAAAATTATAGATTATTTTGTATAAAATAAAAAGGTTAAATAAACTATCTTTGCAAACTGAAATGAAAAAGCTCGTCATCATTCCCACCTATAACGAAAAGGAAAATATTGAAAATATTATTTCCGCAGTTTTTGCATTGGAAGATGACTTTCATATTCTGGTAGTAGATGATTCGTCTCCCGATGGCACCGCAGAGCAGGTAAAAGAATTGCAGAAAACACATCCCCACTTTTTGCATTTATCAGTAAGAAGAGTGAAAGACGGATTAGGAAAGGCATATATTCACGGGTTTAAATGGGCCATTGAAAATAAATACGATTATATTTTTGAGATGGATGCAGATTTTTCCCACAACCCGGCTGATCTTCCGAAGCTTTATGAGGCGTGTCTGAATGCTGATATGGCCATCGGATCAAGATATTCTAAAGGGGTAAATGTTGTGAACTGGCCAATGGGAAGGGTTTTGCTTTCCTATTTTGCTTCAAAATACGTGCGATTTGTTTTGGGACTTCCTATTCATGATACAACAGCAGGTTTTGTCTGTTTTTCAAGAAACGTATTGGAAGAAATCGGATTGGATAATGTGAGATTAAAAGGATATGGGTTTCAGATCGAAATGAAATTCCGAACTTTTAAAAAAGGATTCAAAATTGTAGAAGTACCTATTATTTTTACCAACAGGATCCTGGGAGAAAGCAAAATGAATGGCGGAATCATTCATGAGGCGGTTTTTGGAGTTTTAAATTTAAAATGGAAATCAATCATCAACAGATTATGAAAATGATGCGGTATAAATATTCGCTCAGAATAGGTGTCTGCAGAGTTTCATCAAAACAGATAAAAATTAACTGATGAAAAAATTGATCTTCTTCTTCGTACTGATATCTTTATTCTCATGCGGAGATTATATTGATAAGCCAAAAAATCTTGTTTCACAGGATAAAATGGCTGAAATTATGGCAGATCTGGCCATCAACGATCAGGCAACTTTCATGTATCCGAATTCAAATCTTGAGGCAGGAACAAGATATGTTCTCAAAACCCATCATGTAAACTCAGCGGATTATATTGAAAGCTTTAAATATTATGTGGTGAAGGAGAAAATGAACGGGATTGTTGAAGATGCGCAGGAAATATTGTTGAAAAAAGATCCGAAGGCGGGAAAATATGTAAAGGATAAAATGAGTAAGACCGGGAATACTGAAAATCTTCCTCTTTTATCAAGATAATTATAAAATGCAAAAGTTTTTTACCATAGAAAAAACCTCTCAGGGAAAGGCAAGAGCCGGAGAGCTTACTACAGATCACGGTAAGATCCAAACCCCGATTTTTATGCCTGTTGGAACGGTAGCAAGTGTGAAAACAGTTCACCAGAGAGAATTAAAAGAAGATATCAAAGCCCAGATTATTCTGGGAAACACTTATCATTTATACCTTCGTCCGGGAATGGACACCATGCAGGAAGCAGGAGGTCTTCATCAATTCATGAACTGGGATCTTCCGATCTTAACGGATTCCGGGGGCTTTCAGGTGTTTTCATTGGCAAGCAGCAGAAAGATGTCTGAAGAAGGTGCAAGATTCAAATCTCACATCGACGGAAGTTACCACATGTTTTCGCCAGAAAAATCCATGGAAATTCAAAGACAGATCGGTGCTGATATTTTTATGGCCTTTGATGAATGTGTTGCGTATCCGTGCGAATACAACCAGGCCAAATCATCCATGGAGCTTACACACCGATGGCTGAAAAGATGTATTGACTGGACAGAAAATAATCCCGAATTATACGGACACAAACAAAGGTTGTTTCCGATCGTTCAGGGATCAACCTATTCTGATTTAAGGAAAATATCCGCACAGGTAATCGCAGAAGCCGGTGCTGAAGGAAATGCCATCGGCGGACTTTCCGTAGGTGAGCCTGAAGAAGAAATGTACAGGATTACCGATGAGGTTACCGATATTTTACCAAAAGAAAAGCCAAGATACCTTATGGGAGTAGGAACTCCATGGAATATCCTGGAATCAATCGGCCTGGGAATCGATATGATGGATTGCGTGATGCCTACAAGAAACGCAAGAAATGCCATGCTTTTCACATGGAAAGGGGTAATGAATATGAAAAATGAAAAGTGGAAAAAAGACTTTTCGCCGCTGGATGAGTTTGGAACAAGTTTCGTAGACAGAGAATATTCAAAAGCATATGTAAGGCATTTGTTTGTTTCTAAAGAATATCTTGCCAAACAGATTGCCTCTATTCATAACTTAGCTTTTTATCTGGATTTGGTGAAAGTTGCTAGAGAACATATCTTAGCGGGAGATTTTTATGAATGGAAAAATTCGGTTGTTCCGGTTCTTCGTCAACGATTGTAAATTTAAAAATATCAAAATAGAAGTCCCGAAGGGACGACCTAAATTAGGATGTAAATCCTATCAAACATAAAACCAATTTATAACGCATTAAAAAATAAAATAATGCTGAAAATTATAGACAGATATATTGTAAGAAAGTACCTTGGAACCTTCAGTTTCATGCTGATATTGCTGTCTGTAGTTGTTCTGGTGATTGATGTTCAGCAGAAAATTCCCAGAATTGAAAACGCTACCGCTATTGATCCGAAATTAAACCTTACCTATTTTCTGGTTCATTTTTATCCGTTCTGGATTGTTAATCTTGTGATGACATTTCTTTCTATTCTGGTATTTATTTCAGTGATCTATTTTACGTCCAGAATGGCAAACAACACGGAAATTGTTGCTATTATCAGTAGTGGGGCAAGTTTCCACAGGTTTGCAAGGCCTTATTTGCTTACTTCACTTTTTATCGCTGTAATTTCTTTAGGAATTAACCATTTTGTATTGCCCTGGGCAAATATTCAGAAAAATCAGCTCGAAGCGTATACGTATAATGCTGCCAATAAAGAGAAAGTGTTGGGGACAGCTCCGGTTTCCGCACAGCTCAGCAAAACGGAATATATTTTTATCAATTCCTGGAATAAGCGGGAGAAAAGAGGATCTGGATTTATTTACCAGAAGTTCGATAAAAACCGAAAGATGGTGTACGAACTTAAAGCTTCGGATGCTTCCTGGGATAAGGATAAAAAAGTTTTTGTACTGAATTCTTATACAGAAAAAACCATCAATAAAGATGACACCGAAAAACTGTCAAATGGATTTGATATAAAGAAAAGTTTCGGTCATGATCCCGAAGAGCTCTTTCCTAATGAATTGTTAGGACAAAATAAAACAACTCCGGAACTTCTCAAGTTCATTCAAAGAGAAACCGAAAAAGGAAACAGCAATCTGAATGCCCACCTGAATGAGCTTTACCAGAGAACTTCTATGCCTGTTTCTATTGTAATACTTACCTTTCTGGCGCTTTCGCTTTCTTCACAAAAAAAACGTGGAGGGCTGGGAATTAACCTTGCGGTAGGGATCTCGCTTGCCTTTGTATTTGTATTCTCATTTGAAGCCCTGAAAGTGGTTTCAGAGAATAAAAGTATGTCTCCGGTTCTTGCGATGTGGTTTCCGAACATTGTTTTTTCTCCTCTTGCCCTATACTTATACCTGAAAAGAGCCAATCAGTAAAGCAGTTTTATTTCTTTGTGATAAAATGAATGTAAACCATCATTCTCCAGGTCAATCCATAGATTTCCATTTCTGTCAGCATTTTTAATAATGCCATTTTGTCTCTTTTCGTTAAGTTCAAATACAGAAATCTCATCTTTTCTGAACAGACTGTTATTGAAACGGCTCATTATTTCATCTTCAGAGGGGAATTTATTAAAGTTTTCAACGAGAAAATCATGAAGAGCTTGCGTGAAGTCATTTAGATTGAAATATTGCCCTGTTTGTGTTAAAATAGAGCCTGCATTTGATATTTCATCAAATTTTTCCTGAAGGATATTAAAGCCTGCGCCAACGATAAAATAATTATTTTGATTAATTTTTTTCTTTTCAATCAGAATTCCGACGATTTTTTTATTTTTAAGGATGATATCATTAGGCCATTTTATTTTTACGGTATTTCCAGTCAAATTGGCCAGGAAATCATGAATAAGAATTGCGGTATAATAATTGAACATGAAACCGGACAACGAAAAATTTTCCGCCTTTATCGCTAGAGTATAGGCTAAATTTTTTTCAGCGGCTGATGACCATGTATTTCCGTATTGACCCCTGCCCCGGGTTTGGTTAAAAGTGTGAAGCGCAACAAAATCAGAATTTTCATAAAGTAAAAACTTGGAAATTTCGTCATTAGTAGAAGAGCATTCTTTTAAATAGAAGAGTTGACTCATTTAAGAAAACTTTAAGACTTTCGGGGGCTAAAAGTAAGGCTAAAGTGAAAGAAAAACAATAAATTTGCAGATTATAGTATTTTTTAATGAATAAAACAGCAGAAAAACAAGAATTATTAGATAAAATCGTTGAGGCAATTCAGGATGTAAAAGGAGAAGATATCATGATCTTCGATCTTTCAAACATTGAAAACTCTGTCGCAGAGACCTTTGTGATATGCAGCGGAAACTCAAACACGCAGGTAGCCGCACTCGCAGGTAGTGTTGAAAAGAAAGTGAGAAACGAGCTTAAAGAAAGACCTTGGCATGTAGAAGGGACTGAAAATGCAATGTGGGTGCTGGTAGACTATGTTTCAGTAGTTGTCCATATTTTCCAGAAACAGGTACGTGAGTATTACGATATAGAGGAACTCTGGGGTGACGCTGTCATTACCAGAATCGAAAATGAATTTTAATTTTAAAAAGTATCAATGAACAATAAAGGATTTAACTGGTTTTTTCCTATCATGATTGTGGCACTCGTGCTGTTCTTTGTGGTTAATTCCATGGGTGACAGCGGAGCAAAGACAATCGACGAAGATGGTTTCTTTAAAGAAATGCAGGCAGGAAAAATCCAGAGAGTTTTAATAGATAAACAAGCCCAGAAGGCTGACGTGTTTTTAACACAGGCTGCCAAGACAGCTACCGTAAAAAAAGACGATAAAGCAAACCCTTTTTCAAGCCTCTCGATGGCACCAAAAGCAGATTACACGCTTAAATATGGAGACCTGAGATTATTTCTTGAAAAATTCGATGCTTTAAAACAACAGAATCCTCAGATTACCACATCTAAAGATTATGCAGAAGGTGAAAGCCCGTTGATGAGTATTCTGATTCAGGCATTAATCTGGATCGCTATTTTAGGATTATTTTATTTCCTTCTTTTCAGAAGAATGGGAAGCGGAGGCGGCCCCGGAGGACAGATTTTCTCCATCGGTAAATCCAAAGCAAAACTTTTTGATGAGAAAGAAAGAATTCAGGTGACTTTCAAAGATGTTGCAGGATTAGAAGGGGCGAAAGAAGAAGTACAGGAAGTAGTGGATTTCCTTAAAAATTCAGAAAAATATACGAAACTGGGAGGTAAAATTCCTAAAGGAGTACTTTTGGTAGGGCCTCCGGGAACCGGTAAAACGCTATTGGCAAAAGCAGTGGCAGGGGAAGCTAAGGTTCCTTTCTTCTCACTTTCAGGTTCTGATTTCGTGGAAATGTTTGTGGGAGTAGGAGCTTCCAGAGTAAGAGATTTATTTGCTCAGGCTAAAGCTAAATCACCGGCAATTATTTTTATCGACGAGATTGATGCGATTGGTCGTGCCAGAGGGAAAAACAACTTCTCAGGCGGAAATGATGAAAGAGAAAATACATTAAACCAGCTTCTTACGGAAATGGACGGTTTCGGAACAGATACCAACGTCATCGTAATGGCTGCAACCAACAGAGCGGATATTCTTGATAAGGCATTGATGAGAGCAGGGCGTTTCGATCGCTCCATCTATGTTGATCTTCCTGAATTGCATGAAAGAAGACAGATCTTTGATGTGCATTTAAAGAAAATCAAGCTTGATGATAATGTAGACCGAGAGTTTTTAGCAAAACAAACCCCTGGTTTCAGCGGTGCAGATATTGCCAATGTATGTAATGAGGCGGCATTAATTGCGGCAAGAAACAACCATACTTCAGTTACAAAACAGGATTTCCTTGATGCGGTAGACCGTATTATCGGTGGTCTTGAAAAGAAAAATAAAGCGATTAAACCTTCTGAAAAGAAAAGAGTGGCTTATCATGAAGCAGGACATGCTACCATTTCATGGTTGGTAGAACACGCTTCACCTCTTTTAAAGGTAACGATTGTTCCGAGAGGACGTTCTTTAGGAGCAGCATGGTATCTTCCGGAAGAAAGACAGCTGACGACTACTGAGCAAATGCTCGACGAAATGTGTGCTACTTTAGGGGGAAGAGCTGCAGAGCAGGTAATCTTTAACAATATTTCGACAGGAGCTCTTTCTGATTTGGAAAGTGTTACGAAAAGAGCACAGGCAATGGTTACGATCTACGGATTAAGCCCGAATATCGGTAATATATCTTATTATGACAGTTCAGGCCAGTCTGAATATAATTTCGGAAAACCATATTCTGAGGAAACAGCAAAAAAAATCGATATAGAGATCAAAGGCATTATTGAAACTCAGTATGACCGTGCCGTTCAGATTCTGACTGAAAATAAGGATAAGCTCGATGCGCTTGCCAATAAACTTCTGGAAAAAGAAGTAATTTTCCGAGAAGATCTTGAAGAAGTATTCGGAAAAAGGGCTTGGGACCCGGAATTAACGGAAAAACCGGTTACCAATACGATTCCTGCCTCACAGCAGCCGAATGAAGAAATTATCATTAAAGATAAAGAGGAAGATAGTGAAATTCAGGCACCTGAAAGTCCTACACAAATCTAAAAATCTTTTGAAATAGATTAGAAAAACCTGACAGTCTCCGATTTGTCAGGTTTTTTCATATTTATCGGCACGTTTTTAGATTTCTATATGATAATTTTATATTTTTGTATAAGTGTCTAAAAAAATAAATTAAATTGAATTTATTCAAGAGGATTGTAAGCAAACTTACCAACCAGTCTGAAGAAGAAGAAAAGCCAAGTCTGGAAAAGCTCGGAGATTCGCTTAAAAATGCGGATCTTGACTATAAATTTGCCCAATTGTTTACTCATTCAGGAGGATTTTTCAATTACTGTGCGGATGAAGCAGAGGCATTAAAAACACTACACCAGATTATCAAAATAGAGGGAATCAGCAATGTTTTCTGCTGGGATAAAGATCTCCAGAATTTTTTAAATGTTGTAAAAACTCCTTACACTGAAGAACTTCAGGGTAATAATGACGCAAGTTTTATCACCTGTGAATATCTTATTGCCTACGACGGGAGAATTATGCTTTCCCATAATAATATTTTGCATTACCACTCTTCAAGACTGCCCAACAAGATTATTGTAATGGCTAACGTTTCACAGATCGTGAATAACCTCAATGACGCGATGGGGAAAATCAAAAGAAACGGGAATATCAAAAACCTTACTTCTATCAGCGGAGCACAGTCGAAACTGGATACTTCTTCCAACAGCAACACCAAACTTTTTTTATTGTTGCTTGAAGATTAGGCATCAACGTATAAATTTTTAAAATTTTGGACAAAAACCTTATTCAAAGAACCCTGTCAGGAATTGTTTATGTAGCAATCATCATTCTTTGTACAACTCCTTTTGGAGCAAAGCTCATCAATAATATAAGTCCCGATCTTATTAAACAGGAATATCTTTACTACGGACTGATTACGTTTCTTTTAGGAGCAAGCTCATGGGAATGCTTTAAAATCCTGAAATTTGGCAACGGGTACGAAAGATGGGTGGTTCTTCCACTGATCATCTTTATTTTTTATATTTTTTCTAAAAGATATTTCAGCTTTGATTTTTATTTTGATTTCAGGTTCAGTGAAATTCTGGCTCTGCTTTTAATAGTCATCGCTGTGGTCACTTTATTCAAATATCCTAATGAATTATATTATGACAGCGGAAAACTTATTTTTGCGGTTATTTATGTAGCTTTGCCATTCAGTTTTGCATTAGGCCTTCCTAAATTTTCAAGATTTGATGATAGATTCACACTGGAAGTTTTTTTCCTTTTTGTTTTAATATGGAGCAGTGATACTTTTGCTTATTTAACAGGGAAATTCTTTGGCAAACATAAAATGGCACCTAAAATTTCTCCTAAAAAAACCTGGGAAGGATATATCGGTGGTGTTGTGCTTACTTTGGTATTATCTTATTTTATCGAATATTATCATTCTGATCTTCGTGGAAACTGGATGGTAGTAGGATTTCTGGTGGCCGCATTCGCTCCTGTAGGAGATCTTGTGGAAAGCCAGCTGAAAAGAAATTTTGGTGTTAAAGACAGCGGAAACATCATTCCGGGACATGGTGGAGTATTAGATCGGCTTGATAGTTTTTTAATCTGCGTTCCTGTCGTATATTTGTACTTTATATTAGAAAAATTTATTTAATCTCATGAAATTACACAGAGAATCGAAAGGAACAATCACCGTTGCCTCCTTATTGTTTATCATTTTGAGTGCATTGGCCATTTATTTCCTTGAAATGTGGTCACTGGTGATCATTCTGCCTTTATTGGTTATTTACAGTCTTGTATTCTGGTTCTTCAGGGTGCCAAACCGTGATATCCTTGATCATAGGGAAAATGTAATTGCCCCGGTAGACGGAAAGGTAGTAATGATAAAAGAAGTGGAAGAAGATGAATTTATAAAAGGAAAAGCAATTCAGGTTTCTATATTTATGTCTCCGCTTAATGTTCATATCTGCAGATATCCGGTTTCAGGAAAAGTAATTTACAAAAAATATCACCCCGGAAAATATCTTGTAGCATGGCATGAGAAGTCTTCTACGGAAAACGAAAGAACTACCGTCGCGGTGGAGAGCCTTACCAATCATCAGGTAGTCTTCCGTCAGATTGCGGGATATGTAGCCAGAAGAATTGTTTTCTATTGCAATGAAGGGGATGAGGCGAAAGCAGGCCACGAGTTCGGCTTTATTAAATTTGGGTCGCGGATGGATGTTTTTCTTCCTCTGGATACTGAGATTATCTGTAAGATCGGCGACATTACAAAAGGAGGATTGGATGTAATTGCAAGAATGAAAGAGTAATTAATTATTAAAAATACGGTAAGGCCGCTTCTGATGGAGCGGTCTTCTTTATTAATATCATTAAAGTCATTAGCAGATTTATATCAATATAATATTATAGTAATTATTTTGATACTTATTTGATACTTTGTGGTATTTCGAGGTAGTTAAATTTGTATTTTTGGTGAATAATTTAATATTCATGAAAAAATATTTACTTTCTTTAATAATTTTTACAGGACTTTGCAAAATTGCAGCCCAGACATCGGTGGATGTATTTTCTCAAATTGTATTTTATGACGGGTACGCATCCAATGTTTTTGTGGTGGTACCACCAAATACTATCAAGCTTTCTAATTTCAGATATGCAAAAAAATTAACAGATGCAGAGCTCAATTCTTTTCAGAATAAAATTCAGATGAACGTAACTATCGGAGCGCTTTGCGATAATTATGACAGAATCGGGGGTGTTCATCTGGCAATGGTTCCGAAAGGTCAGAATTCTTATACATTAAACGATACTTCTGTAAAAAGATTAGAAATAGGAAGATATATTACTCCTTTCATGAACAAAAATCTTTCTCCAACAGAAGTTCCTTATTCTTTTCAGGTAGATAACCTTTATTCTGTTTTCAGTAATATGGCAATACGGAATGCGTATGATATTTGGATAGAACTGGATGTTTTCGGGGTGCCTTATGCAGCAAATACTCAGGTTGCAGGTTGTGCCGGAAGAAATGATGTATTTACGGGAACCCTTAGCTTTATTACTTATAATGATCCTTCTGTTACAGCAACATTCAATAGCTTACTGCCGCTTTTAGACTCTAATGAACTCAATAATTATAATAATACGGACCAGCCGGGTGAAACAGTGAGGCTTATTAATTTTAATCTTACACAAAGCGTTAGCAATGCTAAATTTTTTATTGTTTCAACCCCTCACGGAGCGAATACCAACGGAGAAGAATATGTAAGAAGGCAAAACTTTATATCCCTTGACAATAGTCAGGTTTTGACCTTTACTCCCGGAGGAACCTCATGTGAGCCTTACCGGATGTATAATACCCAGGGAAACGGAATTTACGGGGCCAGCCCAAAGCCTGATTCATGGTGGACTTCCTGGAATAACTGGTGTCCGGGTGATGCTGTGCCTATCAGGAGCTTTACCGCAGGTTCTTTATCTGCAGGAAATCATACAATAAAATACGAAGTACCCACAGCTATTTTTTATGGGCAGGATGGAAGAATCGTCCTTTCAATGTATATGCAGAGCAATAGCCAGCAATTATCTGTAAAGGATGTTTCTATGCTTGATGTCTCTGTCTTTCCAAATCCAACAGCGGATTTTGTGAATATCCGTTCAGATAAAAAGATAAATAGTATTGCTGTTTATTCTGCAGAAGCAAGAAAATTAAATGAGGTAAGAGATTCAAAAGTAGATCTTTCAGATTATCCTGCTGGAGTTTATATTTTGGATATTACTCTTGAAGGCGGACTTCAGTTTAAGCATAAAATAATAAAAAAATAAAGATCAACTTCGATATATAAATTAAGTATTTAAAATATTATAAAAATCCCGATGTTCTAAAACGTTGGGATCTTTTTATTAATGGAAGTTCACTTTAATTATCATCAGTTCAAAATTTAAAAATGTACAGAAACCATTTTCTGAAAACAAGCTTAATGTAATTAATAAACCTTTTTAACCTTATCAATCAAACTTAAAATTAATTCAAGGGATAAATCTTCTGTCGGATCAATTAACAGTATTTTGAATTTCTTTCTGCCTTCCTGAAGAAGTTCCGGATGATCAATCCTGTCGCCGTGGTAAAAGCTGATATAATATTTCTTATGTTTTTTGCTGAAATTAAAATAACACAGCATTTTCTTCCTGTATTTGAAAAAAGGCAATCCGAAGCTGAACGTTTCGGTGATATTTTCCGTGTCGGATTTCAGGATTTTTTCGCGTAAAAAAAGAAGAGTACTTCTTGCAGGCTCTTCCAGTCTGTAGAAATACTCTTGTATGGGATTCATTATTGAAATTAAATTTAATCGAAGTTTTGCAGCTCCACCAGCTTGTTATACATTCCTTTCTTTGCGATAAGATCATGGTGTGTGCCTTGTTCTATAATCTTTCCTTTTTCCATCACTACAATCCAGTCGGCTTTCTGAATAGTTGAAAGACGGTGGGCAATGACAAGAGAAGTCCTGTTTTGCATCATTTTTTCCAGAGCATCCTGCACAAATCTTTCAGATTCTGTATCCAGCGCGGAAGTTGCTTCATCAAGAATCATAATCGGTGGATTTTTCAGTACCGCCCGGGCAATAGAAATCCTCTGTTTCTGTCCTCCTGAAAGTTTTCCTCCCGCTTCACCAATGCTGGTGTCGTATTGCTTGGGAAGATCCATGATAAAATCATGGGCATTGGCAATTTTTGCTGCCGCCTGAATTTCCTCTAGAGTAGCATCAGGCTTACCCAGAGAAATATTGTTGCGTATAGAATCGTTGAATAATATATTGTCCTGTGTTACAAGCCCGAATAATTTTCTGTAACTGGATAATTTTATATTGATGATGTTTTCTCCGTCAATAAGAACTTCACCTTCATTAACATCATAGAAACGGGTTATCAGATTTGCCAGTGTACTTTTTCCACTGCCGCTCTGTCCTACCAACGCTATCGTTTTACCTTTCGGAATGGATAATGAAAAATCCTTTAGGACTTCACGGTCTTCATATCCGAATGTAATATTTCTGAATTCTACATTTCTTTCAAAATCTTTAATTTCTTTAGCGTGATTCAGTTCTTTGATATGATAGTCCGCATCCAGAATTTCAAAAATTCTTTTGGCAGAAACTTCTCCTTTCTGAATATTGGAGATCGCTGAAGATAAAGCTTTCAAAGGCTGAAGAATCGTGTAAAATAAAGCAATGTAAGTAATGAATTCACTTCCGGATAATCCTTTTCCCTGAATGGCAAGCCTTCCTCCGAAGTAAACGATCATACCAATAGTAATAGCGCCCAGAAGTTCACTCACCGGCGAAGCGAGCGCTTTCTTTTTAAAAAGTTTTAAGGAGAGTCTTCTTATATTATTGAGAACGTCATCAAATCTTTTCTTAATCTGTGGTGAAGCATCAAAGATTTTAATAATCTTCAGTCCTACCAGTGTCTCATCAACAAAAGAATACATTTTTCCCAATTCGTTTTGGGCTTCTCCGGTATCTTTTTTCAGGCTTTTTCCAATCATTGAAATTAGCGTCCCCATAATCGGGAAAACCACAAGTGTAAAAATAGTAAGCTCAAAATTAGAATACAAAAGATACCCCATGGTAATGATGATTACGATAGGAGAACGGATAAGGTCAATTAAACTGTTCAGAATATTGCCTTCTACTTCACTTACATCAGAAGTTATCCTGGCAAAGACATCGCCTTTTCTGGAATTTGTAAAAAACGATACCGGTAAATCTAAAATTTTATCATGCAGTTTTATTCTGAAATCTCTGGAAACTCCGGTTCGTGAAAATGTGAGGTAAAACTCCGATAGGTAACTGAAAATATTTCTCAGGAAAAACATGGTGATAAACAGAATACAAGTGATAAGAAGGATGTATTCCGGTCCTTTCTCAATCTGCACCTGCTGGATCTGGTAATTGAAGCTTTCTTTTAAAAATGTTCCTGCCTTTGAAATTCCTTCATAAGTAGGTTGTCTGTTAATCTTTTCTGTTTCTTTATCAAAAAGGATATTCAGCACCGGCATGAAGAAAAGCATGGCAATAATATTGAACAGTGCGTATAAAATATTAAAGAAAATTCCGGCTGCAATTGATTTTTTATAGGGAAGTATGTTATCTATCGCTCGTTTATAATAACTCATTAAATTTTAGATTAATTTACAAAAATAAGGAAATTTAAATGATAAGACGTTTTTAAAGACCTTTTACTTTCTCTAATATGTTTTGCTGGCTCTGGTTTTGTTACAAATATTTTATGAAAAATAAAAAACCACAGATTTCTCTGTGGCTTCTGAAAGATTAAAACCGTACAGAATTATTGTATTTCGGACTGAAATTGTCTGGGGATAATTTTTCAAGCGTTTTTCCCAAATTATTGATGATCTCAGTGAGGTTATCAAAATCTACAACACTGATATCGTCGCTTTCGTTGTGGTAATGGCTGGCTTTTGTCATATCCACAGTGGAAAAAGAATGGGCAATGATCTTCTTTTTCACAAAACTTACATTATCCGAACGGTAAAACAGCTGCTGTGCAGCGTAAGGATCCGGATTAATTTTGAGTCCGTTTGCTGCGTTTTCATTGAAAAGCTCATCCAGATCAGAAAATTCATCACCGGTCATGAAAAGTGCATTTTTCCCGAATGCGGATTCTGTTGCCACCATTTCAAAATTGAAAAGAGCTGTCAGGTTATTATAAATTTTATCCAGATTTTTATCGGTTGAAATAGCTTTTGATCCCAGCATTCCTTTCTCTTCACCGTTAAAGGCCATGAAAACCATGGAGAATTTCGGGTCTTTATTCTTAAAATAGTCTGCAATTCCTACAAGTGTTGTGATTCCGCTAGCATCATCATCGGCTCCGTTATAAATATTGTCTTTGGAATTATTACTGGTTCCGATGTGATCAAAGTGCCCGGAAAAGCCTAAATATTTATCTGTTTTACCTTTTTTAATCCCGCAAACATTATACACCGTTTTGCCTTTGTAGTTGAAAGGTACAAGGTAAGAATTTCCCGTGCAGTACTCCAGATTGTTTTCTTTAAAAAGCTTTGCAATATAATTGGCTGCATTTTCATTTTCCTGGGTTCCGATTTCGCGTCCTTTCATTTCGTCTGAAGCCAGCGTTGAAAGGACGGTCTGAATCCTTTCTTTAGAAACTTCCTGAGCGAACGAAAATACCGAGAAAAGTGAAAAGGTAAGGTAAGTGAGTTTTTTCATGTAATACAATTTATAGATAATCTGTCGCAATTTAAATAAAAATGTTGCACATCACTATGCATTATTTGCATTGAAAAGCCGAAAAAATAAATCTGTGTACAAGGGACAATTAAATAAAAAAAAACAGCTCCTGTAAAAGAAGCTGTTCTCACTCAAAAAATCGTTGTACGGTTATCGAAGTCTGTCTACAGATTTTACGAGCCTTTCATCTTTTTTGATATATAGGTTTGCAATAAACAAACATATAATCGCAATTAATGGAAATATTGGCTCAATACCCTTCTCAGGAAACTGAATTCCTCCGGATAAGTTGAGTAACCAGTAAATCAATACACCAACCAACAAAGCGTTTATAATGATGCTGATGTTATTCAGCAAAATTTGTCTTTTTCTGTTTTTATAACTGAATACACTTAATAATCCAGTCAAAACAAGGACTACACACGCTGTATCCAGCACAGGCAGACTCTCTGAAATGATTACATCCTGACCTGTAATGAACAGGAACACAGCGGCTAAAACTGCCAGGAATGTCCATATTGTCTGTATCCTTTGTATCATTATAATTAAATTGCTTGCAAAAATAGCATAAATTTTGCACAATTCAAAAATAAGTGTAGATTTGCATTATACAAATGTACTTGAAAACCAAAGTCACCGGACTTACTTTTCTTACTCACAATTAATTACATTTTTTACATTAAATATGTTTAACATTGAAACGTTAAGGTCAAAATCCGTAACGGAGCTGACTAAAATCTTAAAGGATTTGGGCGTTAAAGTTGCAAGAAACAGCACTGACAATGACAAAATCTTTGCAATTCTTGACTTTCAGGCATCGAATCCCAAAGTGGCAAAAGAATATTTCAACGCCACAGAAAGCAGTATAACTGCTGAAGAGAAAGCCACGGAAAAACCTGCTAAAGCTCCTGCCAGAAAAGCTGCTCCGAAAAAAACAGCAGCCAAGCCTAAAACAGAGGCTAAAGCCGAAGAAGCCCCAAAGGCTGAAGAAAAAACAGAAACAGAAGAGAAACCTTTACAGGAGCCTATCCAGGAAGAGGTAAAAGCAGAACCGGCAGAAATAACAGAAGATACTTCAGCACCGGCTGCAAAGAAAAAAAGGAAAAGAGTTTCCACACCAAATGCACCTGTTACAGAAACACCACAGGAAAAACCGGAAGCCCACAAAAACACAGAATCTCCAGAACCTGCTCCGGCAGAAGAAAGGCCAAACAACCCTCAAACTCAGGCCAGATCCCAAAAAGGACAACACAACAACAATCCGCACAATAACGGAAATCAGAATAAAAACCAAAACCAGAACCATAATCAATACCATAATCAGAATAAGCAACAGCAGCAACAGCAGCAGCATTCTGAAAGGAATGATGAACACCCGGAACAAAAAAAGGAGTTCAGTTTCGATGGTATGGTAAGTATTGAAGGGGTACTGGAAATTTTACCGGATAATTACGGCTTCCTTCGTTCATCAGATTTTAGCTATATTTCTTCGCCGGATGATGTGTATGTTTCTACTGCCCAGATTAGGAATTTCGGATTAAAAACAGGAGATACTGTAAAAGGCATCGTAAGATTACCTAAAGAAGGCGAAAAATATTTTTCTTTATTAAGACCAACGGAAGTTAACGGACGTGATTTGGCGTTCATTAAAGACCGTGTTGCTTTTGAATATTTAACTCCGCTTTTCCCAGAAGAAAAATTTAATCTGGCAGGAAAAGGATCTACAATTTCTACAAGAGTTGTCGATTTGTTTGCGCCTATCGGGAAAGGACAAAGAGCCATGATTGTTGCCCAGCCGAAGACCGGTAAAACAATGCTTCTGAAAGATATCGCCAACTCTATTGCGGCAAACCATCCTGAAGTTTACATGATGGTACTTCTTATTGACGAAAGGCCTGAAGAGGTAACCGATATGGAAAGAAGTGTCAATGCGGAAGTTATTGCTTCAACCTTTGATGAAGCGGCAGAAAAGCACGTGAAAGTAGCCAACCTTGTTCTGGCAAAAGCTCAGAGAATGGTAGAATGTGGTCATGATGTTGTGATTCTGTTAGACTCCATTACAAGATTGGCAAGAGCATACAATACGGTAACACCGGCTTCAGGAAAAGTGCTTTCCGGAGGGGTGGATGCCAATGCGCTGCACAGACCGAAAAGATTTTTCGGAGCGGCAAGAAAAATTGAAGGCGGAGGATCTTTAACGATTATTGCAACGGCACTTATTGATACAGGGTCTAAAATGGATGAAGTGATCTTTGAAGAATTCAAAGGAACAGGAAATATGGAACTTCAGCTGGACAGAAAAATTGCCAACAGAAGAATTTATCCTGCTATTGATCTTGTAGCATCAAGCACCCGTAGAGATGATTTACTTCTTGATGAGGTAACCTCGCAGAGAATGTGGATTTTAAGAAAGTATCTTTCTGAAATGAATCCTATAGAAGCGATGGAATTTGTTGATAAAAATATCAAAGGAACTCTTAATAATGAAGAATTCCTGATGTCCATGAATAAATAATAAATTAATTTATTTTGTTAAATAGAAGCACGGATCACTTGATTCGTGCTTTTTTGTTTTTAATCATTTTATTAAACTTCTAACTTCTAACTTTTTACTATTGCAATTCATTCTAATCAATATATCAATGTTAAAGATTTATTAAAGTAATGCCTGTTTTTTGAATGTAGGCTTATTTATGGTTAAATTTGGGTTAATAACATTAAAAATAAAATTATGTCATTTGAATTACCAAAACTAGGATATGCTTACGACGCATTGGAGCCGACAATTGATGCAAAAACAATGGAAATCCACCATACCAAGCATCATCAGGCATATATCGATAATCTGAATAATGCAATTAAAGGAACTGATCTTGAAGGAAAATCAATCGAAGAAATCTGCCAGACAGGAACTGATAAGCCGGCTGTAAGAAATAACGGAGGAGGACATTTCAATCATACTTTATTCTGGGAAATTTTAACTCCGGGAGGAAGCAAAGAACCGGTAGGAAATGTAAAAGCTGCTATTGAAACATATGGTGGTTTTGAGAAATTCAAAACTGATTTCTCTGATGCTGCTAAAACAAGATTCGGTTCAGGATGGGCTTGGTTAGTAAAAAATGCTGACGGTTCTGTTTCTGTAACCTCAACCCCAAACCAGGATAATCCTTTAATGCCTGTTGCGGATGTAAAAGGAACTCCGGTGTTAGGTCTTGATGTTTGGGAGCATGCTTATTACTTAAACTATCAGAATAGAAGACCAGACTATGTAGCTGCATTTTTCGATGTAGTAAACTGGGATAAAGTGGAGGAATTATTCAACAAATAATTAAAACTATTCATAAAAAAAGAAAAGGTTCAGAGCAATTCTGAACCTTTTTTAATATCTAGTAGTATCACTTCCCGAGAGTCCGCTCATCCTCAATCCATATTTCCAATTAACATATGCAAAAACCTGATATAATTTATATTCAAATTTTATCCCGTAATTTTCCTTAGGATCATAATCTATAGAAGATTCTATAATGTTTCTGTATCGGCCTGAAAAATAATAAGAATTCCATTCGTTTACTAAAATTGTATTCTTCGTTTTGAGGTAAGATTCAGAATATTGACTGATAGGTTTTGCAACGGCACTCATGAAATAATCAAACTGGGTGTCAATTACTGTGAGATCCCATTCGCCATCGTCATTTTTAGATGGTTTCATTTCGGATTTCTCTTTATCTTTTTTAGACTTATCCTGAGCCAGACAATTAAATGGTAAAAGAATAATGATTATTAGGAATACTAAATTTTTCATACAGATAAAGGTACATAAAAAAAGCACTCGAAATGAGTGCTCTAGATTTATGGTTCTTTCTGGAGAACTACAAATGCCGGAAAGTGGTCACTGTATCCTCCTGTAAACTGATCGCCATTCCAGGACCTGAAGGGATATCCTTTATAGTTTCCTTCTTTGTTCACCAGATAAGGAGGCGCGAAAATTTCTGCCTTATAAACCGAATATTCTTTTGTCACCTGATCTGAGATTACATTTTTAGAAACAATAATCTGGTCAAATAAATTGGGAGCATCCTGATAAGCCAAAGAAGCAACTCCTTTTTTGTACAAAGGATACATTAAATTAAGATACGGTGTGGTTTCACTAAGATCTTTCGGGCTTGGCTGAGCTTTCAGATAATTCTTTAGGCTTGAACTTACCGGATCATCGTTAAAGTCACCCATCGCAAAAAGTTTTGTAGATGGATCCGCAGCTCTTACACTGTCCATTTGCTGTTTCAATAAAGCTGCTGCGGCATTCCTTTTAGGAAGTGAAGCTGCTTCGCCTCCCCTTCTGGAAGGCCAGTGGTTCATGAAAAATGCCACCTTTTCGTTGTCAAGGAAACCGGTAACCACAAGGATATCTCTTGTATATTCCCTTTTTCCGTTGTCACCGAAGATTTTCAATTCTTTTTTCAATGAATTGGTGGGCGTAAATCTTCTCTTCTGATAAATAAGCGCGACGTCGATTCCTCTGTAATCATAGGAATTATAATGGATGATGCCGTAATCGTATTTCTTTAAGGCTGGTTCTTTTATAAGATCTTCAATCACCTGCCTGTTTTCAACCTCAATAAGTCCGACTACCGCGGGAGCAGTCTTTGTATATTGAGCACCCATTTCTGAGATCACCTTTGCTTCGTTGGCAAGTTTTGCCTTATAAATTTTGGTGTTGTAATTTTTGGGGCTTTGTGGCGTAAATTCTTCAGAGCCGCTTTGGTATCTTACTGCTTTTTTACCCGCTAATGCACCGTCACTCCATACGCCGTCATATTTTTCGGCTTCTAAAAATTTGATGGAATCCATCGGAATACTTCTGTGGAACGCCGGATTCTTGATGTCTTTTGTTCCGTCGATATAATCTGCCGAACGTATAGTGTCCCAAAGGTTTTCTACATTCAGAAATCCTACTGTTGCTACCTTTCTCAGTTTTCCCTGTTGCTGAGAGAATGCCATCACTGATAGAAAGATGGCCAGGAAACTCGAAAATCTCTTCATTATCTTAGAGTTATTATTAATATTAATTTAATCTGCAAATTTACTTTTTTTTAATTGATGGCATTTTAAATATTTGTAAATTTAAAATGTGAAGGTTGCATTTTTACTTATAATGATTCTTAAAAGTTTGCAATGTTAAGAAAAAATAACCTGAAAAACATTGTAGATTATAAATTTTGACTAAATTTGCCTCCCCAACTTTTAAACTGTTGAGAATTAACAAGAAAAGTATTTAAAAATAAATATACTCATGATTAAAAAACTATCATTAGTCTCTTTATTTACTCTGCTTCCAGCTTCATATTATTTTGCGCAGACCACTGTTTCTGCGTATCTGAAAGATGCTGATGGAAAGCCTGTTGAAAGGGCAGAAGTAGATCTAAAAGGGAAGGACAATGATGTAACGGCGGACAAAATAGGATATTTCCAGTTTGTAGACATTATGCCGGGACATTACCAGATTGTAATTACCAAACCGAATTATGAAACCAAAGTAATGGAGTTTGATGTAATGGACAATGAGAAGAAAAAGGATTTAGGAGTAATTACCCTTTATTCTACGCTAACAAACGCGGATCAGGGTTTAGCAATCATTGACAGTGATGACGAGAGCGATGAAAACAGCAATCAGGTTTCTACAGTAGGCTTGCTGCAGTCTTCACAGGATGTATTCAACAGGATTGCGGCGTTTGATTTAGGGTTTTACTGGTTCCGTCCGAGAGGTATTGATGGCAGAACAGGTGAAACAATGATGAATGGCGTGTCCATGGTAAAATCAGATAATGGTAATGTGGACTTCAGTAACTGGGGCGGACTTAATGAAATCACCCGATATCCCGAAATCGCAACCAACCATTCTCCGTCAGAATATGCATTCGGTGGCAATAGTGGGGTTATTTATAAAAATACGAAAGCCAGTGAATACAGAAAAGGGTTTCAGTTTACTCAATCGTTAACCAACAGAAACTACAGAAACAGAACTTCCCTGCGATACAGCTCAGGAATGAGCAAGAGCGGTTGGGCGTTCACTTTGATGGGCGCAAGAAGATGGGCTGAAGAAGGAATTCAGGAAGGAACGTTCTATGATGCCTACGGAACCTATCTTGGTGTTGAAAAAAGATTCAGTGATAAACATACGATGACTTTCAATTTCATCGGTTCTCCATACAGAAGATCTACTGCTAGTCCGAGTACTCAGGAAGTGTATGACTACAGAGGTGTGCACTACAATTCTTACTGGGGATGGCAGGATGGAGAAAAGAGAAGTGAAAGAGTAAGAAAAGGCTTCCAGCCGATCTTTCAGGTACAGGATTTCTGGAAGATCAATAAAAACTCAAATCTCTGGACTACTGTTTCTTATCAGCTTGGTAAAGACAGGGGTTCCCGATTAGACTGGAATGGTGTAACCAATCCGTCTCCTACGTACTACAGGAATTTACCGAGTTATTATCTCAACAGCATTATTTATAACGCAACAAATAATCCGCAATTCACACCTGCTCAATTTACATCTTTAATTGATGGATATAATACAAGCTTAAACAGCTGGGCAAACGGAGATCCGGAAGTTACGCAGATTAACTGGGACAGAATTTACAGAAACAATATGAAGACTGATGTTGTAGATCAGGCTGAAATGTCCCGACTTTACGGATTAAACGGAAAACGCTCGAAAATATATCTGGTTGATGATGTAAGCGACGATAAAATATTTAATGCAGGAACGCATTATACTTATAATTTTAATGATCGTACCAAGTTTATTTTAAACGTTTCTTATCAGAATTACCGATCTGAGCTTTACCGTGAAATGAAAGATCTTTTGGGCGGAGATTATGCGATCAATGTAGACCCTTTCAAAGAAACCACAAAACCTGGATCTACCGGATTCTACAATACCCTGGACTCCAATGTTGAAGTAAAGGTGGGAGATCGTATGATGTACAACTATATTCTCAGAAGACAGGAAGCAAAAGTAAATCCGGGTCTGAAATTTTCAACTGGGAATTTTGATGTTTTCGTTTCTGCGTTGGCGGGTTACTCTTCTTCAAGCAGAGAAGGATTGTTCAAACATTATTTATATGAAAATTCTTACGGGAAAAGTAAAGATTATAACTTCTGGAATTTTGGTCTGAAAGGACAGGTTGTTTACCGAATCAATGGTAGAAACTTCCTGGTGTATAACGGAGCAATGTTCAATCAGGCGCCGTTCCTTGAAGATTTGTTTATTAATCCGAGAATTAATGCTCTGGTAAATCCTACCATCAGAAGTACGGTGTATACGGCAAATGATTTAAGCTATGTGGTAAGTACCCCTTTTGTGAAAGTAAGAGCTACAGCTTATTTGGTTGATACCCAAAATGAGACGAATGTACAGCGATTTTTTGCTGATGGTATTCAGCTGAATAACACGAATCCGGACGGAACCGTTTCTCAGGTTCAGAGTGCTTTTGTAACGCAGGTAATGTCTAATGTTGAGAAAAGAAACATGGGTGCCGAATTGGGTGTTGATGTTAAAGTATTACCAACATTATCCTTGCAGGGTCTGGCCAGCTACGGACAGTTTGTATACAGAAACAATCCGGATGTATATCTTGTTTCCGATGCTTCTGGAAGCAGTGTTACTTCATTCGGGAAAGCTTACATTAAAAACTACAAGCAGGGAGGTACTCCTCAGCAGGCTTTCTCTTTAGGCTTCCGTTATAATAGCCCGAAATATTGGTGGGTAGGTGCCAACTGGAATTATCTGGATGATAATTACCTGGATCCGGCTCCGGCATTAAGAACAAATAATTTTATTCAGAATGCTTATTCAAGTACTCCATATCTCGGTCTTACGAATGATGATGTAAGAGATTTGCTGAAACCGGTAAAACTTCCTTCCGCATTTTTCTTAAATGCCAATGTCGGAAAATCTTTCGTTTTCGGAAAGTATTATCTTTTAATCACAGCATCTGTTAATAATATTTTAGATAATAAAAAATACATCACTGGAGGCTTTGAGCAGACAAGAGAAACTAAAGCTGTTGATTTTGCCACAGATTATCTTAGCCCGACGCCTTCTTTCGGACCAAAATACTGGTACAATCAGGGACGTTCCTATTTTGTTAACTTACAATTCAGATTCTAATAAAAAATAAAACAATTATGAATAATATCACTAATTTTTTAAAAACGGCATTTCTGACAGTAGGAGTATTGTCTGCAGTGTCCTCTTGCGTGAAGAACGACGAGTGGGAAACACCACCTATCGAGTGTTCAAATAAGTTTCCGGAGCCTACTATTGCAATGGCTGACTTCGTTGCCCAAACTCCTTCTACAGGATATAAATTAATTACTACGGATCAAATTTTCGACGGTTATATTGTGTCATCTGATGAGCAGGGAAATTTCTATAAAACCATTTCTTTTCAGGACAAGACATCAGATCCTACTGTGGGTCTGCAGATTGAAGTGGATAAGGCAAGTAATTTTGCTGATTTTCCGGTAGGAGCACACATCAGAATTAATGCAAAAGGGTTGCGTCTTGGTTTAGATAGAGGAACTGTTAAATTAGGTTCTGAAGATCCTGTTTATGCTATCGGAAGAGTTCCTCAGGCTCTTGTAGGAAGATATATGTCAGGAGTTTGTAACGGAAACGGATTGGATATCCAGACTATTGTTCCTAAGCAGCTTTCTTCTTTGGCTGAGGCTAAAAATCCCGCTTTAATCAACACTCTGGTTACAGTACCGGATGTTCAGTTTAATATTGCTGAAATTTATCCTACTGTAAAAAAATATATCGATTATGATGCTGGAGGACAGGGATTGGATACAGACAGAAACATCGAAGATAAATTAGGAAATTCTGCAGTGATCAGAAATTCGGGCTTCTTTAAAACGGGAGGAGAGCTTCTTCCTACAGGAAACGGAAACATCACTTTTGTCGTAAGCCGTTATAATTCAACCTGGCAGATGCTTATCAGAAGTATTTCGGATATTAAATTTACAGGAACAAGAGTAGATGCTACACCGCCAAAAGGGGGTACGGCTATCACCTATTCAGGATCTTTCCTTGAAAATTTTGAAAGCTATCCTACTAATCCTACCAATCTTGAAGTATATCCTAAATATGTAAACGATCCTGTTTTAGGAAACAGATACTGGCAGCTGAAAACTTTCAGTAACAATAAATATATTCAGCTTGGTGCAAATTCAGGTTCAGGACCATATGTAACATATTTTGCGGTGCCTGTTGATTTTACGGCTGCAAATAATTTAAAGTTTGATGTCAACGTAGGATTCTTCAACGGGAATGCTTTAAAAGTATATTACACTACCAACTATACTCCGCTGGGAGATATTACACAGGCTACCAAAACAGATATTACTTCTGCATTTACCATTCCTGTGCTTCCTACAAGCGGATACGGAACATTAGCTCCGGCAGGAACCTATACGTTCCCAACTACTTTAACAGGTAACGGATTTATCTTATTTGAATATTCAGGAAACGGAAGTGGTGTCACTACGACCATTCAGCTGGATAATATTCAGGTTCAGTAAGATTTTAAAATTTAAATATTTAAAGACTGTCCAAAAGACAGTCTTTTTTATTTCAGTGAATTTTTAAATTCATTGTAAGAATCTCAAATATGACTTATTTAACTGTAATCGTTGGATCCCAGTAATAATAACCAAATAATATCTGATTATTACTATTATTTGGGTCTAGTTGATAGAGTGCAAATTGTACATAGAAATTCTCAGTTCCGGTGCTTCTTACTTTAGAATCGAAGCTTGAGAATGTAATATTGGCAGTATTTGCGGGCAGTCCGTTTGCCGAATTATAATTAGGAACTACGGCCTGTTGTCTTGTTACAGCATCATATACAAAGGTGTTAAAGACCTGATCGCCGGACCAGTATTTAATATTGTATATAATTACTGCATCATCTGAATTTTGTGATATTGAAGTGCTCCTGAAAGACACTTCATCTCCTGCCTTTGCACTGAAATTTAAATCTGCTGTACCCTGTCCCGAAATTGCATTTGTGTTTGATACAATCATATGCTGACTGTTGTGATCAATTCCTGTCGGGTTATTTGGATCCTGACTTGGATTGGGGTAATTTGACTTTACATAGTCGGTGTCAATAACTACCAAGATGTCAATCTCTTGGCTCGATGAGTTTAATTCTAAGTCCATTGTATTAATTTTGTTTTTGGTTTTCCTACTCGTTTGGCTTTTCGGAAATCGCCTCGTTATTTATAGTGGTTTCTGATCTCCACTTTGGTTTTGTAATATTACATAGCAAATTTATATGTTTGGAAATGAGAAAGATAGAGTATAAATGCTGAAATTTCATAATGGGTATTTTTACGCAATAAATCCCTTAATGATGATATTTTAAGTAATTAAAATTAAATGAAAAATAAAAGCCACTGCATCTGCAGTGGCCATATTAATATTATGTTTTTAAATTAAAAGGAAACCTCATTCACTTCTTTTCCCCGCTGGAAATTCATGGTCCTCTGATTTCCTTTATAAGCGATATTTACTAGGTTAATCTGCTTAGGAAAAGCACTGAGGAGTATGGTATTTTTAATTCTTAAGGTATTAATATCTGAAACGCCCCCCGTTTCAAAGTATACCCATACTGTTTCTCCACTTACCTGGCTTCCTGTGAACGTTATTGTTTTAGGAGAGCCATTGACATACACATCAAAATTATTGTTTACATATTTTTTTACTTCTGCTTCAAATGCTGCCGTATTAGGGTTTATTTTAATAGCGTCTGAAATATGGTTTGTATTCATTTTTGTGGTGAACTTCAAGGTTTTGCTTCCCTCGATATAGTCCACTTTTGTCATTGAAGAGAAAAAGTCTACATTCATGAAACTCATTAACACAAAAAGTGTTAATATTCCTGATATATAAAAATAATTTTTCATCTTAGATAATAGCTTTACAATCATGATTGTTTATTAAAAGTGACAAATAATATGCCAATTAAAAGTTCACATTTACAGAATATTTGTCATAAAATGCCTTAATATGTGCTACTGCTTCATCGGCTGTATCTACCACACGGTAAAGATCAAGATCTGCTTCATTAATCATTTTTTCTTTCAGTAACGTGGCTTTAAACCAGTCCAGCAAACCACTCCAGAAGTCAGATCCCACCAAAACAATCGGGAATTTTCCGATCTTATTGGTCTGAATCAATGTTAATGCTTCCGTAAGCTCATCCAGCGTGCCGAATCCTCCGGGCATCACTACAAAACCCTGTGAATATTTCACGAACATCACTTTTCTCACAAAGAAATAATCGAAGTTCATGGAATATAATTTATTAATATAAGGATTAAAATGCTGTTCAAAAGGAAGATCGATATTAAGTCCGATAGATTTGCCCTCTACATTGAAAGCGCCCTTATTTCCTGCTTCCATAATGCCGGGTCCGCCACCGGTAATAATTCCGAAACCTAGCTTTGTGATTTTTTCTGCAATTTCCACCGCCATTTTATAATATTTGCTCTGCGGTTTTAATCTTGCCGATCCGAAAATAGAAACGCACGGACCAATTTTGGCCAGTTTCTCATAGCCATCAACAAATTCAGCCATTACCTTAAAGACCATCCAGCTGTCTTTGGTGATGGTTTCATCCCACGTTTTCTGTCGAAGACTGTTCTGAAGTTTTACGTCATTACTGTCAAGTTCAGGATTTACCAAACTCTCATCTCTGGTTCCTTCAATTCCCATTTCAACTTATTTAAAATATTTTTCGGCTCGTTTTATAGATTCCGGCTTTCCTACATCTATCAATATGCTTTCATGTACAAATCCATGAATTTGTTCCATCTGCATAAGGTCAAGATATTCTTCCATCACGGAAAACTTGCCCGTTCTTTTTATTTTGTCAAACATCAGAGGGTTAATACAGTGAATTCCGCTAAAAGCCAATGCTCTGAAGCCTTTATTGAATTCTGCAAGCCTTTGCTCACCGGTCTGTACATTAAGCCAGCCTCTTAAAATCATCTCATCATTGAAAAGCAGTTTTCTGGAGCTTTCCCTGTCCGAAACGGCTAATGTAGCAAAATCTTTTATCTTTTTATGATATTCTACAAATTGTGTGATATTCATATCGGTAAGAATATCAGCATTCATAATAAGAAAATCTTCCCCATGATCGAGGAATTTTCTAGCAAAAATTAAGCCGCCTCCTGTTTCCAGCAACTCTTCAGACTCATCTGAAATTTCAATTTTACACCCGAAATTGTCATTCCGGTTTAAAAAATCAATTATTTGATTTCCAAAATGATGAATGTTTATGACGAAATCATTTATCCCGAAATTTTTTAAATATTTAATATTTCTTTCCAAAAGCGGAATATCATTCACTTTCGCCAATGCTTTCGGATGATGATCAGTGAATGGTTTCAACCGGGTTCCTTTTCCTGCCGCAAAAATTAGAGCCTTCATATTTTATGAGTAATGAGTAATTGGTAATGAGTAATAAAATAGTTAACAATAAATAATAAAATATCAACGAATTTAAAAATATTACTTATTGCACATTACTCATTACTTATGATTAAGTTGATGCTGCTCATCGTGATGCAGGCTTATTTCCACTTTATCAGCATATTTTTCTTCAATGAAATGAGCTATCTTTATGGCGGAATATACGGACCTGTGCTGTCCTCCGGTGCACCCGAAATTGATCTGCAGGTTCTCAAATCCTCTTTCCAGGTAATTGTCTATGTTGATGGAAATAAGACTCTTGATAAGGTCTAAAAATTTAGGCATATCGGTTTTTGTTTCGAGAAATTCCTGAACACCGATATCGTTGCCGGTCTGGATTTTATATTCTTCAATTCTTCCGGGATTCAGAATACCACGGCAGTCGAAGGTAAAACCACCTCCGTTACCTGTTGTATCTTTCGGAATTCCTCCTTTTTTGTAGGAGAAACTGTGTATGTCAATGTGTAGCATTTTATTTTTTAATTTATTTTAATTAACCATTAACTTCTTAAAAACTTTAATGGTTCAAGATATCCTTAATTTTTAAACTTGTTTTTGGCAAGCGTAATTGTTCAATCACTTTTTTAAGTTCAGGGTACTCTTTCATATTCTCCCAACTGTCTGCAAATGTTGTAATATTTTCAATTCCTTTTTCGATGCTTGCAATGAAATGAGATTTTCTTTGGATCAAACCTCTGAAGCCGTAAGCTCCGAGTACCTGCATAAATCGCATCATCTGGAGTGGTTTTATGGATCGTTTTAAATCCTGTTTTGTAGTTTCACTCTCAAATTGATGGATGTAAGAATTAAGCATCTCATTTTTAAAGTCTTCCGGAAAATTGGCTTTTGCCTGAAACAAAAATGAGATTACATCATACATGAAAGGTCCTTTCATAGCAGATTGATAATCAATGAATGAAACCACATTCCGCTCATTTACCATAATATTTCTGGACTGAAAATCGCGGATCATCAAGCCCTTGGGCTCAAGATTCTCTATCAATACAGCTATTTTTTTAAATTCTTTGAGCAAGGCAGATTTGTGATATTCCAGTTCGAGAACATCGGCCACAAAATTTTTAAAATAATAAAGATCATGAATTACAGGAAGTTCATCATAGCTTTCGTATTCAAAGGCTTTTGTAAAATTGATTTTATCCTGCGTGAGTATCTGCAGCTGATAAAGCTGTTCCAATGTCTGCCGAACTAAGTTTTTTACATTTTCAGATAATCCTTCTTTTGTGATAATATCGGAAAGGGTATTTTCTCCAAGGTATTCCTGGATATACATTTTTCGGTCTTCAGAAACAGCAAAAATCGCAGGTGTATTGAGCTTTAAATCAGAAAATATTTTCGAGTAATACAGAAAACTTTCATTTTCCATAATATTTTCATTGTAAGTAATTATAAACTTTCTATCGGCTTTAGCGAAAAAATTTACTCTCGAAGAGCCGCTTTGAGCTAACGTGATAAACTCAGAAGACTTTTTTCCTGTAATATTTTCAAAAAACCGTTTTGCGTTCTCAACATTCATAGGCAAAACAAATATAGTAAATTACAGTCTAATTTCTATCTTTGTTACATGTTAAAGGATTTTAAACCGGTGTTAAACATTTTGTTACGCTTCGTTATTGTATACGTGGTGTTACTCCTTGCTTACCAATATTACCTGAACAGTTTCCGCTATGGAGGTCTGGATCCTTTCTCTCGTCTCATTACGGAACAGGTAAAGGATGTTCAGAATTATCTTGGGTATCCTACTCAGCTTTATGATGATGTAAAGGGAGAGCAGGTATATTTTTATGTAAGAAATTTTTATCCGACCCGAATGGTGGAAGGATGTAATGCGATATCGGTAATGATCCTTTTTGTTGCATTTGTAATAGCCTTTTATAAAGGTTTTAAAACTTTTATTTTTATATTGGCGGGACTTGTTTTACTTTATATAATGAACCTTTTCAGAATTGTGGGATTAAATATTGTAATGACCGATCATAAGGAGTATGGTAAAGTTTTTCATGATTTTATTTTTCCTGCCGTAATCTATGGAACTGTTGTGCTTCTGTGGCTGGTCTGGATAAAATTCTTTGCTTTAAAAAATGAAAATTCTTAGCTGGTTTATTGTTATTTTAGGCATTTTCGGTCTTATTGCCGTACGTGTTTTCGAGGATAGGCTTTTTTATGATCCTTTTCTTGATTATTTTCATGAAGCAAATAAAAACCAGCATTTTCCGGATTTTGTATGGGGGAAGCTGATGGCCGGTCACCTGTTCAGGTTTTTTCTGAATCTTTTTTTCTCCTGTTTAATCATTCATTTCTGGTTCAACAATAAGCGATGGACTATACAGGGAGCTCTTTTAATGGTCATTGTCTTTGCCATTACTTTTCCAATCTACCTGTATTGCATTTCTGACCGGTTTGAGGTGGGTTACCTCTTTTCTTTTTATATGAGAAGGTTTGTGATCCAGCCTTTGATTCTATTGCTGATCATTCCTCTGTTCTATTATCGCCGGTATACGTTTGAAAATAATACTTAGGCGTTTAAGATATATTTAGATATACCTAAGATGTATAAATATATATATAATACATGTATGGTACTATATAAAGCGTATAGCTGGATATTTAAGATGTATTTTTATATATGTAACATGTATACGGATATATCTAAGACGTAAAAATATAGGTCTAAGACGTAGAAATATATATCTTAGGTAGATTTACGAACACAATAACTTAAAAAAATACTATGATGATTAACAGAAAGTACCTGCAGAAAAGCCAACATCCCCATCCTCATATCGGGCAGTTAATAAAAAGGGTAATGCGGGAAAAGAAAATTACCCAGGCTGAGGTAGCCAGACGCATGGCACTCACTCCTTCTTCCATTGCCAAATATTTCCGTCAGCCCTCTCTCCAGTTCGGTATCCTGTGGAACCTCAGTATGGCAATAGGATATGATTTTCTGACAGCGCTTACCGATTACTATCCTCCGTCTTTACCTCTCAACGAGGATGCTAAGATTGTAAAAGAACTTGCTGAAAAAGAACAAAGAATAGCAGATATGGAAAAAGAGATTGCAATTTATAAAGCTGCTTTAGGAATAAAAGCGTAAGCTTTTGCCACGGAGATTTTTTATTCTGCCGTATGTTTATCAACGCAGGTTACATTTTCCGGGGTCCAGGTTACTCTTTTTACAAAATCCCGTTCCCGAACGGGGCAGTCGGCAATCTGGCAAATAGGGCATGAGATGGGTTTGCAGTCGTCCATATGGAAATTGAACTCTACACTTCTTTTGGTATTTTTTGCAAGAAGGATGATCATTTTTTCCATTTCATTGTGTGCATCCCGAAGGCTGTAATACCAGGGTAAAGTAATATGGGCGTCAATATGGAGATTGGCGCCAAACTGCTGGATTTTCATGTTGTGAACATCAATCCATTCCGTACGGCGGTTTTCTTCAAGTACTTTAATGATCTGATTCAACAGATCGGGATCCTGTTCATCCATAATTCCGCTAAGTGATTTGCGGATGATCTTATAGCCTATATAGATGATATAAAACCCGAATAGTAGCGCTACAACCGAATCCAGCCAATAAATTTTGGTAAAATAAACAACAATTAAACTGATTACCACTCCCAATGTGGTAATGGTGTCGGACTGAAGGTGTTTTCCGGATGAAATCAGGACATGCGAATTTTCGTGCTTACCTTTCTTAATAGAAATATAGCCTAAAAGATAATTGATAATAGCTGTTGCTGCAATGATGGCAATTCCCCAGTCGAGCTTCTGCAGTATTTTACCGGTGATAAGGCTGTTGATTCCTTCGTAGATAATCATCATACCGGCAATGGCGATCAGGGCACCTTCTATTCCTGATGTTACAAACTCTACTTTTCCATGTCCGTAGGGATGGTCTTCATCCTTAGGTTTTGCTGCCAAATATAAGGAGTACAATCCCATGAACGCACTGATTACGTTAACGATACTTTCCATGGCATCGGAAAATACAGAATCTGAATCCGTAAGTTTCCACGCGATGATCTTTCCTATAAAAAGGATGATTCCAAAAGCGGCAATTAGCTTTTGAAAGGCTAATTTATCTTTATTATTATTTTTCTGAACGTTCATAGGTTTGATAAAAAAAAGAATCTCAATTCTGAGACTCTTTTTATGTTTGTTAGTTTATACTAAGTTGTTGGCTGCAAGATATTCTGCGATCTGTACTGCGTTGGTTGCAGCGCCTTTCCGCAGATTGTCTGCCACAATCCAGAGATTCAGGGTCTTGGGCTGTGAGAGATCCCGTCTTATCCTTCCTACAAAAACTTCATCTTTTCCTTCTGAATAAAGAGGCATCGGATATTCGTTGTTTTTAACGTTGTCTACCACCACAACACCCGGAGTTTCGGATAAGATTTTTCTTACTTCATCAAGGTCAAATTCATTTTCAAACTCAATGTTCACACTTTCCGAGTGTCCTCCCTGAACGGGAACACGTACTGCAGTTGCCGTAAGGTTAAAAGTGTCGTCCCCTAAAATTTTCTTAGGTTCTTTCATCAGCTTGATTTCTTCTTTCGTATAATCATCATCTGCAAAAACATCGCAGTGAGGAAGAGCATTTTTGAAGATCTGATAAGGATATACTTTGGCGATGGTTTCATCTCCGCTGATCTCAGAGTTCAGCTGATCTACGGCTGCTTTACCGGTACCGGTTACAGACTGGTATGTAGAAACGATTACTCTTTTCAGATCATATTTTTTATTTAAAGGCCCTAAAACCATCACCAGCTGAATTGTAGAACAGTTTGGATTGGCAATGATTTTATCTTCTTTCGTCAACACATCTGCATTGATTTCCGGAACGACAAGTTTCTTATCAGGATCCATTCTCCATGCAGAAGAGTTGTCGATCACGGTTGTTCCCGCTTCGGCAAAAAGTGGTGCAAACTCAAGTGATGTAGAACCTCCGGCAGAAAAAATAGCAATATCAGGTTTGGCAGCTATAGCGTCTTTCATGCTTACAATCGTAAATTCTTCCTGTTTATACTTCACCTTCTTACCAACAGATTTTTCGGATGCTACCGGGATTAATTCTGTGACAGGGAAGTTTCTCTCCTCGAGAACTTTAAGCATAACTTGTCCAACCATTCCTGTTGAACCTACTACAGCTACTTTCATTGATTTAATTAAAAAATGTTTGTTAATATATTTTATGCCCCGAAGACTCTTGTCCACGGGAACGCGAATGCAAATAAACCTACTGCGATCAGTCCCATAATCACCACTCCTAAAGAGATGGTAGGGTTGGCTTTTACTTTTTTGTTTACGATTGTCATTAAAACGGCTGCGATCAGCATAGAAAACGGATGTTCTACATATTGGAACCTGGCGTAAGAATCACTCATTAAAGTTCCTGAATCCACAGCTGCTTTAAAGCCCGGAGAAAAAATTAGCAGCAAGCAAATTCCCACTAAAAACTGAATGTGAAAGAAAATCATCGTGAAAAGCGTTGTTTTCTTTAAGAATTTGTTCACTTTACCGCTGAACCCAAACATGACCGTTAAAAGGGCAACAGTAAATAAAGCGACTAAAACTAATTCTAAATACCCAAAGCCTTTATGGGCACTAAGGAAAATTTTGTAAAAATCCATATCCTAATTTTTTCTTTTTTAAAGTACACAAATATAGCAAAAATCCCGGCGAAAAGCCGGGATTGATATTGAGAAAATCTAATGTTTTTATTTGATTAGAATTTGAAAGCAATTGATGCAGACCACGTTCTACCAAAACCAAAATACACTGTATTGCTTGTATCTAAACCTTTATAGAAGTTCAGAGGGTTGTTGATATATGTGTTATATGCTGCCTGTGCTTGTGCATCTGTATTCGATGAAGTTTTGAAATCAGCCAGCTCTTTTACATGATTAGATGATTTACCGTCAGAAATATAAGTAGTATCAAGCAGGTTATATACATTTCCTGTAAGTACTAATCTCTGACCTCTTCCCACATTGAATGTATAAGACAAACCTAAATCAAACAGATTGTAGCTTGGATATTTTAATGCTCCTTTTTGTGCATTTCTAGAGATAGATCCGTCTGCAGCAACTAAATAGTCTCCATTGAAATTTACCAGACCATAGTAGTTGTTATAGTAGTTCCAAGTTCCAAATACACTTAATTCTTTCACAGGTTTCACTGTAAATCCTAAAGCGGCTGTTGTTTGTGCTGCATCAGAAACTTTTACTCCGTCAAATGCTAATGTTACTTCAGATTTACCATTGAATAAAATAGGAGTTCCGTTCTCATCGAAAATAGTTCCGATTGGATTTCCTTTATAATACCAGTCACCAATAGATAACATTCCGTTAAATGATAGATAATCGGTTGCTTTTAAAGTTCCTTCAAATTCTACTCCCATGTGAATTTCCTGAATTCCGGTTACGTTAGCGTATGGCCTGCTATAGTTTCCTCCGGCAGGATTTGGAATGTTTGGTAAATTTGAGAATCTCTGATATCTATCTTTCCAAGAAGTATAATAAAGGTTTACATTTCCATTAAAGATACCACTTCTGAACCCATAACCAGCTTCAGCAGAAGCAATTTTTTCATTGGTTAATAATGGATTTACAATTTGCTGGTTTCCTGTTGCTCTACCATCAGCCGTATTAAATGCCGGGTTTGAAGTAGTAGCTCCCGCAAGAGCTGAATTATAAACCGCATTGAAGTTTGGCTGCTTAGAATAGTAGCCAACGTTTACAAAAACGTTGTTTTTTCCATCAATGTTATAGTTAATACCTCCTTTTGCGTTGAATCCGAATAAGAATTTCATAGGAGTTTTGGTGTTTACCGTTTGACCTTGCTGAATAGTAACGCCATCAACAATCCAGTTATCGATTCTGCTGTATCCTTGTTCTGAAGCAGATCCCTGGATAAATGCTGAAATCTTATCATTCGTATATTCAAGCTGACCGAAAATACCACCCCAAAGAACTTCACCGTTGTAGTTTCTGTAAACTACCTGATCTTTATTCTTTAATGCTTTTGCAAAAGGATTTGCAGAAGGTTTCGGATCCTGTACAAACGTTACATCATATCCTCCGGGAATATTTTTGTTATCTCTTTCGATATATTTTGTGTTGCCCCAAAGTTCAGTTAAAACTCCCGGGTGGTAACCGTAGTAATATCTTCCGTCAAATCCGGCTGAAAAATTCCAGTTGTCATTGATCTTATGCTGGAAGTTGGTAAGAATTCCGTACCAGTCATGTGAGTTGATACTTGCTCTTCTTGTTAATCCGTTTGTTCTTGTAGCAATACCAGGAGTAGCGTTTACATTACCAAATCCTGTTACAGCCTGACCTTGGTTCCATCTCACGATATCATCAAATCTGATAAGTCCCTCTGCAGTTTTAGGTAAGCTGTTGATGTTTGTTCCGTTAATACTTCCTATAACACCGGTTCCTCCACCTCTTCCCCAAGAAGCATATCCTACTGTAGATAATTTTGATTTTTCAGAAATATTCCAATCCCAGTTGATAGATGCTACCGGCTTGCTATAAAAGTTGATGGATTGAGACATTACATCTCCATTTAGCATCCCCCAGTTAGAATTATATCTTCTGTTAGGCTCATCAACTCCATTACCATACTTGATAAAGTTAGCGATTGAACTTTGGAAATTTTGCATGTGCCATTGAGGAGCACCTGTAAAAGTAAACTGGAAATCGTGTTTTTTGTTTGGCTGATACCCTAAAGCAAAATAATAATTGTATGCTTCAAATTCACTGGCATCAATATATGTATTACCAGCAGTTCTGCTCATTAAGAATGATGTAGACCATCCTTTTTCATTTTTTCCGGTATTGTATGAAAATAATGTTTTTAAATAACCGTTATTACCTACGCCCACTGATACATTACCTTCTCTTTTTTTGTCCGCAGCTCTTGTAACAATGTTAATAGTACCTCCGATAGAAGCAATAGCTAATTTTGAAGAACCGAGACCTCTTTGTACCTGCATAGCAGAAGTTACATCGGATAACCCGGCCCAGTTAGACCAATATACAGTACCTCCTTCCATATCATTAACGGGTACCCCATTAATCATAACGGCTGTATTGTTGGTGTCAAAACCTCTGATGTTCACACGCCCGTCTCCAAAACCACCACCACCTTTTGCAGCGTAAATGGAAGGGGTTGTTTTTAAGATTTCAGGAAATTCCTGATTTCCTAATCTTTCAACAATCTGTGCTTCTTTGATTGTTGAAACTGCAACAGGAGTCTTTCTATCTTTAGCGATATCGGCAACACCTGTTAATACTACCTCTTCAATGTCTTTAGATTTCGATGCAGAATCCTGAACCTGTTGAGCGTAATAAACACTAGCTGTAGATAATGTGATTATCGCAGTTAGCATTGATTTGTTGATTAATTTCATAATCGTTAGTAATAGTTAGATTTAAATTTTCTGCAAAATTCGGGAAATAAATTTTAACTAATATTAACTTTATGTTAATTTTTACTCAATCTTAATAAGCTCTATAATTCTGATTTACAATGCATTGAATAATAATTGGATTTTCACATGAAAAAAATCACATTATTGAATTTTTAACAAAAGGCTGTGGTTTTTATTAAAAATTCAACTTTATTTTATAGCTTTAAGGCTAAGATCCATATTCTCGGCAGAGTGTGTTAAGGCTCCTGCAGATATATAGGTGACCCCGGTAGAAGCTATTTCTTTCAGCTGATCGCGCGTTATTCCGCCTGACGCTTCGGTTTCGCATGAGCCATTGATCATCTTAACTGCTTCTTTCATCATTTTAATATCCATATTGTCAAGCATGATTCTGTCAACTTTTGCGTTGATCGCTTCACGAACCTCTTCGAGATTTCTGGTTTCAACTTCAATTTTGAGTTTTTTCTTATTTTTTTTGATGTAATCTTTTGCCATTTTTACAGCATTGGTAATGCTGCCGTTATAATCAATATGATTATCCTTCAGCATGATCATATCATAAAGGCCATAGCGGTGATTTGTCCCGCCACCTATGGCAACGGCCCATTTTTCGCAGATCCTGAAATTCGGTGTTGTTTTTCTTGTGTCCAGAAGCTTGGTTTTAGTGCCGACAAGACGGGAATCCCAGTCATGTGTAAGGGTAGCAATTCCGCTCATTCTCTGCATGCAGTTTAAAACCAGTCTTTCCGTTGAAAGAATAGATCTTGCGCTTCCCGTTACGATGAAAGCGACATCGCCAATTTTAACGGCCTCACCATCTTTCACAAAAGCTTCAATTTTTAAATTTTTATCAAAAGTTTTAAAGATAATTTTTGCCAGTTCTACTCCCGCAATAATACAATCCTGTTTTACCAGAAGTTTGGCACTTTGTTCCAGGTCTTTAGGGATCGTAGAAAGGGTAGAGTGGTCTCCATCCCGGATATCTTCTTCCAAAGCATTTTTTATAAACTGTTTTAAAGCTTTATCGGTAACGTATGGTGGTTTTTTCATATTTCATATTTTATTAGTAAAGCAAGATCTTTTTCCAAATGAAAGATCATGATTTATAAAAAGTAAAAAATTATTTTTCTTAATAATTTTAAAATATTAAGCCAGGTCTTTATTGTAAAAAGCTCCTTTATTCTCCTTCATTTCCATTGATTGGGTGATGATGAGGTGAGCAACGGTTGTTAGATTTCTCAATTCTGAAAGCTGTGGAGATAAAATAGAATAGTGGTAAATTTCATCCACGGCAGCAGCAATTTCCTGATGTTTCTGAAGTGCCATATTCAGACGGCGGTTGCTGCGTACAATTCCTACAAGATCGCTCATCATTTCCTGAAGTTGTTTTCTGAGATAAGAGACGATCACCATTTCATCCATGATTTTCATTCCTTCTTCATTCCATTCGGGAACAGCTTTGAGATCATCGAAATTAAAATGGTTTTCATTTAAAAGCTCAACCGTTTTAATGGCTGCATTATGCCCGAAGACCAATCCTTCAAGTAGTGAATTGGATGCTAACCGGTTCGCTCCGTGAAGTCCCGAATTGGTACATTCTCCTACCGCAAAAAGATTTCTTATAGAAGATTGTCCGTCTTTGTCTACTTCAATTCCTCCCATCAGGTAATGGCATGCCGGAACTACGGGAATAAGCTGTTTGAAGGGGTCAATTCCTTCATCTTTACATTTTTTATAGATATTCGGGAAATGTTCAAGGAATTTTTCATGATTCATTTCACGGCAGTCCAGTCCTACATATTCATCACCTGTAATTTTCATTTCGGCATCAATAGCTCGTGCCACAATATCTCTGGAGGCTAGTTCTTCACGTTCATCATATTTTTGCATGAATTTTTCGCCTCTTTTTGTTCTTAATTTTGCTCCGTCTCCACGCACAGCTTCGGAAATCAGAAACAGCATTCCGTCAATTTTACTGTATAAAGCGGTGGGGTGAAACTGGTAATACTGCATATTGGAAACCTTTCCTTTGGCCCTGGCTACGAATGCAATTCCATCTCCTGTAGCAATAGTGGGATTGGTGGTATTTTTGTAAACATGTCCGGCACCTCCTGTGGCTACCAAAGTTATTTTTGAGGTGATTTTCTTTATTTTTTTAGACTTTTCATCTAAAATATAAGCGCCGTAGCAGTGGATGTCGCCTTCATTCAGTTCTTTTCCGGGAACATGGTGCTGGGTAATAATGTCTATAACATAATGATGGTCAAGAATTTCAATATTGCTGCTTTTATTGGCTGTTTCCAGTAATGCCCTTTCGATTTCGAAACCTGTGATATCCTTGTGGTGTACAATTCTGTTTTCCGTGTGGCCGCCTTCTCTTCCTAAAGCAAATTCACCATTTTTCATATCAAAATTAGCGCCCCATTCCACGATTTCATTGAATCTTGCAGGAGCTTCGGTGACGACCATCTTTACAACATCACGTTTGTTTTCACCGTCTCCGGCACGCATGGTGTCTTCAATATGTTTGTCGAAATTATCATTTTTAGAATCCGTAACCACGGCAAGTCCACCCTGTGCATATTTGGTATTGCTTTCGTCTTCATCAGATTTTGTTACAATAATTATTTTGGCATCAGGAAGCTGCTCAGAAACTTTTATGGCATAGGAAAGCCCCGAAATCCCGGAACCGATTACTAGTACATCCGCTTTTATCATATCCTTAGTTTAAGACAATCGTCTAAATAATTAAATAAATTTAAACAATTTTTCGTTTGGTTTTCTTACTTTTTTCATGTGCTGGAAATGATCTTCTTCCGAACGGTAGCCTAAAGCAAGGGTAACGGTTACCTTTTCTGACTCGGGATTTATTTCTAAAATTTCCTCGATAAGATCCTGGCGAAAGCCTTCCATGGGACAGGTGTCTATGTTTTCAATAGCCGCAGCGTACATGAGGTTTGCCAATACAATGTAAGACTGCTTTTCTGCCCAGTTGAAAATTTCATCGTGAGTTTTTTGATTAATATGCTGATTGATGCTTTTTCGGAAGAGGTCCAGTTTCTCCTCCGGAGTTTCCCTTACTTCCGAAATGTGTCTGAAATATCCGTTGATGTAGCTTTCATCCAATTTCTTTTTTGAAATAATAACAATCAGATGCGAGCAGGTGGAAATCTGTGACGGATTGTAAAATGCCGGAATTAGTTTTTCCTTCATCTCTTTACTTTCCACTACAAGAATTTTATAAGGCTGAAGACCCAGAGAGCTTGCAGATAACTTTCCTGATTCCAGAATATTATGCAGTATTTCCCGGGGAATAATCTCGGTGTTAAATTTTTTCACAGAATATCTTCTGCTTAAAGCTTCCAAATAATTCATATCACAAATTTAAGGATTGAACGTGAATTAATTAGGTTTTAACACGAAATATGCGAAATTATTACTGCGTGATTATTATAGGTGTTAAGTAACCTTGAAGGTTTGGCCACATGTCGATACAAAAGCTTACGGCGGCCTGAAAGGCCGCCGTAAGCTTTTAATAAGATTGATAATTTAATCCCTGTTCTTTACAAGCACCCATCCTGAGTAGGTAATAGGTGTATTTTTTTTGTCATTTTCATTCCAGGAAACAGAATACCAATAACTTCCGGTGGAAACTTTTCTTCCTCCCATAGTTCCGTCCCATCGGTATAGGTTGGTTTTATCTGCTTTATGAATCAATGCTCCGTATCGGTCAAAAACATTGAAAACAAGATTTTGTTTTCCCGCAAGTGCTGAATAATCGATGCCGTCATTTACACCGTCTCCGTTAGGCGTAATCACGTTGATGATATTTGGAACCACCACGGTAATATCAATTGGCTGGCAGTCATAAGCATCTTTTACATAAATTTTAAGATCACCACGGGGAATATTTTTGAATTCATTGGAGTCTTGCCAGTTAATTCCGTCAATGGAATATTTATAAGGTGCAGTACCTCCGATTGCATATACCGAAACAACATTATTCGAAATGTCGACACTCGAAATTACAGGCTGTTCAGAAGCATACACCTTTACTTTCTGGGTTGCAATACAATCGCCTGTTTTTAATTTTACCCAATAGGTGCCGACTCCCACATTGGAAATTGTTTGGCTTGTTGCACCGGTACTCCATTCATAGGATGTAAATCCTGCTCCGGCATCAAGGGTGGTGGTGTCTTCTATACAGATGATTTTATCCTGAAGAACAGTTGAAAAAACAGGAGGAATTACCTGAAGGGTTACTTTAGCAATATCGAAACATCCGAATGTGTTGCTCACTCTGATATAAATAACACCATTTGGAGCAATGTAATTTGTAGGATTTAAAATTTCATTGGTTTGATTCTGAGCATCTGTAAAAGAAGGGTAATACTTTTTTGTAATACCTGTTGATGTTGTAATTACCGGAGCTGTGGTAAGGTCAAAATGTCCTGTTGATGGATTGGTTTCCAGGAAACATGTTCTCAGGGTAGCGTCTGTTGTGGTGACTGTAGGTGCTACTTTCAGGGAAATGGTTGCGTCATTATTATCACATAAAACTGAAGTTGGATCTTTGATGACTACAGAAATATTTGTGTCTGTGCTATACTGGAAATTGGCTGGATTAGCTATTGGAGTTCCGCTGCCTGTTATATAATACGCAAAATTATAATTGCTTGGAACGGCAGTAAGCTGGGAGTTTAATGCTGTTAAGTCAATTGTTGCCATTCCTGTAAGGTCCGGACAAATATTTTTTGTGATTGCAGTCTGCAGCAAAGGAATTTTATCAACATAAACCTTTACGTTTTTAATGGAATGCCTTGATCTGTTTCCTCCTGTGGAAGCTGAAAATCCGAAATAACCTACCGTCATTGCCGCTGCTGTTCCTGATGGAGCAAAAGACTGATTGCAAATTAAATTTCCGTTAATGGTAATTTTTACAATCCAGTTGGCAGGGGCCGCCGGGTCTACCTGTGCGGTCACTTCAACATGTTTATATGTTGTTCCCTGAAAAGGAAGCGTGGTGTTCATGTCCGGTGAGTGGAAAGAACTTCCCGGAATGTTAAAAAATTCAACATTATTGTTGTCGGTAGTGTTGGCAACTTGTCCGTAGGCAACATGCACTTTGCTCATTACGGCAGTAGTGGTATTGTTGTAGGTGTCGAATCCTACGATAAATCCTACCGCATTCTGTGATACACCAAGTCCTGAACCTAAAACGCTGGCTACCGGCGGGTTGGCAAGGTACCAGAAAGCAATACCGTCTCCATTGGCCGTCTGGTTGGAATCCATTCTGAAATCGAACTCCACGCGCCACTTGTCACAATATTTAAGATTAATTGGATCGTTTAAGCGGATTGATCCGGATTGGTTGTTGGTGTCCGGAGTCAGCTGTACAAAATCTGTATTAACGACAGTGGGAGCTACCATTGTCCATCCTGTTGTATTTACGGGATTTCCTGTAAGCTGATAGGTTTGGGAGAAAAGGGTATTGTAAAAAGAAAGTGTGAAGATAAAAAATAAAAAAAGGTAGTTTTTTTTCATATGCTAGTCGTATTAATTATGATTGTAAATGTAATTAAATTTAAAAGGCATGTACGGTGTATTGCTGTTGTAAAGTGCCTGTGAGTAGATAATGTGTATCATAATCTGCTGAAATGGAAGCTCACTTCATATTGAAGTGAGCTTTAAGATATTTTATTCTCAATCCCGGTTTTTAACAAGGATCCATCCGGAATATTTTACAGGCGTATTTTTCTTGTCATTTTCATTCCAGGAAACGGAATACCAATAACTTCCTGTAGGAACTTTTCTTCCTGCTGCAGTTCCGTCCCATCGGTATTGGTTGGATTTATCTGCCTGGTGGATTTTGGCCCCGTAGCGGTCATATACATTGAATATGAGATTCTGTTTTCCTGAAAGTGCAGAATAGTCAATAGCGTCATTGATGCCATCTCCATTCGGTGTTATTACATTAATGATATTCGGAACTACAATATTGATGTCAATAGGATTGCAGTCGTATGCATCTTTTACAAAAATATGGTTGTCTCCTCTAGGTATATTATTGAATTCATTAGAGTCCTGCCATTTAATTCCGTCCGTAGAATACTGATAAGGTGCGGTTCCGCCGTTCACATATATTGTAACGGTCGTGTTTGAAATATCAACACTTGAGATAACAGGCTGGTCAGAAGCATAGACTTTTACGGTCTGGGTTGCCTCGCAATCGCTTGTCTTCAGCTTTACCCAATAGGTACCCACCCCGACATTTGAAATTGTTTGAGTTGTTGCGCCGGTGCTCCATTCATATGCGGTAAATCCGGGTCCTGCATCAAGGGTTGTTGTATCTTCCATACAAATAATCTTATCTTCAAGATTGTTTGAGAAAACCTGAGGGATAACGATAAGATTAACCTTGGCGATGGCATAGCAGCCATTTCCGTTAATAACTTTAATATAAATGACTCCGTTTGGCGAGATATAAGAATTAAATGTTAAAATTGAGTTCGTTCCGTTTTGGGCATCGGTTAGGGAAGGATAATATTGTTTTACAACTCCGTTTTGAGTCGTTACAGGGGCTGTTGTAAGGTTAAATAATCCTGTTGAAGGATTGCTTTCAATAGCACATGCTCTTAAAGTTGCTTCCTGAACTTCCACTACAGGAAATAATGCTAATGTAATCTGTGCTACATCGGTACATCCTTGTGGAGTAGTGACCTGAGCATAAATAGTAGCCGCAGGAGAAAGAAAAGCAGAAGAATTGGTGATCGGGTTGATATGATTATTGAGGTCATACATTGTATTATAAAATACAGCGGTACTTCCCGGAACGGATGATAATGTTGCTGATGTAAGATCAAACACTGCTCCGCCGGCGTTATTGTTGTTGCATCCGGTAAGCGTTACATCATTGGCGGCAAAAGGACTTGGTGTAAGTACAATAGTTCCGTCCCCGTTGTCACATAATGTGGAAGAAGGATCTTTTACTACAACGGTAATAGTAGTTGTGCCTGCAGAATATTGATAATCGGCAGGATTGGCAATTAGTGTTCCCCCAGGTCCGAAATAGGAGAAAGTATAATTGGCCGGATTTGTTACAAACTGGTTCTGGAATGAAGTTAGATCCACACTTCCGTTTCCTGTTGCCGGATTTACACATACAAAAGGGTTGATTGTATTTGTTAAGATGGGCACTTTATCAATATAGATCTTTGCATTTTTAATGGAATGTCTTGCACTTGCTCCGCCTGTTGCTGCAGAGAATCCGAAATAACCTGTCGTCATGCCTGTGGCTCCTCCTGAAGGGGCAAAAGACTGGTCAACAATCAGTACGCCATCTATTCTTATTTTGATAAGCCAGTTGGCAGGGTTGGCCGGATCTGTTTCTCCGTTTACTTCTACATGTTTATATGTTGATCCCACAAAAGGCTGTGTAGGATTCAGGTCTGCTGAATGAAAAGTGCTTCCTGCGGTATTATTGTACTCGATATTGTTATTCAGCCCGTTATTTGTTCCGTACAGAACGTGGATTTTGCTCATTTGGCCTTCTGTAGAATTATTAAAAATATCAAATCCTACCATCAGTCCGCTGGCATTAGCAGGAATTCCGAGACCTCCTCCCGAAACAAATCCCGTAGGAGGATTGGCCAGGTACCAAAAAGTAAATCCGTCGCCTCTCCCATATTGTGCAGTTCCGTTTCCGTCAATCCTGAAATCAAATTCAACTTTCCATTTATCGCAATACTTCAGGTTGATAGGATCCTGAAGCTTTATCGCTCCATATTGGTTTCCGATGTCCTGGGTGAGTTGTATGAAATCCGTATTGACAGAGGCGCTGGAAACCAGATCCCACCCGGAAGTATTTACAGGGTTGCCCGTAAGCTGATAGGTCTGCGCAGAAATTTTGCCGGAAAAGCAGATTAAAATCAGGAGGAAATAAGAGAGCAGATTGTTTTTCATGAAGTGATTGGTTATTAATTATTGAGTTTTTTTAGTTGGCCATTTATGTTTTTGGTTTTAGTATTGCTTAAAAAAAGACCACTCCGCAAACCGAAGTGATCTTAATGTAAATTATTATTCTCTGTTCTTTACCAATACCCAGCCATTGTAAGTGGTCTGCGTACTATTTTTGTCATTTTCGTTCCATGTAATGGTGTACCAGTATGTGTCAGTGATTACTTTTTTACCGCCGGTTGTTCCGTCCCATTTATAATTTCTGATTTTGTCAGCTTGATAAAGCTTATTTCCGTATCTGTCAAAGATGGTGAAAACAAGATTTTTTTTGTAAGCAAGCGCAGAATAATCAATCACATCGTTTACATTATCGCCGTTCGGGGTGATGGCGTTAATAAGATTTGGAACCGTAATCTGTATCTGAATTGGTGTACAGTCATAAGCATCTTTCACGTATACTTTTACTTCACCTCTCGCGAGTCCTGTGAATACATTAGAATCCTGCCAGTTTACACCGTCAAGGGAATATTGATAAGGGCCTTTTCCTCCTTTTACGTTTACGGTAATGGTATTGTTTGTAATGTCGATCGTAGCAATAACAGGCTGAGGTGAAGGATTTACCCTTACCATCTGCTTTGTTATACATCTTCCTGTTTTTAGCTGTACCCAATACAAGCCTGGTGTAATATCCTGAACAGATTGTGTCGTGGCTCCCGTGCTCCATAAGTAGGTATCAAACCCCGGGCCTGCATCCAGTGTTGTTTTATCGTCAATACAGATCGTCTGATCTTTTAATACTGAAGAATAAACAGGAGGTAAAACTTTAAGTGTTATTTTAACAATCACAAAACAACCGGCAAGATTGGTGATTCTTACATACACTGTAGACGATGTCGAAATATAATTGTTTGCCGGCACAATTTCATTGGTATCAGCAAGTGCGTCAGCTTCGGTTTTATAATATTTTTTTGTAATGCCTGATGCTGAAGTCACATTTGCCTGTGTAAGATCAAATGATGCTGTTGTAGGAGCATTTTCTATAAAACATGATTCTATCGTGGCATCATTTGACACGATCGGTGGGAAAAATGCCAGCGTAATTGGTGCTGAACCCACACATCCTAACGGTGTGGTTACTTTTACATATACCGTGCCCGCTGCAGAAACATAATTTGCAGGATTTGAAATTTCAAGCCCGGCAGTAAGGTCTGCTAATGTTTTATAGTATTTTTTTGTAGAGCCTGCGGGTTCATTTACATTTGCTAAAGTAAGGTTAAAGGTTGCTGTTCCGGCGTTATTGTTATTACATGCAGTAAGCGTGGCCGGAGTTGCAGTAAATGGTGATAGATTGAGCTGTATTTTACCATCCGGGTTGTCACAGAGTAATCCTGAATTATCTTTAACCAATACCGAAACAGTGGTATTGGCGCTGAACTGGTAATTCGTAGGGTTTGTGATGGGGGTTCCTGATACACTGTACGAGAAAGTGTAGTTTGAAGGGTTAGCTACAAACTGATTCTGGTAACTCGTTAGATTTACCGTTCCCTGTCCCGTAGTCGGGTTCGGACAAAAAGTATCGGTTACTGTTGTCTGATTAAGGGCTACTTTGTCAATGTAAACCTTTACGTTTTTAATGGAATGTCTTGATCTGTTTCCTCCTGTGGAAGCTGAAAATCCGAAATAACCTATCGTCATTGCCGCTGCTGTTCCTGATGGAGCAAAAGATTGGTTACAGATTTGATTTCCATCGATGGTAATTTTTACAATCCAGTTGGCGGGAGCCGCGGGGTCTACCTGTGCGGTCACTTCAACATGTTTATATGTTGTTCCCTGAAAAGGAAGCGTGGTATTCATGTCGGGTGAGTGGAAAGAACTTCCGGCAACATTGAAAAATTCAACATTATTATTATCGGTAGTGTTGGCAACTTGTCCGTAGGCAACATGCACTTTGCTCATTACGGCAGTAGTGGTATTGTTGTAGGTGTCGAATCCTACGATAAATCCTACCGCATTCTGTGATACACCAAGTCCTGAACCTAAAACGCTGGCTACCGGCGGGTTGGCAAGGTACCAGAAAGCAATACCGTCTCCATTGGCCGTCTGGTTGGAATCCATTCTGAAATCGAACTCCACGCGCCACTTGTCACAATATTTAAGATTAATTGGATCGTTTAAGCGGATTGATCCGGATTGGTTGTTGGTGTCCGGAGTCAGCTGTACAAAATCTGTATTAACGACAGTGGGGGCGACCATGGTCCATCCTGTTGTATTTACGGGATTTCCTGTAAGCTGATAGGTTTGGGATAAAGCATATTTCGGAAAAAGAAGCAATGCATTTACCAATAAAAAGAGGTAGATTTTTTTACTCATTTATTAGACACTTAGATTTATACGTGTCAAAGATATTAAATCCTAATCAATAAATATATATTTAATGTTAATTTTACCGAAATAGATGGTTATTTTATAATAAATGATAAGTTATATCAGTAAATACTGAAAGGTTATTACTTGTATTTAGTTTGAATATAAATTAAAAAAGAGAATTCTTTTCCATATTTTCAAAGTAAGTGTCAATGGCTAAATCTGCTGATGCTGCGGCAGTTACGGCAAGTTTATCGCACAGTTCATTCTCAAAATGGCCGGCATGGCCTTTAATCCAGTGCATTTTTGGCTTATGAAGATTGTACAATACCACAAATTTTTGCCAAAGATCAGGATTTTTTACATTTTTCCAGCCTCTTTTGATCCATCCGGCAAGCCAGTTCTGATTGATGGCATCGGCAACATACTTGCTGTCGGTATAAACATGAATGTCATTTTCAGGAGATTTCAGTTTTTCCAGAGCAGTAATTACGGCGAGAAGTTCCATTCTGTTGTTGGTAGTTTTCCTGAAACCTTTTGAGAATGTTTTCTGGTAGTTTTTTTCGGGGACCCGCATGAGAATTCCATACCCGCCTTTTCCGGGATTTCCGCTGCATGCGCCGTCGGTGTATATTTCAATTCTCATATCAGATTGAGGCTGAGGCTAAGATTTAGTTTAAAAAAATAAGGAATGATTTAACTATCAATTATTTTAAAAAGGAAAATCATCGTCATCATCAAAATCATTCATAGAAGATCCTGATACCTGGGAATTATTCGGAAGATCAAATGCTGCTCCGGGCTGTATGGTTGTTTTAATCTTATCAAAGCCACTTGCTTCGGCAGACCCAAAATTAGAAGGGTATCCGCCACCCATTCCGCCATCAAAAGCTGCTTCAATATCCCCGAATTTAGCAAAATGTTTCAGGAAGGATAAGCGTACATCGGCAGTTGCACCGTTCCTGTGCTTGGCGATAATAAGCTCTGCCTGGTTTTCCGTTGAGGTTTCCTGGCCTTCTTCATCATTATCCCAAACGGTGATTTTATAATACTCCGGTCTGAAGATAAAGGATACGATATCCGCATCCTGCTCGATTGCTCCGGATTCCCTAAGGTCGGAAAGCTGGGGTCTTTTTCCGGGACGTGTTTCCACACTACGCGAAAGCTGCGAAAGAGCAATAACAGGAACGTTAAGTTCTTTTGCGATGGCTTTCAGTGATCTTGAGATCATGGAAATTTCCTGTTCACGGTTTCCGGTTCCTTTTCCGCCGCCACCGGCTGTCATCAGCTGAAGATAATCGACCATAATCAATCGTACACCATGCTGCATTACCAATCTACGGCATTTTGCACGGAAGTCAAAGATAGAAAGAGAAGGAGTTTCATCAATATAGAGCGGAGCGTTTTCAAGTTCTGATACATTGGAGAACAGTCTTTGCCATTCTTCATCGTCCAGTGTTCCTTTTCTTAATTTTTCGGAAGAAATTCTTGTTTCGGATGCAATCATCCTCGTGATAAGCTGTACGGAAGCCATCTCGAGGGAAAACAGAGCCATCGGAATTTTGTGTCCTACAGCGATATTTCTTGCCATGGAAAGAAGAAATGCGGTTTTTCCCATTGCCGGACGTGCCGCAATAATGATAAGGTCGGAATTCTGCCATCCTCCGGTTTCTTTATCCACATCACGGAATCCTGAAGGTACCCCAGAAAGACCTTCTTTATCTTTTAAAGATTTAATGGTGTCAATGGCCTGCTTTACTAATGAATTGGCGGTATCAAACCCTTTTTTGATCGTTCCGTTGGTGATCTCGAAAAATGACTGTTCGGCTTTATCCAACAGTTCAAAAACGTCGGTTGATTCTTTATAGGCGGCATCAATAACGTTCGCCGATACATTAATTAAGCTTCGTAAAATATATTTTTCGAGAATAACACGAACATGATATTCGATATGTGCAGACGAACTTACTCCCATCGTAAGATCAATGATATAGCTGTCTCCGCCGGCAAGATTCAATCTGCCTTCCTTCTTCAGATCCTGTATGATGGTCATTAAGTCAACCGGCTGGTTTCCTTCGTAAAGTTTTAAAATGGTAGAAAAAATTACCTGATGTCTCGGATCATAAAAAACTTCCGGTGTAAGTAAATCAATAGAATGGTCCAGACCCTTTTTGTCAATTAAAAAGGTTCCGATAACCAGTCTTTCGAAATCCAGAGCATTTGGCGGCATTTTTCCGTCAGCAATGGAGAGTTCTTTTGCAAAGTTTCCGTTCGTCAATGAAGATAATGTTTCTTTCTGCGCCATAGTTCTGCAAAGATAGTTTTTTTGAAAAGCAATTAAAAAATAGTATTCAACAATTTATGAACACAACATTGTTAATATAATAAGAATGCGGTTTTGTGTTGATGTGCATAAAAAAATCACCTCTTAACAGAGGTGATTTAAATATTTGAAAATTAACGGGTTGATTAATCGATGTTTTTTACCAATACCCAGCCGCTGTATTTGGTTTCGGTATTGTTTTTATCATTTTCAGTCCACGTTATGGTATACCAGTATGTACCGGTTACGATTTTCTTGCCATTGGAAGTTCCGTCCCAGGTATAGTTCCTGATTTTATCGGCACGGTACAGCATGTTTCCGTATCTGTCATACACGGTGAAAATAACATTTTTCTTATATGACAGTGCTGAATAATCTATATAATCATTTTTGTTGTCCCCGTTTGGCGTAATGGCATTGATCAGATTAGGAACCGTTACCTGAACGCTGATAGGGTTACAATCATAAGAATCTTTCACATATACTGTATTTTCGCCTCTCGGAAGCCCGGAGAATACGTTTGAATCCTGCCAGTTCGTACCGTCAAGTGAATATTGGTAAGGACCTTTTCCTCCGTTTACGGTTACGGTAAAAGAATCGTTTGTGATCTCAATATTGGTAATAACCGGCTGTACGGAAGCGCTCACTTTTACTGGCTGTAATGTCCAGCATTTTCCTGTTTTTAATTTAACCCAGTAAACACCTGCAGACACATTGGAAATAGATTGTGTGGTAGCACCTGTGCTCCATTCGTAAGCGTCAAATCCAGGACCTGCATCTAAAGTGGTTTTATCTTCTATACAGATGATCTTATCTTTAAGAATGGAAGATGTTACCGGAGGTAAAACTTTCAGGTTAATTTTTGCAATAGCATAACAATTCGTGTCATTAATTACTCTCACATATACCACACTTGTTGTTGCAATGTAAGCTGCGGGATTTAATATTTCATTTGTTCCTGCTACAGCATCGGCTTCTGTTTTAAAATATTTTTTGGAAGTTCCTGTCTGAGACGTTACCACTGTTTGTGTCAAATCAAACGAAGCTGTTGTTACATTTGTAGCTATATAGCATTCTTCAATAGAGGCATCATTTACTACAACAACAGGATTGAACTGTAAAGTAATCTGGTTGTATCCTGTACATCCCTGCGGCGTTCTTACTTTTACGTATACTGTTTTTGGAGCAACAGAGGTATATGCAGAAGGGGTTGTAATTTCATTGGTTCCTGCATTCAGGTCCGCAAGGGTAGGGTAGTATTTTTTGGTTACATTCGTTGAAGTCGGATAAGAATTTGCAATCGTCAAATTAAAAACTCCGGTTCCTGCATTATTGTTATTACAAGCCTTTACAGTAGTAGGAACTACATCAAGAGCAGGTAAGAACTGCAGTGTTATCTGGGCTGTTCCTACACATCCTTCTGAAGTTGTAACTTTTACGAATACTGTTTTCGGAGCGGCAGACGCATAGGAAGAAGGATTGGTAATCTCATTGGTTCCTGCGTTCAGATCGGCCATGGTAGGATAATACTTTTTAGTAACGTTGGTAGGGTTGTAGACATTCGCAGAATTTAAATCGAAGTACCCGATACCGGTATTATCGAAATTACATGAAGATATTGTTGCGTCCTGTACCACAATATTACCTGATCTGAATTTGAATTTACCAACTTGGAAACATCCGTTTATAGGATTGTTCGGGTTGGCAGGATCGGTATATTTTAATCTGTAATAATAGATTGTTGTTGCATTCACCATAATAGGTGTCGTAATTGGCGCATTTCCTGTAATGGCATCATTGCTCGTTAAATGGTAAGATACCGTAAAGTTCGGGTTACCGTTGATAATTCCTGTAGATAGAGTACTGAAATCAAACATGGTAGGCAGAGCACACTTTAAAATTTCATTCGGATCTGCAGGGTTTGCAGCCGGAGAACCTGGTGCAATAAATGGATTCGGTGTTAATGCAGGGTCTGTAAATGCAGAAGTAAGGGTTGCAGTTCCTCCCCAGGTTAAAGAAAATCCTAAAGAATTATGACTAAAGTTATCTACCAATAAAACATAAGTTTGGCCGGCAGTTACATTCATAGGTGGATTGTATCCTGCATTCGGTGCATTTGGCGGGTTGGCCGATAATCCGGTTGGGTTTGGCCAGGTTCCCGTCATTCCTGCATAATTACACGTTACGGGCGTTCCTAAGTTTCCGCATGTAGGGCTTGGTCCCCATACTGCCCAGTCATAATCGGCTGAGTTTCCCGGTGCGGTAGCAGGAAGGGTTAAATCTACATTGGGTGTTATTTCGAAAGTTAATGTACCCGAAGTTGCTACCGTAAAGCTGTACCATACAGAGTAGTGTTCTCCACCTTTTAGGCATAGCCAGTCCGGTGCAGGGTTGGGGATATCAGTAACTGTTCCGGGGCCGGTAGGATCATAGGAAATATTTGAATTTCCACATACCGGAATAGCAGTAATACAATCCGACTGTGAAAAAAATAATTGTGAGAAAAATAAAACAGTCAGCAATAGTACTTTCTTCATTAGAAATGATTTTTATAATTTATTATTTTTTACATGTGAAAAAAACCGCTTAAGAAAGCGGTTTTCTTTATTACTTTATTCTCTATTTTTCACCATCACCCATCCGGAGAATTTGAATGGCGTATTTTTCTTGTCATTTTCATTCCATGTTACGGTGTACCAATAAGTTCCGGTAGGTACTTTCTTGCCACCTGTAGTTCCGTCCCATTTGTATCCGTTGAATTTATCGGCTTGTCCTACTTTTACACCGTATCTGTCAAAAATACTTAGTATTAGATTTTGCTTACTTGCCAATGCGGAATAATCAATTACGTCATTCACACCGTCTCCGTTAGGAGTAATAACATTTACGAGATTCGGAACAACTACAGTAACTGTAATAGGATCGCAGTCATATCCGTCTTTTACATATATTGAATTGTCACCTCTTGGAACATTTGTAAAAATGTTAGAATCCTGCCAGTTGATTCCGTCAAGAGAATATTTGTAAGGTGCGGTTCCACCTACAACATTCACAGTAACGCTATTGTTGGCAATATCAATACCGGAAATAACAGGCTGATCAGAAGGATATACTTTTACGGTTTGTCTTGTAATACAGTCTCCTGTTTTCAGTTCTACCCAATAAGTACCTACAGTTACGTTATTAATGGTCTGTGTTGTAGCACCTGTGCTCCATTTATATCCTGTAAATCCTGGTCCTGCATCCAGCGTTGTTGTATCTTCTATACAAATGATCTTATCATCCAGCGTATTTGAATATACCGGTGGTAAAACAACAAGATTTACTTTAGCGACTCCGTAACATCCGTTTCCATCCGTTACTTTTATAAATACCACGCCGTTCGGAGAGATATAGGTGCTTGGGTTGGCAATCTGATTGGTTCCTGCTACTGCATCAGCCATTGACGGATAATACGTTTTAACTCCTGTTTGTGTCGTAACTGGTGCTACTGTAAGATCGAATGAAGCCGTAGCGGGATTTGTTTCGATGAAACAAGATCTAAGCGTTGCTTCTGTTACCGTTACTACCGGGAAGAAGGCTAATGTAATTATTGCAGTTGCTTTACAGTCAAATGGTGAAGTGAGCAATACATACACGCTACCACCAGCAGAAACATATTGATAAGGGTTTGTGATTTCGTTGGTTCCGGCATTAAGATCCGCTAATGTCGGATAATATTTTCGGGTTACCGTAGGATCGGCATTTACGTTAGCCGTCGTAAGATCAAAAACAGCAGTCCCTTGGTTATTATTGTTACACTTCGTTAGCGTTACATTGGTCCCGGTAATGGCTTTTTGTATGAATTTGAAACTACCCGGAATTCTACATCTGTTAATAGCGGTAGCCGGAGCCCCCGGAACCGAATAGGTAATTGCATAGAAATAGGTACTGGTAGTATTTACGGTAATAGGTGTCGTAATAGGGTTGTTTCCCGAGATCGCATCATTTTGATTATAATAATATGATACATTAAAGTTCGGGTTATTGTTTACAATACCGGCTGAAAGCGTTGTAAAATCAAAAACAGCAGGATTTGAACATACTACAACTTCTCTTGGAGAGTTTGGTGTAGGTCCTGGAGTTCCCGGCTCCATGAAAGGATATGGCTGGAATGCACTGTTGAAAGGTGAAACCAGTGTAGCAGTACCTCCCCATGACAATACGAAACCATTGGCGCTCGATGAGAAATTATCTACAAGGAGATAATAGGTTTGTCCTGCTACTACGTTCATGCTGGAACAGAATGCAGAGCCTCCTGCGCCTGAAGAGGTATTGGTTGCGGTTGTGTTAAGTCCTGTTGGGCCATCGTCAGCAGAATAATTACATCTGATAGGTCCTCCTAAATTTCCACAAGTAACATTAGGCCCATATACAGCCCAGTCATAATCATCACTGAAATTATTCGGGTTGATAACAAACGTTAATGTACCTGATGTCGCAATGGTAAAAGTGTACCAAATGGAGAAGTGTTCAGTGCCTAAACATCCTCCAAGGGTTTCCATTACGCTACCAGGACCTGTTGGTGTAAAAGAAATAGGTGTATTTCCGCAAACCTGTACGTTTCCGCCGCAATCTGAACTGGATTGTGCGAAAATGGTCTGGGAAATTAAAATTAAAAAAATATATAGAGCTTTTTTCATTTTAGTTGTTTTAAAGTTTGCAATGCTAGATTAATTCATAGATGGAATCAGTACTCTGCCCCATGTTGCTGAGCCGGTAGAAGCATTTTTATTTTCAAATGCTTTCAATGCGTTCTGAAATTGTTTTTCGGCATTTCCTTTATTGCCGGATCTTTCCTGAAATTTGGCTTTCAATATAGCCAGCCTGGGATTGTTCTGTGCATTGGGTTCAGCTTTTGCAATGAATTGCGAAGCCGCTTCCAGATCTTTTTTAGCATCTGTTCCGCTGATCTGAGATCTTTGAAGCGCGATCAAACCTAGCAGTATGTCTGCTTCTGCATTGTTCTGCTTGTTGTCTGAATAAGCTGCTTTTCCATATTTTCTGGCAAGTGCATTGATTTCAGAAACATCCTGGGATGGCGTTTTTTTAAGCTGCAGTTCTGCTTTCATATACATGGCTACTGCCGCATAATAATACGCTTCCCATTTTTCCGTAGGTTTTGTAGAAGTGTACCTGGAAAGCTTTTGAAAAGCATTGTCGAAGTCGTTTTCTGTTTTAGCATTATTTACCTGCGAAACAGTTTGTTTGAAGTCTTTTTCGGTATAGTTCTGAGCATTTAGGCAAAAACCAATTACCAAAAAACAAATAAGTAGAGTTTTTTTCATGTAAGGGAATTTTATATCACAAATATAAAAAATTATTAAATTTAAATTAAAGTTTTTAAAATTAATTTAATAAATTGATCTTTATTGTCTTAATATTGCATTTTTCTCAATTTTTTATTGGTGGTTCCTACGACTAGTGCAATTAAAACAGTCATTGTTCCGCCGAACACTACAGAGCGTACAACTCCTAGCAATTTAGCCATCACCCCACTTTCAAATTGCCCCATTTCATTACTTGACATGATGAATATTGAGTTCACACTAAGCACTCTTCCTCTTATATTATCCGGGGTTTTCAATTGTACAATGGTTCCTCTGATCACAACAGAGATGCCATCCAGCATTCCGCTCATCATTAAAAACAGAAAGGAAAGCCAGTATAATCGTGACAATCCGAAACCGATAATGCAAAGTCCGAACCCTGTAACCACCGCCAGCAGGATTTTACCCTGATTTTTTCGCAGCGGAACTAAGGACAAAATGGTAATGATGCACATAGAACCTATGTCTGAAGCTGCATTCAGCAATCCGAAACCTTCAGCACCAACTTTAAGTATATCGGTAGCGTACACCGGTATCATGGCAACGGCACCACCAAAGAGTACGGCAAACATATCAAGACAAAGAGCACCAAGAATTTCTTTTGTTTTTAATATATAAGAAATTCCTTCTTTCATACTTTCTATAACGTTAATATTCTCTTTTTTGTATTCGGAATGTTGTTTATTTAGCTGGAAAAAAAATAATGATGCCAAAAAGATGAGTGAAATAATTACAACAAGAGTCCATTTTACTCCAAAATAGCCAATGAGAAATCCGCCTGCTGCATGACCGCAAACAGAGGAAATGAGGAATGTTGCCTGATTTAAAGTAACCGCATTCGGAAGGTTGTCTTTTTTTACAATTTTAGGAATCATAGAAGGAACGATAGGTCCTATGAAAGCTCTTGCAATACCGGTGAAAAAAATTACACCATAGATAAAATAAGTAATCTGATGTCCCGTAAAATGCATTTCTACATTAAAAAAAGCGGGAATTAGCAGCAGTCCGATTAAAAAAATATAAGCATAATTACAAATTAGTAATAATCTTTTCTTTTCGTTCATGTCAATCACATGGCCGGCATAGAGTGCGCAGCTTACTGCCGGAATTACCTCTGAGAAACCGATGAGGCCTATTGAAAACGGATCTTTTGTTAATTGATACACCCACCATCCCAATAAAGTGGCGAGCATTCTGAATGCTAGAACTATAAAAAATCTTCCCGTAAGAAGGTTTCTGAACTCGACATTTTTTAATGTCTGTAACGGGGTCAAAGAAATCATTCCACAAAAATAGCCTCAAATATGGATTTAAGGCTATGTATATGGTAAATTTTTAAATGAAAAATTGAATGACTCCTAAAAGATAAAATCTATTTAGTTGTCTGCACGTGATGCACTGATCACTAAGGCTGCAACGCCAGCGGCTCCGATGATTGAAGCTCCTATTACCGTTTTTGCTTTTCTGCTGTCTTTCACGGCAGCAACATTGGCCTTCGGGATTGTTACAACTGTACTGTCTTTTTTGCCGGCAGTCCCAATGATATTATCTCCATCTACATTACGGAATAATATTTTTTGATTTTCTGAACCGTCTCTCATCATTACAGTATACGTTCTTCCTGCCTCCAGATTGGAATAATCATTTTTAGCAGTATCCATACTATATTTTGTGGTTGCACAAGATGAAATTACAAATAACGACGTTAATAAAGATGATTTTAAAAGTACAGATGCTTTCATTATTATTTTTTAGTTTTCCAAATTTATAATTTTTTTCGAATATATGTTTCCGGAATTGAAAAAATGTGCTTAAAGTTTATATATTTTCAATAAATCTGCAATTTTTCTGTCATTGGCAAGTCGGGGAATTTTGTTTTGTCCGCCCAGTTTTCCCTGTGATTTTGCATATTCCTGAAAAGCGTTTTTCTTTAAAACCGTAATATAAAGTTTCTGAAGAATATTTCCTGAAATAAGATCATCATAATAAGTATTGCGTTTTCTAAGCTGATTGTCCAGTTCATCCCGGAACAGCTCAAGATTTTCAGGTTGTTTTTCAAATTCAATAAACCATTCATGATAGGGAAGGCCATGTTCAGGATTCACCTGCGGGGCAAGATGGAATTCGATAATCTGTGCAGGGCAATTCTCTATGGCTGCTTTCATTGCTTCCTCTACTTCAAACGCAATAACGTGTTCGCCAAAGGCAGACGTAAAATGTTTCGTCCTGCCGCTTACTTGTATCCGGTGTGGATTTTTATCGGTAAATCTCACTACATCGCCGATAGAATACGCCCATAATCCTGAATTCGTAGTTAAAATCAAAGCATAGTCTTTGTTAAGCTCAATATCTTTTAATGTTAATCTTCTCGCATTAGGCTTGCCATATTCTTCCAAAGGAACAAATTCGTAGAATATCCCATGGTTGGTTAAAAGCAACAGTCCTTCTTTTGTATAGTCATCCTGAAAGGCAAAAAAACCTTCAGATGCCGGAAATGTCTGTACGATATCTACCTTTCCTCCGAGAAGTTCTTCCATTTTGTCGCGATAAGGCTCATAATTTACGCCTCCTGTCACAATCAGTTGAAGATTTGGGAATATCTGTTTGATTTTTTTACTATGTCTTTCCACTAACTTTTCAAAATACATAATCAGCCATGGCGGAATCCCGGAAATGAGAGTCATATTTTCTTTCTCCGTTTCTTCTACAATTTTGTCAACCTTGGCCTCCCAGTCTTCCATGATATTGGTTTCCCAGCTCGGAAGCCTGTTTTTTTGAAGGTATTTGGGAATATGATGGGCTACAATTCCTGAAAGACGACCGGTTTTAATCCCGAACACTTCTTCAAGTTCAGGACTCCCCTGAAGAAAGATCATTTTGCCGTTTACAAAATCGGCATTGTTTTTTTTAGCAATGTAATGAAAAAGAGCGCTTTGGGCAGCTTTCACCTGAAATGGCATTCCTTCCTTGGAAATAGGAATATACTTTGAGCCTGAAGTTGTTCCTGAAGTTTTTGCAAAATATTCCGGAACATCAGTCCAAAGGATGTTTGCCTGTCCTTTTTTTACCCTTTCAATATAAGGTTTTAGGTCTTCGTAATCCGAAATTTTCACCTTATCCTGGAAATTTTTAACGGATCTGATGTTTTCAAAATCATGTTCTCTTCCGAAAAGCGTTTTTTTAGCAGTATCCACAAGGGAAAATAATAATTTCTCCTGGTTTTGTTCAGCATTTTTTTTAAATTCTTCAGCTTTGCGCACATGTTTTTTTGCCCAAAGCAATGCGATATTTTTCTTAAGAAAGTTTATCATTCTTCAAATTTATAAATAACTGAAGAATCTTTGAAACTTTATGAGCAATATCCAACAAAAAACCGATGAATGAGTGGTCATCGGTTCTCGAAATTTGATTATGAAAATAACAACTATTGTTGAGTATTACTTGTTTTCTTTGTACCTCTTATCCGGGGTACCGTCTTTTTTCATTTTTTTGTTTTCCTTATAACGTTTGTCCGGTGTTCCGTCCTTTTTCATTTTCGCAGCTGCCGGAGCTGCTTCAGCTTTGGCTGGTGTAGCCGTTGCTGCAGATTTGGCCGGCTTTGAAGCCTGTGCTGTTTTTGCTGGCTGGTGATGATTGGCGGCAGTTGCCGGAGCAGTTTGCTGAGCGGTTGCAAGGCCAAGTCCAAGTGCGATTGACATTGCGGATAAGAATTTTTTCATAAGAACTTTTTTTTCTTGTTTCTTGAATCAAAGGTATATAAAATTTTTACTGAAAAAACTCAATTTCAGAACCTTAACTAAAGTTTATCACAGCTTAAAAAAACATTAAACATCCTTTCAGAGAAGTCTTTTAGAATACAAAACCTGCTTTCCTTAATAAAGAAAAGCAGGCTCTGACATAATGTATGAAAAGTTGGTTATCGGGTACAGTTAGCCGTCCACGATTTTCCGTCCTTTAAATATAATATTTTTAGTTCATTATTATCAATTCTGATGTAAGATGTCGCTGTAGATCCTACCATTACCAGAGTATTATCGCCCTGTTGGTTAAATTCTACTCCGTTAAGATCAGGAATTCCGTTTGAGAAAGCGAAGTTGTATTTGGTTCCGCTTGCAATTTTTGTTACGAATACACTCCCGTCATTCGAGCTGATGTTGTTGTCTCCATCTGTATAGCCTACGCTACCTCTGTAAGTTCCTGCAAAAAAATCATTGTTGGCAGGATCGTCGTCGTCGCTGCATGATGTAATTGTCGTGACTACAAAAAATAATAACACGAACATTCCTAAAATTCTGATTGTTTTTTTCATAATAATATTCTTTAATTTTGGTAGTCTTGAATTTCCAAACAATGTGCCATTTGGAAAATGATTGTTCATTTTAACTTTTTGTTTGAGATTTTAATAAAAAATTAAGATTTTTATCTTTAAACACTTTGTTTACGAAGAATTGGCGTGATTCTGGAATGGAAATTAAGTTGTATCTTTGTAAAGATCAAACGGTTTCGGAAAACTCCCGAAATCGCTTTTGTCGTTTATACCATTTTTTATGCAATTAAAAACCATTAACGAAAAATTCCTTCCGGATCTCCTTCAGAAGGAATTTGGGAAAGAAATTTTCATTCATCTGGAAAACCATCAACATATATCCGTAAAAGGCAGTGCAGGATCAGCCGTTTCTATAGTTGTGGCCGAACTTTTTCTCACCCGTAAAAAGACTGTTCTTTATATCGTTGATGATAAAGAAGACGCACTGTATGTCAATACGGAGATGGAAGACCTTCTGGGAAAAGATAAAGTGCTGTATTTTCCAGCAACTCATCTTGAGCCTTATCAGGTGGAGAAAACCCAAAATGCAAATCTTGTTTTAAGAACAGAAGCTATTAATAAAATGACATCGGGGAAATCTCCGAAAGTAATTGTGGCCTACGCTGGTGCGCTTTCGGAAAAGGTGCTTAAAAAGGAGGATTTTAAAGCCATTTCCCATCATATAAAAGTGGGCGATCAGCTTGATTTTGATTTTGTGGATGAACTTCTGAACCATTATAATTTCCAACAGACCGATTTTGTTTCTGAACCGGGAGAGTTTTCTGTAAGAGGAGGGATTGTAGATGTTTTCTCTTTCTCCAATGAAAAGCCTTACCGTATTACTTTTTTCGGGAATGAAATTGAAGGCATCAAAACGTTCGATATCGAAACACAGCTTTCTGTAGATAAGGTTGAGGATTTCCAGTTGGTTTCCAATATGAATTTTACGGTAACCGGAAGCCGGGTTTCTCTTCTTCAGCTTTTGCCAAAGGAAAGTATGGTGGTTTCCAAAAACGGGATTATCGGAATGCAGAAGCTTAAAACGTTCTATGAGAAAGCGCTGGAAAAATATGATACTTTAAGTAAGGATATTGCCCACAGAGCGCCTCAGGAACTTTTTATCTCCGATCAGGAATTTTTATTCGATTACAAAAAATTTACCACGGTAGATTTCGGAAGCGTTTCTATTGAAGGTCTTATTGATCTGGAGGAGATCAAAATAGATCAGATTCCACAGCCGTCGTTTCATAAAAATTTTGAACTGCTGATAGAAGATCTTGAAGAAAAACAGAGTAACGGTTTTGATACCTGGATTTCATTTACGGGAGAAAAGCAGAAAGAAAGGCTTGAATCTATATTTGAAGAACTGGAGCATGAGCTTCCTTTTAAAAGTTTTAAATCTGAACTTCATGAAGGATTTGTAGATCATAACCATAAATTGCTTGTATATACAGATCATCAGATCTTCGACCGATATCAGCGCTATAAGGCAAAAAATACATTTGCAAAATCGGAACAGCTTACCTTAAAAGATTTAATGTCTCTGAAAATAGGAGATTATATTGCCCATATCGACCACGGAATCGGAAAGTTTATGGGGCTGGTAAAGGTAAATAATGACGGTAAAATTCAGGAATGTTTTAAACTTACCTATAAAAACGGGGATCTCTTGTATGTAAGCATTCATTCACTTCATAAAATTTCAAAATACAATGGTCCTGAAGGACGTGAAGTAGTTTTGAGTAAGCTCGGATCACCAACCTGGAAATCTTTAAAACAGAAAACAAAAGCGAAAGTAAAACAAATTGCTTTTGATCTTATAAAACTCTATGCTCAAAGAAAGACAGCCAAAGGTTTTGCCTACACTCCGGATTCTTATCTGCAGAACGAGCTGGAAGCGAGCTTTATTTATGAAGATACTCCGGATCAGGAGAAAGCAACCATTGATGTGAAAAAAGATATGGAGGCAGATACAGTAATGGACAGGCTGGTTTGCGGGGATGTAGGTTTCGGGAAAACGGAAGTGGCTATCAGGGCAGCATTCAAAGCGGCAACCGACGGAAAGCAGGTTGCCGTATTGGTTCCTACCACAATTCTGGCTTTTCAGCATTACAGGAGTTTTAAAGAAAGACTTAAAGATTTTCCGGTAAATGTATCATATATCAACCGTTTCAGAACGGCCAAGCAAAAATCTGAAACTCTGGAAGCACTTAAAAACGGTAAGGTTGATATTGTTATCGGAACGCATCAGCTGGCGGGCAGTTCCGTGAAGTTTAAAGATCTGGGATTGCTGATTATCGATGAAGAACATAAATTCGGAGTTTCCGTAAAAGATAAATTAAAAACGCTTAAAAGCAATGTTGATACGCTTACGCTTACGGCTACACCTATTCCGAGAACATTACAGTTCTCATTAATGGCTGCAAGAGACCTTTCGGTAATCAAGACTCCACCGCCGAACAGACAACCTGTGGAAACACAATTGGTAGGCTTTAATGAAGAAATAATCCGGGATGCTGTTTCCTATGAGCTCCAGCGTGACGGCCAGGTATATTTTATCAACAACAGAGTTGAAAACCTGAAAGAAATTGCGGGATTAATACAGCGTCTGGTACCGGATGCAAAGGTTATTACGGGACATGGGCAGATGGAAGGGAAGCAGCTGGAGAAAAATGTCCTTGATTTTATGGAAGGAAAATATGATGTGCTGGTTTCTACGACGATTGTTGAAAGTGGAGTGGATGTTCCTAATGCCAATACTATTTTCATTAATGATGCACAACGTTTCGGAATGGCAGATTTGCATCAGATGAGAGGGAGGGTAGGACGAAGCAACAGAAAAGCATTCTGTTATCTCATTACACCGCCTTATGATATGATGACCTCTGATGCCAGGAAAAGGCTGGAGGCCATCGAACAGTTTTCTGATTTGGGAAGTGGTTTCCAGATTGCTATGAAAGATCTTGAAATCCGTGGTGCAGGAGATCTATTGGGAGCTGAACAAAGTGGATTTATTAATGAAATGGGATTTGAGACCTATCAGAAATTAATGCAGGAAGCACTGGAGGAGCTGAAAGATGACCAGGAATTTGAAAATTTATTTGAAAATGAGGAGGAAAGAAATAAGCTCTTTAAAACAACAAAAGATATTAATATTGATACGGATCTTGAGTTGATGCTGCCGGATTCGTATATCTCCAATACGGAAGAAAGATTATTACTCTACCAGAAGCTTGCTGATATTGATAACGAAAAAAACCTCGAGAAATTTGAATCTGAATTGAAAGACCGTTTTGGAAATCTGCCCGAGGAAGCAAAGAATTTGCTTAAAAGTGTCAGTTTAAAATGGCTGGCATCGGAAATCGGATTTGAGAAAATTGTTATGAAGAACGGTGTATTTCTGGGGTATTTCCCGGGTAACCCACAGGATAAATTTTATCAGACAGACAAATTCAGACATATCATCAGTTATCTTACCCAAAACCCGGCAGAAGCACAGCTTAAAGAAAAAACCGGTAAAGAAGGCAACCAGCTGATGATGCGGAAGGATAAAGTAAGGAATGTTGATGAGGTAAATTCTCTTTTAAAATCAATGCTTAAGGCCGGTTAATTCTTTAAAATATCATATTTTAGACAGTTTGTTTTTTTATTTTTTTTAAAGTATATCAACTCGGTGTGAATTTTTTTTATATTTGTATCCATGAAAAAAAATAAACACAAATGTATAGCCGGGTTGTTTTTTTATGTGACGCTAAACGCACAGGTTGGAATAAAAACACAAAATCCAAATGCTGTGCTGGATGTTAATGGAACAGCTTCCTTAAGGAAAGAACTCAGAGTTGGAGGCACTGCCAGTCAAGTGGGTAGCGCCGGGCTTAATGGCCAGGTTTTGGTTTCTCAGGGCGAGGGTCTGCCTCCAGTCTGGAAGTCTTTGAACGTGTCTTTTGTGGAAGAAGGACAGTATAAGTTAATTAATTCATATTTGTCTACAGATCAGGTTGGTATAACAAGTCTTTCTGCCAATGTTGCTGCTGATGGAATATATCAAAGCAATATAGGAGATGATATTACAGATATTACTAAAGGAAAATGGGTAAAAATTACAGGTCTGGAAAACAACTTTGTCATTAAAAACAGTAAAAATAAGCTGAATTACCAATTTCAGACAGGCGTTGAAATGAAAGCGCCGGCTGCAACAACTTCGCAAAATATTACTTTTACATGTGCTGTTTTCAGAAACGGAAAGCTTGTAGCAGTAAGACCCGATAAAATTTCTTCCAATAATAATAGCACCAAGCAAGGGCTTCAGGATTATATTTTCACACTTAATTACACGGAACAGAATATTCCTGCAGGTAATCAGAAAATAGAAATAGCCTGTCGTAAGATAGATTCTTCCAGTCTGACTACTGAATTCACAATAGGTAGGAATATTTCTAATAGCAATACAATTTCCAATGCATTTACTTTAGAATCTGTATTTAAATTAGATATCATTGAATTTGTAACTTACTAAATATAATTATGAAAAAACTATTAATAATCTTGTTATCAGTAACCCAAATTTATCTTTGTGCTCAGGTGGGGATCAATACAAGATCTCCCAAATCTGTTCTTGATGTAAACGGAGATGTGAATCTAAGAGGAAAATTATCTGTATTGAATACCACCAATAACCAGATCACTACCGGGATCAATGATCAGGTACTTGTTTCTCAGGGTGAAGGGTATCCTCCCATCTGGAAAACTTTACGTATTCCTGACTATGAACAGAATAAGTTTTATCTCATTTTCAGCAGTTCATTTTCAGACAGGACAGGCTTAAAATTCACCTCTTCGGAAGAATCTTCCAATGCTGCAACAATATCGACTACCTTTGTAAAAAATGTAAACATCAGTACATTAAACTTGTTTAGAAAAATTTCATCATTATCTCAGCCGTTTACTTTATATAGTGCTACAAGTAAGATGTATTTTCAGTTTGAAACTGTGGTGCAGGCAGATTTTCCCTCCAATGGCAATCCGGATATCTCCATAGATTATGCATGCGGAATTTTTGTTGATGATAAACTGGTCAATTTAAGACAAAGAAATATTAAGGCAAGCTCCGGGACCAATACATTTATCACTCACAATCAGATAGGTATCGCAGAAAATCTTTCAAAAGGTAATCATACGGTAAGCGTAGCCTGTGCTAGATTAAAATCATATAATTCTACAGCAACACTTGGTATAGGAATTAATGTAGCTTCCAATATTGACAGCTTTATTGCCCAGTCATCCCTTAAAGTGGATGCTTATGAAGTTCCTGAAGTATTTAACCCAGTAACAAACTAAATCATGAAGAAAATATTTATCATCATAATTTCACTATCTTCGGTTGGCTCATATGCCCAGGTGGGTATAAATACGGCTACTCCGGTGGGTACCCTGGATATTAACGGAGATCTTAACATACGAAATGAGCTGAGAACAGGAGGAACAAATACTGTAAAGGGAAACGCAGGCACAGCGGGGATGATTTTTCATAATAGTTCCGATCTTACTGTAAACGACTGGAAAAATATAAAAATTGCTGACGGACAAGGCAGCATGTCTATTTTCTTCATCAATACTTTAATAGATCAGTCTGGGGCAACGTTTAACGGATCCAACGGCGCTACCACTCCATATACGGAAGACTCTGTAATTGATAATACCTGGACCGTACTATCCGGAACGCAGGATACTTTTTCAATCAGTAAACCTACTAACAAAGTCGTATTTTCATTTCAGACAACTGCACAAAAAACAGGAAATGGCAATTCTTCATCAGGATTTGCATGTGGTGTTTTTCTGGATGATAAACTAAAGGCTGTAAGAACAGATGTCGTACTGGGTACGGATGGGACTTACAAAATTTTCAACCTGAATGCAACACTTACTGATATTGTTCCTAAAAACAATTATTCTGTAAAAGTAGCGTGTACTAAAAGGAATATAAATTCAGGAACGTTGGGAATAGGTTTTCCTGTTAATACTTCTTTTCTTAATGCTGCAATGGCACAATCTGTCTTTACAACTTCAGTATTGCAGCCTTATTAGATGGTATGAAATGTAATTAAATCTAAAAAAAAACAGTTTTTTTAGATTTTTGCTTTAATATTTATCTCGAAATTTAGTTTTCCGATCAAAGAAATTCAATTATATTTGAGAGCTTAAAAATTAATAACGTATGATAAAGAAATACTTCATTTCATCTCTTGCTCTTTTGGCATTAAGTTTTTCTGTTTCCTGTGATAACACTACAGAAGATCCTCCTAACCAAAATAATAGTAATTCGGGCGGAACAACCATTACAGGGCCAAGGATTTTGAGTAAAATCACAAACGGAAATATTGACCAGGAAGAGTATATTACGAATGCAGGAGTTCTTTCTCAGGCGCTGATCAGAGATGCGGGGAGCAACAATACCATTACCGCTACGGTTACTTATTCCGGCGACAAGATTTCAAAAATCAAATATCTGGATAATGTAAATCCTCATGTTATTAATCATCTCTATACGCTCTCATACACCGGAGGGAAATTGTCTGAAATAACAATGGACCAAACGTTAGTTTCTTCCGCAAACCACAGTGATTTCACCGTGTATTATGATGCAAACGGACAGTTATACAGAATTGTAGAGAAGAAAAAAATGGGAGGCAGTGCTACTTATACCCATTACGTGGAAAATAAGTTTACCTTCGCTGCAGGTAACGTGGCAAAGCTTGATTATACAACCATGCTCATGAATGGTGGAAATCCGGATCCTTCAACCTCAACTACCATGTCATATGCATATGATAATTATGATAACAAAATAAATCCTTATACCACTCTACCGAAAGAATATTTTATGGTTACGGGTACTTTATTCCCAATTAATTTTAATGCATTGTCATCTAATAATACGGGAAAGATCACTTTAATAAGCTCGGGTGCGCCGCAGACCAGCGTGCCGAAATCTTATCTGTATGATGCTCAAAATTATCCGGTTTCAGATCCCGGACAGATTGTTAAATATGTGTATAAGCCTTTATAACTACATTTTATCTTTATTAGTTTTGTTTGAAAAGGAATAAAAACATGATTTTTATTCAAAAAAAAACTATATTTGTGGAAAAATAAATAATCCCACCTTGGAATGAAAAGACTTTTTTATTTTGTTTTGCTTTTAGTAGGTATTTCTGCAGTTCATTCTTGTAAAGATTTATCGGATGAAGACGGAAATCCGTTGCTGGATATTAATAATAATACCGGACTTATCGGTGCACGTGCACTTTACAGAGAAATCACTGATGCTGATACACTGGCAACCTATCATTATAACGGCCTTCAGGTGTCCAGAGTGGATACAAGAAAGGCTTCAGTAACAGATGTACAGTATAGTGGGGATAAGATAAGCAGGGTAACCTTCAAAGGTTTTCTGGATGCTGATAATAACGGTACACCTGATGCAGACAGTACTTCATACGAACAACAGTTCACTTATGGCAATACGGGAAGATTAGAAATTATTTCCGAGACACGTTCCGTATACAACAGAACAGCCCCGGTTCCGCCATCAACAACTCCTGGACCTTGGACGATTCTTAGAAAATCAAAAACACTTTATAATCTTACATACAATTCTACAACATCAAAACTTGCCAAGATTGTTATGCAGACCGGAAACGAAACAATAGGTGTTCCTTTTGCGTACAGCAATTTTTCAGAAACAACCTATGAATATTCGGGGGATAATGTAACAAAAGTAATAAGAGGTTACGGACCTATCGCAGGAGGTGTATTCGGTGCAGTAAACACAAAATATGGCTATGAGTACTCCAATTATGATGCCCAGATCAATCCGTTTACGCTATTGCCACTTGCTTATAAAATTTCCAGATTGTTATCTACTGAGCAAAATGACATGGAAAGCTGGATTCTGTCTCCAAACAGTCCTAAAAGAAAATCCGTTTCTGATCTGATGCAGCCGGTACCGGTACCAGTAGTTGTATCTACAGATTACAATTATGACGCCCAAACGTATATGAGAAAAGGATACGGCGTAAACTACATTTACAAACCGCTATAAAAATAATCTTTAAATATTACTAAACTCAATCTATTACAGATTGAGTTTTTTGTTTTTAATACCTTAATTTTGCAAAAAATTTCTCAATGAAATATTTGATTGTAGGCCTCGGAAATAAAGGCTCAGAGTACGAAAATACTCGCCACAATATAGGTTTTAAAGTGGCGGATAAAATTGCTGAAACATTGGAAGCTCCTTTTAACAGCACCAACTTCGGATGGATGGCAGACGGGAAGTACAAAGGGAGAAGAGTATTGGTTTTAAAACCGGATACGTATATGAACCTTTCGGGAAATGCTGTAAAATACTGGATGCAAAAAGAAAATATTCCTTTGGAAAATATATTGATCGTAACGGATGATCTTGCACTTCCTTTCGGAACATTGAGAATGAAAGGAAAAGGATCTGATGCAGGGCATAACGGACTTAAAAATATCAATGAAGTTCTTCAGACACAAAATTACGCAAGGCTTCGTTTTGGGATTTCGGCAGACTTTTCCGAAGGGCGGCAGGTAGATTATGTCCTTGGAACCTGGACTGAAGAGGAAAACGCAGCACTTCCGGAAAGAATTGAAAAGTTCTCGAAAGCAAGTTTGTCATTTGTATTTGCCGGAATCAATAACACCATGTCTGCTTTCAACGGGAAATGATATACACAAAAGGATTTTTAAACAATTAACGCTTATATACCGTAATGTCCATCACAATTTTTTTCTCAAGAAAATTCTTTTCATTGGGCGTAAACCGGTAATTGTGTTCCTGCTCAAAAAATTCCAACGGAGTTGTTGCTCTGTCATCAGCCTTCCATTTGATGGTCATTGTAACATTGTTTACAGAATTGATATCTTTATCAGAAAATGAGAAAGAAGTGCTCGGGAGAGGATTCGTTGTGTCTTCTCTAAACTCGGATTTATTTTTTTTAGGCTGCATCTGAGTCATATCCTTTAGCAGGAGAGAAAAAGGTTTCCCGATGTATTTTTCTTTATTGATTTCAAATTTTTTAACATAAGACAGCGTATCCGATACCGCCTTTTTCCCGGAAGTTTCCTGAGATTTAATGAAACCATTAAAGAGGCAGAGAAATACACAAAGAAGCAGTTTTATTGATGCAGGCATGATTGATTTCAGGATTTTACTGTTCAAAAGTAAGAATTTCCGGAGTAATCTGACTGATCTGTGTATGTTTTATTATTAAAGATATTTACTTCTGGTAATCCACAATAAAAAGGCCATCGAATTTGATGGCCTTCTGATGTACTTTTAAAATTTAATTTCCGATCTATCTAACTATAACATATTGATTGATTGTCTTTCCGCTAAGCGACTGAAAGATAGAGATGCTTACAACCAGCTTACGGCTCCGGTTTCCACATCATAATTAGCGCCTACAATTTTAATCTTGCCTTCTTCCTCAAGTTTTCTGAGTGTTGAACTCTGCTTGCGGATATCTTCAATAGCGCTTTTTACGTTCTGATGATTTAATCTTTCTAAAAGATCGCTGTTTTTTGAAGAACGCTCTTCGCCGTCTTCTATTACCTGTTTAATGATCGGGTCGAAGTGATTGATAAGATGGTTTAGGTTATCCATTCCAAGACCTTCAATTTGTGCTGCATCAAGTCCGCCTTTCAATGCTCCGCATTTGGTGTGTCCCAATACGACCACCAGTTTGGAACCCGCTACGTTACATCCGAACTCCATAGAACCCAAAATATCCTGATTTACAAAATTTCCGGCAATTCTGATGCTGAAAATATCCCCAAGACCCTGATCAAAAATAAGTTCGGCGGAAGTACGGCTGTCTATGCAGCTTAACACTACGGCAAATGGCCACTGTCCTTCACGGGTAGCATTTACCTGTTCCAGAAGGTCTCTGTTGGCTTTAAGGTTATTTACAAATCTCTGGTTTCCTTCCTTTAAAAACTCTAATGCTTTTTCAGGGGTGATGGTAGACTGAGTTTCGTGAGTGTGTGCTTTCATATAATCTGTTTATATTTTAAAGTTAAAAAAAATATTAAATTGAGCTTACATAGCTCTTTTATGAGTGACTACAATATGAGAATTTTCGTCTCTTTCGTAGTCTCTGTATGAAGTTTTGAATCCTAAAAGTTCTACATTAATGTCTTCTTCTTTGGCTCTGATATTAGCAAAATCCTGAATCATCTCCAAGACATCGGTGGCAATATAAGAGGTTCCTCTTGCGTCAATGGTAACGGTAGAATTCGGCTTTATATTTTTCAATGTTTTTTTAATGGCTGCTTTATTCAAAAATGAAACTTCCTCGGCAAGTTTAATCTTTATTTCATCTGCATCATCAAGCTTCTCTCTGCTCAGGTAATAAGCTCGTTTCATATTTCCCTGCAGAATATAGAAAACGGAGATCGCAAGACCTATTCCTACTCCTTTCAGCAAATCCGTTGCCACAACGGCAATTACAGTTGCCACGAAAGGAATAAACTGGAATTTTCCCAATTGCCAGAAATGTTTGAAAGTGGCCGGTTTAGCAAGCTTGTATCCAACCATAATCAATACCGCTGCCAATGTTGATAAAGGAATAAGATTTAAAATAACAGGAATTGATAAAACACAAATTAACAGGAGGATCCCGTGGATAATGGTTGACATTTTCGAAGTTGCTCCTGCATTGGCATTCGCAGAGCTTCGGACTACTACCGAGGTCATTGGAAGTCCGCCGATAAATGAACTTACCAGATTTCCTATTCCCTGAGCCTTTAATTCCAGATTGGTATCTGTAATTCTTCGCTGTACATCCAGTCTGTCGGAGGCTTCAATACAAAGCAGCGTTTCGATAGAAGCTACGATAGCAATTGTTGCTCCGGCAATCCAGACTTTCGGATTCATAAAGCCATTGAAATCAGGAGTGGTAATAAGGTTTTTAAAATCATCCAACGACTGTGGTACCGGAAGAGACACCAGATGCTGGGTTTGTATTGCCAGTGAGCTGCCTGTCATTTTAAAAATTTCATTCAGGACTATACCTGCAACTACTGCTACAAGCGCTCCAGGTAGCATTTTTATTCTTTTTAAAAAATGAACTTTATCCCAGGTGATTAATATAGATATAGAAACAAGCGTTACAATAATGGCTCCCGGATGAATGGCTCCGAATAACTCTGAAAAATATCCGAAGTTCAGTCCGTTATCAAAAATAGACTGATGACCTTCGTAATCTTTATCAAATCCTAAAGCATGCGGTATCTGCTTTAAAATAATAATGATCCCGATGGCTGCAAGCATTCCTTCAATAACGTTATTGGGAAAATAATTTGAAATACTTCCTGCTCGTATAAACCCTAAAACTAATTGAATAATTCCGGCAATGATTCCGGCACAAAGAAAAATATTAAATGCACCAAGGTCTGTGATCGCGGTAAGTACAATGGCTGTTAATCCGGCTGCCGGACCCGATACAGAAATATTGGAATTACTGATTGATCCTATGACCAGGCCTCCCACGATACCCGCAATGACTCCGGATAAAGGGGGTGCTCCTGAAGCAAGAGCAATCCCTAAACAAAGGGGAAGCGCTACTAAAAATACTACGAGTCCTGAAGGGAAATTCTCCTTTATTCCTCCTATTAATGATGTTTTTTTCATGATAAACTGCTGTGAATAGAACTGATTATTATTCTTTAATAATCAATTACAAAAAATTGGAAATTTAATTTTATAAATAGTACATCCTGTTCAATATCAAATGATATGAATAGTGATAAAAAAGACTGACTAAAATTAAGCTTCCGGAGGCGGAGAAAATATAGATAATAAAGGCGACAGATGAAAGGAATCATCTACCGGTACAAAAGATTTTTCTTCCAGAGAAGGCTCGAAAAACTTCAGATAATCAAATACATCCAGAGTTTTGGGAAGGGTCTTTTCGTAAACAATAAAAGATGAAGGATGAGAATGTGGTTCTTCTTCATTAATTACAACATTGGTTCTCGTGAGATCCCAGCCCAATACCGAAGCTATACCCGGTAAAGCCGTGAAGTTCAGAAAAAACAGTAATGTAATAATACTCCAAAGTTTCATTTCACATTTTTTTTAAGAAAAACTATTTGGTTTTTCTGCTCATAACCCAGTCGGAACTCGTAAGGTTGTAAATTTTCTGGATGTCTTTGAGGATTTTCTCAAAATCAATTTCCAGATCAATAATCTTACCTGTCCTAAGGTCAAACACCCAGCCGTGGACAACAGGATACTCCTCAAGAATATATCTTTCCTGTACACAGGCCATTTTGATAACGTTGATGCACTGCTCCTGAACATTTAGTTCAACCAGCCTGTCATAACGTCGGCTCTCATCTTCAATAGAATCCAGCTCGCTTTGATGAAGTCTGTAAACATCACGGATATTTCTGAGCCATGGATTCAGTAATCCGAGATCTTCAGGTGTCATGGCTGCTTTTACTCCACCGCAGTTATAATGGCCGCAGACAATAATGTGTTTTACTTTCAGATGTTCTACAGCATATTGAATAACAGCTGTTGAACTCATATCCAACGTATTAACAATATTGGCAATATTTCTGTGGACAAAAACTTCGCCGGGTTTAGCTCCCATCAGCTCTTCAGCGGTTGCCCTGCTGTCTGAACATCCTATGTACAGATAATCTGGATTCTGGGTCTTTGCAAGATCATGAAAGAATTCCGGATTGTCTGACAGTTTAGACGCTACCCATTTTTTGTTGTTTTCAAAAATAACTTCGTACGATTGTGACATAATTTTATTGGTATAATTATTTATTTCGTGTAAATTATTTTTAAAATCAATAGACTAAATCAATAATGCTACAAAAATAGAATTTTTAGTGAAAAATCAACGATTTTTAACAAAGTTTAATATTAAAATATGCTTAAAATCATGTGACATTACCACGATTCATACAAATAATTTAGATTAAATAAAATTACAAAGTAAAAATCAGAAAATTAGTACTAAAGTTGAAAAATGTTTAAGCTTAAATCATTTTAAAAAATTCAATCATAAATTAATTTTTGTTACTCCGGAAGTTTACTGTAATTGATGCTTTCCATTTCCAGATTTAAATATTTATTTTCTTGGTTTTTATAAGTGGAAGGTGCTTCCAATCCCATATATTTCATAATTAACGGATAAATATAGGTGGTTTGCGTCTGCAAAGCTTCCCGGCCTGTAATTTTGTAAACCGAAGGTACTTTATCACCGAACCAGATAAAAAAAGGAACCTGGGTAGATTCTTTAGAGTCTATGTGCAACAGCTTATTGCCCTGTACTTTCAGCCCATGATCGGCAACATAAATGACAACTGAATTTGTATTTTTTAGCATGTTGAAAATACTTCCGAGAACGTAATCCGTATATTTTACAGAGCTGTCATAGCAGTTCAATCCTTCGGAATTCCAAGTTGAAGGTAATCTGTTGCACGGATTAGGGTGGCTTCCCATGATATGCAGAACCACAAATTTATCTTCTGAACCGTGAATAACTTTCTTAAGTTCCGGAATAATAACCTCATCATATCCGTTGATCCATTTTTTATTTTTAGAGAGTGAAGCAATTGCCGTTATTCCTCTGGAGCTGGCCTGTGTACTAAGCCAGAAAGAATTGTATCCGCTTTGATTGGCAAGATTAATAACATTATATGAAAGCTTGTCATAGCGTTGTTTAAATTCATCCGGATGAATACTGGAGAGCATCAGCGGAACACTAAGGTTGGTTATTCCCGCGGGGGAAACGGCATGGTCAAAAATCATCATATCTTTGGCCTGCCGTTCTGCATTTGGAGTCGTTTTTTTTCCGTATCCATATAAAGACATATTCTGTTTTCTTTCGGATTCTCCTATGATGAGAATTACATTTTTTACTCCCTGCTGTATTTTCTTGCTGTTAAATACAGGAGTATTTTTTTTAATGGCATCAATATCCTGCTGTAATTTCATTGCCACATTAAAATCAGATAGATGATAATACACGTTCTTAATCATTTTTCCGCCTCCCTTATTGCTTATATATCGGTGTTTAAGATAAAAAGCAAATGGCATTATGATCCATAACGAAGCAATAAAAATAAATTTACCGTTGAATCTGACGGTATTGTTTTTAAGATAAATAACAGAATACAATAACAATCCGAAAAAAATGATAAAAAGGATACCTGGAAGAATAAACATGTAAGACATACTGAAAGCCTCGTGCATATTCGTTTCCAGGATACTTATGGCCATTCCCACATTGAAGCCTGAATGATAAACAAAAAAACAGGATACGGAAATAAGAAAGTTAACACTTAGCAATAAGCATAATATGACTGATAATACAGCACTATATTTATTTTTGAATAAAAGAGCGTTAAAGATAAGAAAAGATAAGAACATGATTCCATATTCCAGAATATTCCGGATGCTTTCAAACCTTTCCTTATCGAAAAGTTTTTGAAAAATAAACTGAAAAGAAAGTAAAAGACCTGTAAGGTAAAGTAAAATGATAAGTGCGGGAATTATTTTTTTTAGCATGATATTGTGTTTTCTTTTGTTTGGTAAGTTTTCAAATACTATACTTTCCGGTTGATATACTCTTCTGTAGCATTTTCTGCCGGAATGATTTTAGCGGGGTTTCCAAGAACAACGGAGTTGGAAGGAACATCAAAATTGACATAAGAATTGGGAACAATCAATACATTATTTCCAATCGTCACTGCTCCTACAATAACCGCATTAGTACCGATCCACACTTCATTGCCGATAACGGGAGAGCCTTCATTCTTACCGCGGTTCTGCTGCCCGATGGTAACACCTTGGGCAATATTGCAGTTTTTTCCGATAATCGTATCCGGATTGATGACCAGGCTTCCCCAATGGCAAAGATAGAAACCTTCCCCAATTTGTGTTTCAGGATAAATCTGAAAACCATACTTAATCTGGTAATGCCGTAAAACCATTCTCCAAAATATATTTAAAAATCTTATTTTCTGATATTTCTGAGCCATCCTCAAAATATAAATAAAGTGAAGATTGGGATTGATGCATTTTTTCCAGATTTCAATTCTGGATAGCCACTTTCCGCTTTCCCGGTAAAAATCTTTCTGAATGATGGAGTGATCTGCCATGATATGTGCTTTTTAGACTTCGTCAATAATTTTTTGAAGATGTTCCACCGATTTTTCCAAAACAAACGGAAGCTCAGTCTTTGCAATTCTGTTTTTATATTCTTCAGCAATGTTTGTATCGGTAAGAAATTTTTTCATTCCCTCATAAATTCCTTCTTCGGAGTTTGGAGTGATGGTTCCCAGCCTGCCGTCCTGAAGAAGATCCCGTATCCCTGAAATATCGGTTGCTGAAACAGGTTTGTTGAGGATAAGCGCTTCTGCAATAATGGTAGGGAACCCTTCATGCCTCGATGACATAATATAAAAATCTGCTTTTTTCAGATAAGGATAAGGGTTACTGCTGAAACCATACATTTTTGCCGTTTCCTGAAGGCCAAGCTCGTTTAGCTGATCCTTAATATTATTAAAATCATAACCGTCACCAATGATTAGCAGCTGGTGTTTCAATCCTTCATCAATAAGTTTTTTATGAACATTCAGCAGCCGGTCATAGCCTTTCTGCGGATATACCGTACCTACGGTGACAAATGTTGGAAGATTTTCAGTAAAAGGGTAATCATTGATTTCAGCGTCTGCTTTTTTCAGCGTATCATTTCTGTCGATCGGATTGAATATTTTGATAACAGAAGCTTTTTCTGTTTCATTTTCTGCCAGGTCGCACATTCCGTCACGGAGTTTATTGGAAATTACGAGGATTTTGTCAAACCTGAAAAATTCACGGATTACCTTTGATGTATAGCCTTTTACGTTGAAAATATCATTCTGTACCCAGATAATTTTCTTTGAATTTTTCTGCGGACTTGAAAGTATTTCCCTGTACATCGCATGGATGGCTGCAATTTCTACATCATATTTTTTATTTTTCAAAATAAACCGGTAGAGCAGAACAGGAAACCAAAGAAACATTTTCTCATAAAGTACCCTGAATGCTTTTACGGGAATATCTTTCGGTCTGTTGGTAGTAATCATCTCTCCTTTTATGAGGTAGTGCAGCGTTATCCATGAAGGAATTTCCTGTATGTACAGTCCGGAGTATAGATTCAGGAGAAGATCAATTTCGTATTTATCCGGGGGAAGGTTTTTCAGGAAATTAACCAATACTTTTTCTGCGCCGCCATGACGCAGCGAGCCTATTCGAATGAGGATTTTTTTCTTTTTCAATTTGTTTTTTTTCTTTTGTGTTTACAAGAACTAAGTTATTTAATTTTTCTCGCTTTCTTGTACTTATGAGGAAGATTTTCTTTGATGTAAGCATCAAGTTTTTTTCTGTCCTTTTCCAGTTCCCTGGGATATTCCGGATTGTTTTTTAAAACGATGTCTCCGTAATCTTCTATTGTACAGAGAAACTGTGCAGGATTTCCGATAAATACCGTGTTATCAGGCATCGATTGCGACAAGACGGAATTGGCTCCCAGAATACAGTTGTTTCCAATTTGCACATCCTGCATAATCACACAGTTCAGGCCGATGGTGCAGTTGTTTCCTATTTTTATCCTTCCCAGGATTCTGGCGTCTTCATAGCCGGGAAGTTTTCTCAGTAAGGTAGTGGTTCCGCCATGATTCACAAACCTGACGCCGGCAGCAATATTTACATGGTCTCCAATTTCAATAAGGTAGGGTTCGGTTCCGAAAAAAACTTTATCGGGCATATTGAAATTCCGGCCCACCTTCATCCCTTTATATCTGGCAACCGCAAGACTGGCTCTATTGAGGAGGGAATGGCAGAGGGCATGCGTTTTTATTAAAACTCTAAATAAAAAAATCATCACAAGTGTACATTTGTTTTGTTACTTTTGCAAAGAAAGAAAATTTATTAACATGATAAAAATTTCTAAAATAGAATATTATCTTCCTCAGTCTGTGTTGACTAATGATGATCTTGAAAAACTGTTTCCGGAATGGAGTTCGGAAAGAATCCACGAAAAAGTAGGAATTTCGCAACGCCACATCTCTTCTGATAATGAAACGGTTTTGGATATGGCCGTAAAGTCTTCTGAAAAAATTTTTGAGAATTACGACCGCAGCAAGGTAGATTTTATTTTATTCTGTACCCAAAGCCCTGATTATTTTCTTCCAACAACCGCGTGCCTTCTTCAGGACCGCCTGAAACTGAGAAAAAATATTGGCGCTATTGATTTTAATCTCGGCTGCTCAGGTTTTGTTTACGGACTGGCTTTTGCCAAAGGCCTGATCTCAGCAGGAATTGCCAAAAGTATTCTCCTGGTAACCTCAGAAACCTACAGTAAACATATTCATCCGGAAGATAAGGGAAATCGGAGCATATTCGGGGACGCCTCCGCATCGGTTATTTTAGAAAAGGCAGAAAATTCCCGTGATTACCAGTTTTGCCTGGGCACGGACGGAAGCGGTGCTGAAAATCTTATTGTAAAAAAAGGAGCGTTTAAAAAAGATTTTGAACTCAACCCCGAACATGAATTTAATCCTGAAAATATATACATGAATGGTCCTGAAATTTTTAATTTTACGATTGAAAATATTCCGGGGCTGGTAAAAGAGACCTTGATGGTAAACGGAATGGATATGGATGATATTGACCATTTTGTTTTTCATCAGGCAAATTCTTTTATGCTGAATTATTTACGGAAAAAAACGAAAATTCCGGCGGATAAATTCTACATTGATATGGAAAAAACAGGAAACACCGTATCTGCTACTATTCCGATTGCCCTGAAAAATATGATGGATAAAGGAATTTTAAAAGAAGGAGATAAAATCCTTATGGCTGGTTTTGGTGTAGGATATTCCTGGGGAGCCACCGTCATGGAAATGTAAAACAAATTTTAAATTATACCCAATGAAAACATCTGTTTTTTTAGAAAAACTACAGGAGGAACTCGAAGAAGATGAAACCTTAACTACAGAGACCAACCTTAAATCTTTAGAAAGCTACGATTCAATAAGCCTGCTTTCCATTATTGCTTTTGTGGATGAAAATTTCAATAAGAAAATTGATACCAAACATTTTAAAGATATAGAAACGGTTTCGGATCTTATGAATGTTATCGGGAAAGAAAATTTTGAAGATTAATGGATCCCTTTTCATTAAAAAACAAAGTAATTCTTATTACAGGAGCTTCTTCCGGCATAGGAAGAAGCTGCTCTGTGGAATGCAGCAAAAGAGGAGCGGATCTTATTCTTGTGGGAAGAAACCATAACGAACTGATGATAACGGTATCCCTGCTTGCTCCCGAAACTAAAGCCGAGATTATTGCTGCAGATATTACACAAACTGGAAATCTGGAAGCGATGATAGCAGATAAGGTTGCAGACTTAGGCAAAATATCAGGATTTATACATTGCGCGGGGATTGAAAAGACATTGCCGCTAAAAAAGCACAGTGCGACACTATATCGCGATATATTTGAGATCAATGTTATAGCCGGCTTTGAAATTGCTAAAATTTTATCCCTAAAAAAGTATAAAGATGAAACTTCCAGCTTTGTATTTATTTCTTCGGTTGCCGGAATAGTGGGAGAGCCGGGAAAAGCAGCCTATTCGGCAAGTAAAGGAGCGGTAATTTCCGGTGTACGTTCTTTGGCGGTGGAGCTTTGCAGAAGCAATATACGTGTCAACAGTATAAGCCCTGCGATGGTAAATACCCCGATTTTGGAAAAGATGTTTCAAGAGATCGGCGAAGAAGCCTCGTCGGAAATTATCAGGAAACATCCTTTGGGAATAGGGAATCCTGAAGACGTGGCAAACGCCTGTATTTTCCTGCTTTCTGATGCTTCAAAGTGGGTCACCGGAACAAATATGGTGGTTGACGGAGGATATTCTGTTCAGTAATCAGCTTTTACAGACTGTAGTGATCATTTCTTCAATCATGTTAAATATTCTTTGATTATCAAACTGGCTTTCAATATCTGTAAGATTTGCTCTGATCTCAGCAACAAGTTCAGGATTAGTAAGGAACGTTTTTATTGCAGAATACATTTCATCCGTTTCATAACTGATGAGGTATCCTGTTTTCCGATCTTTGATCATGAGTCCCACATCGCCAACATTGGTAGCAATAATAGGTTTCCTGAGGATTAATGCTTCCGCGATTACAAGAGGCCAGGCTTCAGATTCTGAGGGAAGAATAAAGTAATCTGCTTTCCTGATGTAAGGATAAGGATTCATCTGATTTCCTTTTAAAATAAAGGTTTTTTCAACATTGTATTTTGCTGCCTGTGAAGCCAGGTTCTTCATTTCATCGCCATCACCTATGATAATGATACTGTGTTGAAATCCTTCATCAATAAGTTTTTTATGGGCTTCAATAAGTTTATGGTATCCTTTTCTTGAATGCAGCCTGCCGATCGAAACAAAAACGGGGCCTTCCGGAAATACATCAGGTTCTTCTTTTGCCTTATGTTTAATTTCCTCAACAGGGATAGGATTGATAATTACACTTTCGGCCGGATACTTGAGATTGGGATAGTAATGATGCATCATATCCTTAATTTTATGAGAACAATAGACCATATGATCAAACTTGGGGAAACTTTTTAATATTTCCGGTACCAAAGGCTGAAATTTAGGAACATTGATTTCGGAATGAAACCATCCTATTTTCTTTGAATTTTTGTTGGTTGAATTAAGTATTGCATCATAATCTCGATAATCCATGCCGATTTCCACGTCAAAAATATCATTGATAATTCTGTCTGCAATGACGGGATTGTTTTTCAGCTTTTTCAGTTTTAATCTTCTTCCTGCAAGCTGGATTTTTTTCAGCAGGGAATTGCGGGAGAAATCTTCTTTTCCCGGGGTAAGATGTATTTTTCTTACGTGCCCGGGAATTTCATCACGCAGTTTACCCTGGTTGAGTGTAAGACATACAGTCATTTCAAATTTATCAGGATTAAGATTGTTAAGTAAGCTCAGCAATACTTTTTCTACCCCTCCCATTTCCATGGAACGGTGCCTGAACAATATTTTAATTTTTTTTTCTGACATTATCCGAAGATTGATTGTAAGGTAAGCTGTATTTTTTTTCTGATTCTGAAAGGCATTTGATGCTGATATTGAAGCAGATCAAATATTTCGTCGGCACTGTTGTAAAATTCAGGGATTTTTTTTCCGTTGATGGTTGTAAGTCCTCTTCTTTTCATCGTATTGAAAATGACCCTTGCAAAATATTCGTGAGATTTCTTTTTGTTCTCATTTTGTGAAATTCCTCCCTCATGGGTTCTGTAAAGATAATTGGTTTCATCAATGAACCGTACTTTTCCTTTTTCATACATTTTCAGGTACAGATCCTGATCTTCACCTATTTTTAATTCCGGATTCATTTTCTCTGTTTTGTTATAAGTTGTTTTCCTGAATGCTACAAAATGTGCAATCTGAATGGGAAAGTTAAAAAAATAGGGGTTGCCGTTCGGTACCTGCATGGCAGATCTGAAGGGTGCAATTGGGTTAAGATGTTGATCACAGGTCATAAACCTGGAATAAGTAAGTACGGTATCTTGTTTCTGAAACAATTCTATCGATCTTTGGATAGCAGTGGGAGTAATGGCATCATCGGGATCTACAAATCCGCAGATTTCTCCTTCAGCCAGATCAATAAGCTTACTTTTAGTGACGCCTACGCCGGAATTTTTATCATTTTCAAAAAACTTAAATCTGGAATCTCCTGAAATGATTTCCCGTATTTTATTTTTCTCGTTTTCTGAAGAAGCATCATCCAGAATAACCGCCTCCCAATCTGTGTATGTCTGCTGAATTATACTTTCGTAACAATCCCTGAAGAAATGAGAATTGTTATAATGTGCAATAAGAATAGAAAACTTCATGACTGTTCTTTTAACATTAAATCCTGATGATTGATTACAGTTGTATTGGACGGAATATCCTTGTAAATAACACATCCTGCTCCAATAATACTGTTGTCACCAATGGTGACTCCTTTCAATACCGTAACATTACTGCCGAGCCAGCAATTGCTGCCAATTCTGATCGGCGCTTTGGTAAACTCTGAATGAAACAGTTTAAATTCCGGTTGAGCCTGATAGAGGTGGTTATGATCATACAGCTTTACATTCTCTCCGAACAACGTATGATCGCCTATGGAAATATGTTCCAGGCAATTGATGGAACAGAAGTTATTCATGAAAAAATGATCCCCGATTTCTAATGTGGAATTCTTTTCTACAAGGATATGTACATAATTTCTAAAGTTTGCATCGCTTCCTATGGTAACTTTATTTAAATTTTCATGGAGTATGAAATGGTCATTGATTCCCAGCCTTATTTCTTTGAAAGAAACATTAGGATGTCTTTTGAGGAGAGAAATCTGATTCCTTCTCTGGATTTTTGCTAAAATTTCATTAAGCATAATAATTTTTTCTCATTTGTATCATACAAATATAATTTGTTTTACATAATTATAAGAATAAATCTTATTTTTGTGCCTTAAAATTAACACTTTATATCAAGTTTTCGAATATGGAAGCGCTTTTGAGTAAAGTAAAGCATGTTGCGATTCTGTGAAGATTAGTCAGATTACATTTACCCGTTTTATCGCTGCAATGGCGATTGTTATTTCTCATTTTAATAAAGATTTGTTTCTATATAAGATCAGGTTTATTTCGGATATTTTTCTCCGCGCCAACGTGGGGGTGAGTTATTTTTTTATTCTTTCCGGTTTTATAATGATTGTCGCCTATCACAGAAAGGAAAAAATAGGGTATCTGGATTTTTACCGGAACAGGGTAGCCAGGATTTATCCCTTATATATTGTCGGCCTGCTGCTTTATTTTTTTACCAGATATTCTGACGTCAGTTTTTATAAAACTTTTTTATATCTTTTCGGCATTCAGAGCTGGATTCCCGGAAAAGCCCTAATTCTGAATTTTCCGGGCTGGTCTATTTCTGTAGAGTTTTTGTTTTATCTGATTTTTCCCTGGCTGTATAATTATTTATATTCTAAAGGAAATAAAAGCATTTGGATTATTGCCGTTTTGATCTGGATCGGGACTCAGGTATTCTCCAATTTGTATATTAATTCTCCTGCGTATAAAGGTCCGCATACTGAGAGCCATGAATTCAGTCATTATTTCCCGCTTTGGCATATCAACGAGTTCTTAATAGGAAATATAGCAGGTTTACTCTTTGTGAAAAACCGTAAAGAAAAGAATTATGATCTGGCAGTTGTTGTATTTTTTATTGCAATTATCCTGTCTTTAATTTTCATTCCGTTGAATTTTCATAATGGGCTAATGGCTGTTTTCTTTGTTCCTGTAATTTACCTAATTTCCTGTAATAACGGTCTTATAACTAAATTTTTTGCCCTTAAGCCACTGGAATTTCTTGGAGAAATCAGTTATGCCATTTATATTATCCATATCCCTGTTTTGTATATTGTAAGATCGGTTTTATGGGATTATTTCCAAATATCTGAAAGCAATACATTGTTTTGGATCTACATGCCGGTTTTAATGATCGTTTCGGCTGGCTTTTATCAGTTTATTGAAAAGCCAATGCGTGATTATCTGAGGAAAGCAAGTTTTTTAAAGCGATAAATCAGCTTACCGATAAATTTAGTTTAAAAATAAATTCAATTAAACCGCAATATCAAAAAAGATCCTTCCGGAAATTTATATTGTACAATCCGGAGCGGATGCTTTGGTAGTCGGTAAAGAGATACCTTACGATCATTCCCCATTTTTTCAGAAAATGCGAATTTGCAATACGGAAGCTTCGGTATACTCTTGTAATATGCAGTTTGACATCATCGGGAATGCTGCTTTCGGTCTTTGCCCAATTGTTAACTTCCTCCCATAAAATAACCCTTGTTGAGGCGGGCCTGATTTCTCTTGCATCTATTTTGGTGATCCTGTTGTTCTCATGAACGCCACGTACGGCAACTGCCTTGTCGAGTATTCCGGGATAGAGATTAAGATAATAGGAAATACGGAATAAAAATTCGGTGTCCTGATGAAGTTTTAAATGAGTTTTAAAAAAGCAATCTACCTTCTTTAGCGCGCTCCTCCGTATGGTAAGTGCATCAATGCTGAACAATCCGAATGTTCCTTTCATGTTCAGCAGCCCGGGAAAAACATCTTCCGGCGGATGTTTTTGGTAAACGGTAGTCAGTCGGTCACCGAATATTTTATAGTATTGTTTTTTTGCTTTTTCTGAATAATAATGAACACCTATTGCTCCATAAACTCCCTCTACGTCTTCGTTCACCAATAGCTTCTTTTCTGCTTCAAAACGATTCGGGAGATAATAATCATCCGCGTCGAGAAAAGCAATGAAATCACCTTCTGCCATAGTTATTCCTACGTTTCTGGTGGCTCCTGCTCCATGATTTCCTTTGTCAAGATGCTGATAAAGCTTTACCCGGCTGTATTTTTTATTAAGTTCCCGGCATACCTGCAGTGCATTGTCGGGAGATTTGTCTTCTACCAATATGACTTCAAATACTTCTTCGAACTGAAGTGCAGACTCTACAGCCTGGGAAACATATTTCTCTGCGTTGTATACGGGAATAATGACTGATATTTTCATTTGATATGTGTTTTAATTAATAAAAAGAGGTATTGGCAATTCATTTATAGATAAGATGAACACAGTTTTTTTAGATATTCTCCCGGCGGTATTTCTGAGAAAAAATCTTCAGTATACCTGTTGAATTCTATTCTATAAAAAGAACCTTCTTCTATTATTTCATAACATGCCTTTTTGCCCAGATACTTTTCCAGTTGTGATAAAATTTCATACAATGTAAATTGATAGGGATATGCCAGATTAACAATCTCATTATTAAAATCTTTCAAATACCGATTGATAAATGATGCAATATCCTCTGTGCCGATCAGGATTCGTCTTGCATTGTTGTGCAGCATAAGCTTATTTTCTGAAAGGATTGATTTTTTCAGAAAATTGATTAATGTATTAGGATTGCCGCCATGTCCTACTGCATTTCCTACTCTGAAGATGATAAAGTTGCTGCAGAGTTCTGCAATCAGTTTTTCAATATTTAATTTATGAATTACGTAATAGCTTTCAGTTTTCGTAGGATCATAAATACTGCAGGTAGAAAAATAGACAAGTTTTTTGTCAGTATTCTGGCTGATAACAGATTTCAGAAGTGAAGTTTCTCTCTCAAATTCAGACAGTTTCTTCTCAAGAGAATTGGAAACTCCTGACGCAAAGAAAACAACATCTTCTTTATCATAAAATTGTAAGGCATTTGCCATAATTCCATTACCTATAATCATAATTTTTTTTCATCATTTGTTATTTAAGACTTAAAAAAGGCAGGGTACTTTTAAATTTAAATAATCCAGTTCTGTTTTTTCCAGTTCTTTTAACCCCCTAAGATTATCACACCTATAATCTGATTACACCAGATCAGCTTCTAGATAACCCGATTGTTTATAAAAAACTTTTTCCTTCTTTAAGAGATTGTTTTTTGTTATGAAGAATCATTTTCCAGTTCAATGAATGACAGATCTTAATTTTGATGTAATGCTCTTTAAGGGATTTCAGCCTGAATGTTAATAGAGATTTTATCATCATTTTACAAGAATTAATATATATTTCCCTTATCGACTGTTTATTATTAAAAGGATCTGAAAGCATCATAATTAATTTTCTTTCATAAAGCAGAGCGGTATTATCAAAATATTTATTTTCAGTTCTTTTTTCTCTGTCATGGAAGATAACTGCTTCCGGTACAACGCCTATTTTCAGATTATGAAATAATACCCTCTGACAGTAATTATCATCTTCTGCATAATGGTAAAATGAAGGACTGAAACCGCCAACCTTTTCAATACAACGTCTTGTCAACAACCAGGCAGCGGCATTTACAAAAGGTAATTCATACAGTGGCGCTAAATTTTGTAAAAATATATCCGAATATAATTTTTCACATTTTAAAGGAATGATGTAATTTGAAAAACTAAAGTCCAGCTCGGAGCCATTTCCATTAAGGTGCATCGGGCTCAGAATGCCGAAATCAGGATTTTTTTTTGCGATTTTAACTAAATAGTCAATAGTACCAGGTGTTATATAAACATCCTGATTCATTAAAAATATATAATCAAAACCCTGTTCGTACGCTTTTTTAATTCCGATATTATTTGCCTGTCCGAAACCTAAATTGGCAGGAAGCTTAATAAGCTCTACCTGTGGGAATTTTTGCTCAATGATAAGAATACTATTATCGGTAGAAGCATTATCAACGATAATAGTGTGCTCAATTAATCCCGCCTGATCAATGGATGATAAACAGCGATCAATCCATTTGGTGGAATTATAATTTACAATAATTATTTTAACCATTTTTCAACCTTTAATTTGAGGCTTTGTTTTTTTTTAATTTTCAATATCCTTCACAAAATTCATTAGACAGGGCCACTTTGCTTGTATAAACAGATTTATCTAAATAAATTGATTAAAAAGTCATATATCCTGTATAGTTTACTGTTGTATATATTCTCTAATTTTTTTTCATAAAAGGTTTTTCTTTTTAAAAGTGAGATGTAGCTTGGGTAAAATTCATGAAAAAGAGCTTTGTGCTTTTCGTAAATCATTTGATAGATAATTTCTTTTTTATGATCATCCCTAAAAACATCATTGTTTCTTGAACTACCGGTATGAGATCTATAATTGAAAACCGGGTATTCTATTTTGGTAACAGGAAGATTGCGATGAGAAGAAATAAGCTGTATCCAAAACTCCCAGTCTTCAAGACCATGTGTAAGTTTTTCGTCATACATTATACCCTGATCGAAATATTTTTTTGGAAACATGGAAGTACAAAATAATTTGTTTTGCAGTAATAATTCCTTGATACTGAATCTTTCCTCTACTTTTGATTTATTATTGATATGACCAAACATTATCGTATCTGAAAAAACAATCATTGTCTCCTTATTTTTAGTAAACGCTTCTAACATTTTCTCTAATGCTAAAGGGTTTAGCGTATCATCTGCATCAAGAGGCAAAATATAGTCTCCTGTTGCGTGCTTTATTCCATTGTTTCTGGCACAGGATACTCCTTTGTTCTTCTGGTATATATATCGTATTTTATGATTAATCAGTTTTTGAACGACCTCTGATGAATTATCTGTAGAGCCATCATCTATAATGATACATTCCCAATTTGTATAGGATTGAGCCATTATAGACGCTATGCATTCTTCTAAATACAGAGCATGATTAAAGCAGGGAACTATAATTGAAATTTTACTTATCATTCATCAGGGTTTTTATTTTATATATAATTAATAAGACCTAAATATGTTAGCTGTTCTTATCTATTATATTGATCCAATATACTTTTTAATGTATTCAAGTATCCGAAGCCATACTTTCTGTCTGGCTCCAGAATATTACCTTCTGCCCATTCATTCCATGATTTGATAATTAATAACTGTTCGGGATAATCATTTTTATCCTCAAGATAATCAATCGCTTTTTCAATCTGCTTTTCAAATAATTCCGGTGATGTATCAGTAAGTACAACTCCTCTATAGCCACTTCTGGGCGTGTTGTCCCAATTAGGTAGAATACATGGGTAAGTAGCAACATTACTTTCTACAAACTGTAGATCATTAACAATAGCTTTGGCATCCTGAGTCAGGACTTTCGGTTTAATTTTTTTCTTAAATCCGAGTAGTTCTGTTATTCTGTTTTTATAATATTGGTAATGGGAAATATATTCTCCTTTCTTAATATATGGGATCCATGCTTTCTGAAATGCATTGGATATTTTGCCGTCATACCCCATTGATTTTAAATCAGTATCATCACGGAGTTTATTGGATGCCATGATATATAAGTCATCAAATCCGTTCTTTTTTGCTAACTCCCTAAATTTTGAAATGTAGTGAGGATCTCCTTCATGTAAATGGTTCGGATGGTAAATTATAAAAAGAGGCTTATTGTCTACCTTGATATATCTTTCGTCTTTAAAGAATGGAAGAAGGTAGTTGAAATGATCTATTAAATCCTGTTCATCCGGATAGACTTGCTCTACCAGAATCTTCTCTGCAAGACCATGCCATATACCAGACCAGGTTTCGTTTGCCCAGCAGAAACAGAAAGGAAAATCTGGTTTTTTGGATGTAAGGACATCATTAGCAATACGTTCCAGTAATTGTTTTCCGTTGCCAAACCAGTAATGATAGTAGATAAACCCATAAACTCCATGTTCTTTTGCAATCTGCGCCTGATGTTCTCTTACTTCCGGAACACGAAGGTCATAATACCCGAGATCAGCAGGATATATAGGTTGTTCGTGGCCGTTAAAAAGAGGTTTCGCTTTTGTGACATTGGTCCATTCTGTAAAACCTTTACCCCACCATTCGTCATTTTCGGGAACAGGATGGTATTGAGGGAGGTAAAAAGCAAGGGGTTTTATTTTTTTCATCATTGTTTTTTAAAGTGTTTTAATAAGTCTTGCAGGAATCCCCGCGATGACTGAATTTTTCGGAAAACTTTTATTGACGACCGAGTTGGCCCCGATAATGCTGTTTTCGCCAATGGTAATGCCTGGAAGAATACATACGTCTTCACCTATCCATACATTGTCTTCGATAACGACAGGACCTTTAGAATATAAAGGTCTTTGTGCCGGGAAGTTTTCAAGGTCATTTACGGTTATATCTCCGTGGGAATGATCGGAGATATATATTCTGCTTGCCATAAGAACATTATTACCGATAACAATCTTATTTATAGCTCCAATATGAACATCAGAATTGAAAATTACATCATTACCAATGGTTATTTCTGGAGTAAAAGTTTCTCCCATAAATCGATCCCAGGCTTCAAGCCTCAGATGATATAATGAACTGAAATTTTTACCTATTGAAATGTATTTTGGGTTTTTTATCCAATGCTCTTCCGGTAATATGGAGTTGGCTCCAAAACTTTTAAAACTTTTCTTTGCCCACTCATTGATTTTATTTTGTGCATGCCTTTTATATGCACCAGAATTCAGTACATCAAATAAAAAATTGATAATATGTTTTTTTAATAAATTCATATTTATGATATTGTAATGATGCTTTTTTCGATTATCTTATAAAATAGCTGTTTATCAGTTCTATAATTCTATCCTGCTCAGTTTCCGATAATTCATAATAAAAGGGAAGCCTCAGAAGACAATCTGTAAAATGATCCGAATGAGGAATATCCATTTCAGGGTTATCGGCCAGGAAAAAGTCGCTTTTATTTAAACTTAAATAATGGAATACGGGATGAATATCTTTTTCTTTTAAATACTGAATCACACGGGTTCTCTCTTCGTAATTGTTAAAAACAATATAGAACATATGAGCATTATTTGTTGCGTAAGAAGGCAAGTCAGGTAATGAAATAAATCCTTTTTGCTGTAAAGAAATGAGTCCGGATTTGTATCTATTCCATATCTCTAATCTTTTTTTCTGGATAATCTCCAGATTTTCAAGCTGGGCATATAAAAAAGCAGAAATAATCTCTGATGGCAAAAAAGATGAACCAAGATCTACCCAGCCATATTTATTAACTTCTCCCCGGAAGAATGCGCTTCTGTTGGTTCCTTTTTCCCGAATGATTTCAGCACGGTCAAAATACCGGGAATCATTAATAACGATCATTCCACCTTCACCTGCAATGATGTTTTTGGTCTCATGAAAAGAGAAAGCGGCAAAATGACCTATAGAGCCTAACGCTTTTCTTGTTCCATCCGAAAATGTGTAGTAGCTGTCGATTGCCTGTGCAGCATCTTCCACTACAAATAAATTATGATTATGCGCAAGATTCATGATTTTTTCCATATCACAGGCTATTCCTGCATAATGTACGGGAACAATCACTTTGGTTTTTTCGGTGATATGCTTTTCTATTTCTGTAGGATCTATATTAGGATTGTTTGGGTAAGAGTCTACAAAAACGATTTTGGCTCCACGAAGGGCAAAAGCATTGGCTGAAGAGACGAATGTATAGCTGGGCACAATTACCTCATCACCCGGCTTTATATCACATAAAATAGCGGCCATTTCCAATGCATCCGTACACGATGTCGTCATCAACACTTTCGGAAAGCTATATTTCTGTTCAAAAAAGGTTTGGCATTTTTTTGTAAATATTCCGTCACCGGATATTTTACCGCTCTTTACCGCTTCTTCTATATACGAAAGCTCCTTGCCTATAATAAATGGCTTATTGAATGGGATCATATCTATCTTATAAATCTTGCAGGATTACCAACATACAATCCTGGTGTATCTAAATTTTTTATTACTACGGTGCCTCCTCCCAGCTGGATTTTTTCTGAGATGTTTATATTGTCGATAACGGTGCTGTTGATCCCAAGAATGCAAAGTTCTGAGATATTTACAAAACCGGCGATGCTTACTGACGGAGATAAGAAACAATGTTTGTTTATCACCGAATCATGGGCAACAGAACAGGAAATGTTGATCATGACATTGTCACCTATTTCAACATCCTGATCAATCATGCAATTAGGATATATAACAGTTCCCTGACCTATTTTGGCTGTCGGGTCAACGATACTTGTTGAGTGGATAAAAGTGTGGAAAGGGATTTTATTTTTAAAATTTTCAAAAAGTTGTTTCTTAAATTCTAAATGTTTATAACCAATGGCAATAATCAGCTCATCAAAAATATTCTGTTTAAAAAGCTCTTCAACATCATTGGTATTTCCTAATATTTGGATATTCTTTATGGTGTTTCCTTTTTCCTGAAAATCATCAAAAAAGCCAACAACTTTATGGTCTGTATCAGAATGTATGTGATACAGAATCTGCTGGCCTAAATGCCCTGAACCTATGATTGCGATCTGTTTCATAAATAATTAATAATATCTTTCATATTGCTTATTCTATCCGTAAAGTTGGAAAATATATGTTGTCTGTCAATTAATAAGGTTTTGAAACCCAGTTTTTTGGCAGGAATAATATCCAATTTTAAAGAGTCTCCGATATAAAGAACTTCTTCTGGATTCACATTTAACTTTTTTAGAGCTAATTCGTAAAATTCTAAAGAAGGCTTTCTGAAATTTTCATTCTCAGAGATTATTATTTCTGAAAAAATGTTCTTGCCTACCAACCGCTCTAGTATATTACCTAAATTACTGTTGAAATTTGATAAAACGGCTTTCTTTACAGGAAGCTCATGCAATATGAATAAGTCATCAAAAGCTTTCCATTCTAAATATGAACACGCAGTAAAAATCTCATTTAATATTTCTTCTGAAGGAATAATACCTAACGATAACAAAAGTTCTGTGTTGAAGTCTTTATAAAATTCTTTTGACGTTCTGTCGGGAAAGTTTATAATTTCCGATAAAAGCTTATGGTGATACTGAAGTTTTGCTTCTTCAATTTCATATGAATACTTTGCCAGAACGCTTTGTATTTTATAATACAGGGTAGGTTTGTAAATTAGCGTATTGGCTGCATCAAAAAGAATTATTCGGGTTATTTTGTTCATTTAAAAAATATAATGTTGTGATGAATTGTCTTTTAATTCGCTAATATTACTGTTGTGAGGATAAATGATATCCAACATGATTCTTATGGCACTACCATCGGTAATATTTGGTTCAGAAGGAGGAATCTGATACAAATGCTCTTCTAAAGTATATTTCACGTCTTCGAAGCCAAAATTAGAACGGATAGAATTGGTTCCGGATATTCTGCAATTAATCTCAAAAGGAACAATTTCTCCGTTTTCCCTTACCATAGACTGAAGATTTGCGCTTCCTATAAAGTGATTGCAGGAAATCATTTTTTCTAAAATATCCTGAAGTTGCTTATCATACATCCGGTTTACAAAGCATTCATTTGTAGCACCGTTTTCCAATTTTCTTTCAAGAGTAATAAATCCATGTAAAGTTTTTTCTTTTGAAACATAAAAAGCGGTGGTAATCTCTCTCCCTGTTATTAATTCTTGCACAACGTAACTGTCATCAAAAGATTTGATATCAGAAGGATTGATGTGGATTCCTCTTGAACCTCTGCCTTCTCGGGGCTTTATAATATAATTTTCAAATTTTCCTTTTTCATAATCACCAGGCAGATATGACTGCGCAAAAGGGAGATTGTTTTTTTTATGATGCAGAAATGTTAAATACTTATCTAAATAATTTTTTGAAGTTTCCAGGCCGCTTACAACCACATTAGTCTTTAGCTTATTTTGGTATAAAGAAAGATAATAAACCTCATAATCCGTGGAAGGAATGATCAGGTCAATTTTTTCATTTTCTACAATGGCGTTAATGGCGGATATATAATCCTCATCCATTGCATAAGGTACTTTATAGAAGGTATCACAAAGATAATTGCCGGCAGAAAAATCAGCCACGTTACAGCCAATAATCTTTATGGGAAATTGAGTTTTTTTAATGTTTCTCAAAATTCCCTGGCCAACATTTCCTCCGATCCCTGTAACTAAAACTATTTTCTTTTCCATTCAATTAATTCCTTTAATCCTTGTTTTATTGGTATAAATGCATGACTGCTGACACTGAGGTCATTTTCAAAATATTCTATAGATCTTGAAAAGTCTTTACCATGAAAGGTAATTTCACATCCTGTTAATTCCTTGATAAAGTCAGCAATTTCAAGATTCGTATAATTATCGGGTGATATTGCCAATATGATTTTATTTTTATTTTCAAGCGATAGTTTTTTTGCCAAACGAGCAACATCCTCTGCGTGAATATAGTTTTGCTTTCTGTCGCCTTTACCTAAAAGTTCAATTTTATTGTTTTCTATTGCGGAAATAACAATTTTTGGTAAAAAAGTATTTTCTTTCATGGATAAGCCATATATCGATGAAATTCTGAGAATAGCATATTTTGAACATTTTTCAACTATTTTTTCGGCAAAAAGCTTACTTAAGCCATATAATGATGACGGTGATGGAGTAGTACCGTTATTTATGGTGCCACTATGTATTCCATCATATATAGCAACGCTCGAAAAATACACTATTTTAGAATTCGCAAAATGTTCTGTAATGTTTTTAATGAGAAGAATGTTAATATTTAATATGTTATCCAGCTGTTCTGGATCATTGGATATCAACGCGCTTAAAATGTATACAACATCTTGATTCTGATCAATTTTTTTAAAATCAGAAAGTGGATGGTTTTTATCTGTCAATCGAGATGGCTGACTATGATAAACAACAGAAACATGATCTTCCGAATGTTGTTTTAGAAGATGGGCTGTAAGCAAACTGTTAGCTCCGAAAATTAATACCTTTTTCATCTTTTATTGTTCAAGAATTTGCTTGAAAATTTCTTCGGCATATTCGTAAGAAGAGAATTCTTCAACCTGCCTTACAGCATTTTTAGAAAAATTTTCATAATCATCTTTATTGAGTTCAAAGACTTTTCTTATTCCTTCTGCTAATTTTCTGCTGTCCATTACAGGAGCTTTATACCCGTTATAATCATCTATCACCATGTTGGTAAGAATTCCTGTATCAAAGCCTACTACAGGTGTTCCACAGGCGAGAGCTTCAGATACCATCATAGGGCCTGAATCTTCAATAGATGTGTTAATAAAAAGGTCAGCAGCCTGATATAATAAGGATAATAGTCTGTAATCTTTTATATAATCTATTTTCTGTTTTTTAAAGGTAACTCTGCCAAATTCTTCATTTACACTATTGGAAACCACCAAAAGCACTATTTTTTCTTTCTTTTGCATTGGCAGTTCTATGTCTAGCATTTCAAGCGCCTGAAGAAGATAAGAAAATCCTTTTCTTGGATCTTCCATATTTTGAGCTCCTGTTAAAATATAAAAGCAATCATTGGATAGAGAAAATACTTTTTTGGCAATGGATTTATTTTTACTGTTAAGCAGTTTTGTATCAATCAGGCTATTAATGTTATGAATTGTTTTCTGGCTTTTATATATTTTTGAATTTTGGGCTTGGAGTAAGGTTAGCCCTGAACCAGCGATAATTTGAAAATTGGCTTTTTGAGCATTTTCATATTTTCTTTCAAAATTATTTTTGGCTGTTATTTTTTCATGTTCTTTTGTAATTGCAGGGCAATACTTACCACATCCTTTGATGTAGCCTTCACATCCCCAGGAATAGTGGCATCCTCCTGTAAAATGATTCATATCTACCGTAATATTGTATATTTTCGCTTTGGTCGCATTATATATATTAAGCATATCTGTACTGTTGAGAAAATCAATTGTCATTCCTGTAAAGACAAAATCAGGTGTAAAACCTACAATTTTCAGCATACTTTCAATATGTATATTTTCTGATGCTTCATTTTTGCTCAAAAAGGAGTATTTCATATCTGTACTGATGACTTTTGATGGCTCTACAGGACTGATCTTATTTTTGATTTTATTCACAATTCTCATAACAAGATTGGCCTTCGCTGATGAAAGAGATAAATGCCTGTATTGCTTTATGAAATTTTCATTCTTTGTTTTATGCTTTACACACATGACGACATCATGTCCCATATTTTTGATAATATGGGCAACTTTATAAGCGGCTTCATATGCGCCATTTACATCACCTGTTGAAAGTATTAATATATTTTTTTTATCGATTGCTATTACATCCATATTACAGGGGGAGTTATAATGCCATTGTCTGTGTCTCCGGCAAGAAAATTTTCATGTCCTGTTTCGATGATATTAAGCTGGATACCTCCCTCTACAATATCGTAAAGTTCTACTGAAGGGGTATCTATTGCCAAGGAAAGCAGATAAGTATTTGGGATTAATTTGCCGCCTTCTATTTTTAAAATAAAATTGTTTTCATTTTTTTCTTCGAAAACTTTTCTTGTAATGAATATTACATTTTCAAATTTATCTAAAATGGCAATATTTACTCTAATGCCTTTATTTACATCCCTGTTAATGAAGCTTATATCAAGATTAATATCTTCATTATGGCCAAACTCCGTTGTCTCTACAGATTTATTATTATATATCCTAACTCTTTTAATCTGGGCTTTTTTGCTAAGGTCTTCTATGTATCTAAATTCAATATTAGGGGACAGTTCATTGATAATATAATTTTCTAATACACTGTTGATGTCTCCCCGATGAGCTATCTTGCCGTTTTTCATCAATATTCCGGATGTGCAAAGCTGCTTCACGGCCGTCATGTTATGGCTTACAAAAAGTACGGTTCTTCCTTCTCCTTTCGTTACATCTCCCATTTTCCCAAGGCATTTTTTTTGAAACTCTGCATCTCCTACTGCCAGAACTTCATCTACAATCAGAATTTCAGATTCCAGATGTGCAGCAACTGCGAAAGCAAGGCGTACATACATCCCGGACGAATATCTTTTTACGGGAGTATCAATATATCTTTCCACTCCGGAGAAATCCACTATTTCATCAAATTTTCTACAAATCTCTTTTCGGGTCATTCCGAGGATGGCGCCGTTCAGAAATACATTCTCTCTACCTGTCATTTCAGGATGGAAACCTGTTCCTACTTCTAACAGCGATGCAATTCGACCACGGGTATATATTTTTCCTGTTGTAGGTTTGGTGACTTTGCTTAATAATTTCAAAAGAGTAGATTTGCCGGCACCGTTTCTTCCGATAATCCCTACAGCGTCGCCCTGCTCAATTTCAAAATTGATGTCCTGCAGAGACCATACATAGTCAGATTCACCTTGTACAGTTCTGTCATTTGCCTCGCCGATCTTTAGATAAGGATCTTCCTTTCCTCTGATTTTATACCACATACGGTTGAGGTCATGAGATAGAGTCCCGGTGCCTACCTGTCCTAATCTGTATTGTTTCGATATATTTTCTGCTTTTAAAGCCAGCATAATAATAGTATTGGGAATGTTAATAAATTTTTTTAAACGGTGTCCATAAAAGTTTTCTCCACCTTATTGAATATAAGGGTTCCCGCCATCAAAAGTAAAAGAATAATACATGTGCTTACTGCAAGCATTAGAGGAGAAAAGTCTCCTGTTCCCAGCCATGCATGTTTAAAACACTCAAAAATTCCTGTTAATGGATTGTAAAAAGCCAGCTTTTTAAAAAATCCGGGTAAGGATGACGTAGGATAGATTACAGGAGTTGCATACATGTACAGGCTCACTCCAAATACCAAAAGCATGCTGAGGTCTTTGTATTTTGTGGTCAGGGAAGAGAATATCATTCCTGTGCCTAATGCAAAAAACGCCATAAGAATAATAAGGAATGGTGTTGCCAGCATCCATATATTGGGATGAATTGCTCCCTTAAATAAATAATATATCCAGACCATAAGGAATAACAGAAACTGTACCCCGAAACGCATAAGATTTGAAATAACAATAGATACAGGCGTTACAAGTCTTGGGAAATATACTTTTCCGAAAATGCCTGCGTTTCCTGCGAATGTGGAAGATGTACCCAGAAGACACGAAGAAAAATAATTCCAGAGGGTGACCCCCGAAAGATAAAATAACAAAGGCGGTGCGCCATCTGTAGGCAGCCGTGCTATTTTGCCAAAAACAATGAGAAAAGTAATTGTCGTAAAGATAGGGTTTATAAAAAACCAGATGGGACCTAAAATTGTCTGTTTAAAACCAGATATGAAATCTCTTTTTACAAACATGTAAACGAGATCTTTGTAATTCCATACCTCTTTTAATTTTAAATCGAGCAGAGAATGCCGGGCTTCAATTATTTCGGTCCACTTTTTTTGTGGTTCATTCATTTGTGTTATGTTTATTGCAAATTTATATTATTTTCTTATATGTAGTATATTTATTCTTAAAAATTTATTATTAGGTTAAAAAAATTAAAGGTTATCTCCAATATGGGAACATATATTGTGAAAACCAATTTAAAATACTGTTTTTGGTGTGGCTTATTCCGTTTATTTATTTACCAGCTGTTTTAAATACTCGCCGTAGCCGCTTTTTCCATATTTTACCGCTGTTTCCAACAGCTTTTCTTCATTGATGAATTTGTTTCTGAAGGCAATTTCTTCAATGCACCCGATTTTAAATCCCTGCCTTTTTTCAATTACCCGAACAAATTCCGAAGCATCATTCAGAGACTCAAAAGTTCCGGTATCAAGCCATGCAGTGCCTCTATCTAAAACGCCTACTTCAAGCTTTCCTTTATTAAGATAAACGTTATTTACATCGGTAATTTCAAGTTCACCTCTCGTGGAAGGCTGTATGTTTTTTGCAATTTCAACAACCTCATTGTCATAAAAATATAATCCAGGAACAGCATAATTGGATTTTGGTTTCAGCGGTTTTTCTTCGATGGAAACCGCTTTAAAATCATCATCAAATTCTACCACTCCATACCGTTCAGGATCTGAAACGTGGTATGCGAAAACAACCCCGCCTTCCGGGTTGGTTTTATTTTTAAGCAAAGTTCCCATCTCGGAGCCATAGAAAATATTATCACCCAAAACCAACGCCGCGGCGTCGTTTCCAATGAACTGATCGCCCAGAATGAAGGCCTGTGCCAGTCCGTCCGGGCTTGGCTGCACTACATATTGGATGTTACATCCTATTTGTGAACCGTCACCCAAAAGCTTGATAAAACCTTCCTGATCATGGGGTGTTGTAATAATCAGGATATCCTTTATCCCAGCTAATAATAAAGTAGACAGCGGGTAATAAATCATCGGCTTGTCATAAATAGGCATCAGTTGTTTACTGACTGCAATGGTAAGAGGATAAAGTCTGGTTCCTGAACCTCCTGCTAAAATAATACCTTTCATTGTATTGTGTTTAGTGATATTGTTTTTCGTAGTATTTCTGATAGTCTCCGCTTGTTACATTTTCCAGCCACTCTTTATTTTCCAGATACCAGTCGATGGTTTTGGCCAATCCTTCTTCAAAAGTTACCGACGGTTTCCACCCCAGATCTTTATTCAGTTTCGTAGCATCGATAGCATAGCGTTTATCATGGCCCGGTCTGTCTTTTACAAACGTGATCAGCTTTTCAGAATAACCTTCCGGTCTGTTCAGTTTTGCATCCATTTGTCGGATAAGTTCTTTTACCAGATCAATATTCTGCCATTCGTTGAATCCTCCGATATTGTAGGTTTCTCCCGTTTTGGCTTCATTGAAAATCTGGTGGATGGCTTTTGCGTGATCAATTACAAAAAGCCAGTCTCTGGTATATTTACCGTCACCGTAAATTGGCAAAGGTTTTTCATTGATAATATTTGAAATACAAAGTGGAATAAGCTTTTCAGGAAAATGGTTGGGACCATAATTATTTGAACAGTTTGATACGATAAAAGGCATTCCGTAGGTGTTTCCATAAGCTCTCACCAGATGGTCGGATGCTGCTTTTGAAGCTGAATAAGGAGACTGCGGATCGTACGGCGTTGTTTCTAAAAAGAATCCGGTTTCACCCAAACTTCCATACACTTCGTCGGTAGAAATATGATAAAAAAGATTTTTTCTTTGTTCATTCGGGAATCTTCCATGGGTGTGGTCGGGATTAAGTGTCCAGAATTCTTTACATAAATTTAAAAGATTCGCCGTACCGTTTACGTTGGTATTGATGAATGCCATCGGGTCCGTGATGCTTCTGTCTACATGGCTTTCTGCTGCCAGATGTACAACCGCATCAGGATTATATTTTTCAAAAACTGTTCTTAATTCTTCAGGATTGGTAATATCTGCTTTTTCGAAAACATAATTAGGCTCATTTTCAATATCCTTTAAGTTTTCAAGATTTCCTGCATAAGTAAGCGCATCCAGATTGATAATGTTAACCTCAGGATTATTTTTTACAAATTCTCTTACCACATGCGAACCGATGAATCCGGCACCGCCTGTAATGATTATATTTTTCATTTTTTTAATTTATAATGGTTTTGCGGCCAATGCTTTTATAATAGAATCCGTTTTGTTCGGGAATTTCCAAAGGATACATATTTCTTCCGTCAAAAACAGCTTTGTTTTTCATTTTTTTAGCCATGAGTTCAAAATTAGGATTTTTGAATTCGGGCCATTCTGTTGCGATGAATAAGGCATCTGCATTTTCCACTGCTTCATACATGGTTTTGGCAAAATGAATTTTATTCCCAAGAAGTTTTTTTACATTATTTTCTGCAACGGAATCATACGCAACAATTTTTGCGCCTTTTTGCAATAAAATGGAAATATTATCAAGTGAAGACGCCTCGCGGATGTCGTCGGTATTTGCTTTAAAAGCCAAGCCCCACATTGCAATTGTTTTTCCTTCAATGCTTCCGCCGAAATATTTTTCAATTTCTCCAACCAGGATTACTTTTTGTGCGGCATTCACTTTTTCAGTGGCCTCCAGAATCTGAAAGTCAAACTCTTCATTTTTTCCTGATTTTATCAGAGCCTTTACATCTTTTGGAAAACAGCTGCCACCATACCCGATCCCCGGAAACAGGAATCTGTGGCCTATTCTATCATCACTTCCCATTCCCAGACGAACTTTATCTACATCTGCTCCCACCTTTTCACAGTAGTTGGCAATTTCATTCATGAAGGTAATTTTTACGGCAAGAAATGAATTGGCTGCATATTTTGTGAGTTCGGATGATTTTTCATCCATAAATATAATAGGAATCCCGGTGTTGGTAAATGGCTGATAGATTTTTGCCATAATATCCTTTGCTTTTTCCGAACTGGAGCCTACAACCACTCTTGAAGGATTCATAGAATCTTCAACGGCAAAACCTTCTCTCAGGAACTCCGGATTGGAAACCACGTCAAAAGGAATTTGGGTTTTAGATTCAATAACCTCCCTTACTTTATCGGCAGTACCTACAGGAACGGTACTTTTATTTACAATAACTTTATAATCAGTCATCATGTCTCCGATATCGGAAGCAACCTTCAAAACGTAAGAAAGGTCTGCAGATCCGTCTTCTCCCGGCGGGGTTGGCAAAGCAAGGTAGATTACTTCGCTTTTGTCTAATGCTTTTTTTAAATTGGTTGTGAAAAATAATCTTTCGGATTGAATATTTCTTAAAAACATCTCCTCAAGATTCGGCTCATAAATGGGAACTATGCCGTTTTTCATCCCTTCAACTTTTTTTTCATCAATATCTACACAGTATACTGAATTTCCAAGTTCTGCTAAAGTCGTTCCTGTGACTAATCCTACATAACCTGTTCCTACAATAGTAATATTCAAAGTAAATGTATTTTTAAAATTAGTACAAAAGTAATAAAAATACCATCATGGTAATGTTTTAAATAATAATTAACTTATTGTATTGATAATAAGATATTTTGCATTTCTGAGAAATATTCGTATATTTGCATTGGATTTACGGAAAAAAATGGGAAGGCCTTCGGAAGAAAGCCTTTTTTCGTACGGGTAAATCATCATTTTAAATAACATATGGAGTTTAGAAAAAGAATTGAAGAATTATTAAATGATTTTCTGGAAACCAGAAAAGATTTATTTCTTATAGATCTGAAAATTTCTGCCGGAGATGATATTACAGTGATTTTGGATGGCGACAACGGAGTCTCTCTGCAGGATTGCCTTGATGCAAGCCGTGCAATAGAATTCAATATGGACCGTGAAGAACATGATTTCAGTCTTCAGGTAATGTCTGCCGGTCTGAGTGAGCCGCTTGCCACTCAGAGACAGTTTGCTAAAAATATCGGAAGAGAGATTGAAGTTTTAATGAATGACTCTTCAAAAATTGAAGGAGAGCTGGTAAAAGCAGACGAAGAAAAGATTACACTTATCCTGCGGTATCGCAAACCAAAAGATATTGGTAAAGGTAAAGTAGATGTAGAGGAGGAAAAGGAAATTCCATACTCAGACATTAAAAAAGCAATAGTAACAATTAAATTTTAAAAGAAAAAAGAATACATGGACAATATAGCGTTGATTGAATCCTTTGGTGATTTTAAAGACGAAAAGGGAATCAGTAAGATTGATCTTATGGCAATTATTGAAGATTCACTGAAAACTCTTTTAAGAAAGAGATACGATTCGGATGATCATTTTGATGTGATTGTGAATCCTGATAAAGGAGATTTTCAGATATTTTTAAATAAAACCATTGTAGAAGACGAGATGTCTGAAGACGATGATCTTGAAATAGAAATTTCCGAAGCTAAAAAGATCGATCCAACATTTGAAGTAGGAGAAGATTTTACCATGGAAATTCCTGTTGCACAGTTGGGAAGAAGAAATATTCTTACCCTGAAGCAGATTTTGGCTACGAAATTGCAGGAGCACAACAATGCTATGCTGTATGAGCAGTTCAAAGACAGAATCGGAGAGATTGTTGTAGGAGAAATTCACCATATTCGCCACAAGCACGTAATTCTGCTTGATGATGAAGGAAATGAATTTATACTTCCCAAAGAAAATCAGATTCCTTCCGATTTCTTTAAAAAAGGAGAAAATATCAGAGCTATTGTAGAAACAGTAGATTTCAAAGGGTCAAAACCACAGATTATTATTTCCAGAACTGCACCTAAATTTCTTGAGAAATTATTAGAACTGGAAATTCCTGAAATCCAGGACGGAACGATTATTTTGAAAAAAGTAGTGAGAATTCCTGGTGAGAAAGCAAAAATTGCAGTAGATGCTTACGACGACAGAATTGATCCGGTAGGAGCTTGTGTAGGGGTGAAGGGATCAAGAATTCACGGTGTGGTAAGAGAATTGAGAAATGAAAATATCGATGTGATCCAGTGGTCTAAAAACCCTGAAATTTTGGTAAAGAGAGCTTTAGGAAATGTTACCATCAATAAAATTGACATCAACGAGGAACAACAGTATGCGTTAGTATACACTCCGGTTGAAGAGATTTCCAAAGTAATCGGAAAACAAGGTCAGAATATCAGACTTGCTTCTTGGCTGACAGGTTATGAGATCGATGTACACAGAGAAGCCAGTGAAGATGATGATGTTGAACTGAAAGAATTCAATGACGATATTGATCAGTGGATTATTGATGAATTCAAGAAAGTGGGTCTTACCACTGCAAAATCGGTTTTGGATAAAGAAACTGAAAGTTTATTGAATATGGTAGATCTTGAGGAGGAAACCATTGAAGAAGTGAAACGTATTCTGAGAGAAGAATTTGAAGATTAAGATTTGTAAATAAATTTTAATAAACAGTAAAAAAGAAATACTTTAATTTTAAGAATTAAAAAACAGTAAATAATATAGATGCCAAAAATTAGATTAAATAAAGCGGTTAAGGAATTCAACATTTCCATGTCCAGATTAGTAGAATTTTTACAGTCAAAAGGCATTGAGGTTGAAAGCAATCCTAACGCTCAATTAGAAGAAGCGGCATATTCTGCATTGGAGGCTGAGTTTGCCAAGGACGGCGAACAGCGCAAGGCTTCCCATGAGGTGGTGATCACAAAAGTTCCGGAAGAAAAACTGGAAATTGAAGAAAAGAAAACCCCTGAAGTAATAAGAGCTAAAGCTAATAAACCGGAAACTAAAATTTTAGGGAAAATAGACTTAGAGGCTAAAAAACCTGAAGTGGAAGAAACTCCTGCTCCAAAGCCGGAACCTGTGGCTGAAGAGAAAAAAGAAGTTGCTCCTGAAGTTAAAGCAACACCTGAAAAGCAGGAATTCAAAGTTCTGGATAAAATAGATTTGTCTCAGATCGAGTCCCGAAACAGACCCGTGAAAAAAGACAAACCGAAAACAGAAGATAAAAAAGAAGAGGAAAAACCTGTAGCTAAACCTGCAGAACCTGTAAAAGAAGTTCCGCAACCTGTTGCTGAAAAGCCTGTAGAAAAACCAGTTCAGGAAAAACCTACAGAACCTGCAAAAGCAGAGGAGGAATCCCAGGAACCTCAAAAAATTGAAACCGTTTACCAAAAGCTTGACGGACCTAAAATCGTTGGGGAAAAAATCGACTTAACGCAGTTTGCTCCTAAACAAGGCGCAGGTGCTAAAAAGAAGAGAAAAAGAATTGAGAAGCCGGGACAAAACCCACAAGGTGGAAACAATAACCAACAAGGAGGTAATAACCAAGGTCAGGGAAACCGTCCGCAAGGACAAGGCCAGGGTCAAGGTGGAAACCGTAACCAGGGTCAGGGTGGACAAGGCGGTAACCGTTTTGGAAACAATAACCAGGGTGGCGGACAAGGAAACCGTCCTCAGGGACAAGGTGGCCAAGGTGGAAACCGTTTTGGAAACAATAATCAAGGTGGTCAAAACCGTCCTCAAGGACAAGGAGGCCAAGGAGGAAACAGAGGTGGATTCAACAGAGGCGGACAAGGCGGAAACAGACCTGGTCAAAGAACGATGCCTGTTGAATTAACTGATGAACAAGTAAAAAACCAAATCAAGGAAACCCTTGAAAAACTTACGAATAAAGGAGGTAAATCCAAATCTGCAAAACACAGAAAAGATAAAAGGAACTTCCGTAGAGAGCAGGACGAACGTCAGCAGGAAATTGATGCAGCAGACAGAACATTAAAGGTAACTGAATTCATCACGGTTGGTGAATTGGCAAGTTTAATGAACGTGTCTCCTACAGAAGTAATCTCTGCATGTTTCTCATTAGGAGTTATGGTTACGATGAACCAGAGACTGGAAGCTGATACCTTATTATTAGTAGCAGACGAATTCGGTTATAAAATTGAATTCTCAGATGCTGATCTTGGAGAATCTGATGCAGAAGAGGAAATCGACTCTGAAGAAGATCTTCTTCCAAGAGCTCCGATTGTAACCGTAATGGGTCACGTTGACCACGGTAAAACATCTTTACTTGACTATATCAGAAAAACCAACGTAATTGCCGGTGAATCCGGAGGAATTACACAGCACATCGGTGCTTATAATGTGAAACTGGAAAACGGACAAAGAATTACATTCTTAGATACACCGGGTCACGAAGCGTTTACGGCGATGAGAGCGAGAGGTGCACAGGTTACTGATATTGCAATTATCGTAATTGCTGCTGATGATGATGTAATGCCTCAGACAAAAGAAGCAATCTCCCATGCACAGGCTGCAGGGGTGCCAATGATTATTGCCATCAACAAAGTTGATAAGCCGAATGCAAATCCTGATAATATCCGTCAGCAGCTTTCGGGGATGAATATCCTGGTAGAAGAATGGGGGGGAAATGTTCAGGCACAGGAAATTTCAGCTAAATTTGGTAACAATGTGGATGTATTGCTTGAGAAAGTTTTATTACAGGCCGAATTACTTGAATTAAAAGCAAATCCTGATCGTTCTGCAAACGGAGTTGTTATTGAAGCTTCTCTTGATAAGGGTAGAGGTTATGTGGCAACGATGTTGGTGCAAACCGGAACTTTAAGAGTTGGAGATTATGTAGTTGCAGGTAAAAATCACGGTAAAGTAAAAGCTTTGCTTGATGAAAGGGGTAAAAATCTTTCTGAAGCAGGTCCTTCCATTCCGGCAACTATTTTAGGTCTGGATGGAGCACCTACAGCAGGTGATAAATTCCGGGTTTATGCTGATGAAAGTGAGGGTAAAGCAATTGCCAACAAGAGAGAACAGCTACAGAGAGAACTATCAATCAGAACTAAAAAACATACGACTCTTGAAGAATTGGGCAGACGTATTGCTCTAGGAGAATTCAAAGAATTGAATATTATCCTTAAAGGTGATGTGGACGGTTCGGTAGAAGCACTTTCTGACCAGTTACAGAGATTATCTACAGAAGAGATCAGTGTTAAAATTCTTCACTCAGGGGTTGGTCAGATCACAGAATCTGATATTAACTTAGCGGCAGCATCTGATGCGATTATTATCGGATTCAACGTAAGAGCCGGTGCTAATGCCAAAGATCTTGCAGACAGAGAAGAAATCGAGATCAGAACCTATTCTGTAATCTATAAAGCTATCGATGAGGTAAAAGAAGCGATGGAAGGAATGCTTTCTCCGGAAATTCAGGAGCAGGTAATCGGTAATGTGGAAATACGTGAAGTATTCAAAATTTCCAAAGTGGGAACTATTGCAGGATGTATGGTTCTTACAGGAAAAGTTACGAGACAGTCCAAAGTACGTTTACTGAGAGATGGTATTGTGAAATTCGATGGTGAGCTTGAAAGTTTAAAACGTTTCAAGGACGATGTGAAAGAAGTCACAAAAGGATACGAATGTGGATTAAATCTTAAAGGATATAATGACATAGAAACCGGTGATATTCTGGAGGTTTACGAAGAAGTAGCTGTTAAAAAGAAGCTAAAATAAAAATCACCTAATAGAGATAAAAAGCCCGCTTTTGAAAAAGAGCGGGCTTTTTTTATGTTAAATAAAATTTAGAATAGTTCTAAATAATTTTATTTCTCTTATCCTGGATGTGTTAAATTCCATTATAATAATGTTCATTTATTTTTAATCGGTAATCAATTATGTATTATTATCATTTGTGTTAATAAGTTGTTATCTTTGCGATATATGTAAAGATATTTAAAAAAAATATTAAATATTAAAATATTGCAGTTGTTAAAATTTATTAACATATTTGCAACCATAATATAAATATTGTTAATAATGAATGGTAAACTAAAAGTGCTAAGTGCAGGAGTATTGTTCTTCATAGGAGGGCAACTAACAATGGCACAATCAACCAAAAAGGTAACTGATACTGTTCCAAGGACTTCGGATATTGAAGAAGTAGTAGTATTAGGGTATAGTAAAACACAAACTAAACCACTAAACTCAACCGCTACGGTAACGATTTCTGGAGAAAGATTGGAAAACAGACCCAATGTTTCTTTTCTACAATCAATGCAGGGGGAGGTTGCTGGTCTTAGTGTAAGCTCTACTTCAGGATCTCCGGGTTCTGCAAAAATGGACCTTATTATTAGAGGGGTAAGTTCTATTACATCTCAATCTGATCCATTATATGTTATTGATGGTATGATTTCCAATGCAACTCAATTCCGTAACTTAAACCCTAATGATATTGAGAGTTCTTCTGTTCTTAAAGATGCTGCTGCAACATCAATCTATGGTAACAGAGGTGCGAATGGGGTAGTTATTATCAATACTAAAAGAGGAAGATACGGAAGCAGATTCGATATTTCATATAATACAACTATTGGAACAAGCTTCCTGCCGCAGACAAAATACGATATGGCAAGCTCTCAGGAGTTGCTAACGATTCAGAATCGTGCAGGAATCGGAATGGGTGCCGGTATGACGCCTCAAGAGATTGCTAATTACGGAATCAACACCAACTGGAGAAAACAGTTCTTCAGAACAGGTATTACTCAGAGTCATGACGTTCAGATCTCTGCAGGAGGACAAAACCTGAGCAACTATACATCTGTTGGATACATGCAGCAGGATGGTATTGTACCTACAACTGATTTCCAAAGATTTACATTAAGAAACAACTTAATGGGTAAATCAAAAGATAACAGATTTAATTACTCAGTAAATATCGGTTTAGGATATTCAAGAAGACATCAGTTGGAAGAAGAAACAAGAACAGATATTACTTCTAACGTAATCCAGAACCCGTTATTAGGTTCTATCGTAGGATTGCCGACGTTGGCGCCGGGTCTTTATGCTAATGGTCAGGATCTTTTGAATAACATTGGATCAGACTTCAGCAACGGTAACAACGTATACGTTTTACAGGATATCTTGAAAGGTACGCTTCCAAATAAGCTTACAGAAACCAGCATTATAACCAACGCTTCAGTATCTTATAAATTAACTGATGATTTAACAGTTAGTAACAGAACAGGGGTTGATTACAAGTATAACCAGAGAATTTTCGCAAGAGCTCCTTGGTCTTACCTGGCATTAGTTGTTGCAAACAGTAACGGTACTGAATTCGGTGGGGTTGAAGATAACATCAAATCAACAGACTTCACGATCAGTTCAATTACCAATTTGAATTATAAAAAAGCATTCGGAGATCATACGTTTGAAGTAGGTGCTTATTTAGATTACATGAAGGTTCACTATGAAGCAACTTCTTTACGTCAGAACGGATTAAACCCACTAAACTGGTCATTTGGAGCCGGTACAGGTTGGGTAGCATTTAACCCTGCGACACCAAATATTTACAATCCTTCTAACAGTGCTTCTAAAATCACTGCCGGAGCCTTGGCTTATTTTGGTACTTTTGATTATGACTATGCAAGCAAGTATGGTGTATCCGGAACAGTAAGAAGAGATGGTAGCTACCGTTTCGTAGGAGATAACAAATGGGCAACTTTCTGGTCAGTAGCAGGACGTTGGAATATTGATAAAGAAAACTTCATGCAAGGTTCTAATATCGATATGTTGAAGTTAAGAGCTTCTTACGGTACCAACGGTAATGCTAACGTAGTTGCTGCTACTTATGGATCAAACCCATTACTTGTTGGAACTAACCTTGTTAGAGATACAAATACAATTGGTTTAGGATATAACAACGTTAATGCCGTATACTACACAGGAACAATTGCAAACCCTGATATCCAGTGGGAAGAAATCAGCCAGTTCAACGTTGGTTTAGACTACATGTTCTTAAACAGAAGATTGGAAGGTAGTGTAGATTACTATAAGAAAATGACTGATAAGCTTTTCAACCCAATTAATATTTCTGCCATTACCAGTTTATATTCTATCAACGGTAATAACGGTAAACTTCAAAACGAAGGGGTTGAATTCAGTGTAAAATATCATTTATTAAGAAACTCAGATTTCAAATTGTCAGTATATGCTAACACTGCATATAACAAGAGTAAATTTACTGATTTGTTAAAAGATGACACTACAGGAAGTCTAAGAAACGTAGTAGGAGGACAACTTAGCGAGTGGTATATGGTTCCTTACGTAGGGGTAAACCAAAGTAATGGTAACTTATTGTTCTTAGATATCAACGGGAACGTTACTGAAACTCCTGATATCAACAGAGATGCAAGAGCAACCGGTAAAAACTACTTACCAAAATGGATCGGAGGTTTCGGTGTAAATTCATCTTATAAAGGATTTACTTTAGACGTACACTTCTCTTATCAGCAGGGAGCATACAAGTATGACAACCAGTTAGACTATGTATACGATGCAACTACTGTTGACGGATATAATGTATCCAGAGATCTATTGAATGCTTGGACAGCTACAAACACCAATACAAATGTACCTTCTTTATTTGCAACAAACTTTGCTTATAACGGAAACTCAGACAGATTCTTGAAGGATGCTTCATTTGTTAGATTGAAAAATGTTGTGTTAGGCTACAAAGTTCCTAGTGAAATGTTTACTAACAGCGGAATCAGAGGGGTTAGAGTATTCTTACAGGCTGAAAACTTGTTAACACTTACAAAATGGAAAGGATTTGATCCGGAACCAACTTTCGCAACTTCAACGTCAGTTTATCCTAACATGAAAACCGTTTCTTTAGGAGCTAATATTGACTTTTAATTAACAGTAATTAATAAAATTAAAATGAAAAATATTTTTTATAAATTTTTAACAGTATGTTTCGCTTGCACTGTTTTAGTATCATGTAAAGATGCTATTGACATTGTACAGGAAGGGGAGCTTAATGATGCGACTGTTTTTAAAACTACAGGAGATCTGGAGAAGTATTTACTGGGATCAGTATATACGAGTGTGGATATCACCAACCAGATTAAATTTTCTTCTGTTTTCACAGACGAATTAAAAGTAGGACCTAGTAATACAGGGCAGGATCAGGGACTTTACAGATATGTATTGACTCCGGGAGACGGATATGCAACAGCTATCTGGCAACAAAATTATACAAGTATCAACAGAGTAAACCGTTTAATAGAAGCTGCTCAGAAGATTACTCCTGCTGCTTCAGAAACGGCTCAGTATAATAACATCCTTGCAGAAGCAAGAACAATCAGAGCGCTTGCTTATTTGAACCTTGAGACTTATTTCTCTCCAAATATGGCTGATAATAATGCTACAGGGGTAATTTTAATCGACAGAGTTCCTCAAATTCAGGAGCAGTTACCAAGAAGCAATAATGGTGCTATCTGGTCTTTTGTTGAAGGTGACTTACAGTTTGCTGAAGCTAATTTAGCACCACCTTCATCACACAATTTCCCTTTCTTTGTAAGCAAAACATTGGTTAATGCGATCAGAGCAAGAATGTATTTATACAGAAAGAACTATACATTGGCTAAACAATATGCTCAAAATGTATTGTCTACTTCAGGGGTGTCATTAACAACTTCTACGCCGGTACCAACTGGAACTCCGGGAAGTGCAACATGGAATACTGCATTTTATGCAGCTGCTCCTACCAACCCATACAGAAGATTGTGGGCAGATCTTAATAACGGTGAAAATCTATTCACGTTAAGCAGACCGGTAAACGGAACTGGAGGTAATATTGCTGGTATTTATACTACCAATACTACGAACTTATCAGGTTCTCCACTATGGACTGTAGGATTAAATTTATTCAATGTACTTAATGTACCAAACCCTGCAATTGCCGGAACTTCAGCTGATATCAGAAGATATGCGTTTATTGATCCTACATCAGTACCTGCGCAAGGAGTTTATATTATTGACAAATATCCTGGTAAAACGAACGCTCCTTTGAGAAACGATATTAAAGTGTTCAGATTATCAGAAATGTATTTTATCCTTGCTGAATGTGAAGCACAGACTCCTGCAGGTTATGTAGCAGCTGCTAATTACATCAAAGCGGTAAGAGATGCAAGAAGATTTAATACTACTGCACCACTTCCGGTATATGCTACAAAAACAGATGCTCTTAGAGATATCTTAACAGAAAGACGTGCAGAACTTGCTTTTGAAGGTCACCGTTATATTGACTTAAAAAGACTTGGAGGTGAAGCAGGTGTAAGTATTGATAGAAATGCTAATGACGATTTCAATCCTAATACTCCACTTACTTTAAATATCACAGACTACAGATTTACATTGCCTATCCCGTCTGCTGAAATTTTAGGTAATCCATCTATTCAGCAAAACCCTGGGTATTAATCTTTAAAATAATAATGTTATGAAAAATCTTTCAAAAATAATATTTCTTTTTATAGCAGTCCTTTTTGCTTCTTGTAAAGAAGAAGAAGAGATGTACTATGACGGAGATTCATTTGTACAGTTTAATAAAGGAACAAGTTCAAGTGCTTTCGTAGTAGCAGGGACTAATTCATTAAACTATGATATTAACTACGGGGTTCTTAAAGGTGTTGAAGGAAGCCATCAGGTAAAACTGGTGTTTGATCAGTCTAAATCAACTGCAGTATTAGGAACAGACTTCCAGATTGTAAATGGAACTGATGAGATTTCTAACGGTGAAACAATGGGTAAATTCGTTGTTAAACTTTTAGAAACAGGAGCAACTCAGAGTGGTAAGAAAGCTGTTTTCAGACTAGAATCTTCATCTCTTCCAGTTGCAACATTTAATAATGAATTTACATTAAATGTTTCATTAACTTGTCCTATCTCTTATTTCGTTGGAGATTTCTCAAATACGGCAACATGGTGGAATGCAGGACCTGGTGGAGCATATGAGATTGTAGAAAATCCGGCAGTGGCTAACCAGCTTTTGGTTAAAGATTTCTGGGATTTCGGAATCGATTTAGTACTAAACTATAATCCAACTACGTATGTTGTTTCCGTTCCGGATCAAAGTACAGGATATCTTGTTCCACAGTATAACGGATATATATTTGCAAAACCATCTACTGATGCTACACAGGTTTCTACATTCAATCCTTGTACAAGACAGATGACATTGTATATTAATTACTATATCCAAGGAGTTGGATCTTATGGTAACCAAACAGAGAAATTTTCAGGATTGTAAAATTTGTTCCTAATTAATTAGGTAAATAATATAATTTAGAAATCATTCCCGGCTTGTCCGGGAATGATTTTTTTTTGTTTAAAAGCCTTTAATTTACATATTCTCCCGTTACAAACATTTGTCCCATGCTGTAGATGACTGATTTAATAGCTTCGTAATCTGTTGAATTTGTGTATGTGTAATTTTTCTGTACAGGTGTAAATATTTTATAGTACATTACGGTTCTATAAAATGAATTATCCTTCCTTCTGATCAGCTGAATATGTATAAAATCCTTACAGCACATATACCTAGATTTAATCTATATTAAATGCATTTAGAGCTTCTATAAAACATTCTTATAATAATATTGATCCAGGTATTCATCATAAGTTGTATGACTTTTGGCTCTTTTTTAACTGCTTAAACTGATCTCTATAGATAAGACATAGATAAGTATACTGATCCATTGGGTCTGTATAACATATTAAACAGAACTATAGTGCAATGATGTTTGTCACAAAAAAAAGACTGTCCGAAAGAGACAGTCTTTTTAAAAGAAAATTATTTCTTTTTATTCTTTTATGAATTTGAAACTTTTCTTTGTTCCGTTTTTAGTAGTATACGTAACAATATAATTTCCGGTTGTTAAACTGCTGATGTTTAGTTTATTGTTTACCAAAGCAGATCTTGATATAATTTTTCCGGAAATATCATGGATAGTTACCATTATGTTGTTTTCCTTTTCATTGATGTAAATGTAATCTTTGGCCGGATTTGGATAAAAGTTCACTTTTTCACCTTCTTTAACTTCACCAGTCCCTAAGGTAGAAAGGGTAGGTGCCGTTGCAATTAAAGAAAAATTCTGACTTCCATTTACCAGACTACCTTTGTGGGTAACCGTGATGGTATAGGTTCCTGATGGATTGTTAATATCAATTCTCTCGAAATTATCGGCGTTATTAGTACCGGTGTTGGTCGCAACGTCCGAAGGTGCAGACATCCCCTGCATTTTCCAAGGATAATAGGTAACACCGTCTTTAGTAATTTTTATATCCAAGTCATTTACCAGGTATTTTGTAGTTGGATCCACAGTACCATTATTGACAATAGTTGATTGAGGATCTGTCCAGGATATGGAAACTTGTAATGCTCCTGTGCCGCTTGCGGTAATATTTTTTGTATAGGTAGCTCCGTTATTTAAGGAAAGCTCTTCAATAACACTTTTTGTAGAAGTAGTGGAGTTTTTGTCTCGTATAGCAATTGCTGCCTTTTCCGCATTAATTAAGCCCCAACCATATTCATAGTCTGGCCCTGGCCATGCTCCTGCTTCGTCTGCAGTATGCAAGATCAGCCCTTTTACAGTAGCAGATTTCATATAGTTTGAATACAGTTGATGATAATATTGTTGTAATAATACTACTACACCTGTAACTCCTGGAGATGCCATAGATGTTCCTGACATTATTCCGGTAGCTGTATCTGATGTGCTGAGAGTAGAACGTACACTAACTCCTTTCATAGAGATATCCGGCTTTATTCTTCCATCATCTGATGGTCCGTAACTGCTAAAAGTGGACATCAGAACACTAGTTGCATCAACATAATTCGATACTTGGCCAACGGCCGCAACGGTCATAACATTTTTTGCATTTCCATGTCCGAAAATCATATCATATCCTCCTTTAAGACCAAGTTGTGTGGATCCTGGAGCATCGGTCTCGTTTCTACTGTTTCCTGCTGAAACTACCGGTAGATAATAAGGGTTATTGAAACAGATTTCATCAAATGATCGAGCACGTGAATCGTAAGCACCAAAGAACCATAAACTGCCTAAGGAACCAAAACCATAGGAATGGTTGGAAACCAATAAACCGTTAGAAGCTTCAGAAAGCATTTCGGCGGTATCGTTATTCCAATCGTAATTAATCGCAGATGCGTTGAATGCTATTCCACGAACGTTTGTAATAATTCCTTGTGCACAAATCGTTCCAGTAACGTGAGTGGCGTGGTCTGCATTAGCAGCTCCATCCATATTGGTAAGCTTAGAATTTCCACCTACCATAAACTCCTGATGGGTAGTGCGGGCACTGCCGCCATCCCAAACAGCTGCAATCATATTTTGTCCTTGAATGTTAATTCCAAGGCTTCCCCCGCTATAAAGCCTGGTAGCTCTGGCCGTAGTGGCGGCGCCGGCATTATCGGTTTGGGCATAAATGAATTCTCCATTTGGTAAAACATCAATCAGTTCCTTAATTCCATCATTAGGCAGACTGATTTTTTTTGAAAATCCGGGATTTTGGCTTAAATATCGTGACAGTCTAAGATCACGCTGAATTTTCTCATCTTTTATTTTTTTCTCTAATAGGGCATTAGCCTCTTTATTAGAATAAGTTGCAATTTTTTCTCGATCTTCTGTACTTTGAGCATGTACTAAAAAGAACGATGCCGAGGAAAATACATAAGCAAATAATAGTTTTCTACTTTTCATAAATTATGAAATTAAATTAAATGAGCTAATATATAATAAATTATGAATATATTTTACAGTTTTTTTAAAAATATGCGTGTATATTATTTTATAGATAGCAATCTGTTAATTGATTTCGATTTTACATGGCAATAAATATTATTGTAATGAAAACTGATAATTATTCTTCTATTATAAAATGCAAGCGATATCTAATGCTAAATAATTTTCTCATATATAGATAAGCAAACATATTATAACAATTTCATTTACGAAAAATATTGAACTAAAGTTTTTAATATGGCTGAGATTATTTTTAGATCCGTATAAATTTCTCTGATTCAATTGAAGATTATTCTATGGATTTTAATAGCTATTTTAAATTTAGAATTATTCTAAATAATTTTTTTCCTAAAAATTAGTACACTCATAATTTTTTTTCACGAAAATTTTTTTCTTAAAAAATTATTATGGATTAATATTTTGAATTAAAAAATTGTATTTAGGTTAATTTAAAATACTGTAATTCAATTAGTTGAAACTTTATTTAGTTTGGTGATTTTAATATTTATTAACATATTTGTCCCATTAAATATTAAAATTTGTTAATATGAATGTGAAATTACGTGTATTAAGTGCAGGTGTTTTGTTCTTTGTAGGAGGGCAGATGCTTTTGGCACAAAAAACTAAAAAGGATACTATCCCCCAAGAAAAACAAATTGACGAGGTTGTGATTGTGGGCTACAAACAAACAACAAAGAAGAAAGCTGTTTCAGCTGTTTCAGCTGTTACGAACGAAACTATTGAAAAAAGACCCAATCCGAATCTTTTAAATGTTGTACAAGGGCAACTAGCAGGAGTTAATATTACGGCAAGTTCTGGTCAACCCGGTGCAAAGCCTGCAGTTGTAATAAGAGGGGTTGCTACTTATAATGGAAGTAGTGATCCACTATATGTAATAGATGGTTTTCCTTCCAACAGTGATAATTTTAGATCAATTAACTCTAATGATATTGAAAGTTTAGAAGTTTTGAAAGATGCTATTGCAATTTCTCAATATGGAAATAGGGGTACAAACGGAGTTATTGTTATTAAAACAAAAAAAGGAAGATTTGGAGAAGGTAAAACCAGTTTTAGGTATACTAATCAATTTGGCGTTGGATTTATGCAACAGCCGAAATATAGTTACATGAATGCAAAAGAGTTACTTAAAATAGAGCAACAATTTGGAGCAGGATTGGGTGCAAGCTTAACAGATGCGGAAATTAATTCTTGGAATATTGATACGGATTGGGTTAAATACTTTTTCAGACCTTCTATAATGCAATCACATGATTTAGCTATTCAGAGCTCAGGTGAAAAAATAAATTCATACACTTCATTAGGTTATTTGGAACAGGATGGTATTTTGAGAACGACAGGTCTTAAAAGGTTTACGGTAAGAAATAATATCAATGGAAAATCAATAGATAATCGTTTTAGATATCAGATTAATACTTCAGTTGGTTTTTCTAAAAATAACGAAGCAACAAGTTTAGGATCTGGAGCAATTAACAGAAATTATGTAACGGGTGCATTTCTAGGGGCTCCATATTTAAATCCAAATGATTATGCAGGTTCTGAATGGACCTATGATTTCTATAATAATTCGCCAGGATTATCAGCAACACCTTTTATGCTGATAGATAAATTAAATACTTATGATAACCTAACTGATGAAACAAGAGTAGATGTAGCAACAGAGTTTTCATATGATATAATGAAAGATTTAGTACTTAGAACAAGATTAAATGGACAATATTTAGGTACTAGATTCTATCAGTCTGAATACCCAGATTCTTTTAATGGATTGTTATTTTCCTCTACGCCAGGTATATCTTCTACTAAAGGGGGAAATTTTAACGGATTTGAAGATATTAATAATAGAAGAGAATTCATTTATAATAATCTATGGCAGTTAGACTATAACAAAAAATTAGGAGATCATACGATTGGTGTTAGTGGTAATTTTGAATATAACTACTCTACTGTTGAAGCAAATAATACAAGACAAAGAGGATTAGATCCAAAAACATTTATTCCAAATACTGGAGCAGGCTATGTTGCGGATGTTACTGCAAATGATTTTTATGGTCCCACAACAACAGCCACAAGGTTAAGAAGGACACTTATTTCATACTTTGCAATTGCAGATTATGATTTTGCCGGCAAATATGGCTTGATGGCTACTATTAGAAGAGATGGATCCAATAGATTTAGTGATAGCAAACAATGGGGTACTTTTTGGTCTGTTGGGGCAAGATGGAATATTAATGAGGAATCTTTTATGAAGGAGGTTGACTGGATAAACCTTTTGAAAATAAGAGGTTCTTATGGAGTTACTGGAAATGAGAGACTTGTAGACGGAACAATTTATGCAGGATTGATTCCTCCTGCATATCTAGATACCTATGCAATTACAAATAATACATACAATGGGGGACAAGGATATGCTTTGAACTTAGGATATCCGGATTTACAATGGGAACCTACAAAGCAGTATAATATAGGATTAGATTTTGAATTGTTGAAGAATAGATTGAGAGGGACATTTGAATATTATAATAGAAAGACTGAAAAGCTCTTTATTGATGCTCCTATTACTTCTGCATCTGGTAATAGTGTATTAACAAGAAATTCGGAAGCTACAATTACTAACAAAGGATATGAGATAAACATAGCGTATGATCTGATTAAGAATAATGATTTTACTTTAACATTACGAGGAAATGGGGCTTATAATAAGAATGTCGTAGATGGTATTGTGGCAAATGATGGTAAGTTATTCTTTACTGATGGTGCAGGTTATACATACGTAACTCAAAATGGGGGGTCTTTATACGAGCCATTTGTATATAATTATGTAGGTGTTAATTCAACAAATGGAAATTTGTTATTTAAAGATATTAATGGCAATGTTAAAGAAAATCCATTAGCATCCGACAGATCTGCACAAGGTAAAAACAGATATCCTCGCTATACTGGTGGCTTCGGATTTGACGTAAGTTATAAAGGTTTTTTTGCATCCACAACATTTACATACGCATTTAAAGTTTGGAGATTTGATGTTGATGAAGAGAATCTATATGATGTGGGTAATATTGGGCAATATGTTGTAGGTACTGATTTACAAAATGCATGGACTACACCTGGGCAAATTACAGATATACCCTCACTAAATGCAACAAACTATGCTGCTGCTGCTAATTCTGATAGATTTTTAAGAGATGCATCTTATATACGACTTAGAAATGCTCAAATAGGGTACAGATTGCCAAAATCTTTTCTTTCGGGAACCTTTATAAAAGATATGAGTATCACGTTACAGGGAGAGAATCTATTTAATATCACTAAATGGAAAGGCTATGATCCTGAAAGCTCTAGATTATCAGATTATTATCAATATCCTACTGCAAGATTATTCACTTTGGGATTTGATGTTAAATTTTAATAATATTAATTAAATAAGATGAAAAAGATATTTTTTTATATTTCAATAACCATCATTGGTTTAAATTCTTGTGCAACTGATGATAAACTTGAACCATTTACACCAGGAGCTGTTACAGAAGATGTAGCAATACAGAGCAGTACGGATGTGCAAAGGTTAATTAATTCTTCCATGAACTTGATGATGAATCGAGATGAATATTCTTTCGTTTCAATTTTTACGGATGAAGCTGCATTAGGTTCCAATAATGGAGGGCAAGGAAGGACTGGTTCTGATGGATATTTTGTTTTTGCTTTAAATCCATCTTCATCTGCACCAGATAATATATGGGATGCAAACTATTTTGCACTGGCAAGAGTTAATAGAGTAATTGAAAATGTGGATAAAGTGGTAGCTTTATCTGCGGCTGATCAACAGGTTTTAAATAGAAGCAAGGCTGAAGCTTATGTATTAAGAGCATTGGCGCATCTTAAAATTATGGCATATTTTTCTCCTAATCTAAAAGATGACAATGCTTTAGCTGGTATTTTAGCGGACAAAGTGATTGCCACCACCGAAACTCCAAACAGGGCTACTAACGCTCAATTCTATTCTTTAATACACTCAGATTTAAATACTGCACTTTCAATTTATTCAACAAATACTGCTACAGCATATTCTAATGCTTCGTGGTATCCATCTGCAAATTTAGCTAGAGCTTTAAAAGCTAGGGCTTATGCCTATAAAGGCGATTATACAAATGCAGAAATCTGGGCAGATCAGGTTATTAGTTCATCCGGAATTAGTTTAGCTACAGCTGCTCAGTTAACTACTGTTTATCATACAAACACTTCCAGTGGTAATACAGAAGTGATATTTAAATTAAGAAGAACTGCTCAACAGAATTCTCAAGCTACAAATCTTCATAATGGTTGGGTTTCTGTTGCTAATGCTAGGAATGGTTCACCTTTCTATGAAGTCAGTAGAAGTTTATATCAGTTTTTAATAGCGACGCCAAATGATGCGAGATTAGGTATAATTGTAAGACCCAATACCTCAACGCTAGGTTCTTTGATAGATGCTAATCCTACCGCTTCTGCGGATATTAGAAATACAGATATTTTAGTTCCGTTTAAAGCAGGAGGAGCTTCTGCCAGTACAGCAACAAGCGGATTTAATCCGGATTTTATACAGATAAGGTTGTCTGAAATGTATTTTATAAAGGCAGAAGCAAGAGCCAATGCAAATGATTTTACAGGCGTTAAAAATGCATTACAAACAGTTGTTAATAATAGATTTACCACCGCTCCTGTTGTTCCGATACCGACTTCACAAACGCAAGCCTTCAAAGCTATTTTAGATGAGCGTAGAAAGGATTTAGCTTTTGAAGGGCATAGATTTATTGATTTGAAACGTCTTTATTCATTAGCTGGTGTGTCACAATTTGATAGAAGTATTCTAGATTATGGTTCGCAATATTGGAATGTTCCGGGCGCAGACCCAGCAAACTTTCCTTTTGCAGGCAATAATAAATGGGCATTGCCAATCCCTCAAGGTGAGTTAAATGCAAATAGCAATATCCAACAAAACCCCGGCTATTAATATCATTTTAATACGATTATTCTTTTTTGACCCGTACTTTAAGTGCGGGTTTTTTATTCCCCATTATTTCTTATTTTTGCCTTACCAAATCTGCACTTGCATTTTTGTATAAAAATCAACACATGAAGTATATACTTTCAATCATACTCTTCTTCAGCCTTACCATAAACGCTCAGGTCAAAAATAAGACCGATGCAAACCAGCTTTCTAAGAATGGAGAAGATACCCTGGTCATTGATTCAGGAACAAAAGATTCCCTAAAAATATTTAAGCCTACCATCAATGATTATTTATATCAGACACAATTTGCAGAAAAAAAAGTATTTGATACGGTAATGACTTTTGACAAAACCTATATCTTTTCGCAATACAACAACAGGGACAACTTCGGGAGAGTTCAGGTTGCTAATATTGGAGCGGGATTCAACCCACTCTCTTATGAGCTAAATGCTGAACAAAACCTGGCACTTTTACCAACCAACAAGTCTTATGGTATACTGGGCATTAATGATATTCACTATTACGATGTAAAAACCCCCACAGCAACATTCATTTACCATAATGCCATGAAAAACGGGGCGGCTCTAAAATCTACCTATACTCAGAATATCGGGAAAAGATTTAATTTTTCTTTGGAATATAGTGGGTTAAGATCTCAGGGAGTGTATAGGAACTCCCTGGCTTCCAATAATAATACCCTGTTTACCGGGCACTATGTTTCCAAAAGCGGAAATTATGAATTGTTTGCCCATTATCTCCATCAGAATGTTAATAACCAGGAAAATGGGGGGATTGCAGTAGACAGCCTTTTCCAGAATGGCAACAGTGACTCCAGAAACAGACAGAATATGCAGGTAAATCTGGCATCCTCCAGTTCTCAGTTTTCGTACCGCAGATATTATCTGACGCATCAGTTTGCCCCTTTTAATTCTGTGAAAATTCCTTTTAAAATTAGACATACCATTTCTCATCAGGGAAATAAGTACTACTATACCCAGAACACGCCGGAAGCATTTTGGTATGAGGCGCCACAACAGCTTGTTGCAGACGGTCCTTTGTCTTCAAAAAAATATTCAGATAATTTCAGCAATACAGTAAGCTTGGTTTGGGATAATGAAAAATTTAAGCTTGATGCGGGAGTCCGGTATCAAATGCTGAAGTTAGGTTCAAGCCAGGTCGTTCTGCCTTTGCTCGAAATTCCTACGGAAATCAAAGAAAACAGGATTGGGGCTGTAGGAAATTTGCAGATCAGGTTGTTTGATAAATTTCAGCTCAATTCATTTTTGGAATTTTCCAACGGAACCCAGTTTGGAAGTTATCTGAGAACGGCAAACAGTCTGAAATTCGAGCCGGTAAAAGATTATTTTGTTAATGCGAAACTTAATTTTCAAACAGCATACCCCTCGTTTAATTATCTTCTGAATACTTCAATTTATAATAATTTCAATTACTATTTTCAAGATGCAAAAAACCAGACGGTAATGGAAGCCGGCGGAAGTCTCAATCTGAAATGGTTCAAAACCGAATTATTTGCCAATTATTTCAGAATTGAAAACTACACTTATTTTGATATGGCAGCGATGCCTAAGCAAAGCGGAAGCTCCGTGAATATTTCCCAGATCGGAGGTGATGCAACATTCAGCTACCGAAATTTTCATTTAAATACAAGATTGCAGTTCCAGAATGTGCTTACAAACAAAGATCTTCTGCCGTTGCCGGGATTTATCGGACGTGCCAATTTCTTTTATCAGGCGAAAGCATTTAAAAATGCAGCCGAAATACAGACCGGTATAAAAGTCTATTATTTCTCAAAATTTGCGTCCAGAGAATATTTCCCGATTCTTAATGAATATATTCTGCCGGGAGCAGGCTCTTTTTCGATTGGTGGACAGCCAATTGCTGACCTTTATTTTAATATGAAAGTTAAAAAAATGTTCTTTTTCATCGAAGGCCAGCAAATAGGAACCGTAATTTCACATAATAAAGCATATGCATTCCCAAGTTATCCAACTTATGATTTCAGGTTGAATATCGGGATAGTATGGTATTTGTTCAACTAAAATTCAGTCAGGTTGAAAACAATTAACAAAATATCTTTTCAGGATATCGTCAGTATCCCGAAATTGGTAAAGGATTTTTTAAATCACAATATTGAAGGTTTTGAAGAGAATACATTTTCTTTATCTCACTTTGAAAAGAAGATCCATGAAAAACAGAGCTCCTTTACTTCAGGGCAAAGAGAAATTCTTGTTGCAGCATTGGAAAAACAGCTTTCAGATCTTACTCTTTCACCGAAGCAAAAACAAAATATAGAGAGTCTAAGGCATACAAAAACATTTACAATTACCACAGGACATCAGCTGAATCTCTTTTCAGGACCTGTTTTTTTTGTGTATAAAATTTTGCAGACTATTAAAACTTGCTCTTTTTTAAAAGACAGTTTTCCGGAATTCAATTTCGTTCCTGTATATTGGATGGCTTCAGAAGATCACGATTTTGCAGAAATCAATCATTTTAAAACGGAGAACAACTATTATGAAATTAATGAAAAATCCGGTGGAGCGGTAGGAAGAATTCCTTTAAGTGATACGTTTTTCATTTCAGAATTTGAGAAAGAATTCAAAGACTTTGTTTTTGGAACCGAATTGATTTTAATGCTGAAAGAAGCCTATAAAGCAGGCAATACTTTAACACAGGCTATTCAGATATTGGTCAATCGCCTGTTTTCAGAATTTGGCCTGCTGATCCTTGACGGAGATTCGAGGGAACTGAAGACACAAATGAAAGAAACATTTAAAGATGAACTTTTGAATTTCAGTTTGTATAAAGAATCAAAGGAAAAAATAGATTTTTTAACTGAAAAATACGGTAAAGTTCAGGTCAATCCCCGGGAAATTAATCTTTTCTATCTTACAGATACCAGAGATAGGATTGATTTTGACGGGAATCAATATATCATTGTTGATAAAAATAAAACGTTTACAAAAGAAGAAATTTTCGAAGAACTTGAAAATAACCCGGAGAAATTCAGCCCAAATGCGGTAATGCGTCCCGTTTATCAGGAAACGATTTTGCCCAATCTGGCTTACATCGGAGGTAATGCTGAAATCATGTACTGGCTGGAACTGAAGGATTATTTCAAAAAAATTAATCTGCCGTTTCCAATCCTGATTCCAAGGAATTCAATGTTATTTCTAAACCAAAAGACATTAGGGAAAATTGAAAAGCTTGCATTAAAAACAGAAGATTTTTTTCAGAATTTTACGGCAATTACCAACAATAAAATCTTAGATGATAATAAGATCTTAAGATTTCTGGAAGAAAAAGAAAGCCAGCTAATGCTTCAGTTTTCAGACTTGAAAGCAGTTGCGGAAACCACCGAAAAGTCTTTTGGAAATATGGTAAAAGCAGAAGAAGTGCGCCAGATGAAATCTTTTAAAAGAATGAAAAAAAGACTCCTTCATGCTGAAAAAATTAAGCAGAGAGAAATGCTTGAAAGACTCGAAAATCTGTTTCTGGATGTACATCCTTCCAAAAACTGGCAGGAAAGAGTATATAATTTCAGTGTCTTTTTTGCAGATCACGGCAATGCATGGCTTGAGACTTGTTTAGAAGAAATGCAAATTGACGAGTCTAAATTAATAATTCTTGCCATTTAATTTTAAAGAAGTATTTTTGTAAATATAATGATCCAATATGATAAAGAGGTTTTTTATTCTGTCCAGTTTATGCATGGTTTTGGGGGTGTCTGCTCAGAAATCGCACACCGTTGTAAAAGGCGATACTCCTTATAATATTGCTAAAAAATACGGACTTACTGTTGATGAATTGCTGAAGCTTAATCCTTCTGTAAAGGATGGTAAGATCGCAATCGGAGAAGTTTTAACGGTTAAAAACGATAAAACGGGATCTTCATCAAAAATGAATGTTCCTACAAAACCTGCCGCTAGCGGACAGCTGGGGAAAATTGTTCTACAGCCGAAACAGACCATTTACGGAATTACAAAACAATACAGGATTTCAGAAACCGATCTCAGAAAACTGAATCCCGATCTCGAATCTCATATGAAGATCGGTGATGAAATTACCCTGCCTCTTGAAAGTATAAAAAAATACGGAACCGGCCAGCAGACCACAGCTTCAGCTCCAATAGCGAAATCTGATGAAAAGACAGTGGAAAAACCTGCTGTTACAGTTTCAGAAGGAGAATATACTGTTCAGCAGAAAGATAATTATTATAAAATTGCTAAGCAGTTCAATCTTACCAGAGAAGAGCTTTTCGCCTTAAATCCGGGACTTGAAGAGAAAGGTCTGAAACCTGGCGAGAAAATTTTAGTTAAAAAATCAGGAAACGGAAATGCATCCGGTGCAGATGTTTTTGAAGAAACAAAAAATTCAAAAGCAAAAATGGATTCCGGAAACGAAATCTCCTCAAAAAACAGCACTACTGCCGCTGATGATTATGTGACCTACACTGTCCAACAGGGAGATACGGTATTTTCTATTGTCAATAAATTCGGAATCTCTATTGATGAATTAATTGCATTAAATCCTGAATTATCCCGTGGATTAAAAGCAGGAATGGTTTTAAAAATTAAAAAGCTTGATCCTGCGTATGTGAAGAAAAACGGAGATGCATTAAGCGTTGTCGTAATGTTACCTTTCGGATACAGTACCGGAGAAACCCAATACAGAACAATGGCTCTTGACTTCCTTACCGGAGCAAAACTTGCCATTGAAAGAAATGCCGGAAACGGGCAAAAATTGGATGTGAAAATCGTAGATTCCGGAAATGAAGCATCTTTCAGGAATTCATTGACACAGATAAATCCGGATAATACCGATCTTATTATCGGCCCATTCTTTAAGTCGAATGTGGTAGATGTCCTTGACTTTACAAAAAATCAAAAAATTCCGATTGTAGCGCCTTTTGCCAATTCTCCGGAATTATACAATTACAGCAATCTTATTATCATTGAGACAAACGATCAGACCTATGCTGATAAAATTGTAGAAGAGGTTAAAGCCGCTTATTCTGATCAGAAAATATATGTCCTTGCTGATTCTAAAAAGGAAAATGCCAACTACATAAAAGCAGGCCTTGAGAAAATGTTGAAGAACCCTAACGTTACTATTGTAACTTCCGCTTCGGATATTCAGCTTGACCAGAATATGATGACCGGACAGTCGGCTCCCGTAATTGCTATTCTTGCAAGTGAAAACGATGCAACCGGTGAAGCTTTTGCCAACAGGGTTATTTCATTGTCTAAAGAAGTTCAGGGCGTAAAAGCGTTCAGTATGCATTCTGTTCCTGCATTTGAGAAAAAAGTAGATGATCTCGCTCTGGCAAACCTAGTCTATCTCATGGACAGAAAAATCAATACGGAAGGAAATTTTGAAAAGGAAATTCTGGCAGCCTATAAAAGCAAATATTGCAAAACGCCTCCAAAATATGCCATCATCGGTTTTGATGTCGTTAACGATATGCTGACCCGTGAAAACAAAAAAGGTGAGATTTTTAAACAAATAAATAAAGTTCAGACACAGCTGGCGACCAAGTTTGAGTTTGTGAAATCAAAAGCAAACGGAGCTTATGTGAATACGGGATATCGTGTCATCAGACTGGTTCCGTAAATCATCTGATTACTTCTGGAGAATATTATTAACATTATATTTATATTTGCAAAAATATTTAAATTAATAGATGAAAGCACTTGTGTTTCCCGGGCAGGGTTCTCAGTTCGTAGGAATGGGAAAAGAATTGTATGATTCTAGAAAAGACATCAAAGATCTGATGGAATCTGCCAACGAAATTTTAGGATTCGATATCCTTTCTATCATGTTCAGCGGAACGGATGATGATCTTAAGAAAACCGAAGTTACCCAACCCTCAATTTTTATACATTCCGTAGCTGCATTAAAAGCAGTGAACGGTCTTGGAGCAGAAATGGTTGCAGGGCACTCCTTAGGAGAGTTTTCCGCATTGGTTGCCAATGGTGTTTTATCTTTTGACGACGGTTTGAAACTGGTTTCTGAAAGAGCAAAAGCCATGCAGGCAGCTTGTGATGCCAATCCGAGTTCTATGGCTGCAATCCTTGGTCTTGAAGATGCCAAAGTAGAAGAAATATGTTCCCAGATCAACGGGATCGTTGTGCCTGCCAATTACAATTGTCCCGGACAATTGGTGATCTCAGGTGAAACAGCATCCGTTGAAGAAGCATGTGCAAAATTAAAAGAAGCAGGAGCAAAAAGAGCATTATTATTGCCTGTAAACGGAGCTTTCCACTCTCCTTTGATGCAGCCTGCACAAGAAAGGCTTGCCGCTGCGATTGAGCAGACAAAATTCAGAAAAGCCACCATTCCTGTGTATCAGAATATTACTACAACAGCAGTTTCTGATCCGGATGAAATTAAGAAAAACCTGATTGCGCAGCTTACAGGTCCCGTAAAATGGACACAGTCGGTTCAGAATATGATTAAAGACGGTGCCACTAACTTTGTAGAAGTAGGCCCGGGAAAAACGTTGCAGGGACTGATCAAAAAAATAGACAGCACTGTTGATGTTGCGTCTGCAGTCTAAAAAATACAATCATGGGCGAGATATTTTCACCGGGAAAGCTGATGCTTACTTCAGAATATTTCGCAATGGACGGAGCTCTTGTCTTAGCGGTACCTACCAGGCTGGGACAAGAGTTTTCTTTTAAAGAAGAAGATGGGAAATGCCTTGTTTTCTGGGAAGCTTACCATCAGAACAAACCTTGGTTAAAAGCGGTCATCGATTATAAAAACTGGCAGATCGTGGAAACCAATATTCCCGCAAGTGCTGAATTCATTTTAAAAACATTAAAAAATGTTCAGTTACTTTCTCAAACTAAATTTAAAAGTAATTTTACCTATTACCTTACAACGAATCTTCAGTTTCCGGCAGACTACGGACTGGGAAGCAGTTCTACTTTAATGAACAACCTTGCCGAATGGGCGGGTATAAATCCTTTTACCTTAAATACGCTAAGTCTTGGCGGAAGCGGTTATGATATTGCCGTGGCAAAAGAGAGATCTGCGGTGCTTTATCAGAATAAACCGGAGATAAAATATGAAAAGGTAAATTTCAATCCTTCATTTAAAAATGAGCTTATTTTTATTCATCTGAATCAGAAGCAGGACAGCCGGGAAGGAATCGATTTATACAAGTCAAAAAATAAGTCACAAAAACTCGTTGATGAATTTTCGGATCTCACAAGAAAAATTTTGTTATGCAAAGAATTGGAAGATTTTTCTGAACTAATGTTGATTCATGAGCAAAAAATATCGGATTTTCTTGAAATTCCTGCAGTTAAAGGCCGTTTTTTCGCAGATTGTCCTGTTTTTGTTAAAAGTTTGGGCGCATGGGGCGGAGATTTTGTAATGAGCTCAAAATTTGACGGCTTTAAGGACTATTTTTGGGGAAAAGATTTTAACACTATTTTTGAATGGTCGGATATAATAAGCTTGTAATCAGTAGATTATAAAGTTGTTTTTTTATTTGCCATTCTGACTTATATCATTATATTTAAACCACTTTTAACAATTAATTAATATTAATTTTGTTAAACCCAAAAAAGAAATAGAAAATATAAGTAAAATGAAAAACGCTAAAATCATCCAGGATTTAGAAAAATTAGGGATTAAAGGAAACTATGAAGTCGTTTATAATCCTTCTTACGAAGAATTGTATCAGGCGGAAGTTTCTCCTGAAAATCAGGGCTTTGAGAAAGCTGAGCTTACGGAATCTGGTGCAGTATCAGTAAAAACAGGAATTTTCACAGGTCGTTCACCTAAAGACAGATACATTGTTCAGGATGATGTTACGAGAGATACAATTTTCTGGGACGGTAAAGTAAACCTGCCAACAACACCGGGAATTTTTCAGTCTTGTAAAGAATTAGTGCTCGATCAGCTTTCAACCTCCAAAAAAATCTATGTGGTGGATGCTTTTTGCGGAACCAATGCAGATACTAGGTTAAAAGTGAGATTCATTATGGAAGTGGCGTGGCAGGCACATTTCGTTACGAATATGTTTATCCGTCCTTCTCATTATGAACTGCAAAATTTCGGAGAACCGGATTTCACGGTAATCAACGGATCGAAAACAACAAACCCGAACTGGGAAGAGCAGGGATTACATTCTGAAAACTTTATCATGTTTAACCTTACCGAAAAACTTCAGATCATCGGAGGAACATGGTACGGCGGTGAAATGAAAAAAGGAATGTTTGCCATGATGAATTATTACCTTCCGTTAAAAGGTATGGCTTCTATGCACTGTTCGGCAAATGTAGGCGAAGAAGGAGATGTTGCTCTTTTCTTCGGACTTTCCGGAACAGGGAAAACAACCTTATCTGCAGACCCGAAAAGATATCTTATCGGAGATGATGAACACGGCTGGGACAACAATGGCGTTTTCAACTATGAAGGCGGATGTTATGCAAAAGTGATTGATCTTTCTGAAGAAAAAGAACCGGATATTTTTGCGGCTATCAAAAGAGATGCACTTCTTGAAAATGTAGTTGTAAACAACGGTGTTTCAGATTATACGGATAATTCTATTACGGAAAATACAAGAGTATCATATCCTATTTACCATATCAATAAGATTGTTTTACCTTCAAAGGCAGGACATGCCAAGAAGATTGTTTACCTTTCTGCTGATGCTTTCGGAGTATTGCCTCCGGTTTCAGTATTGGATGAAGATCAGGCGCAATACCATTTCCTTTGCGGATATACTTCAAAATTAGCAGGAACGGAAAGGGGGATTACAGAACCGGAACCATCTTTCTCACCGGCATTCGGAGAAGCATTCTTAACATTGCACCCTACCATGTATTCCAAAACACTGATTGGTAAAATGAAAGAGCACGGCGCGAAAGCCTATCTGGTAAATACAGGATGGAACGGAACCGGAAAAAGAATCTCCTTAAAAGATACAAGAGCAATTATTGATGCTATTATTGACAGTTCTATTGAAGATGCTCCAAAGACAAGAATTCCGATTATGAACCTGGAAGTACCTACATCATTGCCAAATGTTTCTGAAGGAATCCTTGATCCGAGAGACACTTACAGCAATGCTGAAGAGTGGGAAGAAAAAGCAAAAGATCTTGCTGCAAAATACATCAAAAACTTTGAACAGTACTGCAATTCTGAAGAAGCTAAGAAATTAGTCGCTTCAGGACCTCAACTGCAGACACAGACAATTAAATAAATGTGAAATCCTCATCTCATCAAACGATGAGGATTTTTTATTGTAAATGCTTCGGCGTTAAAACTTCTATTAAATAGAACATTTAGTATTAGAGTCTGTCATGCTGAGCCTGTAGAAGCATCTTTATTTTTTTAAATCATTTTAAACTTAAAATTGCCAGTCTATATCCTTTCATCCCGAATCCTGACAGCACCGCATCGGTATTTGCCGCCGTTACAGATTTTTGCCGGAATTCTTCCCTTTTATAAATATTACTGATGTGGACCTCCACTTTAGGCTTCTGAATATTTTTTAAACAATCCGCAATCGCATAAGAATAGTGGGTAAAAGCTCCGGGATTAATCACCAATGCGTCAAAATCATCTTCCTGAAGCCTGTTGATAATTTCTCCTTCAATATTTGATTGATAATATTGGATCTCACAAGATGGAAATTCAGATCTTAGATTACCCAGATAATCTTCCATAGATATATTCCCGTAAATTTCAGGTTCTCTTGTGCCTAATAAATTGAGATTAGGACCATTGACAATTAAAACTTTCATACGATAAATTTAATGGTTTTTACTGTATGATGTAGTAGCCTGCATAATTTTTTAACGAAATATCTAGCACAATTTCCGGGGAAAGTCCTGCAAAACAATCGGGTTATCTATTTTAAAACGATTAACTTTGAAAATCAATTCTGTAAAATGCCAATCTGTTACAGGCTATAATGACAAATGATACAGCATATGAAAAAAGATATCGAAAACAAATTAATAGACAAAAACACAAAGCCCACCAGCATGAGAATATTGGTGTATGACTTTCTGAGTTCTCAGGAAGCTGCTTTATCATTATCTGAAATCGAAAATCATTTTGAAACTGCAGACCGGACCACTATTTACAGAACGTTAAAAACATTTGAAGAAAAGGGAATTGTTCACGGCATTCAGGAAAACACAACAACCAAATATAAACTCTGCCACGACGGATGTAACGAAAATACACACAAAGACTGGCATCTTCACTTCTACTGTAAAATCTGTAAACAGACCACCTGCAAAGAAGATATTTCTTTTCCGGAAAATCTTCAAACCAATTTCAGGATCGATGAAATAAGACTGTTTGCCAAAGGAATCTGCGAGAGCTGTATGGAAAGTTTGCAATAGTGTTGCACGCATTTTGTCTGTACATTTGAATAAAATTAAAGAATTATGGAAGAATGCTGCAGTACAAAACCAAAACCGAAACATACACATGATCACGAAGGGCATGATCACAATCACGAACATTCTCATGATACAGGAAATAAGACTGTATTTCAGATGTTTCTTCCGGCAATTGTTTCTTTTACATTGTTATTGATAGGAATTGCTTTAGATCATATTATCAAACCGCAATGGTTTACAGGGGTCATTCGTCTTATATGGTATTTGGCGGCCTATATACCGGTAGGACTTCCTGTTTTAAAAGAGGCTTTTGAAAGTATTAAAAACGGGGATGTCTTTTCAGAATTTTTCCTGATGGGAATTGCAACGGTAGGAGCCTTCTCGATAGGAGAATATCCGGAAGGAGTAGCGGTAATGCTTTTCTATTCGGTTGGTGAAGTCTTTCAGGGGATGGCGGTAACAAGAGCCCGGACAAATATTAAACTGCTGCTTGATCAAAGACCTGATGAAGTAACGATTTTAAAAGATGGAAAGCCGGAGACCGTAAAAGCAGAGAAAGTCAATATAGGAGAAATCATTCAGTTAAAATCAGGAGAAAAATTAGGATTAGATGGCGAACTGCTCTCTGAAACGGCTTCATTCAATACGGCTGCTTTAACGGGAGAAAGCAAACCCGATACAAAAATGAAAGGGGATTCTGTATGGGCAGGAATGATTAATTTGAACACCGTAAGCCAGATAAAGGTAACCGCCGCTTATCAAGACAGCAAGCTGAGTAAAATACTTGAACTGGTGCAAAATGCAACAGCTCAAAAAGCTCCGACAGAATTATTCATCAGGAAATTTGCTAAAATTTATACCCCGATTGTGGTCTTTCTTGCTATAGGAATTACTTTTCTTCCCTACTTTTTTGTTGAAGGTTATCAATTCAGGGACTGGCTTTATCGGGCATTGGTCTTTCTGGTAATTTCCTGTCCGTGTGCCCTGGTGATTTCTATTCCTTTGGGCTATTTCGGAGGAATTGGTGCCGGAAGCAGAAACGGAATTTTATTCAAAGGAAGTAATTTTTTAGATGTTTTGGCCAATATTCAGCATGTGGTAATGGATAAAACCGGAACGTTAACAGAAGGTGTTTTTAAAGTTCAGGAAATTCAATTTAATAATGATTTTAATAAAGATGAAATTTTAAAGCTCATTAATGCGTTGGAAAGCAAAAGTTCACATCCTGTGGCAACTGCTATTCATGAATATGTGGGAGAAATAGACCATTCCATTCCGCTGGAAAATATTGAGGAAATTGCAGGGCGCGGCCTGAAAGCCAACATTAATGATAAAGAACTGTTGGTTGGAAACCTCAAACTGATGGATCAGTTCAATATTAAATACAATATCGATTCTGAAAATATAGTGTATACACTGATAGCGGTTGCTTACGATAAAAAATTTGTGGGTTATCTCACCATTGCCGATACCGTTAAACAAGATGCACAATCGGCTATCAACCGGTTAAAGGCATTAAACGTAAAAATAACGATGCTCAGCGGAGATAAAGTTTCTGTTGTAAAACATGTTGCCGCCCAATTGGGAATTCCGAACGCTTATGGCGATCTTCTTCCGGAAGATAAGGTTAATAAAGTAAAAGAGATAAAAGCAGGAAAGGAATCCGTTGCCTTTGTTGGTGATGGGGTGAATGATGCGCCTGTTGTGGCACTCAGTGATGTTGGGATCGCGATGGGCGGACTGGGAAGTGATGCTACAATCGAAACAGCCGATGTTGTTATCCAGGATGATATGCCGGGTAAAATACCAATGGCGATCAACATCGGGAAACAGACCAGAAAAATTGTCTGGCAGAATATTACGTTGGCTTTTACTATTAAAGCAGCTGTCCTTATTCTGGGTGCGGGAGGTCTGGCAACGATGTGGGAAGCGGTTTTTGCAGATGTAGGCGTTGCGTTACTGGCTATTCTGAATGCCGTGAGAATACAGCGAATGATCTTTTAGATTAAAATATATTTGAATAGGTAAAACTATTATAGAGCCTTTTTTAATAACCCGAAAAGTTAAAGCATGGGTGCAAAAAGTTTTCTGGTAATTCCGGAAAGTTTTCCGCAAGGTGCAGCGGGTTGTCCGGAAATATCAATGATTTTCATCATAATTGCCCTATAAGAAAACTTTCAGTAGTATATTTGTGGTAATAAAAAGAAAGTTGAGGTTTTTTATTTCCATATTTATCATATGTACTATTGCATTACGTCCGGTTCTGCCATTGATCAATTATGCGGTTAACTATGAATATATCGTAAAGAATCTCTGCGAAAACAGAAGCATTCCTCAATCTACCTGTAAAGGGAAATGTTATGTTGCCAAAGAACTCGCAAAAACAGAAAAACAGTCAAATACCAATCAGACGGTAAAAATTTCAGGAATTGATGTTTTTATATCCCATGAAATTCTTTCTTTTTCGGATAACAGTCAGTTTGATGTTTTAAACAAAAAATCAGAATCGGATTACTTCAATTTCCGTACTTCAGAATATTTTTCCAGAATATTCCATCCACCATTAGCTTAAAATTATTTTCAGCTAATCTTTAGTTGAATTGATACTAAAAATAAAGTATAGCTATCAATAATTGCTGAGTGCTTAGTTTATGCTGAGCCTGTCGAAGTACCCTTGCGAACCCGTAAACATTAAGTTTACAAAAAACTTGCGAACTTAAAAACAGTAAGTTTATAAAAAAATCTTTGTGATCTTTGCGTTAGAAGACATTATGATTAATTAAGGATAAGCAAGGAATTCATTAGTAAGTCTAGTTTAAAAATCGATCCATTCAAATCATTATTACTTTCAATTTAAATAAAAATGAAATCAAAAGTTATTTTAACAGCATTATTGTCTGTTTCATTAATGGCATGTGCCCAGGAAACGCCTAAAGTAAAACATAAAAAGGCAAAAACAGCAGTAAAATCCGATGCAAAACCGGTGAAATTTGCCAATGCAGTAGACCCGATCTGTAATATGCCGACTGATACCGACATGAAAGACACCGCTGTTTATAAAAATAAAACGTACGGTTTTTGCAGTGCTTATTGCAAAGACGAATTCAAAAAGAATCCTGAGAAATATGTCCAAAAATAAAAAGACCAATAACTCCAAAAGCAAAGTAATTGTTCCGATTGCGGTTATTGCTTTACTTTTCCTCGCGATCGGTGTCGGAATGGGCTATTTCAAAAAAAATCTGTATACGGTAATGAAGGTTCCCGACTTTGAGCTCACCGACCAGAACAATAAGAAAATCACCAATAAAGATATGCTTGGAAAAGTATATCTGGTTGAATTTTTCTTCAGCAAATGTCCCACAATTTGTCCGGTCATGAATACCAATATGAGAGCCATTGAAGATGAGATCAACAATCCTAATTTCGGAATCATTTCCATAAGCATTGATCCTGAAAACGACACACCGCAAGCTCTGAAAGAACATGCCGAAAGAATCGGAGTAAAATCTCCAAACTGGCATTTTCTTACAGGAAACAGGGATTATATAGGTAAGCTTGCTGATCAGTTCAATATTTATGTGGGAGATAAAGAAGATGAAAGCGAAAGCCTGAACCACAGCGGAATGATTGCCCTGGTCGATAAAGAAGGAAATGTCCGGTGCCGGTACAATAAAGAAAATATGCCGATCCTCTATTATTCAGGGTTGAATTATCAAGATCCGGAAGGAAAAGTGCCAAAGCTGAATGGGAAATACCATCCGGACCGCGAAATTTTAATGGAAGATATTAAAAAATTGTTGAAATAGAGGTTTGGAAGATGGAAGTTAGAGGCTGGAAGTTTTATGTAGTATGTAATGACTTCGAGCTTCCATCACCCGTCTTTCCGCCAAATGATAAACCACCTAAAATAAAAAGTATGAAAATTATGAAAATTGCTGCTTTAAGTGCAGTATTTGCGGCGCAGTTTGCGATGGCTCAGTTTAAACAGACTCCACTTCCGTACGCCTACAATGCTTTGGAAGGAAACATCGATGCGCAGACCATGGAAATCCATTATTCCAAGCATGCTGCAGCGTATGTAGCAAATTTGAATAAGGCAATTGCAGGAACGCCTCAGGAAAAACAAACCTTATTCGAGATCATGTCCAATGCTTCAAAATTACCGGCTGCCGTAAGAAATAATGCCGGCGGACACTATAACCACGAGCTGTTCTGGACCGTTTTAACCCCTGAAAAAAATACACAGCCTTCAGCTAAACTGGCAAAAGCAATCAATGAAACATTTGGAAGCATGGATGCTTTTAAAGCAAAGATGGCAAAAGCGGGGGCAGACCGTTTCGGATCGGGATGGGCATGGCTTTCTGTGGACAAAAACGAAAAACTGTTCGTTTCATCTACCCCCAATCAGGATAACCCTTTAATGGATGTGGTAGAAGAAAAAGGAACACCTATTTTCGGAATTGATGTTTGGGAACATGCATATTATCTAAAATATCAGAACAAAAGAGCAGATTATCTTACAGCGATCTGGAACGTAACGAACTGGAAAGAAATCAGCAGAAGATACGAAGAAGCGATCAGCAAAAAATAATTCAGTGAACTTAATTTGCAGCATATTTCTCACACTATTTGTGGTATTCAGACCTCTGGTGCCATTGGTGGAATATGCTGTAAATTATAATTATATCTCCGAAGTTTTATGTGTCAACAAAAGCAATCCGGAGCTTCACTGTAACGGAAAATGTTACGTAAGCAAACAAATTGCAAAAACCCATGACACCGATTCTTCGCCTTTAAACAAAACAAAAAATTCAGGACAGAAATTGTTGGACACCTATGTCCTACCTGATATTACGGAAATTAACACATCAGAAGACGCATTCTTTTCAAATTCCAGTTTTCTTTATGAGACGGCATACTCTTTTCTGTTCTTAAAACCTATTTTCCGGCCACCGGTTTTTTAGTGTATCATTTTATCTTTTTGGGCGATCCCCTTTCCCTGGCTTTTCCGGCTGCACGGGTCGGGCTGTCCGCTACTATCTTTTTTTAGATTCTGCCTTTCGTCAGAATCCAAAAAAAGGATAACCGCTTCCATCCCTATCGCGATGGGGCATGTCAACCTATTTATCACTAAAAAATCAACAATGAAAATCTATAAATTTTTATCATTATTCTTTATTACCTTCACTTTGTTTACCCTATCATCATGCAGCAGAAATGAAGATGATGAGGTAACAGATTCCACTCCGGGAAATCTTCAGCTAAAATTCGAAAACGGATTCAATAATCTTGGAGATGTAGTTTTGAACCAAACCACCCAAACTTCCGTTAACGGACAAAAGCATCAGTTTTCCACCCTGAAATATATAATCAGCAACATTACTTTAATTGATGAAAAGGGAAGTGAGTTCAAATATCATTACAACGATCCCGACAACGGAGCATTTATCGTAGATCAGGCAGAAGCTGTTGCCGGAATCAATTACATCAACCTGAAAGAAATTCCTAAAAATAATTACAAAAAAGTAAGAATCGGTTTAGGCATCAGTCAGTCGGCTTATCTTTTGGGACAAAGCGGACAAGGGATTTTCTGGCAGAAAGCGAAAACTGCGGGAATGGCTTGGTCTTGGGCTGCAGGATACATTTTCACAAAACTGGAAGGCAGATACGGAACATCTTCGGCAACCACAGAATTTATGAACCATTGCGGAAATATGGGGGATACTTCTGCCAACAATACGCCAGATCTTTACCGTGAAATTATCCTTGATTTTCCTACAACAGCAAGAGTGTCTGAAGAAATTACTCCTTCCGTTCATATTCTGGCGGATCTTAATCAATATCTGAGTGGGCAAACCACTTTAACATTGGATAGTTCCAACAATATGGCAATGGGATCGAACCAGCATCTCGTGAATGTGACGAACAATATTTCAAAAATGTTTAAAGTAGATCACGTTCACAATGATTAGTTTTTTAAGATCATCCAAAAGAGGGCGTTCCGGCTCTCTTTTGATTTTACTGTTTTTTACAGCTTTTGTGTTGATATCATGCACGGACAATGAGGTTATTGAGCCTTTGCCTAAAGACGAAGCTTATCGTCTCGACAAACCATCCGGTTTTCCTGAAATGACTTTCGATAGCACAGGAAACCCAATTACCGTAAATGGAGTTGCATTAGGAAAAAAGCTTTTTTATGAAGGAAAATTATCCAGAAACAATACCATTTCATGCGGTTTTTGTCATATTCAGGAAAATGCTTTTACCCATCACGGCCACAATATAAGCCACGGAATTGATGACCGGTTGGGAATGCGCAATGCCCCGCCAATCCAAAATATGGCTTTTTTGAAAAATTATACCTGGGACGGAGTGAGCCATAATCTTGATGAAAGATCTTTGGTTCCGATCACCACTGATTTTGAGATGGACAGTTCTCTTCCTGAAGCAGTAGCAAAGCTAAATGCTGATGCGAATTACAAAAAAATGTTTAAGGCAGCATTCGGGGATGAAAATATTACCGGTGAAAAAATTCTCAAAGCCATTTCCCAATTTATGGCAACCATGATTTCTGCCGATTCAAAGTACGACCGGATGAAAAAAGGAAACGCCGTTTTCACTGCTGATGAAAATCAGGGGATGGCTTTGTTTCAGAATAAATGTGCGGCTTGTCATTCAGGAGATCTGTTTACTGATGAAAGCTATCGGAATACGGGGATGTATTACAATTCGCAATTTAATGACAGAGGAAGATATCGTGTAACCCTGGATTGGAATGACAATATGAAATTTCGTGTTCCGAGCTTAAGAAATGTAGAATACACCGCGCCGTATATGCATGACGGAAGATTTTACAGCTTAGACGCAGTGATGAATTTCTATTCTGAAAACGTAGAAAATCAACCCAACCTGGATCCGTTGCTGAAACAAAACGGGCACATCGGAATTCCAATGACGTCTTTGGAGAAACAGAACATTATTACTTTTCTAAAAACTTTAAGTGATAAAAATTTTATAACCAACCCCAAATTTGCAGAATAATAAAATCATGAAGGAGATATTTTTAACATTGGGTTTAACCGCAGGTTTTTTTAGCCAGGCAAAAGAAATCCATGATAGTGTATTGATTCCTAAAGAGCTCAGCCCAATTTTTTTTAATGATTGTGATGCGTGTGGCTGTGCCGCAGGAAATGGATCTTCCGGCTTTGAATCTTTACTGAATCCTCAGTTCATCGGGGTTAAATATTTTGCACAGCATTACAGAGCGAAAGAAAATTTATTTGTCAATAATCTTACGCAGGATCAGTATTTCAATACGCTTCAGCTTTGGGGGAAAATTCCGGTTGCTAAAAATATAAGTGTGTATGCAAGTATTCCTTTTCAGTTTCATAACAAAAAAACGTTACAGGGAGATATCAGAATTGATGGAATAGGAGATGCAAATGTGATGGGAATTTATCAGCTACTCAATTCCAAAGATTCTTCCCACCAGCTAAACGGAGGTTTGGGTGTGAAAATTCCAATTGGAAGATTTGATGAAAAAGGAATTACAGGCGTAAATCCGAGTTTTCAACTGGGAACGGGAAGCTGGGACTATCAGATGGTTCTGAATTATAAATTTCAGAAAGATAAACTGGCGGTGCTGCTGAACACAGATTATACTTTGAAAACTGAAAATAATAAACATTACCGTTTCGGAAACCAATGGAATTATGCGGCGGCAGGATTTTACAAGCTCTGGAAAAACGAAAGCGGCATTCTTTCCGGAAAATTCGGAATGCAGGGTGAAGTTTACGACTGGAATAGGCAATTTGGAGAAATAATGCCCAAAACCGCAGGAAGTGCTTTGTACGGAAAGCTTGGTTTTGAAGCTTCGTATAAAAAATTTAGTTTGGGCAGTGAAGTGATGCTTCCTGCCTACACCAATCTTGCCGGAGGCGACATTGAAGCAAAATCAAGGTTCAGTATCTTCCTGAATGTTGGGATTTGAATGTAATATCTATATAACCTTTACTTTAATGGTGGAGGTTATTTTTTTTACGCTGCCGTTTGATTAAAATAGATTCGTCATATAAAAGAAAAAGAGATTCAATTTTTTGAATCTCTTTTAAGTAGCCCGTAGGGGAATCGAACCCCTCTTACCAGAATGAAAATCTGAGGTCCTAACCGATAGACGAACGGGCCAGCTATCTTCTACTATTGCTAGTATGTTAGTTTTTTTGTTTTTATAAGTATCAACTCTTATTAATTACCAGGTTAGAATAGTAATTAAATTTTGTAGCCCGTAGGGGAATCGAACCCCTCTTACCAGAATGAAAATCTGAGGTCCTAACCGATAGACGAACGGGCCAACTATACTTATTAAGCTAGTTTATTAACGTGCTTAGTTAATTTGCTTTTTAAGTTAGCAGCTTTGTTTTTGTGGATAATATTTTTCTTAGCTAATTTATCCAACAAAGCGATAACTTTTGGCAATTGCTCTGTAGCAGCAGCTTTGTTTTCTTCATTTCTTAACACCTTCATTGCTGTTCTAGCAGTCTTGTGGTAGTATCTGTTACGAAGTCTTCTTACTTCGTTTTGTCTAATTCTTTTTAATGCTGATTTATGATTTGCCATATCGTTCAAATGTGAGTGCAAAAGTAAAAACTTTTTTTTTATCTGCCAAATTTATCTTTAAAAATTTTTAATTTTCTTCTGATAAATATTTTCGGAGTTTTCCTATTGCCTGTTCTATTTTAATATTCTCTTCTTCTCTTTCTAATTTTTTGATGGTTGCGGTAAGCATGGCCATCGCGTTGTTCCATTCTCCAGTGGTGTTGGTGAAGGTAAGTCCGTCAATCGTTACTGCAAAATCGACTCTTTCTTCTGTCCTGTAAAGTCTGAAACTTATTTCATCATCATTGCCTGTAATCCCGTCTTCATTGATTCTTAAATCGTAACTTTTTGGGTTAGAGTGGATTTTTTTGAAAAGCAATTTCGCTTCCTGTATTTTTAAATCCGGCATGATATACATTTGTGGCTTTGAAAGAATAACTATTCTTTTTTAAAGCGGTGCAAAGATAATATTTTTTTCTTTTCAACAAAATGCCTCTGTCTATTTTTGGGTGTTTTTTAAGATAAATAATTCATAATGTGTATCATTTTTTTAATAGGATTATTGGGTTTGGAAAGTCGTCTGATGGTAAAATGAATTATAAGTAATAAAATTGAATGATGAAAATGAATGTAATTATTTATCTAATTACAGTCAAAAAAAATCTCCAATCTTTACAGATCAGAGATTAATTGTATGTCGTAGCCTATAGGGGAATCGAACCCCTGTTGCAAGAATGAAAATCTTGAGTCCTGACCACTAGACGAATAGGCCAAATTTTGAGGTTGCAAAAGTAGTTATTAACTTTTTAACTTCAAAATTATATTGCTTTATTTAGCTACTTTTTGGATGACCGTATTCTTAATGCCTTTATTTTCAAGATCTTTCTGAAGTTTTACTGCATCTTCCAGTGTCTGTACTTTTCCATACGTATAATAGAAAACACCGTTTTCCTTATTTCGTTCTACGTCCTTCAGGTTTTGCAGGATAAATGAATTTCCGTTCAGTTTATCACCTGCATACACTTCAATTGTGTAGTATCCTGTATTCAGCTTTTGATTCGGCATAAAACCTACCGCATATGCATTTCGGAATCCCGCATCTTTAGCTGTTTTGATATTAATATCCCGCACAGAAGCCAGATTTGTGACACCGTAATAGTATTTATACTGTCCGTTTTCCTTAATAGGAAGAATGTAGTTTAATCCTTTTAATGCAGGGTCTCCGTCGTTGTATTTTGTTGGAGAGCTTAGAAGTAAAATTCTGAAGTCATTTTTCAGGGCAACTTCCACAGGTTTTTCCGGTTCCGGTTTTTTCGTTGATGCAGCATATCCTGATTTACGGTCCACCGCTTTTTTGTAATCAATAACCGCTCTGTAAATACTTTCTGCAATTTCATCCTGTCCTTTATCTGAAGCAAGGTAATGGCTTTCTTCGGGATGGTTGATAAAACCAGTCTCAATAAGAACGGAAGGCATCGCATTCATACGAAGAACGTGCAGGTTTTTCTGGAAAACACCACGCGAGCTTCTTTTGTCTTTATTAACAAAGTTGTCTTCCACAAGACCGCCCAGAAGCAAGCTGGATTCCAGGTATTTGCTTTGCTGAAGTTTCAGTGCAATCAGGGATTCCGGTGAACTCGGATCGTAAGAACCGAAGGTCTGTTTGTCTTTTTCGTCAAGAAATATCACGTCGTTTTCCCTTTTGGCAACTTCAAGATTAGTGTCATTCTGGTCCGGCCCCTGTACAAAAGTTTCCGTTCCGTAGGCGGTAGGCTTTTTGGAAGAGTTGCAATGTATTGAAATAAAAAGATCCGCTTTGCTTCTATTGGCAAGGTTGGTTCTGTCCGACAATGAAGGGTATTCGTCTATTTTTCGGGTATAAATTATTTTGAAATCTTTATTTTTTTCGAGCATTGCTCCAACTTTTAAGGTAATGGCAAGCGTGATGTCTTTTTCAGCAATCCTGCCTATATCTTCATAAGTTCTGTTAGCCCCATGGTCATTTCCCCCATGTCCTGCATCCAGAACAATGGTGAATTTCTTTTGCGAAAAAATAAAGTTGATCGAAAGAAGAAGGAGAAATGATAAAATTATTTTAAAATTTACTTTGTGCATCCTACAGTTTTAAAAATTATATTAATTTTGAGCCTTAATTGTATATAAATAAATATAACAAATAAATTGGTCAAAACCGTCTCCAAAAATATATTACAAATTTTAATTATCCTAATTTTTAACAATTTTTTAGCACAGGAAGCTCCCGAAAAATTGACTAAAAATACGGTTAATGATACTATTCCCAAACAAGATACTGTTGTTCTGAAGAAAGAGCCTCTCGAAAGTGTTCTTCAGACCAAAGCAGATTATAACCGCCGGGATTTTCAGAAAAAAATGATTTATCTGAACAAGAATGCACAGGTAAAATACCAGGATGTTCAGATCGATGCGGATTATATTTCCATCGATGAAACCAAAAGTCTTATGTACGCGCGCGGGAAGCAGGATTCTTTGGGAAGATATATCGAGCCCGCTGTTATTACACAAGCCGGTAAAAAATATGAAACCGACGAGTTTCAGTACAATACAAAAACAAAAAAGGCTATCGCATTTAATGCCAGGACCGAGGAAAATGAAGGGGTCATTGTTGCTGAAAAGACAAAGAAATATAATGATTCTGTTTTCGCCATGAGGCGGGCTGATTATACAACCGATGATTATTTCATTAAAAAGAAAGATACTACGGCAGACTATTTTTTGCGTGCTTCCAATATTAAACTGGTTAAAACAAAAAATAAATCTTCTATCATCTCAGGACCTATTCAGATGTATATCGAACAGGTTCCGACTCCGTTAATCATGCCATTTGCGATTTTGCCGTTCTCAGACAAAAGGTCTGCAGGAATCCTGATTCCGAGTTTCGGGGAAAGGCAGGATGTCGGCTTTTTCCTGAACGGACTGGGATACTATCAGCCGATTGGAGAGCATTTTGACCTTAAGATTCTGGCCGATATTTATACAAAAGGAAGCTGGAACCTACGCCCGGAAATGAACTATGTCAAGAAATACAGGTATTCCGGAAACTTCTCCGCAGATATCGGAACGGCGGTGCGCGGAATTAAAGGATTGGATGATTACGGAAAAACAAGTACCTACAGAATTGCGTGGAGACATACTCAGGATACCAAATCAAATCCGTTTCTTAATTTTTCTGCGTCGGTAGATATTGTGAGTACCAAATTCTACAACAATACCCTGAACAACAATTATATTTTAAATCAAAACGTATTAAATACCCAGCAAAATTCAACCGTAACGGTTACTAAAAGATTTTTGAGATTACCGGCAACCATTACAGCAACAGCATCTTATTCCCAGAACTTTGCTACCGGATTGTCAGATCTTCGTCTCCCGCAGATGAATGTGGCAATTAATCAGTTTTATCTTTTCGGCTCTAAAACAGGAACAAGAACAGGATTGCTGGAAAATATCACGGTAAATACTGGAATCAACCTTACCAATTTTGTTCAGACGGATGAAGGAGAACTTTTCAAAGCGGCGATGTGGGATAAATTGCAGACCGGACTGAAAAATAATATTGCCTTAGGAACCAATACCACCATCGCGAAATATTTCACATTCAGTTTAGGAGCTAATATCGATAATGCTTTAACGACTAAAACTGTTAGAAAATATTATGATCCTATAGCCAACAAAGCTATTACGGCAACCGATAAGGGAGTTGCGGGATATTCTACTTTTTCAACGACGGCGAGTATTCAGACTACTTTATATGGGCAGGCAAATTTCAAGAAGGGTTCTGCAATTGAGGCTATCAGGCATATGATGACGCCAAGCATCGGGTTTACCTATTCTCCTGATTTCGGAGGTTCCGGTTTCGGGTATTATAAGAATTATTATGATGCCAACGGAGCTTTAACGCCTTATTCTATTTTTGAAGGCGGTATTGTAGGAACGCCAAGCAGTGGAATGGTAGGCGCGCTGGGATTCAATATCGGAAACAATATTGAAATGAAGGTGAAGTCTAAAAAAGATTCTACGGGAGTAAAGAAGATAAAAATTTTCGAATCTTTAAATCTTTCAGGAAATTACAATTTTGCCGCAAAAGACCATCCTTTTTCCATCCTTACCATCAACGGGCAGTCTTCATTCTTTGATAATAAATTAAGCGTAAACACCAGCTTATCATTAGATCCGTATAAAATCATTTATCTTCCCGGACAGGATGCCGGAATCAGAACGGAAGAACTGGGAGGTTTCAGCGTACAGGGCTTTAATGTTCAGCTGTCTTATCCTTTAAGCAGCGAAATTTTCGGTGAAAAAACAGATTATTCCAAAAAGTACCAGTCGAAAGGGGAGGTGAGAAATGAGAATTATTATTTTGATGATGATAATTATGCTCATTTTGATCAGGCCTGGACCCTGAATGTAAATGCGAATTATGCTTACACAAAAAGCTATGCTTCAAGAACGCCCACGAGATTAGCTTCTGTAGGGCTTGACGGAAGTATTAAGCTCACACCGTTTTGGAATATTAATGCAAGTACTCACTATGATATGGTGACCAAACAATTGGCATATACCAGGATTGGTTTCGCAAGGGATCAGCGAAGTTTTACCATCAATTTTAACTGGGTACCTTTCGGGCAATATAAGGTGTATGATTTCTTTATCGGTATCAAAGCCAACATCTTAAGTGATGCACTGAAATATAAAGACAGAAGTTTTACACAGCCGAATGCACCATTCTAGCATTAGATTTGATATTTGATTATAGAAATAGAATATAAATTTTATATTTGCACCCAAAATAAATTCTAATGAAAAAAATAATCAACACTGTAAATGCTCCTGCAGCAATCGGACCTTATTCACAAGCCAATATGGCAAACGGAATTTTATACATTTCGGGTCAGATTCCTGTAGATCCTGCAACAGGTAAATTGGTGGAAGGAATTGAAAAGGAAACACATCAGGTAATGAAAAATCTTGAAGCTATTCTTACGGAAGCAGGAATGACATTTAAAAATGTGGTGAAAGCAACCATTTTCCTTAAAAGTATGGATGATTTTGCAGTAATGAATGATATTTATGCATCTTATCTTGATGCAGAAAGCTTCCCGGCTCGTGAAACAGTACAGGTTTCCTGTCTGCCGAAAAATGTGGATATCGAAATTTCTATGATTGCTCATCAGGATTAATGAATTTTATAAGAAATACAATTGCGGTTATTGTAGGTCTGGGAATTGCCGGGCTTATTATTACTCTTGGGATAAGGGTGTTTCCGCAATGGATTACTTTTGAAGCTTTTGCTCCCTTTGAGCATTGGGAAAGATTTCTTCAAAGCATGCAGAATGATGATGCATTCTTTGGTTTTCTTTTGTTTATTTCAGGACTGGGAACAACAGTAGGAGGCGTTGCTACGGCGATGATTGTAAAATATGCGAAGGTGGCTTATGCTATTCTAATCGGTTTCATCATGTTATTTCTGGCTATGCTGGATATTATTATTTTCCCGTATCATCCTACCTTCTATAAAATTTCCATTTTCTTAACTTTTTTTCCGTTTTCATGGATAGGAGGAAAGATTGTAGAAATTATTTATGAACGTAAGAATAAAAGAAGAATTTCCGAAAAAGTAAATCAATCATAAAAACATAAAAAAACGCTGCCAACGGCAGCGTTTTTTATTGATATGAATGTGAATATTTGTTAAGGCATTTTAAATCCTCTGGTATAAATCTGTCCGTAAGCATCCACAAATTTTACCGATACATTCCCTGAATATTTATCAAGAATCTTTTCTACATCTTTTTGCGAATTCACAGGCTTGCCATTAACCTCAATAACAATATAGTTGTCTACGATTCCTATCTTAGCAATCTCGCTTCCTTCTGTGACATTTGTCGCAATTACGCCACTATTTAATCCGTAATCTGTTTTAAATCTCTCATCAAGAGGTTTGAATTCAGCTCCGATTTTTTCTGTAACACTAAGGTCTGCTTTAGTTCTTGTTGAGGTTCCGCCTTTCTGATCTTTCAGCGTTACGATAGTCATGTTTTCTTTTCCGTTTCTTACATAAGTTACCGAAACTTTATCACCAGGACGTTTGCTTCCGATAGCTATTGATAAATCTGCAAAATCCGTTATTGCCATATTATCTATTTTTGTAATAACGTCACCAACTTTTATACCTGCATCTTCAGCCCCACTGTTGTCTCCGAACCCGGTTACATATACTCCTGAGCCAGCTTTGATATTGGTTTTTTTCTCTTTATTATAAGCAGCTACCTGCATGTCATTGGATAAATCTAATGACTGTACGCCCAGGAAGCCTCGCTGTACAATACCGAACTTCTTGATATCTTCAATAATTTTTCTTGCTAAATTGGATGGAACGGCGAAACCGTAACCCTGATAATATCCTGTGGTAGACTGTATTGCAGAGTTGATACCGATAAGATCTCCGTTCGTATTCACCAAAGCACCTCCTGAGTTTCCGGGGTTAATGGCTGCGTCGGTTTGGATAAAACTTTCAATAGGGTTGGCTGCTTTGCCTTGTGAGCTTAAAATTCCTATACCTCTTCCTTTTGCAGAAATAATTCCGGCCGTTACGGTAGAATTCAATCCAAGTGGATTTCCTACGGCAAGTACCCATTGTCCAACTTCAATATTATCTGAATTAGCAAAATTCAGGTAAGGAAGCCCTTTTTCTTCGATTTTTAGTAAAGAAATGTCGGTGTTTGGGTCAGTGCCGACTAGAGTAGCAATGTAAGATTTTTTATTACTTAAAACGACCTCGAGTTTATTAGCTCCTGCCACAACGTGGTTGTTTGAAATAATATAACCATCAGGAGAAATGATTACTCCGGAACCCATTCCTGAAGGCATATTATCAGGAACCTGTTGTTGCTGTCGTTGTCTTTGCTGTCCTCTTCCTCCGAAAGGATCCCCGAAAAAGAAATCAAATAAATCCTGCTCGGAAGCTCTGTTAGCCGTTCTGGACTGGTAATTTTTAATGGTTACTACGGCAGGAACAGTAGTTTTTGCCGCTTTCACGAAATCATCGCCCACAGCAGATGAATTCATCCCAGCAAAGGTAACATCAGAAGCGGATTTGGTAAAGTATGACTGGTCCGCACTGTTGGAGTCATGATTAAAATATTGTAAGGTTCCAACGGTAGTAGCTCCTGAGATCACTCCTACTACAGCAAATGGTAATAGCTTTTTTAAAGTACTCTTCATTATATATCTTTCTTATTTAATTATTATGTGAACTTTTCATTATTGTTGTGAACAAATTTAATGCTAAATAAGTATGCACTTGGTATGTAATGTTTTAATTTTAACTAAAATTTAACAGCAATTGTAATACTTTATATAGTTTCCTGTAAATTTGAAATCTTAATTAACGAAACTTAAAAAAAACTTAATGACATTATGACATATGGATGTCTTTATTGTCATAAAGTTAAATTTAATTGAGTATTATAAAACCAAAACAAATACCACATCACCGGCCGATATGACAATTGTTATTTTTTCAATAGTTAGAAAATAATTATCTTTGCAAAAATTTTCTCACTTAAAACGTTTATAGCATGCAACTGTACAACACCTTAAGCGCAGAAGAAAGAGCTCGACTTATAGATGAGGCCGGAAAAGAGCGTCTTACATTATCTTTCTATGCGTATGCCAAAATTGAAGATCCCAAAAAAATTCGTGACGATTTATTTGTCGCCTGGAATGCACTGGATGCATTAGGACGGATTTATGTTGCTCATGAAGGTATTAATGCTCAGATGAGTGTTCCTGCGGATAATTTTGATGCATTTCGTGAAACGCTTGAGGCCTATGATTTTATGCGGGGTATTCGTCTTAATGTAGCAGTGGAGCAGGATAATCATTCATTTTTAAAATTAACCATCAAAGTCAGAAATAAAATCGTTGCCGATGGCCTGAACGATGAAACTTTTGATGTTACCAATAAAGGCGTTCATTTAAAGGCAAAAGAATTTAATGAATTGCTTGAAGATCCTAATACGATTGTTGTAGATTTCAGAAATCACTATGAAAGTGAAGTAGGCCATTTTGAAGGGGCCATCACGCCGGATGTTGAAAACTTCAGAGAAAGCCTGCCTATTATCAACGAACAACTACAGGATTTCAAAGAAGATAAAAACCTCTTGATGTACTGTACCGGAGGAATTCGTTGTGAAAAGGCAAGTGCCTATTTCAAGCATCAGGGTTTTAAAAATGTTTTCCAGCTGGAAGGAGGGATTATTGAATATACCCGCCAGATTAAAGAAGAGGGGATTCAGAGTAAATTTATCGGCAAAAATTTTGTGTTTGACCACAGGTTAGGTGAGCGAATTACCGACGATATTATTGCACAGTGCCACCAGTGCGGAAAACCGTGTGACAACCATACCAATTGTGCAAACGATGCCTGTCATTTATTGTTTATTCAATGTGACGAGTGTAAGACGGCGATGGAAAACTGCTGTTCCACAGAATGCCAGGAAACAATTCATATGCCATGGGAAGAACAGGTAAAACTGAGAAAAGGACTGCAGGTTGGAAATAAAGTTTTCAGAAAAGGTAAATCCGAAGCATTGAAGTTTAAAAAGTCAGGTGATTTACCGGATGTGCCTTTAGCAAAAGCAGCAAAACCTGAAACAAAGGATATCCGCCAGAAAATCAAAATCAAAAAAACATTGATCGGAAAAGCAGAGCATTACTATTCAAAATCTAAAATTGCCCAGTTCTTAATTGAGAATGGTGAGCTTACTGTAGGAGATAAGGTTTTAATTTCCGGGCCTACAACAGGGGAACAGGAAGTGACAATATCTGATATTTTTGTTAACGGAAATTTTAACAATCTGGCAAAAGCTGGAGATCAGATTACTTTCGAGCTTCCTTTCAGAGTTCGTTTATCGGACAAATTATATAAAATTACCGAGTAATGTTTTAGGCATTGAAACTCCGTAGAGTTTTATCTGTGTAGAACAAAGAGTTTTGAAAATAATAAAATGGCGCTCCGTTGGGGGCGCTATCTTTTTTATAAATTTAACTATGAAAAAATCTGAGCTTAGAAAAAAATATTTGGAGAAGAGAAAGCTTTTATCTGATGAAGAAATCTTTCAGAAATCTGAAAATATCTTTAAAAATTTTATTGAATATTTCAAACCTTTACCGCAGCAAAAAGCACACATTTTCATTCCTATTAATAAATTCAGGGAAATGAATACCCGGTTTTTCACAAGTTATTTTTTTAGTCGAAATATCAGGGTATTCGTGCCTAAGATAGTTGATACAATGCTGATTTCTGTAGAAATTTTTGAGGATACGGCATTCTCTTTAAATCAATGGGGTATCTTGGAGCCTGTTAGCAATGAGGATTCAGGGATTACAGATTTTGATTATGTAATTACCCCTTTGCTGTATGCTGATAAAAACGGCAATAGAGTAGGATACGGAAAAGGTTTTTATGATGATTTTTTCAGAAATATTTCTGCGGAATCAAAAAAAATCGGAGTTAATTACTTTAACCCCGATGAAAATATCGATGATGTCCGGGAAGAGGACATTTCTTTGGATTATCTGGTTACACCTACCGATATACTGTCTTTTTTTAATAAAGGATTGGAATAAAAGTTCAGAAAGAAAAATTTAAACTCCTTTTTTGTATTCGGTGTGGAAACAAGAATGTATTGTGCATTTTTCTCAAATGTTCCCAACGTTTTATTCTTATTGTCGAAATATTCTACACTAAATTTTGCAAAATCCAGCGTATCCTGATTATAGATGTCTTTATATACTTCCAGATTATTAACCTTAACGGTTTTTACCTTCAGGCTGTCCAGCTCATGAAAAAGATTTTTGAAAGTAAGACTGTCAGGTTTATGAAAATAGCTCTGCATCTGGGAATAGATCAGGGTATCAATTTCCGTATTTTTATTTCCGGATAAATACAGTGTTGACAGGTCAAGAAGTTCCTGAACCTTTTGTTTGGTAATGTAATTAATAGCCTGTGCGCTATCCATCTGTACTGCAGGATAGGTTTTGGTATTATTGCTGTTTCGAAGCTTGTCCAGGTCACTTATTTCAGTTTTTTTGTTGTTACAGGAAACAAATGCAAGAAGCAGAACTGTAAATATTAAAAAGTTATTTATTCTTTTCATCTGTTGCAATTTTAAATTTGATGGAGATGATTTTTCCGTTATTGTCTTTTTTCATTTCAATAACACTTAAATTTTTCAGGGATGTAGTAGGGGTTGTTACCAGAGTAATATATTTTTGTTTGTCCAGCCTTTCTATTCCGTAGATATTATTGTCATAAATTTGGTAAATAACAGCATTACTGCTGATGAGGCTTTCCAGCTGATTTCTTTTTCTTTTGAGTTCCTCAGGATCTCCATTAGCATCTTTAATAGAGAAATAATAGGCAGCCATCTTATAGTCATCCGGTTTCAATTCAATAATTTCTTCATCCGGTGCGTTTTCCAGGCTTCTGTTGATTTCCAGGTACTCATAAAATGGTGAGCTGATCTGCATTTTCAGATTCTTATCCTTTGTAGAGTAATAAAAACATTCTCCAGGCTTGATTTTATAAAGAATCGGGGATTCGTTTTCCTTGATCACTTTAATTTCGATGGTGTTTACAACACCAACCCCTCTGTCTGCATCAGTGAAACAGTATTTATACGTTTTTGAAAAAATAACATCTTTGAATCCCAAAAGCCCTGTAAGAATTACCAGAACAGAGGTTACAAGAGCCCATACGTTTTTTCGAACGAAGCTTTTCTTTGGTTTCGACTCATTGGTACTGATTGCGACAGGCGATTCCTGTTTTTGGTTAATTATTTGATTTTCAGTGATTGATTTTTGTAAATCTGTATTTTCAGGTGCTTTTCGGTCCTGTTTTTGAACTGAAATTTCATCTGCTGAGAAAACAGGGGATTCTGAAACTGTTTTTTCAATTTCAACAAGATCTTCATCGGTAATTTCTTCGTCATCCTTTAGAAATTCTCCGGCAAAAAGGTGTTGCTTTTTGAATTCGTACCAAGACTCATAACCCGCATAAATACTCAACAAATTAAGCATATCAATTCTGGGTAATTTGGTAACGGGTGAATTTTTAAAATAGGTATAAAAAGATTTTTCGCTGATGTTTCCTTTCGCTTTTTTGCGAAGGTCTTCCTGAAAATAAATGATATCAATTCCCTTCCATTTAGAAATATCATCATAGGAAGGGGTATGTTCTTTCAGGTATTGAGCCTGTACATCCTTTTTCAGCTGCTCAAAGTGTAATAAATCTAAATCAGTCAATTTATTTTAAAATAATTAAATTATTGATTATCAGGTATATTTATTTGTAAATCTATTTTACAAAGGTATTACAATTATTTTTCTTAAACAAATTTTCTATCTGCTATACCTTTGTCTCGTTCAAATAACCGAACAGAGAAAAGATTTTATAAAACAATATTAACAAAATTAAATTTAATTTATTATGAAAAAGTCATTATTCGTAGCTGCTATCGCTGCTATCTCTTTAGTTGCTTGTAAAAAAACTGAAACTAACTCAACTGACGCTGCTAAAGATTCAGTAAACGCTACTGCTGATTCAGCTACTACAGCTATCGATTCTACAGCTGATGCTACTAAGGATTCAGTAAACGCTAACGCTGAAGCTGCTAAAGATTCAGTTAAAGCTGATGCTAAAGTAGCTAAAGAAGAAGTTAAAGCTGAAGCTAAGAAAGAAGAAGCTGCTAAATAATTAAAGCACGCTTTAAAAATAAAAGAACCGCTCACTCAGTGATGCGGTTTTTTTATGCTCAAAATTCTCCAATATGGTAATACTGCAGTTATCAAACTGTTTTTTGTCTCAGTGCTTCATAGCAGGTAATAGCTACGGCATTACTCAGATTAAGTGAATCGATGCTTCCTGTCATAGGAATGAGGGTGTTTTTTCCTTTTCCTATCCAGAAGTCACTCAGGCCAGAATGCTCCGTTCCAAATACCACAGCTGATTTCTCTTTGAAATCTCTTGTATATAGATCCTTTGAACTTTCATCCATAATGGTAGTATAAATTTCATAGCCGTTTTTATTCAGGAACTCTAAAGTCTCCTCATTTGCTGCCTGAAAAACGTTCATTCCGAAAAGACAGCCTACACTCGATCTTATGACATTGGGATTGTAAAAATCTGTTTTTCCGTCGGAAACAATAAGTCCGTCAATCCCAAAAGCTTCACAACTCCTTAAAATGGCGCCTAAATTTCCGGGCTTCTCAACACCCTCTACCACAATGATCGTAGAATCTGCTTTAGGCTTAAATGAAAATAAATCGGTTTCTTTTGTTTTATAAACCCCGATAATTCCTTCTGAGCTTCCGCGGTATGCAATCTTTTCATACACTTTTTCGCTTACAAGATGAATTTTACCTTTTGGAAATTCTTTCTGAAAGATATTTTCACATATGAAAAACTCTACAGGTTCAAAACCGAAGGTTTGTGCCCTCTCATTTTCCTGCAGTCCTTCTACGGCAAAAACTTCCGACTTTTTACGAAATCTGTTGTCGGTAAGGAGTTTAGTAATGTGTTTTACTTTTTCGTTCTGAAAACTTTCTATTAACATGTTTGCAAAATTATGTAAAATCTTTTTAAGATCCCTCTGATAAATGCGCCTTAAGATTAAGCTCCGGCCGAAGGCCGGAGCTTAATCTTAAGGCTATATTGAAAATTTACTCCCCGGAAATATCAAGATGTACCTGCGAGCTGTCGATAAGGCTCTGAGGGAGTTCTTTTTTGTTTTTTATCCCCAGCTGCTTAAGTTTTTGAGTTTGTATTACCAGATTGTCATTTCCTGTAGACAGCTGTTTAAAAGCATCATTATAAACGTTTTTCGCCAGATCAAGATTTTTACCTACTTTTTCCAGATTATCGATAAAACCGACAAATTTATCATACAGCCGGGCGCCGCGGTCTGCGATTTCCATAGAGTTCCGGTTTTGGTATTCACGTTTCCAGAGATCGGAGATCAGTTTTAGGGAAGTGATCAGATTACTTGGATTCAATAATAAAATCCGTCTTTCGTATGCATAATTCCAGAGATCCTGGTCTGCCTGCATAGCTGCAATATAAGCCGGTTCGCTCGGAATGAACATCATTACGAAATCAAGAGATTTCCCGTAATCATCGTAAGCTTTCTGGCTCAGTTGAGTGATATGGTTTTTGATGGATGACAGATGCTGGTTCAGTTTTATACGATATACATCATGATCGGCTTCATCCACAAGCTCAGTAAAAGCGGTAAGAGAAACTTTTGAATCAATAATTACATTTCGTTCATCCGGATATTTTACCACGGCGTCAGGGCGCATTTTCTTACCGGAGAATTCTGAAAACAATGCTTTATTGTCTTCGTCTCTGAGCTCGTGTTCCAGGAAATATTCCCTGCCTTTTACCAGCCCTGATTTTTCAAGGATGCTTTCAAGGATCATTTCTCCCCAGTTACCCTGCGTTTTGCTTTCGCCTTTCAAGGCACGGGTCAGTTTTTTGGCATCTTCTGAAATTTGCTGATTCAGCTCGGCGAGTTCTTTAACTCTTTCTGCCAGTGAAAAACGCTCTTTATTTTCTTTTTCATAGGCTTCATTAACACGGTTTTTGAGATCAGTAATTTTTTCCTGAAAAGGCTCCAGGATGGTTTTGAGATTATGCTGATTCAGAGTGGTGAATTTTTCTGCCTTTTCTTCTAAAATTTTATTGGCGAGATTCTCAAACTGCAATTTGGATTCTTCCTGAATTTTGGTTATTTCCTGTTTTTGGGTTTCAAGAGATTTCTGTAAGCTTTCATTGATAGCAGAAATTTCAGAGTTTTTTGCAAAGAGTGCCTGTTTCTCTGTCAGAAGACTTTCGATCTGGGAAGTTTGCTTTAAATGTATTTGTTTTTGCTCAGTAAACTGGGTGTTCAATAAGGTGTATTCTGCTGAAATTTTTGCAAATTCATTTTTTAAGTCATTCAAAAGGTCGGTTTGCTGAAGGGTTATTTCTTTATCATTCATGATTTGTAGATTCAGCTCCTGGATTTTGAGATTTGAATTTTCCAGATCAGAATTACTTTTGATATAAAGATTATTCAGTTCGTCAAAGGATTTTCTTGAAATCATTGACGATTTTAAGGCAAAATACTGAATGACAGACCCGATAAATCCGCCTGCGATACATCCTAATATTAAATATGTGATCTCCATTTTTCAAAATTACAAAAAGCAAAGCTGATTTCTTTTGCGGGAAACCGTAAGTTTTAATTCGGGAATAAAATTTTAAATAGTATTTTATTAAAAGGTTTTACAGCTCGTTTCAAAACGTATATTTGTACTGTTATTATTGCATCCGTTTAATTTAAATATTCTTTAATGAAATTCTTAAGTATTGCAGCTATTATGTTTTCAGCCGTATTGTCAGCACAGGATTTTGCCAATTATGCTAAATATGAAAAACAAAATCAGGAAATTTTATCCCAAAATATTGCTCCGAATACGGTTTTTATGGGTGATTCCATTACAGAGGGCTGGTTTTCTACAGATCCGTCATTCTTTACAAAACATAATTTTGTAGGGAGAGGAATCAGCGGGCAGGTTACTTCGCAGATGCTTTTGAGATTCAGGGAAGATGTTATTAATCTGAAACCGAAACGCGTAATTATTCTTGCAGGAACAAATGATATTGCAGAAAATCAGGGGCCGATTTCCCTGGATAAAGTATTTGGAAATATTGTTTCAATGGTAGAGCTTGCAGAAGCAAATAACATTAAAGTTGTTTTATGCTCTCTTCTTCCTGCATATGATTTTGGGTGGAGAAAGGATATGCATCCCGCAGAAAAAGTAATTGCCCTCAATAAAATGATTGAGAATTACGCCAAAAAGCGAAATATTCCCTATATAGATTATCATTCCGAAATGAAAGACTCACGGAACGGACTCGATAAAATTTATACGGAAGACGAAATTCATCCTACCGCAAAAGGCTATGAGAAAATGGAATCTATTCTGATTAAAAAATTAGGAATAAAATAGTCTGTTTATAAATTCTTAGTTGAGGCAAGAATCTCAATGTTTTTCACAACATTGTTGCTTTCGCATTTTTTTAATTCTTTAAGCAGGGCTGAAGTTGTAAATTTTGGATTAATAATCTGCGTGGCAACTTTTGCTGCGGCATAATCAATGATGCCAATAACGGATTCACGTAAAAATGCGGGAGTATTTGAAGTGATAACGGCTGATGCCCATGAGGTTTCCCTGGCTTTTGAAATGGCAAAATCCAGAACAGCATTGTCCTTGCCGTTTGAAATTTTATCAACTAAATCTACAGGATAGCAGATTGTATTCAATGAATCCTGAACATTTTGGTTGATCGATGCAATAACGTTGTTGATGTTTTCGAAATCTTTTTTTAAAGGATTAATTTTCCGGTACGGCATAATGGATGCTGCAGAAACTCCGAGGTCAAGATTGATATGAGCATTCATGCCGAGAAAAATATGCTGGAGAATCAACAGGTTTTGATTCTTTGTCGCTTCAAATGCGATATACCATGAATTGGTGCATTTTTTACCTTTGAAATACGCTTCCCATGCCTCAAGATAACGGGTGGCAAAGGCAATGTCAAGCTGTATCATCCTGGGATTGTCCTCGAATTTTTTCTGCTGGATTCCTTTCAGAACCGCTGCGGTCATGATTCGGTAGGTGCAGGCAAAATATCCGATGGGACTTTGGTTTTGCTTAGCCCAAAGGATAATGTCGTCTAATTTTTTAAGAACTTCTTCAATGGTTTTCATGGTTTTGTTTCTTTTAATAAATATAGTAAAACCTCACAAATTATGCGAGGCTGTGTTTGGATAATTTATATAGCTAAGACGCTATTATCTTAGTAAAAGAATAAATATTAAAACATTTAAAACTGTTGCTATAAAAGTTGCAAGAAAGACCACGATATTATCCCTTGTTTTCCGTGTTATTGATTTTATGATCAGATAATTGATGATATAAACCGGAACAAGCAAATAAAAATGAAATGCTGCCAGGAACTCAAATTGATATAAGCATAGGAGAAGAATGACAGAACTTGCAACCGTTGAAACCATAATTCCTAATATACTGAATAGAATCGTGTCCGAATCAACTTTTAGGTTTTCAACATTCTTGCTGATGTGACCATACTTCTGATGAATCATTAAATGGATTTCCTTTTTAGTGTATATATCAGAATCGATCTGTCTGAGGCATTCCAGTTCAAGAGATTTATTCATATAATGCTGATGAATTTCCCGAATAATTCTATTTCTTTCATCCAATGTCTTTTTTTGATCCTCAACTTTTAACTGAAAATCTTCCAAAGAGCCTCTTTTTTTAATCTCTTCTAATAGCTCATTACTTGGCTTACCTTGGTAATCAATTTGATTTTTATATGACTCAATAAGATCTTGCTCTGAAAACTTAGTGTAAAATCCCATTTGATTACGGATTTTCTTTTGCAATTCCCTTATGATGCTTTAAATACATCGGCAACGCAGCCGATCCATACCACGGTAAAATTTCATAACTGAAAACTCCAGCCTGTACGGCGGGATCGGTTTTTACCCATTGTTCTGCTTCTTCTTTTGATTGAGTGTTGAAGATAAACATACCACGATAGTCTTCTTTATTTTTCTCTAAAAAAGGACCTGCAACAACAATTTTCCCTTCGTCGGAAAGTTTCCTGATATTGGCTAAATGTCCTTTCATTAATTCTCCCATTTTGGTTTTATCCTCAACTTTTGCAGAGCCGGTGGTGAGCATTACGATAACGTAAGGCTTCATACCATATTGATCGGCACCAAGCTTTGTGGCAAGTTCCTGATCGAATATAGTTGAAGAACCTGTGTCTGATCCATTCTTTCCGGGCTTTCCCGGTTCACCGTCTTTCCCTCTTGTAATGACACAGGAAAAGAGAAAGGTAGACAGGAACAGTAGTAATAAAAATTTTTTCATAGCGTTTAATTTTTTATTCTTAGAAATTCCTTAGCCAGTTCAATCATTTTAGGATCACCGGTATATTTTCCATGTTCGTCGGAAAGTTTTACGGTAGGGATCCATTCTTTGTTCGGAGCCTGAACACCTATTAATTTCATCACAATGTTCATAGGTTTTAAGCCCACATCATTGGTAAGATTGGTGCCAATTCCGAAAGATACCCCGATTTTTCCTTTGCAGTAATTGGTGATTTCTTCCACTTTTTCAAGATTCAGCCCGTCGGAAAAAATGATATATTTAAATAAAGGATTAATGCCGTGTCTCTGATAATGAGCAATGGTTTTGTCTGTAAACTCAAGAGGATCTCCACTGTCATGGCGCACTCCATCAAAAAGCTTGGCGAATTTTTTATCAAACTGCTTGAAAAAAACATCCGTGGTATAGGTGTCCGAAAGGGCTACCCCCAGATCGCCCCGATAAACATCTACCCAATGTTCGAGAGCCAGTTCGTTAGCCATTTTAAAACCGTATTCTGCGGCGTGAAACATAAACCATTCATGGGCATGGGTTCCAATAGGCTTTACGCCGTATTTCATAGCGAAGTGTACGTTTGAACTTCCAATGAACGTAGAGTTTTTGTTCTGAGTAAGTGCTTCCATTACCAGGTTTTGCACTTTATGAGAATGTCTTCTCCTTGTTCCGAATTCAGCAAAATTAACTCCGAGTTTCTCCAAAGTGGCAGCTTTTTCCAATGTTCTGTTCATGATCACTTCATTAGAATCTCTTTCCATGTGGTTCATTTCATAATGAAGCTCACTGATTAAGGCTAACAAGGGCACTTCCCAAAGGATTGTTCTGTACCAAAGACCTTCCACGGTAACGGAAAGCTCTGTTCCTTCCTGGTGTATTCTTACTTCAGAAGGATCATAATGATAGCCTTCCAGAAAATCAAGGTAAGGTAAATCGATATATGGACAGGTTCTCGCCATATATTTTTTTTCTTCTTTAGTAAGCTTTAGTTCCGCCATCTTATTAACTGCTTCCCGTAAAGCAATATCAAAACCGGCCGGAAACTGGTGTTTTCCGCGGTTGATGAATTCATATTTTACCACAGAACCAGGGAATAGTTTTACCACAGCATTCTGCATGGTAATTTTATAGAAATCATTATCAAGAATAGAATTTAATCGAACGTCGTGCATAATTGTGTAATTTATACGCAAATATAATTAATAAAAATAAAATCACCTAAATGTAAGGTGATTTTTTTAATTGCTGATGCGAATTTATTATTTACCCAGATAAGAGTTGTACATCCACACTTCTTTTTCCTGTTCGGTAATATAGTCGCTCATCTGAGAATTCGTTCCTTCGTCTCCAGCCTGATCTGTGATGTCGAGAAGTTCTCGCTGTAAATCAATCACTACTTTAAAGGAATTAAGAATATTTTCTACACTTTTTGTTGCATCATTTACTTCCAGGCTTTCTTTGATGGTTGCCACTTTCAGATAATCGGAATAATTGTGAGCAGGTGTTGAACCCAAGGTAAGTATTCTCTCTGCGATTTCGTCTATTTTTAATACCAGATTGTTGTACAATTCTTCAAATTTAGGATGGAGCGTAAAGAACTGATCTCCTTTAATATTCCAGTGGGAACCTCTGGTATTCTGGTAGAATATTGAATAATTGGCCAAAAGTATATTCAGCTTTTCAGCTATTTTCTGGCAGTCTTCCTCCTGAAGTCCTATAATATTAGCATTTTTCATATTGATGATAGTTTATTTTTGTACAACAAATTTAAGTAAATATTATGCCGAAATGCTAAAATCGTGATTGATGATACTTATCTTTGAAATTCTTAGAATTAATTTTTATGTTGAGTAAATCTAAGCTTGCCTTAAAAAGCTTTTTCATTTCAATGGCTGTTTTTACAATGGTATGTGCCGGATATTATTTATTATCGGTTTCTAAAACAGATGGCCATTATATCTATCTTATAGATGATGCATATATTCATCTGGCAATGGCTAAAAATTTTGCGCTTCATGAAGTTTGGGGTGTTACCAAATATAAATTTTCCTCCACTTCTTCGTCGCCGTTTTTTACTTACATTCTAAGTTTGCTGATAAAAGTTTTTGGAAATACAGACCGGTTTTCCCTTTATGTTAATATTGCTTTTAGTTACGGGACCGTATATTTTTTAAGCCGGTATTTTTCAGGAATATTCAGTAATGCTAAATATATCGTAATTTCAGTGCTTTTCACATTGTTTTTTTCAGTTCTGCATCTTCAGGTTTTATCCGGAATGGAACATGTTTTCCATGTTTTTTTATTCGTGCTGAATATATACTGTTTATCAACAATTAAAAATAAATTTTCGCTTGCGGGATTTTATCTGTCGTTATTATTGATGGGATTGGTACGTTTCGAAAGCATGTTTTATTTTGTTACGCTTGCTTTTGTCTTTGCTTTAATGAAAAAGTGGAAAGAAACTTTTCTGGTTTTAATAACAGGGTTTATTCCGATTGTTCTTTTTTGCTGGTTTAATTTTCAGCAGGACGGATATTTATTCCCGAACTCCGTAATCGTAAAAGGGACAAAATTAAGCTTCAATTCGAATTTTCCACATCAGTTAAAAGCCGTTTTTTTAGATAATTTTTTATTGAATGTAAGTTTTTATAAAGTCGGGTTTTTTCCTATTGTGTTAAGTACTATTTTCATAATAAGGAATTCGAAAGGTAAAAATTTTCAGGATATTATAAGGGGCAATTTTTTGTTAATCGTTATTTCTTTACTGATGATTTTTCATTCCATGTTTGCAGACCTTAAAGGAATGTTCCGTTACGAAGCATACATTCTCACCGGATTTTCAATGGCTCTTATTCCGAAACTTAAAGGTCTTTTTGAAAATTTCAGAAGCTATATTAAAAAGGAAAAGTTAATTGCCGGAATTGTATTGATAAATATTTTTCTGCTGATTTACAAATTTGCCTTTGCTCACAAAATGCTGGAAAACGGCGGGAAAAATATTTACGAACAGCAAATACAGTCGGCAAAGTTTCTTCATACTTATTATAATGAATCAAAAGTAGTGGCAAATGATATTGGAGCGATTACCTACTTTACGGAGATTCATTTATTGGATACTGCAGGGCTGGGCTCGTTAGAGACTATTGTCTTTAATGAAAATAAAAGAGTTCCTGATGCAGAATTTCAAAATTTTTTGACGCGCTATACGTCCAATAAGAGATATGATATTGCTGTTATTTATGATGCATGGCTCCATAATAATATTCCTGGAAACTGGAAAAAAGCAGCTGAACTGAAAATAAATAATCCCGTTACCGTAGCAAGAGATAAAGTAAGTATTTATGCTGTTGATCAAAAAAATCTTGAAAAGCTTAAGGAGAATATCAGAAATTTTAAATGGAACAGAAATATTGAGGTTACTATAGTAAAGTGAAACGTAAGTATCTGTTAATTAATTTTTAAATAAAAATATTATTTCTGTATAACTGCTTGTTAATTAAAAAAATATTATTATTTTTGCACCCTAAAATAAAAAGCAATTAAATGCCTACTATTCAACAATTAGTAAGAAAAGGAAGAGCCACGCTTGCCAAGAAGAGCAAATCGGCTGCCCTTGATTCTTGTCCACAAAGACGAGGTGTATGTACGAGAGTATATACTACCACTCCTAAGAAACCGAACTCTGCACTAAGAAAAGTTGCAAGGGTAAGACTTTCTAACGGTAAAGAAGTCAACGCCTACATCCCGGGCGAAGGACATAATCTTCAAGAGCACTCGATAGTATTGGTAAGAGGCGGAAGGGTGAAAGACCTACCGGGAGTACGTTACCACATCGTAAGAGGTGCTTTAGACACCGCTGGTGTAAATGGAAGAACACAGAGAAGATCGAAGTATGGAGCTAAAAGACCTAAGCCAGGTCAGGCACCAGCTGCACCAGCAAAAGGAAAGAAAAAATAATCATTAAATAAGGAATAAAACAATGAGAAAGACGAAAGCTAAAAAAAGACCGTTGTTACCAGATCCGAAATTTAATGATCAATTGGTAACTAGATTCGTAAACAACTTAATGCTTGACGGTAAAAAGTCAATCGCATTCAAAATTTTCTATGATGCGTTGGATATCGTAGAAACTAAAAAAGGAGATACTGAGAAAACAGCCCTTGAAATCTGGAAAGATGCATTAACAAACGTTATGCCTCACGTAGAAGTACGTTCCAGAAGAGTAGGTGGAGCTAACTTCCAGATCCCAATGCCAATCAGAGCTGATAGAAAAATTTCTATGGCAATGAAATGGTTAATCAAATATTCTAAAGCTAGAAATGACAAGTCTATGGCTTTGAAACTGGCTAATGAAGTAGTAGCTGCTGCAAGAGAAGAAGGTGCTGCATTCAAAAAGAAAACTGATACTCACAAAATGGCGGAAGCAAACAAAGCTTTCTCACACTTCAAATTCTAATCTGAAATGGGAAGAGATCTTAAATTTACAAGAAATATTGGTATTGCTGCTCACATTGACGCAGGAAAAACAACCACTACAGAAAGGATTTTATTCTATACAGGTGTAAACCACAAAATTGGAGAGGTTCACGATGGTGCTTCTACAATGGACTGGATGGAACAGGAAGCAGAAAGAGGTATTACCATTACTTCTGCTGCAACTACTTGTAACTGGAATTTCCCAACAGATCAAGGTAAGAAATTACCTGAAACAATGCCTTACCACTTCAACATTATCGATACACCGGGACACGTTGACTTCACCGTAGAAGTAAACAGATCTTTGAGAGTATTAGATGGATTGGTATTCCTTTTCTCTGCCGTAGACGGTGTAGAGCCTCAGTCTGAAACAAACTGGAGACTTGCAGACAACTATAAAGTGGCGAGAATGGGATTCGTAAACAAAATGGACAGACAGGGTGCTGACTTCTTGAACGTTGTAAAACAAGTAAAAGAAATGTTAGGATCCAACGCCGTTCCAATCGTTTTACCAATCGGTGCTGAAGAAGATTTTAAAGGAGTTGTAGACTTAATTAAAAACAGAGCGATCATCTGGGATGAAGCTGGACAAGGTGCTACTTATGAAGTAGTTCCAATTCCGGAAGATATGAAAGATGAAGTTCTTGAATATAGAGAGAAATTAGTAGAAGCGGTAGCTGATTATGATGAGACTTTGATGGAGAAATTCTTCGAAGATCCGGATTCAATTTCTGAAGAAGAAATCAACGAAGCGCTTAGAAAAGCTACTATCGACCTTTCTATTATCCCAATGACTTGTGGTTCTTCTTTCAAGAACAAAGGAGTACAGTTTATGCTTGATGCTGTTTGTAAGTATCTTCCTTCTCCACTGGATAAGGATAATATCAAAGGAACAGATCCGAGAACTGATGCTGATATTGAAAGAAAACCATCTGTAGATGAGCCTTTCGCTGCATTAGCTTTCAAAATTGCTACTGACCCGTTCGTAGGTAGATTAGCATTCTTCAGAGCTTATTCAGGAAGATTGGATGCAGGTTCTTATGTATTGAACACCCGTTCAAACAACAAAGAAAGAATCTCAAGAATCTATCAAATGCACGCAAATAAGCAAAATCCGGTTGAGTATATCGAGGCTGGAGATATCGGTGCTGCTGTAGGATTTAAAGATATTAAAACAGGAGATACGTTATCTGACGAAAAGAATCCTATCGTTCTTGAATCAATGATCTTCCCGGATCCGGTAATCGGTATCGCTGTTGAGCCTAAAACGAAAGCTGACCAGGATAAAATGGGTAACGCTTTGGCTAAATTGGCTGAAGAAGATCCAACGTTCCAGGTTAAAACTGACGAGGCTTCAGGACAAACAATCATCTCCGGTATGGGTGAGCTTCACTTGGACATCATCGTAGACCGTATGAGAAGAGAGTTCAAAGTAGAGGTTAACCAAGGACAGCCGCAAGTAGAATACAAAGAAGCTCTTACGCAAAAAGCTAACCACAGAGAGGTTTACAAAAAGCAATCCGGAGGTAGAGGTAAGTTCGCAGATATCGTATTCGAAATCGGTCCTGCAGACGAAGGTAAAACAGGTCTTGAATTCATCAACGAAATTAAAGGTGGTAACATTCCTAGAGAATTTATTCCTGCTGTTGAGAAAGGATTTAAAGAATCAATGAAGAACGGTCCTTTGGCTGGTTTCGAAGTTGAGGCAATGAAGATTGTTCTTAAAGACGGATCTTTCCACGCGGTTGACTCCGATCAGCTTTCTTTCGAATTAGCTGCTAAAATGGGATTCAAAGAAGCGGGTAGAGCTGCTAAAGCAGTAATCATGGAACCTATCATGAAGCTTGAGGTGGTAACTCCTGAAGAATACATGGGTGATATCGTAGGTGACCTTAACAGAAGAAGAGGTACAGTAAACGGTATGGATGACAGAAATAACGCTAAAGTTATCAAAGCTTTCGTTCCGCTTTCTGAAATGTTTGGTTATGTAACTTCTCTTAGAACGTTATCTTCAGGTAGAGCAACATCTTCTATGGAATTCGAGAAATACGAAGCTGCTCCTAGTAACGTTGCTGAAGAAGTAATCGCTAAGGCTAAAGGTTAATATTAAATTAGATTAAAATGTCACAAAGAATCAGAATAAAACTTAAATCTTACGATTACAACTTAGTAGATAAATCTGCAGAGAAAATCGTAAAAACGGTAAAGGCTACAGGTGCTGTTGTAAACGGACCTATTCCATTGCCAACAAACAAGAGAATCTTCACTGTGTTAAGATCTCCACACGTAAACAAGAAAGCAAGAGAGCAGTTCCAGTTATCAGCTCACAAGAGATTGATGGATATCTACTCTTCTTCTTCTAAGACTGTTGATGCTCTAATGAAATTAGAACTTCCTTCAGGTGTAGACGTAGAAATTAAAGTGTGATAAATCTGCTGGAAAACGGAAGTCTGAATGATAAAGTTTTCTGAGCATCACAATTGAGTTTCCAAACGCTGAGCATAGTCGAAGCGTGCTATGATAATAATCCCTTTTCTAAAGAAGAGGGATTTTTTATGCTTCAAATTCAAAATAAAATGTTAAAATTAGTATTATGTATTGCAAGGTTCTGTTTATTATGTATATTTGGAAAAAATTATTACTATGAATAAACTCATGCACCTGATCATACTATTTGCTTGTTCAGTGACCGCACAGACCCACCGTTTTATATACGATGTCGTTTACCGGCCGGATTCTGCATCAACTGAAGTACGTAAAGCGAATTATTATCTTGATATTAATTCGGATGAAACATTTTATTATGAGCGTCCTTTTTTTGTAAGTGATTCTATAGAAAAGGCTTCCGGTTTACGAACTTTCAACGGAAAGGTTACGGATCTTATGAGTAAAAAAATTAAAACGCAGGAGTATGTGCTATACAGCATCCAGAGTTTTGATATTTATCAGTTAAAGGACAAGCCTAAAATCTCTTGGAAAATTGAAAAGGAAACCAAAAAATCTTCTTCTCTGCAGCTACAGAAAGCGACTGCGAAGTTTGGAGGCAGAAACTGGATCGCCTGGTTCTCTAAAGACATTGCTTTTCAGGAAGGGCCTTATAAGTTTCACGGTTTGCCGGGATTGATTGTTGAAATATATGATGATAAAAAGAATTACCATTTTTCATTAAATAAATCTGAAAACTTTACTGAAACACAATTCATAAGTTTCTACAAAAATGCAAAGGCAAGAGGAGTGGAAATCCCGTATTCAAAATACCAATCGATGCTATTGAGCTATTATCATGATCCTATAAAGTTTATCAACAGTGGTCAGATCGAGATTAATGAAGAACATAAATTGGGATTGGAAGACGGAAGGATAATTTATAAGCCTGAAGAACTTCGCCAATATGCACTTGAGGAACAGCGAAGAATTAGAAAATATAACAACCCTATCGAGCTTGACCAAGCAGTTCACTATCCGAAAATAAAAAAATAATAAGTAAACGTAAAATTACTATGCAAAAATATCTATTTGTAATGATACTATTTAGCTTATCATTGAGCGCACAAACGCACCGATTCATTTATGAATATCATTTTAAAACGGATTCCACAGTAGCCGAAAAAAGGAAAGTGAGCATGGTGCTGGATGTGAATCCTGACGAAGTAAAGTTCTATAACTATGATTTTGTTGTTACAGACTCTATCAATAAGACAAAAGGTGAAAACAATATAGTTTGGGATGATACTCCTGCGCTTACAAGAAAGAAAAATTCACTAGTAAATTCAAATTATATTATGGTTCAGAATATGTTTATTGTGGAAACCACTGATAAAATAAACTGGAATCTTGATAACGAGACAAAAATAATCGGAGGTTATAAGCTTCAGAAAGCAACGGCGAAATATGGAGGAAGAAACTGGACCGCATGGTTTACTAAAGAAATCAGCCTGAATGAAGGTCCGTACAAATTTAATGGCCTTCCAGGAATGATATTTGAGATTTATGATGATAAAGATAACTTCAGATTCTCATTAGTAAAAAGTTACAAACTTTCTAAAACGTACGAATCCAGAGAGATCCTCGAAAATTTTGGCGGACAGAAACCTGTCAAAATTCCTGAATCCAGACTTAAGAAAATGTTGCTTGACCATTATAATGATCCGCTGCATGGCTTTAAAGAACAATATAAAAACAACACCCATCCTGATGCACGTTTTATGGTAATGGGAATTGAAGTAAAAAGCCCTGAACAGTTCAAAGAACTTTCTGAAATGATGCGGAAAAATATTACGAAAAATAATAATCCTATAGAAGTGGATAAAGCGATACATTATAACTAATCTTATTACCGGTTAATTTAACCAGAAACTCCGCTACTTCGGCGGAGTTTTTGCTGCTTTTTATTGAAAAAATTAGTGTAATGTCTAAATCAGATCAAAGTATATTTGAAAGATTTTCAAATTGGGCAACAAAATTTACGGGAAGTTCCTATGCATTTATAGGAGCAACATTAATTATAATCATCTGGGGTGTTTCAGGACCTGTTTTTAATTATTCGGAAACATGGCAGCTTGTTATTAATACCGGAACTACAATTATCACTTTTCTGATGGTGTTTTTAATTCAGAAGGCACAGAATAAAGATTCAAAAGCAATTCAGATCAAGCTGAATGAATTGATTGCCGCCAATGAAAAAGCGAGCAACAGAATAGTGGATATTGAAGACCTCACGGAAAAGGAGCTGGACCAGCTGCACTGCTATTATGAAAAACTTGCGGATTTTGCGGAAGAAGATGATGATATTCATTCCTCACACTCTATCGATGCGGCGCATAGAAATCAGGATCATAAAGACAGAATCTTCAGGAAAAAGCATGAAGAGTGGCTGCAGGAACAACAAAAGAAAGAATCAAACTGATTCTATTCAGATAATTATTAAAATCAATAAGGTTTAATGTTTTCAATAGATGGGTCTTATATAACTGTTAATTAATTTATAATTTAAAAGTTATTATTGCTGTTTTGTTATTAAATTTTAAATTTGTTGCCCTAATTTTAATTTATGAAAACAAAACTACCAATTCTGTTGCTGGCTGTTGCCGGAACAATGGTAAACGCACAATGGAGCAGAACACTGCCTGGAAAAGATGCTGTAAGAAGAAATGATAATCCTATTTATTACAAATTGGATATAGATCAAATTAGAACACAGCTCTTGCAAGCTCAAAAAATAGGCGAAGGTAAAGCGGTCACAATCAAGATTCCTACTCTGGAAGGTAAGATTGAAAAATTTGCCGTAAACAGCTTTCCTGTAGTTGACGAAACAATGGCAAATCAATATCAACTGGGATCTTACGTAGGTAAAGGAATTGATGACCCTGAAAAATATATCAGATTTAGTGTGGCTCCTAATGATTTTCAATCGATGATTATCAGCAATGGGAAATATGAATTTATTGAGCCGGCATCTTCAGATAAAACGGTATATTCCATCCACGGGAAATCTTCTAAGAACGGACATGCTTTTGTATGTAGTACTAAAGAAGACAAGCAGGCTGTAGCAAGAATGCAGGACATGATGGCAAAAGGAGCGGCAGCAAAATCCGGAAATCAAAAATATCATACATTAAGGCTTGCAATGTCTGTTACAGGAGAATATACTAATTATTTTGGAGGAACAGCGAATGCGCTTGCTCAAATAAATGCGACTTTAACGAGAGTAAATGGTGTTTTTGAACAGGAATTCAATCTTCACCTTAATATGGTAAGTGCGCCCAATCTTATTTTTTCCAATCCTGCTACCGATCCGTACAGCAGTTCGGAATTTATGTGTAAATGGAACTACGAATTAATGAATGTATTGCACGGAGCAACTTATGGTGTGTCAGATTCAACCTATGATATCGGACATTTATTCGGAGCTAGCGGTGGCGGAGGAAATGCAGGATGTATTGGATGTATAGGAAGTAATGATGTAAGCTATTCAACATATAATGACTGTGCGGATTCATTTGGCAATGCTTACACATACAATTCACCCGATAATTATAAAGGAAGTGGTATTACTTCACCTGCGGATAATATTCCGATGGGAGATAATTTTGATATTGATTATGTTGCTCATGAAATAGGACACCAGTTAGGAGATAATCATACCTACAGTTTTAACGAAGGAACGGGCGTTTGTGTAGAGCCCGGATCAGGATCTACAATCATGGGTTATGCAGGAATTACAGGCTCAAATACAGATGTTCAGCAACATTCGGATCCATATTTTCATAGTGTAAGTATTGATCAGGTTCAGGCAAATTTAGCGAGTGTTACCGCAGATATTGAAACTCCTATAACCAATAGTCCACCGGTGGTAACTCCAATGACAACAACATATACCATTCCGAAATCAACGGCATTTGTGTTGACAGCTTCTGCAACAGATCCGGATGGAGATGCTTTAACTTATTCCTGGGAGCAGGTAAACTCCAGTAGTCTGGCAAATGGAGTTACTAAAAATAATATTGGCAACACTACTTCCGGAGCAAGTTTCAGATCATGGCCTGCTACATCAACCCCTACAAGATATTTTCCTAAATTATCAACTGTTTTGGCAGGAACGGTAAAAAATACTGCTGATTTTGAGGCTGCTTCTACTGTGGCAAGAACTACAAACTTCCGGGTAACTGTAAGAGATAATAAAATCGGTGGACAAGCTCAGACTGCATATGCTACTCAGACAATCGTCGTAGGATCTGCAGCGGCGTTTACTGTTAATGCAACAACATTAACTCCTAATACCAATTCAACTGTAACATGGGTAGTTTCCGGAACTACGGCTGCTCCATATAATGTTGCCAACGTAAAGATTGATTATACTTATGACGGAGGAGACACCTGGACTGTTTTAGCGGCGTCCGTTCCCAATTCAGGTTCGGCGACGGTTTTTGTTCCTGCAGCATTGGCCGGGAAAAGTGGACATATAAGAGTTTCTGCCATTGGAAATGTCTTCTATGCGGTAAAACAGAACAATGTGGGAACATTGGCAACATCAGAAACCGAAAATGTTAAAACTGTTGAGATTTATCCAAATCCTGTTGATGACGTATTAAACGTGAAAAATATTTCATCTAAAGCAACATATGAAATCTATAATGCTCCGGGGCAGCTGATTAATAAGGGATCAGTAGGGGATGGTAAGATTATAGTAAGAGGTTTGGTTAAAGGTGTTTACTTTATTAATATCGATGAAAAAGGAACACTATATAAAAACAAGTTTATAAAAAAATAATAATGACAAGAAAAAACCTCTGATTAATCAGAGGTTTTTTTAATAATTTATTGCATAAAATAACCAAAATAAGTGCAGCTTCCCAGCAGGTCTTTAGCTGTTTCCGTATCTGCATATTGTGCTTTTAGCAAAGCAAAATAGGTTCTGTACTTCTGATTTTTAATCTGATCAAGCTGTTTCTGATAAGCATCGCTTTTCTCACTGTATTTAGGATCAGAATAATCAACGGTTGAAGGGTGTGAGGCCTCATACTGGTAATATTTTCCCTGTTCGGCACTAGCCATCTGGAAAAGAATTCTCGCTTTCTGTTCTTTATTGGCTGAAATGCTCAATGCTCGTTTATAATAATTGATCGCCAGATCAAAATTATCCGGTTCGATATAAATTCTGTCCGGGAATCCTTTGTAGTAATACTTGTAAGGATTTGTTCGTGGCGACGTGTCAAAGTAATATTTTCCTCCGTTTGAATTGTCAAGATCCATCACAAAAAGCTGCCTGTAATATCCGAGAATCGAAGTATTGTACAATACATTTCCTATCAATTGATTGGCTATAGCAGATTTTTCATCTTTTCCATTTCCGATTTTCTTCAGTTGGATCAATGCATCCGCCAGTTCGAGTTTATTCATAGCTGGCTTAATGAATGGAAATGCGGAATAATCTTCCTTCTTCATACTTTCATCAGGAGTACTCTGATAACTTACCCAGACATTATGGCCAAAAACAAGATCGGAGATATTGCTGAACCCATTGTAAGCTCCTGCCTGATATTTCAAGGGAGTAAGTTTTTTCTCATCATAGTTCCAATCGGATCTTGGAATTCCGGAGAAGTTCTGGGCTTTTGCATAATATGATTTAGCTTTTTCAAAATCTGCCTGCCTCATGGCCCGGTCTCCATAAATTACGGCAAAAAAGGCATCAATATTTCCGACGTCGTTAATGTTTTTAGCAATAATCTGCTGCTCAAACTGTGTTTTGTTTGTTTTTCTGTAGAAATCTTCCACACTTTTCACAAGACTTGAATTCGGGCTGTACTGCAGATCGGAAAGCTTATTGTTCATCAGGAAAGATTTGCCATCTTCACCCTGAAGAAAATAGCGGTTGGCAAGAACATCTTTCAGGAAGTCTGCTGTAGAAGGAACTTCACCGTAATAATTATATTCATCCATTTCGGTACTGTCCTTTTTTACTTCCGGTTTTTCTGTAAAATATTCTGAATAGTCTTTCATTAAATGATCTTCGTATTCCGCATCAATTTTCGGCTGGGAAACAATATCATTCAGAACTTTCATTCTTTTAATCTCTTCCGTGTATTCCGGATTGGAGGTTTTGATGTTCTCTAGAATTTCGGTGCTTGCTTTATAATCTTTTTTCAGGAATTTCAGATATGCATCAGCAATCTGCCAATATTCATCTTTGGATTTTTCTTTTGTTTTGGAGGTGAATTTTTCCAGGTCATCCAGAAAATCTTTAGTTTTGTCATCATACCAGTAGTTATTTCTGGTGAATACAGGAATTCTGTCCGGATTATCAAGAAGTTCATCATCACTTTGATCTGCTTTTCCATCAGGAGAATTTTTATCTTTCTTACTGCTGAATAGGTTTTTGAAAAACCTTATTATTTTCTGCCAGAACGATAGTTCCTCTTTTTTAGGCTCTGCAGTTTGTGTTTTACCCGGATCCGTATTGTCTGTTCCGGTAATTGTTTTCTCACTATTGTCGTCGTTTGTATAGTAATAAATAGGAAGGTAGCTTCTTTCCAGCTCATTGATGCTTCTCACCGCCATTACTTTCAGGATCTCAGAATCCGGATTGATCTCAAACATTTTTTCCATTACAGGAATGGGATTATTGAAATCTTCATACCCTAAAAGAAAATAAGCCATGTTTTTGTCTTCATTAGTATTGGCTCTTTTTAAAATATTATTAAATGAGGCCGTATCTGAAAGTTTCATAGATATGAAAGCGGATTCTTTTCTGCTTTTACTGTCCCTGAACACCTGGAAGAAGTTCCAGTTGGCTTCGCTGTTCATTCCCAATCCGCGCTGAGCTCCTGCAAGCTGATCAAGCGCCATAATGTATGGTGCACCTTTCAGTTTCAGAGGTTCTACATAAGTTTTAAATGCTTTTACCGCCGCATCGTAATTTCTTGTGTAATGATTGAATCGCACAAGCTGATAACCGTACCGCTGTTTTATTTCGGGATTTTTTGCAGCATTATATAATGAGGTAAGTGCAGCAATGGTTTTATTGTAATCGAGATTGGTTGCGTTCTTTCCTGTTCCGGGCTCTCTGTAATAATAAAATGAATCTGCGCTTTCAATATAATTAATCTTCATGTATGGTTCCAGGTATTTGGCCTCAATAAGATAATCGAGTCCTTCACGGTATTTTTGGTAAAATCCAGGTCCTAACGTTACCAATAGCTGGTTGGTGGGCGATCCTTTTTTTAAAGCATTAAGATCGTTAATATTCATTTTATTAACCAGATATTCCGTCTGCGCATAGCTCAGCTGATTGCTGAAATATCTTTTCCATGAATCGATATTTTCATCAGGTATTATGGAAGGTTTAAAATCAGTATAAAATCTGGTCGAATAGCTGTGAAGAAAAGGCAGGTAAGATTTATCCTTAATAATACTCTGTGTAAAAAGATTGAAATATTCGTAATCCGGATCAGACCAGGCACAAGCCCCGGATTCTGTATAAAAAAGAGAAACAACAGCGAGTGAGAGAAGGTATTTTTTCATTGTATAGCGGTGTTTAGTGAGCATTTATTTGTTTACTATCATCCGAAGGAACTAAAAATTTAAATTTCGGTTCCTGACAAATTTACCATCCAATTGATAATAAATAATATGGTAACGGGAAATTTTTTTATCGAGAAAATCGGTGACTGCTGTGAGCTGACTGTCAGAAATGGATTCAATTTTAATCCTGAAACCCTTATTCATATAGTTTCCGAAATAAAATCCATCTTTCATAATTTCAATTTCATGATCTGAAATCTTTTTAAAATCTGAATTTTCAAGATCTTTTTCTGCTAAAGCGTTAATCAGCTTATGCTTTCCCAGATAATTGGTTACAATTCCCCAGGAATAGATAGGCAATGCTACCTCTATCTTTTTTATAGGATATTGATCAACATCTGCCAGATAACTTTTCAGAATCTGGACATCCAGGATAGAATTTTTATCAGAGTTTTCCAACGGTGAAGAAGTGGAGTAGCACATAAGGTAAACTTTATTAACCGGCGGAATGCCTGTTGTGGATTTATCCCGTACTTGATGAAGACGGAGCGTACAGGTGACTTCTTTGCCTGAAATTTTTTTCAGTTCTTTTAAAAATGTAAAATAATCATTACGTGTTCCCGCCGTCCAGTCGCAGTCGATCTGTATTTCTGATGTGGAGTTCAGATGATAGTCTGTAATTTTCTTTTTTACCAGCTCATTAATGCTTCGGGCAAGAAAATTTATTTCATCTTTTTTGATGTAAAGAAAAGTACGGTTGGTAATGAAAACAACGGGTATGATTTTCTGATGGACTATAAAACTTTTGTCCTGAATTATAACCCCTAAAGGCTGGAATTTTTCTCCGGATTTATCAACATCAAAAAAGCGGGTATAGAGATAAGGGACGGTAGTTTTACTCAATGCCATTTTTTCGTCCGCATTGAGAGCAAGTTTGGTTTTCCAATAATAAAAAGTGTATGGATGATCTTCCTTCGTGCTGCAGGAAAATATCAAAAGCAGAATACATAAGAATCTGAGTGTTCTCATTACTGATACAAATCAATATCATCAAAGGTAAAAGCAGAATTTATTGCTTCTACGGCATTACTAAGGTTTCTTTCAAAAAATTTAAAAGGACTACTGAATGCATTTTTCAGATGCGGAATAAGTTGGTTGTATGTATTTTTCATATCATCAGAAGATTTATAAATAAATTTAACCTAACAAAAATCAAACCGTAATTACAGCAACTGAAGAACGGTTGTAATGAAAAAATTTTATTATTCACAAATTATTCCTCTGAATTTTTCTCCCGATTTTACAAAAATGGTCTAATTGATTAAAAATCAAAATATTTTGCATGAAATATTTGTCAGTTATAAAAATATTCATAAATTTGCACACTCATTTTAGGGGCGTAGTATGCCTACATCAAACGTAGAAATTACTTCAGACTTCCTGAAAATGACGATAAATAAAGGATAAATTTTATTATAACATAAACAATGTCAGGTATTATTGGTAAAAAAATCGGTATGACTTCTTTGTTTGACGAAGCAGGGAAAAATATTCCTTGTACAGTTATTCAAGCTGGTCCGTGCTCGGTTTTACAGGTCAGAACCATTGAAAAAGACGGTTATAAGTCAGTTCAGTTAGGTTTCGATGACAAGAGTGAGAAGAACGTTGGTAAAGCGTTAGCTGGTCATTTTAAAAAGGCTGGTTCTGCTCCTAAAGCTAAATTGGTAGAATTCTACAGAGAATTCGTTGATGAAGTGAAAGTAGGAGAGGAAGTAACTGTTAACTTATTTGCTGAAGGTGAATTCGTTGACGTAACAGGTACTTCTAAAGGTAAAGGTTTCCAAGGTGTTGTTAAAAGACACGGCTTTGGAGGTGTAATGCAGGCAACTCATGGTCAGCACAACAGGCTTAGAGCTCCGGGTTCTATCGGTGCTGGATCAGACCCTTCAAGAGTATTCAAAGGGATGAGAATGGCTGGTAGAATGGGAGGTAAGCAGGTAACTGTACAAAACCTTCAGGTATTAAAAGTGGATCAAGATCAGAATCTTTTAGTAGTAAAAGGTGCTGTTCCGGGAGCTAAAAATTCTTATGTAATTATCAGAAAATGGAACTAGTAGTATTAAATACATCAGGAAAAGAGACCGGAAGAAAAGTAACTCTGGACGAAACAGTATTCGGAATCGAGCCAAATCAGCACGCGGTTTACTTAGAAGTTAAACAGTACCTTGCTGCACAAAGACAAGGGACTCATAAAGCAAAAGAAAGAAGCGAAATCACTGCTTCTACTAAAAAACTTAAGAAGCAAAAAGGATCTGGTTCTGCAAGATACGGGGATATTAAATCTCCAACATTCAGAGGTGGAGGTAGAGTATTCGGACCAAAACCAAGAGATTATAGATTCAAATTGAACAAAGCTCTTAAGAGATTAGCTAAAAAATCTGTTTTATCTCAGAAAATGAGAGACAACAGCATCAGAGTTTTAGAAGATCTGAGCCTAAATGCTCCTAAGACTAAAGATTTCATCAATGTATTAAATGCATTGGAACTTAACGGTAAAAAATCTTTATTCGTTCTTCCTGAAGCTAACAAGAATGTATATTTATCTTCAAGAAACTTACCTAAAACTAAAGTAATGAACTTCAATGAAATCAGTTCTTACGATTTAGTAAACGCAGGTGAGATCGTATTCTTCGAAGGTGCAGTTGAAAAATTCCAGGAAAATTTAAAGAAATAAATCATGTCAGTTATTATTAAACCAGTTATTTCAGAAAAGGCTAATTACCTTACGGATTTAAGAGGTACTTATTCTTTCTTGGTAGATACCAAAGCGAATAAGATCCAGATTAAAAAGGCTGTTGAAGCAGCTTACGGTGTAAAAGTAGCAGACGTAAATACAATGATTTATGCTCCTAGAGTATCTGCGAAATATACTAAAAAAGGTCTTCAGGTTGGAAAGACGAATAAATTGAAAAAAGCGGTAATCAAACTTGCTGAAGGTGAGGTTATCGATATTTTTGCTGTAAATTAATTATAATTATAAATAATAGTAATGTCTGTTAGAAAATTAAAACCTATCACCCCGGGACAGAGATTCAGAATTGTAAACAATTTTGAGGAAATTACTACCAACAAACCAGAGAAATCTCTAACAGTTGGTATTAAAAAGTCAGGTGGACGTAACCAAACAGGTAAAATGACCATGCGTTACACCGGAGGTGGACACAAAAAGAAATACAGAATTATTGACTTCAAAAGAAACAAAGCAAACGTTGAAGCAACTGTAAAATCTGTAGAATACGATCCAAACAGAACTGCATTTATCGCTTTATTAGAATATGCTGACGGAGAGAAGAGATATATCATCGCTCCAAACGGTATCAAAGTAGATCAGAAAGTAGTTTCAGGTGAGAGCGTAGAACCAAACGTAGGTAACGCAATGAAATTGAAAAATATTCCATTGGGTACTGTAATTTCTTGTGTTGAAATGAAGCCTGGTCAAGGTGCTATTTTAGCAAGAAGTGCTGGTTCTTCAGCGCAATTAACTTCAAGAGACGGAAAATATGCGATCATCAAATTGCCTTCAGGAGAATCAAGAATGATCCTTACTGAATGTATGGCAATGATCGGTTCAGTTTCCAACTCTGATCACCAATTAACTGTATCAGGTAAAGCTGGTAGAAGCAGATGGTTAGGTAGAAGACCAAGAACAAGAGCGGTTGTAATGAACCCTGTAGATCACCCAATGGGTGGTGGTGAAGGACGTTCTTCTGGAGGTCACCCAAGATCTAGAAACGGTATGCCGTCTAAAGGTTACAAAACTAGAAAGAAAAACAAAGTGTCTAACCGTTACATCGTATCTAAAAGAAAATAATTATGGCAAGATCACTTAAAAAAGGACCGTTCATTCATCATACTTTAGATAAGAAGGTTCAGGCAAATATAGAGTCTGGTAAGAAGACAGTTATCAAAACTTGGTCTAGAGCATCGATGATCTCTCCGGACTTCGTAGGACAAACTATTGCTGTACACAACGGGAAATCTTTTATCCCTGTATATGTTACAGAAAACATGGTAGGTCACAAGTTAGGCGAATTTTCTCCAACAAGATCTTTCAGAGGTCATGGTGGTAACAAAAACAAAGGAAGCAGATAATCATGGGATCAAGAAAACAAGATAGTTCAATCGCAAGAAAAGAAGCTAACAAAGACGTTGTTAAAGCTTCATTAAATAACTGCCCATCTTCTCCTAGAAAAATGAGATTAGTTGCTGATATCATTAGAGGAGAGCAAGTAGATAAAGCTCTTTATATCCTTAAATATTCTAAGAAAGAAGCTTCTAACAAATTAGAAAAATTACTTCTTTCTGCAATTGCCAACTGGCAGGTAAAAAACGAAGGTGCAGACATCGAGGAAGCAAACCTTATCGTTAAAGAAATATTCGTGGATAGTGCAAGACAATTGAAGAGACTAAGACCAGCTCCGCAAGGTAGAGGGTACAGAATCAGAAAAAGATCTAACCACGTTACATTAATCTTAGGTAATAAAGAAAATTAATCAAGGTATGGGACAGAAGACAAATCCAATTGGTAACAGATTAGGTATCATCAGAGGATGGGATTCTAACTGGTTTGGCGGAAACGATTATGGAGACAGAATCGCGGAAGACTACAAAATCAGAAGATACCTTGAAGCTAGATTATCTAAAGGTGGGATTTCAAGAATTTATATTGAAAGAACATTAAAATTAGTAACAGTTACAATTACTACTGCTAGACCGGGACTTATCATCGGTAAAGGAGGTCAGGAAGTTGATAAACTGAAAGAAGAGTTGAAAAAATTGACTAAGAAAGATATTCAAATCAACATCTTCGAAATTAAAAGACCTGAGCTGGATGCAGTATTAGTTGCTGACAGCATTGCTAAGCAAATCGAAAACAGAATTTCTTACAGAAGAGCTGTGAAGATGGCAATGGCAGGTACCATGAGAATGGGTGCAGAAGGTATCAAAGTTCAGATCTCTGGTAGATTGAACGGTGCTGAAATGGCAAGATCAGAATCTTTCAAAGACGGAAGAATTCCATTGTCTACTTTCAGAGCAGATATCGATTACCATATCGGTGAGGCATTAACTCAATACGGAAAGCTAGGTGTAAAAGTTTGGATCATGAAAGGTGAAGTTTACGGTAAAAGAGAACTTTCTCCGCTAGTGGGACAACAGAAAAAAGGCGGTCAGTCTGACAGAAGAGATAACAGAGGAGGAGACAGAAGAGACAACAGAGGACCTAGAAAGAACAATAACAATAATAACAATAATAATTAAAATTTTAGATTAGACCATTTTGAATTTTAAATTACCGTTACTTTTTTAAAATAAAAAACAATCTAAAATCTAAAATCTAAAATCTAAAATTTAGAGATTATGTTACAACCAAAAAGAACCAAGTTCCGTAGAGTACATAAGATGAAGATGAAGGGGAATGCCCAGAGAGGTAGTCAACTTGCTTATGGAACTTTCGGAATCAAGGCGACAGAAGGTGCTTGGATCACTGCAAGACAGATTGAAGCTGCTCGTATCGCTGCGACAAGATATATGAAGAGAGAAGGTCAGCTATGGATCAAAATCTTCCCGGATAAGCCAATTACTAAAAAACCAGCTGAAGTAAGGATGGGTAAAGGTAAAGGTGCCGTGGAATATTGGGTAGCTGTAGTAAAACCAGGTAAAATTATGTTCGAAGTAGGAGGAGTTCCTTACGAAGTAGCGAAAGAAGCTCTTAGACTTGCGGCACAAAAATTACCAGTTGTTACTAAATTTATAGTTGCTAACGATTTTGTTAAACCTCTTTAATCTTTGAATACAATGAAAAAAGCTGATATTAAAAATTTAAGCGCGGGTGATATTCAAAACCAATTAACTGAAGCAAAAGCTCAATATTCTAAATTGAAATTGGCTCATGCAATCAGCCCAATTGAAAACCCGATCCAAATCAGAGATTTGAGAAAAACAATCGCAAGACTAAATACTGAGTTAACTAACAAACAATAATTTCATTTTACAATGGATAGAAATTTAAGAAAAGAAAGAATCGGAGTGGTTTCCAGCAATAAAATGGAAAAAACTATTGTTGTTAGTGAAACTACGAGAGTAAAGCACCCGATGTACGGTAAATTCGTATTGAAAACGAAAAAATATACTGCACACGACGAGAACAACGAATGCGCGGAAGGAGATACAGTTTTGATCCAAGAAACTAGACCTTTGAGCAAGAACAAAAGATGGAGATTAGTAAGAATCATTGAAAAAGCTAAGTAATAATGTTACAAACAGAATCAAGATTAAAAGTTGCTGATAACACAGGTGCTAAAGAAGTATTGGTTATCAGAGTTCTGGGAGGAACCAGAAGAAGATATGCTTCAGTTGGTGATAAAATCGTTGTTACTATCAAAGATTCTACACCATCAGGAAACGCTAAAAAAGGTCAGGTATCTAAAGCTGTAGTAGTAAGAACTAAAAAAGCAGTTAGAAGAAAAGATGGTTCATACATCAAATTCGAAGACAATGCTTGTGTATTGCTAAACGCAGCGGGAGAAATGAGAGGAACCCGTGTTTTCGGACCAGTTGCTCGTGAGTTGAGAGACAAAGAATATATGAAAATCATTTCATTAGCTCCTGAAGTACTTTAATATTTAAAATTTTAAAAAAAATGTCAAAGTTAAAAATAAAAAGAGGAGATAACGTAATCATTACTACCGGTAAGAAAGATATCAAAGGTAAGACTGGTGAAGTTATTGAAGTGATCAAAAAAGAAGGAAGAGACCCTAGAGTTATCGTTGCAGGACTTAACATTGTTAAAAAACACGTTAAGCCTTCAGCTTCTAACCCTCAAGGAGGAATCACTGAGAAAGAAGCTTCTATTCATATCTCAAATGTAGCTTTAGTTGGAAAAGACGGAAAAGCGATCAAAGTAGGTTATAAAACCGAAGGAGATAAGAAAGTAAGAATCAACAAAAAAACGGGTGAAACTTTATAATTTTAAATAACACATGGAATATATAGCAAGACCCAAAAAAGCATATAAAGAAACGATTGTTCCTGCAATGATGGAAGAATTCGGATACAAATCTGTAATGCAGGTACCAAGACTTGAGAAAATTGTTTTGTCTCAAGGTTTAGGAGATGCTACAGCAGATAAGAAAATTATCGATTATGCTGTTGAAGAATTAACGAATATCACTGGTCAGAAAGCTGTAGGTACGATCTCTAAGAAAGACGAAGCTGCTTTCAAACTAAGAAAAGGTATGCCTGTAGGGGCTAAAGTTACGCTAAGAGCTAACAAAATGTATGAGTTCTTGGATAGATTAACTTCTTCTGCTTTGCCACGTATCAGAGATTTCTCTGGAATCAAAGCGGATGGTTTTGACGGTAGAGGTAACTATAACTTAGGGATCACTGAGCAGATCATTTTCCCTGAGATCGTAATCGACAAAGTGAAAAAAATCCAGGGGATGGACATCACTTTCGTTACTACTGCGAAAACAGATAAAGAAGCTAAAGCATTATTAACTCACTTCGGTTTACCATTCAAAAAGAACTAAGAAATGGCTAAAGAATCAATGAAAGCGCGTGAGCGCAAAAGAGAAGCGTTAGTAGCTAAATACGCTGATAAAAGAAAAGCTTTAAAAGAAGCAGGTGATTATGAAGGACTTCAGAAATTACCGAAAAATGCTTCTCCTGTAAGATTACACAACAGATGTAAACTAACAGGAAGACCAAGAGGATACATGAGAACGTTTGGTATTTCCAGAGTAACTTTCAGAGAAATGGCAAACAACGGTCTTATCCCGGGCGTTAAAAAAGCTAGTTGGTAATAATTACTAATTAAAAAATCGGGACAATTAAGTTGTCTGGATACTAAAGATAAAAAATATCAGACCGAAGATTTCTGAAGTCTGATATTTTACTCTTCAAGTCCTTACAATACTGATTGTTCTTTAACCAATAATTTATAAAGAAAAATGGTAACAGATCCAATTTCAGATTTCCTAACAAGAGTAAGGAACGCACAAAGCGCAGGCCACAAAGTGGTGGAAATTCCTGCATCGAAAATCAAAAAGGAGATTACTAAGATCTTATTTGATCAAGGGTATATCTTAAACTACAAGTTTGAAGATAGCGCTGTTCAGGGAACGATCAAAATCGCTTTAAAGTACGACAAGCAAACCAACAAACCAGCTATTAAGTCTATCCAAAGAGCTTCTAGACCAGGTTTGAGACAGTACAAAGGTTCAGGAGAACTTCCAAGAGTACTAAACGGTTTGGGTATTTCTATCATCTCTACTTCTAAAGGAGTAATGACTGACAAGAAAGCTAGAGAAGAGAAAGTAGGCGGTGAAGTAATCTGCTATGTTTATTAATTTTTAATCACAGGAAAATGTCAAGAATTGGTAAAGCAATTATAACAGTTCCAGCAGGAGTTACAATCACTGAAAAAGATGGTGTGGTAACTGTAAAAGGTCCTAAAGGAGAACTTTCTCAGGAGCTTACAGCAGGAATTACTATAGAACAGAAAGATGGTGAACTGAACGTAAACAGACCATCTGATGCTAAACAACACAAAGCGCTTCACGGTTTATACAGAGCGTTAATCAACAACATGATTGTTGGTGTAAATACAGGTTTCGAAAAGAAACTGGAATTAGTAGGGGTAGGATACAGAGCTTCTCACGCAGGTCAAAAACTTGAGTTGGCTTTAGGATTCTCTCACGGTATCGTATTAGAACTTCCAAGCGAAGTAAAAGTAGATACATTGACTGAAAAAGGTAAAAACCCAATTATTACTTTAACGTCTCACGACAACCAACTTCTAGGGATGGTAGCTGCAAAGATCCGTTCTTTCAGAAAGCCTGAACCATACAAAGGTAAAGGGGTAAGATTCGTAGGAGAAATTGTTAGACGTAAAGCTGGTAAATCTGCTTAATAAATTATAAGTATTATGGCATTAACTAAAGTAGAAAAAAGAATAAGAATCAAAAGAAGAGTAAGAGGAAAAATCTCTGGATCTTCTGAATTGCCAAGATTATCTGTATACAAAAGTAATAAGGAAATTTACGCTCAGTTAATCGACGATAACAGTGGAAAAACTTTGGCTTCTGCTTCTTCAAGAGAGAAAGGCGTTGAAGCTAACGGAACTAAGACTGAAGTTTCTGCTGCCGTAGGTAAGGCTATTGCTGCCAAAGCTATCGCTGCAGGAATCGAAAATATTGTATTTGATAGAAACGGATTCGTATATCACGGGAGAATCAAAGCTCTTGCGGACGGTGCGAGAGAAGGTGGACTTAAATTCTAATCATTAAATTTCGGAAATATGTTAGGACTAGATAATATAGAAAGAGTAAAACCGGGAGGATTAGAACTTAAAGATCGTCTCGTAGCTGTAAACAGAGTAACAAAAGTAACTAAAGGAGGTAGAGCTTTCGGATTTTCTGCAATTGTTGTTGTAGGGAACGAAGAAGGAGTGATCGGATACGGTTTAGGAAAATCTAAAGAGGTTGCTTCTGCAATTGCTAAGGCAGTTGAAGACGCTAAGAAAAACCTTGTGAAAGTTCCTGTAATGAACCATACGATTCCTCACCAGACTACTGCTAGATACGGAGGTGCGGATATCTTCTTAAGACCTGCTTCTCACGGTACAGGGCTTATCGCCGGTGGTGCGGTAAGAGCGGTACTGGAATCTGCTGGTATTCACGATATCCTTTCAAAATCTAAAGGATCTTCAAACCCTCACAACGTGGTGAAAGCTACTTTCAAAGCGTTATTGGATATCAGAAGACCTGAAGAAATTGCTAGAATGAGAGGAGTTTCACTAAGTAAAGTGTTTAACGGTTAATAAATAAGACAATGGCAACAATCAAAGTAAAACAAGTAAGAAGCGCTATTGGAAGAACAAAAACCCAAAAGAGAACGCTTGAAGCATTAGGATTAAAGAAACTTCACCAAGTTGTAGAACACGAAGCTACTCCTTCTATCTTAGGAATGATAGCTGCAGTTAGTCACTTACTTGAAGTTCAAAAATAATTTTTAAAATAATTTTAAAATGAATTTAAACAACATAAAGCCAGCTGCAGGATCTACTTTCAATTCAAAAAGAATTGGTAGAGGACAAGGTAGCGGAAAAGGTGGTACTTCTACAAAAGGACATAAAGGACAAAAAGCAAGAGCCGGATATTCTCAGAAAATCGGTTTCGAAGGAGGTCAGATGCCTTTACAAAGAAGATTACCTAAATTCGGTTTCAAAAACGTAAACAGAAAAGAGTTTAGAGCTATTAACCTTGATTCTATCCAGACTTTAATTGAAAATAAATCCATCACAGGAGATATTACAAAAGAAGTTTTGGTAGCAAACGGTTTGGCAACTAAAAACGAATTAGTGAAAATTATGGGTAGGGGAGAATTGAAATCTGCGGTTTCTATCTCAGCTGACAAATTCACTAAATCTGCTGAAGAGCTTATCGCTAAAGCAGGTGGAAAAGCAATTACCTTATAATAATTACTAATGAAAGAATTTATACAAACACTCAAAAATATTTGGAGTCTTAAAGAACTTAGAGATAAAATTATCTTTACTTTAGGAATTATCCTTGTGTATAGATTCGCATCTTATATCTCTCTGCCTGCAATTAACCTTGCAGAAGTGGGAGATCTCTTAGAGCATTATAAAAATCAAGGCGGTAACAAGCAAGGAGCAGGTCTCCTTGGCTTGCTTTCGTCGTTTACGGGGGGAGCTTTCAGTCACGCTTCCGTAATGGCGTTAGGTATCATGCCTTATATTTCTGCTTCTATTATTGTTCAGTTGATGGGAATGGCTATTCCTTATCTTCAGAAGCTTCAGAAAGATGGAGAGTCCGGTAGAAATACATTGAACCAGATAACTAGATGGTTAACAATTGGAGTTTGTCTTGTACAGGCACCTTCTTATTTAACTTCTATTACTCAATTATTCTTACCATATGCTCAGTTCTCATCTGCATATTATGTAGAGCCAAATTCCATCATGTTCTGGTTACCAAGTATTGTAATCTTGGTTGCCGGTTCAGTATTCGCAATGTGGTTGGGTGAAAAAATCACCGACAAAGGTATCGGAAACGGTATCTCTATCCTTATTATGGTGGGGATCCTTTCAAGATTACCGGAAGCATTCGTACAGGAAATGGCAGTTCAGAACGGAAAAGGAGGAATGGGATCAATCATGATCCTTATTGAAGTAATTTTCTGGATGTTGGTTGTTCTTTTAGCAGTGGTATTATCCGTTGCTGTGAGAAAAATCCCTATCCAGTATGTAAGCAGAGCTCAGGCAAGAGGAGGTGTAAACAGAAATCTTATGCAAGGAGCAAGACAGTGGATTCCATTGAAAGTAAACGCTGCCGGTGTAATGCCGATCATTTTCGCTCAGGCGCTGATGTTCGTTCCGGGGCTTTTAACTAAAGTAGATGAGTCAAACACTTTTCTTGCAGGTTTCAAGAATGTTTTTAGCTGGCAGTACAATGTATTGTTTGCGCTATTGATTATTATTTTCTCATTCTTCTATACTGCGATCACAATTCCGGTAAACCAAATGGCTGATGATTTGAAGAGAAATGGAGGTTTAGTACCAAAGGTAAGACCAGGAAAAGAGACCGCTGATTATTTAGATGATATTTTATCAAAAATTACCTTGCCAGGTGCAATTTTTTTATCTATCTTTGCAGTCCTTCCGGCAATTGTACACGGAAGCTTTGTTCAGACAGATGCGTTCGCCTTATTTTTCGGGGGAACGTCACTATTGATTATGGTGGGAGTAATTTTAGATACTGTTCAACAGATTAATACCTATCTGCTGAACCATCATTATGATGGCTTAATGCAGTCTAAATTATCAAGAACGACTGGATATTAATTTATGGCAAAACAAAAACATATTGAACAAGACGGCGTTATAACGGAAGCACTTTCGAACGCTCAGTTCCGTGTAGAGCTGGAAAACGGGCATGTTCTCATCGCCCATATCTCCGGCAAAATGCGTATGCACTATATTAAGTTATTACCTGGTGATAAGGTAAAATTAGAAATGTCTCCTTACGATTTGTCGAAGGGGAGGATTACATTTAGATATTAAGACAATCTGCCAAATGGAGCGTATGTTCCATTTGGCTATTGTTAAAGAAATAAATACTATCAAATGAAATCGAAGGATTCTTTTGGCAGTTAAAAAAATAAATATTTTCAAATGAAAGTAAGAGCATCAATTAAAAAAAGAAGCGCTGATTGCAAAATCGTACGCAGAAAAGGTGTACTATTCGTAATCAACAAGAAGAACCCAAAATTTAAACAAAGACAAGGCTAACATTAAATTATGGCGAGAATTTCAGGTATTGATTTACCAAAAAACAAAAGAGGTGTTATCGGTTTAACTTACATCTACGGAATTGGAAGAAGTACTTCTTCAGAAATCCTTAAAGCTGCCGGTATCAGCGAAGACAAGAAAGTCAACGAATGGAATGACGATGAATTGGCTGCAATCAGAAACTATATCTCTGAAAACGTTAAAGTAGAAGGAGAATTAAGATCTGAAGTGCAATTGAACATTAAGCGATTAATGGACATAGGATGCCAACGAGGAATACGTCACAGACTTGGATTACCTTTAAGAGGCCAGAGAACGAAAAACAACTCTAGAACCCGTAAAGGAAAGAGAAAAACTGTTGCTAACAAGAAAAAAGCTAGTAAATAATCGTTAGGAATTATGGCAAAACAAACTAAAGTAGTTAAGAAAAGAAAAGTAAAAGTTGAGGCTATTGGTGAAGCGCATATTCAGGCTTCTTTCAATAACATCATCATTTCTTTAACAAATAAAAACGGAGAGGTTATCTCTTGGGCTTCTGCCGGTAAAATGGGTTTCAGAGGTTCTAAAAAGAATACTCCATTTGCTGCTCAGATGGCAGCTGAAAATTGCTCTGCTGTAGCTCACGAAGCTGGATTAAGAAGAGTAAAGGTGTTTGTGAAAGGACCAGGTGCAGGTAGAGAATCTGCTATCAGATCTATTCACAATTCAGGAATTGAAGTTAGCGAAATCATTGATGTGACTCCTATGCCACACAATGGATGTAGACCACCAAAAAGAAGAAGAGTTTAATTTTTAGAATTTATCCATTATGGCAAGATATATTGGTCCTAAAACTAAGATTGCGAGAAAGTTTGGTGCTGCAATCTACGGAGATGACAAAAACTTCGAGAAAAGAAAAAACCAACCGCCGGGACAACACGGTCCTAACAAAAGAAGAGGTGCTAAGAAATCTGAATACGCAGTTCAGTTAGCTGAAAAGCAAAAAGCTAAATATACTTACGGTATTTTAGAAAGACAGTTTGCTAACTTATTCGACAAAGCACACAGAAGTAAAGGTGTAACAGGTGAAGTTCTATTGCAACTTTGCGAATCAAGATTGGACAACGTAGTGTACAGATTAGGTTTTGCTAAAACAAGATCTGCTGCAAGACAATTGGTTTCTCACAGACACATCACTGTGAACGGAGAAATCCTGAACATTCCTTCATATTTGGTAAAAGCAGGTGATGTAATTGCTGTAAGAGAAAAGTCTAAGTCTCTTGAAGTAGTTACCAACGCATTGGCTTCTAAAGCAAATTATGAGTGGTTACAATTCAACGATGAGAAGAAAGAAGGTACTTTCGTTTCTGCTCCTGAGAGAATCCAAATTCCGGAAGACATCAAGGAACAGCTTATCGTCGAACTTTACTCTAAATAATTTTTTAATCAAATTTTTGCTCAACCCAATAATATGGCAATTTTACAATTCATAAAACCCGATAAAGTAATTTTACTTAACTCTGATGAATTTAGAGGTCAATTTGAATTCAGACCACTAGAACCAGGTTTCGGGCTTACAATCGGTAATGCTTTGAGAAGAGTGTTGCTTTCTTCTCTGGAAGGTTATGCTATTTCATCTATCAAAATAGAAGGTGTAGAGCACGAATTTTCAACTATTCCAGGAGTAATCGAAGATGTTACCGAAATTATTCTTAACCTGAAGCAGGTAAGATTAAAAGCTACGGCAGAAAACCAGTCAAACGAGCAGGTTAATGCCAAAGTATCAGGTCAGACGGTTATTACTGCTGGTGATTTAGGAAAATCTATCAACGGATTTGAGGTTCTTAACCCGGATTTGGTGATCTGTAACCTAAACAGTGATGTAACTTTCGAAATTACTTTCAATATTGAAAAAGGTAGAGGATATGTTCCTTCTGAACAAAATAAGTCAAACAATGCACCGGTAGGTACTATTGCGATCGACTCTATTTTCACGCCAATCAAGAAAGTACAATATAGCATTGAAAATTATCGTGTAGAGCAAAAAACAGACTACGAAAAACTTGTATTAGATATAGAAACTGACGGATCTATTAGTCCTCAGAACGCTTTAACAGAAGCATCCAAGATATTAATTTATCACTTCATGCTGTTCTCTGATGAGAGAATCACGCTGGAAACGGAAGCTGTAAAAGCATCTATCCAATATGATGAGGAAACTCTTCATACAAGACAACTCCTTAAGTCTAAATTAGCAGATATGGATCTTTCTGTAAGAGCCCTTAACTGTCTGAAGGCGGCTGAAGTAGAAACTCTTGGAGAATTGGTTTCTTACAGTAAGTCTGATTTGATGAAATTCAGAAATTTTGGTAAAAAATCTTTGACAGAACTAGAAGAATTAGTGCATTCAAAAGGTCTTAACTTCGGTTTCGACGTTGCAAAATATAAGTTAGACGCTGATAAATAATTAATAATGAGACACGGTAAAAAATTCAATCACTTAGGAAGAACGGCTTCTCACAGAAGTGCTTTACTTTCTAATATGGCTTGTTCTCTAATTGAGCATAAAAGAATCAACACTACTGTTGCTAAAGCAAAAGCTTTAAGAGTATATGTTGAGCCTCTATTAACAAAAGCAAAAGAAGATACTACACACAATAGAAGAGTTGTTTTTTCATATCTTCAAAATAAAGAAGCAGTTGCTGAATTGTTCAGAACTGTAGCACCTAAAATCGCTGAGAGAAACGGTGGATACACAAGAATCATCAAAACTGGTTTCAGACCTGGTGATGCTGCTGATACTGCTCTTATCGAATTGGTAGACTTCAACGAGCTTTACAACCCTAATGCTGAAGAGAAGAAGACAACAAGAAGAAGCAGAAGATCTGCAACAGCTAAGAAAGAAGCTGTAGTAGCTGAAGCTCCTGTAGTAGAAGAAAAAGCTGCTGAGCCTACGGCTGAAGCTGCTGATTCTACAGAGGAAAAGACTGAAGAATAATATTCATTCAGATATAAAATGAAAAACCGTTCAGATTCTGAACGGTTTTTTCATTGCTTAGATTTTAGTTTTTACCAGCTCAATGATATGATTGTCCTGATCAAGAATCAGGCTGTCTCCTTTTATCGTGGCTTTCATGTCCATTTTCTCATAAACGGCCTCATTGCCTTCAGAATCAACTTTATTCAGAATGAAAGTTTTATTATTGCTTCTGATGCTCATCGTCTTTTCATTATAATTGAAGACAACCTTGGCAAGACTTCCGTCAGTTGCCTTATACACAAAGTCTGTTTTTACATATTTTTTTCCGTTAACGTCAGTTTCATACTGAATATTAGGATCTGCTTTACCGCTATCAGTCATAGATTTTTCGGTACCATCTGATTTTAATACAGCTTTATTCCCCGTTTCACTTTTTTTGCAGCTTGTAAATGATAGTGCAATGACTGTAAATGCTGCGAAAAGTCCCTTTTTCATGATGTTAATTTTTTTTAATGTGATGATTGCCAAATATTTTTAGAAATAAAATATTTTTTATTAAATTTAATAAAAACAAAAACTAAACCAACAAATGAAACTTAAATCTTTTAAAATTACCCGAAAGAGTAATTGACTTCCGTTTATTTTCTGTTGAAATTTGTACCTAAACAATCACAGACATGAGTATTTCCATAGCCATCGTAGAAGACGAAAAGAATTATAACAATGCGTTAAAGAAAGTCATCAATTATCAGGATGATATGAGAGTAATTGCCCAGTATTTTGATGGGAATGACGCGTTACATAATCTTCCCGATATTTCTCCGGATGTCGTAATGATGGATATCCAGCTGCAGGATATGCTCGGTATTGAAATTATTGAAAATCTAAAAAAAGAACTTCCGGATACTCAGTTTATCATGTGTACCAGTTTTGAAGATGATGAAAAAGTTTTTAATTCTTTAAAAGCCGGGGCAATGGGATATTTGGTAAAAGGTGAAAGCATGGAAAAGATTCTCTCTTCCATCCGGGACGTCTACAACGGTGGCGCTCCCATGAGCTTTTCCATCGCCAGAAAAGTATTAAGCCATTTCGAAAGAAAACTTCCTGAAATAAAGGGTTTCGATGAATTGACAGTGAGGGAAAAAGAAATCCTTGAGCTGCTTTCCCAAGGTCTGCTGTATAAAGAAATAGCCGATAGGAAATTCATCAGTATTGATACCGTCAAAAAACACGTCGGAAACATTTACAGAAAACTCCATGTCAATAATAAAGTGGAGGCTATTAATAAATTTAACCATTTTAAAAACTAAGAACTTATGAAAAATTTATTTAAAGTGTTTTGTATTTTAGCTGTATTAGCTATTATATGCAGTTTAGAAAGTTGTGGTGATTTAAATAAAAAAAAGAACCCTAATAATAAATTTATGCCATCTCCTGATCTTGTAAAGATTCCGGCAGAATTGGCAACAGTTATGAAAAAGAATTTTGACAGTTGTCCATATAATGTTTTGAAAAAGATTGTTACATCTCATCCAAAAGATTATTATATTACGAATGAACAATTTACAAACATATACAATAATTTTCCACAAAAATCTGAAACGTTAAAAATCCATTTTATTCAGTATCGTAAGGAGCAAAACTACAATAATAATTATCCAGAACTAATTCCTTTTGACAAACAATTATATATTGTCTATTCTTATGCAGAAAATGGCAACATTGAAAAATATCATGGAATTTTTAATCTAGAGAAAGATATTTATATCTCCCAAGAAGACTTTGAGAAAATGAAGAATAATTATAAAGAATATATAAAAAAAGAGATCGGCCGATTTAATTGTATTCCTGAACAAGAACAAACTGATTATGTAAACATTAAGAAACAAGAAATAAAAGATTATTTGATTGACGTCCAGAAATATGAGTTGTCAAATGCTGTAAAAGGAAATATTGTGAAGTTTATACTTTCTACTGTCAGCGATACGGATAAATATAAGAATTACTATCAAAAGAAAAATGACAATGCAAAGCCTGGCCAACTAACACTAATTACAGATACTTGGGCAGATAATAATAGTTCTTCTAGGATTTCATTATTGTCAGATTATGATTTAAATACTTTATGCCCTTCCAATTGTGATGCAAAATAGCTTGAATAATATCTATTACTTATCGCTTATAATAACTTTCTTTTTATCATTGTATTTAGCATATAAAAGAATAAATAAAGATCAGAATCATATTTATTTTTATTTATTTTTTACAATTTTAAATGATATTATTATTGCCAAGACACAGATAATAGGTCAAAATATCTCAATATTTATTTACACATTATTTTCTATAGGGTATTTTTTCAACGTTTATATAAGGAGATTCAAAATAGAATATATCAGATATTTAATAGTTATTTTAACAATCTGTATTTTTACGTTTGGTATTTTTAGCCAGTTTAGTAAAGGATTTCATATATTAAATATAAATTTTTTAGTCGGTCTGGCTATTTATTATATCATTTTGAGTTTATGCTGGTTTTTACAAAAAGTAATGGATTTAGACTCAGGAAGAATGTCAGAAGATTTTACATTTTGGATATCAAGCGGGATATTGTTATGGGGCTGCTTTTTCATATTTAGAGTTCTCCCGACATATCTTTTCAATTCACAAGATCCAAGATTTTTGATTATGATTCAAAATATTTTTACAGGTGTTAATATATTGACTTATTGGATCTTATTTTTAGGATTGGCTAAAATTCTTAAAAAAAATAATTGAAAAGCTATGTTGCCAACCGAAATAAAAATAATGTATATCATTGCTGTAATTTTGGTAATGATCTTTGTAACATTTATAATTTTTGTTGTTTTGATGTATAACCGAAAACAGTTTCTCTATCTCAAAGAAAAACAGCTCAAAGAATCCGAACACCAAAACCAGCTTCTCCAAAAAGAGCTTGAAAAACAAAAGCTCATCGAAAAAGAACGGGAACGGATTTCTCACGATATGCACGACGACCTCGGGGCCGGAATTTCTGCATTGAAACTGCAGGCAGAATTTTTAAAACAGCGTGCCGAAGATGAAGAACTCAAGAACGATATTGAAGAACTTTTGAAAACCTCAGAAGAAATGAATCTTTCCATGAGAGAAATGCTTTGGAGCCTGAATTCAGGGAATGATACACTGGGAAGTTTTATCGATTATGCTAAAATATATGCTCAAAACTTTCTTAAGAGAACAACAATTGTCATCATTACAGAAAGCGGAAAAATAGCTGAAGAAACAACCATTTCAACCGAACAGAGAAGAAATCTGTTCTTATGCTTGAAAGAAGCTTTGAATAACATTTATAAGCATAGTCAGGCCAGTGAGATTAAATTATCATTCACCCAAAAAGAAAAAGAATTTATCATGAAAATTTCCGACAACGGAATTGGCATTAACCATAAAAATCCGGAAGGCAATGGTCTCCGGAATATGAAAAGAAGAATGCAGGAGCAGAACGGTCATTGTGAAATTACAACTGAAAACGGAACTCATCTGTTTTTCATTATAAGTTTTTAGGATAAATTTTTTAACCGGAATATCACTTTCTATAGAATTATCTTTTTGAATAATGTTTAGAAGTAAATTTTTTAAATAACTTTGAAGTACAAATTAAAAATTAATACCCATGAAAATTTTATTCGAATATGTTCTTCCTGTAGCCATTTTTATATTCGGAATGTGGCTTGCTGTTAAAACAGATTTATTAAAAGACACACAGGTCGACAATGGATCAGAAAAAACATACAGCTTTTCAAGAAGCCAGTTGTTTTATTGGACAATGATTGTAATAATATGTTTGTGCGCCGGTATGGGAAACAATGGTAACTTTGATTTGCTTTTGAAACTGAAAGAACCTTCAATTTTACTTTTATTGGGAATAAGTGTGGGAACTGCAAGTGTAGCAACATATATTGATAACGAGATACCAAATCCTAAAAAAAATACTGATAGTAATGGTTTTATAAGAGATATATTATCAGATGCCGGCGGAATAAGCGTACACCGCTATCAGGCTTTGTTATTTAATATAATTTTCGGTTTAGTGTTTGTCTGCCAATTCATTAATAATACTACGGAGTTTCCTGTTTTTGATAATTATGCTTTAGCTTTAATGGGAACAAGTAGCGCGGGCTATTTACTCATTAAAACAAATGAAAAACAGAAAAAAACTGTTTCTGATAGCTCGGTTATCAATGTTAACACAAATACACCTGTAAAATAAAGTTCTTTATAATACATTAACTTAAAAAATTGACCATGAAAATAATTGTTGACTATTTATTAGAATGGAATATATCTTCCAAAAAAGGAAAGGTTATATTAAAGCTTAAAGACGCAGATCCTGAAATAATAGATGATCTGAACTTTCAGGAATTTTCAGCGTTGGCAATAGTGCTTGAAAAAGGAAATGCAAGATTTGATGAAACAGAAAACTCAATTTATAATGTAATGCCATGAAAATAATATTTTATCTACTCGTAATTTTGTCATGTATTTCATGTAATATAAGGCATAAAGCCACATTGAAAGAACTGGAAAATAAAGGTTCAAATTATCAGATGTCGTACGATGCTACACGCCGGGGAGCTGTCATAAGTCTTGATAATAATGGTAAGATTGATAAAATTTTATCAGAAGTTCAGCCTGATGCCGCTATAGCAACCACGACGGATATTACCAGCAACCTCACCGGCAAATTGAAAACAGGAGATAGTGTATCCGCCGAACAAATTACAAAAATAGCTGAAACATTATCCAAATTGGGAGAAAGAACAGCTCCGGTGAATATGCTCAGAGACGCCCTGTACAGATTAGAGGAGCATTGTGTGAATTTTCCTGAGCAATGCCAAGATGAAAAGTATTTTAACAGCTTTAATAAAGTTGTAGATTTAATAGTCTCATTACAGGAGAAAATTTCAGAAACAGCTGCTAATGAAGCTAGAGTGGAAGAAGCCAAAACAATGAGAGCACTTAGCCCGCAGGAGAGGGAAAAATATAATTTAAATAAATAAAAGAATAGGCCACGATATAGGTGATGATCATTCTCATTATGATTTAAATGATAACGGCTCTGTTTTTATTTCAGTTATTTTTTAATTCATATATTAACTAAAATTTAACTCTGAATAAACGTATAAATTACGTGTCATCTGCTTTTTAAAGTTAAAAATTGATTAAATTTGTCTGAACTATAAAAAAACGAACAATGAGTTACATTTCTTACATAGAAGCGAGACAAATTTTAGATTCAAGAGGAAATCCTACAGTTGAAGTAGATGTATTCACGGAAAGCGGTGCTATGGGTCGTGCTGCAGTACCTTCAGGAGCATCTACAGGAGAACATGAAGCAGTAGAACTGCGTGATGGCGGTTCAGAATATATGGGGAAGGGTGTTCTTAAAGCTGTTGAGAATGTAAGAGAAGTAATCGCGCCTGAATTGGTAGGGCTTCCTGTTTATGATCAGAATCTTATCGACCAGATTATGATCGATCTAGACGGAACAAATAATAAAGGAAACTTGGGTGCAAATGCCATCCTTGGAGTTTCTTTAGCGGCTGCGAAAGCTGCGGCTGCCGAACTGAAAATGCCTTTATACAAATATGTTGGCGGTGTAAATGCCAATACCCTTCCTGTTCCTATGATGAACGTTATCAATGGTGGTTCTCACTCAGATGCACCAATTGCATTCCAGGAATTTATGATCATGCCGGTGAAAGCAGATTCTTTCTCCCATGCATTAAGAAAAGGAACTGAAATTTTCCATAACCTAAAATCCATACTTCACTCAAGAGGCCTTTCAACTGCCGTAGGTGATGAAGGTGGTTTTGCGCCAACTTTCTCCGGAACTGAAGATGCGTTGGATACATTGCTTCAGGCCATCGAAAAAGCGGGATACAAGCCTGGTGACGACATCATGTTGGCACTGGACTGCGCTGCTTCAGAATTTTACAAAGACGGAATTTACGATTACAGAAAGTTCCAGACTCCGGATGCCGCTCAGTTTTCAAGCAGTGAGCAGGTTTCTTACCTTGCTGAACTGGCTGCGAAATACCCGATTATTTCTATCGAAGACGGTATGCAGGAAAACGACTGGGAAGGATGGAAAATGTTAACGGATAAAATCGGAGACAGAGTACAGTTAGTAGGGGACGATTTATTCGTAACAAACGTTGAAAGACTATCAAGAGGTGTTAAAGAAGGTATCGCCAACTCAATTTTGGTTAAAGTAAATCAGATTGGTTCTCTTTCTGAAACGATGGCTGCCGTACAAATGGCACAGAATAACAGATTCACATCCGTTATGTCCCACAGATCAGGGGAAACAGAGGATTCTACTATTGCTGATCTTGCAGTAGCAATGAACTGCGGACAGATTAAAACCGGATCTGCTTCAAGATCAGACAGAATGGCAAAATACAACCAGCTGCTGAGAATTGAAGAGGCACTTGGTGAAACTGCAGTATTCCCAGGATTGGATGCATTTAAAATCAAAAGATAATTAATTGAAATTATAAATAACGGCAAGCGAAATTTTTAGTTTGCCGTGTTTTGTAATAAATAGTATATTTAGAAAAAAAATAAATAATGTCAGACAACAAAGTAATATTGAATTACGATGGTAATTCATATGAATATCCAATTGTGGATAGTACTATCGGAGACAGAGGAATCGATATTTCAAAATTAAGAGACCAGACTGGTCTGATTACACTTGATTTAGGGTATAAAAATACCGGGGCTACACTTAGTGACATCACTTACTTAGATGGAGATAAAGGAGAGTTATTCTACAGAGGATACCCAATTGAGCAGATTGCCGATAAATCAAACTTCACAGAAGTAATGTACCTTTTACTGCACGGTGAATTGCCTACTCAGGATCAGTACAGTTCTTTCGAATCAAACATTAAAAAATATAACTTCGTAGCAGAGGAGATGAAAAAAATCATCGATGCTTTCCCTCGTTCTGCTCACCCTATGGGAGTTCTTTCTTCATTAACTTCTGCTTTAACGGCGTTTAATCCAAAAGCGGTTAATGTAAATTCTAAAGAAGAAATGGACCATGCTGCAGAATTGCTTATTGCAAAATTCTCTCACCTTTGTGCATGGACATACAGAAAAACCCAGGGATTGCCGCTTAACCACGGAGATAACAGCCTGAATTATGTAGAAAACTTCTATAAAATGGCGTTCAGAATGCCGAACCAGGAATTTGAAATTGATCCTGTTGTTGTAGGAGCTTTAGATAAGTTATTAATCCTTCACGCAGATCATGAGCAAAATTGTTCTACCTCTACGGTAAGAATGGTAGGTTCTGCTCATACAGGTCTTTTTGCATCGGTTTCTGCCGGAGTTTCTGCGCTTTGGGGACCACTTCACGGTGGAGCAAACCAGGCAGTGATCGAAATGCTTGAGCTTATTGAAAAAGATGGTGGTGATGTAAACAAATGGGTAGCAAAAGCTAAAGATAAAAACGACAGTTTCCGTTTAATGGGCTTCGGACACAGAGTGTACAAAAACTTTGATCCAAGAGCGAAAATCATTAAAAAAGCGGCAGACGATATTCTTAACGCATTGGGTATTCAGGATAAAGCATTGGATATTGCCATGCAGTTGGAAAAAGTGGCTTTGGAAGACGAATACTTCGTGGAAAGAAAACTATACCCGAACGTAGACTTCTATTCAGGTATTATTTACAGAGCTTTAGGAATCCCTACAGAAATGTTCACGGTAATGTTTGCCTTGGGAAGACTTCCGGGATGGATTTCTCAGTGGAAAGAAATGAGAATAAAAGGAGACCCTATCGGAAGACCAAGACAGGTATACCAAGGCGCTCAAAAGAGAGATTACATGGAAATGGTAAACAGATAATATTTCCTGTTATAATAAATAGTCCCAAAGCTTGCTTTGGGATTTTTTATTTCGTAGAATTTTTTTAACTTAAAGTATGGAAAATGAGAAATTAAATTCGTTAAAAAGAACAATGAGAATTAATATTGTTCTTTATATTGTCTACGGACTCTTCCTCCTGATTGAAACATTCGATTTTCTTGAAATGTTACATTCCAAACCTGCGGATTATTCGCCGACATACAGTCTTGTAAACGTTATTTTCTACCAGATGGAGATGCTTATTTGTTTCCTTTGTGCCTTTAGTCTTATTATTCTTGTATCAACAAGACAATCTGTAAAGATGTTGTTTTATATCAGCCTTAGCCTTTTCATTTTCAGAATCGGAACAGTGTATTATCTGTATTTTTATGAAACCGAAGAACGATGGGTGCCCTTTATCTACAAAAGAGCCAATGATTTCAGCATGCTTTTCAGAAGGACTCTCGTTCCGGGGCAGTTGATAGTGAGTTTGATTGCAGTTTGGTATTCAATTAAAGCTTTAAGAAAAGTAGAAAATAAAATTATTGCAAATTCATGTTAAATGTCGGTGGTTTATTAGATGCTAGTGTTGAATTTTTATTGCTGTCACTATACTCTGAATCATTACCATAGAAGCCTTTCCTGTTTCGATAAAGTATTTTAAAATTAATTCATTCTCAAGTTCTACAGAGCCAAAGGTAAACTCTTCTTTTTCACTTTTAAAATGTCCGTAAAACTGATCTTTTGCATTTTTCAGATCTCCGGAAAACAATATTCCATTTTCAAGAGTAATCAGTTTTCTCGTGGTCAAGATGCTAAAATTTTCTGAATCAATAATAGTAGAGGATATAATTAATTCTTCATTGTCCAGTTTGAAAGGGTAGTATTTAAATAAATCTTTGGAATCCATTTCGTAAAATTTTGTCCATTTAAAATCGTAGGGCTTCATTGTGCTCCGTTTAATTTTTGCGATGCAGATATTATGAATTGATTTATCAGATTTTCTCATTTTACTTTTTACTCTGTGAAAGAACAATATAACAAATAATAAGTTTTGTGCACAACTGCAAGGTCTATTTTATTTTACAGACAGCGATTTTGACATTTTGATTTATATAAATAGCTTAGAGTTTTTAATTTGATGCTGAAAATTATTTTAAAAATTATCTATAAAATGGCTGTCGTTAAGCGAACAATTGTTTTAGTCTATTAAATTACTCAAGTAAAAAACTGTCATACGACAATATAATAGATTAATATTATCCGGACAATCTAAAATGCAACAAAAGTTTCCCAGATTCACTCCTTTACTTATATTTGTAGCATTGCATAAATCTTTATGAAACTAAATATAAAAAACGAAACAGGAAGGCTGAAATCAGTGGTTCTGGGACAGCCAAATTCTATGGGAGGTGTTCCGACTCTTGAGGAAAGTTATGATGCCAAATCCTATTATTCCATACAAAACAATATTTACCCGAAAGAGCAGGATATTATTAATGAAATGAATGCTTTCGAATCCGTATTGAAAAAATACGACGTGGAAGTACTGCGCCCGAGTATTATAGAAGATTATAATCAGGTCTTCGCTAGAGACGTTGCTTTTGTTATTGATGATAAAATGATCATTTCTAATGTCATTACCGACAGGGCAGATGAACAGGGGGCTTACAGGAATATTTTTGAAAAAGTGGAATGGAGAAAGATTATCAATCTACCGGAAACCGCGCATATTGAAGGAGGAGATGTCATTGTATGGGACGATTTTCTTTTTATCGGAACCTGCTTCAGCGAAGACTACAGAAGCTATAAGACAGCCAGAACTAATGAATATGCCATAGAAATTCTCAAAGAATACTTTCCTAAAAAAAGGATTATCGATCTGGAACTGAAGAAAAATGATAAAATTCCATATGAAGGTATTTTGCATCTGGACTGTACTTTCAACCCGATCGGTAAAGACAAATGTATTATTTACAAAGACGGTTTTGTAGATGAAAGTGATTATCGCCTGATTATCGACATTTTTGGTGAAGAAAACTGTTTCCATGTAACGGCAGAAGAAATGTTTGAAATGTTCCCGAATGTTTTTTCGATCTCTCCGGAAGTAGTGGTTTCAGACAAAACTTTTACCAGGATGAACAACCACCTGAGAAACGAATGGGGGATGATCGTTGAAGAAATCCCTTATCGCGAAATTTCAAAAATGGGAGGGTTGTTAAGGTGTTCTACGATGCCACTTGTGAGAGAATAAGTTTAAACGCTATAGGGTTTTAGAATATGAGTGTATCAGTGTAATTGCATTTTGTTTTAAAAGTTTTATATTTTTAAACTTAAATACAAATGATTATGCCTACTATAAAATTTAATCAGGATCTGCGGGTTTATCAGAAATCTTCTGATACAGCAATGGAAATCTATCAGCTTTCAAAAATTTTCCCTACAGAAGAACGTTATTCTCTTACAGATCAAATACGAAGATCCTCACGCTCAGTTTCAGCCAATATCAGTAAAGCATGGGGCAAAAAGGAAATATGAGAAATCTTTATTTCAAAACTTACAGATTCTGAAGGCGAGGCAAGAGCAAACTCAGACCTGGCTGCAATTTGCAAGAAGTTGTGAGTATATTAATTAAGAATAATTTAAAATTTTAAACAATCAATACAACCAAATAATCGGGATGTTAATGAATATGATGAGTTCAGTCACAAACTTGGTGTAGATTTTCATCAATAAACGAAGAAAAGTAATTTTGTACTAAACACTAAACACTAAACACTAAACACTAAACACTAAACACCACTCAGACTCTCAAACCCAAAAACCCCTCCAACACAAACTATGCAGACAACAGATACCGTATTAATGATAGAGCCGATTGCATTCGGATTTAATGCAGAGACGGCAAAAAATAACTATTTTCAGATAGAGCAGAAAGGATTTGATACGCAGTTCAAAGCGTTGTCAGAATTTAAAGCTTTTGTTGAAAAACTGAGAAGCAAAGGAATCAATGTCATCACCATAAAAGATACATTGGATCCCCACACTCCGGATTCTATTTTCCCGAATAACTGGGTAAGCTTTCATAAAGAAGGAAAAGTGGTTTTATACCCTATGTTCGCTTCCAACAGAAGAGTGGAAAGAAGAGAAGATATCATCGAAACCATCAAAGACCAGGGATATGAAGTTTCGGAGATCGACGACTGGTCTTTCCCTGAAACGCAGGGTCATTACCTGGAAGGAACCGGAAGCATGATCTTCGATCACGATAATAAAATTGCGTACGGCTCGGTTTCTTTAAGACTGGATGAAAATCTATTCAGAGAGTTTTGTGAGAAATATGGTTTTACACCGGTTGTTTTCCATTCATTCCAGACGGTTGGAGAAGAAAGACTTCCGATTTACCATACCAATGTGATGATGTGTGTTGCAGATCAGTTTGTGGTTATTTGTCTTGATTGTATTGACGATGAACTGGAAAGAAGCAAGGTTATTGAAACCATTAAAAATTCTGGAAAAGAAATCATTGAAATTTCTGAAGAACAGATGCAGCAGTTTGCCGGAAATATGCTTCAGGTAAATAATAAAGAAGGGCAGAAGTTTTTGGTCATGAGCGAAACCGCTTATAAATCTTTACATGAAGATCAGATTTCTGCGATAGAGAAAAACTGTGAAATTATTTATTCAGACTTAAATACGATTGAAGTAAACGGAGGAGGCAGCGCACGTTGTATGCTTGCAGAAGTTTTCTTACCGAAAAAATAATATATTTGCTGAAAATATATTGAATTGGAATCATTTACCAGCAAAGGTTTACATATTCTTCTGACTTTGGAAACGGAGTCAGAAGCTTTATTATTAGACAGTGAAGGGTTTTTGGAATTTACCCGAAGTGTACTCTCAACAAAAGATGTTGAAATTGTAGGAGTAACAAGTCATGTTTTTGAAAACCATAGCTTTACAGCTGCTGTCTGCCTTAAGGAATCTCACCTGTGTATCCATACCTGGCCGGAATTCAGGCAGCTTACCTTTGATGTTTTCCTCTGCAATTATTTACAGGATAATACGGCAAAAGTTGAAAAAATTGCCGAAGAAATGATACAGTATTTTAAAGCTAAAACCATTCAGAAACACAAAATTTACAGATAAACATGCATTACATTTGTCCCGTATGTAAAACCGAGAATACAATTGATGCAGATTTTGAAATCAGTGAATATATCTGCAAATCCTGTTCAAATCTTATTGATATTTCTAAAAATATTTCCGCAAAAGTTGTTAAAAAGCCTGTCGAAAGTGTTGTTCTGGAAGTCGGGCAGAAAGGAACAATTGACGGAACAGACTATACCGTAACCGGAATTATCATCCGAAAATACGGAAGTACTGTTTTCTGGAGGGAATATTATTTAAAAGACAAAAAAGGACAAGACGCTTTCCTGAGCGAAAGCGACGGACACTGGGTTTTTCTGCATGTGATTAATGCTATGGATGTTAAGAAAAAGCTTAATGATAAAGTTGCGGAATTCCATATGAAAAACTACAGATGGTACGAAACTACGCAATGTACAATACATGCGGCGGCAGGCTTTTTTGAAGACAGGCTCAATTTTTCGATTGCCAACTACAAAGAATATGTAAACGGAACCCAAATGATTTCTCAGGAACAGTCGGGCAGTAACACCGAGTTTTTCTTCGGGAAACATATTTCAAAATATAAAGTAAAAAAAGCATTTAATATTCTTAGTCTTCCGAATTATTCAGGAATAGGAATTGTTCAGCCTTTTTATGTCAATGTAACACAGGCTATCAATATTCTGGCTGTATCAGCGTTAATAATCTGCCTCATTCAGCTTTACGTGGTCGGTACCAGAACAAATGCCCTGGTTTTTGAACAGGAAATTAACTTTGCCGATGTTGCAGATAAAGAAATGGTAAGCAAAAGCTTCGAATTATCCGGCGGTTCCGCACCGTTGAATGTTGAAGTTTCTTCTAATGTTGATAATTCCTGGGCAAATGTAGGATTAGGCCTGGTTAATGAAAAAAACAACGAAATTGTTTTCGCTTCAAAGGATATCGAACAATACCATGGCTATGAAGATGGAGAAAACTGGAGCGAGGGAAGCCAGCGTGAATCATTTAATTTTTGTGGCGTTGCTTCCGGAAATTATCATTTTGTGATTTCTGCTGAAAGACAGGAACCTCTTAAAACTTCGCAGCCTGCAAAATATATTTCTCCGGATGGTAATCTTTCGATATCGAGGGAAGAGAATGGAACCGTGAGCGTAACTAATCAGTCGACCTTCGAAACCACATCTTTCGGGGATGCTAAAATGATTAAAAAAGATTCAGTAAGTACACTCGGGCAATTGGTTCACAAGATACTGGGAAAAGCGGATATTGATTCTTTACTAAATGCAAATGCTCAGGCAGAAAGCATATCTGCAACCCCTGAAAATAAATCTGTAAAAATAAAAGCAGAATGGTTGCCGGTCTCTTTCAGGAATTTTGTATTTGTTCTTTTATTTCTCATAGCATTGGTTTTGGGTCTGTATTTCGGAAGAAGGGCCTTTGAAAGATCAAAATGGTTCAACAGTTCAAATTCACCGTATACCTATTCATAAGATGGAAAATATACTTCATTACTTAAAAGAAAACTGGATTTTGTTTCTGTGCGGAATGTTTTTTATCGGCTGGTTTACTTATCTTACTTTCGCAGGAAATCAGTTCTGTGACTGCGAAAAAACAGAAACCTACCGCGACGGAACAACAAGAAGATATCATTCTTCAGGAGTCGGCTATTACAGATACTATCACAAATAAAATATAAACTATGGATCAGATCAACTTTTTACCGGTCATCAATTCAGTGATTTATTCCTTTCTGGGAATAGCCATATTGCTGGTTTGCTATGTAATCATTGAAAAATTAACCCCTGAAAAAACCTGGCACGAAATCGCTCACAATAAAAATACAGCTTTGGCTATTATTTTCGGAGCTTTCATCATCGGGATTTCAATTATTATAAGCGCGGCAATTCATGGATAAAAAGAGGATTCCTCTTGAACTGCTGCTGATGTTCTCAGTATTTGTCATTGCTACCTGTGGACTGATCTACGAATTGGTGGCAGGGGCGCTGGCAAGCTATCTTTTGGGCGATTCCGTAAAACAGTTTTCCTTCATCATCGGCGTGTATCTTTTCTCAATGGGAGTAGGATCGTATTTTGCCAAATTTATTAAAGGAAATTTAATTGATAAATTCATAGAAATTGAAATTCTGGTAGGCATTATCGGCGGAATCAGTTCTGTGGTTTTGTTTATTTTATTCAATACGCTGGCGCATTTTGAAGCTGTTCTTTATCTTTTTGTTTTTTTTACCGGGTGCCTTGTTGGCGTTGAAATTCCGCTTCTGATGAATATTTTAAAAGACAGGGTGCAGTTTAAAGATCTGGTGTCAAACGTTTTTGCATTTGATTATATCGGTGCATTGCTGGCTTCTATTTTATTTCCATTGGTTTTAATTCCGAATCTTGGTATCGTAAAAACGCCATTGTTTTTTGGATTGATTAATATTTCGATAGCGATATTTTTATGTTTTTACCTTAAAAATGAATTGTCAAGACCGGTTTCATTAAAAATAAAATCGATTGGCGCATTCATTTTACTGGTTGTTCTTTTTATTTTTTCTGATAAAATTTTATCATTTTCGGAAGAAAAATTATATGGTGAAAATGTTGTATATACCAAAAGCTCACCGTATCAGAGAATAGTTTTAACAAGAAATAACCGGGAATTCAGGTTGTATTTAAATAATAACTTACAGTTTTCTTCTGTAGACGAATACCGTTATCATGAAGCATTGGTTCATCCTGCAATGTCGATGGCTAAAGAAATTGATCATATTCTAATTCTCGGCGGAGGAGACGGTTTTGCGGTTCGTGAAGTCTTAAAATATGAAGCCGTAAAAGACATTACTTTGGTAGACCTCGATGGAGAAATGACGAATTTTTTCAAAAATAATGAAACCATGCGTCGGTTAAATCAAAGCTCTTTATCCAGCCCTAAACTTAAAGTCATTAATAAAGATGCTTACATCTGGGTGAAAGAAAATACTAAAAAATACGACGTCGTCATTATTGATTTTCCGGATCCTTCTAATTATAGCTTGGGAAAATTATACTCTTTACAGTTTTACAGGGAACTCGAAAAACTGACAACTTTGGACACTAAAATTGTTGTGCAGACAACTTCTCCTTATTTTGCTTCTAAATCCTTCTGGTGTATTGAGAAAACAATTAATAAGGTTTTTCCTTTTACCTCGGCGTATCATACGTATGTTCCGTCATTTGGAGAATGGGGATTCTCAATGGCTTCATTTGAGCCGATCAATAATAAAATATACCGCAAAATTCCGAATCTGAAATTTTATGATTACAATTTTTCCCAACTTTCTTACTTTACGAAAGATATGAAGACAAAAGATATTGAAGTGAATCGTTTGGATAACCAAATTTTAGTACGTTATTTTGATGAAGAGTGGGGGAAAGTACAATAAAGACTATCAATTATTTGCTATATTTGTATCATAAATTGATATTTAAAATATAAAATTATGATAGCTGAAATTGAAAAATATATCGAAATCCAAAATAATATCGATCAGATTCTTAAAGATTCGCCCTTTAAAATCTCTTACATCATTGAAAAAACAGGAATAAAAAAACCAACTTTTTTTAAAAAGATGAAAGAAAAAAGATTTACTTCCGAAGAACTGCTTTCGATTGCTAAAGTAATGGAGCCAGTTTATAGAAATGAAACCCATGAAGAGATTTTAGAATCTTTAAAAAGGGCTGAAGAAGATATTGAAAATGGCAGAACTGTTTCCTTTAGAGAATTTTTGGCAGAGAAAAGAAAAAATTTGATACAGTCTAAGAATGATAAGAGTCGAAATAACTGAAGAAGCTCAACAGGATATCGACAATATTGGAGAATTTCTTCTGCAAAATTGGAACGAAAAGGTTTTGTTGAATTTTATGATAAGCTGGAGAATGCAATTACAATCTTAGAATCAGGAAAAGTCTTTTTTGAAAAATATGAAGATACCAAATATAGAAAATTCCTTCTAACAAAACATAATACCATGATTTGTGACATTAGAGCAGATGTTCTGTATGTTTTAAGAATTATCAACAACTTTCAAAATCCTGATGATAACTATGAAAGCATCTCAAAATAAACTTTAAATCTTGTCAAATCAATCCACTCAATTTTCACGGAAAGATTTCCTTAAAACTTTATTTTTAGGCAGTCTGATGCTTCCTTTTTTACAGTATTGCAGTAAGAAAGGCAAATCATTATTGCTTAAAATCACCGGAACCAATCATATTTTAGGCCATAAACTCTGGGCAAAAGATTTTCCTAAACCTACAGAAGCAATTCATACGAAATATCTTATTGTAGGAGGCGGGATTTCAGGGCTTTCGGCCTGCCGGTTTTTCAGTGAGAATAATGAACAAGATTATCTCTTACTGGAAATGGAAAACCATTTGGGCGGAAACTCATCCAACGGACAAAATCAATTCTCCAAATTTCCTCTGGGAGCACATTATCTACCGTTGCCCAATAAAGAAAACACCGAAATCATTGAATTTCTGAAAGAAACCGGAATTTATCAGGGCGACGATGAAACCGGTGACCCGACCCTGGATGAATACCAGATGACTTTTCCACAGCAGGAACGGCTATTCTTCAAAAATTCCTGGCAGAATGATATCGTTCCCCAAAACGGAATTTCAACAAAAGTAAAAACGGAATTCGACCGCTTTTTTAAACGGATGGATGATTTCAGGAACAAAAAAGACGAATCGGGGAACTATTGGTTTGCCATTCCGGTTCATGATTCCAGCCGCGAAGATGAGGTTTTACAATTGGAGAAAATTATTTTTAAAGACTGGCTTAAAAAGGAAAATTTTATGTCGGAAGAATTGTTATGGCTGCTGGATTATTCGTGCCGCGACGATTATGGATTGGGAATCGATTACGTTTCGGCTTGGGCGGGAATTCATTATTTTGCCGGAAGAAAAAACAACTGGAGTAAGAAATACAAAGATCAGGTTTTTACCTGGCCGGAAGGAAATGCACGATTGGCAAAGCATTTTTCAAAATATATAAAAGATAAAGCTTTATCTAACCATTTGGTTTTTGATCTTAAAATCAATGATGATAATGTTGAGGTTTTAAGCTTTGATAATATTCAGAACAAAACAAAGAAAATTGTAGCTGAAAAGGTTTTGTTTGCAACACCACAGTTTGTGAACGAAAGAATTTTAAATCATAAAAAAGCAGGAAATTTCAATTATGTTCCGTGGCTTTTAACAACGATTATTTTACGAAATGACTTTGGAGGAGATGAAGAATTGGCTTGGGATAACGTAATTTATGGTTCCGACGGTTTGGGTTATATTTATGACCAACATCAGAATGTAGAGCAAATTATGGGCGAAAAAGTGATCACTTATTACAGGAGTTTTTCGACGGATAATTGTAAGAAAGCACGGAAAAGATTATATGCTTTAAAAGAAAATCAGCTGAAAAACCTCGTTTTGGAAGATTTGAAAAAAGCACATCCTCTGATTGAAGATTTTATTATCGAAATGCAGTTTCATAAAATAGGGCACGCAATGATTGCACCGGTTCCGGGACAGATTTTCGAAAATTCCAAGAATGCAAAACAGCCGATTGACGGAAAAGTTTTCTTTGCACATTCGGACCTTTCGGGAATTTCAATTTTTGAAGAAGCATTTTATCAGGGATGGAGAACTGCAAAAAATATGTTATGAAACAACCCTGGATCCATAATGCAAAAACAGACGGCTGGTTTATTTTATCGCCGCCTTTCATCATTTTGCTGATTGTTTTCTTGTTTCAGAAACAGATTCAGGGACTTGAAAATCATTATTCCTTTTACACATGGCTGTTTCTGATTGTTTTTGTAGATGTTTCGCATGTCTATTCAACTTTGTTTAAAACATATTTTGTTAAGCAAGAGGTTAGAAAGAGAAAGCTCTTGTATTACGGAATTCCTGCTGTAAGCTGGATTTTGGGATTGGTTTTATATCAATTCGGAAGTTTGACGTTCTGGTCGGTTCTCGCTCTGATTGCCGTTTTTCATTTTATCAGGCAGCAATACGGTTTCATGAGAATTTATGCCCGATTTGAACCGAATAGCTGGAGTAAAAAAATAGACGGAATTGCCGTATATTCTGCCACCATTTTTCCAATGTTGTACTGGTTTAAAACACCCAGAGCTTTTACATGGTTTGTTGAAAATGAATTCAGCTGGCTTCAGAATATTCCGGATTATGTTCCTTTGATTACTTTCCTGTATTTCGGAATTTTAATCGTCTGGATATTGAAAACGATGTATGAAATATTTAAAAATAAACAATATAATATTCCTAAAATTGCCTTAATATCCGGAACCTATCTTTCCTGGTATTTTGGAATTGTTTATTTCAATAATGATCTGGTTTTCACTTTCCTGAATGTTATTTCACACGGGATTCCTTATGTCGCCTTAATTTACATCAGGGAAATAAAACAGAAAGATGAGCAGAAATTAAATAATTTATCTCTTTTTAAATCAACTTTCGGAATATTCCTGTTTGTTGTAACGATTCTTGCCTTTGCATTTTTTGAAGAATTTTTATGGGAAATTTTAATCTGGAACGAACATTTTTCTTTAAATCTAAATATTTCACTTACCTGGTTCCAATTTTTAATCCCTTTATTGGTCGTTCCTCAGCTTACCCATTATTTATTGGACGGTTTTATTTGGAGAAAACCCAAAAAAGTTAATTAATTTTGTCTTCAAAGTTAAAAAGTATGAAAATGCAGAAGTACCTCTTGTCAGTAATGCTCCTGTTGGGATTGTTTAGTTTAAAAGCCCAACAGAAGACATTTTGTAACCCCATTAACATCGACTATGGTTATACCCCGTTTGAAGTTTTTTCAAAACAGGGAAAACACCGTGCTACCGCAGATCCTGTAATTGTTAATTTTAAAAATAAACTCTTTCTTTTTTCTACCAATCAGGAAGGATACTGGTACAGTGATGATATGCTCGACTGGAAATTTGTAAAGAGAAAATTCCTGAGAGATAACAAATACATTCATGACCTGAATGCTCCGGCAGTCTGGGCCATGAAGGATACATTATACGTTTTCGGATCTACCTGGGAACAGGATTTCCCGATCTGGAAAAGCACCAATCCTACAAAAGACGACTGGAAAATTGCTGTTGATACACTAAAAGTAGGAGCCTGGGATCCTGCCTTTCATTACGATGAAGACAAAAATAAATTGTATCTGTACTGGGGTTCCAGTAACGAATGGCCTTTACTGGGCACCGAAGTGAAGGTAAATACGCTTCAGTCGGAAGGTTTTGTAAAACCGATTGTAAGACTGAAGCCTGAAGATCACGGCTGGGAAAGATTCGGGGAATACAATGATAATGTTTTCCTGCAGCCTTTTGTGGAAGGAGCATGGATGACAAAACACAACGGGAAATATTATATGCAGTACGGAGCTCCGGCAACAGAATTCAGTGGATATTCAGACGGAGTGTATGTAAGCAACAAACCTTTGGAAGGCTTTGAATATCAGCAGCACAATCCATTTTCTTATAAACCGGGAGGTTTCGCACGGGGAGCGGGACACGGCGCAACTTTCGAAGATAATTATAAAAACTGGTGGCATATTTCTACCATTTTTATTTCCACAAAAAATAATTTTGAAAGACGTCTGGGGATCTGGCCTGCAGGATTTGATAAAGATGATGTGATGTATTGCAACACGGCTTATGGAGACTATCCCACGTATCTTCCGCAGTATGCACAGGGAAAAGACTTTTCCAAAGGGCTTTTTGCCGGATGGATGTTACTGAATTATAACAAACCGGTTCAGGTTTCATCAACACTGGGAGGATATCACTCTAATTATGCGGTGGATGAGGATATCAAAACCTACTGGAGTGCCAAAACAGGGAATTCCGGAGAGTGGTTTCAGACGGATTTAGGAGAGGTTTCCACCATTAATGCCATTCAGATCAATTATGCGGATCAGGATGTTGAATTTATGGGTAAAACGCTGGGCAAGATGCATCAGTACAAAATTTACGGTTCCAATGATGGCAAAAAATGGAATGTTATTGTTGATAAAAGTAAAAATACGAAAGATGTTCCGCACGATTATGTAGAACTTGAAAAACCGGCAAAAGCAAGATTTTTAAAGATGGAAAATTTAAAAATGCCGACAGGAAAGTTTGCATTAAGCGGATTCAGGGTGTTTGGAAAAGGTGCAGGAGCAGTTCCCGGAAAAGTGCAGAATTTCGTGCCTTTACGTTCTGATCCTAAAAAATACGGCGAAAGAAGAAGCATCTGGATGAAGTGGCAGCAGAATTCCGATGCAGACGGATATGTAATCTATTGGGGGAAATCTCCTGAGAAATTATACGGAAGTATTATGGTGTACGGGAAAAATGAATATTTCTTTACCGGAGCCGACAGAACCGATGCGTATTATTTCCAGATCGAGGCTTTCAATGCCAACGGAGTTTCGGAAAGGTCAGAAATCTTTAAGTCTGAATAAAAAAAGAAAACGCTCTGAAATTTTCAGAGCGTTTTCTTTTGATCGGTATTCTTTAAAAACATATGTATTTTTTGAATAAGAAAATCAGAATTTGGTTCATTGATCCAGTTAACATGGTTTCCATTAAATTCATAGGATTCATGATATACATTATTTTTTTCTAATACGGAATCTAAGGTTTTCATTTGTGATAACGGGACAATATCATCATAAATTCCATAAAAAGAAAGAGTAGGAGGAGCGGTTTTATTTACCCATCGTACAGGGCTTCCGAAATCCATTAATGATCTATTTTTGGGAACAATGGCAGGATCAATCATATGTTTTTCAAGAAATGAATAATCATTGTAATTTTTAAATCCGGGATCATTGAGATCTGCAGGCCCTACGATATTGATTACTGCTTTTACCTTATTATCCCGGTTAAATTGATAGGCATATAACATGGAGATGTTTGCCCCTGCGCTGTTTCCTAAAAGAATATATCTGGGTTTGAATGATAATGTCTGATCGAAGTACTTTGTTATAATGCGAATATCATCAGTTTGGCCCGGAAGAGCAAAATTTGTTGTGGAAGCGAGTCGGTAATCTGCATTGACAAAGATATTTCGCGGGAATTTTTCCATCAGTTTGTGGGTAAAAGCAGTGAGTTCAGATTTACTGCCGGCGCGCCATCCTCCACCGTGAATAATGATAAAAATATCTTTTTCTTTCTTACTGTTTTCCGGAAGATAAATGTCCATTTGCTGCTGGGAATCTTCTCCGTACGGAATATTTTTCTCAATCGTAAATGATACCCCATTTCCGAAATTAACGTTTTTTTGCCTGCAGTTACTGCATATTATAAGTAATATAATACTTAAAATGAATAAACGGTTGTTCATGTATAAAAATCTTTCCTGATTATATTTATCCTGATCAAAAATTATGCTTCATTGTATATGCCAGGATTCAACAATAAAAAACCCACCGTAAAACGGTGAGTTACCACAAAAAATAATATATATGAAGAAATGATTGTTGTTATCTGGTTCTGTTTTTAATAGCGTCCGAAGCGCTTTCGATATCCCTTACTTTTTTCACTTTCTGATTTCCGAAATTGTAGGTAATGCTTACGGTAAGATTTCTTCTGTATTGGTCATTTCTGATATAATTGTAATTTCCACTCGACTGAAAATCTTCTATTTCCACCAAATTGGTTCTTAAAACATCATTCACGTTTACTGCAAAAGTCCAGTCGTTCCAGTTTTTCTTGATGCTAAGGTCAAGACTCATCAGGTCTTTCAGAATTCCAAGCTCGATTTGCTGTTGATCTACATAGAAGAAGTTTACTCCCAGGAACCATGTTTTCTTCTTGTCAAGACGCAGGGTATTGTTACTGGTGATGACTAAGCTGGTAGATTTTCTGTCGTTGATATAAGTGTCAAAAACCTGCCCGGTTGTAGGGTCCGTATTCAATGTTCCGTTGTTGATATTGTGCTGAACTCCCGCATTGAAATTCAATGTCAGATATTGCTTGAAAAGCGACTTTTGAACCCCAAGCATGGCAGACATTTCCTGCTTGTCCCCGAAATTCGTCCTGATATAAGCCAACTGAACTCTTTTCTGGTTGGTTTCAGGATCAATATAGCTTCTCTGTAAAGGCACCTGTGTAATCTGGTCTTTTTCATAAGTGTGATTCAGGATCAGGAAGTACGAGTTTTTATACATATACGTTAATTCCTGGTTGTAAGTGGAAGATGCTTTTACAAAAGGATTGTTCTGTGTATAGTTGTCCTGTGTAATGATGTTTTTCACAGGATTAAGCTCCCAGAAACTTGGTCTTCTCATCCTGCTTGAAAAGGAATACGAGATATTGTTCTTATCATTAATCGCGTAGTTAAAGCTTAAATATGGCAAGAAGTTGTTATAGTTTCTTTTTATTCTCTGATATTCAGGTTGTTTTGCATTGTCAGATGTTCCAAGGCTGTTGGTGATTTCATATCTTGCGCCGATTTTTCCCGAAAATTTATCTGAGAATTTTTTCTCTAAAGTAAGATATGCTCCATAAATATTTTCGTCATAAATAAAGTGGTTGGGATCTGTGGTTAAGTCAATCATTTGTAACTGTCCCGCATTGTTGTAGATGTAATCGTAGGTGTAATTTTTAGTGTCGTTATCTGTTTTGGTCTTATTAAAATTTCCTCCGACAGAAAATGTAAAATCATTTTTAAATTTCTGAATATAATCTACCGTTCCGGAAAAATTATTGATGATCTGCGGAATATCCTGAATAATTTTCTTCCCTGTTCTTGAAAATCCGGAAGTGCTTCCCTGAACATCTGAAATCATCGTATTGTTGTCAGAATACTGAAATCTTTTATAATTGAGATAAGCGGCATTTACATTGAATTTACTTCCGAGAGAATCAAGTTTCAGCTCATAGTTCAAATTAACTGAATTATTATAATTTCTTGCATTTTCTTTATTTTTAGTCCTCGTATAATCTGTTGATATCAAGTTATCATTATTATCATATCTCGTGATGGTATTCAGCAAGTTGATGGTAGAATTATAGCTTTTATTGGCCCATGAATTCCAGGATAATGCAAGATTGCTCTTTTCGGTCAGCTGATAATCAACATTGAGATATCCTCCAAGGTTTTTGTTAGGATCATCAATATCACCCACAGATTCGTTCTGAACATTTCCTGATCTGTTCCTCAAAATGTATGTTTGTGGATTAATATTTTCTCCACCGCTAAGGTTGGCATTGATTCCCAGTTTATCTTTTCTGTAATTTACAGAGAAACTTGCGTTACTGGCATTATATTTATTCTGAGAGTTAGACATTCTCATGTTTCCGCTTGTGCCGTCACTCATTTTTTTCTTCAGAACAATGTTGATGATTCCGTCAGAAGATTCTACCTGATATTCGCTTCCGGGAACCGTAATCACCTCTATTTTCTGTATATTTTCTGCCGGAGTATTTTTTAAAAACTGTGTTAAAGATTCTGCATCCATATTGGTTTTTCTACCGTTAATGTATATTAATGCATTGTTTTTCCCTGCAATCTTTAAAGTCTTATCATCGGTTGTAGACAACAGCGGAGTCTGCTTCAGCAAATCAAAAGTAGTATTTCCTTTTGCTACTGGGGAAGCTGCTACGTCATACACAAAACGGTCACTTTGTTTTTTGAAAACCTGTTTGGTCATTGTAACGCCTTCTATACTTTTCGTTTTTACACTGTCTTGTTTTTTCTCCTGTGCGAAGGTCATTCCGCTGAAAAATATAGCTGCAATTAAAATTGTCGTTTTCATGTCTTTAATTTTTGAGAGTTTAATAGCTTGTATTTGTTATTATTTAACATTGCAAAGATATATAATAAATTAAGTATCTTGCAATACAAAGTACTTAAAATGTTTTTGAATATATTTTAACTAATTGATTTACAGTGATTAAAATTTTAGTTAAATTTTTAACTTATTAAGTCTTCGTTATTGTAGAGACAATTCAGCTGAATAAAATATTACATGTTAAGCTAAAAAAATAAATAAAGAAAAAAGAAATTATAATAATCAGCAGGATAACTATCACGGGTTGATTACAAAAAAAAAAGGATCTGAAAAGATCCTGTGTAGTATTATTCTCTGTCAAAACGCGCAAGTTTTTTATCGACCCAGATAGTGGCAAAAGGAAAAAATGCCGAAAGAAGTGCAAATACAAAATCTTCATCGTCCCATTCGTAAATCTTTCTTGCAGGAAGGCAAAGCAGCAAATAGAGCGTAAAAAAAAGACCGTGTACATTTCCAATGATAATGATGAAAATGGTAGGCAGCAGTCCCTCATCATCGTACCGTTTCCAGATCATGGCAACACCATAGAGCAGGAAACACGTAATTGCTTCGGCAACGCAAACCTGCTTAAACCATTTGATTATTTTTTCCTGCGGATATTTTGAGAAAAATTTTTCGATGAAATTCATTTGAATTATTTATAATAAATGATAAATGAAGTTTTTAATCCGTTATACCGTCCTGCATTTTCAGAGAGTACAAAGATAGGAGAATTAATAAAACCAATGATCATTCTTTCAAAAGAAGGAATGAACTTTTGGTTATGAGCATCAGATATTTGATGCCTAAAATGATCAAGTTTTAAACTATGAGAGGTATTATCATAGGAAAGGTAAACAGTAGTAAAGGAATCTTTAATGTTTGGTGGTTTTCTGTATCCTTTTGGATACTTATATTTTTTATAGAAAAGCTGATTGATTAATTGGTCAGCTAACATTCCATTATTTTCATATAACCAATCCAAATGATCATTAATTTCAAAAATTATAGAAGGATTTTTTTCAACATAATCAAGAAGCGATTTCCGAATAATATTTTGTATTATTTCTTTGCCAAACTTTTCTTCTGTAAATTCATTCATATAGTGATAATAACACGAATTTGCAGAGTAGTTTCCCATACAATTTCCCATCCATGTACCGCCCCAAAATATTCCAAGCTTTTTTAAAGAAGCTTCTAGTTCTTTATGTGCAGGAAATTCAGAACCATTAGGTGCAATGTTATTTATGAAGTACTTATTTACAGTTTTAGCGTCACGCACGGCTATCAGTGAATCTTTGGTACATTGCTCCTTTTTATATTTCAATATTTCCTGTAGCCTTTTTTCCATCGCAGACTCTCTTTTTATTTCAACAGAATCTTTCTGAAAAATCACCTGGCCGAAAATAAAATAGTGACAAAATAATAAAGCTAAAAAAAAGTACAGTTTCATAAACAATTACTTATAAAAACTACTACCGTCCAAATATTCGAAAACTTCGGGAGGAAGCATAGGTCTTACATTTTTTCCCGTTTTGATCATATTCCGGATTTCGGTTGCAGAAAGCTCAATAACAGGGGCTTCAATAAAGGAAATATTCTCATGCTGCAGATATTCCGAATCTTTTTTTTCACCCTCAAATACCCTTGGATAAACGATGATATGGTGATTTTTAACAAGTGTATCTGCATTTTTCCATTTGTGAAGATTCTGAAGATTATCTTCGCCCATAATTAAGCTGAAAGAATAATCCGGATATTTTTCGTGAAGATAAGTTAGCGTATCAATGGTATAACTCGGCTGAGGTAAAGAAAATTCCACATTGGAAGCGCGCATTTTTGAATAATTTTTCACGGCAAGCTGTACCATGTCCAGGCGGTTATGGTCTTTCAGCAATGATTTTTTTTCTTTGAAAGGGTTTTGCGGACTTACCACAAACCAGAGTTCGTCCATATCCGTATGTTCCAGAATATAATTCGCAAGAATCAGATGCCCGATATGGATAGGGTTGAACGATCCGAAAAAGAGACCTATTTTCTTCATTTAATCCCTGAATTTCACATCTTTAATATTAAGATAATGTGTTACATTACCTTTCCAGTGATTTTCTTCAAGAGTAAAAACAAGATCAAAGCTTTTTGTTCTGAAATCATCGGCAAACTGTCCCAATTTGAAACCCACACATTCGATATTTCTTCCCGTTGATTCCTGTCTGATATAAAACTTGAGATGATTATTATCTTTACCCATCGTTTTAATATATCCTGAAACCTTCTGATTGGTTAAAGCAAGGATGGGTTTCATGTTATGAGGCCCGAAAGGAGCCAGCTTTCTGTGAAAATTAATAAACTCCCTGTTAATCTCATCTATCTGAATTTCAGAATCAATGGTAATGGAAGGTTCCTTTTGATGTTCTTTAATTTTCTCCGAAACCACTCTCTCGAATTTTTCCTTGAAGGCATCAAATTTATCTTTTTCCATTGAAAGTCCTGCTGCAGCATGATGTCCTCCGAATTTCAGGAAATATTCAGAGCACATATCCAAAGCTTCATGAACGTCAAAATCTGCTACAGACCTCGCGGAAGCAACCATTTCACCATTATTTCCGTCAGTAAAAACCAAAGTTGGTTTATAATAAGTTTCAATTAATCTTGATGCTACTATTCCAATCACGCCTTTATTCCACTCAGGGTGGTAAACAATAGTGGTGTATTTTGTTTCCTGCTGGGATTCAATAATTTGATTCAGAGCAGAAAGGGTGGAATTCATATCTAGTTCCCGTCTTTCATCATTGAGATCCATGATGTCGCTTACGATCTGGTGAGCGTGCTTCAGGTTATCAGAAACCATGAGTTCTACAGCAGCTTTCCCGTGAGAAATTCTTCCCGCAGCATTGATTTTGGGAGCAATTTCGAATACAATATTGGAAATCTCAAAATGAGAAAGTTTGTCGTCCGGAATTAATAATCTTAAGCCTAAATTTCTCGTTTTGCGCAGAATTTTAAGACCCATTTTAGCCAAAACCCGGTTTTCTCCGGTCATAGAAACAATATCGGCAGCAATAGAAATGGCAAGAAGGTCTGTGAGTTCAAAAAGCTCTGCTTCAGGAAGTTTGTATATCGTATTTAAACCCTGGCAAAGTTTAAAACCAACTCCGCATCCGGAAAGTTCTTTAAAAGGATAGCGGCAATCGCTTCTTTTAGGATCGAGAACGGCAACTGCACTGGGAATTTCGTCGCCGGGTAAATGGTGATCGCAAATGATAAAATCAATGCCTAAATTCTGGGCATAATTGATCATATCCAATGCTTTGATTCCGCAATCCAGGGCAATGATTAATGAAAAGCCGTTTTCTTTGGCAAAATCAATACCTTCTGTGGAAATTCCGTACCCTTCAGAATTTCTGTCGGGAATATAAAAATCAAGGTATTTTTTCTGAACAATTTTGCTGAGGTACAGATACATCAAGGCAACGGCAGTAGTTCCGTCTACGTCGTAATCTCCGTATACCAGTATTTTTTCTCCATTCTCAATGGCGGTGGCAATGCGTTCTACGGCTTTCTGCATATCTGCCATTAAAAACGGATTGTGAATGTCGGTAAGATTCGGTTTAAAAAATTCTCTGGCCTTTTGATAATTGTCAATTCCTCTAAGAACGAGGAGCTTAGATTCAAAAGTTCCAAAACCAAGAGACGAACTTAATCCATCCACAATTTCTTCATCGGGTTCGGGCTTGTAAATCCATTTTTGACTCATTTCACAAAAATAGGGAAATATATTTTAAAAGGAAAGTTTAATGTTGCCGCAGAATGTTAAAAAAAACCGCTCAGGTTATGAACGGTTTTAAATATTTAAGAATACATTTTCTCTCTTAATTCTTTTACCCTTTTATCGGCAAGGTATTCGTCGTAAGTCATCTCTCTGTCGATAATTCCGTTTGGAGTCAGTTCGATGATTCTGTTACAGACTGTGGAAAGCATTTCGTGGTCATGAGAAGCCAATAAGATGTTTCCTTTGAAGTTAGACAACGAGTTGTTCAACGTCGTGATACTTTCAAGGTCTAAGTGGTTGGTAGGCTCATCAAGCAAAAGTACATTGGCTTTCTGAAGCATCATTCTGCTGAACATACATCTCATTTTTTCACCTCCCGAAAGTACTTTACAGGATTTCAATGCTTCATCACCAGAGAAAAGCATTCTCCCCAAGAATCCTCTTACAAATTCTTCGTGACGCTCCTCATCATTTTTAGTGAATTGTCTTAACCAGTCAACAAGGCTTAGGTCTTCCTGAAAGAAGTTTGTATTATCTAAAGGCATGTGAGATTGGGTAGTTGTTACTCCCCAGGCTACAGTTCCTTTGTCTGCCTGAACATTTCCCGCTAAAATTTCAAAAAATTCTGTGATTGCCAATGAGTTTTTAGAAAGAACGGCAACTTTATCACCTTTTTTAAGGTTTAAATCGATGTTAGAGAATAATAATTCTCCATCTTTCGTTTTTTCAAGACCTTTTACATCAAGAATCTGATCTCCTGCTTCTCTTTCCATTTCGAAAATAATGGCAGGATATCTTCTGGAAGATGGCTTAATATCATCAATGTTCAGTTTGTCAATCATTTTCTTTCTTGCTGTTGCCTGCTTGGCTTTGGCAACATTGGAGCTGAATCTTGCGATAAAGTCCTGAAGTTCTTTTTTCTTTTCCTCCGCTTTTTTATTAGCCTGAGCTCTTTGTCTTGTTGCTAATTGTGAAGCCTGGTACCAGAAAGAGTAGTTACCCGTGTAAAGGTTAAGTTTAGCATAATCAAGGTCACCGATGTGGGTACAAACCGTGTCTAAGAAGTGACGGTCGTGAGATACAACAATTACCGTATTTTCATAATCTGCAAGGAAATCTTCCAGCCATGAAATCGTATCGATATCAAGGTCGTTGGTAGGTTCATCCAGAATCAGTACATCAGGATTCCCAAAAAGCGCCTGAGCCAAAAGAACTTTTACTTTGTCTTTGTTTTCAAGCTCGCTCATCATCTGCCAGTGCATATCGTCTGTAATCCCAACATTAGAAAGCATGGTCTGTGCATCCGATTCTGCAGTCCATCCGCCCATTTCATCATAGATTACACCCAGTTCACCTGCTTTGATGCCGTCTTCATCAGAAAAGTCTTCCTTCGCATAAAGCGCGTCCATCTCTTCTTTTATTTCGAATAGTTTTTTATTACCTCTCAAAACCGCTTCCAGAACAGTATATTGATCGTAAGCAAAGTGATCCTGCTCAAGAACTGACATTCTTTTTCCAGGTTCCAAAGATACGTGTCCTGTTGTTGGGTCCTGTTTTCCTGTTAATATTTTAAGGAATGTAGACTTTCCTGCACCATTTGCTCCGATAATCCCGTAGCAGTTTCCTTTCGTAAACATAATGTTTACTTCGTCAAAAAGAACTCTTTTCCCGAATTGTAAAGATAAGTTAGATACTGTTAACATATAGTTTTGTAAATTTGGCGCAAAAATACGAAAAGAATTTGGGTATTTCGTAATAATGTAATATTCAAGTTTTTAAATGTAAGGTATTTTTTATATATTTCATTAATAAATTTATATAAATAAGGATTTCTCAAAAATAATTTAATGAGTGTCAGATAAACCTTATTTATTCAGATATCAGACAAATCAAGATGAAAATAGAAAAAACAGTCAATATATTCAATAGAAGAGCCAGATTTGAATACGAAATTCTTGAAGAATATGAAGCCGGAATGGTGCTCACCGGTACGGAGATAAAATCTTTGCGTTCTTCCAAGGCTTCTATTGCAGAATCCTTCTGTCAGTTTATTGACGGGGAATTATATATAATTAATATGATGATTGATGAATATAAATTGGGTACATTTTATAATCATAAAACAAAAAGGGAACGGAAATTGCTGTTGCACAAAAAAGAACTGCAAAAGCTTGAAAAGAAATTAAAGGATGCAGGGAATACCATTATACCTTTGAAATTATATATCAATGATAAGGGAAAAGCAAAGGTGCTGATTGCCCTCGGAAGGGGTAAAAAACTCTTTGATAAAAGGGAGAGCATTAAAGATAGAGAAAATAAACGTAACCTCGACAGAATATTAAAGAAAAGTTAAAAATCATCGGAAAAACTTTGTATATAAAGAAAAATTATATTTATTTTGCATTATCAATTATTTAATCATTTAATTCTATGAAAAATCTAAAATTAGGAATTTCAGCATTGGCGCTTACTGTCGCTTCTACTGTGTTCGCTCAGACTACCAACAATCCGTGGATGATCGGGGTTGGTGCTCATGCGGAAAACCACTCGGCACAGAGAGACAACTTCAGTAATACGTTCTCTGCTAATAATTTGACGAAGAACATGTTCAATGTGAACAACTTCTCTATTACTCCGCCATTATCTAAGCTTACTGTTGCTAGAAACATAGGTAAAGGTTTAGTAATCGACTGGCAAACTACTGTAGGTAATGTTGAAAACAAGAGATTTAACATGGGTAAAGAATTCATGTTAATGACTGGTATTGGTTTCCAAGCAAAAGCTGCAGGTCTTTTATGGGATGAAGAATCTTGGTTCGATCCTTATTTAAGAGTTGGTGCTAACTACCTGAGACATGATTATACATCTCTTACTTTCCCAAGAGAAGCTCTTATTAACGGAATGCCTACTGGAGAAGTAATTGGAAATGGTGATAACGGTAACGAAAATGGTAAAGCAAACTTCTTTACTGTTGCTACAGGTGCTGGTATTAACTTCTGGTTGACTAAAAACTTCGGTTTAGGTATCCAAGGAGATTACGTATCAACTCCAGGTGATAAATCAAATGTTGCTAACTTCTGGCAAGCTTCTGCTTCATTGAACTTCAGATTCGGTAACAGAGACAGAGATAAGGACGGTATCTTAGATAAAGATGATTTATGTCCTGATACTCCAGGTTTACCCGAATTCCAGGGATGTCCTGATACAGATGGAGACGGAGTTCCAGATAAAGATGATCAATGTCCAGACGTAGCTGGTCCGGTTGAAAACAACGGATGCCCTTGGCCAGATACAGACGGTGACGGTGTAATCGATAAAGATGATGCTTGTCCTACAGTTGCAGGTCCTGCAGAAAACAACGGATGTCCTTGGCCAGATACAGATGGTGACGGTATCTTAGATAAAGATGATGCTTGTCCTACGGTTCCAGGTCTTCCAGAATACAACGGATGTCCTAAGCCTAAAAAAGTAACTGCTGAAGAAGTTGAAAAAGAATTCAGAAATGTATATTTCGATTTCAACAAAGCTACAATCAAAGCTGAATCAACTCCAGCATTAGATAGAGCAGCTGCTATCATCGTTAAAGATGGAGGTAACTATCTATTAGAAGGTCAAACTGATGCTAAAGGTTCTGAAGCTTACAACCTGAAATTATCTAGAGAAAGAGCTGCTGCAGTAGTTGCTGCTTTAGATGCAAGAGGTGTAGATGCTAACGCACTTAAATCTGTAGGTGTTGGTAAAGCTAAAGCTACAGTTCCAGCTACAGCTTCTGATGCTGAAAGACAAGTTGACAGAAAAGTAGTGGTAAGAGCTATCGAAGATATGAACGAATGGAATGCAATGAAGAAGAAAGATTATGAAGATGCTCCAGTGAAAAAAGCTCCTGCTAAGAAAACTACTAAGAAAAAAGTAGTTAAAAAGAAAAAATAATCAATTTTTCTAAATAATAAATACCTCCAGTTTTCTGGAGGTATTTTTTTTTCGTTCACTTTTAATTATTTTTGTTGAAAATTAAAAAATAAAATGGGAAGAGCATTTGAATATAGAAAAGCTTCTAAAATGGCCAGATGGGATAAGATGGCCAAAACTTTTTCTAAGATAGGAAAGGATATCGCACTAGCGGTAAAGGCCGGCGGTTCTGATCCGGAATCAAATCCTGCATTGAGAAGGTGTATCCAGAATGCAAAAGGAGCAAACATGCCGAAAGATAATGTGGAAAGAGCTATCAAAAAAGCAAGTGGTGCAGATGCCGAAAACTATGAGGAAATTACTTATGAAGGCTATGGTCAGGGAGGAGTCGCATTTTTTATTGAGTGTACTACCAATAATCCTACAAGAACCGTTGCGAATGTAAGAGCTGTTTTCAATAAGTTTGACGGTAATCTTGGCAAAAACGGAGAATTGGCTTTCATCTTCGACAGAAAAGGAATTTTCACCATCGATTTGTCTCAGATCAAAATGGATTGGGACGATTTTGAAATGGAAATGATCGACGGCGGTGCTGAGGATGTTGAAAAAGATGAAGAAGAAGTTATGATCACTACTGCTTTCGAAGATTTCGGTTCGTTATCCCATAAATTAGATGAACTTGGAATTGAGGCAAAAAGCGCAGAACTTCAGAGGATTCCTAATAGCACAAAAGAAGTGAACGAAGAACAGTTCAAAGCTAATATGAAAATGCTTGAGCGTTTCGAAGATGACGACGACGTGCAGAATGTTTATCACAATATGGAGGTTTCAGAAGAGCTGATGAACACTCTTTAATATTGGAGCATATACAATATAAGCCTCACGGGTTTTTAAAACCTGTGAGGTTTTAAGCAATACATAAAAATAATATAACATTCATATACAGTTAATTTTCAAGTAGTTTCTTTGCATAAAACTATGAAAAGAAACGTTGAATTAGTTGTGATATCGGATGTGCATTTGGGAACTTATGGATGCAAGGCTAAAGAATTGATGCGGTATCTCAATTCTATTCAGCCGAAAACGCTGGTTTTAAATGGCGATATCATCGACATCTGGCAATTCAAAAAGTCATATTTTCCTAAGCCTCATCTGAAAGTGATTAAAAAGATCCTTTCATTTGCTACAAAAAATACGGATGTGTACTACATCACCGGAAATCATGATGAAATGTTCCGGAAATTTACCGATTTCGAATTGGGTAATCTGAAAGTCTGCAATAAAATCTGTTTAAATATTGATGATAAAAAAACATGGATTTTCCATGGCGATGTTTTTGATGCTTCCGTTCAGCACTCTAAATGGATTGCTAAGCTCGGCGGAAAGGGGTATGATCTGTTAATTGTTATCAATAATATCGTAAATTGGTTTTTGGAAAAGATGGGAAAAGAAAAATATTCATTCTCCAAAAAGATCAAAAATAACGTAAAAAAAGCAGTTAAGTATATCGGAGACTTTGAACTGACCGCTTCCGAACTTGCTATTGACAATCATTATGATTATGTAGTATGCGGGCATATTCATCAGCCACAGATACGTGAAGTAGTTAATAAAAAAGGTTCCTGCATTTATCTTAATTCCGGGGACTGGATTGAAAATCTTTCTGCTTTGGAGTATCATGATAAAGAATGGAAAATTTTTTATTATGAAGATCATAAGCATTCTTTGAAAGATGATGCTTCGGACGAAATTCAGGATATTAAAAGTACCGATCTTTTAAAAATAGTAACCAATTTCACGAAATGAAAATCTTATATGCATTTCAGGGAACAGGAAACGGGCATGTTGCCCGTGCTCAGGAAATTGTTCCCATCCTGAAAAAGTATGCGTCTGTTGAAACACTGATCAGCGGTCACCAGTCACAGTTAAAGGCTGATTTTGACATTAATTACCAGCATAAAGGAATTTCCCTGTTATACAATAAAACAGGAGGATTATCCTACCGTAAAACTTTTGTGGATAATAATTTTCTGGAAGCTTTCAAAACGATCAGGGAAATAGATCTTTCTGAATATGATCTTATTATTAATGATTATGAACCGCTTACCGGCTGGGCATGCAAATTCAAAAAGTACCCCATGATTGAATTGAGCCATCAGGCTTCCATGCTATTTAAAGAAACACCTAAGCCGGAAAAAAAAGATTTTTTTGGAGAACTTGTGCTGAAATATTACGTTCCTGGTGAGAGAAGAATAGGATTTCATTTCGAAAATTATCATCCTCAGATTAAAAAGCCCGTTATCAGAAGGAAAATAAGAAACCTTAACCCAAATAAAAAAGGCTTTTATTTGGTCTATCTTCCAAGTTTTTCAGATGAAAATATCATTAAAGTTTTAAAACAAATTCCGGTTGAATGGAAAGTTTTTTCTAAATACTCGAAATTCCAGTTTAAAGATAGTAATGTTGAAATTTTTCCTATTGATGAAATTCAATATCTCAGAAGCTTTGAAAATTGCGATGGAATTCTTTGCAATGCGGGATTTGAAACTCCTGCAGAAGCGCTTTTCATGGATAAGAAACTATTTGTGATTCCTATTCATAATCAGTATGAGCAGGAATGCAATGCCTGCGCTTTAGACAAAATGGGAATACCGAATTCTAAAATTTTAAATCTTGAAGAAATTCGTAATTGGGTAGCTTCAGACCGCCATCTGAAAGTGGATTATCCTGATGATATTGAAGAAATCTTAGTGAATGAAGTTTTAGCGTTGTAAAAAAACATCATCCACATCATTCATTCTCATCATAACAGATCTTGCATAAGAACAATGCGGATAAACTTTCCAGTTATTTTCCCGGGCAAATTTTATAGCTTCTTCTACAAGATATTTTCCCATTCCGCGGCCTTCAAATTCGGGATGTACCAAAACGAATGAAATGATAAATTTATTTTCATCCGGAAAAATAGTATAGGTTAATCTTCCGATTTCTTTTAACTCATTATTTAAAGTAATCACACCGCCGTTTCCTGACTTATTATTTTCAAATCTCATAATCTAAGTTTTTATGTAAAGTAAAAATACAAAAACTGCACCGCGAAACTTTTGATGTACGTTAAGAAAGGAAAATGGTGGATTTTGATTCACTGTACTTGTCAATTTCTGATAATGATGTGATTTAGATCTTAATTAGATTGACCATTTTGTTTTAGCTATCTTTACCGGTGTAGTAATTGTAGTCTTTGATAATAATTCCTATAAACTGCCTTTCCGTCATTTTTGTAGGATCTATTTCCAGTTTGAGAATGCTTTTAATCTTATCGGAAAGTTTACTGATAACATGTCTGTCATCAATTCTCAGGGCTTTGAGATAATTATCTTTGATGATTCTCATGTCATTGTCACTCAGAGCAATCACCTGGGGAAAAGTAGGGACATAATCTTCCCGGATATTTTCTAAAATAGTATGTGAAATATTAATCTTGTTTTTTAAGGAAATTACAGCCGTTCCTGAAGCAATATCCCCTAATCGCTGATTATTTTTGGAAACAACCATCGAAACAAGTGCAACAACTCCTGCAAAAGAAGTATCTATGATTCTGAAAACCCATCGGATCAGGTAATCTCCGAATCCCGCCTGGTAACCGTCAATCTTTACAACACGGATTTTCATAACTTTTTTTCCGGGAGTCTGCCCCTCCATAAGGCTTTCAAAAACCACGGGATACACTACCGTAGGAAAAAGCAGGATGATATAAACTGCTGCAATTGACCATTGATCCAACCCCTGTAATAAATAACCAAGATTCAGAACCGTGAAGAAAATATACACAACAGCGATCCCATAAGCTATTTTTATTAAAAGATCAATAAAGAAAGCAATCAGCCGGTCTCCAACACTGGCGATGTTGAAATTAATATTTACATTTTGTGAAGTATTAATCGCAATTTGAGACATAATTTTATTATTTTAGCCTTATAGTTATGAGAGAAGTTTATTTTATTAAACAAAATAAAGAAAAATGGTTGGGAATCGAACAGGTTATCCAGGGGAAAGTTAAAAAAAATCCTGATGACCTCTCTTCGCTGTACATTAATCTTATCAACGATCTTTCTTTTGCACAGACCTATTATCCTAAAAGCAATACAACAGTTTATCTGAATCACCTCTCTTCACAGATCTTTCAGAAAATTTATAAAACTAAAAGAGTAGAAGAAAACCGTATGGTATATTTCTTCAAAACGGAAGTCCCTTTGCTTGTATACCAATACCGAAGATATTTAGTCTATGCATTCTTATTCTTTACGTTATTTACCCTCATCGGTTTGCTTTCTGCAGTCTATGATAAAGATTTTGCTAAAATTATTTTGGGAGAAGATTATGTAAACCAGACCATTGAAAATATCAAAAAAGGTAATGCCGTTGGCGTTTATCAGAGCGGATCTACCTGGGGGAGTACAATCGGGATTATATTCAATAATATCGGAGTAGGAGCCAAACTTTATATTTATGGGATTTTTGGAGGAGTTGGTACTTTGTGGGCGCTTTTGTCAAACAGTGTAATGCTCGGTTCTTTCCAGTATTTTTTCTATGATTACGGAGCTTTGGGCGACAGTGCACGCGGAATATGGCTTCATGGTGTTTTTGAGATCTTTTCCATGGTAGTGGAAGCCATGTGTGGGCTTATTCTGGGAGCGTCCATCTTATTTCCAAGAACGTTTTCAAGGTTCAATTCTTTTAAGAACGGTTTTAAAGATTCATTTAAAATATTTTTAAGTACGGTACCCTTTACCATCTGTGCCGGAATTATCGAAGGTTACGTCACAAGACATGCCCTGAATATGCCCTTGTCTTTAAACCTGATTATTATCTTCGGATCACTTCTCATTATCGGATTTTACTATTTTATATATCCTTCCATCGTTAACAGAAAAATCAATAACCAGATCCATGATGCAGTTTTATAAAAAGAGAGATTTCGGAACTTTTATCACAGACAGTTTCACTTTTTTAAAATTATACGGTAAGAATTATTTTAAAAATTTTCTGCTCCTGAACGGATTGCTGCTGATTCTGATGTTGGTAGTTATTGTTTTCGGGTATAAAGAATTCCTTGGAGCAATTTTCGGTTCCAATATGGCAGGGCAGAGTTATTATTTTGAGCAGTTTCTCAGTGATAATATGGGAATGCTTATTGTATGCGGAATTTTGTTATTCGTTCTTTCTTCAGCGCTCATGATCATAAACTTTCTGTTTCCTGTTTTTTACATGAAAAGAATTGCGGAAGGAAAAACAAATATAAAGGCAGATGATATCCTCAGTGATTTTAAATCAAACGGTAAAAAAGTAGCCGCTGCTTATTTCGGATTAACATTTCTGGTGTTGCCCATTGCATTTGTCATTTTCGGGATCTCGTATATTCTTATTTTTATTATTATAGGATTGGTAATTATGCTTTTTGTAGTGCCTAATTTGTTTAATATCATTTTATTTTTCTGCTTTGATTATTTTAACGGGACAAGAGGATTTTTTGAATCACTAAGTTATGCCATAAGATCGCAGTTCTCCTATAAAAACGGAAGAGAAAATTCTCCGTATTGGAAATATTGGGGAGCAACCATCATTATGATGGTGTTGTTTTACATTGTGAGCCTGTTCTTTTCATCTATTCCAATGATCCTGTTTATTATGAAACTTTCAACAACAGCTCCTGATGCACAATTTGAGCAAAATCCTTTTGCCGGAAGCTTCGGAACTTTGTTTTTTGTGATGTACGGGATTTCTTCCGTTATTTCAACCCTGCTGATGAATGTTTTGTACATCAACTCGGGATTAATGTATTATGACAGCCGCACAGATCTTCATCAGAAAATGGAGCTGGCAGAAATAGATACCATCGGGATTAATGAATAAGTTTTTTATTTTTTTACTGATTTTTTTAGCTGCAGGATATGTTCATGCACAGGATGATCCGCCGCCGACTGCAGAAGTGTATGTAGATTCTGTCAGTACAAGCCACTACAAAAATATGTACCGGGCAGATTCTGTATTGCAGAACAAACCGGTTACAGATAATACGGTTTATCCTAAAAAATTTAAAGAAAACGTTCCGTCAAGATATAAAGGTGAAGATTTTGACTATACCACAACAAAACCGAGAATGTCAGTATGGGAAAAGCTGATGAAAAAAATCGTTGAAATCCTGAACAGCATTTTCGGAGAAACGGTTTTTACGAACTCAGCCAATATTGCAGGAATGCTTGTAAGGCTGTTCGCAATTATTCTCGTGGGCTTCCTGCTATACTTTATTATTAAATATCTTATCGGTAAAGATGGAGGTTTTCTTTTCGGGAAGAAAAACAAAAAGGTTGATCTTAAAGATGAAGAGCTTCATGAAAATATTCACGAAATTAATTTTCCGGAAAGCATCCTGAAGTTTGAAAAATCCGGTGATTTCCGTTCCGCGGTGCGTTACCAGTTTTTATTTGTATTAAAAAAACTCAGTGATAAAAAACTCATTGGCTGGAATCCTGAAAAAACCAATAAAGACTATGTGGCAGAACTAAAAGCCCCGCATCTTAAGGACGAATTCTTTCAGCTTTCATACATTTTTGATTACGTATGGTACGGAGAATTCAGCATTTCGGAAGAAAGCTATCAGAAATTTAAAACCCAGTATCAATCGTTTAAACCGTAAATCTTGCCATGAATAAAACTTTCAAAATATATGCTGTAATTTTCATCGTTGTGATGATTATTCTGGTATTGTTTGAAGCGAATAAAACGGAAAGAACGGACTGGAGGAAAAATTTTGATATCAACCAGAAATCACCTTTCGGTTTGTTTGTTTTTAACAATGAGGTAAATACGCTTTTTAAAAATAAAATAAAAAAAATATCAGAGACACCATACGATTATTATCAGGCTGATAAGAAGCCGCATAATATTCTGGTTATAGAAGAGACAATCGACAGACCGTCATGGAATAAGATTCTGGATCAGGTATCCAAGGGTTCGGATGCGATGCTTATCGTGAGTGAAATGCCTAAACAAATCTCGGATAGTATCGGTTATTATGATTCACAGATTTCTTTCGAAGATAAAAATGTGCTGAAGCTTACGGACAAAAAATTCAGCAACGATTTTATCCATTTGGATAAATTTCCTTCAGGAAGAGGTTTCACCTTTATAAAGCCGGGTGTTGAGGTTTTGGGAAAAACAGTTGAGAAAAACAATTCAGACCAGGCCAATTTTATTAAGATTGCATTCGGAAAAGGAAAAATTTATGTGCATTGCGAACCCCTTTTCATTACCAACTATTATCTGTTAAAACGTGGGAATGTAAGGTACGCCCAGGATGTTTTTTCTTACCTTGATGACCGTGAAACAATCTGGTTTGTAGAAAATGATGCAAAAGTTTCACAGTTTTTCCTAAGATTTATCCTCTCAAAACCTGCGTTAAAGTATGCGTGGTGGGTATTGTTAGGAGGGTTGGTTCTTTTTATCTTCTTTAATGCTAAAAGAAAACAGCGTATCGTCCCGATCATAGAGCCGTTAAAAAATACCTCTGTTGATTTTGTGAAAAGCATCGGCAATTTATATCTTCAGGAAGGAGACTTTCATGATATGATGGCTAAAAAAGCACAGTATTTCCTGAATAAGGTAAGAATGGATCTCCTGATCGACACACAGCATCTGGATCAAGAATTTGCCAAGAAACTTCATCTAAAAACCGGCAAACCTATGGAAATGATTGATGAAGCCATGAATCTGATCAAAAAGGCACAAGATCCGTATGCACAGGTAATGAAAGAAGATCTTGGAAAAATGAATAAATTGCTTGACGAAATAATTTAAAAAAGTATAACAATCTAAAAATATCACAATGTAACAACTCTCTCCTGGTTGGTACATCGGTAAATTGTTAAATTATATTATAATGGAAAATATAGAAAACCCAAATATTGAAGGTCAGAATTCAATATCTCTTGATAAAAAAGAAGACCAGTTTCAGTCTAGGATAGATATGATTGAGCTTAGAACAAGTCTGGAAAAAGTAAAGTCCGAAATTGCCAAAGTAATCGTAGGGCAGGAAAGTATGGTAGAACATCTTTTGGCTGCACTTTTATCAAACGGACACGTTCTTATCGAAGGTGTTCCCGGAGTTGCAAAAACCATTACTGCAAAATTGCTGGCAAAAACCATTGATGTAGGCTTTAGCAGAATCCAGTTTACGCCGGATCTTATGCCGTCTGATATTTTGGGAACTTCGGTTTTTAATGTAAAAAATTCCGAATTTGAATTTAAAAAAGGCCCTATTTTTTCAAACTTTATTTTGATTGACGAGATCAACAGGTCACCCGCAAAAACACAGGCCGCCTTGTTCGAGGTAATGGAAGAAAGACAGATTACGATGGATGGAACACGCTACATTATGGAAGAACCCTTTCTTGTAGTGGCAACCCAGAATCCTATTGAACATGAAGGTACCTATCGACTGCCGGAAGCGCAGCTTGATCGTTTCCTGTTTAAAATCAATGTAGGATATCCTGACCTGCAGCAGGAAATTGCCATCATAAAAAATCAGCACGAAAATAAAACGGAAGACAAAACAGATGTAGTAAACCGCGTTATCACGGCTCAGCAGTTGAAAAATTACCAACAACTTGTAAAAGAGATTATTGTTGAGTCGCATTTGATGGAATATATCGCCAAGATTATTGTGAATACAAGGGAAAATCAGTTCCTTTATCTGGGAGCTTCTCCAAGGGCAAGTCTTGCATTGCTAACAGCCTCCAAAGCTTTTGCTGCATTGAGAGGAAGAGATTTTGTAACTCCTGAGGATATCAAAGAATCGAGTTATGCCGTATTGAGACACAGAGTAATCGTATCGCCTGAAAGAGAAATGGAAGGCCTTACCGCTGATGAAATTATCAGACAAATTTTAGAAGGAATTGAAATTCCAAGATAGGAGTAATAAGTCAACTGCTATCTGCAACCTGAAAGCCGACATTTAAAAATGAAAAACTTATACATCAATACGCGCTTTTTTTACGTGCTCATCGGAGTGGGAATTCTGTATGTCTTTGCATTCTTCTTTCCGTTTCTTATGTGGGCGGCGCATATTGCTTTACTGCTTTGCTTTTTAGCGGTAATGGTAGATGCTCTCTTTGTTTTTAACAAAAATAAAGGAATTTCGGCACAAAGGATTTTGCCTGAAAAATTATCCAACGGAGATGAAAATCCTGTGAAAATCGATATTAAAAATAATTATGATTTTGAAATTTCGGTTAAGGTAATCGATGAGATACCTTTTCAATTTCAGAAGAGGGATTTTCTGATTGAAAAACAAATTTTCCCGGGAAGAAATACCTTTTTTCAATATATTCTTGAGCCTAAAGAGCGCGGAGAATATAATTTCGGAAGCCTGAATGTGTATGTTTCTTCACCTTTAGGTTTTGTGTCTAAAAGATTTAATTTTCAGAAAGATGCCAATCTGCCTTCTTATCCTTCTTTCATCCACCTGAGAAAATATGAACTGATGGCTATTCAGAGCGAATTTCTATTAGGAGGAATTAAAAAAATAAGAAAGCTCGGCCATACTATGGAGTTTGAGCAGATTAAAGAATATGTACCGGGAGATGATATCAGGACGATCAACTGGAAAGCAACTTCCAAGACAAACCGGCTGATGGTAAACCAGTTTCAGGACGAAAAATCCCAACGGATCTTTATGCTGATCGATACCGGAAGAACGATGAAGATGCCTTTTAAAGGATTGAGCCTGCTGGATTATTCCATCAATGCAACAATGGCTTTATCCCATATTATCCTGAAAAAAGGAGACCGGGCCGGGATGATGACGTTCTCTAAAAAAACGGAAAATAAAATTGCCGCAGAAAACAAGTCGGGTCAGCTCAGAAAAATATCAGAAGCGCTTTATAATATTAAAACCGATTTTTTTGAAAGTGATTTTAACAGGCTGTATCAGGATGTAAAATATTCTTTGAACCAGAGAAGTCTTATACTGCTGTTCACCAATTTCGAGACGCTGGACGGACTTAACCGTCAGTTGAAATATTTACGTGGCATCGCTAAAAACCATCTGTTGGTAGTGGTTTTCTTTAAAAATTCTGAACTTCAGACGCTGATTAATAAAAATCCGGAAAATATGCAGGAAATTTATGATGAGATTATTGCCGAAAAATTTGAGTTTGAAAAGAAACTGATTATTCAGGAACTTAGAAAATACGGGATTTATACGGTTTATACACTTCCTGAAAACTTGAATATCAATGTTATCAATAAATATCTGGAGATAAAAGCGAGAGGAATTTTATAATTTTGCAATAAGCAATAAGCAATAAGCAATAAGCAATAAGCAATAAGCAATAAGCAATAAGCAATAATGAAAATAACACTTAACAGAATCAACGACGATTTTTTGTTTGAATGTACCAACGCTCAGGGAAATTCAATTCTTCTCGATAATACAACACAACCGGGCGCAAAAGGTGTTTCGCCTATGGAAAGTGTTCTGATGGCCGTTGCAGGCTGCAGCGGGATTGATGTTGTTTCTATCCTGAAAAAACAAAGACAGGAAATTACAGATTTTAAAGCTGAGGTAGAGGGAGAAAGAATTCAGGTTGACGATGCAAAACCTTTTAAATCCATCAAAGTAAAATTTTTACTGGAAGGAAATATCGATCCTAAAAAAGCTCAGAAAGCAGCCCAGTTGTCATTTGAGAAATACTGTTCTGTTTCCAAAACCCTGGAACCGACTGTAGAAATAGGATTTGAAGTTTTGGTTAACGGAGAAGTTGTTCAGCCTTAGGCTGTTTATACTAACAAAAAGAAACCCGCGGATAAAGAATTATCCGCGGGTTTTTAATATAATTTATAATTATTATTTCTTGATGGTTTTCATGCTTTTCAGAGAACCGTCTTTCATTTGTAAAGTCAGGATGTACATTCCGGATTTTAGTCCTCCTAAAAATACTGTTGAAGAAGGGTTTTCAATGGTTTTTACCACTACTCCCGAAAGATCTGTTATTACTGCCTTTCTCACATTTTCGGCCTTCTCAAGGTATAAAGTATCCACAAACGGGTTAGGATGCGCAATTCTTTCTTTTTCTTTTACGGTAACTTCATTTGTTGCCAAAGCTAAAGGTTCCAGGGTAACTGTTACGGTAAATGTGTTGTTATCAACTTTATTATATTCTGCGGTGCAATCTGATCCTCCATATGTTCTCCATGCTCTCAGCTCGAAATTTACGGTTCCCGTAAGATCATTAGCCAGCGTGAGTCCTGTTCTGTTGTAAGAATACGTACCTGAAGAAGATCCGGATCCTGAGGTTACTGAAGGTTCTGTAACATTGTTGGTTGTACAAACCAAAAGACTTCTCTGCTCACCCATCCATCCGTTTGAAGCGGTAGACATTTTATAAGAAACGGCTGTAGATTTTATTTTATATCCCGAAGGCACGTTTACACTTAAGGTTCCTGCGCAGTTCGTAGTGGATGAAGTGGTAACGCCGGAATTGTTATATTGTGTATTGATGTCGCCGGCTGTATAAAGTGTGCTGATCTGTCCCGGTGTAAATTCTTTCATTTTCCAGAAACTTTGTGAAGAACCTCCGCAATTCGATCTTACCCAGAAATAATATGTTTGCCCGGTTGTAAGTTGATTAAGAGTTACTGTAGTTCCTGAAGTCACATTTCCTGTAGGAACTGTTGTTGCTGTAGGAGCTGTAGGTGAAGTACTGTAATAATATTGATACCCGGAAGCAGGCGCACTTGCCGGTGCTGTCCAGCTTAGTGTTGCTTCTGTCATGGTAGTGGTAGCCGTGATATTTGTTGGTGTGCTGCATGCATTATAGGCGTCTGCCGCAAAAGCAAAGATGTTAGGAATACCTCCCGTTCCAACTTTTGTTACCGTTACACTCTTTACACTTTTCGACTGATTGGCTGTGCTGATAGCCAAAGGAATCTGATATAACCTAGGATTGGTCCCCGAGCCGGATTCAAGATTATCGTTGTTTAAATTGATTCTCCCGATTCCCTGAATCGCATAGCTGCTTCCGCCGTACCAGTCGGAAATGCTGATTGCAGAGAATGTCTGAGAAGTATTATCTGTAAAATTGACGTCCACATCTACGGTACAGGCCCCACTTCCTCCCGTTGCCAGCATATATACTGTAATGGCCTGCATTGGTGTCGTGAAAATTAAAGTCCCGTTGTCGTTGGTATTTTGAAGTCTCAGGGTATTGTTTGAACTGTAAGCGCCAAGTTGGTAAGATAAGCCGGATGTTGAAGCTACAACAGAATTGATAATTCCATTTGTAGGAAGTCCGTACGTAAGTGGATTGCTTGTTGCGGTTAGTTGAAAATCCCGTGAAATAAAAGCATAGCTTACACCATCTACATCATTGTTAGTGGAAGATGCTGAAGGACCAACACCATTGGCAATAACATCAGCATTGAAACCACTCTGGATAGGAAGCGGCTGATATTCCTGGGCATTGAGTTGATAATTGCATACAGCTGAAAGTACCAAAGCTGTAAGAGGTAGTAATTTTCCTTTCATAAGAAATAGTTTATTAAATTTATTTGCTAATATAGATATTATAATGTTAAAAAATCAATCCAAATTTAAAAATATTATAAATATTATATTGATTTTACAGTAATAATGTTTTTATATTAATGATTAAATAGATTTTAACTATATTTCTGAATTCTATCATTGAAAGAATTAATAAAGTGTGGTATATGAAAAAAGCCTCTGAAAAGAGGCTTGTAATGAGTAAAATACTTTTAGAATGACATTCTTGGTTTCAGCAGCTTTGCAACGGTTGCTGTCCATCCGGTCTGATGGGATGCTCCTATTCCCCGGCCGTTATCACCATGGAAGTATTCAAAGAATGTAATATAATCTTTAAAATTTTCATCATAATTGAATTTGGCGTTTCCTCCGTTAAAAGGACGCTGTCCTACCTCATCTTTTAGAAAAATAGAACATAATCTATTGCTTATATTTTGGGCTACCTCATCAAGATTTCTTTTATCTCCGCTTCCCGTTGGAAGTTCTACCTTCATGCTGTTTCCGTAATAAAAATGGAACCGCTGTAAACTCTCCACAATAAGGAAATTGATAGGAAACCATATCGGGCCTCTCCAGTTGCTGTTCCCTCCGAACATTCGGCTGTCACTCTCTGCCGGTGTATAATATACAACATTCTGTGTTCCGTGAACAGAAAAGACAAATGGATTTTCTTCATATACCTTAGACATGGCCCGTATTCCATAATCGCTTAAAAATTCTTTTTCATCCAGCATACGGCTCAGTACTTTTGTAAGTCTTGTTTTTCTGAGAATGCTCATCAGATGTTTTCTTCCCTGGCCTTCTTCTTCCCAGTGGGAAACCAGTTTTGTAAGTTCGGGTTTGTTTTTGAGCACCCAATCCATTCTTTCAACAAAATTAGGCATCTTATCAAGCAGGTGATGGTCTATAATTTCTACGGCAAACATCGGGATAAGACCTACAATACTTCTCAGTTTCAGGGAGACACTGTCTCCGTTTCCAAGCTGTAAGACATCGTAAAAAAATCCGTCTTCTTCATTCCAGAGTCCTTTTGTCCCGTCACCCAGGTTCTCCATGGCTTCAGCAATATAAAGATAATGTTCAAAGAACTTGATGGCCATATCTTCGTATACCTGATAATATTGGGCAAGTTCCATTGCAATACGCATCATATTCAATGCATACATCGCCATCCAGCTGGTTCCGTCTGCCTGTTCCAGATGCTGCCCGTCTTTTAATACCATGTTCCGGTCAAAAGCACCGATATTATCAAGGCCCAAAAATCCTCCTCCGAAGATATTTTTTCCGTTTTTATCTTTCCGGTTTACCCACCATGTGAAATTAAGAAGCAGCTTTTGGAAAACTTTTTCTAAAAATAAAAGATCGGGCTTTCCGTTCTGTTTTTCATCAATCTTGAAAACCCTGAAACAGGACCAGGCATGTACAGGCGGATTTACATCGCTCAGGTTCCATTCGTAAGCAGGAAGCTGTCCGTTTGGGTGCATATACCATTCCTTTGTAAGCAATAGAAGCTGTCCTTTTGCAAACTCGGCATCAATCAGAGCGTACGGAACACAATGAAACGCAAGATCCCAGGTAGCGTACCAAGGATATTCCCACTTATCAGGCATTGAGATAATATCTTTATTATGGAGATGGTTCCATTCCGTATTTCTTACATAATTTGAGAAATCACGAGGCGCTTCATAATTAGGGTCACCTTTGAGCCATTTTCCGACATTGTAATGGTAAAACTGTTTATTCCAGAGCAATCCGGCAAAAGCCTGCCTTTGTACATTTCTTTCATCTTCGTTTGTTACATCATTCTGGATTTCCTCATAAAATTCGTTGGCTTCAGTAATTCGTGCACTGAAGATTTCATCAAAATTTTCAAAAGGTTCATCAAGATCTTGTGGAGAAAGTCTGAAGTCAAAAGATTTCGATTCTCCGGCTTCAATAATTTCATCCAGCAGGAACGAAGCTTTAGTCCCTGTTTTTTCAGGATTTATAGTATTGCTGCCATAAATAATATAATCATTAATCCCGTCTTTAAAATAGGTGTTTCCGGGATAAGGAGCTCCGTATAATTTAGGATTATTGGTTTCATTTTCGCAAAAAACACTTTCCGCGTCCGTGTCTCTTGAATAGAATTTTTTAATCGAAATACTGTCATGCTGAATATTAATGCAGCCGTCGTGCGAAGCCACAGTTTGTCCTTTGTAGGTATTATAACCCCATTTCCAGTTATTTCTGAACCACACTGTTGGTGCAATTATTATTGGGGCGGCATTATCACTCCTGTTAAAAACCGTTACGCGTATTAAGAAGTCGTTGTGATCCGCTTTGGCATATTCAATAAAAATATCAAAATATTCATCCTTGTCAAAAATCCCGGTATCGAAAATTTCGTATTCTGCTTCCTTTTTGCCTCTTCTGGCATTTTCTGCACGGATGTCATCATAAGGGAAAGCGTTGATAGGATATTTATACAGCATTTTCATGTAGCTGTGAGTGGGCGTGTTGTCCAGGTAGTAAAAGATCTCCTTAATATCTTCACCGTGATTTCCCTGAGGATTGCTCAATCCGAAAAAACGCTCTTTTACCATCTTATCTTTCTTATTCCAAAATGAAAGGGCAAAACAAAAAATCTGTTTGGCGTCTGAGATTCCGGCGATACCTTCTTCCCCCCATCGGTAAGCGTAGCTTTCTGCATTATTATGGTTGGCAAAATTCCATGCATCGCCATTGGGACTGTAATCTTCCCTTACATTCCCCCATTGCCGGTTACTGACGTATGGGCCCCAGTTTTTCCAGTCTGTGTTTTGTAATCTATGTTTTTCAGCAATCATATCTCATCATTTTTCATTACGAAGGTAGCCTTTTTGTTAAAAAATTCCAACTTCCTTAATTTGAATTAAACTTAATATCATGCCGAAAAGCCTTTTAAATGAGGCGTTGAAGTGTTAAGTTAAATTTTTATAAAAAATTGAAATAAAAGTTTTATCTTTGCACCATTCGTTCATTCAAATATTGAAAATGTTATCAAGAAAGGTTGAGGGATTAGACCCGATGAAACCTTAGCAACCCTTTGCGCAAGCAAAGAAGGTGCTACGTTCTACCAAATAATTTGGACAGATAACTTACCTGAAGTTCTTTTCAGCCATTTCCTGTGGCATTTTCAATTGTATTTAAAATAAATAAAATTGAAAGCAGAACTAAGACATATTAATTTTTCGTATCACACCAATTCCGGAAGGGAATACAATATCTCGTTAAGCTATCAGCTGTTCGGGAAAGAATTGTTTTCTGCACCGGTAATTCTGATAAATCATGCTTTAACCGGAAATTCGGATGTTGCTGGAGAAAAAGGATGGTGGAAAAAATTGATTGGAAAAAAGCAGATTATTGATACAGATCAGTACACCGTTTTGTGCTTCAATATTCCGGGAAATGGCTATGATGATTTTTTCATAGAAGATTATGAATATTTTACGGCATCAGACATTGCCAATATCTTTTTACAGGGTCTTGAAATTTTAAATATTAAAAGCTTACATACTATTATCGGGGGCTCTCTGGGAGGAGGTGTCGGCTGGGAAATGCTGGTTAAAAATCCGGCACTCGCTGAAATATTTATTCCTATTGCCTGTGATTTTAAAACCCACGACTGGCTTCATGCGCAATGTCTTGTTCAGAAATTTTTATTAAATCATAAGGAAGAACCCCTGCAAAAGGCAAGAATTCATGCCATGTTATGTTACAGAACACCGGAATCGTTAAATGACAGATTTCAAAACAGATACAATCATGAGAAGGAGAGGTTGGAGTCGGAAGACTGGCTCATTTATCACGGTAATGCGCTGAACGAAAGATTTAGTTTACCATCATACCGGTTAATGAATCAGTTGCTGATGACCATTGATGCGGATGAATCCGAACTGAAAAGGATAAAGGCTCAGATACATCTCATTGCTGTAGATATGGATCTTTTCTTTCCCGCTTCCGAAATCCGAATGTGCTTTGAAAAATTAAAGAAAGATAAAGAGAATGTATTCTATCATGAAATTAAATCAATTCATGGTCATGATGCCTTCCTAATGGAATATGAACAATTAAATACGATCATTAAAAATATTTTGTAGAAGATGAAAAGCAATGCAAACGAAATAAAATTTTTGAGAAACAGGTCAATCATCAAATTTGAAGGAGAGGATTTCTTAGGGGAAATCGGTATTGACGGAAGAATTTTTAAAGCGCTTACGTTAGCGAGAATCAGTGTTGGGGTTATTTCACAGCAGGCGATAGAAAACGGGATTTCCATTCTTGTACAGGAAAGCGATTCCGAAAAAGCAGTGAATTGTCTTATTGATGAATTTGAAGCAGAAAGAAAATCGGGCAAGGTTTCCCAGATTTATAGTATTAACAACGTATCGGTTTTAGGCTTTGTTGCGGAAGATTTAAATAAAATACTGGCTGAGCTGGCCAGAAATAATGTTTTCCCGCTGTTGCTTAATCAGATTGCAGCAGAGAAAAGAGTAAATATTGTGGTTACTTCTTCTCAGGACGAGAAGGCGAAAAATATCATAGAATCTGAAATTTCTAAAAAACCAAAAACAGTTCATCTGGCCATTATCGGTCATGGAAACGTAGGAAAAACCTTAATAGAACAGGTTCTGGAGTCTTCAGAGGAAATTAAAAGAAGGAAAAAAATCGATCTTAAAGTAGTAGCTGTTGCCAATTCAAAAAAAATTGCCTTTAACAAAAAAGGGTTTGACAGCAACTGGAATGATGAGGTTTTAACAGCGGAAATTCCGTCAGATGTTCAGGAACTGATTAATTTTTCGAAAGAAAATCAACTTGAAAATCTGATTGTAGTAGATAATACGGCAAGCAAAGAATTTGTTAAAAATTATCATGCATTAGCGGAAAACGGATTTGACCTGGTTTCATCTAATAAGATTTTCAACACGCTCCCTATTTCGGAATATCGGCAGCTTCGATATACATTGAACAAAAACAACCGTCGTTATCTTTACGAAACCAATGTAGGAGCCGGTTTACCATTGATTGACACCATAAAGCTTCTACACCTTTCAGGAGAAAATATTACCAGGATTAAAGGGGTTTTTTCCGGAACACTGAGTTATGTTTTCAATAATTTTTCCTTGAGGGATGACGCATTTTCAACGATTATCAATGAAGCACTGGAAAAAGGATATACGGAACCGGACCCAAGAGAAGACCTATCCGGAAATGATGTCGCAAGAAAATTATTGATTTTGGCGAGAGAATTAGATTTAATCAACGAATTTGAAGACATCAATATCCAGAATTTAGTTCCTGAAAGCTTGCTTTCCGTTTCAAAACCGGAATTTCTTTCAAGATTGAACGAGTTGGATGAAGAATATCAAAAGATCAAAAACAATCAGAAATCCGGCCATGTTTTAAGATATGTCGGAGATCTTCACGGCGATTTACAAAAAGAAAAAGGTGAACTTGATGTGAAGCTGATTTCAGTTCCTGCAACCTCCGCTTTAGGACAGTTAAAAGGATCAGACTCCATCTTTGAAATTTACACGGAAAGTTATGGCGAAAATCCAATCGTTATCATGGGAGCCGGTGCAGGAGCCAAAGTTACCGCAAGAGGCGTTTTTGGGGATATTTTAAGAGTAAGTGAAACTAAATAGGACAAATAATTTGAACCCGAAAGGGTTCAATATCAATAGCCTTAGGTGAAACTATAGAACAAAATAAATTAAACAACCTTCAAGGTTTTTAAAACCTTGAAGGTTTCAAAAAAATATGGAAAATTATAATTTTGAAACCTCCGCTATAAGAACCCAGACGGAAAGAACTCAGTTTGATGAGCATTCAACACCTTTATATTTAACATCCAGTTTTATTTTTCAGGATGCGGAAGATATGAGGGCGAGTTTTGCGGAAGAAAAACAGAAAAATCTGTACAGCCGGTTTTCAAACCCGAATGTAACAGAATTTACAGAGAAAATAGCCAAAATGGAAGGTGCTGAAGCAGGGTATGCCTTTGCAACCGGAATGGCGGCCATTTATTCAACATTTGCCACGTTATTAAATGCGGGAGATCACATCGTAAGCTGTCAGTCGGTTTTCGGTTCTACCCATACATTGTTTACCAAATATTTCCCGAAGTGGAATATTGAAACAACCTATTTCAAAGCGGAAGATGCTGAAAATGTGGAACAATATATTCAGCCGAACACAAAAGTTTTATATCTGGAAACACCTACCAACCCTGCGATTGAGGTTTTGGATTTAGAATTTTTCGGACAGATTGCGAAGAAGCACAATTTAATTTTTATTGTGGATAACTGCTTCGCTACACCTTATTTACAGCAGCCGATAAAATACGGGGCAGATATTGTGGTTCATTCCGCAACCAAATTAATTGACGGACAGGGTCGGGTTTTAGGAGGAGTGGCAGTAGGAAGAGAAGATCTCATCCGCGAAATTTACCTCTTTGCAAGGAATACGGGGCCTGCCATGTCGCCTTTCAACGCCTGGGTGTTGTCCAAAAGTCTGGAAACATTAGCGATCCGTGTTGAAAAACATTGTGAAAATGCTTTAAAAGTTGCCGAATTTCTGGAAGCTCATCCCAATGTAGAATTGGTGAAATATCCATTCCTGAAATCCCATCCGGGATATGAAATCGCTAAAAAACAGATGAAGTTGGGTGGAAATATCGTAGCCTTCGAAATCAAAGGCGGAATTGAAGGGGGAAGGAACTTCTTAGATAAAATAAAAATGTGTTCACTTTCTGCAAATTTAGGCGATACAAGAACAATTGTTACGCATCCGGCATCAACAACGCACTCCAAATTGTCCGATCACGAAAGGAATGAAGTAGGAATCACGGCAGGCTTGGTGCGGTGCTCTGTTGGTCTGGAAAATGTAGATGATATTATTGCTGACTTGAAACAGGCATTGGATTAACAACGAACCCGAAGGGTTCAACAATAATAGCCGTAGGTGTTACCTATGGAAAAAATATAAAAAATGAAAAATTCAGAACAATTATACAAAGCATTATCCGAAAGAATTTTAATTCTCGACGGAGCGATGGGAACCATGCTTCAGCGGTATAAATTTGAAGAAGAGGATTACCGTGGCGAACGTTTCAAAAACTGGGAACATCCTGTAAAAGGAAACAATGATTTGTTGTCTTTAACGCAGCCTCATGCCATCGAAGAAGTTCATAAAAAATATCTTGAAGCAGGAGCGGATATTATCGAAACCAATACATTTTCGGGCACCACGATTGCCATGGCAGATTATCATATGGAAGATCTGGTATATGAATTAAATTACGAATCTGCAAAAATCGCCAGAAAAGTGTGTGACGAATTCACCGCTAAAAACCCGGATAAACCACGATTCGTTGCAGGATCTATCGGCCCAACGAACAGAACGGCAAGCCTTAGTCCGGATGTGAACGACCCCGGTTACAGGGCCATTACATTCGAGGAATTGAGAGTGGCCTACAAACAGCAGTGCGAAGCATTATTAGACGGAGGGTCAGATATTTTACTGGTAGAAACTATTTTTGATACTTTGAATGCAAAAGCAGCCCTTTTTGCTATCGATGAAATTCAGGATGAAAGAAGAATTAGCATTCCAATTATGGTTTCAGGGACGATTACCGATGCTTCAGGAAGAACACTGAGCGGACAAACCGCAGAAGCTTTTTTAATCTCTGTTTCGCATCTGAATTTACTAAGCGTAGGTTTCAACTGTGCTTTGGGAGCAAATCAGTTGACGCCATATCTGGAAACTCTGGCGCACAACTCTGGATTTTATGTTTCTGCCTATCCGAATGCCGGCTTACCAAATGCTTTCGGAAAGTACGATGAAACGCCTGAAGATATGGCTGCCCAGATCAAAGAGTATGTGGAAAAAGGACTGATCAACATTATCGGAGGATGCTGTGGAACAACGCCGGATCATATCAAAGCGATTGCGGATCTGGTTTCGCAATATCCACCAAGAAAATTGAAGGAATTTGTCTGATTTAATAGAATTTTTTAATTGAATAGGAAGAAAAGGAATGTTTTTTAATATTATCTTTAAGTATCACACAAAATTTAAATATAATGGAAAAACCTATTTACTTAAAAGATTCAGAGGATGCAAAATTGTTTAATGAATTAAGAAAAAAAGTGAACCAGCGGGTAGAAGCAATTCCTGAAAACCGGGATATTTATATTCAGATCAAAGCCGTTATATTGCCTTTGTTGTATTTCGGGCTGTATGTTTTTGCATTATTCAATGCGGAAAATGCCGGATTATATATTTTAAGTTTTGTTTTGATGGGATTAACGCTTGTTTTAATTTATCTTAATCTGATTCACGAAGCAGCACATAATAATATTTTTAAAAGTAAAAAACTCAACAGTCTGGTATTGCAGATTTTCGATTTTGTAGGGGCTAATTCCTATATCTGGAAAAAAAGACATATCGCAAGCCATCATGCTTATCCTAATGTTGACGGTTGGGATACTGATATTGAACAAAGTGGTGTGCTTCTGATTGTTCCGTGGATTAAAGCAAAAGGAGTTCAGAAGTATCAGCATCGGTTTTTCTTCCTGGTATACCCGCTGTATTTATTCAACTGGATGTTTATCAGGGACTTCAGGGATTTTTTTGATAACAACCGTGTGATCCTGAAAACGCAGGGAGCAATTCCGGTAAAAGAAAAAGTAAAGATGATTGCTTATAAACTGTTTTATTTTTTTTATCAGATTGCTGTACCGGTTTTGTTTTTTAAGGTTTCAATAGGTCTTGCACTGGGAGCTTGGTTTTTACAGGTAATTGCAGCAAGTATTTTTGCACTTTTTGTATTGCTTCCATTACACCCGCTGCCTGACAATGCTTTCCCGAAACTGGATGGAAAAAACGGATTGCCTTTCAGCTGGCTGCATCATCAGTTTGAAGTAACGAATGATTTACAGGAAAATAACTGGTTTGTAAGAAACGTGCTGGGAAATTTCAATTTTCATGTTGCCCACCATCTTTTTCCAAATTACAGTTATGCTTATTATAATGAAATTACAGAAGAAATTGAGCAGTTTGCGAGAGATTACGGATTAAATTATAAACGATTTCCGATTGCGACCGCTTTAGGAAAACATGTTGATTTGCTGAAGCAGAATGCAAACAACGCCTATTTTATTTTAGAAGAATAATTAATGAAATATTTAAGATTATCGGGGCTTGAGCCTTTGATCATAACACCGGAAAGTAATTTTATCAATGTTGGCGAAAGAACCAATGTTGCCGGCTCAAAGAAATTTTTAAGATTAATAAAAGAAGAAAAATTTGCTGAAGCCTTGGATATAGCACGCCATCAGGTTGAAGGTGGCGCGCAGATTCTGGATGTCAATTTCGACGACGGACTGATTGACGGAAAAGCTTCCATGATCAAATTTTTAAATTTAATAGCATCCGAGCCGGATATTGCCAGAATCCCAATAATGATCGATTCTTCGAAGTGGGAAATCTTGGAGGCAGGACTTCAGGTGGCACAGGGAAAATGCGTGGTTAATTCAATCAGTCTCAAAGGAGGTGAAGAAGAATTTATCAGGCAGGCAAAAGCAATCAAAAGATACGGTGCCGCTGTTATTGTCATGGCATTTGATGAGTTAGGACAGGCAGATACTTACGAACGAAGAATTGAAATTTCAAAGCGTTCTTACGATATTTTGGTGAATCGTTTAAATTTTCCTGCGGAAGATATTATTTTCGATTTAAATATTTTCCCCGTCGCTACAGGAATGGATGAACATCGCCGAAACGCAATCGATTTCATTGAAGCAACAAGATGGGTTCGTCAAAATCTTCCGTATGCCTCGGTAAGTGGAGGGGTTTCAAACGTTTCTTTTTCATTCCGTGGAAATGATACGGTGAGGGAAGCGATGCATTCTGTTTTCTTATATCACGCCATTCAGGCCGGGATGAATATGGGAATCGTGAATCCTGCGATGCTGGAAGTGTATGATGAAATCAATAAAGAACTTCTTGGGCTGGTGGAAGACGTTATCCTTGATAAAAGGGAAGATGCTACCGAAAGACTTTTAGATTATTCGGAAAAGCATAAATCCATAAAAAAAGAAAAAGTTGAGGATTTAGAATGGAGAAATCATCCTTTGCAGGAAAGAATTACCCATGCTTTGGTAAAAGGAATCGACCGTTTTATTGAAGAAGATGTTGAAGAAGCAAGATTGCAGGCGGAAAAGCCACTTCACGTTATTGAAATTAATTTAATGACCGGAATGGGCGTTGTGGGAGATCTGTTCGGAAGCGGAAAAATGTTTCTTCCCCAAGTGGTAAAATCAGCAAGGGTCATGAAAAAAGCGGTGGCTTATTTACAGCCATTCATAGAAGCGGAAAAAGATGGTTCGAAACCAGCGAATGGTAAGATTCTGATGGCAACGGTAAAAGGAGATGTTCATGACATCGGTAAAAATATTGTGAGTGTGGTTTTGGGTTGTAACAATTACGAAATTGTGGATCTCGGAGTAATGGTTCCTGCTGAAAAAATTATTCAGACCGCCATTGAACAAAAAGTAGACGTGATCGGATTAAGCGGACTGATCACACCAAGCCTGGATGAAATGGTTTATATCGCACAGGAATTGGAAAGACAGAATTTAAATTTTCCTTTACTAATCGGCGGTGCAACAACTTCAAAAGCACATACCGCTGTAAAAATTGATTTAAAATATAAAAACGCCGTCGTTCACGTAAATGATGCTTCCAGAGCGGTAAACGTGGTAAGTTCTTTATTAGGCGACCGAAATAAGGAATATGTTGCGGATTTAAAAAATGATTATTCCGAATTCAGGGAAAAATTCCTGAACCGGCAGGTGGAGAAAGATTATGTCTCCATCGAAGAAGCCAGAGGAAATAAGTTTAAAATTGACTGGGAAAACGAAGATATTTTTACTCCAAATCAATTAGGAATTACCGTTGTTGAAAATCAGGATTTAAAAGAGTTATTGCCTTTTATTGACTGGTCGCCGTTTTTCAGAAGCTGGGATCTTCATGGGAAATATCCGAATATTCTGGAAGATGAGGTTGTCGGAGTTCAGGCTAAAGAACTGTTCAAAGATGCTCAGGTCATTTTAAAAAGAATTCTGGATGAAAGACTCTTAACAGCAAAAGCCATTTTCGGAATTTTTAAAGCCAATTCCACTGAAACGGACGATATTCTCATCTTTGACAAAGACAACCGACAAAAAGCAAAATTCATTACGTTAAGGCAACAGGCGCAACGATCAAAAGGAAAAGATTATCTGGCGCTGAGTGATTTTATTGCACCACAAAATTCAGGTAAAACAGATTATGTCGGAGCTTTTTGTGTGACAACAGGTTTCGGAACTGACGAACTGGCGCAGGAATATGAAAAAGCAAACGATGATTATAACGCCATCATGGTAAAAGCTTTGGCAGATCGTTTCGCAGAGGCCTACGCCGAATTTTTACATAAAAAAGTGAGAACAGAATATTGGGGCTATGCCAATCAGGAAAATTTAACCAACGAAGAATTAATAGCCGAAAAATATAAAGGAATCCGTCCGGCTCCTGGTTATCCCGCCTGTCCGGATCACCTGGAAAAGCACGCCATCTGGGACTTGCTGAAAGTGGAAGAAAACATTGGTGTTTATTTAACAGAAAGTTTAGCGATGTTTCCTACTGCTTCGGTTTCCGGATATTATTTCGGAAGTCCGCACGCAAAATATTTCGGACTGGGAAAGATTGCGGAAGACCAGCTGAAAGATTATTCGGTAAGGAAAGGAATTTCTTTACAGGAAGCAAGAAAATGGTTAAATCCTAATTTGGCAGACGGTACTGATTTGGTTTAGTTTCGGGGCGGCAAAGCCGCCGCGAAAACTAAACCTCCAAAAATAAATTAAAACAAAACTTACTATTTTAACTAATAATGAAAATCACCGACCATATAAAAAACGCAAACGGAAAAACCTTATTTTCGCTCGAAGTCGTTCCGCCACAAAAAGGCATCGGAATCGAAGATCTTTACAAAAATATTGATCCTTTAATGGAATTCAAACCGCCTTTCATTGACGTAACAACTTCCAGGGAAGAATATATTTATATTGATAAAGGAAATGGTTTGATGGAGCGCCGTATTACAAGGATGCGTCCCGGAACGTTGGGAATTTGCGCTGCTATTCAGCATAAATACAATGTAGATACCGTTCCGCACCTGCTTTGCGGAGGTTTTACCAAAGAAGAAACAGAATATCTTCTGGTAGACTGTATGTACCTCGGAATCGATAATGTAATGGCGCTTCGTGGTGATGCCATGAAAGGACATCAGTATTTTGAACCCACTATAGGTGGTCATGCCAGTGCGATGGATTTAGTTCATCAGATTAATAATCTGGGAAGAGGTAGATATCTGCACAATGAAGACCAGGAGTGTGATGAGCACAATAAATTCTGTGTCGGCATAGCAGGTTATCCGGAAAAGCATATTGAAGCACCTTCCATGAATTATGATTTAAAATGGCTGAAACAGAAAGTAGATGCCGGAGCCGATTATATTGTAACGCAGATGTTTTTTGATAATAAAAAATTTATGGAATTTGTAACCAAAGCCCGCGAAATGGGTATCACGGTACCTATTATTCCGGGAATCAAACCGATTGCTACGAAGAAGCATCTGAAACTTCTTCCCCAAGTCTTTAAAATTGACCTGCCTGAAGAACTGATCAGCGAAGTGGAAAACGCCAGGAATAATGATGCTGTAAAACAAATCGGGATAGAATGGGCAATCAATCAATGCAAAGAATTGCTTGACTTCGGTGTTCCGGTACTGCATTTTTATTCAATGGGTAAAAGTGACAATATTAAAAAAGTAGCGGGAGCATTATTCTGATAAACTCATACGATCTAAAAAAACCTCATCCAGGATGAGGTTTTTTTATTTTAGTTTTTGTAGCGGCTCCATGCCGCCAAAAACTAAACGCATCAAATTTCATTCTGATGTTGTAATAATTTATCAAAAACACTTTTGGTAGTAGGTTTCGAAGAATCAAGATTGAAAATAAACATTCCGCTTTCAATATTGAAATAATATTTCTTCTCCTGATCGGCGATAGAAAACCATTTCAAAAGTCCGTTTACAATATTAACATCTTCCCATTTGATGTTGCTTTCACTCATAGGAAATACGTGCGGATTTTGATGTAGAGTATCTTCAAAATAAATATTTCGGCCTTCAACATATAAAATTCCACTGCCCTGAAATGCTTTGAGCTTAAAGAATTCATTTTGTGTATTTCCCATATTGTATCTTACAAAAGCATAATATTGGGGAGTTCCTATTTTTTCGAGCAGTACTTTCTGCTTTTTCTTTCGGCTTCTCGCAGCAAGATAGGCGATAAGAAAAATAATGGCAGGAATCAATAATATGATGAAAAGAAATAAAACAAGTAAAACAAATACTGAATTCATAAAATATATTTTTAGATTATAGTGTAGGATGTCTTTCAAATTCTTTATTACGATCAAATAAATATCGATAGGTTGCCAGTTTCCTTGTTACCGTAGTGTCAAGATTTTCAGCAATTTTAATCATTTTAGGATTGAAATCTCCGATCCACTGCATTTCCGTAACTTTAAAATCAGTATGCTTTCTTAAATGCTGTGTCCCTTCCCAGATCATATATCCTTCAATTCCTTTCCTCTGCCATTCCGGAACCACCCCGAAAACAAGGCCTACCATTTTTTCATTTTTCTTGAATCTTTTTACCCATAAGAATTTAAGTTTTTGAAAAAAGCCAAATTTTCCGTTCATATATTTAAACCATTGATTCAGATCGGGAATATTCATCCACATGGCAATAGGCTTTTCATTTTCATACACAAACCAGGAAATATGCTCATTAATAATAGGTTTCATGGTTTTAAACATCTTCAGTACCTTAGATTCTTCCATGCATTTTCCTTCACCATGAGCCGCCCAGGCTTTATTGTAGATTTCTGTAAAATCTTTTGCGAATTTTTTCAGGGCATTCTTTTTCATGGGTTGAGCCGAAATGTCAGGATTTCTTTGGTGCTTTGCATGCATAACCATAAAAACGCGTGAAACTTCCGCAAAAATAGGTCTTGAAAAACAGAGCTGCTCAAAATAGATCCTGAATCCATAATTTTCAAAAAGCTCCTTATAATAAGGGAAATTATAGTTCATTCCATACAGAGGCTGTTCAAAGCCATCCGTTAGTACACCCCAGAATTTATCCCGCTCCCCGAAATTGATGGATCCGTCCATGGCTTCCATTCCTCTTTTTTGGAGCCACTCTTCACAGTAATTAAAAATAAAGTCCGCCGTCTTCTGATCATTAATACAATCAAAAAAACCTATTCCGCCGGTCGGCTGCTGCTGTTCGTAAAAATTGTTGACAAATACGGCAACTCTTCCTACGGTGTCATTTTCCTTGTTTTTAAACAAAAACCGGGCGCATTCTCCGTTTTTAAAGAATCTGTTTTTTTCAGGATTAAAGATTTCTTTTATGTCTTTATCTAAAGGTCTGATATAGTTTGGGTCATTTTGATAAAGTCTTCCCGGAAACTCTAAAAATTCCCTTTCCCGGGCTTTGCTTTGTACTTCTTCAGCAATAATCATAACGTAAAGTGATGTTGGCGGCGAAAGATAATGTTTTTCGGCTAAATTAAATATGACGAACAGATTTTATCCGTATTTTTGTGCAAATTAAATAAAAATGGTTGATTTTACGGACAACGACGATGATATTTTCACTGGAAAAGAACATACGCCTATCAGGAAAGATGCTTTTGAGAAATCACCAGAAGAGAAAATAGAAAAAATAACTGTACTTTTTGGAGAAATCATGGAAACACTAGGACTTGATATGACGGATGATTCTCTGAAAGATTCCCCGCGCAGGGTTGCCAAAATGTACGTTAACGAAATTTTTGGCGGACTTCTACCTGAAAATAAACCTGGCATTTCTACCTTTTCAAATAAATACAAATACCGCCAGATGCTGGTGGAAAAAGACATTACCGTATATTCATTCTGCGAGCATCATTTTTTGCCGATTATCGGAAGAGCACACGTTGCCTATATTTCCAACGGTGAAGTGATCGGGCTTTCAAAAATAAACAGAATCGTAGACTATTATGCAAAACGTCCACAGGTTCAGGAAAGGCTTACCATGCAGATTGTTGATGCTTTAAAAGAAGCTTTGGGTACAAAAGATGTTGCCTGTATCATTGATGCAAAACATCTTTGTGTCAATTGCAGGGGAATAAAAGATACGGCAAGCTCTACCATTACTGCAGAATTAAGTGGTATTTTCAGGACCAATCCTATTACAAGACAGGAATTCCTTCACTATGTGGGAAGTCATGCGAAATTGGATTAAATGAAAAATTGTACTATTTTTAACAATGCTAAATGATATCAAATATGAACTCCAATATATCCTTTCAGGAAAGAGCGAAGTTAAGCATGGAAATATTATCCAAGCAATCGCCGGTTACCTTGGAAGAAGCCAAGAAACAGGCAAACTGGCTTCAAAAGAAAAGCCTTTCAAAAGAAAAGAAACATTAGAGTTAATTAATTGGATTAATTCTAATAACTTTTGGTATGATACAATAGACTTTGATCTGTTTGTCTCAGAAGGAGCGGAACAAAAAGTGTATTTGAAAGATGATAGTTCTGTTTTGAAACTTAATGATTCTATTTACTATGAATCATGGTTGGATTACTTTCATAATCTCCTTTTAAATAATTATTTTTTTCCGGATACAGCTTATGAGTTAATTGGATTTTATATGAATTCGGATATCTTATATGCAGTCGTAAAACAAAGATTTGTTAAATTAGATCAATTAACTGATCTTAGAGAAGTCAAAAGTTTTCTTGGTAATAATGGATTTGAAAATATAAGAAACAATGATTATTATAATCCTTCTTTAGGAATTATTCTGGAAGACTTACATGACGAAAATGTTCTTACACAAAAAGGAGTGTTATATTTTATTGATACTGTTTTTTATATTAAACCTCACTTCTGGAAGTAAATTATAATGATAAAATTTAAAAAAATCTCAGATAAAATTTTTATCACAACCATTATTTGTTGTGAAAGATTTATCTTGAATTAAATTTAAAAATCATTTATTAATCATTAATTACTACTTATTAAATCATGCAACTAAAAATATACAACTCGCTTACCGGCGAAAAAGAAATATTTAAACCCATTTTAGATGGAAATGTCGGGATGTATGTCTGTGGACCAACTGTTTATAGCAATGTCCATCTGGGAAATGTAAGAACTTTCCTTTCTTTTGATTTCATTTACCGTAGCCTTACTCATCTGGGGTATAAAGTAAGATATGTCAGAAATATCACTGATGCAGGCCATCTTACCGATGACGGAGATGTTAACAACGACAGATTCGTAAAGCAGACCCGCCTTGAAAAGCTGGAACCCATGGAAATTGTACAGAAATATACGGTAGATTTTCATAAAGTTCTGGAAATGTTTAATTTATTGCCTCCGAATATTGAACCCACCGCAACGGGTCACATTGTGGAGCAGATTGAACTTACACAGAAATTGATTGAGAGAGGATTTGCCTATGAGAGCAACGGCTCCGTCTATTTTGATGTTTTGGAATACAATAGGAGAGGATTAAATTATGGCGAATTATCGAAAAGAAATATTGAGGAACTTTTCGCAAATACCCGTGATCTGGACGGGCAGGGTGAAAAGAAAAATCCTCAGGATTTTGCTCTTTGGAAAAAAGCTTCCCCGGCACATATCATGAGATGGAATTCTCCCTGGGGAGAAGGTTTTCCGGGGTGGCATCTGGAATGTACCGCAATGAGTACAAAATATTTGGGAGAAACATTTGATATCCACGGAGGTGGCATGGATTTGAAGTTCCCGCACCACGAATGTGAAATTGCACAGGGTAAAGCATGCAATGATAGCGCTCCGGTAAACTACTGGATGCACGCCAATATGCTTACCATGAATTCTCAGCGTATGAGTAAGTCAACGGGGAATTATATTTTGCCGATGCAGCTGGTAACCGGAGAAAATGACTTTTTCGAAAAGCCTTTCCATCCGGCAATTGTACGTTTCTGTTTCCTGCAGGCACATTACAGAAGTGTCTTGGATATTTCCAATGATGCCATGCTGGCCAGCGAAAAAGGATTCATCAGGTTAATGGAAGCCGTTAAAGTTTTACAATCCATTACGCCGAATGATGAAAAGCAATCCGGTTTTAGCCTTGAAGAATGGAAAAATAAAGCTTATGATGCATTGACCGATGATTTTAATTCACCGGTTCTTATCGCGCATTTATTTGAAGCTGTAAAATATATTTTTGCTCTAAAGGATGGAAAAGAAACCATTTCAAAAAATGATTTGGAAGATTTGAAATCTACTTTAAATGCTTTAATATTCGATGTTTTAGGCCTTCAGACTATTGAAGAAAATAACAACGAAAAACTGGATCAGACGCTGAAGGTTTTGATTGAATTAAGAAATCAGGCTAGAAAATCAAAGAATTTTGAACTGTCAGACCAGATCCGCGACAGGCTTCTTGCGGAAGGCATCGAGCTGAAAGACGGTAGGGATGGAACAACATACGTTTTAAATTAGAATTTTTAAATATTTATATTATAAACTCTCACAGTTGTTTTGTGGGAGTTTTTTTGTATAGATATCATTCTGAATGGAGCAAAGCGAATTGACAGAAAGCTCAAATTCAAAATTCTTCTTTAACCTTAAATTTTTTTAAAATGAATTCAAAAAATACGTAACTTAGTCATAATAAAATGATTAAAAATTAAAATTTATATACTATGAAAAAACATCTATTCCCTTTATTTTTGCTGTTTATCGGTATTAATGCTTCTGCGCAACAGGATTTTTTTGCGCTTGTCGGTAAAGATTCACCAAGTATTATTTTTAACGATTTCCGTACTATTGATGCAAACAGAGGAGTTTCCGGAGAGGTAATTTTTACGGCAGATTCTTCTTCAAAAGTTTTTTCCCAAAACAGAAATGGTGCTGTAACGGAAGATAAGAATACGTATAACAACGCCCAGGCTGTGAATATGGCGACTCTGGCTTACGATGCTTCCAACAATAATCTGGTTTATATGCCAATGTTTTCTTCAAATATCTATGTTTTAAACGCAAAATCACGCGAAATAACATTGGTTGAAAATAACGTGGCAAGAGTTACTTCCTGCGATATCAATTCTCATTTTACAAGAATGACTGCAGGCTATGACGGAAGTATTTACGCAATTAATAATGTAGGGACACAGTTTATCAAAATAAGTAAATCGGGAAATCAATATAACGTCACTGATCTGGGTATCATTACAGATGATGCTGCCAACGGCAAAAGTTCTTTCACGATCATGGAAACCGGTTTTGGTGGTGATATGATTGCTGATGCAGAAGGTAATTTTTATGTGTTTTCCGCATCAGGGAATGTATTTAAAGTCGTGACAAAAGAATTAAAAGCTAAATTTATCGGTAAAATTGCCGGAATTCCTGATAATTATTCGGTAAATGGATCCGCAGTTAATTCAAAAGGGAATGTTGTTATTGCCAGTGCAAAAGGAGCTCCGTTATACGAAGTGGACCTCAATACTTTACAGGCCAAACAGCTTCTGGGAGAGCAAAATCTGCATATTTATGATCTTGCAAGCAAGTATTTTGCAAATGATAAAGCGGCTTTAGGAAATGTCTTCGCAAATATTGATCTCTATCCTACAAGAGTAGATGAAAAATTAATCAATATTAATGTTAATGACAAAACGGTAAAAGGATCTGTAAAACTTAATATTTTTGATCTTTCCGGTAAGAATGTCCTCACACAAGCTTTATCTGTAAAAGACGGGTTTTTGAGACAACAGGTCTATCTCAGAAATCTTGTAAGCGGAGCCTATCTCGTAAACATTACGGATGAATCCGGAAAAGTATTACTCAATAAGAAAATTGTAGTGACAGAATAATCATTATCTTTACAATATATCAAGCCTTTTCAAAATATTTGAGAAGGTTTTTTTAATGAATATTTGATATTCAATAAGTTTTATTTTTCGATATTATAATGTATTTTTATAAAAAAATGTAAATGAAGATATACTTTAATGTAGGTTACAGTACAAAAGTCGGAGAAAGACTTCAGCTGGTTATCAGCGAAGAAAATGCTGTATCGCAGACGCATCCTATGTTTTATGAAGAAAACGGACAATGGAAATGTGAAGTGGATTACTTTTCAAAATCTATTTCTTATCAATATCAGGTTATAGATGAAAAAGGAAGTATGCTGCGTGAAGAATTTGTCCTGCATCGTTTGAATTTCCCTCATAATTATAAAGAGTTTATTATTTTTGATCGCTGGAACAACAAAAATTTTCCTGAAAATTACCTTAACAATAAAATACTTTACAATAAGCTGAATACATTTAAACCCGAAAAAATATCGGTTTTAAAAAAGCATACCCATTTATTTAGAATTGAAGCGCCCATCTATAATCCCGACTGGGCGGTTGTCCTGTTCGGCAGTACGGCTTCCCTTGGAAATTGGGATTATGATAAGGTTATTCAGTTGTCGCAGACGGATTTCGGTATCTGGGAAACTTCAGTTGAAATTCCAGAAAATGAATTTATACAATATAAATACTGTCTTTATGATAAAGCATCCGGAAAAGTATTTGATGTAGAAGCTGGCGAAAACCGTTTTGCCCTTCCCAATCAATCCAAAGATGTTTTGCATGTCGTTGCAGACCATTATTTTAAATTCAAACTTTACCAGATGTATCACGATGCCGGAGTGGCTGTTCCTATCTTTTCTTTAAGAACAGATGACGGCTTTGGTGTGGGAGAATTTTCAGATCTTAAAAAACTGGCAGATTGGGCGAAAGAAACTAACTTGGGAATTATTCAGATTCTGCCGATCAACGATACCACTGCAAATTATACCTGGACAGATTCTTATCCCTATGCAGCAGTTTCTGTCTATGCGCTTCATCCGCAGTATATTGCTCTGGAACAGCTGGACTTCCCGTTGCCCGAGGATCTTTTTGCTGAATATAAAGCTGAAAAATCTGAATTGAATGCACTTGATCTGATCGATTATGAGAAAATGATCTCAGGAAAATGGAAATACCTGAGAGCGGTTTTTGATGCTGATAAAGAGAAAATATATAAAGACAGGAACTTTAAAAAATTTATTAAAGACAATGAATCCTGGCTGATTCCGTATGCTGCATTCTGTGTTTTAAGAGATAAATATAAAACCCCGAATTTCAACGAGTGGAAGACGCATAAAAAATATATTGCCGGAAAAATTGCGCCTTTTTTCAGCGCAAAAAGTAAAGATTATGATGCGTCTATGCTGCATGCCTGGGTGCAGTATCAGCTTCACAGGCAATTGAAAGATGCTATTGACTACACGCATAGACTTGGTGTTTCCGTTAAAGGAGATCTTCCAATCGGGATTTACAGATATTCAGTAGAAGCATGGACGGAGCCTGAGTTATTCGGAATGGATTTTCAGGCAGGAGCACCGCCGGATCAGTTTACCGAATTGGGACAGAACTGGGAATTCCCAACCTATAACTGGGAAGCCATGAAAGCGGATGATTACAAGTGGTGGAAAAACAGGTTCAAAGCATTGGAGCAGTATTTTGATGCGATGAGGATTGATCATATTTTAGGTTTTTTCAGGATCTGGAGAATGCCGATTTCCGCAACACAGGGAATTTTAGGATATTTTTACCCTGCCGTTCCGGTTACGCTGGAGGAATTCGGTAAATGGAATATTCCTTTCAATTTCGACAGGTATTGTAAGCCGTATATCAATGATCAGATTCTTTGGAATTACTTCGGAGAAGAAAACGCAAATGCGCTTGAATTTATTGACAATAATTACGACGGCACTTATTCTTTTAAAGAAGAATTCAATACCCAAAGAAAATTGTCGGATTTCTTCAGGAAAAATCCTCGCGGACCAATTGAAAGCCAGCTTATATCACTTTGTGCCAATGTTTTATTTTTAATTGAAGAAAGAAACGGACAGATAGTTTATCATCCGAGATTTAATGTATATAACACAGAATCGTACAAATATCTTTCGGATTGGGAAAAGAAAGCAATATACGATCTGTACCATGATTATTTCTTTAAAAGGCAGGATCATCTCTGGTATGAAAAAGCCATGGAAAAATTACCTGTAATCCTGAATGCCACCAAAATGCTTATTTGTGGTGAAGATCTGGGGCTGGTTCCGGATTGTGTTCCGGTAGTAATGGATGAATTGGCAATCGTTGCTTTGAAAGTTCAGAGAATGCCATCCGATAACATTCCTTTTTATAATCCTAAAAATGCAGGATACCTGAATGTGGTAACGGCCTCTTCTCACGACAGCTCAACATTGAGACAGTGGTGGAAAGAAAACCCCTCACTTACCCAGCAGTATTTTAACCTTCAACTGATCCAGTACGGACAGGCACCGGAAAATCTTGATCCTTATCTTGCTGAAATTATTATGAAACAACATCTTTATAATGATGCAATGCTGGCTATTTTCCCGATACAGGAATTTCTGGCAACCGATCAGCGATTGGCTAATATTGAAATGGATAACGAAAGAATTAATAATCCTGCCGTTTTTCCACATTATTGGAGGTATAGAATGCATCTAAAGCTTGAAGACCTTAAACATGAATCCGACTTCAATAAAAAGATAGCATATTGGATCAAAGATAGTGGAAGGTTGTAAATTTAACAATTGATTATCAATTTATTAACGTATAATTAAAAGAAGTTTTATCGAAAGATTTAACTTCTTTTTTCTATTTATATCCAAAAGATAGAATGAAGAATTCTACTATATTATTAACCAATTAACGACTTTAAAAATGAAAAAAATATTGATCGGTTTTGCTTTGAGTCTCGGAGTTTTTTCCTTTGCTCAGCAGTATCCGGATTACGGATATGACAATGACGGATATTATCAGAATGACGGTGGCTATTACAGCGATGAAGATGACCAGAATTATTTCCCGGATGATTACTATTATAATTATCCACAGGATTATTATCCACAGAATTATTATCAGAGTAATTACAACGATTACCGAAACAGTATCGTTAATATTAACTGGAATGTATTTTTTACCCAAAACAGGCTAAATCCATGGCAGATCGATCAGATCCTGAGACTGAATAATCTGTATATAAGTTTTTCATCATGGAACAGATTCTACAGATACAATCCGGACAGATGGTATTATGACAGATTCTATGCTTTACAGAGAATCATGGGTCCAAGGGTTTTTGTAGTGTTCCAGAATAATTATTACAGAGGATACAGTCCGGTAGTGTATTTCCAGAATTACAGAAGAACACATTATGCTGCAATCTGCAGACCGATGCCAAGATACAGAAATGTAAATATCAATATTTACAGAGTAGACAGGGCGAAATTCAGAAGAATGGACAATCCTACCTTTAATATTGTAAGATCCAGCGACAGACCAAATAATGGATTCCGGGGTTCGGTGAGAGATGGTAATAATGGCAATAACGGAGGCTTCCGCAACAATAATGCTGGAAATAAAAGTAATGATAATTCAGGTTTCAGAAATAATGGTAATGCGCCGAGAAATAACGGAGGTTTCAGAGGAGGTAATGATAGCGGTGTAAGAAATGATGGTGGATTCCGTGCTCCAAGAGCTGAAAATAATGGCAACAGAGGCGGTGGATTCAGAGGTGGAGAAGTTAGAAGAGAAGAGGCTCCTAAAAGAGAAAATAACGGAGGCTTCAGAAATGAAGGAAGTTTCAGAAGAAATGAAAATACCGCACCGAGACAGCAGAATAATGGTGGTGAAAAGAGAGGTAACGGCGGTTTCAGAAACGGATTTGCAAAGAATTAATTTTCATATATTATATTTAAGTGGTGTGAAGGGCAGGTTTTATAAATCTGCTCTTTTTATATTTATGAAATTCATATTTAATTTTAACAATAATTATAATATTTTGCATTTAACTTTTGTTTTAACTAATTATCAAAAAGATATAGAGAGAATAATTGAATAATAGATTTTCATATATTATATTTAAGTGGTGTGAAGGCAGAGTAATAATTCTGCCTTTTTTTAGTACTTAATGTTGAATTATTCATATTTAATTTTAACAATAATTGTGATATTTTCTATTTAACTTTCATTTTAATGGATAATCAAAAAGATATACAAGAAATATTTAAAAATTTGTAATATGAAAAAATTAGTATTAGCGGTAGCATTTATCGGATTCGGAGGTTTTGCAATGGCTCAACAGACTACTCCACAGGACAGACAGGCAAAAAAAGCTGAAATGCAGCAGAAGTTTCAGCAAAAAGAACAGGAGCATATGGCTCAAATGCAGAAAGATTTAAATTTAAATCAGGCACAGGTTGATAAAATTAAAGCGCTTCATGATAAGAGAAAAGCTGAAATGAAAACTGAATTTGAAAAAAATAAAGGTGAAAGACAGGCGAGAGCGGAGCAGATGAAAGCTAAAAGAGCACAAATGGATGCTGAAATGAAGCAGATTTTAACACCTCAGCAATATGATAAATGGCAGGCCGACAGAAAAGCTAAAATGGAGCAAAGAAGAATGGCGATGAAAGAGAGAGGTGCCAGAATGCATAAGCCAATGAATACGGTAGCTCCGGATGCAACAAAGTAGTTTATAATTTTGATTTTTTAATGTGTTGAAGGGCGGGATTTATCCTGCCCTTTTTTATTAATTTTTACTAAAACTTTTGTTTTAAGAGTTTATTCCCTAATTTTGAAAGTAAATTTATACCCTATGGTTAGCGAGAAAATTGCAAAATTAATTAACGAACAAATAGCTCACGAACAGTACGCTGCACAATATTATCTGTCAATGTCCGCATGGTTTTCGGGAAAAGATCTTGATGGGATTGCCAATTATTTCAGAGTGCAGAGTAAGGAAGAATTAATGCATGCCGATAAAATGTTTGATTACCTTAACGATGTGGGGGGAGAAATAATCATCGGTGAAATTCCTAAGCCTCCACATGAATTCCTTGGAGCAATTGATATTTTTGAAAAAGCATTGGAGCACGAAAGAAAAGTAACAAAAAGTATTTTCAATATCGTTAAAAATGCCAATGATGAAGGTGATTTTGCCACCACTTCATTTCTACAGTGGTTCATTAATGAACAGGTGGAAGAGGAAGCAAGTGCTTCACAACTGGTAACAAAAATTAAGATGGTATCTGATAACCCTTCAGCACTATATCTTTTTGACCAGGAATTGGCACAAAGGGTTTTTAATCCTAAAGGAGAATAAATTGAATTGACTTAATGATAAAAATTTTCGGCGGCACCTTTGGTGCCGCCGAAAAATTTCATCATATTTTTGATTTTTACAAATAAATCAACCTTGTCTTCAAAACCTTTTTGCCCAGTTTTTCAAGAATATTTTTATAATTCTCAATCTGGCGTTCATTTTTGGAAGATTCTTCTCCCGTTTTAAAATCAACGATGATATAGCCTTCATCACTTTTCAGCATACGGTCGGGCCGGTACACTTTACTTTCACCGTTTTCGGAAATCATGATGTCTTTTTCATTGATAACTTCCCATTTTTCATCAAAGAATTCGGCATGGGTTTCTATGATTTTTTTAAGTTCGGAATGTATCGTACGGCTTTCCTCAAGGGTTACCTGACCTTCAAGAATATAGCATTCCAGAACTTTAGAAACGTCTTTTGCGGTATTGATCTGAGATAAAAGTTCATGCACAAAAAGACCGATTCTCACCTTTTCATTTCTTACCTGATAGTTCTTGGAAGGGGTTGCGATTTTTATTGAAGTATTGTTTTCACTGATGTTTTTCAGAACCCGGATGTCCTTGGTTTTAAAAGATGAAATTTTTTCCTTCGAATATTTTTTCAGCATTTCAGGACTAACCTCGTACAGATCAAATTCATCAAGATTTTCAGGATTTTTCGACTGGAGAAACTCCAGCAGCTCAAGATTATTTGATGTTTTATTGGCTTTTTGGATATAGAAAAAAAGCTGTTCCACAGGTCGCGTTGTGGCAACATACTGCAGGCAAAGCCGGTCTACAAAGTTTTTGTATGAATTTTGTCTGTTGAATTTTTCAATTTCTTCATCGTAAACCTCCAGATTTTTGCTGAATTGATTAATGTTGACCGACTTTAGCGGAGTGTCTTTTGAAGTTTCAAACCAGTTGGTAAATTCGGCATCACGGTTTTTATTCATCATCGGGATAAAAACGATTGGGAATTCCAGACCTTTAGCCTTATGAATGGTCATGATCTGTACCGCATCAATATTTTCAGAAGCCTGAATTGTATACGCAGAAGCTTCTTCGTCCCAATATTTAAGGAATTCTTTAGTACTTGCCCCTGCATTTTGGGTAAAATTAAAAAGCATTTCCAGAAAGTTCAGCAGGAAATCCGTTTCTTTACTTTCAACGGAAAATTCGTTGATGTAATATTCTACAAAATTATAAAGATTAAATCTCGGGAAATGATCCTGCTTAAGCTTTAAGGCATACCTGTTCTGGATGAAATCTAAAATTTCTTCATGAGAGCTAAGATCAAGGATTTCTTTCATCTCCAGGGTAAAATCTGCCATATGAATTCTTCCCAGCTGGTTAAGATAGTACATCATCATAATCAGGTTGGGTTTATTCTTCGGATTAACCTCCCATTTCAGGAATTCGATCACGGCTTTTAACGTATTGGAAAGCTCCAGGGTTAAACCTTTGTCAGAAATTGTTTTAATATTCGTTTCCTCTCCTTTATAATTTACCTTCAGATTTCCTAATTTCTGGGAATAACTGAAAATGTCAAAATTCCCGCGGCAGAGAATGGTAATGTCTGAGAATCTGAAACCATTGTCCAGGCTTTCCTGGATATCTTTCCGCATTCTTTCAGAAGTATCATTATAAAAATCTTCATTCGTAAGATTTTCAATTAAATTTACTTTTACACGACCTTCCATTGAAGATCTCGGCGTCTGTTCTGCGTCTGTCCCGAAAATATTCTTATGCTCTTCTTCTAAGATATCAGAATGAAAGCGATACAGATCGTTATTGAAACGGACTATATTCCTGGCGCTCCGCCAGTTGTCTTTCAGTACCAGAAGTTCGGCTTCCTTGGGAGTAATTTCTTTTTTGTTGATAATATCAAGCATCAGTTTGCTTTCTCCGCCCCGGAAACGGTAAATACTCTGTTTCGGATCTCCAACCAATGTAAACGAAGTATTTTCAGTAGAAATGGAATGGTCTCTCAGCGGAAGGAAATTCTGCCATTGAAGCTCGGAGGTATCCTGAAATTCATCAAAAAAATAGTGCTGAAACTGGGATCCTACCTTTTCATAGATAAAAGCAGACGGCTCATTTTTAAGATTTTCGTTGATCAGAATATTGAATTTGCTTAATAGCACAAGATCATTTTCCTGTTCAATTTTTCTCAGCTCATCCTGGATATCTTTATTTACTTTCAGTGGTAAAAGTGCGGAAAGGATTTTCTCTTTTTTCTGTGTTTCAATATAAAGAAGAATCAGCTGCATCCTGTTTTCAAGAAGCTGATCAAGAATTTCTAAAATATCACCTTCCTTGTGTTTTGATTTTGAAGAAGCTCCTTTACGGTAATTATTGACAACGGATTCCTCTGCAGTGGTAGGAAAAGGAAAACCCGTTCTTTTTTGCTGGTAAAAATCTAATACTTTAGTGAAAAATCCGCCGATTCCATTTTTGCCCTGCGCGAAATCTTCAATCTCAATACCTTTCGACCTGAATAATTCTATCGATTTTGCGGCAAGATCACTCGCCTGTTTTTTGTTTAATACAATCTCTTTACGAAGTGTATTTTTAATATTTTCGTAATTCGTGCTGTCGAAGTCTTTATTGTTTTTCAGATGTTCATAATGAATATCCTTCACAAATTCTTTCGCAGAATCATACAGGTTTTTATTTAAATTAATTCTTTCATTATTCTCAAGGCTGTAATCCACATAATCCATGAACGATTCGGAAATCACTTCATTTTCCCCGATCTGGTCAAGCATTTTATCCACGGCTTCAATAAGGAAGGGCTCGGCTTCAATTTCAAGATTAAAATTTTTAGCCAGACCCAATTCATAAGAAAAGCTTCTTACAAGTCTGGAGTTAAAACGGTCTATAGTTCCGATATTCAGAGTAGAATAATTATGAAGAACATAATCCAGTAGTTTTTTTGCACGGATATGAAGTTCATCAATGGTAATCTTAATGCCTTCAAGTTCAAACGCTTTCTGGATATTTTTCAGATCACTATTTTCCGCGAAATCATCCGACGAGAAGTTTCCCAGCCAGCTCAGGATTCTTTCTTTCATTTCGTTGGCTGCCTTGTTGGTAAAAGTGAGTGCCAGAATATTCCTGATCGACTGCTGTTGATTAGGATACCGGAGACAGATCATCAAAAGCCGCTGCACCAGCGCATAGGTTTTTCCCGAGCCGGCTGAAGCATTGATAACGGTATAAGAATTTTGCATTTCGATTGGAATCAATGTGCAAGTTACTTAATTTTTAAGTGAAATTTTAACAAATTGAGCGGTTGATTTAACAGTTTTAAAGCTATAAATCAAAAAGAAATGCTAAAACGCGTTAACTGTGGTTAAACTTCCCGAAATATTTAAAAATAATTATAGTTTTGCTCTAATAAAAAACTTTCCGTGAAAATTAAACTACTTTTTGTCTTATTTACCGTTCTTTTCATCAATATTCAGGCCCAGGATTATATTTTCGGGAAGGTGACTTCTGAAGATAATAATGAAATTTCCGATGTTACGGTCATTAATATAAGGACTGACGAAAGAATTTCAACCAATCGCGACGGCCATTTTATGATATCCGGAAGAGCAGGAGATGAGCTTCGGTTTGTGAAAAACGGTTATGAAAGAGCCAACAGAAAAATCAATAAAGAAAACATCAGTGCACCTGTTAATATTACGCTCATGAGATCGGCAACACTTATTGCAGAAGTAGAACTGAAAAAAGAAATTACAGGAGATCTTAAAATTGATTCCAAAAACCTTAACCCTCCAAGGAAAGTCCAGAAACTTAAGAGTGATCTTGCTGTCTACATGAAGCGAAAATCAGCACCTTCGGTTTTAGCACCGCGTGCGGGGGAATTTGTACAGCCGGTAACAAAAGGTGTATTTTCTCTGGGAAAAGTTAAAAACAAGTGGGATGATATGGATCTCCTGAATTACCTGCAGAATGCCCTTGGAACAGAGTTTTTTGAAGATCTTAAAATTGAAAAAGCACAGATACAGCATTTTATCCTTTATATACTGAGAACGGGTTTTGAAAGAAAAAATATCCTTAAATACGGCTATGTTACCGAAGCGGATCTGAACAGGTTTAAAAATGCTGTACTAAACAGAATCTCGGCCTATAAAACTCCCTAGGTTCATTATATATCTTAAAAGTAATGAGAATCAAACTTTTAATTTTTGTAATATTTCCTTTTCTCCATGTATTTTCACAAAAAACGATAGAAGGATCCATTACTGATGAAGACGGCGTTGCGCTTCCTGCTGTAATGATCATGAATATCTCTTCAGAGAAAAGGACTTATACTGCCTTAGACGGAACTTTTTCAATCGAAGCAGCGCCTGAAGATGAATTACGGTTCATACGTTCCGGCTATGAAAGGTCTTCTATACAGGCAAAATATCTTACAGAAAATAAAGCAACGATTAAACTGATAAGAATCGCTGAACAGATTGAAGAAGTAGAAATCGCCAACCTTACCGGCGATATCAAAAAGGATTCCCGCGCGATGGCCAAAATCGATAAAGGAAAGTTGGTGGAAGATGCTGTAGGACTTCCGCAACCTGTTGGGAAAATGAGGGAAACACCGGCAGATATAAAACAGGTGTTACTTCCTATTTTGCTGGGAAATCTCAATATTCAGGGGCTTTATGATGTTGTTAGCGGGGATGCGAGGCGAATGAAAAGGCAGTATAAATATGATGACCTCCAGGAAGATATTGCATGGATTCGCGAAAGGGTAGAGGATGATTATTTCATCAAAGAAGGCATTCCCAAAGAAAGGATCTCCGAGTTTATTGAATTTTCATTTTTAGACAAACCACAGACAAGAGCTTTTGTAAGGGCTAAAAACCTCACAGGTGCTTTATCAAGAATGGAAGAATCTCTTCCGGTGTTCGTTGAAAGATTGAAGGAAAGTTCTGTCGGAAAATAAATAGGTTCAGATATTAATGATACACAATATCGTAAATTTCATCTTTAATATCTTTTACATTCTCTGGCGTATAATTGGATAATAACCATAAATTAAGAGGTTTTTTACCCTTTCCGTAACTTGGCTGTACATACATTTCATCGATAAGGCGGAAGCCGTTTCTCTGATAGAAGGCATAGCGTCTTGCCGCATTTTCATTCACATGTTCCGGTTCTATTTCCAGGATTATTCTGGGATAGTTTTCAAAAAGATATTTTGTAATATGTGAGCCGAGTTTCTGGTTTCTGAATTCTTCGAAAACTTCAAAATGTTCCACAAAAGTATAAGTGCTGAGTTCCCAAAGAATGAGGTACCCAATATTGTTTGATTCGTGGAGGATAGATAGGATTTTTACTTTAGGATTTGTAAACAAAGGAACCAGTTTTTCCCAGTCTCTTCGTTCGTTTTCACAAAAAGTGGTGCAGTATGAACCGTAAATCTGCTCAACTCTGTAATCTTCAGGGGAAGTAATCTGTAAAAATTCCATAGTTTAAAGATCAAAAACATTAGGTCTTCTGGTGATGAAAATATCTTTCACCCATAGTGTAAATGCCAGTCCGAGGTAGATCAGGAAGAAAAATCCTGCCGTAGCAAAAGTAGAGTAAATAAAAAATACTCTGAGTTTGGATACCGGAATACCCAGTTTTGCGCCGGTTCTCGTAAGAACACCGAACCATTCTCTTTCCATTTTGTGGCGGATGTTATCTAGCATTTTAAGATTCTTTTAAAAGTGTAAATCCAATACTGCAATTTAAGCAATTTTTTTGTACACAAAAATGATTGAAATGATAAATGAAACTTTGGCTTTCCAGGGAGCTGAGGATTTTTATATTCATTTTACTCCAACTGTCAATCACCGCGTTTTTTTCTGCAGGCAGATTTTTATAAAAAGCAAGAAGTTCCTCTGTAATTTCTTCATGGTGGTATCGGTGGTACGTATATTTCAGAGGCAGGATTGTGTTTAAGATGATAAGTTCTACAAAGTCTCTGCTCAATACTTTGGGTTGATGTACCGTGGAAATTTTTCCGAAGCTGAAATGATTGTCCCAATATTCCGAAGCTTTGATTTCTTTAAATAAACTGAACAATTCTTCTGCTGATTTTGCATGAACAACTTTTGAAAATAAATTCTGGTGCTGATGATACAAATCCGCCAGCTGAGACAGACGCAGCGTGGGGAAATTAGGAGGACGCAGCCTTAAAAATTTAGGATGGATTCTTACATCAGATATTTTAAATTTTGCTTTTAAAAAATCAAATTCCCTTTTCCAGATTTTTACTAATTCATCCTTCGGATCTTCCAGCCACCCCGCAATCCCGAATAATAAAGCTTCAAGCTGCGTTTTGTTTTGGCGTACTTTAAGAACAATTGAAAAGTCAATACTTTCTGCAATTTGCCTGAATATCTCAGCATTGATCTTCAGTCCGAAAGAATAGGCAAGGCTGTGGAACAGAATGGCTTCAAAATTATTGTTGAATTTCTTCAGTTTTTTTTCAAGGTCTTCAGCTTTTTCATTCAGTTTTTTCAGGATATTTTGTTCATAAAAACCAACAGGGATATGTTTTGGATTGAAGCTGCTTTCGCAGGCAATGAACTGATTTCCACTTAACAGCTTTTCATATTTCCAAAGCATACCCTCATCAATATGGTGCTTCAGTTCCAATGTCGGAATGTTTTTATTATTCAGTTCATCAATGTCTATGTTATGTTCATAAACGGCATGAAGGATAATGTTCTGATAATTCGGATCCTGGGAATGATTATGGAAGATCCAGTCGGAAGATTTTATATGAAGTTCTACGTGTCCGGCTAAAATAACGCCGCCGACTTTAATTTTAGCCTCTAAAAAATCCGGTCCGGAATCGGTGTTCCATTTCCCGAAGTCAATAATTTCAATGGGATTTCCTCCCATATCCCTGAAGTCGAAATGTTTAAAGATCTTATGGTTCCAAAGATATTGGAGTAGTTTTTCAGTCATGCGTGTTTTTTTGCTAATTTAGGAAATTGCTGTTAACAATAAAGCTGCCTTCATTTTGAGGCAGCTTTTACTCGTAATATTTATTTAATGATTGTTTTTAAATCCTGAACAACTTGTTGTTGCGAATATTCTCCGAAGTAGCTTCTGTATTTGTTATCATAGATAATTACATAACTGCTGCATGGGTAATGATATTGGAAAAAAGTATTCTCTATTATATTTTTTAGGATCTTTAAACCATTGTGATTTCTTAAACTGCTTTAAATTAGTTTTATTTTTATAAATGTAAAGATAATTGGAGCTCTTAATTTTATCAGCCAATTTTTCCAGCTCTTTATGCCATAAAAATTTGCTACGAGCAGTGGCGGAACCTGTTAAATTACATTCATCTGCACCTGGGTAAAAACTTATAATTGTTGGCTTATCTACATCCAATTGTATTTTCAGTAGCTTTTCCAAATCGGTTATTATACGATCTGAATCAATGGTCCCTTCTTCTGATCGGGTAGAAATAATCTTACATTTCTGTAATGAATCATTACATACTTTAAGCTTTCCAAAAGAAATTTGTCGGGAATTATATTCCTTCTCAGTAATTATTTTATCATCTTCATCTAAGTAAGTTATCTGAGAAAACAGGATTGTAAAGTTGGAAGTTAAAAGCAGAATTATTATTTTTTTCATAAATATTTAAACTTGATAAATGATAATAAACTCATATACATTTGTGCATAAAGTGATATAATTTTCATACTTGTGTTAAGGTAACAATACCCTCCGGAGAGCCTCTGAAATTATTGCTTGGTAAAAATAAGATTTTCGGCATCAGGAAGATAAATGGTGATATCCGGATTTCCGGGACAGCTTTCATTAGTTAAAACAGAATCATTAGGATAATACGACCAGCTAATCTGTGTGCTGCTGACTTTTTTTAGCGTTATCCTTCCCCAACCTACACCACAATTAGTGCCACTATAAAATAACGCAACGCTGTTATTATCTAAATCATTTGTTCTTTTGCTTATAATTTTATTTATATCAGGATTTGTAGGGTTTTGATTATCCTGCAATACAGCACCTGTTGATATTTTCTCTACAGTATATTTTACATGAAGAACATCCTGGTAATATTTTCTATCGTTGGGACCATAATCTTTAAGATACTTATCTTCTTTTGTAATATAAAGGGTGATTTCATTTCCCTGATACGTAGCCTTGTATGTGCCCACATAAGGGGGAAGGTAATTGTTGAGGTCTTTCATGTATGAGTAATTAGGAACATCTTCAAAGAATGTATTAAGAGGATAAATTTGCTGTGCTTTACAAGCTAATATAGTCATACTTATAGCGAATAATACGAGTAATTTTTTCATAATTGTTTATTATTTAATTAGTTTGGACAAGGGATATCCTGAGGTTTCCCGTTGGCATCCAGGGTTATATTGCTTACTTTTCCGTTCTGATCTACTTTTTGTAAAATCATTTTATTTTTATCAATTCCCATTTTGTCAAGGGCATAAAAAAATACTTCTTCCAATCCTTTGGTACTGATGAAATTTCCGTTTTGAGAAGAATACCCTGCCTTATTTCTCAGTTCCATTTCAAAATCTGTATATTTTCTTTTAAGTCCTTAAAATCATAAACTGTCTGATAAATATTGGTAGCTTCGTAAGGAAGGCCGTTAAACCGGATGATATAATCGTAATATTCATAACCTCCGGGGCAGTTCGGGCAGACCTGCGAACCTATCATCTCTCCAAAAGGTCCATCTACAGGCGTTCCCGTAGGCTGCTTGAAAATAAATTCAAAAAGCCTGTGGATATCTTCACAAGAAAACATTTTGATCCCTTGTGGGGTGTGGTTGTGAGAATACCCTTGATATCCTGTAAGATTACCCAGCTGAACACTATGATCGGCACCCTCTATTATCTGGCTTTGCGTTCCGTCTGCTTTTGTCATAAAAGCTTTTTCCCCGCTGGTTTTAGATTTATCTCTTAATTCCTGAATTTTGGCTTGCCTTTGGGGGTTGTTAAGAGTGGATTTTGTTTTTTCGCATGGATTCGTTAAAAATTGGTTCCTATACTGCTCCCAGGTTACGGTAGGATTCTCCAGCATATACTTTACGGCAAGGATTGCTGTAGCAAGCTTCTGGTTATAATCGAGATAGGTTCCCGTAGTGGGATCATAGTACCATTGGGCAATCTGTTGGAGCCTTTGGCTTACAAAAAGCTTGTTGGCATCAGTCATTCCATTGGCTTTGAAGAACGTATGCACAAAGTAGAAAACATAATGGTATTCGTTATTAAAGTTTTTTACAATCTGCGGCTGTGCCTGTATAAACTGGTTTACCCTGCTCCAGAAGATGAAATCCGGGTCCGTCATATCATCGCTGTTGTAGTACGTAAGGTCGTACTCATCAAACATCATGGTATTGGCATCCCCTCCTCCGGCAGAGGTATTGCTTCCTGTCCCTACAGGATAGCTCCCGGTTCCGGTTTGCGGCCATTCTATCCCGCCGTCTGAGCCTCCACAACCGGGAATTGCCGTTATTGAAAGGATTCTTGGCGGCTGCGGAGCATTGGCACCGGAAAGCTGGCATTGAGAAGGGTCTGTATGGGCACATGCCGAAGCGCATTTTCCGTCTTCGTAGCTTATATTCAGGCATCCTATCTGGTAGTTTACTATTCTTGCCTGGGTGTTGATGTGTAGGTTATTGATGTCATAGATCTCCGTTTTAGATTTCAGGTCTATGGTATGCCACCTGTTGAAAAGATCTTTTTGCTGTGCCGTAAGATCATACTGCACCAGCATCCCGGAGAAGGTGCTGTCGGGATTTCTTTTCAGCACCAGGTTTTCTATTTTATTGGATGGGTATATCCTTTTCAGGGGAAAGGTATAGGTCTTCTGCCTGTTTTCATCTTCCACCACCAGCACCTTGCTGATGCCGATAACGGCACCATCCAGTAAGCCGTCTTGCGTAGTTTTAGCGTTTGTTTTTCTTTCGGAGAATACTTCCTGGATCTGGGAAAGCCTGCTGAAAAGCTCAAAGTCTGCGGTAAGCTGCTTTTTGTCTATCATATAGACTTTATAATTGGCAGTCTGCTTTTGGGTTTCCTGCTCCATAAAATCCTCGGTACGGCAGGAATGTAAACAGAAGCTGAGGAATACTGTCAATAAAAACAGCCATGAAATTTTCTTTCTCATCATTTGCATTTGTTGTGTGTTAAATTAATTCTTACCTAATAGATGCATGTTTTATCCGTAGGGTTAGAAAGAGATAAAACCAATCTATAGTTGTGCGGCAAATCTAAACAAAATATTTCACATGCATCTGAACTAAAGTTGTAAAATCGCCAACAAAAGTTATATTTTTTGAATATAAAAAATACGATTGTGCATTTTGAAAAATTTTGATAGTAGCTTCGTCACTTCGAGTGTTTTTTCGCAACAAAGTGGAGAAAAAATGTATCGAGAATGGAATCTCTCTTCAAAATTATAAACTTCTCGATACGATTTTTTAAAAAATCTACTCGAAGAGACGAAAATGAATCAAAATGCACAACGGGTTATAAAAAATAGTAAATTAGCTGAAAAATTATTTGAGCTGAAAGACCAGCTTGCTTTCTGGAAAAGCCAGGCTGAAAACAGCAAGTAATTTCCTGTTTTCCCGAAAAGCTGTTGCACTCCTGCAATGACTTTTCGGGAACACCCGAAAGTTTGTCGCACCCTCGCAACGGTTTTTCGGGAAACTCCGAAAGCTTCCTGCAGCCTGCAGGAGGTTTTCGGGAACGTCCGAAGGGATTTTTATACCAGAGCCTGCCGGAATAAAATAATTAATCACATCATATGGTTTAATAATAAATATACACAAATGAATTTTATCGACTTACCAAAACTTCGCAATGCAGAATACCTGCAATACGTAAAAGACTTCTCAGGAATTATCGCCCTGAACAACCCTGCAACCTTACAGATCGATGCCAAGCTTTCAGCATTCAATGCCCGAATTTCCGAGCTGGAAAATCTGTATAAGAAAGCGTTGGCTAATGAGAAGACACAGGACCTCTTGCTGTTGGCTGAAAGAAGGGATAATGCCATCAACGGAATTTATTATTTTCTTCTGGGGCATTCTTATCATTTCGAAGCAGATAAAAAACAGAAGGCACAATTGCTTCTCGATAATATGGCTCTGTATGGAAGCGGTATTTCGCGTTTAAACTATCAGGCAGAAACGGCAACGCTTGACAATCTCACTAGGGATTGGGAAAATAAACCCGAACTTATTGATGCGGTTGCCTCCTTTAATCTTTCTGCATGGATCAATGAGATGAAAACGGCCAATGACCTATTCAATACAAAATATCTTTCCCGAACCCAGGAATACGGAGATGCCAACCCGGAAACCATTAAGTCTAAAAGGGAAGAGGTGAATGCCGCGTACTATGCTTTGCGTGACAGGATCGATGCGCTTCATCTTCTGGTGGAAACACCGCCGTCGCCATACGTCACCATCATCAATCAGCTGAATGCGCTTACGGATCAATATAATGTACTGCTGGTGAATCGTAAGGATACGGCTGCTCCGGAGAATGGTGCTAGAAGTGAGATGTGAAAAGTGAGAAGTAAGATGTAAGAAGTAAAATGTGAGAAGGGGTTGAGTTGGGAGATCAAAAATGAATCATTAATTCTTATGGAATATTAAAGATATTTTATTAACTCTCTCTAAACCTTATAAAATCTTAACGTTTAATTGATAACATCAAACAAAAAAGGCTGCATTACCAAAAATGCAGCCTGTATTTTAGATTCTAAAACCCTATACTTTAGTTAGTGCATTTTTAAAATTTTCAATAGTCGTTCTATACATTTCCTCATAGATAGGAAGAATGTTTTTCAGATCGAATTTAATGGCCTGCTCTTTCGCATTTTTCTTCATTTCAATTAAAAGTTCTTCATTGCTCAGCAGTTTAATGGTATAGTTGCTCATGGCTTCCACGTTTCCGATTTCCGCTAAAAATCCGGTTTCACCCTGGATGTTCACTTCCGGAATTCCTCCCGCGTTGGAACTTATAACCGGTGTGTAAGCAGCCATCGCTTCCAGTGCGGCAAGACCAAAACTTTCCTGTTCCGAAGGCAGCAAAAAGACATCGGATAACTGAAGAATTCGGTACAGGTCGTTTACCTTTCCAAGCAAACGGATTTTTGAGATTAGGTCAGGATTTTCCTCAAGGAACTGATTAACCTTCTCCATATCCGGCCCTTCCCCGATAATGATTAATTTCGATTTTACCTTTTTCTGTACACTTTTGAATATCTGAAGCACTTCATCCACCCTTTTTACAGGTCGTAAGTTGGAAACGTGGATCAGGATCTTTTCATCAGGATTTGCAAATTGTGTCCTTTGACAGTCACTAGGTTCATCAAATTCAGAATTATCAATAAAATTGGTAATCACCTGAATTTCTTTTTTAATATTGAAAAACTGAAGAGTGTCTTTTTTTAAGCTTTCGGATACGGAAGTGATCGCATCAGACTGGTTAATGGAAAATTCTACAGCATGTTTGTAGCTCGGATGCTGCCCAACCAGTGTGATATCAGTACCGTGAAGGGTAGTAACCAGCGGAATGTCATTATCATCTTCCTTCAACATCTGCTTTGCGGTAAATGCGGCATAAGCATAAGGAATAGCATAATGGGCATGAAGAAGATCCAGCTTATAGAGATTCACAACACGGTAGATCATTGAGCTCAATGCAATGTCATAAGGCTGATACTGGAACAGGGGATAGGTCTGCACATTTACCCTGTGAAAGAAAATATTCGGATTGGTAATATCCAATCTCGCCGGAAGTGCATTGCTGATGAAGTGAACTTCATACCCCTTATTGGCAAGTGACATTCCCAGTTCTGTTGCTACAATTCCGCTTCCTCCGTAGGTGGGATAGCAAAGTATGCCTATTTTCATTGATGTATTGTTGTTTGATTTTGTAAATAAATTCACTTTATTTTTTCGGCTGCAGGCTCAAGGTCAATTCCTATTCCTGCCTGTAGTTTTTGATTTACCAAAACAGGAAGCCTGCCCCGTATTTTTGTTTTTCCTTTCAGTGCATTGGCTGTAGCCGTCATAGAATCATCGTTGTTTTCATAAGAAACCAGTACTGTCGAGATGCCTGAGATATCAATATCTTTCAGGGCGTAAGCGCTTCCGAAAACATTCAGTATAACATTTTGATTTTTTGATAATTCATATAATATCTTTTTTGATGCCTCTGAAATTTTGTAAGATTTGTAAGCTGTGGAATTATCCTTATGCAATCCGATAATCACTGTAGAATTGGCAGGAATTGTACTGATCTCATTTGCTTTTTTAATTATCAATTCAGAACCCATTTCATTAACAAAAGTTTGATAAGGTGCCTCCTCCAGAGGAACATAATAGATTGTATTTCCTTTCAGGGGAAGCAGTTTTCTATCATCTTTCAATAACGTTAAAGCATTCGCATATAAATTCTGAACCAATGTTTTATGAGAATCATTGTTTAAATCTGAATTGATGTTTTCAGGATTTTTCGGGCTGTACTTATCCAAGCCTAAGAAATATTTTGTCAGAAGGATTTTCTTTACACTTTCTTCCACCCTTGACTGCGAAATTTCGCCATTATCAATTGCTTTCTGAATAAGTTTTTTTCCTTCTGCAACACCCTGGGAGAAAAGCATAATATCATTTCCGGCCTTAAAAGCCATCGCATCCAGTTCGCCCGGTTTATATTTGCTGGCCACTGCACCCATGTTTAATGCATCGGTAATAATGAGTCCTTTATAGCCTAATTTTTCTTTCAGCAGACCGGTAATAATATTTTTTGAAACCGAAGCAGGAATTCCTTTTCCTGATTCTAAGGTAGGAACATATAAATGAGCAACCATTACGCCTCCGATGCCTTCTTTCATTAATGCTTTAAAAGGAGCAAGTTCAACGGTATTAAGCCTGTCAAGGTTGTGGGAGATTACCGGAAGATCCAGGTGAGAATCTGTGCTGGTATCACCATGTCCCGGGAAATGTTTTATGGCCGCCAGAATAGTATTGTCCTGAAGACCGCTGGCATAAGCAGATGCAGAGCGGATAACATTGCTCACTTCAGATCCGAAGCTTCTGTTGCCGATAATCGGGTTGTCAGGATTGGTGTTTACGTCAACAACGGGAGCAAAATCCCAGTTGATTCCCATTCTTTGGCAGTCTTCTGCTATTTTGGCAGACATCTGGCGGATCAGATTTTTATCCTGAATAGCTCCCAGGGTCATCGCCCAGGGAAATTTGTGTGCGGCAGCAATTCTCTGGTACAATCCCCATTCCGCATCCATCCCGATCATTAAGGGAATTTTGGATTTTTGCTGGAATTCATTAACCAGATTGATTTCTCTTGCCGCGTCATCCTGCATCAGGATAAGACCGCCGATCTTTTCATTTACAACAATATTCCGTACGGTATTGATCTCATTTTCACCTTTATTGGTGTATAATGCAATGATAAAAAGCTGCCCGAGCTTTTCATCCTGTGAAAGATTTTTGTATGTTTTATCAACCCAATGATTAGCTTTTTTTATATCTTCCCTGGAAAGGTTTTTCGGGACATATTGTGCCGCAATTTTTGGGCTGAATAATGAGATAATAAAGATTGATGTACAGACCAGTTTCTTCATAATTTTGAATAATAACAAAAATACAATTAAAAAGATGATGAAAACAATGTTTTTAAGTTTTTTGGTATATGATTTGAATACGCTTTATAAATAACAAGAACAATTAAACTTTTATAAAATGAAAAAATATCTTCCAATTTTGCTGTTAGCTTTTGTAAGCTTATTTATATTCAGCTGTGATGATAATGATAACGTTGTGGGAGACGGCGATACTTACCCTAAAATGAGGGATGTAAGTGGAAGCTTTACCAATGCAAACGGATATTCCTTTACAGTTCCGATTAATATACAAAATACAGATGTTGTATTAATATACAGAAGAGATCCTGCAGCAAGTAATGCATGGCAGTTAATTCCAAAGACCTATTATTTGTCAGGTGGAAGAGAGCTCGATTACAATGCTTTGTTTGATTCTCAAAATGTGGAAATTTACACTGAAGCCAATTTTGATCAGACAACAATGACTTCTTCTGAGGTATCACAGTATCTTACGAGCCAGACTTTCAGAGTAGTTTTGGTTCCTGCAAGCCCTGCGAAAGGTGCATCAGCAGTTGATACAAGTGATTATAATGCTGTAGTGAAATATTATAACCTTGATGAGTCTAAAATAACGACAATCAAAGTTAATTAAGACATATCTTTTCAGTTTTTTATAATTACAAAAAAGCTCCGGAATTAATTTCCGGAGCTTTGCTTTTATTTATCATTTTCATCCAACAAATGGCCAAAATAATCTTTCTTTGTCTGCAGATAACCTCTGCTGATCTCATTGGCGGGAATTTGTAAAGGAATTCTGGAATTAAGATGAATATTGCTTTCTTCTACATATTTTACCTTTTCAGGATTATTGGTAAGCAGATTAATATCTTTTATATCCAATAAATTAAGAATTTCAATAGCAACACCGAAGTTTCTGTCATCTGCAGGGAGTCCCAGCTTTAGATTGGCTTCTACTGTGTCAAATCCTTTTTCCTGTAAAGAATATGCTTTTAACTTGTTAATGATCCCGATATTTCTGCCTTCCTGGCGAAGGTAGATAATAACTCCTCCATTTTCATGGATATATTTCATGGCTGCATCCAATTGCTGCCCACATTCGCATTTTTTTGAATGGAAAACTTCTCCGGTAATACATTCTGAATGGAAACGCACGTTTACAGGTTTTGAAAAATCTGTTTTATCTGCGACAATAGCCATGTGAGGCATCCAGTCATTCTCATTTTCGGATAAAGCAATCATTCGGAAAGTACCATATTCCGTAGGAACATTGGACTCCGCCTGAATTTTAATCATTGATACCCTTAGTTAGTTTAATTTGCTTTAATATAATCTTCAATTGCAGAAACATTGGTTTTTAATCTTACCAGATACCGGTTCAGGATTTCATTATCATCCTTGTTAAGACTTGTTCTCAGCTTCTGAACTTTTTTATAAGATTTTTCAAAGTCTTTTAAAGCTTTATTTTTCCCGCTCAGATTATCTGCATCTATCGCATAAAGATAGTTTTGCAGGCTGTATTTCAAAGTAATGATTTCGCTGTTTAAAGCTGTATTTTTGAATTTGGGAAAAGTGGCGATCAGATTGGAAATTTCGGAAGCATTTACATTACTTTTTACATTAATATCAATGCTGTTTTTTGTTCCTTTATCGGAATCTGATCCTTTGGTTTCGCTATAAAAGCCGGTAGACAACGGAGAAAAGTTTTGTTTTTCCGTTGCACAAGATGTTATAATTAGTAATACCCCAAAAAAAAGTGATCGTTTCATTTTTGTTGCCCCTTTTGATACAGGACTGGGTTAAGACTTTCATCGTTGTACATTTTCATCTGTTTGTACACTTTCATCTTAACATCACCGTTCTCAATATCAGTAAGCAACTGATTAATAGAAGTTGAAAGATCTTCATGCTGTGCAAGAAGAACATCTAATTTTGCCTTACAGTTGGCTCTGTGTTCTTCGGAAGCCGAATCTCTGTTTGCCTCTAACGACATATGATAAACCTTGAGTGCGAGAATTGATAATCTGTCTACCGCCCATGCGATAGTTTCAGTATTGATTTTTGCTTCAGGTTTAGGAATTACACTTTCATACTTTTTAAGAAACCAGCTGTCTATAAATTCTACCAGATCAGTTCTTTTCTGATTGGATGCATCTATCGCCCTTTTAAGTTGAAGCGCTTCAGCCGGATCAATATTTTCATCTCTAATTATATCTTCCAAATGCCATTGAACGGTATCAATCCAGTTTTTTGCATACAAAATTCGTTCCAAAGTGTCTTTTTCGAACGGATTATTAATTAGAGTGTTAACGTCATCAGACACGTGATAATCTTCAATAGATTTGTTGAAGACTTTCCATGCGGTCTCTGTAAAATTCATCGGTTATAGAATTTTTTAGTTGCTTGAAGGATTGTTGTTTGTGGTTTTGTTTTCAGAACCAGGCTTGTCTTCTTCCTTTACTGCATCTTTAAATTCTTTAATACCGGAACCAACTCCTCTCATTAATTCAGGGATTTTTTTACCTCCGAAAAGTAAAAGAAGAATGATGGCTACGATCAGAATGTGTTGCCAAGATAATGACAATATTGTTAATGTATTCATTGCTAAATTTTTTACAAAGTTAATCTTTTTTAATAAGAAACCCAACCTAAAGGATCAATAGGTGTGCTTCCGTTCCATACCTGGAAATCAAGGGTATAAGTTCCATCAAAATCCTGTCCTATTACTCCTACCGGAGTTCCTGCCGAAACCTGCTGGCCTTTGGAAACACTAACACTTCCGAGATTGGAATAAATGGTGAAATAATTCCCGTGTTTCAGGATAACAGTTTTCGTTCCGTCACTATTGGCCAATACTGAAGAAACAGTTCCTGGAAATACCGATTTTGCCCGCGTTCCGGACGGTACTGAAATTTTAATACCGTTGTTCTCCTCGTCAATATTTTTAAATACCGGATGGGGATGTCTTCCGAATCGGTGGGTAATTTGTCCTATTTTATCAGCCGGATAGCCCAACCTTCCTCTATTATCTGCAAAATTGCTTCCTGCAACAGTTGTTACGCCATAATTGGTCATTGCTTTTGTTTCCGCAGCTTTTTTATCATCCTCATTCTTTTTCGCCAGAGCTGCTTCTGCGGCTCTTGCTGCAATCAGTTTATCGGAGGCTTCTTTTGCTTTCGCAGCTGCTTCGTCAGACGCTTTTTTAGCAGCTATTTTTCTGGCTTCATCTCTTGCTGTAGCCTCTGATCTTGCAGCATCTTCATTTCGTTTTCTCTCTTCCTCGGCTCTTTTTGCCGCCAGCTCGGATGCTTTTCTTGCTTCAGTTTCTGCTGCCCGTCTTTCTTTTTCAAGTGCTTCTGCACGGGCTTTATTTTCAGCTTCAATTCTGGCTTTTTCTCTTTCGGCAGCAATTTTGGCAAGACGGATTTTTTCAGCTTCGGCTTTTTTTCTTGTTTCTTCCTCTGCTTTGGCAATTCTGATTTCTTCTGCTATAATTGATCTGATCTGCCCTTCCAATGCTTTTGATTGTGCCTGTTTTTGTCTGAGCTCTGATGTAAGTTTGGACTCGTTTTTCTTAAATTCTGCTACCAGCTGTTCTTTTTGAGATCTTTCCGCATTAATCGTTGTTAAATCTTTCTGCTGATTGACAAGAAGATTTGCTTTTTCTTTTACAGAATTCTGTTTCTGGGCGATAGATTTTTTAATTTTAGTTGCTGCGTTGGTGATTTCCGCGGCTTTTTTATCCTGATAATCGGAATATTGTTTTAAATACTGAACCCTTCTTATTGCTTCGCCCAGGTTTTTAGAAGAAAGAATAAAAGTTACTTTATTTTGGACTCCCTTATTTTTATAGGCATTCACCAAAACTTTGGCGTAATTTTCCCTAAGGATTTTAAGCTCTCTGTTTTGGCGGTTAATTTCAAGCTGACGAAGGTAGATTTCATCTTCAATAAATCTCTTTTCTTTCTGAGTGTTGTTATAAACCTTTTCTCTCAACATCAACTTTTTATTAACATTTTCAAGATAAGCTATAGAAAGTTTTGATTCATTTCTTGTTTTTGCTAAATCTGTATTTATCTGAGCAATTTGTTTTTTAAGTTCAGCATTTTGTTTTTGCAATTGTTCTTTTTTACCACCTTGTCCATAGTGCAGTCCGAACAGTAAAATACCTATTAAAAAGCTAAATTTTTTAATCATTTAATCTCAATTTTCTTATAACTGGATGGTACAGAATAAGGTGTATCCATCCTCGAAAAGTCAAATTTCGTATTTTCCAGTAAAATCTGACTGTTTTTTGAGCCTTTTATAATTATTTTAACATTTTTAGGCAATCTGATTCCATTGATTTCTTCCCAATTACTGTAGGAAACATTAAGTTCATCAGGAGATAAAACGTCTTTAAGATTAACGTTCAGCAAATCATAATTGGTGTCGTAATCAAGGACGATTTTATATTCTCTGGTTCTTCCTTCGGTTTCTATTTTCTGATTAACGTTGGATGCCATTTTAAATCCCTGGGGATTTTGGGTAAGGGTAAACTGCGAGTCGTTTATTTTAACAAAAGTCCGTCCCAGTAAGATTTTCTCTAAAGATTTATAGTCTATGAAATTAACATTCAGGAGGTTATTGAGGTAATCGAAATCGGAATCAATATACGTTTTACTGGTTTTATCCTGCCCTTTTATTCCTTCCGGAGTAGCAATTCCCCGGGCTACTGTAATGATAAATGCCTGAAGATTCATCCATACTTTTTTGTCTTTTTCAATATATATTGTAGCATCAAGGGTTGGGATAAAGCTTCCGGTTTCTACATTTACTTTACTGCTGATTTTAATCTGCTCAAACTGTGGCGGAGGAATTACATGTTCGAAAAACGGAAGTTTATTTCTGATGGGTTCATTCACATCTCTCGGATTCTGGTCGGTTTCCAGTACAAACGTACTGTCGGTTTTTATATTTTTATTGGCTTTTCTGCCTGCATTTCTCGTTTTACAGGATGTTACAGCAAAAAGCAATAAGAGTACTATGATCCAGTTTTTCATGTATTTACCTTTCAATTTATAAAATTACGTTGCAATATTAACGCCAAACCACACAAAACATTTTGTGTGGTCTGAAGATACTTATTTGCGTTGAATTATCTATTTTGACAGAATTATTTCGATAAGAAATCAAGAACGGAATAATCTCCCAAGGAAATTTCTCTCGACACCCCGAAATACTGCGCAGAATTCCCAATCATAGAATTCGATAGGTTTCCGTGATTGATCTGTGTATTTTCCTGAATCAGGGAGTTTTCAATATTAGAATTAACCACTACCGTGTTATTTCCCAATGAAACTCCGGGACCAACTTTTGAGTTGGAGATTTTGACATTTTCACCAATAAAACACGGCGGAATAATCAGTGAGTTTTCGATTTGTGCTGAAGCCGGATATTGGGCCATTGCTTCTTGTTCGTAGGCGAGAATTTTACTGTTGGTTTCTACGGTAGCGTTTTTATTTCCGCAGTCCATCCAATCGTTTACTTTTCCTAAGGTGAATTTTGCTCCTTTTGCGCGGAGATTCTCCAAGGCTGTGGTAAGCTGATATTCTCCACCATTTTTGATGTCGTTATCCATTAGATAATTGATTTCATCCATCAGTTTTTCAGCACTGTTGAAATAGTAAATCCCGATAATGGCAAGATCTGAAACAAAAGTCTGTGGCTTTTCAACAAAATCTGTAATAAACCCGTAGTTGTCTAATTTTACAACCCCGAAAGCGGAAGGATCTTCTACACTTTTTACCCAGATTACACCATCCGAATTTTTATCCAGAATAAAATCTGCACGGAAAAGAGTATCGGCAAAAGCGATCACTACATTACCGCTCATTGATTGCTCTGCACATTTGATGGCATGAGCAGTGCCAAGAGGATCGGTCTGGTAATAAATACTTCCTTTCGCTCCCAGTTTTTCAGCAATATGGATAAGGGATTTTTCAATCTCGGGACCAAAATCTCCAATGATGAAAGCAACTTCTTCAATTTCTTCTCCTGCGACTTTGGCGATGTCTTCTACCAGCCTTTGAACGATAGGTTTTCCGGCAATCGGAATCAAAGGTTTCGGAACGGTAAGAGTATGTGGGCGTAATCTGGAACCACGTCCAGCCATAGGAACGATAATTTTCATAAATTATATTAGTATGTTTTTTTTATTAGGTTATAATTTTTTATAAAGATAGCAATAAAACTATGTTTGTGGTATAATCTCAGGAGTTTTGCATAATATTAAAACAGAAACCATACGCAGCAAATTAAAGACCAAATTTATTTTCTGATTTTTGAAAGAAGCATCTCTTTTTCAGAATACATCAATATGCCTGCATAAATGATGAATAATAAGTTTCCGATCCAAAGATTATAATCAAAAAATTCTACGATAATATAGCTGAATACAGCCAAAAGCATAACGAAAAAGGAAATTTTCTTCATTCTGTAAGGAATAGGATAGTATTTCTGACCTAAAAAATAAGATAAGACCATCATGGTAAAATAAGCACCTAATGTGATCCAGGCCGAAACCATAAAACCATATTGCCTTAGTAAAAAGAGATTCAAAACGATTGTTATAATGGCCCCTATCCAGGAAATATAGGTTCCAACTCTCGTTCTGTCAGTTACTTTGTACCATGTGGAAAGATTATAATATATCCCGAAAAAAAGATTAGCAATAACAATAATAGGAATGATGTTAATGGCAACCCAGTATGAACTGTTGGGCACCAGTAAAAGCTTAAGCCAGGATACGTTGGCAATGATTCCCAAAGCAACTACCGAGGCGAAAAAAGAGAAATATTCGGTTACTTTTGCATAGGTTTTCTTTGCATTTTCATTGTTCATCTGTTTAAAGAAAAACGGTTCAATTCCCATTCGGTATGCCGTAACGAAAAGTGTCATTAAAACGGCCATTTTATAACATCCGCCATATGCTCCTGCATCACCGTCATCAATGATAAATTTCTGGATGAATTTATCGAAGTTTTCATTCACCATGAAGGCGAGTCCGGCAATCATAATCGGCCAAGAATATTTTAGCATCTGGAAGAAGAGTTCTTTTGAAAACTGCAGCTTCACCTTCAGGATAACCGGTAAGACCAATATGACCCCTAAAAAGCTCGCCGCAAGATTGCTGTAAAACGGATACGAAACTTTTTCCTTTAAGCCTAATTTTAAACTGAATTCCTGCGGAATATAAAGAAATAATGCAATAGCAAAAGCACTCTGGAAGACAGCCTGTATTACTCTTACCGCAGTATATTTTATCGGTCTGTTGTGAAATCTGAACCAGGCCAGCGGGATTACAAGAATATTGTCAAAGAATGCGATCCAGGCAAACCAGCGAATAAACTCCGGCGTTTCAGAATATCCGAAAACATTGGCAATGGGCAGATTAAACAGCAATACCAACACCAGAAAAACAGTTGATAAACCTGTTAAAAACCAGAAAGAAGTATTGAAAACCTTCTGTTCATTATCTTTATCGGATGAAAACCTGAAATAAGCCGTTTCAAAACCAAAAGATAACACGATATTAACAAAAGATATCAGTGCATATAAATTGGTGAAAATGGCAAACGAACTGTTATCAATATTTTTTATAAAGAGATAGTTTAACAGTACAACAATGATCCTCGGCATAATAGCGCCAATTCCGTAGATAATTGTTTCGTTGAGAAGTTTCTTCAAAATCTGAAATTTTATGCAAATGTAAATATTTAGAAATTGATTTTTATTGACGATATTAAATTCATTCATAAACCTTAATTTTGAAAAACTTTGTGAAATTTCTGAACTTTGACAAAGTTGGATAATTTACCACCACTTAATTTAAAAGTAAAAATGAGGACCTTAATCAAAAATGTAAAAATCGTTAATGAAGGAAAAATATTTGAAGGCGATATTTTAATAGAAAACGATATAATTTCCAAAATAGATACTAATATTTCAGAACAGGCAGATGAGACAATTGATGGTTTTGGAAAATATCTTTTACCGGGAGTTATTGATGACCAGGTGCATTTCCGTGAGCCTGGCCTTACGCATAAAGGTGATATTGAAAGTGAATCCCGAGCAGCTGTTGCAGGTGGAACCACCAGCTTTATAGAACAGCCTAATACGGTTCCCAATGCCGTAACCCAGGAATTATTAGCGGATAAATATGAAATTGCTTCTCAGAAATCATATGCCAATTACGGTTTTATGATGGGAGGGACAAATGATAATCTTGAGGAAATTTTAAAGACCAATCCGAGAAACGTTCCTGGGATTAAATTATTTTTAGGTTCTTCCACAGGAAATATGCTGGTGGATAATCCGGAAACACTGGAAAATATTTTCAGCAATACGAAAATGCTGATTGCTGTTCACTGTGAAGATGAAGCAACCATCAGAGCCAATACGCAACAATACATTGATCAGTACGGAGAAGATATTCCGGTGAAATTCCACCATTTGATCAGAAGTGAAGAAGCCTGTTATAAATCTTCTTCAAAAGCTGTCGAGTTGGCAAAAAAAACAGGAGCGAGGCTGCACGTTTTCCATTTGTCAACGGCGAAAGAATTGGAGCTTTTCCGAAACGATATTCCATTAAAAGATAAAAAAATCACGGCGGAAGTTTGTGTTCATCATTTGACTTTCACCAATGAGGATTATGAAACAAGAGGTTCGCTCATCAAATGGAACCCGGCTGTAAAAACCCAACACGATAAAGACGGACTCTGGGAAGCGTTGCTTGATGACAGAATTGATGTGGTTGCCACTGACCATGCGCCTCATACTTGGGAAGAAAAACAGAATGTTTACACAAAATGTCCTTCTGGAGCGCCTTTGGTGCAGCATTCTTTGGTGGTGATGCTTGAAAATTATAAAAACGGAAAGATTTCTTTAGAGAGAATCGTTGAAAAAATGGCTCATAATCCGGCAATTTTATTCAGAATTGAAAGAAGAGGTTTCATCAGAGAGGGGTATAAAGCTGATTTGGTTTTAGTAGATCTGAATGAGAACTGGACAGTAGAAAAGGAAAATATCCTTTACAAATGTGGTTGGAGTCCGTTGGAAGGAATGAGTTTCCATTCTAAGGTAACCCATACTTTTGTAAATGGAAATTTAGTTTACGAAAACGGAAAGATTAATGAACAGAAATTTGGGGAGCGACTGCTTTTTGAAGTTCAGGAATAAAAAGGTTTAAATTAATATATTACGATTACGGGCGGGCTTTAGCCCGCCCGTAATCGTAATAATCTTTCAGCATTAATATTGCAAATAAGATCAATGCTTTTCTATTATATTAAAGTTGGTGACTGAACTCAGGCAATTACAATACTTTCAATTCCTTTTGATAAAGCGGTATCCTGGATAACAGGAAGACCCAAACCTTCCGCCCGGAAAACACTGATGTCGGTAATCCCGATAAACCCAAGCACGCTTTTCAGATAAGGTACTACAAAATCATAAGCCTGATAATCGCCTTCTGAAAAAATAGAGCCACTCGCTACTGCGATATACACTTTTTTATTTTTCACCAGACCTTCAAATCCGTTTTCGGAGTATCGGAAAGTCATTCCGCCTCGTGCAATATGATCAATATAAGCTTTTAAAGCAGAAGGGATTCCAAAATTATAAATAGGAACAGAAATGATGATGATATCTGATGCCTGTAATTGTGCAATTGCGTCATCCGACCGTTTTACTGCTGCATTTTGTTCCGGTGTTCTGTTTTCAGCCGGAATAAACCAGGAATCTACCTGCTCTTCGCCCAAATGAGGGAAAGGGTTTTTCAGCAGATCCAATGTTGTTATGGAATGTTCAGGATACGTTTCCTGCAATTTTTCTTCAATGGCGTTTCCCAGTGTTCTGCTTGCCGAACCATTGGTTCTCGGACTTGAAATAATATGAAGTACGTTTTTCATTTTTTGAATGATTAAAATTTCTTCAACAAAATTATGTACATTTGCTTATGAAAAGTAAGTAGTGAACAAAAGGTTAGTACTAACCTTTTTATTAGTTGTTAATTTTTAATCATATGGAAAATCAGGATCAGGTCTGTAAAAATGGATGTAAGGCTGCGTGCAGTGAAAATCTTGCTGCAGTGGAAGATGCATTATATGTGATCGCAGGAAAATGGAAGCTCAAAATCATTATTGTTCTGCAGGAAATGGGAAATGTTCGTTTTAATGAGTTACAAAGACTTATTCCCGGTATTTCCGCAAGGGTTTTATCGAACGAGCTCAAAGATCTGGAACTGAACGGATTTGTAAAAAGGGTGGTGCATGCCGAACAGATGCCTGTTGTAGTAGAGTATATATCAACAGATTATAGCCATACTTTAAAGCCTGTGATCATGTCGCTTTCACAATGGGGAAAAACACATAAACGAAAAATTAAGGAAGAAATGCTTTAATTCGCGGAATGTTTCATAAAGTCTGTTTTGTTTATAACTAATTAAAAGATTGTCTGAATTCCAAAGGAGACATCCTCGTTTTCTTTTTAAAAAGCGTACTGAATGACTGCGCATGCTCAAATCCCAGCTCATAGGCAATTTCACTTATCGAAAGCTCTGTTGTTGAGAGTTTCTCTTTTGCTTTGCTGATCAACTTTTCGTGAATATGCTGTTGCGTATTTTGCCCGGTATGAACCCTCAAAAGATCGCTCAGGTAATTGGGCGAAAGATTCATGGCTTCTGCGATTTGCTGAACGGTAAGCAGTTCTTTTTCAGCTGAATTATCATTAAAATAATCATTCAGAAAAGCTTCAAATTTTGCCAGAAGATGATGATTTCCGCTTTTTCGGGTAATAAACTGCCTTTCATAAAATCGTTTGGAATAATTCAGCAATAACTCAATTTGTGACAGAATAATTTCCTGGGTATAATGATCGATGTGCTGGCATTCTTTATCAATCTTAAATAAGATTTCAAGCAAATCATTTTCTTCGTCTTCAGAGAGATGCAGCGCTTCATTAACGGCGTAAGAGAAAAATCCGTAGGAAGAAATGGTTTTTGCTAGGGAATGTTTCAGAAGAAAATCTTCGTGGAAAATCAACAGGTAACCTGTGTTTTTGCAATCCATCGTCTGCAGATCCAGATATTGAACCTGGTTGGGCGCTGTAAAACTCAACACCCCTTTATCATAATCGTAATGCTGTTGTCCGTATTTTATTTTTCCTGTAGCGTTCCGTTTCAGGGCTACACAGTAATAATGGCTCACAAAGCCTTTCCATACTTCATCTTCAATAAAAATACTTTCCGAAAGATTGATCACGCTTACCATCGGATGTTTCGGTTCCGGAAGCGACAAAAGTCTGTGAAAATGGGAAATAGATTGTATGGTGTTCATACTTAAGGTTTATAATAGTAAAGGTAACAATTATTTGAATTCTTCAAAGCGTCTTAGATTTGGGCGCCTTTTTCCGTCTTCCACTCCCGCTTTTTTGCTTCACTTCGTTACGCAAAAAGAGCTCCGTTCAAGCCGGGGCGCATAAAAGTACTACTTTATAAACCTAACAGGTTTCAAAAACCTGTTAGGCTTGAATTATTACGAATTTTACTTTAAAGATTTAACTTTTGAAAAGAAAATACTAATAATCTAAGAGTCCCATCCCGAATTCATCGTATGTCGCTCCCGTATCCGTTCCCAACGGCACAATACTTTCAAGCTTCTCAATATCAGATTCGCTTAACTGAATGCTTGCTGCTTCAATATTCTGTTCAAGATATTTTCTGCGTTTCGTTCCCGGGATCGGAACAATTCCTTTGCTGATGATCCACGCCAGAGCGAGTTGAGAAGACGTAATTCCTTTTTCTTTTGCCATGGCTTCAATTGCTTCCACCAGCTCTATATTTTTATGAAAATGCTGTTCCTGAAATCTTGGGATTCCTCTTCGGAAATCATTTTCCGGCAAATCATCAATGGAACGAATCTGTCCGGATAAAAATCCTCTTCCCAACGGTGAATAAGCTACAAAACCAATTCCCAATTCATTCAGTGTTTTGATGACGCCTTTTTCTTCAACGGTTCTTTCAAACAAAGAATATTCGCTCTGAACCGCGGAAATCGGATGAATAGCATGTGCTTTCTTTACGGTTTCAGAAGATACTTCGGATAAACCAATATAACCGATTTTACCTTCTTTTACCAGGTCGCTCATGGCGCCAACCGTTTCTTCTACCGGAACATTCTTATCCAGTCGGTGCATATAATACAGGTCGATGTAATCGGTTTTCAGATTTTTGAGTGAGCGTTCAACAGATTTTTTAACATAGTCTTTACTTCCGTTGATTTTCCAGGTAATCTGTTCGTTGTCATCAATTTCCCAACCAAATTTGGTGGCGATGATATACTGGTCCCGATTGCCTTCAATTGCTTTTGCAATAAGCTGCTCGTTTTTAAAAGGACCGTACAGATCTGCCGTGTCCAGAAAATTTCCGCCCAGTTCCAAAGAACGGTGAATGGTGGCAATCGCCTCCTGTTCATCTGCCGGTCCATACATATTGGCATCTCCAAATCCTGTCATTCCCATACATCCTAAACCAATATTCGGGATGATGAGTCCCTGGCTTCCTAATTTTACCTGATTCAATTTCATATTGTTGATTTTTATTGATACAAAATTGAAGAGAAATTAAGAACCTGATGTATGCAAAACGCTGATTGTCGTATGCAAATTACAGATGAGCAGAATTTAATCTCATTTATCATTGAAAATAGTGTTTAAAAGCTATTTCTTTGGTTTCGAACTCATATAAAAATTCAATTTCCCACCATTTATGATATCCGAATGTTTTAATGTAAAGTTTTTAATTTCCTTACCATTCAACAGGATTTTTTGAACATACACATTTTTCGGACTTTGATTAATCGCTTCGATCTCAAAAGTTTTTCCGTTTTCTAAATTCAAAATCGCATGGTCGATTGCCGGACTTCCAATGGCATACTCTTCCGAACCCGGAGCAACAGGATAAAATCCAAGCGAACTCAAAATATACCAGGCGCTCATTTGTCCTGCATCGTCGTTTCCACCTAATCCATCTGGAGTCGCTTTATATTGCATTTCAAGAATTCTTCTGATCTGCGCCTGGGTTTTCCAGGGCTGTCCTGCCCAATTATAAAGATAAGCCACGTGATGTGCCGGTTCGTTTCCGTGAACATAGCCTCCGATAATGCCTTCTCTTGTAATGTCCTCTGTATCTGCAAAAAACTCGTCAGGCAAATGCATGGTGAACAATTCATCCAGCTTGGAGGCAAATTTTTTCTTGCCACCCATAAGCTGAATTAATTCACCCGGATTTTGCGGTACAAAAAAAGTATAATTCCAAGAATTTCCTTCAATGAAGCCCTGTCCGTGCGTACTCAGCGGACTAAAATCTTTTTTAAAACTTCCGTCTGCAAGGCGGGGACGCATGAATCCATTACTTTTATCAAAATTATTTTTCCAGTTTTCGGAGCGTTTGATGAACTGATTATAAAGTTCTGTTTCGCCTAAATGTTTCGCCAGTTGTGCGATTGCCCAGTCGTCATAAGCATATTCCAGCGTGTTGGAAACCGAAGTTCCGTTTTTTTCCGAAGGAATATATCCTAAATCAATATATTGCCCGATGCCTTCATAATCTCTTTTGTTAGCTGTAGCAACACAGGCTGATAGGGCTGCTTTTGCGTCACCGTCATAATTTCCTTTAATAATGGCATCTGCGACAACGCTTACGCTGTGATAGCCGCTCATACACCAGTTGTCATTGGCGTAATGTGACCATATCGGAAGCATTTTCATAGAAAACTGATCGTAATGCACCATCATAGATTTCACCATATCTCCGTTTCTTTTTGGCTGGATGATATTAAAAAAGGGATGTAGTGCACGATAGGTATCCCAAAGGGAAAAAGTAGTATAATTGGTGAAGCTTTCTACCCGGTGAATATTTTGATCCAAACCTTTGTATTCTCCGTTTACATCCATATACGTGGTCGGATTGATAAAAGTATGGTACATTGCCGTATAAAAATTCGTTTTCTCAGTATCTGAACCTTTAATGACTATTTTATTAAGCTCATTATTCCATATTTCCTGGGTTTGTGCTTTTACCTGATCAAAAGATAAATTTCCGGCTTCTTTTTCTAAATTTTCAAGGGCATTGGCCTGGCTTACCGGTGAAATGGCTAATTTAATTTCAATGGCTTCATTTTCTTCCGTATCGAAATCGAAATACATTTTCAGGTTTTTTCCTGCGATTTCGGGGAAATTTTTAGTCTGGTCGAATTTTCTCCAAAAGCCATTATAAACCTGCTTCCCATCATAATTCTTCTGTCCGTAAGATTTGAAAGGCTTTGAGAATTTCATGGCAAAATAAACGGTTCTCGTTCTTGCCCAGCCGTTGGTCTGACGATAGCCGGTAACAGTGTTTTCGTTTTCTACCCGAACATAAGTCCAGATATTTTTTCCTTCATAATTATAGATTCCGGACATCAGATCAAAAATAATATGCGCCTGATCCGACTTCGGAAAAGTGTATCGATGGACACCAACTCTTGTTGTTGAGGTTAATTCGGCTAAAATATTATGATCCTCCAATTTTACTTTGTAATAGCTGGCTTCTGCTTTTTCGTTCTGATGGGAAAATCTGCTTCTGTAGCCATTTTCAGGATGGTCTGCAGTTCCGGGATTCAGCTGTAGCTTCCCGATAGTCGGCATTATTAGGAAATCTCCCAAGTCTGAATGTCCTGTTCCGCTGAAATGGGTCGAGCTAAACCCTACGATGGTTTTATCTTCGTAACGATAACCGGCGCAGTATTTATAGACTTCGCCATTATATTTCCCATTGAGTTCATAAGCAATAGTGTCGGTTTCCGGACTTAGCTGAACGGCTCCGAAGGGTGCAGTGGCTCCGGGATAGGTATGACCCATTTTTTCTGTACCGATCAGAGGATTAACAAATTGTATTAATTTTTCAGATTTTTGGGCATTGGTAAATGCGCCGAAAAGCAAAAGAATAAAAACAAAAGTTCCGGGATTTTTCATGCAAGAATTTTTTCGATGCATAAATTTAGATAAAATCGAATGATAATGATTTATGGTTTTTGATTAATCAATTATTTTTCAGAAAAACGAAAGCCAATACCATGCAGATTTTCAATGACAATATTTTCTTCTTCTGCCAATACTTTTCTCAATCTGGAAATGAATACATCCAGACTTCGGCCCATGAAATAATCATCATCGCCCCAGATGGCTTTCAGAATGTCCTGTCTTTTCAGGACGGTATTTTTATTACTGATAAAATAAAACAGCAGATCAGATTCTCTTTGGGTAAGGGTAATCATGTTTTGGGCGTCCTGCAACGTATAGTTTTTAGGATCAAAAGTATATTTTCCTACTCTGAATTTTGATGGAAAAGCATTCGTTTTCTTAGAGCGCCTCAGGAAAACTTCGATTTTCAGAATCAATTCTTCAATGCTGAAAGGTTTTACCAGATAATCATCAGCCCCGATTTTTAATCCTTTGATTCGGTCCTCTTTCAGTGCTTTTGCGGATATGAAAATAATTGGGATCTCAGTATTTTTCTCACGGATCCGTTCTGCCAGTTCAAAGCCGTTAAGTTCGGGCATCATGATATCAAGAAGACAGATGTCAAAAGCTTCTTTATTAAATGCCTCAAGTGCTGATTTCCCATCACGATAACATGAAATGTTGTAATGATTTTCCAGGCTATCCTGAATCAGGAAGGCAATCGTTTCATCATCTTCGGCATACAGAATTTTAGATTTTTCCATCTCTTTCAAATATTAAAGTGGCAGAGTAAGGGTAATGGTGATTCCTTTATCGGCGTTATTTTCAACCGAAATTTTCCAGTTATGCTGCTGGACAACTTTTTTCACGTAAAATAAACCTAGCCCGAAACCATTCACTTCATCGCTTTTTGGGGTATTCACTCTGTAGAATTTATCAAATATATGAGGAATGTTTTTAGCAGGAATCCCAATTCCGTTATCTTTAAACTTTAAATATAATGCTTTTGAGTCTTTTAATGAAGAAATAAAAATGACGGGTTTGGTATCGCAGTATTTTATGGAGTTATCTAAAATATTATAAACGATATTGGTAAAGTGAAACTCATCGGCAATGATGGATAGATTGCTCTCAATATTTATTTGCACGGAAAGATCTTCGTTTTTTTGCTTTATATTATCAATGATTTCCTGGATAAAAGGAAGCAACACAATTCTTTGCGGCTTTAAAGACAACCCTGAAGCGTCATTCTTGGCAATATTTAATATCTTTTCAATATGTCGGTTAAGTTTATAGCTTTGATCGGTAATAATTGAGGTATAAGTCTGCAATTTCGGATTGTCTTTTACGATATCCTGTTTGGTTAATGCTTCTGAAGCCAGCAATATGGAAGAAAGCGGTGTTTTGAATTCATGCGTCATATTATTAATGAAATCCCGTTGCAGTTCTGCAAATTTTTTCTGCTGAATAATGGTGTAGATCGAATAAACATATACTAAAAGAATAATGATTAATGCAAACGTGAGCACATACCAAAAACGCAATGAGCTGATAAGGTACGTCGTTTTATCAGGAAAACGGATAGAAAAGTAATAAACGAGATTTTTGTGTTTAGGAAATTTAATGATCTTCTCGTTTGGGCTTTCCTGATGCTTCGAGACGAATTTCCCGTAAAGCATCTGATCGCTGTGACAATTGTACAGCGCATACACATAATCGGTGTTGATCTGGAAGCGATTAAATTCGGTCTTAAGATAATATTCCAATAATTCAGGATGAAATTCATTATTAATGTTTACCACATAATAATCATTGGAAATATTCTGTACCGGGCTTTCGCTGAAAGACGTTTTTCCACCGGACAATTTTTCTACCACTTCGAGCAGGGCAATGTTCACAGTCTGATTAAATTTTTTGTCTTCAAGATTATACGCCTGCCGGGTCCACATCAGCTGGGCAATTAAGATCCCGATAATTGCCACAAATCCGAGGGTAATGATAATATTGAGTTTTTTTATTTCCATTTTATCAAACAATATTATCCAAAAATATTTATTTATCTTTGGCTATTAACAACTCATTAACAAATGTTTGAAACCGGTTAACACGCAAAACTTGTTATCACCTTTACATTTGCTATATCAAAAGACATAATACGTTTCTTGTAACAATTAATAAAATTTTATATCATGAAAAAATTAAAAATTACAGCTCTTTTAGCAGTGTTGGCATTTTCTCCGTTCTATGCGGGAGTTTTTCCTGCTGACAGCAATCCCGTTGTTAAAGTACTTGCAGATGCCATTAAATGGAAATCAGAATCTATTGATGTAGGAAATATTCCTCAGGGAAAACCTAAAGTGATCCGATTTGAATTCACCAACACATCCAAAAAACCTATTGTCATTGAAAATGTGGCGCCATCTTGCGGATGCACAACGGCAGACTACACCAAAACTCCTATTCTTCCCGGAAAAAAAGGATTCGTAGAAGCGAGTTATAATGCTGCAAGTGCAGGTCCCTTCATGAAGACGGTAAATGTTACCACCAGCGACAGCAAAACTCCGAAAACGCTTTCTTTCAAAGGCACGGTTGTTGCATCTTAATTTCTATTAATTTAATCTTGTTCAATATAAAAAACGGCGTGATCATTACTGGTTACGCTGTTTTATTTTTAGGAGCTTTATAACTACAGCGAAAGTTATATTATTCTATTTGAAGCTTCTTCCGGCTTTCCGCACTCGCTATTTTACTATTTTCAGCGACGCGGCAGCCGCACGCTGAAAATAGTAAAATGAGCTCAGACAAAGCTGCAATCCGGGCTAGGATCGAAGTCATCATTTCAATATCAGGCATTCAAAAATTTTTATTTTTTTCAGGAAATAGATAATCATTTTCCTCTGAGTTTTTGTAACCTTTTGAATTATTTCATCGTCAATTCTTTTGCGGTAAAATAAAATAATTATTTAGTGCATTATTTCTTGGATTATTTTAAAGAACGGCAATTCAATATTTAGTATTTTTAAGAAAAATAAACAATATGAACTTATATTCACAACCCATGTTACGCGAAGATGCCTTAAAAGACAAAGTAGCCATCATTACTGGTGGCGGAAGCGGTCTTGGAAAAGCCATGACAAAATATTTTCTTCAGTTAGGTGCAAAAGTGGTAATTACTTCCAGAAATCTTGAAAAATTACAGGCGACAGCCAAAGAACTGGAAGACGAAACCGGTGGAAAAGTTCTCAGCGTGGCATGCGATGTTAGAAACTGGGATGAGGTGGAAGCAATGAAAGAAGCCGCTTTAAAAGAGTTCGGAAGAATTGATATCTTATTGAATAATGCAGCCGGGAATTTTATTTCTCCTACAGAAAGGCTGACGCATTCAGCCTTCGATTCCATCCTGGATATTGTTTTAAAAGGCACAAAAAATTGTACCCTTTCTGTCGGGAAACACTGGATCAATTCCAAAACACCCGGAACCGTTCTGAATATCGTAACCACCTATTCCTGGACAGGTTCAGCGTATGTTGTTCCGTCCGCCTGTGCCAAAGCAGGCGTGTTGGCGATGACAAGATCTTTAGCGGTGGAGTGGGCAAAATACGGAATCCGTTTCAATGCGATTGCTCCGGGACCATTTCCTACAAAAGGAGCCTGGGACAGGTTGCTTCCGGGAGATCTGCAGGAAAAATTCGACATGAGAAAAAAAGTTCCGCTACGAAGAGTAGGAGAACATCAGGAATTGGCCAATCTTGCGGCGTATCTGGTTTCGGACTATTCCGCATACGTAAACGGAGAAGTGGTAACCATTGATGGTGGTGAATGGCTTCAGGGAGCGGGAGAGTTTAACATGCTGGAGGATATTCCGCAGGAAATGTGGGACGCCCTGGAAGCAATGATTAAGGCAAAAAAATCAAATTAATTTTAGGTCCTACTAGAATCACAAAGATTTGATTGTAAGTTAAAATGCTCATTAGTAAGGTTAAAAATAGCTTTTTTCTTTTGCGGTTAAATGAAAGTAAAAAGCTTTAGGTAAAAAGTAAAGTAGATTCTCTATCGGGAATCTACTTTTTTTATTTGGGGGATTCTACGGTTGAAGTTTCGTTGAATTACTGAGATAGTTCACTCTTGAGCGAGATAAATTTGCAGTAGAAATTTTTACTAAAACAAATTCAAAAACATGGAAACATTAAAGTCGGTGTTGGAAGCAAACCACACCAAAAAATCAAAAAACGAATTAATTGACCTTTTAACAGGACTGGAAAAATCATTAACGCCTGCAGTGTACGAAAAAGTTTCGGGAATTGAAACATCCGAACTGGCTTCTTTATCAAACAAAGAATTAATAAGCATTATTGATGACTTCAAAAAAAATTACGATGAGAAATGGGAAAAATCTTTTGCCGCAGTTTCATCGGAAGTAATGAAAATGATTGCAGGAAAAATGGCTGCTGATGACCAGGTGTTCAAAACATCAGGTGCTGAAAGTGCAGACTTTGCCGCAGAGCTGGGAAGCATTGATTTTGCAAAAATTATTGGCGGGCCGCTTGACGCGTGTGTTAAAGCACAGTCCAACGCAGCTATCAGCACGGTGAACTTCATTCAGCAGGTTGGTTTTGAAAAAGACGGAGAGGAAAACAAACTTCGTATGGCAGAATTCAAATACAAAAAACATGTCCCGAATCCTGAATATAAAAACGAAGAAGAAACCCCGAATGTAGACGCTACCATTGAGCAGGATGTGGAAATTTCCGTTCCTTTCATTGCTTTACTAAATGTGCCGAGCTTCAGAATCGAAACCTGTGATGTAGATTTTAACGTGAAATTAAATTCTACCTACACCAAAGACGTAAGCGATGAATTCGGAATTAAAGCAGGTGCTTCAGGAGGCTTCGGTCCCGTAAAATTCAATGTCGATGTATCTTACAAGAGAACTTCCAGCACGGGAATTAAAGTGGAAAAAGAATATTCTCTTGGGGTAAAAGTGAAAGCTACCAATGACGAAATGCCTGCAGGACTGGAAAAAGTTCTGGGATTACTTGCACAATAAAACTTTTACGAGATCATGATTAAATTATCAGATTACCTGGATTATCTCAATAATGAGATAATTCAGGCTCGTAAAAAAGCAGACGAAAATGCAGTTGCCATAGCAAAAGAGTATGCTCAGCACGAGTACTTAAAATATTTTAAAGTTCCGAGATATTCGCTTCCCAGTGTGAAAATGGATATTCCTATTAAAATCACTGATATTGATGCCGATGCCGACAGGGATTTTCCGATAAATGAACTCAAATTAATTCGCGATGTCAATGAACGAATTTATACGGTCAACAAAGAAAAACAGCTGAATATTCAGCCGATTTCCACGAAAAACATTCAGACGGAAGATTTCAAAACATTACTGAATTCCGTAAGAGGCGGAGGTCTGGAATATTTGAAACTGCCGAAAATTGAGAATGAAACGAAAACTCCTGCAAGCAGGATGCAAACTGCAAAATCTATCGCTGCCGTTCCGCAAAAACCTGTTGAGAGACCTATAGAAGGTACCTCCACGGAAGAAGAGTCTGCGGCATTGAGACAGATTTATACCGAAGTTTTGAACAGGTATATTTTGATCAATTCAAAATTGAACAACATTTATATTGACCCGAATACCAATTCTGCCGAAGATAAAGATAAATTATTCATCAACCTTCATGTGGAAATGGAAGAAGAGGGTATCAGGATCATGTCTTACAAAGACAAAGACGGTAAAGAAATCGAACAGATAATTTTTGAATAATGCAGGAACTTGTTCATCACACGATACAGAAAATTCAGGAACTCTTTCAGAAATTTAATAAAGTTCAGGAGTTGTATCTGTCGAAATCTTTCGATTTTGACGGACAATTTGAAGCTTTTCTTTACGAATTTTTAGAATATTTGAAAACCAAAGGAAATACCACCTGCGAATCTGACGTGTTGAAGGTTATGAATATGATTTCAACCGTCAAAAGAGGGTTCAATCCCGTTCAGATGGAAAAAATTACCAATGCAAAACGTGAGCTTCAGTGGGGTTTTTCATTCAGTGCAATGGAAAGTGTCCACGGATTATTGACAGAAATGTACAATAAGGAACAAAAAAAACTGGATGAAGCGGAAGAAATCCTTTCAGGACTTATTGTTTCATTATACCAGAACGGATTTTTAGATGAAGACAAAGTAAAAGATCTCAATACAATCCCCAAAATTGAAATATTCTGGAATTCACTTGTTAACCACAACACACAGATTTTAGGAATTAACAAAAAACTGAGACTCAGCATGATTTCGGAAGATATATTCCTGGTCATTGAGAAAGTTCTTTTAAAATTAATATAAACCACTACCATGGAAAAAGAAAGATATATTGTTGTGCTCGAAGATCAGCAGAAAAAATCCCTCAAGAAAGTAGAAAATGAACTTGAGGTTACCATTACTTCGTCAGAATTTCTTTCATCGGAAAACCGTTCTTACGAGGTAATTGATAATGATAACGGTGTCCTATATAAAAATTTAGGCGTTCTGGTCGTGGAAAATATGGATGAAGGGCAATTGAAAAGTGCCGTTAAAAATGATTCTAATCCCATCATTTATTTTGAAAAAGAAAGAGAATTCTTTTCTGCCGACGAGTTATCAATCATCCATGAACTGAAAAAGCAATCCGCCGAAATCACCGATAAAATAGCAGAGCTGGAAAAATATATTACAAATAAACCTTTGCCGCAAAAATCCCTCATAGGAATGGAATGGGGATTAAAAGCGCTTGGTATTGAAAATTCCCTCTACACCGGTAAGGGTATCGACATCTGTATTCTGGATACAGGGATAGAATTGTCACACCCCGATTTTTCAGGAAGAGAAATAGAAGGAAAATCATTCATCAGCGGAGAAAGCTGGGACCGCGACCCGAATGGTCACGGAACACATTGTGCAGGAATAGCAGCCGGAAACATCAGACTGGACAACGGAAAGCGGTACGGAATTGCCAAAGATGCCAATTTAAAAATTGCCAAAGTGCTTTCCGATTCGGGGAAAGGAACCACCAGCAGCGTAATCGATGCCATAGACTGGGCTATTACAAAGCAGTTCAGGATTTTATCATTATCATTGGCTTCTGCAGTAAAATTAAATGATTTCCCTTCCCCCCTTTTTGAAACCGTAGGTGCAAGGGCATTGGAAAATAACTGTATCATTATTGCCGCTGCCGGAAATGACAGCAGCCGGCCATCACTCCCAAAGCCGGTATCTTCTCCTGCAAATACTTCATCTATAATGGCAGTTGGCGCGATAGACGGACAAATGAAGATTGCCAGATTCTCTAATGCAGGCTTGAATCCCGCAATGGGAGGCTCTGTCAATATCTGTGCTCCGGGAGTAGACATCATCAGCGCATATCCGAAAAATAACAAAAATAAAAGCAGCAATTATTACGCAATGAGCGGGACAAGTATGGCAACGCCTCATGTTTCCGGAATGATGGCATTGTACATGGAACAGTTTCCCGAAAAATCAGCAAAAGAAATCTGGGAACTGGCAGAAACGAAAGCAAAACCAATCGAAGGCCTGAAATACAGGGATATCGGTAGCGGATTAATACAGGCATAATTATGAAAACCTATATCGCAGTTCTGAAAAAAAATATTGATATTAAAAAGCTTGAAAACGAACTGAAAAAGAAAAATTTAAAACCGGCGGCTCACTATATATCTATTGGAGTAGTAAAATTAGAAAGTGAAAAGCCGGTTTACCAGAAAGATTTTGAAGCCTATTTCATTTCCGTGGAAGAGGATAAAAATATTGAGATTTAATAATATGATTTTAATTATTTATTAAAAATACCAGCGAAGTATGCTTTCTATTGGATAAACCTTATTTTTGTTCTGTAACTAAAATAAATGATTATGAATTTCAGATTTTCAATCTTAACGATGATGATGTTTGCATTAGGTTTTTCGCAGGATCTTAAAGTAATGAGTTTTAATATCCGGCTGAATGTAGATTCTGATAAAGAAAATTCATGGACGAACAGGAAGCAGGATGTTGCAGATCTTCTTTCTTATTATCATCCGGATTATTTCGGGGTTCAGGAAGCGTTGCCGGAACAGATGAAAGACATAAAAAACGGATTGAAGAATTATGATTATGTGGGAGTAGGAAGGGATGACGGAAAAGAAAAAGGTGAGTTTTCAGCTATTTTCTACGATACAGGAAGACTTCAGGTAATAAAATCAGGGACATTCTGGCTCTCTGAAACTCCTGAAAAACCATCAAAAGGTTGGGATGCGGCTTTAAACAGAATCTGTACCTACGCGCTTTTCAGAGATAAAAAGTCGAAAAAAGAATTTATGGCGCTGAATCTCCATTTTGATCATGTTGGCAATGTGGCCAGGGTAAAATCTTCTGAACTGATTTTAAAAAAGATCAAAGAACTGAATCCTAAAAACTTACCGGTAACCGTAAGCGGCGATTTTAATTTAACCGAAGATTCGGAGCCGATAAAAATCATGTCACAAAATATGAAGGACAGTTTTTATCATTCAGAAACAAAACATTACGGCCCTAAAGGAACATTTACGGCTTTTAATGTCAATGAAATCCCAAAAGACAGAATCGATTATATATTTGTAAAAGGATTTAAAATTAAGTCCCACAGACACATCAATGACAGGAGGGAAAATCTGCTGTATCCGTCAGACCATTTTCCGGTATTGGCAGATCTGCAGTTTAATTGATATAACAACTGAAAATGTAATTTAGCTTTTAGAAGAGACCTTTCCTAATAATCCATACAGAATCTTATCTCTTATTTCATCAGTGATTTCGGAGGTAGATTCTGTATTTCTTTTAAACCAGAAATAAGAATTATTTAAAGTGTGAAGAATAAATCTTGTTGTAAATGATGATGATCGCAATTCCCAGTTTTCTGCCCTGTAAATCTCGGAAATCAATTCCTCTACTTCCTGCTGGTAATTTTTCCGAAGCGCAATAAATTCAGGAAGACGTTCTTCCAGGTGTTTCCATTCATTGGAATAAATATGTGTAACATCACGGTTTTTAAGAACTACGGATAAATGTTTGTCAATAAAAAGGTTAAGCTTTTCCTTTGGAGGAATAGATGTATTTTTTACTTCCTGAAGTTCATCGAAAAATTCCTGGGCAATTCCGAAGCAGATCCATTCTAAAATTTCTTCCTTAGAACGGATGTGGGCATACAATGAAGCTGCCTTGATATTGAGCTTTGTCGCCAAATCCCGTACAGAGCTGCCCATATACCCTTTTTCTTTGAAAAGTTCTACGGCAACATCTAATATTTTCTTCTGTTTTTCTTTAAGCTCCATCTGGTAAAACGCAAAAGTAATTATTTTGATTGTAATATTTTGTTTTTCAACGGATGATTTTGTCTTCAATAGGAACGGACTTTAGTCCCATTTAAAATATAAAAATTTTCCAGTTCTTTAACCTAATTTTATTATGTTCGTTTTAAACTTGATAAAGTAATTTTAAACTTCATTTTTTTTGAATTTTTCCCAATCTGACTTTTCTTCCATGATTTTTTACTCTAAAACAGCCTAACCGGAATTTTTGTCTGTTACAATCAGGTTTAAAGTGCATTTTTCGGAAATTTTGTCTGTATTTTTTGAAAAATCAATAATTGAACACTTTTTGCGATATAGCTCTTGAATTAAATGATTAAATACGATGGAGGGCATCAGAAATTAGAAAATCAGATTTAAAAAATTAACATTTATTACACTCTTATGGTCTGAAATCTGATGTCTGAAATCATACAAATGAAAACCGAATTAAATCAAAAATATATATAGAATATGAACTTAAACCAATATACTGTAAAATCGCAGGAAGCCATCCAGGCTGCTCAACAGGTAGCCATGGAATTCGGCAACCAGAGTATTGAGCCTCAACATCTTCTTGAAGGTATTTTTCAGGTGGATGAAAATATTTCGTCTTTTTTATTAAAAAAATCAGAAGCTGATGCTGTTTTGGTAAGAGAGCGCAACCGTGAAAATTTAGAGAAACTTCCGAAAGTACAAGGTGGAAATATCTACCTTTCACAATCGGCGAATAAAGTTTTGCTTGATGCACCCAACATCGCAAAAAAAATGGGTGATGAATATGTGACGATAGAACATCTTTGGCTTTCGCTGTTAGAAACGAATTCAGAAGTTTCAAAAATGCTGAAAGATATGGGCGTTACAAAAAGCCTTCTGGAAGGCGGGATTAAAGAATTAAGGAAAGGAAGCAAGGCAACTTCTGCAAGTTCGGAAGAAACCTACCAATCTTTAAACAAATATGCTAAAAACTTCAACGAATTAGCGGCAGAAGGTAAACTGGATCCCGTAATCGGACGTGATGAAGAGATCAGAAGAGTCTTACAGATTCTTTCAAGAAGGACAAAAAACAACCCAATTCTTATCGGGGAACCCGGTGTAGGTAAAACAGCCATCGCTGAAGGAATTGCCCATAGAATTATCAGCGGCGACGTTCCTGAAAACCTAATGGACAAAACTTTGTATTCTTTGGATATGGGGGCCTTGATTGCCGGTGCAAAATATAAAGGTGAGTTTGAAGAGCGTTTAAAATCCGTTGTAAATGAAGTCATTAAATCAGACGGACAGATTATTCTTTTTATTGATGAGATCCATACTTTGGTGGGAGCCGGAGGCGGTGAAGGCGCAATGGATGCTGCCAATATTCTGAAACCGGCACTGGCAAGAGGAGAATTAAGAGCTATCGGCGCAACAACCCTCAATGAATATCAGAAATATTTTGAAAAAGATAAAGCGTTGGAAAGACGTTTCCAGAAAGTAATGGTGGAAGAACCTGATACGGAATCGGCTATTTCTATTCTTCGGGGAATTAAAGATAAATATGAAGCACACCATAAAGTAAGAATTAAAGATGAAGCGATTATCGCGGCGGTGGAAATGTCGCAGAGATATATTTCAGATCGTTTTTTACCGGATAAGGCGATTGACCTTATTGATGAAGCTTCTGCCAAATTGAGAATGGAGATCAATTCTAAGCCCGAAGAACTTGACGTTTTAGACAGAAAGCTGATGCAGCTGGAAATTGAATTGGCTGCGATCTCAAGAGAAGGAAACCAAACGAAAATCGATCACTTAAAAGAAGATATTTCAAAAATTTCCGAGCAGAGAAATGAAATTAATGCCAAATGGTTGAAAGAAAAACAAAAATCTGAGGATTTAACCCAGATTAAAAAAGATATAGAGTCTCTGAAACTGGAAGCCGAAAGAGCTTCAAGAGCCGGAGATTACGCAAAAGTAGCAGAGATCCAATATGGAAAACTCCGCGAAAAAGAGGAAGAGCTTTCCAAGCTTGAACTGGAGATGCAAAATCATCAGAATGAATTGATTAAGGAGGAAGTGACTGCTGAAAATATTTCTGAAGTCATCGCCAAATGGACAGGAATTCCTGTAACCAAGCTTCTCCAGTCTGAAAGAGAAAAATTATTGAGTCTGGAAACAGAACTTCATCACAGAGTTGTAGGACAAGACGAAGCGATTACCGCCGTTGCGGACGCCATCAGAAGAAACAGAGCGGGATTAAGCGATGATAAAAAACCGATCGGTTCGTTCTTATTCCTGGGAACAACCGGAGTCGGGAAAACCGAGCTGGCAAAAGCTTTGGCGGAGTTTTTATTTGATGATGAAAACAATATGACGAGAATTGATATGAGTGAATATCAGGAGCGTCATTCCGTTTCGAGATTGGTGGGTGCGCCTCCGGGATATGTAGGATATGATGAAGGCGGACAATTAACGGAAGCGGTTCGCAGAAGACCTTATTCTGTGGTTCTTTTAGACGAAATTGAAAAAGCGCATCCGGATGTTTTCAATACATTGTTACAGGTTTTAGATGATGGTCGTTTAACAGATAATAAAGGAAGAGTGGTGAATTTTAAAAATTCAATCATCATCATGACTTCGAATTTAGGTTCGCACTTAATTCAGGAACGCTTTGACTCCGCTCAGCGCGACAAAGATGATAACATCAGTCCTGAGACCTTGGAAGAAGCAAAAGATGAGGTTTTCGATTTGCTGAAACAAACCTTACGCCCGGAATTCCTGAACAGAATTGATGAGGTGGTGTTATTCCAGCCGTTAAGAAAAAAAGAGATTGGAAAAATTGTTACCTATCAGCTGAGAGGTTTCAATGATATGCTTTCAAAACGGAATATCATTATGACGGCCACTCAGGACGCTGTAGATTATCTGATGAACAAAGGCTATGATCCTGCATTTGGAGCAAGACCTTTAAAAAGAGTAATTCAGCAAGAAGTGCTTAACAAATTATCAAGGGAAATTCTCGCCGGAAATGTAAATGACGGAGACCGGATTACACTGGATTATTTCGAGGAAACGGGTCTTGTTTTCAGACCTGCGGAATTATAAGTAGTTTTTTTTCATATATATTATTTTGTAAGTAAGTGCTGTAGATTGTTTTCTGCAGCACTTATTTTATTATAGTACTTTTCATAAGATTTGGCCCTGAATATACAATCCGTAAAATCCCTGAAAATAAACAGGAAAAAAACCATGTCGCAGCAATGTGTTTTTTTGCGAACTTTGCATCATCAACTAACATTATAAAACTAGCTTATGAAAACACAACCTACCTCCGAAACTGAAACACTGGATCTTAACCTGCCGCCAAACACGATGGCTCAGAATTTTATCCAGATCCTGGTGAATAATTACAGAAATAATCAACTGAAATCTGTAAAGGATAAAATGGGCATTGATGATGCACATTCCATTCATTTTGACCTTAACACGCTGAAAAAATTTATTGCTGATATTGAAACATTAGCCTCCGCAAATAATCCGGAAACCAATCCGCAAGATTTAGGAATTCGTTTTTATTATGCTGCATATCCGAACCTTGAAAACTGGGATGTTATGAACAATACTCCAATAGGAAGAGAATATGCTGAAAAACATACATTGGTAATGATTCCTACCATAAAAAGACAGGATGAAAACGGAGAAATGCTGAGTTACGATTTCAATCCACTGGCATTGAGCGGGGACGGAAAAGTGCTTGCAATGGCTTCCGCAAAAAATGCAAATTCCGATTGTGAAGTAATTTGCCAGAATCATGGAGCTTTAATACCACCAGACAGTACAAAAACTGAATTATTTTAATATTCTTATCAAAAAAGAAATTTTAACAGTAAGCACGATGAGTGATTTCCAAAGAATAGCATTCGAATTTATGTATTGGGCAGAAGGGATTTCAGCTGCTGTCTCTCTTATATTTTATAGCAGAATAAAAGATAAATACTGGAAATACTTTGTGTTTTATCTCATTTTTATTTTCTTAAGTGAAAGCATCGGAAGATGGGGCGGACTTTTTTTTGAGTATAATAAACAGGCTTTTTACAATTATTTTGTAATTCCTGTACAGTTCATTTTTTTCTATTGGCTGTATGCTGCAAGGTCTTTCGGGAAAATGAATCTTTTTCTTATTCTCTCTTCCGTTTACCTTCTTTCATTTATCCCAAGTGAATTTTTATATTCCGAAAATAAAGTAATGTTTTCTCTTAACTATACACTTGGATGCCTGATTTTAATGATTCTTGTAGTTATGGAATATTATAAACAGATTAACGATTCTGATATTTTGAATTTTGATAAAAACAGAATGTTTTATATCAATCTCGGGGTAACCTTGTTTTATATTGGAACGTTGCCGTTCTGGACTTTCCTGGAACTTATTAAGCAGTATCGTGAAATATTCAACATTTATTTTGCGTATTTTCTTATTTCAGGAATTATTATGTACATGTTATTTTCAATTTCATTCATATGGGGAAAACAGAGCTCCTGATAACAATTATCTTATTCAACATGTTTTTTGTGTTGTTTGTTGCAGCAGTGATGATGTACATCCGCAAATACAGGCAGCGTAAAAAAGAATACCTGCATGAAATTGAAGTGAAAAATGAGATTCACAAGCGTGAACTTCTGGCTACACAACTCGAGATACAACAGGCTACCATGCAGCAGATCGGCCGTGAACTGCATGATAATATCGGGCAGAAACTTACCCTCGTAAGTCTTTACACCCAGCAGCTTCTGTATGAAAATAAAGTTCCTGAAGTCAGTGAAAGAATTGATCAGGTTTCGCAGATTATCAACCAGTCTTTGCAGGATCTCAGAAGCCTTTCAAAAACACTCACTGATGATAAAATCAATCAAAAGGAAATTGTAACTTTAATACAGGAAGAAGTAGACAATACCAATGCTTTTAAAAAATGCAAGGTGTCATTCAAATGCAATTTCAGGCAGCTTGATTTAGGATTTGCTCATAAGAATGTGCTGCTGAGAATTACTCAGGAATTTATTCAGAACAGTATAAAACATTCAAGTTGCAAAAATATACGGATTACCCTGAACACTTCTGAAGAAGCACTTTGGGAACTGAATATTCAGGACGATGGCATCGGTTTCGACCAGTCAAAAATCAAATCAAACGGCATCGGTCTCACCAATATGAAGAACAGAGCCGAAATTATTGGAGCTGATTTCTGCCTTGAAAGCCGCGAAAATTTTGGGACTACACTCAATATTATTTTAAAGAAACAGTCATGAAAAAGACAATAGTGATCGTTGATGATCACATACTTATCGCAAAAGCATTAGAAGGAATCATCGACAATTTTGCTGAATTTGAAGTAGTTTATGTGGCAGAGAATGGTAAAGATCTTATTCAGAAATTTGAAAACAACAGCAGAATTCCGGATATTATTTTGTTGGATATCAGCATGCCGATCATGGACGGATTTGAAACTGTATTATGGCTTAGGGAAAATCATCCGGGTGTTAAGGTAATGGCGCTGAGCATGCAGGGTGACGACAAAAGCGTCATTAAAATGATAAAAAACGGGGCAAAGGGCTACTTGCTGAAAAATACACATCCGAAAGAGCTTGAAAATGCACTCGTAAGATTGAACACAGACGGGTTCTTCTACCCCGACTGGGCTTCAAAAATTATTTTCTCCAATATGAATAACGACGAGTCGGCAAACAGTATTAAAATTTCCGAACGCGAAAAAGAGTTTCTTAAATACACAGTTACTGAGCTTAGCTATAAAGAAATTGCCGATAAGATGTGCTGCAGTCCGAGAACGGTTGAAAGCTACAGGGATCAGCTTTGTGATAAGCTTGATCTCAAAACCCGTGTTGGACTGGCTGTATTTGCTATTAAAAATGGATTCGCAGGCTAAAGTTAGGATGTATTAAAATTTTGATTAATGTGATATTTATGCAATAAATTATTGTATGAATTAATGTTTTCTCATAGTAATATTAAAAATGTTATTGATTGAATAATAAAATTAAGTAACATATTGGTGAAATAATTGTGTAGTAATTCTGAATTTTTTAATTTCATTTTCTGTAACAAAATATATTTATATGAAAAAACTACTATTCGGAGTTCTTATGCTGAGCTTCCTGTCGTGTAACAGTGACAACATTAACAACCAGACTGAAGAGTCCTCAAACAACACAGAAAATTTAGGTGGATCTGCCTTTAAAAGAGGATGTCCGTCTGAAGACATCAGGAAAACTGCCCTTCAGAGCAGTGCTGAACTCAGACAAAAATATTCTGAGCTTGAAGCCAATACAGAAAAATTTACCAATGATCTTAAATTGGGGAAAGTACTTTCCGATGGAACAGTTGAAATTCCTGTGGTGGTAAATGTCTTATACAGAACCTCAGCAGAAAATATTTCCGCTGCCCGTATTGCAGAGCAGATTGCTGTTCTGAATGCAGATTACGGAGGGACAAACACGGATGTCTCTAAAATCCCGACTGCTTTTCAGGGGGTAAAAGCCGGAGATGTTAAAGTAAGATTCAGGCTGGCAAATACCGTGAGAAAATCTACTACCAAAACGAGCTGGAGCACAAATGACGCCATGAAAAGATCTTCAAGCGGCGGAATTGATGCTACAAGTCCTGCCAATTATCTTAATATCTGGGTTGTAGGAAATATGGGACAGATCCTTGGATATGCTACATTTCCGGAATCTTCAGGGCTGTGGAATGACGGAGTGGTAATCGCTGCTTCTTATTTCGGGAAAACAGGGGCTTCAGCGCCATTTAACCAAGGAAGAACCGCTACGCATGAGGTAGGACATTATTTAAATCTCAGACATATCTGGGGAGATGCTAACTGCGGAAATGATCTTGTTACGGATACTCCTACCCAAACGGGTCCAAACTATGGAAAGCCAAGCTATCCGTTATATAATACCTGCGGAGGTGTACAAAGATCTGTAATGTTCATGAATTATATGGACTATGTGGATGATGCTGCCATGTTTATGTTCTCATCAGGACAGAAAACAAGAATGCAGTCTGTGGTAGCTTCATCAGGAGCAAGGTCAGGATTAAGACTGTATTAATTGCGTAATACCTTTTCATAAATACGAAAGTCCGGCTGTTTCAGAATGAAACAGCCGGACTTGTTCTATAGCTTTTTATAAAGTTTTCTTATTGTCATCTGGCGTATAATCCATGAAAATTCCGCCATTGAGATTTATCGATTGTACCTTTTTGGTAATTGGAATGGTCAGCATGGTCTGTCTTTGGTCTTTTTCCCAGACGGAAGGCGAGAAATGAAGCTTTTCCGCTGTTCCGTCTTCATAGGTGATTTCTGCTGAAAAAGGAATAACAAAACCGCCTACATTATCTATGTTTACCGTTAAAAGATCATTCATCTGGCTGGCTCCGGCTACTTTAAGATCAATATAATTATTGGTGTAGAACCAGTTGTTGAAAAACCAGTTGAGGTTTTTTCCGGAACCCGTGTTCATGGAATAGAAATAATCCCATGGAATAGGATGTTTGCCATTCCAGTTATTCATGTAGTGATGCAATGCTTTTTTAAAAAGGTCATCTCCAAGATAATCCTTTAAGGCAAGATAAGATAATGAAGCTTTTACATACGAATTGTTTCCGTATCCTGCACCGCTTACCTGTGTGCTCATGGTGATAATGGGCTGGTCCTGTTCTGCTGAAGGATCATCGATCCATCGTTTCACCCTGAAATTTTTATAAAATTCTTTGGCTTTAGCCTCACCATTTTCATCGATTCCGATCAGATATTCCAATGTGGTTGCCCAGCCTTCATCCATAAAAGCATATCTCGTTTCGTTGATTCCCATATAGAAGGGAAAATACGTATGCGCAATTTCATGATCGGCCGTTAATCTGGCATCCTGGAAATCATCAGGAATGCTGGTATCGTTGATCATCATTGGGTATTCCATATCGGCATATCCTTGTACGGCAGTCATAACATTGTAGGGATATTCTACGCCGGGCCAGTTTTTGGAAAACCAGTCCAGGTTGTAGCGCATCCATTCAACATAATGTTCAAAATCTTTAGCTTCAGGTCCATATGCAGCCTGAACACTGGCTCTTTTTGTTTTCAGCTGAACGCTTGATGCATCCCAGGCATAGTGGCTGCTTAGTGCAAAACAGAAATCTGTAATATGGCTGGCTTTAAATTTCCACACATTCCATTTATTCTGCCTCGTAACTTTTCCGGATTTCATTTCGTGTGGAGTAGCCACATGAATCACCTTGTCACTTTTTAAAGAGGTTTTATATCTTTTTAAATACTCAGACTGAAGAACGGCTTCGGGATTAAGAAAATCTCCCGTGGCCCAGACTACATAATTTTTTGGAGCGCTAATAGCAAAGCTGTAATCGTTAAAATCATTATAAAATTCCTGCCTGTCGGAATGTGGGAGCATATCCCATCCGTTATAATCATCATACACAGATATTCTCGGGAAAGAATAGGCAACATAAAAAGTTTCAGGATCGATCTGACCTTCTCTTCCGCTCTCTACAGATAGCGGGTATTCCCATTCAATCTTTATTTCAGCTTTGGACTTAGATTTTAAAGCGGAATTCAATTTTATCTTTTCAACGGTTCCCCAATTTTCACTGTTAACAGCATATTTTTCGCCATTTACAATAAATGATTTAATATGCAGTCCCGAGGTTAAAAAATCTTTGGAAACCATACCCGATCTTGGAGCCTGCGGTTTATGTAAATTATTTACGAACCGGATAGCAAGTTCCGTAAGGTTGTCCGGGCTGTTGTTGCTGTAAAGAATCGTTTCTTTTCCGGAAACGATTTTCGAATTAGCATCCACTTTTACCTCTACATTATAAACCCCTTTGTTTTGCCAGTAATTTTTTCCAGGTGCTCCGGATAAATCGCGCGTACCATTGGCGTATGCTTTCTTGATATTTCTTGGCATATACAACTCCTGAGCAGAAAATTGCCATGAAGCCAGAAGCAATAATCCCCAAACTAATCTTCTCATTAAAATTTTTTTATAATCAATTAATTTAACATAAAAGTAATGAAAAACAGTAATAAAAATATTACTCATCTTATTATTTATCAGCTGTTAACAAGTAAAATTCAAGACAGCCTCTTTCCAGTATTGTTTTTACTTTAAATAATATATTATACAGCTTTAATCGGACGTACAAAGATACATCAATTTAGCACGGATGTTATAAAAAGTATATTAAAAAGAAGTCATATTTATAGCGTATTTAAACCAATTATTTTATGAAATGTTGTATTATTTTAATTAGTGATATGATGAAAGAATAAATATTTGGCAGAAACAAAAAATCTTTTTACATTTACACCTAACAAGTGTTAGTTAGTTATATGGATTTTTCAGTTGAATATTTAAAGCTCAACCAGTTGAGACAGCTTCAGTCTGAGCGGTTGGCTAAATTGGTAGGCTATCTTGGAGAGAAGTCGGAGTTTTATAGAAGAAGGTTTAATGAAGAAGGAATAGTTCCACAAGATATCAGGTCTATTGAAGATATTACGAAACTTCCTATTACTTACAAGCAGGATTTGAGAGACAATTATCCGTTCGGATTGTTTACCGTTCCTAAAAATGAACTGCAGAGAATTCACTGTTCAAGCGGAACAACAGGTAAGCCGACGGTTGTTGGATACACCAAAGAAGATGTTGATTTATTCAGCGAAGTCGTAGCGAGATCTTTGAATGCGGCAGGGGCAAAACCCGGAATGCAGTTGCACAATGCCTATGGTTACGGGATTTTTACTGGTGGGTTGGGACTTCATTATGGCGCTGAAAAATTAGGAATGAGCGTTCTTCCTATTTCCGGAGGGATGACAGCGAGGCAGGTAGATTTAATTATAGATTTTAAGCCGGAAGTTCTTTGCTGTTCACCTTCTTACTCTTTAACGCTGGCGGATGAATTTGCAAAAAGAGGAATTTCTGCGGATGAAATCAGCTTGAAATATGCCGTTTTAGGTTCTGAACCCTGGACGGAATTGATCAGGCATCATATTGAAGAAAAACTGGGCGTTCATGCGACCAATATTTATGGTTTAAGTGAAATTATCGGTCCCGGCGTTTCTATGGAGGATTTTGAGGAAAAAGGAGGAGCTTACATTTGGGAAGATCACTTTTATCCTGAAATTTTAGATCCGATTACGAAAGAACCGGTACCATTTGGAGAAGAAGGCGTTTTGGTGATCACGACTTTAACGAAAAAAGCAATGCCGCTGTTACGTTACTGGACAAATGATATTACCAGTCTTTACTATGATGAAAATGGTAAAAGAACCATGGTAAAGATGAAACCAATTCTTGGAAGAGCAGATGATATGCTGATCGTAAGAGGAGTAAATGTTTATCCAAGCCAGATCGAGGAAGCGTTTTCTCATATAAAAGGGGTTGTTCCGAATTATTATTTAACACCGGTTGAAAAAGAACAAATGTGTGTGGCACTGGATATTGATGTGGAAGTAGATGATGAATTGGTAAAGGCGCAAAATTTAAGTTTAAATACCGACGATTATGCTATTTTTGTTGGAAATTTCGGAAAAAATATAGAAAACGAAATTAAAAAGCGGGTAGGAATCACCACGAAAGTAAAAATTCATGCTCAGGACAGTCTTCCGAAATGCGAAGGCGGAAAAATTAACAGAATACTTAAAAAATAAATGAATTCATTTTATAAACTAAAAACAGTTAAGGTTCAGAAAGATACCAACGATGCAGTAAATGTAGCCGTTGAAATTCCTGAGGAACTGAAGGATAAATTCAGATTCAAGCAGGGGCAGTATCTTAATTTCAGAATGATGATCAACGGAAATGAAGAGAGACGGTCTTATTCTATCTGTAACGCACCAAGTGAGAAAAGTAACACACTGGAAGTACTGGTAAAATTATTGGAAGGCGGAAAGGTTTCCGGATACTTCAACGAGCATCTTCACATGGATGAAATGCTTGAAGTGATGCCTCCAATGGGCGGTTTCAACACATCTTATCATCCAACGAACGTTAAAACGTATATCGGCCTTGCTGCAGGAAGCGGAATTTCCCCGGTATTGTCCAATATTAAAGAAAGTCTTTACCAGGAACCGAATTCAAACGCTTATCTGTTCTACAGCAACAGAAGTATGAATCATGTAATGAAAAAGGCTGAGATCGATAAATTGGTTGAGCACTTCAACGGAAGACTGAAAGTTATCTATTTGGTTAGCCGTGAAAAGCATGAAGACCAATTATTTGAAGGACGAATCTGTCCGGATAAACTGGAACAGCTTTTTGAAAGACATCCTCAAATTGATGTGAAAGAATCTACATATTTTATCTGTGGCCCTTCAGAGATGATTAAGAGTGTTGCCGATTATTTAAAGAAAGATAAAAAAGTACCGGCCATTCAGGTTTTATTTGAATATTTCACCGCTCCGGATGAAGAAAACACGGAGGAGATGAGTGATGAATTTAAAGCGATTGCCAATATCGAAAGTATGGTAACAGTAATCATTGATGATGATGAATATTCGTTCCACCTGAATTCTAAAAAAGAAAGTATCTTAGATAAAGCATTGAAAGACAATCTTCCTGTGCCTTTTGCGTGTAAAGGAGGAGTGTGCTGTACGTGTAAAGCCGAAGTTTTAGAAGGTGAAGTTTTCATGGAGAAAAACTACGCGCTTACCGAAGAAGAAGTAGCCAGAGGTTACGTTCTTACCTGCCAGTGTCATCCTACAACGAATGTGGTGATGCTTAATTATGACGTGTGATTAATATAACAATGTAAAAGTTTACCAATGTAACAATTATTGCTAGACTGTTAAATTGATACATTGTTACATTTTAAAATTTGAAAAATTTTAATTATGGATTTAGAAAAATTTGTACAATACGTACACGACGAAAATAAAGTAGAACCAAAAGATGTAATGCCTGACGATTACAGGAAATTATTGGTTCGTCAGATCTCCCAGCACGCCCATTCCGAAATTGTAGGAATGTTACCTGAAGCCAACTGGATTTCCAGAGCGCCTTCGTTGAGAAGAAAAATGGCGCTTTTGGCGAAAGTTCAGGATGAGGCAGGTCATGGTTTATACCTTTATTCTGCAACCGAAACTTTAGGTGACGGAACGGTGAGAGCCGACAGAGACGCCACTTATGATGATATGCTTTCAGGAAAAGCAAAATATTCCAGCATCTTCAATTATCCGACGTTAAGTTGGGCGGATATCGGCGCCATCGGCTGGCTGGTAGACGGAGCGGCAATTATGAATCAGGTAATGCTCATGGGAAATTCTTACGGGCCTTATTCCAGAGCGATGGTGAAAATCTGTAAGGAAGAATCTTTCCACCAAAGACAGGGTTATGAGATTTTGATGGCGCTTTGCCGTGGTACAAAACAGCAGAAAGAAATGGCTCAGGCTTCATTAAACCGTTTCTGGTGGCCGGCGTTAATGATGTTTGGTCCGAATGATGATAGTTCGCCAAATTCTAAGATCTCTATGAATTACAGGGTGAAAAGAGAAAGTAACGACAGCCTTCGTCAGAGATTTGTTGACGTTACTGTTGCTCAGGCTGAGTTTTTAGGATTAACCATTCCGGATAAAGATTTAAAATGGAATGAAGAAAGACAGCACTATGATTTCGGGGAACTTCCTTGGGATGAATTCATGGAAATCCTGAAAGGGAACGGACCGTGCAATAAAAAACGTATCGAAACCAAAAGAAAAGCTCAAAGAGAGAATTCTTGGGTAAAAGAAGCTGCAGCGGCTTTCGCAGAAAAACAACAAAAAGAAGTAATATAATTTGAAAATGTGCTAATTTGAAAATTTGGAAATGACCTTAACCAAGTTAATTATTCTCAAATTTTCAATTAAACTGATCAATCAATTTTCAAATTAACCAATTTTCAAATTTTCAAATTAATTATGGCAAATTTAGATATGTGGGAAGTGTTTATTCAGACTAAACCGGGATTATCTCACAAACACGTTGGGGTAGTACAGGCACCAACAGCAGAAATGGCTTTGCAGAACGCAAGAGACGTTTATACAAGAAGAAAAGAAGGAACTTCTGTTTGGGTTGTTCCAAGTAAATATATCGTGACTTCGGAAGGAATTGATAAAGAAGCATTCTTCGATCCGGCTGATGACAAGTTGTACCGTCACCCGACCTTCTACGAAATTCCGAATGATGTAAAAAATATGTAGATTAATAATTTGAAAATGTGCTAATTTGAAAATTTGGGAATGACCTTAATCATGTTAATTTTCTCAAACTTTCAATTAAAACAAACAATCAATTTTCAAATAACTAATTCTCAAATTTTCAAATTAAAAAATAATGAACCCATTATACAATTATTTATTAAAACTGGCAGACGACAGCTTCATCATGGGACAACGTTTGTCTGAATGGTGTGGTGAAGGTCCTTATCTGGAGGAAGATATTGCTTTGACGAATATCGCACTAGATGAACTTGGACAGGCCAACAACTTTTACGTGTACGCTTCAAGAGTTATTGATGACGGTAAAAGCGAAGATGATCTTGCCTTTTTAAGATACGAACATGAATACGTAAATGCCCATTGGACAGAGCTTCCCAACGAAGATTATGCACAGACGATTTTAAAAGTATACGTTTTTGCAGTCTATCAGAAATTAATGTACGAAGCATTGTCAAATTCTGCAAATGAAGAACTTTCTGCGATTGCTCAGAAATCTTTAAAAGAAGTAAGATATCACTATACACACGCCGCTTCCTGGATGAAGATTTTCGCTCAGGGAACGGAAGAAAGTAGAACCCGGCTGGTAAAGGCCGTTGAGAATATCTGGGAATATACAAAAGGTTTATTTGCAAAAACAGAAGGTGAAGATGATTTGATAGCTTTAAATATTGCTCCAAATACAGATGTTCTTTACGAAGAATTTTTAGCGATCACCCAGAAAGATTTTGCAGATTTCGGGTTGGAATATCCAACAAATCCTTTTATGCAGCCAAAATCAAGAACAGGTTATCACACGGAATATTTTGGATATATTCTTTGTGAATTACAATATATGCAGAGAGCGTATCCTGGTTGTACTTGGTAAAAAAATCAATGAGTTAATTTGAAAATGTGCTAATTTGAAAATTGAGGAGTGCCATAAATTTTCAAATTACCCAAATTTTCAAATTTTCAAATTAATTATGAAAAATCCTTTAGACATATTAGAACTCGTTCCTGATCCGGAAATTCCGGTAATCAATATCGTGGAATTGGGCATTGTAAGAGAAGTAAAAGTTACCGGCGAAAATTCTTGTGAAGTAACGATTACGCCTACTTATTCAGCCTGTCCCGCTATGTTTAACATTGAGGAAGATATCATCAAGATCATGAAACAAAACGGGTGGGAGGCAAAAGTAGTGACCAAGATGTTTCCGATTTGGACAACGGACTGGCTTACTGATGAAGCGAGAGAAAAACTTCGCGTTTATGGAATCACGCCTCCCGAAAAAGGAGCCGACGAACACCATATCGGAAAACCAAAAAAATGCCCTCGCTGCGGTTCTATGAACTCAAAACAGATCAGCAGATTTGGGTCTACTTTGTGTAAGGCTTCTTATCAATGCTTAGACTGTTTAGAGCCTTTTGATTATTTTAAATGCCATTAATCAACTTGAAAATGTGTAAATTTGAGAATGAGTTAATTAATAGAAATTGCTTAAAAAATATCTTCAAATTATATAATTTTCAAATTAAAAAATTAATACTATGTACACACAACTCGATATTGAGAGCCACTTCGAAGGAAAGCTTAAGATCGCTTACCTCAACCAGCCTGACACCATGAATGCGCTTACAAAGCCATCATTATCAGATCTGAAAGATTTTGTAAAAGAATGTAGTGAAGATCCTCAGGTACGATGTGTCGCTATTTCAGGAAGAGGAAGAGCTTTTTGTTCCGGTCAGAATTTGGATGATGCTTTTGTTCAGGGAAATGAGCATCATGATAATGATATTATCAGAAAAATTGTGGAAGATTACTACAATCCTCTGGTTATGGAAATTACGCGCTGCAGAAAGCCTGTAGTGGCTTTGGTAAATGGTCCCGCAGTAGGAGCAGGAGCAATGTTGGCGTTAATTTCTGATTTCGTTTTAGCGGTTGATAAATCGTACTTTGCACAGGCATTTTCTAATATAGGTCTTATACCGGATACGGGAGGAACTTATTTCTTACCAAAATTAATGGGTAGACAGCTTGCAAATTATTTAGCATTTACAGGAAAAAAATTATCGGCTGAAGAAGCAAAATCATACGGATTGGTGGCTGAAGTTTTTAATGAAGAAGAATTTCTATCAAGATCCATGGAAATTCTTGAAAAAATGGCAAATATGCCGACGGCAGCCATTAAACTTACCAAAAAAGCTTTCGCCAATTCTTATAACAATACACTGAAAGAACAGCTGGAACTGGAAGCAGATCTACAGCAGGAAGCAGCAGGTACAGAAGATTTCGTGGAGGGAGTAAGTGCCTTTTTACAAAAAAGAAAACCTGATTATAAAGGAAAATAAGAATTAATATAACAATGTAGTAATCTAGCAATGTAACAATGACCAAAATTTTTTACATTGGTAAACTGCTACATTGTTAAATTGTTACATTAAAAACATGAAAAATGTAGGAATTATCGGTGCCGGAACAATGGGAATCGGCATTGCACAAGTAGCCGCAACGAACGGATGCAAAGTCTGGATTTATGACGCGAATGCAAAACAAGTAGAAACGGCAACCGTAGGTTTGGAAAAAACATTGACTAAACTGGTCGACAAAGAAAAAATTTCAGCAGAGAAAATGACTGAAATTTTAAATAATATTTCCATCGCTACTGAACTGAAAGACTTCAAAGATTGCGAATTAATCATTGAAGCCATCATCGAAAACAAAGAAATCAAAACCAAAGTTTTCACAGAATTGGAGAAACACGTTTCAGAAAGCTGTGTTATTGGTTCCAATACTTCATCCATTTCCATCACCTCTCTCGGTGCGGAATTACAGAAACCGGAGCGTTTCATTGGGATTCATTTCTTCAACCCGGCTCCGTTGATGCCTTTGGTTGAGGTCATCCCATCTTTATTAACAGAAAAATCTTTAGCGGGAAAAATCTATAATCTTATGAAAGATTGGGGAAAGATACCGGTTATTGCTAAAGATATTCCAGGATTTATCGTAAACAGAATTGCCCGTCCTTATTATGGAGAAGCATTAAGAATTGTGGAAGAGAACATCGCAACGGTAGAACAGGTAGATGAAGCCATGAAAACATTAGGAAATTTCAGAATGGGACCTTTTGAATTAATGGATCTTATTGGTGTTGACGTCAATTTCTCCGTAACCAAAACCGTGTACAACGAATATTTTTACGATCCGAAATACAAACCGTCTCTCCTTCAGCAAAGAATGTCTGAAGCCAAACTTCACGGCAGAAAAACAGGAAAAGGATTCTATGATTATTCTGAAGGTGCACAAAATCCTGTTCCTCAAAAGGATGAAGTATTGTACGATGATATTTTTCACAGAATTCTTTCCATGCTTATCAATGAAGCTGTTGAAGCAAAAAGATTGGGAATTGCCAGTGATGAAGATCTTGAATTAGCCATGCAGAAAGGTGTAAATTATCCAAAAGGTCTTTTACAATGGGGAAAAGAAATTGGATACGATCTGGTAACTGAGGTCCTTGAAAATCTTTATGATGAGTATCAGGAAGACAGATACAGACAAAGTCCATTGTTGCGTAGAATGTAACCTGTTTATTTATAGATTGTTGCTGTAACAAATAATAAATTATGATTAAAAAGAAATTGATCTCATCTTTTATAGTTGCATTTTTTTCAACGATTTTTATCGGAGGTATATTTTACTTAACTGATACTCGTTTTAAACCGATTGACGGTGATAAAATGTTTAGTTGGGGATTCGTAATCATTTATTTTTTAGCAATGTTCATAAGTAATTTCTTTATGGATAAACTGATAATTTTTTTTAAAAGACTAATCCAAAAGATTTGATAAAATAAATGTTTTAATGGATATAAATGCATTCAGAGCCGAATTGGAAACAAGATTGAGCATTGAAAAACAATATATTGTTCAAGAGCTTTCTTCGATAAATGATTATCAGGAAAAACTTGAATCATTGGGAAAATTCAATGAAAAATATCGTGAAATAATTAAAAGGTTATCCAATGAATTTGGAATTGATTTAAATGAGCCTTTTCAAACAGAAAATCCATCAAAATCGGAAAGTCTTACTTATGAACAGATCATTTTAGGTAGAACTATGAGTATTTATGACAAATTGGTTGATGAATTATATGAAGAAATAACAAGTACAAATTAAAGATGAATCCGAGACAGGTTGCAGAATATATGTTCGATCAGGATTTTTTTTCCCAATGGATGAATATCAAACTGATTGATGTTAAAGAAAATTATTGTTTAATAGAAATGCCCATTAAAAAAGAAATGATTAACGGGCTAAAAACCGTTCACGGGGGTGTTACGTTTGCTTTTGCAGATTCGGCACTGGCGTTTTCATCCAACAACTCCGGAGATGCTGCCGTAGCCCTGAACTGTATCATCAATTTTACCAAGGCCGGAAAAGAAGGCGATGTTTTCAGAGCAGAAAGCATTTTGGTAAACGACACCAGAAAAACTGCTGTTTACGATATAAAAATTACAAATCAAAATAAAGAATTGATTGCAAAATTTGTCGGAACAGTATATAAAATTGGAAAGAAAGTAACGGAGCTGTAACTCAATGTAACAATTTATCAGTATAACAATTTAACAATGATGAAATAAAATTCAATGAACACAAATGATAAATTTCGAGAATAATCCATTAATTGAGAAAACAGTTCAATTTTCTTTAGATATTATTGAATTTTGTGAACTGTTAGATGAAAAAAGAAAATTTGTTATTGCTAAACAATTGTTACGCTCTGGGACAAGCATAGGAGCCAACTCATTTGAAGCACAAAACCCACATAGCAAGAGTGATTTTATCAATAAAATAAAAATCGCAGCAAAAGAATTAGAAGAAACAAAATATTGGCTCTATCTCTGTAAGCATTCAAAAACTTATCCTTTTAATGAAAAGTTAGAACTTCAGGTTGCCGAGATTGGGAAAATTATATATAAAATATTAAGTACAAGTTTAAAAAATTAATCTAGCAATGTACCAGTTTATCAATATATCAATAATTGTTACACTGTTACACTACTAGATTGTTATATTAAAAACATTATGAACAACGTATACATCATAGATTACATCAGAACACCCATTTCAAAATTAAGCGGTGGTCTTTCAGAAGTTAGAGCCGATGATTTGGCTGCCATTGTTATTAAAGAAATTATAGCAAGAAATCCTGAAGTTCCGGTTGAAGAAATTGAAGATGTTATTTTCGGATGTGCCAATCAGGCAGGTGAAGACAACAGAAATGTAGCCAGAATGGGACTTTTATTGGCGGGGCTTCCGTATAAAATCGGCGGGGAAACCGTAAACAGATTATGTGCTTCGGGAATGTCTGCGGTGGCCAATGCATTTCGTTCTATTGCAGCTGGAGAAGGTGAAATTTATATTGCCGGTGGAGTGGAGCATATGACACGTTCGCCTTACGTAATGTCAAAACCCAGCACAGCTTTCGGAAGAGACAGCCAGATGTTTGACACCACTTTCGGATGGAGATTCATCAACCCGAAAATGAAAGAAATGTACGGAGTAGACGGAATGGGCGAAACCGCAGAAAATTTAGCGGATATTCATAGCATCAGCCGTGAAGATCAGGATAAATTTGCCCTTTGGTCACAGCAAAAAGCAACCAAAGCTCAGCAAAACGGAAGACTGGCAGAAGAAATCGTAAAAGTTGAAATTCCTCAGAAAAAAGGCGAACCGAAGATCTTTGATAAAGACGAATTCATTAAGCCGGCTTCTTCAATGGAAGGTTTAGGGAAGCTTCGTCCTGCTTTCAGAAAAGAAGGAACGGTAACGGCTGGAAATGCTTCCGGCATGAATGACGGTGCAGCAGCATTGATCTTAGCCAGTGAAGAAGCCGTACAAAAATACGGACTTCATCCTATTGCAAAAATTTTAGGTTCAGCCGTTGCTGGTGTGGAACCAAGAATCATGGGAATCGGTCCTGTAGAAGCAACTCAGAAAGTATTAAAAAGAGTCAGTCTATCGTTAGACGATATGGATATTATCGAACTAAATGAAGCATTCGCAGCGCAGGCTTTGGCAGTAACCAGAACATTGGGATTAAAGGATGATGATTCAAGAGTGAATCCAAACGGAGGAGCGATTGCTATTGGTCATCCACTTGGTGTTTCGGGAGCAAGAATTGTTGGTTCTGCCGCAATGGAATTGCAAAAACAAAATAAAAAATATGCCTTGTGTACTCTTTGTATCGGTGTCGGACAAGGGTATGCGATGGTGATTGAACGGGTTTAATGTGAAAATGTGCTAATTTGAGAATTTGAAAATGATTATAACAATTTTAAGTTCTCAGATTGTAGTACTCAAAAATTTTCAAATTAACTCATTCTCAAATTTTCAAATTAAAATTATGAATATCTACTCATACCACGGGATCAAACCAATCATTAAGCCTTCCGCTTACGTTCATCCGCAGGCGGTAATTATCGGCAATGTGGAAATCGGCGAAGAAGTTTATGTCGGTCCCAACGCGGTGATCCGTGGGGACTGGGGTAAAATTATCGTCAAAGACGGCGCTAATGTTCAGGAAAACTGTACGCTTCACGTTTTTCCCGGGATTGAAACCATTTTGGAAGAATCTGCACATATCGGTCACGGCGCTATTATTCATTCCGGGCATATCGGAAAAAACTGCTTAGTCGGAATGAATGCTGTCGTGATGGATAAAGCTGTTATTGGTGACGAATGTATTATTGGCGCTTTGGCTTTTGTACCTGCCAATTTTACATGTGAACCAAGAAAACTGATCGTTGGAAGCCCAGCAAAAATTATCCGTGATGTTTCCGATGAAATGATTAAATGGAAAACAGAAGGGACAAAACTATATCAGGAATTGGCGAGAGAAGGAAAAGATGCTATTTTGCCCTGCGAACCATTTACAGAATACGTTCAGCAGATTCCTACAAAAGTTGTTGATTACAGCATTTGGGACGATATTAAATAACAAGAATCGCAAAGAAAAGAATTTTTAGTTTATAAAAAATGTTAAAAAAAATTCTCATTTTCTGTAGTATTTTGTTTGTATCTCACAATGTGATTTTAGCCCAAAACGGGAATATAAAACCACTTACTATCGGAGAAATCAGAACGATTAAGTCTAAGATTTTAAATGAAGATAGAACGTTAAACATCTATCTTCCGCAAAATTTTGATAGAGCAAAATCTTATCCGGTTATTTACCTTTTGGATGGAAGCATGAATGAAGATTTTATTCATGTTACAGGGTTGATCCAATTCTTTAATCAAATGTATTCCATGTCGGAGACAATTGTGGTGGGAATTGCTAATGTTGACAGAAAAAGAGACTTTACTTTTCATACAGATTTAAAGGATCTGCAAAAAGATTATCCCACAACTGGACATTCTGATAAGTTCATCAGTTTTCTTGAAAAAGAATTAAAACCTTATATCGAAAATCAATTTAAAACGACTGATAAGTATTTATTTGGTCAATCACTAGGTGGACTTTTAGCCACAGAAATTTTGTTGAAAAAACCTGAAATGTTTACTCATTATTTTATCATCAGTCCGAGTTTATGGTGGGATGATGAGAGTCTTTTAAAGCAAGCGGGTCAGCTATTAAACAAAATTCCTCATACGAAGAAATTTATTTATATTTCTGTGGGAAAAGGTGAACATCCCGTGATGGTAAAAGATGCTGAAGATTTATTTGATGTATTGAAAAAAGCCAACAAGAAAAACTGGACGGTAGAATATAAAATGATGGAAACGGACAATCACGCAACTATTCTTCACAGAAGTTTGTATGAAGGTTTGGTGAAATTGTTTCCGTATCAGGAACCGAAATAATTTTTTGTTTCATGAAAAATGATGAAATTAAAAATATCAAAAGTTTAGAAAATATTCAGGATCTTATTAGTGAGCTTCCTGAATTTAAATATCAAAAAGGATTAACAGAGAAACTAGATAATAAAAAAGACGATTTCACATATGAAACTATGTTAGAAATTGTCCTTTGGAAAACTAATCGATTTCCTGAAATTGATGATGATTTAATTATAAAAATTAATGAATTAAGAAAAGGATATGATGAGGATTTATCAGATAATATTTTAACTAAATTATTAGATTCGAAAGGCTTTGATTTGCCGATGGCTTCGACTTTTTTAAGATTTATTGATTCAGATTATTTTCAAATTATTGATCAAAGGGTTTACAGGATCTTATATGGAGAAAATTTAAAAATTCCATTTAGTAAACCCAAGAAAGCTGAATTATATAAACAATATCTTATTGATTTAAAAGAGGCTTGTATTGCTCATGATATTCCTTTTTCTAAATCTGACAGAATTTTTTATTTGTTGGATAAACATCCTCAAGTTAATAAAGATATAAAAATAAAGTATTAGTAAAAAGTAAAAAACTATATGGAAAAGTTAAAAAACTATATTCACGGCGAATGGGTCGAAGGAACCGGAAACGGGATTCCTTTGTACAATGCTGTGACAGGAGAACAGGTTGCTGTTTCTGATACGGAAGGATTGAATTTTGAACAGGCTCTGGACTATGGAAGAACAGTCGGCTACAAAAACCTCTCGTCCATGACATTTTATGACCGTGGAGAAATGCTGAAAAAAGTAGCGCTTTACCTTTTAGAAAGAAAGAAAAAATATTACGATTTATCTTATAAAACAGGAGCAACTCATGTAGATTCGTGGGTAGATATTGAAGGAGGGTTCGGTACTTTCTTTACCTACTCAGGTTTGGCAAAAAGAATGCTTCCGAACACACCGTTTTGGGTAGATGGGGAAACTCAGAAGATTTCTGCCAACGGAACTTTTCTGGGAACGCATATTTTAACACCAAGCGAAGGCGTTTCTATTCAGATCAATGCATATAATTTCCCGGTTTGGGGAATGTTGGAAAAACTATCTACCTCTTTATTGGCAGGTGTTCCGTCTATTGTAAAGCCTTCACCTTATGGTTCATATTTAACGAATGCCGTTTTCCACGATATGATCGAAAGCGGATTGCTTCCGGAAGGAGCCGTACAATTAGTTTGCGGTGAGCCTGGAAATATTCTGGATTACGTTCAGGATGGAGATTCTGTGTTGTTCACAGGTTCTGCCAATACAGGAAGAAAATTAAAATCGTTACCTTCGGTTGCCGGAAATGCGGTCCGTTTCAATATGGAAGCAGATTCTCTGAACTGTTCAATCCTTGGTTTGGATGCAAAGCCGGGAACTCCGGAATTTGATCTGTTCATCAAAGAAGTTCGTAACGAAATGACCACTAAAGCCGGGCAAAAATGTACGGCGATCCGAAGAATTGTTGTACCTGAGAATTTGATAGGCGATGTTCAGTATGCTTTATCTAAAGCTTTAGATCAAACCAAAATCGGAAATCCATTAAGTAGGGAAACAAGAATGGGATCTTTGGTAGGAAAGCAGCAGTATGATGAAGTCGTTAGAAAAATCAATTTGCTGAAAGCAGAAACCGAGCTTATTTATGACGGAAAACATGAACTGGTAGATGCCGATTACGAAAACGGAGCCTTCATGAGCCCGAAACTGTTTTTAAATGATAAACCGTTCGAGAAAAATATTTCTCACGATGTCGAAGCTTTTGGTCCTGTTTCTACGTTAATGCCTTACAAAGATGCCGAAGAAGCTGCGGCGTTGGCAAAAAGAGGAAAAGGAAGTCTGGTTGGTTCCATTGTTTCTTATGATAATAACTTCGTTGCAGAAACCTCATGGAAAATGGCATCTCAGCACGGAAGAATTTTTGTGTTGAACAGAGACAGTGCGAAAGAAAGTACAGGTCACGGTTCGCCGCTTCCGACTTTAATGCATGGCGGCCCGGGAAGAGCAGGCGGCGGTGAGGAAATGGGCGGACTGAACGGTCTTCATTTTTTCCTTCAGAAAACGGCAATTCAGGGTTCTCCGGATATTTTAACGGCAATTACGAAAATTTATCAGCAGGGTGCTGAGAAAAAATATTCAGACAAACATCCTTTCAGGAAATATTTTGAAGAAGTTGAAGTTGGAGATTCTTTAGAAACCGCAGGAAGAACCGTAACGGATGCGGATATCGTAAATTTCTCCAATGTTTCATGGGATCATTTTTATGCGCACACCGATGCTACAAGTTTAACGGGAACTATTTTCGATAAAACGGTTGCTCACGGATATTTTATCCTTTCTGCGGCGGCAGGATTGTTTGTTTCCGGGAAAAAAGGGCCGGTTATTGCGAATTACGGACTGGAAAACTGTTCTTTCTTCAAGCCTGTTTATGCCGGAGATACAATTACGGTGTATTTAACAGCGAAAGAAAAGATCAACCGGGGCGTAAAAGGAAGAAATATTCCATCTGGTGTTGTAAAATGGCTGGTTGAGGTTGTTAATCAAAGAGATGAAATTGTTTGTGTAGCTACAATTTTAACATTAGTAGCAAAACAATCTCCTTTTATTGAGTTAAACCTGAAAAATATTCAGAAAGCATTAAATGGTTTAACGGAATCTACTCAGCCGAAATGGGGGAAAATGTCGCCTCAGCAAATGATCGAACATTTGGAGCACGGTATTCTGGTAAGTTTAGGCGAGCCTGAAGCTGACAAATGCTTCACTCCGGAAGAGCAGTTGGAAAAATGGCAGGATTCTCTGTACAACCACAGAAAAATGCCAAAAGATTTCCCTGCACCATTTTTAGCAGAAGATGAAAAGCTTTTGGAACCAAGACATAAAAATCTAGAAGCCGCGAAGCAATCATTTATGGATAATCTGAAAAGGTTCATCATTTATTATAAAGAAAATCCACAGGCTGAGCATATGAATTTCGTGTTCGGAAAACTGAATAAAGAAATGTGGGAATTAATGCACAGAAAACATTTTACCCATCATTTTGAGCAGTTTGGATTGATTTAATTGAAAATAATTAATAAATTTATAATCCCTTTCAGTCATTGTTCTGGAAGGGATTTTTAGTATGAAACTTCTAAGACTTATTTTTTTAGCATTACTTGCTTGTATTGTTTTTAATTCTTGTTTAAAAGAAAAAAAATCTGATGTCTATTTTTCTTGCGAAAAATTTATTGATAGTTTGAACATAGGAGGGAAAAGAATAACTAAAATTGGTGTTGAAAACTTCCGGAATGATAAAAGAGAAGATAATTTTGTAATTGTTAGTTTTTATCAGCGAGACAGTATTTGGGACCATAAAAAACAGAAGAATGTAGGAGAGATTTGGAAATCTATGCAAAGGTTTTATTTCGATAAAGATGGTCTTACAGGAATAAATGCCGAAATTTCAGATTTCAACAATGATGGGTTTAAGGATTTTACTTTTCAAAGCGGAATAGCAGCCAGAGGCGGGAATGTTATCAGGACATTATTTATCTATAATCCCGAAAGTAAAAATTTTACTCTTATTAAAAACTCAGATTCTTTTCCAAATTTAAGCTACAATTCAACATTAAACTGCATTAATTCTCTTATTTTAACGGGATCTACAACTACCAGTTTTCTTAAAATTAAGGGAGATTCTTTAGATGAGTTTGCAAGAGTAGATGTGTCGGACAAAATTTTAGTTGAAGAAAAAGATTCTTCAGGGAAATTTAGAATTATCGAAGAAAAAATATTTACTGGTAATGACGAAGATTTTTACAGAACATATAAAAACTATAAACCTTTGGAATTTTGATATCTATGAAGAACTTCGGAGAAAAAGTCATAGAATTTAATAAAAAATTAAGCTATAACGGAAATCTTCCCGATGATTTTCATGTATTGAATCCCTATCTTGATAATCCCGAAACGTTACAGGTGATGGAACAGTTTTATCATAAATATTATAGTGACAATCATCAAAGGAAATTTTTAGTTGGAATCAATCCCAGTCGCCATGGAGCCGGAGTTACCGGTGTGCCCTTCACGGATACCAAACGTCTGGAAAGTGTTTGCGGCATAAAAATGATTTCTGCTTATACGCATGAAGTTTCATCCGTTTTTGTGTATGATATGATTTCTGAATATGGTGGTGCAGAAGAATTTTATAAAGAAATTTACATTAATTCACCATTTCCGTTAGCCATTGTCAGAAAATCGAAAGGTAGCTGGATTAATGCCAAGTACTACGATGATAAAGCTCTATTTAATGATATTAAAGATTTTATGATTGATTCTTTAAAAAAACACATCAGCCTTAACCTGGATACGTCCGAAGTTTTTATCATGGGTAAAAAAAATGCAGACTTTATTTCGAAACTTAATCAGGAAGCTCAACTTTTTGGAAAAATGACCGTGCTGGAACATCCCAGGTATATTCAGCAATATAAATCAAAAGAGAAACAACTGTATATTGATAAATATATTTTAGCTTTAAAATAATAAATCCCCTGAAAAATTCAGGGGATTAATCACACTTATGCATTAGAACCGTCACACAAACAATAAGTTATTTAACAGTTGGTTATGGTTATTAGTTTAGATAATAAATATCTTATTGTTTAATGATTTTGTAAGCTTCTAAAGCAGATTTTACCATATAAACTCCTCTTGGTAGTTCTGTGATATCTGCCTGGTTTGTGCCTTTTTTCGCTTCGATTGTTTTTACCAGTTGTCCGGCTTCGCTGTAAATATCAAACTTTGTATTCTCAGCAGCTTTAATTGTTAGGGGACCGCTTGTTGGATTTGGATAGATGTTTGTTTCTTTTTTAGAAGATTTTACTTCATTAGCAGCCAACACAATTCCGCTGTCTTTCACCCATGTAAAGGCATCAAATTTAAGATACTGGAAGTTTCCTCCGGCAGTAATTTGAAGTTGGTCAATTACAATATTGCTGTAATTTTGGCCGTTAAGGTTGGTCATGTCAATTAATGTGTAACCATTGGTAACAGCCGTTGTTCCGTTAAAACCAGTGGTTTTAGTCTGTGTAAATTTCGTTACTCCAGACAATTTTCCTGTAACGGTAATTGTACCGGCTACACCCAATGTGCCGTTTGCAGCTGCTGCAGAAACCCAGAATCTGTTTACCTTAAAAAGGTTTGAAGTTGTTTTGATACTGAATGCTGTTCCCGCCGACTGGTTTCCCGTTCCGGAATTATCAATAAACCTGTTGTCTATAGAAGTTCCGTTCCATCCTGCAGTAGGATTAGCGCCAGATACCTTATAGCTGTTTACAACAGACAGGATATTGAAGATTACTCCATTATCCGTGAAGCTTGAGCTCCCATTGGATTCTGTTTCAAATTGTTCTGTACTGGTTTGCCCAAATGTAAGCATTGAAACAAACAGACCGCAAAGGGTAGAAAGTAAAGTACTTTTCATAATTTTAAATTTAAGGTTGATATGTATTTTTTAGTTGGTAAATGATTATATTGATATATAATTGGAAAATAAGAGCATTATCAAAAAGCAAATTCGGTCGCTGGGCTTCCTAATGATACTAATTCCGGACAGGAATTGGTATGACTTCCTTGATTGATTAATGCACGATATTTCACATTATCGGGAAGTTGAAGTCGTGTGATTTCGAAATTCCCATGAATTTTCGTTTATGATTATTAATTTTTTTAATTAATTCCTACTCTATTCAGGCTTTTCGGTTTCCGCCTTTAATTTAAATATTATACTTTATTTAGAGTTCAAATTAACAACAATCGCATCTTTTCCTATAGAGTAAAAAATACCAAATTGTACATTACGTATTTCTACGGATAATAGAGAAGTGTTAAATTTTCGGCAAAAATAAATAATTTATTGATTGCTTTTCATAATATGGTACCTGTATTATCTCATCTTTATTTTGTCAATAAATATTATATGATTGATAATTAGCTATAATCAATTCGTTTATAAAAATGTCCTTAGAGTTTTATAAAAATTTATTTTCCCAAAACACTTTGTATTAGTATTTTTGCTTTTATCCAATTAAATTTAAAAATGAGCGAATTTGTAGTATCTGAACTTAAAAACCATATTGCTGAAATTACTTTCGGGACCCCGAAAAGCAACTCCCTTCCGGGGGCAATTCTTGAAAAACTGGCACAAACCATTCTTGAGGAAGGAAAAAAAGAGGAAGTAAAAGCCATCCTTATTAAAAGTGAAGGCAGCAAAGCATTCTGTGCAGGAGCAAGTTTTGATGAATTGCTGGAAATTGAAGAACTGGAAAAATCCACCAGGTTTTTCGGAGGTTTTGCAAAAGTTCTGAATGCAATGCGAAACTGCGGAAAAATCGTAGTAGTAAGAGTACAGGGTAAAACTACAGGAGGAGGAGTGGGTATTGCCTGCGGAGCCGATTATTGTTTTGCTGTAAAGGATGCTGCCTTGGCTCTAACGGAAATCAATTTAGGGATCGGACCTTTCGTAATCGGACCTTATGTAGAAAGAAAAATAGGAAAGTCGCAATTTTCGGCAATGGCTATTGATGCAGATTTCAGATCGGCAGAATGGGCAGTACAGCATAATATTTATCATTCCGTTTCAGAAACCATTGAAGAAATGGATGCTAAACTGGAGAGCTTCCTCCAGACTCTTGCTTCAAGAAGCAGTGATGCATTAGCTTTGATTAAAAAAGTTTCGTGGGAAGGAACCGATCATTTTAATGAGCTGATGCCGGCAAGAATTCACATGAGTGCTAGTTTGATCCTGGAAGATTCTGCAAAGAAAAATATTGAATCTATTAAGGAAAGGCTGAGAGCGAAATAGCTGTCCTTCTATACAACAATATATGCCGCCGGATTCCCCAGCGGTTTTTTTACGCCGTAATCTGTCTGCAAATAATTTCAAAAAATATTTTGCAGATTGAAAATAAATAATAACTTTGTAATTCAAAGTTCTTTTTATGGAATCAAAAAACTATCACGAAGACTTATCACACATTCGCACCATGATGGAGCGTTCTTCCCGCTTTATTTCTTTGAGCGGTTTGTCCGGAGTAGTTGCAGGATTGGCTGCAATTGCAGGAGCGGTATATGTTTATTTTGTATTTCAGAGAGAAGGGATTGATTATTTTGATGGCGAAAGGAATGTTTTTTCACCCTCTCTTGTTAAAGAACTGGTAACAATCGGAATTGCGATTCTGGTAGTTGCTATTCTCAGCGGATATATTTTTACGGCCAACAAAAGTAAAAGAAAAGGCTTGAAAATATGGGATGCTACCACAAGAAGACTTTTGGTTACCTTTGCAATTCCTTTGGTAACGGGAGGCTTCTTTTGTCTGGCGCTGCTTTATCATCATCTTTTTGTATTGATTGCTCCGGCAACATTGCTTTTCTACGGACTGGCTCTGGTAAGTGCAGAACGATATACGTTAACGGATATAAAATATTTAGGATATTGCCAGATTATTTTAGGATTGATTTCTTTGTTCTTTTTAGGTTGGGGACTGCTGTTCTGGACCGTTGGTTTTGGGGCTTTGCATATTGTGTACGGATTGATTATGCATAAGAAGTATAAATGATCGTATTGGTTATATACCTTTTCAGCTTTGATGAGAGAAATGTATACATAATCTGAGGAAAGCTGTATTTTAATGATAATTTAAAATGATAAAAATAAATCAACTCAATAAAGAATTTGAAAGCCGGGTAAGATTGGGCATAATGTCTGTTCTTATGGTTAATGACTGGGTTGATTTCTCTGAAATGAAAAGTCTTCTTGAAATAACGGATGGTAATTTGGCGAGCCATAGCAATGCGCTTGAAAAATCCGGTTATATAGAAGTGAAAAAAGAGTTTGTAGGAAAGAAACCGAAAACTTCATACCGCGTTACCCAGAGCGGAAGGGAAGCATTTACCCAACATATTAATGCTCTGGAGAAATTATTAGGAAAATAAGATAAAATTTTTTTGAATTTTTACTTTGAAATACAAAGTACTTTTAAATAATTAAAATAACGATCATGACATTAGAAAAACAAAAAACAACAATCATCTTTGCTGTGCCCACATTATTAATGATCACGGCTTTTTTCGGAAATCTATTTGTAGAAGGCTGGAGCTGGTCGCCTTCCGATTTTGTGGTTGCCGCAGTCTTACTGTTCGGAACCGCTTTCTTTGTTAATCTGGTTATCAGATCAAAAAAGCCATTGCTTACCAAGCTGATGATCTGCTTCATTATTTTACTGCTGATGGCATTGGTGTGGATTGAGCTGGCTGTAGGAATTTTCGGAACTCCATTCGCTGGAAGCTAAACTAAAATATTAATAGAACCTTAAGTATTATGAAAAACGAAAATATTATCAATACAGGTAAATTCTTCTTCTGGCTTTCATTCATCTTGAGAAATATTGATCTGTTCGGTTATATTTTTACCAGAAATACATTCTTTGTAAATGGTGGATTCTTAGTGCTTCAATGGGGACTCTTAATTAATCTTGGAGCGATATTTATTCTCATTACATACGGCATTTTTCGTAACAGTAAACTTGATTCCTGTCTTAAATCTTCTGCAATCATGTTAATGAATGTGCCGATCGCTATCATCTATATTTTTATTGGAATTCAACTGGTTTCAACAAATTTTTAAAAATGAATTATGAAAAAAATACGCGTACAATTTCTTCTGTTCGTTTACAACAAAACCCAGAAACTCTACAGGAAATATTTTAAGAAAAAGAAAAGGCAGTGGCAGTTTACCCAAAAGCAGCTGCTGGAATTTGAGGAAGATTCTTTAGGCAGGAAACTGGGTGAGTTTTATAAAAAGCACGGTTTCACAATGATCCCGAAAATGGAAAACCACGACGTTCATCACCTGATCACAGGCTGCGGAACCCATTTCGAGGATGAAATCGCCATGCAGTTCCTGCTGTTGGGAAACGGAAAACTGAATGCGCATCTCTTAGCAGCGATTATTCTCGGAAGCATTATTTTACCGGAATATTACAAAATCTATATTAAAGCGTACAAAAAAGGACAGAACATGCGGCCTTTCCATCAGTGGGATTTTGAAGAATTACTCTGGCAAAATTTTGAACACCTGAAAGATTTTATTCAGCAGAAAAACACAACAGTATTATACTAAAACTAAACTATGAAAACACATCATTATATATTTCTCACGACTTTACTTTTTGTCATTGTATTTTATGACCAGAATGTGGGCCTTAATCTTGGAATTATCGGAATTATTTATGCCGTCCTCACTTTTTTTAAGACACCGAAAACAAACAGAACCCCAACATTTATTTTCCTTTTTATAACAAGCGTTCTTTCAAGTATTGCTTTTGCCTGGTACGGAGATTTTCCTTCTTTTTTAGCGGTGGCAACTTCGCTTTTATTATTAGGTTACCGCTCAAGAAACCGCAGGATGAAAATTCTTTTGCTTGTTCCGGTATTTGTAACGAATTGTTTTACCGAATTTTTCAGGATTTTAAATTTTGATGGCTGGCTTCCGAAAAGAAATGTTTCCGGATTGTGGCAGAAAACACTGGCTTTTGTAATAATTCCTTTAATTCTGATCTCTGTTTTCTTTGGAATTTATTCCGCAGGAAGCGATCATTTTGCCGGCCTGTTTACAAATATTGAGCTTGATATCAATTTCTGGCAACTTTTGGCAATGATTGTTTTGGGATTTTTTATTGCCTTCAATTACTGGAATTTCGCTGTTGAACGATTTATCTACAAAAGCAACAGATTGCTGGATAATAATTTTGGAGAAAAAGATAAAATTCAGAAAGCGACTTATTCCTTTCTTGATCTGGATGCAGAGAGAATGAGCGGAGTTATTTCTTTATTCGCGCTGAATATTTTGCTGGTGTTTTTTATCGTTACTTACAATTATGAACAATTTTACGAATTCACAAAAACACCGGTTAAACTTTCCGAGGAAACGCATGAAAGAGTCAATGCCGTAATTATATCCATCATCATGTCGATTCTGGTTATTATGTTTTACTTCAAGTCCAGCTTCAATTTTGATCCGAAAGCCGGACTTATGAAAATTTTAGCCAAAATCTGGATTTTTCTGAATGCTGTTCTCGTCATATCTGCTATGCTGAAGAATTCTGAATATATTATGAATTATGGTTTTACCTATAAAAGGTTGGGCGTTTATGCATTTTTAATTTTAGCGTTGATCGGGTTATTTACCACATTTATCAAAATTCAGAAACAAAAAAGAAATATTTTCCTTTTCAACACCATGGCCTGGTATATTTACGGGGTGATCCTCGTTTGCAGTTACATTAATTGGGGCGGAATAATTACTTCCGAAAATATGAAACGTAAGGATTTCAATGCAGAATACCATTTGAGGGAAATAAACTTCAGCGAAAAACCTCTCTTGAAATATGCCGGAGAAAAAAGGAATTACCTTTTGAAATCTGAAATTTTGGAACTGGAAAGAGTAAAATTCCAGCAGAATGAAAAATTCCTTTCTAAAGTTCTGTATTACCAGAGTTTAAAATAAATTTTGAAACAATTCTAAATGACAGATGATGTATTACAAATTAAATCAAATTTAAAATGATCAGAAAATTAAAAGAAATCGAAAGATTTGAAATCACTTTTTTGTTGGCTTTAATGACATTGTTTTGTTTTAGTCTTTCAGTTTTCAGATATTATATCGGTGACACGAAAGTGTTTTTGTTTCTCAACTGGAATTTGTTTCTTGCGTGGATCCCGTTCGTTATCAGCAGTTTTCTAATGCTTTTTAAGATCAGAAGTAAGCTGTCTGTTTTTGCAGCAATAGCGGTGTGGATTCTTTTCTTTCCGAATTCACCATATATTCTGACAGACCTTTTTGATCTGAAAAGCAGAAATTCCATACCGATATGGTACGATTTGGTAGTTATTCTTTCTTATGCATGGACAGGATTGTTTTGTGGTTTTATAAGTCTTTTCGATATTGAAAAATTACTTTTAGCTTATTTTAAACAATCAACCATCAGGATCATCATCATTTCATTTTTATTCCTTACCGGGTTTGGTGTTTATCTGGGGAGATTTTTGCGATGGAACAGTTGGGATGTTATCAATAATCCTTTTGGTCTTTTTAACGACATTTTGGTTAGAATTGTTTATCCTATGAACCATGCACAAACCTGGGGCGTCACTGTATTCATGGGGGTAATGCTTAATTTTATGTATTTCATGATGAAATCTGTAAAAAGTATTGACAGGCAAACTGTTGCTGCCAAAAATCAATAAAGCATGATTTTTCTCTTTTAAAATAATGTATCAATGGAACAATTTTCGCTTCTCAATAAACTTTAAAAAGCCGCTGGCTTATTACATTCAAAAAAATAGTTGTTATGAAAAAATTATTTTTGCTTATTCCTCTTGTTATATTTTCATGTAAAAAAGAGTCATCCGTTACTGAAACACAGAATACAGATTCATTGGCTGCTGTTCAGCAACCGGTTACAACAGAAAAAACTGATTCTGCAGTATTGAAAATGAAAGATTCTGTGATCAACAATGCTCCGAAAACGAAAGAAGTTTTGCGTACCGGTGTTATGAGAGAAGTTAAGGACGGACAGATTATAAGAACAGTTGATGGAGAACGGTTTCCACTTACTTTGGGAGAAGAATTCACAAAAGACGGGCAGGAATTTGTTCTTAAAATCATCAACTTCAATCAGCCAAAAATAAAAGCGAAAATTTCTACAAAAGAAAAGGATTTTAATATCAGATTTAACCAGATAAAATTACCGAATGGCGATTATGACGGGCCTTTCGGGCGTGACCTTACGTACGATATTAAAGAAAAAGGTGAAGTCTGGCTCATTATCGGAAAAAGCAATATGGCTTCAGGAAATACAAAAGGAAGCTTTACAGTAAGCTTAGAATAATTTAAACAATTTGGTATAGTTTCTGCTTCAACTTTTAAAATTTATCATTATGAAAAATATCGTTTTGACAGCGGCAGTAGCCTCAATTGCTTTGGTAAGCTGCGGCACCGTGCAGTCGTTGGTTCAGAATACATTTCCTTATACAGCTAATGTTTTGATTTCAACTGGCGTTCCTGCAGATAAAGAAGTTTCTTCTACCGCCACGGCATCTAATGTTCAGACCTGGTTCGGGGGAAATAACAATGCCAAAATAAAAGACGTACGAATTTCTGATGCTAAGGTTTCTGTTGTGACACCTTCAGGAGGAAATCTAAGTGCCTTTAAATCAATTAAAGTATATATTTCATCCAGCGGAACGGGCGAGAGATTGGTTGCTTCAAGAACCAATATTTCCACGGATGCTTCAAACCTTACGCTTGATCTGGAAAATTCTGGTTTTCTGGATGAAGTGGTAAAAAGCACTGGCGTTACGGTAAGAACAGTGTATGAGCTAAAAAATCAGACAAGTTCAGACATGAATCTCAGAATCGCACTTAACTTCAGCAGTATTCCTGCGAATTAGTTTTTATAAAAGTTTATTTGAAAAACGTCTTTCAGTAATGAAAGACGTTTTTATTTTGTAAATGTTACTTAATAACTATTTGAAGTCAACCAGCTCGACATCAAAAATAAGCGTTGCACCCGGAGGGATCACACCACCGGCTCCGTTATCTCCGTAAGCAAGGTCAGACGGAATATAAAACCTGTATTTTGCTCCCTTTGACATCAGCTGAATTCCTTCTGTCCAACCTTTAATTACTCCGGAAAGATTCAGTTCGATGGGTTGTCCGCCGTTTTTATCCGTAGAATCGAATACGGTTCCGTCCATCAGCTTCCCGGTGTATGTTACTTTTGCTGTACTGGTAGCAGCGGGTTTTGTCTTTCCGTCGCCTTCTTTCAACACTTCATACTGCAAACCGCTTGCTGTGGTTTTGATATTCTTGTTCAGCTTGTTTTTTGCTAAAAAATCTGCGCCTTTCTTTTTATTTTCTTCTGCTTTTAATTTAGCTTCAGCCTGCTTTTTTTCATTCTGCTTCTGCATGAAATTCTGCATGAAAGTAGCCATTTCTTCCTTAGGAAATAAACTCGCTTTGTCTCCGAATGCATCTTTGAAGCCTTGAGCCAATAACTCAGGATCTGCCGGAAAGCCTTGTTTTTTCATGTTTTCAGCGATGTCAAGACCGATATAATAAGAAGCTTTTTGCTCATCTGTATAAGATTTCTGAGCAGATGCAAGATGTACTCCTGCTAAAAGAACTAACGTAAATAATGTTTTTTTCATTGTTTTAAATATATTTTTCTGCGAATTTAAGCTTTTATAATGGAATCCATCACAATTGTTACCGGCCCGTCATTGATTAATGAAACTTTCATATCGGCACCGAAGATTCCGCTCTCTGTTTTCAGTCCGGATTTTGAGAGCTCTTGTTTAAAATAATCGAAAAGCGGAATCGCTCTATCAGGCTTTGCAGCTTTAATGAAAGATGGGCGGTTTCCTTTCTTGTAATCGGCAATTAGGGTGAACTGGCTGATGCAGAGAATTTCACCTTTAATATCCTGTACTGAAAGATTGAGCTTCCCATCCTCATCCCCGAAAACCCGTAAATTAAGAATCTTCTGAACGAGCCAGTCTGCATCGGTTTTTGTATCATTTTCATCAATTCCGACAAGAAGCATAAGTCCTTTTCCGATTTCTCCCACAATATTCCCGTCAACTTTTACATGAGATTCCGAAACTCTTTGAATGACTGTTTTCATTAGTATGTAACACTTAAAATTTTCCCCGAAGGATCATAATTATAAAGATACGTTTTAGGCTGTACATTGGCTACTGCGGTAGGCTGTCCGGTTAATAAAATCCATTGGGCATTATCTTTCGGGCAAACGATTCTGATATTATCTTGTACTTCTAAGGTTGTATTGCTGTCGGGACAAATGTGCGGAGCATTACGGTCGTACACTTTAAATGTGGTATCGGAAGCTCTTACAATAATCAGTCCTCTTGTACCGGATTGTTGCTCGTTGATATATACCCATCCGCCAACCTGGTTCAGCGGGTAATAAGCAGGAAGATTAAGATTAAGCGTAACATTAATGGGGTTATTCGGGAAGCAACTTACGGTATCTTCTGTGCTTCCACAGGATTTTATTGCTAAATTGCTGAAAATCAACAACGTGATTATAGATAATATTGAAAAAGTTTTTTTCATTTCAATTTAAATTTTTATATATTTGTAGAAATTAAACGATTACAACTCGAAAACATTGTCCGGCAAATGTCGGATTATTTTTTTATACTAAAACTAAATTTTGAAAATTATGGCAAGCTATGTTACAAAGGAGGGATTAGACAAAATGAAAGCTGAGCTGGAACAGTTGGAAACTGTGGAAAGACCAAAAATCACCCAGCAGATTGCAGAGGCAAGAGATAAGGGAGATCTGTCTGAAAATGCAGAGTATGATGCCGCGAAAGAAGCCCAGGGAATGCTTGAAATGAGAATTTCTAAGCTCAAAGATATTATTGCTACTTCCAAGATCATAGATGAAAGTCAGCTGGATACTTCAAAAGTTTCTATTCTTACCACAGTAAGATTGATGAATAATGCCACTAAAAAAGAACAGGTATTTACTTTGGTTCCTGATAATGAAAGTGATCTTAAGGCCGGAAAAATTTCTGTGAATACCCCGATTGCAAAAGGGCTTTTAGGTAAGGCTGTTGGTGAAACCGCAGACATTACACTTCCTAACGGCAATAAACTTTCTTTTGAAGTATTAGAAATTACCCTTTAATTCAGTAAAAAAATCAATCTCAACACAAAGAAAATGAGTACAATATTCACAAAGATCATCAATGGCGAAATTCCCTCATATACAATTGCCGAGGATGAAAACTTTATCGCTTTTCTGGATGCAATGCCTTTGGTAAAAGGACATACTTTAGTAGTTCCCAAAAAAGAAGTGGACCTTATCTTTGATCTTGAAAGTGAAGAATATAAAAACCTTTGGGGTTTTACTCAAGAAGTTGCCAAAAAAATAAAAACGGCAATACCTTGTGTACGGGTAGGAGTGGCAGTAGTAGGGCTTGAAGTTCCCCATGCCCATATTCATTTGATTCCTCTAAATCAGGTGGAAGATATGAATTTCAAAAATGAAAGACTTAAATTAACAAACGAAGAATACGTTGAGATTCAGAACTCGATCATTAATTCCTAAAAAAAACAATAAACTCGTAACTTTTTACGGGTTTATTTAATCTATACATATATTTATATATACTAATGAATTCAAACCAGTGTTCTTTCTGCGGAAGAAAGAGAAATGAAGTGCAGATGCTGATTTCCGGTCAGAATGGTTTTATTTGTGAAAACTGTATCGAGCAGGCACATGCTATTGTGAAGGACAGTTCGGTAAAAACAGGATTTTCCCCGGCTGAAAATATAGAAGAATTAAAGAAACCTAAAGAAATCAAAGAATTTCTTGATCAATATGTGATCGGACAGGATCAGGCAAAAAAACAACTGTCAATCGCTGTTTATAATCATTATAAAAGATTGCTTCATGCTCAGGACGAAAACCGCGAAGTTGAGCTTGAAAAGTCCAACATCATCATGATTGGTGAAACCGGAACCGGAAAAACTTTATTGGCTAAAACCATAGCACGCGAACTGAATGTTCCTTTCTGTATTGTAGATGCTACTATTTTAACTGAAGCAGGATATGTAGGAGAAGATGTTGAAAGTATTCTGTCAAGATTACTGATGGTCGCAGATTATGATGTGGAAAAAGCAGAGAGAGGTATTGTTTTTATTGATGAAATAGATAAAATTGCAAGAAAATCTGACAATCCGAGCATTACAAGAGATGTTTCCGGAGAAGGGGTACAGCAGGGCTTGCTTAAACTTTTGGAGGGAAATATTGTAAACGTACCGCCGCAGGGAGGAAGAAAACATCCGGACCAGAAATATATTCAGGTAAATACACAAAATATTTTGTTCATTGCAGGAGGCGCGTTCGATGGGATTAAGGAAATTATTGAGCGCAGAATGAATAAACAGGCTATTGGTTTCAGTGCAGAGAAAATCAATAATACCAATGAAGATGAATACATTTTAACAAATATAAATGCTATTGATCTCCGTTCTTTCGGATTAATTCCTGAACTTCTGGGAAGATTCCCGATTATCACCTACCTTGATAAATTGACAAAAGAAACAATGGTAAGGATTATGAAAGAACCTAAAAACTCAATTGTTAACCAGTTTATAGAGCTTTTCAAAATGGATGGTACCAAGCTTGTTTTTACAGACGGTGCTATTGAAAAAATCGTAGAGGAAACTATTGAAAAAGGTTTAGGGGCAAGAGGATTGAGAGGAACTACTGAAAAAGTTCTTGAAGATTATATGTTTTCGATTGGTGAAGAAAAAGAAATAATCCTGTCTGAGGACAATATTTTTGTAAAAAATTAAAATATTTTTGTTTTTAATTAAAAAAAATATACCTTTGCAGGTATATTAACACACAAATAACTACATACAGTGAGAAAAAATTTATTTGCTATTGGTCTATTAGCAGCTACTTATTCTGTTCAGGCGCAGAATATTCTAGTACACATAGATGATACAGCTATTACCTATGTTAGTGACGGTACTTTATTATATTCCGGAGGCGGGTTCCAAACAAGAGGCTCCGGTATAATCGATGTTCACGGCAACATCATGATTGACGGCGTATCCGGTGATGGTTTCAAAACCATTACTACCGGAGGAGCCAATAAAACAAACGGCGGAAATATTGTATTACGTCTTAATGATCCTAATACATACGCATCTTCTACTTACGGCCAGCTTTACATCAACGGACTATCTCAATCCAATATTACGGGTGTTGTTACCAAAGAATTTCGCACAGGTAGACATGGAAACAGCAATAGTTATTTTCAGCAGATTGCTATGCCGTTTAACGGTAAAACAGTCAGCAGCTTATCTACGGAATTCGGAAAGACGTTTAATACAAGCAGGTACGATAACCCAGTTTTAAAGTGGGATAATACGAATGTGGTCTCTGTTCATTTTACAAGTTTAGCATCCGCAACAAGTGATCCTACAGGATATTACATGCTGAAATCCAAAAATAATGATTTGGATGCAAGTACTCCACCTGTTTCACTCACTACTATTGCACCAACTGCAACAGGATCCGTATTTACGCTCCATGGTCAGCCTTATACCAATCTTTCAGCTCCATTAACACTACAGAATGGAGGGAATGTGAACTTTGGCCCTAGCGGCAGTAATAAAAATGTGTACAATGAAAAGTATAATACTTATCTTGATGACAGCTTTGAATTTACAACCACACCTTGGTCCGGAACATTTGGGAAGAATTTCTACCAATTTGGTAATCCGTTTCTTACGAATATAGACTTATCCAGAATAGGCTATAATGAAAGTGCGGGTGTAACAGACGGAAACGCTGTGTCCAATATATGGGGTATTGAATATAATCCAGGCACAGTCATTACCCTTGCGAATGGCTCAACTTATGCAACAGGCTCTATAGTACAGACTTTTGATACAAACGGAATCCCGGTAGGGGATACTGGTCTTATTATAAAACCAATGCAAACTTTTAAAATTAAGCTGAGAGATAATTCACCTCAAACATTAAATTTTAACACCTTGAGAAGGTTTAGCGGAACTGTAAGAGCGGCGTCAACTGACTATAGCGTTGTTGCTGCAAAAACAACTTCTACAGGAACAGTGAAGCAGTTAGGTGTGATTGGTCTTGATGTCAACGGAAAAGAATTATCTAGGACTTATTATGTGGTTTCCCCGACTTTCACTACTGGACATCAAACTTCTGCGGCAACATCCGTTCAGGCTTCTGCCGGTAAAAATATGATCGGTACTTTTGAAGAAGCTTTAAATGGAGGGTATGATAATAATTATCTTAACTACTGGCTATACATTAATGAAGCCAACGAGCTTAATTTTAAAGGTAAAAATGTAAAACTTGTTAATTATTATACAGATCAGGTTACATCTTATAAGTTTGAAATTAAAGAAAATGCAGAACCTATTGCAAATGGGGCTCATGCACTTTCTTCCGGAATAGGATTTTATTATAAGGCGCCAAATGGAACAGTACAAGAAGCAAAACAAGGTCAGATAATACCTGTAACAGGTGCTGAATATGATCTGTATTACGGAGAACCTAGCAATATTGTTTTAGCGACTACTGAAACGGCAGGAGCTTCTCCAAGAACACTTGTAATATATGATCCGTCGATAGCAAACTATTTTGTAAGATTTGATCCCAACTGGAAAAAAGCTGATATTGAAGTTTATGATATGAGTGGAAAATTAGTTATCTCTAGAAAAGCTGTAGATACATCACGTGATTTTGTTATAGAATTAGATGGTAAGATTAAAAATGCTTATGTAGTGAAAGTAGTATCTGACAAAGGAGAGATTGTTAATGCAAAAATTTTAAAATAGAATATATGAAAACTATAAATAAACTAGTCATAGCTTTCTTTCTCTTACCTGTCTTATGGATTAGTGCGCAGCCGCCAATTCCCGGAGGTGGCGGTAATGGGGGGAACGGGACAGGATCAGAATCTGCTCCAGTGGCTATGTATGTATATTTACTTGCCATTATTGCGATCTTATTGATACTAATTTTCGGCAAAAAATATATGCTTAAGAAAATATAAATTTTATTAAAATAATATTAAACTCCCTGATTACTCAGGGAGTTTTTCTATTTTTACATTATGAAAAAGATTTTTACGTTATCGGCTATTACAGCCGCATTTTCATTGCAGGCTCAGTTTACAGTTACCATACAGGCTCCTTCAGATTTTACAGATCAAGACGCTATTTTATATACCTTAAACGGTTCCAAAGACATCATTTTTTCAAAAGAAAAAAGTAAAAATAATACATGGGTCTTTAAGTATCCTAAAAATTATATGGGGATGATGAAGGCTTATTTTCCGGGGTCTAACAATACATTTAATTTTATTTCGGAAAATAAAAATGTAAATATAAAACTCGAAACGCAGGCTAATAAAATTAAAGATATCGTATATCTTGATGAAGCAAATGACCTTATGAGTAAACAGCAGGAGGGTTCCCAGAAAAAAGAGCTTATACTTCCTGCATTGTCACAAATTAAAGAATACTATAAAGACAATACAGAATTTGGAAAGGCACTTAAAGCCGAAATCAGCAGACTTAGCGGAGGTTCTGAAGGTATTGATCAGGCTCAGCATCCTTTTATTTATTATTACAATACCAATTACAGCAAATTTCTTTCTAATGATGCTTCTAAAAAAGTGAGTCAGGATGATATCATTAATTTCATCGATAAATCAAACGACATGCTCGAAACCTCGTCTTTACTGAGACCGGTTTTGGTTTCGTATCTCAATACAGGTGGAAATACTAATGTGAGTACGTCTGTAGATAAGCTCCTTGACAGGTTAAAAGTAGAAACTCCCAGAGGGCAGACTGTTCTTTCTGAGCTGATTGATATTTTTGATGTTTACGACATGCAGGATTTTAAAACCAAATATCTTGGGCTGGCTAAAAATCTTAAATGTACAATCACGGACCGATTGGCGTCTACCATAAAATCTAATGCCAACGTCGAAATTGGAGCGGTTTTCCCTAATTACACTTTTCAGGCACCGGTTAATACTAATGCCAAAACACTTCATGATATAAAAGCGGATAAAAAGGTAGTGATATTCTGGTCATCAACATGTTCTCATTGTGAAAGTGAGCTACCGCAATTATTGGCAAAATATAATGATTTGAAAGCAAGAAATATTCAGATCGTCGGTTTATCATTGGATGTTGATAAAGATTCATATACTAAAAAAATCAGCGCATTTCCGTGGGTGAATGATTCAGAATTGAGAGGATGGAACAGCAGTTATGCAGATACCTATAATGTTCATGCTACACCAACGTATTTTATTTTGGATGCTAACAATAAGATAATCAATAAACCAGAGCATGTAGGCGATGTTTTGGAATATTTTAAATTAAAATAATTTTGGTTACTTGTAAATATTTTCTATATTTGCACCACCAAAACGGCGAGGTAGCTCAGTTGGTTAGAGCGCAGGATTCATAACCCTGAGGTCACGGGTTCAATTCCCGTCTTCGCTACAAAAAAACCGAAACAGTAATGTTTCGGTTTTTATTTTTTTATACTTTTTCAATTTACCTTTGATATCCCAATAATTTTCTGATTTGGTAGAAGAACCTTTCGATGAGCCTGAGGTCTTGTGTTACGATTTCGGCATTTCCTTTTAATTCTTTATCGAAGGGAAGCGTTTTATTGTAGGAAGTTTTCAGACCTTTAGGGAGTGCTACATCTACATAGTAGTTTCCTTCTTTGTCTGGAGAGAGGGAGATGTTCTGGACTTTTCCTTCCACGATGCCATATTCCTGGTATCGGTAATTATCGAGCTTGATGAGCACTTTCTCCCCGGTAATGATTTTCCCTGAATTCGTTGCAGGAACAGACATTCTTCCCACCAGTTTTTCTCTTTTGTCCGGGAGGATGGATAAAATTGCGTCTCCCGCCTTTACAAACTGGTTTTCCCCGAAGAACTGCTGAAAGCTGGCCTCACCATCGGTATTGGAGATGATCAGGTAATTTTGTTCCCACTGTTTGAGGGATTTCCTGAGTCGCTCAAAAAGCTGTAATGTCTGTGAAGAATAGGTAATTTTGTCTTTTTCGGTATTGATTACCGTTCCGCTTTTTGTTTTATTGACATTAGAGATTCCTTCTTCGATCTGGGACAAGGAAATATTGATGTTTTCCAGGTTCTGCTGCGCCTGGAGGAATTTAATTTTCTCATTTTCCAGTTCTACGGCGACAATAACCCCCTGGTTAAACAATTCCTGTGAGCGCTGGTAATTTTTTCTGGTGATTTCATACTTTGCCTGTTCGAGGCTTTTCTGTTGTTTAAGGGTTGCGATTCTTACTCTGTATTCGGATAGGCTCTGGTTGGCGGCAATATTTTCAGGGGCATAAGGCTGTAACCTTGTAAACAAAGCTTCATCCTGAAACGCCTTTGCAAAACTGTTGTAATCGCCCTGCAGTTCCCCGAGTTTAAAATGGGAAGTTTCGCTGAGTGGAAATCGGGCCAGCTGATCCGGTGTAATAGAGTCTACCAGCTTTTTCAGCTGTAGGATGTCTTTATAATTGGCCGTTGACTGCATCACCATCAGGACTTCATTTTTTTTAACATGCTGATGGTCTTTGATGAATATTTTTTCGATTTTCGAATTGGTACGTGCCTCGAGCTTTTCGGGCGGATTCTGTGAGGTAACCACGATAGGGGCGGGAATAAATTCCGGATAGCGTATGATATAGCTCATGATGAGAATCATCACCAGGATTAAAAAAATAATGGTGTTTCCCCAGCGGATCATCCAGTGAGGCGGCTGGGTAAGGATATCCTGAACGCTTTCAGAACGGAGTTCTATATTGTCTAAAATGTCTTTCTTCGTTTCCAAAATATGTTGTATTGTAAAACTTTGTCAAAGCTTGAGAACTTTAACAAAGTCCATTAATTTCCAAGTTCCAATTGATTTTTTACCAGACGGTAATATTCTCCTTTTAAAGCCACGAGCTGAGCATGGTTTCCTTCTTCCACCACTTTTCCTTTGTCTAAAACAATGATTTTATCGGCATGTTTTACAGTGGAAAGCCTGTGGGCAATTACCACGGCCGTTTTACCTTTAAAAAACTGCTCTAGGTTTTCCATAATTACCTTTTCATTATTGGCGTCCAGTGCGGAGGTGGCTTCATCGAAGAAAATATATTCCGGGGATTTGTATACGGCCCTTGCGATGAAAAGCCTTTGCTTTTGTCCGCCGCTTACTCCCAGGCCTTCATTTCCGATCTTGGTGTTGTAGCTTAAAGGAAGTTCTTCGATAAAATCTTTAATATGGGCTATTTCTACTGCTTTACGCAGTTTTTTCTTATCAGGATAATCTTCACCCACCGCAATATTGTTGGCAATGGTATCATTAAAAATATAGCCCTCCTGCATCACCACTCCGCAATGATCCCTCCAGAAACGGGGAGAAATATTCTTAAGCTTGGTGTTACCCAGCCTTATTTCCCCTTCATTGGGTTCATAAAACTTCATCAGGAGCTTGAGCAGGGTTGTTTTCCCGCTTCCGCTGGCCCCAACAATGGCGGTAGTTTTCTGATAAGGAATATTTAAATTTAAATTTTCAAAAACATGCACTTCTGAACCGATATAGCGGAAAGAGAGATTTTCAACTTCAATATCCTTTTGGGGAAGATCATGGGTATATTGCTCGTCCGGATTTTCCTCATCGTCTTTATCATGAATTTCGCCCAGTCTTTCGAGTGAAATTTTGGCATCCTGGGATTGTTTGATAAAATCGATAAGCTGCAGCAAAGGGCTGTTGAGCTGTCCGATGATGTACTGCACGGAGAGCATCATTCCCAGCGTTAAATTTCCGCTTAACACCAGTTTTGCAGAAAGAAAGCTTACCAGGATATCCTTCATCTGGTTGATGAAATTCCCTCCCACGGACTGCCACTGCTCCAGGGATAGAGATTTGATCCGGATTTTAAAAAGCTTTACCTGGAGAAACTCCCAGTCCCAGCGTTTTTGTTTTTCGGCATTGTGCATTTTAATTTCCTGCATGCCGTTGATAAGTTCAATCACCTTGCTCTGTTCCTGGGAAACCTGGGAAAATCTTTTATAATCGAGTTCTTTTCTTTTTTTCAGGAAAAAGCTGATCCACCCGATATAAGCTGCCGCACCCACCAGGTATACAACAAACAGTCTGTAATCATAAAACAGAAGGACGATGCTGAATATAATGAGGTTCACCAGGGAAAAGAGCGTGTTAAGCGAAGAGCTGGTTAAGAGCTGCTCGATCCTGTGATGATCATTAATCCTCTGCATGATATCTCCCGTCATTCGGGTATCAAAAAAGCTGATGGGCAGCTTCATGAGCTTGATAAAGAAATCGGAGATAATGGAAATATTGATCCTTGCGGAAAGGTGCAGTAAAATCCAGCTCCGGATCACCTCGATTCCCATTCTTCCGATGAAGAGCATGATTTGGGCGAGAAGGACCAGGTAAATGAAATTCAGGTCCTGGTTCTGGATGCCTACGTCTACGATGCTCTGGGTAAGGAAAGGGAAAATCAGGGACAATAAACTTCCTGCCAGAAGTCCTATGGCCAGCTGGATGACCAGGGATTTATATTTTAAGAGATATTTTGAAAGAAAGGAAAAGCTGGCTTTGCTTTCTTTATCGTCAAATTCGGTCTGGAAGAACGCAGGGGTTGTTTCTAAAATCAGGGCAATGCCTTCTTCTGTTTTTTCATTGGCGTTTTCACCAATCCAGAGCTTGATGAATTCCTGCGGAGCGTAGGTAATGAGCCCATAGCTTGGATCGGAAATATATACTTTTCTGTTTTTGTCAATTTTATAAATGACCACAAAATGGTTTTTGTTCCAGTGCACAATGCAGGGAAGGGGTACTTCTTCGGCCAGGGTATTGAAGTCGATCTGAACGCCCATGGAACGGAATCCCAAATCTTCGGCAGCATCACTCAGCCCCAGAAGGCTGCTTCCTTCGCGGGTGGTCTCCGAGAGGTTGCGGATCTGCTGCAGGGAAATGGTTTTACCATAGTATTTGCTGACGATACGAAGGCACGTAGGTCCGCAGTCTTTGGAATCAGGCTGAAGGTAAAAGGGAAAGGATTTCAAGGATGTATTTTTTATTTAGAAGTTGTCGCTTTACCAGCGACAACTATAATTTTTTAAAAGATTAACTTTTAATAGCAGTATCTGTTGCAATAATGCATGCAAAATGAAGTTCCGAAAGTAGGATCATAGGAATTCGGGTCAGCCTGGCAGGCTGCAAGGGTAGAATAGCATGCTACGGCCGCTTGTTGTGCAGCAACGCATTCCGGAGTTATTCCTCCTTTTACTGATTTTAAGTTTTCTCGTGAAAGTTTTTTTAGATTTTTCATAGTATTATAAATTAACTTGTTGTTTTATGTATTCTCTATTCCTGTTTAATTTTTTCCTAATTTAGTGAATTTTATAGTGTGAAAAGTATTTTTATTAGATATCATCATCTTCCATAAGTTCATCCATAAAATAATATATATCTTCACGGTCATACTTATCGGGAAACTGATATCCATTGATCAGAATAATCGGTGTGAAATTGAGTCCTGAATTTCTGTTTTCGGCCGACATGCTGATAAGCGGAGAAAGATCTTCATTGCCTGAAGTAATCCCTGCTTTCAGTCTTGTTTTGTTTTCATCCTTTGTTTCAAACCAATATTCAACAAGGTTTAAAAAATCTTCGGAAGTTTTATTTTTATAGGTATACATAAAATCAGAGATGAGATTGGTGAATTTTTCATTCTGCTTATCCGGGGAATAATTAAACCTCATCTGAACGGAGATGTCCGGATATTTTTGAAGAAGATTCCCCATGATTTTATGTGCATCTTTACAAAAGCCGCAGTAAGGATTTGAAATAACCGACAGATGAATTTTCGCATCTTTGTTTCCTAGAAGGAATGTTTCATTGTCAGTAAATATTACTTTTTGATTTTCGAGAAGTTCTCTTTTAAACAGATCATAATTTCTTTTGAATCTTAAATTTTTAGCATTTGACTTTTGAAGGTTTTCCTTTTCTCCGAGAATTGTATTAAGATATACGACAGAAAGAATCAGGACAGCCCATAAAATGATGCTCAGTATTACAGTCTTTACATCAAAATAAATATTTTCAAAAAGAAAAATACTAATAATAAGCTGAGCCACTAAAACAGAAATAATCAAAAGGCAAACCCGGCAGAATGTTTTCTCTACAAATCCCTGGATATATAGCGAATAACCGATAGCAAGCAATGATGTGACAGCAAAGCCTTTCAAGACCAAAGAAGTGACAGGTAAAAAAAGTCCTAAAACTGCAATTCCTATAAAATAAATCAATGAGAAATCCGAGAACTTTAGCCCCAAAATGCTGGTTTTATCCTGATTAATAATTTTATTACAGGCATTAACGGTTTGGTTTCCTGCCGTATCACCACAGATGCTTCCTATCACGGCAGATGTAGTTCCGAATTTCTGATTGAAGATTTCAAGAGAAATATAAACTCCGGCCAGTGAGAGAATATTAAATAAGGCTCCGTACCAGGTAAATGTTAAAACTGAATACAAGACAATGATAGCAAAAATCACATACAAAAATGGCTTGTAAGTAATAGCTGATTTATTTACTAGTGGATCTTTTTCAAAGAGCAGCACGAAATCAGTAGATTTCCTGTAAAGTTCATCCTTACTTAATGTAATCGTTTTATCAGAATAAATTGAATACTGGTTTCCTGATTTCTTAACGAGTGAAAAATTATTATCTACAATAGCAATAAATTCTTCAGGAAGCTCATCCCAGTATTCTTTGTCGAGTTCATATGCATCGTTTCTCACTCCCATAAAGTTCAGGGTGTCGCTGAATGCTAATGCTGAGGGATAATTGGGGTGAGAATTAAACTGAAACATAAACTCCTGTTTCTCAAGCTTAAGATAATTAATAAGTTTATTTAATGGCATATTAATATTTTTCACTAAAATAAGCAGATGTTTGAGAAAAACAAAAAATTTTCTCATATTAACGTGATTTATGTTTATTTTATTGCTACTAAGTAGTTTATATAAAAATAAATGTTTGGGAATTATTACTTATTATTAATAAATCAAATAATTGTACTCCCAGTAAATCCAGTACTATAATTTAAAATGTAATAATGTTTTTAATAAATAATTCCAAAAAAAAATATTTGATATAATCACCTTTTAATGAGTAATGATAGTAAGTTTGAAAGTGAAACTAAGATTATTAGAAATGTTAACAGAAATTATAATTTTTAAAATGTCCTAAATTTGTGAAAAAAAATATTAAAATATTTTTTTATTTATAAAATATATTGTAATTTTACAACGCCTTGAATGAGGGAACAAGTCAAGGTAATAAATTTTTTTTCATCATTTGTGTTTTTAGAATCGTATCGCCTGATACGATTCTTTTGTTTTTTTATGCTTTTTCGTAATTAAGAAGAAGGTTTATGAAATAAGAATAAGTAACAGATCCTTCCTGCTGATTGGATTTCAGAAACAGGTTGTTGGTAAATCCGAAAAAATCATCCAGTAAACCCTGATGTTTTAAGATGAATGCTTTCTCGTATGCTCTGTCTTTTTTCATTTCGGGAGAGTAATTTTTTAAAATAGATTTTACAAAAGCAGGATCCTTATCCAAGATATAATTTAATAAGCTTTTTAGTGTAAAATATTCCGTACTGTAGCGGAGTTCTACATTAGTAGAATTAATCCCGATCAGATAGCCTACAAAATTGGCTTCCTGCTCTCTTGCAAAACCGAGCTGATGGGAACTTTCATGCGCTGATGTAAAAGGTATTAATGTATTTGGAAGCTGAGAGTTGAATTGAGCTTCGGCAGTAAATGGATTATAGTATCCCAGAATTCCGGTATAGCTCATCACATTTTTAAAAATACTGGGCTTAAAAGAATTAATTTCAGGAGCCGTTTTTCCGGAAATATTTTCAGGAAGCATCGTCTGGCGTTTAAGGATTTCCTGCTGTACTGCATGGAGATCTTTAATGATGAAAATCCCATTTGCATCTTCCTGGGCCCGTTTTCTTGTTTCTTTACATTTCTGAAGATATTGTAAGGCTAAGATTTTAGCTTTCTCAACTGTTGGCTTCTCCTGTGAATTTAATTTTTTGATGATCGGGGTCTGGAAGTATAACATTCCCCAGAATATTTGGTAAAGAAAATAAAATATATTGATACAAATAAGAATTTGTACCAAAGCTCTTTTTCTTCTGGTTTTCCTGAAGCATGTGGTAATGCTATATATAAGAAAGATTCCCGTAAAAATATAAAGCACATCTCCGAAGGAGAAAGGAATCCATGAAAAAATGAACTGATGGAATTTCTTCTGAACTTCAAAGAAACTTTCAAAAAAAGAAACAATTACAGAAGATCTGGAGAATAAATAGAACAAAACAAATTGGGCAAGTAATAAACCTGCCCAAAATCTTTTCTTATATACTATTTTTGATGTATTAGTGGCCACTGCCTTTTGTGATTTTGTCAAGATCAATTCCCTGGGATTTCAGGATTCCGCTTACCCTTATCGCATAGAAAGCAAGATAAGCAAAACAGATTACCCCCACAATATAACTGAAATGGATGTTGGTCATGTCAGCAACATATCCCTGGATAAGACTTACAATTCCACCTCCCATAATCATCATGATCAGAAGTCCGGAACCTTCATTGGTGTGCTTTCCAAGACCGTTAATTGCCAGAGCAAAAATACAAGGCCAAAGCGTAGAGCAGAATAAGCCCACACTTGTGAAAGCATATACGGAAACCATTCCTTTGGTAAACATTCCTATTAATAAAGCTGCAATACCTGCTACGGAAAAAATCAGAAGCATTCTTGCCGGATTACCTTTACTCATAATATCGCAGATGATCATTGCAATAATAATCAATCCATATATATAGAAATGTGACAGGTCATGTTTTGCAATAGCATTCACCAGTAAGAAAACCCCGAATGCAAGGTAAGGCGCTAGGAATCGTAAGATCTTTTTAGCTCCTGCGCTTATGTCAAATGCTTCTACTGCGCCGGTCCAACGTCCGATCATTAGTGATGCCCAATACAAAGAGATGTACGGTGCTATATCTTTAGTTTCAAAACCTAAACTTTTTTCCATGTAGGCGGGAAGGTTACTTGCTGTAGAAACTTCCACCCCAACATATACAAATATGGCAATCATTCCCATGAAAAGCTGCGGATATTGGAAGGCCGACTTTCTGTGTTCTCCGGGAACAATATCTTCCGTATCTTCTGTAATGGTTGGAGTGATAGCCGGAAGAGAAGAAAATTTAAGCATGATGGCTACCAGAACAAAGGCTGCTCCTAAAATGAGATAAGGAACTTTTACACTTTCAACACTCACGTCCTGGGTTGCAGCTGCTGCGGAACCAAAAATCGCGAAAGATACAATAAGCGGACCTATCGTTGTTCCGAGGTTATTGATTCCTCCTGCCATTGTAAGCCTCTGAGAGCCTGTTTCTGCGGGGCCAACTTCAATAGCTAAAGGGTTTGCCACAATCTGCTGAAGTGAAAATCCAAGCCCTACAATAAAAAGCCCTGAAATCATTAGTGGGAAAGAATGCAGGTTGGCTGCAGGATAAAACAAAAGAGTTCCCGCTGCAGAAATAAGAAGACCTACAATAAGGCCGTTTTTATACCCGATTTTGTTGACCAAATCCTGTTTTATACCTTTGGAAACAGCCATATAAATCAATGAACCTACGGTGTATGCAACATAGAAGCATATTTGCACCAGCATACTTTCGGTTTGTGATAATTTAAAAGCTTTTTGGAAAACAGGGATCAAAATGTCATTACTTGCCGCCACAAATCCCCAGAAGAAAAATACAGTAACCAATGGGATGAATTGTCCCCAATTGGTTTGTTTAGAATAATTTGACATATTTGTTGAAAATTTCTGAAAACAAATATATATTATTTCTTTTAATTATAGTGTTTTAGCAATACTTTTTTTATTGTCTCAAAAGAAGACAATTTGAGCTCTTTAGGAGGTGCGGAAGGATATAAAATTCCGTTAAAATATACTTTTGCTTTACCCGGATAACCCTTTGAATTGTCAAACGGGAAAATTTCCTTTAATCCTACGAATGTATAGATTACGATTGGTGAATTGTGTTTTGATGAAAGGGTAAAAGCGCCGTCTTTAAATTCATCCAGAATGATGGTAGTGTCATCCGGAACACCGCCTTCGGGGAATATAACAATGCTGTTTCCTTCCTCCATTTTTTCGGCACATCTTCTGTAAACATCGGCACGGCTTCTTGCGCTTCCACGGTCTACCATCACGCATATTCTTTTATAAATTGTTCCGAAAATCGGGATTTTTACCAGTTCTTTTTTACCTACAAAACAGATGGGATGATCGGCACATAAAATACACATCAGCATAATGTCCATAATAGAAGTATGGTTGGAGATAAATACATACTGCTGGTTTTTGTCCAGCGTCTCTCCGGAAAGTCTGGTCAGCTCGTAACGAAGGCCCATACCGTAAAAGATACAGTAGCTCCAGTATCTTACAAACCGATATGCATATTTATAATGTTTTTTGTTGAATGATAACAAATACACCGGAAGTCCGAAAATCAGGGTGAAAACAAAGGCCAATATCAGAAGCCAGGCTCGCCAGAGATAATTTAAAATTTTTCCAGCCATCTTATCCGTTAAAAATTATTTTTTTCTTGATGGAATAATTAAGCACGGAAACCAGAAGGATTGCAGCAATCTTGCTGATAATCTCAGGACTTAAAGAATAGATAATAAGATTAAATGTATCCTTAAAAATATAGCTGTAAAAAATCTGGAAAAACCCGAGGCTCAAAAAAGTTGAGATGAAAGATACTGCCATAAAATAAGCAAATTCTTTTCTTTTGGAATGTTTTCCTCTTTCAAAGACAAACCATATGCTCAGGAAATAATTGGTAATAATCCCGCAGCTTGTGGAAAAAATATTACTCAGAGGATAATGTATTCCGTGAAAATCAGTTTCACGGGGAAAGAAATGGGGGATTGCCGTACTGAAAAGTTTAAAACTCCCGATTTCAACAACGGCGCTGAGCCCTCCTGCGATTATGAAGAATAAAACCTGTTTCTGCCGTAATAGTAAATCTCTCATCCCGATGATATAATGTGCAAATTTATAACTATATGTTAAACACTGAAAAAAGATGTTAAAAATTTTTTTAGATACAAAATAATTTCTAATTTTAATTTTCCGGAACGATATAGGCTTCACCTGATAATAAATTCATTTTCAACTATTTGTGTTGATGGTTTTTTCTATCTTGTAATATGATTCAATCATACTATCAAAAAAAATTTACGCTCACTTTTAATAATATTTGTATGAAAAGTCAAAACAAATACAGGAAATTCCAGCTTCAGCAAAAAAATATTGAAGCGCTAGAACGGGAAAATTCACGCTTCAAACGTGTATATTCTGAGTATGAAAATATGTCCGAAGAGCTCTGGAACCTTGAAAACTCCAATAATGAACCTCTTCCCGACGATTTTATCAACGCGATGATCCTTCAGACATCCTATCTTGAAGATGAGATCGAAGACTGGCTGGTTCGGTTTAATGATAAAAAAGCGGAAATAAATTAACAATGATGCAATACAGAAGACTTTGAAGGGAGCCGAACAGAATTTTGTCCGGCTCTCTTTATTATTTTAGTTATTATTAACAATGTCATGCGCAACATTTCAAAATATCACGCAAGCCTATTTGCTTTTCAATTCTTCGATCTCAGCTTTTAGTTCTTTAATTTGTTGCTCGTAAACTTCAATGAGTTTTTTCGAAACCTCAGAATACTCGTAATAAATATTTTCATTATCAACAGCTTGATATCCTGTTCCGTTTTGTTAAAGAAAAATTTTTTCTAAATTTACTTCGATAATCCAAAAAACACCTAGATGTTAAAAAATGAAACCGGGCATGCAAAAAACATTGCAAATGCCAACCTATTGTGCTCATACATTGCCAATTTAGGATCAAAATACAATCCTACTAACTCAAAATTATTACTCGCCAATCTTCAAAGCATTTACAATTCCGCATTTGCAAGTCAGCAAGCTGTAAACAACGCTGTGGCTCCCTATTCTTTGGCAGTAGACCAACGCGAAAAACTTTTTGCTCCCATCAGCAAAAAGATCACCAGGCTTCGCAAAATGTATAAAGTAACTGAAGATGTAACAGATGCTCAACTTGAAGATTTCATGACTATTGCAAGAAAGCTGAAAGGGGTGAGGAAAGTAAAACCCTCATCGACAACTGATCCGGAAGAAGTACAGAAACAAAACTCTGTTTCGCAGATGAGCTACGATCTTAGAACCGATAATTACGATCAGTTGATAGCGCTTCTTCAGAATACACCCAATTATAATCCCAATGAAACAGAATATCAAATAGCTACTTTACAGCAGGAAAAAAATAAAATGCTTCAGGCAACACAAGCAGTTACAAGTGCATTTATTCCTTTAAACGAAGCCAGAAGTTTAAGAAACCAAAAAGTTTACAATGCTGAAGATAACCTCGTGGATATCTTCAACAAAGCAAAAGACTATCTGTTCACAATTCTTGATAGCGATTCTCCGGAATATAAAGCAGTTTCGAAAATAAAATTCAAGAAACGTTAAAAACAAAAGAGCTTACATAATTGTGTAAGCTCTTTCATTTAAAATTTAGACCAGTTTTATGAGGTATTTAAATCTTTTCCAATTTTTAAACATGGTTTGTCATCCTGTAAGGATCTAAGCGCAGTATTAGAAACTTGCCACTTACAAATACCGTTGATATTTCTTAATAGTTAAAAAGCTATCCGGAGTATTAAGACTCTTTACAAAATAAATAAAGCTCTGTTCCAAATAGATAAGCCATTTTCTAAAATATTTATTGCCTTGTCCAAAGTATTTAAAGCTTTGTCTCAAACCAATACAGCATGGTCTGGAATGCTTATGGTATCTTCCGAAATAGATTATAGTTCCATCAGAATAAAATACATATCTTCCCAGTTACCTACTTTATGATCCAAAATACATCCTCATTGAGAAATCACAAATAACACATATGTCATGTTCATAATCTCTCATCTTACAAGATAAATTCATAATTTAGCATCCTTAAACTAAAATGGAAAATATGGTTGCTATTGTTGATAGTGGTTCTACAAAATCAGACTGGATCATTCTGGACGAATTTAAAAACGTCTTTCTGAAAGCAGAGACTATTGGCTTCAATCCGAATTTTATCAGCAAAGAACTTATCGTTCCTGAAATTGAAAAAAATACAAGCTTAAATTCCGTAAAAAATTCAATCACCAAAATATATTTTTACGGCTCAGGATGTGGGGTTCAGCAGAACTGTGATATCATTATAGAAGAAGTAGGAAAAGTCTTTACCAATGCCGAAATCATTGTGAAAGAAGATCTCACGGCAGCAGCCTATGCAGCCTACAGAGGAAAACCAGCCATTGTTTGTATTCTTGGTACAGGTTCAAACTCATGCTATTTTGACGGTCAAAATATAAAAATCCAGTTGCCTTCCTTAGGATTCCTGGTAGGAGATGAAGGAAGCGGAAGCGCAATTGGCAAACAGCTTGTCAGAAGATTCTTTATGCAGAAACTTCCCGAAGATCTTTCTGTAGAATTTGAACAAACGTATAAGCTGACAGTGGATGAAGTGCTGAAGAACATGTATCACAGCACACGGCCCAATGCATACCTTGCCGATTTCAATAAATTTGTAGTAGAAAGAAAAGAACATCCCTACTTACGGAAAATGGTGCACGATGAAATGCTCAATTTCTTCGATTATCAGGTGCTTCCATACAAAGAATCAAAAGACGCCGAGATCAATTTTATCGGTTCTATTGCCTATTACTATGAAGATGTTTTGCGCGCAGCGGCGGCAGAACTTAATTTAAATGTAGGACAGATCGTACAGAAACCTATCGAGAGTTTAGTCGATTACCACATTCATTATATATTATAACTAAAAACAAAATTCATCATATGTCAAGTAAAACCCACCGCGACGAAAAGAACTTTAATCAGGCCGCGTTAGATTATCATAAAGCCGAACCTAAAGGAAAAATCGAAGTGATTCCTTCAAAACCGCACTCCTCACAGAGAGATCTGTCACTGGCGTATTCGCCGGGGGTTGCAGTTCCCTGTATGGAAATCCACGATAAGCCGGAAACTGTTTACGACTACACTGGAAAAGGAAACCTCGTAGCGGTTATTTCCAATGGTACAGCGGTTCTCGGATTGGGCGATATCGGTGCGGAGGCTTCAAAGCCGGTAATGGAAGGAAAGGGACTTTTGTTCAAAATTTTTGCAGACATCAACGTCTTCGATATAGAAATCAATGAAAAAGATCCCGACAAGTTTATAGAAATCGTGAAAGGGATTGCTCCTACTTTCGGAGGCATTAACCTTGAAGATATCAAAGCTCCGGAAGCATTTTATATTGAACAGAAATTAAAAGAAGAACTGGATATTCCTTTGATGCACGACGATCAGCACGGGACAGCCATCATCTCTGCTGCAGCTTTGATAAACTCTTTAAAAATCGCCAATAAAAAAATCGAAGAAGTAAAAATGGTGGTAAACGGAGCCGGAGCGGCTGCCATTGCATGTACCAATCTTTATATTTCTTTAGGGTTAAAGAGAGAAAATGTTCTGATGTGCGACAGCAAAGGTGTGATCAACCATAAACGGGAAAACCTTACTCCTGAAAAATTGGACTTTGTCGCTCAGACAGATATCGATACGCTGGAAGATGCGGTGAAAGGCTCGGATGTTTTCGTAGGATTGTCTAAAGGAAATGTAATGACACCGGAAATGTTATTAAGCATGAATGAAAATCCTATCGTATTCGCATTAGCCAATCCAGATCCTGAAATTGCCTATAATCTTGCTATTGAAACCCGGAAAGATGTGATTATGGCAACCGGAAGAAGCGATTATCCTAACCAGGTAAACAATGTGCTGGGATTCCCTTATATTTTCCGTGGAGCACTGGATGTGCAGGCAAAAACAATCAATGAAGCCATGAAGCTGGCTGCTGTTCATGCCATCGCAGATCTTGCCAAAGAACCGGTGCCTGAAGCGGTAATTCTTGCTTATAACCTTCAGAATCTTCATTTCGGAAGAGAATATTTTATCCCGAAACCATTTGACAACAGATTAATTACCAAAGTTTCGAGTGCGGTAGCGAAAGCTGCTGTGGAAAGCGGGGTAGCCCGAAAAACCATTACGGATTTCGATGAGTATGAAAACAGCCTTCTCGACAGAATGGGAAGAGATGAAAAGCTGGTGAGAATGATGCAGAACAGGGCAAAAGCAAATCCTAAGAGAATCACTTTAGGCAATGCCGAAGAGTATAATGTGCTGAAAGCCGCACAGATTCTCTATGAAGAAGGAATTGCTTATCCTATCCTTTTAGGAAGCAAAAAATACATTAAAGAACAAATGGAGCGTTTCGGAATTGACCTTGATGTTCCGATTATTGATCCAAGTGACGACGACCAGAAGGAAAACAGAAAAAGATACAGGGAAACCCTTTGGAAGCTTCGCCAGAGAAAAGGGATGAATGAATATAAGGCTAAAAGATTCGTTCGTCAGAGAGATTATTTCGGACCTTTGATGCTAAAACACGGCGATACCGACGGACTGATTGTTGGATTCTCAAAAAATTATGCTTCGACCCTGAGACCGGTTCTGGAAGTTATTGAAAAAGATAAAGGCGTTGATAAAGTATCGGCCATGATGATGATCCTTTCGGAGAAAAAACCGATTTTCTTTGCAGATACTTCCATCAATCAGAATCCTACCGCTGAAGATCTGGTAAATATTGCCAAAATGGCGGAACTTACCGTAAAATCTTTTGCGATTGAACCAAGAATTGCCATGTTGGGATTTGAAAACTTCGCCGCGATTTCTGAAACTTCAAAAAAAGTGGCAAAAGCAGTAAGCATCCTTCACGAAAAATATCCGAAAATGGTTGTAGACGGTGAAATCCAGCCGGATTTTGCCATGAACTCTGATCATTTGAGTGATTACCCGTTCTCAAAATTAGGAACAACACCTGCCAATACATTCATTTTCCCAAATCTTGAGAGTGCCAATCTATCCTATAAAATTATCAGGGGGATGAAGGTTGCACAAGTGATAGGACCAATTTTGATGGGGTTAAAACAGCCGGTTCACGTACTTCAGATGCGCTCTAGTGTTGATGAAATCGTGAATCTTGCCACGATCGCTGTTTTGGATGCCCAGAGAAGAGAAAAAAAAGGATAAAATAATACGGATAATGTAAAAATTACCGATCTTTAAAAATTATGATAAAGACTTCATTCATGGAGTCTTTATTTTTTTATTTTGAAGGTAAAAAATTATCCATATAAATCTCCACGTTGATCTGCATAAATCTTTCAATTTATCTGGATGATTTTCTGAAGTTATCCGTATAATTTGAAAACTCACCCTTGTAAAACATACAATACATTACCGGAAAATAATTTTCAAGTCTTTCATTTTTGTCCCCGATCTTTAAAATTCAAATTAAAAATTAAGTTAAAAAGCATTCGTCTCTGAAATGAAAACATTAATTACTTTAATTTGCTATATTTGGGAGTTTTAAAAATTAATAATGATATTTTCACTACAAGGCATGGTTCAGGAACTTACGCCTACCTACGCAGTGATCAACGTCCAGGGCGTTGGTTACTATGTAGGGATAAGTTTAATGACCTCACAAACCCTTACCACAAATAAGGAAACCTTTCTTTATATCCAGCAGATTATCAGGGAAGACGCTCATTTGCTGTTCGGCTTCAAAACCAGATCAGAAAAAGAGATGTTTAACCTGTTAATAAGTGTTAACGGAGTGGGCGCCGTATCTGCCCTTATTTTACTGTCTACTTTAAGCCTTGATGAGATTGCTTCAGCCATCCTGTCAAGAAACAGCGCACTGATCCAGAAAGCGAAAGGAATTGGTGCTAAAACAGCCGAAAGAATTATTGTGGATCTTAAAGATAAAGTCCAGAAATTCAGCAATCCGGAGGAAAATATTTCTACTCTTGCAAATAATAAAGTGAAGGAAGAATCGTTATCTGCATTAGAAGTTTTGGGCATTCCTAAAAGGATGAGCGAAAAGCTTGCAGACAAAATTATCAAACAGAATCCGGAGATTTCAACCGAAGAACTGGTAAAACAAATTTTAAAAAACATTTAACATTTGGTGGCAAATATTAAGTATTTCAATATATTCCTTTTCCTGTCGTTCATGTGTATGTCAGTAATGACATTTGCACAGCAAAGACCGGCGGTAGGGGATACAGCTATAATAAAAAAAGACTATCAGCTAGCGGATCCTACGCAGTATGAAGCTTATTACGATATAAAAACCGGAATGTATTATGTATATCCGAAAATCGGAAATACCATTACAGGTCCTCCTACGGCAATGTCTCCCGAAGATTATAAAGAATTTATGATGGCGGAGCAGACAAGGGCTTACTATAAAGAAAAATCAGACCGCTACAGCCTGATGTTCCGAAAGGATAAAAGTGATGCTGCCAGAAAAGGATTGATTCCTTCTTTAACGATCAATAACCGTCTTTTTGAAACCCTTTTCGGAAGCAATAAAATAGAGATTATTCCCTCAGGATATGTTTCTTTTGACTTCGCAGGGCTTTATCAGAAGATTGATAATCCTTTGATTTTACCCCAGAACAGAACCAGTTTTACTTTCGATATTGATCAGAGAATCCAGCTTGGTTTACTAGGAAAAGTAGGAGAGAACCTTCAGTTGAAAGCCAATTATGACACCCAGAGCGGTTTCGCCTTTGAAAACAGAATGAATCTCGTGTGGCAGGCGAAAGGAAGCTGGAAAGATCTTCAGCAGAAAGGACTTCAGGATGTGGATAAACCAAGTTCGGGAGGTGAGGATAAAATTATTAAAAGAGTAGAATTCGGTAATGTAAATATGCCGTTGTCAACCAGTCTGATACGCGGTTCTCAATCGTTATTCGGGGTAAAGACAGAGTTTCAGCTGGGAAAAACGTATGGTACGGTAGTGCTTTCCCAGCAACAGGGAGAAGCGAGAAATATTACCGTTCAGGGTGGAGGTGTTATGAATACCTTTAAACTCAACGCCATTGATTATGAGGATAACCAGCACTACTTTATCGGGCATTATTTCCTGGATAATTATGACAATTCTTTATTAAACTACCCACAGATCAATTCTAAAATCAGCATTACAAGAATGGAAGTTTGGGTGCTTGATCAGGGAAACAGCAATCTGCAGTACCAGAAAAGTATCGTGGGAATCAGGGATCTGGGTGATGCTCCCGGCGTGCTTCCAAATAATGATCAGCCTGGGTTTAATTTGTATTCTACCGTAAATGCTTTACCGGGACTAAGGGATGCAAGTACCGCGTATAATGCCATAAAAGGAGCCAATCTTCCGGTTGCTACCGGTGGTACGGAACCTTACGTGGACGGAGAACACTTTATATTTAATAAAAAAGCAAGAAGATTAAATACCAATGAATATATACTTCAGCCGCAGCTGGGATACATTTCATTAAATCAAAAGTTAAATGATAATCAGCTTTTGGCGGTATCGTTCTCATATACGGTAAATGGAAGCAACCAAGTGTACAAAGTCGGAGAATTCTCCGAAGAAAGTACAGTGTTGATGGCGAAATTGTTGAAGCCTAACACCACAGTAAAAACTTCCTCTCCTATGTGGGACCTGATGATGAAAAACATCTATTCGCTGGATGCAGGACAGGTAAATCAGGACGGATTTATCCTGAATGTTTTATACAGAGATCCGCAGTCCGGAGGTAAATTAAACTATCTTCCGGTAGCCAATAACCCGCAGGTAAACAATGTTCCTTTAATCAAATTGCTAAACTGGGACCGACTCAATGCCAATGGCGACTTACAGACCAACGGAAATACAACCGGTGACGGTATTTTCGATTTTGTTAATGGCATTACCATCAGGCCGGAAACGGGAAGAGTAATCTTTACAAAAGTGCAGCCGTTCGGGAGTTATATTCAAAATGTAATCGGAAGTAATGATCCTCAGTATGTATTTGCAGACCTGTATGATCAGCAGAAACAGGTGGCAACTTCTAGCAACCTCGCGCTGAGGTATACTATTGAAGGTCGTTATAAAGGAACACAGGGGCAGGGAATTTCTCTTGGCGCCGTAAATGTTCCTCAGGGTTCCGTGAAAGTTTCTGCGAACGGAGTTCAGCTTACCGAGGGTATTGATTATACCGTAGATTATATGCTGGGTACGGTGACCATCATCAACGAACAGGTGAAACAATCCGGACAGGCTATCAACATTTCCTTAGAAAATCAGCTTACTTTTAATACTCAGCGAAAACGTTTCTTAGGATTAAACCTTGAAAGAAGATTTAATGAAAACTTTATCTTAGGGGGAACCGTTGTTAATTATTCCGAATCCCCGCTTACCCAAAAAGTAAATTACGGACAGGAAGCCGTCAACAACACAATGGCAGGAATCAATCTGATGTACAACAGCCAGCTTCCTTTCCTGACAAGATTAACAGATAAAATACCATTTGTAAACACAGAAGCACCTTCAAATCTGAATTTCAAAATGGAGACGGCGTATTTACTTCCTGGTTTAAATAAAGGAATTAATGACCAGTCTTACATTGACGATTTTGAACAGACGACTTCCAAAATTACGTTAAAAGAACCAACAGCTTGGAGCCTTGCTTCAAAACCTGAAAAGAACCAGTCTGACCCTCTTTTTGCAGGAGCCGGTAAAAATAATGACATTACAGAAGGGTACGGAAGAGGTTTGCTGTCATGGTATAATATTGACCCGCGATTCTGGGGTGTAGGAGGAAGAGCCCCGAACGGTATTACGCCGCAGTCGGTTTCCAACCACGCTTCAAGAAGGGTTCAGTTTTCAGAAATTTTTAACAACAGGGATTTTGTTGCAGGTGAGCAGACGTATACTAATACATTCGATATTTCGTATTATCCTGCTGAAAAAGGGCCTTACAATTCCAATCCTGCTGCAGAAAGTACGGCACAGCGATGGGCGGGTATTATGAGACCAATCTCAGTATCCAACTTTGTAAGCTCAAATATTGAATATGTGGAATTCTGGATGATGGATCCTTATGCAGATGGAAATCCCATAGGTACTAATCCAAAGCTTTTACTGCAGCTGGGTAATGTTTCAGAAGATATCCTGAAAGACGGACAAATGCAATATGAAAACGGATTGCCAACTCCTGCGGCGCCATCCACTACTACAAGCTCCAATTGGGGAATTCAACCTAAACAGCCGCCTATCTTATATGCTTTTTCAAGTGAAGGCGCAGACAGAACGGCTCAGGACTTGGGGTATGATGGTTTAAGTTCAGACCAGGAAGCTGCTATATTCGGAAATACATTTGTTAATCCGGTTACCAATATTTCAGACCCTGCTGTAGATGATTTCGTATTCTATATGTCAAACAGCTTCACCGGAAATCAGGCCTCATCATTGGTACAGCGCTACAAATACTTCAGAGGTCCTGAAGGGAATTCCCAGAGCAACTCGCTGGAAGTTGCCACACAGACTCCGGACTCTGAAGATATTAATAAAGATTACAATCTTGATCAGAGTGAAAGCTATAATCAGTATGAAGTAAGACTTGATCAGGGAAGTTTGGCTTTAGGACAAAACAACATTGTTGATGTTAAAACAGTTCAGGCACAGTTCCAAAACGGACAGACTTCTCAGGTAAAGTGGTATTTGTTCAGAATTCCGGTTTCACAATATGTAGCAACTGCCGGAGATGCGGATCCTTCAATCCTGAATAATGTAAGATTTGCGAGATTATTATTAACAGGCTTCGATCAGACTTCAACATTAAGATTCGGAACAATGGATCTTGTAAGATCAGACTGGAGAAAATATCCTAAAAATATTGCACAGTACGGTTCTACACTTCCTGATCCTGCAACCAATGAAGGAAGCCAGATCACAGATACCAGCAATCTTGATGTAGGAAGCGTGAACATTGAGGAAAATGCTTTAAATCAGCCGCCTTACGTACTTCCTCCGGGAATCGACAGACAAATCCTTAGCGGAAATGCAGGAGCACAGAGGCAAAATGAAGCTTCATTATACATGAACATTAAAAATCTTCCAAATGCACAGGCGAGAGGAGTATTTAAAAATACTTCACTGGATATGAGAAGATATAAGAAATTAAAACTTTTTGTTCATACACATGATCCTCTTAACAGGGATGCCAATATCGGACAGATTGACCCTAAAACCAAATTCTTCATCCGTTTTGGAAGTGATGCCACGGATAACTATTATGAATATGAGGCATCATTGAAAATAACTTCCAATTCATCTACAACACCAATGGAGATCTGGCCAATGGAGAATGATGTCGATCTGAATATACAGGATTTTGTGGATGCTAAATTAAGAAGAGATAAAAACAGCCCGAACAATATTTCCGAAAGAATAAAAGATAATGTGTTCGATGAAGGAATCAACAATAAAAGAATTTACATTAAAGGGCGTCCGAGTTTAGGAAATATTACGACCATTATGATCGGTGTGCGAAATGGTGTGGACAGAGCAGATCCTGGATTTAATCTTGAAAGAGTTCTTTGGGTTAATGAAATCCGACTTTCTGAGATTGAAAATGATGGCGGTTATGCGGGAAATGCAAGTCTTAATTTTAATCTTGGAGACTTTGCTACAGTAAATACAAGTGCATCTTATACATCGGTAGGATTTGGAAATATAGATTCTAAACCTGCGGAAAGAACACAGTCTACACAGTCTGCTTTCAGTATTAATACGGCTGTAAATGTTGATAAATTCCTTCCTGAGAAAACAGGAGTGAAAATCCCTTTAAATTATTCATATTCTCAGACTATCGAGGATCCTAAATATAATCCCCTGGATACTGATGTTGAATTTAAAAAAGCAGCCAATAGAGAAGAGCTTAAAAAAGTAGCAAGAACATATACCCAGCAAAGAAGTATCGGTGTTGTAAACATGCACAAAGAAAGAATGAACCAAAATAGAAAGCCAAAATTCTATGATGTGGAAAACCTTTCGGTAACTGCCGTTTATAATGATGATTTTTACAGGGATATTTATACCAAGAGAAATTACAGGCAATATCTGAGAGGATATATTGATTACAATTATACTTTTAAGCCATGGGTAATCCGTCCTTTCAATAAAATGATCAGTGACACGGCGAAATCTACAAAATACCTGAAGTGGGTGAAAGAATTTAATCTCAACCCAATACCAACCAGATTCTCTTTCAGAACGGAAGTAGACAGGAATTACAATGAATTGGAGTTCCGTAATATTGATGCCATTTTAAGCGGAAACTATGCAGATGATTTCGGAGCCATCAGAAACAGAAACTTCTATTTCGGTTGGCAGTATGGTTTAGGATTTAATTTTACAAAATCTTTAAAACTTGAAATTAATTCTGCTACCAGAACATTAAATGATAATGTGGATGTAAATACGATGGACAACAATTCCATTTTTGGAAATGTATTCAGAGCCGGAAGACCGGTGTTGTATAACCACAGAGTTCAGTTGACTTATAAGCTTCCGTTTCAATATCTGCCGTATCTCGACTTTATTGATGCGGAAATGCAATACGGATTCACTTATAACTGGAACGCGAGATCTACCGTGCTTCTGTCGAGTCCGGATGGAAGTCTTGGATCAATCGGGCAGAATACCAATGTAATTCAGGCTACCGCTTCCGCAGACTTCACGAAGTTCTTCGGGCAGTTTGGCTATTTTAAAAATATTTCTGCAAAACTTCAGAAACGCAAACAGGAAATTGATTCCTTAAATAATGCTTACACTCAGGCATGGGAGAAAAACAGATATGCGTATAAAAAATATAAGTTTAAAAACAGACTTACGCCGCTGCAGAGTATGGCCTATTTATTAACATCAATCAAACAGCTGGATGTTAATTACTCCGAAAATAATGGTACTGTTTTACCGGGATTATTGTCGGCTCCTAACTGGTACGGTTACGGACAGACCTTAGGTGGTCCTACCATTGGGTTCCTTTTCGGTTCTCAGGCGGATATCAGAAGAACTGTAATGGAAAACGGATGGGTAAGTGATTCCGAATTTATGACAGATCCATACGTCCGGATGTCCACAAGAGAACTTCGGGCCAATTTGCAGGTAATGCCGATGAATGATCTCAGAATTGATATCAGTGCACTGCACAATTACAACAGAAACTTTACACATACCGGATTTAATTACAGAGATCCGAATACAGGAATCGCCAATCCGAATTATACTTTCGCCAATGATATGGTAACCTATTCGAATTCTGTGATATTGCTAAAAACTGCTTTCAAAGATGGTACGGCAATTTATCAGGCAATCAGGGAAAATGCAAGAACGTTATCTCAGCAAATGCCGGGAGCATTAGAACCAAACGGATTTAAAGACGGATATGGAATATCAAATGCCTATATTCTTATTCCGGCATTCAGGGCAGCAGTAGAAGGTAAAAACCCGAAAATGATGACCAATCCTAAAAAAGCAGGACTTCCGATTCCGAACTGGAAGATTACCTATTCAGGATTAAGGAATATCCCGATCATCAACGGGCAGTTCTCCAAATTTGATGTTCTGCATGCTTACCAGGCAACGTACACGGCAACCGGAGTGCAGTCAAGTATAGATTATTTCAATACCCTCAATAATCTCGGTGCTACTCAGAGAGATATCAATGATGATTACATCAATCCATTTACATTCGCTCAGGTAGGCTACGTAGAAAACTTCTCGCCATTGATCGGTGTCGATATGACGATGAGAAATAACATACAGTTTGGTCTCCAGTACAACCGATTGAGAACACTTCTATTGGGATTGGTGAATCATACATTGACAGAGGATTCAAACAGTGAGTATGTAGTGAGAGTTGGATATATTATCAGGAACTTCAGGCTGGGAATGGCTAATACGGGCGGTAGAGGAAAAGCCAAGGGAAGCGACCTGAATATCAGAGGTGATTTCTCCCTGAGAGACAGCAGAACCAGCATCACCAATATTCTTTTGGATGATTCGCAGATTACCGGTGGACAGCGGTTAATGAACATTAAGATTTCTGCAGACTATAATGTTTCGGAAAATCTGAACCTGAGAGTATTCTACGAACAGATGACTTCTAAATATAAAATCTCAACAGCATTCCCGCTGTCAACCATAAGAGCCGGGATTTCTGCAACATTTACCTTCGGAGATTCAGGAGGTTTCTAATTAGAAAGAAAATAAATTTAAATGTCCTTCAATTTTGAAGGACATTTTTTATCTCCGATATTTGAAGCTTCTGGAATTTTGAATACATTTGTACAAAATAAAAAATTAAAAATGAACACACCATCAGAATTAAAGTACACTAAAGATCACGAATGGATTAAGATCGAAGGTAATGTTGCTACAATCGGTATTACAGACTTCGCGCAGGGAGAGCTTGGCGATATCGTTTATGTAGATGTAGATACGGTAGATGATGATCTTAACGGAGGAGACGTTTTCGGAAGTGTGGAAGCTGTAAAAACAGTTTCAGACTTATTCTTGCCGATTTCAGGAAAAGTGATTGAGTTCAATTCAGAACTTGAGGACCAACCTGAATTATTGAACTCAGACCCTTACGGAAACGGATGGATCATAAAATTAGAAGTAGCTGAAGGTGCAGATCACTCAGAATTACTTTCTGCTGAAGATTATCAGGCAATCATTGGATAAAATTTCAAAAATATTGAGTAAGATACTGCCCATTTATTGGGCATTTCTTACTTATATGCTCCTCAAGCCCGGCGAAGAAAATCACGAATACTGGTTTATGTTCCAAGGTATCGACAAACTTTTGCATCTTAGCATCTTCGCAGCATTGGGTTTCTTTTTCATGGCTGCATTTCCGAAGATCAAATTTTATTATTTCATTCAGATTATCCTTATTTACGCTTTTCTCACAGAAATCCTTCAGGAAGAAATGGGACTTGGCAGATCTATGGAAACCTTAGACGTTATTGCAGATACCATTGGCTGTCTCATCGGTTACTTTGCATATAAGCTTGTTGTCAAAAGATTTTTCTAATCTTATTCACGAACCTTCACTCGTTTCCACAGAGCTTACATACTCTCACACAAACACACTTTCACACGCTCCAACCTGCCTCTTATTTCAGGAGCTTAATCCGGCTCTCGCTACTCGCTTTTCCTGTTGTATTGGTAGCGGCGGCGGAGCCGCCGCTACCAATACAACAGGAAAGAGCTCAGACAGGCCGCTCGATCCGGGCTAGAGTGGGGTGAAAGTAAGAAGTGAGAAGTGAGAAGTTAGAGGAGAAAGTTTAGAAATGGAATATTCAAAGTTTTGGTTTAGGATTTATGATTTACGTTCATCCTTTCAAATTTCCAACCTTCATAATTCAAAACTGCGGTAGGTAACTTAGAGAACATCCCCTTATAGCCTGCCTATACTTCATCCATCACTCCCCACCTCTTACTTCTCACTTCTAACCTCTCACTTTTCACTTTTTACTTTTTCCAGCTTATAAGTTAGCTTATCTTCTCTTTGACCAACCCCTGCTCCTTTTACGGGCACCCAACACCCATATACATATATATAGACCCACCCACTCTCTGTCCTTCGCAGCCTCCCCGTCTCACTTCTCCCTTCTTACTTCTTACTTCTTACTTTCTCCCCTTATAGGCTTAAAATTATTCATGCATACAACCAAAGAGTTAAGGGCAAAAATTGCGTAAACTTAAATTTTATGTTAAATAGATTTGGAATATAGGATAAAGTGTTGTTATCTTTGCCCCACTGAAAACGGAAGGAAGTAGGTAGCGCAGGAGGGGCCTTTCGGGGTTTAAAAAATAGAAGCTCTGAAAAGGGGATACAAAAAAAACTTTTACAAAATTTAATTAAAAAAATCTTGTAGGAATAAAAAAGATTTGTATCTTTGCAATCCGGTAAAACGGGGAGCAGGAGTTGAGTTGAGGGATTGTTTAAGGAGGCTTAAGGTTACTAAAAAAACTTTAAAATTTTCTTCAAAAACATTTGGTCAATTCAGAAATATTTTTTACTTTTGCACTCGCAAATACGAAACGAAAACTGACAGAAGAAGTAGTTTGTAGGAAGCGAAAGAAATGAAGATCATTGACATACAATATAACAACCAAGTAAGGAAAAACTAAAGCGTTAAAAAACTTTGAGTGAGTCAAGACAAACATACAATGGAGAGTTTGATCCTGGCTCAGGATGAACGCTAGCGGGAGGCCTAACACATGCAAGCTGAGCGGTAGAGTTTCTTCGGAGACTTGAGAGCGGCTGTACGGGTGCGGAACACGTGTGCAACCTGCCTTTATCAGGGGGATAGCCTTTCGAAAGGAAGATTAATACCCCATAATATATAGAGTGGCATCACTTTATATTGAAAACTGAGGTGGATAAAGATGGGCACGCGCAAGATTAGATAGTTGGTGAGGTAACGGCTCACCAAGTCGATGATCTTTAGGGGGCCTGAGAGGGTGATCCCCCACACTGGTACTGAGACACGGACCAGACTCCTACGGGAGGCAGCAGTGAGGAATATTGGACAATGGGTTAGCGCCTGATCCAGCCATCCCGCGTGAAGGACGACGGCCCTATGGGTTGTAAACTTCTTTTGTACAGGGATAAACCTATTTACGTGTAAATAGCTGAAGGTACTGTACGAATAAGCACCGGCTAACTCCGTGCCAGCAGCCGCGGTAATACGGAGGGTGCAAGCGTTATCCGGATTTATTGGGTTTAAAGGGTCCGTAGGCGGATCTGTAAGTCAGTGGTGAAATCTCACAGCTTAACTGTGAAACTGCCATTGATACTGCAGGTCTTGAGTAAGGTAGAAGTGGCTGGAATAAGTAGTGTAGCGGTGAAATGCATAGATATTACTTAGAACACCAATTGCGAAGGCAGGTCACTATGTCTTAACTGACGCTGATGGACGAAAGCGTGGGGAGCGAACAGGATTAGATACCCTGGTAGTCCACGCTGTAAACGATGCTAACTCGTTTTTGGGTTTTCGGATTCAGAGACTAAGCGAAAGTGATAAGTTAGCCACCTGGGGAGTACGAACGCAAGTTTGAAACTCAAAGGAATTGACGGGGGCCCGCACAAGCGGTGGATTATGTGGTTTAATTCGATGATACGCGAGGAACCTTACCAAGGCTTAAATGGGAATTGATCGGTTTAGAAATAGACCTTCCTTCGGGCAATTTTCAAGGTGTCGCATGGTTGTCGTCAGCTCGTGCCGTGAGGTGTTAGGTTAAGTCCTGCAACGAGCGCAACCCCTGTTACTAGTTGCTACCATTAAGTTGAGGACTCTAGTAAGACTGCCTACGCAAGTAGAGAGGAAGGTGGGGATGACGTCAAATCATCACGGCCCTTACGCCTTGGGCCACACACGTAATACAATGGCCGGTACAGAGGGCAGCTACACAGCGATGTGATGCAAATCTCGAAAGCCGGTCTCAGTTCGGATTGGAGTCTGCAACTCGACTCTATGAAGCTGGAATCGCTAGTAATCGCGCATCAGCCATGGCGCGGTGAATACGTTCCCGGGCCTTGTACACACCGCCCGTCAAGCCATGGAAGTCTGGGGTACCTGAAGTCGGTGACCGTAAAAGGAGCTGCCTAGGGTAAAACAGGTAACTAGGGCTAAGTCGTAACAAGGTAGCCGTACCGGAAGGTGCGACTGGAACATCTCATTTTAGAGCGTCTTAAAGACGATAAACAAAATTAGTACCGTAAGGTACATGTACTTACTTCAAAGTAAAGCTTTAGTTTTTTTATTGGTTGATTTATAAGGAAGGTAAAAAGTTAAAAGTAAAAAGATCCAAGTGTAAAATCAGGGAATATAAAAATTACTCATTACCGATTACTTATTACTTATAAATATATTAAAAATACAAACCCACTAGAAATTAGTAACGGGAAAGAGATTGAGAAATGAATGAAGGTAATGCAGTATGAAAATATTACTTATTACTGATCACTTATTACTCATAACAGAGTCTCGTAGCTCAGCTGGTTAGAGCGCTACACTGATAATGTAGAGGTCGGCAGTTCGAGCCTGCCCGAGACTACTAATTAAAGTTTAAGGTTTAGAGTTTAAAGTTCAGGGTTTAAAACCCGGAACAAAAAACATAAAACCCGGAACACCTAGAGGGGAATTAGCTCAGCTGGCTAGAGCGCCTGCCTTGCACGCAGGAGGTCAAGGGTTCGACTCCCTTATTCTCCACAGTTTTGGAAGATTGATTTAAAAGTTACGGATGGAGCCAAAAACAACATCTGTTCATCAGTCGGAAAAGAAGACATTAAGATCATTGACATTAACGGTAAAGACATCACAAAGAGAAAACCGAGCACTTATAAGTGCTTGAGTAACCTAAAAATAGGAAAGAAATCGTTAAGGGCGTATGGCGGATGCCTAGGCTTTCAGAGGCGAAGAAGGACGTGGTAAGTCATGCGAAAAGCTCGGGGGATTGGCACACACGAATTGATCCCGAGATGTCCGAATGGGGCAACCCAATACATTGAAGATGTATTACTCTAAATTTATTTAGAGAGCAAACCCGGAGAACTGAAACATCTAAGTACCCGGAGGAAAAGAAATCGAAGAGATTCCGTAAGTAGTGGCGAGCGAAAGCGGATTAGCCCAAAAGTCTTTATATATTTAGAAGAACGTACTGGAAAGTGCGGCCATAGACGGTGATAGCCCGGTATTCGAAAGGTATATTAAGATGATAAATGAGTAGGGCGGGACACGTGAAATCCTGTCTGAATATGGGGGGACCATCCTCCAAGGCTAAATACTCCTGAAAGACCGATAGTGAACAAGTACTGTGAAGGAAAGGTGAAAAGCACTTCGAATAGAAGGGTGAAATAGAACCTGAAACCGTACGCCTACAAGCGGTCGGAGCAGATTAATTCTGTGACGGCGTGCCTTTTGCATAATGAGCCTACGAGTTAATTTTACTAGCGAGGTTAAGGACTTAAGGTCCGGAGCCGGAGCGAAAGCGAGTCTGAATAGGGCGCATAGTTAGTAGGATTAGACGCGAAACCTTGTGATCTACCCATGGGCAGGTTGAAGCTTTGGTAACACAAAGTGGAGGACCGAACCGGTTGACGTTGAAAAGTCTTCGGATGACCTGTGGGTAGGGGTGAAAGGCCAATCAAACTGGGAGATAGCTCGTACTCTCCGAAATGCATTTAGGTGCGACTGTCGTATATAAGTTTATTAGAGGTAGAGCTACTGATTGGATGCGGGGGTTTCATCGCCTACCAATTCCTGACAAACTCCGAATGCTAATAAATGTTCTACGGCAGTGAGGGCATGGGTGCTAAGGTCCATGTCCGAGAGGGAAAGAACCCAGACCAACAGCTAAGGTCCCCAAATATATGTTAAGTTGAAGCAACGCGGTTGGACTGCATTGACAGCTAGGATGTTGGCTTGGAAGCAGCCATTCATTTAAAGAGTGCGTAACAGCTCACTAGTCGAGCGGTCCGGCATGGATAATAATCGGGCATAAACATATTACCGAAGCTATGGATTTATAATTTATTATATCTGGTAGGAGAGCATTCTGTTTGCGCCGAAGCAGTATCGTGAGGTATTGTGGAGCGGACAGAAAAGAAAATGTAGGCATAAGTAACGATAAAGGGGGCGAGAAACCCCCTCACCGAAAGACTAAGGTTTCCTCAGCCATGCTAATCAGCTGAGGGTTAGTCGGGACCTAACGCGAACCCGAAAGGGGTAGTGGATGGACAATGGGTTAATATTCCCATACTTGCTCACACTAAAAAGGGGACGGTTCGATGTAGCTACTAAAGACGGACGGAAGTGTCAAGGCCTAGCCTTCGGGCGAAGTCGCTGTAGTGTAATCGGATCCAAGAAAAGCCGAAGTGAAGCAACCCGTACCAAAACCGACACAGGTGGTCGAGGAGAGAATCCTAAGGTGCTCGAGTGAGTCGTGGCTAAGGAACTAGGCAAAATAGTCTCGTAACTTCGGAAGAAGAGACGCCATCAGCAATGGTGGCCGCAGTGAAGAGGCCCAGGCGACTGTTTATCAAAAACACAGGACTCTGCTAAATCGAAAGATGCTGTATAGGGTCTGACACCTGCCCGGTGCTGGAAGGTTAAGGAAGGGCGTTAGCGTAAGCGAAGCGTTTGACTGAAGCCCCAGTAAACGGCGGCCGTAACTATAACGGTCCTAAGGTAGCGAAATTCCTTGTCGGGTAAGTTCCGACCTGCACGAATGGTGTAACGATCTGGGCACTGTCTCAGCCACGAGCTCGGTGAAATTGTAGTATCGGTGAAGATGCCGATTACCCGCAATGGGACGAAAAGACCCTGTGAACCTTTACTATAACTTCGTATTGACTTTGAGTAAGTAATGTGTAGGATAGGTGGGAGGCTTTGAAGCAGGCACGCTAGTGTTTGTGGAGCCAACGTTGAAATACCACCCTTTACTTACTTGGAGCCTAACTTCTTTAAAGAAGGACATTGCGTGGTGGGTAGTTTGACTGGGGTGGTCGCCTCCAAAAGAGTAACGGAGGCTTTCAAAGGTACCCTCAGCACGCTTGGTAACCGTGCGTAGAGTGTAATGGCATAAGGGTGCTTGACTGTGAGACCAACAAGTCGATCAGGTGCGAAAGCAGGACATAGTGATCCGGTGGTTCCGTATGGAAGGGCCATCGCTCATAGGATAAAAGGTACTCCGGGGATAACAGGCTAGTCTCCCCCAAGAGCTCACATCGACGGGGAGGTTCGGCACCTCGATGTCGGCTCGTCACATCCTGGGGCTGGAGAAGGTCCCAAGGGTTGGGCTGTTCGCCCATTAAAGTGGCACGCGAGCTGGGTTCAGAACGTCGTGAGACAGTTCGGTCTCTATCTATTGCGGGCGTTAGATGTTTGAGAGGGCTTGATTCTAGTACGAGAGGACCGAATTGAACAAACCTCTGGTGTATCAGTTGTACCGCCAGGTGCACCGCTGAGTAGCTATGTTTGGAAGAGATAAACACTGAAAGCATATAAGTGTGAAACTCGCCTCAAGATGAGACATCTTTTAAGGGTCGTGGGAGATGACCACGTTGATAGGCTACAGGTGTAAAGTTGGTAACAGCATAGCCGAGTAGTACTAATTACCCGTAGATTTATAGCCTATTCATAAGTAATGAGTAATAGGTAATGAGCAATCATGCTTATCATAACTTAGCTTAAGTATTTATAAGTGCAATACTGGTTTTGCCTTTGTGATGAAATTTACCGATAAAAACGGTTCAAGGTTCAATGTTTAAGATTCAAGGTTAAAAACTTTGAACATTAAACTAAAAAAACCTTACACCTATATACAACCTTTAGGGTGGTTTTAGCGGTGGGGCTCACCTGTTCCCATTCCGAACACAGAAGTTAAGCCCACCAGCGCCGATGGTACTGCGAAAGCGGGAGAGTAGGTCGCCGCCAGTTTTTTTACAAACCTCATACAGCAATGTGTGAGGTTTTTTTGTTTTTATATCATAAGGTGTTGATAATTATAAATTCTTTTTTGAATAATAATAATAATTATTATTATTATTCAAAAAACTTGTTTATTATCCTTATCTATACTCCTTATCCTTATTGTATTACTTAAATGAGCGTTTGAAAGCTATATAGTAAAATAAGGCTAATATATAGTGGTCCTATCATACTTTAAGGCCTTAATTGATTTCTACACAGCGACAATAGAAGATGTTTTAATAAAATTTTCTTTATCTTTTTCAAAATAAGCTATATAAAATCTACTTAAAAACTTTACATCAATGAGTTTCTCAACTTACTTTATTATTTTTGTCTGATACTGCTCATATCCTTCCGGAATAATAAACTTTTGAAAATCTGGAATAAGGAATTTGAAATTAATGATTGAAGATCCTATTGTTCTCGTTAGTACTCCAGAGATTGATTAATGGTCTGGAAGCCTACTTAATTGTCTGGTTACTTCCGGGGCTTCATTTCTCTATCTGTTTTTGTTTGTTTGACATCTTAAAAGGATTTAATTGGTAATCATAGAGTAATAATTATGACATACTATTTTCCAATCAATAATAGATATTACCATTATTTTACTTCTTATAACCATTAATTTAGAATAATATAATAAGATAATTCTAATTTTTTTTTAGCATTAAATATAATCTTATTTTTGCTAAATGCTAAATGCTAAATGCTAAATGCTAAATGCTAAATGCTAAATGCTAAATGCTAAATGCTAAATGCTTCCATCATTTTTTCACTTTAAAAAATGTATTAAAAATTGATTCCAGAATATTGATCAATGTGGATAAATGTAATTTTGGATCTAAGTAAAATAATATCAGTGTTTTAAATACCTAACTTTCCCACAATCAGTATTCAATGTAAATTTTATGTTAAATAGATTTGGAATATAGGATAAAGTGTTGTTATCTTTGCCCCACTGAAAACGGAAGGAAGTAGGTAGCGCAGGAGGGGCCTTTCGGGGTTTAAAAAATAGAAGCTCTGAAAAGGGGATACAAAAAAAACTTTTACAAAATTTAATTAAAAAAATCTTGTAGGAATAAAAAAGATTTGTATCTTTGCAATCCGGTAAAACGGGGAGCAGGAGTTGAGTTGAGGGATTGTTTAAGGAGGCTTAAGGTTACTAAAAAAACTTTAAAATTTTCTTCAAAAACATTTGGTCAATTCAGAAATATTTTTTACTTTTGCACTCGCAAATACGAAACGAAAACTGACAGAAGAAGTAGTTTGTAGGAAGCGAAAGAAATGAAGATCATTGACATACAATATAACAACCAAGTAAGGAAAAACTAAAGCGTTAAAAAACTTTGAGTGAGTCAAGACAAACATACAATGGAGAGTTTGATCCTGGCTCAGGATGAACGCTAGCGGGAGGCCTAACACATGCAAGCTGAGCGGTAGAGTTTCTTCGGAGACTTGAGAGCGGCGTACGGGTGCGGAACACGTGTGCAACCTGCCTTTATCAGGGGGATAGCCTTTCGAAAGGAAGATTAATACCCCATAATATATAGAGTGGCATCACTTTATATTGAAAACTGAGGTGGATAAAGATGGGCACGCGCAAGATTAGATAGTTGGTGAGGTAACGGCTCACCAAGTCGATGATCTTTAGGGGGCCTGAGAGGGTGATCCCCCACACTGGTACTGAGACACGGACCAGACTCCTACGGGAGGCGACGAGTGAGGAATATTGGACAATGGGTTAGCGCCTGATCCAGCCATCCCGCGTGAAGGACGACGGCCCTATGGGTTGTAAACTTCTTTTGTACAGGGATAAACCTATTTACGTGTAAATAGCTGAAGGTACTGTACGAATAAGCACCGGCTAACTCCGTGCCAGCGTACCGCGGTAATACGGAGGGTGCAAGCGTTATCCGGATTTATTGGGTTTAAAGGGTCCGTAGGCGGATCTGTAAGTCAGTGGTGAAATCTCACAGCTTAACTGTGAAACTGCCATTGATACTGCAGGTCTTGAGTAAGGTAGAAGTGGCTGGAATAAGTAGTGTAGCGGTGAAATGCATAGATATTACTTAGAACACCAATTGCGAAGGCAGGTCACTATGTCTTAACTGACGCTGATGGACGAAAGCGTGGGGAGCGAACAGGATTAGATACCCTGGTAGTCCACGCTGTAAACGATGCTAACTCGTTTTTGGGTTTTCGGATTCAGAGACTAAGCGAAAGTGATAAGTTAGCCACCTGGGGAGTACGAACGCAAGTTTGAAACTCAAAGGAATTGACGGGGGCCCGCACAAGCGGTGGATTATGTGGTTTAATTCGATGATACGCGAGGAACCTTACCAAGGCTTAAATGGGAATTGATCGGTTTAGAAATAGACCTTCCTTCGGGCAATTTTCAAGGTGCTGCATGGTTGTCGTCAGCTCGTGCCGTGAGGTGTTAGGTTAAGTCCTGCAACGAGCGCAACCCCTGTTACTAGTTGCTACCATTAAGTTGAGGACTCTAGTAAGACTGCCTACGCAAGTAGAGAGGAAGGTGGGGATGACGTCAAATCATCACGGCCCTTACGCCTTGGGCCACACACGTAATACAATGGCCGGTACAGAGGGCAGCTACACAGCGATGTGATGCAAATCTCGAAAGCCGGTCTCAGTTCGGATTGGAGTCTGCAACTCGACTCTATGAAGCTGGAATCGCTAGTAATCGCGCATCAGCCATGGCGCGGTGAATACGTTCCCGGGCCTTGTACACACCGCCCGTCAAGCCATGGAAGTCTGGGGTACCTGAAGTCGGTGACCGTAAAAGGAGCTGCCTAGGGTAAAACAGGTAACTAGGGCTAAGTCGTAACAAGGTAGCCGTACCGGAAGGTGCGACTGGAACATCTCATTTTAGAGCGTCTTAAAGACGATAAACAAAATTAGTACCGTAAGGTACATGTACTTACTTCAAAGTAAAGCTTTAGTTTTTTTATTGGTTGATTTATAAGGAAGGTAAAAAGTTAAAAGTAAAAAGATCCAAGTGTAAAATCAGGGAATATAAAAATTACTCATTACCGATTACTTATTACTTATAAATATATTAAAAATACAAACCCACTAGAAATTAGTAACGGGAAAGAGATTGAGAAATGAATGAAGGTAATGCAGTATGAAAATATTACTTATTACTGATCACTTATTACTCATAACAGAGTCTCGTAGCTCAGCTGGTTAGAGCGCTACACTGATAATGTAGAGGTCGGCAGTTCGAGCCTGCCCGAGACTACTAATTAAAGTTTAAGGTTTAGAGTTTAAAGTTCAGGGTTTAAAACCCGGAACAAAAAACATAAAACCCGGAACACCTAGAGGGGAATTAGCTCAGCTGGCTAGAGCGCCTGCCTTGCACGCAGGAGGTCAAGGGTTCGACTCCCTTATTCTCCACAGTTTTGGAAGATTGATTTAAAAGTTACGGATGGAGCCAAAAACAACATCTGTTCATCAGTCGGAAAAGAAGACATTAAGATCATTGACATTAACGGTAAAGACATCACAAAGAGAAAACCGAGCACTTATAAGTGCTTGAGTAACCTAAAAATAGGAAAGAAATCGTTAAGGGCGTATGGCGGATGCCTAGGCTTTCAGAGGCGAAGAAGGACGTGGTAAGCTGCGAAAAGCTCGGGGGATTGGCACACACGAATTGATCCCGAGATGTCCGAATGGGGCAACCCAATACATTGAAGATGTATTACTCTAAATTTATTTAGAGAGCAAACCCGGAGAACTGAAACATCTAAGTACCCGGAGGAAAAGAAATCGAAGAGATTCCGTAAGTAGTGGCGAGCGAAAGCGGATTAGCCCAAAAGTCTTTATATATTTAGAAGAACGTACTGGAAAGTGCGGCCATAGACGGTGATAGCCCGGTATTCGAAAGGTATATTAAGATGATAAATGAGTAGGGCGGGACACGTGAAATCCTGTCTGAATATGGGGGGACCATCCTCCAAGGCTAAATACTCCTGAAAGACCGATAGTGAACAAGTACTGTGAAGGAAAGGTGAAAAGCACTTCGAATAGAAGGGTGAAATAGAACCTGAAACCGTACGCCTACAAGCGGTCGGAGCAGATTAATTCTGTGACGGCGTGCCTTTTGCATAATGAGCCTACGAGTTAATTTTACTAGCGAGGTTAAGGACTTAAGGTCCGGAGCCGGAGCGAAAGCGAGTCTGAATAGGGCGCATAGTTAGTAGGATTAGACGCGAAACCTTGTGATCTACCCATGGGCAGGTTGAAGCTTTGGTAACACAAAGTGGAGGACCGAACCGGTTGACGTTGAAAAGTCTTCGGATGACCTGTGGGTAGGGGTGAAAGGCCAATCAAACTGGGAGATAGCTCGTACTCTCCGAAATGCATTTAGGTGCAGCGTCGTATATAAGTTTATTAGAGGTAGAGCTACTGATTGGATGCGGGGGTTTCATCGCCTACCAATTCCTGACAAACTCCGAATGCTAATAAATGTTCTACGGCAGTGAGGGCATGGGTGCTAAGGTCCATGTCCGAGAGGGAAAGAACCCAGACCAACAGCTAAGGTCCCCAAATATATGTTAAGTTGAAGCAACGCGGTTGGACTGCATTGACAGCTAGGATGTTGGCTTGGAAGCAGCCATTCATTTAAAGAGTGCGTAACAGCTCACTAGTCGAGCGGTCCGGCATGGATAATAATCGGGCATAAACATATTACCGAAGCTATGGATTTATAATTTATTATATCTGGTAGGAGAGCATTCTGTTTGCGCCGAAGCAGTATCGTGAGGTATTGTGGAGCGGACAGAAAAGAAAATGTAGGCATAAGTAACGATAAAGGGGGCGAGAAACCCCCTCACCGAAAGACTAAGGTTTCCTCAGCCATGCTAATCAGCTGAGGGTTAGTCGGGACCTAACGCGAACCCGAAAGGGGTAGTGGATGGACAATGGGTTAATATTCCCATACTTGCTCACACTAAAAAGGGGACGGTTCGATGTAGCTACTAAAGACGGACGGAAGTGTCAAGGCCTAGCCTTCGGGCGAAGCTGCTGTAGTGTAATCGGATCCAAGAAAAGCCGAAGTGAAGCAACCCGTACCAAAACCGACACAGGTGGTCGAGGAGAGAATCCTAAGGTGCTCGAGTGAGTCGTGGCTAAGGAACTAGGCAAAATAGTCTCGTAACTTCGGAAGAAGAGACGCCATCAGCAATGGTGGCCGCAGTGAAGAGGCCCAGGCGACTGTTTATCAAAAACACAGGACTCTGCTAAATCGAAAGATGCTGTATAGGGTCTGACACCTGCCCGGTGCTGGAAGGTTAAGGAAGGGCGTTAGCGTAAGCGAAGCGTTTGACTGAAGCCCCAGTAAACGGCGGCCGTAACTATAACGGTCCTAAGGTAGCGAAATTCCTTGTCGGGTAAGTTCCGACCTGCACGAATGGTGTAACGATCTGGGCACTGTCTCAGCCACGAGCTCGGTGAAATTGTAGTATCGGTGAAGATGCCGATTACCCGCAATGGGACGAAAAGACCCTGTGAACCTTTACTATAACTTCGTATTGACTTTGAGTAAGTAATGTGTAGGATAGGTGGGAGGCTTTGAAGCAGGCACGCTAGTGTTTGTGGAGCCAACGTTGAAATACCACCCTTTACTTACTTGGAGCCTAACTTCTTTAAAGAAGGACATTGCGTGGTGGGTAGTTTGACTGGGGTGGTCGCCTCCAAAAGAGTAACGGAGGCTTTCAAAGGTACCCTCAGCACGCTTGGTAACCGTGCGTAGAGTGTAATGGCATAAGGGTGCTTGACTGTGAGACCAACAAGTCGATCAGGTGCGAAAGCAGGACATAGTGATCCGGTGGTTCCGTATGGAAGGGCCATCGCTCATAGGATAAAAGGTACTCCGGGGATAACAGGCTAGTCTCCCCCAAGAGCTCACATCGACGGGGAGGTTCGGCACCTCGATGTCGGCTCGTCACATCCTGGGGCTGGAGAAGGTCCCAAGGGTTGGGCTGTTCGCCCATTAAAGTGGCACGCGAGCTGGGTTCAGAACGTCGTGAGACAGTTCGGTCTCTATCTATTGCGGGCGTTAGATGTTTGAGAGGGCTTGATTCTAGTACGAGAGGACCGAATTGAACAAACCTCTGGTGTATCAGTTGTACCGCCAGGTGCACCGCTGAGTAGCTATGTTTGGAAGAGATAAACACTGAAAGCATATAAGTGTGAAACTCGCCTCAAGATGAGACATCTTTTAAGGGTCGTGGGAGATGACCACGTTGATAGGCTACAGGTGTAAAGTTGGTAACAGCATAGCCGAGTAGTACTAATTACCCGTAGATTTATAGCCTATTCATAAGTAATGAGTAATAGGTAATGAGCAATCATGCTTATCATAACTTAGCTTAAGTATTTATAAGTGCAATACTGGTTTTGCCTTTGTGATGAAATTTACCGATAAAAACGGTTCAAGGTTCAATGTTTAAGATTCAAGGTTAAAAACTTTGAACATTAAACTAAAAAAACCTTACACCTATATACAACCTTTAGGGTGGTTTTAGCGGTGGGGCTCACCTGTTCCCATTCCGAACACAGAAGTTAAGCCCACCAGCGCCGATGGTACTGCGAAAGCGGGAGAGTAGGTCGCCGCCAGTTTTTTTACAAACCTCATACAGCAATGTGTGAGGTTTTTTTGTTTTTATATCATAAGGAATGAGTGAGAAGTGGACAGTAAGAAGTAAGATGTAAGAAGTGAGATGTAAGATGTGTTCAGGGTTTAATGTTCAGCGTTTAGAATTTAAAGTTTAAAGTTTAGGATTTGTTAAGGTTTAAGTTAAGATTCAGGTATCAAGCTTAAGCCGTACTTAAAATACCAATCATGAATTTTATCCATGCTCTTATTACTCATTACTCATTACTCATTACTCATATAAAGACAGGCAACTGCCCTAGCCTCGATAGCAGCGGCTACCCCACAGCCGGGATGGAAGGAAGGGCTTTAAGCCCCGGAAAGCTCAGGTGCGAGGAGTAAGAGCGGAGAGCGAGAGAAAGCTCCTGAAAAAGATATTATTTTTAAACATGAAAATTAAAATAGATTAAATCTTTTACGGGTCGGTAATTTATGTTGTAACTTTATAATATGAAAGAGCATATTGTAAGAGGTTTTAGATTTGGCAATTACCAGCCACCGGAAATGCCGGTATTTGATAGATTGCTTGAGATTTTCACGGATCTGCTAACCCATACTTCGGGAGATTTTGATGAAGCCATCGACTGGCTGCGTATGCTGGACGAAGAGTATGAGTTAACAACTCCGGATTACACGATAGATGATTTTATAGAAGATTTGAAGAAAAAAGGATATATCCGCGAACAAGTGGATCCTAATGGAAATGGAAGCGGAATTCGTCTAAGTGCAAAAATGGAACAGAACATTCGCAAACAGGCACTCAATCAGATTTTTGGAAATCTACAAAAAAGTGGTAACGGAAATCATAAAACCAGTAAAAGTGGAACGGGAGAAGATGCTACAGGGGAGTTTCGAAACTATAATTTTGGGGATTCTGTAGAACAGATTTCTATTACTGAAAGTATCAGGAATGCCCAGATCAATAATGGAATTGGGGAGTTTCAAATTACAGAAAATGACCTGATTGTTGAAGATAGTATTCACCAATCTCAAATGAGTACGGTTCTGATGATTGATATAAGCCACAGTATGATTTTATATGGTGAAGATCGTATCACTCCTGCAAAAAAAGTTGCGATGGCGCTTGCCGAATTAATTACTACAAGATATCCGAAGGATACGTTGGATATTATTGTTTTCGGAGACGACGCGTGGCCGGTTAAAATTCAGGAACTGCCTTATCTGCAGGTCGGTCCCTATCATACCAATACCGTAGCAGGACTTCAGCTCGCTATGGACATTCTAAGACGTAAACGAAATACCAATAAACAGATTTTTATGATTACTGACGGCAAACCCAGCTGTGTGCGGGAGCCAGATGGTACTTATTATATGAATTCTTACGGCCTGGATGAATATGTTGTTCAGAAATGTTATAATATGGCTGCTCAGGCGCGCCGGCTTCATATTCCCATTACTACTTTTATGATCGCGCAAGACTCTTATCTACAGCAATTTGTGCGGGAATTCACTGAGGCCAACCAAGGCAAAGCCTTTTATACCGGACTTAACGGTCTTGGACAAATGATCTTTGAAGATTATGAAGCAAACCGTAAAAAAAGAATACGTTAAATAATATATTGTTTCAAAAAAGCAATACTACAATTAATATTGAATACAATGACTGTAAAGCCAAATATAACCACATTAGGTTCATTAAAAGAATCAGGATATACAATTAAAAGCATAAAAGACGAATTAAGGGATAATCTAATCATTAAGATTCGAAATAAAGAGAATGTATTTGAAGGAATTTTCGGTTACGAAACCACTGTCATTCCACAATTTGAACACGCTATTCTCAGTCGCCACAATATCAACTTATTAGGTTTGCGCGGGCAGGCAAAAACAAGGCTGGCAAGAATGATGACAACGTTGCTTGATGAATGGATTCCCTATGTAAGCGGAAGTGAAATTAATGACGATCCTTTCAATCCAATTTCAAGATACGCCAAAGAACTTATTGAAAAAGAAGGCGATCATACGCCTATCGAATGGCTTCACCGGGACGAAAGATTTTTTGAAAAACTGGCAACACCAGATGTAACGGTTGCTGATCTCATTGGTGACGTAGATCCCATCAAGGCAGCCAATCTCAAACTCTCTTATGCGGACGACAGGGTTATACACTTTGGAATGATTCCCCGGGCCAACAGAAGTATTTTTGTAATTAACGAATTACCAGATCTTCAGGCAAGAATTCAGGTTTCCTTATTTAATATTTTGCAGGAAGGGGATGTTCAGATCCGTGGATTTAAAGTAAGGATGCCACTGGATATACAATTTGTTTTCACAGCCAATCCGGAAGATTATACCAACAGAGGAAGCATTGTTACGCCTTTAAAAGACAGAATAGGATCACAAATCCTTACCCACTATCCAGAAAATATACATGTTGCGAAAGAAATTACAAAATATGAATCCAGCTTAGACAGCCGACAGAATAGCGGAATATATGTTCCGGAACTGGCAAAAGATCTTTTGGAGCAGATTGGATTTGAAGCCCGCGACAGTGAGTTTGTCGATTACAAAAGTGGCGTAAGTGCGCGTATGAGTATTACAGCGTTTGAAAATCTATTGAGTACGGCAGAAAGGAGATCTCTTTTAAGGGGAGATGAAAAAACTTCTGTAAGGCTAAGTGATTTCATGGGGGTTATTCCAGCTATTACCGGAAAGGTGGAACTTGTTTACGAAGGCGAGCAGGAAGGTGCGGAAGCAGTAGCACAGATGCTTATTGACAATGCCATTAAAACCTTGTTCACTTTGTATTTTCCAAAAGTTGAGAAACTGGAAAAGAAAGATGTGGCGGGACCTTTTCAGCAGATCACAGACTGGTTCTTAGAGGATGATGGTTTTATAGAAATTACTGATGAATCATCGGATGAAATTTATGCCAAAACACTTAGCCGCATCAGTGCACTCGACAAGATTATTGAAAAATATCAGCCGGATACCCGTAAAGAAGATCTTCTATTCATGAAAGAATTTATTCTTTGGGGATTGTCTGCGAACAAAAAACTGAATAAAGAAAGATTCCGAAGCGGAGTGTTCTTTTCCTGATAAAAAGAATTCATTCAATGATGTTGACTTTGTAAATTTATTGTTTAGAGCTTTTTATCTCCGTCGAATTGTATTTATTAACTTTTAAAGAGCAATTTGATTACATGGAAAGCAGTGTCGGTTTTTTTTGGGGAGCTTTTTCCCGCTTTCCGCACTCGCTATTTTCTGGTTTCGGGGTGCATAGCAAAGCCGCACTCCCGAAACCAGAAAATGAGCTCAAACAATCGCTTCAATCGGGGCTAGGCCGAGGACACAAATAGTAATTAAAAAAAATATGCGGAATTTTTCCGCATATTTTTTTATTATCGATCATCAATCATCAATCATCAATTAAACCTGTATCACTCCCAAATTAAACTTCTCAGTAATGGGAGAATGATTGGCTGCTTCAATTCCCATGGAAATCCATTTTCTTGTATCTGCCGGATTAATGATAGCATCCGTCCAGAGTCTGGCTGCTGCATAAGTGGCTTCTGTTTGTTTTTGATATTTTTTTGAAATGCTGTTTAGAATTTCATTATGTTCTTCCTCTGTAATTTCTTTCCCCTGCTTTTTCAAAGTAGATTCCTGAATCTGGGCCAGCACTTTTGCCGCCTGGGCTCCACCCATAACTGCAAGATCTGCCCATGGCCAGGCTACAATAAGCCTTGGATCATACGCTTTACCGCACATCGCGTAATTTCCGGCACCATAAGAATTTCCTGTAATAATGGTAAATTTAGGTACTACAGAATTGGAAACGGCATTCACCATTTTAGCGCCATCTTTGATGATTCCCCCATGTTCGGACTTTGAACCAACCATAAAACCTGTTACATCCTGTAAAAATACCAACGGAATCTTTCTTTGATTACAGTTGGCAATAAACCTTGTTGCTTTATCTGCAGAATCAGAATAAATCACACCACCAAACTGCATTTCGCCCTTTCCGCTTTTTACAAGTTTTCTCTGGTTGGCAACAATTCCCACCGACCATCCATCTATTCTGGCGGTAGCACAGATAATGCTTTTACCATAGTCAGGTTTATACTCTTCATATTCAGAATTATCCACTAAACATTTAATAATTTCATACGTATCATATTGTTCTGCCCTTGAAACCGGCATGATTCCGAAAATATTTTCCGGTTTTTCTTTCGGTTGGGCACTTTCAATCCTGTCAAAACCTGCTTTGTCCGTACTTCCCAGAGACTTCATGATATTTTTGATCCTGTTCAGGGCATCTTTATCATCTTTTGCTTTATAGTCGGTAACTCCGGAGATTGAGCAGTGTGTTGTTGCGCCTCCCAATGTTTCATTGTCAATACTTTCACCAATCGCTGCCTTTACCAAATAACTTCCTGCAAGGAAAATAGAACCTGTTTTATCAACTATCATCGCTTCATCACTCATAATCGGAAGATAAGCTCCACCCGCAACACAACTTCCCATCACCGCAGAAATCTGGATAATCCCTGCAGCACTCATTTTCGCATTATTTCTGAAAATTCTCCCGAACATTTCCTTATCAGGAAAAATTTCGTCTTGCATCGGAAGATATACACCCGCTGAATCTACGAGGTAAATAATAGGGAGTCTGTTTTCCATTGCAATTTCCTGTGCTCTCAGGTTTTTTTTACCTGTAATCGGGAACCAGGCACCTGCTTTTACGGAAGCATCATTGGCAACAATGATACATTGTCTTCCGGATACATACCCCATAACCACCACAACACCGCCGCTTGGACAGCCACCGTGCTCTTCATACATTTCATACCCGGCAAAAGCACCGATTTCTATGGAATCAGAATCTTTATCAAGAAGATATTCAATTCGTTCTCTTGCTGTCATTTTACCTTCATCACGAAGTTTCTGAAGCCTTTTTTCTCCGCCTCCTTTTTTGATTTCAGCGAGCAGACGATTTATTTCTGATAACTTTAATCTGTTTTGATCTTCTCTTTTATTGAATTCAATGTCCATAAAATCACAATTTTTTCGTTTTAAAGATACTATTTTTTGAATGGAATAAAAATTGATGTAAACATTTGTTTAATAAATTGGTTTTCAGAAATTTATGAAATTTTTAACAAAAAAAGTATTTTTTCTGGTGCGTAATTTGCTAACTTTACAATAGAGAAAGTGAGAGTGAAATCTTACACTTTTCTCTAGTTCCTAGTTTATTTTTTTAATAGTTTATTATTTGAAGGCCCTGAAAGTTGAATAAATTTTCAGGGTTTTTTGTTTGTCCTATCAATTCTCATTTTACCATTAGTTATTTCTGTAATTTTCTGCAAAAGAGACTTTATACTTTTTCAATTTTAAAAAACTAATTATATGAAAGTTCAAAACATTCATTTTATAGAAATAAAAACTTTAGAAACAATATAATTTAGTTGTAAATATGTTACAGCAATGTAAATCCGATTTGTAAATTTGCAAAAAATAAAAAAGAAGTAGAATATGCATAGACTGGCTCTTTTCAGATTGCATTTGATTGTGTTTTTATGGGGATTTACAGCAATTCTGGGAAAATTGATTCATGCCAATGCGGAGATTCTCGTATTCTACAGAATGTTGTTTGCTGCTGTCTTCTTATATCTTTACATCAGAATTTTTAAAAAAGAAAGCATTAAAGTTTCAAAAAAGATCTTTTTCCAGCTTGCGGCAATAGGTTTTTCCATGGCTTTGCACTGGTACTGTTTTTTTTATTCTATTAAAATTTCCAATGTTTCCATTGCTTTAAGCTGTCTTTCATTATCAACCTTATTTGCTTCCATTATGGAACCTATTATTTTTAAACGTAAGATTGATATCTCGGAAGTCATTATGGGTGTTGTGATTGTCGCCTGTATTCTTTTGATATTCAAAACGGAATTCAGATTCAAGGAGGGTATTTTTTACGGAGTATTATGTGCCATTTTCGGAACTGTTTTTTCAGTGTTCAACGGTAAAATGTTTGGAAAGACAAGCTCAGGAAACATTATTTTTTACGAAATATTCTGCGGATGGTCTATTTTAATGATTATTTATCTGTTTACAGGACAAATTTTTCACATGAATGAAATAAGTTACCGTGATATTGCGTTAATATGCTTGTTAGCAAGTGTTTTCACTGCCTTTCCGATGCTGGAATCAGTGAACCTGATGAAATATATTTCGCCTTTTACATTAATTTTAACAGTTAATTTAGAACCGGTTTACGGAATTATACTAGCTTTTTTTATCTTTGGAGAATCAGAACATATGAGTCCTATTTTTTATGTGGCTTCAGGAGTTATGATACTGGCAATCATTGCCAACGGATTAATAAAAGCTAAGAAACAAAAAACTTTAAATTAAGCATCAAATTATATGATGAAAAAATATCTTTTACTTGTATTATCCCTGATGTATGGCATCTCGCAATCGCAGATCATCAGAAAGTATTCCAATGAGTTCCTGAATATCGGAGCTGGAGCCAGAGGTCTGGCCATGGGAGGAGCCGTAGTTTCCAATCAGGATGATGTATATTCTCCGATGTGGAATCCTGCAGGACTTATGGCAATAGAAAGAGACTGGCAGGGCGCAGCAATGCACGCAGAATATTTTGAATCTATTGCCAAATATGATTATCTCGCGTATGCTAAAGTTCTGGAAACAGGGGTTTTCGGAGTTTCTGTAGTGAGACTGGGTGTTGATAACATCCTCAATACTACACAGCTTATCGACACTGAAGGAAATATTGATTACGATAAAATTACAAAATTTTCACAGTCAGATTATGCAGCCATACTTTCCTATGCATTCAATCCGGGAGGGAATACCAAATTGGATGTAGGTGTTAATGCTAAAATCGTATACCGAAATGTGGGCAAATTTGCCAACGGCTACGGATTTGGATTCGATGTGGGGGCTATCTATAAAATGGATAATGGCTGGAAGCTGGGAGGTATGCTGAGAGATGCAACAACTACGGTCAACTTCTGGAGTGTTAATCAGAAAGAACTTTCCACGGTGGTTAATGGGGAAGAATTCAACCCGGCGCCAAAAGATAAAATGGAACTTACCATGCCGAAACTCAATGTGGGAGCAAGTAAAATCTTCGAGATTAACAGCAGTGTATATATTTTACCGGAAGCCGGGTTAAATATCGATTTTGCTAAAACAGCCGCTCTTATTTCCTCAGACATTGCAAGTATCACTCCTTATGCAGGAGCAGAACTTGGGTATCAGAAAATGATTTTTGTGAGACTTGGGGTCAACAGATTTCAGTCGATCACAGATATTGAAGATCTCAGAAGAAAAGTTTCCTTCCAGCCGAGTGCGGGAATCGGGATCAGATACAGAGGCCTTACGTTAGATTATGCCATTACCAATTCCGGGATCGGAGGATCCAATTTTTATTCCAACTTCTTTTCCCTGAAACTGGATATGGGACAATTCAGAAATGATTAATTTATTTAAAATGAAAAAAATTTCACTGGTTATATTTACAGCATATTCGATGTTTGCTTTCGGACAGAAGGTTTCCGATTACAAATACATCTCACTTCCGCTACATTTCGAAACCTTTAAGGAAGATTTCGGTCTGGCAGATATGTTGACAAAAACGCTAAAAAGTAAAAATTACACTATAGTACCATACGACAAATTGCAGTGGCCGTCTGAAGCACAGGCTAATCCATGCAGTGTACTGATGGCAGATGTGGTAAATGACAGCGGTCTCCTTCGAAATAAAGTATTGCTCCAGTTCCGCGACTGTAATAATAAAGTAATATCCTCAACCAAAGGCAGTTCTAATATTAAAGAATTTAAAGAAGGTTTTCAGGATGCACTTAAGCAGACTTTTGTGTCAGTTTCTCCTTCAAGTCCTGTAGTTCAGACTACGGCTGACGCTTCAACTATTAACAACACAACATCTTCTGTTACAGAGACAAGAGAAACTGAGATTTCAGGCTCGGCTTCATCTGATAATAATGCCGTAAAATTCAGTAACGGCAAAGTTGATGTCATGAAAGTACAGCTTGATAACAATCAGTTTATTCTGGTAAACTCTAACAGCGCTTCGCCGTATGCAACTTTTAAGACAACAACCAAGGCAGATGTTTTCAGAGTGAAATTACAGAACGGAGAGGCGACTTTAGGATATTATGAAAACGGAAATATTGTTATTGAAATGCCTAAAGCGAATGGCGAGTATGGCAAAGAAATCTTTGTAAAGAAATATTTCAAATAATAAAAGGTTGGAAAATTTTCCAACCTTTTTTATTCATTATTAAAAAAATCATACACAATTTTAGCCTTACTTTTCCCAAGAATCTCTTCCAGAGTTTCCAGGCTTGATTCTTTAATTCTTTTCACAGATTTTAACCGCGACAAGAGTAGTTCAATTGTTTTTCCGCCCACGCCGGGAATTTCTTCCAGTTCAGATTTTATCGTTGAATTCTTTCTTCTGGTTCTGTGGTGCTTTACGCCAAAACGGTGCGCTTCGTCCCGTACTCTCTGTAAAATTTTAAGGGTCTCAGATTTTTTATCAAGGTACAATGGGATGGAGTCTTCCGGAAAGAAAAGCTCTTCCAGTCTTTTGGCGATGCCGATGATGGTAATTTTACCGTATAATCCCAACAAACGTAAGCTTTTCACTGCAGAAGAGAGCTGGCCTTTGCCTCCGTCGATCAGGATCAGCTGTGGTAAGTCTTCACCTTCATCCAGCATTCTTTTATAACGCCGGTAAATGACCTCTTCCATCGTTGCAAAATCGTTCGGACCTTCTACAGTTTTAGGATGAAAAATTCTATAGTCTGCTTTGCTGGGTTTTCCGTCTTTGAAAACAACACAGGCGGAAACAGGATTGGTCCCCTGAATATTGGAATTATCAAAACCTTCGATGTGGCGGGGTTCCACAGGCATCCTGAGGAGCTTCTGCATTTCTGCCATAATGCGGTTGGTGTGTCTTTCCGGATCTACAATCTGTACCTGCTTCAGTTTTTCAAGACGATATTCTTTTGCGTTTTTTTCAGAAAGTTCTACAATACGTTTTTTATCGCCTACTTTCGGGACGATCAGTTTTACGTTCGGAATTTCAATAGCCAGATGAAAAGGCAGCAGCACTTCCTTAGAATCAGAATCAAATTTCTGACGGATTTCAACTAAAGCCTGCTCCATAATTTCTTCATCGGTTTCCTCAAGAATTTTCTTAATTTCGGTCGTGAAACTCTGAATAATATTTCCGTTTCTGATCTTAAAAAAGTTCACATAAGCGGCCGTTTCATCGCTGGTCATACCAAAAACATCCACATCATCGATGCTCGGATTTACGACTGTATTTTTAGCCTGGTAATCTTCAAGAGCATCCAGTCTTTCCTTTACGATTTGTGCGCTTTCAAACTGAAGGTTCGTGGCATATTTCATCATCTGGTTTACCAGATATTCTTTTGCTTTGCGGAAATCTCCTTTGATGATACCACGGATGGCGTCGATCTTTTCATCATAATCTTGTTTGCTTTCCAGGCCTTCACAGGGTCCTTCGCAGTTTTTAATATGATATTCCAGGCAGACTTTGTATTTACCTTCCTCAATCTTTGCAGGAGCCAGATTAAGATTACAGGTTCTCAGCTTGTAAATATGTTTGATGGTATCCAGTAAAATTTTTGCCGGTCGCACTTTCGCATAAGGTCCGTAATATTCAGATCCGTCTTTTATTTTGGTTCTTGTTAAAAATATTCTCGGAAAATCTTCATTTTTGATACAAATCCAGGGATAGGTTTTGTCATCCTTCAGCATGACGTTATAAAACGGCTGATGTTCTTTGATGAGATTATTTTCTAATAAAAGTGCATCGTATTCACTATTAACAATAGTAGTTTCCAGGCGGTTTATCTTCCCGACCATTATTCTTGTACGGTAGCCGGAAAGGGTTTTATTGAAATAGGATAGTACTCTTTTCTTCAGATTTTTGGCCTTACCCACGTACAGCAGCTGATCGTTTTTATCATAATAACGATAAACGCCGGGTTCAGATGGTAAAGTTTTCAGCTGTAATTCTAAGGAAGGATTCATATAACAAATTTAAGGAATTTAAAGGCATAAAAAAAGCCGAATAGCTACCTGGGTTTCAGATTCATTTCCTATATCTATTAAATTGTAATAGGCTTGTGCTAATTTTGTTTAAACAGCGTCGTAATAGGATCAGGTTAAAATGTTATTATTTATAAAGCCATGTTAATCGGTTATACTTAAAATACAGGTGGTATAATGTGTTGATTTTCAGTGCTGATTATCATTGTTTGGAAACGTGCTGATGTTTCGGTCAAAACCTGCTCAGGTTTTTGATAAAAGGTGCTTAGGTTTCAGGTGAAAGGTGCTTAGATTTTATAAGAAACCTGCGTGGCTTTTAGAATGCATAAAAAATGCTGCCTCTGATAAAGGCAGCATACTTTAATATAGATTTAAAATTATCCGTTGCTCATTGACGTATACTCATTCACCAAAAAGCTGAAGTAATCCCATTCCACAGAATTTTTAGGATATTTTTTCATGAATTCTACATTATCCCCGAAAAGAAAATCATAATTGTCCTCAAAATCATCCTTATGAAGCCACATCACTTTATCACCTTTTTTAACATAATAAGACTTAATAACACCGCCGCCCAGCTGAGGTCCGTACCCGAATGAAACACCTCCTGTTTCTTTTGCTCTCGGGTCATGGTAAACAGAAATAATATCATCAAATCCCGGATTGATCACCTGCATCAGGAATTCTTTATCGTCTTTTTTGTTTTTTAGAGAAACCGTTTGGTTTACAAAATATATTCTGTCGCTGTTGGTAGTCTTGATAAGTTTTCGGGTACTGTAATTTCTGATATTCCCCATGTATTTGGCCACTTTTGCAATTTTCTCAGCATTACTTGGGTAGATATACATTTCAGCAATATGATCAGCACCAAAAGTCTCGGTTTTTTTCGTAATGCTGTCTTTTAAGGATACTTCAAAGATCTGTCCTTTTTTGGAGTCTGTTTTGCTGCAGAAACCTTTGTGAACGCTTCCGTCTTTTAAAATAACAGTTGAGGTTTTCTTTGGTGACGGCATATTGAACCCTTCATTGAAAAGGTATTGTTCCATCTTTTTAATTTCTTCTTTGGAGTATTTCACTTTTTGCGCGAAAGATGCAGTGCTGGCCAGAACCAGTGCAAGCAGTAATGTTTTAAGTTTCATAAGGATATTAATTTTATTCAGCAGCAAAAATAGGAAATTAATCTGCTCATCCTCAGAAAATTTTCATCATATAAAATAAGCTTTCCCAATTATCGCTAAATGTGTAATTTTAGGACAAAATTTAGAGAATGATATACGGTGTAGATGTTTTCAGTTTCCATGATGTCCTGGAGATCTGTAAAACTCCCAATAAAGCTAAACTTAATAAAGCAGCCAGAGAGCAGATTTTAAAATCGCAGAAAAATGTTCAGAAAATTGTAGAGTCAGACCGTTGTGTTTATGGGATCAACACAGGTTTCGGACCTCTTTGCGATACGAAAATTTCAGCTGATGAAACGGCGCTTTTACAATACAATCTGATCATTTCCCATGCAGTAGGTGTGGGGAAGCCTATTGATAAAGAACTTTCAAAAATCATGATGATTGCCAAAGTTCATGCGTTGTCAAAAGGATTTTCGGGAGTTTCCCTGGAGGTCATCGAAAGAATGGTTCTCATGCTGGAAAAAGATATCATCCCAGTTGTTCCGGAGCAGGGATCTGTTGGCGCTTCCGGTGATCTTGCTCCACTGGCGCATTTGGTATTGCCGCTTTTAGGCCTAGGAAAAGTATGGGTTGGAAACGAGATGTTTCCTACGGCAGAAATTTTAGAGAAAAACGATCTTCTTCCGTTGTCATTAGGTCCGAAAGAAGGACTGGGACTGATTAACGGAACACAGTTTATCTTAGCCCACGCGATCAAAGGACTGGAAAAGTTTGAATATTTACTGGATCTTGCTGATATGACGGCAGCCATGAGCCTTGAAGCGTACAGAGGTTCTGCAAGTCCCTTCAAAAAAGAACTTCATGAGATCAGACCTTTTGAAGGCAGTAAAAAAGTGGCCGCAAGAATGCTGAAGTTTCTGAAAGGCTCGGAAAATCTGCAGGCTCATGAAGACTGTGAGCGTGTTCAGGATCCGTATTCCATGCGATGCGTTCCACAGGTTCACGGGGCAAGCAGAAATGCATTTGAACATCTTAAAATGATGGCAGAAACAGAATTGAATTCCGTGACAGATAATCCGATTGTTTTAAGTGCTGAAGAGTCGATCTCAGGCGGTAATTTCCACGGTCAGCTCATGGCTTTACCACTGGATTACGCTACTTTGGCGGCGGCCGAACTGGGAAATATTTCTGACAGAAGAAGTTATTTATTGCTGGAAGGAAAATACGGTTTACCAAGATTATTAACGGAAAGTTCAGGGCTAAACTCCGGATTTATGATCCCTCAGTATACCTCAGCAGCGTTGGTTACAGAGAATAAAACATTATGTTTCCCGGCTTCTGCGGATTCCATCCCTACAAGTCTTGGGCAGGAAGATCACGTTTCCATGGGAAGCATTTCAGGAAGGAAGTTTAATCAGGTTCTGGGAAATCTTGTAAATATTTTAGCTGTCGAACTGATGTTTGCAGCACAGGGCTTAGAATTCAGGAGACCGGCAAAATGCTCTAAAATCATTGAAGAAAACTTCGCAATCTTGCGATCAAAAGTTACTAAACTTGAAGACGACCGATTGATTGGTGAAGATATGCTGGCTATCGCAGAATTGATTAATGAAAGGAAATTCGTGGTAAATTAATAGTATGATAAAAAATATAATTTTTCTCTTCACGCTGTTTTGCTTTACATTTTCATATGCCCAAACAAAGCACGAGAAAATCAAAGAATTAATTTCTCTGAGCGGAGCTTTTACCATTTCCAGAGGAATTCCGAAAGAAGTGATTGCAAATTATAAGAAGAAATATAATAATGTCCCTGAATCTGAATGGGCCGGCCTTGAACAGAAAATCAGTGTTGAAGAACTTATAAACAATGTGATTGAAATGTATTCAAGCAGATTTACAGAACCAGAGATTAATGAGTTGCTTGTTTTCTACAAATCAGATCTGGGAAGAAAAATGATTCGTCATTCACAGGATATGATACAAGAAATTCAGACGGCAACGAGTAATTGGGCAATGAAAGTAACTGAAATAATTAATAACGATCTCACGAAGAAGGGATATTTGACTTCTCCGCCGCCGCCCGTATCGGATGGTCCGCCACCTCCAATGATGCCTAAAAAATGATATTCCTAAAGCTCCTTCGTCCGGAGCTTTTGGTTTTTAATCCAATAAAAATTTAGTTATGAAAATTCAGAGAACAGATTCTTCCGGCAGAGATTTTCGGGATTTGGTACAGCTTTTAGATGCTGACCTGGCAGTTCGGAATGGTGAAGATCAGGCGTTTTATAATCAGTTTAATAATATTGATGTGATTAAAAACTGTATCGTAGTTTACGTTGATGAAACTCCTGCGGCGTGTGGCGCATTTAAAATGTTTGCGGATGATACGGTTGAAATTAAAAGAATGTACACCCATCCGGATTTCAGAAAAAGAGGTTTGGCAACAGCTATTGTGAAAGAGCTTGAAAAGTGGGCAAAAGAATTAAACTATAAAAAAGCGGTTCTGGAAACCTCACTGGAACAGAACGAGGCGCTCTCGGTTTATGAAAAAAGCGGCTATATAAGAATTCCCAATTATGGTCAGTACATTGGTGTTGAGAAGAGTGTATGTTACGAAAAAATCCTGTAAACTTTCAGTAAATATTATTTTCAGCATAATAAAAATATAATAAAATTTTATCTTTAAGGTTCTGTAATTCAATGTAAAGTGATATCTTGGTTTACCAATCAAATATTATTTTATATGAAGAAACATGTATTTTTAGTACTTATGCTGTTTTTCGTTTTTACAGCATGTAACAGAGATGATCTGCAGAATACAACGGCAGATATGGAAATCACCCAGAAAGATCCGCTTTCTGCAAAACAGATCAATGAAAAGATTAACGAGACCATCAGAACTAAGGGCAGATTTTCCTGGAAAGAATCATCCGATCATTTTGTATGGAGTGCTATTTTTCAGGGAAATAAAATTGCTTCGATAGGCTTCGGATCTTCTTTCGACAGAAGCCAGACTCCAGACAGTAAATCTATTGAAACAGCTATTTTACAAGTCATTGAAAAATATGAAGGAAAAAGCGACAGGATGGTATTATCATCGGATCCTTACCTTAATCAGATGGATGTTGTTGTAGAAAAACAGGAAACGGTTATTGCTCTGCGAAAAATGAAGGATATCCGGTATGTAGAGCCAGCGGATTACCGCTATTTTGAAAATGAAAGAAAACTGAACGGCACTGCCAAGTCCAGCAGCTCGTCATCAGGATGCGGATTTGAATCAACTGCCTTGAGCACATCAGATTATACAACCGTAACCCCTAATGCAAAGGCTCCCTGGTCTTTTTCAAAACATAATATTATCAATGCCTGGAGTTACAGTACCGGAGCAGGAGTTACCATTGGCGTGATTGACAGCGGCGTTTCTTCTGAACAGTCATTGTTAGGTTCAAGTTTTAACAACGGATTGTCTTTGGGCAGAAGCATCAGTAAAAACGGAGTCTATGTAGATTCCATATGGCCGTGGAGCAGTGGCTATGATGGTTCGGCGGATCAATGCGGACACGGAACAAGCATGGCTTCTGCAATGGCAGCACCGCGAAATAATATGGGACAGCCGGTGGGAGTTGCCTATAATGCCAATCTGGTAACGTATAGAGCTGCATCCAATGTTGTTCTGGATGGATATCATGAACAGAACGGAGTGAAAATCGCATTTACAGAACTGGGAAATAATAACAGTGTAAAAATTATATCGATGTCGATGGGACATATTTTCTCGGTCGGTAAAATAGAAGACGGGGTGAAATATGCCTATTCAAAAGGGAAATTAATCTTCTGTGCGGGTGGAACTTCTACCAGTTTTACCAATTTCGTAGGCGTTATCTTTCCGGCGTGGATGTCTGAAACACAAGCGGTGACGGGAGTGAAAGAAAATACATCTAATCAGAAATGCGATGTGTGTCACTCCGGTGCCGAGATTGATTTTACTTACCAGATGGAAAGAGCTTCGGGAAACAGTATTCCGGTGCTGAGTTACTATAACGGACAAACCGACTACGTGGGCGGATCTTCCGTAGCGACTGCTTCCACTGCAGGAATTGCCGCCTTGGTATGGTCTAAAAATCCTTCCTGGACAAGAGATCAGGTGCTGAACAAAATGCGGCAGTCGGCCACCTATTATCCTAATCCGAACTCTGATTATGGATATGGTAATATCAATGTTCTGCAGGCAGTACAGTAATTCATGATTGATAATTAATAATTCATAATTAATATAGAGACAGCGATAATAATTGCTGTCTTTTTTAATTTTTATAATTGATAACTAGGTACTTTTACGTAATCTAAAATTGAGTATATCTACTCTATCATTTATCTGTTTTCTGAAGTAGCTTTGTCATGTGATCACAACAAAACATTTCGACTTTTACAATTGATAATTTTACCATTATTGATGTATTTGGAGAATTTAAAAACTAAAACTATGGAGCCAGAAACCATTCAAACGGGGCGTATCCGAAAGGCCATAAGAGTAGGAAAACAAAAATATTAATCATGACAGAACAACAAGAAACATTAGTAGGAGGCTGGACAGCATTTCACCCTCTTACTCCGGAAGATCAAAAAGTATTTGACGAAGCAATGAAAGGATTTGTGGGAGTAAAATATTCACCTTACGAAGTATCAACACAAGTGGTAAATGGCACCAATTACCGTTTCAAATGCGACGCTTCAATGCCACCAGCAGATGTTGTTTGGCAGGCAATCGTGGAAATCTATCAGCCGATTAATGGTCAGCCACACGTTGTTGGTATCACAAGAATCTAAAAAGCTTTATGCATATTCTAAGGTCGGGGAATTTTATTCCTCGATTTTTTATTGTTTAAATATCAGCCAATTCTTACACTCGTCATACTAAGCGAACCGCCGATCAGTTCATCATTGAACAAAGACAGCTCATCTGAAGAAATTTTCAATCCCAGTGTATAAATTAGGGGAAGATAATGATCAGGAGTCGGAACGGCATACTGCAGGGAAATTCCCTGGTTTTGATATTCAATAATATTTTTAAAATTTCCGTCCAATAGCCAGTTGTTGGTTTTTTCGTGTGCTTCAATGGCCCAGTCCCATCCAGCTCCCACAGTATTGATATTTCTCCAGTCAATAAGCCTTAAATTGTGAATGATATTTCCGCTCCCGATAATCAGAATTCCTTTTTCGCGAAGTTTGTTCAGTTTTTGGGCTAAATCAAAATGATATTGCGGAGGTTTTGAATAATCAATGCTCATCTGAATTACCGGAATATCCGCTTCGGGATACATATGTTTAATAACAGACCATGCACCATGGTCCAGCCCCCAGCTGTGGTCTTCTTCTACAAAAACGGGCTCCAATAATTTAGCGGTCTCTTTAGCCAGTTCCGGAGATCCCGGAGCAGGATATTGTACATCAAAAAGCGCCTGTGGAAAACCACCGAAATCATGAATGGTTCTCGGCATCGACATGGCGGTCACTTTAGTTCCGGCTGTGAACCAGTGTGCCGAAATACATAAAATGGCATTCGGTTTCGGAATCTCAGAAGCGGCCTTGCGGAATCCCTGTACAAACTGGTTTTCTTCAATGGCATTCATTGGAGAGCCGTGCCCCAGAAACAAAACCGGCATTTTTGCGGTATTGCTGAAAAGATCACTTATGTTTTGAAGATCGTTGAGGTTCATTTTATCTCATATTTCATTAAAAAGGTTCAAGGCTTTTAATCCCTGAACCTTTTATGTTTAATTGTATTTTGTTATGGAACAGGATTGACATCCTGTTCTGAAATAAGTCCCTTCGGGACTTCTGTATTTTTGTTTTTTTAATAAACCGGATTAACATCCGATTCTGTTATAGATCGTCCCTTCGGGACTCCTCAAATTCTGTTGAATGAATTATGCCTGTTTTACAAACTGTAATTCCCCGGCGATTTTCACTTCTTCACTTACCATTACACCTCCTGCTTCAAGAGCTGCATTCCAGTTCAGTCCGAAATCTTTTCTGTTAATTTTCCCTTCAAAAGAAAAACCAGCTTTTGTATTTCCCCACGGATCTACATTGATTCCGTTAAAATCAACGTCTAATGTTACAGGCTTTGTAATTCCGTTGATGGTAAGATTTCCTGTTACTTCGTTGTTTAGGGCTGAAGATTCAAAAGTGATCGTAGGATTTGCTTCTGCGTTAAAGAACTCAGCAGATCTTAAGTGGTTATCTCTGTCTATATTGTGTGTAGAGATAGAAGCCGTCTGAATGGTAGCTGTTGTTTTAGCGTTGGAGAAACTATCGTCATCAGCATCGATCTCTGCTGTAAAATCGGTAAAGTTTCCTTTGATGTTAGAGATCATCATGTGTTTTACTTTAAAAGTAAGTTCACTATGTGCCGGGTCTAATGTCCATTTTGTTGCCATTGTTTTGTAATTTTGATTGTTATTAATGATGCAAATTTATATCAGAATACAGGTTCATTTCATTGACGTAGGATAAGAAATGATTTTTGTTTGATTTAAATATGGAAATTGAATTATGTTCTTATTATTTTAATTAACAAGAAGGTACGCAATATTTAGCCATAAATGCCACAATTCCAATCCTGGTGTTTTATTTTAACATTTTCTTAACGGCTCGTATTTATTTCTTATTTTTGGAGGATTCAATTTTTACCAAATGAAATTATATAAATTTTCTTTACTGATGCTGTTTCTGGGGAATTGTGCATTCGCCCAGACTCAGAAATTTACGATGGCAGAGGCTGTTAATGGGTTGAGAAGTAATCTTGCAGTGAAAAATATTTCCCAGTTTTCATGGTCCGGTGACGGAAAATCCTATATTCAGGCAGTGAAAGGCGGTTATCTCATTACCGATCTGAAAACAACTAAACAGGACACTCTCTTATCTTTAACACAGTTAAACAGAAATCTTGCCGATAATAAATTAAAAGCTGTTCCGCAGATCAAGTTCATCAGCAATTCCAAAGGCTATTTTAATGCTGAAGGGAAAATAACTTGGATTGAAAAATCCGGGAGCGACTGGAAAATAAAAAATCAGTTCGCGATGGATCAGAATGCCTCAGATCTGAAACTTTTCGGGGACAACCAGACTTTTGCCTTTACGGTAAAGAATAATTTATTTATCAATAAAAATGGTAAAACCATCGCCGTAACAAATGATACGGATGAAAATATCCTGAACGGGGCATCTAATGTTCACCGTAATGAATTCGGGATTGATACCGGAATTTTTCCGGCACCGAATTCTGAAAGTGTAGCTTTCTACAGAATGGATCAGACCATGGTTGCAGATTACCCCATCATCGACTGGTCTGTAACACCTGCTGTCAATCACAATATCAAATATCCGATGGCAGGACAGACTTCCCATCAGGTGACTTTGGGAGTATTTAATATCAAAAATCAGTCAACCACATTTTTGAAAATTGAAGGTGAAAAAGATCAATATCTAACGGCGATTACCTGGAGCCCGGATTCTAAATATATTTTTGTAGGCGTGCTAAACAGAGGGCAGAATCACCTTACAATGAATCAGTATGATGCGGCAACAGGAAATTTTGTGAAAACATTATTTGAAGAAACCAGCGATAAATACGTAGAACCTCAGCATCCGCTTATCTTCTTCCCGAATTCCAACACGGATTTTATCTGGCAGAGCCAGAGAACAGGCTACAACCATTTGTTTCATTACAGCCTGGAAAAAGGTCTTGTTGCTCAGATTACCAAAGGAGACTGGCTGGTTACGGATATTTTAGGTTTTAATGAAAAGAAAAAAGAAATTTATTTTGCTTCTACAAAAGAAACTCCATTGGAGAAACATTTGTACAGAATCAACTGGATCAATTTCAAAATGCAGCGACTGGATAATGCAGATGGTATTCATACAGGAATTTTAAGCAGTGACGGAAACCATTTGTATGATATTTACAGCAATGCGAATACGCCGAGGGTAGCAAATATCATCAATACAAATAACCTGAAATCAAATACTATTTTAACAGCTGAAAATCCGCTGAAAAATTACCAGCGACCGGAAATTAAGAATGTAACGTTAAAAGCTGACGACGGGACTCTGTTATATGGCAAAATCATCCTTCCGACCAATTTTGATGCATCTAAAAAATATCCGGTTATCGTTTATTTATACAATGGCCCGCATTTACAGTTAATTACCAATTCATTTCCGGCATCCGGGAATCTTTGGTACGAATATATGGCGCAGAACGGATATATCATCTTCACGATGGATGGAAGGGGTTCCGCAAACAGAGGCTTAAAGTTTGAGCAGGCTGTTTTCAGAAACCTGGGAACTACCGAGATGAATGACCAGATGAAAGGAGTGGATTACCTTAAATCATTGCCTTACGTAGATTCTGAAAGAATGGGAATTCACGGATGGAGTTTCGGAGGATTTATGACGACCAGCTTTATGCTTCGCCATCCTGAAGTCTTTAAAGTAGGCGTTGCGGGCGGACCGGTAATCGACTGGAGCATGTACGAGATTATGTACGGAGAACGATATATGGATACGCCGCAGGAAAATCCGCAGGGCTATGCAAAAGCCAATCTTCTGGATAAAGTACAAAACCTGAAAGGAAAGCTTCTGATGATCCACGGAGCGCAGGATGATGTGGTGGTATGGCAGCATTCGGTTAAATTTATCAAATATGCTGTTGATAATGGGGTACAGGTAGACTATTTTGTATATCCGGGACATCCGCACAATGTGATTGGAAAAGACAGGGTACATCTTATGCAGAAAGTAACAGATTATTTTGATTTATATCTGAAAAAATAATTCCTGCTTCATAATGAATTTTATAAAAAAAGACAGAGTACACTTTCATACGTTTGATTCGTTGAGGTTTCTGTCTTTTTTGTTGGTTTTTTTGCACCATTCGCCGGTTCCGAAAGATAGTGTTCTTCACTATTTTGCTAAAGAAGGCGGGATTGGTGTTTCTTTTTTCTTTGTGCTGAGCGGTTTTTTAATTACCTATATTCTGGTTATTGAGAAAATAAACGCACCGGGAAAAATTAGCCTGAAGAAGTTCTTTATACGAAGAATCTTAAGAATCTGGCCTTTGTATTACGCCATGGTTGTATTGGCTTTCTGTACGCCTTTTATACTCGATTTTTTTCACATTTCCTATTCCAATGAAGGATATGAACCCAACTGGTTTTTCACCCTTACCTTCTTAGAAAATTATATGCAGATGTGGACGGGTACATTTCCCAATGTTTCGCCGTTAAACGTTATCTGGTCGCTTTGTATTGAAGAACATTTTTATATCTTTTGGGGACTGGCTTTTTACTGGATTTCGTTAAAGAATATTCCGAAACTCCTCTTAGGATGTATCGTCTTTTCATTCGTAATGCAGGCGGTATATCAACAATATAGGATCATTACACTGGATCTTTTTACCAATATCCATTATTTTGCATTCGGCGGAATTCCGGCTTATATTTTTGTTTTCCGAAAAGAGATGATCAGAAAACTGGAAGATATCCCTGCAATTTATAAATACTTCTATGCGTTATTCGTTCTGATAATAATTGTTCTGATAGCGAATACACACCTTATATCTGATCCTAAAGTAATCTCATTTTTGCTGAGTATCTTGTTTTCAGGACTGATCCTTTCGACACTGGGAACGAAGAATGTTTTTAAAATCTCCGATACAAGTATTCTTGCTAAATTAGGAAAATACACCTACGGACTCTATTTACTTCATCCTATTTTCATCATGCTTTTTGTGAAAATAGGAAGCCGGTTTGAATGGAATTGGATCGTAATTGTTCTCTTCTCATTTATTTCTTCGGTCATCTTTGCTATATTATCTTATCATCTTTTCGAAAAACAGTTTCTTAAACTTAAAAGCAGGCTGTAGATCAGCAATTCGTTTCTTATCAAAGATCAATGTGCCTGGTTTTTAGATCAAGTACCTTTGTATTTATAAAATCAACAATATGGAATTAGGTATCGGAATGTTTGGCGATCTGGCAGTAGATCAGTCAACCGGAAAATATAAAGATGCAGGAATTAAAATCCGTGAAATCATTGATCAGGTAAAACTGATGGACGAAGTGGGAATTGATGTTTTTGCTATGGGCGAACATCACCGCCCTGACTATGCAGTTTCATCGCCGGAAATTGTGCTGGCTGCGGCGGCAAGTGTTACCAAAAATATAAAGCTTGCAAGCGGAGTAACGGTTTTAAGCTCCTCCGAACCCGTAAAAGTATATGAAGATTTTGCAACAGTCGATTTGATTTCAGACGGGCGTGCAGAAATTTTCGTAGGTCGTGGAAGTTTCATTGAATCTTTTCCGCTGTACGGATATTCTTTGGATGATTACGAAGAACTTTTTGATGAAAAACTGGAACTGCTTTTAAAGATCAATTCTGAAGAAAACATTTCCTGGTCTGGAAAACTTCGTGCACCAATGCAGAATCAGACTGTTTACCCAAGAGCTAAAAATGAAGGACGGATTCCAATCTGGAGAGCCGTTGGCGGCACACCGAAGTCTGTTTTAAGCGCTGCAAAATTGGGAATGCCTCTGGTTGTTGCGATCATTGGAGGAATGCCGATACAGTTTAAAAATCTGATCGATTTTTATAAGCAGGAATATTTGAAAGCCGGCCATCCGGAATCTGAAATGCAGATTGCCATTCACTCGCATACTTTTGTAAGTGAAGATCAGGCAGTAATAGACGGATATTTCCACAACTATAAGTCGCAGATGGACAGAATTGGTTCTGCAAGAGGCTGGGCGCCGTACACCAAAATGCAGTATGAAGGCGGAAGAAGCAAAGACGGTGCATTATTCATTGGGAATACTAATGAAGTTGCTGATAAAATTGCTTACATGAAAGAGATTTTCGGGATTACGAGATTCATCGGGCATATGGACGTAGGTGCTCCGGAAAACGAAGTCATGAGGAAATCCATCGAATTATTCGGAGAGAAAGTCGGTCCACAGGTAAGATAATAAGAATTCCGCTGAAATAACTTCAGCGGAATTTATTTTAAGCGGAAAGATCAAACTTTGCTTTATATTCATTCAGAAGTTCGGCAAGCTTGTCTGCAGACATTCCGTAGGTGTCTGGAAAGCCTCCCTGTCGGCGCTTCAGCTTTTCTCCGGCGAGATTTTTATTCAGGTTAAAAATCACAAGCTTATTAAAGGCCACCCATTTTGTTTCAAAAGAACTCACCGCCTGCCATGGAATAAATGTCATCCTGAAAAGGTTTTTCATCTCAATTCCTTTTTCATCAATTTTAAGATAAGAGGAACCGGGAATAAGATTAAGAAGAAAAACGATAAAACAGATCCCGAAAAACACAATATTCAGAATTGCAATGAGCATATTTCTATCCAGAAGAGAGATTCCTAAAACAACAAATCCGATGCTGATGACCAGTAAAATACTGCTTTTTACTTTTCCGGGTTTTAAAATAAGAGGTATATTTTGCATGTTATATTAATTTAACAATAATTAATTAGTTTATACAATTTCAATCTGACTGCCTTTTTCTTCATCCTTAATGATGTTCAGCGATACGGGGATTTTTTCTTTCAGCTCTTCCACATGGGAAATGATGCCCACAATTCTGTTTTCTTTCTGAAGATTCACAAGGGTTTCAAAAACAATATTCACTGATTCCAGATCCTGAGTTCCGAAGCCTTCATCGATAAAAAAGAAATTTTTTTCCGCTTTTGCATTGCTCTGAACACTCTCTGCCAATGCCAGAGCCAGACTCAGCGAGACCTGAAAGGCCTGTCCGCCGGATAGGGTTTTCACGCTTCTGCTGCGGCCTTCGTTGAGGTAATCGATGATTTCAAATTCATTGTTATCATTGAGCTGCAGGCTCAGCTGATTTCGTGTCATCCTGTGAAAGCGTACATTCGCATGGTCACAAAGCTGCCGCAGGTAAATGGATGAAACATACTGCACAAATCCCGCACCTTTAAAGAGATTTGTCATGATTTTAAGATTTTCCGCCCGTTTCTGAAGCTGTGATAAAAGCTTTAGAAGATCTTCTTTTTTCTTAAATTCTTTCTCCAGCCTTTCAATTTCGGATTTAATTTTTACAATAGTGTCGTTAGCAGTTTTTACTTCTGCTTCAAGGGAGGCAAACCGGCTTTCAACCGCTGAAAACTCTTCCTGGTCAAAAGCGAAATTTTTTAATTTTTGTTCAAGCTCAGTGATGCTGTTTTTTAAGGTTTGAAACTTAATTTTAAATTCCTCAATAAGACCTTTTGCCTCCTGAACATCAATTTTCTCTGCCAGAATTTCCAGCACTTTATGCTGGTCAAATTGCTGTTCGGCTAATGCTGTTTCAATTAAAAGCATATTGCCTGCCATTTCCTGTTCCAATTCGGAGATCCGTTTTTCCAACTGACTCACAATGGTTTTCTGCTCTGCCAGTTTGGGCGAAATTTCTTTTTCTTCTTTAATTAACTGATTATAATTCTGCTCCGTCCCGCGATTGGATTCGGAGAGCTTGTGAAAAATTTCTTCCACTTCCTGAGCTTTTTTACCAGTATAATTTTTCCATTCCAGAATTTTCAGGTTGGCTTCATTGGTTTTGATCTGTTCTTCTTTTTTCGCTTCGTCCAGCCGGAATTTTTCCAGTGCCTTATTATAGTTGTCGAGATTGTTTCTTTCTTTGTCCAGGTTTTTCTGTTCCGTACTGATTTGCTCATTCAGTTCTTCCAGAAGCCTTTCGATAGTGAAAGAACGTTGTCTCTGTTCTTCAAAATCAGCTTCATGGTCTGCATTAAATTCTTTCCAGGTAAAATTTTTAAGATGATTTTCGATCTCAATCTGAATCTGTTTTGCCTGATCTTCCTCATATTTCAGCTGTTCTTCAAAGATTTTCCTACGGTCAAGAACTTTCTCCGCTGCTGATAATTTTTTCTGAATGTCTTCTTTCTGATGATCCAGCTGATCCATTTGCTGCTGAATGTCATGTAATTCTGACGTTACGTCATGATATTGCACCATATTCGGATGTTCCAGGGAGCCGCAAAGCGGACAGGCTTCTCCGTCATGCAGTTCGCTGGCAAAATGAGAAAGTTTCTGCTGAACTTCCAGCTGATTCCGTTTTTCATACAGTTTTCTTTTCTGATTTTCCAGATTTTCAGCCTGAATCCTGAAATCATCTTTAAAGTTTTCAGGATTAATTTTTAAAAATGTGAGCTCTTCGGAAATAGAAATAATTTCATTTTTTTTAGCATCAGCTTTTTTGATCTGGATGTTCAGGTTTTCTTTTAATTTTTTCTGTTCCAGAAACCAGTTTCCTACGCTCAAAAGTAATCCGGGATCAATTTTTCCGGGCTTTAAAGCTTCAGATTTTTTAGAAAGCTCTTCTATTTTCTCCTGAATCTGTTTCTGAACGGCTTGCACTTCTGTTACCTTTTGGGAACCGTTTTCAGTTCTTTCCTTCAGGATTTTAATTTCATCGGAAACTTTTATCATTTGCAGAATCAGGCCCAAATCATTTTCCTGGAGTTTAGATTGATGCAGGACTTCGTACTGAGGCTGTATTGCAGCAAGTTTATTTTTCAACTTTTCAAATTGAAGCTCCGTGTTTTTTACAATGGCCAGCTGGTGTTCTTTGAGCCGGGCTTGTTCTTCAATCTCTTTTACCAGCTTGTTTTTTTCAGAAAACAAAGGGATAAATATCCGGGATATCCGGTCATAGAGTTCCGTTTTTGTTTCCAGAAGATCAACATTTTCTTTTTGCTCGGAAAGCTTTTGAAAATGGGCTTTCTTCTCTTCCAGTACTTCAAAGTCTTCTTTTAAACTCTTCAGCCTGGAATAGGTGTTTTCTGTCTCCCGGAATTGTTTCAATACTGCTTGGTATTTTTCCTGTTCCTGGTTGAGATTTTCTTTAATTGATGAAATCTTTTCTTCATTTACCTCTTCAAAACCTTTCAGTTGTCCTTCCAGCTGATCAAGTTCTGAGCGGTTTTTAGCATTAATAAGCGAAACATTGTTTTGAAGATCAAAGCGCTGGAGCCCGAAGATCTCTTTCATCATATTTGTCCTGTCGGCAGCTCCCAGTTCCAGAAATTCTTTAAATTGTCCCTGAGGAATAATAATCGTCCTTTTAAAATTAGCATAGCTTAATCCTACAATCTGTTCTGCATTTGAATGATCAAGCGGGATCCAATTATTGTTTTTCCACTCATAAAATGTGACCGACGGTGTTTTTACATCTTCAAAATTTTTAGAATTCCTTTTAAATTCACGTGTCGCGCGGTATTTTTTATTTTCAGAGCTTATAAAATCAAATTCGATATAAGATCGGTTTGATTTCAGGTTCATCATATTGTAAGTACGTCGGTCGCGGGCATTAAGTCGCTCGGTTTCACCGTAGAGTGCAAATGAAATAGCCTCCAGGATTGAAGATTTTCCTGAACCTACGGCTCCGAAAATACCGAATAGTCCTGCTGCCGTAAGATTTTCAAAATCTATTTTCTGACGTTCCTGGTAAGAATAAATACCTTCTAAAGTTAGCTGAATTGGAATCATAAGCTCTAAGGGTTAAGAATTTCGTTAAACAGATTGATGAGCTCTTCATTGGCATCCTGGCCAGCGTTTTTAGATTTAAAATAATCTCTGAACAAAGACTGGATATCCTGATTGAGATTAATATCACGAAGCTTGGTTTCATTCAATTCCTGATTTTTAACTTTCGGGATGAGGTGTACAATTCCGTTGTGCGATTGGTATAGCCGTTTTCTTTCATCGGCTGTTAGAAAGGTCTCACTTTCAAGAGTAAGTTCTACAAAAGTTTCCTGGTTTGTGGTGAGCCACTCCACTGTTTTCTCGATAGAGTCAAAGCTTTTTCTTTCCAGGCATTTACCGTTTTTAATCGGGATTCTTTCAAACCGGACGGCTTTGCCCGGCTCGGCTTCAACAATGGAGATATATTTGGTCTGTCCTGCCTCACTGAAGCTATAGCAAAGGGGAGAAGATGAGTACACCACCGGCTTTTCATCGGTTCCGATATTTTGAAAACGGTGCAGGTGACCAAGTGCTGTGTATTGAATCTGTGGAGGAATAATGTCAGAATAGATCAGGTCGGCATTCCCTATTTTAAGGGGTTTTTCACCTTCCGGTTCGTCCAGCAGAGGAGTTCCTTTTTTATTCATGTACAAATGGGTCATGAGCAGATTCACTCCTTTTTCATCACAGAACTCATTGGCATTTTTCTGCCAGTGTTCTGCAAGAACGTTGTTCAGTTCTGCTTCTTTTTGTTCACCGAAATATTGTTTCAGCCTCATTTCGTTAGCATACGGTGTATGAAGAATTCTTACAGGAAAGTCATGATTTTTGAAGGTAAGTTCAATGAATCCTTCCGCAGCTTTTGAAATGTTAAAATGCTCCAGTTCAAAAGGAGTGATTATGGCTTTGGGATGGCCAATAAGGATAATTCCGCATTCACGGGCCAAAGGATCCGGCGCGTCAATAAGGTTGGGAGAATCATGGTTTCCTGAAATAGCAATCACAGGCCGTTTTCCGTTTAACGACAATCTTTTTAAGGTTTTATAAAATAACTCTACGGCTTCAACACCGGGATTGAAGTTATCAAACAAATCTCCGGCAATCAGAACAAGATCAATATTTTTTTCATCGGCAGTCTGTATAAGCTCTTCCATTACCAAAACCTGCTCTTCCAGCCTTGAAAAGCGGTCGAGACGTTTACCCAAATGCCAGTCGGCAGTATGCAGAATTTTCATAATGTAAATGTAAAGAAGATAAATGAAAAGTAAGAATTGTGGTATACAACATTATTATCACTACTTTTGAAAAAACTAACAACATGAATCAAATTCTGACAGTACTTGCTGTATTGTTCACTTTTCCTGTGGCAGCACAAAATCCTGAAAAATTCTTAAAAGAAATTAATGAGGAAGGAGTTGCCTTGTATCATAGCGAAATGACCAGCTGGAACGGCACTGATATTTTCATTGAAAACTATAAGAACCGTGAAAATATAGGCGGTTACTTTTCTTATCTGGACGCAGGAATTCCCAAATGTGTTTTTTTCTCTAAAAACCAGAAAGTAATCGGCACTATTTCATTTCCGGCGAATTACAATCCGAAAGATGCAAAGATTGACCTTGAGGAAAGAGATTTTACCCAAAAGGAAACCGAATATTTTACCATAAGGCAAAATGCTTTGAAAAGAATAAAGAATGATACAATTTTCAAAGTATATAAAGATACAAACCTTAATATTGTTCCGCTAATCAGAAATAAAGTTAAGAAAGTGTATATTTTGACAGCAACTTCTGCAGGAAATACGGTTATATTCGGGAATGATTACCTCATCACTTTCGATAATAAAGATCAGGTAAAAAATGTTGAAAAACTACACAATAGTATGATCGTCCAAAAAATTCACGATGAGAAAACAGGACATACGATAAGCGGAATGCACAGTCATGTTATTGAAAACTGGCAGATGATTACACCAACGGATATCTGTACGCTGATGTTATATCAGAAATTTACAGAATGGAAAAGTTATATGACGATTTCTAAGAAATTTGTCAGTATCTGGAACTCCAATAATAATCTGGTGATTATGAAGACTGAAAATTTTAAAGGTATGGCAGAAAACATTCTTAAAAATAAAAAGGATAAACCGGAACCAGAAAAGCCAGATAAATAGAGAGTAATCTATATTTAAATTTAATTTCAGATTAAAAAACGGAATCTTTATTTCAGAATTGCTTGTGATCCAATACCAATTTATTTCTACTTTTACAACATGGAACAGCAATCTAAAGATCCTCTTCACGGAAAAAGACTTGATGCCATTCTTGAAGAACTGGTAGAATATTACAACGGCTTTGAAAGACTTGGCGAGCAAATCAATATCAAATGTTTTACGGATAACCCAAGCATCAGCTCATCACTGAAGTTTTTAAGGAAAACTCCATGGGCAAGGACAAAAGTAGAAAGCCTGTATCTCTTTGTGCTGAGAGAGAAAAAAAGAAAAGAAACAAGAGGGCAGAAGTAGAATGCCGTGGATGCTTCTTTACCTGTTATTCTTCGCGCAATGAATCCAAAAACAGTATATTTGTAACGTTAATCGTGAAATTCACGAAAAAAAGAAAAAAATATGACAATCGAAAACAATCATGTTGTAGCTGTAAGTTACATCCTTCACACCATCGAAGAAGACGGGAGTAAAACTCTTGTAGAAGAGACCACAGCAGAAAATCCACTAACGTTCTTATACGGTGTTGGAATGATGATTCCAAAATTTGAGCAGAATATTTTGGGATTACAGGCTGGAGATAAAGCATCATTTGTAATTCAGCCGGAAGAAGCTTACGGAGAAAGACAGCCGGATGCCATTGCACAGTTGCCGATCGATATGTTCCAGGAATCCGGAGTTCCTCCTGTTGGAGCAATTTTACCATTATCCGATAACCAGGGAAATAATTTCCAGGCATTTGTGGTAGAAGTAACGCCGGAAGCAGTGGTGGCAGATCTTAATCATCCGATGGCAGGAAAAGTTTTAGATTTCCAGGTAGAAGTTTTAAACACACGTCCAGCAACGCAGGAAGAGCTTGCACACGGTCATGCTCATGGAGTTGACGGAAACGAAGCTCACTAAAATATAAAATGTCCGATTTATTCGGACATTTTTTTATAATCTATAGTTTTACAGTTGTATGCTCTCTTTATTATAAAAATTCGCCGCTTACATAATACCAGCGGTTCTGAATTATTTTAAAAGTTGATAATTCATGATGAACCTGCGGTTGATTATTTTCATCAGTATAGAAGGCTTTAAATTCTACTTTATATAAAGACGGCTTGTTTATAATTTCCAGCTTTGTCCAGGTATTGCATTCTCCCCATTCCTGTAAATCCTTTTTACTGTGATATTTTCTTTTGCTGGGAAGGGTAGTTTCCATTAAATAATCACCATTCGGAATCGCAAATGCAGAAAAACGCGACCGCATTAATACTTCTGCCGTTGGAGCAAATTTTTCTTTTGTATGATACGGCTTACAGCATTCTTCGTAGGTTTTTCCGGAACAGCAGGGACAATTCATTGCTTTTTTGATACAAATGTAAAGGATTATTTTTTTAATTATCAACAGAGTAAATAGAAGCGGGCTTAGCTCGGCTTGAAAATAAATAATTCAATAGGCTTTAGGCAACGTATAGTTGCACAGAACATAAATTTTACAGACAATTTCATTAATTTTCACCTTAATCAAAAAATCTGCGCGAAGAATAATCATTAATGAAAATATTTTTGCAATTAGTGTTCAGAACCCAAAAAAAAGCATTCAAAAATGAATGCTTTAAAAAATTATTTAATAAATCCTCTGCTTCTCAATAGAGGCTTGATATCCGGATCATGTCCAGTAAAATCTCTGAATGCCTGATTCAGATCAACAGAATTTCCTACAGACAGTATATACTTTCTGAAACGATCACCATTTTCTCTGGTAAGCCCTCCATTATTTTTAATCCATTCCCAAGCGTCATTATCCAATGTTTCAGACCACAGATAAGCATAATATCCTGCGGAATAACCGCCACCCCAGATATGGGCAAAATAGGGAGTATGGTATCTTGGAGGAACTGTTGATAAAGTAAAACCATGCTTCGCTAATGATTGTTTTTCAAAATCTAAAACTGGAATTAGCTGGCTTTCGCTGGTTACCGTATGCCAGTCCATATCCAATTCGGCAGCGGATACCAGTTCCGTTGTCATATAACCCTGATTGAATGTAGAAGCCTTTTTTATTTTATCTACCAGGGTTTGGGGAATCGGCTGTTTTGTTTCATAATGTAAAGCATAATTTTTCAAAACTACAGGATCCAGCGCCCAGTGTTCATTGATCTGTGAAGGAAATTCCACAAAATCTCTTGGCACATTGGTTCCCGATAGAGAAGGATATTTCTGGCTGGCAAACATACCATGAATAGAGTGTCCGAATTCATGGAAAATAGTTGAAACATCATCAAAGCTGATTAATGAAGGTTTTCCCGGAGCCGGTTTCTGATAATTGTAGCAGTTTACAATAACAGGTTTTGTGCCCAGTAAATAAGACTGCTCGACAAAGTTGCTCATCCATGCGCCTCCGTTTTTAGAATCTCTCGTGTAGAAATCAAGATAATAGATCGCAATAGATTTGCCGTCATGATCAAAAACTTCGTACGTTACCACATCAGGATGATAAACCGGCAGATCTGTTCTTTTCTTAAAAGTAAGTCCGTAGAATTTTTCAGCAGCGAAGAAAACACCTTTTTCAAGAACGGTTGTAATTTCAAAATACGGTTTAATTTCACTTTCATCAAGATCAAACCTGGCTTTTCGTACCTGTTCTGCATAAAAATTCCAGTCCCACGGTTCTACTTCAAATCCACCGTTTTGCTGTTTGATAAGATCCTGAATATCTTTTGCTTCACGTTTTGCGGTTTCCACGGCAGGAGTGGCAATCTGGTTCATTAATTTTGTAGCCGCTTCGGGAGTTTTTGCCATCTGATCCTGCAATTTCCATTCTGCGAAATTCTTTTTGCCTAAAATCTGTGCTTTTTTCAGCCTTAATTTAGCGAGTTTTTCAATCGTTTCACGGGTATCATTGGCGTCTCCTTTTTCAGCTCTGGTCCATGATGCTTTAAATAGCTTTTCTCTAGTGGCCCTGTTCTTCAGGTTTTGCAGCAGAGGCTGCTGTGTGGTATTCTGTAATGGCAAAAGATACTGGCCTTCTTTACCTGCATTTTTCGCGTCGGTAGCGGCAGCCGCAATCTCATCGGCAGAAAGTCCGTCAAGTTCCTTTGCATCCGTAAAGAAAACGCCGCCCTGTTTTCTTGCCTCAAGCAATTTATTGGAATACTGTGTAGATAAAGAAGCCAGTTCCTGGTTGATCTGTTTTAATTTTTCCTTATCCGCTGCGGAAAGATTGGCTCCGGCAATTTCAAAGTTCTGCTTGTAATATTGTAATAATCTTTTGCTTTCAGAGTCCAGGCCATTTTCCGAGATGGCTTTTATTCTTTTATAAAGATTTTCATTCAGATACATTTTATCGGAATGTGCAGCAAAGATCGGCGCATATTCTTCATCAAGAGCCTGTAATGTGGGATTTGTGTTGGCACTGGTAAGATTAGAAAAAACAATCACGGCTCTTTTCAGTACCTCACCGCTTTTTTCCAGAGCTACCAATGTATTCTCAAAAGTAGGCGCTTCAGGATTATTGGCGATTTTTAGAATTTCAGCATCATGTTGCTTTAGTCCGAAATCAAATGCGGGTTTAAAATGTTCATCTTTAATTTTGTCAAATTCCGGTGCCTCATACTGAAGTTTGCTTTTCTTCATAAAAGGGTTAGACGACAGGGAAGCGTCCGGAGTGGGAACTTCCGTTTGAATTTCAGTGCTTTTCATTGTAGTACAGGATTGATTAAATGCTAACGCAGAAATTAATAATACTGATGAAATCTTCTTCATAATGATTTATTAATAATGTCTAAAGATATTAAATATTAGCTAAAGATTTAGGGTTTACATTTATCAGAAAGAAATAAAGCTCCTCCGGATTCGGAAAAGCTCTATCATATTGCATTGAAAAAATTATAGGAGTTTTAAATCTGTTTTGGCGCATAAACTGTTGACGTTGCTTTGCGGGAAAGCAGTACCGCAACAATTTCAAAAGCTCCCAGAATAACATGTGGAAGATAAATCCTGTCACTGAATCCGAACAACCATGGGGAAGCCAGCAGAAGAAAGCCAGCTGCGAAATCTATCGTCAGGTGAATTTTGTATGGAATGACTCTTGCCATGGCATATTCATAGTTTGTTAAAAGGCTGTACAATAATGTCGATACCCCTAATAGTACAGGTATTACAGTGGCTGCACTGTCATCAGCAAATCCTAACAGCCATGGTGAGGCAATTAATAATATACCAACCACGTAATCCAGAATAGCGTGTGTTTTCGATGAAATCATAATATTATATTTTGTAATGTGTATAAACTGTAGTTCAATAGATGTACCATTAGACAAATAAATGTGGTATAAATTATTGATTTTTAGAGTGTTTTAATTTTGATTTAATAGAAAAAGAATATTTAAAAATCAAGTATTATGACTCTGGTCTTATAATATATAAAAAGAGATGTAATATTTTTTATAAATTAGGTGTCTATAAATAAGATAATCATAAAAACCATTGAATATGAAATCAACAAGACTTATTATTTTTTCAGCTTTTGTAGTATTGGCATCTTGTGATGGGAATAAAGAAAAGAAGCAGAATGACAGCGAAGGGGACTGGGTGAAAAAAGTAGTGAATACCGATCACGGACCTGTAAGAGAAAAACAGGTAACGGGTGATTTTGATGAGATTGAAGTTTCACAGGCAATAGAAGCTGAAATTATAAAATCCGATATGGAAAAGGTAGTAATTTCCGCCCCCGAAAATATCATTGACGATGTGTTGGTTGATATCAGCGGTGGTGAGCTTCATATCCATTATAAAAAGGGAATCAGAGTAATGAATAACCATAATGTTACCGCAAAAATTTATGCTAAAGATTTTACGAAGATAGAAGCCAATTCTGCGGCAGGTATAGTGGTAAAGGATAAATTCGTTCAGGAAAAAACAAGTATTGAAGTATCTAGCGCAGGATCGGTGAGTGGAAATCTTGAAGCCAATGATTTTGAGATTTCTGCCGGAAGCAGTAGCAGTTTTTCAGGTAAAATATGGGCGGTGGATCTTGATATTGATGCATCTTCAGGAGCAAGCATGAATCTTTCGGGAAAAGCTAAAAATGCAGAAGTGTCCTCATCATCAGGAAGCAGCATTTCTGCAAAGAATCTTGTTGCAGATAACCTGAAAGCGGAGGCCTCAAGCGGAGCGAGTATTGATATCAGCGCTGCATCATCCATTAATGCGGAAGCTTCTTCGGGGGGAAGTATAGATGTTTCTAAAAAAGGAAATGTAACTTCTGTAACGAAACAGGAAAACAGCGGTGGAAGCGTAAGTATTCATTAATTATTTTCATTATCGTCTTCATCATTTGACGAATCTTCCCATTGATTATTTTCAAAATTAAGATTGTCATAAGCCAATAATTCCTCCTCTCTCTGGAGGATTTCTCTTGTCGTAAAAAGATGGATTTCATCATCTTCTTCAGCCTTGGCGAGTTTCCTGATCGACTCTTTGTCAATGGCCATAAATCTTTGCCCAAGACGTCTTGCGGCATATTTCCGCATTCCGGTTTCGTGGAGTACGTCAACCGCCATATCAACGGCTGTACCCAACGTTTCACGATAAATATTATTGATGCCGTTATTTAAAAAATCATACGCATCAATTCTGTTTTTAGCCCTTACAAATATTTTTACGTGAGGATAATTTTCGCTGACTATTTCGGCAACAAATTTATTGTCATCCGGGTCGTCCAGGCAGAGAACAAGTATTTCTGCATCTTCAATTCCTGCAGCACGTAAAGTGGGAATTTTAGTAGCATCGCCGTAATATACTTTAAAACCGTAGCTTCTTAATAATTTAACACGATCAGAATCTCTGTCTAAAACCGTTGCGGAAATTTTATTAGCTTTCAAAAGCCTTCCCACTGTACTTCCAAAATGACCGAAACCTACAATGATAATTTTCTTTTGACGGGGGTTGTTTTCCAGAATATTAAAATCATTATCAGCATCAGGAGTCTCTCTGACAAAATGTGGCGTAATCAGTTTATCATTGATAATTAAAAGGAATGGCGTGATACACATGGTAATCGCTGTAACAGCCATCATTTGTGCATTAAGCTCAGGAGACAGCAGATAGAGATTGGAGGCGTAGTTGATCAGTACAAATGCAAATTCTCCTACCTGAGAAAGCGCAAATGCGTAAAAGAGACTTTGAGGAGTATCGATTTTAAAAAATCTGCCGATAAAAAAAAGAACGATAAATTTAATGATCAACACCGCAAAAACCGTACTGAAAATAAAAACAGGATCCTCCTGAATGATATTAAAGTTCATTGTTGAGCCTACACTCACAAAAAAAACGGCAAGCAGCAATCCTTTAAACGGATCGATATGTGCTTCCAGCTCATGGCGGAACTCACTGTTGGCCAGCATTACACCCGCAAGAAAAGCTCCCAGGGCGGGCGATAGACCAATGGCAACCATTAATTCCGAAACCCCTATGACCAGAAAAAGGGAAGAAGCCGTTAAAAGTTCCGTCATTCCGGATTTTGAAACATATCTTAAAAAAGGAACAAAAACATATCTTCCGAGTAAGATTAATATAACCACTCCTAAAATTACGGTTGCAAACTGCATCCATTCCGGAAGGGTCTGAATGAGTACCTGAATTTCGTTATCCTGATGTCTTGCCTTGTAATGTGCGATCAGCGGCAATATTGCCAGAATAGGAATTACCGCAATATCCTGGAATAAAAGGGTGGAAAATGAAGCCTCACCCGCAAGTGTTTTTAAATTATTTTTTTCCTGTAAAGTCTGTAAAACAATCGCTGTGGAAGAAAGAGCAAAACACATGGCGATAGCAATCGATTTGTCCAACGGCCATCCAACCATTATAAAAACAAGGAAAAGCAGGGAAATGGTAAGAAGCATTTGTGTGAGTCCCAGTCCGATAATTTTTTTCCGCATTTCCCAGAATTTTCTCGGCTCAAGCTCTAATCCTACTAAAAAAAGCAACATGATTACCCCGAATTCACTGGCATGCATAATATCATTAACATCTTTTCCGGTAAGTTTCAGTACATAAGGGCCGATGATAATTCCCCCCGCAATATACCCGATTACAGAGCTTAATCCGAATTTCCTTGCCAGCGGAACCATAATAATGGCAACGCCCAGGAATAAAAGGGTATTCATGGCTAAGCTTGTTTCCATAGTTTATTGATTAAGAAGTTCTGAAAACTCTTTTTTATGGGTAATGATTTCTTTTTTTGAAAGCTTATTGGCTTCGTAAACGATTTTAATATTTTTGATATCTGCCTTGAAGACATTCAGTGAAACAATGAGTCCGCTGATGAGTTCTTCAACAGTGAATTTGTAGGTTCCTTCTCTGTGAAAAGATCTTTCCTTTCCACCGGTAGTTACCAGAATGTAGACTTCCTTTCCCTGAAGAGGGTTATAATTTTCCTCTTTGAGCCAGTCGCGGTCAAATACCTCATCGATCCACAGTTTCAGCAGAGGTGGCATTCCGAACCAGATCAGTGGAAACTGGAAGATAAAACGTTCATAGTTCTTTATTCTTTTTCTTTCCCTGAATGCGGCAATATGAAAATCCGGGTATTCTTCGTAAAGGTCTCTTAAGGTAAAATGCTGGTGGCGAACATAGAAATTGATGAGCTCTGCATTCGAGTTGGAGTGCTCTAAATAAGGATGCGCAAAAACTACCAACGTCTTCTTCATAAACCTGTTTTACGTAAATATAATGAAAAAAATCTGTTTTAAAAACAGATTTAGAGCATATTTATTAATTTTTAATACATTTTTTCATTATTTCATTAAGAAATAACTAAATAATAATTAATTCAATATTAAATTCTCCCATATGATTAAGGGTATAGAAATTATTAATATGATTTTAATAAAAATTAAAGAAAATAATCGAATTTACCATCCTCCGGAAGCGCCGCCGCCGCCGAAGCTGCCGCCGCCGCCAAATCCGCCGAAGCCTCCACCGCCTCCGGAACTTCCACCGCCAAAACCTCCTCCGAAGCTGCCGGGGAAAGGGAAAAACCCGCCGGAATAATTTCTTCGGCCTCTTCTCGAAAGGATAACATCGTCGTCATCGTCATTTCCGCCTCCTCTGTTTCCGAAAAGGATAGCAAAGATGATAAAGATGACAAAAGCAATAATGATAATTTTGATCAGGCCTCCGCTTTCGTTCTTCTGATTCTTTTTTAAAGGCTTGAATTTCCCCTGCACGGCTTCCATAATTGCAGAAGTTCCGCGGTCAATTCCTTCAAACCATTCACCCTGCTTAAAATGCGGGGTTACAATATAATCAAGAATCTGTCCTGCAACTGAAGCTGTTAAATATTGTTCAACTGCCCGTCCCTGTTGGATAGACATGGTATGATCTTCGGTCGCAATTAAAAAAACAACCCCATTATCAACGTCCTTCTGGCCGATTCCCCATTTCTCGCCGAACATGGTCGCCAAAAAATTGACATCTTCTCCATTTGTTGATTTGATGATGACCACCTCAATTTCCGTGGAAGTGGAATCTGAAAAAGCAATAAGCTTTTTATTAAGGTCATTTTTTTCCTGTTCGGAAAGAAGATTGGCTTCATCAAAAACAGGATATAAAACTGCCGGCTTGTCCGGAATAGAATATTGTGCTGATACAAATGTGTAAAAGCATAGAAGTAAAAATGAAAATACTATTTTAAGAGAAGGTAATTTCATTAGACAGCTCGTTGGGGTTTTCTCCTGTTACAGGAAAATGTTTTTTAAGTTCAAGACCTGTTTCGAGGATAGCACTTTTCAGCGCTTTATAATAATTTCCTTTGGCAAATTCAGAAGTTATGAAATCATGAAGGTGATCCCAGTAAGATTGATGCACTTTTTCATGAATACCGGTATCTCCGATGATGGTGAGGTATTTTTGTTCAAAATTAACATGAAAAAGTACGGCATTTCTTTCGGCAGTTTTTCCCATGCACAATTCTTCAAAGACCTTGAATGCCGTTTTAGCGTTGTCATTGTCCGTATTGGAATCAATATGCACACGGATTTCGCCGGTAGAATACTCTTCTGCTGACTGAATAGCTTCCACAAGGGAAGCTATCTGCTGATTTGTAAGGAAATTCCTGGCCATTATTCAGTGAATACTTCAGGTGCTTTTTCTGCGCCCGCTTCAGCTTTGAAATAAGGTTTTTCTTTAAAGTTGGTAAAGTTTGCCAGAATATTATTCGGGAACTTTTTAATAGTCGTGTTGTAATCCTGAGCGGCCTGGTTGTAGTATACCGTTTCTGTACGGATGCTGTTTTCAATGGCAGTATATTCTCTCTGGAAATTAATGTATTGCTGGTCTGCTTTTAGATTCGGATACGATTCTACAACAGCCATCAACCTGCTTAATGCTCCGGACAATTCGCCCTGTGCAGCCTGGAATCTTGCCATATCCTGCTCGGTCATATTGGTAGGATCAACATTGATAGACGTTGCTTTTGAACGTGCTTCAACAACTTTTGTCAATGTTTCCTGCTCAAATTTAGAGTAAGATTTTACGGTTCTTTCAAGATTAGGAATCAGGTTGGCTCTTTTCTGATAAACCGTTTCTATATTAGACCATTTGGTATTTACGTTCTGTTCTTTCGTTACAAAATTATTGTAGCCGTTTTTGCCCCAGAAGAATAAAAATCCAACAATAACCAAAAGAGCTATGCCGATAGTTCCGGCGCTCAGACAGCCTCTGTTTTTCATAGTTTAATTTTTTTAATATTTTTTGTGCTGATCAAATATACAAATTATGTGCTAATTTTGTAAAAAATAATTTTAATGACAACAATAGTCGTGGCAATGGGGGAAAAGAACGAAATTGGTTTTGAAAATCAGTTACTTTGGCATCTCCCGAAAGATTTAAAACACTTTAAAGAGATTACTACCGGGCATCCGGTGATTATGGGAAGAAAAACATATGAAAGTATCGGAAAACCTCTTCCCAACCGTACCAATATTGTTGTATCCGGAAAAAGCGACTGGTTTGAAGAAGGGATTCTCATTGTAGGAAGTATTAAGGAAGCCATAAAATTTGCGAAGAAAATTGATGAAGAAATTTTTATCATCGGCGGCGGTAAAATTTATGAGCAGACGATAGATATGGTTGATAAACTGGAAGTAACTTTAGTAAAAGCTGATCTTGAAGCAGATACCTTCTTTCCAAAGATCGATTCTAAAGTCTGGAAAAAAGTAGAAGAAATCTGCTACGAAAAAGATGATAAGAATCAATATGATTTCTGTTTTCAGACCTACGAAAAAATTTAAAGTTTGAAGTTCGAGGTTTCGGGTTTGAAGTTCTGTATTCTGAACCTTAAATTTCTTATCTTTGCACTTCTTAAAATCTAATAATGAATAAATATATAAAAATTGCTGTTGCTGCAGTTCTGATACTTTTAGGACTTTACATGATGTTTTTTACCAGAAATCTGGGGTGGGGAATTGTAATTTTCCTCTTAGCAGGAGTGCCGATTCTGCTTTTCTTTAAAAATGAATATATCCTGCTTGCTTTCTGGCAGCTGAGAAAACAAAATATGGAAAAAGCGGCCGACTGGCTGAAAAATATCACAAATTACCAGGCACAGCTTCACAAGTCTCAATATGGTTATTTTCATTACCTGACAGGATTAACACAGGCACAGGATCATCCGACGAAAGTAGAACCTCTTATGAAAAAAGCATTGGAATATGGTCTTAATATGAAACATGACCGTGCAATGGCTACATTAAACCTAGCCGCAGCAGCTATTTCCAAGGGAAGAAAACAGGAAGGGCAAAAATTGCTGGAAGAGGCGAAAAGACTGGACAGCGCCGGAATGATGACTGATCAGATCAAAATGATGAAAGAACAGTTGAAAATGCCGACTATGCAGAAACACATGCATAATCCTAATATGAGAAACAGAGGGAAATTCTTTTAATTAAAATTTTATTAAATATAGAAATGCACTTGAGAAATCAGGTGCTTTTTTATTTTAAACAAGTAGCTTAATATTCTTAAGCTCTTAATATTTTATGGTTAAAATTAATTTTACATCTCAGAATTATGCTCATAGCCATAAAATTTCGGGATCTGCCAGTGGTATTTCACGGCTAAAGTTCTGATGGAAACAATCAGTAAAATTGTAAAAATCTGAATGATGGTATATGATAAGGTGGTGAACTTGGTTAGTAATAAAAAGGCAGATCCTCCTACGATACAGGCGGTTGCATAGATTTCTTTCCTGAAAATCAAAGGAATCCGGTTGAGTAAGATATCCCGGATGATTCCCCCGAAACAGCCGGTGATGGTTCCTAATCCTATGCAGATTAAAGGATGAATATCTGCATGAAGACCTTTCTGAACACCGATGATGGTAAACAATCCCAATCCGAAACTGTCGAAAATAAATAAAGTAACCCTGAAGTTTTTTTCAAAAGATTTAAAAATCATGGTGAAAATGCTGGTCAGGATAATCAAAGCACAAGTCAGAAGATCATGCATCCAGAACACCGGGATGTCCAGAAGCAAGTCTCTCACTGTTCCGCCACCCACTGAAGTTACAAATGCAATGATCAGTACCCCGAACGGATCAAGCCTTTTCTGCATGGCCGCAAAACTTCCCGACATCGAAAAAGATATCGTTCCAAGGACTTCTATGGCAAAATTGAACTGTTCGTGCATTTTTTATAGGTAATGAGTAATTGGTAATAAATAATATGATTATAGTGTTGTATTTTGAGATAATTTGAATTTATAAGCAGTCATTACTTTTACCAATTCATCACATTCTGATCTTAAATGCGAGATTTTTCCGGGATCCAAATATTCCAGCTCTTCTATTATTTCTAACCAGAATTGAGTCTCGTCAATTTCTTCTACAACGATGCATATTTTAGAAAATCTTTCCTTTTCGGATCTTGCTCTCGCAACTGCTCTGTAATTAGCAGCTACAGAAGTTGCTGATCTTATAATTTGTTTTCTGATTATTGAAAGATCATCAGAATAAGGTAATGGTGACAACGATTTAATAATGGAAATCGAAAAATCTTTAGTTCGATCTCTAAATAACTGATTAAAATCCATAGTTGTAAAAATTACTCAATACCCATTACTTATTACTTATAATTGTACTCTTACCGAGTCCGGGACTAAAAGTCCGTATTCTCCGCCGTGATTGATAATTTCCCTAACAATGCTGCTGCTGATGAAGGATTTTCCGGATGAGGTCAGTAAAAATACCGTTTCCAGTTTTTTATGGGCTAACGTTCTGTTAGTATGCGCAATCGCTTTCTCAAATTCAAAATCTGCAGGATTTCTCAGTCCTCTGATGATGTATTGAGCGTTTTTTTCAAAACAGTAGTCAACTGTAAGGCCTTCAAAATAATCAACCTCCACATTCGGGAATTCGGCAACAGAGTTTTGAATGAACTCCATTCTTTTTTCCAGGGGAAACATATATTTCTTCTGGGAATTCTGCCCAATGGCGATTATTAATTTATCAAAAAGCGGCGCTGCACGTTCTATAATGTCGTAATGTCCTAGAGTAATGGGATCAAATGAACCCGGGAAAACAGCAATTTTCATGCGTGATAAAGTTATAAGTTATGAGCTATTAATTATGAGTTTTTTTCTGATATCTAGCTCTAATGTCTAATTTCTTTTATTCAAAGCTTTTTCAACCTCGTTTCCGCAAAGGTCTGTGATGGAAATTCCGTAAATCTTGGCCTGTTGCGGAAGTATGCTTGCAGGCGAAAACCCGGGGTTGGTATTCATTTCCAGCATGTAGGGAATTCCGTCCATCAGAATGTATTCACTTCTTGAAAACCCACTCATCCCTAATGAATTGTACGCTTTTTTTGCGATTTCTACTACGCGGATTCTCGTTTCTTCATCGATTCTCGCAGGGGTAATTTCTTCAGAAGCACCTTCATATTTGGCTTCATAATCGAAGAATTCATTTTTAGGAACAATTTCCGTGATGCCCAGAACAATAGTTTCTCCTTTATAATCAATAACGCCCACGGAAACCTCCATACCGTTAAGAAAACTTTCAATTAAAATTTCATCATCTTCTTTAAAGGCAATTTCGGTAGCAGCAATGAGTTCGGACTTTTCTTTCACTTTTGAAATTCCCAGTGAAGATCCCGACTGATTGGGTTTTACAAAAACAGGAAGGCCAAGATTTTCTACAATTTCATCAACATTGATACCTTCTCCTTTTCTTAGGTAGACACTTTTTGCAGAAGGAATACCATATTTGGAAAGTACGGCTAGCGTATCTTTTTTATTGAAAGTAAGAGCACTCTGGTAAAAATCACAGCCGGTATACTTCTGGCCGATAGCATCCCAATATGCCTGAAGAATGCCGTTTTCTCCCGGTGTTCCGTGAATGATGTTGAAGCACACATCAAATTTCAGCGTTGTGTTGTTATCGATGGCTACAGAAAAATCGCCTTTGTTAATCTGAAATTTCTGATTATTTTCATCTAAAAAATACCATTCATCCCGAAGAACAATTACTTTATATACATCATAAAGGTTTCTGTCCAGAGAATCATAGATCAGTTGTCCGCTCTTCAGTGATACAACGTATTCATCAGAATAGCCTCCCATCACTACAGCAACACTCTTTTTGTTCATATTCTTAAAGTATCAATTGGGGCAAATTTAATGATTTTATATCATGCAATTTTGGAAATTCTAAAATTTTGAAAACGAAAATGCTCAACGGAAATCGAAGCACATTCTAAAATATTAATTATATTTGCTGTCTAATTATAGTATTTTTAGTATGCTTAAATCACTTTTCAATTGGAAAGTTTTACTGAACTTAGTTGTTGCCATCGGTGTTTTCGTGGGATTGGTTTGGCTTACATTCCGTTGGCTGGAGCATCACACCAATCACGGCCAGGAAATTCCCGTTCCCAATATTGTCAATAAATCGGTACAGGAAGCAATCAAGATATTGGACGATTCTGGATTGGATTATGAGGTGGACAGTTTTAAATATGATCCCAAATACAGACCGTTCCAGGTATTGCAGGTATATCCTGCTCCCGGCTCGCGTGTAAAAGATGGAAGAGCAATCCAACTGAAAGTGAACCCGAGAACCTGGGCCAGAGTGGAAGTTCCTGATGTGATCAATAAATATTCAGGACTTGCATTTCAAAGACTGGAACAGGTAGGGCTAAAAGTAGGAGATACTATTTTTGAGCCGAGCATTCAGAAAGATGCAGTTTTAAGAATATTGTACAAAGGAACGGCTGTAAAACCTAAAACCAAACTTCCGAGATTTTCTGTGGTAGATGTCGTAATAGGTTCCGGGCCGCTGAGAAATATTTCCATTCCGAATGTTGTAGGGCTTACGGTAAAAGAAGCCAGAGCTGTGATCGCCAGAAGCATGTTTGAAGTGGGACTTGTAGAGCATGAAGACGGCAGTAAAGACGAATCTGATATTATCTATTATCAGGATCCTGCTGCAGGAGATGTAAGAGATCAGGGAATGCAAATGGATCTCTGGGCCAGTAAAAGAACTCCGGCTGAGCTGAGAGCGAAAATAGAAGAGCTGAATTCCATTTACAGAATGAAGGTAGACACGGCGCTGCCTCCGATTCAGTATCAGGAAATGCCTGTTCAGGAGCCGGCTTATGAAGCTCCTCCGCCTGTTGCAGCGCCTAAAAGAGAAAGCCCGAAACCTTCGACGGATATACAGAAGACAGATGCGCAGAAATCTTCGGTAAAACCTTCTTCTTCAGGAGCTGAAAGTGCTAAGCCGAAAACTACGGGTACCGGTACTTCCGGAAATACAACTTCCGCTAATAAACCTTCTGCAACAACACAAAAAACTGCAGAAAAGGCGAAAGCTAAGAAAGTAGTAGTAGAATAAGTATCGATTCTTATAAAAATACAGGCTTCAACTTTTATTATGTTGAAGCCTTTTGTATAAAAAATATAACAATGGCAGAAGATAACGAAGATTTTTTCGATGAAGAATTAGCAGACCAGAACAGTATCGACAATATTGATATTGATGAGGAAAATAAAGGACTTTATGAACACCTTAATATTACGGTGGATAAAAGTCAGGAACCCCTGAGAATTGATAAATTCTTATTGATCTTCCGGCAAAACTCTTCCAGAAATAAAATTTCCCAGACCTGCAGGGCCGGGAACGTTATCGTAAACGGAGTTGCCGTAAAACAGAACTATCGTGTAAAGCCGGGTGACCAGATTTCCGTTTTACTGGCGCATCCACCAAGGGAGAATTTTATTATTCCGCAGAACATTCCGATCAATATCGTGTACGAAGATGATGATCTTATTGTTGTAGATAAAGATCCCGGAATGGTTGTTCACCCCGGATTTGGAAACTGGGACGGAACTTTGGTGAATGCTTTAGCCTATCATTTCGAACAGAATGGTGAGAAGTCTGATCTGGACAGAGTAGGATTGGTTCACAGGATCGATAAAGATACTTCCGGATTACTGGTCATTGCAAAAAATGAATATGCATTGAGCTTTTTAGCAAAACAGTTCTTCGACAGGAAAACGAAGAGGCTGTACTGGGCTTTCGTCTGGGGAAATGTACAGGACGATGAAGGCACCATTAGAGGCCATATCGGGCGCCATCCGAAAAACAGGATGCAGATGCATACCTATGAAGACGGCAGCCAGGGAAAACATGCAGTGACACATTACAAAGTTCTGGAAAGATTCAGATATATGACATGGGTAGAATGTAAACTGGAAACAGGAAGAACCCACCAGATCAGAGCACACTTCAAACACATTGGGCATACCTTATTTAATGATGAACGATATGAAGGGCATACACCTCTCCGTGGCGTGAATCTTCCTAAGTATAAGCAGTTTATAAAAAATGTATTCGAAATTCTGCCCAGACATGCGCTCCATGCCCATACTTTAGGTTTTATACATCCTACTACAAAAAAGGAATTATATTTTGAAAGCCCAATGCCGAAAGATATGGCGGATGCTGTAAAAAAATGGAGAAATTATTTAGAAAACTAAAAATATATTGAGAATTTTTTTATATTTGTTGAATTGAAATCAAGATTTGTTATGAGAAAACTATATGCTATCGTATGTTTAGCTCTTTTGTCAAATGCATACAAAGCACAAGAAACATTACCATACTATCAACAATACCTTTTGGATGGTGAGTTTCTGTTCAACCCAGCACAATACGGAAAAACTGACTATGTGCAACTTAATCTTAACTATCAGCAGCAATTTTCGAAGTTCAGTGAGTCTCCAAACGTACAGTCGGTGGGGATCAACGCGAACATCTTTGATAGAGTAGGGGCAGGTTTATCTGTATTCAGAGACAGTAATGGTCCTATTTCTGCAGGAGGTATTACGGCTGGTGCTTCATATTTTATTCCTCTTAGCAGTGAAGGAGACAGAAGAGACCAGTTCTCTTTCGGTACAAGCGTAAGCTTTTACAACATGAATTTTGATTATTCAAAAATTAATACACAGGATGCTTCAGATCCTTTATTACAGGGAACTGAAAGCAACATTTTTATGGCTTATGCCAATTTCGGGGTAGCGGCAACCTATAGAAATATCTTTGCAGCAGTTTCCGTGAATGATATTGCTCTTACAAACGACGAAGCGATTGTTAACGGACGGGAGCCTTCTCCGATCAAATTCTTTTTAAATTTAGGATATGACTGGCATGTAGGTGATAATATCTATTTCACTCCTTCAGCATTAATCAACCTTAACACCAACTCTACAAGAACGATTGATTATAACTTAATGGCAACGTTCTTTAATGATATCAATTCTTTCTCTTTCGGGGTAAACTACAGATCTGTTCAGAACAGATTCGACAGCCAGCAATTACAGATTGCTCCGGTTGTGAAAGTAAGATTCAACAAATTTATGATAGGTGCTACCTACAACATCGGATTGTCTGATATCCAGGAATATGGAGGAAACAGCTTCATGCTTGGAGTAGGATATAACTTCGATAACTTCATTAACCACAGAGGTTATAGATATTAATTAATTTAATTTAAATAAATTTGAGCTCTGAATTTTCAGGGCTTTTTTTTATGATCTATATTCACATCCCCTTTTGCAAACAGAAATGCAGCTACTGCAATTTTCATTTTTCAACATCTTTGAATTTTAAAGATGAAATGCTGGCTGCGATGAAAAAGGAAATCCTCCTCAGGAAGGATGAATTGCAAAATAAAAACCTTCAGTCTCTCTATTTTGGCGGCGGAACCCCTTCTATACTTTCACCTGACGAGATAAAATCTCTTATTGATGAAACTTTAAAATATTTCAGTTTTGAAAAAGATATTGAAATAACACTGGAAGCCAATCCCGACGATCTGGATAGAAACTTTCTGAAAGGTCTCTCTGATTCTCCAATAAATCGCTTGTCTATTGGCACTCAAAGTTTTTTTGAAGCAGATTTAAAACTGATGAACCGTGCTCATACTGCTTCCGAAGCAGAGGACTCTATTAAAAGATCTCAGGATTTCGGATTTGAAAACCTGAGTATTGATCTCATTTACGGTTCGCCTACTTCCAATATGGAAATCTGGAAACAAAATTTAAATAAAACCATTGCGCTGGAAGTTCCGCACATCTCTTCCTATGCGTTAACGGTAGAGCCCAAAACGGCCTTGGAAAACTGGATTTCAAAAGGTAAAGTAATCAGCCCAAAAGAAGAGGAACAGAATCAGGAATTCTATTATTTATCTGATTTTCTAAAAGATAAGGGTTTTGAACATTATGAAGTATCCAATTTTGCAAAACCCGGATTTTATTCCAGACATAATTCTTCATACTGGAAATACAAGGAATATCTTGGAATCGGACCTTCGGCCCACTCATACAATGGTTTTGATGTCCGTAGCTGGAATGTAGCCAACAATCAGCAATATATTAAAAAATTAAACTCCGGTCTTTTGGCTAAAGAAGAAGAGATTCTTTCACAGAAGGATCAGTTTAATGAAATGATAATGATCGGTTTACGAACAGTGTGGGGTGTTGACCTTACTTGGCTTAATAAAAAATTCAACGGTGAAATTCTTGAATATTTCCAAAAACAAATAAAACCAAAGCTTGAAGAAGGAATAGTAACCATAGAAGAAAATCATTTGAAGATTCCTGAAAAACATTGGTTTATGGCAGACGGAATTGCCGCGGATTTGTTTATGGTTTAGACAGAAGGTTCGAAGCAGGAGGCAGAGTGACGGTTTGTAAAAAACTTCTGACATCCGGCTTCAGGCATCCAACAATTTCACTATTTTTGTATAAAATTTCAGTTCAATTTTGAAAACGAAAAAGCAAGATTACGCTCATCTTTCATCGAAGCAGCCGATTGGTATTTTCGACAGCGGAGTTGGAGGTTTAACGGTTGCCAAAGAAATTAAGAGACTTCTCCCTCATGAAGATCTGATTTATTTCGGGGATACCAAACACCTTCCGTATGGTGAAAAATCCAGGGAAGCCATTATCGAATATTCTACAAAAATCACTAATTTTTTGCTGGAACAAAATTGCAAAGCGATCGTAATTGCCTGCAACACGGCTACCGCAAATGCACTGAATGAAGTTATGCAGTCGGTGGCAGGAAAAGTTCCGGTAATTGACGTGATCAATCCTGTGGCGGAAAAAGTTTCGTACGAAATTCATAATAATGTTGGTGTAATTGCAACAAAAGCCACGGTGAATTCGGGCTTGTATAAAAAAAGCATCAGAAAACATAATAAGTGGATTAAAGTGGACGAGTTAGCAACGCCTTTATTGGTTCCTGCCATTGAGGAAGGTTTTAAAAATCATCCGATTACCCACGCAATTATTTATAATTACCTCAGTAACAGTAAACTGAAAAATATCGAGACCTTGATATTAGGATGTACTCATTATCCTTTGTTAATTGATGAAATCAAACAGTATTACGGAAATCGTGTCCGTGTGATTGATTCTCCGAATATCGTAGCCAACCATCTGAAAAGTATTCTGGATAAATACAATCTGCTAAATGATCAGAATCCAAACCCGAATTATCATTTTTACCTTTCGGATCTTACCAAAAATTTTGAGAAAATTTCAAAGAAATTTTTCGGTAAATCGATCGATTTGGAATTAAAAGTATTATAAAAATAAAAAGCTGTTTCTACCTGAAACAGCTTTTATCTTTAATCTGGCTTACCATCCTGTTTATACTATTGACTAAACTAAAATAGCCCCGATTGTAATGAAAATCCTTTTTTGAAAAAAAAGATTGTAATGGAAAGCGGGAAAAAGCTCCTGATAAATTCGATACATTAAATGCAAAAAGCAGTGGAAAATTTATAAAGTTAAAATTGTATAAAAAAAATCAGGAAATTATTCCTGATTTTGTATTTCTGTTACCTCTTCTTTATTCGGTTCAAAAAAGCTGAAACTTACATTTCCGTATTTTCGCGTATCCACTAAATTCGGATGGTCAAATTTCATCCGGCTTTGATGTTCTACCACTAAAACGCCGTTTTCTTTCAGGTATTTATTGTTTAGAACCAGGGAAATGATTTCCTGATATTTCTTTTCTTCCATTTCGAAAGGTGCATCAGAAAATACAATCTCAAAAGACTTTTTATTTCTGAATTTTTTAAGCCAGTCGAAGACATCTCCACGCTGAACATTCACCTGCAAAGCCATATCAAGCTCAGCAGCGGTAGCATTAATAAAAGCCGTATGTTTCGGGTTCATTTCTACGGAAGTGATATCCTGACAGCCTCTGGAAGCAAATTCAAGTGTAATGGAACCGATGCCTGCAAAAAGATCAAGCACGGAAACCGACTGCATATCATAGGTATTTTCCAAAATACTGAAAAGCGCCTCTTTCGCAAAGTCCGTGGTGGGCCTTACATCAAAATTTCTGGGAGCTGCTATTTTCTTGGCTTTCCATTTGCCTGAAATGATTCTGTACATAAGTATTGGGTTTTAGACGGTAGAACGGTCAGGAAAAAATAAGCTTTAACCCGATTTTTCAAGTCTAATTTAATATAAAATTTTTATTGGGAATATTATCGTATACGATTTTCAGATTTTTAACAAACTTCTGAAGCTCTGAAATAAAAGTTTCATTTTCAGTGGTTTCACCGTAGGCAAAGAAATGGGTTTCATTGATCCCGAAACCGATCTTGCTTAAAGTAAACATGATGAAATATAAAAAATCCACTTCAGAATTTACATCAAGATTATTGTATAAAATAATTTTCTTCTGATCTATCGCGAAAAATTCACACTGATTATGATAAAGGTTGATATGAATTTCCTTATTGTTTTTATTTTGAATGGAATTCAGAAATTTCTCACCCGAAAAATTAAAGTTCACAGGCAAAGCCGGCTCTTTTATCTTTTTATAAAAATTCTTCGGAAACGTATAATAAAACTGAACCTTGAATTTCTCGTTGATCGATAACATCAGCTCTTCTTTTTCCTTATCAACGGGAGCATTAAAAGCGATCAGGTCAAATCCTGCTTCGTGCTCGGAAAAGCCTTCCGGCATCAGCGTAAAATGATTGAGTGCGGAAATAACATGAATTTCATCAAACCGCTGTTTGATCAATACTTCATCCAGTTTATCTGCAATAAGATTCTCCGGAGATTCTTCATCTTTGAAGTAGGATTTTTCTTCCACGATGCTTTTGTTTTTTGCAATCTGGTAGGTTAGTCCGTCTTTGGTGAAAAGTAAATTAAGTATGTTCATAGTTCAATTCCTGCAAATTTAGTGAAATTCTACCATTACAGCACCCGATTGATGGTGAAGTATTTCCTTATTGTAAAAATCCAGTCCGGTCTGGCTTTCCAGAATATCCCAAACCATTCTCTGCAGAACACCGTCGCCGATTCCGTGAACAATCTCCAATCTTTTAAGATGGTTTTTCCTGCAAAAACTCAAGGTTTCGAGTAATCTTTCCTTCTGAATGAAAAGCCTTTCAAAACTATCATAATCATTGGGGTTTTTGACCAGATTATGAAAGTGCAGATCCAGAACCAACGCATTTTTCTGATGCTTTTTCGAAATGTTTTTCTTGGGTTCCGGTTTTTTTACAATTTTGATATTTTCATATAAATCCGAACTTTTCGGAACCAATTTTTCTTTCGGATATTGGTAGGTAAATCCGTATTCATCTTTAAAAACAACAATATTTCCGTTGACCGAAGTTACAATTCCGCTCAAATCCTCATCTACCACAGAAACTTTATCACCAATTTTCATAAACTCTAAACTCTAAACTCTAAACCTTGAACTTTAACCCCTGAACTTAAACCTTAGGTCCGAGTTCAATAACTTCCAGATCCCTGATTTCCGAACCGTCAATCACAAAACGCATCATCGTTCGTACCTTATGCCATCCCTGCTTTCCGCATGCTCCCGGATTGAGATGAAGCAGATTGTTTTTCTGATCAAACATCACCTTTAAAATATGAGAATGCCCTGAAATAAATAATGTAGGGGCCTTTGCAGCAATTTCCTGCCTGGTCACAGGTGTGTATTTTCCGGGATAACCGCCGATGTGGACCATCAGAACTTCCACATCTTCACAAAAGAAACGATTCACTTCGGGAAATTCCGATCTTATTTTTGCATTGTCGATATTTCCGTAAACGCCTTTTAGAGGTTTTATTTTTTCCAGCTGCTCAATCACTTCCATGCTGCCGAAATCTCCACCGTGCCAGATTTCATCAGCCTGTCGGGCATATTCTAAAATACGGTCATCTATGTATGAATGAGAATCGGAAAGGAGAAGGATTTTTGTCATTATCTAAAGGTTCTGTCGGTAATATTTTCGTCGTATTTTTCCTTGAATGTCTGCACTCTTTCAGGATTCAATTCACCATCATTATTGATCACTCTTTCTTTTAATAGCCATTTGATCAGCTTTTCCATGGCTTTTCTGGAGTTCATGAAATTTAAGATTTTTGTAAAATCAGTGGATTCAACCTTTGTTTTTTCAGTTAGGAAATTTAAAACATAATAATCATCGTCCATATATTTTGGCGTTTCATTATCCATTTGTCTGAACATGAGAATTTCTTCATCATCTTTCATGCTGTAAAATGAATACTGCAGGACATTTATTTTTTCGGCTTTCAGAATCTGTTTCCCATCCAGCAGAACCTTATCATCCTTAATGACAACTTCTTGGGAAAAATAAAAGCTTAGGCCGGAAATTAATAGAAATAAAGTCAGTAGTTTTTTCGTTTTCATTGTTAATGTTTAAATTTTCACAAAGATAAACTTAAAAAAAATTCCGGAAACTGATTTTTTAAGAACGTTAAAAAGATATGAATGAAACGTCTTAAATTAAGGTTAAATCAGAACATGATAATTTATTACCTTTAGGCAAAAAAAATGAAGCAGAAACTTTCTATTTTCCTTCTTTTGCTGACGGTTGGTTTAGCCAATGCACAGGTTGAAGAGAAAAAATTAGATGAACTAATACAGAACACGCTGAAAACCTTTGATGTACCGGGAATGTCAGTCGGAATCATTAAGGATGGTAAAGTTATTTACTCAAAAGGCTTTGGCGTACGCTCTTTAACAGCGAAACAGCCAATGGACGACAATACACTGGTGGGGATTGCCTCCAACTCCAAAGGCTTTACCTGTACAGCTTTGGCAATTTTAGCGGATGAAGGAAAACTGAACTGGGACGATAAAGTTTCAAAATACATCCCGGAATTTCAAATGTACGATCCCTATGTTTCCCAAAATGTAACCATTAAAGATCTCGTAACGCACAGAGCGGGATTAGGACTGGGACAGGGAGATTTGATGTTTTTTCCTGAAGGAGGAAATTTAACGGTGAACGATATTGTTCATAATGTACGGTATTTAAAACCTGAAAATCCTTTCAGGACAACTTTAGATTATAACAACATCATGTTTATCGTTGCCGGAGAAGTGATTCACAGAATTTCTGGATTAAGCTGGGCCGAATTTATCGAACAGAGAATCATGAAGCCGGTTGGGATGACTTCAAGTTTCGGAAGCTATAACAGGGCAAAGACGGTAGCCAATAAGATCGATGCACACGCACCGGTTGACGGAAAAGCCATCGCTGTTCCTCACGACTGGAACGAAACGGCCAATGCAGCAGGAGGTATTATGAGCAACATCAAAGACATGACCACATGGGCAGAATTTCTATTGAATAATTTCACCACGAAAGACGGTAAAAAATTAGTTTCAGACAAAAATGTCCAGCAGCTTTGGAGTTTACAGATTCCAAGCGGCGTTGCAGCGAAAAACCCTTATGATACCAGTTTCTACGGATATGGAATGGGATGGTTTTTAAGTGATGTGAAAGGGCATAAACAGGTTCAGCACACGGGCGGGCTGATCGGAACGGTGACGCAGTTTACCTTAATTCCGGATATGAAACTGGGAATTGTAGTGTTAACCAATCAACAGTCCGGAGCGGCTTTTAATACCATTACCAATACCGTAAAAGATTCTTATCTGGGTGTGGCCGACAGAAACTGGCTGAAAACCTACGGCGAAAGGATGAAGAAAATGGAAGAAAGTTTCGACAAACAGAAAAAAGAAGCGTTTGCCAAATCGGAAGCTTTCAGGAAAGATAAAAACCTTCAGCCAAAAGCAGAACAATTTACCGGAACGTACACTGATCAATGGTTTGGAGATGTGGAAATTGCTCGGCAGGGAAATGCCTACAGGATTTCCTGCAAAAGTTCTCCAAGATTAAAAGGGGAGCTGCTGCCGTATTCCAATAATTCTTTCATCATCAAATGGGACGACAGAAGCTACGATGCCGATGCCTACATTATTTTTGATTATGATGAAACAGGAAAAGCGCAATCGGCGAGATTAAAACCGATTTCTGATGTTACAGATTTCAGTTTTGATTTTGATGATCTGGATTTGAAACGGAAATAAATTAACCGCAAAAGTCACAGAAGCTTTTTAAACACATAAGTCACATTAGATAAACAATAAAGCTTTGCGCATATTTTAGAACACATGAGTTTTTAAAAATCTTTGATTTTTTTGCATAAGAATTGATACGATTCGGTGACTGAGGCTCTCGAAGTCACCGGATCGTATCATTTTATTTTTCCGGGATCATAGAAAAACATCAGTCTCTTTTTAGCACCGTCGAACTCGGACCACGAATTGCAGTCGATCTCAAAACCCGCAACGCCGCAGGTCGGAAAGTGAAAGATATCTTCGGAAATGGAATTCGCAAAATTGGAGATTCCGTTGTTATGGGAAAAAAACGCTACGGAATTTACATTGTCGTCAAGATCATAGATCACAGACTCAAAATTGCTTTCCGAAGGATTGTAAAGCTTCTCATTCGTTGTAATATTGATATGGTAGGACTGGTTGAAAATTCTGCAGGTATTCAGTGCACGCACGGCGGGACTCGAGACAAAATAGTCTATCGCCACATTGTTGTTTTTCATAAACCGGGACATATGCATCGCTTCTTCCAACCCCTTGTCTGCCAATGGTCTGTCGAAGTCCTCTGTTTCCTCCGGCCAGTCGCTCTTCGCATGTCTTACGAGAATGAGTCTCTTCATATTATCGTTTTTAGAAAATTAAAATTATAAAAAAATTAGCGGAATAAAAACATGATTTATAAAAAAAATGTGTTTAGAATAAAATCATTAAAATTTACTAAATTTGCAAACCTATGGGACAAATCCTTGCAATAGACTATGGAAAGACACGTTGTGGAATTGCCGCAACCGACGATATGCAGATCATTGCAAGCGGTCTGGATACGGTATCGACTCCGCTTCTTACTGAATTTTTAAAGAAATATTTCAGCGAAAATAAAGTAGATGAAGTTGTGATCGGTCTTCCCGTAGATTTGAAAGGAAATATCTCCGAAGTGGAAACCGACATTCTGCAGTTTATAGAAATTTTTAAAAAAGAATTTCCAACAGTTAAGGTCAACCGCTTCGATGAAAGATTTACATCCAAGATGGCTTCTTTTTTTATCTCCCAGAGCGGAAAGAATAAAAAGCAGAGACAGCAGAAAGGATTAATAGATAAAGTAAGTGCAACCATCATATTGCAGAATTTTTTAGAACAAAGAACAAGATGATTTTACCGATAAGAGCCTTTGGTGACCCCGTGTTAAGAAAAGTAGGAAAGGATATTGATCAGGATTATCCCAACCTGCAGGAATTGATAGAAAACATGTTCGAAACCATGTACAGTGCCAACGGAATTGGTTTGGCGGCACCGCAGATCGGGCTGGATATCCGTCTGTTTGTCATTGATGTAAGTCCTTTGGCGGAAGATGAAGATTATGAGGACATCAAAGATGAGCTGGCAGAATTCAAAAAAGTTTTCATCAATGCTAAAATTCTTGAAGAATCCGGGGAAGAGTGGAAATTCAACGAAGGATGTCTTTCTATTCCGGATGTGAGAGAAGATGTAAAAAGAAAAGGTACGATCGTGATCGAATATTATGACGAAAATTTTGTAAAACATACAGAAACTTTTTCCGATATTAGAGCCCGCGTAATTCAGCATGAATATGATCACATTGAAGGAATTTTGTTTACAGACCACCTCAGCGCACTGAAAAAGAAGCTGGTAAAAGGGAAACTGACCAAAATTACCCAGGGTGACGTAAGCATCGGTTACAAAATGAGATTTCCAAAATAGTTTACAATAGAATAAAGAAAATTAGAAAAGCAAAAAGTTGTCACACAGAGCTTGTCGAAGTGAATAGCCGATTGCAGAATTTACAAAAAATAAAATTATGCTGTTAGAAAAAATAATTTCAATTTCAGGAAAACCAGGACTTTACAAATTAGTTTCTCAATTAAGAAACGGATTTATCATTGAAGATGTTACCACGAAGAAAAAAGTAAGCATTGGGAATTCCAGCCAGGTGAGCCTGTTGGACAATATTGCGATGTTCACTTTTGATAAAGAAGTTCCTTTGTTCGAAGTTTTTGAAAATATTGCCAAAAACTATGACTACAAAGAAGCCATCCACCACAAAGCATCTGATGCTGAACTGAAAGAATTCATGACGGCTTCTCTTCCTAATTACGATACCGAAAGAGTATATGCTTCCGATATCAAAAAACTGGCACAGTGGTACAACATTCTTCATAAAGCAGGATACATCACTCCGGAAAGCTTTGTAAAAGCAGAGCCTGAAACATTGGAAGGCGAACCGGCAACGGAAGAAGTAAGCGTAGAAAAAGAAGCGCCTAAAAAAGCAGCCCCAAAAGCTGAAAAGCCAGCCGCTCCAAAAGTAAAAGCAACTTCTGCAGCCAAAGCCGCTCCGAAAAGCACGCACAGAAAACAGGGATAATTGATTTATCTTACTTAAAAATAGAACCTCATCAGATTTTGATGGGGTTTTTTGTTATTGCGATATAATGAGAATATTTTATTAAAAATTCAGTATAAATACGGATTATGATTATACTCTACATAATTATATTTGCCTTTACGGTAATCCACATAAAAATAATATTTTAGTTAGTTATATTTGAAAATTATTAGGCTATTTGTCTTTTTTTTGTAAAATTTTTAACTATAAGAATATATTACTATTATTAAATTAAAATGAAAAAAAATTTAACCTCTTTATTAATTTTATTAATTTTTGCAAATACTTTTTCACAGCAAAAAGATGATATGCAGCCTAAACTGGTAGGAGATACTTTAATTACAAAAAGTGGATTTAAAATCATTATTGGTCAGGATATAAATTTGGGAACAGGATCAACGCCTGACGGTGATTTCAAATTTATTCGTAGAAACTCTACAGGTTTTGGAACAATAATGATGATGACAGATAATAATAGCTATAATAAATCACAGCTCTCGTTACCAAGAAATATGGCTGGTCACAAAGGTAAAGTTGTTAAAATTGTTGTTCGTGGAAATCAACGTATCGGGCAAACTTTCGAGCCTTTGATAACATTTGGTTCAGGTCGATATGAAATCGATGTAGATAATGCAATTGCGGCAGGTGAAATTATTGTACCTGAACAATTTAAACCTAAACCAAAAGCTGCGATTGTTGAACTTAAACAAAATATTAGCATTGCTGATGAAATTGTCAAATTAAAAAGGCTTCTTGACGATGGTATCCTTACAAAAGAGGAATATGATATTCAAAAGAAAAAATTGTTAGAGAGTAATTAAAATTGATGTGAATATCAATGCAGTTTACATATTTAATTTTGCAAATTACATTAATTAGAATTTAATACTATAATAAAAAATAAAAAAAGAAAATGTTAGACAAGCATATAATTGATTTCAATGAAAGTCTTACAGGCCTTCGAGACTTTGTTGAATTAATAAACCCATTTTTAAATGATAAAGTTGAGGAGCATAATAAACATGTAAGGCCTCTTGTTACTTCCGCTTTGCTGAAAGAAATTCTTTCAGAAGATTCTGAATTGGAAGAAGAACAAAAAGAGAAGTATCTGGAAATGCAAGAAAAAATTCAAAATCAAATTGATTCTAAATATTCCAAAGAAACTGAAGTGACTTTTGAAAAAGAAGAAACCGATGACGATAAAAAGTACTTCTTAGTAAAAATAAAATCAAGTGATGGCACAATTGGTGATCACATTTCAAATATAAGAAAAGCTAATAAGCATATAAATTTATTATATACAAATTCTCTGATCTCACTTTTAAGTAATGTCGAATGGTTCTTTTCACAAATTCTGCATTATTATTATGATGAGCATCCTGATTCGGCTGGTGTTCAAAAGAGAACTTTGACATTAAAAGATTTGAAAACTTTTGGTTCGGTTGAAGATGCTGAAAAACATCTCATTGACGTTAAAATAGATGAAGTTTTAAGAGGTAATTTCGAGAGTTGGACAAATTTGCTTAAAGATGAAATAGGTTTGGGCCTTGGCTATCTCAAAGATCTTATGGATGAATTAATTGAAATATACCAGAGAAGAAATTTGTTCGTACACAATGGGGGAATAGTTAATTCAATTTATATATCTAAGGTTAAAGAAAGTTTAAGAGAAAATATTCAAGTAGGAGAAAAATTAGTAGTAAAAAAAGAATATCTTGAAAATTCAATATGTAAATTACAAAAAGCATTTATCTTAATAGGTGCTGAATTATGGAAAAAGCTTAGCCCAGAAAATGAAAATAGAGGTGAAATACTTAGTAGTATTGTTTATGAAAACCTTTTACATTCAAGATGGGATATCAGTGAAGGACTATGCTTTTTTCTGCTCAATGACGCAAAGATTAACCCAGTTGATAAAACTTATGCACAAATTAATTATTGGTTTTGTAAAAAAGAACTAGGTCAATACTCTAAAATTGTAAAGGAAATTGAAAAAGCAGATTATTCTGACAAAAAGGAAATTTTTCAATTGGGTCTTTTTGCAATTCGAGGTGAAACAGAAAAAATAATTGAAATACTTCCGATTGTTCTTGAGACAAATCAAACTAATATTGAGCGTTTAGAGGAATTTCCAATTTTACGGGAATTTAGAGCTACATCAGAATATAATGAATTTAAAAGCAATTCAAAATTTTTTAAAGAAGAAAATAGAGAAATAATAACAGTTAATTCAACAGAAAAATAAAGAGCAGCTATCAAATTTAATTAAAAAATATATATATTGGTAATATATAAAATAACGGATGTTCAATAGTGACTCTGTTAAATTATGTTCATGTGTTATATTAATTATTCTTTTGTTTCAAGAAAACACCATTCAGAAAGATTTCCCGTAAATTTGTAAGACTTGAATTCTCAACTATGAATACCAAACAGGAAAAACTGGAAGCTTTCGGAAGATTATTGGATATTATGGACGATCTGCGGGAAAAATGCCCGTGGGATCAGAAGCAGACACTGGAATCGCTTCGCCATCTGACGCTGGAGGAAACTTATGAACTTTCGGATGCGATTTTGCAGAATGACTTGCAGGAAATTAAAAAAGAGCTGGGCGATGTATTGCTGCATCTGGTTTTTTATGCGAAGATCGGTTCGGAGAAAGAAAGTTTCGATATTGCAGATGTGATCAATTCTTTAAATGAAAAGCTGATATTCCGCCATCCTCATATTTACGGAGATACCGAAGTGAAAGATGAAGAAGAGGTAAAGCAGAACTGGGAAAAATTGAAGCTGAAAGAAGGCAACAAATCCATCCTGGGCGGCGTTCCGAAGAGCCTGCCGAGTCTGGTAAAAGCATATAGAATTCAGGACAAAGTAAAAGGAATCGGCTTTGAATTTCACGACGCGGAAGATGCGTGGAAAAAAGTGGATGAAGAAATCCGGGAATTTCACGACGAAACTGATCTGGACAAAAAAGAGCAGGAGCTGGGCGATGTGTTTTTCTCTCTGATCAACTATGCGAGGATTGTAGGGATCAATCCGGATTCTGCATTGGAAAGAACCAATATAAAGTTCATCTCGAGATTTCAGAAGATGGAAAATTTGGCTTCGGAAAAAAACCTGAAGCTGGCCGATTTGTCGCTGGAAGAAATGGATGTTCTTTGGGAAGAAGCAAAACAATTGCAATAACATGAAAGTACAAAACCCGATACATCACCGGTTTCAGTATTTACTGGAATTTAAACAGACCGAACGGAAATGGCATTTCCCCTTTCTGGCAGCACTCTGCATCGGCAGCTGTTTATTTATCGGTTATTTTTCAGGGAAACCTAACTATGGTGCACTTTCCAGTTTGGGAGCACTTACGATTTTATACTTTACTTCCGCACCAATCACGCAGAGAATGATCCATCTCGCGGTATGCGCTTTTGGAATTGTCTTTTCATTTTCGGTAAGCTCGTTTTTCGGGTTTAATGCGTATGCAGGAGCTTTGTCGTTGGGAATAATTTCTTTTTTAGCCCATTTTATATCTTCGTACTATAAAATTCCGCCGCCAGGAAATTTTTTCTTTATTATGGTTGCCGCAATGGCCAGTACGTATAGATTTGATCCGGAACTCATTCCGGCACGTGTGGGACTTGTTGCGATGGGAGCGATATTATCCTGCTCATTCGCCTTCCTGTATTCGGTTTTTATTGAAAAAAGCAAAGTGGTTGCCGTCCCGAGAAGAACATTCAACAAAAGAAGATATACCAAATTTGTAGAAAGTGCCATCATTGGCTTCTTCATGGCGCTGACATTAATCATCGGGCATCTTTTACATTTTAACAATACTTATTGGATTTCCATTGCAGCAGTTGCGATCATCCAGGGAAGAAATTTTGAGCATGTAAGACAAAGGAATATGCACAGGATTTTAGGAACGTTCATCGGGATCGGGCTGGCTTGGGTTATCCTTTTATTCAATCCGGAAAAGATCGTGATGATTATCATTATCACGATTTTACAGTTTATTATTGAATTATTAATTGTCAGAAATTATGGATTTGCGGTAATTTTCATCACACCCTTAACGATTCTTCTGGCAGAAACAGCAAGCGAAACGCATCATCATGTGGAAACATTGATGCAGGCAAGGCTTATTGATACAGTCATTGGCAGCCTGATTGGTCTGGCAGCAGGATTTTTTCTCCATCATCAGCAGATTATTAATAATTTAGAGAAAAATATCAGGTTCTCTTATTTTCAGTTTAAAAAATTAAAAAAATAGATATGTTGCGCGTTCTTGTTTTATCAGCATTCCTTTTACTCAGCTGCAATCCGAAAGCTCAGGACTCCCAGAAGTCCGGAGAGGCACTTACCGTTGAGTTTTCTTTGCCTAAAAAGCTCAAGGAAGTTTCCGGAATTACTTTATCAAAGGATAAAAAAACAATCTGGGCGATTGAAGATCAGGGAAATAAAAACGTGATTTACGGACTGGACAGACAGGGAAAACAGATCGCCGATGTTCTGGTAGAAAATGCGGAAAACCACGACTGGGAAGATATAACCACAGATGCTCAGGGAAATATTTACATCGGTGATTTTGGAAATAATGACAACGACAGGCGCAATTTATCCATTTTAAAAGTTGATTTGAAAGATGCTTCCCAAAAATCCACAAACGTTACTCAGACCACAACCTATCATTATGAAGGGCAGATTGCGTTTCCACCAAAGAAATCTCATTGGCTCTATGACTGTGAAGCTTTTGTAGAGAAAGACGGCTACTTTTACCTCTTTACCAAAAACAGAAGCAAAGGTTTCGACGGGACTTTTCTTGTTTTTCAGGTTCCTAATAAAGCCGGTAATTTTGAAGCGAAATTAATTGCAACACTAAAACTGCAGGGAGGATACAGCGATGCGGCAATTACTTCAGCAGCTATTAACAGCAGAAACCAAGTTGTACTGCTTACTCATAAAAATGTTTATGTACTTTCATCTCTTTTTGATAAAAATTTTGAAACAGCGGTTATTCAAAAAACTCCGTTAAACCACAATTCTCAGAAAGAAGCTGTTGTATATCTTGATGATAGAACTTTGCTCATTGCCGATGAAAAGGACGGAAAAGAGGGAGGTAATGTGTATAAGTTTTCTTTCTGAGTTGTCCCGGAAATTGTATTTTTGCGGCTGAAAAATAACTATGAAAAAATTTTTTTATATTTTATGTATTGCAGGAATATTTTCTTCGTGTGATAATGATGAGAGTACAGCAATTGTTGATCAGGAATTACAGCCAGAAAAAATTTCCGCTTTTATAGCTTCATTTCCTAAAAGCTATTCTTCAATTGACCCGCGTCTTACTTACAAATTTTCATATGAAAATGGTCTTCTGAAAAAGGCTTCCGGTAAAATTATGTCACCAACTCCGGGCATTACCACTTTTATGACAGATCCATATTCTTTGTTTTCTTACAATAATGATAAGGTATCTATTCAGCATTCTGAAGTAGAGGCCAATGGGGCGGTAAAAGAAGTTTGTACTATGGAAAATGGAAAGCTTAAAAGCAGGTATTTGTATAATGGTATAGATGTCTTATTTTCTGAAAAAACCTATTCTTACCAGACAGACAAGATTGTTGTATATGAAAAGCAATATACCTGGGAATATTTTACAACATATTTCTTTGACTCAAACCAAAATTTAATTAAAAGTGAAAAATTAGAAAAATCCGGAGGCATCGATTCTAAACTTACAACAACTTTTTATTCAAATTTTGATACTGCAAAAAATCCTTTTAAAAAATTGTATTTATGCAATGATAATTTTTACGAAAAAAGTCTATCAAAAAACAATTATCGAACGGTCAATTATACTGTTCAGGACCTTCAGAATCTACAGTTTCCTCCCGGAAGTGGTCATTCAGATTGGACCTATTTTTATGATTCGGACGGACAGGTAATCCTGACATGGCAATAAAACAGAAAACCGCAGATATCCTCTGCGGTTTTGTTATAATACAGTTTCTTAATCAATATTTTAAAACACCAATCCTACACCTCCTGAAATTCGTCCGCCGTCTTCACCGGTGAAATAGTCGATGCGGGCAGAGAACATTTCCAGAATATTCATCCAGAATCCTGCGCCCACGCCCTGGTGCCATTTGTCAGAAGATTCACGGTCTATCCATACTCTTCCAAGATCATAGCCTACCAAAATTCCCATATTAACAGGCACAATGTTGTTTTTAACACGGCCAAAATCCCATCGCACTTCGGCATTATTCACGAAATACGATTTTCCTGCAAACCGCTCATTTCTGTAAGCACGCATCGCGTTATTACCACCAATTGCCGCGGCCTGATAAAATTCAAAATTATTATTGTTGATGATCATCGCATTCGTGGAATTGGCAAATACGAAACGCCCTCTTTTATCGATTCTGTGGAAAACATTCAGTGTTCCCTGGAACGTTGCAAAATTTTGGTCAAATTCTGAGATGTTTGCTTTCCAGCCTGCGTTTAAGAGGAATTCCATTCCTAAAGTCGGAAATGCATTATTATCTACATTTTTGAAACTGAATGTATAATTGGCTCCTGCAAACTGCTGCCCATCAAAAACTTCAGGATTTACATCCGGGGAAACCGCTACAAAACGGTCGTCAGTCTGCTGCACTTTAGCATGCTCAAAACTCAGCTGAAACTGGTTTTTTATACCGCGCCAGCTTGTTGTTGATAAAGATGGTGCAAATTTAAATTGCGAAATTCTTACCCGGTTGTAGTCTCTCTCTACGGCTTCCTTGTCATATTGCGTTTCGTTACCCAGACCGAAGAATGTTCTTGCAAAAAACGGAGTGGTATACAATGCATCAATACCGGCGTCCCAATTTCCGACCACTTTTTTGAAAATCCCTTTATATCCTAGATTAAACCCTCCCGTAGCTGTATAAACATTAGCTCTCAAGCTGTGTTTCTGGGTAAAAGGATCACGGATAAAATTATTTACCGTATAGTTGGCAACAAATCCTAAAATTACCCCATCATCCGGATTGAAATTGGCATTCGGATAGCCTGCAATAAAGTTGTATTTCGGATGTTTGTAATTGTAGGTATTAATGTCGTAATCGTCTGAAATATTTTTTGAAGCACCATTTGTGTTGTAGGTATTGTTTTGTGATTTAAAATCATAAATTTTAACCTTCTTCCCGTCGGCAATAGTATAGGTGTCGTGGTTATACCCTCCGATCAGCCTGATGTTCATTTTAGGTCTTCCTTCTCCTGAAACTTCGTAAATATCATCATCTTCAAGTCCGTAGATCCATAGCTCTTTGGTTTTGGAATCATCATAGGTCTTTTCAAAAACCAGTTCAGGATTTTCTTTCTTTTTATCTAATTTATATTGTTTAACGTTAACTGAGTTTCCGGTTTTAGTAATAACGAATTTATCAGGATTTACCGTTCCTGCCAATGGAACTTTTTTCTGCAGCACATTGTAGTACTGTGAAGCATAGGTTTCCAGTTTCGTTTTTCTCAATTTCAGCTTTCTTTGTATATCTGCAATGGTTTCGTCCTGCACTTCCTTCGGAAGGTTGCTGAATGCATTGTCAATATCCTGATCCGTAAGATGCTCCTGGATGTATTTTGCCTGGGCAATCCATTGTTCTTCAGTAGCGCCTTTCAAAAAAACAAGATCAAGAGGGTAGGGTTCCATAGAAAGCCATTTTACGCTCTTGATGTCATCTTTAAACGTTTTCATGTGGCGGATCGCCGGAATATTCATAATAATTTTGAAAGCATTTCCGTCATACTTACTGAATGCCTGGTCCCTGTCCCGCGGAATGGGTTTGTAAAGTACTTTGTCACCTTGCTGATATTCGGCCCATTTCCACTGGTCGGAATGTCTGTCCCAGTCACCAATCAGCATATCAAAAAGCCTGGCCCTGATATACAGTTCCTGGTCTACGGAATATTTGTAGTTTTTATTAAAATTTTTCAGAACATCATCTGTTGAAACAATATCCTTTGCATTATCCAGAGAAGCAAGGGTTTTAGGATCTGCAGAAAACCGCTCTTCAATCATGTATATTTCATCTCCGTAGTTGATATTATATTCTCCCAGAGCCTTTTGTTTCGGGATATAAAATAATCTGGGATTGCTGTGATAAAGATCAATCTTATCCGCCATATTTCCCACCGCAAAAGGTGTAAAAGGATGATTGGTAGTATAAAAGTCCAAAAGGAACCTGTCAGGGAAAGTATTATTCAGTTCATTTCCGAAAGTACTTTTACGGAATGCCATATTATTGAGAAAACGGACGGCACTTTTTTTAACACCTCTCATTACGAATTCCTGTCCGTCCTGCGCTCTCAGCCGGAGGCTGTTCGATTGATTTCCGCCGCCCTCCCTGAAAGGTGTATAGCCGCCATCCAGTGTTGAAATGTTCGCTGTAGGAGCTTCAACGGGCATTCTGTAATATTTTCGGTAATGCTCTCCCCAAAGCCACCTGTAAAATTTTCTTTTTTCTGTTAATTTTTTAGGATAAATGGTTGATGTTACTGTTGAAGGAAAAGAATCTGGGTAATTGTTTATGAAATCCGCAGGCTTTTCAGTGACCTGAATATGCGAAAGTTGTTCTAAAGAATTATCTTTTGTAGAAAAATATTCTACGTCCGAACTTTTATCTTTTCTGATATTCAGTATAGCAAAGCCGCTTCCTCCGTAAGAAAAATCAGTTTTCTCCCTGATGGTAGCGGGATCAACTTTGGAGCCCGCGCCGCTGATAATCTGTCTGATATTTCTTAATTCGTGATATTGAAGATTATGATCGTGTCCCGAAACAAAAATAATATTTTCCTTTTCCTGGACAATACTTTTAATTCGGTTGGCCAGATCTGCGTAATGCTTGTTTGTAATGTCTTCAGGGCTCGCTCCCGAAGAACTTCTTACAACATTAATGAGACTTGCAACGCCCGGAGCCGGAATTTTGCTTTTTAAAGGGAAAAGGTGGGATTTTGCAGAGGTAAATCCTGCATGTGTTCCGCTGCTGATAATAGGATGATGAAGCGCAACAATAATTCTTTTATCCTGATTTTTATTAATTAAATCTTTAAATTCGGTGAAAAGATCTTCACGGGTTTTGATGTCGCAGTTTTTGTTGATTCCCGGATGCTTGTCCCAGTTTAGCAATGCCCATTCCGAATCAATCACAATTAATTTGATATCTTTCGTGAGGCTGATGTCATCAATAGGACAGGAATTTTTAGGAAGAAAAGCTTTTTTATCGTTCAAATAATTTTTTACGAAATCTTCCTGAGCTTTTAACCCGTCCAGTCCGCTGTACCAGTCGTGATTTCCGGGAATAACCAGTGTTTTACCTTTAAAGTTCTTTACAATGGCTAGCTGGTCTTCCAGTTTCTTTTTGGCTTGCGGATAATCTTTATCAGACTCTTTCGGCATTCCGTGCGGATAAATATTATCGCCCAGAAATAGGAGCATCGAGTTGCTTCCTGCAGATTCCAGCCGGTTTTTCAGTAATTGTAAAGTTTGCTGTGACTGAGGCTCATCTGCATTGCCTGCATCTCCTACAAGAAATAGGGTAAAGTCATTTTCGGATTTTACATCAGAATTGCTGACTTCAGATAAGTTTTTACCCTTTTTTACGTTATATGTTGCGCAGGAATATAAAACTCCGGCGGATAATACGAATCTAAGAGCAAGAGAAGTATTTTTTAGATGAGTTTTCAAGTATAAATTCATAAATTTACATTAACAAAATTTCGGTGATGGACATTTTACAAAAAGCCAAAGATTATGTTGAAACCTTATTCAAAGATAAGCTATCTTCGGTATATTTTTATCATAATTTTATACATACAACATTTACGGTAAATAAGGCTGAAGAGATCCTGAAAAACACGCCTGTTTCTGAAAAAGATCAGGAAAAGGTATTGCTTGCACTTTGGTTTCATGATACAGGATACATAGAATGTGCCAAAGACCATGAAGAAAACGGAGCCGAGATCGCAAAAAGCTTCCTTCAGAAAGAAAATTATCCCGAAAACGATATCAATGATATTGTACAGTTAATTTTGGCGACAAAAATTACGTATGTCCCCCAAAATCTTCTGGAGAAAATTGTAAAGGATGCGGACTGCAGCCATTTTGCAAGCCACGATTACAACGATATTTCTGATGCACTGCGAAAAGAGTGGGAGCTTACCAACGTAAGATGTTTTTCTAATGACGAGTGGAATGCCGGTAACCTGGATATGCTGAAAAACAAGCATCAGTTTTATACCGATTATGCAAAAAATGCGTGGCAGCCTTTGAAAGAGAAAAATATTAAGAAAATCGAAAAAAAATTAGAGAAAGAGGAAGGTAAAAAAGATAATTCCGAAAATAAAAAAGACAAGGATAAAGATCCGAAGCCGGACAGAAGTGTGGATACGCTTTTCAGGGTTACGCTGAGCAATCACACGAGATTAAGCGATATTGCAGACAGCAAGGCCAATATTCTTCTTTCCGTAAATGCGATTATTATTTCGGTTTGTCTTTCGGTATTGGTTCCGAAGCTTGACACCCCGAAAAATTCGCATCTGATTATTCCTAGTTTTATTTTGCTTTTATCGGCGGTACTAACCATTATTTTTGCCATTTTATCAACAAAACCAAACGTTACAAAAGCGAAATTCAGCATGCAGGATGTTGCCGACAGAAAAGTAAACCTGCTGTTCTTTGGGAATTTTAACAGGATGCTGTTCGATGATTACCAGAGTGCAATGAATATTCTCATCAAAGACCGGGATTATATTTATGATTCTATGGTAAAGGATTTATATTTCCTGGGAAAAGTACTGGACCGGAAATACAGGCTCTTATCCATTACTTACCAGATTTTTATGGCAGGAATCGTGATTTCCGTTTTGTCTTTCGGATATGCTTTTTTAAGTCTTTAAAAGATACAAATAAGAAAAAACTCATCCAGACAGGATGAGTTTTTATTTTTAAGCTAATGAAACTCTCAGGGCAAGAAGTCCTGTAATTCCCTGCAGATCTTCTACACGGAGCAGCTCTACATCATTTTTCAGAACGCCTTTTTTCTGCAGTTTATTAACATAGTCAAGATATTCTCTCTGGTTTTCCATACCAAAATATACAATTGTTATTTTTCCGGGGCAGGTAATCCTGTCTGTAGAATCTTTTATATGTGCTTTGTCTAAACGCTTTTTAATAATTTCATAGTAAGAATTATAGGCTCCGTCTACATCAAATCTTTTTTCATCCATCCTGAAACGGATATCAATTTTTTCATTGTAGACAAAGATCAGTGAGGCAATGTCCAGGCAAATAGGAAGATCTTGTTTAAAATTCCGAAACTCATGTTCCATATTGCATATGGTTTTCAGCTGCCAGTATCTTAATTTATGAACTACTTTTGAATGGTAATGCAGATCCGGCGCAATATTGCGGCCGATGTACAGATTATGTTCTACACCGTCCGATTTAAACCTTTCATAATAATGAGGAAAAATCTGCTGGGCTTCTATTTGTGCCTCATCCAAAACGTCTGCCAATTTCCTGTTCACCAATGTTATTGAGTCGTCAAGGCTCTTTCTGTTGTTGTAAAAAAGGTCATTCTGATTTGATACCTGTGCAAAATAATCTTTAATTTTTGCCTTTACTTCACTGGAAGATTTGATTTCTAATTTAGCCTGTAAATATGGGTGAATTTCGTCCCTTAACAATCTCTGGAAACGCTGTTCGCTGTCTGCTTTAATTTCATTATTCAATTCATTCTCGAAAATCTCAAGTGCCAGAAGATATTTTTCTGACTCCGAATTGGTTAATGAAAAGATTTCATGAAGACATTCAATCTGCTGGTTGAGATCTTCCAGCATTAAGTTGAAACGTTTTTCAGATGATGAACGAATATCGGAAAATCCAAAAAGCGGTGTAAGGTTTTTAAATGAAATCTGCTTTAAGGTATATATTTTTTTTGCCAGTGATGCGTTGAAATATTTCTCGGCTTCATTTCTGAATTTCCAAACCACACTATCGTGGATACTGGTGTATTCGCGCTGGATAATGGCTTCAATCTGATAATTCTTCTCAAAACTGAATCGGTTCAGGGAAAACAAAATCATATCTGAAAAAAACTCCATTTTTTTGAGTTTTAATCCGTTGAAACTGTTTATTACCGGTGAAGTAAATTCCATCATGGCCAATAATTCATTATCTTTTACGATAGGAATCACCATGAAACTGTTGATTTTGTTGTCTCTCAGTATTCTGAAAGAAGGCAGGGATTTCACTTCGTCATCCAGATTTTCAATGTTGGAAACAACAATAGGTTTAGAATTGTGATTTAAATTGGTAAAAGTGGTTTTCCTGGTTTCCTCATCAAAAGTATTGATCCAGAAGTCCAGGATATGATTGGTAAAAAGATTTTCATAAATCGGAAGTTTTTCGAGCCTCTGATCTTTTTTATTAAAAAGCATCAGTCCGAAATTTAACTCGGAAACATCAAAATACGATTTGAAAATTTCGATGAGGTTTTCATCCGGCGCAAGGTTTTCCGGATCGATACTGATCATGCTTGATTTCAGGTCGGACAATGCTACTTCAGAGGTGCAGTCAACCAGAGAGATGATGGTAAAACCTTTCAATACCCAAGATTCTGAAGGGAAGTATCTTTTCCACAGCTTAAAATCATCAAGGTTTTCAAGCAGCATATCGACGACCTCCTCAGAAGGGATCTTTGCATCTTCAGTAGGATATACTTCTGCAAAATCCGCGTTCACAATAATTTTGTAATGTTTCATGATTCCCTGTCTGTTCGGGATGTCATAGTAAAACGGAAGCGAACTTTTGATGTCTCTTTTGTAATAAGTCTGCAGAATAAGACAGCAGCAAAATACATAAAATTCGTCATCATCAATATTCCGGAGCTCTATTTCAAAATCTTTTCCTGCGTCTTTAAGAATATTTTTAAATCTTTCCGTATAGTTGAATGTGATATTGGAAAGTGGGATACTGGCAGCTTTTATTTCATTATTGGTAAGCCCTGTGGGAAATAGATCAGAAAGCAGGAGTTTGATCAGTTCTTCATGTTTTTCCAGCAGTGATACATCCTGAAAGCCGTTTCTCAGCTCCCGGAAATTTTTGGTTTTATCTAATAACGATTTGGCATAGTTCACACGATATTCAAGACGGTCGTTGTAGCGGATATGCTCCAGCACATCCAAATACTTTTTGAAAGATATGTAAACCTGAAATGGAGCGTCTTTTTTATAAAGATTTGCCATGAAGTAAAGTTATAAAAAAACCACAACTTTGAGGTTGTGGTCTTATATTTTTATGAGGACTTTTACAGTCCGAACTGTTTTGCAAAAAGATCAGGGAAAACACCTAGAACAATGATTGAAGCGATTACAAATACGGCAACAATATTATACGTTAAGGTTACTTTCTCTGAAGATTTGAATGTACTTTCCTTAAAGAAAAACATAGAGATAATTAATCTCAGATAATAGGCAATAGATAGAGCGGATCCTAATACGGCCACCAATACAAGGAAAACACCGTGGTCAGAATTCATCGCCTGGGAAAATAATGCAAATTTACCCATGAAACCAGCTGTTAAAGGAATTCCGGCCATAGAAAGCATAGAGATTGCAGCGGCCGTGGCCAATAAAGGTTCTGTTTTTGCCAAACCTTTGAATGCTCCGAAAGAAGTTTCTCTTTTTAATTTTTCAACATAAATCAGGCACATGAAAACACCTACCGTTGACAATGCATAGGCAAATAAATAGAATGCCAAATTATAAGTGGAAAGGCTTGTCATCCCGAAGAATACCAACCCGATATATCCTGCGTGAGAAACTGATGAATACGCCAACATTCTTTTCGCGTTGGTTTGTGCAAGACCCATAACGTTTGCCAAAAGCAAGGTAATGATCAGGAATACACCAAAAATATTGATCCATTCTTCCGTAACGCCACCAAACCCGATAGTCATTAGTCTGAATAACGCGAAAAAACCTGAAATTTTTACAACACTCGCCATGAAAGCCGTGATCAATGAAGGCGAACCGTAATATACATCAGGACTCCACATATGGAACGGTGCCAATGCTACCTTGAATGCCAATGCACAAAGAATCAATAAAACTCCTAAAATAAACATGACATCTTTCGGGTTTGAAACTCCGAAATCCTGGATTTTATATAAATCGAAACTTCCGGCATTTCCATAAATAAATGCGATCCCGAACAGAAGGAAACCTGTTGCAAATGCACCCATCAGGAAATATTTAATAGAAGCCTCATTTGATCTTAAATCGGTTTTGTTTGCTCCCGCCATTACATACAATGGAATAGAGAGAATCTCAACTCCCAGGAACAATGTTACCAAATTCTGGAATCCGAAAAGGATAATTCCACCGCATAATGCAAAAAGCATCAAAGCGTATAATTCAGACTGGTGGGTTCTGTGATTGCTGAATGCAAAACCTCCCAAAAAGAATAATAATAATGTAGTTACGATTGATATTTTAGTAAATAACGCAGTATTGGCGGTATAGTCGTACATGTGTCTGTACTGGCCGAAGAATGAAGCTTCCGGCATAAAACTTACCCATAATGCGATGATTAATCCCAAAATTCCAATGTATCTTGCGAATTTCCCCTGTTCAAAAACTCCTGAAAATAACGCAACAACTGCCGTTAGGAAAACAATAATTAAAACACTCATAATTTATATTCGAGATTTGAAGTTTAAAGTTCAGAGTTTTGCCCTTTCACTTTATTCTTCTTCGATCTCCTAGTTTTTTAATTTTTAAATCTTTTAATTTTTTAACTGGCCATCGCCGTATAGATAAACTTCAGCGAACTATTTACCATTTCGATTATCGGTTGCGGGAAAATACCAAATACAATCACAAAAACCGCTAAACTTGCCAATACCGAAAATTCTACAGCAGAAAGATCTTTTGCTGTGCTCAGAACGGTCTCATCACCAGGACCAAACATTGCTTTTCCATAAAATCTCAATAAATATACTGCAGCAAGGATCACGGTAAGACCGGCAATTACTGCTGCCAACCCGTTAAAATCATATATTGATTTCAAAAGGATAAATTCTCCGATGAATCCGTTAGTTAATGGAACGCCCATTGAACCTAATATAATAATCAGGAATAATACGGCAAACTTAGGAGCTACTTTTGCAAGTCCGCCCATTTGCCTGATATCTCTTGATTTGAATCTTTTGTATAATATATCACAACAGTAGAACAAACCGGCCACGTTGATACCGTGAGCAAAAGTTTGTACCAACGCTCCTTCCGCACCTTCGATATTGAAAGTTCCTCTTAATGTAATGACTGCCGAAGCGAAGATACCTGCAACCATTAATCCAACGTGAGAGAATGAAGAATATGCGATAATCCTCTTCATATCCGTCTGAATAATTGCAATCAATGCTCCGTGAACAATTCCTACAATAGCAAGGATGATAACGATCTGTCCTGAAATTCCTGCAATCGGAAGCGGCGTAATCGGTAATAAATAACGCATTACTCCATAAATCGCCATTTTAAGCATAATTCCCGATAAAAGCATTGATCCTTGAGTCGGTGAATAGGTATACGTGTCGGGCTGCCATGTATGGAAAGGGAATACCGGTAATTTTACTGCAAAAGCAAAAAAGATAAACCAGAATACCACGGTCTGTTGGGTTTCGTTTAATTGAGCATTATATAAATCCGTCAGAGCAAATGATGCTGAATGATTGTACACATAAATCAATCCTGCAAGCATAAATAATGATCCAACAAATGTATAGACGAAGAATTTCGTAGTAAACTCAAATCTTTTATTTTCCTGACCCCAAAGTCCGGCAATGAACCAGATCGGAATCAAGGTTACTTCCCAGAAAATGTAGAACAATAATCCGTCCAGTGAAGTGAAAACCCCTACCAAGCCGAATTGCATCAATAGTATTAAACCATAGAATGTATTTCTGTAGCTTACATTTTCGTTAAAAGAAGATAAAATAATGATTGGCGCTAAAATATTGGTCAGCAATAAAAGAAGAAGACTCATCCCGTCAATACCGAAGTGAAGAGAACTCTTGATGAATTGTGACCATGGGTAATTGATTTCGTGCTGCAGTACACTGTCTACCGTTGGGGCGTAATTAAAATCCGCCGCAATATAGAAAGTGATCAGCATTTGTACTAATGCAATTCCCAGTGCCAAATATTTGCTTGAATTGTTTTTCCATGCAAAAACTAATCCCGAACCTACCAGAGGTAATAGTAATAATGTTAATAACAACTCAGACATTATTATTGTAATAAAAAGTTAACAATTAATATAATTCCCACCGCCAAAGACATAATCAGAATGTAATTCTCTACATTTCCGTTCTGTACACGCTTCATGGCTTTTCCGCTGTCTTCAGCGCCATCCCCTACAAAGTCTACAAAACGATCAAGAATACCATTGTCAAACATCTTTCCTCCGCGTCCTAATCCTTCAACAGTTTTTACAATCAATGCATTGTAAAGTTCGTCAATATATAATTTTCTGGCAGACAGTTTTTCCCATCCTGTGTACTGCTCTTCCGGAAGAGCCTGTTTTTTCTTGTTAACATAAGTGTTTTTAACAAAAAACCATACACAGAAGAACATCAATACTGTTGCTCCTAAAAGTATCATTTCTGTACCAAACGGAACAGCTGAAAGCGTTGTTTCCATTTGATTAAAGCTTTCTTCAGTAAGAACCGGCTTCAGCCATTCCATCAGTTTTGCGTAGTGGCCGTGGCCGATGAAGTGAGGAAGGTTTATTAAACCGCCAACAACAGAAAGAATAGCCAGTACGATCAATGGTAAGGTCATATTGGTTGGGCTTTCGTGTAAGTGGTGTTTTTGTTCTTCAGTACCTCTGAACTCTCCGTGGAAAGTGAGATAATACAGTCTGAACATATAGGTTGCAGTAACTGCTGCCAAAATGAATAGAATCACCCAGTAAACAGGGTTTTTAGCAAAAGCAGCTACTAGAATTTCGTCTTTGGAAATCATCCCCGATAATAAAGGGAATCCTGAAATCGCCAATGTTCCAATCAGGAAAGTAGCGTGGGTAAGAGGAATATATTTCTTTAAACCTCCCATAAAACGCATATCCTGCTCGTTGCTCATCGCATGGATTACAGAACCCGCTCCTAAGAACAATAATGCTTTGAAGAAAGCATGGGTCATTACGTGGAACATGGCTGTTGTATAAGCTCCCAACCCTAAAGCAATGAACATAAATCCAAGCTGTGAAACAGTGGAGTAGGCCAGTACTTTTTTGATGTCGTTCTGACGAAGTGCATAGAATCCGGCTAAAGCTGCCGTTAAGAATCCAATGAATAAAATTCCGTCCTGAACGCTTGGGGCCAAAGTAAATAAGAAATTGGATCTTACTACAAGATAAATTCCCGCTGTTACCATCGTTGCCGCGTGAATTAGGGCAGAGACAGGAGTTGGTCCCGCCATCGCATCCGGTAACCATGTATATAATGGAACCTGAGCAGATTTACCAGTAGCACCGATAAATAAACTCGCCGTAATAAAGATAATTACACTTCCATCCAATTCAAATTTTCCGGCGTTCTCTCTGATGGTAAGATAATCAACAGCGTTGGTCTGTGAAGCCAACATGAAAATACCGATCAATAAAGCAAGGTCACCAATTCTGTTCATGATAAATGCTTTTCTCGCTGCTTTACCATATTCTTCGTTGGTATACCAGAAACCAATAAGTAGATAAGAACATAATCCTACGCCTTCCCATCCGATAAAGAGGATCAGGTAGTTGCTTCCCATTACCAAAAGTAACATGGAGAAGATAAACAGGTTCAGATACGTGAAAAACTTATAGAAACCTTTATCATGGCTCATATATCCGATAGAGTAGAGGTGAATCAAAGATCCGATTCCCGTGATGATCATGACCATCATTAACGACAACTGATCGATCTGGAATCCGAAATTAATCTGAACTCCGTTTACTCTAAACCATTCAAAAGCTTTTACAATGACAGGCTGGCTTTCTGAGTCGAAATTCATGAAAATACTAACTGCGATGCAGAAAGATGCAAAAACCATTGCTGTAGCTAAACTACCAACAACAATTTTTGGAAGATTTTTCCCGAATAAACCGTTTATAAGAAAACCTAAAAGTGGTAAAAGTATTATTGCATACACTAAATTTTCCATTCTTATCCTCTTAATTTATTAAATATACTTACATCAACAGAACGGGTATTTCTATAAAGCATAGCAATAATTGCCAAACCTACCGCCACTTCCGCAGCAGCCACCACCATAATGAAGAAAACTAAAAGTTGTCCGTCTCCATTACCTTTGTAGGCTGAAAATGCAGCCAGCAAAAGATTAACAGAATTGAGCATAAGCTCTACACAACCCAAAATAACAATAGCATTTTTTCTCAGCAATACGCCCAACACTCCTAAACTGAATAACACAGAAGAAAGAATGATGAAGTAATTCAGAGGGATGCTTTGTATAAATGTATTTACTTCTCCCATAATTTATAAATCTTTTTTACCGATTAATACCGCACCTACAATACCTGCCAAAATAAGGATGGATGCAAGCTCAAACGGTAAAACATATTCATTAAACAAAAGTCTTCCCAGATTTTTAGTAAGTCCGATGCTTCCATCTACATTTTCAACTGCAATCTGGTTTTGCTGAACTCCTCTGAATACCCCTAAAACTCCAATTAATAAAAGACCTGCCGTAAAAACTCCAACAAATTTTAAAGTATTGTTCTTCTTACTTTCGTCTTGTTTATTAAGGTTAAGCATCATCAGGATATAAAGGAATAATACCATGATCGCTCCGGCGTAAACAATAATCTGAATAATCGCAAGGAACTGTGCATTCAGAAGGATGTACATGCCCGCAATAGAAAACATCGTTACAATTAATGACAAAATAGCATATAAAGGATTTCTCGCAAATACGAAATATACCGCACTTGCGACTGCTAAAAACGCCACCAAGAAAAATAAAAACTGATCCATTATTTTACCGCATTTTTTTGTTTCTCGGATTGTCTTTCTGTGATATCAATCCTTTCGTTTATTTTTTCAACCAATTTATCTTTTCCGTAAATGAAAGAACCTCTGTTGGTCTCCACGTCTACCAGACGATCTGTAAGATAGATTGCGGATTTTGGACAGGCTTCTTCGCACATACCGCAGAAAATACATCTCAACATATTGATTTCATATACCGATGCATATTTTTCTTCTCTGTAAAGATGCTTTTCCTCTTTTGTTCTTTCAGCTGAAGTCATGGTAATGGCCTCTGCAGGGCATGCTACTGCACAAAGTCCGCAGGCGGTACATCTTTCCCGGCCTTCTTCGTCTCTTTTTAAAACGTGTTGACCTCTCCAGATATCTGCTCTCGGCTTTTGTACTTCCGGATAAGAATATACTGCAGGTGCACCTTTCAGCACGGTTCTTACAGCATGCTTAAAAGTAATCCCCATTCCCGTAAAAATAGCAGGAAGGTAGATTTTTTCAGCAAGGGTCATTTCTTTATTGGAAACAACTTTTGATCTGTTCGTAAGTTTCATTATTTTTATTATTAAATGTTAGAAGATGGAAGCCGGGAGATGGAAGTTTAACATCATCACCTTTTCACATCAGCTCATTTTCAAATTTATATCTTGTTGGAAGTTGAAAGCAGGAAAAATATTCCATTTTCAAATTCTCAAATTAACTCATTTCAAATTAATTAATTCCCAAATGCTAAAATTACAGCTCCTGTAATCAGCAGGTTTACCAATGCCATTGGAATTAAAGTTTTCCAACCTAAGTGCATTAACTGGTCGTATCTGAATCTCGGAAGTGTCCATCTGATCCACATAAAGATCAAGATTCCGATGATCGTTTTCATTAAAAATGCTACGATACTCAAAATTCCGGCTGTATTTTCTCCCCAGTTCTGAGTTACCCATTCTATTCCCGGATAGTTATATCCTCCGAAGAAAAGAACCACCATGAATGCGTTTGATATAAACATATTTACATATTCACCAAACATGTACAATCCTAATTTCATGGATGAATATTCGGTAGAATATCCTGTTACCAATTCAGATTCACATTCCGGTAAATCGAAAGGGTGTCTGTTGGTTTCTGCCAAAGCTGCCACGATAAAAACAAGGAAAGCAACCGGCTGGTAAAATATATTCCAGTTTAGTCCGGAAACCCATGGAATAACTCCCCATAATTTTCCGTTGGTCTGACTTTCTGTGATTTCCTTTAAATCTAAACTTCCCGTCATCATAATGATAGAAAGTAAGGCTAATCCCATTGCCAGTTCGTAAGAGATCATCTGGGAAGATGCACGGATGGCACCTAATAATGAATATTTATTGTTGGAAGCCCAGCCTCCGATCATGATTCCGTAAACACCGATAGAAGCCATCCCAATGATGAAAAGTACACCAACATCGATGTTGGCAACCTGTAGATCGTAAGAAGTACCGGCAATATTTAAACTTTTACCCCAAGGAATAACTGCTCCCGTGATCAATGATATAAACATTACCAAAGCCGGCCCTAATACGAAAAGAAACTTTTCCGCATTGGCAGGGGTAAAATCTTCTTTAAAGAAAAACTTTCCACCATCGGCAAGCGGTTGCAGCAATCCGAATGGTCCCGCTCTGTTAGGCCCGATTCTGTCCTGCATAATGGCGGCAACTTTTCTTTCAGCCCATGTAGAATAGGCTGCAATCGTAAGCGAAAGAAGGAAAAGTGCCAGTACAAGTATAAGTTTAAATGTAAGTAAATCCATTTTTTATTTTAAATGTTTTGAAGATGGGAGCTGGAAGCTGGAAGTATATCACTTTGTGCATCAACTCTTCATCACATTACCAATTTATTTTATTTTTAACAAAATTAAAATTAAACGTAGAAGTGAAAAATTTTACGGTTACAAACCTCCATCTTTCATCTTCAAGCATCCAACTTTTTTATTTTTCGTCTTTTTCACTGATTTCTTTAGCCATTGGATTGTCTAAAACTCTTAGCTCATCTTTAGGCTTTTCATAATGATTCAATGAAATAACAGAGTGTCTGTCGATATGTCTAGGACCTTCGATATTCCAGTCAGAAAGTTCTTTTCTCCCGAAACGACACGTATCACAGATGAATTCTTCAACTTCTCCCCACTGATCCTTTCTTGCGGTAACTCTTATAATTTCATCACCTTTCATCCAAACGGTAGCTTTTCCTGAACATTTTTCGCAGTTACAGGTAGCGTTCATTGGTTTTGTGAACCATACTCTGCTGGCAAAACGAGCTGTTCTGTCGGTTAATGCTCCTACCGGACAAACATCAATTACGTTTCCGATAAAATCATTGTCTAATGCTTTATTTAAATAAGTGGAAATTTCTGCGTGATCTCCTCTGAAAAGAATTCCGTGTTCTCTTTGACCTGTTAACTGGTTTGCAGCCAATACACATCTTGCGCACAGGATGCAACGGTCCATATTCAGTTTGATATGTGGGCCAAGATCATCTGCATCATAGGTATTTCTTTCAAACTCAGTTCTTGTTTCAGGGTTTCCGTATTCATAACCCAAATCCTGAAGGTGGCATTCTCCTGCCTGATCACAAACAGGGCAATCCAGCGGGTGATTTACCAGCAAGAATTCGGTAACTGCTTTTCTTCCTTCCTGAGCCTTTTCCGAGGTAAGGTTTTTTACTTCCATACCATCCATTACATTTGTTCTGCAGCTTGCAACCAATTTCGGCATAGGACGCGGATCTGCTTCAGACCCTTTAGAAACTTCCACAAGGCAGGTTCTGCATCTTCCCCCACTGGTTTCCAATTTGCTGTAGTAGCACATTGCAGGAGGTACAGATTTTCCGCCGATTTGTCTTGCCGCTTCCAGGATGGAAGTTCCGGGCAACACTTCGGTAGTTTGTCCGTCTATAGTTATTTTAAATTTTTTAACCTCTTCGCTCATATTCTATGCTTTTCGCTTTTACTGTTCGAGCAGTAAGCTTTATTAATTATACTTTTTTGTATTAAATGTATATCCAATACCAAAATCTACTTCTCCGTACACAAAGTCCTGTGAAGCCTTATCCGGCTTATTATTCAGAGTTGTTTTAATATCCGGCATATTAATGTAACCCAATTTACCTTCTACCTGAAAAACAACGTGTCTTATGGCAACCAGGCTTATCGCTCCTCTGATATCAGCACCGAATCCTGCAAGATGGAATCTGTCACTTCTTTCATTCCCCATCAGCTTTACATTCGATTTTGGCAGCAGGGCGCCGATTCCGGCACCATAGCTCAGAAAAAGATCAATATTTTTTTTGTTCAAAACATTATGATACTTCTGAGCACCAATATTAATATAATTAAGACCGTCTGTGTGTTCAAATGTTAATAATTTGGCATCACTTAAATCTACTTTTCCGTTATGTACCAGTTCAGCATATTCAGGATTATTGATATATCCTTTAAAATCAACTGACTGATTCTGATCCATCACATATTTCATATGATCCATTCCTAACGTAATCCCCAGATTATCTTTAGGAAAATACGTGATTCTATAGTTCACCTGCGGAATTGTGATTGAGTTAGGTTTAAAATACACTCCCCAATCAAATTTCGTTTGTCTATCGTGGGCAACAACATTATTCAGTTGAAAATCATATCCATCTCCTTTAAAATGAATATCCGATTTTGAATATACCGAATTGTTCCACCCCCAAAATACCATTACTGATCCTTTTTTAAATGGATCCACATGATTTTCCTGGGCTTTCATACCCAGCGTTACTGCTAACCCAAGCAGTAATACACACTTTTTTATCACCCTAATTTATTGTCTTAAAACAGGCCTAAACCGTCGGCGTCGGAATTGGATCCGCATAGTGAGCCAATCCGTAATTTTGTGTTAGACACAATTCAGGATTTTTCACGTGCCATTCAAATTCATCTCTGAAATGACGTATTGCCGCCGCTACAGGCCATGCTGCCGCATCTCCCAATGGGCAGATTGTGTTACCTTCTATTTTTCTCTGAATATCCCAAAGCAAGTCGATGTCTTCCATCTTGCCTTGTCCATTTTCAATTTTCTTTAATATTTTATACATCCATCCCGTACCCTCTCGGCATGGTGTACATTGTCCGCAACTTTCGTGATTATAAAATCTCGCTAAAGTCATGGTATGTTCTACGATACACTGGTCTTCATCCAATACGATGAAACCTCCTGAACCCATCATGGTACCGGTAGCGAAGCCTCCGTCTGCCAAAGATTCGTAGTTCATATATCTCGGTTCTCCGTTTACGGTTTTTAATAATAAATTGGCAGGAACAATTGGAACTGAGCTTCCTCCAGGAATACAAGCTTTTAATTTTTTACCATCTTTAATCCCTCCACAATATTCGTCTGAATAAATGAATTCTTCAACGGTAATGGTCATGTCGATTTCATAAACTCCCGGCTTATTGATGTTTCCACAAGCTGAAATCAGTTTTGTACCTGTAGATCTGCCAACACCAATTTTAGCATATTCGGCTCCGGTTATATCAATAATCGGAACAATTGCAGCAATAGATTCAACGTTATTGACTACGGTTGGTCTTTCCCAAAGCCCTTTTACAGCAGGGAATGGCGGTTTCAGTCTTGGATTTCCTCTTTTCCCTTCAAGAGATTCCAGCAAAGCAGTTTCTTCACCACAGATATATGCTCCGGCACCTCTCTGAACATAGATTTCAAGATCGAACCCCGTTCCAAGAATATTTTTACCTAAAAATCCGGCAGCTTTTGCTTCTTCAATGGCTTCCTCTAAAATATCAGGAATCCACGAATATTCTCCTCTGATGTAGATGTAAGAAACATTAGAACCCAAACAATACGATGAGATCAGCATTCCTTCAATCAATACATGGGGAAGGAATTCCATCAGATATCTGTCTTTGAATGTTCCCGGTTCAGACTCATCGGCATTTACTACCAGGTGTCTAGGGACACCTTCCGGTTTCGCCAAAAAGCTCCATTTCATTCCTGTTGGAAATCCTGCTCCACCACGGCCACGAAGTCCTGAAGCTTTTACTTCTTCCAGAATTTCGTCCGGGGTCATTTTCAAGGCTTTTTCAGCTGCTGTGTAACCTCCCTGTTTACGGTAGGTTTCAAAGTAGCGGATTCCTTCTATATGTGCGTCTTTAAGTAAAAGTTTTTTACTCATTTTTTATTATGCTTTTAGCTATTGGCTTATGGCTTTTAGCTTTTATAATTATTTAAAAATTAACTCAATTAGCCTAAATCAACCTGTCCTTCTCTGCAAAGGTCAAGAATTTCGTCTACTTTTTCTATTGTTAAATTTTCATGAAAGAATTTTCCAAGCTGCATCATCGGAGCATATCCACAAGCACCTAAACATTCAGCAGGCTTTAATGTGAACATTCCGTCTTCTGTAGTTTCTCCATCCTTAATATTCAGTTTTGTTCTGATGTGATTAAGGATTTTTTCACTTCCCGACACCATGCAGGGTCCCGTTCTGCAAACTTCCAAAACATATTTACCAACCGGTTTCATATTGAACATCGTATAGAAAGTTGCAACTTCATATACTTCAATTGGTTTAATACTCAATAATTCTGCAACATAATCCATTACTGGAACGTCTAACCACCCACCGAATTCTTTCTGTGCCAAATGCAGTACAGGAATAAGCGCAGATTTTTGTCTCCCTTCTGGATATCTTGCGATCATTTTGTGTACCTGTGCTAAACTTTCCGGTTTAAAAGCTATTGTTTCGCTCATATTTTATCTAAGATTAAAGAACATAGAAAAAAGAGAAAGACTCTGAGATTCGTGTTCTAAATTCAATTTTATATTGGGTGATGAAAGTCTTTGATCTTTCATCTATTTTCTAAATTCTGATTTATGCATCTAATTCTCCCGCAATAATATTCATACTACACATGGTTACAATCGCATCAGAAATTACAGAGCCTGTAATCATTTCAGGATAAGCCTGATAATAAATGAAACATGGTCTTCTGAAATGCAGTCTGTAAGGGCTTCTTCCACCATCACTTACCAGATAGAAACCTAATTCTCCGTTTCCTCCTTCTACAGCGTGGTAAACTTCACCTTTAGGGACATCCGTTTCTCCCATTACAATTTTGAAATGGTAGATTAAAGCTTCCATTTTCTGATAGACATCAGCTTTTTCAGGAAGATAGAAATCAGGCACATCAGCGTGGAACGGACCTTCAGGAAGATTTTCGTATGCTTGTTTGATGATTTTAATGGATTCCCAGATCTCTTGTTGACGAACCATAAAACGGTCGTAAGTGTCTCCTGATGTTCCCACAGGGATAATGAAGTCGAAATCCTGATAAGATGAATAAGGCTGTGCAACTCTTACATCATAGTCTACGCCTGTAGCCCTTAAATTTGGACCTGTGAAACCATAGCTTAAAGCTCTCTCTGCAGAAATTGCTCCTGCTCCGATGGTTCTGTCCATAAAGATTCTGTTTCTTTCTAACAATGTACAGAATTCTTTGAATCTTGGTGGAAAAGTTTTAAGGAAATCCTTAATTAACTCATGGAATTTAGGGGTGAAATCTCTTTCAAAACCTCCGATTCTTCCCATATTGGTTGTCATCCTTGCCCCGCAGATCTGTTCATACATATCATAGATTCTCTCTCTTTCGATGAACATATAGGTAAGACCTGTGATTGCTCCCGAATCCATTCCCGTTACACCATTACAGATCAGGTGATCTCCGATTCTTGCCAATTCCATTAAAATAACACGCATATAATCTACACGCTTTGGAACCTCAACGCCAATCAGTTTTTCTACGGTCATGTGCCAACCTAAATTATTGATCGGAGCTGAACAGTAGTTCATACGGTCGGTAAGAGTTGTGATCTGAGAATAGTTTCTTCTTTCGGAAATTTTCTCAAATGCTCGGTGGATGTATCCAACGGTTTGTTCTGCGTGAAGAATCCTTTCTCCATCCATAGTAAGGATGTTCTGGAAAATCCCGTGTGTCGCAGGGTGCGTAGGACCTAAATTGAGGGTGTACAATTGCCCGTCAATCTGCTCTTTGCTTTCGTATTGGTTGAGTATATTGGATAATGAGTTATCTTTCATAATATATAATTGATAATTGATAGGTGATAATTGATCATTAATCAATCATCATTAATCATTTATATTTTTATCTTCCGAACATTGCGTCGTCCTTATCGGTTCTTGTACCATCTTCCAGACGATATTCTTTCAGCATAGGGTGGTATCCAAGATCTTCCATATTAAGAATAGGTCTGAGATCCGGATGGCCTTTAAATTTAATTCCGAAGAAATCATAGGTTTCTCTTTCCATCCAGTTGGCTCCTGCGTAAAGGTCTACTAAGGAATCTACTTCTATATTTTCTCTGGACATAAAGATTTTTAGACGCAGTCTGAAGTTGGTCATCATGTTGTGAAGGTGATATACTACTCCTATTTCTTTTTCAGGAAATTCCGGGTAATGGATTCCACAAACATCGGTGAGGAAATTGATTTCCAATGTTGAGTCCTTCAGATAGTGAACTATTTTTTTCAGGTCTTCTTTTTTTACCTCAATTGTCAACATTCCATAAGGCTCTGAACTTGAGATTACAGATTCCGGAAATTCCCTTGTGATTGCTTCTAATACAAATTCGTTTGTCATTTCCGTTAGTTGCTTATGTTGTAAGAATCTAATAGTTTTTGATATTCAGGCATATCTCTTCTTCTGATGCTTTCACTTTCTGCAAGAGCCTGAACCTGCATTACCCCTTCAATGATCTGTTCCGGTCTTGGAGGACATCCCGGAACGTATACATCCACAGGAATGATTTTGTCGATCCCCTGCAATACGGAATAGGTATCGAAAATACCTCCGCTGCACGCACAGGCACCAACGGATACTACCCATTTCGGCTCTGCCATTTGAGTATACACTTCTTTAAGCACGGGGCCTAATTTTTTTGATATCGTTCCGCAAACCATCAACAAATCTGCCTGTCTTGGTGAGAAAGAGTTTCTTTCCATACCAAATCTTGAGGCATCATATGTTGGGTTGAGGGTAGCCATAAACTCGATACCACAACAAGAGGTTGCAAAAGGCAGCGGCCATAGAGAAAACTTTCTGGCCATCCCGATTACACTGCTCAGTTTCGTTGCGAAAAACCCTTCTCCTTCAAATCCTTCCGGAGCAGGTGCATCTGTTCTTATTATTGGTTTGTTATCTGACATTTTTTTAGATTTAAGATTTAATTTTAGATTCAAAATTACTGTTAATGTTAGTTTTAAAGTAAACTGAATTGTCTAAAACTGTCATTTAAAATTTCTATTCCTTTTTATTTATCCCAATCTAATGCACCGCGTTTCCAGACATAAAAAAATGCCATAAAGAAAATCGCCACGAACATGAGTACTGCTAAGAATCCTTCCATTCCGAATTCTCTGAAGTTGACTGCATACGGATAAAAAAATACGATTTCAATATCGAATAATACAAACAGTACTGCTGTTAAAAAGTATTTAATTGAAAACGGTGTTCTTGCATTTCCTTCTACCGGGACTCCACATTCCCAGCTTTGGTTTTTCACAGAATTTCCTTTTTTCTGTTTCGGACCTAAAAAATGTGCTCCAAGCAAAGAAATGGCTACGAAACCTATCGCAACACCTGCTTGTATAAGGATTGGAATATAACTTTCAGGTAAATTCATTTTTGCATTATTATCTCAATTTGCAAATTTAGGGAATAAACAAGAAAGCATGAAATTTATACCATTAAAAGTCTCATGAAAATGGATAAAACTTACAATTTAGAATCAATAAAAATAACGTTATTTCTTCATTTTTTTGATGAGAGAAAATGCCATGAAGGAAATGTACCCGAATAGAATGCTGGCATAAATGATATTTACGGCTGTGTCGGTTCTTTCATTTCCTGTTTGAAGAAAAAGATTGAAAACAACGAATCCTGCAATTAAAACTCCAAAAATAATAAGACGGATTTTCATAATCTAATGGTGAGTAATCTAGTTTTTAAATAAATTAAATAATGTCTAAAGAATATGTTCGTCTTCTTTTGTGATTCACGGGATTATAATCCTGCCAAAGGAGCTGGATGCTTTTATTTTCTTCGAGCTCGGGATTGGTTTCAAGGTATTTTACTCCTTTTTTTCTGAAAAGTTTCCAGATTTCTTTAAAAATAATGGAAGTAACACCTCTTCGCTGATAATCAGGGTGAATTCCTATTAAATAAAAATTAGCCCGGTCATTTTTCTTTCCTGCTTTCAGAAAATGCCACCAACCGAAAGGCAAAAGTTTCCCTCCTGATTTTTGTAAAGCTGTGGAATAGGAAGGCATTGTAATAGCAAAAGCAATGAGCTGATCTGCATCATCCGCAACACATACAATATAATCTTTATCAATCAGCTTAAAATATTTTTCCTTGTACGTTTTGCGCTGCTCATCGGAAATGGGAGTATAGGTGGACAGATGTTTATAGGTCTCGTCGAGAAGGTCAAACATAGGGTCCACATATTCAATGATTTCTTCTTTTGATTTGAAATTCAGGACTTTGAGTTTGTATTTTTGGGATATTAATTCGTTAAATTTGTGAATTTTATCCGGGAGTATTTCCGGAAATTGAAGTTCAAATTCTACCCATTCCTTTTCTTTTGTTAAGCCTAATTTTTCAAGATGTTTTGGATAATATTCATGATTGTAAATTCCGATCATCGTTGCCAGCTTGTCAAATCCTAAAGTCAGCATTCCTGCTTTATCCAGGTTGGTAAAGCCCATAGGACCTTCTATCTTATTGATTTTTTTTTCTTTAGCGTAGTTTATAGTGGTGTCTATTAGTGCTTTAGATACTTCAGGGTCGTCAATGAAATCTATCCATCCGAAACGGACTTTTCTGATGCCCAGTTCTTTTTCTTCTTTATGATTGATCATTACGGCAATCCTGCCAACAATTTTATTGTCTTTAAAAGCCAGAAACTGCTTCGCTTCAGAATACTGCATGGCGGGATTTTCGTTCGGATTCCAAATATTGATCTCATCATTGATAAATGACGGGACATAATAAGGATTGTTTTTATACAAATCCATTGGAAATTTCACGAATTGCTTTAACTGATCCGGTGTTTTTACTTCAATTACTGAAATTGTAGACATAGTTTTAAAGGCAAATTAATAAGCAAATATAACCAAATAAATGCTAAACTTTGGCACAGTTTTTACATCATATCGGGTGAAAATATATTATAAAGTTACTAAGATGATAGGGTATTATATAATCATTGGGATTTCAATGCTTGTAAGCTGGTGGGTTTCATCAAGGCTCAAGTCGAAATTCGAATATTATTCAAAAGTGCATCTCCGGAACGGGCTTTCCGGTAAGGAGGTGGCAGAAAAGATGCTGAGAGATAACGGAATTAATGATGTTCAGGTAATATCGGTTCCGGGACAATTAACAGACCACTACAATCCTGAAAATAAAACGGTAAATCTTTCAGAAGCTGTTTATATGCAGAGAAATGCTGCGGCAGCTGCAGTGGCAGCACACGAATGCGGACATGCTGTACAACACAAAGTAGGATATTCTATGTTGCAGCTTCGTTCGAAACTGGTACCTGTGGTACAGATAAGCTCAAATCTTATGCAGTTTGTGCTTATTGCGGGAATTATGATTATGGCTGCTACGCAGTCTATTGAAAACCCGACAGGAAACCGTTTGGTTTTGGCTATAGGAGTGATCATGTTTGCATGTACAACGCTGTTTGCTTTTATTACTCTTCCTGTAGAATACGATGCAAGTAATAGGGCAATGAAATGGTTGAGAGATACCGGTACAGTAACCGCTGAAGAGTATGTAGGCGTAAAAGACAGTTTAAACTGGGCGGCCAGAACCTATGTGGTAGCTGCTGTTGGATCACTAGCTCAACTTTTATACTGGGCATCACTGCTTATGGGAGGCAGAAGAGATTAATTTTTAAAATTAAAAGTTATATGCTGCATTTCGGACAATTTGTCCGAAATGCTTTCTTTTTGTGATAGTTTTAGAGATGCGGTAACTATACATTTTTCATCGGCAGCAAAATCGATCACTTTTGCATCATATTTTGAAAGAAGTGTAAAGATGATGTTTTGCTGATCAAAATTGAAACTTATTTCTAACGTTGTTTCCAGTTCTTTTGTAATGATATGAGATTCTTCCAAAGTGAGTTTAGCTGACTCCTTATATGTTTTTACCAAGCCGGAAACCCCTAATTTTGTCCCGCCGTAATAGCGTACAACAATAACGATTACATTGGTGATTTCATTAGCAAGAAGCTGGTTGTAAATAGGAAGTCCGGCACTTCCCGAAGGCTCTCCGTCATCATTGGCCCGATAATTTTCTCCAATGAGTCCTATTCTGAAAGCATAACAGTGATGCGTTGCTTTCGGATGTTCAGATTTTATTTTTTCTAAAGCATGTTTAAGCTCTTCTTCATTATTTACAGGATAAGCAAATCCTATAAATTTACTTCCTTTTTCTTTTAATAAAATATTTTCTACGGGTTTTTCTATCGTTTTGTACTCAAACAACATAATTCTTTCTCTTGTAAAATCGTATTAAATTATCCCTGAATATTTCTTCTTTTTCAGGTTTTGCGTCAAATTGCGGGGCTTTTGTACCGTTTTCAAGTTTTAAATTTTCATTTTCAATGATTATCGCTTCATCCCAAAGGTTTTTATCAATAAATTGCTGAAGGGTAAAACTCCCTCCTTCTATGATCACCGACTGAATCTGTTCTTTATATAAAGCATCCATCAGTTCATGGAGAAAATTCTCTTTATTGATTTTTATGAAACGGATATTTTCTCCTTCTTCATCTTTAACAGCGTTAATAACCAATGTTTTTGAATCTCTGTTATATATATTGAAATCCTGCGGAACTTTCAAATTAAAATCAATCAGAATTCTCACTGGATTTACACCTTCAACGTTTCGTACTGTGAGGGCAGGATTGTCATTCAAAGCGGTCTGTGTTCCTACAAGAATAGCGTGTTCGTCTGCCCTCAGTTGATGAACAAACTGATTGACCAAAGAATTTGAAATGGAAACCGGTTTAAAATCTTTATCCATAAAGCCGTCACCGGACTGTGCCCATTTCAGAATAATATATGGTCTTTTCTTTTCATGATAAGTGAAAAATCTCTTGTTTAATTCGGTGCACTCTTTCTCAAGAATTCCTGAAACGACTTCTATTCCTGCATCCTGGATAATTTTTTTTCCTTTCCCGTTTACTTTGTCATGAGAATCCATAGCACCAATGACAACTTTTTTAAAGCCCAATTCTTTGATTTTTAACGCACATGGTGGGGTTTTTCCATAATGCGCACAGGGTTCCAGTGATACATAAATAGTAGATTCCGGAATCAATGATTTGTCATGAACCGAATTGATAGCGTTGATTTCCGCGTGGTTTTCACCGGCTTTATGATGATAACCTTCACCGATAATCTTGTTGTTGTGCACAATTACACTTCCAACCAGCGGATTAGGATAAGTTTTACCTAATGCTTTATTGGCGAGCTCAATACATCTTTTAATATAAAATTCGTCCTGCATACTGAATGAAAAAAGCGAAGACAAATTACTTTGCTTCGCCTTTCTTTATTTTAAATTATACTATTCTCCTGCAATAATGCTGTGAAGATTTTGTTTTAATGTTTCCAGATGAGTTTTTTTCTCTTCAATAGAATCAAATGTTTCCTTTAAAAGCGGGTTTTCTCTGGATGGATTCTTGAAGAAGGCAAGGTTGTTTTCCAGTTTCACAATTTCAGCTTCCAGATCCGAGATCTGGCTCTTCATTTTTCTTGCCTTATCGGTTAGCTGGTTTTCAGATAAACCTTCTTCTTTAAGTTCAAGCTCGTTGATTTTATTAAGTTTAAGCTTTTCTCTTAATGTTTTGTTGAATTCTGTATTGATTGAAATCTTATCTCTGGGAACTTTTCCGATATTGTTCCATGCAGTTTTTATCGCTTCAATTTTTTCAATGCTTCCTTCCTCATTGGTCACTGTTTTCAGCTCATCAAGAAGAGCTCTTTTATTTTTGTAATTTTCTTTCCAGTTATCGGTAGACGCATTGCTTTTTTCTCTGTAATTATTGAAAAACGCATTGCAGGCATCACGGAATTCGTCCCAGATTTTATTGGTCATGCTTTTCGGAACGTGCCCGATTTTCTTCCAGTCTTCCTGAAGCTTTTTAAATAAAGGTACCGCGATATCCCACTCTTCATTGTTCTGATTATCTTGGGCTGTCTGGATCAGCTTTAATTTTTCCTCAAGATTGGCTTGCTGAGAACCTTTTAATGATTTGTAATAAGAATTCTTTGTTGTGTTGAAAGCCCTTAAAGTAGTTTTAAAGTCATTCCAGTTCTGATTAGACAACTTTCTTGGCACACTTCCGGTTTTCAGGAATTCCGATCTTAATTCTTCTACTCTTTTAATAGCATTTTGCCAGTAATTATGGTTCGGGTTTTCAGATGGCTCCGAAAGTTTTTTTATTTCAGCAATAATCTGATTTTTCTTTTCAAGATTTTCATTTTGTTCTGTTTCGATGGCAGCAGAAAGTTCGGATTTTCTTTCATGGATTTTATTGGAAATTTCTTTAAATTCCTCCCATGTTTTTTCGCGGAACTCTTCTGCTACCGGCTCAGCTTCTTCTTTCCATAATTTATGAAGGTACTGAAGCTCATTCAGTGCTTTTTGAATGACAGGTTCCTGTTCCAGCTGTTTTGCACGCTCAATGATGTGCTGTCTTTTTTCAAGATTATGGCTGTATTCCTGTTCAAGAAATTCTTTGTTGAGATCCAGCATCTGGTAAAACTGATTCAGATGGTGGAAATAATTGTTGTTAAGAATTTTAAATTCAGACTTCGCTACCTGTCCTGCCTTAGACCAGTCTTCCTTAATCTCTCTTATGGATTTGAAAAGATTGGTTCCGGGTTCGGAATTGGTATATAGATTTTTAAGTCTTTCAATGATATTCTGACGGTGTTCCAGGTTTTTTTTCTGCTCCTCTTCCTGCCCTTTCTGGTAAGCATCATGCTTTTCCCTGAAAATATTTACCAGTGCTGAAAATCTAGCCTGCGAAGGATGTTCAAAGCTGAAATTTTCGGGAGCATTTCCGGCATCAATGTATTCGTGTTTTTTGTCCTCCACTTCATCATGGATGTAATGACTTGCTTTTTCTTTAAGCTGATTAAATTTTTTGAAATCTTCACCGGCGTTGGGAGCATTGATAATTTTCTCCATTTCCTTCAGCGTATCACTAAGGGAAAGCTCTACCTCTTCCTGTTCTTCATCATGTTCATGTTCTTCAACGTGAACGCTTTCATCTTTTGGGGTAACGTCTTCTGAAGTTTCTTCCGGAGATTCCGGAGTAAAATTTTTGTTTTCCTCGTTTTCAGAAAGATTGTTTTCTGTAATCATAGCAAATCGTTTATTGTGAGTGGCATTAATATAGCTTCTAAATATATAGCAAAAAAGCCAAATATAGCACTAATTTATGTTATTTTTTTTGAAAGTTCCAAATTTCCCAGGCTTTTTCTGCCTGTTGTTCAAGCATGTAATATCCATTCACTGTTTTTGCCCCTTTTTCTGAAGCTTTGATAATGAATTGCGTATAGTTTGGGTTGTAGATTAAATCAATAATCAGATGGTCTTTTGTGATGCCTTCAAAAGGAAAATCCAAGCATTCTTCAACATTCGGAAAAGTTCCCACCGGAGTACACTGAATGATGATTTTATGATCTTGAACCGTTTTTCTCTGCAGGTTTCTATAATTTATTTCCGTATTTCTGGATACCGTAACAGATGGGATATTATTTTTGTCCAGAATATATTTCACGGCTTTTGCAGCTCCGCCGTTTCCTAATATAATTGCCGATTCCTGATGAGGCTTTTTGTGAAGCAGCAATGTTTTTTCAAACCCGAAAGCATCTGTGTTGTAACCAGTCTTTCTTCCGTTTTCAATCAGAACACAATTCACGGCACCAATTTTTTTTGCCTCATCACTGAGATCATCCAGATAGTCGATGATTTTTTCTTTGTAAGGAATTGTTACGTTAAATCCTATGAGATCAGGAACAGAGAAAAGTTCGTTCACTTCGTGAATTTCTGTTAAATCAAAAATAGTATAAGAATAGCCTTTTAACATCAGTTTCTGAAATTTATCTTCAAAAAACTTTTTAGAAAAAGAATATGATATATTTCTTCCGATGAGGCCTAATTTTTTATTGGAATCCATAGTATAAAAATAAAAAAAAGACTGGAAAAAACCGGTCTTCTAAATAAATATTTTTATAGATTGTTCTATCAAATTTTGTGGAGAAAGAATCTGTTGAAGGATGATTTCTTTATTATCCTTATTTAAATTTTAAAAGATTTTCTATAGTCTGGATCTCCTTTCCTGAAAATCAAAAAACTGAACTATGAAATTTACTAAGATTTTGTCTTACGGAATTAACTTTTAGTAATATAATCTTTACTTATTTTAGAAAATACCCATGAAATACCAAACCCGAAAAGTGCTGCGGTAACCGAAACAATCAGATAATTTTTGCCTACGATCTTTACCGGAAAAGGCAGTGTTTCATTGGCTTTAAAGAACTCGGTATACTGCTGGAAAAAGCAAAGTACAGTTCCCAGGATAAGTCCGGAAATGATTCCCAAAACAACGATAAGAATTCCGGTATAAAAATAAATCTGACGAAGATGACTTAATGGCAATCCTAGTGATACCAAAGATTTTGCCTGCTGCTTCTTGTCAAGTTGTAAAATAATGATGGCTCCTGCAAGGTTAAAGGTTGTAATAAAAATGACCAGCGCAAAAATTAAATAAATAAATAATTTTTCGGTGTTGATCATTTTCCAGAATGCAGCATTTTCTTCTTCTTTTGTTTTAATATCCACATTTTTTCCTAAAGATGACGCAAGCTGCTGTTTTACTGAATTTGTGTTATCAGGGTTTTTCAGTTTGATAACAATCTGATAAGCGGAATGTTTTGGAAGGTTCAACAACTCTTCGGTAAGTTCAATGGGTGCGATAATGTAGTTGTCCAATTGATCTTTACCGGGAAAAACCCCTGTCACAAGAATATCTTTTTTGTTATAAATATCCTCTTCTTTATTGATAATGCCGGTTCCAGGTTTAGGCATAAATACCGTTGCATAGTCAGAATTGGAAGATACCGGAATGGAAAGTCTGTTATCCAGGGAATTTTCCATTAAAACCTCATTGGAATATTTAAAACCCGGATAGGCTCCATAAAAAATATCTTTATCAATAGGATTTACCTTGGTGTAGGCGGAATCTACGCCTCTCAGATAGGCAATGTCGCCTTTTCCGTTATAGCTGATGTAAACTTTTTCTTCAATGACCCTTGAAAAATTACTGATTTCTTTGTTGTTTTTAAGAACAGTATTTATCTTATCAAAATCTTTCAGGGTTTTTCCGGAATTGCTTTTAATAGTAAGATCTGCATGGAGGTTGGAAATGAGCTCCTTGTTGAGATCTTCCAGTCCTGAGAAAACCGAAATAATGACAAACATTGCAGTAACGGCAACCGTCATAGCACCTACTGCAAGCCACGTAATAAACGTAACCGCGGTGCTTCCTTTTTTTGACAAAAGGTATCTGGACGCTATATAAAATGCAATATTTTTCAAAGGTTACAGAATAGGATTATCACCTTCACCTCTTAATTCCCGGTCTAATTTTTCAACGTCATCAAGAGTAGTATCTAAATAAAAGTTTAGATTAGGAATGACACGGACCTGTTTGGCCATTTTCTGACCGATGAAATTTCTGTACTGCGCTTTGCTTTCTTCTATTTCTTTCATCACGGCAGCACGGAATTCCTGAGGAAATATACTCAGGTAGATTTTAGCGATCCCTAGATCTGCGGTCACTTTCACATCAGAAACCGATACCAAAATGCCTTGTCCGCTTTCTGCAGCCTGTTTGCGGAAAAGCTCCGCGAAGTCTTCCTGTATAATCTGTGCTACTTTTCGTTGTCTGTTGCTTTCCATAAGTTGTGCAAATTTAGTACTTTTGTTTGAATTGATACTTTGAAAATTTGAACGTTTATCAAATTTACAACTTAATATATAATTTATGAAATTAGAACATATTGGTATTGCGGTAAAATCTTTGGGAGTTTCTGACGAGCTTTTTTCCAAACTTCTGGGAAAAGAATCTTATAAAAAAGAAACTGTGGAAAGAGAGGGAGTTGTTACGTCATTCTATGAGGCAGGAGAAAGTAAAATCGAACTTCTGGAAGCCAGTAAAGAAGAAAGTCCAATCTCTAAATTTATTGATAAAAAAGGGGAGGGTATTCATCATTTGGCTTTTGGGGTTGAAAATATTCTGCATGAAATTGAACGGTTAAAAAAAGAAGGATTTGAATTTATTTCCGAAGAACTCAAGGAAGGAGCTGATAATAAATTAATTGTCTTTCTGCATCCGAAATGTACGAATGGGGTACTGGTAGAACTTTGTCAAGAAAAGCAATAAAAAATTTTGTAGTGCCAGAAATTTTATTATTTTTGCAGTCACAAAATTCAACCAATTTTGCGGTCCTATAGCTCAGTTGGTTAGAGCACCTGACTCATAATCAGGTGGTCCCTGGTTCGAGCCCAGGTGGGACCACGAAAGTGAAGAATAGATTTCTTCAAAAAATTACAAAGCCTCTATTTTAGGGGCTTTTTTGTATATCAATTTGTCAGGGTTGATGTCTTTCATCAAAAAATTATACCTTTTTTCTCCCCGAAATAAATACGTTTTGTAACTAATTAGATATTAAAAGCATATGCTGCTGCTGATAGATCGACTAAAAGTATTATAAATAATTGATATCGATTAATACTTTAAAATTTGGCTACAAAATTACTTATTGTAGTTTTTTTCAAACAAGATTGGTTTAATCTCAATACGTCATGCATAAAATAATAATGATTTGGTATTGAAAAAACATATATTAATTAAAATTAAAATTGAAAAATAATTTTCATAATAAAATATTAATGGTGATATCATTATGCTGATTGGTTTTAAATGTGTTTTTTAGGAAAATTATTTATTATTAATGTATTAAACGCGAATAAGATTCATTTAAAAAATTGGACTGGCAGACTTACTTTTTAAATTGAGCTTTTTATATCTTTGCATCAAATTAAATACTAAGATTTATGAAACTAAAATCTATATTTTTTGTAGGAGTCTTTTTATGTAGTGTAGGACTCATGACTGCGCAGGCTCCCGCTAATTATTATAATGGAACAACAGGACTTACTGGAAGTGCTTTAAAAACTAAATTATCTCAAATTATTGATGTTGCACTAGATAAAGGTTATAGTGGTTTATGGACTGCATATCAGACAACCGATAGAGACTATTATTATGAAAACAATGGAAAAGTTCTGGATATGTATTCAGAAAGGCCCACTGCTGCAGACCCTTATGAATATACTATTGTTACCAATCAATGTGGAAATTATCAAACTGAAGGAGATTGCTATAATAGAGAACATTTAGTGCCTCAAAGTTTATTTAATTCGGCTAATCCAATGCATAATGATGTACATTTTATTCCACCTACAGACGGAAAAGTAAATGGAATGAGGTCTGATTGGCCGTTCGGAAAGGTTTCTAATCCAACCTGGACTTCATTGAATGGTTCCAAGCTTGGACAGAGTGCTACTTCAGGATATTCGGGTACTGTTTTTGAGCCAATTGATGAATTTAAGGGAGATATCGCAAGAATGATTTTCTATTTTGTTACCAGATATGAGAACAAGCTTGCCAACTTCTCGTCAGGTAATATGTTAGGAAACACGGCTTTTCCAGGGCTTCAAACCTGGGAGCTAAATGTTTTGCTCTTATGGAATGATATGGATCCCGTTTCTCAGAGAGAAATTGACCGTAACAACGCTGCCTACACATGGCAAAATAACCGAAATCCTTATATCGATAATCCTCAGTGGGTGCATGATGTATGGGGATATTCTACATTATCTGCCAATGATGTGGTAAAAGATACTGCTGTCTTGTATTCTCTTTACCCCAATCCGGCAAAAGATATAATTTCACTTTCAGGAAGGGATATTGCGAAAATAGAGAAATTAGAAATTTATAATTCATTAGGTCAATTGATCAAAAAAAATAATCTGCCTTTCAAAAATACAAATACAGTTGATGTTAAAGATTTAAAGCCAGGGGTATATTATTTTGTCACTGAACGTTTTTCTACCAAGTTTATTAAAGAATAGACGTGTTGATATATATTGAATTATTAGCATTTTTCTGCTAATAGCAAACATCATAGTAAAAAAGGCATTCCTGAAGGAATGCCTTTTTTACTATGATGAAATGAAAGTGAACGATATTTCTTATGTAATTTGATTATTTTACATATTTGCTTTTCAGGCACTCAGGCTTAAATCTTTTGAGATATTTCTATAACAATTGTCAAGTTTACAATAATACTATCTTAGAATACTCTATGATTTATAAAATAAATTATTGGTTTTTAGCTTTTTATAGAATCAAAATAATTTTGATATAAATTCTTTATGATATTATTCACAAAATATATCTTTTAAAGGAGAAATAAAAAGGATACTTTTGCACGGTAAAATTGATAATCAATAATTCGAAATAAACTTAGAATGATCAAAATCTACTCAGGAGCATTATTCTTATGCTCCGTTCTGGGTCTTTCTGCTCAGGAAGTAATATGGCAGAAAAACATTAAGTCCTCCTCACAGGATTTCTTAAGCCAGATTACAACAACAATAGATGGGCAATATCTTATATCAGGAAGCTCCATTCAGCAAAAAAAAATGTCTGCCGAGAACCAACAGAATGATGGATACGATTTTCATCTTATAAAACTCAATCAACAAGGGAATGAAGTTTGGGAAAAGTACTTTTCGGGTCAGGATCATGATTTTTTGTCTGCTACGGTCAATACTCAGGAAGGTGGATTTTTGCTTGCAGGTACATCTTTTTCAGGAAAAGGCTTGGATAAAAAAGATGATTCCAAAGGAGGATCTGACATATGGTTGATCAGAATCAATGAAAATGGCGATGAGATATGGCAGAAAACGTTAGGCAGCAGAAGGGATGAAGAAGCAAAAGCTGTAATCCAGGCAACAGACCTGGGATTCTTTGTTTCAGGAACGGTTGAAACCACGGGAGCCGGCTTTGGTTCGAAAGATATTTGGATCATAAAGCTTGATAAAAGTGGTAAAGAATTATCCCAGGTCACTATTGGAGGAAAAGGTTTGGATGTTGTTGAAAAGATGATTCCGACGAAAGATGGCGGAGCGTTAATTGGTGCATATTCAAGAAGCAAAGCAGGAGGATCTAAAAAGACAGATAATTTTGGAGAGGGAGATTATTGGATCCTTAAGTTTGATAAAGATGGAAAACTAGAGTGGGAGAAAAATTTTGGAGGTAAAGAGGATGATCACCTGAGAACAATTTCAGTAACCTCTTCCGGATTTTTTATAGCAGGTGAATCGCGTTCGGATATTTCAGGAAATAAATCTGTAGGGGTTAAAGATGGAACAGATTTATGGATGATCATGCTTAATGAAAAAGGAGAGGAAATCTGGCAGAAATCATATAATTTCAAAAACAGAGATGTATTGATGGGTGCAAGTGTTTTACATACTTCAGACGATAAATTATCAAAAGGAATTCTTCTTGGAGGATATAGTCAGGCGGAAGGAGCTATTGGCGATGAGGAGGAAACTTTCTGGATTTTATATCTGGATTACGCTGGGAATGAGATGTGGCGCAAATATGTTAAAGGTGAATCAAGAAAGAAAATTGAAAGGCTTGCAGATCTGAAATTAAACAGAGATGGATCTATATTACTTGCAGGTACCAGTGCAGAGGAGCTAGGGAAGGAAAACTGGAAAATCATAAAACTTGGTGACAAGGAGGTTAGCAAACTTATTGAGAAATCTGATATTAAAATATATCCTAACCCAGTTACAGATTATGCTTACGTTGAAATTGGCTTTGAGTTTAAAGAAGCTGATATTTCATTGTATGATATGGGAGGAAGACAGATTCAGACCATCAAAACAAGGAATTCTGTTACAAAAATAAATACTCAATCTCTGCTTCAGGCTGTGTATCTGGTTCATATAAAAACAGACGAAGGTAAAGTGGCAAGCGCCAAACTAATAAAAAAATAATAACTATTAATGAAAAACTTAAAAAGATACCTGACTTGTATTTTATACATTTCTTGTCAGATTATTTATGCGCAGGGTAAAACTGTGGAAGATTATAATCTTGGGAAAAAGATAAACGTCAGCAATAATTACAATGTTGGTAAGCTTAGCTTGTCTGTACCTTTATATGACATCAATCTGGGAAGACTTTCTTTAAAGGGTACCGTAGATTACCAGCAGGAGATTCCTAAAACCGAACCATCCATGGTGGGAGCAAACTGGTACTTTAACATGTTCGGCAAAATAACAGTGGCATATAAAAAGCCGGGAGATTTGCTTTCTCCTCAGCTACTTGGAGCTAATACGCCCAGTGGATTCCACAGTATGGGAAAAAATAATTGTCTCATTTCAACACCAGGTAATGGCGCTACAAAAAAGCAACTTTTAACAAATCCAAATACGGACACCAGTTTTTACACGTATGAACCCAATACTTTTTATTTTGATTTCCTCGGATATACAGGGTATATGGTGTATGACAACGTTGGAAAGTTTCTGGTGTATTCTGAGAATGGAAACCTGACGGCATCATGGTCAGGAGAAAAATGCCATAATATTTTTCAGCCGATTTTGTCATTCCCGGAAATTGTAATGAAAGATGATAAAGGAAATGAGTTTTATTTCGGTGGCGATTATAATTCTATGGACATCTATTACGGAAAGACCAAGTACAACTATAGCTCTTTTAGCGATGATGGAACTTTTAGCTATTTTACTGATTTTTATACAAACAGACAAACCAATTATATTTCTGCGTTTTACTTGAAAAAGGTAAAATTATCAAATGGAAGGCTGCTAGAGGCATATTATAAAAATAGTAACAGAACAATTCTTGATCCTTTTACAAATGGGGGAGAATATGTTAACGGGGATTATCCTAATGGAATTCCTGCTAACAATATCTTGTTGAACAATAATATTTTTCTGGGGCAAGGCAATGGCCAGGATTTTAATAACTATACAGATACTTCTTCAATGAACTCATGGGCGATGAGTCAGACCAGAGTTAATATCTTTCAGAAATTAGCAGTCATTGATTCCGTAAAAATATCGGATTACGGAACATTAAGCTTTAATTATGTTCAGGGTAATAATACTTACACGAAGCCTTTTCTGAAAAAAATTCAGTTAAAAAGCTATAGCAAAAAGATAAAGGATATTGATTTTAATTATAATAACGCTCAGTTACAAGAGATTAATAATAATAATGAAAAATATAGCTTTACCTATTATACCGGTTCTGGAAACAATTACCAAACGGATCCTTCAGGAATCAGTTATTTAAGTGGCTATATAGGTTATCTCAAAAGTGTTGTATATCCCACAAAAGGAAGAGAAGAATTTATTTATGAGCAAAATGATGTTTCGAAGATAAATTTTTTCACAAGAAGCAGTTACGGAACGGAGAATAACGTGTTTATGAATAAAGATTCTAAAATTGATGGTCAACGATTATCAATGATACAGACTTTTGACAACACCAATACTCAGATAGGCCTGAAAAAGTATGAATATAAAAATGATGATGGAACGTCGTCCGGTATTCTTATCTATAAAGATCAAACCAGCGTTTTTGTAGACGATTTGAATTGGTTTAATTCCGGTACTACGACAACATCCAATTCGTTTAAAGGATATTATGATGAATATGTACGATATAGCAGGGTAAGGGAAGAAATTACAGGTAAGGAAAAAAATGATTATTATTTTACGGATCTTATTACGAATCCTGATTCTATTGCCACTAAAGTCCACTCTAGTAACAATAATCCTAGTGCACCACAGATCGCACAAAGCAAATTGCCGTTAAAAGTCAATAAAAATAACGAGAGAGGAAAACTGTATAAGATGGTTAAGCATAATAATGATATGCTTGGAGTCTTGGTGAAAAATATAAGATATACGAATTTCTTAAAAAATGCTTATCCGCTCAATGAACTATCTGATAACTGTACAGATTGTAGAATATCAGACAGCAGATATTTCGTGGAAGCAAAAGCTGCGTTATGGGCACCAAATCTGAATAATCCATCACAGCTTGAATATATCGGATATTATCAATATCAACCTGTTTTGCCATATCTGCCAATAGCTATAGAGACTACGGAACAGATTCCATATCAGACTGTTGCTGGCAATCCTGTCGGGAGTAAATTATTTAATAGTGAGAAGTATATTAAATATAACACCAAATATTTATACTGGCATCCATATGAAATAGAAACAACAGAAAATTTATCTCATGATTGGAACCTGCCGGGAAATCCTCCTGTCTACAATGGAAAAATAGCATCAAGAACATATTATCCACAAGATATTATCAGAGCCAATACAGCTTGCATAACAGGAAATTGTCCTCCTGATAACAATGCGGTGGGAGGGAAGTTCTCGATTTATAAATACATGGCAAATCAAAATCTGGTAATGCCAGTTATTGAGGCAAGAGTGAATGCTTCTAACAAAACGGCTTTGGAAGAGGAAATTTATTCTAAAGATGCGGCAACAGGAAATTTAGTTATGCCAACCCGAAGAAGAACCTCCCTGCTTGATTCTAACTTCTCCTTAGATAATGTGGCGGCAGCAACTGTAGAAGATAAAGAGACTATGGAATTGTATGATAATTTAGGAAATCTTCTGCAATCAAGAAGCAGTAATGGTATTCCAAATACTACGATCTATGGTTATAATCAAACCCTTCCCATTGCAGAAGTCAAGGGGGCCACTTATTCACAGGTTATGCAGGCTTTTAATCTTGATCCTGTTAATAACACTTCATACCTTGATCTGGAGATTGTAAAAAAATCCAATCTGGATAAAAATGAAACTGCGGAAGCTGATCTACATTTAGAGCTGGATAAATTCAGAACAAAGCCTGAATTAAAAGACTTTCAGATTGAAACATTTGCTTATGATCCCCTAATAGGAGTTAAATCGGTGACTGATGCGAATGGTGTAAAAAGTTCTTATCAATATGACGCACTGAACAGGCCTAAAAAAGTATTTGATGCCAATGGGGATCCTATTAAGACATTTGATTATAATTTCGCACCGACAAGATATTACAATAGCTATCTTATTAAAACTTTATATAGAAACAATTGTGGATCTAATGCCCACGGAGGTCTTCATTTGTACTTTGTACCTGAAAACAAATATTTTTCAACGGTTAGCCAGGCGGACGCAGAACAGATGGCAGAGAATGAAGCTGCAACTGTAGGGCAAGTCGAAGCTAATACGTATGGCTTATGTTATCCTAAATCTCAATGTTCCCTGACGATGGCTAACAATTTTGTTTCATTAGGTTCAGAAGTATATAGTTATATGAATAATTATAATGTTGTATTTAAACTTTCCTTCAGAAATTATCCTATAAATGCAAGTTATTGGAATAATGAAATTCAAATCGCACAAATTGGCGGAAGTTGTGTTCCTTCTGTGGAAAGGACAATAAGCAATTATGTTGAACCACCGGGTGGATATTTCGGAGATACTCCGGCTAACAGAACCTGGAGGGTCAGAATAGATAATGCAGGAAGAGTTTATGTAAAACTATTATCAGGGTCCGTTGGAAATAACTCAGCTAACCCATTAAAATTTGAATTCGAATACTAATATGAAAAGCTATAAAATATTATTTATAATTCTTTTCTCATGGGCAAACGTCTATTATGCACAGAGTTTAGGATTATCAAATGCCGAAAACTACATTTCAGTAAAGAATTATGTGTCTAAAGGATCAGACACTTTAACAAAACCACCTTTACAAACTGTACAATATTTTGATGGTATTGGAAGAGTAAAGCAGAGCGTTAAAGTAAAATATACACCGCAAGGAAATGACCTGGTAAGTCACAAGGTCTATGATGAGTTTGGAAGAGAGGCTAGAGAATATCTTCCCGTTCCTCAGCCAGGTACACAAAATGGGGCTTTTTATACCAATCCTTTAACAAATGCAACAAATCCTGCCATATATGGTAACGAAAAAATCTATTCCGAAAAAATATTTGAAAGTTCTCCTTTCGACAATATTCAGAAACAATTTCAGGTAGGCAATGACTGGTCTGGCAGTCCTGTTCAATTCGGTTACGACAGGAATATCGCCGGAGAGGTAAAAAAATATGTAACGGTAACAAGCTGGTCTAATGGAGCAACATCTTCTTTATTAAATATAAGCGGCAGCTACGGCAATAGTGAGTTATATAAAAAAATAAGGGTAGATGAAGATAATATTCAGGTTATTGAATTTATTGATGCACAAGGGAAATTAGTATTAAACAGAAAAGTTATCAGTAGCTCGGAAAATGCTGATACATATTATGTATATAATGAGTATGACCAACTGGCTTTTGTTATTCCTCCATCAGCTGCCAGCTTAACCAATATTGATACTACAAATCTAAATACTTTATGTTATCAGTATCGTTATGATAATAAAGGTCGTTTGGTTGAAAAGAGACAACCCGGAAAAGAAGGATGGGAATTCATCGTATATGATAAACAGGACAGGATTGTTCTTACACAAGATCCCATGCTGGCTTCAGTGAATAATAATTTTAATAAGAAAGGCTGGATTTTTACTAAATACGATCAGTTCGGCAGAATCGTCTATACGGGATTTTTTGCAAATACTGCAAGTAGATTGTCAATGCAGACTGCCTTAAATAACATGGCTGCTAATGCCGCAAACAATGAAGTACGGACTAATACACCATTTTCACTCAATGGTTTGGATATTTGGTATACAAAAAATGCATTCCCCACAGGAAGTATGACCATACTAAGTGTTAACTATTATGATACATACCCTTTTGCATCACCACTCTTTCCTACACAAATCTTAGGACAAACAGTACTTTCAGATGGACAGAGCTCATCTGTTAATACTAAAAATTTGCCGCTTGCATCCTTTGTCAAAAACATTGATGATGATAACTGGACCAAAGGTTATAATTCGTATGATCTTAAAGGAAGGCTTATTGCAACTTACTCAATTAATTATTTAGGAGGATATACAAAAAGAGAGCAGTTGCTGGATTTCTCAGGTTTAATCAAGGAATCTTATGTATATCATAAAAGAACGATTAATGATGAAGAAGTCCGCACAAAAGAAACGATTGAGTATGATAAACAAAATAGAATATTAGCTCAAAAGCATAAGGTTAATAATCAGCAGGAGGAACCTCTAAGCTTAAATTCTTATAATGAACTAGGCCAATTAACACAAAAAAAAGTAGGACAGGATGATGATCATCTTGTGCCTTTACAGACAATTACCTATAAATATAACATCAGAGGATGGGTTACGCAGGTTAATGATCCGGAAAATTTAGGATCAAGCTTTTTTGCAATGAAGCTGAAATATCAAAACCCACAAGATGTTCAAAATGGAATAGCTAAGTATAACGGAAGTGTTTCAGAAATGGATTGGAAAACATCTGTTGACGGATTATACAGAAGATATGCATATAAATATGATCAGTTAAACAGACTTACAGAAGGGATATTTCTAACGCCATATTTAACATCTGAGACGCAAAACCACTTTTATGATGAAATTCTAACGTATGATAAAAATAGCAATATTAAGACGCTCAATAGATTTCAGGCACCTTCGTTGGGATTAAACACACCGATGAAAATCGATGAATTAACTTATGAATACGCAAATAATAACCTTTCTAACAGGCTCTCTAAGGTAACAGATGGTGTTCCTAATGATTCAGGATATCCAACCGGTGGAAATATAATTGATTATGATTTAAATGGTAATATGACCAATCAAAAAGATAAAGGCATATCTGCGATTGTATATAATTATCTTAATCTTCCCAGACAATTTACAACCAGCCAAGGGAATATATCTTATCTATACAGAGCTGACGGAACAAAACTCAGGAAAACCCTTACTGCCATAACGACTGATTATTTAGATGGATTTCAGTATGAAAACGGAATTTTAAAGGTGATTCCTACTACTGAGGGAATTTATGCATATGACAGAACACAGTACATCTATAATTATAAAGACCATTTGGGAAATATTAGATTTACATATGGGTCAGTAGACGGTGGAGGAATTATTTTCTGGAAAGAAAATAACTATTATCCTTTCGGGTTAATGCATAAAGGCTACAATGGATCTGATAATTTGCAGGAGTATTCGGTGCCTTATTATGATCGATATAGTGGAAAAGAGTTACAGGAAACAGGAATGTATGATTTCGGGGCGAGATTTTATATGCCTGATTTAGGGAGATGGGGAGCCATCGACCCCTTATCTGAAAAATATCATGGCTTTAGTCCATACAATTATACCTTAAATAATCCGCTTAATATGATTGATCCGGACGGAAGAGCTGTTTATCCTCCCAGAAAAGGATTGGCATATTGGGCTGATAATGATGGAATCTTTAGATGGAATGCTCAAAATAAAATGTATGAGCATTATGGAAATACTCCGGAAAATCCAACAGTTTCGAATGGCTTTTTAGGATATTATGAAGTGCCGGAATCCGCTACGGCTGAAGTAACTGCTAATGCCCCTTCCGGTGAGGGTGTTATTGCAAAAGGAGATATGCCAAAGGTTAGCTCCGCGCCAAGTAATACAACGCAGCCGGCTCGTAAAGGTATAATACCAAGATATCAGAAGCTGGATGAAATAGTTAATAACCCTGCAACTTCTCCTGCAATGGCAAGATTGGGACAGGTAACGGCCTCTAGTTCAGCAAGAATTATGCGATCTGTAGAAAGTGTAGGAAAAATAGGAAGAGAAGTTTGGTGGGGACCAAAATCTATTGGTACCTTTAGAACACCAACCAGATTGGCGGGCGGTCTCGCGAATACTTTGGAAGCCGGAGGAACTGCTTTAGGTTATTTTGGTTTGGGCTTTACGTCCTATCAATATCTATCGGGGCAAATCACAGGTACAGAAGCCTTTTTTGATGCCGGAGCTGGAATCCTGAGTTTCTGGTGTCCTTTATGCGGAATGTTTTATTTCGGTGGAAAAACATTATGGGAACAAACCACAGGAACACCTGTATTTAAAAAACCTGAAGGTATTTCAAACGAGATTACTCCGTTGTTTGGTCAACCATTTATCTTTAAATAAAAATGAAAGTATATAACTATTTCGCTTTTTCAACGTATAAACTCCTTGAAAGTATTTTCAAAAAAGATAATGAAAGGCTTTTAGTACTCAAAACATCCTTTATTATTTCACTGCTAATATTACTTGTATTGTACTCTATAAAGGGAATTTTTGAACTGAATGGTTATAATGATACCGTAATTCCTCCGTTGTATATCTTTTTGCTGATTGTAATAATATGGCTGCCAAATTATATTTACCTTAACAAAAAGAATTTTCTTATGGATAATAATGTTTTTTCTCTAAAAAACGTTATTCAGGTTCTGTTGCTTATAATCGCAGTTGTTACTGGATTTATAATAATTGCCAATAAAAATAGAGAAAGAATATTCAAAGAAAGAGGATATTCAGAAAAAATGATTAATAATGGAGGCAAAGAAGCATTTGATCCCCAAAAAAAACCAGAGTCATTGGAAGAAGAGATCAGATTATGGTATTATAATACATTTGAAAAAAAGGATAGTAATGACAAAAAATAAAAAAGGTCGTCTCAATTTTGAGACGACCTTTTTTATGTACAATAATATTATATCTAAATTATTTCTTTATATATAAATAAACGGTATTGATTCTTAGCAAAATGTTATAACATTTTATAAGTATATCCTTGAGATAACAGGTTTTACAATTTTAACTACTGAAAAACGGATTATACGCTTTCTCAAAACCAATAGTCGTAGGATTTCCGTGACCTGAGAAAACCTTTGTTTCAGGATCAAGAATAAAAAGTTTCGTTGTGATTCCTTCAATCAGCTGTTCATAATTCCCTTTAAACAGATCCGTTCTGCCAATGCTTCCCTCAAAAAGAACATCTCCGGAAATCATGAATTTTTGCTTCTCATGATGATAGACAATACTTCCCGGCGAATGTCCGGGAACATGGTAAATTTTGAATTTTTCGCCATCCAGTTCCAGTTCGTCATTTTCGCTGATATATCGAATGTCTGCATGGATATGCTCAAGCGCCATCCCGAAACGCATTCCGCTGATCTGGAACATATCAAGCACTTCTTGGTCATCCTTGTGCATAAAAACAGGTACTTTAAAAGTATCGGAAGCCCACTGAAGCCCTAAGATGTGATCAATGTGGGCGTGGGTTAAAAGGATTTTATTAATTTTTAATTCTTTTTCCCTGATAAAATTTTCTAGTGTTTTGGTTTCCGCGTCACTCATATTTCCCGGATCAATCAGCCATGCATTTTTGTTTTCATTATAAATGATGTAGGTGTTTTCGCTGGCGAAATTAAATACGAAACCTTGTGTCTGAAGCATATGATATATATTTTTATAAGTAACAAATGTAATCACAAAAGTTTGGGTTTAAAACAGTCAGGTCTAAATATTTCCCAATTAAAATATCATTAAAACCTGCGAATCGGATGAAAAATCTCGCATTTTTCTTTATCTTCGTCATAATGAAAACTTTGCGAATATTTTTACTTACCCTGGGCGGACTTGTTTTTGGACAAAATATCCAGAGCATTCAGCTGTTTAATCCGCAGACCAATGATGAAACGCCGGTTATTTACTTTAACCAGCAGTTGGTTTTAAGCTTCGACGACCTTACTAATGCCAGCGAAATTTACAGATATACCATCAAACATTATAACAGAAACTGGGAAGATGATAATCTCTTCTTTACCGAATATGCTACAGGAAGTTTAAATGCTCTGCTGGACAGGTTTCAGTATTCCTTCAATACGCTCCAGTCATACACTCATTATAAACTTACGTTCCCGAATGATAAAATGCAGCTTAAAATTTCAGGGAATTATGAAATTATCGTTTACAAAAATTCTGCAGATCAGCCTTTATTCAAGCGAAGATTCTATCTTGTGGAAGATGCTGCAACACTGGCGGTAGGTGTTTCAAGATTTGCTGATGCCAGAAATCCGGAAGCCAATCAGAGAATTGAGGTGAAGGCTGTTTCCAAAGGTGGGGATCTTTCGTCCAACGTCAATTCAATGACGCTGAATGTCATGCAGAATAATAACCCTAATATTGCGATAAACAATTTAAAGCCAAGCGCAACACTTGGGAACCAATTGCTGTTTCAGCAGTTGTCTCTTGTATTTCCCGGAAATAATGAGTTTTATTATTTTGATAATAAAAACATGAATATGGCTGCAGATATGGTTCGTGCAACGGAAGTGAAAGACGGTGTTAATAATACCTATCTTCATCCGGTGTGGGCTTTTCCGCTGAATTACCAATATCAGCCTGATGTTAACGGGGCTTGGTACTACAGAAGAAATGATCTGGGAAGGGAAAGGGATGCAGAAAGAGAAGCGGATTATTCCTGGGTGTATTTTTCACTTGATTCGGATCCTGTAGATAAAGAAATTTATGTATTAGGAGGCTTTAATGATTTCAAGCCGGGTAAAGAGAACCTTATGCAATACGATTCGGAAAACAAAAAATATGTCGCCAGAATATATCTTAAACAAGGTTTCTACAACTATATTCTCGCTACAAAAAACCCGGGTGGCTCCCTTAATTTCGGTGAAGTCAACGGGAACTTCTGGCAGACAGAAAACTTATATCAGGCATTTTTGTACTATGCTCCGTTTGGAAGAAACTATGATGGTTTAATAGGTTATGGTGAATTCAGAACTCCGGTGAGGTAAAGTATTTATTGCTAATTTTAGCTGTAAATATTAAAGCAACCTAAAGCAAACCTTTAAGGTTTTCAAAAAACTGGTTTAAAATCGCAAAAAACAAAAAACCTCACCGACAAACCGGCGGCAAGGCTTAATATAATAATAGTCTGGAAATCAGTTTAATTTAAATATAGCTGTTACAAACAGTGTTTCTTCATTTTCAAAAATATAATGAACAGAAACAGGAAAGTCTTCCATTGAGCAGACGTTAATTCCGTCAGATCTTTCGTGATGCTGTGAGATGTTATTGATAGTGGCTTTAAGGCCTTCCAGAAAATCGATTCCTTTTTGTTTGTTTTCTGCACTAAAAACCCTCATAAGAAGCCTTATGTCATTTTTTGCAATAGAAGAAAGAAGAATTTTCATTTAAGCACAATACTTTTTCAGCTCCGAAATATTTTCGTAAAAATCCAGTTTGGTAGAAGGGTTTTCATTATGAAACTGAATCCTGTATAAAATTTCATCCATATGAAACGGAGAAACCGGAGGAGTCTTCTTCTCTTCAAAGCTTTCCATCATTTTTGCAAAAGCTTCTAAAGCATCAGGACCAAAGTTCTCAATCTTTCTTTTTAAAATTTCTGCAGTTGCACTCATCATTTTTATTTTTAAAGGTTAATGAGGTTGTTTTGATGGGGTAAAGGTAAGAAAAATATTTAAATTTTTAATATTTAGTTTGAAATTTTAGGGGTATAATGAAAATAAAATGTAAATATTTGATATTGTTTCTCGTAATTAGGGGGGGTAGTGGTATTTTTTTTATAAAATTAAATGGTAAATAAAAAAGCCTTCAAAACTGAAGGCTGATATTTAAACTAAATAAAATTCATTGAGCTTTTCCTCACATAGGGTTTTAACAACTTCAATCCATCGGTCTTCGTCATTCAGGCACGGAATATAATGGAAATTTTCGCCGCCGGCTTCTGTAAACTGATGTTTCCCTTCAACCGATATTTCCTCAAGTGTTTCCAGGCAGTCTGAAACAAACGCCGGACAAACAACTGCAAGGTTTTTAATTCCTTTTTTAGGAATGGTTTCAAAGGTTTCATCTGTATAAGGTTCGATCCACTTATCTTTTCCAAGCCTGGACTGAAACGATACAATAACCTTTTCCTTGGGCAGATTCAGTTTTTCAATAACGGTTTCTGTAGTTTTAAAGCACTGGTGGCGATAGCAGAATTGGTGACTCGGGTTATTCTCCCTTGTGCAGCAATCGTTGAGGTTGCAAGTTTTGGTGGGATCTGTTTTAAAGATATGCCTTTCCGGAACCCCATGATATGAGAACTGCAGCGCATCGAAATTTTCAGGAAGTTTCTCGCGAATGCTTTCGGCAAGGCAGTTGATGTAGATTTCACGGTTGTAGAATGGTTGAATATAATTGATTTTTACTCCCGGAAATTTCTGTTTCCTTACTTCTTCAGCTTTTTCAATAACGGTTTCTGTGGTGCTCATCGCATATTGAGGATACAGGGGAAAAAGGACGATTTCGGTGACTCCTTTTTCAGCAAGAGCACGAATTCCCGTTTCAATGCTGGGTTCGGCATACCTCATCCCGATTTCTACAGGAACATCAACCAGTTTCTGTAATTTCTTCCGGATTTTCTCGGTAATAACGATCAAAGGTGATCCTTCATCCGTCCAGACGGTTTTATAGGCTTCGGCGGATTTTGGCGGACGTGTTTTCAGGATGATTCCCTGTACAAGAAGTGCACGGAAGATCCATCTGTAATCAATTACTTTTTCGTCCATCAGGAACTCGTCAAGATATTCCTTTACATCCTTTACATCCGTAGATTTTGGCGAACCGAGATTTACCAATAAAATTCCTTTTTTTGAATTGGAAGATTCTTTCTGCAAGATTTTTTAATTTATAGTTTACTATTCTTCTTCGGATTCTTAGTTTGGTTTTTAAATTATCCGTTAACGGCTTCTACACGTTCTACCAGATCGGGAACGAATTGTTTTAAGATATTTTCAATTCCGTTTTTTAATGTAGCGGTAGAACTTGGACAACCGGAGCATGCTCCCTGCAGAAGCATTTTTGCGGTTTTATTTTCCTGATCATATTCCATTAAAGATATTTTTCCGCCATCGTTTTCTACGGCAGGAGCAACGTATTCATTCAGGATGTCAGAAATTTTCTGCTCGTCTTCTGTGTAGTCTCTGTTGATGATCTTTTCTACAGGGTTTTCATGTTTCTGTGCTTCAATGTCAGAAATTTTTCCTCCGTTCTGAAGGTACTCTGCAATCAATGCACGAACCGTCATCATTACCTGATGCCACTCTACGGAATTGTCTCTTGTTACGGCAACAAAGTTGTCAGAAATAAATACTTCTTTAGCAAAATCGAATTCTTTAAAAATCGCCTCCGCCAAAGGAACTCCGTCTGCAGCGTCTCTTGATTTCACTTCCACAAATCCTTCCAGAAGTAATCTGTTGGAAACGAATTTCATCACATTAGGATTCGGAGTCATTTCAGCATAAATCTGGTAAAGCTCCTTTTTCTTCTGAAGATAAATTCTCGGATTGGCCAGAAGCTCATCCTCAATTACATTTTTCAGGCTTTCCGCAACATGTTCCCATGCTACCGTATCTTGTTTTGCAACTGCTACAAAATTAGCCGTAATAAAAATTCTTTCCACAAACGGATAGTTGAAAAGCTCCTGTGCCATGGGAATTTCTGAAATATCCGAATCTCTGTCCAGTTCAAGAGAACCGGGAATCAGGTTGTAATCCGCCACAAATTTCATCACTTTCGGGTTTTCAGTAGGCTCTATAAGTATAGTATGCATTTTTTCTTTAAATTTGAGATACAAAAATACGCAATTAGAAATTAGAAGAGGGAGGTAAGAAGTTAGATTTTTGCTATCGGTATGATTTAAAAATCATCAATGATAAAACCCAATTCAATCACAATATTAAAATTCAAATTAAATATGGCACTTATCAAAGAACTTTTAGGAAAAGCACCGCAGATAGGAGAGAATACCTTTTTGGCAGAAACGGCCACCATCATCGGTGATGTTACCATGGGACGGGATTGTAGTATATGGTACAATGCGGTAATCAGGGGAGATGTTCATTATATAAAGATGGGAAATAAAGTGAATGTTCAGGACAATGCGATGCTGCACTGCACCTATCAGAAACATCCTTTGAATATCGGAAATAATGTTTCTATCGGGCATAATGCCATTGTACATGGTTGTACCATTAAAGATAATGTATTGATCGGAATGGGTGCAATTGTTATGGATGATTGTCTTGTGGAGGAAAATTCTATTGTAGGCGCAGGCTCTGTTGTGACCCAGGGAACGCACATCAAATCAGGTGAAGTCTGGGGTGGAGTTCCGGCCAGAAAAATCAAAGATATTAATTCCCTGCTGCTTGAGGGAGAAGTAAACAGAATTGCTGATAATTATGTAAAATATTCTTCCTGGTACAAAGAAAACGTAAAACATGTGGAAGGATAATTGATCAATAACGAATTGTGAAAGTTAAATTTTTATTTATTTTCATGAATTAACATTCACAATTCATCATTGATTTAAAAGTTTATCACAAAAAAAATCTTGCCTATAGAGCAAGATTTTATTTTTTCTTAAGAATTCACCAATTCGGCTTTTCCATTAACACATTTTATTGATGAAGGCGGCATTACCATCATACAATCGGATACTACACTGTATTTCTGATTAAATGCTTTTACCTTCTCGGTATAATCATTGATTTTTGGTAATATGGAAGTTTCCATTTTTTTAGGATAAGCGATATACAGCTGAGGTCCGCCGCATCCTTTTGCTCCCATGGGTGCAAAGGTCCATTCTGCAGCATCCGTACATTTTTCTTTTGAAATTTCAGATTCTATGGAAGCTTTTAATTTATCCAGTTGTGCCTGATCATACTTCTGGCTGTTTTCGTCAGCAGGTCTCTCCGAAATATCTTTAGGAAGACTGGCATCCGTATTTTTTGTTGAAGAGCACGAAGCCGTAAAAAGCATCACGCACAAGGCTAATACAGGGATTTTCATAAGTTGTTTTTCTCTCGTTATGTTGAAGATTTTTCAAAAGTTATGCCAAGGTAAGGATTTAAATTTCATTTTCCGTAATTTTGAAGGCGATGAACAATCATTTTTTTGACTTAATAGAACATACCAACCGGAGTGTATTTTTAACGGGAAAAGCAGGAACAGGGAAAACCACTTTTCTTAATGAATTTGTAAAACGCACCCGAAAAAAACATATTGTCGTTGCGCCTACAGGAATTGCGGCGATCAATGCAGGAGGCGTTACCATTCACTCGATGTTTGGGCTTCCGCTGCGGACTTTTCTTCCTACTACCGAAAGAATTGATACCAGTCTGGCAAACAATATTGCTGACCTGATGCCGCATTTCAAATACCGGAAAGATAAGCTGAAACTTTTGCGGGAAGTGGAAATCATCATCATCGATGAGGTTTCCATGCTTCGTGCTGATGTTCTGGATATGATGGACTTTTCCCTGCGGTTTATCCGGAGAAATAACCAGCGTTTCGGAGGAGTTCAGATGTTATTTATCGGGGATTTGTATCAGCTTCCGCCGGTGGTGAGAGACGAACATATTTTAAAAATGTATTACCACTCTCCGTTTTTCTTCGACAGTCATGCTATTAAAGAAATACCTTTAATTACGATAGAACTGACGAAAGTGTACAGGCAATCTGATGAAAATTTCCTTGCCATACTGAATGCGATCCGTGACGGTGATGTCGCCAATATCGATTTTGAGCATTTAAATGAAAGATACGACCCCAATTTTGAAATGGGTGACGAGCCTTATGTTTATCTCTGTTCCCATAATAAAATGGCAGACGATATCAACCAGGAAAAGCTGGATGAATTAAAGGTAAGTTCTAAAACCTATGAAGCCAAACTTTTCGGGGAATTCAGGGAAAACCAGTTTCCGAATGAACAGTTTTTAGATTTGAAAATAGGCGCTCAGATTATGTTTATCCGTAATGATATTTCAGGAGAGAAAAAATATTTTAATGGAAAACTGGGCGAAATTTCTGCGCTGGATGAGAACGAAATCAAAGTAATTCTTGACGGCAGCGAAAGAGAAATTACGGTAAAAAGAGAGGTTTGGGAACAGAAAAAATACTTTCTTGATACCGATAAAAATATCAAAGAGGAAGTTTTGGGAAGCTTCGAGCAGTTTCCGATAAAGCTTGCCTGGGCAGTTACCATTCATAAAAGCCAGGGACTTACTTTCGACAAAGTGATTATTGATGCCGGGAAAAGCTTTACGGCAGGGCAGGTTTACGTGGCATTATCACGATGCAGAACGCTGGAGGGTATTGTTTTAAAATCCAGAATTACCCCGGAAGTTATTTTTAAAGATAACCGAATTCTTCATTTTCACAGTGACACGGTAGCCAATGATAAGGTTGAGGCTATTTTAAATAATGAAAAGTATGATTACAGCATCCGAAAAGTGCTTCGTACCGTAGATTCTCAATGGTTGCTGAAAGAAGTGGAAGAATGGAATAAACTTTCCGTGGCTACGAAAAGTATAGATCATGTAAAGACAAATCAGCTTTATTTGCAGCTGAAACATGAGATTGTTAACCTCGGTAAAATATTTGAAAAACTGGAAAGAGTAATTTCCCAGAAGGTTAATAATTTTATCGAGCAGAAAGAAGAATGGTCTGAAATTGAAAATAAAACAAAAGGAGCGGTTAATTTCTTTTTTACGGAGATCAGGGATAAAATTTTCAGTCCGCTGAAAGATTTTTATGCTGAAATTAAAGGTACTAAAGGTTTAAAACAATATAACGAAGAATTCAGGGTGTGGCTGGAAGATATTGAAGAATATCTGAACAGTTTAAAAGAAATCCATTTGTTGGAAATGAAGCTTCTGGATGAAAAAAATAATCAGGAAGTAAGCATGAAGATAGCGAAAGTGCCTTCTCAGGTTCTTACCTTTCAGTTGTTTGAGCAGGGAAAAACCATTTCGGAAATTGCTTTGGAAAGAGGATTGGTCAAAGAAACGGTAATCGGGCATCTGGCAAAATTTGCGGAGCAGGGATTACTGGATATTTCAAGAGTAATTACTTCGGATAAAATTAAAGCTTTTGAAGACATGTTTAAAGCTGATCCTAAAGAGACTCTGACAGAATGGAAAAATGCACTTCCTAGTCATTTTGAATTTAATGAAATCAGGATTCTGATCAATCATTTTAATTATCTTAAGGAAAAGGAGAAAATTTAAAGTAATTTTTGTATTTTTAACAGTAAATACTGTTTATTATGAAATATTTGTTTAGTGTTTTCTTTTTATTCTTTTTAAATTCTGATAAAAAAGAAGATTTAAATTATAATCTTTTAATTGGTTCTTGGTATCAGGATTCTTTTGCAAATACCACTGCCACCGGGGTTTTTACTTTTGATAAGGATAGTACTGCCACGTTGGAAATGAAAGATGGCAAAACCAAAGCAATGATTGGAGGGATGACAGGGCCTTATAAGATCGAAAGATCAAAGAAAATTCTCAAAATAACCATGGTGGGAAAGGAAAAAACATTTGAAATTCATGAGCTTACTGATGATGTGCTTGTTATGCAGAACCAGGAAAAAGGAAAATCTAAACAGACTTATAAGCGATATAAGAATATAAAATAAATAGATTAATCTTAAACATATATAATTAAGGCTGGTAAAATTGTATTATCAGCCTTTTTATATTTATTGAAATACTTCATAATGCAATTGGCAGCTTACTTAAGACAAAAACTAATAAAAATTTTTCCAATAGTTTTTCCCTGAATTCACCGATCAGTGTTATCAATTACAAAAAGTAACTAATGCAAAATATTAGTTTTAAATTTGCTTGGTTTTAGAGCCTAAAATTTAAAATTATGCAAAACTTCGAAATATCCGTGCTGGATCTTGCTCCGGTAAAACAGGAAAAGACCATTCACGATACCTTTCAGGATAGTTTGTCTTTGGCAAACCATGCTGAAAATTTAAACTATAAAAGATTCTGGCTTGCAGAACATCACAATATGGAAAGCATTGCCAGTTCGGCAACTTCCGTCCTGATTGGTTTTATTGCCAACGGAACCAAAAAAATAAGAGTGGGTTCAGGAGGCATTATGCTTCCGAACCACAGTTCCCTGGTCATCGCAGAACAATTCGGAACCTTGGAATCTCTTTTCCCGGGAAGAATTGATCTGGGACTGGGCAGGGCGCCCGGAACAGATGGACTCACGGCGCAGGCTTTAGGAAGAAATCCGGCCATTATCAATCAGCAGTTTCCAAGACAAATTCTTGAATTACAGAGATATTTTTCCAAAGACAATTCCGAGGCACTAGTAAGGGCTATTCCGGGGGAAGGTCTTGATATTCCTCTGTATATTCTGGGTTCGAGTACAGATAGTGCTTTTTTAGCAGCAGAACTCGGGCTTCCTTATGCGTTTGCAGGGCATTTTGCTCCGGAACAGATGGAAATGGCTTTCAATATCTACAGACAGAATTTTGAGCCGTCAGAATATTGTGATCAACCTTATGTAATTGCCTGTATCAATGGGGTGGCTGCAGAAACTTCCGAAGAAGCCCACAAAATTTCCACCACTTTATTCCAGGCATTTATTAATATCATCCGAAATGACAGAAAACCTTTTGCTCCGCCGGTTGATGATATGGATAACATTTGGTCGCCGATGGAAAAAAACATGGTTTTACAGAAACTTCGTTATACGCTGATAGGTAATCAGGAAGAAATTGAAGAACAGCTTAAAACCTTTCAAGAGAAATTTAATGTCAATGAACTGATGATTAATTCTCATATTTATGATCATCAGAAAAGATTAGATTCCTATTCGATTTTCAGAAAAGCTAAAGACGCTATATTAAAAATATAACAAACCCTTATCATAATTGGGAGATGCTTATTTTATGAGTATCTTTGCGAAAATTTAAAGTAAAAATGTCTGATATTAAATTAAATACTATTCCGGAGGCTATTGAAGACCTTAAAAATGGTAAAATAATCATAGTAGTAGATGATGAAGACAGAGAGAATGAAGGAGATTTTCTTTGTGCCGCCGAACTGACGACACCGGAAATCATTAATTTTATGGCTCTTCACGGAAGAGGATTGATCTGTATGCCCCTGCCTGAAAAAAGATGTGATGAACTCGGGCTGGAAGTGATGGTAAGCCGAAGCAGTGATCCGAAAGAAACGGCTTTTACCGTATCTGTAGATCTTCTCGGAAACGGAACTTCAACGGGTATTTCTGCAGCCGACAGAGCCAAAACCATTCTTGCTTTGATGGATGAAAAGTCAAAACCTACAGACTTTATGCGTCCCGGACATATTTTCCCGCTTCGTGCCAAAAAAGGTGGTGTTCTGAAAAGAGCCGGCCACACAGAAGCTGCGATTGATCTTACGTGTCTGGCAGGATTAAAAGAAGGAGGTGTGATCTGTGAAATTATGAACGAAGACGGTTCGATGTCGCGCTTGCCTGAATTGTATGCTTTTGCTCAGAAACATGATATGAAGATTGTTTCAATTGAAGATTTGATCCATTATCAGCTTAAAAAAGGAAATCTTATTGAAAGAATTGAAGAAAGGAAAGTGAAAACGGCTTATGGAGATTATGATTTCTTTGCTTTCAGGGAAACTTCAAATGATCAGATTCATTTTGCTTTAACAAAAGGAGCATGGACAGTTGATGAGCCTGTTTTGGTAAGAGTACAGTCTTCAGATTCTTATTTTGACGTGCTTACAAGATTAAATAACGGTGAAAAACCTTTGCTGGAAAAAGTAACCGGTATGGTGAATGAAGCAGGAAAAGGTGCTATTATTTTTATTAATAATGTTTCCAATTCAGAAAATACACTAAGAAAACTTCAACAGTTCCTGAATTATCAGGATGGGCAGGTTCAACATCCGACATTAGCTTACAATTACAGAGATTACGGGATCGGAACGCAGATCCTGAAAAATCTTGGAATCAATAAATTTAAGGTGATCACTCAGAATCCTAATATCAGGCCTCAGGTTGGAGGGTATGATGTTGAGGTAACCGAGATGGTACAACTTTAAAAGTGAATGGTAAATGGTCAATTTGCTGCTTGTGAATTTTTTTTAGGACAAAATTGACTATCCACTTGCGAAGCAAAATTCACGACCGACAACATATAAAATGGCTTGAGAAAATCAAGCCATTTTTATTTGTTCAAAGCTTCTGAATCCGTTCAGAAAGTCTTTAATATTCATTCTTTTCTTTCCTTCCAGCTGCAGTTCTAAAGGGGAATATGTTCCGTCCGCAGTATAGATTTTAAACTCATTTTTTGAAATATCCAGAGTTCCGGCAGGCTTATCATGATTTTCAACTTTAAATTCACCCCCGAAAATTTTCAATCCTTTTTCTTCATCTCCGATTTTTAATGTCGTGAAAGCAGCAGGATAAGGAGACATTCCCAAGATAAACTGATGAATCTCCCTGGATTTTTTTGTCCAGTCTATTTTAGTATCTTCTTTAAATATTTTATAAGCATTTTTAGGATGCTCCACCTGTGGCTGGGGTCTTTCGGTAATGGTATTTTCTGCTAATCCGTTCAAAGTTTTTACCACAAGTTCAGCACCCATTTCCATAAGCCTGTCGTGGAGGCTTCCTGCGTTTTCATTGGGTAGAATCGGTAATTCTTCCTGAAGAAGAATATTTCCTTCATCAATTTTTTCATTGATAAAAAAAGTCGTAGCTCCTGTTTTTTCTTCGCCATTAATCACAGCGTAATTAATGGGTGCTGCCCCTCTGTAATCCGGAAGCAGCGATGCATGAAGGTTAAAAGTTCCCATTCTTGGCATTTCAAAAAGTACCTTCGGCATCATCCTGAATGCAACGACTACAAAAACATCGGCATTCAGTTTTTTCAACTCTTCCAGAAATTCAGGATTTCTTAATTTTTCAGGCTGAAAAACAGGAATATTGTTTTCCACCGCAAAAATTTTTACAGGTGACTGATTAACTTTTTGTCCGCGACCGCTTGCTTTATCCGCCACGGTTACAACACCTGCTACTTCATGATGAGAATGATGGATGGCTTCTAAAGAAGTCTTCGCAAACTCCGGGGTGCCCAAAAAAACGACTTTCAATGATTTCATGATGCAAAGATAAGCTGTTTATTGATAAAATCTGATATAACTTAGGCTAAAGCATATGTTCTGAAATTTAGCATTTTTACCTTGCCGGAATCCAAAAGATAAATAAGAGTCTCAAGAATATTTTCTTTAGGATGATAATTCAGCTGGATGGAAATTTCCTCTATTGTACAGGCCTTTTTAGCAAGAACCTGAATGATTTCACCAGAAATATTTTTCCCGAAAATAGACTGTCTGTTTTTCTCACAAACAGAACACGTTCCGCAGTTTTTAGATTTCTTTTCACCAAAATAGGTGAGGATCAGTTTCATTTTGCAATAGCGGTTATCTTCAATGTAAAACTTCATCTCTTCCCATTTCTGGATTTTATTTTTCTGAATGTGTTCAAAAAGCTTCCAGTACTGAGAATTATTCAATCGTTCGTCTCTGGGTTTTAAAAATTTAATGCTGGAAAGTGCTCCGTCTACGTATTCAACATATCCTTTCTGTTGAAGTTCTTTAAGTCTTTCTTTAATTAAATGAATACTCACCCCGATTTTATTGCTCACCTGCTGCTCACTGAACATGACTTTGTGTGTTGTAATTCCTGAAATGGTACGAAGCATGAGTTCAATAAAATAAGCATCTTTATGCGGAAGCTGTTCAATTTCATCGGCCTGCATTAAAAGCTGAAGAGATGAAAGACTTTTATGATCATTGAAATAAATAATTTCCTGATTATGAAGGAAATTCAGAACATTTTTAATTTTGGCTGAAGAAAGTTTTGTAAAATTTTGAATTCCGTTTAAATTAAGCTCAAAAACTTTTTCAGGCATTTCAAATTCTGCTACCTGAAAAATGGAATAGAGGTATGTGAGGATTTTTAAGAATTCAGCTTTGTTGGGAATCTGGTTTTTTAATATATCGTCAAAATTAGAAAGTTCCTGCCTGTTCCAAAGTAAGAAGGCAAAGCTTTCTTCACCATCTCTTCCGGCTCTTCCGATTTCCTGATAATAATTTTCAATGGAAGGAGCAGGGGAGTAGTGAATCACGAAACGAACATTGTCCTTGTCAATTCCCATTCCAAAAGCATTCGTGGAGATGAGAACCTGATTATCGCTGTTGTTCCAGATGGTTTGTTTGGCATTTTTCTCCTTTGTTGTAAGGCCTGCATGAAAAAAATCAACGTTTTTTAACTGGTTTTTCTGTAAAAAATCGCTCAGCAGCTCTGCTTCTTTTCTTGTTCTTACATAAATAATTCCGGACTGTTTGGTAAACTTCAGGATATCATAGATTTTCTGGAATTTATCGGAAACTTCTTCTGTAAGAATTCTGATATTTTCCCTCTTAAAACTCCTTTGGAAAATCTGGGGATCTTTAAGTTCAAGCTTTGCTCTTATTTCATCCAAAACTTTCGGTGTTGCCGTTGCCGTTAAGGCCAGACAGGATATTTTAGGATTATTTCTTCTAAATTCCTTGATGTTCTGATAGCTTGGCCTGAAATCCTGCCCCCACTCTGAAATACAGTGTGCCTCATCCACTGCAATAAAAGACAATTGAATTTCTTCAATATTTTGAAGAAACTGTTTATTGGTAAGTCTTTCAGGAGAGATATAAAGCAATTTGGTCAACCCTTCCTTGCAACGGTTATAGATGCCTTCTGCATCATATTCATCCAGTTCAGAAGACAAATATTCAGCTTCAATCCCTCTTGATTTCAGTTGGCTTACCTGGTCTTTCATTAATGCCAGAAGTGGTGAAATTACCAGGCAGGTTCCTTCTTTTAATAATGAAGGAAGCTGATAGCAGAGTGATTTTCCTGCACCTGTTGGTAAAAGGACAAGCGTGTCTTTTTCATTAATAGCAGAATCAATAACGGCTTCCTGGGAATCCCGGAAGTTATCATAACCCCAAAAATATTTTAAGGTTTTGAATTTTAATTCTTGAAAATCTTGTTGGGAAATCATGGGATAAAAATAGTGAAACTAAGCTGACAAAAAAAGCCACGCTTTGCGTGACTTTAATATTATTTTATAAAATTTAAATACTATTTAGCCTCAAAATAAACCCTTCTGTTGGCTCTGTTTTTCCATTCAGGGCATTTTGTAGCTGGATTACATTCAGGATATTTAAGATCTTTTTCACCTCTTCCTACAGCATTTAATTTATCCGACTGTACACCGTTTTGGATTAAATAATCTTTAACGTTATTTGCTCTTCTTTCAGATAATTTTTGGTTATATGCTTCAGAAGCTCTTGTATCCGTTGCTCCGATCACGGTATAAGTTCCGCTTGAAGAATTAATATAATTAACGGCATTGTTCAGGATAGGAGTGTTTGAAGGTAAGATTCTGTCTGAATTTAAATCAAATTCAATTCCTTCCAATTTTGTTTCTTGCTCTTCAACAAATCCTTTATCTACTGACGTTGATGTTGTAGGACATCCATTGTTTTCAACAGGTCCCGGAACCGTTACACATTTATCGTAGAGATCAATTATCCCATCAAGATCAGTGTCAAGTGCAACACCGGCACCGTCTACCCTTGCTCCTGCAGGAGTGTCAAGTTGTCTGTCCCAGTCATCACAAACGCCGTCGTTATCAAGATCTCCTTTTTTACATACTTCAATATCCTGGTTTTTACTGGCCAGAACATCCAGTTTATAATACATTTCCTGAAGCGGATCATGCCACATCAAATGAGATTCATGTTTTCCTAATTTCAATGAAACTCCTAATGTTGCATTAAAGAAATTATCGGATACCTGTTCTTCTCTTTGGTTGATAGCACTGTATTTATCACCTCCACCATCGAACTCATCATCACCTGTGATTGCATACATTACTCTTCCTTCAAGATCAATTCTTCGGTTTACTTTGAATTTGAGACCTGCACCAGCCTGTGCGAACATAGATCCTAATTTAAATGGCTTAACTTCAGCTACCATTCTGTCTCCTGTTTCATCTTTCTGATAGGCGCGGTATGCTAAAGTTCCCAAACCTGCATATCCGTGAAAAGCCCATCTGTATGGCGAATGGTTATCCACTCTTCTGAACAGGTTGGAGAGATTGATGTCTCCAAGCAATGAAATGGCATCATATTGCGTTCTGGCACCTACCTGCTGATATGTTGAGGCATTTGAGGGTGCATCTTTTTTCGTATTGAACCAACCTTGTCTGGTTTCTCCTCTGTCATATTGTAAGTTAATACCAAAAGCATGAGTAATTGCTTTGTCGATACTTACATATGCCGAGTAACCAAATAAGTCTTTACCGTTTCCATTTTTTATGGATGTTAAATCTGCAGATTGAACCAATGGTACACCTACCCCAAATGAAATTGCCCAATCATTGAATCTTTTTGATTTATTTGTAAATGGGGAAATATTTGCAGAACCTGAAGAGAATGTATTTGGATATTCTCTGCTTGAAGAGACTGCTGTTGAGTCTTGTGCAAAGCCTGTTGCGGGAACAGCCAGCGCTAATGCAACAATTGCTAAACTTAATTTCATATGTATTTTTTTTAGTTATTTAATAATAGTTATTTATTTGTTGGGCAACCTTGGTTCTCAACGGTTCCGGGAACGGTAACACATTTATCATTCAGGTCTATAACGCCGTCCATATCGATATCCAAAGCAACGCCTGCTCCATCTACCCTTGCTCCTGCAGGAGTGTCAGGCTGTCTGTCCCAATCGTCGCACACACCGTCATTATCTGCATCTCCCTTTTCGCATACGATAAGCTCCGGACTTTTATTTTCCAGAATATAGGCTCTGTAGTACGCTTCCTGCAGAGGATCATGCCATGCGAGATGAGTCATATGTTTTCCTAATTTGAAAGAGAGTCCGAGATTTACGGTCCATGCATTGTCTGATCTTCTTTTATTGATCATGTTGTATTTAGAAACTTTAGAAGTCGGGTCATAGTCTGCCGGTCCTGCATTTCCTCCGCCGTCAAACTCATCGTCACCACTAATGACATACATGGTTCTTGCTTCAAGATCAATAAGCCTGGAGACATTATATTTTATACCAAGCCCCAATTGATAGTAAATGGAATTTATATCCAGTTTCTGATTGATAAATAAAGGAATTCTTGCGGGGACGGTACTCCATCTGAATTCATTATTATCATGCAGGGAAGTATTGTAGCTCATGATACCGATACCTGCATATCCATGCATAGCCCATCTGTAGGGAGAATGATTGTCTACTCTTCTTAAAAGATTTGAAAAATTAACATCACCCATTAAAGCAATCTGATTATATTTCGTTTTTGCTTCCCCTATTCCCGCGGCTCCTTCCAGCTGTGCTTTCTGCATGGTTTCACCTTTTTGGTAAATAAGACTTATTCCGAAAGCATGAGAGATCTGTTTGTCCAGGCTTATATACGAATTATAGCCCCAGTTAATCTTTTGATCTGTAATAGATTTAAGGTCTGAGTGAACCATAAATGCAGCACCTCCACCAATTGATACAGACCAGTCATTAAATCGCCTGGATGCATTGTTGAAGGGTTGTACATGAGCAGAACCCGAAGTAAATGTATTAGGATACATATCATTTGATGTGACAGCAATACTATCCTGCGCATACATTGCAACAGGCATTGCAGCCAATAACAATAAACTTAATTTCATACAATATGTTTTTATGTTTTTAGATAAAATCTTTTAATAATATTCTTGAAAATTCTCTTTCAGAAAGATGTTTTTGATGAGGGATTTTTAACCTTTCTGATATAAACTTTATCTCATTGAACGTAACGATGTCAATATCAATAACTCTGTCGGTATGACCGCCGGTTACAGCAGAATCGTCTGTTCGCCCCATTTCCGCTTCAATACTTTTTACAAGAGTAAGGAGCTGAAATGGTGAAAGATGTGTGAATATTATTGATGCAATATTACAAAAAATATTGGAACTGGCAAATTCCACGGCTTCGGATGTTAAAAAATCACTTACTTTAAATATTTCATTTCCTGCCTGTTTTATTTTGTCCAGGGCAGTCTGCAGATTTTTTTTTTGATCCCCGAGATTACTTCCAAGTAACAAAACGACTTTATGTTGCGACATATTGAAAAAATGATTGTTTATGAAAAGCTTTTTTAAAAATGTACTGGCAAATATAGTGGCTATCGTCATATTATGTGTCGTGTTTTTCTTCTTTTTCATCATAATGCTGGTCTTTAGTGCTATGGGTAGTGAAAAGTCTGTAGTTGTAAAAAAGAATTCCGTACTTACAATTAATCTGAAAACCAATATTATTGACAGTCCTACTGAAGAACAGACGGGATTGTTTAATATCAGCGAACAGAACAAAAATGTTTTGATTTATGATGCAGTTGAGGCTATTCATAAAGCCAAAACAGATGATAATATTAAAGGAATCAGTATTGAAGCGGATAATCTGAACGCCGGTGTCACCCAGATCGATGATCTGAGAGATGCTATCGAAGATTTTAAGAAAAGCGGAAAGTTTGTGTATGCGTATGGAAATGCTGTTTCCCAGGCTTCTTATTATTTAGGGTCTGTTGCAGATCAGTACTATCTGAATCCGGCAGGTATGATCGAACTTAAAGGTCTGGCTACCGAAGTAACCTTTTTTAAAGATTTTGCAGATAAATACGGTATCGGTATTGAGGTAATCCGCCACGGAAAATTCAAATCTGCTGTTGAACCATTCCTGAGAAATGATATTTCTCCTGAGAATAAAGAGCAGCTCAGTACTCTTTTGAACGATATATGGAAAAATACATCTTCCAAGATGGCTGCTTCCAGAAAAATTGATACGGCTGCCTTCAGAATGGTAGTAGACAGCCTTTATGGAATGATTCCTGAATTGGGACTTCGATACAAGCTTGCAGATAAGCTGATCCAGAAAACTGAATATGATCAGTTAATCAAATCAAAATTAAACGTAAAGGATGATGAAAAATTAAATAAAATTTCCTTAGGAAAATATATTGCTTCATATTCCGATAGTGAAAAGTCTGGAGATAAAGTTGCTGTTTTATATGCTTCGGGATCAATTTATGGAGGAGACGAATATAATGATATCCATTCTGAAAAATATATTAAATACATTAAAGATCTTCAGAATAATGATAAAGTGAAAGCTGTGGTGTTTAGAATTAACTCTCCGGGAGGAAGTGCCAATGCTTCTGATGAAATTCTTTTTGAGCTTCAGCAGTTAAAAAAGAAAAAACCGCTTATTGTTTCTTTTGGGGATTATGCAGCTTCCGGTGGTTATTACATCGCGATGGCGGCGGATAAAATTTATTCTGAACCTAATACATTAACGGGATCAATAGGTGTTTTCGGTGTTATTCCTTATTTTAAAGATATTGCTAATAAAAACGGGATCCGTTCTGATATTGTTTCAACGAATGCCAATTCTCAGTATTATTCTTCTTTAAATGGAGTCACCCCTTACGGAGTAAATCTTATTACAAGAAGTGTTGAGGGTACCTATAAAAGATTTGTATATTTTGTAACGCAGAACAGAAAACAAACTTTTGAACAGATTGATAATATTGGAGGAGGAAGAGTGTGGAGCGGAACAAGGGCTAAACAAATAGGACTTGTAGATGAATTGGGAACATTAAATGATGCGGTAAAATTTGCCGCACAGAAAGCGGGATTGAAATCGTATGGTATTGCTTCATATCCTAAAAGCATGACTCCTTTTGAACAGATATTTAATGATCTGAATCAAGATGAAATTTCGGCAAGAGTGATCAAAAATAAGATTGGAAAATCAAACTATGAAATCCTTCAGCAGGTTACAGAAAAGAGAAAACTGCAGTCCGAAATAAAAATGGAAATGCCTTATCAGATTAAAATTAACTAAATTATATTATACAAAGAAACGGCGGATTTGAATTTCAAATCCGCCGTTTTTAGTTTTTTATTAGCTAAGCCCTGGTTTCCCGTGTAAGCATTGCGTAAATCCAGAGAACAATTAAAGCGCCTCCGATGGCTAAGATCCAGCTTCTGAAATTCCAGAAAGAATCTACATCTCCCCAATGAAGTACATATACGCCTATTGCTCCTCCTATAAAAGCTCCAATAATACCCAGAATCATTGTAATAAGCATTCCGCCTCCCTGTTTCCCTGGCATTATCGCTTTAGCTAGTGCTCCGGCCAGTAGTCCGAAAATAATCCATGTTAAAAATCCCATAGTTGCATTTTTTAATGTTAATATTTATAGTTTGGTTTATTGCTGTTTTGGGAAAACATGATTTTTACATCATCTCTTCTTGAAAAATGAATCTACAAACTCTGTACCATTAAATAATTGCAGGTCCTGCATCTTTTCACCGACCCCTATATATTTCACCGGAATCTGGAACTGATCCGAAATACCAATTACAACTCCTCCTTTTGCCGTTCCGTCCAATTTGGTTATTGCTAAAGCATTTACTTCTGTAGCAGCAGTGAATTGTTTGGCCTGCTCAAAAGCGTTCTGTCCCGTAGAGCCGTCAAGAACGAGTAAAACCTCGTGTGGCGCATCAGGAATAACTTTTTGCATTACTCGTTTAATTTTGGAAAGTTCATTCATCAGGTTGATTTTGTTATGAAGCCTTCCCGCTGTATCAATGATTACAACGTCCGCATTTTGGGCAACGGCACTTTGTACGGTGTCAAAGGCCACGGAAGCTGGATCTGATCCCATTTCCTGCTTTACAATAGGAACGCCCACTCGCTGACTCCAGATCACCAGCTGATCTACTGCGGCAGCGCGGAATGTATCTGCAGCTCCCAATACCACTTTCTTACCTTCTGATGTGAATTGATGAGCCAGTTTACCTATAGTGGTTGTTTTTCCTACACCATTTACTCCCACCACCATTATTACGTAAGGTTTTTTAGAAGTATCTATATTTCCTGTTCCTGCATGAGGGTTTTCCAGCAGTAATCCTGAAATTTCTTCACGGAGAATTTTGTCCAGTTCATTTACGCTTACGTATTTGTCTCTTGCGACACGCTCTTCAATTCTTTCTATGATTTTGATGGTGGTGGATGCGCCGACATCAGAGGCAATAAGTATTTCTTCAAGGTCATCCAGAACCTCATCGTCTACTTTGCTTTTACCGACTACGGCTTTCGTCATTTTTTCGAAAAAGCCCTGGCTGGATTTTTCCAATCCTTTGTCTAAGGTTTCTTTCTCTTCTTTTTTAAAAATTTTTTTAAACCAACTCATCTTTATGAATTACGGAATTTTATTAATTAAAGATAGAAGCTGAGGATGGAAGTCTGAAGTTCTGCAATTTTGTACCGACTTCAGCCTCCAGCTTCTGACTTCCAGCTAGATTAAAGCAAAGATAACAAAAAAACTACCCAAAATCTGAGTAGTTTTTTATATTGTAAATAAAGTGTAGATTATTTTTTCAAATAACCGTCTACTTCGTCTGCATTCATTACTTTTTCTTCGAAAACGTAAGCTCCTGACTTGGAAGACTTAACCATTTTCACCACTTTGGTCATTTTTTTAGACTGACCGCTTTGTAGGGTTGCTACTACTTTCTTTGCCATGGTAAATTATATTTTAATAATTACTTGATTTCTTTGTGAACAGTTACTTTCTTAAGAACCGGGTTGTATTTTTTCAACTCCAGTCTTTCAGTGGTGTTCTTTTTATTCTTTGTAGAAATGTATCTCGACATTCCTGGCATACCGCTTTCTTTATGCTCTGTACATTCAAGGATTACTTGAACTCTGTTTCCTTTTTTTGCCATGATTCAATTACTTTTTAATCAATCCGTTTCTAGTTGCTCTTTCAAGAGCTTCCTCGATTCCAATCTTGTTAATCACTCTCAATCCATGAGCTGATACTTTCAGTGTTACGTGCTTATCTTGCTCCGGAAGGTAAAACTTCTTCTCCAATAAGTTAATTTCAAAACGACGCTTCGTTTTGTTATTAGCGTGAGAAACGTTGTTACCAACCATTGCACGCTTTCCTGTTATTTGGCAAATTCTTGACATATCTCGATGTTCTTATTTGTACTATAATATTTGAGAGTGCAAAATAACGAAGAATTTTTTAGATAGACAAATCTTTTGAAAATTATTTGCAAATAAGTTGCTGATATTTGCTTCAGATAATTGCTGTTTTTCTATCCTGCTTTACGCTGCACGACCTTTCCTGGTTTTTTCCTGAAATCGTGTTATTAAAAAATAAAATAATAAAAAGCCCAGGGCAAAAATTGAAAACCGGGAAAGCAAATCTCCCGCTCTAGTATAGAAAGACATCTCATCATACAGTTGTATTTTTGCAAATAAGGCTGTTTTGTCTCCGTAAAAAGTATCTTCAATAATCTCTCCTCTGGCGTCAATATGAGCCGAAATTCCGCTGTTGGCAGCTCTTGCAATTTCTCTTCTGGTTTCTATCGCCCGAAGTTTTGCATAAGATAGAAGTTGACGGTGTCCTTCTGAAACACCCCACCATGAATCATTCGTCATAATCCCTAAGAAGTTGGCTCCTTTTTTTACATATTCTCCGGTAAACTCTCCATAAATACTTTCATAGCAGATGATAGGCGCCATTTTGCCTTTATTGAAAGGATTGGCAAATGCTATTCTTTCTTTGTCTGTGCCAAGGGAAGCAACAGTTCCTCCCAGATTAAGCATCGCATCACCTAAAATAGGCTTCAGATAGCTCATATAAGGGAAAATCTCAACGCCGGGAACCAGCTTTCCTTTGTGATATACTTCAACTTTTCGGTTAGGAATAACCTGAACGGCAGAATTAAAACTTTCAACCCAAAGCCCGGGATTTAGCTGATATGCTTCTTTTGGAAGATTTTCTTCGGAAGTATAAAATTTGTGTGAAGAAATTCCTGTGGCAAATACAGACCCTGGATGTTTAGATAAAAACGTTTTAAGATTGTTCAGGATAACACTTTTCTCAAAACCACGCTCGGAAATTGAACCTCTGCCCGGAAGTGCGGTTTCGGGAGCAATATAATAATCTATTTTCCCTTTTGAATTTTTTTCGGCCAGATCCAAAAGATCATTTTCTATAACAAGGCTGTCTTTGGAATATTTTTCAGCATAAGGATCAAGGTCGGGCTGAAGCATTAATACATTTACGCTGCCGGTTGGTTTTTTATTAAAATTATTATACTGTACAACCGAAATAATCATCGGTACGATAATCAGAACCGCAACAATTGAAGTATTTTTAATAAGGTCTTTTCTTTTTCTTCCGGCTTGCCAGATTCTCACTGTATAAAAGATCAAAACATTGATCAGTAAGATCCAGAAGCTTCCACCGGTAGCACCCAGTGTATCATACCATTGAATCACCTTGGGATACTCTGAAAATACGTTGCCGAGATTCAGCCAGGGCCAGGTAAATTCCCATCCCAAGTGGAATTTTTCGAAACTCATCCAGATGGCTACCAGAAAGGCCAGTCCCCAATATGTCCCCTGTGCATTTTTATACCAGTGATAACACTGAAATACCAAAGAATAAAGAAGCGAATTAACCAATACCGGGAATAAAACAGCCAATACCGAATGGCTTCCATCCGGATTTTTTGCTCCGTACAGCCAGCCGGTAGTCACCGCATTCCAGATAATAAAACATACATAAGACAGTCCGAAAACTACCCAGCTTTTTCTCTTAAAGTCTGAAAATTTAGAAACACCATGCTCCATCATCAGAAGCGGTACCAATGCGAAAAATATAAAAAAAGGAACTCCGTAAGTAGGCCACGAAATGGATAATAGCATCGCTGAAATGAGCGTAAGTAAAACGTATTTCATTCAATTTATTTAATACACAAATTTAATGTTTTTGAAATGAATAAATTTGCATACGATGTTAAAGAATATTATAAAATACCAGATCGTAATCTTGACGTGACCTCAACTTCAGATTTTAATGGCAGGATTTAGCCATTCAGCTCCTTAGCACGTTTTTCCGCATTCAGAATGCCTGTTTTCAGGATTTGCTTTAAATTATTTTCGTTAAAAGTTTTCAAGGCAGCTTCTGTTGTGCCACCTTTTGATGCGACATCTTTAATGAGTTCTTCTAAATTTTTATCAGAATTATTAATCAGGTGATAAGCTCCGAGCATGGTCTGGTTTACGAAAAGTTTCGACAGGTTTTCATCAATTCCCATTTCAACTCCCGCTTTAATCATCGCATCTACAATGTAATAAAAATAGGCGGGGCCACTTCCGGAAAGTGCAGTTACGGCGTCAAGCAATTCTTCATTTTCCAGGTAAACGGATCTTCCAGTTGAGTTTAGCAGTCTTTCAATAGCAATGAGCCGGCTGAAGGAAATTCCTGCCGCTGCGGTATAACCGGTAATTCCCATTCCGAGCAGCGTAGGGGAATTGGGCATTGCTCTTACTATCAGAGGATGATTAAGTAATTGTTGGATTTTTTCGATTTTAATTCCTGCCATAATCGATAAAACCATCTGATTTTCCACGAGTTTAAATCTGATATTTTCGGCAACATGCTTGAAATCCTGAGGTTTTACAGCAATGATAATTAAATCTGCATTCAATTCTGTGACTTCATCAAAAGTCGAAATCTTAGATTTTGGAAATTCTTCCGATATTTTTGAGAACTTTGAGTTGTCTCTTGTAATTAAATGAAGATTTTCCGGCTTTATCAGTTCGTATTTCAGAAACGATTTTGAAAAGGAGAGCCCCATGTTTCCGGCCCCGAGAATAGCAATTTTCATATTGTGTGTTTGTTTTACGCGTGTTAACTTTGTCAAAGTTCAAACTTTTACAAAGTTTTGAAAGTTTATTTTAAATAATATTTACTTCTCTTTCCAATTCAATCCCGAACTTTTCTTTCACGGAATTAATAATTTCCGTTGAAAAATCGAAGATTTCCTGTCCGGTCGCTTTTCCGGTTGCGTTGATAATCACAAGAGCCTGCAGTTGATGAGAAGCCACATTACCTATCTGTTTTCCTTTCCATCCGCATTGCTCAATAAGCCATCCAGCAGGAACTTTAACGAAATCTCCGTTTGCATACCCCGGAATTTGTGGGAAATTTTCCTTTAACTGTTCAAATTGTGATAAAGAAATGGTAGGGTTTTTAAAGAAACTTCCGGCGTTGCCGATTTTTTTCGGATCCGGGAGTTTACTTTGCCTGATATTGATTACCGCGCGGGAAATATCCTGAATGGTCGGTTTTTCAATTCCTAAATGTTCCAGCTCAGCCTGTATCGCGCCGTATTCTGTTTTGATATGATGATTTTTTCGGGTCAGTCTAAAAGCAACTTCCAGGATTACATATTTTCCTTTTCCTTCCTGTTTGAAAACAGAATCTCTGTATCCGAATCTGCATTGCTCCAGGTTGAAAGTTTCAAGCTGCAGGTTTTCAAGGTTTAGAACGGTACAGTTTACAAAAATATCTTTGATTTCCGTGCCGTAAGCTCCGATGTTCTGCATGGGTGATGTTCCTACATTACCGGGAATCAGGGAAAGATTTTCCAGTCCGCCATAATTCTTTTCAAGGCAGAAAATCACGAATTCGTGCCAGTTTTCACCTGCTTTTGCCGTAACCAATACTTCATCCTCATTGAGGATATCTTCGTGAATACCTTTTAGATTAAGCTTAATGGCTAATCCTTCAAAATCTTTTGTCAGAAGAATATTGCTTCCTCCACCTAAAAATAGAAGAGGTAGAGTACCTGTTTTGGAATAGTTGAACGCTTCAATTAATTCTTCGGTAGAATGTACTTCCGTGAAATATCTCGCTTTTGCATCCACGCCAAATGTGTTGTGTGCCTTGAGTGAAAAATTTTCCTGCATTTGGATTATTTAAACAAATTCGTTGATCTTATTAAAAAAAATATCAGCAATAAAAGCTTGGAAGGTATTTCTAATCCAGGTTTTATTGCTGATAACTATATTGTTTAAGATTAAAGACTTAAAGACTGAACTCTAATTTATATTGATCAAGTGCATCTTTTAAAATAGCTGCACTTCTTTTCAGATCTTCTTCTTTTAAAACATAAGCAATTCTTACCTGCTTTTTTCCCAGTTCCGGATTGCTGTAGAAACCTCCCGCCGGAGCTACCATAATCGTTTCGTTCTGGTTGGAATATTTTTCAAGAAGCCATTGCGCGAATTTCTCGGTATCGTCTACAGGAAGCTCTGCAACGCAATAGAAAGCCCCTTTCGGTTTCGGGCAGATTACCCCCGGAATAGCGTTTAAAGCATCAACCAATACATTTCTTCGGTGGGTATATTCTTCCCTTACGGCTCTGATATACGCTCCGTCATTCTGGTGTGCTGCAGTGGCTGCAATTTGTCCTAATAGAACAGGACTTAATCTGGCCTGTGCAAAAAGCATGGCCGCGTCGTGGATTTTCTTTGAACGGGTAATCATACACCCGATTCTCACACCGCACATAGAATAACGTTTCGATTCGGAATCAATAATAATACAGTTTTCTGCCAGTTCAGGAAAAGCAAACATAGAAACCTGCTGCTTCCCGTCATATACATATTCTCTGTACACTTCATCTGAAATCACCACGATATCATATTTAAGAGCAATTTCTGCCAATTTCTGAAGTTCCTCACGGGTATACAGATAACCGGTAGGATTTCCAGGGTTGCAAATAACGATGGCTCTTGTTTTTTCTGTAATTTTTTTCTCAAATTCTTCAATCGGAGGAAGTGCAAATCCTGTATCTATGGTTGAAGGGACGGCAACAACATTTACATTAAAAGTACTTGTAAAACCATTGTAATTAGCATAATACGGTTCAGGGATAATCACCTCATCACCGTCGTCACATAAAGTTGAAATGGCGAAATTCAAAGCTTCCGATCCTCCGTTGGTAACAATGAAATTATCTGTTGTAAGGTCGTTAAATCCCAATGAATGATAATAATCTGTTAAGGCTTTTCTATACTCTAAATTACCTTCTGAAAGAGCATATTCCAAAACTTTGAGATCAATATTTTTTAAAGCATTCAGTGCTGTTTCCGGGGTTTCGATGTCAGGTTGCCCGATATTCAGGTGATAGACTTTTATTCCTTTCTGCTTTGCTTTCAGGGCAAATGGAACCAGTTTTCTTACCGGCGAAGGCGGCATGTGCAGTGCTCTGTTTGAAATATTCGGCATTGTTGAAAAATTTGTATGGCAAAAATAAGATATAATTTCTCAATAATACAATAAAGCAGGCAAAGAAAGACTTTATCCAAATGATATTAATGATTTGTAAAAAGTTAATTATTAATACTGCGACAGGTATTTTATTGATAAATTATTTTACTTTTGCCCGGAATTAACTATTTTATATGAAGAAAATAAATTTATTTATTCCTGTTGTTTTATTTTCGGTTCAATCTGTTTTAGGGCAGAGGATTGATAAAGAGACCATCAGCTTTCAATTATTGAAAGAACCTGTTTTTACTACAGAGGCTGCCAACAGAAATTATACGATTACTGTAAAATCTCCTTATAATATTACAAAAGATGACGTTTTGAGGATCTCAAAAGAAGATTACCAGAATCAGGTAAATAATTATAAGGCCAATGTAGAAACAGCTAAGATAGAACATCAGGAAAGACTCAAAGATTATGAGGCTGAAGTTAAAAAGCTTCAGGAAAAATTTAAACTCGAATCTGCAGAATACAGCAAATTGTCTGCTGTTGAAAAAATTGCCACTACAAATGGCGCTCCGGTTTTAACGCTGCCTTCAAGGCCTGTCCTTAATATCCCGCCAATGCCGGTTTACAGACAGCCCGACCTGAGGGATGCTTTAATTGTGGACAACAAAATTCTTGCTTCACAAATAGATGTTGCAGGCTTTTCAAAAGGCGGAAATTATCTTGACCTGCAGATTGAAATGGAAAGAACAAATTTTCAGGACAATCAGGGAAAAACATTTGCCAACCAGCCGGTAAGAATTATCGGTAAACAAAACGGAGTGGTGAAACTGGATAAAACCTATTTTTCCGACTTTGCAGAAATTGCAAGTGTGCCTACAAACGAGATCAACCTAAACGGACACGAAAAATCATATCTCCAGAGAACAATGGACCGTACCAGGAATATTATTAATGATCATTTCGGATACCAGACGATCAATTCTTCGGTAACTTTAGAAACGGTAAAAAATAAAGGAGATTATGATGATCTGGAAAAAGCATATATCTATGTAACGACTAATCTTAAAAAGCTGCAGGCAAAGTCGGATTACGCTCCGAATAAAGTGGCTATGGAAAATATGCAGAAAGGAATCGATATGTGGAAGACTGCGCTTAGTAAAGTAAATTACAGTGATAAAAAAGCTTTATACAACCAGAAAATAGGAGAGTATCTTTATTTTAATCTGATAAGGCTGAATCTTGCTTTAGGAAATTCTAAAGAAGCGGAAAAATATTTAAATGAACTTCAGGAACATTTAGTAGACATCAAATTATCCTATGATGCCAATCTTGAATTAAAAAAATTAGAACAAAAAATTTATAATAACTAAAGAAAATTACATGATTAAACAGATTATTGCCTCAGTGATGATCACAGCTTCTATATGTGCATTTGCTCAGGTAAAGGTTGTGGAGGGGACAAAATTTACAACGGATGACAATCTTGAAACAGATGAAAAGCTGGTTCTGGCAGACGATTACAATTCTTATATGTTCAGTGCGATCAATATCGACGGGCTGATGAGAAATGTCTTTCCGCACAAAAAACTGCTGATGAGAAAACTGGATCAGAACGGAAGTCTTATAGACACGTATATTCAAGATTATGCAAATAAAACCAACGGCGTTCTTCACAATTACCTGGGATCTCAACAGATTGATGAAGACAGATTGGTGGCATTTACAGAAGAATATTTCGGTAAGGAAAACAGGAAAGAAGTTTTTCAGCATGTTTTCAGTAAAAAAATGGGAAGTTTTACGACAAAAAGCATCGCAAAATATACGATTGAATCCACAAACAGATCGGGGACAACTTATGTAGTTTTTTCTGAGAACGGGAAATATGCGGCCGTGTTCAACGACAGATATGCAACGAAGAAAACGGATAACGTTAATGATGCTCTGGTAATCGATTTAAGAACATTAACACCGCTTTGGAATAAAGAAATTACGTTAAGCAGTGATTATGTGGAAAAATCTTTAACCCTAACAAATTCCGGGAAGATCGTTTTGCTGCGTAAAGCTGCCGGCTGGAAAGAATCTTACAAAATGGAAATGGTTTCTAATACAGAAGATAAAGATTTACCTTTTGATGATAAATATATTCCTGAAAAATTATACGCAATCAGCAAAAATGACAATGATTATCTGGTAACTTTCGGAAGAAAAAACCAGGCGGTTACAATGGGCGGAAGTACTTTCGGAACGGTAATGTTTTATGATATTAAATCTGGAAAAGCGGTAATCAGCAATATCAATCTTGCAGGAGCCAAAGACATGAGCGACGTAAAAGTAATTAAGACCATCATAAAAGGCGATGAGGTTTTAATGGCGGTTCAGCAGGAAACGGTTTCGAGACCGATGCCTACAGCAATGAATCGTTTTCCGGATCCTGTTTATACACTTGATGTAGGCGTTTTAATGAAATTCAATAAAGAAGGGGAGGTAAAACAGTTTGTACCACTGGGAAGCAATCCTTCAGGAAGAAGAGTTCAGGTGATTGAATCCGGAGACAATCTGTATGTTTCCGCATTTTATCCAAAAGGTGCATTCGGGAATACAGGTTTTTCAATGAAATCTTTCGATTTCGGCAGTCTGGCTCCAAAAGAACTTACGTTAGATTATAAGGGAAGAAATTTCTTCCAGAATTACGGCTTTACGGACGGGAATCTGGTGCAGTTTGTTCCGGCTACCAATAAATTACTGTTCCTGGACAAAGACGGTAAAAATGTTCAGATGTTCAGCATTTACAATTTTGTGAAATAATTTTTTCATCAGAGGAATATTGATAGATCAGCTTTAAATTTTAAAGCTGATTTTTTATTGATTTAAAATCCGGTTCCATTAAATTTTCGTTATTTTGAAAAAATTATAAAACTGAAAAAATGCAGATAGAATCCATTTCAATAGATGATTATATTTCAAAGATCCCTGAAGAAAGACAGGAGGTTTTCAGAAAGCTTTTTAACACCATTAGCGACAATTTACCGGAAGGTTTTTCGCAAAGCAGCAGCTACGGAATGATTGGATGGGGAGTTCCACTGGAAACATATCCGGCAGGGTATCATTGTGCTCCGGGAACGCCTTTGCCTTTCATCAGTATTGCTTCACAGAAGAATTTTATTGCATTTTACCATATGGGAATGTATGCAAAACCTGATCTGTTGGATTGGTTCGTGGAAGAATTTCCCAAATATTCTAAAAGAAAACTGGATATGGGAAAATCTTGTGTGCGTTTCAAAAAAATGGATGATATTCCCTTTGAATTAATCGCTGAAGTAAGTAAAAAAATGACGGTTCAGGACTGGATCGATTGTTATGAAGCAAATTTTAAAAAGTAAGTTTCTCTGTACGCTTTTAGCGACAGCATGTATTTTCACGTGTATTCTCGGCTGCCGAAGTTACAAAGCTTCGGATCTGCAAAACGGTGATTTGCTTTTTGTAACCGCGAAAAGTACCGGACTTTCCGGCGCAATCAATAACGTTACCCAGAAACAGGAAAATGCTTCTTTCGATCATATTGGAATTTTGGAAAAAACAAAAAGAGATGCTTATGTTTTGCACGCCGCTCCTAAAGGCGGCTCCCAAAAACAAAGGCTTAAAGATTTTCTGAAAGATCAGTCCGAAGACGGGCAAACAGTTGTTGTTTACCGCTTAAAATCTCAGTATCAGCATGCAATACTTTCAGCTGTTGAAAAAGCAAATACCATGTTGGGAAAACCTTACAATTTTGATTATATTCTGAATGAAAATTCTTACTACTGCTCAGACTATATTGAAAGAGCATTCAGGAAAAATCATATTTTCAAGCTTGAACCAATGACTTTTATTGATCCTGCGACAGGGAAAACCAATGCTTTCTGGGAGGATTTTTACGATAAGAAAGGTCTTAAAGTTCCGGAAGGCGAACCCGGCTGTAATCCTAACGGACTGGCTGCTTCAGAAAAGCTTGAAAGGATAAAGCTGCTTAAATAAAATAACGGTAAAAAAGAAATAATAACGGATTCATAAGAGTCCGTTTTTTTATGGAATTTCAACTGAAAAGAAAGAGTTAAAATAATATTCAAATAAATTTTAAAAATAATACTCTACTAATTTGGTAGACTAATATTTTTTTATATTTTTGTCTAAGCTTAACCAACAGAAAAATGAGCATTAGTTTTTAACCTAAAAAGTTTTGTTATGATAACACCTAATCCAAGCCTGCAGGTTGTAAATGGTAAAATAAACCTGCCTAAAAAAGAATTGATCCTGGAAATTGAACTGAACGGTAAAATGAAGTTTGAACAGCTGATGAATACTATATATAATCAGTTTGGGATCTGTCACAAGGTGTTATCAGCCAATGTTGAATATGTAAATGGGAGAAGCTTCGGATCTGTTCAGCTGTATATCAATGTAAGTTCGGATGACTACGACGCACTGGAAGTGTATCTTAATAAAAATAAACTTCTGAGTACCACTGTAGAATATGTCTGCAGAAAGTATTTATAAGATAGGTTCATATCGTTTTTAATTACAGAAAAGCGTCCGGTGAAAACCGGACGCTTTTATATATTAATTGCAGTGCTAAATTCTTTCGATATCTGCTCCGATAGCTTTTAATCTTCCATCAATATTTTCGTAGCCTCTGTCGATCTGTTCAATATTGTGGATGATTGATTTTCCTTCTGCAGAAAGAGCGGCAATCAGAAGTGCATTTCCGGCTCTGATGTCCGGAGAAACCATGGTTGTTCCTCTTAGCGGAGTTTCCTGATTCAGCCCGATTACCGTTGCACGGTGCGGATCGCAGAGGATGATCTGAGCGCCCATGTCAATCAGTTTATCCACGAAAAATAATCTTGATTCGAACATTTTCTGGTGAACCAAAAGACTTCCTTTCGCCTGTGTTGCCACAACAAGAATGATAGAAAGAAGGTCCGGTGTGAATCCCGGCCATGGTGCATCTGAAACAGTAAGAATAGAACCGTCTATAAATTTCTGGATTTTATAATTTTCCTGAGTCGGGATGAAAATATCATCGTTGCTCTGCTCCAGCTGAATACCCAGCTTTCTGAATGTATTCGGGATAACGCCAAGCTGGTTCCAGTTGACATTTTTAATGGTAATTTCAGATTTGGTCATGGCTGCAAGACCGATCCAGGATCCGATTTCCACCATATCCGGAAGCATCGTATGTTCTGTTCCGTGAAGATGGGAAACTCCTTCGATTGTTAATAAATTTGAACCAATTCCTGAAATATTTGCTCCCATTCTGTTCAGCATTTTACATAATTGCTGAAGATATGGTTCGCAGGCTGCGTTATAGATTCTTGTTTTTCCTTTCGCTAATGCTGCGGCCATCACAATATTGGCAGTCCCTGTTACGGAAGCTTCCTCCAATAAAATAAATTTACCGTTAAGCTCTTTTGCTGTTAAAGAATAAAAGAATTCTTCTTCGTCATAATGAAATTCAGCGCCAAGTTCTACCAATCCCTGGAAATGGGTATCTAATCTTCTTCTTCCAATCTTGTCACCTCCCGGGGTCGGCATATATGCTTCGCCATATCGTGCCAGCATAGGACCCATAAGCATGATGGAACCTCTTAGCTTTGCCCCGTCTTTTTTAAATTCATCGGATTTGATGTAATCAAAATTAACTTTGTCTGCTTTGAAAGTATAATCGCCGTGTCCGTTCTTGGTAACTTTCACTCCAAAATCACCCAGAATTTCAATTAATCGATTAACGTCGTGGATATCGGGAATATTTTTAATTCTTACCTCCTCATCAGTTAATAAGACGGCACAAAGAATTTGTAGAGCTTCATTTTTTGCTCCTTGTGGAGTAATTTCACCTTGCAGTCTTTTTCCTCCTCTTATCTGAAATGTTCCACTCATGTTTACTTTCTGTTTTTATTATGATTGTTGTTGTTATTGTTGTGTCTTCTTTTGTTGTTAGATTGGTTTCGGTTGTTAGTCTGGTTTCGGTTGTTATTATTACGGTTGTTGTTATTGCTTGTATAATAGATTTTACTTTTTTCCAGTGTATCTATTCCCGTAAGATCCAGTCTGTTTTCAGAAAGTTCTTTCAGGTGGCGGAAAATAACATCATCGGTAACGTGTTCTTTGTTATATACGTTATAAGACTTCTTCATATTATTGGCAATCACCTCAATCAGGGCTTCTTTTTCGTCTCCCTGTTCCAGTTCGATTGCTTTTTCTATTAATTGAAGAATACTTTTCCCGTAGAATTTGAAATCACCCTGAAGTTTAGGGTATTCCATTCTTTTAGGCCGCTCTGCCAGCTGTTCCCTTGTAGGGAAAGGGTATGGCGAATCTACGTCAAGGTCGTAATCGGCAAGAATGAAAAGATGATCCCAAAGTTTATGCTTATAGTTTTCTTCGTCGCGAAGCTGTGGGTTTCTCTGACCCATAAAATCAATGATGCCCATTGCCATCTCGCTTCTCTCTTCTTTTGAAGGAAGCTCTTTGCAACGTTCAACCAACAGTTGTATGATTCTGCCATATTCCGGCAGTTGAAGCTTATTTTTTTGGGTGTTGTATTCCATAGTATGCAAATATATGGATTAATAGAAAAATTGTACCGAAAATCTTTAAAGTTTATCAATTTTTAATGATGTTTTAAATAAGAATTTATGATGATAATAAAAATTATTTCACAATCACTTGAAATTATTTTAATAAAATTGTAATTTAGGTAACACTTTAATAATCAAAAAATAAGATATGAAAAAAACTCAATTTTTACTTTTAGCACTGGCCTTAGGCTTTGTTTTTTCATGCCGGGAGAATGATGGAATTGCAGATGATACTTCGGTTCAGAAAGAAGTTCACAATAAAACCGTACATGTAACCTATCATGACGGACGGCCTTTCAGTACCGGAAATTCTCCCTATGCAAAATTTGTTGCCGGTCCGGGCGGAAGTGTTCTCATGCAGGGATTTTATTGGGATGTACCGGATGGAGGAAACTGGTGGAACACCGTAAAAGGAAAACTGACCGATTGGTCGAATGCCGGAATTGGTGCCGTATGGCTTCCTCCCGCATCAAAAGCACAGAATGGTGCATATTCAATGGGATATGATCCTACTGATTATTATGATTTCGGAAATTACAATCAAAACGGAAGTATTGAAACGCGTTTTGGATCCAGGACAGAACTCGAAGCGTTGATCACAAAAGCCCACGCAGAAAATATGCAGGTATATGCGGATATTGTCATTAACCATAACAGCGGCGGCCAGTCGGAGTATAATCCCTATGTAGGTTCAAATACGTGGACCAATTTTTCGGGTGTTGCTTCAGGAAAGTTTCCAAGAAGCTATAACGATTTTTATAAAAATTCTTACGGAAATAATGATGAAGGTGCTTTCGGAGGCTTCCCAGACTTATGCCACGTCAATCCGTATGTTCAGGACTGGCTTTGGGGAAGAGATGATTCTGTCGGAAAATATTATAAAAATATTATGAAATTTGATGGCTGGAGATTCGATTATGTGAAAGGTTTCGGACCTTGGGTGGTTAATACATGGAATTCCAATGTCGGCGGATTTTCTGTAGGTGAGCTGTGGGACTCTAATGTGAATACACTTGAATGGTGGGCTAATAATGCTAATAGTTCAGTGTTTGATTTTGCCGCCTATTATAAAATGGATGATGCATTCGACAATGGGAATCTGAATGTTTTGAATGATGATATGATGTGGAAACGAAATCCTTTTAAAGCAGTGACGTTCGTTGCCAATCATGATACGGATATTATCTACAATAAAATGCTGGCTTATGCTTATATTTTAACGCATGAAGGATATCCTACAATCTTCTACAGAGATTATGAAGAATGGCTGAATAAAGAAAGATTAAACAATCTCATCTGGATTCACAATAATAAAGCAACGGGAACAACATCTATTCTGTATACCGATAATGATGAATATATCGCAAGGAGAAACGGGTATAACGGAAATCCGGGACTGGTAGTGTACATCAATAATTCTTCAAGCTGGCAGGAACGATGGATACAGACCAACTGGGCCAGTCAGCAGATTAAAGATTTTACCGGCAGCTCAAGCTGGTACCCGACAACGCAGTCTGATAAATGGGTGAAAATCCAATGTGCACCAAAGTCGTATTCCGTTTGGTCTTTGAATCAATAATATCTAAAAAATGAAGACTGTTTCACAGGAAGCAGTCTTTATTTTTAAGCTTATATTTATTCTAAAACTTTAAACCTGAATAAATTTGGCCCGCTGATGCGGAGTCGGTAAATAACATTTCTGATTGGCAAGTTTCATTCTGTTTTTAGAAACGATATCATACATTTTATCGCTTAAAAAGGAAGGAATAATTTTTCCTAAAACCGAAAATCTGTAAATACCCCCCAGAAGATTAGCAATTTTTAAAACAGCTTTGGATTTCTCAAGATAATATTGGCCGGGTTTCCATAGATACATAGTATTGAAAACTTTTGTATTCAGCCCTCTTTCAGATAGGAATTTTTGGCCAAAATCAGATTGAAGGGAAGCAAACATGAACTGGTCTTTTTTATCTCGTTCCAGAATCCATTGTACCCAGAAATTGCATACTCCGCAATCGCCGTCAAAAAATACGATGTGTTTGTTTTCCCAGTTTTCTTCCATGATGTTAAGATTTAATAAAACATTTTCCTTTCCGTTTCCGTTTTCTCTCTTTTAAAATAATCTATCAGAATCTTTCTCTGTTCATCACTTAACTTTGCATTTTGATGTCCTATAAAATAGGAATCAAGTGGCATCTCTTTGCTTTCAACCATTTCTATGCATTCCTGCAATTTATGTGCCTGATCTTTTTGCTCATACATCGCAAACGTAGAAAAATTAAGTTCTTTCCGTCCTTCATCAATATGATTTTTCATAATCCAGGAAGCCGGCGCTATATTGGAATACCAAGGATACGTGGTTTCATTAGAATGACAGTCATAGCACGAAACTTTAATCAGTTTGGCAATTTCGGGCTGTGTATTTTTTATTTTTAAAAAATCCATTCCGGGAGTAGGTGCAGGATTGGTCTTGTCGATAGGAAAGAACTGGATAATAATAAATGCTACCAGGATAACAGTTAAAACTTTTTTCATATTTCAATGTTTAAGAATAAATAAATGTACCATAAAATTTTTAATTTTATGCGTAATCAATCTTTGAAATATTTAAATCTAAAAAGTAATTTATTTTTCTTCTGTCTGAATTTAAACCTATTATAAATATATTTCTGATTAATTCTTAAATTTAACAGTAATCAAAATAAATAATCTTATAATCGCTTTTAACTATCATAAAAATATTATTAATAGATTATATTGATTGAAAAACTTCCGTAAGTTTGTTTCAGGGATAATTAATAAATCAACATAAAATTAAACGACAATGGAAAAAGATTTGAATGACATCAGTAAATGCCCGTTTCACAACGGATCTATGAAAAAAGAAAACGTTGCCGGCGGAGGCACTAAAAATTCAGACTGGTGGCCGGATCAGCTGAAAGTAGATATTCTTCGACAGCATTCATCATTATCCAATCCGATGGATAAAGATTTTGATTATGCAGCAGAATTTAATAGTCTGGATCTTGAAGCAGTAAAAAAAGACCTTCATGATTTAATGACGGATTCGCAGGAATGGTGGCCTGCGGATTTTGGACATTACGGTCCTTTGTTTATCCGTATGGCATGGCACAGTGCCGGGACATATCGTGTAGGAGACGGAAGAGGGGGTGCCGGCGCAGGGCAGCAACGTTTTGCACCGCTGAACAGCTGGCCGGATAATGTGAATTTAGATAAAGCAAGAAGGCTGCTTTGGCCGATCAAACAAAAATATGGTAAGAAAATTTCCTGGGCAGATCTTATGATTCTTACGGGAAATGTAGCCCTGGAATCTATGGGCTTTAAAACGTTTGGGTTTGCGGGCGGTCGTGAAGATGTTTGGGAACCGGATATGGATGTTTACTGGGGGGCTGAAAAAACATGGCTCGGCGGTGATCTTCGGTATGCCCACGGTTCAGACGGGGTGGTTGAAAGTCGCGGAGTACTGCCCACCGATGACGATGCAGACGGTGATATCCACACAAGAAATCTGGAAAAGCCTCTGGCTGCAGTACAAATGGGACTCATTTATGTAAATCCTGAAGGTCCGGACGGAAACCCGGATCCTATAGCAGCGGCAAAAGATATCCGTGATACTTTTGGAAGAATGGCAATGAATGATGAAGAGACGGTAGCCCTCATCGCCGGAGGTCATACTTTCGGAAAAACACACGGTGCAGGACCGGCAGATCATGTAGGAAAAGAGCCGGAAGCAGAAAGTATTGAAGCACAGGGATTCGGATGGAACAGTACTTACAATTCCGGAAAGGGAAGAGATGCAATCTCCAGCGGCCTTGAAGTTACCTGGACTGAAACTCCTACCCAGTGGAGCAATAACTTTTTCAAAAACCTTTTTGAAAACGAATGGGAACTCACCAAAAGTCCTGCCGGTGCTCATCAGTGGGTTGCGAAAAACGGCAGCGAAACCATTCCGGATGCTTTTGATCCTGATAAAAAGCACAGGCCAACCATGCTTACAACAGATCTTTCTCTGAAATTTGATCCGGAATATGAAAAAATTTCAAGAAGATTTTACGAAAACCCTGACGCTTTTGCTGATGCATTCGCAAGAGCATGGTTTAAACTTACTCATAGAGATATGGGGCCGAGAGCCCGTTATCTCGGACCTGATGTTCCTTCTGAAGAACTCATCTGGCAAGATCCGATCCCTGCAGTAGATCATGTACTTATTCATAATTCTGACGTTGAAGCATTGAAATCTAAAATCCTTAATTCCGGATTAAATATTTCAGAACTGGTGTCAACAGCCTGGGCTTCCGCATCAACGTTCAGAGGGAGCGATAAAAGAGGAGGGGCCAATGGGGCGAGAATTCGTCTGGCGCCTCAGAAAGACTGGGAAGTCAATAATCCTGCTCGGTTGCAAAAAGTTTTAAGTACTTTGGAAAATATTCAGAAAGAATTTAATGAAAATCAGACCGGAGGCAAAAAAGTTTCATTAGCAGATCTCATTGTCCTTGCAGGAAGTGCAGCGGTTGAAAAAGCAGCAAAAGATGCAGGATATACGATCATTGTTCCGTTTTCACCGGGAAGAGCCGATGCTTCACAGGAACAGACTGACGTAGAATCCATGCAGTTTTTGGAACCTTTGGCTGATGGATTCAGAAATTATTTAAAGAAAAAATTCTCCGTTTCCACAGAATCTTTATTGATTGATAAGGCACAATTATTAACGCTTACTGCTCCTGAGCTTACAGTTTTAATAGGAGGAATGCGTGCTCTGAATACTAATTTTGACGGTTCTCAACATGGCGTTTTCACCCAAAGACCGGGAACACTTACCAATGATTTCTTTGTCAATCTTCTGGACATGAATACGAAGTGGAAATCGGTTTCCGATGATAATGAGCTGTATCAGGGGACAGATCGCAAAACAGGAGAGAATAAATGGACGGCGACACGGGCAGATCTTGTTTTCGGATCTAATTCTGAGCTAAGAGCTATTGCTGAAGTGTACGCAAGTTCAGATGCTCATGAAAAATTTGTAAATGATTTTGTTTCCGCATGGGTGAAAGTAATGAACCTGGATCGCTTTGATCTTGTTTAATTTAACATCATTATAAAATTGATAAAAGACAGTTAAGAAATGAACTGTCTTTTTTTATTGATTACAATAATTATTTTATTTCCAACAACTGTTTCGGCTTGATCAATCAGTTTTAAATTGGAAATTTACTTTAATAAAAAAAGCCTTGTAATTTAAATAATTAACAAGGCTTTCCGTAGACCCACAGGGATTCGAACCCCAGATGACTGAACCAAAATCAGTAGTGTTACCGCTACACCATGGGTCTGTATTTCTATGTCGCGAAATTATATAAATTATTTTAAAAATAAAAATGAAATGGTGAATATTTCCGGGAAACAGTCGTTTTTTTACTGATATTCAAAGAATTATTTTTCCTAAAATTTACATAGATGTATTGCAATAAAACCTTCATTTAAATTAAAACTGTATCTTTGCAAAAAAAAATTGGGCTCCAAAGGTTGGAGAAACCCATTAATAACCTGTCCTGAGCCTATCTCAGGATTATTAAACATTTTTTTATGTCGAATATAGTCGCGATCGTTGGGCGCCCCAACGTAGGAAAATCCACGTTATTTAATCGTTTATTAGAAAGAAGGGAAGCTATTGTAGATTCTACTGCAGGGGTTACCAGAGACCGTCATTACGGAAAATCCGACTGGAATGGGGTGGATTTTACCGTAATCGATACCGGTGGGTATGATGTAGGAACCGATGATATCTTTGAAGAAGAAATCCGTAAACAGGTACAGCTGGCTGTGGATGAAGCTACTTCTATTATTTTTATGATGAACGTGGAAGACGGGCTTACTGATACAGACTACGAAATTTACAGGCTTTTAAGAAGATCAAATAAGCCCATTTATATTGTCATCAATAAAGTAGATTCTTCAAAAGAAGAACTTCCGGCAACGGAATTTTATCAGCTGGGAATCGATAAATATTATACCTTGTCTTCTGCAACAGGTTCCGGAACGGGAGATTTGCTGGATGATGTTGTAAGAGATTTCCCGACTACAGAATACAAAGATCCTTTTGAAGGCCTTCCTAAAATTACCATTGCCGGACGTCCGAATGTAGGGAAATCTACCCTTACGAATGCCTTGCTGGATGTGGAAAGAAATATCGTTACTGATATTGCAGGAACAACAAGAGACAGTATCCAGACGCTTTACAATAAATTCGGACACGAATTTGTACTGGTAGATACCGCAGGAATGCGTAAAAAATCTAAAGTAAATGAAGACCTGGAGTTTTATTCTGTAATGCGTTCCATCCGTTCCATAGAATTTTCAGATGTGGTGATTATCATGGTGGATGCTACCCAGGGTTGGGAATCTCAGGATATGAACATCTTCAGTCTTGCGCAGAAAAACAGGAAAGGAATTGTGATTCTGGTGAATAAATGGGATCTTATTGAAGATAAGCAGACCAACACCATGCGTGATTTTGAAAAACAAATCAAAGATAAGATCGGTCAGTTTCAGGACATTCCAATTTTGTTTACATCGGCATTAACCAAGCAGCGAATCCTGAAAGCGGTTGAAGTAGCCATGCAGGTGTACGAAGACCGTAAGAAAAAGATCAAAACTTCAAAATTAAACGAAGTTATGCTTCCGATTTTTGAGGGAACACCTCCACCGGCAAATAAAGGAAAATATATCAAGATCAAATATTGTGTGCAGCTTCCTACGCCGTCACCGCAGTTTGTTTTCTTCTGCAACCTGCCACAGTATGTAAAAGAACCATACAAGAGATTTACTGAAAATCAGCTGAGAAAAGAATTCGGGTTTACCGGAGTTCCTATTGAAGTGTATTTCAGACAAAAATAAATGACCATCCCTTTCAGATTTTTTTGAAAGGGATTTTATTCTTAATTATTCATATTTTAGATAAAATTTTCCCGATAATGAATACAGTTGTACTATCAGAACAGTTTTCTTTGGTTAATTCATGGATTAACGAGCTCAGGAATGTCAATATTCAGCATGACAGGATGAGGTTTCGCAGGAATATGGAAAGGATTGGAGAAATCGCAGCCTTTGAAATTAGTAAAAACCTGGAACAGAAGGAAATTGAAATTCAGACGCCACTGGATACAATCAGGGTTAAAGAAATTGCTGTTCAGCCGGTTATTACAACAATCTTGAGAGCCGGAGTTCCTCTGTTTGAAGGAATTCTGAATTATTTTGATAAAGCCGACTGCGGTTTTGTGGCGGCTTACAGAAAACACGATGCCAATGATTATTTCTCTATCAAACAGGATTATTTAACGTGTCCTGATATCGAAGGCAGGCCTTTGATTGTCGGCGATCCTATGCTGGCTACCGGAGCGTCTTTAATTGAAGCGATCAAAGATTTGTTGACTCACGGAAATCCCAGTCAGCTGCATATTGTAGCAGCAATTGCTTCAAAACAGGGAGTTGAAACCATAGAAAAAGCTTATCCTGAAGCAAAAATTTGGGTTGGCGCTATTGATGAACATCTTACTTCAAAGGGATATATTACACCGGGTTTGGGGGATGCCGGAGATCTTAGCTATGGAGAAAAATTACAGAGATAAAGTCCAGAAATCTTTCATAATGGTAAGTAAAAGGTCGGTTCTTATTTTATCCAGCGGATGTTTTGTGTCCGGAAGTACGGCCAGTCTTGCATCTGGGATGCTTCTGTAAACCTCTATACTTTCTTCAAGTGTTACCATGTTATCCTGATCTCCTACCATAATCTGCACGGGAATATTTATCATTGAAAGGTTATTTTTTAAAGGAGGGTTCTTGCCTAAAGAAACCATCAGATCGGCGATGGAATGCAATAGCTGTTTCCATTTTTTTCCGTGCTGTGCTTCCAGAAATCCTGCGTATTTGGGAACCTTTTCGGCAATGGTTTCAGGATCTAACATTTTACTTTCCTGTAATGCCTGTTCTTCCGTCCAGTTGAATTTTGTTCCCATTGTTATCACAGAATTCAGTCTTTCAGGGTACTGTGCAGCGTAGCAAAGGGCTACGTAACCGCCCATGCTGTGTCCGAAAATATAAATATCATGAAGATTATTTTTTTCGATGAATTCTTTCAGCTCATGCGTGTATTTTTCAATGCTGATTCCGTCTTCCGGAATTTCAGAAGTTCCGTGCCCCGAGAACAGAGGGGTATGAATGACAAAATATTTTGAAAGCTCCGCTTTGAAAGGCTCAAAGATTTGGCTATGTCCTAAAGCGCCGTGAAGTAAAATAAGATTCAGCATGGTGATTGTTTTTCGGAAAATTACTAAATTTATTGTATTGATTATATGAAAAATTCCATGTTGAAAGAAAATTTCAATGTAATTTATTCATCATTTAGTCTCTTTACATTTCCGATAAGCCCGGGTCGTAGACGCCAAAACAATCTCTTACCGTTTATCCAGATCGAGTCGTTGTCATCAATTTTCCAGTCTGCAAAGTCAGCCCAATAAAAAAGTCCGTTAACTTTCATTAACGTTACATCATGAATAACTGCATTTGTATCTTTATCAAAAGGTTTGAAATTAAAATGTACAATATCCTCAAATTTTAATTCTAAAACTGTTATTGGAGAAAATTGTCGCTGAAATAGTAATGATGCAGTGAGTTTATTTTCAAAGTGCATCGCGAGTTTTTCGTCGATATATTCCTTTGTAGTAATATAAATATCACGCAGACAGCTATCATGAAAATAACCATAGCTCTCCAAAAGTGTATTGATGTCTTTCTGATCTTTTATTTCTTTCCACATAAGTTTTGTTATATACAGTTACTATTAGCTCAAATATACGAAGTTTCATACTGCAACAATTTGGAAACTTAAATCATACCGCTACACATCCATCGCCATCACCAGTACGTTTACCGTATTATTACCCGCTTTGAGAATTTCCCATGCAATAGAAGCAATTGTATTTCCGGTAGTGAATACGTCATCAATAAGAAGTATATTTTTTTGAGTTATGCTTTTTGTAACAGAAAATACATTTTCCGACTTTAACCGGTTCTGTTTATCTTTTAGGGCCTGTGCTTTTGAGTACTGATTTCTTTTGATTACATCATGATCAAATGGAATTCCGTAAAATGCAGAAAGTTTTTCAGTAAATACATGAAGCTGGTTGTATCCTCGTTCTTTCAACTTTTTGGGATGCAGCGGAACGGAAACCATCAAATCCGGCTTTTGATCTTTAAAATCAAGTCGGGTAGTGGTCCATTCTGCCAATATTTCTCCTGCTTTTTCCCTGCTTTTGTATTTTAATTCATGGATGATTTTCCTGCTGAGATTTTCTTTACCAAACTGCATCAAAGCAAAGGTATTTTCAACAGGAAAGAGAAGCCTGCATCTTTCTTTAATTAAATTATCATCAAAATAACCGGAATGGATAAAGTCAATACGGCCGAAACACAGCTCACAAACCAGAAGATCAGCCGATATAATACAATTGCAGCCCAGACAACGGTTAGGAAATAAAATATCTAAAATCATTTGTGTAATTTTCTGCTAATATACTAACTTCGAAAATTTGTTTATTTAACTAATTTCGGCAGATTCCGTAATTTTATATTTTATTTGAATAAATACTAAAAATATGGGTTTGATTTATGAGAAACAGGTTGTGATAACAGAAGAGCATATCGACAGGAATAACCATGTCAATAATGTTCAGTATGTAAAATGGGTGGAGGAGATAGCCGGTGAACACTGGGATTTCGTAAAGCATAAAACCAACAATCCCGAGGATATATGGATGCTCCTGGATCATCATATTCGATATAAAAAGCAGGTGTATCTCGGGGAGTTGCTTACCATAAAGACCTATCCTAAAACCCCTGAAGGAATCAGGCAGCCCAGAAAAGTGGAATTCTACTGCAACGGTCAGCTGGTGGTAGACTCATTGACGCTCTGGGTTTTCATTGATAAAGAAACGCAACGGATTATAAGACTGGAAAGTGACTGGCTGGATATTTTGTAGTTGTTCTTACAAAACCGAAACTCAAACCAAATTCCTTATCTTTGCCCTATGATACGAATTACAAAAATTTTTACATTCGAAACAGCCCACGTGCTGTACAATTACGACGGAAAATGTAAAAATATGCATGGACATTCCTATAAACTGTTTGTAACGGTAAAAGGAAAACCAATCAATGATTTGGAACACCCTAAAAATGGGATGGTAGTAGATTTTGGAGACATTAAAAGTATCGTAAAATCTGAAATTGTAGACGTCTGGGATCATGCGGTGCTGATTAACGGACTGTCGCCGCATAAAGAACTGGGAGAAGACCTTGAAGGAAAAGGACATAAAGTAATTTACTGTACCTTCCAGCCGACCTGCGAAAACATGCTGTATGCTATTGCGGCAAAAATAAAGTCAAAACTTCCGGAAGGGATTTCTCTGGCTTATCTTAAGCTCCACGAAACGGAAAACTCCTATGGAGAATGGTTTGCGGAAGATAATCAGTAATTTAGATCAATAAATATTCAGAAGTGTTAAAGACTACCATTAACTTAGAACCTGGAAAAAAAGTATATTTTGCTTCCGATCAGCATTTCGGAGCACCGGATCCGAAGGCAAGCAAAGTGCGTGAAGAGCACTTTATCCGCTGGATGGATGAAATCAAGCATGATGCTCAGGTCTTATTTTTAATGGGAGATCTTTTTGATTTCTGGCATGAATGGAAACACGTAATTCCTAAAGGTTATGTCCGTGTGCTGGGTAAAATTGCCGAACTGAAAGACCGTGGGATCCATATTTATTTTTTTGTTGGTAACCATGACCTCTGGATGAAAGACTATCTGGAGGAAGAAATAGGATGTACCGTTTTCTATACGAAACAATATTTTGAGATGGGAGGAAAGCAGTTTCTGCTTGCTCACGGAGATGGCCTCGGGCCGGGAGATAAAGGATATAAAAGAATGAAAAAAGTTTTTACCAATCCTTTTGCACAGTGGGTTTTCAGGTGGCTTCATCCGGATATAGCCATGAAAATTGCGTTGTATATGTCTCAGAAAAATAAAATGATTTCCGGTGATGAGGATAAAGAGTTTTTAGGCGAGGATAAAGAATTTCTGATTATTTATTCTAAAGAAAAACTTAAAACACAGAAAATAGATTATTTTATTTACGGACACCGCCATCTTCCTATGGTTATGGAGCTGGACGGAAAAGCAAAATATGTCAATCTGGGAGACTGGATTTCTTACTTTACCTACGGAGTATTCGAACATGATTTTCAGCTGAAAACGTTTGAGATGAACAAAAAAAGAATTACCCCATAAAGAGGTAATTCTTTGAGCGAAACAATGTTCACTCTTGTTTTTAATCCATATTCCGGTTTTGTAATTGCAATAATCTGACCAAAATTTAAATTTTATATTAAAAAAATATTAAAAAGCTGAAATTGTTTCGTTAATCGGCTTATAGTGAAACAATAAAGTGAAAAACTTCTTTGCAGTGGATACAATATTTAACATAAAAACCGAACAGGAATTTCTCTCGGAAACGCTTAGGACTTTTCGTTATCAATATGAGAATGTTGAAATTTACAGACGTTTTGTAGATTATCTGAATATTAATCCTAATGATGTGGATGAGCTAATAAAAATACCGTTTCTTCCTATAGAAATGTTTAAAAATCATCAGATTATCGATAAGAATAGTAAGGCTGATCTTTTCTTTCAAAGCTCGGGAACCACACAGATGAACCTTTCAAAACATTTTATTGCGGACGAAGGCCTGTATAAAGAGAGTATTTACAAAAGCTTTACACAGTTTATAGGAACACCGGAAGATTATATTTTCCTCGGATTGCTGCCAAGCTATCTGGAGCGTCAGAATTCTTCCCTGATTTATATGGTTGATTATTTAATGAAAAAATCCGGAAAATCTGAAAATGGATATTTTCTTTACAATCATGAAGAGCTGTTTAAACTTTTGGATAAATTAAAAAATAAAAAAGTCATTCTTTTTGGAGTTTCCTTTGCATTGCTGGATTTTATCGACTATTGTCATTCTGAACGTAGTGAAGAATCTCTGAATTTTATGGAGAATCTCATGGTAATCGAGACCGGGGGAATGAAGGGAAGAAAAGAAGAAATGACCAAAGATGAACTCCTGAAAGTTTTACAGGAAGGCTTTAAGACAGAAAAAATTTATTCCGAATATTCCATGACAGAACTTCTTTCCCAGGCCTATTCACTGGGAAATAATGAATATCGGTGTCCAAACTGGATGAAAATCATGATCAGAAATGCGGAAGATCCGTTTAATTATGAAAAGGAAGGAAGAACTGGTGCTATTAATATTATCGACCTGGCAAATATTCATTCCTGCGCATTTATTGCAACACAGGATTTGGGAAAAATGACGGGAGATCAATTTCAGGTTCTGGGCAGAATTGATCATTCTGATATTCGTGGCTGCAGCCTGCTGGTAAGTTAGGTTTGAGCGTTTTAGGATAAGAGCATATGAGTAAATGATAAATAATAGTTGCTTACTCTGATTTATCGCAGATGATCATTAGAAAATAAAAAATAGAGTCCCGAAGGGACGGCCTATAAAAGAATAGGATGTAAATCCTATCAACTGTCAAATTAAAAAACATGTTAAAAATAGAAGAATTGGTACATGCATTTATTTATTCTCAATGTGACTTTGAGAAAGAAATTGTATTAACCAATCATTTTCAGGCGGATTGGGAAGCTGATATTCTGATTGTAGATCCGGAAGGCTTCAGTCATGAAATCGAGATCAAGCTTTCGAAAAGTGATTTTAAAAATGATTTTAAAAAATCATACACCAATTCCAGTACCGGCGAAAAATTCCTGAAGCACGATAAAATTTCCTGCGGCGATTATGTCTGCAATGCATTCAGTTTCCTGCTTCCGATGGGAATGGTAGATCATGTTCTTATTCCGGAGCACTGTGGGATCATTGAGTTTTACCATAATGTGGATTCCTGGATTACGGAGTTTTATACCATCAGAAAACCGAAAAAAGTTCATGAAGATTCTTACTGGGCACTGAATGACAAGGATTTGTTTATTCGGAAAATGGCTCTTAATTTACTGCATCGGAAAATGGAAATTAAGGGAAAGCATGAAGAACTGATCTTTAGAAATCCTTTTGATCTTAAAAAATTAAAATAAAAATACATGTATAGAAAAATCCTGTTGTTTAGACAGGATTTTTTTGTTTGATTGAATTATTCGGAGATTACAGATTCTTTTTGAAGTAAAAATTTATAAATCAATCCGCCGGAAACAGCTCCTGAAATCGGTGCGGCCCAGAACAGCCAAAGCTGGGAAAGTGCATTGCCCTGTACAAAAATTGCCTGAGACAGCGATCTGGCCGGATTTACCGATGTATTGGTAATTGGTATTGAAATAAGATGAATTAAGGTGAGAGCCAGTCCGATTGCGATCCCTGCAAATTTTCCGTTTGCATATTTATCGGTTGCTCCCATAATAATGATCAGGAAAAAAGCGGTCAGTAAAAATTCGGTGAGGAATGCAGCACTCATAGAGTAGCTTTTCTCAAAATAAACCGGAGCATCATAAAAGTTGGTAGCAAAAGCACCCGGTGCGGAAAAATCTGCGCCTCCTGAGCCGTTTATAATCATATACAAAGCACCGGCAGCTGCTATTGCTCCGAAACATTGGGCTAAAATGTACGGCGCAAGGTCACGGGCTGAGAATCTTCCTCCGGCCATCAATCCGAAACTTACAGCCGGATTGAAATGTCCACCCGAAATATGCCCTACCGAATAAGCCATTGTAAGAACGGTAAGTCCGAAAGCAAGAGATACTCCTAAAAGTAAAATCCCCACTTGCCCGTTAGCAGAAGGTGCAATTTGGGAAGCAAATACCGCACTGCCACAGCCTCCGAATACGAGCCAGAATGTGCCGAAAAATTCAGCGAAAATTTTTTTCATCATATCTGTTTTTTTTAATGTAATCAAATGTATAATTTATATATCGAAATAAAAAGTAATTTTAAGTAGGATTAATTTGATAAATAATTGAAATAAAAACAAATTTTACACTTTTTATTTAATTTTTTTGAGGTATTTGAAATGTAAAATTATTATGGGATTTTAATAATAAAGGATAATTCATTATTTTTAGTTTGATAATTAAAACATTTTTAATGAAAAAGTTTTTATACCTGGCAATTGCTTTCTTTATTCAGGGGATTTATTATGCTCAGGAAATCAAAAAAAAATTACCATGCTATGATCTTACGGAAGTTTTGAAAGTAGAGCCTACTTTACTTTATAAACCTCATTTGGATGCTTCTAAAAGTTTCGGAATTAAGATTCTGAATGATTCAAAAGCGGTTCAGAAATACATCAACAATGGGAAATTTCACAAAATCAACAAATCAGGAAAGGGGTACCGGGTGCAAAAACTTGATTACAGCAGGGCCTGGATGGTCTCTAAAGGAAAGCTGATGCTGGAAAGAATAGGGTCGCGGTTCAGCAAAGAAACAAAAGGAAATGCATTTACGGTTTCATCCATTACAAGAACACTCGAAGATCAGTGCAGATTAAGAAAAGTTAATACAAATGCCTCTTTGGGGATTAGTTCTCACAATTACGGTAACTCTTTTGATATCTCTTATGTCCGTTTTAATGGGGTTTTACGGAGTAATCCCACCCTTGAAGCGTCTCTGGAAAAGGTTTTGAAATATTATTATAATGCAGGACGAATTTACTATATTAAAGAAAGACAGCAAAGTTGTTTTCATATTACGGTTAAGAATTATTAATTAGTTTTCTAATATATGTGATATACTTGCACAGATAATTTAGTTTCTATAATTTTATGGCACTTTAAAAACCGTGAAATATGAATATATTCAACAGAGATCAATTTGATGTAGCCGTTGCAGAATGGACAAACTGCTGCGCAGATTATCAGAAAATCCAAAGCCTTATTCCACCCAATTATGTGTTTACTTTTGATTCGGAGCAGGTAACCTGGCTGAAAAACTATAATGATTACAATGAATTTTGCGCGGAAATAGGGGTTTTCAATGGCCAGCTGGTAGCTATTTTATGCCCTATGGATGCAAATGGGCAGAAGCTTATTGTAGACGCATTCCCTTATAGTATCCTGAGTGAACTTGACGGAGATCTGAGATTGGTAGAAACTGAGCAGTACAAGGTTATTAAAAATGCCGTCTTGTCAAAGGACCTGCAGAGAATTGATTATGATTCTGATACCTATTTCCCGATTTCCAACAAGCCTATGCTGGAGCAGGATGTGGCTCTTGAAGCAATAGAATCATGGAGAAATGACTCAATGACGTGGTTTTACAGAGAATGTTCTGAGTTTAAAGGAAGCAGGATTTTCAGAAAGTTCTATGTGCCGTCAGAAGATCTTATTGCTTCCAAGCCGGGACTTTATAAAATCGTATGCTCATTCGGACTGAAATTCTCACAAGTGTATCAGAGAGTACTGCCAACCCTTATTTTTATTTCATTTTATCAGGATCTGCAAAATTCGGGAAGTATAGACAGTACCGCTAATACATACGACTGGTCTCAGCCTTGTCCGCCTCTGTGCCCTTTTAATTATAATAACTAAACTTACTGTGGATACCTACAAAGTAATACTTTATCTTAATAATAGTTTACTTTTCATTTGTGCTGTTATAGGACTTGTCCGGTACAAATTTTTTAAAAATACAGAAAAATGGTATGCTTACTATATCATTTTTCTTTTTTTGATAGAAGCTGTTGTTAAACTCTGCCTTTATGTTTTTAACCTGAGAGACGTTAATTTTGTCTTTCCTTTCTATGTTGCGGGAGAGCTGTTGCTGTTGGGGATTTTATATATAAGAAAGCTTAATATGTCGGTCTACTGGTATATTCCCGTAGTTCTTCTTGCGGCTTTATTCTTTACAGATTCTCAAATGCTCACTTCAGACGTAAAAAAAGTGATCTCCAATATAGTTGTTATCTGCTTTGCAGGTTATGCTTTACTTACTGAAATTAAGAGCAGTAAAATTAATGGCAGGTTTATGATTGCAGACAGTTTCATCTTCCTCTATTATGCATTGTCGGTTTTTTTATTTTTCCTTTTAAGACAGCTTTCGGATCTCGGAAAAGAAGAAGCCAATATGATCTGGAGTATTAATAACATACTCAGCAGTTTTTTATATATATCAATGATTTATACCTTTTTAAGATTAAAGAAATAACGCTCAATATTACCTTTTTTATTACGTTAATTGTCGTCCTGGTAATTATCATGTCCTTTATTTTGCTTGCGTACAGAAGCTTTATTAAAAGAATAATTGAAGAAAAAAACGTACAGCATGAAGCTGAAGTTCTGCATCAGAAAAACCTTGTCCTCGAAAATATAAAAGCCCAGGAATCTGAAAGAAAAAGAATTGCGGTAATGATTCATGATGATATCGGAAACAGGCTTAATATTTTATCATTATGGCTTAATAATCTTGATACGAAAGGAGATGAGCTTATCAGGAAAAACATTACTACCCAGATGTCCTCGCTTATAGATTCTGCGCGCAGCATCTCACATTCATTATATCCGGTAAATCTGGAAACTGTAGGACTGGTTTTATATATTGAAGAATTGATTGCCAATTTATCGGGAAGAATAAATATTTCCCTGAATGTAAGCCCGAAATTTCAGAAAAAAGATATTTTTATAGAAGTTCAGCTTTACAGAATTATTCAGGAATTTACCACCAATGTTCTCAAACATTCGGAAGCATCAAGAGTCTGGATCTATATCAAAGACAATCAAAACAATCTGGCAGTAGTGATTTCTGATAACGGAGAAAGTTTTGAATATGAAGATGTTAAAAAAGGAATGGGCATTAAAAATATAGAATCCAGAATAAAATCCATGAACGCGGCTCACAAATGGAAAAATGTATTAGGTAAAGGAAGCCGGCTAATTATTAAAATTCCGTACACCAATGAACTCTCAAATCAAAGTAGCATTAATTGATGACGAACAGCTCATCCTGGAAGGGGTGAAAATGCTGCTCTCTTCCGAACTGAATATTTCCGTGGGATTTACTTCCAACAACGGACCGGATTTTCTCGATTTGCTGGAAAAAACTTCAGAAGAAGACTTTCCGGATATCGCTTTGGTAGATGTTCAGATGCAGCCCATGAACGGCTTTGAGCTCGTAGAAATTCTTAAAGAAAAATATCCCGGCTTAAAGATCATTATCCTCTCCTCCCACTATAAAACAACAATTCTGGGTTATATGGTAAAACTGGGAGTTTCTGCTTTTTTACCTAAAAATTCAAACCGGGAAGCTTTTATAGAAGCCATTACCATGGTATATAGAAATGGGATCTTTTTTACACCGGAAGATCATCAGATGATCTTTTCCTACATGAACAGCCCTACCAAAAAAAGAACACTTTTTGAAATGGATGATGAATTATCCGACCGTGAAAAAGACGTCGTAAAACTCATCTGCCAGGAATGTACCAATAATGAAATTGCCGAAAAACTATTCATCAGCCCAAGAACCGTAGAAAGCCACAGACAGAGAATTGTAGAAAAAATAGGCGCAAAAAACACCGTCGGAATTGTTATTTATGCCATTATTAATAATATTCACCCTTTAGAAAGAATATGATTCCGTAGAAATACGGAATTTTTTATTTGGTATTTTATACTCTATAATGCCGGTTTATTTCATCGTTACTTTGATGAATTCACTTTGCCAAAGTTGAAAATCTTTGCCAAAGTTTAAATAAAACTACAAAGTGACATGAAAAGCAACATCATCTCCGTTGGAATTTTTTTTGACGGAACCGGAAACAACGGGATTAATGCAACCTCTCCCGAAAAACCTCCGAAAAACAATGAAAGCTATTACGGAAATAGGACCAATATTTATAAATTATTTCAACTCTTTAACGGGGAGGAGAAAATTTACATAGAAGGCATCGGAACAGTTACGCAGAAGGAAGACAGTGATTTTGCCATGGCAACCTGTAAAAATCCGGCAGGACAAAACGGCTATTCTTCGGACGACAAGCTGCAGAAAGCATTTGCTTATATCAGAAACATACTGTCTGATCATAATAATCATTATGAATTGTATGTTTACGGGTTCAGCAGAGGAGCCATGCTCGCCAGGAATTTGTGTCATGAGCTGCTGAAAGCCGATACTGAGTTCGCAGGGAACATCAGTGTAAAATTTTTGGGCGTTTTCGATACGGTAGAATCTGCACCTTTTAATGATTACAATGTTATGGTACATCCCGCTGTGCAGCGTGCCTTCCAGATCTGTGCGGTTAATGAGTGTCGTTTTTTCTTTCCCTTGACTGGTTTTTTTGAAGATTCCGGGCTAATGGAAGATAAAATATACGAAAATACAAGCCGCAAAGAAATATTTGTTCCCGGGGCTCATGCAGACATCGGAGGGGGCTATCTGGAAGGTCCCCAGTCTGTTTATATATCCCCGAATTTTTTACTGGAAGGAGAACTTACCGGGTATATTCAAAATATCACAACAACAGTAGCCGACGCTGAAGGAAATAATACATGGCATCATATTCTCGGAAATTATAAAGTGGATCCGGGAGAAGTCTTTTGTCAGGCTTACATTTCAAGGAATCTTGTTTTTAACGAGCTTTCTAAAGTGTACGGTAAACTTATGCTGAAAGAATCGAATGCTGAAAAACAGGTTTTTAATACCGGGTTTGATGATTCCGACTTTTTAATTAATGCTGAAAAACATCCTTACCTGATCCGGATTTCAGCTGAGCTAGAGAAATATACGGAAAAACTTTCACAGGAATTGAAACCCGTTTACAATTACAGAACACTTGCAGATTATATCCATATTTCGGCCAATTTCGGATTATATCATCCCGCAATTCCGAAAAACTCATCAAAAGAAGATCTTACGGAATTCATCAACAACGGTCTGAATGTACCGGGAAATTCCGACGATCAGTTTACCGCCAACCCGTCAAAACTCCAGGTAGAAATTCATCATATTGAAGATTCTGTAGTGGATTACGCATACGGTACCAATATTCCCAATAATGACAATTGGAACCGGACTATATTGATTAAGGAAAATTTATACAATAAATGTTAGTACTTTTTCAGTTTTAAATTTAGGTGTGGAGCTGTCCTGGTAAGGCAGCTCTTTTTTATTCCTGCCCTTAAGAAGTCTTTTTAAGATTCAGATTCATAAGAAGTTATTTTTCTTACCCCAGTTCTTTTATTTTCCGTATTTTTGCACCCGGAAATTTATTATTCACTATTAATCATTATTTAGCATGCTTTCGGTTCAAGGTTTAGGATTACATCATTCGGGAACATATTTGTTTCAAAACGTCAATTTCACGATTAAAAAGGATGATAAAATCGGTTTGGTTGGTAAAAATGGAGCGGGAAAATCCACTTTATTGAAGATGCTTTCAGGCGAAATCAATTTCTATGAAGGAAATGTAGTGCCTGAAGGAAATGTCACAATCGGTTTTCTGAAGCAGGATCTTGATTTTGTGAAAGGAAGAACCGTTTGGGCAGAAACCATGCAGGCTTTTGAGCAGATCAATGCCTGGAAGAATGAACTTGAAGAAGTGAATCATCAGATGGCCACAAGAACCGACTACGAAAGCGATTCTTACACCGATCTGATCAATAAAATGACCGAACTGAATGATCTTCTGATGAACCATGATGCCTATAATTTGGAAGGTGACATGGAGAAAGTATTGTTCGGGCTTGGTTTTAAAGCAGATGATTTTCAGAAAATTACCGATGAATTTTCCGGAGGATGGAGAATGAGAATCGAGCTGGCAAAACTGCTTCTGCAAAAGAATGACATTATGCTTCTCGATGAGCCTACCAACCACCTTGATATGGAATCCATCATGTGGTTGGAAAACTTCTTAAAAGATTATCCGGGAGCCATCGTTCTGGTAAGTCACGATAAGCAGTTCATGACTGCGGTTTGTAACCGTACTTTCGATATCAACAACAAAAAAGTTGACGATTATAAAGCCAATTATTCCAAATACTTGGTAATGCGTGAAGACCGCCGTGAAAAATTGATTCAGGCTAAAAAGAATCAGGATGCGGAGATCAAGCAGATGGAAGATAATATTAATAAGTTCCGTGCAAGTGCTACGAAGGCATCTTTCGCACAGTCGCTTATCAAAAAATTAGACAAAATCGAGCGAATCGAAGTGGATAATGAAGACGTCTCTAAATTCAACATTCGCTTCGTACAATCCGTAGTTCCCGGAAAAGTAATTTTTGAAGCTCAAAAACTCGGAAAAGCTTATGGTGAGAAGCAGATTTTTGATGATGTGGATTTTATTGTTCAGAGAGGAGACAGAATTGCACTTCTTGGACAGAACGGACAGGGAAAAACAACGCTGGCAAAAATTCTTGCCGGAGATATCAAAGATTATTCAGGAACGTGGAATCTCGGGCATAATGTAAATATTGGTTATTTCGCCCAGAATCAGGAGGAAGTTTTAACCCCGAATAAAACCGTTCAGGAAGAAGCGGAAGACGCTGCCACAGAAGAAACCAGACCAAGAGTCCGCGATTTATTAGGATCTTTCCTTTTCCAGGGGGAAGCGGTGAATAAAAAAACGAAAGTACTTTCCGGAGGGGAAAGAAACCGTCTGGCTCTTTGTAAATTATTGTTGCGTCCGTTCAATACACTGATTATGGACGAACCTACGAACCACCTTGATATTCAGTCTAAAGAAATTATTAAACTGGCGCTTCAGAAATTTGAAGGAACGTTAATTGTAATCTCTCACGACCGGGAATTCCTGCAGGGACTTTGTGATAAAATTTATGAATTCCGCGATGGTAAAATGAAAGAATTCTTAGGAGATATCAATGAATATCTTGAATTCAGACAAAAAGAATCGATCCGCGAAATTTCTGCAGAAAAAGCAAAACTTCACAACGAAGTTCCTAAAGTTGAGGAAAAAAAGCCTGAAGAAAAACCAGCTTCCAATAATCAATCAAATGTAATCGTAAGCAAAGAGCAGAAAAATATTCAGAATAAGCTGAAAAAAGTGGAAGATAAAATTACCGAGCTTGAAACTAAAGTTGAGGAATTTGAAGCTTCATTTACCAAAGAAAATCCTTCTGAAGAAACACTGGAACAATATAATAAAACAAAAGAAGATCTCGATCTTGCACTCCAGGAGTGGGAATATTTGGGTACGCAGCTGAACTGATTTCCAAGAGTTATATTAGATACACCTTATAGGTTTCAAAACCTATAAGGTTTTAATACAGTTTGTAACAAAATTTCAATTCACTCTACTTATCAATCAGAATATTTTAAGAAAACTTTAATCCTACTTTTTAATTTATTTTTATAATTTTGAAGCATGATTTTTAAAGAAAGCAGAAATCTCAGGAATTTTCTTTCCAAACTGTTGTTTGGGATTTACTTTCTTGCGCTGTTTTCTCAGAATTTTCACAGCCACAGCTCTGAAGATGTTTTTAAAAATTTCAACTTTAAAAAATCAGAAAATACCATTACCAAAAATATAGCGAAGGAAAAAGCAGCAGACTGTCTTGCCTGTCATTTCTTAGCCACCGGACATACTTTAGTTCCTGAAGAATTTAATTTCTTTTTTGAAAATTACACGCATGAAGTAAAGCAGATTATTGCGGTTCAGGAAAAAATATGGTCTCAGACTAAATTTACCTTTCAGCTTCGCGGTCCGCCCGCAATTTCATAATTCATAGATTCTTTCCGGATTTTTTTACCTTAAATTTTTAGAATTTAAATATTTCTTAATGAAAATACCATTAAGAGATAGTTAGATTATTAATAATATCAGGTTTAATGCATTGATTAATAATCGGCTAACATGATTAATTAATCTCATTTCAAAAGATCCTATCAACAAATTTTTTACGAAAAAAGTACCTGAAAAAGTACGCAATCAATCTATTTAACAATGAAATTGATCTATAGTTTTATGCTTATCCTTTGCGGATTTGCATTAACGAACGCACAGCAGACTTACTCGGTAGAGGGAACTGTTCAGGATTTTCATGATAAAACCATGCTGGAAAATGCAGTAGTGAAAATCGGTGAATTTTCTGCCAAAACGGATAAAAACGGAAAATTTTCATTCAGTAAAATTCCTGCCGGGAAATATATACTCATTGCTAAACATCCTGATTGTAATGATTATACTGAAAATGTAGGAGTTACACAGGATTTACATATAACGATTACTCTTGAACATCACGTTCAGGATATCGAAACGGTAACCATCCACGGAAGCCATAAAAGCAATGGATCCCTGGTCATTAAAACATTGGACAAGTCTGAAATTGAGAAAAATTCTTCGGATAATCTCGGAAATTTGCTCACAAAGATTTCAGGAGTAAGTGCTTTAAAAACAGGAAATAATATTTCAAAACCTATTATTCACGGACTTTACGGAAGCAGGATTTCCATTCTGAATAACGGCGTGAAACTTGCCGAGCAGGAATGGGGAGTAGAGCACGCCCCGAATGTTGATGTTAATAATTTTCAGCATATCGACGTTATTAAAGGCGCCTCAGCATTGAAGTACGGAAGTGATGCCATTGGCGGCGTTGTGATTATGGAACCTGAAGTCTTTCCTAAAAAAGATACCATTAAAGGATCGGTAGGTCTTACAGGAATTTCAAACGGAAGAGGAATGGCCCTGGAAGCCGATGTTGCTAAAATCTGGAAAAACGGATGGGCGGTAAAAACCGGCGGTAGCATCAAAAAGCTGGGAGATCAGAATGCTCCTGATTATAATCTGATGAATACGGGAATGGATTTTTCTTCATTCAACTTTACCGTTCAGCATAATACGTATGAAAAAGGAATTTCATTCGATTATTATCTTACCAACCAGAATATAGGAATTTACAGAGGTTCCCACGTGGGAAACAACGAAGATTTCTATAACGCCACAGCATCAAAAATTCCTGTATATACGGGGAATTTCAGTTACGATATTGACAATCCGAGACAGGTAATTGAGCATCATATTGCAAAAGTTTCCGCGTTCAAAAGATTTGAAAATATCGGAAAGGTTTCTGCAACATACAGTTATCAGTACAATCACAGGCAGGAATACGATATCAGGAGAGGAGATCTCAAAGATATCCCTTCCCTGGATCTTGAACTGATGACCCACCAGTTTAATCTTAATGATTTGCTGGAAAGAGGAAAGTTCTCTCTGGAAACCGGAATTGATGCAAGTTTTCAGAATAATTATTCGGATCCTGCTACTAAAGCCAGGCGTCTGATTCCGAATTATGATAAATATGCTGCCGGAGTATATTCTATTTTTAAATATAAAATTTCAGGCAATTTCAATGTGGAAGCGGGAGCACGTTACGATTTTACACGGTATGACGTCACAAAATGGTACGACAAAGCCGACTGGGAAAAATTGTATGCGGATATTTACCCGCAGTTTTATGTGAAAACGAATCAGAACAGGATTCTTACACGTCCCCAATTGAATTATAACAATGTTTCTTTCAATGCAGGACTGGAATATCACCCGAATTCAAGTATTAACCTGAAATTTAATTATGCTAAAGTAGGAAGGACCCCGAATATTGCAGAGCTATTTTCAGACGGCCTCCATCATTCGGCTTCGGTGATCGAAATCGGAAATATGGGTTTGAAGAATGAGCAGGGACATCAGTTTAATGTCATCGCTGATTCAAAGTTCAATGTCTTAAACGGACTTAATATTTCGGTAAATCCTTATTTTTTTATCACTAAAAATTTTATCAACCAGGTTCCTACGGGAGTGCAGAATACCATCAGGGGAGTATTTCCGGTATGGTCTTATCAGCAGATCGATGCCAAAATGTACGGGATAGATCTGGATGTAAATTTCAGGCTTACGGATGATCTTACATATGTGGGAAGAGGTAGCTATGTTTACGGACAGGACGAAACCCATCATGTTCCTTTGATTCTAATGATGCCTCCGAATTTTTCCAATGCTTTACAGTTCAGTAAAGAAAACTGGAATCATTTCTATTTTACTCTGGAAAATCATACATTCCTGAAACAAAACAGGTTTCCGGTGTATAACGCAACCATTCCTGTTTATACAAATGGGGAAGAGGTTGAAAAAACAGTGGATCTGAGCACACCGCCCAACGGATATTCTCTGTGGAATCTCCAGACCGGTGTCAATATCAGCAAAAATCTTTCTGCAGGGCTTATTGTAAATAATCTTTTCAATGTAACGTACAGGAATTACCTGAACAGGATGAGATTTTTCTCCGATGAGGCAGGAAGAAACTTTATTGTCAACTTTAGATACAGATTCTAAAGCGTTAAAAACAAATCAAACAAATCAACAACTTTAAAATTTAGAAAAATGAAATTATTCAATACTAAAAATATCATCAAATTATTAGCTGTTTTATTCATTGCCATTACGGTAGTTTCTTGTCAAAGAGACGGCTCTGCTGCGGAAGACGATTTGCCGCAGGAAGACCTTACCAATATTATATTGAATGTAAAAGATGTTGCGGCAGGAACTACTCAAACCTACAATTACAGCATGGGAGCGGGAGGTGCACAGGCTATTCAGCTTACCGACGGGAAAACATATGAGGTAAGCGCAGAATTTAAAAACGGAAACGAAGATGCAACTCAGGAAATTAAAGATGCAAAAGATGAACATTTCTTAATTTTTAATTTCCCGAATTCTGATATTACGTTAACACGTACAGATGACGCATCCTCAACAAGAGCAGACGGAAAGCGTGTTGGTTTAAAAACACAATGGGTAGTAACAAAAGCAGTTAAAAATCCTTCTGTAACAAGCCAGCTGATCTTTACGCTCTACCATGAGCCGGCAAGTGTGACAGAAGATGCTCAGGTAAGCGGAAACGGAGTGGTGTACGGAACTCAGACAGGAGGCGAGACCGATGCTCAGGCAAACTATACAATCACAAATTAAAAATCACTTTTTAATATCCTTAATCTTGTTATGAAAACCACCGGAAAATTTCCGGTGGTTTTTTATTGATGAAATTCTAAGACTACATATTAGATTGTCTAAATTTTAACTATTTATAGAACTTCCGTCGCCCATCTTCCAGTCTTCCGCCTCAGGAAATTTATATTTAACATTATTTAGCTTTTATGTTTGTTTTAAATGAGTGATTTTCATAAAATTTTCCTATTTTTGCAACCTAAAATTTTAATCAATAATGAAGGTTACCGCACAAAACCATGATGATGTAAGTGCATTGCTTACAGTGACATTGGAAAAATCTGACTATAAAGAAAGAGTTGAAAAGCAATTGATTAATTATGCTAAAAATGCGCAAGTTCCTGGTTTCAGAAAAGGAAAAGTGCCTTTAAGTATGGTTAGAAGACAATACGAAGCAGGTATTGCATTCGAAGAAATCAACAAACAGGTTTCTGATGCTTTAAACAACTACGTAAACGAAAACAAACTAAGATTAGTAGGTCAGCCTGTTCCTCAGCCTGTAAACGAATTTGATTACAATGCTGATCAGTTGGAAGTGGCTTTTGAAGTAGGTTTCGAGCCTGAATTTACCATAGACCTTTCTAAATATGAAGCTCCTCACTACAAAGTGGAAGCCTCTGAAAAAGAAATCAACAAGAGCATTGAAAACATGCAGAAGCGTTTCGCTGAGCAGGTTCCTCAGGATAAAATCACTAAAGATTCTTATATCGCTTTAGAAATTTCTCAGGTTGTGGAAGATGATGCGGAAGGTGAGCACCACCACCATCCAAAGAACGCTACCATTACTGCTGAAAACAAAGAAGCTTTCAAATTGGTAAAAGGTTTGAAAATGGACGGATCTGTGAAAGTTTCTAAAGAAACGCTTGCTGAAAACGAAGAATTGGCTAAAGAATTAGGATTCTCCAAAGAAGAAGCTGAACACTTACACCACAATGAAGTGGAAGTAAAAGTAAAAGATTTCTACTCATTAAACCTTGCGGAACTTAACCAGGATCTTTTCGATAAAGTATATGGTGAAGGAAACATCAAGTCTGAAGAAGAATTAAAAGAAAAAGTGAAAGCTGAACTGGATGAATATTTCCAGCAAAATGCAGACGTACACTTTGTAAATAAAGTATTGGAGCAGGTTTCTGAAAAAGAAGAAGTAAAACTTCCTGAAGAATTCCTTGTTAAATGGTTACTATTCTCTAATCAGAATATCCAGTCTGAAGAGCAGGCTAAGCAAATCCTGGAATCTGAGAAAAACCAGTTGAAATACCAGATCATCGAAGGTAAACTAATGTCGGAAAACGAAATCCAGTTAGATTATGCAGATGTATTGGCTCAGGCTGAGCAGTTGGTAAGAAACCAGTTGGCAATCTACGGAATCCACCATTTAGGAGACGAAGAAATCCAGAAATATGCTGTGGAAATGCTGAAAGATCAGGAGCAGGTAAGACAGATCTCTTCTGAAGTTGCCATGACAAAACTAAAAGATATCATTCTTGAAAAAGCAACTAAAAAAGAAACAGCCATCTCTCACGATGAGTTTTTAGAAGAGCTTAAAAAATAACTTATTGTATTATAAATATTTTAAAACCACCAATTTGGTGGTTTTTTTTATGAAAATATCCTGAAAATTTATCAGTCAATATTCATATATTTACAATCTAAAATTTATATATGAAAAAGATCATCATTCCGTTTTTTTGTGCCGTGCTTTATGCTGCGCCTGTAGTTGCACAGACATCATCCGCTCCCGCTAAAACGGAGACCGTAAAATCGAAATTAACACCCAAAGAAGTTATCGATAATTATCTGAAAGCTTTAGGAGGAAAAGATAAACTCGAAGGTATTAAAACAACACTTATCGAAAACACCCTTACCGTTCAGGGAATGGATGTGATGATGACTACGAAGAAAATGGGAAACAAATTCAAGTCCGAACAATCTGTGATGGGCCAGAAAATGGTTCAGTTCTTTGATGGTGAAAAAGGATACTTTGAACAGGGAGGTCAGAAAATGGACATTCCGGCTGATAAAATCCCGGATTTAAAGAAAAGCAAAGTGATTGACGCATTGTCTTATGATCCTGCAACTTTCTCAACTGTTACCGTGGAAAAAATTGATGGAAAAGATTATAATGTATTGACTTCAAGTAAAGGGACGTTCTATTTTGATGCTTCTACAGGATTGCTTTACAAATCTTCTGCAGAAGAAGGAACAGCCGTTGTAAAAAGCTATATGACCGTAGACGGTATAAAATTCCCACAGGAAATTGAAGCGGAAGGAAATGGCCAGAAAGTGGTTATTAAAACTACAAAAGTTACCCTTAATTCCGGAGTTTCGGATGCAGATTTTAAATAGAATTGCTATTAAATAAAAATTAAGCCGGGTTTGTCCCGGTTTTTTTATGCAATTTAAAATATAATTAAAAGTGTAGTCCTACTTTATATTTGAAGCAATATTTTACTTAACAATAAAAGTTTAGTAATAATTAATTACTAAACATGATTACTTCTTCTCACTGTTTCTAAGGAAATCGTTTAAAATTAACGGTATTTAACGCTATTTAACTTTAAATAATATTTTTATTATTTCTTCGTTCTGTGAATAAATGATATTTTTGAACCATAAAAATTAATAATCAAACATATGAAGAAAATGCTATCATCATTTGCCGTGGTTTTTTTGATCTCTGCAAATGCATTCGCACAGAATATTCCTACAGATCCTTCTGTAAGAATCGGTACTCTTTCAAACGGAATGAAGTACTATATCAAAAAAAATACGTTACCCGAAAAGAAAGTGGATTTCAGATTGGCCATCAACGCAGGATCTATTCTTGAAGATGATAACCAGAGGGGGCTCGCACACTTTATGGAACACATGAACTTCAACGGAACAAAAAATTTCCCTGACAATAAACTGGTAGATTTCCTGCAGTCGATTGGAGTGAAATTCGGACAGCACCTTAATGCCTATACAAGTTTCGATGAAACCGTTTATATGCTTCCTGTTCCTCTTGATAAGCCGGGAAACCTGGATGCAGGTCTGAAAGTAATGGAAGACTGGGCGTTCAATGCTACACTTTCCGATGAGCAAATCAATAAAGAAAGAGGCGTAGTACTGGAAGAACTGCGATTAGGTCTTGGTGCCGATAAAAGAATGGCTGACAAGTATCTTCCTAAATTGTTGTATAATTCTCAATATGCCAATCGTCTTCCGATAGGTAAAAAAGAAGTGCTGGAAAACTTTAAACCTGAAGTAATAAGACAGTTCCACAAAGATTGGTACAGACCGGATCTTATGGCTATTGTTGTTGTGGGAGACATTAATGTAGACGAGGTTGAAAAGAAAATCAAAGATAATTTCAGCAAATATAAAAATCCTGCGCAACCCAGAGAAAGAAAAACATTTGATTTGCCAAATCACAAAGAAACGTTAGTAGCTGTTGAAACGGATCCGGACGCAACAAGCTCAATGGTTCAGTTCATTATGAAGGATTCCGATGCATATCAGCCGGATGTTACTATTGAGCAGTACAACCAGAGTATCATCGAAAACCTTACTTCAACAATGCTGAATAACAGATTGAGAGAGCTTGTGAACTCTAATAATCCTCCTTTTACATACGGATCTGTTTACCACGGCGGAACGTATGCAAGAACGAAGGAAGGCTTCCAGGGATTTGCAATGGTAAAAGACGGCGGCCAGCTTAACGCTCTCAAAGTTCTTCTTGAGGAAACGGAAAGGGCAAAAAGATTCGGCTTTACACAAACGGAGCTGGACAGAGCAAAAGCGCAGATTTTATCTAATCTCGAAAGAGCATACAATAACCGTGATAAAACGGAAAGTGACATGCTGGTGGGTGAATATGTAAGTAACTTCCTGGAAAAAGAACCGATCCCCGGAATTGCATGGGAATATGAGGACACCAGAAAATTTTTACCTTCCGTAACCTTGGCTCAGACGAATGAAGTCATTAAAAAATTCGTGAAAGATGACAGCAGGGTAGTAGTGATCACAGGTCCTAAAAAAGAAAATGTGACTATGCCTTCACAGGCTATGGTTTTGGATATGTTCGAAAGTGTGAAAATGGCAGATCTTAAGCCTTATGAAGAAAAAGAAACGATTAAAAATCTGGTAAAGCCATTCAAATCTGAAGGTAAAATTGCCAAAACGGAAACCGATGCAAAACTGGGAACAACAACCTGGACCTTAAGCAACGGTGCAAAAGTAACATTCAAAAAAACTGATTTTAAAGATGATGAAATTGTTTTCTCAGCAAGAAGTATGGGGGGAAGTTCATTAATTAACGACGCAGATTATAACAAAACACAGTTTGCTTTTCCTGCACTGTCAGAAGCCGGGGTAAACGGTTTTTCAAAATCTGATCTTACCAATTATTTAGCCGGAAAACAGGTGAGTGTAAATCCTATGGTAAGTTCTTTGTTTGAAGGGATTTCAGGACGTACCACGCAAAAAGATCTAAGTACGGCTATGGAACTCATGTATGCTTATTTCACAGGGCTGAATTATAATCCTGACGCTTTCAATGCTTATAAGACAAAACAATCTGCCATGTTGGACAATTTATTGTCGAACCCACAGTTTTATTTCTCTAATGAGCATGCAAAATTCATGAACCAGAAAAATCCGAGGTTTATAGGCATTGTTCCTTTAGAAAAAGAATGGGCGAATACGGATTATAAAAAGGCGTATGATATCTATAAAGAAAAATTCGGTAATGCAGGAAACTTCCATTTTTATTTCGTAGGAAATATTGATGAAGCAAAATTTAAAAATGAAGTACTGCAGTATATTGCAAGTCTTCCTTCAACAGGAAAATCTACCAACTTCAAAGATACAGGTTACAGACAAATGACCGGCGATTTTACCAAAATATATAAAAAAGGAAAAGATCCTAAAAGTATGGTAACCATTTCTTATGCCGGGGAAACGCCTTATAATGAAAAAGAAGCATTAGCTCTGGAAGCATTGGGAGAGGTGGCAACCATTAAAGTAATTGAAAAACTTCGTGAAGATGAAAGTGGAATCTATGGTGGTGGAGCAAGAGGCGGAATGGTAAAAGTTCCTTATGGAAATTACTATTTCAGCATCAGTTTCCCTTGTGGTCCTGAAAATGCTGAAAAACTTACCAAAAGTGCATTGACAGAACTTCAGAAGCTTATTGATAAAGGTCCCGAACAGAAAGATCTTGACAAATATAAAGAAGGAGAATACAACGATCATAAAACCAGCATGAAAGATAATATGTACTGGATGAATGCGCTTACCAAAAATCAGATGAGCGGAAGCGACAAATACGAAATCCTGAACTATGAAGAGAAAGTGAAATCTTTAACCGCAAAAGATCTTCAGGAGGTAGGCAAAAAGTATCTTACAAAAGGAAAAGTTGTGGCTACATTAATGCCAGAAGATGGCTGGGAAAGTACTAAAAAGGATGAAGCAAAACCTGAAACGGCGGTAATCAAAACCGGAGCAGCGCAGTAATTTTTCGATATAATATTTAAACAAAGCCCGTCCGGAACTTGTTCCGGACGGGCTTTTTATTGTTCCATTAATTACTAAAGATCAAGGTTTTTCCATTATTTGAACATACACATAATCCTCAAACCCTCAAACGCATATACTCTCAAACATCTATCACGAGCCGTACTCTTTCTTCCATTCCTCAGCTGCTCCGCTCAGTACCTCATAAAATTCTTCGCCATATTTTCTGATTAAAGGTGTTTTCAGAAATTTATACACCGGGACCTGAAGCTCTCTTCCTAATGTACATGCATCGCTGCAGACACTCCATTCATGATAATTTAAAGCGGTAAAAGAAGAATATTCGGTAATACGAATTGGGTAGAGATGGCATGAAATCGGCTTTTGCCAGTCTACGGCGCCGTCTTCATATGCTTTTTCGATACCGCATTTGGTAATACCTTTTTCATCAAAAGTCACATAAGCACATTCGCGACCTTCCACCATTGGGGTCACATACATTCCGTCCATAGGATCAGTGGTCCATGTTCCCTGTTCTTCCAGAGCTTTAATGCCTTCTGCAGTAAGATAAGGCTTTATTTTATCAAAAATAGCATCTAAAATTTCCAGTTCATCCTTATCCAGAGGAGCTCCAACATCCCCTTCCACACAACAGGCACCCTTACATTTGGTAAGGTTGCAGACAAACTCTTCGGAAAAAATTTCCTCGGAGATCAATTTATCGTCAATCTGAATCATAATCTTTAAAATAAATCAAAATAAGTTCCGGCTTTAAAACCGATTAAACTAAAAATAATCAGCCAAAGGCTCACTTCCTGCATCCAGTATTTCGGGAGAAATCTTAACATCCTGCTGAGAATAATGGTGGAGGGAAAGGCGAGCAGCAGCAGATATTCATACGTTGTATTCATGTACAATATAATGGTGATTAGTTGGGCAAACGAAAAAACCAGTAAAAAAGTATATTTGTACCTGCTGACAGGGCTTTTCTTGTTGTAATTCCTGAAATGATCATATACCGCGTAAATGAGCATCAATACAATGGGGATTAATGGCAGTAATTGTTCATAATCCGTAACCAGCTTCATTTTTCCGAAAGGAAAATAATCCGTATTCCAGGAATTGTAATCAAGGAAAAACATTACTGAAAAATAACTCAGAACAATCAGGAGAATTCCTAAGAGGAACCTGAAAATATTCAGACTGATTCTTTCAGAAGTAGCAATCACATGGATGATTACAAAAACAGCCATAGGCCATGTAGTGGGAAGAAAAATAAAATTCAGCGCTACAATAGAGCCTACGAGAACATATGATTTTTTTCTGATGTCCTCATTCGTACTGGTAAGCAGCAACAGCAGAAAAGAATTCGTAAGCAGTGCAACGGCCAGACCGATGTCCAGTTTCCCGGGATATAAACCAAAAATAAAAAATGTATATAAAAATAATGGCAGATGCGTCTGGTAATTCAGCGCGATACTGTGAAAACAAAAATATCCCAGTGCAATCCCCAGAAAAGTAATTCCGGCAACAATGGCTTCATAAGTGTTGAAATTCAGGAAATTAAAAGTTATTACTATTAAAAGAAGGAAACCAATATAAACCGGGATTGAAAAAATATTGCTTTCTTTTGAAAGTAATTTAAACATTTTTTATAAATTTGTACAAAGTTAATTTAAAAAAGGAAAATAATGACGTCTTTCTTTCTATTCTTAAGCAAAGTTTTCAAATGGTCGTTTGGTTTTTTTGACACATTCGGAAACGTATTAAACTGGGTTTTATTTATTGTTTGCTGCGCATTGTTTACCTACTGGTGCTATGTTTTGGTAAAAACCCTTGGTAACAATAAAGACAAAGACTACTATTCTCCAACGGAAGGTAAGTTTCCTTACTATGATCCTAACATCTATAAAAAAGAAGGTTAATTAATTGGTTATATAGTAAAAAGCCGATCAAATTCTGTTTGGTCGGCTTTTTTATTACTGACGATTAAAATGTATTCTTTATTCGTGAACAGGCAGTACCAGTACGGGAATGTTTGAATCCTTGGTGATCCCTTTGGTTAAACTTCCTACAAAAACATCGTAAATTCCGCTTCTTCCGTGGGAACCCATTACGATAAAGTCCGCTTTTTTATCCACGGCATGTTCCAGGATGATATCTTTGGCAATACCCTGTTTCAGGATGTGTTCACACTCTACATTATGAGCCAGAATCCTTTGCTGGATTTTATTTAGCTGCACCAGTTCCTCTCTGATCTCGTTTTCCTCAACTTCCGGGAAATACTGGAATCCCATATCACCGATAGCAAAACCAATATCCGACGGTGCTACGTGGATCAGAAAAATTCTTCCGTTGATTTGCTTTGCAAATTTTACCGCACCTTCTACAAGCTGCTCTGTTTTGTCCCCAAAATCTACGGGCAATACAATATTTACCATAACCTTTAATTTTGTCTATTAAAGTTAAGAAAAATATGTCAGAAAACAGCGTTAAATTATCTACAATATTCTGATATCAATCACTTTTTTATCCTCAAGATAGGCTTCCAGAATATCATTTTCATCAACTTTTCCCACGCCTTTCGGAGTACCCGTGAAAATAAGATCGCCCACTCTTAAAGTAAAATACTGTGATACGAAAGTGACAATATCATCAATCGTAAACATCATGTCTTTCGTATTTCCGTCCTGAACTTTCTCGTTGTTCTTTAACAATGAAAAATTCAAAGATTCAAGATTAAAATCCTCTTTCTTAAAGAAATTTCCAACCACTGCAGAGCCGTCAAACCCTTTGGCAAGCTCCCACGGAAGACCTTTTGATTTTAACTCGCTTTGCAGATCCCTCGCTGTAAAATCAATTCCTAAACCGATTTCCTCATAATGTTTATGAGCCGTTTCTTTTTGGATGTATTTTCCTCCTTTTGAAATTTTCACCACTACTTCCAGTTCATAATGAACATCATTTGAAAATTCCGGAATATAAAAATCATTTCCTTTCAGAACAGCCGTATCAGGTTTCATGAAAATGACCGGCCTTTCCGGGATTTCATTTCCCAGTTCTTTTGCATGTTCGCTGTAATTTCTTCCTATACAGATTATTTTCATAACTTTTTATTTTGTCATTGTGAGAAGCTCATGCGACGAAGCAATTTCATCTCACATTATTTAATTAATTTTATTTTTCAATGATAGTAAATTTCCTTCCTCCATCTTCCAGCTTCCTCTCTTTTTTTAAGAGCTTTTTCCCGCTTTCCACTGTATCTTTTGGCTACGGGCTCCGCTTTGCTCCGCCCGCAGCCAAAAAGGATGCCGTTGCAATCGGGGCTAGGAGAGTGAATCGTCAATTTCTGCGAATCAATAACGAATTTTATCATTCACAGTATTCACTTGCGAAGAAAATTCATAATTTACTATTTAAAAACCAACCCGTCAAAAATTCTTCGAATTTTCGCTACCCGCCAGAGGAGGGGAATGGTAAATCTTATTTTGATGTAATTTTTTAAAGTAACAAACCAAAGTCCCCGCTGATTTGCTGAGTGAAATCGAAGATTCGACATAGTCAAACGCCTTTGCGAACGAAAGATATCCACAATAAATTAAAAAAATCTTTGCAGCTTTGCGTTGAAATTCTTATCAATGCATAAACTCATTTCCACAATAATAACACACAAACTTATGGCTCGTTAAAATCGAAATTCCAAAAAAGCTTGTAGCGCTGTCATCTCTGTAAATATGGTTAGATCCGCATTTCGGACAAACAAAATCAAATTCAGGATCTGAAATCGTATGCTCTACTTCCAGGGAAAACTGTTCATTTTCCTTATAATTTTCCAAAGCCTTGTGCGCTTTCTCAAGATTTTCTTCAAAAACCTGCAGCTGAATTCCGCCAACAGCCTGCGACAAAAGCCAGTCCGACTGGATCAGCTGTTCGTTCGCAATAAAGCTGTTGATACCGCTTTCCGCCAGGATCTGCTTATCCCTGTTAGCCTGAAGTGCCGTTTCGTAGAATTTGAATTTAACAAGTTCGCTCATTTTTATTATTTAATTCCTCTATTGTATTGATAAATATGCTTTTAATTCTACGGCATCATATGTAAAAAATTCTTCCTATTTTTTTTGCTAAAATAATAAATATCACACCATGCTGTAAAAAAAATATTACAAAACTATATCGTGTATTCTACAATTTTATTTGCATATTTGTCCACACAAATATTGCTAAGATAAAGGAAATAATCCTTTAATCAATTTTTTAAACACAAATGATCAACATGAGAAAAAGTATTTCTACTGCTGTATTCTTCCTTTTCTTTGGAAGCAGCTTGTACGCACAAAGCGTAATTTTTGAATATGATGAAGCAGGCAACCAGATATTCCGGGGAATATGTAACGGCTGCAAAAATTCTAATTCAGATTTATTTTCTAAAACATGGCCACAGGCATCTCAGCCCAAAACTATTGCTCAAAAAGTCGCGAATAGTGTACGTGCAACTCCTGTCCCTGTAAAAACAGATTTAACTGTATTATGGGATAAGGAGGTGAATGACTATATCACAAAAATAGAACTTCTGCCTTACAATAGCTTTAAGATTCTGAGTTTTATAGATGTAAGAACACTTACTAATACCTCTTATATTTTCCGCATGGAAAGTTATCCTTATGGGGTTTATTACCTAAAGTTTTATCTCTCAGACGGTAGTGTTTATACCAGAACAGTAACAAAAAATTAGAAGCACATTATGAAAAAAATTATATTACTTACTGTCCTATTCGTGTTTTACAATCTATATGGGCAGAACAATTTCCATGATACACAGGGGAAAGTAGAAGTAAATGCCGGAGGGCAGCTGCAATATACACTTCCTATTACTCTTCCTCCGGGGGTGAAAAGTGTCTCGCCTAATATTAGCCTTATGTATTTAAGTAACTCCAGCAATGGTATTGCTGGATATGGATGGACAATCTCAGGCATTACTTCTATCACCAGAACAGGGAAAAGCATTGAACGGGATGGTGACATTAAAGCAATTCAGCTGGGTTATTCGGATTCTTACAGCTTTAACGGGCAAAGGCTTATTCTTACTCCTGATAGTCCTGCTGCTTATGGAGAAGATGGTGCTACCTATATAACTGAGAAATTTTCCAATATAAAAATAAAATCTTTGGGAACATATCCTGTTAATGGGCAATTGGCCGGACCCGCAGAATTTGAAGTGACATTTGAAGATGGTTCGCAGGCGTGGTACGGAGTTTATAAAGCCGGTACCAGAAATAATGTTACAGTAACATCGCCTTCAGAATACAATATTGTAAAATGGAGGGATGCACAGGGGAATTATATCTCATACAATTATGAATATACAGCTCATTCGGGAGGGTTTAATTTTCCCGGGACACTTAGAATATCCTCTATTTTTTGGGGAGGAAATGAACTCCTGAACAAACCCCACTATAATTCGGTCGAATTTACTTATACGGAAAGAAATTTAAAAGAACAGGCCTATATTCAGGGATTAAGATTTATACAAGATAAAATTTTATCAGGTATTATCGTAAACACGAACGGCTCACAATTTAGGAAGTATCTGGTTGAATATACAAATAATAGCACCAATTACCAGTTTCTGAATAAGATTACCGAATATAATGCGAATAATGAAGCAGCAAATCCTGTGACCTTTACATATCCGGACAGAACAGGAACCAGTATTGCCGGAGAAAATTTTGGCTCTTCAACATTAGAAGACGTAAAACTGACGGGTGACTTTAACGGAGATTCATACATAGATTTCATAATGTCTAATGGTACGGTAAAATTAGGTGCATTTAACGATAATTATACTGAGGTTGCTACTAATAAGGTTTTTAACACGGAGGCAAAAGTAGTGACCACGATGCTTGATGAAGAAGGACAAATCTACAATGGAAATGGAATTGTTCAATATGAATCCGGAAAAGTTGTAGGGTATATTTTCAGAGCTAATAATTTTGTCAAAGTATTTGAAAAACTGGTATATGCTGATCCTAGCTGTATAAATCAAGGGAATAACAGTTGTAATTTACAAATGGCTTCATTTAACGAAGGCGATATTAACGGAGATGGTATTTCGGATGTATTTGTAACGATTAATAAAAGGATTGGGGAATGGGTTGAGATGCCTTGCAATGGCACAACACCTGTTATTGGAGTAGGAATAGATGACGGAGGGCCATGTTACGGATTTCAACAATATACTCAATTAGCAGGCAATTTTATAGTTGATTTAAAAAATGCTAACAATCCATTGTATTCTTATACTCTTGATGCAGGAATTAGCGACAGTCAATATACCGATCAAAAATATTTGGATGTAGACGGTGATGGAAAAGTTGATATAATTAATATTTCAAATATTTCTTATACAGTATTTGAATTTGCAAAAATATCGGCTACCGAATACCTTAAAAAAATAAAGTTCACAGGCAATTTAGCTGAAACCAAAGGAACGGGCTTTCCGGTACTTTTCGGTGATTTTAATGGTGATTCAAAACTGGATTTCACACTGCCGCTTACCGAAGGAAAAACAGGAAAAGATGACTGGAGGTTTTATATAGGTACGGGAACAGGATTTAACAGCTTCCGAAGAAATGATTTCTTAGTATATAAAAATGTTTCCACTACAAATAACGGATACTGGTTACAATTCAGTAAAACATTTTATTCGATATCAGACCTTAATTCTGATGGAAAATCAGATATAGTGCAGGTGTATTCGTATTCAAACTCATCCGGAAGCAGTTACAGGTCAATTGGTGTTACCGTCAATTCAATTACTTCTAATGGCACCAATATGACGGATGGAAGCATTAATTTTGATTTTGAAAATATTTATTCTTTTCCTTCATCTGGAACTTACACCTTAACCCAGCCTTATGACGACCTGTCCATATATCAGCCTATTACCAATACAATCAGATCAAATAATAATTATTACAATGTTTTCCTGTTTAGAAAAGATGTTTTGCTTAAAGTCAAAGCACCTACTTCTCTTGCAGAATTAGCCAGAATAAAATCTATTTCACAGGCAGGACTTACTACTTCTGTTACTTATGCAGAACTAAATCCGGATACAAATTCTAATTATTATAAAAAGGAAAAGAAAGAATACTATCCTTTCTTTTCTATGCAGCGTGCAGACCAGTCATACGCTGTGGTACAGCTAAAGCAGGCGGGCAGAAAACAGAATTTCCGATACAGGGGTATGACTGGGCATTTGCAGGGAAGAGGAATGTTAGGGTTTAACCGGTCGGCACGCTCTTCTTGGTACGCAGATGGCTTTGAGAATACCAAAATATGGTCTGGTGTAGAAACAGATCCGCAAAATGAAAGTGTTCCCGTAAAAGAATGGTCGATAAGAACCAATGATGAAAGCAAAATATTCCCGGCAGATATTTCTGAAAATAACACTCAGCTTCTTGCTTATAAAGGAACAACTTATCAAACGGATAAGCTTTTAAACGGGCAGGTGGTAACTACAGTTCCGGATGCCGATAAGCCAAAAGTAGTAACGGCTATTGTTCCTAAAACCACAAAGACAAAAGATTTTATTACCAATACCCTTGCAGTAAGTTCTATTTCTTATGGCAGCTATTATCTTCCATCGCAAATAGTATCCAATATCAATAACGGATATGCCATCAATACGACGACTTATGAATATCTCCATAATCTGGCGGGGGTTGGAAGCAATTATTTTACCGGGCGGCCGCTCTCCAAAACAGAACAGGTTACAGCGTACGGAGACACTCAATCTGCCAAAGAAGGGTACACCTATGATAATAATCTGCTAAAAACAGTTAAGAAATGGAATAAGAATAATACAGGCTATATCTTAGAAACCTACTCATATGACGATTTTGGAAACATCACTCAGAAAATAAGCACCAATTCTGTAGATGGCCAAAGCATTACTGAAAAATCGCAGTACGAAGACAAAGGGCGTTTTGTTAACAAAAAAACGGATAATCTGGGGCTGGAAACATCGTTTACGTACAACAATTGGGGGCAGACCCTTACCCAGAAAGATCCTTTTGGGAATATGCTTACGAATGCATATGATAACTGGGGTAAGCTAATTTCCTCTACGAGTACGCTCGGGGGTACAACTTCCTATACTTACGAAAGGCTTTCCGGTAATGCAGGTACGAAAGTATCAGAGTTTTTGCCGGACGGGGATGTGAAGATCGTATATACCAATACGCTGGGACAGAACTATAAAACAACCACAAAAGCATTTGTACAGGGGAAATATATTTCCGCAGAAATACAATATGATATATTGGGAAGAAAACTGAAAGAATCCGAACCCTATTTTGAAGGGCAGTCTACATCTCAATGGAATACTATTGCTTATGACGATACGGTGTACCCTGCCAAAGTAACGGCGACTTCTTTTAACGGTAAAAAGATACAAACCACTATCTCGGGCTATACCACAACTGTAAAAGAGCTGAACGGTTATAACAGAACCACCAGCAAAACAACCGATGCTTTAGGAAACGTAATGAGCGCTACAGACAAAGGTGGAACCATTGTATTTTCTTACAATGCAGCAGGGCAGCAGATAAAAGCAAAATATGATGATAATACAGTAGTTACAGGGTACGATGATTGGGGAAGGAAAATGAGCTTTCATGATCCTGCTAACGGTCTGTACAACTATGAATATACGGGCCTCGGAGCCATTAAAAAAGAGATCAGCCCGAAAGGATATAAGGAATACACTTACGCATCCAACGGATTACCTGTGCACGTAAAAGAAATTTCTAACGATGGTGTTTCTACTCAAAAAAATTATGAATTTGAGTACAATCCTTACGGGCAGATCGCAAAAAAATATGGCGAAGCCAATGGCAGGTATTTTGCGCAGAACTTTACTTATGCTACAGACGGAAGGCTTACGGCGCATACAGAACAGTTTGAGGGGAAAACATTCTTTAAAGATGATATACAGTATGATGCACTGGGCAGGGTTTCGCAGTTTCATCAAGGCCTGCAATCTCAGGGTGGTACAACTCAAGTAACCTTACAGAATAACTACAGCAGCTGGAACGGAGACCTGGAAAACCTATCTGATGCCAACAGCGGAAAAACCCTTTACCAATTGCAGGAAACCAATGCCAAAGGGCAGGTGCTGAATGCATCACTGGGAAATACCCAGATCAGCAATCAGTATGACAGCTTTGGTTTCTTGTCCCAGGTGTCTCATGTTTCCGGAGGTGCGGATTTGATGACACTGGATTATAGCTTTAATGCCATAAAGAATGAGCTGAACCATCGTTACCACAAGAATTTCGACATCGACGAAGTTTTCGAATATGATGATAACAACAGACTGGTTAACTGGACAAATCCTAAAACAGGGCAATTGTCTTTTAACGAATATGATGAGACAGGAAGAATAAGATACAACGACCAGCTGGGAGAAATAGGTTTCAGTATTGGCGGAAATCCGTACCGGGTTACGCATATGAAGCTGAATGCAGAAGGAATACAGAATTATGACCTCAACGGGCAGAGTAGGGTGCTTCAGAAAATTACCTACAACGAAAACAACGATCCGGTAAAAATAGACGGTACCCGTGGCGACTATGCTTTCGGATACGGGCTGTCTGAAAGCAGGCAGATCATGTACTACGGTGGAAACTTTGAGAAAGAGCAGGAAGCCAGATACGCCAAGTATTACAATGAGGGTGGCGATGCCGAGATTATTATTGACCAGAAGAGTGGAAAAGAAAAGCATATCCTGTACATCGGCGGCTCGCCGTATGAAAGCAGCATTATCTATGTTAAAGATTTTAACGACGACAAGGGCTACAAATTCCTACACAAAGATTACCTGGGAAGTATTCTTGCCATAAGCGATGAAGAAGGCAATGCCGAAGAACGCAGGCACTTTGATGCATGGGGAATCTTTACCCATCTGCAAATAAAAGAAGGAGGCATACTAAAAGGTCAGGCATTAGAAGAGTTTTTGACAAACAAAGCCATGCTGATAGACCGTGGCTATACTTCCCACGAGCATCTGCACGAGGTAGAGCTTATCCACATGAACGGAAGGCTATATGATCCGCTGTTAAGAAGATTCCTGAATGCAGACGAAAATATACAGGATCCTGCCAATTCCCAAAACTACAACAAGTACGGGTATGTAATGAATAACCCCATGATGTATAATGACCCGACTGGGGAAATATGGGCAGCAGGTTTCTTTTTATCGTACGTAGTTCCTGTAATTTATGGTGCCATTGTAGGCGCGGTAATATCTGCCGGAATTTATACGATAAAATCTTTGATAACCAATAGCTGGACTTGGGGAGGATTTGGTAAAAGTTTGCTGGTAGGTGCTGTCACAGGAGCTATTTCTGGCGGATTTTCTTCTACCTTTGCAGCTACAGGAGTTAGAGGTGCTGTGGTCATGGGGAGCGTACAGGGTGCCATAGGTGGAACTGTAGACGCCTTGGTAAATGGTAGAAATTTTGCTAAAGGTTTTTATACAGGAGGATTGGTTGGTGCAGCAATGGGTGCAGTAAGTTATACTGTTAGCTTCTTTGCACAATCAAGATACACTTCTGAATTAACAAAAGCTGAATACGATAAATTGGGAATACCAGAATCAGAAGAGGCACTGGAACCATCAAGAAATACTCTAAGAAAGATGTTTAAGGAAACAGGATGGGATAAAATGAATACGGGAGCAAAACAATTTTATGTAGACCAACCAGGAGGCAACTACATAAGAAAAGGAGATCTTTATTATAACACTATAACAAAAGAAGATGTAATTGCTTATACCAGACGTAATTTTTGGGATGGTAATACGTCGAGTATTAATTTTTCAAAAGCTGCGTTTGGTTCTAAAATAAAGTTAGGGTTTACAATGATGCACGAACTGGGTCATTCTACGATAAATCTTAATGATAAATTAAATAGTTTTTTACAGGTGAAAACAAAAAGTGGTTATGAACCTGAATTACTTTTTCCTGGTGTAAGTAAATTAACCATTGAGCATGGAGCAATTTGGGGTATTGAAAGAGATTTCCTAAAATTAAATGGCTTAAATAAGTTATCAGGTTTTTTTGATACGTCACTTGAAAACACATTTAATAATTATATTTACAATAGTGTGCAATTTAGACGTGTATATGATGCTATCAAGCACTTACCAGTAAAATTAAAATAATGAGAAGGATAGTTACAATTATATTTATTATTTTTTTAGGTTGTAAAGACACTAAAAACGAAATTTATAAGGATAACATTTCAGTTAATATTGCAAAAAAAGAGATGTTAGATAGTAATAGTTTATTGGTAGAGCTGTGGTTCACCAACAATAGCACAACGAACTATTTAATACCGATATTTCCTAATTATATGCTGGAAAATAGAAAGAAACTATTTAACCCTGTATTTGGACAAATAATTACTTCCGATTTCACAGACAATATTGATTATAAAATGAACATTTTATTGGAGAATTATACCGAAAGATATCTTTACAAGGGAGCATCACATGAATCATACAAAATGGCTGTATTTGCAGATTATGAGGGATATGCCAATTCTGTGCTATTCATTCCTAAGAAAACAAAAAGAAAGATGTTTTTAATATTTAATTTATATGAAAATTGTAATGACACTCCACAAAAATGTAATGCAATTTTTTATGATGATGTATCAAGGATCAGTTTTAATATTATAAATCAGTCTGAAAATATTAAAGCATTAGATTCATTATTAAAAAAAGAAAAAATCGATTATACTATTTACAATAAAGATCTTATCTTGAAAGATTCATTATTTATTAATAAGTAAGTATCAACTGAAATAAAGCAGATTACAGCAATATCATAACTTCTGCTTATTACTTTTTTTCGTCTTTTTTAATACATTTGATGCATTACAAAAAGTAATTTATTTTATAAAAGAATATTACACAACTATGAAAAAAACAATTTTAGTAAGTCTTGTGGCAATGTCTCAATTAGCATTTTCACAAGTAAGCTTATCCAAAAATAAGCTTGTAAAAGACGGGCAGGTCTATAAGGCTTCTCAGTACAAAGAGGTGTTTCAAAATGAACAGGCTTTGATATATTATAAAAAGTACAGGGCCAACAGTACCGTATCTCAGATTTTCGGGGCAATAGGCGGTGGCTGTATGGGATATGGGCTGATAAAAGTGTTAGACGGCGGCGAAAAGCTGGTGAGTGTAGATCAGTATGGCGTAGCCCGTACAGAAAAAACCAAAAACGAAGGCTGGAGCATGGTAGGGATTGGAGCCGGTTTGGTTGCCATAGCCATACCTTTTGCTATTTCTTCAAAGAAGAACCTGAACAAAGCCATTGCTACAGAAAATGGTAAAGGAACGGCTTTCCGGCCTTACTTTAAGCTGGAAAATGCAGGTGCAGGTGTGGCACTTAGCTATAATTTCTAGGCATCATTTTATAAAAACCGACTCCGCTACAATATATTAGCGGAGTCTTTATTTGTTGAAATTATTTTTTCAAAAGCTGCTCTATAATCTTATTCTGAGCTTCTACCAATTGGGACTAACCCAGTTCGCTCATCCTTTAAAATCTGCTTGATAACTGAATTTTAGTAAAGATCTTTTTTGTATATAAAGGAAATTCTGCTTTCTGAAGCCAGCCATAATATCCAAGATCTTTCTGGAAAACAGATTTCACCGTTTGTCCTTTATATTTTCCGAAAGCAAAAATTTCCTCTCCGTTTTCATTGAAATGAATCATTCCTGCAAGATCTGCAAATTTATTCTGTGACGAAAAACTGCTAAGATCTGCAATTTCGTTCGGAACATCATCATATTTTCCGACCTGTGCATCCAGTACTTCAAAAGTTGCCATGACATCGGCTTCAGCAGAATGAGCATTTTCAAGCGTTTTTCCACAGTAAAACTGATAGGCAGCTACTAAATTCCGGGGCTCTTTTTTAAAGAAGATGGTTTGTGCATCCACAAGTTTGAATTTGTTCAAATCAAAATCAAAATCTGCACGAAGCAACTCTTCAGCTAATAGGGGAACATCAAACCTGTTGGAGTTGAAACCGCCCAAATCCGCTCCTGTAATCATTTCCATTACTTTAGGAGCAATTTCTCTGAATGTAGGAGCATTTTTTACATCTTCATCATAAATTCCATGGATTTCGCTGCATTCTTTAGGAATAGGCATTTCCGGATTTACCCTCCAGGTTTTGCTTTCCCGGGAAGCATCAGGATTTACTTTTAAAATGCAGATTTCAACAATCCGGTCTTTTCCGATATTGGTTCCTGTGGTTTCTAAATCAAAAATGCAAAGCGGTTTATGTAATTTTAAGTTCATTTGTTATAATTTGAAAATTTGAGAATGTGTTAATTTGAAAATGGAATCACGATAAAATCAATCCTATTTCAATTGTTTTTGAAAGATAAGGGAAATTAAGATGTAATAAATAATGACTAAAGGAATTCCAACCGTTTTAAATATGGCCAAAATAGCAACTGCACCAATCAGCAAAGCTATTTTAGGGTAGTTATCCTGAAGTTTCATTGATTTGAATTTCATCGCAATCATTTTAATAGGTGAAATCAAAAGCCATGATGAAATTATGGTTAAAATAAGCATTAACGTGCTGTTATGTACTAAATGAACAAAGATTTCTTCATGCCTGAAAGCGTAATATAATCCAAAAATCAATATCGTATTGCTGGGGGTGTTCAGGCCTTTGAAATAGTATTTCTGCTCTTCATCAAGATTGAAAATAGCCAGTCTCAGACAGGAAAAAAGTGTAATTAAAAATCCAAAATATTTAATTTCAAAAGGAAGCTGCAATCCTGATATTTCATTACCGAACGGTTCCAGGATCTTAAACATGGTAAGCCCAGGAATCAGGCCGAAACTTACCATATCCGCCAAAGAGTCAAGCTGGGTTCCCAAATTGGAATTGGACTTTAAAGCTCTGGCTACAAAACCGTCGAAAAAATCCAAAATCAACGAAAAAATAATACAGACTGCGGTAGTCTGATAATCTTCGGATATAAGGTGTACTGCACCCACGCAGCCTGAAAATAAGTTTCCCAGCGTAATGGCATTGGCCAGATTATTCTTAATGAAATTCATAAACACAAAATTAAAACAATTAATTAATTTACCAATGTATCAGGATATGCAATGTAGCAATAATTATCACAGCCTTCCATTGTTGTTTCTTACTATTGTTACATTGTACATCGGTGTATTGATAAATTGATATGTTACCAGATTAATTTTTGATGTAAATTTGCGCATGAAATTTTTTAAGGAGTTTAGAAAACAGGAGATTCTGCTGCTTTTATACAGGATCTTTTTAGCCTATTTTTTCTATCAGATCGCAAGATTTTTGTTTTGGTACTTCAACAGGGATTTAATAAAGATTGATTCGCTGCAGGATTATTTCAGTCTTTCCTTCCACGGAATTGCATTTGATACCACGGCAATTTTATATGTCAATGCGCTTTTTATTCTTTTAAGTATTATTCCTGTTATCGTCAACACCAAAAAAAATTACCAGAAGTTTCTTTTCTGGCTGTACTTTATTACCAATGGAATCGCTTATGCCATGAATTTTGGAGATATAGTGTACTTTAGATTTTCGCAGATGAGGCTTACATCGGCTGCGCTTCAGGTGGCACAACATGAAAACAATATTTTTAAGGTTTTTACATCCTCAATCGCTCAGAATCCATTTGTGATTATTTGGTTTGTTCTTTTGATGGCACTGTGGATTTTTCTCTATAAAAAAATAAAAGTTCAGGAAAATAAGCCTGATCGATTGGTTCCTTATTTCGTGTGGTCCACAATAACGCTTTGCTTAATTGCTGTTCTCGCTGTCGGCGGAATACGAGGGGATTTCAAACACAGTACAAGACCGATCAACCTGGTAGATGCCAATCGTTTTGCCAAGCTGCCTTCCCAGGGAAATATGGTGCTGAACAGTACGTTTTCGTTCTTCAGAACTTTGAATACGAACAATTTTAAAGAAGTTCATTTCGTTGACGAAAAATTTATAGAAGAAAATATTCATCCTTACAAATTATATGAAAGGAAAGTTGAAGATAAACCTAATATCGTTATTTTTATCGTAGAATCTTTTGGGAGAGAATATTCGGGCGCCTTCAATAGGGATAAGAATATTAAAGATTATGTTTCCTATACCCCGTTTATCGACAGTCTTGCTGATCAAAGTCTTATTTTTCCGAATACTTTTGCCAACGGAAGACAGTCTATTCATGGAATGAGTTCCGTACTGGCCGGAATTCCGAGCCTTACGGATGCGTTTACCAGTTCGCCATATTCCAACCAGAAAATACAGTCTATTGTTTCGGTTTGTAATGAAATGGGGTATGATACGTCTTTTTATCACGGTGCTCCGAACGGTTCAATGGGTTTTTTAGGTTTTGGAAATATTCTGGGCTTTAAACATTATTTTGGAAAAACGGAATACAATAACGACAATGATTTTGATGGAATGTGGGCCATCTGGGATGAACCGTTTTTACAATATTTTGCTAAAAATACGGGGAAAAAACAGCCCTTTATGGCTACGGTTTTTACGGCATCTTCTCATCATCCCTTCAAGATTCCCGAAAAATATAATGGAAAATTCAAAAAAGGAAAAAATCCGATGCATGAACCTATTCAGTATACGGATTATGCCATAAAAAAATACTTTGAAACGGCTAAAAATCAGCCCTGGTTTAAAAATACCATTTTTGTTTTCACGGGAGACCATACCAATGAAGTGTTTTATCCCGAATACGAAAAGATCATGAACCGTTTTGCCGTTCCCCTGATTTTCTATTCTCCCAATCCTGAATACCATCTCAAAGGCGTAAACCCTGAATTTGCTCAGCAGATTGATATCTATCCTACATTAGCAGATCTCATCGGATACAATAAAAAAATCAGAAGTTGGGGAAGAAGTCTGGTAAATGAAAATCAGGAAACTCCGATTATTGCCAATTCGGACGGTGCCGTGGAGCAATTTATTATCGGCAATTATATATACCGATTTGATGGTAAGGAGATCGTGGGTGTTTTTGAAAAAACAGATCTTGGACTTGAGAAAAATCTTATGGATCATTTGAAAAATAAACCTGAAGTCCAAAAAGGAATGCTTATTGCCAAAGCATGGTATCAGGATTATATGGACAGAGTGATTAACAGAAAGTTATATTAATTTATAAAAATACTTTAACTATTTGATTTAAAATGAATCTATAATAATATATGTTCAGGATAACAAAAATTTTTGTTATGTGAAAATTAATTTCTATTTTTAGCGATATAGATAACAAAATAATGTATTTGAAATTAAAACTATAAGAATATGAGAAAATTATTATTAACCTTCATTCTTTCTTTTGTCGGCGTTTTATCGTTTGCTCAGATTGAAGGAAAATGGAAAACAATAGATGACGAGACAAAACAGGCAAAATCTATTGTGGAAATCTATAAAAAAGGAGACCAGTACTACGGAAAAGTGTCCCAGCTTTTGATAAAGCCTGCCAATCCGAACTGTGTAGATTGTAAAGATGACAGAAAAAACAAGCCTATTCTTGGGATGGAAATTATCAGAGGGTTGAAAAAAGAAGGTGATGAATTCACCGGAGGAACTATTACCGATCCCAAAACGGGGAAAACTTACAAGTGTACCATCAAAAGAGAGGGAGATAAGCTTAACGTAAGAGGGTATCTTGGTTTTTCTCTTATCGGAAGAACACAGACCTGGTATAAGGTTAATTAATTTTTAGCATTAATAAAAAAATAATACACGGCATTTCAGAAATGAAATGCCGTTTTTGTTATGTAATAATAAAAAAACACTATTTTTGTACTCTAAATTTTTCAAATAAATATGGCAGAATATACTTTTCGTGAGGTAATTGCACAGGCAATGAGCGAGGAAATGCGTAAAGACGAATCCATCTTTTTAATGGGGGAGGAAGTAGCAGAATACAACGGTGCATATAAAGCTTCAAAAGGAATGCTTGATGAATTTGGTCCAAAGAGAGTAATCGATACACCTATCGCAGAGCTTGGTTTTACAGGGATTGCTGTAGGAGCTGCGATGAATGGTAACAGACCAATTGTAGAGTATATGACATTCAATTTCTCATTGGTTGGTATTGATCAGATTATCAATAATGCGGCAAAAATCCGTCAAATGAGTGGCGGACAGTGGAATTGTCCTATCGTTTTCCGTGGTCCTACTGCTTCTGCAGGTCAATTGGGTGCTACTCACTCTCAGGCTTTCGAAAACTGGTTTGCCAATATTCCGGGGCTAAAAGTAGTGGTTCCATCAAACCCATATGATGCAAAAGGATTATTGAAAACAGCAATTCAGGATAATGATCCTGTAATTTTCATGGAGTCTGAACAGATGTACGGAGATAAAATGGAAATTCCTGAGGAAGAATATTATTTACCAATCGGAAAGGCTGACATTAAAAAAGAAGGGAGCGATGTAACTTTGGTATCTTTCGGGAAAATCATGAAGCTTGCGATTCAGGCAGCTGAAGATTTGGCTAAAGAAGGAATTTCCGTGGAAGTAATTGACCTTAGAACGGTTCGTCCTCTGGATTATGATACTGTTTTAGCTTCAGTTAAGAAAACAAACAGATTGGTTGTGCTGGAAGAAGCGTGGCCGTTTGGTTCCGTAGCTTCAGAAATCACTTATATGGTACAGCAGAAAGCATTTGATTATCTTGATGCGCCTATCAAGAGAATTACAACTCCTGACGCGCCGGCTCCTTACTCTGCTGCTTTATTCGCAGAATGGTTTCCGAAACTTGAAAAAGTGAAAGAAGAAATCAAAAAAGCGATGTACGTAAAATAATTAACATAATTATAGAGAAAAACTTCCGAAAGGAAGTTTTTTCATTTATTATATTCATGAAGAAAAATTCTTGGGGTTGTAAATTTGATTTAAATTTGCGCTTTTAAATAAATTAGCTAATATGGCAGAAGTTGTAGAAAGCGGTCATCACTTTGACATTAAAAAGCTTTCTTTCATTGGAGTTTTGGTTTCTCTGGGTATTGTTTTCGGAGATATTGGTACTTCGCCGCTTTACGTAATGAAAGCAATCGTAAACGCAAGAGAAAGCGGAAGCACGATGCCTTTCAACGAATATATTGAAGGTGCGCTTTCCTGTATTATATGGACTCTTACGCTTCAGACCACTATCAAATATGTTATTATTGCTCTTCGGGCGGATAATAAAGGAGAAGGCGGAATTCTTGCCTTATTTTCACTGGTAAAAAATCTTAAAAAAGGCTGGCTTTATCTTATTGCTATTGTAGGAGCGGCTGCACTTATTGCTGATGGGGTCATTACTCCTTCTCTTACTGTAATGTCGGCTATTGAAGGTCTTGAGATCTACAATCCGCACACGCCAGTAGTTCCTATTACTATTGGGATTTTGATCATCATTTTCTTTGTTCAACAATTTGGAACCAGCTTTATCGGGAAATTTTTCGGACCTGTTATGGTGATATGGTTTCTAGTTTTAGGGGGGCTTGGTGTATCTCATTTAAGCGAAAATATGGAAATCCTAAGGTCATTCAATCCGTATTACGCATATAAACTGATTGTTAATTCTCCGAGTGCTATTATTATTTTAGGAGCCGTTTTCCTTTGTACAACAGGAGCTGAGGCACTGTATTCCGACTTGGGACATTGTGGGGCAAAAAATATCAGGGTAAGCTGGGGTTTTGTGAAAATCATGCTGGTTTTAAATTATCTTGGCCAGGGAGCCTGGCTTTTAACAAACTATACCAAACCTGGTTTTTCAGTGGTTAATCCTTTCTTCGGAATTATGGAAGAGTGGATGGTGATTCCGGGAGTTATTTTGGCAACAGCTGCTGCAATTATTGCAAGTCAGGCCCTAATTACAGGTTCATTTACCATTTTCTCAGAAGCAATGTCTCTGAACTTATGGCCGAATCAGAAAATCGATTATCCTTCAGGAGTAAAAGGACAAATGTACATTCCGAGAATCAACTGGGGGCTTTTGCTATTCTGTATTGTTGTAGTACTGCACTTTAAAGAATCCGGAAAAATGGAAGCAGCCTATGGTTTATCCATCACTGTAACCATGTTGATGACAACCGTTCTGCTGGTTTTCTGGCTGTTGAAAAAAAGAGTCAACAAATTATTTATACTGGTTTTCGCACTGGTATATATGGCAATAGAACTGGGCTTCTTCAGCGCCAACGTGATTAAGTTCATGGAAGGAGGCTGGATTACAGTAGTATTGGCAGGATCAATAGGAATTTGCATGTATGCATGGTACAACGGGAGATCTATTAAAACTAAATTTATCAAATTTATCAAGCTGGAAACATATATTCCAATCATCAAAGACATGAAGCTTGATGAAACAATTCCTAAATATGCCACCAATCTTGCTTATCTGAGCCGTGCTAAAAAAAATGACGAAATAGAATCAAAAATTATCTATTCTATTATTAAAAAACAACCCAAGAGGGCAGATCATTACTTTATTCTGGCTATTACCAATCAGGAAGATCCTTATACTTTCAAATATACCGTGGATGAAGTTCTGCCGGGAACAATTTATAAGATCAATTTCATGTTAGGCTTTAAGATCGACAGGAGAATCAATGATTATTTTGATATGGTTCTGAGAGACATGATGGCAGACGGAACAATTCCTTCAAGAAGCAGCCACCCTTCACTAAGAGCCCATAATATTCCGCCGGATCTTAAATATGTGATCATAGATAATACCTATATCAACGATATCCTTCTTACGGTAAAAGAGAAAATTATCCTTAATATTTATAATTTTGTTAAATATATCGGAAGTGATGATTTTAAAGCATGGGGAATCACTTCACATAATGTAGTGGTGGAATCTGCACCGATGACAGAAGACTGCGTAAGTAAATCAAGGATAGAACAATGCGGTTTCATCCGTCACAATAGTTAAATTCTTTAACATTCCGGTACAATATGTATTTAAATAAAAATCAATAAATTTGTATATAATTTTTTTGATGGATACAATACAAAAAGAAAAAAATATTGCACTGATTAAAGATGTTTTAAGAAACTACTTACTTGAAAAAGGTTTCAGAAACACTCCTGAACGATATACAATATTAGAAGAAATATACAGTATGGATCATCACTTTAATGTTGATGATCTGTACCTTTTGATGCTGCAGAAAAAATATCACGTTTCCAAAGCGACTATTTACAACACCATTGAGATCTTTCTCGATGCGGGCCTGATCCGTAAACATCAGTTCGGAGAGAAAACATTAACTTCTTCTTCCTACGAAAAATCTTATTTCGATAAGCAGCATGATCACCTTGTGATCTATAAAAAAGATTCTGATAAGGAAATTGAGGAAATTATAGAATTTTGCGATCCGAGAATCCAGGGAATTAAAGAAGCTATTGAAGAAGCATTCGGGGTGAAGATTGATTCTCATTCACTGTATTTTTATGGTACAAAGAATGACTAACCGATCATTAAGACTGCTCACAGGTCTTTTTATTTGTATTTACTCTTTTATTTTTGCTCAGGACAACAATCAGAAACCTTTGCAGAAGGATCCTTATTTTACTCCTAAAACGGTTCCGCAGAAAAATGCACCTCCTCCGGAAAAAGTGAAGCATATACATTCCGATGAATTGCGGAAGGACCCTGATAAATATGACGGAAATAACTATTTTACCGGAAATGTGCAGTTTGAGCATCAGGGATCATTGCTGAATGCTGATCTCGTGATTGTGTATGAAGGGCAGAATTTTGTAAAAGCAGTAGGAAATGTAAAACTTCAGAATGCGGATGGTTCCGTAATTACTGCAGATGAAATGGAATATGACGGTAATACCCAACGCGGAATTGCAAGGAAAAACGTAGTGCTTACAGATCCTAAAGGAACGGTGATCAAAACAGAAACCATGTATTACGACAGGGTTTCGAATCAGGCATATTACAACACGGGAGGAACAATCAATGATGGTAAAAGTACAACCTATTCCAAAACCGCAACCTATTTTCTGGCTACGAGAACCATTGACCTTTCCGGAAGAGTAAAAATCGAAGATGCGCAATACGTTCTGGAAGGTGACAATGTGGTTCAGAATCAGAATACCAACATTGTAAACATCAACGGTCCCACAACGATTATTAATAAAAAAAATCCGAAAAACCGTATCGTTACTGATAAAGGAAATTACAATACGAATACGAAAGAAGCTTTTCTATACAGGAATTCGAAAGTGTATTATAATGATAAAATCCTCACCGGAGATGAGATGTATTATAACCAACTCACAGGATTTGGTAAGGCAACAGGAAATGTAACAATTGATGATCCTAACGAAAGAAGATGGATAAAGGGCGGATATGGAGAGATCTTTGAAAAGAAAGATTCTGCCATGATGACGAAAAATCCTTATGCCGTGAAAGCACTGGAAAAAGATTCCATGTATTTTGCTGCAGAAAAGATCATATCGTTCCAAAGACCGGATTCTGCTAATATTAATGTTAAAAAAAGCTTTCTCCGGGCATTCAGGAAAGGAAGGTTTTACAAATCCAACGCGCAGGGAAGAGCCGATTCTATTGCTTTCAATGAAACAGACGGTGTTTTGCATATGTACACAAAACCTATTTTATGGAGCAACGGAAAACAGGTAACCGGAGATAAAATTGAGGCCTATTTTAATACTGAAAAAGAAAATATTGATTCTCTGAAAGTAATCGGAAATGCTTTTGCCATAAGCAAAGTAGATTCACTGAATATGAAAGATGAATTCAACCAGGTAAAAGGAAAGCTGATGACGGTTTACTATGGAGAAGATAACAATATCAAAGAAGCCAAGGTAATCGGAAATGCGCAGGCAATTACATATTCTGATGATGTAAATGCGCAAACGAAACAGAAAGAGAGAATCGGAATATCACTCAGTACATGCGGAATTATTGATGCTATCTTTGAAGAAAAAGCATTGTACGTGGTAGAATGTAATATCGGTGCCAATTCAGATACTTATCCGATGAGTATGATTGAACCTGCAAAGCGTAAATTTCCGGATTTCAACTGGAATACCAAAGACAGGATATTAAAATGGCAGGATATTCTGGTAGATACTCCTAATTATCCTGAAATAAAATATGAATCAGATACCACCCTTTATGATTCTGCACAGAAAGTTATCGATGATGAAAAGGCTAAAGAGGAAGCCAAAAAACCAAAAAGGGTTCGCAGATAAATTCAAGTACAAAATTGATTATAGATACTCACCATTTTATTTCCAAATGGTGAGTTATTTTTTATAAACCTTTTGATATTGTATGTTTACCGCTTTTTTTATGAAAAATTCAAATAGTTCAAATTATATTTTTTTCACTAATTTGTGAATATTAAATTCTCATATTAATTGAGGTTTAATAGCGTAATCATTTCATCAATTGTGGAATTGAATTGTTATATGAGAAAAAAAATGCAATTTTTTTGAAAAATTTGTATTTGGAATAATTTTTTTGCATATATTTAAACCATAAATATTGTTAATCTATATTAATATTTTGTGATTTGGTGGTTTCGCTTACAGCTTCTGGCTGTAAGCGTTTTTATTTTACCACATTAATTTCGGCGTTTAATGAATGTTTTTTAGCTTTGCTGAAATTTTTCAATACAATGGAAATGCAAAAAGATTTTTTTATCTATCAGGCACAAACCACAAAATTTGCAGCAGGATTTGAAGTGGAAAAAGCAGAAGGAAGCTATATTTATGGAACCGATGGAAAAAAGTACCTGGACTTTGTAGCCGGAGTTTCTGCAAATACACTGGGACATTCCCATCCTAAAATAGTAAATGCCATTAAAGAACAGGCCGAAAAATATCTTCATGTGATGGTTTATGGTGAATATGCACAGGAAAAGCCGGTCGCTTTATGTAAACTCCTCGCAGAATCAACTCCGGATCCGCTGGAAATTACTTACCTCGTCAACAGTGGTGCGGAAGCAATAGACGGGAGCCTTAAACTGGCTAAAAGATATACAGGAAGAGAAGAAATTATTTCATTTAAAAATTCGTATCACGGCAACACCCATGGAGCGCTAAGTGTTTCCGGAAACGAAACGCACAAAAGAGAATTTCGTCCGCTGTTACCTATGGTGAGTTTTATTGAATTCAATAATGAAAATGATTTTGATAAAATCACGGAAAAAACAGCCTGCGTTATCATGGAAACGATTCAGGGAGCAGCAGGATTTTTAGTTCCTGATCCGGATTATTTAGTAAGATTAAAGAAAAGATGTGAAGAAGTAGGGGCTTTATTAATTCTTGATGAAATTCAGCCGGGATTTGGGAGAACCGGAAAGCTCTTCTCATTTGAGCATTTCGGGATTGTCCCGGACATCCTGGTTATGGGAAAAGGAATGGGCGGTGGAGTGCCGGTAGGAGCTTTTATGAGTTCAAAAAAAATCATGGAAACACTGGCGCATTCTCCAAAGCTTGGTCATATTACCACTTTTGGGGGGAATCCGCTTATTGCAGCGTCGAGCTATGCAACTCTGAAAGAAGTTCTGGAAAGCAGACTGATGAATGAAATTGATGAAAAGGAAAAATTATATAGAAAACTTCTCGTTCACCCGAAAATTAAAAATATTAACGGAAAAGGCTTAATGCTGGCGGTAAATCTCGGATCTCCAGAATATACCCTAAATGTTGCCAAAAGATGTATGGAAAAAGGTCTTATTGTTTTCTGGCAGCTGTACAGAAACGAATATCTCAGAATATCACCACCACTTACGATTTCAAAGGAAGAAATCATAGAAGGCTGTAATATTATTATGGATGTTCTGAATGAAAATTAAAAAGAAGAAGGCATCGAATTTTTTCAATGTTTTTTTGCTTTATCAGATTAAAAAATATATTCCGGACAGAGAAAATGTCGGTCAAAAAAGCTTTTGAAAAATCTTATCCTGCGCCCGTATTTATTACAAAAATAAGATCATTGAATTATTTAAAATTTCTGACAAATATCATGAAGATTATGTAAAAAAGTAAATACATTTTTGTGTAATAAAAAAATTAATTTATATATTGCGGGACGATTAAAACAAAGATTATATGGCGAAACATAAAGTCCATTACGAATTTCCAATGCATTGTTTATCAGAGATTTTATACGAATATCTGGCGACTGCAGAGGGGTTGTCTGAATGGTTTGCGGATGAGGTGACAGAGAAAGGGGACGACTTCTATTTTAGCTGGGGAGGCGGCCCTGCCGAAAAGGCGACTTTAATACGATATAAGCCTGAAGGTTTCGTACGTTTCAGATGGGAAGAGGATGAAGGGACGAAGCATTTCTTTGAAATGACAATCACAATCGACGATATTACTGAAGATCTGGCGCTGAATATTACAGACTTCTGTGAAGAAGGAGACGAAGAAGAAAATGCAATGTATTGGGAAAACCTTATCGAAAACCTTAGAATAAAATTAGGTGCCGCTTAAACGTAAGCTGTATTGCAGATAAAACTGATGAACGATTTATCGTTCATTATTTTTTTATAATAAATCATAATAAATTGGAAAATCAATATTTTATATCAGGAGAATTGGATGTTAAGAACAGAGCATTTCTATCGGGAGATACAGTGAAGGTTTCATTCTTTGTAAGAGATGCAAAATTAATCATGGATGAAGAATGTTATTTCTTTCTGATGGCCTCCATGAGAAAAATGAGAATGAATATTCCGCTATCTTATACCCTGGAATTTTTCCAGTCTGTTTTCAATAAAGAGGTCATTGAAAGAGGAGTGAAAAACGGGATCATCAATTTTCAGGTATTCCGGAATATGGATGGAATTACCTTATCAAAATCTTCCGTGTCTTATTATTATGAAATCGTGGAAATGAACGATGTATTGTCTGTTCACGAAAGGTCGCTGGAACTGGATCTGATCAAGGAAATTAATGTCAATAATAACCTTTTGAGCAATATCCGTGTTCATAGTCCCGAAAATATTTATGGTGAAATCTATGCGCAGGAGAACGATCTTGATGACGTAATCTTCTTAAATCCGGCGAAAAGAATTGCAAGGGCTGGAACCGGCAACCTTCTATTTCTGGAAGGTGATGTCATTAAAGTTCCGAAACAGACTGAAGGAGCTTATATTTCGCCTTTAATGGAGAATTTTGTTACCTTTTTACATAAAAATAATCTTGCGGATATTCAGGAGCATGAAATTATTGCTTTTGAGTCTCAGAAAGCGGAAGAGATTTTATTGATATCGGAAGAAAAAGGAATATTTTCAGTTGGTAAAATAAGAAATAAAACTTTTGGGAAAAACCGATTCTTAGAATTAGCAGAGGCCTGGAGAAAAAGTTTTTAAAAATTGACAAACCCGGTAAACAACAAAAGTTCCAAAAGTCCTTTACCGGGTTTTTATTCTGAATAATCAGAAATTGTATGGTAATAGATATTCATCGGGAATATCAAAGAATTTTTGTGTGAAAAATGGTGTAGAAAGTAATGATACAGCACGCCGTCTGATTGCTTTCATAACGGTTAAGTTTTGGTTAAACAAATAACGGAAATTATTTGAGAAAATTAGACTAAAAATATCTTAAATATTTGTTAAAGTTAATGTGCTTAAAGCTATAACCGGTTTTAATTCAGGGAGATGTCTTCCGGAGAGTTTGCCCAAAGCAGGTATTCACCGCCAAGATTCTGCATAATAGATTTCCAAAGCGTCTGGTCATTTGGTAAGGTGTAATCCAGATTATAAACATCTACAACAGTCCACATTTTACGCTGAATTTCTTCATCAAGCTGCATGGAAGTCCATCCCGAATATCCTGAAAATATTTTAACATCATTGATGCTTAATTCACTATTCAGAACAGCGCTGATAATATTTTCAATATCTTCCGTAAGGTAAAAATCCGGGGTAATTTCTATAAAATGTTCTGTTACTTTTTTGCCTTTAACGATAAAAAAAACCTTATCATTCTCTACAGGGCCGCCATCATAAACTTCAATCTTAAACTCGAACATATCTTTAAACTTGTCGCTCATCTGGCTGTTTTTCTTATTCAGAATTAAGCCGAATGCGCCCTGCTCATTATGTTCAATGACCAATACTACCGAACGGGAAAAAATATCACCGGAAATATCAGGTGTGGAAATTAATATTTTACCTTTGTAGGAGTAATTCATACTCAAATTTAATAAAAAATATTTATGGAAAACCTGCACGATAAAAGAAAAGTGTACGAGAGATCCCAACTTATTGAAAGTGAGATAAAACAAAATCCTATCGAGCAGTTTAGGGATTGGTTTATTGAAGCTTCCGAAAATCCGGCGATCTCGGAAGCTAATGCTATGGCCGTTTCTACAATGGAGGAAGATGGCTGTCCGCGTACAAGAATGGTTTTGCTTAAAGCATATACTTACGAAGGCTTTATTTTCTACACCAATTACCACAGCAGGAAAGGAAAAGCCATTGAAAAAACACATAAGGCATGTCTTCATTTTTTCTGGCCTACACTAGAAAGGCAGATCATAATTAAAGCCAATCTGGAGCGTATCGCTGAGAATCTGAGCGACGGCTACTTTCATTCACGTCCGAAAGGCAGTCAGCTGGGAGCGGTCGTTTCACCGCAGAGTCAGGAAATTCCGGATAGGGAGTTTCTGGAACGGAAGTTAGCGGATCTGGAAAAGCAATACGAAAATACTGAGGTTCCGCGGCCTGAAAATTGGGGTGGCTACCTTGCAAAACCTTATGAAATAGAATTCTGGCAGGGAAGACCAAATCGTTTGCACGACAGGATTATTTATGAATTAATTGATGGTCTGGATTGGAAGATTTCACGTTTGGCGCCTTAGTTAATTCTTGGAGTACCTCTTGGTGAATGATGACAGTGAAATCTACCGAAAGAGATGTCTGAGGCTTCCCTAAAGCCATATCTCAATAGAAAAACCTCATCGAATGATGAGGTTGATTTTTTTTAATTAATCTGAATGATTATTTTTTCTTAGCTCCAGAAACTGCATTTGATAAATCAGCTCCCGCCTTGAACTTAGCAACTTTTTTAGCAGCAATTTTGATTGGCTTTTTGGTAGCAGGGTTAATACCTTGTCTTGCAGCTCTCTCAGCAACTGAGAAAGTACCGAATCCTACTAAAGAAACTTTTCCGTCTTTCTTCTTTAAAGTAGTCATTACATTGTTGATGAATGATTCTAAAGCAGCTTTAGCTGCAACCTTAGTGATACCTGCATCTTTTGCGATTGCGTCGATTAATTCAGACTTGTTCATAATTTTTTTAATATTAAAGTTAGTTCGTTATAATAGCAAATATAATACTATTTTCTATATGTGCAATTTTTTTATAAAAAAATAAGTAATTTTTTCATTTTTAACTTAAATTAGTTAAAATATGATAATTTACGTTTCCACGTAAAATGTACGATACACGTCACTAAAATCATGCCAAATGCTTATGTACATTGACTTTATGAAAATTGTGGTATTGGTTTTTGTATTTATTAAATCCTAAATTTTGTGTAAAGTAATAAGACTTTTCATAATTATTTGCAGAATTTATAATTAAAAATAATAACTGTTACATTTTAAGGAATTAAATGTCTGTGCCACTGATGGTTTTAAAATCATTCTAAAAAGTCATTTTATTGATTTTTATTAATAAATTTGCACTATGTTAATAGAAGTTTTTAAGTCTAAGATTCACAGGGTGAGAGTTACGGCTTCTGACCTTAATTATATCGGCAGTATTACAATAGATGAAGACCTTATTGAAGCAGCGGGTCTTGTTGTTGGAGAAAGAGTATATATCGTAAATGTAAATAACGGTGAGCGTTTTGATACTTATGTGATCAAAGGAAAAAGAAAATCCGGAGAAGTTTGTCTTAACGGGCCGGCTGCCAGAAAAGTACAGAGGGACGATATCATTATCATTATCGCTTATGCACAGATGACTCCTGAAGAAGCAAGAGATTTTCAGCCAAAAATTGTTTTCCCGGACGAAAAAACAAATCTTTTGACGTAATCTATGGAGAAAAAAACAATGAACCCTTTAAAATCAATTCTTACAATAGTGATTTCGCTTGCTTTTGCAGGCTTTTTTTTATGGGTTGCCTTAAAAGGATTAGACTTTAAAGTTATACAGAAATCATTGTCTAAAGCCAATTACTGGTGGGTAGCATTTGCAGCATGCTTCGGAATTGCGGCATACTGGTTCAGGGCAATACGCTGGAACCTGATGCTGGAACCGATGGGGTATAATATTTCAAACTCCAATTCACTCTGGTCGATTTCTTTCGGATATTTGATGAATCTTACCATCCCGAGAAGTGGAGAAGTGGCCAGGGCAACAGCTTTGTACGGTGTTGAAAAAGTTCCTGTTGATCAGTCTTTTGGGACGATTATTCTGGAAAGAGTGGTAGATCTGGTTTGTATGATTATATTTCTGTGTTTAACAGCTATATTTAAATTCAATACGATTTTATCATTTTATCAATTTGTGATGGAGAAGAAGGACGAAAAAGAAAAATTTGTTCCTAATTTTTTTGAAAGGCAAATGATGAAACTTGGAGTAAATGATTTTGATTCTTTTTATTTCTATCTTAAATTAGGTTTAGTCGTATTGATTATAATTTGTTTGTTACTTTTTTATAAATTTAAAAAAGAAAAACTGATTAATTTTGGAAAAGGAATTCTTCAAGGTCTAACTTCCATATTCAAACTAAAGCAAAAAGGCAAATTCATTCTTTATACGATAGGAATCTGGGTTTCCTATTATTTTGCGGCCTACCTTGTGTGTTTTGCATTACCGGAAACTTCGGGTTTTACCTTTGATGACGGATTTCTGATTCTCGTAGTCGGAACTTTCGGGATGATTATCCCTGCAAGCGGTGGAATCGGAGCTTTTAACCTGGCGATGAAATATGGTTTCATGGCCTTATTTATCTCAATGGGGAAAAGCGGCGAAGTTGGTGGCGAAGTAGGATTAACCTATTCTTTCATTTCATTGCCGTTGCAGATTTTCATTATGCTCATAATGGGATTAATTTCTATTCCGATGCTGGCAAAAGCACGAAATACGGTTGTTGCGGAAAAAAAGTTCGCGGAATAAATTAGTTTAGCTGAATTTAAAATATCAATCCGGTCAGAATGATCGGATTTTTTATGTTTGAATAAAGGCAACTTATTTTTTATAAACTGCAATATACCTATTTTTTTGTCTTAAAATATTTTGGAAAATTCCTAAAACAGCCATAACTTCGATAACGAATACAATAAGACACATAAATTATTATGGCAATTAATTTACAGAAGGGACAAAGAATTGATTTAGGGTTCACGAAAATGACCATTGGTCTTGGATGGGATCCCAATGAAGGAATGGGATATGATTTTGACCTTGATGCTTCCGCAATTATGATTGATGCAGACCGAAAACTGGTAAGTGAAGAATATTTTGTTTTTTATAATAATCTAAACTCTCCCGACGGTGCTCTCACGCATACAGGAGACGATCCGAGTGGTAAAAACAGCGATGGTGATGATGACGAATCCATTATCATTGATCTCGAAAAAGTAGATGAGCGGGTTCAGGAAATTCTTTTTGTCGTAACCATAGAAGATTATGAAAGAAGAAAACAGAATTTCGGGCAGGTAAGAAATTCATACATTAGAATTATTGATAATCTTACCCATCAGGAAATTGCTAAATACGAGCTTGATGAAGACTTTTCTATAGAAACAGGAATAGAGTTCGGAAGATTGTACAAACGCAGCGGAAACTGGAAGTTCGAAGCTTCCGGAATCGGGTACAGAGCAGATTTAGGCTTTTTCCTCGAAAAATATTACAAAGGACAAATTATCAAATAAACTAAATAAGAGGCTTCCGGTAAGAAGTCTCTTTTTAAATTATAATAATAGAACCCTTATAAAAATTAGTACAGTCGTAAAGATCAGAAAAGTATTGATACATTTCTGGCTGCAGAGTTAGGCCGAATCTTTTTTCTGCGTAACCTTTTTCTGCCAGAGCATAGAGAACTTTGTGATCCTGCTTTAGAAAATCAAATAAATATTTTTCGTCACTATTTGCCATTCCGGTAAAAAAAATTCCGTAGATCAGAAAATGAGCGAAGCTTTCGGAATTCATGATGAAAGAAAATCTGTGATCTAAATAATTCTCATAATCCTCTAATATTTTAGAAAAATTTTCAATGCATAATGGGTTTGAAATATCATAGAAAACATCTATTCCATGAATGAAAAGCTGGGCTTTCATCTCTTCATGATCCGAATGATAGCGGGATTCAAACCAGTTGAATATGCATATAAATTCTTCCTTTGAAAGACTTTCTACATTATCTGCTGTTTTTCTTTTAATGATTTCAAGACTTGCTTCTTTATCGTCTTCCATGAACGGAAGCATGCTTTTTTCTTCACTGCAGAGTTTATTGTAAAGATTGATCTTGGCGCTGACAGGATTGGTCTTAATGAAATAGAGTTTGTCTTTCATAATGCTATGTAATCCCTTGTTTATTTGGTGTTTTGAGTACTAAAGGTAGTGAAAAAATGCCAATAATTTATGTCATCAAAATTTCTTTGTCAAAACTTTGTTTAATATAAATAAAAAACCATTAAGCTTATGGTGCTTAATGGTTTAAAATATTTTTATCCAAATGCTCTTTTTAGTAAACTTTCCACTTTCGGCTCACTTCCCCTGAAACTTTTGTACAGTTCCATCGGGTCTTTCGTTCCGCCGGAAGAAAGAAGAACTTTATATTTTGCGGCAATTTCAGGATTGAAAATTCCGTTTTCTTTAAAGTACTGGAAAGCATCGGCATCCAGAACTTCGGCCCATTTGTAAGAATAATATCCTGCGGAATATCCGCCCTGGAAAATATGCGAGAAACTCGGGCTCATCGCTGTTTCGGGGTTTGCGGGGTATAATTGTGTAGCTTTCGTGTAAGCATCTTCAAATTCTTTCACACTCTTACTCTCCAGTTCTCCAACCTTTGTATGGTAATTCATATCAAGCAATCCGAAACCGATTTGTCTTAAGGTTTGATACCCTTCCATAAAGTTTTTTGATTGTGCTATTCTTTCAATTTTTTCATCCGGCAGCACTTCCCCGGTTTGATAATGTTTGGCGAAAGTTTTCAAAAACTCCGGTTCATAGCAGAAGTTTTCCAGGAACTGCGAAGGTAATTCCACAAAATCCCACTTTACAGAAGTTCCCGAAAGAGTAGGATATTGAGTATCGGCAAGCATTCCGTGAAGCGCGTGTCCAAATTCATGGAACAAAGTGGTTACTTCCTGGAATGTCAGCAGGCTCGGTGTGTCCTTCGTCGGTTTGCTGAAGTTGCAGACAATGGAAATATGCGGACGGGAATTTTCACCGTTTCTTTGATACTGGTTTTTATAGCTCGTCATCCATGCGCCGGCTCTTTTGCCTTTTCTTGGGAAATAGTCTACATAAAGCAGGGCTTTAAATGCTTTTGGCTTCTGGCTTTTGGCTTCTGGCATATTGTCATTCTGAGTAGAGTGCAGGACTTCTTTTACTTCATACACTTTCACATCTTCATGGTATTTCGGGATATCATTTCTTTCTTCAAAATTCAATCCGAAAAGTTTTTCAGCCAATCCGAAAACGGCATCCTGAACCTGATTTAACGGGAAGTATGGCTTTAATTCCTCATCGTTCAGATCAAATTTTGCTTTACGAAGCTTTTCTGCATAATAAGCATGGTCGTAAGTCTGTATTTCTTCGATTCCATCAGTCTTGGCCAACGATTTCAATTCTTCAATTTCTTTGTCAGCATACGGTTTTGCTTTGGTTAAAAGCTCATTCAGGAAATCGATGACTTTTGCAGGAGATTTTGCCATTCTTTCTTCCAAAACATAATCTGCGTAGTTTTTATAGCCTAATAATTCTGCTTTCTGTTGTTTTAAATTCAGTAATTCTTTAATTAAGTTCTGATTGTCAAATTCACCGCCGTCGAAAGATTTTTTACCATTCGCCAAGGCAATTTCTTTTCTCAGTTCACGGTTTTCAGCATAGGTCATAAACGGAATATAGCTAGGATACTGCAGTGTCACCACCCATCCTTCAAGGTTTCTTTCTTTAGCTTCTTCGGCATATTGTTCCAGAATGGCGTCCGGAATTCCGGCAAGATCTTCTTTATGGGTAATATGTTTGAAATAACTGTTGGTTGAAGCCAGCACATTCTGCCCGAACTGAAGCGATTTTACAGACAGTTCCATGCTGATTTTCTTCAATTTTTCCTTGTCTTCTTCATTCAGTAAAGCGCCGCTTCTAACAAAACCTTTATAAGTTTCATTTAAAAGCATTTTTTGCTCTTCATTCAGGTTGTATTTTTCTTTTTCGTCGTATACTTTTTTTATCTTGTTGAAAAGGGCTTCATTTTGAGAGATTTTTGAAGAATACTCCGTTAAGATCGGGGAAACTTCCTGGGCGATCTGCTGTAGTTCGTCGCTTGTTTCTGCAGAGTTCAGATTGAAAAAAATATTCGAAGCTACATCCAGCTGCTCTCCGGAATATGCCAATGCTTCAATAACATTTTCAAAAGTAGGGTCTTCGGGATTGTTAACGATAGCATCAATTTCTTCTTCCGATTTTTTTATCAATTCTTTAAATGCGGGAAGGTAATCTTCATTGTTGATTTTGTTGAATGGTGCTGAATGATATGGTGTATTAAATTTTTCCGTTAAAATATTCATATTCTAATTTTTTAATTCTTGTAAAAGTAATAATTCTGCCGAACCGACACCGAAAATTGCTCAAAAATAATGCCTGAGAAAGAAGGTGTGACAAAATTGACGGTGTAGAATAATCTTGTCATATGCGAAGAGAAGATAATGAAGAATTGATTACTTTTGACAGCAATAAAGAATACGCATGATGAAAAAAAATAACTTTAAATAATACAGAACTATGAAAACAATTTTAAAAATTCTGGGTGTCATAATCCTTCTAATTGTTGTGTATGTAGTAATTGCCATGATTGCTTTCGGCAGCAATTATCATTACGAAAAATCGATGGTTATCAAAGCTCCGAAAGAAAAAGTATGGCAGCAGGTAAGCTCGATGCAGGCATTTAATCAATGGAATCCGTGGATGAAACTGGATCCGAATATGAAAATTACTTATTCTGGAAATTCCGGTGAAGTTGGTGATAAATACTGTTGGGACAGTAAAAATGATGAAGCCGGAGCGGGCTGTCAGGAACTTAAAGAGGTTGTCCCGGGCCAAAAGCAAAAAACAGAAATGATTTTTAAAAGGCCGTTTGACGGACAGGCTACTTCTGAAATTACAATTTCTCCTGAAGGAAACGATACAAATGTAACCTGGACTATGGATACGGAGCAGGAAACATGGATGAAAATCATGAGGCCGATGATGGATTACCAGATGGGAAAGTCTTATGAAGAAGGATTAAACAATCTCAAAAAATTAGTTGAAAAATAAAACGAAGCTCTGCAAATTTCTGCAGGGCTTTTTTCTTACTATTCTTTTGATTGATTGAATTATAATTGTTATCTTAAGGGGAATGAATATTATTTAAAAAAATATTATCTTTATATAAAGATTCGATGTATGGAGAAGATAGTGTTTGAGAAAAATAACATAAGAGATTATGTAAAAACCGTAATTGCCGAGAAAATAGAAAAGCTTAAAAACTTTATTGAATTCACTCAGGAAGCAAGCCGCGATATAAAAAAAACTCCCAAATATGACAGCATGCGCGAGGAAATGCAGGAAGAAATTTACCAGATGCAGCGACAGTTGGGAGCTCTAAATGATTTGAGAAGGAATATGGCCAAAGTACTGAATAATTCTACGGAAAGAGTGCAGCTCGGTTCTCTGGTGATTACGAATAAAGCCAGGTTTTATATTTCAGTTTCGCTTGGGGAGTTCTTTTTTGAAGGCGATCGGTTCTACGCCATTTCCTCAGAAAGCCCGATGGCAAAGAAAATGATGGGCATGAAATCAGGCGACGAGTTCACGTTGAATAAAATCCATCAGAAAATTATTGAAGTTTTATGATAGTAAGAAGTGAGAAGTGAGAAGTGAAAAGTGAAACGTATTTTTGCTAAGCTTCTTACTTCTTACTGCTCACTTCTCACTGTTAACATCTCACTTCTGTGTCTTTTTTGTAATTTTGCACTATGAATAAAGCAGAAGTTTTAAAAGAAATCATAGGACAAAGAAGAAGCGTTTTTCCAAAAGACTATACCGATACGGAAGTTTCACAGGAAATCATTGATGAAATACTCCATTCAGCAACATTAGCGCCCAATCATAAGCGTACAAAACCTTGGCGTTTTAAGGTTTTTAAAGGGGAAGAAAAAGCAAAACTGGCCTCGGAAATGCAGGCAATCTATAAAGCTACGCAACCGGAACAACTTTTTTTAGAAAAAAAATACAATGACATAGGTTTTAAAATTAATAAAGCAGATGCCGTTGTTTCTATTGTTGTTAATTTCAGTGCAATGGTTCCGGAATGGGAGGAAATTGCCGCCGTTTCAATGGCGGTTCAGAATATGTACCTTACCTGTACAGCTCATCAGATTGGATGCTACTGGAGCTCCCCGAAATTAGTAGATCATTTACAAGAATCCCTAACTATTGAAGAAAACCAGAAATGTCTGGGCCTATTTTATTTGGGTAACCTGCAAGAATAGCCCTGATCGAGCGGCATGTCTGAGCTCTTTTCTGTTTTCGGGCGGCTTTGCCGCCCCGAAAACAGAAAAAGCGAGTAGCGAGAGCAGGTTCCCGGCTCCTGAAAATAAACTGAATTGACAAAACTTTTTATTTGTGTCTTTTTACTTCAAACTTTTTTATTATCTTTGCACTCTTAAAATATTTAACTGGGACGAGTTCCCTTAAAATTCAAACATTATGTCAGTAAAAATCAGATTACAAAGACACGGATCTAAAGGAAGACCTTTTTTCCACATCGTGGTTGCAGATTCAAGAGCTAGAAGAGATGGTAAATTCATCGAGAAGTTAGGAACTTACAACCCAATTACTAACCCTGCAACAATCGATTTAAATGTTGATTCTGCTGTAAAGTGGTTAAACAACGGTGCTCAGCCAACTGATACTGCGAGAGCTATCCTTTCTTACAAAGGTGCTCTTTACAAAAAACACTTACAAGGTGGTGTTGCTAAAGGAGCTTTTGATGAAGCTGAAGCTGAAAAAAGATTCAATGCTTGGGTAGAAGCTAAGGAAGCTAAAGTACAAGGTAAAGTAGAAGGTTTGGCTACAGCTAAATCTGATGCCAAAAAAGCTGCTCTAGACGCTGAAGCTAAAGTAAACGAAGCGAGAATCGCTGCTGCTGCACAGGCTGAAGCTGATGCCAAAGCTGCTGAAGAGGCTGCAAATGCACCTGCTGAAGAAACTACAGAAGGAGAAGCTGCTGCTGAATCTACAGAAGAAAACACTGAAGCGTAAGAAAGCCCTGTATGCGTAAAGAAGATTGCTATTTATTAGGAAAAATCACACGCAGACACGGACTTGCGGGAAATGTTATCCTTAAACTGGATACCGACCAGCCCGAGCTTTACAATAAATTGGAATCAATATTCGTTGAAATCAACGGATTATTGGTTCCTTTTTTTATTGAAAAATCATCCCGGAGCAAATCTGATGCGCTGAATATTTTATTTAAAAATTCTACGGAAGCGCTGGTAGATCAGTCTTTAGGTAAGAATGTTTATTTACCGCTTTCCACCTTACCTAAACTTTCGGGGAAAAAATTTTACTATCATGAGATCATCGGGTATAATATTCTGGATGAAAATGATAACGACTGCGGCGTAATACGATCTGTAAATGATCAGACTGCACAAACCTACTTTATTACAAATCTCGACGGCAAAGAAGTGGTAATTCCTATCATCAAAGACTGGATTATTGAAGTAAACAGAGAAGAAAAATTCATTAAAATGCAGCTTCCTGAAGGACTTATCGATGTTTTTCTGGTTCCTTCCAAAAAAGATGAATAAATCTTAAAAATTCAGTTTTAAGCATTCACTTATCCACAAGTTACTTATTCAAATTACTTTTGTTCAAACACTGCGGGCAATAAATAATCCTGTATCATTTTATCAGCCTGCGAATGGGCGTAAGGTTGTCCATAGGCACTTGCCGTAATTACAATCACTAATGGCTGGTCTTTAAAAACAAGGATATAGTTTCCACCATTTCCTGCGCAATAGTATGCTTCGTATAATTTGCCTTTTGATTGGTAGCTTTTATTCCAGAATAGATAACCGTAATACTCGTTATCCCTACCGGTTATTTGTTTTTGTTTTGTAAAAGTTCTGTTGATCCATTTTTGGGAAAGAATCTGTTTTTTGTTCCAAATCCCGCCATTTTTATAAAGCTGACCATACTTTGCGAAATCCAATGCGTTCATTTTAATTCCACCTGCTGTGTTTGGAATATTTTGCGGGGTATATTGCCATTCATAATGATTGATTCCAAGAGGTTTAAACAACTTTTCATCGGCATAATTCTTTAGACCCTTAGGCGTAGATTGATCAAGAATGTCTCCTAAAACAACCACTCCGGCAGTGAAATAGTGCCATTGATGATTAAGTTTTTCCTGAAAAGGCAAATCCAGCGCAAATTTTACCCAATCTGAAGTGGGGTACATATTCTCTTCGTTTCCGGGACTGTTACTATCTTCATCATTTCCATCCAATCCGGAACTCATTGTCAAAAGGTCTTTAATGGTAATCTGCTCTTTGGCTGTACTGAAATTTGCAAATTGATGAAGCGGATAAAAAGTTTTAAGCGGTTGTAATTCATTTTTGATATAACCCTCGGAAATTGCTTGCCCCATCAAAGTTGAAGTCAATGATTTCCCGACAGAGCGGGGGTCGTGAAGCGTTTCTCTGGTTTCGCCATTGAAATATTCCTCAATTAATATCCCTCCGTTTTTTATCACAACAATACTGTTTATCTTTTTAAATATTCCTTCATTTATTGACCCTTTCAGTAATTTTATTTTTTCTGTATTGTATTTTTCCTTAGAAACAAAAAATCCATTGTAAGGAACTATTTTATTTAAAGTAATTGTTGAAATATCAATTTTTGGATTTCTTGCCACGTTCAGTTTCAGACTTCCCGCGGCAATTATTTCGCCTGTTTTTATAGTTTCGGTTTTTACGTAAGGTCGGATTTCCATTTTCAGAGTATGACTGCCATCCGAAAGCGCCTGATTTCCGCCATTATGAAGAAAACGATTCCAAAAAGATTCGCTCCAGGAACCCTGACCGGTCAAATTATCGATAAAAGGTCGGTTTAACGAAGTAGCCTTATCCTGAATTTCAGGTTGTGGAGCTCCCGGCATTAGATTACTTTTATAAATTTCTTTTCCGTCCACAAACAATGTAAACTGATAATTTCCGCTTTTGAATAATGAATCTAAAGGAATTTCAGGTGCCAGAAAATGCTTATAATTGGTCAGAGAATTATCAAAATAAGCAACAAAAAAAAGATTGCTCTTGTTGGTAAGCGTGTAGAAATCTAAAAAATCTTTCTGCTGTAAAATATGGTCTCCGATTCTCTTATCTGTAAAAAATATTTTCCCGGTATTATTTTTCTGTAATTCTGTTTTTATATCTTCCGTTTCGACAATATTTACTTTTTGACCAAAAGAAAACATTTGAAATATTATCGATAACAATAAAGTCAGATACAATTTATATTGTTTTGAGAATGTAGACATGAATATCTTTTTTATCTGACAAAATTAGACTTTCCCTTTTGTAGAAAATAGAATGAAATTAACATTGCTATTTCTTCAGAATATTTCTATACTTTAAAGGTGTAATACCTATATTTTCTTTAAAACACCTGATAAAATGACTTTGGTCGGAAAAGCCGCATTCCAGTGCAACTTCCGATAAAGACTCAAATTCATTCAGGATTTTCAAAGAATTTTCCACTTTTAATTTCCTGAGATATTCTCCTAAGGTACAATGGAAATATTTCTTAAAATCCCTGCTCAGATGGATCGGGTGAATGTTTACTATTTTTGCAAGGTCTGATAAATTCAATTTTTCCATAAAAGTTTCATGAAGAATCTCGTCGATTTGTTTTACCCACAAAGGATTTTTTTCTCTACTGGTTTTCAGGCCGGCTATTTCGTGAAAAATATCAAGCAGGATTTGATCTGTCGATATTTCAAAAGAATTATCAATGCTTTTTGTTTCTTTGAAAATACGGTACATCAATAGCTTTACTGCCGGATTTTTAATATTAAAGCTTCCTTGTGTTTTATCTTTTGAAAGCTGAAATTTTTCAAACCAATCTTCCGAAATTTCAATATGAAAACCCCTTGTAAACACATCAGGTTTTGTATTGTAGTGTGAGTCCTGCCAGTGATGATAAAGCAGTGTTCCGGCTGCACAGTCATATATTTCTTTTTTATTGCCTTCGGTCATATTTCCCTGCAGCAAAAAGGTGAAATAAGGGTTTTCGTGATAATGCCAGTCTACGAAGGCGTGCGTATATTCCGTATCTGTAATCGTTAATCCCCCGAAGCGCAAAGTTTCAGTGGTTTGTCCGAAAAACTCACCGTTGCGAAGATTTTTCATAGCGTAATTATGTGTTTTAAATCTTCAATCTGCAGATATATTTTATTGAAGAACTTTTTCCTGTCCCGATTACCGGAGGTATTCAGCGATTTTGAGTTTTTGATCTGGTGCTCAAAATAATTCTGTGTTTCTTTACAGGTTTTGTCATCATTAATCAATATATATCCGAACATATTGGTGGGAATGGCAAAAAGAGACTGTTGGGGATGATGGAAAAAAATGTCATTGGAGAGATGCATCAGTTCATTTTCATATAAATGGAATTTCGGATTGTTCTCGGTTTTCTGTTCGATATATTCTATTAATTCTTTTAGTTCCTGCAGGATAATTCCTGCTTCATTCCTTTTCAGAAGTCCGGTTTCGCAATAATAAACAATTTGCTGCAAAACGCTGGAAACAGTCATATCATTCCATAATTCAATTACATTCTGCTCTTCATATATTTTTCGCAATTCTTTAGTATTCCATTCAAAATCTGGAGGAGAGAAGTCTAAAAAAGGAATAAAAACCTGTTTGGCATTTAAAAGATTCATCCAGACATACACCTTAAAACGGGAGAGCAGTGTATCGGAAAGCGTGTAAAAGAAAGGAATGTCTTTCGCGGAATAATAAATGGTCATCTCATGGCTAAGCGGAAGATTTTCAAAAACTTTCAGGTTGTTTCTGAAAAAAGACTCCAGATCCTCTGTTTGGGTTACGGCTGAGGTTTTTCTTGCGATAATCTGATGATCGGAAACCTGAAACTGATCTAAAGAAATCTGGAAATATTTGGCCAGCTCCACTGCTTCCTCAAAACTGAATTTTGCCTTCAGGGAGGTTCTCCGGTGTGCGGCATCGTAGCTGATATTTAGAATATTCGCAATCTCATCATTTAAAGATTTGTTTCCGATTTTTGTACGGATCTGCCTGAGTAAAAGTTCCTGATGCATGCTTTGCGATTTTCACAAATGTAGAGATTTATTTTAATTTTTTTCCGCATTTATTCTATTGCTTTTCATTAATAATTTTGAAGTATAATTTTAAAATTCAACAAATTATTATGAAAACATTACCTTATATTTTAATCGCTTTACGGTTTGTTCTTGCACCTGTCATTTTTTGTTTATCTTATTTCATGGGTGAAAAATCCCGGTTTTTAATTTTGATATTGATGTATTTCGGATTATTAACGGATATTTTCGATGGAATAATCGCCCGGAAAACAGGAGTTTCTTCTGAAAGACTAAGGAGAATGGACAGTCAGACCGATATGATTTTCTGGCTTTCTTTAGGATTTGCTGTTTATTTTTTAAATCCTGATTTAATAAAAGATGAATGGATTGGCGTCATTATAATTCTGGGAATGGAAGCTTTATGTTATATCGTAAGCTGGTTGAAATTCGGAAAAGAAACATGTACCCACGCCTTTTTGTCAAAAATGTGGGGGCTTAGTCTGCTTACTGCATTTACTTATCTTATTGGATTTCAACAGGCGGGATGGGCATTTTACCTGACGGTTGTTCTCGGATTTGTAGCACATATTGATGTGATTCTCATTATTCTCATTCTCCCGAAATGGCAATATGACGTCCCAAGCTCTTTCCATGCCTGGAAAATCAGAAAAGGAAAACATACAAAGAAAACAGTTTTATTTAATTAAATCTAATCATATGAAAACGCTGAAAGCAAAATTCACTATCGTTTTACTTTTTCTTACATCCGGAATATATGTAAATGGACAGTTTAAAACAATTCAGGACAGTCTGGATTATGAATTACATTATAAAAAATATTATGACTGTAAATATGAACCGGGATATGTTTTAATTGTTCAAAAGAAGGGGAAAATTATTGATCCGGCAAAAAGCTGGAAGCCCTCAAAAGAAGGGTTTGCCATGAGAATGGAAGCAATTTATGATCTGGAATTCCGGGACGGAAAAAGATACAGATCGGGTGTTATTAAAAATATTACAAAAGATTCTCTCACCATTTCTTCTACGATGAATGAAAATTGTGCAAAATATGAGGGAATAAAATATGAGCTTTTTACCTATTCTGTAAAAGATATAATGACAGCAAGATTTATAAACGACAGATCATTGGGAATTTTCAGCAGAAAGAAAATAAATGACGATTATGAAGTCTTTGCTATGACAGTTGATAAGGCAAAGCTTTGTCCCGCAGTATTGACTTTCCCGAAACGGAATAATGAAGTAAAGGTCTGTCATTATTATTTAACGGAACAGGGTTATGACCTACTTTACGAAACAAATGGTTTTTTAGATTATATGCAATACCCAATTTACCAACAATAAATATCAAAATTAAACGAATAGAACTATTTATGTCTTAAAACGTTTTTTGTACCTTTGCACTCATTAATTTTTACATAAAAAATTGAATCAACAAATGAAAAAGCAGACAATTAAGGAAATCCTTGAGGATTACAAGAAAGTATTACATCATGACATTACGGTTTACGGATGGGTAAGAACATTCCGTGCCAATCGTTTCATTGCACTTAATGATGGTTCTACGATTAATAATTTGCAGATTGTTGTTGATTTTGAAAATTTTGATGAGGAGATCATCTCTAAAATCAGTACAGCAGCTTCCCTTAAAATTGTAGGTGAAGTGGTGGAAAGCCAGGGAGCAGGACAGGCTGTGGAAATCCTTGCGAAGAAAATTACAATTCTGGGAGACAACTTTACGGAAGAAAGAGACAAAACCATTCTTCAGCCTAAAAAGCATTCCCTGGAGACATTAAGAGAGCAGGCTCATTTAAGATTCAGAACCAATTTATTCGGAGCGGTTTTCAGAGTACGTCACGCGGTGAGTTTTGCCATCCATTCTTTCTTTAACCAGAATCAGTTCTTTTACATCAACACACCTGTCATTACGGGAGCGGATGCAGAAGGAGCAGGAGAAATGTTTGGTGTTACCAACTTCGATTTAAACAATATTCCTAGAGACGAACAGGGAGATATTGATTTTGCACAGGATTTCTTCGGAAAAAAAACCAACTTAACGGTTTCGGGACAGCTTGAAGGAGAAACGGCGGCAATGGGATTGGGAAGAATTTATACATTCGGTCCTACGTTCCGTGCGGAAAATTCAAACACAACAAGACACCTTGCGGAATTCTGGATGATTGAGCCGGAGGTTGCTTTCAATAATCTTGAAGATAACATCGATCTTGCAGAAGATTTCCTGAAATATGTAATCCAATATGTTTTGGATAACTGTAAAGACGATCTTGATTTCTTAGACAAGCGTTTTGCGGAAGAGCAAAAATCAAAACCGGAGAAAGAAAGAGCGAAAGAAGGTCTTATCGAAAAACTTGAAAATGTGGTTTCAAAACGTTTCAAGAGAGTTTCTTATACGGAAGCGATTGAAATCTTATTAAATTCTAAAGAAAATAAAAAAGGAAAATTCCAGTATCCTGTTGAAAATTGGGGAACCGATCTTCAGTCTGAACACGAGAGATACCTGGTGGAAAAACATTTTGAAAGTCCGGTAGTTTTATTTGATTATCCGAAAGAGATCAAAGCATTTTACATGAAGCTTAATGAAGACGGTAAAACCGTTGCGGCAATGGACGTTCTTTTCCCTGGAATCGGCGAAATTATCGGTGGTTCAGAAAGAGAAGCACGACTGGATATTTTAAAGCAGAAAATGACAGATATGCATGTTGATGAGCATGAGCTTTGGTGGTATCTGGATACAAGAAAATTCGGTTCTGTTCCGCATGCCGGGTTTGGTTTAGGATTGGAAAGATTAGTTCTTTTCGTAACGGGAATGACGAATATCAGAGATGTAATTCCTTTCCCAAGAACACCTAAGAATGCAGAATTCTAAAAAATATTCTTAAAATACTGAAATCCTTCCGAACAAAACGGAAGGATTTTTTATTAACTTTACTAAAATTTTGGAAATGAGCACGATTACAATACATACGGATAATGAAAACCAGATTAATCTGCTAAAGGCACTTTTAAAGGAATTAAAAATTAATTTCGAGATTGAAAAAGAAGAAAAACTTACACAATGGCAGAAAAAACGTTTGATTGAAGGTATTGAGCAGGCAGACCGGGGAGAGTTTGCTACAGATGAAGAAGTTAAAGAAATTTTGAATCAATGTTTCAAATAAGGTGGACCAGAAAAGCTTTGTTTTCTTTTGCTGATACTTTAAATTATTGGAATTTTCATAACTCTTCTCAGAAATATTCCAGAAAATTACGAATCGAGGTTGAAAAGAAAGAAAAACTTATTTCCAAAAATCCAAACATCGGCACCTTATCAGAAATTGAAGGAATACGATATGTACTGATTGATAAAAATTTTTCTATCTATTACAGAGTAGTTGAAAATACTGTTGAAATTCTTGCTTTTTGGGATAACAGAAGAAATCCTGATAAATTGGAAATATAAATAATGAAAAAGCCCTGACAAACATTGTTCAGGGCTTTTCTGTTTATTTTAAATAGCTTATTATGGTCTTGATAATGCAAAAATCGTGCTAAAATTTATTTTTATCAAAATATTTTCCTAAATTCGTGGAATATGTTATGTTAAATACTATCTGGTACTATGCTTAAACAACACTTACAACTCAAATTAGGGCAGAAGTTGGCCCCTCAGCAAATCCAGCTGATGAAACTGATCCAGCTTCATACCCTTGAATTTGAAGAAGAACTTGAAAGAGAATTAGAAGAAAATCCTGCCTTGGAAATTGTGAAAGAAGAATCTAAAGAGGATGATTTCTCCTCTCTGGAAGAATCTTATGAAAGTGAGGGTACGGAAAGCATTGAAACGGATTTTGATGTAGACCAATATCTTTATGACGACGAACCAAGCTATAAAACCGCTTCCAGCAACTATTCTCCGGACGACGAAGAATTTGATAACGAAAGCCTTTTAACGGAAGGACAATCGCTTTACGATTATCTTCTGGAGCAGATTCATCTGGTAAATATCAGTGAAGAAGACGAAAAAATTGCAGAATATCTTATCGGAAATCTTGATACAGACGGATACCTGAGAAGAGAAATCAAGTCGATTGTCGATGATCTTGCTTTTTCTCAGGGAATTTATACTACTAAAGAAAAGGTGGAAGATATTCTTGAAAACTATATCCAAAAGCTGGATCCGCCGGGTGTGGGCGCAAGAGGACTTCAGGAATGCCTGCTTTTACAGATCGAAAAGAAAGTAAGCTCCGATAAAGCGGTTTCTCTCGCAGCCAATATTCTGAGATATCAGTTTGATGCGCTTACCAACAAACATTATAATAAGATCATTCAAAAATATGATATTGAGGAAGAAGATCTGAGAGATGCATTGGATGAAATTTCAAAATTATCCCCGAAAGTAGGAGGTAACTTTGATACGCAAACAATTACCATCAATCAGGAAATCATTCCGGATTTTGTGATACAGGTAAAAGACGGGCAGGTAGTTCCCATGCTGAACAGTAAGAATGCACCGACTTTAAGGGTTTCTGAAGAATATAAAGATATTTTAACTACGTATTCTCATGATAAGAATTCTTCAGAACATAAACAGGCGGCTTTATTCATCAAACAAAAACTAGATGCCGCCAAATGGTATATTGATGCTATTAATCAGCGACAGAATACTTTGTTGCAAACGATTACGGCAATCGTAAAATTCCAGAAAGATTATTTCATCACCGGCGATGAAAAGTCATTGAGACCAATGATCCTGAAAGATGTAGCTGATATCACCGGATTTGATATTTCAACGATTTCAAGAGTGGTTAAAAGTAAATATGCCGATACGCCCAACGGAATTGTATATCTAAAAGACCTCTTTTCAGATAGCCTTACCAATGACGATGGAGAGGAAGTTTCTACAAAGGAAATTAAAACCCATCTTCAGGAAGTTATCAGCAAAGAAAATAAAAGGAAACCCCTTACCGATGATGCACTGGTAATGATCCTGAAAGAACAGGGCTATAATATTGCCAGAAGAACAATCGCCAAGTACCGCGAGCAGCTCAATATTCCGGTAGCGAGATTAAGAAAAGAACTTTAAATAAAAAAAGCACTTCAAACGAAGTGCTTTTTTATGTTTAGTAATTTAGATTAAACTTCCTGCGAATCAATTTCCCGGAGCTGTTTAAGATTTTTATCCAGCTTACTCATGATAATGCCGTACACCAGTCTGTAATAAAGCCAGATCAGCAGTACTGAAAATGCAGTTGTTACAATGATTCCTATAATAAATATGGTCATTTCAGAACTTTTAGGCTCAACATTTTGTGCATTTAAAGAGTAAAATATGAAAATAGTAAAGATTGAGGTGAAAGCTACCAGTAAAAGTATACTGATGAGGATAAATGCATTAACTGTTTTTTTGAAAGTGAGAATTCTTGTAATCAATCCTTTCAGATTTTCCTCAATTCTGATTTTACGGTAATTCTGATAAAATTTGAAAACAAAATATGCAGTTACCATAACACTTGATATTTTCAATATCCAATAAATACTTTCAAAACTGTTTTCAATTTCTGGTGTTTTTTGGGCGCCCAGTTTTTCCAGGATATTGAGAAAGCCGTTATCTTCTTCATTCTGAAAGAAATAGAATATTCCCATTACGGAAAACAGTAAAAATTCTGCTACGCTGATCCAGAAGATATATTTCACGTAATTCCGCGATTTCCTGTTAAGCATCTGAAGGATTTCATTGTCATCGTATTTTTTTTGAACAGGTTGTTCCTGCCACGTCTTCTTAAAGCTGTCTAAATCAAATTCAGGCATATTTTTCCATCTTTTCTTTAAGGGTTTTCTTTAATCTGTTCATTTTCACACGCGCATTAACTTCAGTAATTCCGAGGTTTTCTGCAATATCCTTATAAGGCAAATCATCCAGATACATCATTACAATCGCTCTTTCCACATTGGGAAGCGTTTTTATTACAGTATACAAAAGTGATACCTGTTGTTGCTTTTCATCATCATCTTCGATAAAATCGGCGAGATTGATGTCCAGTTCATTCGTAGGTAGGCTTTTGGCTTTTTTTCTGAAAAGGGTAATAGCTGTATTGAGGGCAACACGATACATCCATGTAGAAATTTTAGAATTTCCTTTAAATGAGTCATAACTTCTCCATAATTGTAACACAATTTCCTGAAAAAGATCTTCCTCATCCTCTAAAGAATTGGTATAAAGCCGCGAAACTTTGATAATCAGCCCCTGATTATCCTTAATAAGCTGCGCAAATTCTTTCTCTTTTGAGGCCAATGCAGATGTATAATTTTAGTGGTACGAAGATATGATATAATTTGAGAATTTGAAAATTTAAGTAATTTGAAAATGAATGAATAACATCAAACCAAAATCATTTTCTTGCAGATTAAAAATTTTCAAATTATCACATTGTCAAATTTTCAAATTATCTATCTTTGCAGCCACGAGAAAATCGGCTTGTTGATTTCCCGTTTCGGGAGGTAGGAAAGTCCGGACACCATAGGGCAGCAAAGCGGATAACATCCGTCACCCGCGAGGGTAGGACAAGTGCAACAGAAAGGATGTACAGTTCGGCTGTAGTGAAATCAGGTAAACTCTTTGTGGTGCAATGATAAGTATATCGGTTCTTTTCAGCAATGAAAATAGGAGTTGCCCGCTCTGAAAGCCGAGGGGTAATCAGCTAAAGTTTTGCAGCAATGTAAAACGCAGATAAATAACAGGCACTTCTTCGGAAGTACAGAATCCGGCTTACAGATTTTCTCGTGGTTTTTAAGCTGAAGGTTAGAAGCCTGAAGCTCGAAGTTTAAAATTATTGTTAAAACTTCCATCTTCATGCTCCCATCTTCTATCCAAATTTATTTTTCACTTTCCAGTTGTTTTTTAGCTTCTTCTAATCCGGCTTTATCTTCTTCAGAAAGCTTAGGATATTTAAGATTCATTTTCTCCAGCGCATCAATAATAATCTGAATGGCTGCGACTCTTGCAAACCATTTATCATCTGCCGGAAGTACAAACCATGGCGCACCGTCTTTGGAGGTTTCATTAATAGCTTCCTCATAGCATTCCATATATTTTTCGAAGACAGCTCTTTCGGGAAGATCAGCTGCTGAGAATTTCCAGTTTTTTTCCTGTTCATTGATCCGGTCGAGGAATCTTTTTTTCTGTTCATCCTTGGAGACGTGCAAAAATATTTTTACGATAGTTGTTCCGTTTCCGGTCAAATGCTTTTCAAAGTTTCTGATACTTTCGTAGCGATTTTCCCAAAATTTATCATCAAAATCTTTTACGGATTTCCAGGTTTTTTCGTTCAGATTATATTCAGGGTGAACTTTACATACAAGTACGCTCTCATAATGCGACCGGTTGAAGATACCAATCATTCCCTTTTGTGGTAAAGCCAGGTAATGCCTCCATAAAAAATCATGTGCATATTCTCTAGAACTCGGTGTTTTAAAGCTGGTTACATTACAGCCCTGCGGATTTACCCCTCCGAAAACATGTTCTATCATGCTGTCTTTTCCTGCGGCATCCATTGCCTGAAGCACTACCAGAAGAGATTTGCTACCGTCTGAATATAATCTTTCCTGAAGCTCACGAAGCTTTTCTTTTTCCTGAATCAGTAATTGCTCACCTTCTTCTTTGGTGAGTTTCCCTTTGTATTGTGTTGAAGCTTTTTTAATAGAAAACTTTCCTTTTACTAAAAAATCATCTGAGAAATTGATGTCCATATTTTTATTCGTTATTAAAGATAAAAGATAAAAGATAAAAGATAAAAGATAAAAGATTAACATTAAACATTAAACATTAAACATTAAACTCATATCTAAACTTTAGCCAAACCTTATATAAATATAATAAAAAAACCGCCTCACTGAGACGGTTCTTCTATTCTTTGAGTAGAGCTTACTTTGCAGCAGCAGCTTTTTTAGCTTGTTTTGCAGCTTTTTTCTCTTCTTTAGCTTTAGCTTTCAATTCAGCAGGAGTTAAAGGTTTTGGATCCGGAGCGTTCGGATCAACGTTTCCTTTGATGTAGATTACGCTTCTGCTGTTTGCAGGATCATTGGAAAATACTTCAATCATTTTGTTGAACCCACCGTTGATGGCAGTATTATACCCAACTTTGATTTTAGCAGATTTTCCCGGCATGATAGGATCCTGGCTGAATTCAGGGGTTGTACATCCACAAGATGCTTTTACATTTGAAAGAATAAGAGGCTTGTCACCTGTATTGGTTACTGTAAAAAATCTTGTACCGTCTGAACTTGGTTTGATTGTACCGTAATCAAAAGTTGTTTTATCAAACGTGATCGTTTGTGCAGATGCCAATGCGAATGTTCCGAATAAAGCAATTCCTGCGATTAATTTTTTCATATTCTTGAATATTAAATATGTTGTTAGATAAATTTTGAGAAACAAAGTTAAAAATTATTTTAATTCATACTTAAAATTTTTTTTCTTTAGACTATTTTTGCAAATTGTAAATTAAAGTAATAGAATTTATGCAGATTTCAGAAAAGTACAATCCACAGGAAACAGAACAAAAGTGGTACAATTACTGGTTGGAAAATAAATATTTCCATTCAGAACCGAATGAAAAGCCGCCTTACACTGTTGTGATCCCTCCTCCAAACGTGACGGGGATTTTGCACATGGGGCATATGCTGAACAATACCATTCAGGATGTTCTGGTCCGCCGTGCAAGAATGCAGGGGTTCAATGCCTGTTGGGTTCCGGGAACAGATCATGCTTCCATTGCTACGGAAGCGAAGGTGGTTGCTAAACTGAAGTCTGAAGGAGTCAATAAATCCGAGATTACAAGAGAAGAGTTTTTAAAACACGCCTGGGAATGGACTGATAAATACGGGGGGACAATCCTTGAACAGCTTAAGAAATTGGGATGTTCTTGCGATTGGGACAGAACGCGGTTCACCATGGAACCGAAACTTTCTCAGCAGGTTATTAAATCTTTTGTTGATTTATATAATAAAGGCCTCATCTATCGTGGTTACAGAATGGTAAACTGGGACCCGGAAGCAAAAACCAATATTTCCGACGAAGAAGTAATTTTTAAAGAACAAAACGGAAAATTATATTTCCTGAAATATGCCATAGAGGGATCAGAAGAATTTCTTTCCGTTGCAACCACACGTCCTGAAACTATTTTCGGGGATACTGCGGTTTGTATCAATCCTAATGATGAAAGATATGCTCATTTAAAAGGTAAAAAAGTAATTGTTCCGATTGTAAACAGAGTAATTCCGATTATTGAAGATGAGTATGTAGATATCGAATTCGGAACAGGAGCTTTAAAAATTACACCTGCTCACGATGTTAATGACTATGAGCTTGGGCAAAAGCACAATCTTCAAATGATTGATGCGCTGGATGATGACGGAAATCTTAATGATTATGGGTTACATTACGCCGGAAAAAACAGATTTGAGGTAAGAAAGCAGATTGCGAAAGAATTAGAAGAAAAAGATCTTTTGCTGAAAGCTGAAGATTACGTAAATAAGGTAGGAACGTCTGAAAGAACAGGTGCGGTTATCGAGCCTAAAGTTTCTGTGCAATGGTTTCTGAAGATGTCTGAAATTGCAAAACCGGCTTTGGATGTGGTGATGGATGATGAGGTTAAATTTTATCCTGAAAAGTTTAAAAATACCTACAAACACTGGATGGAAAACATCCGCGACTGGAATATTTCCCGACAGCTTTGGTGGGGACAGCAGATTCCGGCTTATTATTACGGCGATGGCGAAAATGACTTCGTAGTTGCAGAGACTATCGAAGAAGCTTTGGCTTTAGCTAAAGAAAAAACTCAAAACGCAGAACTCGAGATCCAAAACCTAAAACAGGATGAAGATGCTCTTGATACTTGGTTCTCATCATGGTTGTGGCCGATGTCGGTTTTCGATGGATTGCTGGATCCTGAAAATAAGGACATCAATTATTATTATCCTACTTCAGATTTGGTAACAGGTCCTGATATTATTTTCTTCTGGGTGGCCAGAATGATCATGGCCGGATTGGAATACAGAAAAGAAGTTCCGTTTAAAAATGTTTATTTCACAGGAATTGTAAGAGATAAGCAGAGACGAAAGATGTCTAAATCTTTAGGAAATTCACCGGATCCGCTGGAACTCATGGACAAATACGGAGCAGACGGAGTTCGTGTAGGAATTTTATTGAGTTCAGCAGCCGGAAATGATCTTCTTTTTGATGAAGATTTAATGCTTCAGGGAAGAAATTTTATGACGAAAATCTGGAATGCCTTCCGTCTGATCAATATGTGGAATCATGAGAATAAACCGGCCAACTCAACAGAAACTCAGACCATCGAGTGGTTTGAAAATAAATTAAATAAAACCATCGCTGAAATTAATGATCAATTTGAAAAATTCAGAATTTCTGATGCTTTACATTTGATTTATAAACTGATCTGGGACGATTTCTGCGGCTGGTATCTTGAAGCAATTAAACCGAATTACGGAGAAGGAATTTCAAAAGAAGTTTATAGCCAGACCATTCATTTCTTTGAAGAATTAATGAAATTACTGCATCCGTTTATGCCTTTCTTAACTGAAGAATTATGGCAAACCATTTCAGAAAGAAGTATTGAAGATGCATTAATTGTTGCTCAACAGAAAAAAGCAGGGTCATTTAATGAAGATATTATTAAAAACTTCGAAATGGCATCTGAAATTATTTCCGGAGTAAGAAATTACCGCCAGACAAAAGGCATCTCACCAAGAGAAACAGCGGAAATTTATACCAATGCTTCAGAATTTGCAAACGAAGCCGTTATTAAGAAATTAGCCAATGTTTCAGAGATTCATTTCGGAACAAAAACAGATAAGCCGAGTTTCACATTCCTGGTTGGTGCAACGGAAATTTCAATTCCTTTAAGTGAAAACTTAGATTTAGGAGAAGAAAAAGCAAAAACAGAAGAAGAATTGAAATATCTGAAAGGATTCCTGATTTCTGTAGATAAAAAGCTTTCCAACGAAAAGTTTGTAGCCAATGCAAAACCGGAAGTCGTAGAAGTTGAGCGCAAAAAACAAAAAGATGCACTCGATAAGATTGCAATTTTAGAAGAAAAGCTGAAAAGTTTATAATAAAAGGTTTAGGTTAAGGTTGAGTCTCAAGCTTAGCCTGAACCTTAATCTTAGCCTAAATATAACAATGACACACGTAGAAAACATAAAAAAGTTATTTTCCAAAAACTTTGTGGAAAGTCCATTGCTGGAAAGCTTTGAAGTTGGAAAAATATACCTTTCAAGCGGTCATCTTGTTGCTTGTGATCCTTTGATTACAAACGATATGAAATCCTTCACAACAGTATTTCCGAAAGGAGATTTTTCCGTTTTGCTGCATAAGGAAAGAGAAAGCAATTGCGTAGCATATGCCGAAATCATTTTCAGTCAGGAAGCTATTACCGAATGGAATCTCGCTACCACAGAAGGCCAGAATATGAAAGATCTGTCGGAAGGTGAAGTTTTCGGTTATCCTGTAGAAAGCGGTATGGGATGCTTTATGGATGCTGATACACAGACTGGGCTCAACGAGCTGGAACAAAGGTTGTATCACAGTAAAGGTGCAGACTTTATGGGAATTTACGAAGAGTTTTTCCATGAATATTTCTTTGATGAAAAAGGAGCAATCGATCAGTTTGCATTTTTAAAACCTAAGGAAGATCATCCTGGAACTATTTTTGCCTTTGAAACAGGATATGGTGAAGGATTTTATGCCAGCTATATTGCTTACGATAAAAACCGGATGCCTGTAAAAATCGTAACTGAATTTATAGAAATTAGTTGAGATTTTAATTAATAAATATTCAGTATTACCAACACAACTATTAATGTATTAAATGCAATGAATTTTTCATCAGATCATCCTCAGATAATTGTTGTAGGCAGCTCTTCTATAGATCTTGTACTGGAAACCGAAAAAGTTCCGGGAAAAAACGAAACCGTTATTGCTACTCATTCTGAAAGCTTTTTTGGCGGAAAAGGCGCCAATCAGGCTGTTGGAACGGCAAGGCTTGGCGCAAGCGTGTATTTTGTTGGTTGTGTAGGGCAGGATCCCGTTGGACAACAGATCATGAGAAATATGATCAGTGAAAATGTAAATGTAGATTTCGTTTTTGAGACCGATCAGGATGCAAGCGGAACAGCTTATGTTACAGCGTCCCATGGAAATTCTGCTATTGTTGTGGTACCTGCTGCCAATAATTATTTAAATACGAAACATGTAGAATCTGCAGACCGGTATTTTCAGACAGCGGATCTAATCCTTCTTCAGCTTGAAATTTCTATGGATGTTGTGGAGTTTACCGTCAGTAAAGCTAAAAAATACGGCAAAAAAGTAGGATTATACGCCTCTCCGGCTCAAAGACTTTCTGAAGAATTGGTTGAAAACCTTGATTTTATTATCGTCAAAAGTAATGAATTACATATTCTTTTCGGAGAAGAACAGAGAGAAGAAATCCTAAAAAAATATTTCAATAAAGTTTTTGTAAGAGATGATATCAACTCTACCGTTTATTTCGATGGAACAGAGATGAAATACTGCAGGAATGAGAAAGATAGTACAATTTACAAAATGGGAATGGGAGACGCCTTTACTGTAGGATTTTCTATTGCATTATGTCATAATAATGATATTGAAGATTGTGTAAAATTCGGAAATGAAGTTTCTGCAAGGGTTTCTACGCAAAAAGGTTCACAAACCGGACTTCCCAGATTGTCAGATTTCGTTTTATAAAACTATTTGGAACATATCGAAAGTTATAAAAACAACAGCTGAATCCAAACTAAAATTTCCACTTTTATAGTGGATTTTTCTTTTACCTATGGAGAAGTTACTTATTACAACACAGGACCAGGCTATTATTACGGCTCATTTATTTTTACCGGTGCATAGTAATCGCAAGCTATTGGTTATTAATTCCGCAACTGGAGTGAAACAGCAGGTATACTTTTCTTTTGCCCGCTATCTCGCTGAAAACGGATTCACCGTAATTGCATATGATTACCGTGGAATTGGTCTTTCAAAACCCCGAAATATAAAGAATTTTAAGGCTTCGATGCGAATCTGGGGATCCGAGGATTTTAAAGCAATCACTGAATATATAAAGCTTAATTTTAAAGATTATAAAAAATATTGTCTTGGGCATTCTGTGGGAGCATTAATTTTAGGAATGAATAAAAATTCGGATATTTTTGAGGAATTTGTTTTTGTCGGAACGCAAAATGCTTTTGTTGGAAATTTAAAATTCAGGACAAAAATTGAAGCCTATTTAGGATTCGGGATTGTGCAGCCATTAACAACAGCTTTATTAGGATATTTCCCGGCACAATGGTTTGGATTGGGAGAAAGTCTTCCGAAAAATTGCGCATATGACTGGAGAACCTTAATTTTAAACAGGAAATCGACCAATAGATTATTGGAGAAAACTGATGACTATTCTAAAACGTTAACACAAAAAGTATTGGTAATCAGGGCTCAAGATGATGTGTGGCTCACTGAAAAAGGCGTGAGAAGCCTTCTGAATGATACCTATCCTAATCTGAAGCCTACCTACAGACTGTTAAAAACTTCAGAGTCTGACAAAGGTGAAATAGGACACGTTAACTTTTTCAGAAGTTATAACAGCAAACTCTGGAATATTATTTTAAATGAATTGATATAATGAATAAACTGATTGAAAACACGGTAGAATTTGTAAAAGAGAAACTGAAAGGCGCTGAAGCCGGCCACGATTGGTATCATATTGAAAGAGTCTGGAAACTTTCAAAAAAAATTGCTGAAACGGAAGACTGCGATCTGGAAGTTGTTGAGCTGGCAGCGCTGCTTCATGATATTGCCGATCCTAAATTTCATGACGGTGATGAGACCGTGGCTCTAAAAGTTTCACGTGAATTTCTGGAAAATCAGCAGACATCAGAAAATGTTATTGAGAAAGTTTTGTTTATTATTAAAAATATTTCATTTAAAAACCGGGCAGAAGCTCCTGAAAATCTCCCTGTTGAACTCAAAATTGTGCAGGATGCAGACAGAATTGACGCCATAGGAGCCATAGGAGTTGCCAGAACCTTTAATTTCGGAGGCTTTAAAAACAATCTGATGTATGATCCGGAAATCAAACCTAAGCTGAACATGTCGAAAGATGAATATAAAAAATCCAACGGTACCACCATCAATCATTTCTATGAAAAATTATTACTGCTGAAAGATCTTATGAATACCCGGAAAGGAAAAGAAATTGCAGCAGAAAGACATCGCTTCATGCTGCAATTTCTTGATCAGTTTTATAAAGAGTGGAATGTCAGCTGATATTCTTCTGAAAGCCTTTTAAATTAAGTATCTTTGCAACATGGTATTTATTGTTCTGGCGATTTTCTGGACTTTGGTGATTTCTCTTTTTTTGTCTAAAATTAAAAGAGGAAAGGGAGCCGAATGGGCAAAACTTTTTCGTATAGTTACCATCGTTTTTTCTATTTCCATTTTTACTTACTGGTTTATAAAAAAAAGTGCGGTAGGAATTGTGGAAGATTCTGTTGCTCTGCAGGTCATTAATAAACTTCCTCAACCCCTGGATTTTTATGTTATAACGCTTAATGATACCGAAGTAGGTAAAGTAATTGATACTAAGCACATCGGAAATATCCGTCCGGAATATTACCGTATAGAATACCTTAAAATGGATAATTCCGATGAATACTGGATTGCCGGATATCTGGGCAAAAAAAATCTTGTATATTTTTCTCAGCATGCATTACCTAATAAAAATATGGATCAGATTATTGAGATCCGGAATTATATCAACCAAAGTTTTAAACTTTCGGATCTAGCCAAAAAGCAGGTGGAAGAGTACAATTACGAGAATATTAAAATTGGAATCTGGATAACACTTGATTTTCTGCTGCTTTTTCTCAATCTAATCTTATTGATCAAAAACAGAAAATAAAATTCCGGCTTGCGAAGCAAGCCGGAATTTTTATCTTTAAGATGATATGAAACAATCACGGATAATCTAAAATCATCATTATTCTCTCCTTAAATTCTTCCGGGCAGTTTTTTATAATTTTATCTTTATTATGTTTACTGATCTGTTTTGGCTCTACCCATTCAGTATTATCAGAGCTTAAACTATTGCTGTCGTACACTCTTTTAATTTTGTCGTCTTCATAAAAGATGTATTCATCTCCCAACCAGTTTGTTGAAATACTTATTTTACAAATTTCATTTTCCATATTGGTTTTTTTTAATTGTCATTTTTTTTCTAATTTAACAATTATTACAATACGAAAAATATTTTGCAAGTATTTCTTTTACAGGGGATAACAGGTGAATTATTTTTCTTAAAACAGTGAATTTTAATTAACTTTATTACACTGAATAGTGAATAAAATTAAAATTTATCAATCCTTAAAACAAGGTTCCGGTACTTTCAGTTGCCATTTTAGGGATGTGAAAGTCTGTTTTCCACTCCTCATTCATTTTTTTTATCAAATAAGCAGATAGAAGAGGAGAAGCTTTTTCGATATTCTGGTGCACAAAAAAGTAAAGATTCTGCAGGCCTTCTTTCTTCCATTTTGTAAGATGATCCAGCCAGTCATCAAGACGTTCATAATCGCTTTCTGCATTAGCACCAACGTAGCGGATGAAAGCTGTAGGTGTTGTAAGCCGCATGTGAAGCATATCGCGTCTTCCGGCAGTGTCTACAATAATATTGGTGATATTGTGCTCTTCAAAAAGCTCACAGGTTGTATCCAGGATTTCTTCGTTGGTAAACCACTCTGTATTTCTTAATTCAATGGCTAGCGGTACTTCTTTAGGCCAGTCTTTCACGAATTTTTCCAGTCTGTCATAATCTTTAGGCTTAAAATTATCATGAAGCTGAAGAAACACCATCCCTAATTTTTCATCAAACTGCATCACTGAGGTTGCAAATTGGGTAACAGGTTCTGTCACATCTATCAATCTTCTGAAGTGTGAAACAGTATTGGTAATTTTAGGGAAGAATTTAAAGTCTTTGGGGGTTTTTTCTTTCCAGGTGTGTACCTGCTCCGGAGTAGGCATCCCATAAAATGTGGCGTTCAGCTCAATAGAGTTGAACTGGGTTGAATAATAGGTAAGTTCATCTTTGGTACCTTTCGGATAAAATCCTTTCAGGTCGGTTTTATTCCATTTTGCACATCCTATGGAAATGTTTTCCAGGCCTTTTTTGTTATGGCTTAAAATTTTCTTTGTTTTGGGATGATCTTTAGGTAATGTAAAATCTATTTTTGAAGGATCTTCTACTTGTCCGAATTTCATATCTGAATTTTTAGTGATTATCTCTTTAACAAATATAAAAGAAAAAAGCACGCCGTAAAAGCGTGCTGAAGTGAATATGTAATGTTTATTATTTGAGAGTCTTATGCTTCACAAGCGGTGCAGGTAACAAAGTTTACCATCATTTCTTTAGAAACAGAAGAACTTCTTTGATAATAAAGAGTTTTTACTCCTTTTTTCCAGGCTTCAATGTATAAATAGTTAACATCTTTCACCGGCATTGTAGAAGGTATCTGAAGATTCAGGGACTGTGCCTGATCAATATATTGCTGTCTTTGGGCTGCCTGAGAAATAATCTCCATCGGAGAGATTTCTTTAAATGTTTTAAATACTGCCTTCTCCTCATCGGTCAGCTCCTTCAAATGCTGTACAGAACCATGATTTAACATAATAGTTCTCCAAGTTTCCTCATTATCAAGACCTTTTTCAGCTAATAATTTGGCAAGGTATTTATTTTTACGCATAAAGTTTCCTTTCGCCAGACCCGCTTTAAAATAGTTGGATGCAAACGGCTCGATTCCCGGAGAAGTCTGTCCGAGGATCGCAGAACTTGAAGTCGTAGGCGCAATGGCCATTGTCGTGGTATTTCTTAACCCATAACCTTTCAGTAATTCAGGTTCTCCATAGATGTTTGCCAGTTCTCTCGAAGCCTGCTCTGCCTGTTCCTTAATTCTTCTGAATGCTCTTGCATTGAACTGCGTTGCTTCAAAGCTTTCAAAAGGAATCATATTTTTCTGAAGATAAGAGTGATAACCTAAAACACCTAATCCCAACGCTCTGTGTCTCATGGCAAAATTTCTTGCTCCCTGAAGATAATAGTTCCCTTCCGTTTTGTCAATGAATTCAGATAAAACAGCATCTAAGAAATAGATAGCCAGCTTTACCGCATCAGTGTCTTTCCACTCATCGTACAATTCAAGGTTCATGGAAGATAAACAGCAGATGAAAGACTCTTCCATGGTTGAAGGAAGCATGATTTCCGAACAAAGGTTACTGGCGTTTACTGTTAATCCTAAGTCTTTATATACTTGCGGTTTATTTCTGTTCACGTTGTCGGTAAAGAAAATATAAGGAAGTCCTTTTTGCTGACGGCTTTCCAATACTCTTGCCCATACTTTACGCTTTTCCATATCACCGTCGATCATGTCCTGCATCCAGTAATCCGGCACACAGATTCCTGTAAACAGGTTCTGGATAGGACTTCCGATATCTTTAATCGATAAAAATTCTTCAATATCTCCGTGATCAACATCCAGATAAGCTGCAAAAGCACCTCTTCTCACTCCGCCCTGAGATACCACATCCATCGCCGTGTCAAAAAGCTTCATGAAAGAAACGGCTCCTGAAGATTTTCCGTTATCGGTTACTGCCGTTCCTCTGTTACGCAGTTCCCCGAAATATCCTGATGTTCCGCCACCGATTTTGGTCTGCATGATGACTTCACCCATTTTGTGGGTGATTCCTTCAATGCTGTCCGGAATGTGAACGTTAAAGCAGGAAATAGGAAGACCTCTCTGGGTTCCCATATTGGCCCATACCGGTGAAGAAAAACTGATCCATCCTTTGGTGATCATTTCTTTAAATGCAGGTTGAAGCTCCGGCTTATACAGTCTCTTTGCTGCCGCCGTGGTAATTCTGTCGATAGCACCTTCTACTGTTTCCCCTTTCAGCAAATAGCCTCTGTTGAGCATCTGCTCGGACTCTTCATTGAGCCACCATATATTTGTACTTTGTTCTTCCATTTTTTTATATTGTAAAATGCCAATGCATTGTTTATTTTTAGGAGCATAAAATTTTGTCCTTCTTTCATTGGTGTACCTGCTTTCGCTACTCGCTTTTTTCTCTTTCAAAGAAAAAGAGCTCAGACATGCCGCTCAATCAGGGCTAAGATAAGTCTTTGTCTTTTTGTCAATCCAAAAATTAATATCTTTTGTGTACCATGAAAGTTTTCGACTCCAAACCTAACGGGTTTTACTTACAACAGTTCAATTGTTGTCATTTTAAAGAAGAGGAATCTCAGATTTTGAGATTCTTCACTTCGCTGCGCTTTTTTCAGAATAACAGATCGCTAATACTACCTGTTTCGACGCTCGCTTCGCTCGCGCAAATTCTCAAATCAAATTAGAATAAATCGTTCGCCGTAATACTCTTATCGTGTTTTGTATAATCCACCGGTCTTTTCGCAAAGAAATCATCCATTGAATTGGCAAACACTTCCTCTTCGAACCACACCATTGGGCGGTATTGTTCCGGAGTGACATTGTATCTTGTATTCATGTTGATTTTCTTTAAACTGTCATCAACACGGTATTTCATAAAGTTTAATAAATCTTCTTTTGAGAAAACATTCAGCTCTCCCAATTCGAAGATCCAGTCAAGGATTTCTCCTTCCAGTTCTACAGACTGGTCAACTAAGGTATAAATATCTTCAATATCAGAATCAGTTAATAAATCAGGTTGTTCTTCACGGATTTTATTGATCAGGTAAATTCCTGCATTGGCGTGAATCTGCTCATCTACGGAAGTCCATGCGATGATATTGGAAACATTCTTCATATATCCTTTGAATCTGGTGAAGGAAAGGATGATGGCAAATTGAGAGAAAAGCGAAACGTTTTCAATAAGGATACTGAATAATAAAAGAGAAGAAACATATTCCTTAGGTGTTGCAGAATTGGCGTGTTTCAGGACATTTGATAAAAAATCAATTCTCTTTTTTACGGCAGGAATTTCTACGACATGAGTAAATTCTTCGTTATAGCCTAATACTTCCAATAATCTGGAATAGGCTTCAGAGTGACGGAACTCACACTCGGCGAAGGTAGATCCTAAACCGTTGAACTCCGGCTTTGGAAGATGGTTATATAAATTTCCCCAGAATGTTTTTACGGATACTTCAATCTGTGCAATAGCCAGAAGTGCATTTTTTACGGCGTGCTTTTCGTGTGGTTCCAGCTGTGAATGAAAATCCTGAACATCTGCGGTAAAATCCACTTCCGAGTGCACCCAAAATGACTTGTTGATTGCTTCCACGAATTGAAGAACCTCAGGGTATTCAAATGGTTTATAGCTTACTCTTTTATCAAAAATTCCCATATTTAGAATGTCTTAAAAATTAATAATGATCGATGTGGATAAAGTTCAAAAAATATTCAACATTTTGATTTGTTGGTACTTACAGGTGAAAGTTATCAACCCGGCAAAGTATTTATCTTTTGGTGATGAACATGTACAAAGTTAGAAAACAAGAACTGTATTTAAAAGGGCGAAACACTAAATGATTGAGTTTTAACCTTAAAAGTTTTCCACATTTACATCAAAACCGCTTAAATACTGGCTTACAAAGGAGTATCATTGAAAAATGTTTGTTAAAAGCCGATTGAAGTTAAACAGTTTTTTATAAAGTTCTATTAATAAAGGACAAATTTATTAAACAATAATTTAATTAAAGAATTTTTCTTTCTGCGTAACAAATTAAAATTTATACCTACTTATTGGATAAAACATATCCCGCTTCATGTTAGTAATTCAGGATTTACATAAGTCATACGATACCGGAAAAAGTAAACTTCATGTTCTTAAAGGAATTAACCTTACCATTTCCGAAGGTGAGTTTGTTTCTATTATGGGGAGTTCCGGATCCGGAAAATCAACCCTGCTTAATATTATCGGTATTCTTGATGAAAAGGATTCCGGAATATATGAGCTGGATGGCGTTCCGATAGAACACCTTTCGGAAGTAAAAGCTGCGGAGTACAGGAGTAAATTTTTAGGATTTATCTTCCAGTCATTCAACCTGATCGGGTATAAAACCGCTCTGGATAATGTTGCCCTTCCTTTATATTACCAGAATATTCCGAGAAAAGAACGTGAACGCAGAGCAATGGAGTATCTGGAAAAAGTAGGGCTTGCGCAGTGGGCCAACCATTTGCCCAATGAACTTTCTGGAGGGCAGAAACAGAGGGTTGCCATCGCAAGGGCTCTTATCACCAACCCAAAAGTTGTACTTGCCGATGAGCCTACCGGAGCATTGGATTCCAAAACCACACACGATATTATGAAACTGCTTCAGGATATTAATAATGAAGGAAAAACTATCATTGTTGTTACACACGAACCGGATGTGGCTGCCCAAACCAAACGAAATGTCATTCTGAAAGACGGAATTATAGAAAGTGATGAATTTATTAAGCAGCTGGTTTTATAGGCTGGAAAATGGGAGACGGAAGCTTGGGGATGAAAATGAAAATTTTAATAATTAAATAAATCAGCGGAAAGAGTGGAGACTTTTATCATCAGACTTCCGCTTCAAATCTAAAGAAATATGTTCGACTTAGATCGCTGGCAGGAAATATTCAGTTCTATTCGCAGTAATGTATTGCGGACGGTACTTTCCGGCTTTACTGTGGCTTTGGGATTATTTATTTTTATTGTTCTGTTCGGAATAGGAACGGGCCTGCAGAATGCATTTACACAAGGTTTTGCAAGAGATGCCCAAAATCTGATTTCCATTGTAACAGGAAAAACAACGATTGCCTACAATGGACTTCAGTCTGACAGACAAGTGACCATGAATAATGACGACTACGATTTCCTTGTTAATATTGATAAAGAAAAAGTAGGAAGTTCCACTCCAAGATATACATCCAATTTATTGGTTAAATACGGTAAAGAGAGCGGCAATTATCAGATTAACGGGGCCAAGCCTGAAGAGCAGATCATTGAAAACAGAAAAATCCTTGAAGGAAGATACCTTACTCCTACTGATTTGGAAAGAAAACAGAATGTAGCTGTAATCGGAAGGATGGTTCAGCGTGACCTTATCAAAAACGGAAGTCCTGTAGGAAAAGAATTAAATATCAACGGAACCATGTTTAAAGTGGTTGGTGTATTTTCAGATGACGGCGGCGACTGGGACGAGAGGCACATCACTGTTCCGATTACTACATTGCAGCAGATGAAAAAAGGTTCGGATACCGTGAGCATTAATTATATCGCTTATAATGAAAAATTAACGCCCCAGGAAGCCATAAAGTACGGAGACGAACTAAAAGAAAGGCTAAAATCAAGAAAAAATGTAGCACCGGACGATGAAAACGGTGTAAGGGTCTGGAACAATGCCCAGAATATGAACGATACTTTTGCATTCATGGCAGTACTAACCGGAATTGTCGGCTTTATCGGTTTGGGAACGCTGGCAGCCGGAATTATCGGGATCAGCAATATTATGGTATATATCGTAAAAGAAAGGACTAAGGAAATCGGAGTGCGGAAAGCGATCGGAGCGAAACCAAAAACTATTGTGGCGCTGATTGTCCAGGAAAGTGTTGTGATTACGGTAATCTCCGGATTAATTGGGGTTGGTCTCGGTGTGCTGGCTCTCTACTTAATAGGAAATAATCTGGAAGAATATTTTATTAAAGATCCTAGTGTAGGGTGGGGACACATTTTTGCGGCATTCATAGCACTGGTTTTTTCAGGATTGATTGCAGGATTTGTGCCGGCTTACAGAGCTTCTAAAATTAAACCTATTGAAGCACTGAGAACAGAATGATGAACAGTGAACGCTGAATTTTGCTTCACAAGTTAATTTAGTTCTCAGAAAAATTATTGTCGCAGGGATTGACTATTGTTAGTATAAAAAGATTGACAGTTAAAATGAATATATTATTTAAAAAAGATACTTGGCAGGAAATTTATTATTCACTCAGGAATAATAAGCTTCGGACTTTACTTACCATGATTGGTGTGGGTTGGGGTATGTTTTTGTATGTAAGTCTTCTGGGGGCAGCTAAAGGAATGGAGAACGGCTTTGATAAGCTCTTTTCCGGATTTGCTACCAATTCTATTTTTCTCTGGGCGCAAAACACATCTATTCCTTACGAAGGTTTTCCTAAAGGAAGACAGATGCACCTCCATCTTTCTGATATCGACATGCTGAAAAGAAAAATTTCCGAAATTGATTACATTTCACCACAGAATTCAAGAGGAAGTTTTACGGGAACACCGGGAGAATCCATGTCAAGAAACGGGAAAAGCGGAACCTATGCTTTAACAGGAGATTATCCGGTAGGAAATAAGATCTCGGAAAAGAAACTGATTTTCGGTAGGTATATCAACGATGCAGATGTTTCCGGAAATAAAAATGTAGCGGTAATCGGAGAAGAGATTTATAAAAACTTTTTTGATTCTAAAAAGAATGAAAGCCCAATTGGGAAATCCATTAATATTAAAGGAATCTTTTTTAACGTGATCGGTGTTTTCAGAATAAAGAAAAACGGAGGGTTTGAAAATGATCAAACAGTTTTTATCCCGCTTTCCACCTATACCAAAATGTATAATGCAGGAGATCAGATTGATATGTTTGCTATTGTGAGTAAACCTAATGTCGACGTGAATTCCGTTGAAAAAACCGTAAAACTTGAATTAAAAGCTAAAAATAAAGTTTCTCCAGAAGATACCAATGCTTTCGGAAGCTTTAATCTCGGCAAAGAATTTAAAAAATTGACGGGCTTTCTTACGGGAATGCAGCTTCTTACCATTATTGTGGGAACATTAACCATTCTTGCGGGAGTAATTGCCATTTCAAATATCCTTTTGATTACCGTTAAAGAAAGAACTAAAGAAATAGGAATCCGAAGAGCATTAGGAGCAAAACCTTCCGAAGTGAGAAACCAGATTCTCCTGGAAAGTGTCGTGATTACGTTGTCTTCCGGACTTTTAGGTTTTATGTTCGGGATTTTTGTCCTTATGATTTTAAATGTAGCCACCCAGGGACAGGATTCTTTTCCTTTTTATAATCCTACGGTCAATTATGGAAATGTTTTTGCGGCGATGGCGGTTATGGTGATTTTAGGACTTATCATAGGAATGATTCCGGCACAAAGAGCGGTAAAAATACGTCCTATTGAAGCATTAAGAACAGAATAAAACTTTAATTTAAATAAAAATAAACTATACATATGAAAAAGAAATTCACCTGGAAAAAAGCCATTTATATTATTCTCGGGCTTTTATTTGCAGTGGCGCTGTTCTCAGGAATCAGATATTTTGTAAAATCCAATTCTAAGCAGAGCGAAGCTTTTCTTACCCGTAAGCCCACTGTTCAAAATATGGAAGACAAGGTAATGGCGACAGGAAAAATTATTCCAAAGGAAGAAATCGAAATCAAACCCAATATAGCAGGAATTATTGACAAAATTTTAGTGGACGAAGGCGACAGGGTGGAGGCCGGACAGTTGATCGCGACCGTAAGGATTGTCCCGAATATTGCTGAGGTGAATAATGCGCAACAAAATGTAAATAATCAGCAGCTCCAGATCAGCAATGCCAGGATGAATGTTGAAAACATGCGTAAGCAGTTTGAAATGCAGGAAAGACTTTACAAACAAGGAGTTGCCTCAAAACAGGAGTTTTTAAATGCACAACAGCAGCTCTATACAACACAACAGGCATTGAAAAATTCCCAACAGCAGCTCGTGACTGCGCAAAAAGCATTGCAGATTGCAAAAACAGGAGCTACTCCGGAACTTCAGGGGCTTGCTACAACGCAGATTCGTTCAAAAGCTGCAGGAACGGTTCTTGAAGTTCCTGTAAAAGTAGGAAGTCAGGTAATTGAAGCCAACTCTTTTAACGCAGGGACCACCATTTGTTCTATAGCCGATCTCAATTCTTTAATTTTTCAGGGAGAGATTGACGAAGCGCAGGCAGGAAAGCTTAAACAAGGAATGGATATGAAAATCGTCATCGGTGCTCTTCAGAATAAAACATTTCCGGGAAGACTAACGATGATTGCTCCGAAAGGGAAAGATAACAACGGAACGATCAAATTCCCTGTGGAAGGAGATGTTTTCAATCCAAATAATGAATACATCAGAGCTGGATTTTCAGCCAACGGCGAAATTGTACTCACCTCAAAGAAAAACGCTTTATTGCTGGATGAATCTTTAATTCAGTATGAAAAGAAAAACGGTAAAGATGTACCTTTCGTAGAGGTAAAACAGAAAGATGGTAAGTTTAAAAAAGCCTATGTAAAATTAGGAGCAAGCGACGGAATTAATGTGGAAATCCTATCAGGAATTGATAAAAATGCAGAAGTAAAAGTCTGGAATCCTTCTGATAAAGATAAAGAAGAGCTAAAAGAAAAATCAAAAAAATAGTAAACTAACACTATAGATTCAGATGTAGTCCTGGGAATTTTTCTCAGGATTTTTTTATTCAATTCATTTCTTAATCCTGTGTGTGTTTATATATTTTCAGATATGGTAATTATTAATGCAATTTTGTTGCATTAGTGAATTTATTTTTATCTTTGCTGAATAATAACGGTTCGTTACTTGTAGTAACTATCAACAAATAAATACTTATGAAAAATAACTTTGACGTAATCATAATAGGAGGAAGCTATGCCGGACTTTCTGCCGGAATGTCTCTCGGAAGATCATTAAGAAATGTTTTGATTATCGACAGCGGAAAACCTTGTAACCGGCAGACTCCTCATTCACACAACTTTCTTACGCAGGATGGTAAAGCTCCGAAAGAAATTTCAGAAATAGCAAAAGATCAGGTTTTAAAATATGAAACGGTAAGTTTTTTTGAAGGCAGGGTTGCAAAAACATCTCAAAATTCAGAAGGTTTTGAAGTGGAAATAGATAATGGTGAAAAATTTTCAGCTAAAAAAATAATTCTGGCTTCCGGAGTTAAAGATCAGATACCGGATATTAAAGGATTTGCCGAGTGTTGGGGGATTTCCGTGATCCATTGTCCTTATTGTCACGGCTATGAGGTTAAAGGTAAAAAAACAGGAATTCTTTCCAACGGTGATCTTGCTTTCGAATTTTCAAAACTGGTTTTTAATCTGTCTAAAGATCTCAGTTTATTTACCAACGGAGAATGTACATTAAATGAAGAGCAGGCAGAGAGATTCAGTCAAAATAAAATTAATATTGTTGAAGACGAAATAAAAGAAATTGTTCATGAAAACGGTAATATCCGGAAAATTGTATTTAAAAACGGAAGCGAAAAAGCTCTTGAAGCATTGTATGCAAAAATTCCTTTTGAGCAGAATATCAATACCGAAGATTTACAGCTTGAACTTACCGAGCATGGGTTTATTAAAATAGACCATTTTCATAAAACAAGTACCGATGGTGTATTTGCCTGTGGTGACAATACCACCATGATGCGGTCTGTAGCCAATGCGGTTGCGCAGGGAAACTTTACCGGAGCCATTGTGAATAAAGAATTATCAGAAGATGGATTTTAATTTCTTTTGATTCATACGATATTCCTCTCAAAGTATTTGGGAGGATTTTTTATTTCATTTTAAAAATTTAAGGTAAGAATCAGAAAATACTGTGGAAATCTCATTAAACAGCAAATATTCAGGATGTATTGTTAATGATAAGGCTAAAAATCATATGGATGTATACCGTAATCTCAGCGGAAATTTCGTATTTTTGGGGTGAAAAATTTCAAAAACTAAAAGTAAAATGGATATTATTTTCGACCTGATTGAAAAAGAAAGACAAAGACAAACTCATGGAATTGAGATGATTGCATCAGAGAACTTTGTTTCTGATAATGTGATGAAAGCCGTGGGAAGTGTGCTTACCAATAAATATGCTGAAGGATATCCCGGAAAAAGATATTACGGAGGTTGCGAAGTAATAGATGAGGTTGAAACGCTGGCTATTGAAAGAGCAAAACAGCTTTTTGGGGTGGACTATGTAAATGTACAGCCGCATTCAGGTTCTCAGGCGAATGCCGCCATTTATCTTGCCGTTTTAAAACCGGGCGACAAAATTATGGGAATGGATCTTTCTATGGGAGGTCACCTTACTCATGGTTCTTCGGTTAATTTTTCAGGAATTCAGTATGATGTGGTTTCTTACGGAGTGCAGCAGGAGACTGGTCTTATCGATTACGATCAAATGAGAGAAGTTGCTCTGAGAGAAAAGCCTAAAATGCTTATCGCCGGTTTTTCAGCATATTCTCGTGATCTTGATTATGCGAAATTCAGAGAAGTAGCAGACGAAATTGGTGCGACACTTTGGGCAGATATTGCACATCCTGCCGGTTTGGTAGCTAAAGGTCTATTGAATTCGCCATTTGAGCATTGTCATGTTGTAACGACAACTACTCATAAAACATTAAGAGGTCCGCGTGGAGGAATGATTATGATGGGAAAAGATTTTGAAAATACATATGGCCACAAAACTCCGAAAGGGGAAATCAAAATGATGAGCCAGGTATTGGATGGTTCCGTTTTTCCGGGTATTCAGGGAGGTCCGCTGGAGCATGTGATTGCCGGAAAAGCAGTTGCTTTCGGGGAAGCTTTGGATGTGAAATTTGAAACCTATGCAAAGCAGGTAAAATCCAATGCGCAGGCATTAGCAAAAGCAATGATTGACAGAGGTTTTGATATTGTAAGCGGAGGAACGGATAATCATTTAATGCTTGTAGATCTCAGAAACAAAGGTGTGAACGGTAAAGAAACTGAAAAAGCTTTGGTGCTTGCTGATATTACCTGCAACAAGAACATGGTTCCTTTTGATGACAAGTCACCATTTACAACTTCAGGGATCAGATTGGGAACTGCAGCTATCACCACAAGAGGATTGAAAGAGAATGATATGGATACCATTGCAGGATTAATTTCTGAAGTAGTAGACAATATTAAAAATGAAGAAGTACTTACTTTCGTTAGGAAAAAAGTGAATGAATTAATGGAAGGCAAAGCTTTATTTAACTATTAATTAATATCAAAATAAAATATAAAGAATGGGCATCTGCTCATTCTTTTTTATGGAATATGGAAAAGAAATCGTTCACTTTTGATGAGATAAAACAAAAGCTGGTAAACTATTGTGTGTACCAGGATCGCTGTCATTATGAAGTTGAACAAAAAATGAAAGAGTTTCTCCTTATTGATGAAGCGAAAGAGGAAATCATGCTTTATCTGTTACAGGAAAATTATTTAAATGAAGAACGGTTTACGCGAAGCTATATCCGCGGGAAATTTTATATTAAACACTGGGGAAAAACGAAAATTAAAATTCACCTTAAACAAAAGCAGGTTCCTGAAAAATTAATTGATGCATGCTTTGATGAAATTGATGAACAGGATTATAGCAAAACGATCCGCAAAATCTATGAAGATTATTATTCGAAGCAAAAAGGGCTTAAAGAATACCAGCGTAAATCAAAAACCATAAAATATTTAATGAGCAGGGGGTTTGAATATGAAAAAATAAATGATATTTTTGAATAATATTAAAAAAATAAGGCAGTTTAGAGTAAAAAGAGAATTTAAAAATTATTAACTATAGAAAGAAATTTATTCATTACATAGAAAAAACAATTTTGATTGGCAGTATGTTGCTTAATTTTTAAATACAGTGATAAACATAATTGCTATGTGGTATATTTTTTGCCAGGGTTGTTTTCTATTCCGCAGAATATCTGAAGAGAATAATTCATAATACCATATTATCTCTGAACTAAATTTAATTTTTAAATACTGATAATAGATGAAATTTTATTTTAAATTTGCATCAATACTTTCGAATGTGAAGGTCAGATTATACATTTTTATACACATGAATACCATTAAAGACAATGTACAACTCTTTTAGAAAGAAAATGTTCGGAGGAGATAATGTTGTCAATCTCTCGGATGTAAGATATCTGCCACGGTGGATAATTCTTGTAATAGATATTATCATATTGGTAATATCACTATTTTTAGCTACCTATATTATAGAAAAAATTACGCGGTCTGAATTTATTTACCACAATGATAAGATTGTAGTATTTGCAGGAGTGATATTTTCGAATGTCATGTTTATGTATGTTTTTAAAACATATGCAGGTATTATAAGACACTCTACTTTTATAGATCTTTTTAAACTACTTATCTCATGCTTCTGTACATTGTTTTTAGTAGGAAGTGCCAACATCATTTGTGAGTGGATAACAGGGAAAGAATTTATTATTAATCCTTTTCTTATATTGTATTTCATAATTTCCTTTATGGGGCTTTTTCTGTTCAGGCTTTATGTGAAAGAGTTCTTTCATATAGTGAGAGAATACAGAAGAAGCACATTGAAGAAAAGAATTCTTGTACTGGGGATTGATGAACAGTCTATTGCCATTGCAAGGGCAATTTTGGATAATCCTAGCCTTCCTTACCACGTAGTAGGATTTCTTACACAGCGTACAGACTCTAAGAGAGCATATTTACTGGGAAAGCCCATTTTTGCCAAAGAAAAAATAGAAGAAAACGCTAAAGAAGAACTTCTTATTGATGGCGTAATCATCATTAAAGAAATGATGTCTAAAGATGAAATGAATTCCTGGGTGAATTTATTTCTTGAAAAAGATCTCAATATATTCAAAGCACCATCGGTACAAAAGCTACGTGACAGTGATTTTGCGGGTTCCATCCGTAATCTTCAGATTGAGGATCTTCTGAACAGGAAACCGATTAAGATTGAAAACGAAGAAATCAAGAGAAGACATTTTAATAAGAACATCCTTGTAACGGGCGGGGCAGGCTCAATAGGTAGCGAAATTGTGCGCCAGGTTGCACAGTTTAATCCCTCACTTATTGTGGTTCTGGATCAGGCGGAAACACCTTTGTACGATATTGAACTGGAAATGAAAGAGAAGTTTCCTCATGTCAGATTCAAATTTGTACTGGCAGATGTCTCTAATAAACACAGGATAGAACCTTTATTCCAAACCTACAACTTTTCCATGGTATACCATGCGGCAGCCTATAAACACGTTCCGTTGGTGGAAGAGAATCCTCACGAAGGAATTCTTGTGAATGTACTCGGATCCAAAATTATAGCAACACTGTCCAGCAAATATAAGGTAAACCGATTCGTAATGATTTCTACAGATAAGGCGGTAAATCCCACCAATGTGATGGGAGCATCAAAAAGAGCTGCTGAATTATTTGTGCAGTCGTTGCAGAATGTAGAAGGGAACACTACCAAATTTATTACTACCCGGTTCGGAAATGTTTTGGGATCCAACGGATCGGTAATTCCGCATTTCAAAAGACAGATTGAAGCCGGAGGACCTGTTACCATTACCCACCCGGATATTGTAAGATATTTTATGACGATTCCTGAAGCCTGCGAACTGGTACTACAGGCTGGTACGATGGGCCAGGGAGGAGAAATCTTTGTTTTTGACATGGGAGAGCCGGTGAAAATACTGGATCTGGCAAGAAGAATGATCAAACTGTCGGGATTTGAGCCGAACATTGATATTAAAATTATTTATACCGGGCTAAGGCCAGGTGAAAAATTGTATGAGGAATTATTAAGCGACGATGCCAAAACATTGCCTACTCATAATGAAAAAATCATGATTTCCAAAGATCCTATCATGGAATTCCTGGAGATAGAAACGCTTGTAAATTCTATTACCAAAGCTTCCTTAAGAAGAGATAAAGTTGAAGTAGTAAAGCTTCTGAAGATAATTGTTCCGGAATTCAGAAGTAATAATTCAATATATGAAGTACTGGATAAATAGAATAATTTAAATGTATATATTTGTACAATTTTTAAAAAACGATGAAAGGTAAAATATTGGTAATATTATCAGCATTTATAATAGTTTCCTGTAAAACTAATCCCAATGCTAAAAATGATCTGAACTATTTGCAAAATATTGAAAAGGTAGCAATTGAATCATCCGCAAGAAATTCTGAAAATACTGTTCAGAAAGGGGATCAGCTGGTTATTCTTATCACAGCAAAAGATATGGATGTTGTAAGACCATTCAACCAAAACTATTCTTCATCAGAACTTGTACAGAATAATTCATTCGCAGGGGGAAATACCCCCAACCAAGGCGTTAGTACAATTTTGGGTCCAACGTATATTGTAGATGCCAATGGTAATATTGATTTTCCAATTTTAGGGATTATTAAGACGGAAGGAAAAACATTGGTGGAACTGAAAGAAGAATTAAGGGAGAAAATGCAGAAATATGTTATTAACCCTACCATAAATATCAGACTAGCTAATTTTAAAGTAACAGTATTAGGAGAGGTAAACAGACAGGGGGATTATATCATATCAAACGGACAGGGAACCATTCTTAATGCTCTTGGGATGGCCGGTGATCTTACCATGTACGGGAAAAGAGATCAGATATTGGTGATCAGAACTGAAAATGGGCAGGTTATTCATGGAAAAGTAAATTTGCAGGACGCTAATCTTATCAATTCGCCATATTATTATTTAAAGCAGGGAGATGCTATTATCGTAGCTTCCAGCAACGCAAAAGATATTCAGGCAAAACAAAACCCCAATACAGGACTTTATTTAACTGCAATTTCGATCGGTGTCACAGCTATTGCTGTTGTAGTAAGTTTATTTAAGAAATAAAATTGATGAATAACCAAAATAACCCAGGAAATTTAAAAGCAAATAACGAATCAAATAGTATTGATATAAATGAGATTATAAGACCCTATTTGAGGAAATGGCCATGGTTTATAGTAAGTGCAGTAGTTGCATTTGTTATAGGATATGTTTCATTAAAGCTTATGGTTCCTGTTTATAATACACAATCTACTGTATTAATAAAAGATGCAAAAAGCTCAGTTTCTCCTGTAGGTAATGAGCTTGGTGTATTGCCGGACTTAACCAGTTTTGGAGGGCTAAAAACAAACAGCATTGCTAATGAAATAGAGATCCTAAAATCAAAAAAATTGATGCGTGAGGTTGTTCTTAATAAGAATCTTCAGACAACTGTTATAGCAAAAGGAAGAATTAGAACGCTTGAGCTATACAAATTAAGCTCGCCCATTGATGTGAAAATAATTTCTGAAAAACCAAGCGATGCATCAAGTAATACTATTAAACTTAATATTGACGGAGATAAACTGACACTCAATTCAGAAAAGTTAAAAAAACCAATTGTAACCACATACGGAAAGACGATATCACTTCCTTTCGCAAATATTATTATTACTAAAAACAGACAATTCAATCCGTCATTAATAAAAGGAGCTGATGCAAAAAATATTGAGTTACAAATCTCGTCATTAGAAAGTACAGTTAACAACCTTCAGTCTGCACTTAATGTTTCTTTAATTACCAAAGATGCAACTGTTTTAAAGCTGGATTTTAAATATCCGCAAATATCAAAAGCAGAAGATGTATTGAATAATCTTGTGATTGCTTATAACAATGAAGCGATCCTGGATAAAAATCTGGAATCTCAAAAGACGCTGGATTTTATTGAAGATAGAGTGAAAAAGCTTTCAGGAGAATTGGGTGAAGTAGAAAATGAAAAGGAAAATTTTAAATCAAGAAATAATCTTACAGACCTTGAAAGCGAAGCAAGAATAAACCTCGAAAGCTCTGCTGATGCAAGAGCCAAGCAACTGGAAGTTGATGCCCAGCTGGAGCTTACAAATTCTTTAATAAGATTTGTTTCTAATCAAGGTCAATATCAGGTGTTACCTTCAAATATCGGGCTTAATAACACTGAAGCTGTATCAGGAATTTCAGCATATAACCAATTAGTAATACAAAGAAATAAATTGTTAGAATCCGGAACACCGGATAACCCTGTCATTATTGATGTTACCCAGCAGATTCAATCCATGAGAAACTCCATAATGCAAAGTCTTCAGAGAAACAAAACGGGACTTGAGCTGGCGAGAAATGAATATCAGGGAGAACAAAACAAAGTTTCAGGAAAAATTTCAAAGCTTCCTTCCATAGAAAAAATGTTTAGAAGTATTGAAAGGCAACAGCAAATTAAGGAAAATTTATATCTTCTTCTTTTGCAGAAAAGAGAGGAAACGGCTATTGCACAGTCTATCACCGCTCCCAAGGCAAGGGTTATTGATAAAGCATATGCCTCTACAGCGCCTATTTCGCCAAACAGAAATATTGTACTTCTTGCATCAATTTTTATCGGATTATTAGTGCCGTTTCTTATTATTTACCTGAAAGAGCTTCTGAATAATAAGATTGAAACCAAACATGATCTGGAAATTTTAATAAAGGCTCCTGTTATTGCAGAGCTGCCAAGCCTTGAAAGTGGCGATTCAGAAATTGTGAAAGTAAATGATATAACACCTATGGCAGAAGCTTTCAGAATTCTTATTACCAATATGAATTTTATGCTTCCTAAAGATAATAAAGGAAAAGTTATTTTTGTTACCTCTACTGTAAAAGGTGAAGGAAAAACATTCACATCGGTTAACCTCGCTTTAACACTAGCCAATCCTAAGAAAAAAGCAATTATCATTGGTTCAGATATCAGAAACCCTCAGTTACAAAGATATAATCCTGCACGAAAAGGTCTTGCAGGGCTTACGGAGTATCTTTATTCCGATGATACCAAATTGGAAGATATCATTCATGTTTCTTCGTTTAACCCTCATCTGGATGTTATTTATTCAGGAATGATACCGCCGAATCCTACAGAATTGCTTTCAAACGGACGATATGAAGCATTATTGGAAGCGTTGAAGGACAAATACAATTACATTATTTTAGATACCGCGCCGCTGCTCCTCGTTACGGATACCTTCCTTATTGCAGAAATGGCTGATATGACCATCTATGTTTCAAGATCCAAATATACAGAGAAGTCCTTGTTGAAATTTGCCAATACCAATATTGATCAAAATAAGATCAAAAATGTAGGTTTTGTACTCAATGACGTAAGCCGAGAAAATTTAGGATATAATAATAAATATGGATATGGATATAATAATATCCATGATAAAACATGGTTTGAAAAAATTAAAGATAAATTTACACAAAGATGAAATCATATAGAATAGCTGTTATAGGACAGGGGTATGTCGGGCTACCGCTATCTCTGGAGTTTGCAAATCATTATCCTGTACTGGGATTTGATATTAACCCTATAAGAGTTGATCAGCTTAACCAGGGAAACGATGTTACTCTGGAAGCAGATAAAAAAAAGCTCGATGAAAGCTTAAAAAAATACAATGAAACAAATGGATCAACAGGATACAAAGCAACGAGCGAATTATCCGATATTGCTTCGTCAAATGTTTACATTGTAACAGTTCCCACTCCCATTGACAAGTACAATGCACCGGATCTTAATCCTTTAATTTCGGCCTCGAAAATGCTGGGAGGTATCATCAAAAAAGATGATATTGTGATTTATGAATCTACAGTTTTTCCCGGCTGCACCGAGGAAGAATGTGTTCCTGTACTGGAAAAACATTCCGGATTAAAATACAATGAAGATTTCTTTGTAGGATATTCTCCTGAAAGAATCAACCCGGGAGATAAAGTCAATACACTTACAAATGTTAAAAAAGTTACATCCGGATCTACAGAAAAAACAGCTGAAGAAGTAGATAATCTTTACAAAAAAATTATTACGGCAGGAACACATAAAGCGCCAAGCCTTAAAGTTGCAGAAGCTTCAAAAGCAATAGAAAATGCGCAACGTGACGTGAATATTTCTTTTGTAAACGAATTGGCTTTAATTTTTGATAGATTAGGAATCGATACCCACGATGTTTTAGAAGCAGCCGGTACAAAATATAATTTCCTCAAATACAAACCTGGTTTAGTGGGCGGACATTGCATCTCCGTAGATCCGTATTATCTTGCCCATAAAGCAGAACAGTTGGGATATCATCCTGATGTAATCTTATCCGGACGTCGTGTGAACGATTCTATTGCCAAATTTATTGCTTCTAAAGTGGTAAAACTTCTCATCGCGAAAGGTGGCGTTATCAAAGATTCGGAAGCGCTGATTTTAGGTGTTACCTTTAAAGAAAATTGTCCCGATATAAGAAATACTAAAGTAATTGATATCTATACAGAACTTAAAGACTACGGAGTAAATATAGATATCTATGATCCCTGGGCCGATAAAGATGAAATAAGGCATGAATACGGGATAAATATTTTAGATACTTTAATTGAAGGGAAAAAATACGATTCAATTATTGTAGCGGTTTCGCATAATGAATTTATCCAGCTGGATCTTAATCAGCTGAAAAAGGATAATGCCGTAGTTTTTGATACTAAAGCTTGTTTTGACCGGAATTTAGTAGACGCAAGATTATAAAATAATAAACATGAACTACGATATCATTATTGTTGGTGCAGGTTTAGTAGGGTTAGCCACGGCATATCAGACAAAACTTAAAAATCCCGCCTCTAAGATCTTAATTTTAGAAAAAGAAAATAATGTGGCTGCACATCAGTCGGGGCACAACAGTGGAGTAATTCATAGCGGAATCTATTACAAACCGGGAAGTTTAAAAGCAAAAAACTGTATTGAAGGATATAATTCCGTCATTAATTTTGCCAAAGAATACGGAATCAAATATGATCTCTGCGGAAAAATTATTGTTGCAACCTCACAGGAAGAATTACCGCTTCTGGATAATATTTACAAAAGAGGTATAGATAATGGCCTTCAGAATCTGAAATACCTCTCAAGAGAAGAATTTCGCGAAATTGAACCTCATTGCGAAGGGGTAAAGGCAATAAAAGTTCCGCAGACAGGAATTATCGATTACCCGGGAATCGCAGGTAAAATTAAAGAGCTTTTTGAAGAATTAGGCGGTGAAATAAGATTTAATAACGAGGTTAAAAATATCATTAATAAAAATGATGAAATCGTTGTTACAACCGGCCATTCAGAATTCAAAACAAAAAAGCTGATCTCCTGTGCGGGATTATATTCAGACAAGGTCACTAAAATGACCAATGATAAGAATGATGTCATTATTATTCCTTTTCGCGGAGAGTATTATAAAATAAAAGATGAAAAAAAATATTTGGTAAAACATCTTATTTATCCTGTTCCGGATCCTAATTTCCCTTTTCTGGGAGTTCATTTTACCAGAATGGTTGATGGAAATATTGAAGCCGGACCTAATGCCGTTCTGGCATTTAGAAAAGAAGGATATCGTTTTTTTGATTTTGATTTTTCTGAAACCATGGAAACCCTTTTTTGGCCCGGCTTTAGAAAAATTGTTGGCAAGTATGGCAAAACCGGACTGGGAGAGATGCATCGCTCTTTATCAAAAGCGGCTTTTACCAAAGCACTGCAAAAGCTGCTTCCCGAAATACAGGAAAGCGATCTTGTACCGGGAGGAGCAGGTGTCCGGGCACAGGCCTGCGACAGAAACGGAACCTTAATTGATGATTTTGATATTGTAAAGAACGGCAATATTATTCACGTCAGAAATGCACCTTCACCGGCTGCAACTTCCTGCCTTTCCATTGGAGAGAAAATCAGTAAATTAGTAGAAAACTAATGAAAACACTCAGATAAAACAAATTGTATGAAAATTCAGATGGTTGACTTAAAAAGTCAATACGAAAAAATAAAGGAGGAAGTCAATGCAGGAATTCAGGAATGCATCGATAATACCGCGTTTATTAACGGACCAGCAGTAAAAGAATTTCAGCAGGAATTTGAAAAATACCTAAACGTAAAACATGTAATTCCATGTGCAAACGGAACAGATGCTTTACAGATTGCAATGATGGCTTTGGATTTAAAACCGGGAGATGAAGTAATCTGTCCTGCCTTTACCTATGTAGCTACCGCGGAAGTAATCGGACTTTTAGGGCTAAAACCTATTATGGTGGATGTTGATGAAAATACGTTCAATATTGCTCCAGAAGGATTGGAAAATTATATTACCCCAAAGACAAAGGCTATTGTGCCCGTTCATTTATATGGGCAAAGTGCAGAGATGAAAAAAATTCTTGATTTTGCCGAAAAGCACAATCTATTTGTAATTGAAGACAATGCTCAGGCCATAGGTTCAGATTATACATTTCCAGACGGAACATCCATGAAAACGGGAACAATAGGTCATATCGGATGCACTTCTTTCTTTCCTTCCAAAAATCTGGGATGCTATGGAGACGGGGGAGCATTAATGACAAATGATGATGATCTGGCGGCAAAAATCAGAATGATTGCCAATCATGGGCAGCAAAAAAAATACTATCATAAAGTGCTGGGATGCAACTCAAGACTGGATACCATTCAGGCAGCTATTTTAAAGGTTAAACTGAAACAGCTTGATCAATATTCGGCTTCGAGAAATCAAATGGCTGCATATTATGATGAAAATCTTAAAGAAATACCTGAAATCCAAGTTCCCGAAAGGGCAAAAAATGCCACCCATGTTTTTCACCAGTACACGCTGAAAGTGAAAAATGGAAAAAGAGACGCACTGCAACAATACCTGGCCGCAAAAGATATTCCCAGCATGATCTATTATCCGCTGCCATTATACAGACAGGAGGCTTTTGAACAATATGTGGAAGAAGGCTTTAGCCTGCCGGTTACGGAAAAACTTTGTTCGGAAGTAATTTCTCTTCCTGTTCATACAGAATTTAATCAACAGATTTCAGATTATATAATTTCTGAGATTAAAAACTTTTTCAAAACTAATAATTAAAAAATAAAGATAGCATGTCGGATTTTTTTGCACACGAAACAGCAGTTATCGATGAAGGTTGTGAAATAGGAGCAGGAACCAAGATTTGGCACTTTTCTCACCTCATGCCAAACTGTGTTCTGGGAGAAAAATGTAATATCGGTCAGAATGTAGTTATATCTCCTAAAGTAATTTTAGGGAAAAATGTAAAGGTTCAGAATAATGTATCAATATATGAAGGTGTAACATGCGATGATGATGTATTTCTCGGTCCTTCAATGGTTTTTACCAATGTCATTAACCCCAGAAGTGCCGTAAACAGGAAAAATGAATATCTTAAAACCCATGTAGGGAAAGGAGCATCAATAGGAGCCAATGCTACCATTGTTTGCGGACACAATATCGGGAAATATGCTTTTATAGGAGCAGGCGCGGTAGTGACAAAAGAAGTTCCCGATTATGCATTGGTTGTAGGAAATCCTGCAAGACAGATGGGGTGGATGAGTGAATTTGGACACCGTCTTAATTTCGATGCTAAAGGATTTGCACTGTGCGAAGAAAGCGGTGAAAAGTACAAATTGGAAAATAATAAAGTTTCGAAAATTTAGAATATAAAATGTCTGAAAAAATAAAATTTGCAGTTGTCGGCTGTGGTCATATCGGAAAAAGACATGCCGAGATGGTTTCCAGAAACCCTGAATGTGAACTGGTAGCCTTAATAGATGTAAAAGATCAGTCGGAGTTAGGAATCGAAAGCTATCATGTGCCCTTTTTTAAATCTTTAGACGATTTTTTAAATTCCGGAATTGAAGCAGATGTTATCAATATCGCATCGCCCAACGGGTTTCATTTTGAACAGGCTCATCTGGCGATTTCTGCAGGCAAGCACGTAGTGGTGGAAAAACCGATGGCACTAAGAAAACAGCATGCCGAAAAACTTATTTTCCAGGCTTTGCACAAACATAAACAGATTTTTGCCGTTATGCAGAATCGGTATTCCCCACCTTCTGCATGGATCAAGGAAATGATAGAAAGCGGTAAATTGGGGCAGATCTATATGGTTCAGCTTAATTGCTATTGGAACAGGGACAACAGATACTATAAACCGGAGTCATGGCATGGTAAAATAGAGCTTGACGGCGGGACACTGTTTACCCAGTTTTCCCATTTTATAGATATCATGTATTGGCTGTTTGGCGATATTACCAATATTCAGGGCAAATTTGCCGATTTCAACCATAAAGACCTCACTGATTTTGAAGACTCAGGATTTGTAAACTTTGATTTTGTTGACGGCGGCATGGGTTCTCTGAATTATTCTACTTCTGTATGGAACCAAAACCTTGAAAGCTCCATGACCATCATTGCAGAAAATGGTTCCGTAAAAATTGGCGGACAATATATGGACAAGGTGGAAATCTGCAATATTAAGGATTATATAATGCCGGAGTTACCCCCTACCAATCCTGGAAATGATTACGGTGCCTACAAGGGTTCTGCTGCAAACCACCATTATATCATAGAAAATGTAGTGGATGTTCTGAAAGGGAGAAACACAATTACAACAAATGCTTTGGAAGGTCTTAAAGTAGTAGACATTATTGAAAGGATTTATGCTTTAAAATAATATGGAACATTTGCTTATAATTCCTTCATGGTACTCTTCAAGACACAGACCTATCGTAGGGATTTTTTTTAAGGAACAAGCCGAGATTTTATCGAAAAAAATTGATAAGGTAGGTGTTGTATCACCATTATTCAGAAGTTTTAAAGATTTTGATGTTTCAGGAAATCAAAATCAGTTTATGAATGTTAATGGAGTAATAACCTACACACAGGAAATATGGCATTATCCGTTGTTAGAGAAATTGAATAATAAAAGATGGTTTACCACCTGCAAGCATCTTTTTGAAAAATATATAAATGACAATGGTTTACCAGATATTATTCATGTACATTCTATAACCATTGCAAGGGATATTATTAAATATATCAACAAAAAGTATAATATTCCTTTTGTTATTACAGAGCATTCTACGGGCTTTGCAATGAATGGGTATAATAAAAAGGATTTAAAAATTTTTAAATCAAACATTGATTATTGTGCTTATAATATTGCGGTGAGCGAAAGTTTGGCACAGACTCTTTCACAAAAGCTGGGAAGTACTTGGAATGTGATTCCTAATACTATTCAAAATGTTTTTTTTGAGGAAGGAAATAAAAGACTCTCATTTCCAAGAGATAAACAAAAAAAAATATTTTTTACACTATCTAATCTCATTCCGGTAAAAGGGCTTGATATTTTAATAAAAGCTTTTTCTATGTTGTATAAAGAAAATACAAATGTAGAATTATGGATAGGAGGAGATGGTAGTGAAAAGAAAAATATCGAACACCAGATTAAAGAACTTAAAATGGAGGATCGTGTTTTTTTATTGGGAAAGCTGGACCGCGAAAATGTATTGGAGAATCTAAAGAAAGCGGATTTTTATATTTCGCCAAGCTTACAGGAGACCTTTGGTGTTGTAATTATTGAAGCACTTGCAATGGGATTACCAACGGTTGCGACACGCTGTGGAGGCCCCGAGCATATTATTAATGATGAGGTAGGAATCATTGTAGAAAAAGGTTCTGCAGATGAATTATATTCGGCAATGAAACTAATATTGGCAAATGAGAATAATTATGACAGTAAAAAAATAATTGATTATTGCAGGGATAATTATTCAGAAGATGTGGTGAGTGAGAAGATTATTAATGTATATAGAGAAGTTTTAAATGGCTAAGAATATTATCATTTTAATGATCAGACGGGGACTAGGTGCTTTGATCTCCATTCTTGGAACAACAATGATTGTTAAAAACCTTACTGTTGAAGATTATGGTATTTATTCTATTTTTTTAAATATAATCAGTCTTTCCTCTACTTTTGCTACTTTAGGTGTAGATGCAGCGACAGGATATGTATTGCAAAATAAAAAATATAAACCGGAAAATGCACTGATTAATACTTTTTGTCTGGGTGCAATCTTATCTGTGGTATCATTTCTTATTTTTAGCCTGATTTTTTATAATCTGCACCTTTCAGACTTTAATATGATTCCGCATAACATAAAGATGTATATGGTAATTAGCAGTGTGGGTATGCTATTTTCCAATATTCTTTTTTCAATTTTGATGGGAAGTATGGATTTTAAAAATTATTCGATATTTACCATTCTTCCTAATCTTACATTGGCCACTTCACTGGCAATATCAATTAAATTTTTCAATCTTACATTAGAAAAAACAGCATTATTTTTTATGCTGGGCTATATAATATCTTCAATATCTTTAATCATATTCTTATCCGTTCGATATAATATTTTTAATAACCTTCGGTTTTTTAGTTCAGAAATATCACGGTATATATTCCGTTATGGCTTTCAGTCGTATCTTTCTAATATTGTGACCTTTCTTAATTATAGAATCAACATATTTATAATAGGTTATTTTTTAGGTTCAAAAGATGTTGGTTTTTATTCAACCTGTCTGGTAATTGTAGATTTTATTTGGCTTCTTTCGAGCACCATGTCATCCATTACATACCCATTATTTTCAAATCCGAGTGTTAAACATCTTAGGAAAAAGCTCATCCCTATTATTACCAGAACGATACTCCTTTTCACAACCATTGCAACTTTTGCATTTTATATATTAAGTGATTATCTTATTCCTTTATTATTTGGAGAAAAATTTTTATTGATCAAAAATCTTATTTTGATTCTTGCCCCCGGAGTCATACTCCTTGGAGGTGCTAAAATCATCAGTGCTGATTATACCGCGCAAGGAAAGCCCAAAATGAATATATATCTTAATGTAATGGCTCTGATCATTACTATTGTTACCAATATAATATTTATTCCCAGATTAGGTCTTCAGGGAGCCGCACTTGCAACTTCAATCTCATTTGGTACTTTATTTATTACAAGCTTAGTGATATATTGTAAAATGACGGATACCCGTATTATTTCTTATCTTGTACCCAAATTAGATGATTTAAAAATGATTTTAAAAGCAAACCATTAATGTATTTTGTTTTTTTTATAATATTCTTATTATGTCTTGGAGGATTGGGCGGATCTTTCCAGCCTTCACGATTATTAATATTAATGATACCGTTGTTTTTGAACGTGTTTATTAATAAAACACACTTAAGCTATAACAAGACAATTCAATTTGGGCTCAAGACTTATTGTATCTGGCTGGTCTATGGGGTTATCACTCTTTTCTGGAGTGCAGATCCGGTAGCAGGGCTTAATTCAGAATTAATTGTTATGGCGATAGGTATGCTTAGCCTTTTATTTTTTCCTCTTTTATTAAAAAATGATAAAAAAAGCCTGCTTATTATTAGAAATGGTTGGATCCTAGGACTGTGTTTTACAATTCCGTTTGCTATTTATGAGATCGTTACCATGACACACTTTGCATACTCTGAAGAAGACAGGCTTATTGGAGGAATAGGAATATATGCTCCCTTTGCTGCTGTTTTTTTCGGTAATTATAATAATTACTGTGTGTATATATGTTTATGCCTCCCCATGATCTTTTGGGCGCTGATGGATGATAAAAATAAAGTAAGGAAAATTTTATATATGATCTTGCTGGGAGTTTCCATCCTTATTATTTTTATTAATACTAATAGAACGTCTATGGTAGTCGTTGCTATTTATTTTTTATCATTGCTAAGACTGAAAGCCAGAAATATATTTGCCGTTCTTGGTTTAACAGCATTATTTCTTGTTTCTTATAAGTTTTTGCCCAATAATATTACAGATAATATTGAGATTTTATTTAATAACAGGGTAAATGTTGATTACAACGAAGATACTTCTGCCAATATAAGAAAAGGGGTGTTCTTATCAGGGATTGACTTCCTATTTGAAACTAATGGATTTGGAGTGGGAGCCGGAGCTTTTGAAACTCATATGGCTAAAGCACCACGCCACCAGGGAATCATAAATCCACATAACTTTTTTCTGGAAATTGTTTCACAATACGGAATTTTTATATTTCTTCTCTTTGTCATTTGGCTTTTTTTAATCATGCGGAAGATTTATACTAACTCCTACATTAATTCATCTTTAAAAAGAATCTTTTATGCCAGTGTAATCGTAATTCCTATAATTGGTGTTATCAATAGTGATTCATTAGGATTTACATATTGGTGGGTGTATATATCATCATTAGCTGTTATTTCCTCCATAGATCTAAATACAATTAAAAACGATTCAGAATACAAATGAAAATATTAACGATAATCGGAGCCAGACCTCAATTCATAAAAGCAGCTGTTTTAAGCAGATTAATAATGAACGATCCTGAAACTGAAGAAATTCTTGTTCATACAGGACAGCATTATGACGAGAATATGTCTGAAATATTTTTTGAAGAAATGGATATTCCTAAGCCTCAATATAATTTAAATATCCACAGCAAGCTCCATGGAGAAATGACCGGTAAGATGATGACCGAAATAGAACAGGTAGCGCTAAAAGAAAAACCGGACTGGATTTTAGTATACGGAGATACAAATTCTACAATGGCAGGAGCTTTGGTCGCATCAAAACTGCATATAAAATTAGCGCATGTAGAAGCAGGTTTACGATCTTTTAATAATAAAATGCCGGAGGAGATCAATAGAATTATTACTGATAGATTAAGCGATATCCTTTTTTGCCCTACAGACTACGCCGTAGAAAATTTAAAAAAAGAAGGTTTTGAAAATTTTAAGGATAAAAAAATTATAAGAACAGGCGATATCATGCTGGATGCCTCCATGTTCTATTCTAAAAAACAGATTAGCTTTAACAAAGAAGTTCCGAAAGATTTTATTTTATGTACAGTTCACAGAGCTGAAAATACGGATAGTACTGAAAAATTGCGTACTATTTTTAAATCATTGAACGAAGTAGGGGAAAAAGTCAAAATTGTTTTGCCATTGCACCCAAGAACAAAATCAAAATTAGAAGATATTACCTCAGACTATAAAGCAGAATATCCTAATATTATTTTCCTGGAGCCACTCGGCTATTTGGAGATGATCTGGTGTCTTAATAACTGCAGATTTGTCATTACGGACAGCGGAGGCCTTCAGAAAGAAGCTTATTTCTTTAAAAAGATGTGCCTTACTCTTCGCGATGAAACGGAATGGAGAGAGCTGGTTGATAATGGGTATAATATTCTGTCAGAGATCAACGAAAATGATATTTTGAATAATGCATTTAAAATTTTTGATCGTAAGGAAACATTTGATAAAGAATTATATGGTGACGGAAAGTCTGGAGATTTTATTCTTCAGCAACTAAAAAAATAGTAAGATGAGATTTGTACACGTTGAAGATTTCGTACATCCTAATGCAGGATACCAGATAAATTTACTTACCAGGCTGCAGGCTTCACAAGGCCATGAGGTGATTATTGTTGCAGGAGAATTAGATAAAATTCCTACATTTCTGACCTCTTTTTTTGGAAAAGATAATATAATAGAAAAAGATAAAAGGTTTGAAGAAGCGACAGGGGTGAAGATTGTAAGGCATCCATTATATGCATATTACAGTGGCAGGGCCATTTTTAAACCGGGCTTGCATAAATTAATAAAATCTTTAAATCCAGATGTCCTTTTTATTCATAATGAAGATACTGTGACCGGTATAAAACTACTTTGGGATTATAAAAAAATGAATGTACCCTATGTTTTAGACTGCCACATGCTGGAAATGGCCTCTGAAAATAAATTCAGAGAATATTTCAGATCTTTTTACAGAAGGTTTGTTACTCCTGTTATTTTAAAAAATAATATACCACTTATAAGAGTAGTAGATACGGATTTTGTAGAAAAACATTATCATATTCCCCTTTCAAAAACAGAATTATTATCTTTTGGAACAGATACGGAATTCTACAGACCGGATCCGGAAGCAAAAAAGAAATTCCGAAAAGAATTAGGAATTGATGATAGCGATTTTGTTGTAATTTATGCCGGAAAAATGGATCCTGCCAAAGGAGGAAAATTTCTTGCAGAATCATTAAGAAAAAAGATTAAATTACAAAATAGAAATATTAGATTTATCATTGTCGGAAATACACCAAAAGATGAATATGGTGAGGAGGTGAACCAATTATTTTCACAGTCTGAAAATAATATTATAAGATACCCTACCCAGACCTATTTTGATCTGGCTAAATTTTATCAGACGGCAGATGTAGCTATATTTCCAAGGCAATGCAGCATGAGCTATTATGAAGTGCAGGCTTGTGAACTTCCTGTTGTTCTTGAGGAAAATGAAATTAATGTTTCAAGGGCAGAAAATAAAAAAGGGATCATCTTCTCAGAAAACTCTGTGGAGGAATTTAGAAGCGCTATTGAAAAATTTGGAAATATGCCTTCGGAAGAATTTGAAGTTTACAAAAAAAATGCAAGAAAAAATATAGTAGATAATTATAACTTTGTGCCTATTGCACAACAGTTTACAGAAGTAATGATAAAAGAACATAAAAGATATCATTTAAAAAACAAACCATGAGCCTGATTACGAAAATAAAAACCAAAGTTAAAGCCATCACTGGCAGAATTACATACCTGAAAAGAAATATAAAGATTCATCATGTGTGGTATGGTAATGATTATGGCGGTTTTTATGTTTGTCCGGAAAAAATTAATAAACAATCCATTATATATTCTTTCGGGGTAGGAGAAGATATTTCTTTTGATGAATCTCTGATAAAAGAGTTTGGATGTCATGTTTTTGCATTTGACCCTACTCCAAAATCCATAAAGTGGATCAGAGAATATAAAACTCCTGAAGAATTTGTTTTCTATCCATATGGAATCGATGATACAACAGGAATAGTAGAGTTTTTACTGCCAAAAAATGACAACCATGTTTCCGGAAGTGTTATTCATCAGGAGAATGTTGATGATAATAAAAAAGTGAAGGCACCTATGAAGTGCCTTACGGATATCGTTCAGGAGCTGGGACATTCTCATATTGATATCCTGAAAATTGATATAGAAGGTTCAGAATATAAAATTTTAGACAGTATATTGTCTGCCCCCGTACAGATAGACCAAATTTTAATCGAAATTCATGAAAGATTTTTTTCTGATGGCAAAGAAAAAACAAAAATACTGCTCGATACTTTGGATAAAAGAGGATACAAATTATTTGGAATTTCGGACGGAATGGAAGAATTATCATTTATAAAGATTTAAATATATAAAATTATCCTTGCATATAATAAGCTAAAAATAAATTAGTTGCAGATTGGCAATGTGATTATGAAGGTATTACAAATAAGCAGTGAAGTAAATATTGGATCTGTTGGCAGAATTGCAGAGCAAATCGGTGAAAATATTTTAAACGAGGGATGGGAAAGCTATATTGCATTCGGCAGAGAGCATTTACCAAGTAAATCTTCAATCTTCAAAATAGGCAATACATTTGATTTTATTTACCACGTTCTTTTAACCAGACTCACCGATAGACATGGGTTTGGTTCTGAAAATGCAACGAAAAAACTTATTGATAAAATAAATGAAATAAATCCGGATATCATTCATCTTCAGCATTTACATGGTTATTTTGTCAATATAGACCTCTTATTTAAATTTTTGACGACAACGAAAGCCAAAATTGTCTGGACGTTTCACGATTGCTGGTCATTTACAGGGCACTGCGCATATTATGAACTGGTAAATTGTGATAAATGGAAAACGCATTGTCACGAATGCCCTCAGTTAAATGAATATCCCAAATCAATATTTACAGATAATTCAAAAAAAAATTATACTCATAAACGAGCGCTGTTTACTTCAATAGATCAAATGACAATTGTTCCCGTTTCCAATTGGCTTGAAGGAGAAGTGAGAAAATCTTTCCTTAAAAACTATAATATCAAAACGATCCATAATGGTATTGATGTTGATCAGTTTACTTACAAGGAAAATAATATTAAGCAAAAGTTCAATATTGAAGGAAAATTTTTAATACTCGGCGTGGCAAGTCCATGGGACAAAAGAAAAGGGCTTAAATATTTTGTGGAACTTGCTGAAAAAATTTCAGATGACTACAAAATAATATTGGTGGGACTAAGTAAAAAGCAGATGAAAAATTTACCTGAAAAAATTATCGGTTTAGAAAGAACTAAAAATGTTAATGAACTGGCTGAACTGTATTCGGCGGCTGATGTTTTTGTGAATCCTACACTGGAAGATACTTTTCCTACCACTAATTTGGAAGCGCAATCCTGCGGAACCCCGGTGATTACTTTTAAAACAGGAGGATCGCCTGAAGCAATTGACTCTTCAACAGGCATTGTTGTTGAAAAATCAAATACAGAGGAATTGGTAAATGCAATTGAGGAGGTGAAAAAAAACACAAAATTATTTTATTCCGCGCACTGCAGGAACAGAATTTTAAGATTGTTTGATAAAAAAAATGCTTTTAAACATTATATAGATTTATACAAAGAACTACTATAAGATGAAGCATCATAAAATAATAAAAGAGATGTTTGTTAATTTCTTGTCTGTTGTAAGTTTATCTATACCTGTCAATAGAAATTCTTATTTTTGCCTTTTAAGCACAATATTATGAGATTAGTTACAATTTTGTTATGCATATTTTCTTTGTCCTGTTTTAAAAACAGTGATTTGAAATTTGATGATAAATTTATTGAAGGACAGGTTGCAGGAAAACCGACCCAATTAAATCAGAAACTTTATGTAGCATTGGTGAATCCTGGTAATGTGTTTAACTCTTTTATACAAAAAAACAATATAGGAGTAGTAAAAGTTCTGGATGAAGGAATGATCATCGGGAGTGGTTATAATGTAGATTACCCAAAGCTAAGCAAAAATATAGAGAGATTATATCCAAACCCTCAGGATACAGGTATGTGTTTTATGGATATTGAAGATCCATATCTTTCGTCCCTACATAATGCAGACATAAGTTCTAAAGAATTCAGAGAGGTTTTAAAAATGTATGTAGATGCTATAAAATTTGGGAAAAAGATGCGTCCAAATGTCAAATGGGGACATTATGGAGTTCCTTTTACAAGATGGGATGATAAGGATTTTCTGGTGAAAAATGATAAAATTGAGGAAATATATAAAACAGTAGACGTATTATTCCCGTCACTTTATTTATTTAAGGATGATAAAGAAATTCCGTTTTCAAAAAACTATGAATATTTATATGATAATTTATCCTTATCCTTAAAAATTGGAAAAAAATATAACAAGCCCGTGATACCCTTTGTGCTTCATAGATTTCATTCAGACAATCCAAGACTGCAGTGGGCTGAGATGGATGATAAATTCTGGAAAAGATATATTCAGTCGGTATTATCAATTAATTATAACGGAAAATATGCACAAGGCATTGTATGGTGGGGTGCAGATACCTATTTTTACAGTAGACCGGAAGGAAAAAATATCAAGAAGAACTTTGTCGGAACTCAGGCTGAATTTATGAGCTATAATGATCCTTTGCTTATAAAAAAAGCTAATATAATACTTGATGTCTTAACAAGCAAGAAATAATGATGAAAAACAGGCCCTATCAGATCTGTACGAAAACAATAATGGATACTACAGATCCTCATATAATATTCAATGAAAAGGGAGAAAGTGATTACTATACCAATTTCAAAGAAAACATAGAACCCAACTGGCATACAGATGAAAGAGGGTATAACGAACTAATGAAAATTGCCGATAAAATTAAAAAAACATCAAAAAATAAAGATTTTGATTGTATTATCGGATTAAGCGGTGGATTGGACAGTTCATATGCTGCCTACGTCGCAAAAGAAATCATGGGAATAAGACCTCTTATTTTCCATGTTGATGCAGGATGGAATACCGACAAAGCGGTTGGGAATATAGAAAAGCTTATCAATGGATTGGGGCTGGACTTATTTACAGAAGTAATCAACTGGGAAGAAATGAAAGATCTTCAGCTTGCATTTTTGAAATCACAGATTTCGGATCAGGACTTACCCCAGGATTATGCTTTTTTCTCTGCACTTTACAAATTCGCGAAAAAACATAAAATAAACTATGTTCTTACGGGAGGAAATTTTTCAACGGAATGTTGCAGAGAACCCGAAGAATGGGGCGGATTTCCAGGTATTGATACTACATTGGTAAAAGATATTCATTCCAAATTCGGCAAAAGGCCGCTGAAAACTTTTCCTCTGGTTGATATTCTTTCCTATAAGATATACTACAAATATGTATACGGAATGGAAGTTTTTAAACCATTGAACCTGGTTCCGTATATTAAAAAAGATGCTGAAAATCTTTTAACAGAAAAATTCGGATGGGAGCCTTTTCAGCACAAACACCACGAATCCAGATTTACCCGTTTTTACGAAGATTACTGGCTGCCGAGAAAATTTGGCTACCAAAAAAGAAAAGCACACTTTTCTTCATTGATCCTCACCGGGCAAATGACACGGGAAGAAGCTTTAGAAAGAGTTTCCAGACCGGAATTACCGGAAGAATTCCTGCAAAGAGAATTCGAGTATGTTGCCAATAAACTGGATCTTACGAAAGAAGAACTTCAGCAGATTTTTGAAGGGGAAAACAAAACGTACAAAGATTATAAAAACAAAATGGGAATCATAAAACTCGGTGCCCAGGCAATGCAAAAACTGGGATTAGAAAAAAGATTATTCAGATGATAACGATTATTGATTACGGGGTGGGAAATATCAATGCATTCGTAAACGTCTACAAAAGAGTAGATGTTCCCGTAAAAATTGCAAAGTCTAAAGACGATCTGCAGGATGCTCAGAAGCTTATTCTTCCGGGAGTAGGACATTTTGACCATGCGATGGCCCAACTTAATAATTCCGGTATGCGGGATACACTCGATGAGCTGGTACTTGGTAAAAAAATACCGGTGATCGGAATCTGTGTAGGTATGCAGATGATGGCAAACAGCAGTGATGAAGGAAAATTAGAAGGACTGAAATGGATTGATGCCACTGTTAAAAAATTTGATGAAACAAAAATTAATCAGGTAACGCGGCTGCCCCATATGGGATGGAATGATGTAAAACCCGTGAAAGAGATGGAATTGTTTAAAGGATTGGAAAAAGATTCCATTTTTTATTTTCTTCATACTTATTATTTTCATTGCCATAATAATGAAGATATCATGGCTGTTACACAGTACGGTGATGAATTTGCTTCAGCGGCACATCACGAAAATAAGTACGGAATACAGTTTCATCCTGAAAAAAGTCACCACTATGGCGAAATTTTATTACATAATTTTGCAAAACTTTAACCATTATCAGCCCGAATGTTAAGACCCAGAATTATACCCAGTCTTCTGATACAGGATAACGGACTTGTAAAGACCGTAAACTTCAAAAATCCGAAATATGTGGGTGATCCTATCAATGCGGTAAGAATATTTAATGAAAAAGAAGTAGACGAACTCGCTATTTTCGATATAGATGCTACCGTTAAAGGATTAGAACCTAATTATAGCCTTATTGAAAGAATTGCCAATCAGTCCAGAATGCCACTCTGCTACGGAGGGGGCGTGAAAACTGTTGAACAGGCTCAAAGAATCTTTGGACTTGGAATTGAAAAAATAGCACTTTCGTCAGCGGTTCTTCAAAATCCCCGTCTCATTACTGAAATTGCAGAGAGAGTAGGTTCTCAAAGTGTAATTGTAGTACTTGATGTTAAGAAAAAACTCTTTGGAGGATATGAGGTTTATACTCACAACGGAAAAAAATCCACGGGAATCAATCCGTTTAAATTTGTGGAAGAAGCCCAGAAACTGGGTGCCGGCGAAATAATCATCAATTCCATAGATCAGGATGGTGTGATGAAAGGCTTCGATATTTCATTAATCGATAAAATAAGAGAAAAAATATCACTTCCCCTTACCGTTTTAGGAGGGGCAGGCTCTTTAAATGATATTAAACAGGTAATAGACAAGCACGGAATTATTGGAGTTGCAGCAGGTAGTTTGTTTGTATTTAAAGGTGTTTACAAAGCCGTTTTGATAAACTACCCTTCTTTCGAGGAAAAAGAAGGTCTAAGACAAAAGTAAAATATGTGTGGAATAGCCGGAATAATATATAAAGATCAGACACAGGTAAAAGAGGAAGCTCTCAAAAAGATGACCGACAGAATGTCGCACAGAGGCCCCGATGCAGAAGGTTTTTTTATTAAAGATAATGTGGGATTCGGACACCGCAGATTGTCGATTATTGATACAAGTGAATCTGCAAACCAGCCTTTTTATTTCGGTGATCAATATGTTTTGATCTTCAACGGGGCTATTTATAATTATATAGAACTCAGAGAAGAGCTTGAAAAAAAAGGGTATCAGTTTAAAACAGATTCAGATACAGAGGTCCTGATTGCATCCTATGATTGCTGGAAAGAAGATTGCGTGAAAAAATTCAATGGCATGTGGGCTTTTGCCATATTTGATGTAAAAAACAATAAAATCTTCTGTTCACGTGATCGTTTTGGAATTAAACCGTTTTACTATTTTACAGATAATAACAAATTTGTTTTTGCTTCAGAAATAAAACCGATACTTGAGATTGAGAAAATCACTCAGGTAAATGTGCAGGTGCTTGTTCAGTTTATTGCCGTTAATCTCACAGAACAGACCAGCGAAACTTTTTTTCAGGGCATCAGCAAACTTTCCGGGTCACATAATTTAGTATATGATCTTGTGAATCATACCTATGAAATCTACAGATATTACGACATCCATTTTAATGAAGAAATTTCAAAGCTTTCTTTAGAAGATGCAGCCCGTCTTTTTGATAAAGAGCTTGAACGTTCCATAAAAATGAGACTAAGATGTGACGTAAAAATAGGATCTGCTTTAAGTGGTGGCTTGGACAGTTCATATATGGCATCCAAAGCATCCAAAATATATAAAGAACAGAAAAAAGAGAAATTTAATGTGATTTCGGTAGGATCAAGAGATCCCAAAAATGATGAAAGCTATTATTCGAAATTGGTTTCAGAACATCTTGACCTAAACCAGGACCTCATATATCCCAGCCAGAAAGAATTCAGGAGAAAAATTAACGATGTCATTATTTCTCAGGAAGAGCCATTTCCCGGATTGTCTATTTATATGCAGAACTTCCTTATGGAAGAAACCAACAAATTAAATATCAAGGTCTTGCTTGACGGACAGGGTGCAGATGAAATTTTGCTCGGTTACAGCAGATATACTGCGGCATATCTCAGGAACCATTCTTTCATAAAAAACCTAAAGTTCCTGCTCAGTGTACCCGGACATTATGATATTTCAATATACAAAGGAATCCTATACTATTTATATTTTAGCGTCTTCTTTGTCAGAAAACTGAGAATATTATTCCGGGCAAAAAATATAAAATCAAGATATAGAAAGAAAATTGATTTTACACTGATGAAAAACCTTACCAATTCATATGCTGATATTTTTAAAATGCAGAGAATTGAGATCTTTTGGGCGCAGATTCCGGAGCTTCTGAAATTTGAAGAGAAAAATTCTATGGCCTTTGGAGTGGAAACAAGACTTCCATTCTTAGATTACAAATTTGTAGAAACATGCCTGTCAATTAATAACAACTTTAAGATCTATGATAAATGGTCTAAATATTTATTAAGAAAAAATATGGCAGGTAACTTACCGGATGAAGTAACGTGGCGAAAAAGAAAAATAGGATTTGATGCTCCTGCAGACAAGTGGTGGCCCTATTCCGAAGAAATTCTGGATAAAATTAACCGGTCTGAAATATTGCAGAAACTGTATTCAAAGAAAATTAAGAAAATTAAAAACAGGGAAATGCAGTGGAAATTATATAATATTGCAGTCTGGGAAGAAATATTTGGTATGAAACTATAAAACCGGAAAAACGAATGCAGATTAAAGATAAAACACTTCTTATTACAGGAGGAACAGGCTCTTTCGGTACAGCTGTCCTCAGAAAATTTATTGATACGGATCACTTTAAAGAAATCCGTATTTTTTCCCGTGATGAGAAAAAACAGGATGATATGAGAAATCAGTTTAAAAATGATAAGCTGAAATTTTATATCGGTGATGTAAGAGACTATAAAAGTGTTGAGCCTGCAACAAGAGGAGTGGATTATATTTTTCATGCTGCCGCCCTTAAGCAGGTACCATCATGCGAATTTTTCCCTATGCAGGCCGTTAAAACTAATGTTGAAGGGACGCAAAATGTAATTGATGCTGCCGTTCAGAATCATGTAAAAAAAGTGATTTGTCTAAGCACGGATAAAGCAGCATACCCTATTAATGCAATGGGTATTTCAAAGGCTATGATGGAAAAAGTAGCCATTGCTGCATCCAGAAATGTTAATGATACAGTGGTTTGTCTTACAAGATACGGTAACGTAATGGCTTCCAGAGGATCCGTAATCCCTTTGTTTGTAAAGCAGATTAAAAACGGAGATTCTATTACTATTACAGACCCCAACATGACCAGGTTTCTGATGTCACTTGAAGAAGCTGTAGACTTGGTATTATTCGCTTTTGAACATGGAAATCCCGGAGATTTATTCGTTAATAAAGCACCCGCCGGAACAATCGGCGATTTGGCACAGGCTTTAAAAGAAATGTTCAAAGCCGATAATCCCGTAAAAATTATCGGAACCAGACACGGCGAAAAATTGTATGAAACACTTTGTACCCGTGAAGAAATGATTAAGGCTGAAGATATGGGGGATTTTTACAGAATTCCGGCCGATAACAGGGATCTAAACTATGCCCAGTATTTTTCAGAGGGAACAGAGGATATCTCCAAAATTGAAGATTACCATTCTCATAACACACATCAGCAGGATGTAGAAGGAATGAAAAAGCTTTTAATGAAACTGCCGCTCATAAGAAAAGAGGTCTTAGGAGAAGACAATATAATGCAATATCCCGATTAAACTATTGAGTTATGGAAAAACCAATGCTTATTCAGGGGAAAAGCTTTGCAGATGACAGAGGAAGTCTTTTTTTTAATAATGATTTCAATGCCTCTCAGATCAAAAGAATCTACTTTATAGAAAACAGAGACACTCAGTTCATCAGAGGGTGGACCGGCCATAAAACGGAACAAAGATGGTTTTCTGCTACGCAGGGGAGTTTTACCATAAACCTGATTAAAATTGACAACTGGGAAAAACCGTCTGAAAATCTGCCGGTTTTAAAGTTTGAATTGAATTCAGAAAATTTAGACATTCTGCATGTTCCTCCGGGATATGCAAGTGCAATTCAGTCTCATCATGAAAATTCAAGATTGCTGGTAATGGCAGATTATGCCCTCGGCGAAATTACTGATGATTACCGTTTTCCTATAAACTACTTCGAAAATTTGAAATAATGAAGAAAATCGGAATTACCGGCCAGAATGGCTTTGTCGGTGCACATCTCTACAATACGCTTGGTTTATCACCGGATAAATTTGAAAGAATTCATTTCGAAAGGGATTTCTTCGAAAATGAAGAAAAACTGGATGAGTTTGTCGCGCAGTGTGATGTGATCGTACATCTTGCGGCAATGAACAGGCATTCTGATCCGGAAGTTATTTACAGGAATAATATTGAGCTTGTAAAAAAATTGATAACCTCTTTAGAAAAAACAAAATCTAAGGCGCATGTTCTCTTCTCATCATCATCTCAGGAAGAAAAAGATAATCTTTACGGCAAATCTAAAAAAGAAGGCCGTCAATTTCTGGCAGAATGGGCAGAAAGATCAGGAGGGAAATTTACGGGGATGGTTATTCCTAATGTTTTCGGCCCTTTTGGAAAGCCCAACTACAATTCCTTTATTGCAACCTTTTGTCATAAACTTACCCATGGGGAAACGCCGTTTATTGATCAGGACGGAGAGGTAAAATTAATCTATGTGGCAGAACTTGTAAAGGAAATCATCAATCAGATTGAAGACGAAAAAGATATAAATTTCTACGAAGTTCCGCATACCTCTGTAAATAAGGTTTCGGAGGTGCTCGGAAAATTACAAAATTATAAAAAATTATATTTTGAAAACGGGGAAATCCCTGCTTTGGAAACTGCTTTTGATTTAAATCTTTTCAATACTTTCCGATGCTATTTTGATATAAAAAATCATTATCCTGTAAAATTTACACAGCATACGGATCCGAGGGGAGCGTTTGTGGAGGTCATAAGACTTGGAATAGGCGGGCAATGCTCATTTTCAACTACAGTTCCTGGAATTACGAGAGGAAACCATTTTCATACACGGAAAATAGAGCGATTTGCTGTTATCAAAGGAAAAGCATTGATACAGCTAAGAAAAATAGATACGGATGAAGTACTGGATTTTTTTCTGGATGGAGCCGAGCCGGCTTATGTAGACATGCCGATCTGGTATACGCACAATATTAAAAATATAGGAGAAGAAGAGCTTTATACTATTTTCTGGATTAATGAGCCTTTTAATCCCGAGGATGCCGATACTTATTTTGTGGAAGTGTAGCCAATGGAAAAAATACAAAGTCTAAAATATTCGCTCATCAGAAATCAGGAAATGTATTTCCTGATATTTGCCTTATTCGGCTATATTTTTGGCTACATAGATCCTTACAATTCCAGTGGATATCCTCATTATATCAATGCATTCATAAGAGCGGCTTTATTTGTGATATCTGTATATTTCATAGGTAAAAATATCTCAATAATTAAAGAAAGAAAAGTATTGGTAGCAGCATTTGTTACTTTTTTCTCTTTTTACCTGTTCAAACTTTATCACACGATTCCGGATCTCAATTTACCGGCAGATGCATTGCAAAAACTGAAATATTCTATTTATTATTTTGGTTTTGTCGTCATACCGGTACCTGTTGTTGCTCTGTTAAGCCTGAATTATGAAAAAATTGATTTTAAAAAATTTTTCCGGATCGTATTCTGGCTTTATTTTATTCTTTTGGCTATCAATTTTATTCATACTCACTTTATTTTTGATAATTATTCAAGTAATGGAAGAAGCGGTATATTCAGATTGTATTACATCACAGTCGGACATTACGGGTTAAGTCTGGTTATCATGGCGCTGTATAGTTTTTTAATTTTAAAAATTAAAGGATTTCAATATATCATTGCAGTTTTTCTCGGGCTTTTTCCCATGTATGTTGCCGCAGCAAGAAGTCCGGTTCTGGCACTGGTAATTATTCTTTTTGTGTTTTTAATGTTATTGAATAAAAGAAAATACTGGATATCTTTCTTTAGTCTTATATTATTATCTTTTCTTGCTTTATATTTTATATATCAAAGTAAAATAGCTGAGGATTTTATTTTTTTTAAAAGATTAAATGCTGCAATTTTTGAAAATAATGCTTCAGGAAGGGCTTTTTACTTAAATAGCGGGATAGAGATATTCAGGGAACATCCTTTAATTGGAGGAAATGCTTTATTAAGTGACGGAGCCTATTCACACAATATTTTTATAGATATATTAATGTCAACAGGATTATTGGGTATGGTGCTCTTTATAATTTATTTTAAATTTGTAATCAGAAGCTTTTTTAAAGTTCTGAAGAATATTTATCAATATAAAGAAAGCGGAATCTTAATTTTCTTTTTCCTGCAGTATTTAATTTTGGCTCAGACCTCGGGAAGCCTTTATTTATCATTTGAGTTGTGGTATTTTGGAGCAGCCGTTATCGGCTTAGGATATATAAATTTTACAAATGAAGAAATTAAAAGTAATAACCGTCGTGGGAACACGGCCTGAAATCATCAGATTATCAAGAGTATTATCTGCTTTAGACGCTTCTGAAGCAGTTGAACATATCATCGTCCATACGGGACAAAACTATGATTACGAACTAAACCAGATTTTCTTTGAAGATCTGGGACTTCGCAAGCCGGATTATTTCCTTGAAGCAGCCGGTAAAACGGCAACAGAAACCGTTGGAAATATTCTGATTAAAATAGATCCTCTTCTGGAAGAACTAAAACCGGAAGCTTTTCTGGTTTTGGGAGATACCAACTCATGTCTTTGTGCGATTCCCGCAAAAAAAAGACAGATACCTATTTTCCATATGGAAGCCGGAAACAGATGTTTCGACCAAAGAGTTCCTGAGGAAACCAACAGGAAAATTGTAGACCATACAGCAGATATTAATTTAACCTATTCAGACATTGCCAGAGAATATCTCTTGCGTGAAGGACTTTCTGCCGACAGGATTATTAAAACAGGATCTCCGATGTTCGAAGTCCTGCATCATTATCTTCCACAGATTGAAAGATCCGATGTGCTCACTCGTCTGAACATTGAAGAAGGAAAATATTTTGTAGTATCTTCTCACCGGGAAGAAAATATTAATTCAGAGAAAAATTTTAAAGGATTAATACAAAGCCTGAATGCAATTGCCGAAAAGTTTGAATTGCCGATCATTGTTTCCACTCATCCCAGAACCAGAAACATGATTGATAAAATGAACGTTGAGGTAAGACCGGAAATTCAGTTCTTAAAACCTTTGGGATTTCACGATTATAATGCATTGCAGATGAGAAGCTATGCAGTTTTATCAGATTCAGGAACAATTTCTGAAGAATCTTCAATTCTTAATTTCAGGGCATTAAACATTCGTGAGGCTCATGAACGGCCGGAAGCTATGGAAGAAGCATCCGTAATGATGGTAGGGCTTTCTCCTGAAAGAATCATGCAGGGACTTGCCCAGCTTCAGCAGCAGAAAATAGGAAATGAAAGGAATTACAGGCCGGTTGCAGATTATTCTATGCCCAATGTTTCCGAAAAGATGGTAAGAATTATCCTGAGCTATACCGATTATATTAACAGGGTTGTCTGGAGTAAAAGCTAATGAAAATTCTTATTGTAACGCAGTATTTTTACCCGGAAAACTTTAAAAGCAATGACCTCGCTTTCGAATTAAAGAAGCGAGGACATGATGTTACCGTACTCACCGGAATTCCCAACTATCCTGAAGGTAAAATATATGAGGGATATGGATATTTTAAAAAAAGAACGCAATATATCAACAATGTCAAGATTATAAGAACATTATTGTTGCCGAGAGGTAGTGGTGGCGGTCTGAGATTATTTCTCAATTATTTTAGCTGGGCATTTTTTGCCTCATTAAAAGCATTGCAGCTATCTTCAAAAAAATATGATGCAATTATAGTGCATGAACCTTCACCCATTACTCAGTTTTATCCTGCGCTGGTTTTAAAAAAACTGCAAAGGACGCCTGTCTATTTTTGGGTAATGGATTTATGGCCCGAAAGCCTTGAAATTGCTGGAGGTATCAAAAATAAATTCATACTCAACTTTTTTACCGGGATGGTGCGGAACTTTTACAAAGAATCAGAAAAAATACTGATCACCTCTAAAGGTTTTGAAAAATCTATTCTGGAAAAAGGCGATTTTAAAAATAAAATTCACTATTTTCCCAACTGGGCAGAAGACACTATATCCTCTGGCAATACAGCATTCCCTATTCCCGAACTTCCGGATGGATTCAGGATTATGTTTGCCGGAAATATAGGCGAAGCTCAGGATATGGACAATATTATGAAGGCAGCTTTATTACTTAAAGAAAATAAAGAAATTAAATTTATTTTACTGGGAGATGGCAGAAAAATGCCTTTTGTACAGGAGTTTATCTCAGAAAATCATCTTGAGAATACTGTTTATACTTTAGGACGTTTTCCTGTTGATGCAATGGCTACCTTTTTTAATGCTGCAGATATATTATTGGTAAGTCTTAAAGATGATCCGATATTCAACCTTACTGTTCCTGCAAAGGTTCAGGCTTATATGAGTTCCGGGAAGCCCATTCTTGCTATGCTGAATGGTGAAGGAGCAGAAAATATCGCTGAAGCACAATGCGGATTTTCCGTTCCAGCGGGTAATAGTGAAGAATTAGCCGCGACAATTGAAAAAATATCACAAATGAAAAAAGAAGATTTGATAATTTTAGGAAGAAATGGAAAACAATTTTATGAGTTAAATTATAAAATGGAACAGTGTATTTCAAATCTTGAAAAACTAATTTCCCAAAAATGAAAACAATTATTACAGGAGCTTCAGGGTTTGTAGGACAAAATCTTTCACAATTCCTAAAGAATGAAAATCATAATGTAGCGACTTTGTCATTGCGGTCCGAATGGACTCTTGACATCAATGCCGATGCCCTGATCCACCTGGCCGGGAAAGCACACGATATTGAAAACAGTTCGGATGCAGAAGATTATTTCAAAATTAATACAGATCTTACAAAAAAAATTTTTGATGAATTTTTGAATTCAAATATCAGAGATTTTATTTATTTTAGCAGCGTAAAGGCTGTCGCAGACTGTGTTGTGGATATTTTACATGAAGACCACATGGCAGAACCTAAAACTCCTTATGGGAAATCTAAATTGCTGGCGGAAGAATATTTACTTTCCAAAGCACTTCCCAGCACAAAAAGACTTTTTATTATTCGCCCTTGTATGATTCATGGCCCCGGAAATAAAGGCAATCTTAATCTTTTGTATAAAATGGTCAAAATGGGCATGCCATGGCCGTTAGGAGCATTTGATAATAAAAGATCATTTTTAAGTATTGATAATGTTAATTTTTTGGTATTACAATTACTTCAAAATAAAGAAATTACATCTGGAATATATAATTTTGCGGATGACGAATTTTTATCAACTAATGAATTGATAAAGATCATTGATGAAGCACTTGGTAAAAGAACAAAGCAATTGAATGTGTATCCGGATATTATAAATATTTTTTCAAAAGTAGGTGATAAAATAAAACTTCCTTTAAACTCAGAAAGATTAAAAAAGCTGACCGAAAATTATAAAGTTTCCAATCATAAAATAAAATCAGCTTTAGATATCAGGCAACTTCCTGTTTCCACAAGAGAAGGATTAATAAAAACTATAAAAAGCTTTCAACACAAATGATAGAATATCTACTGGTTTTCATAACCTTATTCATTTTAATTCAGGCATATTTCGCAATAGCGGATAAGTATAATATTATCGATAAGCCTAACCATCGCAGTGCCCACTCGCAAATTACCCTCAGAGGAGGCGGAATCATTTTTCCGATTGCCTTTGTTATTTTCTCTATAATCAATTATAAAGAAGCAATGAGCATGTATTGGTCTTTCGGGCTCGGATTATTGTCAATTTCCCTGGTCAGTTTCATTGATGATGTCAAAACTTTATCCGGAAAAATAAGAATCACGGTGCATTTTTTATCGGTAGCACTTTTGCTGAATTTTGCAGAGATGTTCAGTATGATGCCGGTCTGGGTTTGGCCGATTTTCTTCATTATAGTGATAGGAACTCTCAATGCCTATAATTTTATGGATGGAATTAATGGCATGACTGGAGCTTACACATTGGTCACATTGTTAACCCTTTTTTATATCAATCGTGATATTATTGCATTTACACAGGAAAATTTTATAATCTATGCCATATTAGCATCCTTGGTTTTCCTGTTTTTTAATTTCAGAAAAAAGGCCAAATGCTTCGCCGGAGATGTGGGAAGTATGGGAATCGGTTTCTGGCTTATTGCGCTTATTACTTTATTGATCATGAAGACACAGGATTACAGATATATACTCCTGTTTTCAATATATGGAATAGAGGTTGTACTGACAATTATAGAAAGGCTGCTCCTGAAAGAAAATATATTTGAAGCTCACAGGAGACATCTGTATCAGCTGCTGGCCAATGAGAAGAAAATGTCTCATCTCGTGATAAGTATACTCTATGCACTTGCACAATTGGCAGTAAATGTATTTTTAATACACTCGAAGCTTCCGGTTTATGCTGTTATTTTAATTATATTTGTTCCGTTTGGCAGCATTTATCTGTTCCTTAAATTAAAACTGAAAAAGAAAGTACAATCAACCGTAATTAAATAATATGAAAATAAAAGAAACTCCTCTGAAAGACTGTTATATAATTGAACCTACAATTTTTGAAGATGAAAGAGGATATTTTTTTGAAAAGTATAATGAAAAAAGATTTGAGGAACTTACCGGAATGAATGGTCATTTTGTTCAGGACAATATATCCAAATCTTCATATGGAGTAATCCGCGGAATTCATTTGCAGAAAGGAGAACATGCGCAGGCGAAATTGGTTTCCTGTCTTGAAGGCCGGGTCTGGGATGTTGCGGTAGATCTGAGGAAAGATTCTCCTACATTCGGGAAATGGTTCGGAATTGAACTTACGGCAGAAAATAAGACACAACTGTATGTGCCTAGAGGTTTCGGACATGGTTTTTCTGTGTTAAGTGAAACAGCCGTTTTCGCATATAAATGTGATAATTTTTACAATAAAGAATCAGAAGCAGGTGTTGTTTACAATGATTCCAATTTAAACATAGACTGGATTGTTCCTGCGGAAGATGCTGTCTTATCCGAAAAAGACCAAATTTTACCCGCTTTTAATCACGAATAGAATTTTAAAATGATATCACAACCACTCTTTAGGGTGGTTTTTATTTTTTATCCAGGACTCTTCAATATTTCGTATCTTTGCCAACTCAAAATCAAAAAGATGCGTACAAAATCTGTAGGGAAGAAGAAAATCAATGTGGTAACGCTTGGATGTTCCAAGAATGTTTATGACTCTGAAGTTTTGATGAGCCAGCTGAAAGCCAATGGAAAAGAAGTTGTTCATGAAGACAAAGGAGATATTGTGGTCATCAATACCTGCGGATTTATAGATAATGCCAAAGAGGAATCCATCAATACAATTCTTGATTATGTTGAAGCCAAAAACAGGGGCGAAGTAGAAAAAGTATTTGTTACAGGATGTCTTTCTGAACGGTACAAACCGGATCTTATAAGAGAAATTCCTGATGTAGACCAGTATTTCGGAACGAGAGATCTTCCGATTTTGCTTAAACATCTTGGCGCAGATTACAAACATGAGCTTGTAGGAGAGCGTTTAACGACTACTCCAAAACATTATGCCTATCTTAAAATTTCCGAAGGCTGCGACAGACCATGTTCCTTCTGTGCGATTCCTCTGATGAGAGGAGGCCACATTTCCACGCCAATCGAAAAGTTGGTTTCAGAAGCTCAAAAACTTGCTAAAAAGGGAACAAAAGAATTGATTCTTATTGCCCAGGATCTTACTTATTATGGATTGGATATCTATAAAAAAAGGGCGCTTGGCGATTTATTAAAAGAATTGGTAAAGGTAGATGGGATTGATTGGATTCGACTTCACTATGCTTTTCCAAGCGGTTTCCCGGAAGATGTTCTTGATATTATAAGAGAAGAACCGAAGGTCTGCAACTATATTGATATTCCGCTCCAGCATATCAACTCGGAGCTGCTGAAATCCATGAAAAGAGGAACTACCCATGAAAAGACAGATGCACTTTTAGCAAAATTCAGAGAGAAGGTTCCGGATATGGCCATCCGTACAACCCTTATCGTAGGATATCCGGGAGAAACGGAAGAGATTTTCCAGGAATTAAAAGATTGGGTGAGAGAGCAGAAATTTGACAGGTTAGGATGCTTCACATATTCTCACGAAGAAAATACCGGTGCTTATGTACTGGAAGATAATATTCCGCAGGAAGTTAAAGAAGCCAGAGTGGAAGAGATCATGGAAATCCAGTCTCAGATTTCCTGGGAAAAGAATCAGGAAAAAATAGGGCAGGTATATCGCTGTATTTTTGACCGTAAAGAAGGAAATTATTTCATAGGAAGAACGGAATACGATTCTCCCGATGTAGACAATACCGTTCTGGTATCTGCAGAAGATACTTATATTTCAATAGGAGAATTTGCTGATGTAAAAATTATTTCTGCTGAAGAATTTGATTTATATGGAGAATTAGTATAATGCATACATATCATTATAATAAAGAACAACCTTGAATGAGGTTGTTTTTTATTTTTAATAGTAAAAGGGGTAAAATAAGCATGAAATGGAATTGTATAATATGCTGATTTTTAATATGATATATTTTTTAATTTTGAGTTAGAGCAGTCATTTCGTTAAATTCGTTAACTTTTTAACTGTTTTTTTAACGTTTTTTAACAATATGGTTTTAATTGTTGATAATCAGCAATTTAAAATATAAATTAACATTTATTTTGGTTTTTATTAACATCCGTTAACATATAAAATAGGCTCGTTAAAAGATTCCTGATACATTTGCCTCGTCAAACAAATAAAAGTTCAAAATGATGAAAAGATTAATTCTCGTAATCATAATGATGATTTCAACCCTTGGTGTTTATTCATTCAAAATGAATGCCATAGATGCGAAAAAAACAAGTTATGCATCGTACTACCACGATAAATTTAACGGTAGAAAAACGGCCAGCGGAGAGATTTTCGATAATGCAAAATTTACTGCAGCCAACAGAACGCTTCCTTTCGGAACAAACATTAAGGTGACTAACCTGAACAATGGTAAAGAGGTAATTGTGAAAATTAATGATAGAGGACCTTACCATTCGTCAAGAGCTTTGGATATGTCTAAAGCTGCGTTCGATGAAATCGGAGATACCGACCGCGGTACGATTCCGGTGGAATATGAAATTGTCGATTAATTTTATGATTTAAATTAAAAAGCCAACTTTCGCAGTTGGCTTTTTTCTTTTATAATGCAATACTATAAACTGATTTCCACAAGTGCAGGACAATGATCGGAATGCACTGCTTCCTTTAATATAACAGCTCTCGTAAGCTTATCTTTTAAAGTATAGGAAGTAAAATTATAATCCAGCCTCCAGCCTTTATTTCGCTCTCTTGAATTTTGCCGGTAGCTCCACCATGTGTAATGATCAGGTTCATTGTTAAAAAACCTGAAGCTGTCAATCAATTCACATTCATTGATGAAATTCGTCATCCATTCTCTTTCCATTGGTAAGAAGCCGGAAACATTCTTTAATCCGATTGGATTGTGAATGTCAATCGCTTCATGACAGATATTAAAATCGCCTGAAATAATAAGGTTGGGAATTTCCTTCTTTAAATTTTTAATATACTCTAAAAAGTCATAGCAGAACTGCATTTTAAAATCCAGCCTTTCGATATTGGAAGCAGACGGAACATAAACGGAAATTGCAGAAAACCCATTAAAATCAGCACGGATTATCCTTCCTTCGTTATCATAGCTTTCAATACCGCAGCCGTATTCCACGTGATTGGGCTTTATTTTAGAAGCTATTCCAACCCCGCTGTAGCCTTTTTTAACAGCCGAATGCCAGTAACTGTGATAACCCAGCTTTTCGAGGCTTTCGATATCAATCTGATCGTTTCCCGCTTTGCTTTCCTGAATACAGATGATGTCAGGATCCGCAGATTTCAGCCATCCTAAAAAATCTTTGGTGAAAGCAGCCCGTATTCCATTAACGTTATAAGTAATTAATCTCAAAATTTAATTTTTTTCAAAAATACAAAGTCTTTATGGTCTTAAAATAGTTTCGGGCGGAAAAATCGAAGATTTTTCCGCCCGAAACATGATATTGATAAAGCCATTGGCAAACTGCCAAAACCATCTGCTATTTAGGTTCCAGAATGCTGATCGGGATAATGCACTCTTCCAGTGAAATTCCTCCGTGCTGATAAGTCTCTTTGTAATAATTCACAAAATGATTGTAATTTTTAGGATAGGCAAGGAAGATATTATTCTTGGCAAAAATATACTTTGAGCTTAAATTTCCTTTTGGTAAAAATAATTTTTCAGGATTGGTAATAGCCCATACATCACTGCTGTCGTATGTTAAGCTTTTTCCTGTCTTATAACGGATGTTGGTTGAAGTTTCTCTGTCACCTACTACCTTGCTTGGTTTTTTAACGTAAACCGTTCCGTGGTCTGTGGTTATCACAAGTTTAAATCCGTTTTCAGCTGCAACTTTAATAATTTTCATTAATGAAGAATTTTCAAACCAGTTTAAAGTAAGTGATCGGAAAGTCTTATCATCACGGATCAATTGATCAACAATATGGTTGTCTGTTTTCGCATGAGAAAGAATATCAATGAAATTATACACGATCACTAAAAGGTCATTGTTTTTATGCTGGTTAAAATCATCATAAATCTTTCGCTCAAAATCTGCATTCAGGACTTTAAGGTATTTCATGGACTTGGAGCCAAGGCCAATCCTTTTCATCTGATCTTCTAGGAAATCACGCTCATATTCATTTTTATTTCCTTCTTCGTTATCGTTAAACCATTTATCCGGGAAACGTTTTTCAATTTCTGAAGGCATAAGCCCTGCAAAAAATGAATTTCTCGCATATTGGGTCGCCGTAGGAAGAATACTGTAATAATAGTCCTCAGAAATCTTGTTGTAATATTTAGTGAATAACGGCTCAATTACTTTCCACTGATCATAACGCAGATTGTCGACCATCAACAGCAGAACTTTTTCCTTTTCTACTTCAGGCTTTACTTTTTCTTTAAAAAGTGTATGGCTCATGATCGGTTTGTCAGAATCGTGGAGCCAGTCTTCGTAGTTGTTTTCGATAAACTTGGCAAACTGGATATTCGCTTCTTCTTTCTGCGATTGTAAAAGATCCGCAAATTCATTGTCTGTAACCTTATCGAATTTAATTTCCCAATTTAAAATTTTCTTATAATATTCTGCCCATTCCTGATAGGTTCTCAGGTAAGAGAGTTCCATCGAAAGATTCCTGAATTCCTGCTGGTACTGAAGAATCGTCTTCTGTTCCACAAGATTTTCCTGTTGAAGATTTTTCTTTAAAGAAAGCAAAATCTGGTTGGGATTCACTGGTTTGAGAATATAATCTGCAATCTGTGATCCGATGGCCTCCTCCATAATGTGTTCTTCTTCACTTTTGGTTACCATTACTATTTTTAAGGAATTATCTTTATCCTTAATCATAGGAATAGCTTCAAGTCCGGAGATTCCGGGCATATTTTCATCAATTAGCGTTAATGCGAATTTTTCAGAATCCATCAGCTCCAAAGCCTCATTAACATTGTTTACAGGGGTTACCTGATAGCCCTTTTTTTCAAGGAATACAATGTGAGGTTTAAGGAGATCAATTTCATCATCTATCCATAATATCTTTTCCGACATAAATTTATTTTTTTACATGGTTATTGTATCAAATTGCCGACCAACTAACATTAAAATCTGCCAAAATGAACATGTGTAAAGTTAAATATAAGTTAATGAAAACTGCAATATTTCCGGATAATAATTATTCAGGAATTTCGGTCCGATTTTTTAATAATGTTTTAAACCATGTTCAATTTTAAAATCCTTAAATTTGTTTCTAAATTCAGACGTTTTCCATGCAGAATAAACTCAAAATCATTAATGATCCGGTTCACGGTTTTATCAGAATCCCACACGAAATCTTATTTGATATTATTGAGCATCCTTATTTTCAGCGGTTAAGAAGAATCGGGCAAACGGGCCTTCTGAATCTTATTTTTCCGGGAGCAACGCATACAAGATTTCATCATGCACTGGGAGCGATGCATCTCATGTTCACAGCACTTGAAACATTGAAACAAAAAGGTGTGAAAATATCAGAAAATGAAGAAAAAGGAGCAATGCTGGCAATTTTAATGCACGATATCGGTCACGGCCCTTTCTCTCATGCTTTAGAGAGTATGCTGATGGACGACTGGCATCACGAGACGCTGTCACTGCTGTTGATGAATCGACTGAATGTTGAGTTTGAAGGAGCGCTTTCCTGCGCTATTGAGATGTTTCAGGGAAGATATCACCGGAAATTTTTCAATCAGCTGATTTCTTCGCAGTTGGATGTAGACAGGCTTGATTATCTGAAACGCGACAGCTTTTTTACAGGAGTTTCGGAAGGCAGTATCAATACCCAGCGCATCATTTCCATGATGAATGTTTGTGAGGAGGGAGAATTGGTAATTGATGCAAAAGGAGTATATTCTATAGAAAATTTTTTAACAGCCAGAATGTTCATGTACTGGCAGGTATATTATCATAAAACATCGGCGCTTGCTGAATTTTTACTGGTGAAAATTCTGGAGCGCGCCAAATATCTTGTTTCTCAGGGAATAGATCTTCCTGCCGGAGATAATCTCAAATATTTCCTTTATCGTGAAAAAAGTGCAGCTACTGATGAAGACGTAAAACGATTTACTCAGCTGGACGATAATGATATTATTCATGCAATGAAACTGTGGCAGAATGCAGAAGATCATATATTGTCATATTGGTGCAAATGTATCATACAGAGGAACATTCCCAGAACAATTATCTCATCACATCCTTTTGAACAGGAATTCATTAAAGAAAAAATAAAAAAAACCAATGATTTTTTCGGAATTGATAATGGAGAAGAGCTTGTTCATGAAATTAAAAGAAAACTTCTGCCTTATGATACAGAAAAACAGCCTATTTATCTCCTTCAGAAAAGCGGAAAAAAAATAAGACTTGAAGAGTCGGAAGATCAGCTTTTATCAGGACTTATGATAAATAAGACCCAACGCTATATTCTCATGTATCCAAGGGATATTTAGAATACATTTTCTTAAATATTATTAAAATTTTACTTTCCGAAAACCAAAAAATGTTTGCGAATTACAGAATTTCTTATCTTTGCAGAATATGGAATTTACAGCTTCGCAAATTGCAAGTTTTATTGACGGAAAAATAATAGGTGACGAAAGTGCACTTATTACTGGAGTTTCACCTATTGAAAGCGGGGAAACAGGACATCTTTCTTTTATAGCACAAGATAGATTTACGCATTATTTGGATACCTCAAAGTGCTCCGTTATCATTGTTTCAGAAAGTCTTATTACAAAAGATTCTTATAATTCTACCATTATATCGGTGAAAGATGCCTATCTTTCTTTTCAGATACTCATGAACCTTTATCAGGAAATGCAGGGAAAAAAAGAAGGTATAGAGAATGGCTCTTCAATCCATGAAACGGCAGTAATCGGTGATAAAGCCTATATCGGGGCTTTTACCTATGTTTCAGAGAAAGCAAAAATAGGGGAAGGATCTCAGATCTACCCTCATGTTTATATAGGGAAGGGGGTAAAAATCGGTAAAAACTGCAAAATAGACAGCGGCGCCAGAATTTATGACTACTGCATCATCGGGGACAACTGTGTGATTCACTCCAATACGGTAATAGGTGGAGATGGATTTGGTTTCCAGCCGACACCTGAAGGATTTAAAAAAATTCCGCAGTTGGGGAATGTAATCATTGAAGATGATGTGGAAATAGGATCAAACTGTAGTATTGACCGCGCAACCATCGGATCTACCGTTATAGGAAAAGGTACAAAAATAGACAATCTGATTCAGATTGCACATAATGTAAAGATCGGTAAAAATAATGTAATTGCTGCACAGGCCGGTATTGCAGGCTCTACAACCATTGGCGACTGGAACCAGATCGGCGGCCAGGTAGGTATCGTAGGTCATATTAAAATAGGAAGTCAGGTGAAAATTCAGGCCCAGAGTGGCGTAAATTCCAGCGTTAATGATAAAGAAACGTTGTACGGCTCACCGGCAATTAATTATAATGATTATCTGAGAAACTACATTCATTTCAGAAACTTTACTGAAATTGTTAATAGAATAAAAAATCTTGAGAATAACTCAAAAGATTAAACTAATGAGTGATATGCAAAAAACGCTTCAGCAAGAAGTAACACTTTCCGGGATCGGACTTCATACTGGTAAAGAAGTAAAACTGACCATGAAACCTGCCAAAGAAAATACAGGTTTTGTTTTTGTAAGAACAGACCTTGAAGGACATCCGCAGGTAGAAGCAGATGTTAATTATGTAGTAGCTACGGAAAGAGGGACAACATTAGAAAAATTAGGTGTTAAAATTACAACTTGCGAGCATCTTTTAGCCGCATTGGTAGGTTGTGATATCGATAATGCGATTCTTGAAATGGATGCTTCGGAGCCTCCGATTCTCGATGGATCTTCAAAGTATTTTGTTGAAGCGATTGAAAGTGTTGGTGTAGTTGAACAGAATATTGCAAGAGAATATCTTGTTGTAAAAGAAGTGCTTACATACAATGATCCTGCTACGGGATCTGAAATTACCATTATCCCTTCTGATACCTACGAAGTGACAACTATGGTAGACTTTGGGACTAAGGTTCTGGGGACACAAAATGCCACTCTTAAAAATATTTCAGAATTTAAAGATGAGATTTCCTCAGCAAGAACATTCAGTTTCTTACATGAGCTGGAAATGCTGTTGGATCACGGCCTTATCAAAGGAGGTGATATATCAAACGCTATTGTATATGTAGATAAGGATCTTACGCCGGAAACCACAGAAAAGCTTAAAAAAGCCTTCGGTAAGGATAATGTTTCTATAAGACCAAACGGAATTCTTGACAATTTAAATTTAAATTATCCTAATGAAGCTGCAAGACACAAATTACTGGATGTGATTGGGGATCTGGCTTTGGCAGGAGTAAAAATAAAAGGAAAAGTTATTGCCAACAAACCGGGACATTATGTAAATACCCAGTTTGCGAAAAAACTTAACCGCCAGTGGAAACTGCAGAAAAAGAAAAATGTTCCGGACTTTGATCTTACCAAAGAACCGGTTTTTGACATCAACGGGATCATGAGGCTGATGCCGCACAGACCACCGTTTTTGCTGATTGATAAAATTCTTGAACTTTCAGATTCCCATGTTGTAGGGCTGAAAAATGTAACGATGAACGAACCATTCTTCGTAGGACATTTTCCAAAAGAGCCTGTAATGCCGGGCGTTTTACAGGTGGAAGCATTGGCACAGACAGGAGGTATTCTTGTATTGGCAAGTGTTCCAGATCCTGAAAATTACTCTACCTATTTCATAAAAATTGATAAAGTAAAATTCAAAAGAAAAGTAGTGCCGGGAGATACCATTATTTTCAAGATTGAATTGATCGAGCCGATCAGAAGAGGAATCGTCCACATGCAGGGCTACGGATATGTAGGGGATGCGGTTGCCGTAGAAGCAGAATTAATGGCTCAAGTTGCAAAAAATAAAGTTGATTAAATGATTCATCAATTAGCAGCCGTAGATAAGCGTGCGAAAATCAGCAAAAATGTAATCGTAGAACCTTTCACTACCATTGCAGGGGACGTAGAAATAGGAGAAGGAACATGGATTGGTCCCAATGTTACCATCATGGATGGAGCAAGAATTGGTAAAAACTGCAGAATTTTCCCGGGAACCGTAATTTCGGCAATTCCTCAGGATTTGAAATTCGATGGTGAAGATACTCAGGTTATCATCGGGGATGAAACCACCATCAGAGAATGTGTTACCGTAAACCGAGGGACAAAAGCACTCGGATATACTAAAATCGGTACCAACTGTCTCATCATGGCAACGTCGCACATTGCACATGACTGTGTGATAGGAGACCACGTTATCATTGTAAACGGTTGCGGGATCGCCGGACATGTAGAAATTGGTGATTATACCGTAATGGGGGGATTATCCGCAGTGCATCAGTTTGGGAAAATCGGAAAACATGTAATGATTTCCGGAGGTACACTGGTAAGAAAAGATATTCCACCTTATGTAAAAGTTGCGAGAGAGCCGATGTCTTATGCAGGAATCAATTCTGTAGGATTAAGAAGAAGAGGATTTACTAATGAGAAGATATTTGAAATCCAGAAAATCTACAGAGCTATTTTTCAGATGAAAATGAATGTTTCCCAAGCGATTTCACATATTGAAAAAGAAATGCTTCCTACTGCAGAGAGAGATGAGATCCTTCAGTTCATCCAAAACTCTCCGAGAGGAATCGTAAAAGGCTACGGAACCGGAAAAGAGTAATCAGCAAAATTAAAATATGAAAATTTTAATCTTTTTTTTCATGCTTTCAGCGACTTCTGTGTTTGGACAGCAAACGGAAGGATTAAAAACTCAGAAAACAACAAAGAATTCCATCCTGGAAAGAAAACTTCCCGAGAAGTCTCAAGACAGCCTCGCCAGAAGTAATTTTAAATCTATCCTGAAAAAGGATAATTCAAGCTCCGTTTTTGGAACGGCGAATCCTTATAATTCGGAAGTTCAGATGAATGTGAACCGTTTGCAGAATAATGTAAACACTTTTAATAACAATACATTCAACAGAATGATACCGCAGGGGGAGGGAATACAATTTAACAAAAGAAAATAATTATATACAAAATTAATGGCAACAAGTAACGATATCAGAAAAGGGCTTTGTATTGAGTACAGCAACGATATTTATAAAGTTATCGAATTTCTTCACGTAAAACCGGGAAAAGGTCCTGCTTTCGTTAGAACAAAGTTAAAATCTGTAACCAACGGAAAAGTAATTGATAATACTTTCTCTGCAGGTCACAAAATCGACGAAGTAAAAGTAATCACCAGAAAATATCAGTATCTTTATGATGATGAGAACGGATTCCACTTCATGAATAATGACGATTTTTCTCAGCTTTACCTGAATAAGGAAATGATTGAAAATTCAAACCTTATGAAAGCCGGTGAAGAAGTTACTATCATTCTTAAAGAAGCAGATGAAACACCTTTATCTGCAGAATTACCACAGTCTGTTTACCTTGAAGTAGTAGAGGCTGATCCTGGAGTAAAAGGTAATACAGCAACCAATGCTCTTAAAAACGCCATCGTTGAAACAGGAGCAAGAGTAATGGTTCCTTTATTTATTGAGCCGGGAGACAAAATTAAAGTAAGTACGGAAGACGGTTCTTATTTAGAAAGAGTTAAAGAATAATTTTAATAAAATTTACAGAAATTCGGAATGTGAAAGCAGACCGAATTTTTGTTTATAAAAGTCTCGCATAGTCCCAAAAGGAAGATTTATAAAATCGGATATAAGTCCGATAATATTTTGATAAAATTTAAACCTCATTAAAAATATGAAGTTTCATCAGCCACAAAAACTTAGAACAATTGCTGATATTATCGGAGCTAAATTCATAGGTCCTGAAGATTTTGAAGTACTGGGAACAAACGAAATTCATATGGTAAAACCAGGTGATATTGTTTTTGTAAACCATCCGAAATATTATGACAAAGCCCTGAATTCCGCAGCTACCATTATTCTTATTGATAAAGAAGTGGAATGTCCTGAAGGAAAAGCTCTTTTGGTTTCTGAAGACCCTTTCAGGGATTTTAATAAGATCAATACCCATTTTACAAGAATTTATAACTTCACGGAAGAACTTCATGATGTTGAAATTGGTGAAGGAACGCATATTCATCGTTCGGCAGTCATAGGAAACAATGTTAAAATAGGAAAAAACACCCTTATCTTCCCGAATGTTGTGATTGGCGACAGAACAGTCATCGGCGACAATGTTGTCATTCAGTCGAATACGGTTTTAGGTGGTGATGCATTCTATTACAGAAAACTGGACGGTAACTTTGATCGTTTAATCTCTGTTGGAAATGTAGTCATTGAAAGTAACGTTGAAATTGGAAACGGATGTACAATTGACAGAGGTGTGACGGATTCTACGGTTATCGGTGAAGGTTCTGTTTTAGATAACCAGATCCAGATAGGACATGATACGGTAATCGGTAAAAGATGCCTTATTGCTTCCCAGACGGGAATTGCAGGATGCTGTATCATTGAAGATGAAGTAACCATCTGGGGGCAGGTGGGGATCGCATCTGGTCTCAGAATAGAAAAAGGGACCGTTTTACTCGCAAAAGCCGGAGTGAACAGAGATTTAACTAAAGGAACATACTTCGGTTTCCTTGCAGAAGACTTCAGAACCTATCTGAAAAAAGAGGTTAAACTGAGAAATCTCAAATAAACAAATTGTTTAGATTTATCTTTAATCAAAGAAATTTAATTAAATTTGTGTGCATTTAAAAATTAATAAATAAATTAAATAAATAATAAAATGTCAATTTTAGTAAACAAAGATTCTAAAGTAATTGTACAAGGATTTACGGGGAATGAAGGTACTTTCCACGCAAGCCAGATGATCGAATACGGAACCAACGTTGTAGGTGGTGTTACTCCGGGAAAAGGAGGAAGCGAGCACCTTGGGAAACCTGTATTCAATACTGTAGCTGATGCTGTGGCAAAAGCCGGAGCAAACGTGAGTATCATTTTCGTACCCCCTGCATTTGCTGCTGATGCCATTATGGAAGCTGCCGAAGCGGGCATTAAAGTAATTGTATGTATTACCGAAGGTATTCCTGTAGCAGATATGGTGAAAGTAAAATCTTATATTGCCGACAGAGACTGCAGATTAATCGGTCCGAACTGCCCGGGAATCATTACTTCTGAAGAAGCTAAAATTGGTATTATGCCAGGTTTCGTTTTCAAAAAAGGTAAAGTAGGTATCGTTTCAAAATCCGGTACGCTTACTTATGAAGCAGCAGATCAGGTAGTAAGAGCCGGTTTTGGTATTTCTACAGCGATTGGTATCGGTGGAGATCCTATTATCGGAACTACGACCAGAGAAGCTTTGGAATTATTCATCAATGATCCTGAAACGGAAGCAGTTGTAATGATCGGAGAAATCGGTGGGGGTCTTGAAGCAGAAGCAGCAAGATGGTACAAAGCCAGCGGTTCTACAAAGCCGGTAGTAGGTTTCATTGCAGGACAAACTGCTCCTAAAGGAAGAACAATGGGACATGCAGGTGCTATCGTTGGTGGCGCTGAAGACACAGCCCAGGCAAAGATGGAGATCATGAGAGAAAACGGTATCAATGTAGTAGATTCCCCTGCTGATATTGGTGTTACCGTGGCTAAGGTTTTAGCATAATTTAAAAAATATACACAATGAAAAAAATTTTATTATCCTCCGCCTTGTTATTGTCGGTGATGTCTTTCGCACAAATAGACTTCAGCAGTACAAGATTCGGGGTGTCTGCCGGAGGTAATCTTTCGGCAGTAAAAAATGCTCACAATCCCTCAGGAAGAAGACTTACGGTACAGGCAGGATTTCTTGCTCTGATTCCTGTAGGCAGCACTAATCAGTTTTTCCTTCAGCCTGAAATACAATATTTCGGGGCAGGAGAAACAGGAAAAGATAAAGATTTTAAAGGTAAAGATGGTTATGATGCTGTCTATGCCAATAATTATCTTAGTGTACCAATCAGTTTTAAGGCCTATTTCTCCGAGGCAGAATCAGAATTCTTCGGATTGATAGGACCAAGATTTAATTTTTTGATAGACCAGCGGACAAAAAACGCTCCCGTATCAAGACCTTATTACGACCCGGATGTTACGGTATCGTCTTTGCCTAATGTCAATGGAAAAGCGAATAGCTTTAACCTTGGAATCGGCTTTGGAGTAGGCTACAGCTATAAAAGACAACTGGAAGTAGCTGCAAGATATGATTTTGGACTTTCCAATACGTATCCCGGTCTTGATTATGAACCGCAGGGAACTACTAAAAATAAATCTGAACAGGTTCTCAGTATAAGTCTGAACTATATTTTTAGATAAAAATTATGTAATTCAAGCATAAAAAATCCCGAACTTTACTTCGGGATTTTTATTTTAACTCTATCTACATTCATTATCCTTTAATCCATTTCCAGAGCTCTTTTAAGGTCGCTTTATTTCCATACATCAGGATACCCACCCTATATATTTTTCCGGCTAAGAAAATCATAAAAATAGTAGTTCCCAAGAGTAGGGCGATTGATAAAGCAATCTGCCATGCAGGAACTCCAAAAGGTATTCTTGCAATCATGGCGACAGGAGAAGTGAAAGGAATAATGGACAGCCAGAAGCCCAGCGGACCATCCGGATTATTCATTAAAGAAAAACTGCCGTACATGCCCAGCATTAAAGGAAGAATGGCAAAAAGTGTGAATTGCTGTGTTTCCGTCTCATTATCCACCGCAGATCCAATCGCTGCATATATGGAACTGTAAAAAATGTATCCCAAAAGGAAAAACACGATAAATACAAAAATGATCAGCGGAAAATTAAGCTCCAGCAAACTGTGGGAAACCTGGGTGGCAATCTGTGTAACATCTAGCTTATTAGCCAGTTCTTCATTTCCTCCGGGGATGTTTTTCTGAATCGATGAAAATCCTGTATTCAGAACCAGAGCACCAATTACAGACATAGTGATCCAGACAACAAACTGCGTTAAGGCTACAAGCGTAACGCCTAATATTTTCCCCATCATCAGCTCAAAAGGTTTAACTGAAGAAATGATTATTTCCACCACACGGTTATTTTTTTCTTCCAGCACGCTACGCATTACCCTTACTCCGTAAATAATGATAAACATGAAAGTGACATACATCAGAAGGATGCTCAACCCGCTTTTTACCCCAAACGCAAGATCAGAATCTTCCTTATTGTTTTCAGAAACATTAATCGTTTTAAGGGTAAAGCTTTTATCAAGATTGATGAGCTGGGTTTCTGCAATACCTAATTGCTTTATTTTTTCTTTTTTAATAACTTCATTAATGTCAGAAACAATTTTTTGCTTGGTATCAAAGCCTATTTTATTATTAATAACAAGCCTTGTGTTTTTCTGAAGATCATCGAAGTTCTTATTTTTAAGTTTCGGTAATACTAAGATACCATCTAATGATTCGTTACCTTTTAGATTGTTAATTTTCGACTTTTCATCTGCTGCCGAAACAAAAATGTATTTCAGCTGGTCTGAAGATTTCAGCTTATGGGTAAATAATCCGCTTTTATCAACAACTTCAATAACGCTGTGAGACTCATTAGCTTTGAACATAAGGCCGATAACCGCTCCGAATGCAACAAGGAGAATAGGCGCCAGAATCGTCAGTATAATGAAGGATTTTTTATTAACCTGCGTCAGAAATTCCCTTTTTGTAATTAAAAAAATATTATTCATAATTAAATATTGCTGCTTACTGCATTAATAAAAACTTCATTCATACTCGGGATCTTCTCTTCAAACGAACGTACTTTTCCTATATGTACCAGTTCAAGGAGAATATCATTTTGATTCGTTTCGTTTTTAAGATCAAAGGAAATAAGATTGTTTTCATTTACAATATTGAAAAGATCATATTTTCTTTTAAAATTATCAAACTGAATATCCTGTACTTCCGAAAGTGTAATTCCAAAAATATTTTTTTTGAATTTTTCCCTCACATCAAATACTCTTCCGTCAATAATTTTTTTAGAGTTATTAATAAGCGCAACATAATCACACATTTCTTCCACGCTTTCCATACGGTGTGTTGAAAGAATTATCGTGGTGCCATTGTTTTTAAGATCAATAATCTGGTCCTTAATAAGATTGGCATTCACAGGATCAAAACCCGAGAAAGGTTCGTCCAGAATCAATAAATTAGGTCTGTGAAGAACAGTAACCACAAACTGTATCTTTTGTGCCATACCTTTGGAAAGCTCAGACAGTTTCTTTTTCCACCACTGATCGATATGCAGCTTATCAAACCATTTCTTTGCTTCGTTCAAAGCGTCATTTTTAGTCATGCCCTTAAGTTCCCCAAAGTAAAGAAGCTGATCTCCTACGGTCATGTTTTTATAAAGCCCTCTTTCTTCAGGCATGTAGCCGATATCTTTAATATGATCCGGATTGAGTTTTTGTCCATTGATCATAATGTCTCCGGAATCTGCCTGGGTAATCTGGTTGATGATGCGGATAAATGAAGTTTTTCCGGCTCCGTTCGGTCCTAAAAGACCATACACGCTTCCTTTCGGAACATGGATGCTGAAATCGTCCAATGCTACTTTTTTGCCCGCATTGTAAGTCTTTCTGATATGTTCAGCTTTTAGCATTAAATTGTTTTTACTGATTAGTATGAAAAAGTTCCGAAAGTTACGGAATTATTGAAAACAGATTAATCTAAAAGAAAAAATCCTGATGATTATCAGGATTTAATTATTGTTTTACGATTTGTGTAACCTTCATGGTGTTGTCGCTCAATATGTAGCGGATCAAATATTTTCCGGGTTTTAATTTTTCAATATTAATTTCCCCCGAATTCATATTTACAGCATAATTGGCAACCTGAGTTCCCAAAATGGAATAGAAGGTCACACTTTTAATTTTAAGATTAGAGTCCTTCGCCTTTATAATCAGAAAGTCCTTAGCAGGATTCGGATAGGCTACAAGGACACCATCATCAGCTTTCTGAGAAAATGCTGAAGGCTCCTTTATCTGAGCTTTTGCATTATTGGAAAATCCAACAAAAGCGCCTAAAAAGATAAATAAAAGTAAAAGTTTTTTCATCAAATTACAATTTCTATAAATATATTAAAACAAAAGTAAACAATTCTACAATCTCCTGCAATACTTTTTTGTTTAAGTTGTAGTAAATTTGCATTAAATTTCATTCAAAAAGTATTCCAAATGATACATTCAAGAAATAGAAGACTGAGAGTAAATGAATCTGTCAGAAGTCTGGTAAGAGAATGCTCCCTTACTACAAGTGATTTCGTAATGCCAATCTTCGTAATGGAGGGCGAGAATAAAGAAGAACCAATTGCGTCAATGCCGGGGATTTTCAGGCGAAGCATTGATCTGACAGTGAAAGAATGTAAGGAATTATTTTCTTTGGGAGTAAAAGCAGTCAATCTGTATATGAAAGTTTCGGATGATCTTAAGGATAATACCGGAAAAGAAGCATGGAACAAAAACGGATTAATGCAGAACACGATCAGAGCGATAAAAGATGCTGTTCCCGAAATGGTAGTGATGCCCGATGTAGCACTTGATCCCTACTCAATTTACGGACACGACGGGATCATTGAAAATGGTAAAATTGTGAATGATGCAACCAATGATGCTTTGGCAAGAATGTCTGTCTCTCATGCAGAAGCCGGAGCAGATATTGTGGCACCGAGCGATATGATGGACGGAAGAGTTCAGGTGATCCGCGAAGCGTTGGAAGAGAGCGGATTTACCGATGTGGGGATTTTAAGTTATGCGGCAAAATATGCGAGCTCATTTTACGGACCTTTCAGAAGTGCTTTAGACAGTGCGCCGAAAGATAATATGGAAATTCCGAAAGATAAAAAAACATACCAGATGGATTTTCATAATTCACGTGAAGCATTGAACGAAGTTTTCAAGGATATTGAAGAAGGCGCAGATATTATCATGATTAAACCGGGACTTCCATACTTGGATATCGTCTCTAAAGTTCGTGAAGCTATTGATCTTCCGATAGCGGTATATAATGTAAGTGGTGAATATGCAATGGTAAAAGCTGCCGCACAGAACGGCTGGCTGGACAATGATAAAACGATTGTAGAAAGTCTTACCTGCTTTAAAAGAGCGGGAGCAGATATGATCTTTACCTATTTTGCGAAAGAAGCGGCAGTGATTTTAAACAGATAATTCCATCAGTGATAATTACTAAAAAACACCTCAACTGAGGTGTTTTTTTTATCCGAAACAAGCCTTGTAAAAAGGTGATCCGGGAACAATGGGATTTGCTCCGCCATTATCATTCACACAAATATTCGTTGGACACAAATACCAGCCTGCCGGGCAATTTCCGTTAGCGTCAGGAGGTCTTATGTTTCCTCCGTTCACATTCATCAATTCTTTTCTAGATAATTTTTTCATGATAAATATAATTTGGTAGAGCTAAATTAATGATTTTTTTCACAGGTTGTTGATAAAAGTTTAGAATATAAAATTTTTATTTAATGAATTAAGTTATTTAAAAAGGTTTCACGTACCACGTTCTATGAGCAAATTATAATTTAAATAATCTCAGAAAGAGGTTATTAAAATATGCTAAAACTTTGTTGCAATCACAGCAATCTGAAAATTGAATTCAAAAAAACTTTATCTTTGCCCTTATGATTTTACGAGGAGAAAACTTAATCAAAGAATACGGTCCGAAAAAAGTTGTAAAAGGCGTATCTGTACAGGTTCAGCAGGGAGAGATTGTTGGATTGCTCGGTCCGAACGGAGCCGGAAAAACCACATCTTTTTACATGATTGTAGGATTGGTTAAGCCTACTTCGGGAAAAATTTTTCTAGACAAACAGGAAATCACAACGGATGCGATGTATCGCAGGGCCCAAAAAGGTATCGGATACCTTGCACAGGAAGCTTCTGTCTTCCGAAAACTCTCTGTGGAAGAAAATATTATGGGAGTTTTGCAGCTGACAAAACTTTCAAAACGTGAACAGCAGATCAAATGTGACGAGCTGATTGAAGAATTTTCGTTACAGCATGTCCGCAAAAACAGGGGAGATCTTCTGTCCGGAGGGGAGAGGCGTAGAACGGAAATTGCGCGGTGTCTTGCCACGGATCCGAGTTTTATCCTTCTGGACGAACCTTTTGCCGGAGTAGACCCAATTGCTGTTGAAGACATCCAAAAAATCGTAAGAAGCCTGGTAGATAAAAATATCGGAATCCTTATTACCGACCATAATGTACAGCAGACGCTGGCTATTACGAATAAGACTTACATTATGTTTGAAGGACGAATCCTGAAAGAAGGTCTTCCGGAAGATCTTGCCAATGATCCGCAGGTACGGGAAGCGTATTTGGGAGAAAACTTCGTTTATCAGAGTATTTTGGATAAGCCCAAAAAGAAAAGTTATGCCTATAATATCTGGGCCGGAAACTTCGATTCTAAGGCACAGCTGCAGGAATTTGTGAATCAGAATTTCGCACAATTCGATGATCTGAGGTTAATGTACGGTTTTGAAGATATCAGTTTCGCATCATTAGGAAATTCGGAGATTCAGCATATTTTCAATGATGTAGTGGATAAAACGGCCAATAATGCTTTTGTATTTCAGAAAAAAGAAATCAATTCCCAATACTCACTGGAACAGGCGGAGGCCGAATCTAAAGCTGCGAGCAGAGAGGAACTGCATTATCTGACAACTTACATGTTCGAAAATTAATTAAAGCAATTATTTGCTGAAAAATAGAATAAAACGTACCTTTTTCATTGTAAAACGGTACGTTTTCATTTAAAAGAATTTGTATGGCAAAACCATTCAACAGAACGGTAACCTTATTCGGAATTTATAAACAGCTGGTTCCCTTTATCAGGCCATACCGTCTGATGATTTACGGGACCTTGTTTCTTACATTTTTGGGAGCGCTTGCTGCCCAGGTAAATCCTTTGGTACTGAAATACACCGTAGATGAAGTTACAAAGCTTACCCGTCTTCCGCATCCGATGTCGGAAGGAATTCATGTGCTGGTGGTAATCTCGGTAATTTTATTAGGGAAAGAACTTGTGAATATTTTTATCAATTTCGGACAGAAATTTTACGGTGAAAAAATAAGGATTAATGTAAGCTCGGTGTTGGCTCAATCAGCCATCGACAAGATTCTTACCTATCGTGTTGCTTACTTTAATGATGAAAATCACGAATCGGGAAAGCTGCAGATCAGGATAGACAGGGGAATTGAAAGTTTAACCAGGCTGGTTCAAAACTTTTTCATTGATATGCTGCCTCTTTTTTCAAATGCAATTATCGCTCTAATTATCATGTACTTGCAGAATATGTACGTCGGAATAGTTTCTACGATTATTGTTCCCATTTATTTTTATATCAGTTCTTTACAGGCGAAAAAACTGAGTGGTGTAAGGAGAACATTGAGAAACCAGCGTGAGCAGAAAACTTCGGGATTATTAAATCTGATTAATTCCATCATGGTTATTAAAAGTTTTGTAAGAGAAAAATTTGAAGGTAAAAAGCAATATGATCTTCAGATGCAGCTTATGGAAAGCCAGATGTTTACCCGGAAAACGAATTTTATTTATGACGGATTAAAAACTTTTATCGAACAGTTTGGTGTGGTCCTGATTATCCTTTTAACTGTTTACTTAGTGCTGGATCAGCAGATGACCATCGGAGCGATCATGCTGCACATTATGCTTTTTAATAATGTTTCGGCACCCATTCGCCAGCTTCACAGGATTTATGACGATATGAACGATGCCATGATTTATGCCGAAGGGTATTTCGATATATTAAATGCTGACAATGAAAAAGAACCCAATGGAAATTTCGTTGAAAAAGACATCAAAGGAAATTTTGAACTGAAAAATATCAATTTTACTTACCCAAACGGAACCCAGGCTTTATATGATGTTTCCATGAAAATCGAAAATGGAAAAACAACGGCATTGGTGGGTCTCAGTGGAGCCGGAAAATCTACCATTATCAACCTTTTATGTAAATTTTATCTTCCCGATTCAGGAGAAATTCTTTTGGATGGAGTTGATTTAAATAATTTTGACAATACTTTTCTTAGAAATGATCTTGGCTTGGTACTGCAGAAAAACCATATTTTCCAGGGAAGCATTGAAGACAATATCCGGTATGGCAATATGGATGCAACATTTCGGGAAATTGAAGAGGCCGCCAAAAAAGCATATCTCCATGAGCAGATTCTGGATTTACCCAACGGTTATAATCACGATGCTACCCAGCTTTCCGGAGGACAGCAGCAGAGAATTGCCATTGCCAGACTATTCTTAAAAGATCCGCCGATTATTTTCCTTGATGAACCCACAGCAAGTCTTGATGCCATTGCAACAGAACAAATTAAAAATTCTCTGGATGCTATAAAAGAAGGCAGAACGGTAATTATCATTTCGCATTCTTTATCACAGATTTTAGATTCGGATAAAATATATGTCATGAAAAGAGGAAGGGTAGTGGAAAGCGGAACCCACGATGAATTGGTACAGATTAACGGAACTTACCGCGAAATTTTCGATGCTTCCGCGAGAAGTTTAAATCTGGATAAACTGGTTAATAGTTTTAAAGATAATTAGATGTTTAATAATTAAAAAGTAAAAAGTGAAAAGTGAAAAGTGAAAAGTATTTTTGTTAACTTCCAACTTCCAACTTCCAACTTCCAACTTCTCACCCCTAATTACCCATGAATGATCATTATCTCAAAAAACTTGACCGGGTAACCGCAATTCTTACCCAATTACAGTCGAAACCGGTTGTAAGAGCGCACGATTTGGCGGCGAAATTCGATGTAAGTGTAAGAACGATTTACCGGGATATCAAAACATTGGAAAATGCCGGGATTCCCATTATCGGAGAAGCCGGAAGCGGCTATTCTTTAATGGATGGTTATAAACTTCCGCCCGTGATGTTTACCAAAGAAGAAGTGCTGAGTTTCATCACGGCTGAAAAGCTGATGCAGAAATTTTCCCATCAGAGTCTGGGAAACCACTACAGAACAGCCATGGAAAAAGTGCGCTCTGTTTTGAAATATTCAGATAAAAACCTCATTCAGAATATTGAAAAACAGATTGATATCTTTAATTATTATCCTGAAACAGAAGATCATATTAAAGATATTCTTCCGATAGTTTTGGAAAGTATTGCTGAAAAACGACAGCTTACCATGGAATATAAAACGATTGACGGTAGCGTTTCGATGAGGACTATTGAAGCGGTAGGCGTTTTCTTTGAGTTTAACTATTGGTATATTATGGCTTTCTGTACGTTGAGGAACGATTTCAGACAATTCAGGGTCGACAGGATTTTACAGATCTTTAAAACCCAGAATCCTTTTCTTCAGGAATATGGACAGATCAACGACTACAGGCAAAATGGAAACGGAAATAAGACCATCGTCAAACTTCTGGTTGAAAAAAAGATCATCAACCATCTTTCCAACTCCAAAAAATATTACGGACTCATCGATGAAAAAGAAACCGATCTGGGGATGGAACTTACCTTTGAAACCGAATGGATTACAGACGGATTTCCACGCTGGCTCATCACTTTTGCAGATTATGCAACCATCCTGGAACCGGAAATTCTCAAAACCAGACTGGCCGAGCTCATTGAAAATATTTCCGTAAAACACCAAAAAACCTCAGCCAATAGTTGATGCTGAGGTTATTGCAAAATTTTAATAATAGAATTGTAAGATTTTAAACAAACGATGTTCTATGTGTATTGTTAATCAATACCCGTAATCTGTAGAGAGGCATCAGAAAGCTTAAAATCTCTCCCAAAAAAAAGGCGGTTCCATTCCAAGTGCTCTCAGATAAACGTAGCCTTGTCCGCGGTGATGGATTTCATTGTCTACGAAATACAGAATATTCTGATAAACAGGAAATTCGTATTGTCCGAATAAATTGAATGTTTCCTGAAAACGCTCTTCTGAGATTTGCGCGAAATAACGGTTGATCACTTCTGTTTCCTCATCCCATTTCTTCAGCAACTCTGCTTTTGTTGTAGGATTAAAGCCTTCTTCATTGTAGCCTTCCATGTTTTTCTCTACAATTCCTTTTAAAGCAGGACCGCCGATACTGATGAGTTCAACCACAAGTTTTGCAAAAGGTCTCATTCCGCCAATGGAAAATTCAAAAAGCTCTTTTTCCGGGAAGGCCTCAATTACTCTTCTTGTAAGATTTCTGTGTCCCTGCCAATGTTCAAGTAGCTGTCCGGAAGTCATGAATTGGGTAGTGTTAATTGCTGTAGTTGTCATAATTTAATTTGTTTGTTATTGTTGATACAAAGATAAAACCGGTTGATGACAACAGTTTGTCAGTAGGAATTTCAGTATTGAAAATTTTTTAATTGTCTAAAATATTCTGCAGGTTTTTTGCGTTACAATTATGTATTATGCAATGTTAGGTAAATAATAATTTGAGAAGTGATCGGTCGCAGGGCCGGTCATTTATTTTAATTCGGAAAAGTGGAACTTCTAAGAACAATTTGATATCTACAAGCCGTTGATTATTTTATTTGAAGCTTTTCCTGCTCTCCGCACTCGCTTTTTTTATTTTCAGGCTGCGGCGGCGAAGCCGCCGCAGCCCGAAAATAAAAAAGAGCTCAGACAATTGCTGTGATCAGGGCTAGGGTATTTGTCGATGATACAAATACTGGTGAAAATCTTGAATAGAAACCGTTGATTGACTTTATAACATAACAACTGATGGCTGACTTAATATCTAACAGCCCGGGGACTGAGGCTCTCGAAGTCACCGATTCTTAATCAGAACTTGTAAACCTTGCCGGAAAAAAGTAATTTAGTACAATGAAAATTTACACGAAAACAGGAGACAAAGGTCAGACTGCATTGTACGGCGGAACAAGAGTTTCAAAAGCCAGTGCAAGAGTCGACAGTTACGGAAATATAGATGAGCTGAATTCATTCATCGGAATTGCCAAAAGCCATATCGGGGACGAAGAAGTTTTAAAACAACTGAAGAAAATTCAGTTTGATTTATTTACAGTTGGTTCAGAGGCGGCAACTCCGGTTGACAAACTGATGTTAGCCAACGGAAAATCCCGACTGCCATTGGTAATTTCCGATACCGAAATAGAAGAGCTGGAAAATTGGATGGATGCCTTCGACGAAAAATTAGAGCCGCTCCAGTATTTCATTCTTCCCGGTGGCGGAAAAGCAGCGACTTTTTTACATGCAGCAAGAACAATTTGCCGAAGAGCAGAGCGTTCTCTGGTTTTCCTGAATGAATCAGAAGAAGTAAGACCCGAGCTGATAAAGTATCTGAACAGGCTTTCAGATTATCTGTTCGTTCTCGCGAGATATATTTCAAAAATCAACAACGAACCGGAAGAATACTGGAACCCGAATGAAAGATAAAGCCTTACTTTTCATTAATGGCGACGTCCCGAAATCATTTCCCGATCCTGATGAATACAATCTCATTGCCTGTACAGACGGAGCCTTTCATTATCTGAAAGAACTTAATTTTCCTTTGGAAAAACTGGATTTTATTTCCGGGGATTTTGATTCACATTCGGGTTCAGATGAAAATATTTACCAGGACAAATTCATTTATACTCCGGATCAGGATAAAACCGATTTTCAGAAAGCGCTGGAAATCATCGCGGAAAAAGACATTGCCAGTGTTGATGTTTTCGGAGGAAGCGGAGGAGAGCAGGATCATTTTTTAGGAAATCTTACGGTAGCTTTTGGTTTTAAAGATCAGCTAAACATAAGTTTTTATGATGAATTTTCTGAATATTATTTTATTCCGAAAAAATTTACTGTAAAAAATCTAAAAGGTAAAATGGTTTCATTATATCCCTTTCCTTCCGTTGAAAATATTACAACCAAAGGGTTGAACTGGCCTCTAACTAATGGAAATTTAAGTATTACATCCAATATAGGAACCCGGAATTTTGCCGTTCATGATGAAGTTTCTGTTGAATATGAAAAGGGAGATTTATTAATTTTCATTGGTAAAAATTACCTGTAATTAATAATTTTAAACTTTAGGCATAAATTACGTGTAAATCAGCGTAATCTGTGGAAATTAAAATTTGTTCATAACTAACAGTTATTATTCAATTAAATAAATTCTAATCTGTGTAAATCCGTGAAACTAGCGGATTTAAAAAGCAATTAGCTTTACAGAATCAAAAAATGAAAAATTTAATCAAAATACTTTTTCTCATTGTTTCAATATATTGCGTAAGCTCATGCAAAACGCAAAACTTCTCTGCTCCTGAGTACGGAAGAAATATAAGTGAAAAAAATATCAAAATTAAAGAGGTTCATAATTTCAGATCTGTCAGTAACATCAGAAATATTGAGGGAAGAATCCTGAAAAGTGGAAAATTTTACCGAAGCGGAAATCTTCATCAACTGAAAAGAAAATCCTTTAAAGAATTGGAAAATCTTGGAATAAAAGAAACGATCGACCTAAGAAATTCCAGAGAAATTGCACAGAAACCGGATCATCTTCCGGAGCAGATGGTTTACAAAAATTATTCTGCTTTTGAGGATGAAGGCGATCAGTTGGACAAGGCTAGAAAATTAGTGCTGAAAGGAAAAGTAAAAGGTGAAGATGCCGACAGAAGAATGCTTGATTTTTACAGAGAATATATCACAGAAAATCCTGAAATAATCAGGGAAATTATCACTGAAATTTTAGATTCTGATCAGCCTGTTCTGTACCACTGTACTGCCGGAAAAGACCGTACAGGAATCATTACAGCACTTATTTTAACCATACTGAAATTCGATAAACAAACTATTTATAACGATTATCTGCTATCAAATAATTATAGAAAAAACTTAGTTAATCAAAGACTTAAACTTGCCAGAAATCTACATTTTCTGTACCCTAAGATGGATATTAGTGTACTTGAAAAACTCAGTTGGGTAGAAAAGGCTTATCTGGATGCTGCATTTAATGAAATCAATAAAAAATATGGTTCTGAAGATGCTTATATTCAACAGGTTTTAAAAATAAATGAAAATAAACGGGAAGAATATATCAGGAAGTTCACGGATTAATAATTAGCGCTGATTTCAAGATCGAAAACGATAAAAATTTATAATAACTTTAACGCTAAAAAACCAAACTTTTTTAGCAATTTTGCATTTCTTAATTCACTTGTTTAGAAATGAAAATAAAATACTCGGAACTAATTGATCAGACATTGTATTTTCCAACAGAAGAATTCAATGTATCTGAGAACAATTTGTTGTTTCACGACATTCCGTTGATGGATGTTGTTGAAAAATTTGGCACCCCGCTAAAAATTAGCTACCTGCCGAGAATTTCTCAAAATATCCAGAAGGCGAAAAGCTGGTTTAAGGAAGCTTTTGAGAAAACCGAATATAAAAAAAATTATACTTATTGCTACTGTACAAAATCAAGTCATTTCAAATTTGTACTGGAAGAAGCACTCAAAAATGATATTTCCATAGAAACTTCTTCCGCTTACGATATGGATATCGTAAAATCTCTTTACGAGAATGGAAAAGTGGATAAAAATATTGAAGTAATCTGCAACGGTTTCAAAACAGATGATTATCTGGCCAAGATTTCGGATATGATCAATAGCGGTTTTGAAAATATTACCCCGATTCTTGATAATTACCGTGAACTGGATAAACTTACGGAAAGCATTGATACTACATTCGACATCGGAATCAGAATTGCTTCTGAGGAAGAACCGAAGTTTGAATTTTATACCTCAAGGTTGGGAATAGGATACAAGGATATTATTCCTTATTACAGCCAGAAAATTGCAGAACACCCGAATGCAAGGCTTAAAATGCTTCACTTCTTCATTAATACCGGAATCAAAGACACTGCGTATTACTGGAATGAACTCTACAAATGTCTTCGTGTATATGCACGTCTGAAAAAAATCGCGCCGGAAGTTGATTCCTTAAATATTGGTGGCGGCTTTCCTATCAAAACTTCCCTGAACTTTGATTATGACTATCAGTACATGGTAGAGGAAATTGTTTCCCAGATCAAAAAATTCTGTGAAGAAGAAGGGGTTGAAGAACCTAATATTTACACAGAGTTCGGAAGCTTTACCGTAGGGGAAAGTGGCGCGAATATTTATAAGATCATTTCTCAGAAACGTCAAAACGATAGAGAAAAGTGGAATATGATCGACTCATCGTTTATGACCACGCTTCCTGATACCTGGGCCATTTCAAGACACTTCATCATGCTTCCGCTGAACCGTTGGGAAGATACCTATGAAAGAGTGTTTTTGGGTGGTCTGACTTGTGATTCGGATGATTATTATAATTCTGAGCAGCATACCAATGCCATTTATCTGCCTGTGTTCAGTGATACAAAACCTTTATATATCGGATTTTTCCACACGGGAGCATATCAGGAAACCATCAGTGGTTTTGGAGGAATTCACCACTGTCTGATGCCGCAGCCAAGACACGTCCTGATTCAGAAAGATGAAAACGGGGAGCTGCAATACGAGATTTTCCGTGAAAAGCAGGAGCCGGAAGATGTATTGAAAATCCTTGGGTATAAATAACTGTAAATTGTCATTGCAAGAAGCGAAGCGACGAAGCAATCTCAAAAATAGAGAAATTCTTTATCCCACACGTTCATTCAGAATGACAGCAATGAAATATAATAAAAAGCTCTCAGAACCAGACTGAGAGCTTTTTGCGTTTAAAAATATTGCGAGATTTTATCAATCTGAAGATCTTCGTAATCCGAAACTACCGTATCCGCCAATGTATAATCCTGGTTTTTAGAATGCGGACTTCTATATGCGGCACAGAAAATTTTTGCCCGGTGTGCCGCTAAAATACCATTGGTAGAATCTTCAATTACCATGCAGTTTTCAACGGGGTGTCCTGCCATTTCCGCAGCCAGCAGGAAAACCTCGGGATGAGGCTTTGATTCTTTCAAATCGGCACCGCTTATTTTACCGCTGAAATATTTTTCAAGCTCAAATTTCTCAAAAACCATATCAATAGTGGTCATCGTTGCAGACGATGCAAGAATCAGGGTGATGCCGTTTTCATAATAATGCTCAATCAGTTCTTTCACTCCGGAAATCAGGTCGAATTCCTCATCATTATAAAAATAATCCTTAAAATACTCCCTTTTAATTTTTGCTATTTCTTCAAAGGTTTGTTTTAGATTGAAATTTTTAATCAATGTATCACACACTCTTTTGGTAGAAGCTCCCGTAAATGAAGCATACAATTCCTCGGAAACATCAATTCCCAGTTCTTTAAATGTTTTAAAATAGGCTTTTCTGTGCAAGGGTTCTGTATCCACAATAACGCCATCCATATCGAACAGCACAGCTTTTAACGACATACAATTTTGTTTTTGTAAAGGTAAGGATTTTGGTGGGAAGCGGGAAGTTGGAGAATGGAAGTTTAAAATTGGAGGGCGTAATTTTATTAGGTTAATTATTTGAATTTAAAAATGATTTAGATCTAAAATTTCAACATTAATTATTCTTCATTATGTAAAACTTCCAGCACCTATCTTCCAGCTTCCCTCCACTTCTCCAAACTTCTTTGTATCTTTGCCGAAATCATTTAATTTCAGATAAAACATGAAAACATACGCAGGAATTCCTGAAGAAAATGCATCACTGGAAAACTCGAAAGTAGTGTTGGTAACGGTCCCTTACGATGGAACATCTACATGGGGAAAAGGAGCCGACAAAGGACCGGAATTGTTCCTGAACGCTTCAGAAAATATGGAACTTTACGATATTGAAACACAGACTGAACCTTATCTTGAAGGCGTGTATTTAGCAGGCGAAGTTTCTGAAAAAGCTACTCCTGAAGCCATGACGGAAGCGGTTTATCAAAAAACAAAAGAACTTTTAAGTCATGACGATAAATTGTTTACCCTTTTTGGCGGGGAACATTCCGTTTCTATCGGTTCGATTCGTGCAGTAGGAGAGAAGTTTGAGAATTTAACGGTTCTTCAGCTGGATGCTCACACCGACTTACGTCCGGAATTCCACGGTTCTACTTCCAATCACGCATGTGCAGTTTTTGAAGCCAGCCAGAAACATAACCTGGTACAGGTGGGAATCCGTTCTATGGATATTGAGGAAGCACAATATCTGCCGGAAGGAAGAGTGTTTTTTGCTCACGAAATTGCCAACAACGAAAATTGGGTAAATGATGTATTGGAAAAAGTTTCAGGTAATGTATATATCACCATCGATCTTGATGCTTTTGATCCTTCCATCGCACCTTCAACAGGAACACCGGAACCTGGAGGCTTACAATGGTATCCGACTTTGGAATTATTGAGAAAAGTATTTGAAAAATGTAATGTGGTGGCATTTGATATTGTAGAATTAATGGATTCTCCGATGGCAAAACCAAGTGCATTCCTTGCTGCAAAGCTTTACTACAAAATGCTTGCGTATTATCACCTTTATAAAAACAACTAAAATTCCGCAGGAATCGGATTTTTTCTACCGGATCTTCTTCGGAAATTTGTGAGGTAAAATTAATGATATGTCCACACAAAATCAGTTAGATTACGAAAGAATTGCCAAAGCGATAGAATATATCCGCAGCAATTTTAAGCTTCAGCCAAGTTTGGAAGAAGTGGCGGAGAAAATACACCTGAGTCCTGCACATTTTCAGAAAATGTTTTCGGATTGGGCAGGGACAAGTCCGAAGAAATTTCTACAGTTCATCAGCCTGGAGCACGCCAAATCTTTATTGAAAGAAGAAAAGGCAAGTTTATTTGATACGGCTTTTGAAACAGGTTTCTCCAGTACGAGCCGGCTGCACGATCTGTTTGTGAAAATCGAAGGAATGTCTCCTGCAGAATATAAAAATGGCGGAAAGAATCTGAACATCAATTACAGTTTTTCAGACAGCCCTTTTGGAAAATTAATTGCAGCTTCCACAGAAAAAGGAATCTGCTATATGGCTTTTGAAAATGATATCTATAAAGCATTGGGAGATTTACAGTCAAGATTTCCCAATGCTTCTTTTATTGAAAGGCCGGACGAGCTTCAGGCCAATGCCCTGTCCATATTCAATAAAGACTGGACTAAGCTAAATACCGTAAAATTACATTTAAAAGGCACGGATTTTCAGCTGAAAGTTTGGGAAAGCCTTCTTACCATTCCGATGGGGAAACTCTCTACTTATGGAAGCTTAGCCGGGAAAATAGGGCACCCGAATGCTTCAAGAGCGGTAGGGACGGCAATAGGCAGTAATCCTGTTGCGTTTTTGATCCCTTGTCACCGCGTGATCCAATCTTCCGGAAATATCGGGGGTTACATGTGGGGAACTGACCGAAAGCAGCTAATGATTGGCTGGGAAAGCTCGCAGGTTTATTCGGATTTTTAAACATAAAGGACGCAAATTTTCACGAATAAATACAAATTGATTTATTTAAATTTATAAAGCCAATAATTTCATCAATAGGAACGGGCTTTAGCCCATTTTAAAGATATAAATCAGAACCGGCTTTAGCCAAACTTCAACACGTCTTCATCTTCACCATTGTATAAGAATTAAGGTTTATGTATTAGATGTTAATTTTAATAATATCTTGCCTGGATTCTTACAGAATAACAAGATGAGATAATAAACATAAACCCTAAACACAAAACTCAGATTGTTATGCTCAATTTATTCGAAGATATATCAGATTATCCTTTAAACCTTCTTCCTGATGATGGAATCGCTCATTATTACGGAAAAATATTTTCCGGAGAAAAATCTGATTTTTATTATGATTATTTATTGAAAGAAATTCCGTGGGAAAATGACGAAGCCCTGATTTTCGGAAAATTGATCTTAACCAAAAGAAAAGTGGCGTGGTTTGGAGAGAAACCATTTGAGTACACGTATTCGAAAAGAACAAAGTATGCGAAGCCGTGGACGCCTGAACTGCTGGAATTAAAAAATAAATGTGAGCAGATGACAGGAGAAACCTATAATTCATGCCTTCTGAATTTATATCACGACGGCAGTGAAGGAATGGCTTACCACAGTGATGCCGAAAAGGATCTTAAAAAACATGGAGCCATTGCATCGCTGACATTCGGTGCAGAAAGAAAGTTCTTGTTTAAACATAAAACAACGAAAGAAAAAGTAGAAATATTCCTGGAAAACGGAAGTTTGCTCGTGATGAAAGGAACAACACAGGATCACTGGCTGCACAGGCTTCCGCCAACAACAAAAGTGAAAACCCCAAGAGTAAACCTGACTTTCAGAACGATTGAGGAGTAAAAATGGTGGCTGAGGTTCTCGAAGCCACCATTTTTAGGTGTAATTTAAAATATAACAATCTCGCTATCGGTGCTTAGGTCCTCGAAACCACAGTTCCATTTTTATTTCAACACCTTGACCTTGATCACAAAGTTTTTTATTTAAGCTTATTAAACGACCTGTCGCGGATCTTTGCTCCTTAAAAAGTATCCAATTATAATAGATCTTTGCATTTAGATAAGAAATAAAAAAAACAAAAAGCTGTTCAGACCGAACAGCTTTTAGAAATTTATTTCAAAACCTCAACTTCAATCGCACTGTCATCAAAAACTTTGATGAATGCTTTTGTGTAATCCTCTTTCGTCGCAAAATTTGGATTGTCTAAAAATTTTTGCGGATTGACTGCAAAAAGCGGAAACCAGGTTGAAGAAATCTGAATCTGAATTTTATGCCCCTTTTTAAAAGTATGAACAACATCCTGAAGTCTGAAATTCACAGCCGTTTTCTGGTCCGGAACCAAAGCTTCTGCTTTTTCTCTCGAATTCCTGAATCTTGCAGGCATAATTTCGCTGCGTACCATCTGATGGTAATTTCCGTAAATCACGCCTTCTTTTTTTGCGGCAGGCTTGAAATCTTCAGGATAAATATCAATCAGCTTCACGGCAAAATCTGCGTCGGTGGATGTAGAGGCAATATTTAATTTAGCCATGATCTCTCCTGCAAAAGTAACGTCTTCCGTCAGTACATCTGTTGTGAAAGTCAGAACGTCCGGTCTGCCCTCTGCAAAACGCTGGTCTTCCGACATGTAATTTTTCGGGGTAAAACCATTAAAATCTTTAAGCTTATCAGAACTTAAAACAGGATTATTCGGATCACTGTAATATTCCGAGAAACCTTGTCCTGCAGTGTTCTTCAATGTGCCGCCAGACAAATAGAAATTCACTTTCTGTGCTTCTTTCGGAGGGTATGTTGCAAATTCTCTCCATTGTTTGGCGCCGGTATCGTACATCAGTGCTTCCGGTAAGCCTGCATCCTGTTTTGCATTTCCTTTCAGATAATGACTGAAAAACTTTGTTTCCACATTTTTCTGATAATATGTTGCAATGCTGTCCCCAAAATAGATGTCATTATGAAAATGTTTTCCCTGTTCATAAGCCCAGGCCCCGTGTGAAAACGGTCCCATTACAATTGTATTTTTAGCTTTCGGGCTTGTCTTTTCAATGGTTTTATAAATATTCAGCGGTCCGGAAAGATCTTCCGCATCAAACCATCCGCCAACAGTCATTACCGCATGGTTTACATTTTTAAGATGAGGAAGAAGACTTCTTTTCTGCCAGAATTCATCGTAATTCGGATGATTCATAATTTCGGTCATAAAGAAATTATCCTTGTAGTATTTCTCGTACCCGTCTTTCAAAGTTCCCATATCTCTGTAAAATTTAAGGCCATCTTCAGAAGTAGGTTTAATCATGGTGTCGTTGTACCATGCTTTATTTTCCGGTTTTGTTTTCTGAACGCCGAAAACCGGGAAGGTCCTGAAATAGCCTAGCATTACTTTTCCGTTATGGAGAAAATCGTCATTCCAGAAATCTGAAATCGGAGCTTGCGGGGAAGAGGCAACCAAAGCAGGATGTTGTGCCAGAATTCCTGCAGCAGTATAAAATCCGGGATAAGAAGTTCCGTACTGGCCTACTTTTCCATTGTTTCCTTTGATGTTTTTCAGAAGATATTCGATGGTATCGTAAGTGTCCGTACTTTCATCGACATCTTTTTTGGTTTTCCGGTCAACCTGCGGGGTCATATTGGTAAATGTTCCTTCACTCATATATCTTCCACGTACATCCTGAAGTACAAAAATATATTTATCCTGCATCAGGTATTTGTTGGGACCAAGCCTTTCTCTGTATTCATTTTCACCGTATGGCGCAATACTGTAGCAGGTTCTCTGCATCAGGAAAGGATATTTGTTTTTATTGGAAATATCTTTCGGAACGTAGACCGCTGTATAAAGTTTCACCCCGTCACGCATCGGAATGTAAAATTCCTTTTTTGTAAAGTTATCTTTCACAAAATGATCTTCATCATCCGGATTCTGTGCGTTTCCAAAGACGAATAATAAAATAAACAAAATTGAAAAATGAATCTTCATATATAAAATTTGTGGCTAATTTAATGATAAATGATTTTATTTACTGTTGACTGGGACAAGATTCTGAAGAATTGGTATTAATAACCTTTGCTATAAGCAAAAACTTTGATAGGTCTTTCATTTGTTTTGATAACCGTTCCAACCTGTCAGAAGTAATGTTCATGCATTTTGTTGAAACGATCAATCGCTTCGATGAAACGTTCAGGCATTCCGAATAGGCGATCAACCGGTCCGGAGAAGCAACCAACTGGTCCGGAGAAGTAATCAATCGGTCCGAAGAGGCAATCAACTACTCCGGAGAGGCAATCAACCAGTCCGAAGAGGCGATCAAGTACAAATTGTTATATTTCAGTGTTTTATAGCTTGTTTTTAAATAGTGTTAATGATAGATATGCCTACTTACAAACCAAAAAAAAGCATCCCCGAAAAGAGGATGCCGCTGTGTAAATAATTTTAATCTATTGGGTTTTTGTCTTTTTTCCTGCGAATTTATTAAGCTTCATCGTTAGCGAGAACATGACATAACGCTTTAGGATCAGATCGTCACGGTCTTCAAAATACGTGTTTGAAATCACTCTTCTTACACTCTGGTTTTGATTTAATACATCATAGACTTTTACTTTGGCGGTCAGCTGCTTATTAAAGAATGAATAGCCTACGCTGGTGTTCCAGAAATAAAAATCTCTTTTAAAGCCGGGTGCAATATTGGTGCTGGTATTATATTCCACATCATTTCCTAAGATCAGCCTGCTTTTAAAAATGTAGTTGGTAAGTTCCAGCTTAAAAGCCTGATTGGTGGTATTTACATCATCGATGCTGTAATTTTTATATTTTGAAAAATTATATCCTATCGTATAAGAAGGTTTTACCGTTAGTTTTTCTTTGATTTCGTACGTTAAATTGATCCCGGGATTGATGTTGTATGACTGGCTTGTAAATTCCTGGCCGTTCACGAAACCTTTATTGAATGCATAATTGGTATTGAGTCTTGGGTTGATCGTCAGTTTATTTTCTTTCCATTTGAATGTTTTGCTGAAACCTCCTCCCAGGTTGAAATTTTTATTACCGCTGATATTGGCATAGGTGATCAGCTGCCTTCCGCTTTCATCGAATGAAGAGTAATTGATGATATCATTGTTCTTATAAGTAAATCCAATATTAAAGTAATAGCTGATAGTTTTTACCATATTAAAATTGTTGAAATAAAGATACGTGGAATTGCTCCATGTGTTTTTCAGATCCGGATTTCCCTGAAAGGCTACCAAAGGATTTGAAATATCCCGGTAAGGAGTAAGCTGTTCTGCAGTCGGGATGGTAAAGTCTGAATAATGATAAAGATTTAATCTTTTATTCTGGGAAAACTGATAGTTTAGTCCCACATTATAACCTGGAAGAATGAAGTTTTTCTGCAGATCGTAATTCTGACCGGTAAAGCTTGAATTGACGTTCATGTTCGAAATATCTGCATTCAGAGCTCCCCAGGCACTTATTTTCTTTTTGTTGAGTTCAAATGATAATTCGGGAGTAAACTCATCGATCTTCTGATTCATCCTGTTTGATAAAATATCGTTGTAGCTGGAATAATCCTGTGTTGCCGCATTGAAATCATTTACATCACGCAGGTTTCTCATATTCGATGAATTATAGCGTATGCCCAGGCCAATATTCAACGAGTCCGAAAGAGGCTCTGAATATCCTAAATTGAAGCGATAATTGTTGTTGAGATTTTTCCTTACAGAATACTGGTTTCTGTTATCAAAAGATTGAGGCTGTGTATAGAAAATATTTTCAGATCTGTTCAGTACATTTTCCTTTTTTTCTGAGATGCTGCTGCTCATACTCGCGTGCATTTCCCTGCCTTTTTTCCGGAATTTCTTTGAGAAATAAATATTTGGGCTAAAGGAGTTGTTCTCAGAATCTGTTTTGGTGTAATTATCACTTGTGTTCAGCAGGTCGTTGTCTTTGAATGTACGGGAATTGGAAGCGCTGAAATTATGTATCTCATTTCTTGAGAATGAAGGAGAGAAATAAATGCTTGTGAGAGAATCCAGTCGAATTCTTGCTGAGAGATCGAAATTATACTGCTTCGATTCATTTTCACCATTGTTTTCGGAATCTGTTTTTAAAATATAATCTGGCAATAAGGTTGTTCTTGATACTTTGGATCTTGTTTCGAGATTATTGTTGATGTGGATTAAGCTGAGGTTGTCCAGGTCGGTATCTTTTCCGAATTTATCACTGTAATTGAATCCAATAGTCGTTGACTTCTGAATACCTTTGGTGTTAGGTCCTGCTGAAGAATAATAGGTAACACCTCCGGAAGTGTATACGGAACCACCCTGCATCAGCCACGAATTTCTTCCGCGACCCATACTGTCGAAAACCTCATCGCTGGAAAAGCCCTGAGAATTTATATTATTTGAAGCCGCCAGGATACTTATTTTGGTGTCGTTTTTAAAATAACTCAGCAGTCCGCTGCCTTCATATCTCTTGTCAGAGCCATAGCCCAACGTAAGTCGTGAAATGAGCCCTTTGTTTTTCTTTTCATCAATATTGAAATTAATGGTGGCGTTGTTTGACTTTGATGCCTTGCCGCTCAGTTCCTCTTCTTTGGTTTTTGTAGTGGTAAACTGGATGTTTTTGATAATATCCGCAGGAAGATTCTGCAGTGCTATTCTCCCGTTTTTGTCAAAGAAAGGCTTTCCGTTGATGGTAATCTGGTCAACCTCTTTACCATTGATCGTGATTTTTCCGTCGTTATCAATCTGAACGCCGGGAATCTGCTTAAGAAGTTCTTCAATTTTACTGTCAGGACGAACCTTTATGGATGAAGCATTAAATTCAATCGTATCCTTTTTAATCTTTACCGGCGATGCCGTAAGCCTAACTTCCTCAATATTAGTTATCGAGTTTTTCTCCATCTCGATATCTCCTAACGAAAAAGATTTTTCAATTTTTTCAAGACGCTTGGAAAAAGAAAGCATTTTGTCGGCATCTATTTTCAGAATGCTGGGTTCGTTCAGTTCGTCTGCTTTCAGGGAAAACTTTCCCTCGCGGTTGGTTGCAGTATAATTGATAATAGAAGAATCTTTTTCCTTGAGAAGATAAACCGTTGCATTTTCAATAGGTTTTTTTTCTAGGCCGAGTATTTTTCCGTCGATGTTTAATTTTTGAGCGTTAAGAATCAAAATATTGAATGTCAGGATAAGCAGGATTGCTAATTTCTTCATGTATCATAGATTATTAGAGCTGCAAAAGTATAAAAAACATTATTTAATTCACAATTAATAGAGTTAAATACAGTTAATTTTTCCCCTGAAATTGGGGGTTAACTGTTAATTTTCCATAAAAATAAAACATCCCTTTGACAAAGGATGTTTTTTAATTATATAGATTGAGGATACTAAGCTCTCAAATATCTTGAATAAGCATAGCCCTCCTGTCCGTCAGAAGTTTTCACTTTCCACCAGTCATCGGAAGTCTGTTCTACAAGCGTGATGGAAGAACCTTTGCTTACTTTTCCGATAATAGCTGCATCCGTAGAAGGTTCCTGTCTGATATTGAGATTAGAATCATCCGTTGCTACAGTGAGTGCCGTTCCTTTAGTAAGTCCGGAAACCTGTACATCAATATTAATATCTGAAGCGGAATAAGTGGAATCAATGGTTCCCAAAGCATTCCATACCGCATCTTTGGCAGCGGTGTTTGAGGCACTTCCCGAAACATACAGAATACCATCCTGTTCCTGAACTTTAAGATCAGAAATTCCTGCAGCCTGTGCCGCAGAAACCACACTTGAATATTTGTCTTCTAAAGTACTCATCTCGTTATTTTTTAACTGTATAATTATAGTTTACCTTTCCTACTTTTAAAGCATCTACCGATTCTTTTACTTTTCTTGCATCTGAAGCAGAAATAGTTCCGGTTAAGGTTAGTTCTCCGTTTATGACCTCCAATTTTACTCCGGGAATATCTTTTACGGCATCCTGTAATTTTTGCTGTACGGCAGGATCCACAGCAGACTGCGTTTCTACAGGAGCAGGTGTTGCTGCGGCTGCAGGAGCTACCGTTGCCATATCATGTACGTCTTTAATTCCGTTGATGGCTTTAAGCTGTGTGATCATAGCGTCTTTTTCTTCCTGGGTTTCAAAGGTGCCACTGAGATGTGCAACACCATCTTTTACTTCTACAGAAGCTCCAGGATTAGAGGTTACCACCGTAGTAGCCTGCGTCTGCAGGTCGGTATCAGAAACCTTTTTTTTGCATGAAACTGATCCCAAAGAGATAGCTACAGCTAAGGCAGCCATTGCGATAGTTTTTTTCATAGTTGTATATTTTGATGTATTTAATATGATCAAGATAACAATAAAATTTATACCAAAAGATCATATTTAGGATTTATTTTCATGAAATTAAAAAAGAAATGTAATTCAGATTGATAAAATTGTTCTTTAAATAAAGACATTCTGAACTTAATATCTGATAACGGCTGTATTATATCTGATGTGGGATTGGAAGCAATTCTAAAAATATTATATTTGCCAAACTTGAATTATCTATATGAAAGGACAGAATAAACTATTTATAGCCATCGTTGTTGCCTTGATTCTGGGTGTGGCCATCGGCGGATTTGTACACATCCGTTATCCTGAAAGCGCAGAACCGTTTTCTAAAAACATAAAACTCTTAGGAACTGTTTTCATTCGTCTGGTGCAGATGATTATCGCACCTTTGGTATTTACGACCCTGGTGGTGGGAATTGCCAAAATGAGTGATATTAAGATGATCGGAAGGGTAGGTACAAAAGCGATGTTATGGTTCATCTCTGCTTCCTTGGTATCTCTGTTTATTGGTCTTATGTTGGTAAACTGGCTGGAGCCGGGACACGTCACAACACTCCCTATTCAGGATGCGGCTTCCGCAGATGAACTTCTGAAAAGCAGCAAAGGATTTTCCATGGAAGATTTTGTAAAGCACATTATTCCTAAAAGTGTTTTTGAAGCTTTTGCTACCAATGAAGTGCTGCAGATTGTGGTATTTTCTATCATGTTTGGGATTGCACTGGCCAATTTGGGAGACGAATATGCACAACCTGTTGTAAAGCTGTTTGATATTATCGCCCACGGAATCCTGAAAATGGTAGGTTATATTATGTGGTTTGCACCGCTGGGTGTCCTGGGAGCTATTGCAGCAGTAGTGGCAACCAATGGTTTTGAAATCTTTAAGGTGTATGCCATTTATCTCAGGGATTTTTTCTTTGCACTGGGCATTCTCTGGCTGGTTCTCTTACTTGTAGGATATTTAATCATCGGCAACCGGCTTTTTGAATTGCTGAGAAGAATTAAAGAACCTTTGCTTATTGCCTTTTCCACCACCAGTTCTGAAGCAGTTTTCCCAAAACTGGTAGAAGAGCTTGAGAGATTCGGCTGTAATAACAGGGTGGTATCATTTATTTTACCGTTAGGCTATTCTTTTAATCTGGATGGGAGTATGATGTACATGACCTTTGCTTCCATTTTCATTGCCCAGATTTATGGAATTGAAATGAGTATTGGTCAGCAAATCACTATGCTTTTAGTATTGATGCTTACTTCAAAAGGAATTGCAGGTGTTCCGAGAGCTTCTCTGGTAATCATTGTGGCCACATGTTCCATGTTCGGAATTCCTCCTGAAGGAATCGCCCTGATCCTTCCGATTGACCATTTCTGTGATATGGGAAGAAGTATGACCAACGTTCTTGGAAATGCTTTGGCAACTTCAGCAGTTTCCAAATGGGAAGGACAGCTGGATAATCATGGTGGTGATCTTTAAAATATGTAGTAAATAAAAAAAATGGTCAATAGTGCATTCACTGTTGGCTATTTTTTTAGGAGCTATTTGAATTGTATTTGTGAATTTTTTTAAGGAGCAGTTTGATTGCTTTGAAAAACAATATATTTTTGTTGGAACCTTTTTGACTTCGTCGAATTGTATTTATGAATTTTTTTTAGGAGCAGTTTCCCGCTCTCACTACTCGCTTTTCCGAGTTCTTTTCGCGGCGGCTTTGCCGCCGCGAAAAGAACTCGGAAAGAGCTCAGACATGCCGTTCGATCGGGGCTAATTGGTCATGCCGGAACTTTTCTTCATGAAATTATTACAAAATCATGAATTCTTTATAAGTCATACAATCCGTCATCCGCGGGAGAAAAAACATAAATTTTGAGTTATTATCCCTTTAATATTACGCTTTAAGCGAAGTCTTTTTTAAAATACTCTTGTTGAGATCCTTTCAGGATGACAAAATTGCTGCATGATTCCTAATTCAAAACAGTAATAACAGAGAATCTGCAAAATCTATGTGATCATTAAAAGAAAATCTTTGCATCTTTGCTTTTCAAAAAACTGTTTTTTAGAAAATGAATTTAGACCATCATAAAAACTCAATACAGGAAAATGGCTTTACCGTAATTAACAACGTTTTTTCGGAAGAAGAAATTAAAAAGATCGGAGAAATCATTCAAAATATAGATACCTCGAAAGAGACATTCAGAAAATCAGACGATCTTTTCGCGATCAGGCAGTTTTTAAAAGAAATTCCTCAAGTCAGGGAGCTGGTTTTCAATGAAAACATAAAGAACATCATCACAGAAATTTTCGGAGAAAAATATTTTGTGGTGAAAAGCATTTACTTTGATAAGCCTGAAAAATCAAATTGGTATGTGGCATATCATCAGGATCTTACGATTTCTGTTGATAAAAAAACAGATCTTCAGGGATTTGGTCCGTGGACTACGAAGCAGAATCAGTTTGCCGTTCAGCCGCCGATTGACATTCTGGAAAATATTTTTACTATTAGAATTCATCTGGATGATACCGATGAATACAACGGTGCGTTAAAAGTAATTCCAAAATCACACGCGAAAGGAATTTACCGGCCCGAAACCATCGACTGGTCCGTAGAAACAGAAACCATCTGCAAGGTGCATAAAGGCGGAATAATGCTCATGAAGCCTTTACTTCTTCATGGATCAAACCGTACTACAAATGGAAAGAAAAGAAGGGTGATTCATATCGAATTTTCAGACAGACAATTGCCGGAAGAGCTGAAGTGGTCGGAAAATATGAATTAAAATAAAAACCTCTTTCAAAAAAAGAGGTTTAGTTTTTTACCATTCAAAATTGATTATTTCTCCATATTTTGTATTGATATTATCCGGAAGGTATAAAAGTAATATCAAAAATTCTTCTCCGGGTTTATGATCGAAGAACATAGGGGTGTCGATAATCATATTCCTTTTAAGAATGTTTTCAATTTCCTGCTCTTTATCTCCGAAAGTTGTGACCGGAGTCAGTTCCTCAATTTTAGAATAATCATTAACTTTTACCTTATAAATTGCAAACGGATTTTTCGGCGAAAAGTTTTTTATTGCTGAAAGATCAGATTTGTCACCTTTTTGTAATTCATCAAAGCACGTCGCAAATTGCAGTCCTGTGAAAGCAAATTTATTTTTATCAATATAGGCGAATGTTTTTTCCAAAACTTCAGATGTTGCTTTTTCCTTCTCCATATCAAACCTGTATTTCGGAGAACAGGACGAAATAGAATATTCACCATTGTATTTATTCAATAAAATAAGATAGGTTTCACCAGGCTGTACATCTGTTTCGCATGCTCCTGAATACGGATTTCCGATAAGACCCCTTACAGTAAGCGTTTGGAATTCCTTACCTTTATAAATCTTTTCAAATTTTATATCTGCCTTATAAGTTCTCTGTTCCGCATTTTCGCCGTAGACCTTTATAATTCTGATAATTCCCGCAACATCTGCAGCCAGATAGTTTTCTGCTAACGGATCTGTTTTACATTTGCAGGCGTACAACGTTACAACGTTTAAAACTAAAAAGAAAAAAAATAACAGTTTTTTCATGATCAGTATTATTTCACGGAAATTTCATCCACAAAAATATAAGCATCGCCGCCCGCTCCCTGGTGCCATTCCGGAAGTTTACCGAAATGATAAGCTTTTACTTTGATAAATCGAGCCTGTGTAGGCAATACCTCAGCTGAAAAATCTTTTATCTGAACGGTTTCGTCTTTCGGATCAAGTGTATTGTCTACCGTTTTTAGCAGAATGTAATCTTTGCCGTTGTTTGAAACATAATATTCTACTTTTTTCGGCATTAAAATCCAAGCTCTGCTATCCTGAAGATAGGTGGAAGACAATTTTGTGAATTGCTGTGGAGATCTCATATCGATAACGGCTTCAAAAGTCTGTCCCTGGTAACCCAGCCATTCCCCTTTTCGCCAGTTGGTATCACCGCTGATGCCGTCAATTAAAGATAATTTTCCACTTGCGGTATACTGTGGAGTAGGATGGGAAAGTACCGAAATGTCCCAATTATTAGGTCTTCTGTTGAAGTCGGCTCTTACAATAGAGCTTTTTTCTCCTTTTCGCTCTGCGTAAGCGGCAACCTGCGTTGTTTTGGTAATGGTGAACGGACCTTTGTAAGGCATGAACATTTTTCTAACATTAGCATCTCCTTCGTCGAGTGTCATGTAGTAAATTTTATCATCAGGATTCATGGCAGTGATTTCTACTTTCGTATTAAGATCAAAGATTCTTGCTGCTGCAATCACGGGCGAAGCTGTTAATTCATCATATTTAAAATCTTTGTAGGATTTTGCATTTTCAAAACCAAGTTTTTTAAGTTCTTCTTTGCCTGTATTCTTAGTGATGGTTCTTGTGGTTCCGTCTTCCAGATGAATTTTAACCTCATCAAAATAAGGTTTTGTGGTCTGCCATTCGGGTAATCCGGGTGTTACGGAATAAATTCCCAGGGCACTCAGAATGTACCATGCGCTCATCTGTCCGCAGTCTTCATTTCCGATCAGGCCGTCCGGAGTATTTTTATAATAGTTATCGAGAATGAATTTAATCTTCGCATCTGTTTTTTCCGGCTTATCGACATAATTGTAAAGGTACGCAATATGGTGGCTCGGTTCATTTCCCTGGGCATATTGCCCGATCAGTCCGGTGATATCCACCTGTTCTCTTCCTGTGGTTTTATCCGGTGCAGAAAAAATAGCGTCAATAAACTGCTCAAACTTTTCCTTTCCGCCATGAGCTGCAATTAATCCCGGAATATCCTGCTGAACAGAATAAGAATAATGCCATGAATTTCCTTCCGTATAGTTATTGTTCACTTCACGAGGTTCAAAAGGCTCGTACCAGTTTCCGTTTTTTCTCGGCTGCATAAATCCGTTTTTAGGATTGTAGAGGTTTTTCCAGTTCTGAGAGCGCTTCATAAAATACTGGTAATCTTCTTTTTTGCCTAAAATTTTAGCCATTTGCGCAATACACCAGTCGTCATAGGCATATTCCACCGTTTTGGAAACACTTTCATGTTCATCATCAATACTGATGAAATTATTCTGTTTGTAGGCATTTAACCCGAAGATATCCAGCATGGCAGAATGTTTGGAAGCCTCGAATGCTTTTTCATAATCAAAACCGGTGATTCCCTTTGCCATGGCATCGGCAATAACCGATACTGCGTGATAACCGATCATACATTCCGTTTCGTTGGAAGCCAGTTCCCAAACGGGAAGTTTTCCGCCCTGCTCATACTGTTTGATAAAAGTATTGATGAAATCTGCCGTTCTTTTTCTGTCAATCAGTGTCATCAGAGGATGTGCTGCTCTGAAGGTGTCCCACAGTGAAAAAACCGAATAATAATCAAAACCGTTGGCCATATAGAATTTGTTGTCGCGGCCTCTGTATTTTCCGTCAACATCCATATTAATGTTCGGCTGTGTGAAAACATGATACATAGCTGTGTAAAAAACAGCTAGCTTATCTTTATTCGAAGATTTAACTTCGATTTTAGATAATTCTTTATCCCAGTCAGCTATGGCCTGTTTTCTTATCGCTTCAAAATCATTTGATTTACCTTCTGCAAGCATATTTTTGGTAGCGCCTTCATAACCGGTAGTGGAAATTGATACTTTTACGAGAATTTTCTCTCCTTTTTTAACTTTATTTGAAAAAGCAATCTGTATCTCATTCCCGTAATAAAAGTTATTTTCCTGCATCATGCCTCTTGGTGTAGCATTATGAGATTGTATTAATTTTGATTCGAGCATCGGTTTTGAAAACTCAATTCTGGCATAGATGTACTGGTTGGTTGCCCAGGCTTCACTTCTGCGGAAAACTTCGATCGTTTTGTCATTGATAATTCTTACCTCACCTTGCAATAATTTATCCCTGTGATTTAAGTCTAAAATAATATTGGCATTTCCGGCATTATTGAATGTGTATTCATGGTAACCTACTCTTTTTGTAGTGGTTAAACGTACATCAATATTGTGCTTATCTAATTTAACCGCATAAAATCCTGCTGAAGCTTTTTCGTTTTTATGTGAAAATTTCGAAGAATATTCTTTTGGAGTAAGTCCCGGGTTTCCCATCGTTGGCATCAGCATAATATCTCCGTAATCCGAAACTCCCGTTCCGTTAAGATGCGTATGAGAAAATCCATAAATCACGGAATCTGAGTAATGATAGCCGCTGCAGCCGTCCCAGCTTCCGTCGATTCTTGTATCCGGAGATAGCTGCACCATTCCGAAGGGAACAATTGCTCCCGGAAAAGTATGTCCGTGGCCGCCTGTTCCGATAAACGGATTCACATATTGCGAATAATTTTGTGAAAATGTATTATGGAATAAAATTCCTAAAAGAACGATGAATATTCTTTTCATGATCTATAAATTAAAATTCCCCTAAAATACTATAAAATTAGCTTTCGCAAAAGAAAATATCTATCTGTGTCTTTACTTATTCTAAATAGGTTAATTTTTCGTAAATTTGTGGACAATTTATTAGTTTATGTTGACGAAAGACAAGGTTCAGAATTTCCTTAAAGATATAGAAGTAGATGATTTGGTAAACAATCTTCAGATCATGGGTAATGAGGTTTATATTGATATGACGGCTCATTCACCTGCCATGCATGAAAAGAAAAAGCTTGAAGCAGCCATGAAACAGGCTTTTGCAAGCGAATTCGGAGAAGAAGTAAACCTGAAACTGAAAATCGTTTCTCCGGAACCGAGTGAAATTCAGCAAAGCCAGATTAAAGGAAAACAGATTCCCGGAATCCAGAACATCATTGCTATTGCTTCAGGAAAAGGAGGGGTAGGAAAGTCTACCGTTTCTGCGAACATAGCGGTAACACTGGCAAAAATGGGTTTCAAAGTAGGATTGCTGGATGCTGATATTTACGGTCCATCTGTTCCTACGATGTTTGATACGGAAGGGCAAAAACCGATTTCTGTAGAAATTGAAGGCAAAAATCTAATGAAACCGATCGAGAACTATGGTGTAAAAATGCTTTCTATAGGATACTTTTCAGGAGCAAATCAGGCGGTAGTTTGGAGAGGTCCGATGGCTTCAAAGGCATTAAACCAGATGATCAGAGATGCAGCGTGGGGAGAACTTGATTTTTTATTAATTGACCTTCCTCCGGGAACCGGAGACATTCACCTGTCTATTATCCAGGAAGTGCCTGTAACGGGTGCCGTGATTGTGAGCACACCGCAGCATGTAGCTTTGGCAGACGTAAGAAAAGGTATTGCAATGTTCCAAATGGAAAGTATTAATATTCCAGTTCTTGGATTAATCGAAAATATGGCGTACTTTACACCGGAAGAATTGCCTGAAAATAAATATTATATTTTTGGAAAACAAGGCGCTCAGTATCTTGCAGAAGATCTTGGTATTCCTGTACTGGGGGAAATTCCTTTGATTCAGAGCATCAGGGAAGCTGGAGATGTAGGAAGACCGGCAGCATTGCAGGAAAATTCTGTAATTGCAGAGGTGTATACGGAAACTGCCCGAAGAATGGTGGAAAGCCTTGTAGAAAGAAACAAAAATCTGCCTCCTACGGAAGCGGTTAAGATCACTACGATGGCAGGATGCTCCCCAAAAGCAAAATAATTTCAATAGTAATTGAAACCAAATTGAACTGAAAAAAATATGGAAACAAATATAACACACGAAGATACAGTAACAAGGGTATTGGAAGCTTTGGAAAGTATCCGTCCGTTTCTCAATAAAGACGGAGGGGATATCGAGCTTATCGATGTGAAGGATAATCTGGTTTATGTAAAACTTTTAGGAAACTGTTCCGGATGTTCGTTAAATTTTTCTACCCTGAAACTGGGTGTTGAGAACACGATTAAGCAGCATGCTCCGGAGATAGAAAAAGTTGTAAGCGTAGAATAAAAGAAAAAATTAAATATATTTTTCAGCAGACCTTTAATATTTAGAGGTCTGTTTTTTTATTTTAGATTTTTCATATACTTATAACTTTTAAAATTGCCAATCTTTACGCAGGATTTATCTTTACAAGGAAGGGATTTGAACAAAGATTCGGTTGGTTTTAAATTTATCACACTATTTTGATTTTTATGTGTAATCGTTTTCACTTGATTTATAAGAAATTATTTAGAAAATTTATGAAATATTTATAGTAATATTTCTACATGCCCATGAATATTTTATGTATTATTTTTGTAGAAAATATTTACAGCGCTAAGATAAGGATGAATGCTTGTAACATACTTTTTTATTCATTTAATTTATATGTTTAATAATTTTTAAAGATTTTATAAAAATTATTTTCAATTATTAGGTTCCTGAATTTCCGGAATCATAAAACCGTTGTAATAACTTTAATAAAACTCCTGATAGAAAGGTATGGATAGAAATGTATATGGTATTTGGTCTGTAACTTGTATTGAAAACATAACAATAAAGAGAAGCTGTTTCCCGTTTGACTGGGACTTTTATTTAAAAAACTAACTCTATGAAAAATATACTCATTGCTGACGGTCACTATGTAGTAAGAACAGGTACAGCTCTGGTGCTAAAGTCAAAACTCCAATATCATTGTAATATAGATTTTGCTGAAACATACTCCGATACAAAGGATATGGTTTCTGAAAAGGTATATGATCTTTTAATTATTGATATTGATATACCGGGAAGTATTTTTAGGGCAATGGTAAAAGATCTTAAGAAAAAGCAAAAACACCTTAAGATTTTATTTTTTTCAACTTATGATGACAATGTAGGGATACAATACATAGAAGAGGGAGCTGCCGGATATCTCAACAAAGGAGCCTCAGAATCTGAAATCATTACCGCGGTAAATTCCATGTTTGAGGAAGGCTATTATTATACCGTGGATATGATGAAGAAGCTGGTTACTCATACTGCGGGCAGCCATTCTGTAGAAAGACTTTCTAAAAGAGAATTTCAGATTTTTAAACTTCTCGCACAGGGAAACGGGAATATAGAAATTTCAAACATACTGAACCTTAAGATGTCTACCATAAGTACTTATAAGAAAAAAATCTTTGAAAAGCTGCAGGTGAAAAATGTAGTTGATCTTGTAAGAATTTATGACGATATGCATTAATTATAAATCCCGGCAGAGAAATTCGCCGGGATTGATTTTTTTAAAGAATATTTATTTTAAGGATAAAAAAGCCCGGTAAAGGGCTTATTCAAATCAACTAAATAATGTATTCTATTTTACAACAACTCTTTTTGTTTGTCCTTCTGAAGTTTTCAAAAGATAAACTCCTGTAGAAAGTTCAGAAGTATCAATAGTTAAAGCCTTTTTATCTTTTCTGATTAATTTTCCGGACATGTCGTACAGCTCATAATCCTGCATTCTGTTGAAATAAAGAGTATTTCCTTTGGTAACAGGATTTGGGAATACATTAAAGGTAGTCTTTTCTGTTTTTATCTCACCTGTTGCCAGAGTAGGGGCGCCCGCAACTTCATACATGGATAAAGTTCCGCTTATTTCGTTGGCGATGATTACATAGCCTTTACCTGTTGTTGTATTTTCAGGAGCTACGTAGATAATTCCTTCAGGTCCGTTATCGCCACCATAAGCAGAAGTCATACGCGAATGTTTGTAATCGGTAAATGTTGGATTATTAGGGTCTGTAATATTGTAAACCATCACACCGCCGGTTCTTTCCAAAGTAATAAAAGCATAAGTCTGCCCATTGATCGTTCCTAGAGCCACACCTTCCGGCTCCGGGCCTTTCGCGCGGCTTCTGTTCTTTACAGTATTTGATTCATTATCAGCATTGAAGATCAAAGGATGATTAGCTGCAATATACCGCTCAAACTGATCTCCACTGTCGTAAACAATCTGTCTTGTATCTGCATTAAATATAGAAAAAGAACGTGCGCCTAACGCTGCAATCTCTTCAAAATCTGCGTCGCCATCTGTATTTCCTGTAGCATTAGAAACTCTGAATCTGCCCAAATTATAAGAAGCTTTCAAAATCGCTGCCTGAGGAAACAAAGCTGGATCAGGACTATAATTATTTGCTCCCACCGTTGTTCTTTCGCTGAAGCCTGAAAGATCTTTTTCATCTCCTTCGTTGGCCGTAACAATATAATGAGTATTCCCCACTTTATAATTCTGAACCGCATCCGGAGTGTAGTACGCTTTTACAGGCCAGTTGGCGATTAAAATTTCATTATTGTTATCCGATGCATCGAAGCCGTTTCCGGGAATGCTCATGTCTTTTTTACCCAGTCCCCAGATTCCGGTAATTGTTTTTGTCGCTAAATTCACCTCTGCTACCGCATTGTTTTCCTGAAGCGTAACCCATGCTTTCTGACTGTCTGAACTGATCGTAATATATTCCGGTTCCAGATCCTGGGAAAGGGTGTTGTTCGTTCTCACTTTTCTTAGGCCTGTTGCTGTTAAAGCAGCAACCTGAGCATCAAATGCATTAAAATTTAGGGTTGTTACATTAGATTGGGTAAGGTTTGCAATTCCGCCTGAAATATCAATGATGCTGATTGTACCTTCAGGATCAACGGTGTAAGCATCATTCGGTTCTCCTTCGTTAGCGGTCATTACTTTTGTACCGTCCGGTGAGAAAGTAATCATATCCGGCAAAGCACCTACGGTTACCTGTTTCAGGAAATTCCCGTTGATATCAAAGAAAACTACGGAGCCATTCTGTTGCGGATTGGTATTCGGAGAAGCGGCAGCGATGATTCCGTTTTTTACGGCAATACTGGTAATACCTCCGTACGGAGCCATGTTGATAGTATTGATTACTGTTGGGGTTGTAGGATTGCTAAAGTTAATAATATCAAAAACATCCGTAATGGAGCTGATGGTAAATAATCTCTGAGTTGCGGGATCATGAACAACAATTTCCGTAGAACTGTTGTTGTTTCCGGAAGGATCAAAACTTCCGATATAGTTTAGGGCAATCTGATTTGACGGAACAGGTGCCTGCTTGTCGTTATCAATAATATAAATTGTTGCATTATTGTCTCCGGAAATGGTTGCCCCAACAGGACTTTCAAGACTCACTACAAAATATTCTGCCTGCTGTTCTTCAGCTATATCATCAATGATCGGAATATTCACGGTATAGCTTGTTGTAGAAGGATTAATCGTAATGGTCTGATTGGCCAATGTAAAATCATTACTGTCCGCAGTACTGAACGGAGCAGGTTTTACCACAAGATTCACGGTACCATTTGATGGATTTGCAATATTTAGCTTAAATGCTAATGTTCCTGCATTTTCATTGACTTTAATAAAATTTTTATCTAATGAAACGGAAGTTCCCGCAGTAGTAAAAGTGGAAGAAGTCACCGTACTTACGGCATTGTCACTCGTATCCTCAACGGTATTCGGCTTTAAAGCCAGAAAATAAGTCTGATTGGTCGCTAAACCAGAAACAGGAATTATGGTGATTGTATTATTCGCAAATGTTGTAGTGAAAGGAACCTGTGCTCCCAAAGCATCTGTTAACCGGAAATCAACCAGATTTTGTGCATTAGCATTGGTAATTGCAGAATTATCCAGCAGCCTTACATTTTCGTTGAATGTGATAGTAGGATTTGCGGTAGAAGAAGCATTATTTGTATTATTTGCCGGAAGATACGTTACTGTTGGTGGCGTTGTGTCGGCTCCGTTTACAGCAGTTGCATCTACGGTAAAATTATCAAACCGGTTATTTCCCACACTTCCGCCGCCAGTTGGAGAGAATTCAACTTTAAGCTTAAAATTTGGGTTGTTGGAAACGCCGCTCACTCCGGAAAAATCAAATGTAATCAGCTGCGGGTTGGCATCCTGCGGGGAAATGGTCTGGTATGTCTGAAATATCGTTCCGTCCGTAGAATAAGACCATGTCTGTGTTCCCGCTCCGGAACCGGATCTTCTTGTTGTAAATTTTACAACTACATTTTGATACCCTGTCGTAGGTAGATTGAACTGCAGGTTTCCGTTAATAGGGAAGTTATATCGTAAATGGGTTCCTGCGGCATCTCCGTTTCTGGCATTCAGATTTTCAACATTGAAATTCTGTCCTGTTCCGCCTGCAAAATCGATCTCTGTCGTCCCATTAATCACTGCGTTCAGTGATCCTCCTGTTAAGCTTACTGTAGGAGTGGTAATGGCAGCAACAGAAGTATTATTGTTAAAATTCCAGTAGTGGATAAGGGATGTCTGTCCAAAAACCGCTCCCTGAAGGAAAAATGCAGCTATAACAGAACCTTTCAAAAAATAGTTATTAATCATTTTTGCTGATATTAAATTTATGCAAAAATGGGGTTTCTACTTTTTAAATATTTTAAGGTAATTTTAATAAATGATTAATAAATAGGTTTAAGATGAATGGAAAAATATTACATCGCAGGCGATGAACCGTCATCAGAATTCTCTAAAACGATCTTTGAACTTCACGAAATATTAGTTTTTCCTACTTGGACACATGGCCCGAAAAATTCAGATTTTTTCCCGTTGCTTTTCTCCCGTCAAGAGGATGTTTCTGCATATAGAAAAAACCCGAAATAGCAGTCAGAACCAATAAAATAAAAGCAACCAGAAAAATTCTTTTTATCATTCCTTTCATATCGCCAGATTTTTAATGTCCTTGATTTCTAATGTTGAGGTGGGGTATCCTTTTTGTACTGCGTTGATCATTGCTCTACCCACTTCATGTAAAGTTAATGATTTTGAAGGAAATATCACCGGAAAAAATAAAATAAAAGGTTTAAAAAACCATTTTACATTCTTCTGCCCCTCAACAGGTTTCATAAATCCGGGCCGGAAATTGTATGCAGCACTGAATCCAAGCTTCCTCAACGTATTTTCCGTTTTCCCCTTTACTCTTGCCCACATGATCTTTCCGCTCTCTGTACTATCGGTATATGCACCTGAAACGTAGTTAAATACCATATCCGGATTCTGGCTGAGTGCAGCCTTGGCAAAATGGATCGTTGTATCAAAGGTTATTCTGGTATATTCCTCTTCGCTCATTCCCATACTGCTTATTCCTGCGCAAAAGAAAACAGCGTCATAACCTTTTAGGTTTTCATCATGAAGATTCATGGCGAGAAAATCGGGAATGATATATTCTTTCAGTTTAGCATGCTTTTTTCCGCTGGTCTTACGGCTTACACTCAGAACTTCCGAAATATTGGGGTTTTCAAGGCATTCCATCAGAACACCTTCGCCCACCATTCCGGTGGCTCCTGTGAGAATTACTTTAATTGAGTTCATTATTTAATATTGTATTATTGCTGACGTTCCGAACCCCAATTTTACTTTATGGAAGATGAAAAATTATATATATTGAGTTTTTTTAATTCCGTCGAATTGTATTTGTTATTTTTTTTAAGGAGTAATTTGATTGCATCGAAAAGCAATATATTTTTTTATTGGAAGCTTTTTGACTCCGTCGAATTGTATTTGTTATTTTTTTAAGGAGCAATTAGATTGCATCGAAAAGCAATATATTTTTTTATTGGAAGCTTTTTCTTGCTTTCGCTACTCGCTTTTTCCATTTCCATTTTGCGGCGGCTTCGCCGCCGCAAAATGGAAATGGAAAAGAGCTCAAACATACCGCTCAATCAAGGCTAGGGTGGTTGTCACTTCTTCACTATTTAAAAAAGAAACAAATTGAATCAACAAAAAAACCGATCACTGACCGGTTTTAATTCTATTGAGATAATTATTTTTTGTCCTGTAAAGTACTGTAAATATTATGGATCAAACCGTCTGCTACAGAGATCTTAGGGACAAAAATCCTATTGATTTCAGACCATGTCATCACGTTATTGAAAATTTTTAAGGCATGAACCAGCACATCTGCTCTGTCTTCGCGGAGATTGTATTTTGTCATTCTTTCATCCACGGTAAGGTCATTGAACTCTTTGTAGACTTTCTTAAGATGTGATGAGGACATCGGTTTGCCGTCTTTCGTTTTGCTCATCGAAAAAACTTTATTGATGTTCCCGCCTGAACCGATCGCAACAACAGGCTTTTTGCTGTTGATATTTTTCCTGATCTCTTCCTTCATGTCCTTCCAGTTATCGGGGGTTACCAAATTATTCAGTAAGCGGATCGTCCCGATGTTGAAAGATTTCTCATACAGCATTTTGCCGTTTTCATAGAAGGTAAGTTCAGTAGAGCCACCGCCAACATCAATGTAAAGGTAGGCAAAATCTTTATCAAGGCCTTCTGCAATGTGATTTTCAAAAACCAGGGAAGCTTCTTCGTCTCCCGAAATAATTTCAATATCAATTCCGGAGGTTTTTTTTACTTCATCAATGATGTCCCGGCCATTGGCAGCATCACGCATGGCACTTGTCGCGCAGGCTCTGTAATGTTCTACCTTATAAATTTTCATCAGGTCACTGAAGATCTTCATAGAATCAATCACCATTTTCTCACGCTCCTCACCGATTTTTCCAAGGGTGAACACATCCATTCCCAGTCTCAGAGGAATTCTCAAGAGATTGAGCTTGATGAATTCAGGCTGTTTATTATTAATCTTTACTTCATTAATCAGCAGTCTGGCCGCATTACTTCCGATGTCTATGGCTGCAATCTTCATTTTTTGTTTGTTTTAGCATGTAAGTATCGATAGGTTTCAATCTGGGAACGGCATTCTTCTTTATCATTATGAATGTACTCGTTACTCAATTTTTTGTCTAAAATACGAGCTTTTACATTATCTTTCAACTGTATGTCAAGAATATCTTTCAGTTCTTTCTTAAGGTTTTTATCGGTGACTTTGGCAGCGGCTTCAATTCTGTAATCCAAATTTCTGGTCATCCAGTCTGCTGATGAAATATACATATCTTCAGCACCTTTATTATAAAAATACATGACTCTGGCATGTTCCAGATATTCATCTACAATACTGATCGCCTTAATTTTTTCTTTAAAATCCTTCTGGTTTACCGCACAGTAAATACCTCTTACGATCATTCTGATATGAACTCCGGCGTTAGCAGCCTCATACAATTTTTCAATCAGCGATCTGTCACTCACCGAATTGGCTTTAATGATCATCTCCGCATGTCTTCCTGCTTTTGCTTCTTCAATTTCTTTATCGATATGATGAACGATCTTTTCCCTCATGAATTGCGGACATACCAAAAGATTTTTGCAGGTTTTAAGAACAGGCAGAAAGTCAACCTTTGGTTTTTTAAGGATATTGAACACTTTATTGATATCTGCCATGATTCCGCGGTCGGCTGTCATCAGCAAATGATCGCCGTAAATTCTTGCTGTTTTTTCATTAAAATTTCCGGTACTTATAAACCCGTACTGAATGGTTTTGTTGTGGGATCTTTTTTTGATGATACACAATTTGGCATGTACTTTCTTGTTCGGAATACCTATCAATACTGTAATTCCTTCCGGTTCCAGCATTTCTTTCCATTCGAGGTTAGACTCTTCATCAAACCTTGCCTGCAGCTCAAGCATAACGGTAACCTCTTTGCCGTTTCTTGCGGCATAAATTAATGCGTTGATTATTTTTGAATTACTCGCCAGACGATATGCCGTAATCTGAATGGATTTTACATCAGGGTCCATCGCCGCCTCCCGAAGGAGGTCAATAACGGGATTGTATTTATGATAAGGAAATGTTAAAAGAACATCCTGTTTTAAAATAACGTCTGTTACACGGTTACCGTTTTCAAAGTCAGGATGGGTAAAAGAAGTTCTTTCTACAGGCCTTTCATATTTCTCGAAAACATCCGGGAAATCCATAAAATGTTTGAAATTATGAATCTTTCCACCAGGAATAATACTGTCCTTTTTGGATAAATTCAATTTTCGGATCAGCATCTCGAGAAGTGCTTTATCCATATCTTTATCAAAAACAAAACGGGTAGGTTTTCCCTTTCTCCTGTTTTTTAATCCTTTTTCGATTTTTTCGGCAAAATTGGTTCTGATATCATTATCAAGATCCAGTTCCGCATCTTTGGTTACTTTAAAAGCATTCGCCGAAAATTCATCATATCCGAAATACGAAAAAATATGCGGTAGGTTGAACGTAATCACGTCTTCCAGAAGCATGACATCTTTTTCCTGCGGATCTTCAGTCGGAAGCAGGACAAATCTTCCTACAAAACGCGATGGAATCTCTATAATGGCATAATTGCTGGAATACTGCCAATCCTTTTTTCTCATGGCAACACCTAGATAGAGACTTTTGTCTCTCATATAAGGCATTGGGGTATTTTCATGGAGCAGAATCGGGATCACGTTTGATTCTACCACTTCATCAAAATAGTTTCTTACAAACTCTTTCTGTTTTGGGGTTAAGTTTTTGGGAGCTTTGATGAATACATGATGATCCGCCATTTCGCCCTGGATTTTCTTCCACGTTTTATCAAAATTCTGTTGCTGCCTCATAACAATATCATTGATTTTCTGAAGAATTTTTGAAGGAGGCTGATAAAAAGATTCGGCAATTACTTTTTCTTTGAAATCCATGGCACGTTTTAACCCGGCAACGCGAACTCTGAAAAATTCATCTAAATTATTTGAAAAAATTCCTAAAAAACGGATTCTCAAATGCAAAGGAACTTTCTCGTCCATTGCTTCCTGTAGCACCCTCTCATTGAAGGCAAGCCAGGTAATATCTCTCGGATTAAAATGTAATGACATTCGCTAGTTTATAATTTATCAAAAATAATAATTCACCTTTTTTTATTGAAGTATTTCAACGTTAAGCTTTAATTAAATTTAATAAAGCCCGATGCAATTAATTTTTTATAGTGATTAAAGTTATTAAAAAAACCTATGGAATAGAAATATGCTTATGAAATTAATAATATAAATTAAAAAGTGACATTTTGAACAGCAATACTGGTTAAAATCCACCTTTACAGTATCGTTATCATATGATCGGTTAGCTTTAAAATCTCATTGTTATTGCTGATTTCAAATGGGGTGTGTCAATTTGTCATAAAAATTTGAATGGTACAAATATTGAGAAATACAGAATGTAAATTAAAATTAAAAATAGAAAAAATAAAAATATTATGAGTAAAATAATCGGAATTGACTTAGGTACAACCAACTCTTGTGTTGCTGTAATGGAGGGCAAAGACCCTGTTGTTATCCCTAACGCAGAAGGTAAAAGAACAACTCCTTCTATTGTAGCATTTACAGAAGATGGTGAAAGAAAAGTGGGGGATCCTGCGAAAAGACAAGCAGTTACTAACCCTACAAAAACGGTGTACTCTATCAAAAGATTTATCGGAACACATTTTAAAGATGATGCCTCTGAAATCTCAAGAGTACCTTATAAAGTAGTAAGCGGGCCAAACGATACCGTAAAAGTAAAAATCGACGACAGAGAATATACTCCGCAGGAAATTTCTGCAATGACCCTTCAGAAAATGAAGAAAACTGCAGAAGATTATCTTGGTCAGGAAGTGACAAGAGCGGTAATTACTGTTCCTGCATACTTCAATGATGCACAAAGACAGGCTACCAAAGAAGCCGGTGAAATTGCAGGTCTTAAAGTAGAAAGAATTATCAACGAGCCTACTGCTGCAGCGTTAGCGTATGGTCTTGATAAAAACCATAAAGATCAGAAAATCGCAGTATATGACCTTGGTGGTGGTACTTTCGATATTTCTATCCTTGATTTAGGAGACGGTGTATTTGAAGTATTGTCTACAAATGGTGATACGCACTTAGGAGGTGACGACTTTGATGATGTGATCATCAACTGGATGGCAGATGAATTCAAAGCTGAAGAAGGCGTTGATTTAAAATCTGATGCTATCGCATTACAGAGATTAAAAGAAGCTGCTGAAAAAGCAAAAATCGAATTATCTTCTTCTCCACAAACAGAAATCAACCTTCCATATATTACCGCTACCGCTACAGGTCCTAAACACTTAGTGAAGACTTTAACGAAAGCGAAATTTGAGCAGTTATCTGCAGATCTTGTTAGAAGATCTATGGAGCCGGTTGCTAAAGCATTGAAAGATGCAGGTTTATCAACTTCAGATATCGATGAAGTAATCCTGGTAGGTGGTTCTACGAGAATCCCGATCATTCAGGAAGAAGTGGAAAAATTCTTCGGTAAAAAACCGTCTAAAGGAGTTAACCCGGATGAGGTTGTGGCAATTGGTGCTGCTATCCAGGGAGGGGTTTTAACAGGAGATGTAAAAGACGTTCTTTTATTAGACGTTACGCCGCTTTCTTTAGGTATCGAAACAATGGGTTCTGTTTTCACTAAATTAATTGAAGCAAACACAACGATCCCAACTAAAAAATCTGAAGTATTCTCAACAGCTTCTGATAATCAGCCTGCTGTAAGCATCAGAGTAGGACAGGGTGAAAGACCAATGTTCAATGATAACAAGGAAATCGGTAGATTCGATCTTACAGATATTCCACCGGCACCAAGAGGAGTTCCTCAAATTGAAGTAACTTTCGATATTGATGCGAATGGTATCCTAAGTGTTTCTGCGAAAGATAAAGGAACAGGTAAAGAGCAGTCTATCAAAATCCAGGCTTCTTCAGGTCTTTCTGATGAGGAAATCGAAAGAATGAAAAAAGAAGCTCAGGAAAATGCTTCTGCTGATGCTAAGAAAAAAGAAGAAGTTGAAATCTTCAATAAAGCAGACGGATTGATCTTCCAGACTGAAAAGCAACTGAAAGAGTTTGGTGATAAGTTATCTGCAGACAAAAAAGCAGCAATCGAAACTGCTCATGCAGAATTGAAAACCGCTTTTGAAGCTAAAAATGCAGATGATGTAAAAGCTAAAACAGAAGCACTTGATGCAGCATGGATGGCAGCTTCAGAAGAATTGTATGCAGCAGGACAGCAGCCTGGTGCCGATGCAGGAGCTCAAAACCCTGGTGGTAACAATGCAGGAGCAGATGATGTACAGGATGCAGACTTTGAAGAAGTAAAATAAGCATAACTTCATAAAAATAAAGGCCGCTTTAAACGCAAGTTTAAAGCGGTTTTTTTATGCTGGAAATTGACTTTATGACGTTAAAGATCATTATGTTTTATAACTCAGACACTTATAAAATTATAAATCGGAATTGGCTTAAAAACATTCACCAATAAACAAAATCTGCAGGATTTGTAATCGTGGTATGTTGCAAATTTTAATGCAAATTCAGTATAAATACTTAATTCAGCTAATACGGTAATGTTTAATTTTATCGGGAAAATAATTGCTGAGTCATATTGCTTTAAAAATGAATATAAATTAGAAATAATAAATTATTAACTAATTTTTTTTAATAAATAGCAATTATGTCAATAATAAATTTAAATTTGTAATAAGATGTGATTACTGTAAAGCAGTTTATCACTCATAAAACTAAAAAACTAAAATAAATAATCATGAAAATCATAGTAAACTATTCTTTTCCAAATTAATATCACATTTTCGGGACTAATAAGATCGTAAAATACGGGCTTTCAAACATTGTTTGAATTTTACTGTATGGATGCTTCTTTCACTCCGACATCTGCTGACAGCTTAACAATTTATTCAGGTTGGGATTCTATTTATCATTCTCCTGAGTAGGTTATACTTTAATAAATTTTCATTTTAAAAACAATAATTATGGACGGAACAATTGGAGAAATCCGACTTTTTGCCGCAAACTTTGCTCCCAAATCATGGCAGTATTGTAATGGCGCTTTATTGGCTATCAGGTCAAATACGGCCTTGTTTTCACTTCTAGGAAATACCTATGGAGGAGATGGGATAACTACCTTCGGTCTCCCGAACCTTGCGGGAAGGTCGGCTGTAGGTGCAGGGCAGGGTCCCGGTTTATCATATTACAGTTTGGGAGAAGCGACAGGTACAAACTCTGTAACTCTCACCATGTCAAATTTGCCTGCTCATACCCATAATTTGTCAGGGAATGTTGTAATTCCTGCTTATTCGGATGAAGGGGATTCGGGAACTCCGGCGAACAATATCCTCGCATCAAAGGCATCGATGTACAGCAATCAGGGTACCGACTCTACGACAAAACCAATTCCGATGGCATTGCAGGTAGGTGTTTCGGGGGGGAATAACGCGCTCACTATTGTTCAGCCTTCACTTGGAATGAATTATATTATTTGCCTTTACGGGACTTTTCCTCCAAGAGGATAATTACTGAAATTTAAAATAAAATTAATAACAATTAAAGATATCATTATGGAAGGTTATATAGGAGAAGTGCGTTTATTTGGTGGAAATTTTGCTCCGCTTGGCTGGGCTTTCTGCGACGGAACACTTTATAGTATCTCACAATTTGAGGCAGTATACACAATATTAGGAACTACTTTCGGTGGCGATGGCCGCAATACGTTCGGCGTTCCGGATCTTCGAGGAAGAGTTGCTGTAGGAACAGGCCAGGGAGCTGGTCTTACTCCTATAGATTTAGGAGAGGTAGGCGGAACTGAAACGGTTACCATGACTACCGCGCAAATGCCTGCGCACAGCCATACCGCAGCAGCAACAATTGCATTTCCATGTTTTTCAGATGAAGGTAATACGGGATCTCCGGCAGGTAACGTACTCGCAGGTTCAGCTGCAGCATATTCCACTCAGGCACCAGATACTTTTATCGCACCGGCTACCACAACAGGTTCTATATCTGCTGTTGGAAGCAATGTTCCATTTAGTATTATACAGCCTGTATTGGCAACCAACTACATTATTTGTCTTGAAGGGTATTATCCACCAAGACAGGATTAATTCATTTAACTATTAATAGAAAAACGATTATTATGGAAGGAACCATGTCAGAAATAAGAATGTTTGCCGGAAATTTTGCTCCCAAGTATTGGGCGTTTTGTCAGGGGCAGACAATATCGATTAGTACTAACCAGGCACTTTTTGCGCTTTTGGGTACAATGTACGGAGGTAACGGGACAACAACCTTCATGCTGCCGAATTTTGCAGGAAGAACAGCTGTGGGAACCGGTACCGGAGCAGGAACCAAAGTATTTCAATTAGGAATGACAGCAGGTACTGAAACGGTAACCTGCGATATACAGCACATGCCAACGCATACGCACACTGCAGGGTCTGAAACAGTTTCAATAAAAACATTTTCAGATGAAGGAAATACAGGTTCTCCTGCAGGCAGTACACTTGCATCATTACAGGGTTTGTATTCTAGCGAGCAGCCAGACAGCACCATGAAAGCAATACCTAATGCATTCGCGTTAAGCGTTTCAGGAGCAGGGCAGCCGATGAGTATTCGTCAGCCTTATCTGGGAATGAATTACATCATCTGTATGTACGGGATTTTTCCGTCAAGATCTTAATTAGCATTTATTAATTCAGTCTGCGGCAAAACAGTTTGCCGCAGACTGACTTTATTAAGAATATGAAAATAGCTTTACTTTTACCGCGCTCTGTTATTTATCCGTCTATTTCATTTGATATTATGGACGGTTTCAAACAATCCCTTAAGAATATGGGACTGGAAGGATACCATGAAATCATTTCAGCAGGAATTGGGGTTGCTGCAAAAAACGAGGAAATTTATGATCATTGCGAACAGTTTTTGCTCGCCGGTACAGATGTCATAATAGGATATATGAATCCTTTTTCAGCAGAATTTATACATCCTCTTTTTGAATCTTCGGGAAAAACCCTCATCGTTCTTGATAGTGGTTATCATTTTCCTAAATTCAGCAAAAAGCTTTCAAATGCATGGTTTATCTCTCTTCAGGGTGGCCTTTGTACACGTGTAATAACACATAAAGCCATTGAAGACGGATTCAGGAATTTTGCATTCAGCTGCTCTTTTTATGATGCAGGATACCGTCCTTCTTATGTATATGCAGCTGCTGCTGAAGAAAAAGGAGGATCTATAGTTTTTAACCACATTACTTCTTTAAAGCGTTCTGATTTTACATTGAAACCACTTACGGAATTTCTTGAAAAAGAACAGAACACTGCGGTACTTGCAACTTTTTGTGGTGATATGGCTGAAGACTTTTTTGCGGGAAGCAGCGAAATGTCCGGCCATTATAAAGTATATGGTACGGGATTTACTGCGGATGAAACCTGGTTGGGAAAAATACCATATCCCGGATATGATTGGAGTACAGCAATAGCCTGGTCAAGAAATTTGAAGATTCCTGAAAATGAAACTTTTGTAAATATAATGGATGGAATTAAATATGGTAAAGCCAACCTTTTCTCTTTATTGGGATGGGAAGCTGCACAGTTGATAGGACTGGAAAATACAGAGTTTAATGAAATGACCATTCATTCACCACGTGGAAAAGTATATATGAATCCTGAAAACGGATTTTCGGAGACTGAAGTTTATTATGCGACCGTTTCAAAAGATGACAAAACAGGAAACTGTCTTTTAAAAGACTGTTATGCAGCCTCGGTTACAGAAATGGAACGCGAAGCGTTAGAAAGGAATATTGAATATATAAGAACTGTAGAGGCCAATACGTGGCTTAATGCATATGCGTGCTTAGAATCATGACAGGTCCATTTAAAATAGCAGTTTTATGTAATAACCGGATGGCATTTCCGGCTTTGCAGGCTTTACATGCTGCAGGCCGGCTTTGTGCGTTAGGAGTGCCTGATAAGAATCCGGAAGTTATCGAATTTTGCTCCATGCTTTCAAAGCAGTCAGGAATACCTCTTTTTATTATGACATCCGAAAGCTGCACCGGTCAGATAAAAAATATGATGGAGGTTTCCGGCGCCAATACCGTTTTTACCATGACTTTTCCCTGGAAAATTTCTTCTGAAATTCTTGCGCTTTATTCTGGTAAATTTTACAACTTTCATTACGGGCTTTTGCCGGAAATGCGAGGGGCAGATCCTGTCTTTGAAACCATAAGAAGCCGTTCTGGACAATCGGGAATTACTGTTCATGTTATTGATCGGTATATCGATAAAGGAGCCATTATTCTTAAAAAAAATATTCCTGTTACTGCGGAAATGACACATGGGGCATTATGCACTCACTTGTCGTGGTTAGGCGCCAATCTTTTAAATGAACTTTTAAACCTTTTACAAAGAAATTTTTTAGGAACGGAACAAAACGAAGAAATGGCCCGGTATTATCCGAAACCAGGTGCTACAGATGTTTGTATTTCCTGGGAGAAGCAGGATGCTGAAACCATTGAAGCATTAATAAGAGCATGTAATCCCTGGAATAAAGGAGCGTATACTCAATGGAACGGATGGAATATCAGGCTAGTGGAAGCTACGTCCGTTGAGATTGCAAATCATCATACGGGAACTCCCGGAACCATACTTTCTTTGGATAAGGAAAATGGGTTAATTGTTAAATGTAATGATAATTCACATCTGAGACTAGATATCGTCTACGTCGAAGAGGGCTTCATGAGCGGACATAAATTATCTGCTTTCGGGCTTAGAAATGGTGAACAATTTTTGAACTTATAACTTAAATATAATTAAAAATGAAAAATTTTTATTCTACAATTAGAACGCTGGCGAAAACAGTCGTCATTATGGGAGCGTCGTTGCTGGGATATGCCCAGGCTCAGACGACGCTCTCTCCCGGAGGGATTGCGTTTACCTCTTATGATTCGAGTTCTACTTCGGTAGATGTATTTTCATTTGTTTTGCTTGCCCCTATTTCAAGCGGAACACAAATAAGCTTTACCGATCGGGGATATCAGGGAAGCAATGCCTGGCAAGCAGCCGGATCAACAGAATCTGCAATTACATGGACCAGCGGTACTGCGTTGCCGGCCGGTACTGAAGTGTATATTTCAGCGTTGTCAGCTTCTGTTTATAATCCTGCAACAAGTACATCTATACCCAATGGTACTGTAGCGCTTACCGACGGAACATCTTCCAATGGATTGGTTTTATCATCTGTGGGAGATCAGATTATAGCTTTCCAGGGAGGAAACGGTAGTGTTACAGGTGCTAATGTGACTTGTATTGCCGGTATCAATTATTTTTATACAGCAGGATCTACAACAGCTGCATGGAATAGTGATGCGGTTGGAAGTCCCAATGCTTCATTAATGCCACCAGGACTTACGGGAGGTACGAATGCATTTTATACAGGGCCGGTATCTGGTGTCACAGTGGCTAGATCCGGAAAGTTTAACTGTACCGGTGTTCCAACATCAACAGTTGCCAATATAAGAACAGCGGTCATGAATAATGCCAACTGGACACTTAGTACTGCTGCAGGATCGCAGTATTCAGGGTGTACGTTCTTGGCCAGTAATCCTGTAATTACGGCAAGTCCGGCAAACAGAACTATATGTGCAGGAGGCACTACTACCTTTACGGTTGCTGCTTCAGGGGCTAGTTCTTACCAGTGGTATCAGAATTCTGGTAGTGGATTTATTGCTTTGACTAACACCGCTCCTTATTCAGGAGTTACAACCAATACTTTGACCATCACGGGAGCTACTTCAGCCATGAACGGCTATCAGTATCGTGCCGTGGCTATCGGTTCAGGCTCTGCTACTTCTAATGCTGCTACATTAACGGTTGTAAGCATAAGTACCACAGGAAGCAAAACTGATGTATCCTGTAATGGCGGGTCCAATGGTGTTGCTACGGTAGTACCATCAGGTGGTGTTGCACCTTATACATATTCTTGGGCACCTTTCGGTGGCACCGCTGCAACGGCTACAGGTTTATCTGCCGGAACTTATACTGTAACGGTAACGGATAATTTGGGATGCCAATCTACAAGAACATTTACGATTGATCAGCCAGCAAGTGCAGTAAGCGGAACAACGGTAGTAACGAATGTAGCATGTAACGGCGCTTCTAATGGCGCGATCAACTTGACTCCGGCAGGAGGAACAGCACCTTATACATTCAACTGGGGTGGAGGAATCACAACCGAAGACAGAACAGGGCTAGCTGCCGGAACATACACGGTAATCATCACTGATGCCAACGGATGTACCGCAACAGTTAATGCCACAGTAACGCAGCCAGCAAGTGCAGTAAGCGGAACAACGGTAGTAACGAATGTAGCATGTAACGGCGCTTCCAACGGAGCGATCAACTTGACTCCGGCAGGAGGAACAGCACCTTATACATTCAACTGGGGTGGAGGAATCACAACGGAAGACAGAACAGGACTAGCTGCCGGAACATATACGGTAATCATCACTGATGCCAATGGATGTACTGCAACAGTTAATGCCACAGTAACGCAGCCAGCAAGTGCAGTAAGCGGAACAACGGTAGTAACGAATGTAGCATGTAACGGCGCTTCTAACGGCGCGATCAACTTGACTCCAGCAGGAGGAACAGCACCTTATACATTCAACTGGGGTGGTGGAATCACAACGGAAGACAGAACAGGACTAGCTGCCGGAACATACACGGTAATCATCACTGATGCCAACGGATGCACCGCAACAGTTAATGCCACAGTAACGCAGCCAGCAAGTGCAGTAAGCGGAACAACGGTAGTAACAAACGTAGCATGTAACGGAGCTTCCAACGGAGCGATCAACTTGACTCCGGCAGGAGGAACAGCACCTTATACATTCAACTGGGGTGGTGGAATCACAACGGAAGACAGAACAGGACTAGCTGCCGGAACATACACGGTAACTATCACTGATGCCAACGGATGTACTGCAACAGTTAATGCCACAGTAACGCAGCCAGCAAGTGCAGTAAGCGGAACAACGGTAGTAACAAACGTAGCATGTAACGGAGCTTCCAACGGAGCGATCAACTTAACTCCGGCAGGAGGAACAGCACCTTATACATTCAACTGGGGTGGTGGAATCACAACGGAAGACAGAACAGGACTAGCTGCCGGAACATACACGGTAACTATTACTGATGCCAACGGATGTACCGCAACAGTGAGTAGAACAGTGACCCAGCCTACAGCTCTTAGTGCCACTACTTCCCAGACGAATATCGCATGTAATGGGGGGTCTACAGGAGTAGCAACTGTTAACGTTTCAGGAGGAACAGCACCTTATACGTATTCATGGTCTCCATCAGGAGGAACAGCTGCAACGGCTACAGGATTATCTGCCGGAACTTACACCGTGACTGTTACTGATGCTAATGCATGTACATTAACCAGAACATTCACTATTACTCAGCCTACAGCTCTTAGTGCCACTACTTCCCAGACGAATATCGCATGTAATGGCGGATCTACAGGAGTAGCAACTGTTAACGTTTCAGGAGGAACAGCGCCTTATACGTATTCATGGTCTCCATCAGGAGGAACAGCTGCAACGGCTACAGGATTATCTGCCGGAACTTACACCGTGACTGTTACTGATGCTAATGCATGTACATTAACAAGAACATTCACTATTACTCAGCCTACAGCTCTTAGTGCCACTACTTCCCAGACGAATATCGCATGTAATGGCGGGTCTACAGGAGTAGCAACTGTTAACGTTTCAGGAGGAACAGCACCTTATACGTATTCATGGTCTCCATCAGGGGGAACAGCTGCAACGGCTACGGGCTTATCTGCCGGAACTTACACCGTGACTGTTACTGATGCTAATGCATGTACATTAACCAGAACATTCACTATTACTCAGCCTACAGCACTTAGTGCTACTACTTCCCAGACGAATATCGCATGTAATGGCGGGTCTACAGGAGTAGCAACTGTTAACGTTTCAGGAGGAACAGCACCTTATACGTATTCATGGTCTCCATCAGGGGGAACAGCTGCAACGGCTACGGGCTTATCTGCCGGAACTTATACAGTAACTGTTACTGATGCTAACGCATGTACCTTAACCAGAACATTCACTATTACACAGCCAACGGCTCTTAGTGCTACTACTTCCCAGACAAATATCGCATGTAATGGCGGATCTACAGGAGTAGCAACTGTTAACGTTTCAGGAGGAACAGCACCTTATACGTATTCATGGTCTCCATCAGGAGGAACAGCTGCAACGGCTACAGGATTATCAGCTGGAACCTATACTGTGACTGTTACTAGTGCAAATGGATGTACATTAACAAGAACATTCACTATTACGCAGCCAGCAAGTGCAGTAAGCGGAACAACGGTAGTAACAAACGTAGCATGTAACGGCGCTTCCAACGGAGCGATCAACTTGACTCCGGCAGGAGGAACAGCACCTTATACATTCAACTGGGGTGGAGGAATCACAACCGAAGACAGAACAGGGCTAGCTGCCGGAACATACACGGTAATCATCACTGATGCCAACGGATGTACCGCAACAGTTAATGCCACAGTAACGCAGCCAGCAAGTGCAGTAAGCGGAACAACGGTAGTAACAAACGTAGCATGTAACGGCGCTTCCAACGGCGCGATCAACTTGACTCCAGCAGGAGGAACAGCACCTTATACATTCAACTGGGGTGGTGGAATCACAACCGAAGACAGAACAGGACTAGCTGCCGGAACATACACGGTAATCATCACTGATGCCAACGGATGTACCGCAACAGTTAATGCCACAGTAACGCAGCCAGCAAGTGCAGTAAGCGGAACAACGGTAGTAACAAACGTAGCATGTAACGGCGCTTCCAACGGAGCGATCAACTTGACTCCGGCAGGAGGAACAGCACCTTATACATTCAACTGGGGTGGAGGAATCACAACTGAAGACAGAACAGGACTAGCTGCCGGAACATATACGGTAATCATCACTGATGCCAATGGATGTACTGCAACAGTTAATGCCACAGTAACGCAGCCAGCAAGTGCAGTAAGCGGAACAACGGTAGTAACGAATGTAGCATGTAACGGCGCTTCTAACGGCGCGATCAACTTGACTCCAGCAGGAGGAACAGCACCTTATACATTCAACTGGGGTGGAGGAATCACAACCGAAGACAGAACAGGGCTAGCTGCCGGAACATATACGGTAATCATCACTGATGCCAACGGATGTACTGCAACAGTTAGTAGAATAGTAACGCAGCCTACAGCTCTTAGTGCCACTACTTCCCAGACGAATATCGCATGTAATGGCGGATCTACAGGAGTAGCAACTGTTAACGTTTCAGGAGGAACAGCACCTTATACGTATTCATGGTCTCCATCAGGAGGAACAGCTGCAACGGCTACAGGCTTATCTGCCGGAACTTACACCGTGACTGTTACTGATGCTAATGCATGTACTTTAACCAGAACATTCACTATTACTCAGCCTACAGCACTTAGTGCCACTACTTCCCAGACGAATATCGCATGTAATGGCGGATCTACAGGAGTAGCAACTGTTAACGTTTCAGGAGGAACAGCACCTTATACGTATTCATGGTCTCCATCAGGAGGAACAGCTGCGACGGCTACAGGATTATCAGCTGGAACTTACACTGTGACTGTTACTGATGCTAATGCATGTACTTTAACCAGAACATTCACTATTACACAATCAGCTCCGGTAGCGGCTCCGACAGGAACTTCACCTCAGAATTTTGCTCCTGGAAGTACTCTGAGTGCTTTGGTAGTAACTGGTCAGAATATCAAGTGGTATGCTTCATCTTCAGACGCACAGAACCATGTAAACAGTCTGCCGCTTAGCACAGCTTTGGTGCACAATACTACTTATTATGCTACACAGACTGTAGGATCATGTGAGTCTATAGCTTCTTTAGCAGTAGTGGCAATTAATACTACTCTTGGTGTTGCTGATAATACAAAAACAAAATCTCAGCTTCAGATTTATCCTAATCCGGTAAGAGATATTTTGAATTTCAGCGGACAGGAAGTGATCACCAAAGCAGTAATTTTTGCTGCAGATGGAAGAAGAGTAACTGAAAAGAAACTACAATCAGGGGAAAGAAGCATTGATGTTCACGCTTTACCTCAGGGAGTATATCTGATTCAGGTATTTACAGATAATGGTATGCAAACCTTTAAATTCATTAAGAAATAGTTTCATACATTTAATCAATTATAATAAAGGGACTGTCTAATTTTAGGCAGTCCTTTTTATTAATCTTAGATATTATTATGAAATATTTGGTAAACCTGTATAATGGTTCCGTAAATTCAGGAGTGGCGAGGTAATTTTCACTCATAATTCATAATTTTTTTAATAGTTTTCTAAAATAATATGATTTATTCATAAAGTGAAATAATGTCAGTACTTAAAAGAAGAACTCTTAACTTTAGTAATCTATTCATATGCTATGACTTACAATATACCTGAAAACTTAAAAGGACTTACAGAAGCCGAAGTTGAACTTTCCAGAAAAAAATACGGATACAACACTTTGGGAGAAGTTCAGAAAGAAACATGGATGAATGTTCTTGTCAGCATTCTGAAGGAACCGATGCTTATTTTACTGATTTGTGTTTCATTTATTTATATTCTGATAGGAGATTACGGGGAAGCGCTATTTATGTTTGCTGCCATACTTGCCGTTACGGCAATCTCTTTTTATCAGGATAACCGAAGCAAAAAAGCGCTGAAAGAACTGGAAAAGCTTAATGAACCTTTAAGCAAAGTAATCCGGAATTCAAAAATCATAGAAATTCCAACTTTTGAAATTGTGGTGGGGGATTTATGTATTACTGAAGAAGGAAATCTGATTAATGCAGACGGAAGAATTGTACACAGTAATGATTTCTCAGTCAATGAATCTTCTCTTACCGGAGAAAGTTATTCTGTATTTAAAGACAGCGAATCTGAAGATAATGAGATATTCAGCGGAACAGTAACCGTTTCCGGTCTTGCAGTATATAGGGTAGACCGTATTGGCAGAGAAACGAGAGTAGGAAAAATAGGACAGTCTATTATCAATATCAAAGAAGAAGAATCGCCGCTGCAGATCCAGATCCGGAAGTTTGTAAAAGGAATGGCGATCATCGGAATCATTATTTTTCTGGGAGTCTGTACTTTCAGTTTCATCAAAACGGGAAATTTTCTTGGCAGTCTTTTGAACGGTCTTACGCTGGCTATGTCCGTGCTTCCTGAGGAAATTCCTGTGGCTTTTACAACTTTTATGGCATTGGGAGCCTGGAAGCTGATGCGAAACGGTATTATCATCAAGCGGAGCAGTATTGTGGAAACTTTGGGAAGTGTAACGGTAATCTGCACCGATAAAACAGGAACAATCACTGAAAATGTTATGCAGCTTAAATATCTTTATGATTACCGCTCAGATATGGTGTACGGACAGGAAGAATTTAATTCGGAAAAACTAAACCGGCTGATTGATTATGCTATGTGGAGCAGTGAGCCTGTTCCTTTTGATCCTATGGAAATTACGCTTCACAAAACCTATGAGCAGAACCGTCCTGATGATGAAAGAAAAAGCTATAAACTTTTTCATGAATATCCGTTGGAAGGTAAGCCTCCGATGATGACCCATCTGTTTGAAAATGAACAGAAAGAAAGAATTGTTGCTGCGAAAGGAGCACCGGAAGCTATCATTAATGTTTCCAGACTTTCAGAAGAAGAAAAAATTAAAATACGTGGAGTAGTAAAAAAATTCGGAGAACAGGGATACCGGGTTTTGGGAGTGTCGATGTCAGGCTTTGAAGGAAATGATTTCCCGGAAAAACAACAGGATTTCAGTTTTGACTTCCTTGGATTAACCGTATTTTATGATCCTCCTAAAAAAGAAATTAAAAAAGTATTGGAACAGATCTATAATGCGGGGATAAAAATAAAAGTAATTACAGGAGATAATAGCGATACAACACAGGCTATCGCCCTGCAGGCGGGAATTAAAAACAGTACGGCCGCGGTGAACGGTAATGATGTTGCATCGGCTTCAGAAGAGGGATTGATGAAAATTGCCGAAGAGAAAACCTTATTTACCAGAATGTTTCCTGAAGCAAAACTTAAAATAATCACGGCCTTAAAAAAGCAGGGTCAGGTAGTAGCCATGCTTGGAGACGGTGTAAATGACGGACCGGCCTTAAAAGCAGCACATATTGGTGTGGCAATGGGAAATAAGGGAACTGAAATTGCCAAATCGGCAGCAGCAATGGTGCTTATGAATGATGATCTGGAAAAATTGGTTGTTGGGATTGCTGCGGGGCGGAGAATTTATGCCAATATTAAAAAAGCGGTTCAGTATATTATTTCTATTCACATTCCCATTATACTTACCGTTTCGCTGCCTCTGTTTTTAGGCTGGGTATTTCCCGGTATTTTTACTCCGGTACATGTTATATTTTTAGAGCTGGTTATGGGACCTGCCTGCTCTATTGTCTACGAAAATGAACCTATGGAGAAAAATACCATGAATAATCCGCCAAGAAACCTTACGGATACTTTCCTCAACTGGAAAGAACTTACCATAAGTATTATTCAGGGATTGGTAATAACGGCCGGAATATTAGGCATCTATCAATATTCCGTCTATCTTGGAAATGATGAAATCAAAACCAGGGCGCTCGTTTTCAGTACTCTGATTTTTGCCAATATATTGCTCAGTCTTGTAAACAGGTCTTTTTATTACAGCTTTATAGAAAGTTTTAAAAACCGTAATTCGCTGCTTGCGGGGATTACGGTATTGGTATTGGTACTGCTTTTTGTTATTCTGTATATAGATCCTGTTTCAAGGTTCTTTAATGTAACATCTCTGAATATCAATGAGCTATTGCTGGTAGTGGCTACAGCTGCTGTTTCGGTACTATGGTTTGAACTTTATAAATTTGTTAAAAGAATTTCAGTTTGATATCGACAATATTATCATTACATTATGGATTATATTAAAACTTCGGGCGGAACCAAAGGTTCCGCCCGAAGTTTATTGTAAATACTTTATTTACCGAAAAATAGTTTGTCTTGTTTTCGTTGCTCATCATAAATTTCCTGGAAGCTTACCGGCATATATTGATAAAGAAGTTTCCAATGCTGAATTTTAGCATGTTTTTTAAAACTTTCAAAAGATCTTACAAAGAGATTTTCAATGATATCTTTTATGTAAGAATTCCCGTTTCGGTAGATCAGATGCATCAGTTTCATATGATGGGAAATGATATTTATCTTTGCTTCCAACAGGAGACTTTTCAAATAATTGATAGTGGCCTGAATGATACCTGCAAAATTATTCTGTACGGAAAGTTGGGAGATTTCGGTGCGCAACGGCGGGTAAAAAAACTTTAAATATTCAACAGCTATTTTTTGATCAATAGTTTGCATTGGTGCATTCATCATAATTAATTTCAAGTACTTTATTTAAACGAAAACCGTACCAAAGTTTATAAATTCTGTGGAAACAGTCTGAAAATAAAATATAATCAGATACTGTGGCTGTAAATCTGTCGGGCATACACTTTTTGAAGGTCAGGTGAAAGACGACTGAAAATCAGATCACGGTATTCTTTAGCACAGAAAGCGGTACAGCTGTCCAGTGAATACACAAAAGAATTTTCAATTGCACTTTTTACCATCTTATCTCCTTTGTTGTACAATTCATTCATTTTTCCAAGGCATTTAAATAAACAGCTGGTGTTGTTCTGCCGGATCATGTTTTTTACTTTATCGGTTAAAAAACCAATAATATGATACGAATTCTCTATTTTTTTTTCATTAAGATCATTGCAGATTTCCGGAATTGCAACGGTTATTTCCTGAGTGGCTTGTAAATAGTTCATATATTTTGTGGTTGGTTAAAAAAATATTATCAATAGATTTAATAATAGTTGAAAGGCTATCAGAAGGATATTCACAATCATAATGCCAAATTTCAGGTTGGTGTGGGGTATTCAAATGTATTGTTTTGATAGTCAGGTTATTATTTATAAATAGCTAATCCGGTCACCAGACCGGCCACTCCCAAATTGACAAGGTTTTTTTATCAAAATGAAATGGTGCTGATTCTCTGATATTATTAATATCTTTGCAGTCCAAAAATATTCAGGAGATGTTTTCAAAAATCGTAATGCACAGAGTAGGAAATAAAATCAACGGAGAATCGTTAATGCTTTCTCAGGAAGAACTTCAGCTTGATGAGGGAATGGCAGAGCTGCTGGAGAATTATTTTCTTGGATCTTTCAAATCAGAAGAAACGTTTCATTTTTACAGCGATTCTTATCTGGTGAATAATCCGGTCTACAGTTCCGTATCTGAAATTTTTGATGACAAGGCCAAATTTCTCTGGGAAGCGGAAAATATTGCCAAACATCTTTTTGAAGCAGCCGAAAATCCAAGAGTTCAGGGAGGAGAATTATTTATCATTTATTTTGAAGATGAAAGAGAAGGCACTGAAAAAGTTGACAAAATCGGGATCTTTAAAATGGAAAAAAGAGAATCTTTCCTTAAAATTTCTCCTCAGGAAGACAGTTTCGTGATAGAAAAAGATCAGGGTATCGGTCTTTCCAAAATAGATAAGGCGGCTCTTATTTATAATAATGATAAAGAAACGGGGTACGTACTTTCTGTAGTGGACAACAATAAAAACGGGGATATGTATTACTGGTTTGAAGATTTTCTGAAGGTAAAACAGCGTGATGACGAATATTTCCACACCCAGGAAGCATTGATGGTATATAAAGATTATATCACCAAGCAGCTTCCGCAGGAATTTGAAGTTTCCAGGGCAGATCAGGCAGATTTTCTAAACAAATCCATCAATTTCTTTAAAGAAAAAGAAGAATTTAATCTGGATGATTTTAATAAAGAAGTACTTCAGGATGAGCATGTTATTGAAAGTTTTGTGAATTTTAAAACCGATTATGAGCAGGATATGCAGATCAATATCGCAGAAGAATTCCCGATCAACGAAACGGCTGTCAAGAAAACCCAGAGGCATTTTAAAAGCATTATTAAATTAGACAAGAATTTCCATATCTATATCCACGGCGACCGCCAAAAAATCGCACAGGGAGAAGATGAAAAAGGAAAATATTATATGCTATACTTCGAAAAAGAAGTGTAATGTTAACAGTTGTGTATTTTGCAAAATAGTTAGCGAACAAGCTGCTACGGCAAAAATGTTGCTATTTTAAAATAAACCAAATAAAAAAGGCTATTAAACTGTATATAAATTATTCCATTAAAAATAGAAAGCTGAATAATTTTTTTCTAATTTTTTTAATCGATTATCACAGTTTAGAGTAATATTTTTTGTGTGGTATCTCTTTCATTTAAAAAAATACCACAGCTTTAAAATTTTTTTTATATTTGATTGATCAAAGTATTATATGAATTTTGTAGAGTGTCATGAAGAGCCTATCCATATTCCGGGCTACGTACAAAGTTTTGGCTATCTGATTGGCATTGACGCAGAATCTCATTCCATCACTTTTTTCAGCAAGAATATTGAGGATATTTTTAAAATCGAAAGTTCTGAAGAGCTTTTCGGTAAAAAACTTACGGATTTTCCGGAAGCTTTCGGCAGTATTATTAGCTCCGATATATTTAAATCCCTACCTAATTTCACGCGGAGAGATAATGAAACGTTCTTTGATAAAGTATTTATCGGAGACAATCAGTATCACTTATCGGCATTCAGAAGTAAAGGGAATATTTTTCTTGAATTTGAAAAGGTTCTTGTAAATCCCAATAAGCAGATTACCAACAAATATGATAATTTTTATATTGTTGAAAATGAACAGGAAATTTGGGATCAGCTGCTTAATATATTATCTAAAATTGTGAATTATGACCGTATGATGGTCTACAAATTCATGATGGACGGTTCCGGGAAAGTTGTGGCAGAAAAAACAAACGATAACCTCGAAAGCTATCTTGGCCTTCACTATCCGGAATCTGATATTCCCATCCAGGCGAGAGAATTGTATCTTAAAAAAAGAAAAAGAATATTCAGCAATGTGCATGAGGAACCGGTACCGCTGCTAAGCAGAACGAAGGAAAGTATAGACCTTACTTATTCAACTTCACGGGCCATGTCTCCCATCCACGGACAGTATATTAAAAATTCGGGTGCGTCTTCAAGTTTCAGTGTTTCCATTATTATTGATGATTATCTCTGGGGTCTTGTTACCTGCCAGAATTCGGAACCAAAGCATATTGATCTGGAAGACCGTGTGCAGGCCGGGATTTTCACGGCACTGGCATCCAATGCTTTTTCATCTTTCAAATCGAAAAATGAACTGAATTACCGCCTCCAGCTTAATGAGGAAGTTTTACGTCTAAAAGCGGAATTTTTAAAACACGATACTTTACTTGAGTCCTTAACGGAAAATAAGGCGGAACTAAGAAAACTTCTTGATGCAGACGGTCTTGCAGTGGTTGCAGATGAACATACCATCACAGAAGGAATCACGCCCGAACCATCTGTCATTGAAAAAATCACCAAATGGGCCCATGAAAATATTGAAGACACTATTTACCTGAGCCGAAGTTTCCTTAAAGACTACGGTCAGCAACTTGGGCTTGATGAAAGGGCCGCGGGTGTTATTATTTATTTCATGGAACGGAATAAAAACAATGTCCTGATCTGGTTCCGTAAAGAGTTTGATGAACACATCAACTGGGCTGGGAATCCGGAGAAAAAAGTTGAGGTGGTGAATAACAACGGAGAAGAAAAAATGATGGTTTCCCCGAGGACCTCTTTCAAAATATTTACAGAAGATATTAAAGGAAGTTCTAAAAGATGGAGTTCCAGGAATATTCTGGCGCTTCAGGGAGTGCGGGACCTTATTTTAGAAGCATTACACAAAGACTATAATACGATTAAAAGGCTCAACGACGAGCTTAAAAAAGTAAATGAAGAACTCGACAGTTTTTCATATACTATTTCTCATGACCTGGGAACACCGCTTACGGTGATGAAGCTGAATGCACAGATGCTTCTTAAAACTTTGATAGACGAATCTGAGAAAAGCCGTAATAAAATTAATTCTATCATCGAAGAGATAGACAATATGGCGGAAATGATGCATGATGTTTTACAGCTCAGCCGTGCTAAACATAGTGAAATCCAGCTTGAAAAACTTGAAACGGTGCAAACCATCGAAAAGATTTGTGAAAATGCCAAAATTACTTTCGGAACTCCGAAAAGTGAAGTTATCATTAAGGCATGTCCGGAAGTTCTTGCTGATAAAACAATGCTCCATCAGGTGTTTTTAAATATCATCAACAACGCGATAAAATACTCTTCCCAACAGGAAAAACCGGTGGTGGAGATTGAAGGGACCGAACAGGGCGAGATGGTGATCTACAGAATTTCAGACAACGGAATCGGTATTCCTGAAGAAAATAAACACAAAATGTTTAAAATTTTCAACAGGATGGATAATGCCAAAAAATTCAAAGGAAATGGAGTAGGGCTATCAATTGTCCACAGAATTATGAAACGGATCGGCGGTAATGTAGAATACGAAAGTTCTCCGGAAGGCACTTCATTTATCCTAACATTTAAAAAACCTTAATGATTATTTAGGGAATATCAAAATCCTTATGACTGTATCAGAATATTTAAAACAAAATACGGCATCATATCACGATGCTGCCGAAAAGCTTTTCAACTCAAAAAAAATTTTCAGTAAAACATTTACTCTTGAAGATTATAAAAAAATTATTCACAGCAATTATTTGATGCTTTTGCATTCTGAAGATAAGATCTTTAAGAAACTTGACAAATATTCGGAAAAGCTGCAGCTCAGCGACAGAATGAAGCTGCCTTTAATTGAGAAAGATCTTAAAAGCCTTTTACTGAAAAAAGCTGTTGCCGGCAGTGAACTGGAATTGACCAGTCAGCATGAAGCACTTGGAGCCATGTATGTGATAGAAGGTTCAACTTTGGGTGGAAATGTCATTGCTAAACAACTTTCCAAAACCGACGGCTTTGATGGAATTACCTTCAACTTTTTCGGCTGTTACCACGAAAACACCGGTGCTATGTGGAAAAGCTTCAAAGAAACCCTTGATGCCGAAGTCCATGAAAATAATTATGATGAGGTATTATCCGGTGCCAAAAAGCTTTATTCATTCCTGCTGAACGTCAGCTAAACAGATTTTATATTCTAAATAACGTTTTTAAGATAATTAAATTCCTGAAAGATTGCTCAATTTTTCAGGAATTGTTAAATTTGGGAGCTTTCAATTTTAAGCTAAATAAATAATTCTAATAAATAATTTAAAAGTTATATTATGAAACGGTAAAGTTCATAATACCTTTAAAAACAATAAATAAATATAAATATATTATGAAAGTAACTGTAGTAGGTGCAGGCGCTGTAGGAGCAAGCTGTGCAGAATACATCGCTATGAAAAACTTCTGTTCGGAAGTGGTTTTGGTAGATATTAAAGAAGGATTTGCTGAAGGTAAGGCAATGGATCTGATGCAGACGGCATCTCTTAACGGATTCGATACGAAAATTACCGGTACAACAGGAGATTACAGCAAAACTGCAGGTTCTCATGTAGCCGTTATTACATCTGGTATTCCAAGAAAACCTGGGATGACGAGAGAAGAACTGATCGGTATCAATGCAGGAATTGTAAAAGAAGTTACTGAAAATTTAGTAAAACATTCTCCGGAGGTAATCATCATTGTTGTTTCCAATCCAATGGATACAATGGCTTACCTTGTACACAAAACTTCCGGTCTTCCTAAGCACAAAATCATCGGAATGGGTGGAGCGCTGGATTCTGCAAGATTCAAATACAGATTGGCTGAAGCATTAGAAGCTCCAATTTCTGACGTAGACGGAATGGTAATCGCTGCTCACAGTGATACAGGAATGCTTCCTCTATTGAGTAAAGCTACAAGAAACGGGGTTCCTGTAACTGAATTCCTTGATGCCGAACAACAAAAATATGTAATCGAAGAAACAAAAGTAGGAGGCGCAACGCTTACCAAATTATTGGGAACTTCTGCATGGTATGCTCCCGGAGCTGCTGTTTCCGTAATGGTTCAGGCAATCGCTTGCGATCAGAAAAAAATGATCCCTTGTTCATTAATGCTTGAAGGAGAATACGGACAAAATGATATCTGTCTTGGTGTTCCTGCCATCATCGGAGCAAACGGTGTTGAAAAAATCGTAAACGTAACCCTTACTGCTGAAGAGCAATTGAAATTCGCTGAAGCAGCCAATGCAGTAAGAGAAGTGAACGGAGATCTTAAGTTTTAATAGATAAACTTTTTACCTTATATATGAACTCCGCGCCCGAAGGGCGCGGAGTTTTATTGAATACATTCATAATTCTTATACAATGCTTTCACATAAATCTTTTAATTAAAAATTACAGGGGCGTAAGAGCAGTATTTGCAGAAACTTTAATCATATTCTCCTGAGAAGTATACCAACCTACAAATCTTTCATATTCTTCCTTATGTGAACTTAGCCATGTAGTAAAAGCCTCCTTATCCCCCATTTGAAAAATATAAAAATTGTAAGCATCGAATACTTTATTATCTTCCATTTTTTTGAAATAATCAAATAAAACATTTGGATAATCTTTTTTTAATTTATCATTGTAAAGAATAAGGAATTTATTTCGGATTTCAGCAAAACTATTGAGACTGAATTCTTTTTGATCTATTGCAGCCAAAGCGAGATTAGCTTCAAACAACATACAAAAAGGCATTTTTAATTTTTTCTCAGGATAAAGCTTAATCGACTTACATATCGATATTTCTAAAGACTTACTATTTTTAAAATTTATCGAAGCTTTATAAGTGTCATAAAGCTTTTTGCTCATTTCCTGTGACCTTTTAGTCGTTCTTTCAAGGTTTAAAAATATTTCGCCATAAATGAGTCCGGATAATTTATTATCAGAATTTAAGAAAATATTTGCAGCCCTATAATAATTTGAAGAATACATTGGTTCGGCTTTCATTCCTTGCTCATACAATTCTATTGCAGTATTATAATCTTGATCCGATTCAAAAATTACTCCCTTTTCAAGATATAATCTTCCTGAATTCGGAAACTTTTTCAGGCCTTCGTCATAAATAGCTATTGCCTTTTTAGGATTGTTATCATAATCATATGTATTTCCTAAAAGTTGATAATAATCTGATTTTATGTCTTGGTAATTCTTAATTTTTTCGAGTTTTGAGATAGCACTTTTATATTCTTTTTTACCTATTAAAGCGTAAGCAATTTCGTAGGGATAGGTATAATCACTGGAATCAACTTTTTCACATTCTTCAAGAATAGCAATGGCTTCATCAAATTCTGACTGATCAATGAGCTTAACTGCATCATATACTTTCTCACATTTGAAAGTTTTTTTCTGGGCATTGCAAAAATGGAAAGAAGTAATTATTATTACAATTAAAGTAGTTTTCATGAAATTAGCTTTGCCCAAAACTACACAAATTTAAATAATCGTAGTGCTTTTGATTGAAAATATTTTCAATCTACTGTTAACCTCAACCCCGCAGCTCCGAGGGCGAAATACCAAATTCTTTTTTAAAGACATAAGAAAAATGGGAAAGATCCTCGAAACCCAGGTCAATATAAATATCCGAAGGTTTCCGATGCTCCTTATCCAGAAGAAAGTATGCTTCCTGAAGGCGTTTTTTAATGAGCCATTTGCCCGGAGCCATATTGAAGGCCGCTTTGAAATCCCTTTTAAAGGTAGATAAACTTCTGCCAGTCATAAATGCAAAGCGCTCTAAACTGATATTGAATTTATAATTCTCATTCATGAAATGCTCCAGGTTTATTTTATGCGGAATACTGAAATTGAAAAAAATATTCTTAAGTTCCGGATTGTTCTTCAGCAGAATCATCATGAGCTCTTCCCGTTTGATGTCTACAAAATAATCATCAAGCTGTTCCGTACCATCATAGTAAGGTTCCAGAGAACGGATAAAATTTTTAACCAAATGATCTTCTTTAATGAAGATAAATGAATCGTCGTTATCTGCTGTTTCAGCAGTGTAGGAATGGCGCTCCAGAAATTTTTTAAGGAAAGCCTCATCGAAAGTTATAATTACTTTTTCAAACTGCCCTTCGTCTTTATATTTGGTGTACCGCACCAGATGGTTTTTCCGGGCAATACAATAATCACCGGGCTGTATCTGGTAATGTTTGTTTCCGTCATAGGCGATCATCGAACCTTTTAGCAGAAACAAAAAGAAATGCTCCGGAATGAACTGTTCCGGAGAAATTTCAGGTCCTAAATGGCAAGACTGCAGATTGTTGAATTTCATGTTGTATTAAAGATACGATAAATCTATCAATGATTCATAAGACTATCAGCGCTTGCCAGTAGTGCCTCCTCTCTGCTTCTGGGGTTCCAGTGGAGTATTGTTGTTGCTTTTTTGTTGGATATCTGTTTATAGAATTCATCACCAATCGGTTCCAGTTTTTTAATATGAGAAGTATATTGTGGCCTTTGTTTTTTAAACAGTTCGGCAACATCGTAAAAACTCATCACACCTTCTGCGGTTGCAATAAAACGCTCTCCCGCAGCTTCAGGATTTAGCATAGCTTTTATATGAATATCTGCAACATCTCTTACATCTACGATACCCATGGTAAAAGTAGGAGTATATTCCAGATTACCTTCCAAAATGCCGGAAACGGCAATATCCAGTGAAGCAGAGGTAATTCCGCCAAGTGCAGGACCGAATATTCCTACAGGATTAATAACGGATAATTCCAGTCCATTTCCTTCTTTTTCAATAAATTCCCAGGCTGCTTTTTCTGCCACGGTTTTCGATTTGATGTAAGCCGGAAGCTCTGTATTGATATCCGTCCAGTCATTTTCTGTAAAAACATGATTTTCAGTATTAATGCTGTAACCGACTGCCGCAAAAGATGAGGTTAAAACCACTCTTTTAACACCGGCGTTTCTTGCTGCTTTCAATACACGCAAAGCACCGTCTCTTGCCGGAATGATCAGTTCATTTTCATCTTTCGGGTCCTGAGCCGGGAAAGGGGAGGCCACATGAAGAATATAGTCACAGCCTTTTACAGCTTCATCCCAATTGTTGTCACTGGTGAGATCCGCTTCAAAGAAAGTGAGGTTTGAAAAATCTGAAATTCCGCCTTCTTCCAACGCTTTAATGATGCTGTCCTTTTTTGAAAGTGAACGAAGTGTCGTTCTCACATCATATCCTTGCTGTAATAATTGTAATACAGTATGAACTCCAAGAAATCCTGTTCCTCCCGTCACCAAAACTGTTGTCTTTGTATTTTCCATTATTTTAAATTTTACAATACAAAGTTGGGTAATATCCGGAGTTAAGAATTTGTTGTACGGTTCAAATTTTGTTTGTTGTGGAGTTCAGATTAATACAAAATCTCCTACGGGAAAATCCGCAGGAGAAAAATATATGAAATCTAACTTCGATCAGTTTTGTTTAATTCTTATTAAAAGTGACAAAAGCATCTTCGGCAGCGGCAAAAAAGTTATCGTATAACACTCCTGTATTTCCAACACGAATTTCATAAATATCTTCCTGAAGGGCTTTCACCAGATCGTTCGCAACATCCGAAGCCGGAATTCCGTTTTCCCGACCACCGATTTCTACGGAAAAATCTGTATTTACCAAAGGCGGCATCAGTTCGAAAACTTTTACGTTGGTGTCTTTTGCCAGTTCATATCTCAACGATTGGGTATGAGAGTGCAGCGCTGCTTTGGAATCTGAATACGTTGGAAGATAAACACCGGGAACAAAACCCACAATAGATGAAACATTTACGATAGCCGCTTCGCTTTGCTGTTTTAGTAGCGGAAGAAATTTTTCCGATAATCTGATGGGCGCAAAATAATTGGTGGTGAACTCCGTAACCGCTTTACTGTAAGCGTCCCCGTCTTTTGCAACATTGTATACATAGGCGCTGCCGGCGTTGTTAATTAAGATATTCAGCCCGCCAAAATTTATTTTCACTTCTTCCACCAGACGGTCTATATCTTTTTCGTTGGTTATATCAGCCTGGATCGTGTGAACATTGTGCAGGTCTTTCGCTGCGGCTTCTAATTTTTCTTTTGTTCTGCCGACGATAATAATGGTATTGTCCGGACTCAATGCTTTGGCAATTGCTAATCCGATCCCGGAACCTCCTCCGGTAATTAAAATGGTGTTGTTTGTAAGGTTCATAATAATTTGCTTTTTTTAAAGTTATCTGATTTGTAAATTGTACTATTTGGTACAAAATTGATTAAAGTTTATTAATATTTAAGAGTTGTAAGTATAGGATGGTATTAAATTATATTTAAAATTAGGGTATCTTTATTCGAGGATTCTCAAATTCATTTCAATCATCGATCTGAGTGTTTCGTGGGAGGCTTCCATGCGTCTTGTTACATGAATTCCGTTCCAGAGATTGGTAAGATGCCATGCCAGAACTTCAGGATCATCACTGTTTTCAAGCGTTCCGTTTTCTTGGGCTTTACGAATGACTGTTGCAAAAATTTTCTGGAGGTTTTTTAATAATCCTGCAGTGATTTTTTTAATATCCTCGTCTTTCTCAGAAAGCTGAACCAGTGCATTTCCAAGATAGCAGCCTCTGTCTATATCACAGTTTTCAGCATCAGCCAGAACCAAAAAAAAACGTCTGATAAACTGGATCTGATCATCCGAATGTTCAATTGCAGAAATAATTTTTTTACTAAATTCTTCAGCGAATTGCTTTAATGAACGAATATAAAGTTCCTGCTTTCCCCCTTTGAAGGCAAGGTAAAAACTGCCTTTACCGATTCCCATGGCATTTAGCAGCTCATCTGCGGAAGCCGTATCGTAGCCTTTATTTCTAAAGACTTCTGTTGCTTTATCTATCGCTTCTTTTTCGTCGAATATTTTCGGTCTTCCTGCCATTTTTGTATTTTGTTGAGACAAAGGTATTAAATTGTACTGTTTAGTACAAAATTAATTTTCAAATATCTTTTATAGTTTTTGTCGATAATTATTGAAGTGAATTTAAAACCCTTTCGAACTCAAGGTCACGGTTATCGAGAATATCCTGATCCGTATATTTGATTAATTCATTGATTCTGATTCCTTTTTGCTGAGTCTGCGAATTATCAGGATAAAAGATTCCATTTCCAGTAAATTCCAGAAGGTAATCACCGGGAAGATTGATTTTAACCACATCTCCATCTGCACCTGAAGTTTGCTGCCCGATTGTTATCGATTGTGGGAAAATTTTCTGCAGGCTCATAGAATACCATTCACTTGCACTGCGTGTATCGGGATTTACAAGTATAAAGACTTTTCCGGAATAGGAATGCGTTGTTTTATTTTCAATTTCCGGATAATTATATTTTGGATCCCGGAGATTAAAGGTGCCTAAATTTTTCAAATCAGGTTCATAATATTTATAAAAATAATTTTCGACAGGCGAGAAGTATTTATAAACATAATGAAAAATGAAGCCACCCCAATCCGGATAACCCCTCATATCAAAAACAATGGCCTTTTTACGCGAGGCATTTTCCAGAATGCTGTCCATTTTGGCATCTAATTTATCATCGTCAACATTCTCCATGAAATGCATCGTTGCATCGGTTTTAAAATAGGCAATATCCTTGTTGTCTAAACGGCGGTTTTCTATTGTCCTGTTTTTATGGTTGATATAATTAACAAGAGCAGAAACTTGTGATTTATCAGTTGCATTGATTAATTCAATTTCTGTAGAGAATTTTTTGGAACCGGAGCGTACCGCTAAAGTTTTCCTGGGTAAATTATCGGGCCAGATCAAATTGTATTCGTAGGTTGAAAGAACGTATAGTAATTTCTGATGATTGGAAACCGAAAGTAATCTCCCTTTTTCCTTAATAATTTCAGAGACTTTTTTTCCATTAATTTCAGTTATCTTATCACCGGTTTTTATACCGGCTTTATTGCATATTTCAGGGAAAATGAGATGTGTAACCAACAAATGATCTCCCACAATCTGAAAATCAAATGGTGAATAATATGAAACATTGAATAATATCCCGTCTTTGTAATTGAGCTGACGGTAAAAAGAAAAAGCGTGACTATCCTGAAATTGTGAAACGGTTTTTGCTAAGACCCTTTCAAAATCTTTCCGTGTTGATGATTGTACAGCTTCATCCAGTAAAATATTAAAGTAAGAATCGAAATTTTTATCCATTAAATATTTGTGTGGAAAAAGATAATCAACAGTACCCTGTATTTTTGCCATGGTCAATAGCCTGTACTTCAGCGGTAGATTTTCTTCTTTGGGGAAGGGGTATTCTTTCTCATCACTTACTGATTTTCCTTTTGGTAAAAGTCCGTAATCAAAGCGGTTTTTGTAGATGTTGTTCAAAAGGTTTTTATTTTCTGCCGTAATCTTTTTATTTTTTTGAAACCAGTCGAAATTTTGATTTACAAAAAGGATATCTTTATTGTTATCAATAATAGGTGGCGAAGAAAATTGGGTATTTAAATTCTGTGTTATTAAAGTAATGATTTCGTTGAAATTCTGTTTCGGCTTAACTTTTTCGATATTGACTAAAAACAAACTATCGGCATCGATTTTTCCACTGGCAAGATCGCGATGATAATATTTCACGAAATTCCATGTCTTAATGAAATCTGCATATTGATTTTTCTGGGCGAAAATAAATTGCTGAATTGTAATAAATAGTGTAAAAATGGCTATTTTTTTCATGATAATAAGTAGTTTATAAATATAGTATATATATTTTAATAAAAATTATTTATTACCATAATGGGCTGAGTGTTCTTATATTAATAGATCAAAACTCATAAAAATTGCCGTTTCAGTAGAATCATTGTATAGTTTTGTGTTGATACCGGTTATTGAAAATCCGGCTTTCTGAAAGAATTTGATCGCATGGTAATTGGTGTTTTGGGTTTCAACTTCTACCATCCGGCATTGTAAATACCGTGCTTCACGATTAATTGCTTTAATGAGCAGCTTTCCGATATTCTGTCCTCTGAAGTCTTCACTTACCAAAAGGGTTTCAATAAAAAGACTATTGTTCCATGCTCTGAAATCACAAACCGTCCAGGCTATCAGCTCTCCGTTATGGAACGCTCCGAAAGAATGTCCCCGGCTGATAATGGAGTTGAGCCGTTCAAAATTCTCCTCATGATTCCAAATTTTACTGTAATACTGGTTTTTTTCTCTTAAACTGAATTCAAAAGTATTTCCTGCTTCAATAGCAGATACTACATATATTTTATCGGTAGTATAGCCGTCTAAGCTCCAATCCAGTATGGGACTGCCGGGAAAGCTTTCAAGTTTTCGTATTTCCATCGATGAAATGAGGATGTTGATTGATTCTATTTGAAACCATTTCTAGCGCGTAGTTTTGGTACTGAACATATTGCTGCCCGTTACATAAAGCAAAACCTGTAAAATAATAAGAACCGAAATTACAGCTACCCTGATCATCGCGTTTTCGGCAAACCGGTTTCTGATGGTTTCCATATAGTTGATCTTCTCGATCGCAAATTCCTTAAGGCGGGCAATGTCCGTAAATTCATTTACTTTTTTGATCTCCGAATTGATTTCAGCTTCGTTGAGTGTGGTGGCCACATTGATCAGGTTGATATTGCTTATAAAAAGCCATGCAAATAAAATGATGGAAACTGATAAAAGAAAAGGTCGGAGAAGTTTCATTTTTCTGTGTATTAATAAGGATTTGATATTTCTCAAATTTAACTAATTTGAAACAAACTCCATACAAATAATATACCTTAAACTTTTTTAAGACAATTATTTACCATTTTAAAAGGAAAAATTACCGAATAATACATCTTATAAACAGCAGGAAACTGAAATTTAAACAAAATTTCATATACCAAAAATTCAAAACCCGTAAATTTGCTCACAATAAAATGTAATTCAATGCTTAGGAAAATTTCGATTGCAACAGCAGTTATTGTATCTGTAACGGCAATCAACGCGCAGAAGATTAAAAATTCCAGACTGGAAAGGCCGAAGTTGGTGGTAGGACTGGTGGTAGACCAGATGAGATGGGATTATTTATACCGTTATTATAACAAATACGGCAATGATGGTTTTAAAAGATTACTGAATACGGGCTATTCTCTGAATAACGTTCATATCCCTTATATACCCACTGTTACGGCATTGGGACACACCTGCATCTATACGGGATCAGTTCCGGCCATTCACGGTATTGCGGGAAATGACTGGACAGATAAGGAAACCGGCAAAAATGTGTACTGTACCACAGACGAGTCGGTAACACCGGTTGGGACTACCAATACAAAAGTAGGAAGCCACTCTCCGAAGAATTTATGGTCAACCACTATCAGTGACGAACTGAGAATGGCTACTAATTTTCAGGGTAAAGTAATTGGTGTTTCTCTTAAAGACAGGGCTTCTATTCTACCGGCAGGTCATAACCCGAACGGTGCTTTCTGGTTTGATGATTCTACGGGAGATTTTATTACGAGCAGCTGGTATATGAATGATCTTCCGCAGTGGGTAAAAGCTTTCAATGCGCAGAAAATGCCGGAAAAATTGGTTGCTAATGGATGGAGTACCCTTCTTCCTATTGATCAGTATACTGAAAGCTCACCGGATAATTCTGCGTGGGAAGGATTATTAGGAAGTGCAAAAACACCTGTTTTTCCTTACAGCAATCTGGCTTCGGATTATAAAGATAAAAAAGATAATATCCGGTATACGCCATTCGGGAATACACTGACCCTGAAACTTGCCGAAGCGGCAGTAGAAGGAGAAAAGCTGGGAAGTGATGATGTGGTGGATATGTTGGCCGTAAACCTTGCTTCCACAGATTACGCAGGACATAAATTCGGACCCAACTCTATTGAGGTTGAAGATGTATATTTAAGGCTGGATCAAGATCTTGCAAAGTTTTTTAATTATCTTGACTCTAAAGTAGGAAAAGGGCAGTACACTGTTTTTCTTTCCGCAGATCATGGCGGTGCACATTCTGTAGGCTTTCTGCAGGAACATAAAATTACTACCGGATTTTTTGGCGACGGAATGGAAAAAAATATGAATGATAAGCTGAAAGAAAAATTCGGAGTTGATAAACTTATTAATGCCATTGATAATTATCAGATCTATTTCGACAGGAAACTTCTTAAAGAACATAAACTTGATCTGGATGTGGTAAGAGATTTCACCGTTGAGGAAATTGAAAATGATCCGAATGACCTTTACGCCGTTTCGGTGACAAAGGTACAGCAATCTACGATTCCGGAACCGATTAAACAAAGAATTATCAACGGGATCAACAGACAGCGAAGCGGAGATATTCAGCTGATCTCACACGATTCAATGCTTCCGCCTTATTCTAAAACAGGAACAACGCATAGTGTATGGAATTCTTATGATTCACATATTCCTTTGATTTTTATGGGCTGGGGAATTCAACATGGCGAAAGCAATAAAGCATATTTCATGACGGATATTGCTCCTACGGTTTCTTCTTTACTGAAAATACAGTTTCCAAGCGGGAACATAGGAAATCCCATAACGGAAGTAATCGGGAAATAATTTTTTTGAAAAACTGTCTAAGCTTTTTACCTCAAAAAGTACAAAGAATAATATAGTTTTAAAGCTTATCATTGCGTGATTAAAAGAATCTCAAAGTTTTAAAAATCTTTGATTTTTATTTTTTTGAAAGCTTTATTAACGAAGATTTGCAATAACTTTTGTCTCTTTTGCGGTTAAAAATATATTAGCATAAAAAATCCTTAACAAATTTGTTAAGGATTTTTTTATTCAGACGAATATTTTAGTGCCGTCTATTTTCAGCATATTCTGTTTCTCCATCTTTTTAATGGCCCGGATCACCGTTTCTATCCGCATTCCGGTAAGTGATGCAAGCTGCTGCCTGGTATACGGAATATGAAATGAAAATTTGTCATTAAACCCGAAATGGTTTTTCACATGGTTCAAAATAAGATTGAGCTTCGTTACGGGATCCTGAAAAGAAAACGGTGCAGAGGTAATGTGCTTATAACGCATACGGTCTGCCGTATAAGAGTACATGCTGAAGATCAGCTGAGGCTTTTTCAGAAGGAGTTCAATTAGTCTGTTCTTTTCAAGTTTTATAATTTCGCAGTAAGTAACGGCAATTGCATTAACCGCATATTTTTTATCATGAAAAAGATAGGTTTCGGCCAGACAATGACCATCGAAAGGTATCCCGTGGATAAACTCTTTACCGTCTTCCAGGAAGCTGCTTATTTTTACAGTACCGGTTTTTATTTGCAAATAATACTTCGGAGTGCTCTCTTCTTCAAAGATATATTCACCGGAATTATAATTTTGTTGCTCGGCACCATGTGAAAACAAGAGGTTTTCGCATATGATCATATTCTAACTGTTATTTGTTTGAGATAAAATTAACAAATAAACATGTTGATTAAAAATTTATTAATACCACATACATGCCTTATACAGGGAGATACAGAGAATAACTCTAAAAATTGAAATACCTATTATGAACGGTATGATAACAACCATTTTTTGTATATTATTGATTAGTTCATACCAAACGGATAAAATTAAATGGCAGTACACAATCTGTATACCGCCATTTAGATTTTATAGAATTATAAAAAATTAATCTTCATCATCTTCAGGTTCGTCTTCATCATCGTATTGCTCCAGAAAATACGTAAAAGTAAATTCTTCCATCTGATCTTCCGCATCTTCCAGTACGGTAAGAAGATCTTCAAAAATTTCGAGCTGATCCACCGTCATATTAACGAATTCAATATGAATCGGCATTTCAAGTCCGCCGGTAATAATATCCGATAGCGCATCCAAATTATCTCCGAAATATTCCGGAAGCGGAAGCTTTGTTTTTAATTGTGCATAGAAGTCTTCATAATCTCCTATGTCTGTAAAATCAATATATATTGTTTTCATATTCAACTGAATTTCCAGTTTTTATTCATTAAAATTTGTTTGCATTTTTTACAAAATTCCTTTTCTTCATCAGTAGGGTTTTTACCTTCTGCATTCCTCATAAAACATTTTTTTTCAGGACAATGCTGCAGTCCCTGTGTATGGCCAAGCTTATGTATTGCAACTTTAAAAAACTGCTCGTTCCGGTTCTTTTTATTAAGCCTGAAACTTGATGCAACGCAGGCAGTTCCCGGTCTGAAACCTAATCCCATAATCCCGAAATCTTTTATATTTCCTTTGGCCGCACTAATGTCTTTTGATGTTAAACCAATCGTTACAAAATTGTGGTTTGTATTTTTGCTTAAAAAAGAAATGATTGAATCTGCACGGTAACGATTTCGGGGTTTATAATAGCAATTTTTCGGCAAATCGATAGGATCGAGTATTTTTACTTTTGGATACATTTTTTTAATTTCTTTTACCAAAAATTCTACATCTCCGGAATTCATATCTTTAAAAGGCTGTACTAAAATCGTAACAGCTTCAATATCTTTTATTGCTTTTTCCCTTTGTTCTGAACATGAGCATAAAGCATATAAATACAATAGATAAACTAAAATAGTCCTGAATCTTAAAATCTTTTTAGTCTTGTCCATTACTGCTTTTCAAAGCTTTTGTAATGATTTTTTGTGAGATACACATCACCGTTTTTTGTAAAAATAATACGGTCTGCATTTCTGTTTCCGCAATGATAATTAACATCGGCCTCAAAATAGATTTGTCCTTCAGGTAAAGCTTTTTCCCGGTTCCCGAATGAATCTCCGCCAATCGCTTTTCCAGGCAATACTTCGCAAAGATTTCCTTCAGAAGGCTTCCATCCCATTTTTCTGGCTTCACTTTTAGTAATGTAATAGTCCGGAAGCTTATGATTTTGCTTAACAAACCGGATAACCGTATTTTGTTCCGTAAGCTGATCTACAGATTGCTGCTGTTCTGAAGAATTATCTGGTGCTGAAGACCCGGCACTGCTGTATTCTACAACGGGTTTTGCATGATCTTTTTGATCTTCAATGAAATTCCGGTAAATATACATCGCCGACATCCCGAAAAGAAGTCCGAGGCAGATGAAAAACAGAGATCTTGTTTTACTGTTCATAGTTTTTAATTTAAAAAAAATATAACAATCTAAGAATCTAACAATGTAAAAATTAAAAGATGTAATAATATTTAATAAAATAACTAAAGATCCTCAGAGTTTGAAAACTCACTTTATTACATTGTTACACTATCAAATTGTTCCATTAAATTATCCTCTCCATTCTTCCGGAATATCACAGATCGGAATAGGAACCATTTTATGTTTTGCCGCTTTATGCATTCTGTCGAAGATCATGAATACTTCCTTCTCGCGGCCTTCATAATCTTCCACCGCTTTTATGCCGTATTCTTTCTGAATTTTTTCAAGCTCGGGATAAGTTGCTCCAATCTGGTCTTCATCAGTTCTGTCTGCATCCCAAAGTCCGTCGGTAGGAATCGCATTCTGAATACTTTCTATAAGGTTAAGAGATCTTGCCAGCTCGTACACCTCAGTTTTATAAAGATCGGCGATAGGCGAAACATCTACACCGCCGTCTCCGTATTTTGTGTAAAATCCTATTCCGAAATCTTCCACTTTATTTCCCGTTCCGCAAACCAGAAGTCCGTGAAGCTGCCCGAAATAATAAAGCGTAAGCATTCTGAAACGCGATCTTGTATTGGCCAGAGCCAGATTATTGCTCCATCTTCCTTCCACATGATCATGAACAATTCCTTCAAAACTTTCGAAAACTGGAGTCAGGTTAATGGTTTTTCCCTGCACATTAGGAAATTTTTTCTTTAGATCTTCAATATGATCCTGTGCGCGGTTTACCTGGTCTTCTTTCTGACGGATAGGCATTTCCAACAGTAAAACCTCAAGTCCTGTCATTGCGCAAAGGGTAGAAACCACTCCGGAATCCACACCTCCCGAAACCCCGATTACATATCCTTTTGCATTAGCTTTTACCGCATAATCTTTCAGCCAGTTGACAATATGGTCTATTACTTTTTGTGTCTGCATTGTTATATTTTTTAATCTGTTTATAAGAATTTCAAAATTAAATGTTTTGAAAATAGTATTAAAAATAATTTTTATGATTCAGCTCGTACCAGAAACAAATACCGTCCGGTTCTGTAAAATCTCCGGTTTTTATGAAACCCAGTTTTTTCAGAACATAATGGGAAGCATGGTTTTCAGAATGAGCATGGGCGTAAATAACATCAATTTTTAAACCATTAAAGCCAAAATCAAGCGAAGCCCTTGCAGATTCTGAGGCATATCCTTTTCCCCAATATTCAGGCATGAAACGATAGCCGAGATCATAAACATTTTTATAGCCGTTCACTTCCCGGGTTAGAAATTTAAGTCCGCTCCATCCGATCAACAGTCCGCTTTGTTTTTCGATAACGGCAAGTCTTCCCACTCCATAATCTTTATATTGCTGCCGGATCATGGTAATAATGTTTTCAGTTTCACGGATATGGGTGAGAGTTGGCATTCCGATGTATTTCATGACTTCAGGACGGGAATCCATCAGAAACATACGCTCTGCGTCTGTTTCTTCAAATTTTCTCATGATCAGTCTTTCGGTTTCCAGTTGCATTTTTATTGTTGGTGAAATCCAAAAATGGTCACATCTTTAGCTCCTTTTTTAATATCATCTTCCCGGATGGGATTTTGTTTTATATTCAGGGTTTCTAAATTCGGATTTTGAGAAATGTCCAGTTTTCGGATAAAATTATGTTCCAGATTTATATTTTTAAGATTTCTAAGGCCGCTGATATCAATGGCTTTAATTTTATTTAAAGATACGGTTAATTGGGTAATTGCAGGAGTTGATTTCAATAAAATATTTTGAATCATATTATCATCAAGATACAGCGAGGTAAGGTTTTTAAGGTTTTCGGCACTGAAGGAAGAAATCTTACACCGGGTACAGGAAAACAGCCTGAGGCTGCCCATGTTTTTTACAGAAATTACGGAAATCTTATTATCATCCAATACGATCATTTTTGCATTCTTAAAATACGGAAGGTCTTCCGTTGAGGTAATGCCTTTTCCTACCAGAAAAAGATTTTCAACGTGATCGGCTTCAGACTGAACAATATTTCCGTCTTTATTAAGATCAAAGTTTTCGATAATGGCTTTTTCAAAGTTTTTATCTTTAAATATAATTTTCTGAGCATTGAAAAAAGGGAATAACGAAATCAAAAGCCAGAAGGATATTATTTTATTTTTCATTATCATTTTATGTTTAAATCACTATTTTTGTAGACTTAATTTCATGTAAAAATATGAAGATTTTCAGAATTGTTGCACTTTCACTAGTATTCGTTTTGGGATTAAATTCCTGTAAAAAAGAACCTGAAAATAAATGGAAAGTTGAAGTAAAGAATCCTGCTGAAAAAGTAGAAATTATCGATATTTCCAAAAACTTTTATGATCAGAATTTTCCTTTAACACAATTTAAATCAGAATTTCCGTGGTTCCAGGGAACAGTAAATGATGCGGATTTTGTTAAACGCAGAGCGGATCAGGAAGAAATAAAAATTTACAAGGAAGCTATTGCTAAAATAGATGAGAAAAAACTTCAGACAGACCTTCAGGATCTCTTTTCCCATATAAAATATTATTTCCCGGCATTCAAAAGTCCGAAAGTATATCTCTTTTCGTCTGCCTTGCAGATGGTTCAGGATCCTATTTTTTACGATCCGAAAGGAAATCTGCTGTTTGTTGATGTCACAGGTTTTATGGGAGAGGGAAATCCTAATTATAAAGGGCTTGAGATGTATTTCCAGAAATCGATGAACCCCAATAATATCGTACCGAAAGTTGCCCAGATTTTTGCAGAAGGTTTTGTGAAAGAATCTCCCGACCATCAGAAATTTATAGACATGATCATTCTTAATGGTAAGATCATGATTCTGAAAGATGCATTTCTGCCGACTTATCCGGATTATCTGAAAATGAACTATACCCAGAAGCAATATGAATGGGCGGTAGCCAATGAAGCCAATATCTGGAATTATTTTGTAGAAAATAATATCATTTTTGGAGATGATCACCGATTGGAAGACCGTTTTATTGCTCCCGGACCGTTCTCAAAATTTTATACGGAAATTGATAATGAATCTTCACCACAGGTGGGAATTTTCACGGGATGGCAGATTTGCAAAGCGTATCTTAATCAAAAACCTGACATTAAACTTCAGGATTTCCTGAATACGGATGCTACGGTTATTTTTAATCAGTCTGGGTACAAACCGAAATTATAAGAAATAAGCTGTAAAATATACGGCTGATAAATATAGAAATTTAGAAAATAGAATGTTATGAGAAAAACTCAGATTACCATAGATGTAGAATTGGATGAAAATCATATCCCCGAAAATATCACCTGGAATGCTCAGGACGGAGGAATTGAAAAAGAACCTACAAAAGCAACCATGATTTCAGTGTGGGATGACAAAGCCATGGAGGCTCTGAGGATCGATCTTTGGACCAAAGAAATGCCGGTAGACCAAATGAAAATGTTTATCCATCAGATTTTGGTTTCTCTCGGAAACACTTATCAGAGAGCAACCGGTGAAGAAGATGTAGCACAGTGGATGGAAGAAATAGCAGAAGAGTTTGCCGTAAAATCGGCGATAAAAATGTAAGAATTAATATAACAATGTATCAGTCTAGCAATGTAACAAATATTGGTAAACTGGTACATTGATGCATTGTTAAATTATTAAGATTATGAATTTCAATACAAAAGTAATACACGGTGGCCAACACCACGAATCTGCAACAGGATCTGTAAATGTTCCTGTATTTTTAACATCAACATTCGCCCAGAAAAGTCCGGGTGTACATTCCGGATACGAATATTCAAGAGCGGCAAATCCTACAAGACAGGCTTTGGAAGATTCTCTGGCAAGCATTGAAAACGGCGCGAGAGGTTTGGCCTTCGGGTCTGGCTTAGCGGCTATTGATTGTGTTTTAAAATTATTAAACCCAGGAGATGAGGTTATTGCAGTGGATGATTTGTACGGGGGAACCTACAGAATGTTTACCAGGCTTTTCGAAAAATATCAGCTCAAATTTACCTTTGTGAGTTTTGATGATGCTTCAAAAATTGCCGATGTCATTACCGATAAAACAAAATTAATCTGGGTTGAAACACCAACCAATCCTTTAATGAAGCTGGTTGATATCAAAGCGGTAGTTGAAGTGGCAAAGGGTAAAGATATCCTGGTTGCGGTTGACAATACCTTTGCGACTCCTTATCTCCAGAGACCGATTGACCTGGGCGCCGATATCGTAATGCACTCTGCAACCAAATATTTGGGTGGGCACTCCGATGTTATCGCAGGAGCTTTGGTGGCGAAAGATGCTGAATTAGGTGAAAAACTTCATTTTATCCAGTTTGCGAGCGGTGGTATTTTGGGGCCTCATGATTCATACCTTGTACTAAGAGGAATCAAAACATTGGCATTAAGAGTTCAGAGACATTCAGAAAACGGAATGGCTGTTGCCCAATATCTTGAATCTCATCCTGCTGTGGATAAGGTGATTTATCCCGGTTTGGAATCTCATCCTCAATATGAATTGGCCAAATCCCAAATGAAAGATTTTGGAGGAATGGTTTCTTTTACGTTTAAATCGGGAAAAAAAGAAGATGCGATTAAATTTTTAGAAAAAGTAAAAGTATTCACATTGGCTGAATCATTGGGTGGAGTAGAGTCTCTGGCTAATCATCCTGCTTTAATGACCCACGCTTCCATCCCGGCGGTAAAACGTGCAGAATTGGGAATTACCGATGATCTGGTACGTTTAAGTGTTGGAATCGAAGATGCGGAAGACCTTATCGCAGATCTTGAAAGAGCTTTTTCGTAACATCACTTTTTAAAAGCATTTTGATTTGTATCGAAAAGCAGTATTGATTTTATTTGAAGCTTTTTGACTCCGTCGAATTGTATTTGCAAATTTTTTAAGGAGCAATTTCCCGCTTTCGCTACTCGCTTTTTCTGTTTTTGGCTCGGCGGCAAAGCCGCCGAGCCAAAAACAGAAAAGAGCTCAGACATGTCGCTCAACCGGGGCTAGGGTGGAGGTCTTTGTTTAAACATTTGAAAACCGTACAAAGTTTTTAGATATTGATTTAATAAAAATTGAGCTTTATGGTCTTTGTTAAGTAAAAAGGCTTTGAGACCTTAAAAACATTTAGTAGTCATAATTCTAGCGGCTTTGCATTTAAAATAAATTATTAATAAAAACATTATGAGAAAGATTCAGATTGTATTGTTACTGATTGTAAGTCAGATCATGTTTTCTCAGGTAAAGAATACCGATGAGCTCTATAAAACGGCAAAAAAATTAGACAGTCTGATATTCGATATCGGATTTAATGCATGCGATCTTTCTCATTATGATTCAATCGTCAGCGACGATCTTGAATTTTACCACGACAAAGGCGGGATTACCTCCGGAAAAGCAGCATTCATTGCGTCCATTAAAAACAATATCTGCGGCGGTCCCAACAAAGTAAGGCGCGAACTGGTTCCCGGCAGCATGAAAATTTATCCTTTGTACAATAATAATGTTCTGTATGCTTTCATTCAGGAAGGAGAACATGATTTTGCTGAATTTTATAAAGGAAAATGGAATAAAGGAAGCCGCGCAAAATTTACTATTCTCTGGACTCTGGAAGATAAAAACTGGAAAATGAAAAGGGTTTTAAGTTACGATCACCATCTATAAATTACTTTATCAAACATATATTTTCATAGCTTTATCTTTGACAATATTTTCAAATTCAATAAAAATGACAAGAAAAGCAACGGCCGCAGATTTGCAGCAATTGGCTGAACTGTTTGATCAATATAGAATATTTTACCATAAAGAATCTGATATTCAGGCAGCAGAAAAATTTTTAGCAGAAAGGATCGGAAATAAAGATTCTGAAATTTTTGTCGCTGAATATAACGGCAGGCTGGTAGGTTTCGTACAGCTTTATCCGCTGTTTTCTTCTACAAGAATGAAGCGTTACTGGCTGCTGAATGATTTGTATGTCAATGAAAATTATCGTGGAAAAGGGTATTCAAAGGCTCTTATCGAAGAAGCTAAGAAAATGGCGAAATCTTCTGATGCATGCGGAATTCTTCTTGAAACCGGGAAATCCAACGATATCGGAAATCAATTATACCCCGCCTGCGGATTTGAAATCTATGATGAAGTGAATTTTTACGAATGGACAAATGAATAAATTAATGCACCAATGAAATAAATGTAACAGTCTGGCAATAATTAAGCTCTATATTATTAAACTGATACATTGTTACACTGTTAAACTGCTACATTATTAAATCATAAACAATGACTGATTTTCAAAAATATATACAAAGATATTTAGACTTAATCCCATCCGAAAACTGGTTGGAAGAATTAAAAAAAACCGGAGAACAAACGGTTGAACTCTATGCTCAGCTTTCGGAGGAACAGTCTTCGTTTGCTTATGCAGAAGGAAAATGGACCCTGAAGGAGCTATTGTTGCATTTATCAGATACCGAAAGAGTATTTCAATACAGAATTCTGGCGTTCTTAAGAAGCGATCAAAATGAGTTGCCCGGTTTCGATGAAGAACTATATGCGAGCCAGTCTTTTGCCAATGAAAGAACCGTAAGCTCACTGTTGGAAGAATATCAGCTGATCAGAAAATCTTCTCAGGTTTTATTGGAAACCGCTCATTTATCGGCATTAAAAAATGTTGGCACAGCAAACGGAAACCAGATTTCCGCAGAAACAATCGGGAAATTGATTGTGGGACACAATGTGCATCACCTGAATATTATTAAAGAAAGATATTTGGTAGAATTGTGAAGTTTTTTAATTTTATTGTCATTGAGAGAAGCGAAGCGACGAAGCAATCTAATAATTTAAAATTTAACACAAATGAAGCCAGGCTTTGTATACATCATGACAAATAAAAATAATACGGTTTTATATACTGGTATAACATCTTAAAAGAGTTAATGAACACAAAAAACATTTTTTTGAATTAAGTTTTACTTCAAAATATAATATAGATAAACTTATTTATTGGGAATCTTTTCAGGAAATAGGTGATGCAATTTATAGAGAAAAAAAGATTAAAGCAGGTTCAAGACAGAAAAAAATAGATCTGATAAATTCAATCAATTCAGAATGGAGAGATTTGACTGAAGATATTAAGGATATCATGAATCCTTTTTGAGATTGCTTCGTCGCTTCGCTCCTCGCAATGACAAATAATTATGGAAAACATTATACAAATACTAAAATCAGGCGGTACTATTTTATATCCTACCGATACTATTTGGGGAATCGGTTGTGATGCCACCAATATAGAAGCGGTCAATAAAATTTTTGAAATCAAAAAACGGGAAAAGAATAAATCCATGATTATTCTCGTAGAGTCTGAGAAAAGGCTGCAGGATTTGGTGGACGTTCCTGAAATGGCTTGGGAAATCATTGATTTGAGCGAAAAACCCGTTACCATCGTCTATGAAAATCCGAGAGGTCTGCCAAAAGAACTGTTGGCGGAAGACGGAAGCATCGGGATTCGTCTGGTAAAAAATGATTTTTGTAAGAAACTCATTACCAAACTTAATAAACCATTGGTTTCCACCTCTGCAAATTTCAGTGGTGAAAAAAGTCCTTTGAAGTTTTCGGACATTTCACGGGAGATTATTGATCTGGTAGATTATGCAGTGGAAGAAGACAGGGAAAAAGTGTCTCAGTATTCAGGCTCTTCGGTTATCAAAATCTGGAGTGATAACAGAATAAAAGTACTTCGCGAATAAGAAAAAAGATTTAATTATCTTTGTAAAATCATTCAGCCATTAAGAAGTCGGAAACTTAGTTTTTACACTAAAATCTGATTTCTTAGTGGTTTTAAATTAAATAATAGTTGAGCTTTAATCTATTGTTTATCAGTATCATCTAACATCTAAAAAAATGTTCATCAATCTTAATCAAAATAGAAACCTTAAACTTTTTAAAATAATTTCTGAAGTCGCGGAAAAAAATGGCCAGTCGGTGTATATCGTTGGAGGGTATGTTCGTGATTTGCTGATGAAAAGAAAAGCTTCTACGGATATTGATTTTGTGACTGAACAGAGCGGCATCGAGCTGGCCCAAAATGTGGGAAAAGAAATTGATCCGAAGATGAAAGTTTCCGTCTTTAAAACGTATGGTACGGCAATGATAAGGTACAAAGACCTTGAGCTTGAATTTGTAGGTGCCAGAAAAGAAAGTTATACGGAAGACAGCCGGAAGCCGGAAGTGGAAGGCGGTACCATAGAAGACGATCAGAAGAGACGGGATTTTACGATCAATGCAATGGCAATTTCTCTAAATAAAGATAATTTCGGTGAATTAATTGATCCGTTTAACGGAGTGGAAGATCTCGAAAAAGGAATTCTCAGAACACCGTTGGAACCTGCTCAAACCTATTCTGATGATCCGTTGCGAATGATGAGAGCCATTCGTTTTGCTTCCACATTACAGTTTCAGATTGAAGAAAAATCCCTGGAAGCTATTAAACAGGAAGCAGAAAGAATAAAAATCGTTTCGATGGAAAGAATTATGGTGGAATTTAACAAAATCATGCTTTCCCAAAAACCTTCTGTCGGACTCAGGCTGATGGAAGAAACCGGTTTGATGAAATTGATTATTCCTGAACTCATTGATCTGAAAGGAATAGAAGAAGTGGAAGGGCAGACCCATAAAGACAATTTTTACCACACCTTGGAAGTCGTAGATAATATTTCACAAAATACCGACAATCTTTGGCTGCGTTGGGCGGCATTGCTTCACGATATCGGAAAAGCACCGACGAAAAAGTTTGTGGAAGGAACGGGCTGGACATTCCACGGACACGAGTTTTTAGGTTCAAAGATGGTGAAAACTTTGTTCCAGAGACTGAAACTGCCTTTAGGGCCGGATATGAAATATGTTCAGAAAATGGTAAAGCTTTCTTCACGTCCGATTGCTCTTATTACTGATGATGCTTCAGATTCTGCACTGAGAAGGCTTTTATTTGATTCCGGGGAAGATCTGGAAGATCTTTTTACACTTTGTAAAGCAGATATCACTACGAAAAATTCTAAAAAGCAGGAAAAATTTAAAAAGAATTTTGAATATGTAGCGGTAAAAATCAAAGAAGTGGAAGAGAAAGATCAGGTAAGAAATTTTCAGCCGCCGATTTCTGGAGAGGAGATTATGGCACTGTTTAACCTGAAGCCGGGCCGTGAAATCGGAATTTTAAAAGAAAAAGTAAAAGAGGCCATCCTGGAGGGAGAAATTGAAAATGACAGCGAAAAGGCAAAACAATTCGTTATTGCAGAAGGAGAAAAACTGGGGCTAACACTTGTTTAAATGTTTTTTGGACCATTTGATTGTATGATATTGATAATCATTGTAATTTTCAATATTATAGTTTGGAAATATGAAATCATAAAGAAACGCAATTGGGTATTTTACCTGATTGCGTTTTTGCTTTTCAGCTTTATTATTCCTGTTTTTTCTATTTATTTCGAAGTTCAGAGAGCGATAAAAGGCCAGCCGTTTGTAGATAATTTTACATTGTTATATACGTATTTCAGATTTCCCATTTGGTGGATGATAGGTGTGCTTGAGGTAATTTGGTTAAAATATTATCTTAAAATAAAAATCCGGGCGGTTTCGAAGAAACCGCCCGGAAAAAAACACAAATGATGAAAAAATAAATTGTATTTATTGGTAAATACAAATGTTCTTAGTTCCAGTATGCGCCGTTGGTACCTTTACCCGCTGTAAAAGTTTTCAGAAGAGAACCGTTCGTAGAATACACGCTGACTTTACTGTCTTCAGTAAATCCGTTGGCATCAGAAACAAAAATTCTGTCGTTTACAACGCTGAATCCATATAGATTAGAGTACGGATCAACACTGTTGTTTACTGTAAACAGTGGAGTAGTAGGCGCCGTAGAAGCAGTTAAATCCATCGCGTATACTTTTAGCCCTGAAGTAAAGTAAAATTTGCCCTTTTCAATTTCAAGATTCGTAGCATCGCTAATTCCTGTTAAAGTAAATGTTTTGGTAATGCTCCCCGTATTTGAAATCTGGTAGATATAAGAATCTGCAGTTCCTGCGGCGATAGCATATACCGTTCCGTTGCTGGCAATCATTTTATTGATGTTTCCATTCGGTATCGTGATCGTAGACTGTATTTCGTTATTAGATGTTGTAATATAGGTAATCTTATTTCCAAAACCGAAAGAAGCATTCTGTACGAAAATATTATTTCCGGCTTCAACGATTCTTTCAACACTGTCGGTGAAGTTTATTTTCTTAACAAAAGATAAATCGGATGTTTTATAAATGCTTACATATTTGTCACCTCCGTATTTGTCATTGGTTACATAAATATTATTGTTGGCAAAAGCCATGAATCGTGGAGAGTTCAGCTGAGCGGTAATTTCGCCTGTTCTCTTAAAGTTCGATCTGTTGACGATCTGAATTTTGTTTGAATTATTCAGCAACAGGTATGCATGGTCTCCATTAAAGCTGATCATCTGCAAAACATCACCAAGGTTAGAGCCTCCGTTGTTGGCAGAGAAAATATTGTCCTGTTTCATGTTCAGGTCAGAAGTAATATACGTTACATCTGCATTTGGTTTTCCGAAATTTCCCTCGTTGCTTAGTAAAAATCCGTTTCCGTAGTACGTTTCATCGCTTATAGTATCATCACTGCTACACGAAATATTGAACAGTAATGCAAAAGCAAAAACAAGGGTCAGAAGTTTAGTTATTTTCATAATATGTTAAATGTTAAAAATTAATATTGATATAAACACTGTAATTTCTTTTGGGCAAAGGATAATAAGAAACGGTCTGATAAACAACGTCTGTAATATTATTTACCTTAAATCCTAAAGTGTAATGGTTTAAAAATTTTGTGGAAATTCCGGTGTTCAAAACGAAATAAGGATCAATGGCATCCGCTCTTTTTTCGTCGGTAGTGGTATAAGTAAGCCCGTTGAAAAGCCCCTGAACATAAACACTTAGGAAACGGTAGCGGTAATCGATATTTCCGGTAGCCTTATGAAGCGGAACATACATCATCTGCATTCCTGTAAGCTTATTGGTAGATCTGGAATACGTATATCCGCCGTTAAACGTAAAATGATGATTTCCAAAATCTTTCTGATAAGTGATCCGCGAATCAAGCCCGTAAATTTCTACGCTGTAGGTATTGAATGCAGCCCAGTAACCTGCAGCTGTCGGAAGCCAGTTGATATAGTTTTTAATATCCATATAATACGGACTCACCGTCAGTTTCAAATCTCCGAATGTCAATTCATGATCCATATCCAGGTTTGTAGATGTTTCCGGAACCAGATCAGGATTTCCTCCCTGTTGCCAGTACAGATCATTGAAAGTGGGAAACTTAAAATTTCTTGAGAAGCTTGCGCCTGCCTGATACCATTTTACAGGCTGCCATTTTCCTGAAAAAGAATAGAGGACAGGAGAAGATATATTTTCTACAAAATCTTTTTTAATACCTGCTTCAAAACGAAGATCAGAAGTAACGAAATATCGGATAAGACCTGCTGCAGAACCAACATTTCTGCTGATATCTCCAATGCCCGATTGATAACCCGACCCTTTATTTACCTGAAATTCCCCAATGGCATTGACGTTGATTTTCGGAGTGATGAAATAATTAAAATCATTTCTGAAAATATAATTTTTACCTTCCGCACCACTTTCCTTTGGTTTGTCAATATCTCCGAAATACTGGAAATTATCCTCCGTGTAAGCCACTTTCAGGCTGTTGGAAAAATCATTTCTTGTAACATCCCAGGAAAGAAGACTGCGCAACGTCTGGGCTTTATATTTTGTTTTGTTACCGTTCTCTGTGAAAATAGGATAATGTTGGGATCCGTCAAATAGCTGGTTTTGCCACGAAATCGTTTGATGCGGTGCAATTTTATACGAAGCTCCGATGTTGATCGACAAATTGTAAAACCTGCCGTTTCTGTTGATGTACTCCTTCTCCGGAACTTCATAATCGTTCTGGCTGATGACATAATTTCCCGAAACCTTCATACTGAACTTTTCATTGCTGAAGGAAGACCTCAGGAAATTATTAAAGGTCCCGAACGATGCTGCTTCCGAATAAAGAAAAGCATGGGCACCCTTGTTAAACTCCAGGTTATTATTAAGATGAATACTCCCTCCGATGGCAGAACTTCCATATTGTACACTTCCGCCGCCGGCTTTTACTTCAAGCTCATCATACCCGAAAAGCGGCATATTATTCACATCACCTTGTCCGAGAAAGGCTGAGTTGATGTTAATGCCGTTCCACACAAAAGCTGTGTGCCCTGCACTGGTTCCCCTGAAGGATGGCGATGAAACTGCACCCCGTCCGTTTTCTTTAATATAAAGCTGAGACTGGAACCGCAAAAGTTCGGAAAGATTGGTAGTATTTTTTTCGAAATCTTTCGGACGGATTGTATTGACACTATGAAAAAGTTTTACTTTATTCATTTGGTTATCAAAGATATATACCGTATCAATGGCTTTCTCCTGTGCAGAAAGAAAGCAGCTGTAAGCCGAAAAAATCAGTACTAAAGATTTTTTTATATCCATTCTATTTTACTTTTCCTCCGAAAGCAATGTATTTAGTTACAATTCTGGCAGGTCTCCTGACTTTCGCGTTTCTACACCTTCCCGTTTGCACAGTGGTTTGTCGTAGAAACTTTTCTTGCGATCTACAGTTGCGGGGACAGTCCGGGATTTACACCCGATTCCCTTTTCATTCCAAATGATTGGAAACCAAAATTTTTTGCAAAGATAAACTTATTCGTCAAAAAAGCAAAAACAGAGAAATAATTAAAGTATGATGACGATTTTATAAAGGTTGTTTTATTTTTCAGGAGCCGGGAACCTGCTTTCCACTGCAATTCCTCATTACGCGGCTCCACCCGGCCTGGCTTGGGCCTACGACGGGCTCCGCCGCTCCACTCCGGGATTTTCGTTGCAATCAGGGCTAGGATTTCTGTGACGGCTGAGGTTTTTCGGAGCCACCACAGAAATCTCAGTTTTCTAAATGGTAAGAATTCTCCTCACTTGGTGGGGTGGATTAATTTTCAGAGAAATTAGATGATTTAAAAAGGCTAATCCAAAGTCAATTGTGAACTGTCAATTTGCTACGTTTGTCAATTTGTCAATTTTCTTAAATTCACCATTTACTTGCAAAGCAGAATTCATCATTCACCAAAAATCGCTACAAAAACGTCCCGTCAAAATAAAACGGCAGCAGATCCTTAATCGAATGTACCTTCACCACCTCCTCATTCATGCTTGAGAAATAAAGATCAATGTTTTCATTTTGCTTGGTCTCAAATTCAATCAAACTTTGCCTGCAGGCTCCGCAGGGTGGAATAGGAGGATTTTTCTCAGGAAATTCCCTATGGCCTCCCACAATGAAAATCTTTTTAATTTTCACAGCCGGAAAATTGGCAGCTACCCAGAATAAGGTTGTTCTTTCGGCACAAAGTCCCGATGGAAATGCCGCGTTCTCCTGGTTGTTCCCGGAATACATTTCGCCATTTTCAAGCAGCACAGAACATCCTACCAGAAAGTTGGAGTAAGGAGCGTATGCATTCTCGCGCGCATCCTTTGCCTTTTGAAATAATTCTTTTTCTATATCGTTCAGCTCGCTGCTATTCTTAAAATATTCGTAACTGATCTGAGTTTCTTTTTTCATATATTGTGGATTAAAAAAAGGGGGATAAAATTACTTCTTTTTCACGAGGTAGGCAATAAAGGCCTGCTCTTTGCAATTCTCAATTTTTAAAAATAAAAATGAACATGTTATATACTCCAGTTACTTTCAGAAATGTTGAATTAAAAAACCGTTGGGTAATGTCGCCAATGTGTATGTATTCCAGTGAAGATGGACTTCCCAATGACTTCCATTTTGTTCACTATGGAAGCCGCGCTCAGGGTGGAGCAGGGCTTCTTATCGTAGAAGCAACCGGTGTGGAGCCCCGCGGAAGAATTACCAATCACTGTATGGGAATATGGAACGATGAGCAGGCAAAGCAGCTTCAGAGAATTGTAAAGTTTGTTCATAAAAATTCAGAAAGCAAAATAGGAATTCAGCTTTCGCATTCCGGAAGAAAAGGATCTACCTGGAATACCAAACAAATTTCCGTTGAAGAAGGATGGGAAACCATCGCGCCAAGTCCCATTCCTTATCATCCGACAGAGAGAATTCCGCATGTTTTAACCCAGGAAGAAATTAAGGAACAAGTTCTGAATTTTAGAGAAGCTGCCAGAAGAGCAGTAGAGGCAGGTTTTGATGTCATTGAAATTCATGCGGCTCATGGCTATCTTATTCATCAGTTTTTATCGCCGCTTTCAAACATCAGGACTGATGAATACGGTGGAAGCTTTGAAAACAGAATCCGTTTTTTAGTTGAAATTGTAGATGCTGTAAACCAAGAATTGAATGACAATGTTGCTTTGTTTGTAAGAATTTCAGGAACAGAATATGCAGAAAACGGCTGGGAGATTACCGACAGTGTTGAATTGTCAAAAGTCTTGAAGAATCACTCTGTTGATCTGGTTGATGTTTCCAGTGGCGGAAATATTTACGGCGTAAAGATTCCTCTTTTCGATGGCTATCAGGTTCCATTAGCTTCACAGGTAAGAAATGAAGCCGATGTAAAAACAGGAGCTGTAGGACTGATTAAAAAAGTTTCCCATGCGGAAGAGATTCTTCAGAAAGGAGATGCCGATCTCATTTTTATTGCCAGGGAAATGTTGAGAAACCCTTATCTTGCAGTTCAGGGATCATTTGAAATGAATGAAGAATGCTTTTTCCCACATCAATATCTGAGAGCGAAAATATAATCTTAATTTTTATATATTTGATCAACAAAAAATCAGAATATGAAAGCAGAAGATTTTATGCTGCCCTGTCCTATCAAAAAATTCTTTGGGGTAGAATGCTTCGGATGCGGCACTCAGAGAGCGATTGTAATGGTTTTTGAAGGCAGATTTGCTGAAGCTTTTCATATGTTTCCTGCAGTGTATACTGTATTGCTGTTTTTTGTGGCAGTCATCTTAAACTTTGTGGATAGAAAAAGGAATTACAGTAATATCTTAGTTTTTTTAGCAATAACAAACGCTATTATTATGGTAATTTCATACTTTTATAAACATTTATTTCTAAACATAACTTAAACTAAATTATAAACTATGGATCAACAAAAATTACCCAACGCAACCGCAGTATTAATTCTTGGAATTGTATCAATTGTAGGTTGCTGCTGCTATGGCCTTCCGGGGCTTATATCTGGAATTATTGCTCTTGTTCTCGCCAAGAAAGATGGTCAATTGTATAAACAAAATCCAACAATGTACTCAAATTATAGCCAGCTGAATGCCGGTAAAATTATGGCGATTATTGGGATTTCATTAAGTGTATTGTACTTTATTTATGTGATTGTACTATTATCGACAGTTGGTTGGGAAGCAATGAAAGACCCTCAACTGATGCAGGAGAAAATGAGAGATTTGCTTGGACAATAATCTAAATGATAGTTAATAATAAAAGCCTTCGTCATCTATGATGAAGGCTTTTATTTTAAAGTTAAGATATATTTATTTAACAATAAACTTCATTACCGCATCATCTACTTTCAGAATATAGACTCCTGAAGGAAGATTTTTTATTCTGATAGAATTTCTGTTGTTCCTGAATGGCTGTTCAAAAGACTGCATTATTTTTCCCTGGAGATTATAAATTTCAGCTTTCGTAATGTTCCGTGTTTCACCTTTTACAAAAATTTCATTATTCACAATCGGATTTGGGGAGATCTGCATCTGGTTTTGAGGTAAGATCGTTTCTGCATAAACACTCTGAATGTTTCTTGATGTTCCGGAATAACAGGTCCAGCTTAGGTTGTCTATGGCTACTCTGTTGCTGGTTGAGTTGTTTTCCAGCTCTACAACTACATTTCCTGAAATGTTGATATTATTAATCGTAGTAGTTGTTGAATTAGTGCTGTAAGGTACGGTTCCTACGGCTGTTCCGTTTACTTTCACAGTAAATGTTCCGTTCGATCCTGTAAATTTCAATTGGGTGGTTACCGTTAATGACCCGATTCCGTTACCCGAACTTCCTGATGTTAAAGCACCGTCTCTTATGGTAATGGCTTTTGTAGAAATAGTCTGGTCGGTTCTGGCATCTGTGGCAGTCCATGAAATTCCGCCGTTGCTCCAGGTTCTTGTTAAATAAGAAGCAGAACTTGCTGTTGGAATGGTTTCGAAAGTTTCGTTCGCACAACCGGTCGTTGTGGGAGGAGTTGTAGTTCCGCCGCCTCCTGTAGATCCGGATCCCCAAATTAAATTCACATAATTCGGATTGTCAATAAAAGGATTTCTGTTTCCCTGAAAAGCATAAGAAGCATTATTTCTGTTGATTTCAGCCAGCGATACAGGATCCTGATTGTGCCATGCGAGCAAAACATTCAGTTCCCAGGTCTGTAATCCTGGAAAGGTGGAATTGCCCAGCATATTTCCTGAAGCGAAAGTGGAAAGTTTGCCTTGATAGCGTGTTACAAAATAGAAGATCATTCTCGCGACATCCCCTTTAAATTCATCAATCGGCTCAAAAACGGTTCCCGAATATCCGGAAGAAACCGAGTTTCCAAGTTTGGATCCGTTTTTAGAGGTGAATGTTGCGGTACCAACCTTTCCGAAAGGATAATTGGATCGCATCCCGTTTACTTTTCCATCGGTTGCCCTGATAAAATGTATATCGGAAACCATTGGTGAAGATTCATTAAATAAACTTTGGGGAACAATATGTTCTCTGTTGTAACAATTTCCTTCTACGGAATAGGTCCCGCACTGGCTGGTTCCCGGTGTATATTTGTAAGGGTCAGTGCCTGCAGGCTTTTCGGAATAAATATCCAGAATTGAACCGTCATTTTCATAATTCTTGTCAATATCGGTTGTTTTGTAGCCGGTCCACAATCCGCTATATCCTTTGTCCTGATGCCCGTTTGTAATGATTGCGCTTAAAGCTGTTTTTAAAGAAGCTCCCGATAGCCCGTTGGCCGAATTGTAGTATCCTGAAGGAGCCTGTGCATTCGCCAGAAAAGAGACAAATGCTAAAATGAACAGTGTTTTTTTCATGTCAATATTTTAGGTGGTAAGATTAATATAAAATTACGGATAAGAAATTACGGAATTGTTAATTTTCTAAATAATATTGATATCATGATAAATTATTAATATTAATAATTATTTATTACATGTGTTTTAATTTTTAATTACTTGAGAAAAATCATAAAAATATAAATCAATAATATGAGAGAAAAGAATTACTTTCGTTGTTATTATTTTTATTTAGAATGGTTAAAAATTTATATTTTAAAATGAGTATGCCTGTATTAGGGCTTATAGGCGGAGTTTTCTTTGCCGGTGCACAGTGTAATCCGGTAAGCAGTTTATCTGAAAATTTTGATGCATATTCCTGTTGCAGCATGGGAGTCGTGCCTACATGCTGGGATAGTGTGATTTTGGGCGGGGCAAGCCAGATTATTTCAAGTACACAGCCTGCCTCCGGAACAAGTCAGATTTATCAGACCGGCTATGGCACAGGCAAAATATCCATCGTTATTTTGCCGACAATGACAAATCTTTCAGACGGTACGCATCGGCTTCGTGTGAAGATGAAAGCAAACGGAGCGGGTTATCTGGAATTAGGCTACATAAAAGATGCAATTCCCGAAACTTTTGTAGTTCTTCAGCCTATTACCATCACCAATACTTCCTATGACAGCACATCGGAAAGGATTTTTACGATACCAACTACGATTCCCGCAGGAATGAGGCTGGCCATACGCAATCCCGGAACTTCTTTTGCCGGACATTACTGGGACGATGTAGTCTGGGAACCTATACCGAATCTGGCAACCGGCGAAACGGAAAATCTGCCTAAGATAGGTCTTTATCCGAATCCTGTTCACGATGAACTGCATATTTCTAATGTGAAAAATGTAGAAACACTTATAATAACGGAAACGTCAGGAAGGGTCTTAAAAGTCATTAATAAACCTTCTGATATCATATTATTAACTGATCTTGAAAAAGGAGTGTATTTTATTTTACTGCATTTCAAAAGCGGAGAAGAGACATCATACAAAATAATCAAGGACTAATTGGTCTACCCGATAAGGTTTTATTAAATAAAAAAGCCAATACAAAATGTATTGGCTTTCTATATATCTGATTGTGTTACTCTTATTTTCTTTGTGGAGGGTAATTCTTCATGATTTCACCCACAATTTCAGGAATTTGTTTTTGCTTGGCTTTCGGGCGGTCTACGGAAATTCCGCTTCCGATCCCCTGCCAAACCAGTTTATTTGATCTTGCATCTACCATATCTACAATAATGGCTCCTTCATTATAATTGCTGGTCCATGTTCTGTTCATCCCGATTCCCCATCCGAAAGGTCCGCCCCATCCCCATGCTCCATAAGGAGAACTGGTAGTTATATCCGTAATTTTTTTATGATTGGCTTTCACGTTGATGATCAGATCCGGGCTGTCTCCCGACTGAAGACCTTTCATCTGAAGCTGTTTTGATAATTCGTTTAAAACTCTGTCTTTGTCTATGTCATTCAGTTTCAGATCATCAATTCTTAGCTTATAGGTTCTGTAATTCGTAAAGTTTGCGGTTTCCGCATAATCAGAACGTACATTAAAAGGACTGCAGGATGTTAAACCCAAAGTAGCCGCGGCTAACAAAATAAAAATATATTTCTTCATTTTACTTATTTTTTTTATCGTTTTTAATAAATGTGTCCGTTTTTTTATCGTATCCGTAAGGACAATGTCTACAGCCACTTTTACAGCAATGTCCTCTCTTCAGATGAAATTTTTCTGTAAAAACCTTATACCCCTGCTCATTGTAGTAAAAATCTTCACCTTCTTTGATGTCAAAAAGTGCCATAAGTTAAATCGCTAAGTCAAAAAACTTTATATTTGTTATTATGATAATTGTATGCCAAAAACTTTTGAAATTCCTAAAAATCAGCGGCATCGCTCTTTTTCCTTTTATCTTAATAAGGAATTCCGAAGATAAGAAAAATAAAATATTGATCAACCACGAAAAGATTCATTTAAGACAGCAAATCGAAATGCTGGTCATATTTTTCTATTTATTTTATCTCATTGAATATTATTACTGGCTTTTTAAACTGAAAAATGCATTTCACGCTTACCAGAGAATTTCTTTTGAAAGAGAAGCATATGCCAACGAACATGATCTGAATTATCTTAAAAAAAGGAAATTCTGGAGCTTCAGAAAATATCTTTAATAAAATTTTTCTCATACATTAAAAATTCCCTTCCTCTGGAGGGTGGTTTAAATTCACAAAAAATTAAATTTTTATTAAAACGACAACGTTAAATCCATAGAAAAGTTTAAAAAAACAAAAAATACTATTTTTGTACAATAGATTCAGGATACAATGATATTACAGCTTCCGGCACAAAAAATCCCGATCCAGGAAATCCCGATTGATAAAAAGGTTAAACTTTTCATCAAAAGAGAAGACCTCATTCATCCTGATATTTCAGGAAACAAATACTGGAAGCTATTTTTTAATATCAATAATTATTTGACCCAAAACCCGGAAAAGCCTTATATCATTACTTTTGGAGGTGCATTTTCCAATCATATTGCGGCAGTTTCTGCAGTAGGAAATCTCACCGGAATTCCTACTTTAGGTATGATCAGGGGAGAAGAGCTTAAAGACAAATGGCGTGAAAATCCAACCTTAGTTTTTGCCAGAAAAAACGGAATGAACCTTCAGTTTGTAAGCCGTGAAGAATACAGGCACAAGGAAAAACTTACCGAATTTTTAAAATCCGAATTTCCGGACGCGCTTGTCGTTCCCGAAGGTGGCACCAACGAAGAGGCGGTAAAAGGCATAAAAATGATGCTCAATGACGAAACAAAAGATTTTGATTATCTTTGCACCGCAGTTGGAACGGGAGGAACCATTTCAGGAATCTCAGAATTTTGTGAAGAGAATCAGAAAGTTATGGGATTTCAGGCGGTGATGGATCGTAGTTTGGAAGAAACGATTGCTAAATTAACTTCAAAGCGGAATTTCAGTCTAATAAATTCTTCCTTTGGGGGTTATGGTAAAATAAATGATGAGAATATCCGTTTTATCAATGATTTTAAGAGAGATTACGGAATTCCGCTGGAACCGATCTATACAGGAAAAATGATGCAGAAGGTTTTAGAAATGATTGAAGAAGGATATTTTCCCGAGAATAGTAAAATTTTGTGCTTCCACACCGGTGGATTACAGGGAATTGAAGGCGCAAATTTATTGTTGGAAAAACAGAACAGAAATTTAATTATATAAGTAAAATTGAAAATAGGAAACACTAAGTGTCCCATCTTTCAGTTTAAAACAATAAAAATTATAAGATGAAAAGACTTTTCTTACTCGTAAGCCTTTTAGTTTTATCAAAATTTTCGGCTCAGACCTGGGCAACTGAAGATCAATACATCCAGAAATTTGCCAAATATGCTGTAGAAGAAATGGAAAAGTATAAAATTCCTGCTTCTATTACCCTTGCACAGGGACTTCTGGAGACAGGTGGCGGACAAAGCCGGCTGGCGCTGGAAGGCAAGAACCATTTCGGAATCAAATGCAAAGATGACTGGACCGGAAAAACGATGAAGCACACCGATGACGCTCCCAATGAGTGTTTCCGGGTATATGACGATCCGCGTCAGTCGTATGAAGATCATTCCATATTTTTGTCGACAAGAAAATACTACGCCAATCTTTTCAACCTGGATATGAAGGATTACAAAGCGTGGGCAACCGGACTTAAAAAAGCAGGATACGCAACCAATCCGAGATATGCTTCCATACTAATCGGTAAAATAGAAAAATACAGGTTATACGAATTTGATAATACCAGCTCAAAAGAAGTGCTGTATGCGGTGCTAAAAATGTATCCGAATCTTAAGGATGACAGAACCTTTATGGCACAGCTGGAAACGGAAAAATATACCAAAAAAACAAAAGAGCCTGTAATCGTTGAAGTGCCCTATAAACAGACTTCTTATGCGCAACAGCAGAAAAGGGTGGAAAGAATCAGAACAAAATCGGAAGTTCTTAATTCTATTCTCATTAAAACCCACCCGAACGACGGCCTGAAATACATTGTAATTCCTGAAGATACCAATCTGGAATTTATCGCGAAAAAATTTAAAATAAGCGAAAGCAAACTTATAAAATGGAACGAGCTGGAAGGTGATGTTCTATACAAAAATGATATTGTATTCCTGGAATCTAAAAATTCTGATGGAAATACAGCAACCTATAAAGCCGAAGCAGGGGAAGATATGCATGATATCGCCCAGAAATTCGGGATCAAATTGAATAAACTGTACGCTAAAAACAGGATGGATGCAGGGCAGAAGCCTTCTGCCGGACAATTGATTTATTTAATTGATAAAAAACCAAGAAATTAATTCGTTGATGGTCATTGTTGTTGGTTGATTGATAAACTGACAACAATCAGCCATTAACCAACAACTATATATGAAATACCAAAGAAGTTCAGCTTTATTTGATGAAGCGTACCAATACATTCCGGGAGGAGTAAATTCCCCGGTCCGGGCATTCAAATCCGTAGGAGGAGTTCCGGTTTTTATGAAATCTGCAAAAGGGGCTTATCTTACCGACGCCGATGACAACACGTATATTGATTATATTAATTCCTGGGGACCTGCTATTTTAGGCCATACCCATCCCGAAGTTTTAGAAGAATTGAAAATTCAGGCAGAGAAAGGTTTTTCCTTCGGAGCTCCTACAGAACTGGAAACTGAAATTGCAAAATTCATCGTGGAAAATGTTCCGAATATAGACCAGATCAGAATGGTTTCTTCGGGAACGGAAGCATGCATGAGTGCAGTGCGTCTGGCGAGAGGTTTTACAGGAAGAGATAAAATCGTAAAATTCGAAGGCTGTTATCACGGGCATTCAGATTCATTCCTGATAAAGGCGGGGAGTGGTGCTGCTACCTTCGGAAATCCGAATTCTCCGGGAGTAACGGCAGGAACGGCAAAAGATACGTTACTGGCAAGATATAACGATTTTGAGCAGGTAGAAGATCTTTTTAGGCATAATCAGGGTGAAATTGCAGCAGTCATTATTGAACCTGTAGCCGGAAATATGGGCTGTGTTCTTCCTGAAAACGAATTTCTTCAGAAATTGAGAACCATCTGTGATGAAAACGGAGCTTTATTAATCTTCGATGAGGTAATGACTGGTTTCAGGCTTGCTTTCGGAGGTGCTCAGGAGCTTTTTAATGTAAAAGCTGATTTGGTAACCTATGGAAAAGTAATCGGTGGTGGACTTCCGGTAGGCGCTTTTGCAGGAAGAAACGAGATCATGGATCATCTTGCTCCAAAAGGAGGTGTTTATCAGGCAGGAACACTTAGCGGAAATCCTCTGGCCATGAGAGCCGGATTAAAAACGCTTCAGCTGATTAAAAATGATCCTGAATTTTTCAATCGCCTGGCAAAAACAACCGAAACACTGGATTTTGAAATCGGAAAAATTTTAAATGAAAAAGGAATTCCTCATAAAATCAACCGAAAAGGGTCAATGATGTCTGTGTTTTTCGATATTAACAGGGTTTCTAATTTTGATGAAGCGCAGGAAGCCAATCATGCCTTGTTTAATAATTTCTTCCATCAGATGCTGACGAACGGAATTTATCTTCCGCCAAGCGGCTATGAAACGTACTTTATCAGTGATGCCATCAGGGATAAAGAAATCGATAGGACGCTGGAAGCCGTACGAAAATTTGAATATTCTTAAATAATAAAAGGACCTCTTTCAAACTTTTGAAAGAGGTTTTATTTAAATTATGCACACTGAATACCGCACTCGAGTGAGCAGAGTAAAACGCCTGTTGAAGTAGGCTTGTCATAACATCCGTTAGTTCGATGACACTTGGTTACACATTGAGTAGGTGTTTCACTAACGGTTTCTAAAGCTTTATCCGGACCGGATAAAAGGCTTTTAAGATTTTTTATTGTTGAATCTGAAATTTTTTTATCTCCATCATTTGCATAATATGTCGCAATTGGTTTTTCATTTTTATCCAACACAACTTTAAAGTAAAAACCTTCGCCGTGAGAATTTTCTTTGTAGATAACATAATAAGAATCACCTAAGGCTTCGGAGTTTTTAGTAAGAACAATGAATTTCTTATTTTCAGGTTGTTCATTTTTCTTAAACGAGCTGAAATACTCTTTGTCGTTTCTAACTATGTCATTAGTATTCGCTTTAATTGTAGCAAGTGTGCATAGTAAAAGTAAGAATGCAATTAAAAAATTATTTTTCATAATAGTTGTTTTTAAAGTTCAATTTTGTTTTCATTTTTATATTCTTCAATCATTTTTCTTTGAGTTTCGCCAAGTACTTTCCTTATATCAATGATGTTACCATTTGCATCTTTTTTTTCATAAATCTGGTTACTATTCATCATCTCAAACATTCTCTTTAACGGAGCTTCAGTATGGTTTTTTCTCATTTCAATAAATTTTTCTTTTGAAGTTTCAATATATTTTCTTTTTATAATATGATCATCAATAGAAATTTTCTTTTCTTTTGAAATACCAATTGCCAAAAAATGATGGTCGTTTTTTTCATCAAATATTTCGAGAATTAAACCAGGTAATCCACAAAACTTATAAGGTCCATCCTGAATAGGTAGTTCTGTTGTAAAATATGCATAATATTTTCTTCCTGCATATTTTGTGGAAGCAGCATATGCTTTAAACCCTAAAATTTCTTTGCTTTCTTTAGCTATTTCCCATTTAAAACTAGGATTTTCCTCATAATTATATTCATGCTCATCAAACTCATCAGAATAGTAAATGATTTTTTTAGATGGTATATCCTTTTTAATATAACACCCAAGCAAATCTCCAGGTAATGCTTTAAAATTTATTTTTCTACCGGCTTTTTGATCTGATGCTATTATTGAATCAGATAAATATGGTGCTTCACTAAAAAAAGTAGAAGTATTTTCTTTAATGTTTAAAAAGGTATTTTGTGAAGTGATTTTAATGCTATCCTTCATTATTCGCTTTGAATAAACATATTGTACCACTAATGATTGTGCATCCACAAAACATGAGGAATAGAGGAAAAAAAGAAATATTATAATGCTACTTTTCATTAGGCACCACTACATTCTAATGCACAATCTAAAGCACATAATGCCGTACCTGTTTCAGTGGGCTTATCATAGCAATGCCATGTAGCTGTGCACCTTGATACACAATTTCCAACAGTAGATACTGGACCAGCAGCAAGTGTTCTCACTGTATTCAAATTTGAAATAATGTTTTTAATATTTTGATTGATTTTTTCTCGGTTAGCTAGTAAAGCTTTTTCCAAAGATTTATCATTTCCCAAAACCTCAATTGATAAAGAAGATAATTTTCCTAAAAAACTTTCTCCTACAGTAACTCTTAAATCATAAACTTTATTATTGTATTCTTTTTGCACAATAACAATGTTAGTTTTAATTTCCTTTAAATCATTTTTGTAAAATAGGTTATTGTCATTGCAGTAATAAAAACTGAAAGCCAGTAAGGCGATAAATAGAAAAAATTGTTTTTTCATCGTAATATAGAATTTTTAATTAATAAATTGTTTGCTTATACTGAATTACGTACTTCAAAAAGCTTTTAATGTTATCAATATTGATTTATCAAATATCTAAAAAAGATTAGTAACACATATGAGATATATTTGCGATTTTTTTGCAATTATTTTGTACAATTTGCGCAAATTTTCAGATATTTGTAAAAAACATTATGATGGTGTATGAAAAACTAAGGAATATTAGAAAACAAAAAGGTATATCCCAGAAGAATATGGCAAAAATATTATCGACAGATACGTCAAATTATTCTCGTAAAGAAAGAGGTGAGACAAAAATTTTCAATGATGAATGGGAGAAAATAGCAGCAGCTCTGGAAGTTCCTGTAGAAGAAATTCAAGAAAATTCAAGAAATTTGATCAGAAACGAAAATTCAACTTTCAATGATAACTCGGGAAATTATAACAAGTATTACTCATTTTCTGAACATGTAAATGATTATATAACTTTGTTGAAAGAACAGAATGAAATGTTAAAAGAGGAAAATTTAAGATTAAAAAAGGAACTTGAAACTTTAAAGAAATAATTAATAATAAAAGGATGAGGTTAAACTTCATCCTTTTTTATTTAATGCTGCATATAGCTGATGTTGTTTTAGGGGTTCCGACAGGTTATTCAACGTGTATTTTGATATTCGAAACCTCGTAGATGACGTTCGTGAAACCGGCAATGAAGTATTATACATCTCGGCAGGGATACATTATAATTTCGGATCTATTTTTAAAAGGGCTGGCAATGTTTATTACATATCTGTGGCGTTTTTTACAGGTTCTGAAAGATTATTCAAAGCAGCGGCACCGGATCTTCCGGTGCCGCTGCCATTATTATTTAAACAAATTTATTGTAGGGTAGACCATCCAATTGCCCAGGCCGGGCTCGCCAGCTTGTTTCCTGCACCGGTAGCATCAGATTTTTCGGTGTACGTTGATGGCAGAATGGTTACCGTGGAACCATCGGTTGCTTTCGCTGTCATTTTGTTGGTAACATTGGTATCAAAAAAGACATTCTGGATTTTGCTCTGCCCATTGATATAGGTTACCGTGGAATTATTTTCAAGGCTGAAACCGTCTGTCCAGTTAGAAAGCACTACATTGTCAAAATTGGCATATGTTCCTGAATACAGTCTTATTGCCTGCGATTCTCCTGATGTCCCGCCAAGAATGGTAACATTTTTAATAATCGGATTAGACCTTGGAGAGGCATCTGCGTTTGTTGCATTATTGAGTCCTTTGATCCCGGTATTTCCTGTACCGCTGGTTCTTCTTTTGGTATAGAGATTGGTAGCAGTTCCTATCCATCCGTCTGTCCAGACAAAGGCATCGTCTGCATTGCTGATGGAAACAATATTGGAAATATTTACTGTTCCGCCATACATTTGGATCCCGTCTTCAGCGCCATTTACAACGGCTATATTTTCAACTTTCGTATCACTTCCTACACCATACAGTGACAGGCCATTGAAGTTTTTATCGGTAGCGTAGCTGATTCCTGCGTTTTCAATTCTCACATACGTTAATGATCCCGAATTGTCTGTAGCAGCTGTTCCGCCATACGAAGCATTTCCAACTTCGGAAGTAGCTGTTGTACCGGTATTGATGGGTGCTCTGCCACATATCATGACGCCTCCCCATGTTCCTGCAGCCGCTGCCGAGGAATTGAATGTTACGGGAGATGCCGGGGTTCCATTAGCAAAGATCTGTCCGCCCTGTTCTATTACAACATAGGATTCTGCTCCTGCTGTAGCCACGATTCTTGTTCCTGCCGGAATCACAAGCTTACCACCGGATTTCACCCGTACTGCTCCATTGAGTACATACACTTTTGTCGCATCAAGAGTAACCACCTGGCCATCGGTAACCTCACCTTTGAAATTTGCCGGATCCTGTGCAATTCCCACCACTTCAATGGTGGCTGTGTCTTCATCTTCCGAACATGAGTGGATGATGGATGAAAAGCTTATAACGGCAGCTGCAATGAAGAGCTTCAGATAGTTTTTTCTCATAATATTGTAAGGTTATTATGCTTAATGGAGTTTTTAAATGCTGTTTTATTTCAGAAGACCAAATTACCATTTTTCTCTGTATTTCCATAATCCGGATCAGCAGAAATACAGATTTATTCAATAAACACAAAACGGCACCGGAAAAATTCCGATGCCGTTTTTTTTAATTTGATATGATAAAACTAATTACTAATTCATAGCATCTGTTACGTCGAAGCTGGAAAGGCCAGTCCACCCTTTAGCCCAATCTGGTAAAGCTGTTCCGCTACCTGCACCTGTTGCAGATGTATTTTCAGTGTATACAGAACTGATATCTACGGCTGTACCGGCAGTATTTTTAGCTTTAGATTTTGTAGCAACATTTACAAATCTCAGGTTTTTGATGTAAGAACCACCCTGGAACCATGTTAAAGTTCTGTCTGTTTCGAAATCAAGACCTGTTGAATAGTTTGCCAAAACGATGTTGTCAAACTGACCGTTAGATCCTGCTCTTACTTTCATGCCCTGAGATTCAGATCCTCCCGTGTTTCCTAAGAACGTGGCGTTGTTGATGACAGGATTAGAAGCACCGTTTCCGAAAGTAGTGTTCGGGTTTGTATCCTGAGTATCTGCTTCAATACCTCTGTTTCCTGGTTCTGCAGCGGTTTGATATGCTTTCATTCTGGCAGCGTAAATGTAATTTACAGTACCTCTGTATCCTTCAGTCCAGTCGAAAGAATCATCACCCACACCTGTTACAACAATGTGATCAAGGTTTGCGTTTCCTCCGAAACATTCAATACCATCATCAGCACCTACAGTTACGTATACATAAGAAATTGTAGTTCCGCTGCCCACTCCGAAAAGAGAAAGTCCGTTAAATTCTTTTTCAGGATTATATTTGAATCCGCTGTCTTTAATAATAAGATACTTAATAATACCTGAATTATCAGCTGTGTTTGTTCCTCCGTACGTTAAATCACCCAATTCTGAAGTTGATGTTCCGGATGAAGTTCTGTTACTAGGAGCATTTCCTAAGATAACAATACCCCCCCAGTGTCCTTGTTTGTGGGCAGTACCCTCAAAAACAACCGGGTTTGAAGCAGTACCGTTTACAAAGATTTTACCACCTCTGTCTACGATTAAATAATTGGCACCTTCTGCTACAGTAATTCTTGTTCCTGCAGGGATGATAAGGCTTGCACCGTTCTCAACCATTAATTTACCGGTGATGGTATATACTTTTGAAGGGTCTAATGTTACGGTAGTTCCCGCAGCAATATTTCCTTTAAAGTTGCTTGGATCGATGGTAGAAATTGTTTCTGTAGAGTCGTCGTCATCAGAATTGCTACAAGAAACGGCTACTGATGAAAATGCTCCAACTAATGAAAAGAAAAGAGCTGCTTTTAAGATTGTTTTTTTCATAACTTTTATAGATTTTTATTTTTATTAAAATTTATACGACAGGTTTAATCCTAACTGACGACCTTTTGTATAGTCTTTGTGGATGAAGGTCTGCGTGGTATTTTCCTGCTCAATTTTGAAGTGAGGATTCAATAAATTTTTTGCAGAAATCCCGATACCGATTTTGTTTAATGTGAAACTTAAATTCATATCAAGAATCTCTCTGGGTACTTCATAAAAATTTCCGATAAATCCTGTTCCCACGGAATAAAGACTTCTTCCGATGTGTGAATAAGAAACTACAAAATCTAAACTGTTTACATTATTCCATTTGTAGTTGTATCCTAAGTTTACGTTGGCAATAAGATCTGCAACTCCCTGGATTTTATCTTTTTCAGTATTGAATACAATGGTTTTGCCTCCGTTTTCTTTTGCAATTTCGTTCTCAGATTTAAATTCCTGTTCAGAATGCATGTAAGTAGCATTAAGGAATGTATAAATTTTAGAGTCATTCCAGGAATAAAGGTCTTTTCTGAATTCGGCTTCCGCTCCTACAATATACCCCCAATCTGAAATGTTGAAATATGTCATGTCACTTGGAGCCGAACTAGCATAGCTTGTTCTTGCAATGGCATTCTGGATGTATTTTCCAAAAGCTGTAACTGAAATAACCTCACCGGATCTTGGGAATAATTCCCACTTAAGGTCTGCATTGTAATTGTCGGACGGATTAAGGAACTGGTTACCGTAGGTATTCGTTGTTACATCATAGTAAGCAATAGGAATAATTTCTTTTGCCTGAGGTAATGTATATGATTTGGAGAAGGCAAATCTCAAATTCTGCTTGTCGTTGATGCTGTATTTCGCGTTCAAGGCAGGTAAGAATTTGTTGTATTGCTTGTTCTTTTTACCATCCTGTGCAATGGGATCCAGCCATTTCATCTGCATGTCGATATAATCAAAACGGCCACCAACCTGGATGATAAATTTATCTGAAAGGGTAATATCCACATTGGCTAAACCGGACTGGATATTCTGCTTTGCAGTATAATAAAAAGGATTGAATAATTTATCAGTTGGCTGGAAAGTGATATAGGAGAATAATGAATTGTTTCCTGCATTGATATATCCGTCGATATTATTAGGATCTACCGGTACTACATTGCTGAAGTTCATTCCAATGGTAGTATTTTCAAATTTTCTGTCCTTATACTGTCCGTCATATCCTACGGTTACTTTGAATTTTTCAAACGTTTTGGTAAGATAAGCGTGTCCTAATACTGTATTGTCTTTCAGTTCATCAAAATACCTGTGGTTGTTGATGGCGCTTCCTGCAATGAGCTGAGAGTTTGTGGCATCAATGGTATTCTGAAGACGGTCCGGCCTTTTACTGTTCAGCATATTGTAACCTAAAGCCCAGTCTGCAGACCATGTGTCTCCCAATTTATGGGTTCCTAATAACTGGTTTACCCATGTGGTTGTGATCTTGTTATCACCACGGTTGATAATCACATTTCTGTCTACATCATAGGAATATCCTTTATAAATTTTCGCTGACTGGTCAGACGAGTGGATATAGTTTGAGGTAAAGCTTATTTTATGGTTGGCATTAATTTTATATCCTAAGTTTACTAGAGCTGTAGTATTGGTTTTATAATTAAAACGCTGTACGTCTGTGTAGTTCTTACTCGGCGTATTGTCAAAGAAGTAGTACCCTTCCTGTCCCTGGCTGTATTCATAAGAGTTTTCAAATCCGGCATAAGCAAATAAGGAAAGCTTTCCGAAAGTAGCACCCCCTTCAATATTCATATCTGTGTTGAAAGGATTTTGTGCATTTTTAAAATTCCATGTCGTCTGGAAAGGATATTTCTGATAAGGATTTCCTTTGGTAAAAGTGGTTTCCTTATATCCGAAGAATCCCGGAGCACCGTCCTGCACTTTGAAATCTTTTTTGTCAAATGTCTGAAGGTTAATACTGCTTCCCAAACCTATTTTGAAATAAGGCTTTCCTGAATGCTCTCTGGAAACGATATTTACATTCGCTCCACCAAAGTCTCCAAGCATTTTCGGGTTGTACACTTTATCTAACGAAATATATTCAATCATTGACGTCTTAAAGATCTCAAGATTGATGTTTTTGTATTCCGGATCGTCGGAAGGAATTGGCAATCCGTTTAATGTAGTACTGTTATATCTGTCACCAAGACCTCTTACGAAAATTTGTCCGCTTCCTTCTTGTTTAGTGGTTCCGGTAGCTTTGGTTACAGCTGTTGCTGCATCACCGACCCCTTGTTTTGCAAGCTGTACAGAACCTACACGTTCAATTACTTCTACAGATTTTTTTTGCAAATTGATAAGATTGGCTTCAGTTCCTTTTTTAGTAGATCCTTTAATGACTACACCTTCGATTTTTTTCTCTTTCTTTAGGGTGTCGTTCGTGGTCTCTTGAGCGTAAAGTACAGTTCCCGATGTTGTTAAAAACAAAACTGCGATACTCAGTTTTCTAAAATTCATTTCTTTTTTACTATATAACTTTCGGTGCAAAGGAAGAAAGAATCTGTGGGGTAAATGGTTTAGGGAAATTTAATTTTTTCTTAACTAAACATTAAGAAAAAGATATTATTGTTAACTTTATGTGAACGATGTTCCTTTTATTAAACTGTGATTAAAATATTATTAACTTTGACGCGTAAAAATTAGAAATGAACCAAAAGAAAATCCTCTTAATAGACGATGAATTGGATATTTTAGAGATTCTGTCTTACAATCTGGAAAAGGAAGGCTATGATATCTATACGGCCACAAATGGTAACGAAGGTATCGATAAAGCCAAAGAAATTGTTCCCGATCTTATACTATTGGATGTCATGATGCCGGAGAAAGACGGTATTGAAACATGTCAGGAACTTCGTAAGATTAAGGAACTTCAGAAAACACTGATCGTTTTTCTTTCAGCAAGAAGCGAAGAATTCTCTCAGCTGGCAGGTTTTCAGGCAGGAGCAAACGATTATATCGTAAAGCTTATCAAACCGAAAATCCTTATTTCTAAAGTAAATGCTTTATTACAGCTTACTTCTCAGGTTTCGGACAATTCCAAGCTTATTGAGATCGGTGATCTGATCATTGATAAAGACAATTTCAGAGTATCGAAAAGCGGGCAGCAGTTTCTGCTTCCGAAAAAGGAGTTTGATCTTCTTTACTTACTTGCTTCCAATACGGAGAAAGTATTCAAAAGAGAAGAAATCCTGGAAAAGGTGTGGGGAAATGACGTGATCGTGGGAGAGAGAACGATTGACGTACATATCAGAAGATTAAGAGAAAAATTAGGAATCAACACGATTCAGACTTTAAAAGGGATTGGGTATAAACTTATTGTTTAATACTCAATTTCATTTTCTTACCTTTACATCAACCCATAAAAATTGTAAAATTGAAATTTTACAGACTTACCCTTGTAGCCTCTTGTCTTCTGACATTGGTGATGTTTCTTTTAGTAATCATTTTCGATTCGCTAAAAGACATGTATTACAGTACACCTTTCTTTAAGATTGGTCTTTTCATTTGCCTTATTTTTATCTTTATCATTAATTATATTGTTTTGGAGCTGCTGTTCAATTACTATGGTAAAAAACAGGTCCGCGGACTTTCGCTGCTGTTACCTCAGGAGATTGTTCACGATGATGCCGAAAACATTACCATCAAAGAACTTGGAGAAAGATTTTCAGATTTAAATCAGAAAAAGGTTACTGAGCTGGACATGATGAAGGAAATGGAAAGCTATCGTAAGGAATATATAGGAAACGTTTCTCATGAGCTTAAAACGCCTTTATTTTCCATCCAGGGGTATGTGGAAACCCTGCGGGATGGCGGAGTAGACAACCTTACCATCCGCGACAAATACCTGGAGAGAATTGATAAGTCGGTAGAAAGGCTTATTGCCATCGTTACCGATCTTGATATGATTAACCGTCTGGAGGCAGGAGAAATAAATCTTAACGTTTCAAAATTTGACGTCAACCTTCTTATCAGGGAAATTTTTGACCTCCTTGATCTTGAAGCTGAAAAGCACAATGCTACCATGCAGATTCAGACCCTCCATCCGCAGATTTTTGTAGAGGCGGATAAACAGAAGATTTCGCAGGTTTTTATCAACCTTATTTCCAATGCCATCCATTATGCCAACAGGCAGGAAGCAAAAGTAGTGGTAAAAACGAACATTCTGAAAAATAAAGTCCTGATTGAAGTTATCGACAATGGAATGGGGATCAAAGCAGAAAGTCTTCCAAGGATTTTTGAAAGATTTTACCGTGTGGAAACCAGCCGCAGCAGGAGAGAAGGTGGTTCAGGATTAGGATTGGCCATCGTAAAGCATATTCTGGAAGCTCATAATGAAAATATCACGGTTGAAAGCGTATACCTTGAAGGAACGAAATTCAGTTTTATGCTTGAAAAAAGTAAATAATTTTTGCAAAATGTAAGGAAAAAAAATATTTTAAAAAATCCTGAAATATTTTTTTGTCACATCTCATTTATTTTATATTTGCAACAGAGATTTATCATAATAACAAAGGCAAAAAAGTAATTTTAAACTGATGGTTTACAAAATCCGCGTAATATTAGATGCGAAAGAAGATATTTTCCGGGATATCGAAGTTAAAGGAAAACAGACGCTATGGAACTTACATTTAGGAATTAAAAGTGCGTTCAGCTTGCAGGGAGACGAGCTTTCAGCTTTTAATTTACTGGAAGAAGACGGAACGATCGTAAAAAGTGTTCCGTTGGAAGATATGAGTGACGATGGCGATGGAGAGATTATGTCGGATGTTTACATCGATGAAGCTTTCGAAAATAAAGGTGATAAAGCTCAGTTTCAGTACGGACTTCTCGATCTTTGGGAATTTTTCTGCGAATTGATCGAAATTATAGATGAAACAAAAGGCGTAAATTACCCGATTACCGTATACCGATTCGGAAACGTGCCTTTAAAAGCACCAAGCAAAAGCGGAACGGGAGGGTCTAAAAAGAAATCTGCCATGCCGTTGCTGGATGATGATTTCAGCTTCGAAGATGATTTTGCCGTTAGTGGTAATTTTGAAGATGAAGACGACGATAATTTCGATGATGAGGAAGAAGAAGATTACAATGACGATGTTTTTGATGATGAAGACAACGATGACGAAAGATAATAAATATACAGCCCTGAAATTCAGGGCTTTTTTATTGCCAAAATTTTCGGAATCTTATTGATATTTCCAGTCTGGTCTTTACTTTAAGGATAATTTGATATTAAGATCTTTTATTTGAAGCTTTTTGACTTCGTCGAATTGTATTATTGATATTTTTTAAAGGAGCTATTTGATTACATCGAAAAGCAATATATATTTTATTGGAAGCTATTTCCTGCTCTCCGCACTCGCTATTTTTAATTTTTCGGCGACGGCGACAGCCGCGCTGAAAAATTAAAAATGAGCTCAGACAAAGCTGCGATCAGGGCTAGGGCAGTCGACATGAAAAAATTAATACTGTTAAAAAATCAATGAAGCGGGATTTTAATCGTCTGAACTGAAAGTGAAATGTTCTGCATTCTAAAATTAGACATCCACAATTCTCTTATTCCAATCACAATTGTTATTTTTGTTAAAAGAGAAATAATGAAAAAATTAATTCTATTAACGATAATGGGCTTGGGAATCGTTTCCTGTGCCACTCAAAATACAACAAGAAAAATGACGGAACAGCCTAAAGAATGGAAGCACACCACCAATATTTATGAAGTTAATGTAAGACAATATACAAAAGAAGGAACATTCAAAGCCTTTGAAAAGGAAATGCCGAGACTAAAAGCGATGGGTGTGAAAACCCTTTGGTTTATGCCGGTTACTCCCATTGCACAGCAAAACAAAAAAGGAAGCCTGGGAAGTCAGTATGCCGCGGCAGATTACACATCTATCAATCCCGAGTTCGGAACAATGGATGATTTTAAGCATATGGTAAACGAAGCTCATCGTTTGGGATTTAAAGTCATCATCGACTGGGTAGCGAATCATACAGGATGGGATCACGTCTGGACAAAAACACATCCCGAATTTTATCTGAAAGATCCTGATGGAAGTTTTCACCGTGCATCAGGAATGGATGATATCATAGAACTGGATTATAAAAATCAGGAAATGAGGCTCGCAATGATTGATGCCATGAAATTCTGGATCCGTGAAACCGATATTGACGGTTTCCGTTGTGATCTTGCCTCTTGGGTTGAAGTAGATTTCTGGCAGCAGGCACGTCCTGAAGTTGAAAAAATAAAGCCGCTCTTCTGGATTGGGGAATATGATGAACTCGAAAACCCGGAATATGGAAAAGTCTTTGATGCAAGCTATTCATGGAAGTGGATGCACAAATCAGAAGACTATTATAAGAAAAATCTGCCCATACAGGAACTGAAAGATCTTCTTATACAATACTCCAATATCGGAGATGGTTCTATGAGAGCCTGGTTTACCTCCAATCACGACGAAAACTCATGGAACGGTACCGAATATGAAAAATATGGTGTGATCACCAAGCCAATGGCAGTCTTTTCTGCAACATGGAACGGAATTCCTTTGCTCTACTCCGGACAGGAACTTCCCAATATGAAAAGACTTGAATTCTTTGAAAAAGATCCTATAGAATGGACTAATAATTACCAGATGGCAGAGTTTTATAAGACTTTATTAAACCTTAAATCATCAAATCCTGCTTTAAGAGGCGGAGACCCTAATGTCGGAACCTATCTTCTGAATACAACTGCTAATGATAAAGTATTTGCATACCTAAGAAAAAACAGTAATCATGAAGTCTTGGTTGTTTTAAATATGTCAAAAGATCCTGTTGACTTCAATATTGAAGACGAGCATCTGTCCGGATCATTCAAAAATGTTTTCACCAAGATGAACAGAGATTTTCAGGAAGGGAAGCACTTTAATTTCCAACCCGGCGATTATGCTGTTTTTGAAAAGTAATTCATATAAAAATCTCCGCATGGACAGGCGGAGATTTTTTTGTAGAGAATGATTGGTTATCTATAGAGCAACCAGCTGTACATTATCAATAGCCCAAAGTTCAGAAGAGGCATTATTTCTTAAGCCAATTCTTATACGGAGCTGGCTCGAGTTTGGAATTCCCGTCACCGATAGCTTTGTTATTGCCTGGGTTCCGGTAAACGTAATCCCTGAAGAAGTTGAGGTGTTAGAAGAGCTAACATTAAGATTTGATGAAGAGTAACTGTTGGTGCCCGTGCCTGTGCCTGTAAATGCCCATCTTACATTTGAGCCGGTTGAAGAATTTCCTCCAAGTAGCGTAAGTTTGGTTGCATACGTTGCTCCGCCGTCAGTACTTATTTCTACCGACACAAGATCACTGCTTTCCATTCCGTTGGTAGTACTTGCTATGGAAAATGCTGCCACATCAAAACTGAAAGTAATATTATTGGTATAGCTTGACGCATCTACGGTGTTAAATTCAACATAGGTACTTGTCACTGTACCGGTCGTTGAATTAGAGTATCCATAACCTCTTGACCCTGTTGAAAATAAAGGGGACGAAGCCGGTGCATCTCCGCTTGCTGCTGTTGTCCCTGAAGTGAAGTTTAAGCCTCCTGTAAAAAATCCTGAGGTTGTATAATTTACTATATCACCTGTCTCAAATCCTTGTGAAAAAATAGTACCTGTTGTCAGATTTATTACAGGCCCTTTAAATGCAGAACCTGCTTCTGCACCCGTTGTTGTACCTGATATTGCAATAGGGGTGACATAGAATTTAATATATTTTCCAACATCACCGGGTCCTACAGCGTATGTAATTCCATTTGCCCCTGCTATTGTTGTTTCGTTAGTTCCTGATGCATCATCAGAACGTGTCCATCTGAAAGTGGAAGTTCCCTGTGCATTTCCTTCGGCATCATTGTAAGTATAGTTTCCGGTAAGAGTTTGGCCCTGTATTGCATTTCCTGAAATTGTTACACCAGTAGCAACAGGAGCCTGGTTTGCGCCAACAGGCCCGCCCCACGCAGAACATTTTTGTATGCCAGGTGAAGCCCCAACTAATGAACCTGGAGTTACACAGACCTGAATGAATTTATTAAGGTCCGAAGCGCCCGTGGTATAATTTTGAGAGGTAGCAGAACCAATCGTAGCAATATTACTACCTGTTGCATCATCTGCTCTTCTCCATACGAAAGTCGTTGCATTGTCAGGATTACTTTCCGCATCAGAGAATGTATAATTCCCTGTAAGTACAGAACCTATAGTATAATTTCCACCGATGGTTACATTGGTCGCAGAAGGAACGGTATTAATTTCTTCATAACCCAGGTTTTGCCATTTTGTTCCGTCCCATCCAATAAAAGCCTTTTTATCTTTATCAAAAACAACAAGACCCTCACTTGCCGTACTGGAGAGGTTGTTGGCCGCAGCAGTAGTAATTCTTGGTAAAAGAAGTCCTTTTGTATCTGAATTAAGATCCAATAGCGAAGATGGATGTGGTGTTTGTGTATTTATCCCTACCTGAGCTAAAGCCATGCACGAATAAATAGCTGATATTACAATAATTAATTTTTTTTTCATAGTGTTCTTATTAAAATTAACAGGTTTTATAAATGATTGTCTTTTTTTGAATTGATTATTTTATTAAAAATGATAAACATTAGTCAAATTTAGAAAATTTTCAAATAGTAGTGATAAAAATATTTTTATGTTAAATGTCTGTATTTCAAAGACCACAAAATGTACTGTGCTGAATAAGTCTACCGGAAAAAGCGGCATTAAATTTTTAAAATTAATTATTAATACATTTGGGTAATTATGTGAAATGAATTCAGTTATGGATAAATCAAAATTATTAGATATCATAAAAAATAAACTTATAGATAAAATTCAGAAATTTGAACAGCTGATCGAAGATACCCGTGCTTCAAACAATGATACTAAAAGTTCAATGGGCGACAAATATGAAACCGGCAGAGAAATGCTCCAGCAGGAAATTAATAATCTGCAGAGACAGTTGAATGAAACGCTGAATCAGCAGGCCTTGCTACAAAAAATAAGCCCCGAATCTTGCTCAAAAGTACAAAGCGGGGCGTTGGTAGAGACTGAAAAAGGTTTGTTTTATATTGTTGCTTCCATAGGAGAAGTAATTTGTGATAACCGTAAAGTAATGACCGTTTCAGGAGAGTCCCCATTAGCTAAATCAATGGCAGGATTAAGTAACGGACAAAGTTTTTCTCTGAACAGCATTACTCAGACTATTAAGCAGATTTGGTAAACGCCGGATAAGTGTTTTCTTGTTTAAATAATATTTAACCATAATTTAAGAAAATTTTATTGCTTACTTTAGAAGCAATACCGGTATTTTGTCGTAAATTGTGGTATCAATTATCACCAATTAATAAAATCAATATGGGAATTTTAGACAACAAAGTAGCACTTGTTACAGGAGCAGGATCCGGAATCGGATTAGCTGTTGCTCATTCGTATGCGAGAGAAGGAGCCAAAGTTATTGTATCCGATATTAATGAAGATCACGGTAACAAAGCAGTCGGAGACATCAAAGCACAAGGCGGGGAAGCGTCTTTTGTAAAAGCAGATACTTCAAACCCTGAAGAAGTGGAAGCTTTAGTAAAAAGAACAGTAGAAATCTACGGAAGACTTGATATTGCATGTAATAATGCGGGAATCGGTGGCGAACAGGCGCTGGCAGGCGATTACGGTCTCGACAGCTGGCGAAAAGTATTAAGCATAAATCTTGATGGCGTATTCTACGGGTGCAAATATGAGTTAGAACAAATGGAAAAAAATGGGGGCGGAGTTATTGTGAATATGGCCTCTATTCATGGTACTGTTGCTGCACCGCTTTCCTCAGCCTACACTTCTGCAAAGCACGCAGTGGTAGGGCTTACTAAAAATATAGGAGCAGAATACGGACAGAAAAATATCCGTTGCAATGCGGTGGGGCCTGCATATATTGAAACCCCGCTGTTGGAAAGTCTGACAAAGGAAATGAAGGAAGCACTGATCTCAAAACATCCGATGGGAAGACTGGGAAAACCTGAAGAAGTAGCAGAACTGGTGTTATTCCTGAGTTCAGAAAAATCATCTTTTATGACGGGAGGCTATTATCTTGTAGATGGTGGCTATACGGCAGTTTAATACAATTTGATTTTCAGCAATAGAAAGCGTCCATCAAAATGGATGCTTTTTTCATATAATTTCGGAATACTTTCTTTAAATTTGAACCTTAAAATTCTTTTTCAGATGCAGAACTATTTAGATCTTTTACAGTATATTTTAGATAACGGAACTGATAAAACCGACAGGACGGGAACCGGCACAAGAAGCGTCTTCGGATATCAGCTGAGATATGACCTTTCTAAAGGCTTTCCTTTGGTAACGACGAAAAAAGTACATCTGAAATCTATAATTTATGAATTGCTCTGGTTTCTGAAAGGCGATACCAATGTTAAATATCTTAAAAATAACGGAGTATCCATCTGGGATGAATGGGCCGATGAAAACGGAAATCTCGGACCTGTTTACGGAGCACAGTGGAGAAGCTGGAACGGCGCGGACGGTAAAGTGATCGACCAGATTACGGACGTGGTTGATCAGATCAAAAAAAATCCGGATTCCAGAAGATTAATTGTTTCTGCATGGAACGTTGCAGAAATCCCGAATATGGCTCTGGCTCCGTGTCATGCTCTATTCCAGTTTTATGTAGCGGATGGAAAATTATCTTTACAGCTTTATCAGAGAAGCGCTGATGTCTTTTTGGGAGTTCCTTTTAATATTGCAAGCTATGCGTTATTGCTGATGATGGTAGCACAGGTTTGTGATCTCGAAGTAGGAGATTATGTGCATACTTTTGGAGATGTTCATATTTATAACAATCATTTTGAACAGGTTCATAAACAGCTTTCCAGAGAGCCGCGAGCGCTTCCAACAATGAAGCTTAATCCGCAAATTAAAGACTTATTTGATTTTGATTTTGAAGATTTTACGCTGGAAAATTATGATCCGCATCCGGGAATAAAGGCTCCCGTAGCAATTTAATTTAATGAAGATTTTAATCTTAGCAGTCCTTTACTACAAGAATAGAAAAAACCAGGAGCTTACAGATGGGCTCTTATATCAAATTTCAATGCAATAAAAAATAAACCAAGTGAAGTGTAAAACTTCACTTTTTTTGTAACATCTCCTGAAAATTTTCAACTTATCCGGTAAATCTCAAGATATGTTTAAAAAGCTACTTTTTCTTTCAGCAATGGGTATTTCAGGTATGGTTTTCTCCCAGAATACGGTGAAAGATAAAATGTCCAATTATCTGGATTCTCTGTTTGTACACCATAAAATAATGGGAAGTTTTGCACTGGCAGAAGATAATCGGCCTACCTTTATAAAAGTAGTCGGATTTGCAGATGCAGAAAAAAATCAGAAGGCCAACGTAAATACGCAATATCGTATAGGCTCAATCAGTAAAACTTTTACCGCAGTTCTGATCATGAAAGCGGTTGAAGATAAAAAGATCTCTTTAGACAAAAAGCTTTCGGATTTTTATCCGGAAATTGGTAATGCAGATAAAATTACCATCGAACATTTACTGCAGCACAGAACAGGAATTCATAATTTAACGGATGAAGCCGAATTTTTACAATATTATACTCAGCCTCACACAGGAAATGATCTGGTAAATATCATTAAAAAATATAAAAGTGACTTTGAGCCGGGTTCAAAATATGAATACAGCAATTCAAACTTTATTTTACTGGGATTAATTCTTAAAAAAATCTATAAAAAAACGTACGCAGAATTAATTAAAGATAAAATTGCAAAACCATTAAAACTGACTTTAACAAGCGTTGGAGGAAAGATTGATACTTCAAAAAATCAGGCGAAATCCTATCAGTATTCTGGCGGAAGTTATATCGCAGCACCTGAAACGGATATGAGCATTCCGATTGGAGCAGGAAATATCATTTCGACTCCAAGAGAACTTTTAATCTTTATTCTAGGTCTGGAACAGGGAAAACTCATTAAAAAAGAAAACGTTGATAAAATGAAACATTTTATTAATGATTACGGATATGGCCTTGTGAAATTCCCATTTGAAAAGTATACAGGATTTGGACATAACGGCGCCATTGACGGTTTCAGATCAGAGCTGGTATACTTTCCTGAATTGAAAACAGCGGTTAGTTTTACAGTCAATCAACAGGATATGGATTCCGATGAAATTTTTTCAAGAATGATGGCCGTTGCAACCGGAAAAGATTTTGAGATCCCCAATTTTAAGACGATAACCATTCCGGAAAACATACTTCAGAAATACGCCGGAACATACGCTTCTGTTGGAGTACCTGTGAAAATTGCTATCTTTATTCAGGATAAAAAACTGATGGCGCAGGCAACCGGACAAAGCGCATTTCCTCTCGAAGCAACTTCTGTCACAAACTTTAAATGTGATATGTACGGAATAGAAATCAATTTTTATCCCGAAAAAAATCAGTTCATCATCATGCAGGGAGAATCCAAAAACACATTCACAAAAGAATAAAACAATGAAATATTTAAAAATAAATATTGAAAAAAATGCAGACATCGAAGTCCTGAAAACGGTTATCCTTCAATTAAAAGGTGTAGATTCAGCAGAAATTATCGACGACGAAAATCCCGAAAGTGAACTTAAAAAAGCCTTTGCGAAAACAAAAGAACAGTTCAAAAAAGGAGATTACGAAACGTTAGTTAATGATATTTTTGATATTTTAACCAAGAAATAATTTTTAATCATAATGAAAAAAGCCATTTTATCGATCGCTCTTTTAGGAATTTTCTTTTCCACCAATGTAGCGGCACAAACCGAAACTTCAGGAAGAGAAAAAGTCTACCGGGCTACTCATACCAAAGTAACTGAACTTAAACATACCAAACTTAAAGTAAATTTCGATTATCAGAAAGAGCAGATGAACGGTGAAGAATGGCTCACCGCATCACCGTTTTTTTACCCTTCCAACGAACTCACGCTCGATGCCAAAGGAATGCTGATTCATGAAGTAGCATTAGAATCGAATGGTAAAAAATCTCCGTTAAAATATGATTATAAGGACGATATTCTTAAAATCACTTTAGATAAAACCTACCAGAAAAACCAGGATTACACGGTTTATATTAAATATACTTCCCGTCCAAACGAAGTGAAGCAGGAAGGAAGCGCTGCTATCAATGATGCAAAAGGATTGTACTTTATCAATGCACAAGGCAAAGATCCAGATATGCCTACCCAGATATGGACGCAGGGCGAAACAGAATCTTCTTCAGCATGGTTTCCTACCATTGATAAACCCAATCAGAAGACTACTCAGGAAATCTACATGACGGTTCCTGACAAATATGTTACGCTTTCAAACGGTATCCTGAAAGATTCTCAAAAAGAATCAAACGGCCTGAGAACGGATCATTGGGTGATGGATATAAGACATTCTACCTACCTGTTTTTCATGGGTGTGGGAGAATATGCTGTTGTAAAAGATAAATGGAGAAACATTCCTGTAGATTATTATATTGAAAAAGAATATGAACCGTATGCAAAGCAGATCTACGGAAATACGCCGGAAATGATCGAGTTTTTCTCTAAAAAACTGGGTTACGATTATCCTTGGGCCAAATATGCACAGATTTCCGGGAGAAACTACGTCAGCGGCGCAATGGAAAATACAACGGCCACTCTTCACGGAAGTGATATCCTGCAGAAACCCGGGCAATTAATTGATGAAAACACCTGGGAAGATACCATTGCCCATGAATTGTTTCACCATTGGTTTGGTGATCTTGTCACAGCGGAAAGCTGGAGCAATCTTACGGTAAACGAATCTTTTGCCAACTATTCGGAGTATCTATGGAATGAATTTAAGTATGGAAAAGATCAGGCAGACTATCATCAGATGACAGATGTGAATATGTACATCCACAATCCAACTGATTTTAAAAAGAATCTTGTACGATTTGACTACGCTTCCCGCGAAGATGTTTTCGACCTCGTGACCTATCAGAAAGGAGGAGGAATACTTCACATGCTCAGAAACTATCTTGGCGATGAGGCTTTCTTTGCCGGAATGCAGGATTATCTTAAAACCAACGAATATCAGAATGCCGAAGCTCATCAGCTGAGACTTTCATTCGAAAAAGTTTCCGGAAAAGATCTGAATTGGTTCTTCAATCAATGGTATTTCGGTAGTGGAAACCCGAAAATAAATTATTCCTACACTTTCGAACCTGTTAAAAAGCAAGTTGCAGTGACCATTGAGCAGACGCAGGAACAGCCGTTCCAGTTTCCTCTGGCCATTGATGTTTACGAAAATGGAAAACCTAAAAGATATAACGTTTGGGTAAATGCGGAAGTTAAAAATACATTCAACTTTGATGTTTCTAAAAATGCAGATCTTGTCAACATTAATGCAGACGGCGTTTTACTGGCAGAAATCAACGATACCAAAACACCTGACCAGTATCTGATGCAGTTTACGGGATCTAAAGAATTCAAAAGCAGATACAATGCTTTAAATGGTATTAAAGATCAGGTCGGAAAAAATCCTGCAGCAACTAAATTATTGTCGGCAGCAATCAAAGATCCTTACTTCAGAACAAGGATAAAAGCGTTACAGCTTATGGATCTTTCCAATGCAGAGCAATTGAAGGCTTTAGGCTCAGATGTTGAAAAATTAGCTTCTAACGATCCTAAGACACTGGTTCAGGCGGCAGCTATTTCAGCATTGGCAAAAACAAAGGATAAAAAGTACATGCCGATATTTGAAAAAGGAATTAATGCGGTCTCCAATGCCGTAAAAGGAAGTTCTGTGGGAGCTATTGTTGCTATTGATCCGTCAAAAGCTGCGGCATATGCTGATAAAATTGATTTAGAAGGAGCTTCGGAAACACTGGCTGCACAAATGCTTCCGATTATTGTAAAGAATAAAGTTACTTCCCAAATGGCCAATATTGCGCAGTTTGCAGCGTTTTATCCTTTTATCAAATTCCAGAATCCTGAACTTGGAAAATCTGCAGAAGAAGGATTCAACTGGATTATGACCTCAGACAATGTAAAAGCTACAGAAAGCATCACGAAAATTCTTGGTCAGGCAAAAGGACAGATTGGTGAAAACCCTCAGGTAAAAATGATGATAAGCCAAATGCTGAAAGATGGTCTGAATAAAAAAATGGAGCTTTTAAAACAGAATCCTCAAAGTGCCGCAAGCATTAATAAACAGATCGATCTGCTGAATAAAGCGATTGAAGATTTTAAATAATGTTCAGGTAAACTTTATAATATTATAATGATGATAACCGCTATTTTATAATAGCGGTTATTTTATTGGTTAAACGATTTTAATTAAATTTTATATGTTAAATTTTTAATATTTTTGATTTATTTGTTTTTATATCATAATTTTGTTATTGAATTAACATTAAAATAATTGCTAATGAAAACAAATCTACTTTCTGAAAAAATTAAAAACCGATATGTATTTTCGGCTTTAACCATTTTTTCCGCTATTGGGCTTCATGCTCAAATTTCAACATTTCCCTGGACGGAAACTTTTGAAGACAATTCTCCTACCAGATCAGGCTGGACTCAGGTTTATGAAACAAACAACATGTCCTGGACATTCGCATCTTCTGCAACCACAGGAAGTAATGGAATAACAGCGTTTGCCGGAACAAAATTTGCCAATTTTCCGGCGAATTCTTCCGGGGCAGACAAAACAAAGCTTGTAACCCCGCCATTGAACAGTTCGGTGCTCACTTCGCCCAGACTAAGCTTTTATCTTATCAATCCGCAACAGGGATCGAATGCGAACTGGGTAAGAATTTACTACCGGATGTCAGCGTCTGATTCATGGAATATGGTGATGGGATTTCAGCCGCCTTTTAATTCCTGGTACTTCTTTGCCAACGTTAATCTTCCTCCCAATCTTTATCAGGTTGCCATAGAATGTGAAAATGCACAGGGATATTCTACATTGATTGATAATTTTACGATTACCAATGATGTTTTAGGGGTGAATGATGTAAAGGTTTCTCCGAAATCATCGATTAATTATTATCCGAACCCTGTTAATGATGTTTTGCATTATCAGGCAATAGATAAGGTACACGAAATGACCATTTATGACGCGAACGGAAGAAGAATTCAGACGCATACAGTAAATACTGAACAGGGAGATATAGATATTTCTACTTTGAGTAATGGGATATATATTATTTCAGGAAAAACTGATAAAGGAACAGAATCGTTTAAGATCATTAAAAATTAATTTATTTCTCATGGTATAAAAAGATATATAGTTAATAATTTACATCAGGACATCTCATCACGGGATGTCTTTTTTTCATATTAAAATAAGAAAATTGACGAAATTTAGGTAAAATCATATTTGATTAAACGTTTACATTTTTTAAATTCGTATTAAATTAAAAGAATATGACTTTCGGAATTGAAGCGGCAAGTTACCATGTGCCCTCATTATATTTGGAAATTAAAGATTTAGCGGAAAAAAGAGGAATTGAACCTGCAAAACTGGAAAAAGGTCTGGGCTTGCATAAAATGGGATTCCCGGATGTGCATGAAGATGCGGCAACATTTGCTGCAGAAGCCTTATTAAAACTGATTAAAGATTACCATATTAATCCAAAAGACATTGCAAGAATTTATCTGGGGACAGAAAGCGCCCTCGATGCGGCAAAGCCAACAGCTTCCTACGCGATGCAGATGATAGAAAAGGTGATGGAGGAAGAATTTGGAGAAAGGTGTTTTAAAAACTGTGATGTGGTGGATCTCACCTTCGCCTGTATCGGGGCAGTAGACGCATTTCACAATTCTTTAGACTTTGTAAGAGTAAATCCGGATAAAAAAGCAGTTGTTATCGCCAGCGATTATGCAAAATATGAACTGGCTTCTTCCGGTGAATACACGCAGGGTGGTGGAGCGGTCGCTGTTTTGGTTTCTTCAAAACCGGATTTAATTGAATTTGAAAACAATTGGGGAGTGGCGACAGAATCTGTCTTTGACTTCTTCAAGCCGAGACGTCATTTCAAAAAAGAAAATCTGAACAATGCTCCCGAAAGTTTCCCGGAAAAAATTGAAATTTTTACGGATGAACCAGTTTTCGACGGGCAATATTCCAATCAGTGTTATCAGGACAGAATCAGGGAAGCGTACAACCATTATAAAGAAATTACCGGGAAAAATAAACCGTATGAACACTGGAAATATCTGATTTTCCATCTTCCGTACGCATTTCACGGTAAAAGGGTTTTTACGGAGATTTACAGTCTGGAAAACGGACTATCCTACGAAACGCCTGAAGAGCAAAAAGCAGTCGCAAAATCAGAAGCGTATATTCAGTTTATTAATGATAAAATTGAAAAATCACAGCGTGCTTCCTCAGAAATCGGAAATATGTACACAGCATCCATTTTTATGGCTTTGCTTTCTGCATTACAGACTTCTTTTAATGAAAATGAAGAATTAACCGGAAAGGAAATTGGCTTTTTAGGATATGGAAGCGGTTCCAAATCGAAAGTTTTTGCCGGGAAAGTTTCAGCAAACTGGAAAAACGTAGTTTCAAAATGGGATGTATTTGAAGAATTAAAAAGCAGAACAGCCATCAATTTTGAAACCTATGAAAAGCTTCACAGAAAGCAGCTGGAAAATTCTGTTAATGAAAATTACAAAGGGTTCGGATTAAAATATGTGGAATTGGAAAACCCGGTCTTAAAAGGAGCAAGATATTATCATTATCAAAAATAGAAGGGCTTCTTAAGTAAGGATAATTTGAAATTTGTCATTCTGAGGGACGAAGAATCTGTTTAAATTAATTATTTGAGATTCTTCATTATATTCAGAATGACTTTTTTTAGATGGGCTTTTTTATAACCAGAAAAATAACAATAATAAAAAGCAGAATACAAAGATTAATAATCAAGTTAGCTTTTCTGCTTACTTTTACGCCAAATAGGGATATCATTCAAAAATATCTAAGGTATTTCTATCCTGATAACTTTTCGGCGTAACCCCTACCAGCTGCTTAAAAACTCTTGTAAAATAATTAGTATCCGAAAAGCCGGTCTGAAAAGCGGTTTCTTTAATGCTGTTCCTGCTTTTCAGTAACTCTTTTGCCCTGCTGATTCTTTCCTGGAGAATAAATTCATTTGGGGAAGTTCCCAGCTCATCCTTAAACATCCTGAAGAAATTCGATTTACTCACATATGCCAGTTTTGCAATGCTTTCAATAGAGAGTTTCTGATGAAGGTTTTTCCGGATATAATCTACCGCAAAACTGATTCTGGATCTGTTTTTTGCAATATTTTTCTCTACCATGCTTCTTGCCTGGGTCTGCATCAAACGGATCAGAAGTTCTTTCAAAGCAAAATCAGCCATAATATCTTTCTGTGAATTATCATCCATGGCAATACGCATAATATTGTTTGTGGCGGAAGCTAAAGACTGATTGTTGAAAAGAAAATATTCATCAAGTTCAATATTCCACTGTGAAGTTTCATCCGTTTTCGGCAGGTGATAATTAAGATGATTAAGAGATTTTTCTATAAATTCGGGATTCAGGCTCAGGGAAATGCATTGAGATGGCGTTTCGTCTGCTTCCGGAAAATCAATGATCATGGTTTCGCCCGGAGCTACCAGAACAGATTCTCCTGGATAGTAATCAAAATAGCCGGTTTTATTATCAAGCTTCATGTGTTTTTTTCCGCGAAGCATTGCCGTAAAGGCAATTGTTTCAAAATGCAGTTTTACATCAAAAGCGGCTTTATGTGTTTCATAGATACTGAATTCACAATTGTTCAGATTGAATTTGGTCTGATTTTCAACCATGCTTAAAAGCTGGTTTTCCTTTTTCAATTCAGGAGTTTTCAGTAAAAATTTGTGATCATTCATTTCTAAACAATTTATGTTTACACGTATCTCAAATATAAGAAAATATGGTATCTGCTGAATGTTAATGAATTATAAAATTATTATTCTGTACGATTTTGAAGCTTTTTTGTACGATTATGCTATTCAAATCTCAAATGTAGGTGTAATTTGGCTATTAAGAAAAATTAAAAATTGTACAAATATGAGCACTACAACACAACAACAATCAGACACATTACTTCAATGGCCTGAATTCAAAAAGAGATATGATAATTATATCAATGGTCAGTTCACGGCACCGGTAAACGGAGAGTACTTCGATGTTGTATCGCCGGTGGACGGGAAAAAGTTTACACAGGCTGCCCATTCTTCAAAAGAAGATCTGGAGATGGCTGTTAATGCTGCGGAAAAAGCATTTCAGACCTGGAAAGATACTTCATCAACAGAAAGAAGTGTTATTTTGAATAAAATTGCCGACAGGATTGAGCAGAACCTGGAATACATCGCAACCGTTGAAACCATTGACAACGGTAAGGCGGTAAGAGAAACGCTCGCGGCAGATATTCCTTTGGCAATTGATCATTTCAGATATTTCGCTTCGGTGATCAGAGCGGAAGAAGGTTCTCATAATGAATTGGACAAAGATACCGTTTCCCTTATCGTTCACGAACCACTGGGCGTTATTGCACAGATTATACCGTGGAATTTCCCGATTCTCATGGCGGTTTGGAAACTGGCTCCGGCATTGGCAGCCGGAAACTGCGTTGTACTTAAGCCCGCGGAAAGCACTCCGGTTTCTATCATGGTTTTGATGGAAATTATAGGAGATCTCCTTCCTCCGGGTGTTGTAAATATTGTCAACGGTTTCGGCGCAGAATTGGGAAGGGCATTGGTGACCAATCCGAAAGTTTCTAAAGCCGCATTTACAGGATCTACCGCAACTGGTCGTCTGGTTATGCAGTATGCAACGGAAAACATTATTCCCGTAACATTAGAATTAGGCGGGAAATCACCAAACGTTTTTTTCAATTCTGTAATGGATGCCGATGATGAGTTTTTGGATAAAGCCATTGAAGGAGCAGTTCTTTTTGCACTGAACCAGGGAGAAATCTGTACATGTCCGTCAAGATTGCTTGTTCAGGAAGATATTGCGGATGCCTTTATTGCGAAAGTGATTGAAAGAGTAAAAGCGATTAAGGTCGGGAATCCGTTGGATAAAACCGTAATGATGGGCGCACAGGCGTCGCAGATCCAGAAAGATAAGATTCTTTCCTATATCAAACTTGGAAAAGAAGAAGGTGCGGAAGTGCTCGTTGGTGGTGATGTCAACAATGTTGGAGAAGGACTTGAAGATGGCTATTATATTCAGCCTACAATTTTCAAAGGCAATAACAGGATGAGAATTTTCCAGGAAGAAATTTTCGGGCCGGTGCTGGCTTTTACAACCTTCAAAGACGAAGAAGAAGCCGTTAAAATTGCCAATGATACGATTTACGGACTGGGAGCAGGAGTCTGGACGAGAGATGCACATCAGCTGTATACTATTCCGCGTCAGATCCAGGCGGGAAGAGTCTGGGTAAACCAGTATCACTCTTACCCTGCAGGAGCGCCTTTTGGGGGCTACAAACAATCCGGAATCGGAAGGGAAAACCACAAAATGATGCTGGATCATTACCGTCAGACTAAAAATATGCTGATCTCGTACAACAAAAACAAACTAGGATTTTTTTAATTTTAAATAATAGGGCGTGCCCGTTTGCCCCGGCTTCAGCCGGAGCAAAACGGTCGGGCTATCCAGGGCTGCACTTCGTTTCGGTGCTCCGCTTCGCTCCGCACCGGCTCGTTCCTCGCCGCCCTTCCTATCCCTCACGCAATGATTCGTTGTCTTGTACATATTTATACACATAGAGATTATCGAAGTCAGAAAAGTAATATTAACAATTTATACTCTTTGCGTCAAGTAAAATCAACCTTTTATGATTCTTTAGAGTCTACAGGTAATTTATTATAGAAATAAAAGTAAAGAAAATTCTTAGCGATCTTAGTTAAGTGTAACGCTTTTGCGAACTTAAAAAACATATAGTATTAAAAAAAATCTTTGCGGACTTTGTGTTAAATTAAAGATTAATCAAATAAACTTTTTATAAATAATCCGCGAAATCTGAGGGAAATAAAAAACAACATTTCATTATAATATTAGGATATCCATTTCCAAGAGAATTCCAATGATTTCAATAAAAACTAATTCAAAACTCAGAATATGATACCAAAAACAATGAAAGCAGCAGTTGTTCAAGGCTACGGACAACCATTAAAAATACAAGAAGTTCCCGTAAGAGAACCTGGAAGATATGAAGTATTGGTAAAAGTAATCGCATGTGGCGTTTGTCATACAGATCTTCATGCCGTTGATGGCGACTGGCCGGCCAAACCCAAAATGCCTCTGATTCCCGGACATGAAGGAGTGGGAATTGTAGTCGCCTGCGGTCCTGAAGCGTATGTTAAAGAAGGAGATGCAGTAGGGGTACCCTGGCTATATTCCGCATGCGGATGCTGCGACTATTGTATTACCGGCTGGGAAACTCTGTGTGAAGCGCAGAAAAATGGCGGATATAGTGTAGATGGTGGCTTTGCAGAATATGTAATTGCAGATTCAAGATATGTGGGACATTTGAAAAGTGAGGTCAACTTTTTGGAGATCGCACCGATTCTTTGCGCCGGAGTTACCGTGTATAAAGGGTTAAAAGAAACGGAAACAAAACCTGGAGAATGGGTAGCCATTTCAGGAATCGGGGGATTGGGTCACGTAGCCGTTCAGTATGCGAAAGCAATGGGAATGCATGTGGCTGCTATTGATGTGGCGGATGATAAATTGGATTTGGCAAAAAAGCTCGGGGCAGATTTGGTAGTCAACGCAAGAAACACAGATCCTGGAGAATACCTGCATAAAGAAGTCGGCGGAATGCACGGCGCGCTCATTACGGCAGTTTCCCCTATTGCCTTCAAACAGGGAATTGATGTATTACGAAGAAAAGGAACCATTGCGCTGAACGGCCTTCCGCCGGGATCCTTTGAGCTTCCGATCTTTGAAACCGTGCTCAAGAGAATTACCGTGAGAGGTTCCATCGTCGGAACACGGAAAGATCTCCAGGAGGCACTTGATTTTGCTAATGAAGGATTGGTAAAAGCAACCGTTACCGCTGCAAAACTGGAAGATATTAACGAGGTCTTTGATAAGATGAAAAAAGGACAGATCGATGGAAGGATCGTTCTTGATATCGCCGGAAGTGCAAATTAATGATGACAATGTCTGGTTCGCCGAACTTTTTTTAACTTGTATAAAAGAATTGTAAGCACGTTTTGTATTTTGATATATTTTCGTCACTTCGAGTAGATTTTGAAAAAATCGTATCGAGAAGTTTGTTACTTCTGAAGATAATCTGTTCTCGATACATTTTTCTCCACTTTGTTACGAAAAAATACTCGAACTGACGAATTCAATAACAAAATTTTGCAAAATGCACAACTGCATATTATAAGTATAAAGTAAATTTGCTTGAGACTCAGAAAAAGCCCAGCTGCTTAAAATAATTGAAGTACCCCGAATAGCAAACTATTTAATTTGAGCTATGCCAATCAATAACAAAAGAAGAATTATGAACCCTAAAATATCAAGACTCTCCGCTACAGAAAAAGCCCTGGAAGTCATCTGGGAGCTCGAAAAAAAATACGGTGATCTCATGTTCTACCAGGCAGGAGGCTGTTGCGAAGGCACACAGCCGCAATGTTTTGAAAAAGGTGGGTTTTATCCGCGAATGAACGATGCCATGATCGGGACCATCAACGGACACGAATTCTGGATCGACCGCGACCTCTTCGAGTACTGGCAGTATTCCCATTTTACATTGGACGTTACCGATGGTTTCGGACCGGGAGGGTTTTCTTTGGAAACTCCACTGGGAAAAACATTTAAAGTTATTTATACACTCTTCACACCGGAAGAACTGGAAAATCTGGAGCCAGTAAAGCGCAGTGAATAAATCTGCCTGATCATCAAAAAAAAATTTGTGTAATCTGTGTTTAGCAAAAACAAAAAATCAGACTTTCACAAATCGGCTCACAAACATCGAAGCCACCAATTGCCCGACTGCATTCAGAACAGTAGCCAGCGGATCCACCAGGGTTCCGATAATCATCACTGCCGGAATGGCTTCCTGTGGCAGTTTATAGACTGAGATCATCAGCATCTCACCGATATATCCGCCATTGGGAATTCCGCCCGCTACAATGCTCACGAAAACCGTAATGCCTAATGCCAGAAGTAAATTTATCGGATCGAAAAAATCTCTGCCGATAATCATAAAAGCAACATAGATCTTAATGATGGATGACATGGAAGATCCGTTTTTATGCAGCGTAGTTCCGATAGGGATCACAATATTTGAAATCTGACTGGGAATTCCGATTCTGGATGCAGCTTCTAAGTTAGCAGGCATAGTAGCGAAGCTGCTGCAGGTACTCAGTGCCGTGGCTGTAGGATAAATCGCATTTTTCCAAAAACTTTTAACACCATTCGTCCCGGCGGCCATAAAAGCATAAATGGAAAAAAACAACAGAAAATAAATGACACCTGCAATATAATAAAGTCCGAGTGGCTTAGCATAAAATCCGAAAAGCTGAGGTCCCAGTGTGGCCACCTGATAAGCGAAATAGGCCCCCAAACCAATGGGAGCAGCTTTCATAATTAATAGTAACAGTTCTTTCATGACTTCATATCCGGAAGCAATAAACATCCTGAATGATTGTCCTTTTTCTCCTGCTTTTCTTGCAGAAAATCCCGTCATAAATGCAAAAATAAGCAGGGCCAGCATATTCTGCCGTGAAAAAAGCTGTGTAAATTCGCCCACAGTAAAAAAACTCACAATCCTGTTGCCCCAGCTTTCTTCGGAAGCCACTTCCTCTACCAGTTCCTTACTCCCTGAAACTCCCGAAACCGGAAATAAATACACCGCGAAGATCGTAAAAACGGCCGCTGTTAAGATGAAAAAAATAAAAGTAAACGCCATGGTTATCATGATTTTTCCAAACTTCGACCCTTGCTCCAGCGATGCAATGGAATTGGAGACTGCAAAGAAAACAAGCGGAACAACACTTACGAACAGTAAATTCAGGAAAATATCTCCTAAAGGTTTTATATAACTTACCGTTTGTGGTGCCACAATTCCGATGATACTCCCGATAACGATCCCCAGAAGCAAAAGCAGGATTCCCGAGTAGTTTTTCAACACTTCTTTCATAGAGCGCTTTTTAATCAAAGATAGCTTTATTTTTAACACTTCATTATATAAATTTCGTCTCTAAAATCCTTAAATTTGAGTAAAAAGGTTTCTATGGCTTATATAGACTACTATAAAATTTTAGGCGTAGATAAAAACGCAACGCAGGAAGATATTAAAAAAGCGTATCGCAAGCTTGCAAGAAAACTTCATCCCGACCTGAATCCAGACGATAAGGAAGCAGAAAGGAAATTCAAGGAGATCAACGAAGCCAATGAAGTTCTCAGTAATCCTGAAAACCGTGCTAAATACGACAAATATGGAGAACACTGGAAACATGGTGAAGAGTATGAAAAAGCACAACAGCAACAGCAGCAACAAAGGCAAAGTCACGGAAATGATTACAGTAGCGGATTTTCCGGTGCTGATTTCGGTGAAGGAGAAGATTTTTCGGATTTTTTCCAAAGCATGTTTGGTGGAACAGGAGGTTTCGGGAGAAGTTCGAGAGGGAGCGCTTCCGGGAAATTTAAAGGACAGGATGTTCATGCAGAGCTGAATCTAAGCTTAAAGGATGCTGCAACTACGCATCAGCAGACTTTTGATATTAACGGGAAAAAGGTGAGGATTACCATTCCGGCCGGAGTTTATGACGGACAGCAGATTAAATTAAAAGGCCATGGAAATCCCGGCTATAATGGTGGTCCGAACGGTGATTTGTACATTACTTTTACGATTCCGGCTGATCCGGATTTTGAAAGGATAGGAGATGATTTAAAAACTAAAGTCGCGATCGATTTGTATACGGCTGTTTTGGGCGGCGATGTTAATGTAAATACCCTTACCGGAAGCGTTAATCTTAAGGTGAAACCTGAAACCCAGAACGGAATGACCGTAAGGCTAAAAGGAAAAGGCTTCCCTGTCTACAAAAAGGAAGGAGAATTCGGAGATCTTTTTGTGACGTACGATGTGAAACTGCCTACAAACCTTACCAATGAGCAGAAGCAACTTTTCGAACAACTAAAAAACTCTTAAGTCATGAATGAAAGAATATCACGGGAAGAACTCGTAAAAATATACAATATTGAAATCACCTTTTTTGATGAACTGGTAGATTCCGGTTTACTGAATATTCAGACAGAGAATGAAATCCACTATCTGATGTATGAAGATCTGCCGTCTTTTGAAAGGTTTACCAACTGGTATTATGATCTGGAAATCAACCTCCCCGGACTTGAAGTAATCCACGATATGCTCAGGAAAATGGAAGACCTGAAACAGAAAAACCGTGAACTGATGAGTAAGCTTTCAGCCATCAGCGACAAATATGAGGAAGGGAGTTTTTGAGTGAGAGGGTTTTAGAGTATGAGTGTTGTAGAGTTTTAGAGGAAGTGTTTGATGTTGATCTTTAAAATGAGATTGATACAATGAAAAACTTATCTTTGCTGCAGAATTAATAATATGACTGAAGAGAAAGTAATCGTTCTGAAACCGAAAAGAAAAGATTTTGAAGAAATATATTTCAGCGGGAACCAGGGAAGCCTGTTCTTTTCTCCTACAACGAGGGGAAAAATGGTTACCACCATTATAGTTGCTGTTATCCTGTTGATTTTATTCATTTTCAAAGATGATTTCAGTAAAGAAAAATCAGGGATATTGTATTTTGTAAGCTTTTTGTTCCTGCTTTGCGCTGTTTTTTTATCGGTAAGCATTAATAAAGTTTCAAGATGGAAGAAGCAGGTAGCGCACTATTTAAATAAGATCGAAAATTGTAAGGTTTATGAAATCAGAATAGAGGAGAATTTTTTCACTGTGAATATTAACGGTGATAAAGAGACCAGCGAATGGAAAGATTTTGAGTTTTTCGACAGCAATAATGAATTTATCAGCATCGAAGGGAAGTACAGCTATATGTTTCCCAGAAAATCGATGAGCGAAAAAGACTACAGCTTTTTAAAGCAAATTTTAAAGAAAAACATCAACGAATAATTATTCAGCAGATTAAAACTTAATCCGTATAAAATAAAAAAACTCAGAACAGATGTTCTGAGTTCTTTATTTTGTAGAGTGGGACTTATTAATCCAGCCAACCCATTTCTTTCATCCATTCGTCGTTATAGATTTTTCCGACGTATCTTGAACCGTGATCATGAAGAAGTACCACAATTACATCATCTTTCGTGAACTGATCCTTCATCTGTACCAGTGAAGCAATGGCACTTCCTGCAGAATATCCGCAGAAAATTCCTTCTTCTTTTGCTAATTTTCTAGCATAAATAGCTCCGTCTTTATCTGTTACCTTCTCAAAATGATCGATAACCGCCATGTCATAATTCTCAGGAAGAATGTCTTCACCGATTCCTTCGGTAATATAAGTATAGGCGTTTCCTAAATTAATTTCCCCTGTCTCATGGATTTCTTTTAAGATCGATCCGTAGGTGTCAACTCCAATTACTTTGATATTCGGGTTTTTCTCTTTGAAGAATGTGCCACAGCCGGTAATAGTGCCTCCCGTTCCTGCTCCCACTACGAAGTGGGTCAGTTTTCCTTCGGTCTGTTCCCATATTTCAGGAGCGGTGGATTCATAATGCGCAGCCCTGTTGGATAAATTATCATATTGATTCACATACCAACCGTTTTCGGTTTCCTTTGCAAGACGCTTTGATACCGAATAATAAGAACGCGGGTCTGTAGGTTTTACGTCGGTAGGGCAAACAATGACTTCAGCACCTACAGCACGGAGAATATCGCATTTTTCTTTAGATTGTTTTGAATTGGTTACAAAAATACATTTGTATCCTTTGATGATTGCGGCAAGAGCCAACCCCATTCCTGTATTTCCTGAAGTTCCTTCGATAATGGTGCCTCCCGGCTTTAGCCTTCCGTCTTTTTCTGCGTCTTCAATCATTTTCAGGGCCATTCTGTCCTTCACGGAATTTCCTGGATTGAATGTCTCAACCTTTGCCAAAACTAGTGCCGGAAAATCTTCACCCAAAACTTTATTCAGTTTTACCAATGGTGTATTTCCTATAGTTTCGAGGATGTTGTTTGCGTATTTCATAAATGTTTTTTAAGCATGGCAAAGATACGGCTTTAAATTTTATCAGGATAAACGATCCTATCGATTCCATGAATAAGTTAATTCACAACTGAGACTTTTCACCTTTTACTTTTCACTTACTTCTAATTATATTTAATCGCCTTCACCGGAGAAATCTTACTGATGAGGTAGCTGGGAATAATTAAGGCCAGCCCTGAAATAATCAGAATGCCCACCGAGATGGAGATAATCATCAATGGATTAAGATCTACCGGAACCGTGCTTACGTAATAGTTTTCAGGATTCAGTTTGATAATGCCAAAAATCTTCTGGATGAAAATCAGGCCTAAACCAATTACATTTCCATACAAAAGCCCGGGAATCATAATGATCAGTGTATAGTTGATAAAGGTTGCACGAATCTGTGAATTGCTGGCTCCGAGTGTTTTAAGAAGGCCTATGGAATTGGTTCTTTCAATAATAAGGATTAATAGAACCATGATAATATTAATAACCACTACAATCAGCATGATGATAATAATCAATGCAATATTGGTGTCAAAAATACTGATCCAGTCGGTAATCTGCGGGAATTTCTCTGTAGCTTTTTCAGCATAGTTTTTATATCCTATCAGCTTTTCGATTTCGGGAAAATCTGCATCTGCATCATTTACATTTTTAAAGAAAATATCAATTCCACCAGCTTCTTCGGGTTTCATATCCTGAATTTTACGCACATGATTAATGTCTCCGATAACAAATTGATCATCAATCATCTTAATATCCGTTCTGTAGATTCCCAGCACTTCAAATTTTCTGTAGATAGGCTGCTGATCGGTTTTTGAAAATACCGTGACAATGCTGTCTTTTACCTTGAGATGAAGATCTTTTGCTGTTTTTTCAGAGATCACTACGCCGTTGTTATACCCTTTTTCAGTAACCTGCGGGGTAGTTCCTGCGATCAGGAATTTTTTAAATCTGACGCTGTCAAAATCTTTTCCGATTCCTTTGAAAATAATCCCTGCAAAATTATGCTCATTCCGCATTATACCCGTTAACATCGCATATTTCTGAACGCTTGCGACATCAGGAATTTCTTTTATTTTTTTAATATCAAGACCCTGGTTATCGAGTACAGAAGTGTTGTATGAAGAGTTTGATCTTGTAGATCTTACTGTAATATGGCCGCTGAAATCTGCCAGTCTTTCTTTAATCGCTTTCTTAGAACCGAACCCAGTGGATACGGTAATTAGAGAAACAATGATTCCCAGCGCTACCGAAAGCCTTCCAATGAAGATAATAACCCTTGACAAGTTATTTTTGTTATCTTTGGAAAACGCTATTTTTCTAGAGAAATATAAAGGAAATTTCAAGCTTATGAATTTAGATCTCAAAATTAAAAATTTACTTCTTATTTGCCTAATTTTTTTAGGAGTATTCCATCAATATAATTCTCAATCCAAAGCTTTGGAAGGTTTTAAAACAGGTGCCGATCAGCCAGAAATATATTTGCCGTTGCTAAAGGGTAAAACAATTGGCGTGGTGACTAATCAGACCGGATTAATGAGCGACAAAACTCATGTTGTTGATTTTTTAGTAAAAAACAGGATTAACATTAAATCTATTTTTGCTCCCGAGCATGGTTTCCGAGGCGATGCCGATGCCGGTGAAAAAGTAAAAAACGGTGTAGATGTAAAAACGGGAATTCCTATTGTTTCTTTGTATGGAAATAATAAGAAACCAAAACCTGAACAATTAAAAGGAATTGATATTGTGGTTTTTGATATACAGGATGTAGGGGTGCGCTTTTATACCTATATTTCTACATTAACATATCTTATGGAAGCCGCAGCGGAAAATAATGTTGAGGTAATTGTGCTGGACCGCCCCAATCCGCATGACGGTTATACAGACGGCCCTGTTCTGAACAAAAAATGGACAAGCTTTGTCGGAATGCATGAAGTGCCTGTAGTTTATGGCCTTACCATCGGGGAATACGGTAAAATGGTGAATGGAGAAAGATGGCTTGAAAAGGGAGTTCAGGCAAAATATACTTTGGTCCAGATGAAAAATTATCATAAAAAATTACGGTATCCAATTTTGGAAAAGCCTTCGCCGAATTTGCCCAACGAGAAATCAATCAATCTTTATCCAAGTTTATGCTTTTTTGAAGGAACTCAGGTTTCCGTAGGAAGAGGTACCGATCTGCCTTTTCAGATTTACGGTTCGCCGTGGACAAAAAGTTTACCGTATCAGTTTACACCGAAACCTAATTTTGGGGCTAAAGATCCTTTCCTCAACGGAAAACTCTGCTATGGAGAAAATCTTTCAGGTTATCCTCACGACTTAACAGAGCTTAACCTCGAATGGTTGCTTAAAGCCTATAGAAATTATAAGAATCCTGAGCTGGACTTTTTCCTTAAGCCTGCACCCGGCAAAAATTTCTGGTTTGATACTTTAGTTGGGGATGATACGCTTAGAAAACAGATCGTTTCCGGAAAGTCCATCAGGGAAATTAAAGATTCCTGGAAACCCGGTTTGGAAAAGTTCGAGAAAATAAGAAAGAAGTATATGATCTATGAAAATTGATCTGTGAATGATCAATCGTATCAGTTTGAAATTCAAAGAATGAATTTACCGTTGCTCTTTGACGTTCAATCAAAATTTTGCGGCGGCGTTTTATCGTCTTTGCCCTTATTCATGATTACTAAACCGATGGAAAGACCAATTACTCCCGCAGCACCGATCATTAAAGCTCTTTCCAGTTTATCAGCCTGGTCATTGCCCAGATAATTCATCATAAAAAGAATGATAAAAGTACCGGCACAAAGAATCAGATGATTTTTTCCGAATAATTTCATAATGATTATTTTAATTGATAAGAAATCATGACGCCTCCTCTGTAAGGAAGAATTTCACCACTTCTGTTGAATTTGTTGTCTTTTCTGTCATAGCGCTCTCCGGTAGTTCTGTCGTAACCTTTGTAAAAATCCTGTGATGATCCAATAGCTGCATACACGTCGATATTCCATCTGTCGGAAACTTTAAACTGATACCCTCCCGTTATACCAAATATAAGCGAATATCCTTTCTGGTAAAGATTTGAGGTAACGAAAACTTCTCCAAAATCATTATAATAAGGTCCGTCAGACCAATAATTCCACTTTTGCAAAACAAATGAAGAGGCAGCAATGTTGGCTCCCAGATAAAAATGTCTGAACGCTTCATTAAAGTAATATCTTCCTTCAGCTGAGACTGAATAATACTGTAGTTCATGTCCTGCAAAAGATTTCCAGGGAGAAATCAAAACATCACCCTGTACGGTAATTTTTTTGCTGAGCTGATGTTCAAGAGCAAGATTAACAATCCCTAAAGGAATAAAGGCTGCATTACCTTTTATATGGACCTTTTTTTCATTGATGTTTTCCTGTTCCTGGGCATTTAAATTTCCTAAAATAAAAAGGGTAAGAAAGCCTGCTAATAATCTGATCTTCATTATTTCTTATTAATTTGTTTTAATAACTCCTCTGCCAGTGTAGAATCTTTCTGTGCCTGAGATGCCATATTTTTTGACATTTCTGCGTAGGTCTTTGCCTGTTCCTTATTTCCGGTAAGAAAATAAAGTTTTGCGAGAATGTAAGTGTTTTCAGAAGTTTCACTACGCATAACAGATTTTTCGGCCCATTCAGCAGCTTTTTTCAGCGATGTAACATTAGTTATATGTTCAGAAAATATCCATGCTGCTTTTAATAATTCATTAGGTTCAAAAGCTTCCGAATTTTTATAGTAGACAAGGGCAGCCTTTTCATATTCCGGGAAATTGGCGTTTTGCTCGTAATAGCTTAATTTGGTCTGATTGAGTTTTACTTCAGCATCATGTTTTCCTACAAGAGGTTCTGCTGCTTTCATGAAGTAATCATCGTTAATTCTTTTATTCTGATTGTCGATTGATTGTTCAACAATTTTCCCCAGCTTAATCTGATTGTCGAATTCATGATATGTTTCTTCAAGTAAAAATTTAATGATGTCAGCTTTCCTTTCAGTAAAGACTTTATAATTTTTGTCTTCAGAAGATTTAAGGAAGTACAGTAAAAGACCCACATCATCTTTTGTGAATTCTGATGTTTTTGCTTTGTTTTCAAAATATCTTTCCGAAGCTCTTTTGGCAAAACCAAAATCTGAAGAAGAATTGAGTTTCATAATATTGATCAGGAATTCAGGATTTTTTTCACCCTTTTCAAAGCGTTCTTTCAGGGAACCTTTTTTGTTGTTGGGAGAATTAACGTCCTGTGCCATTGAGATGAACATACTTTCTTCCATATAACCGTAATTCTGGGAAACGAGCTCGCCATCGCCATTCAGAAATAGATAAGTAGGATAGGAGCGTACACCGTATTTTGCAGCAATTTCTCTTCCTTCGCCCTTTTCCATATCGAATCTGGCGTTGATAAAGTTGGCATTGTAATAATCTCCCACCGATTTTTTCGTGAAAATATTCTTTTCCATCATTTTGCAAGGGCCGCACCATGAGGTAAACGCATCAATAAATACGATTTTATTTTCTTTTTTTGCCTTTGAAACAAGATCTTTAAATGGAAGTTCCTGAAAATGAATAGCTTCCTGGGCAAAAGCTGTAATCACAAAAAATAAAAACAAAACGGAAACAATCTTCTTCATTTTTTCAATAAAAATTAGAAAAGCGAATATACTTATTTTCAGCGTAAGAATAGTTGAAAAACAAAAAAGTCATCTCAATCGAGATGACTTTTTTTGTGGTTTCTCCAGGAATCGAACCAGGGACACATGGATTTTCAATCCATTGCTCTACCAACTGAGCTAAGAAACCATTTAATTTTTACTTCTTTTTTGAAGTGGTGCAAAAGTAATAATAAAAATCACATCCTGCAACTTATCTTAAAAACTTAGAAAAGAAAACCACCTTTTTTTGAAGGTGGTTTTTGTGGTTTCTCCAGGAATCGAACCAGGGACACATGGATTTTCAATCCATTGCTCTACCAACTGAGCTAAGAAACCATTCTTTTTACTTCGTTGTTTTAAAGTGATGCAAAAGTACTAAGTTTTCGTATATGAAGCAAGTATTAATAATACTTTTTTTAACAAAAATTAAAAACCTATTGATTTTCAACAGAATTATTTTCCTGTTCCTTCCTTATTTGCTCACTCATCTCTTCTAATACTGGCTTGATCGTATTTTCAGGCAGATCACTTATTCTAATATACATTAATCCGTCAATGGCATCATTGAAGTTTGGATCTACGTTGAAGGCAATTACTTTTGCATTTTGTTTGATGTATTTTTTAATCAAAACAGGCAGTCTCAATTCAGGCTCAAGGTCATCAATAATTTTATCCAGCTTATTCAGGTCAGATTCCATTTCTTCGAAAAAAAGATGTTTATCCCTGTCGCGGAGCTTTACTTTGTATTCATTTCTGGGGGTAATATATTGTGCTACCGCAGAATCATAATAATTGGAACGCATAAACTCAATCATCAGAGATTTCGAAAACTCGGAAAATTTATTGGAAATACTTACGCCACCCATCAGGAATTTATGATCCGGATTTCTCAGGCATACATGCACAATACCTCTCCAAAGCAGAAAAAGCGGTAATGGTTTCTGCTGATAATCCTGACAGATATAAGCGCGTCCCATTTCAATAACTTTTTTAAAGAAAGGATGGATGTCCTGTTCAAATTCAAACAGTGAGCTGGTATAAAACCCTTTGATTCCGGATTTCTTCATCACCTCTCTTCCCAAAGCCATTCTATATGCTCCTACCAGTCTTTCTTCGGCACTGTCCCATAAAAAAAGATGATGATAATGTTTATCATATTCATCCAGATCGAATGGCAGGTTGTTGCCTTCTCCCACGGCACGGAAGGTAAGCTCTCTCTGCCTTCCGATTTCCCTCATAATAGAAGGGATTTCTTCATATTTGGTAAAATAGACTTCATAATTCCCGTTGCTGAAAAACATTTTGTCAGTTCCTTTCAGCTTTTGGATGTCTTTAAGAATATCTTCTTTTGGCGTCTCGTCAATAATATTCTGAACAATATTTTCTTCTTTCAGCAAAGGGAATTTCACCGAGAGATTTTTAAGATTGATGCTTTGTGCCAGTGATTTTCGTTTCTCATAGTAAGATTTCATCATGTAAACCTTACGTTTCAGGAAATCGCCGAGTTCTTCAATGCTCTCCATATCGTCCATTGCTTTTACGGCAATAGGTCTTCCGATACGAATCCTGATCGGTTTTTCCCGGTCGTTCATCATTTCTGCCGGAAGCATAAGGGTCTGTAAACTCGGATGTATTTTTGCCATCTGATAAAATAATCTGCTGTTCTTGGCATGGAAATACATAGGAACAATCGGCACTTTGGCCATTTTGATGAGCTTAAGCGCCGGTTTTTCCCATTCTTTATCTAAAATTTCTCCGTACGGATTATTCTTATTGGAGACTTCTCCTGCCGGAAAAATACCTACACAGCCTCCGTTTTGGAGATGCTTCAATGTTTCACGCATTCCTGAAGAGCTGCTGTATGCACCTTTCCTGTTTTCAAAAGGATTCACCGAAATTACATACGGTTCCATGGGTTTTATTTTTTCCAGCAGGAAATTTCCCATAACCTTAAAATCAGGACGGACTTCCGAAAGAATCTTGCACATCAGAATACCATCTATGGCACCAAGCGGATGATTGGAAACGAGAATAAACGGCCCTGTTTTCGGTATTTTTGCCAGATCCTCTTCAAAAGCGATATAGCTTAGGTTTCGCTCTCTCACAAATGAGTCGAAAAAGTCTTTGCCTTCCTTGTCTTTTAATTTATCGTATAATTTATTTACTTCATTTATTTTGGCAACGCTCATCACAGCAGATGCCACAGGATTCTTTAAAAATCCTATTTTATGTAAGCCGGAAGCATTTATCAAATCGTTTTTCGATATTAAACTCATGTGTGTTTAGTCGCAATTAGTTTTATTGTGTTACCATTTGAAGTGTATTCTTCGAAATTTGCTCCAATAATACACTTTTTTCCTGGTAAAATTGATCAATATGATCCATCTTCGCATTCCTTACCGTAAATAAAGATACGTTTTTTATCACTTCCGTGCGGAATACTTTCTGAAGTTCTTCATTCAGTTCATCAATAGTGTGGAATTTATCTTCCAGACATAAAGCCAGTGAAATGGCAGAATTCTGCATCAGGGAAACTTTGATCTTATATTTCGATAAATATCCGAAAATTAAGCTCATATGATCTTCCGCAATGAATGAAAAGTCCCTTGTTGAGATTTTTAAAAGAGTCTGGTTTTCTTTTAAAATGTAAGTTTCTTCACTCTGATTTTTCTCTGAAGCACCTACTTTGGTTCCTGCTTTGGAAGGATCAATAAAAGATTTTACATAAAAAGGAATATTCTTTTGCTGAAGCGGCTGAAGCGTTTTCGGGTGAATGACACTTGCTCCGTAATAAGCCATTTCAATAGCTTCTTCATAAGAAATATTGGAAAGCAATGTCACATCTTTGAATTTTCTCGGATCTCCGGTCATTACTCCCGGGACATCTTTCCAGATGGTCATGGCTTCAGCATTTAAGCAATAAGCGAAAATAGCTGCAGAGTAGTCTGAACCTTCTCTTCCCAGTGTTACGGTAAAATTATTATCGTCGGAACCGATAAAACCTTGTGTAACATAACAGATTTCCTTATTAAGGTTTGAAATAAATTCTTCGGTTTTAGCCCAGTCTACCACACCTTCACGGTAGGAATTGTCGGTTTTTACATAATCTCTCGCATCCAACCACTGGTTGGTAAACTGGATTTCGTTCAGGTATTCACTCACGATTTTCGTAGAAATCATTTCCCCACAGCTTACTACCTGATCATACACGAAATTGTAGTTAGGAGATTTGTTTCTTCTTAAAAAAGAATCAATATCATCAAAAAACAAGTTGATTTCCGCAAAAACTGCATGGTTTTCAGGAAAAAGCCCTTCTGCAATTTCAATGTGTTTTCGTTTTATCTTTTCAATCTCCGTTTGATAGTTATCTTTCCTGAAATAAAGCTCCACTACTTTTTCCAGTTCATTCGTTGTTTTTCCCATTGCTGAAATTACCAGCAGACACTTTGCAAATCCCTGACTTTTTAGTACCAGAGATACGTTCTTTACACTTTCGGCATCTTTTACCGATGCGCCACCAAACTTGAAAATTTTCATTAAATTGTTAATAATAAAATTGTTAGATAAAATTTGTGGGAATATTTTACGGGTGACAAAATTATAAATTTACAACGAGATATGAAATAGCGTTGAATCACAGTGACCTTAAGATTTCATTAAAATCATTAATCCAGAGAAATTATCATAAGATCATTGAGCGATTTGGGAACAGTTTTTTATGATAAGGGTTCTTTTGAAAACTGAAAAAGCTTTGTATTGCGTTGATAAACAAAGCGTAAGCTCTTTTATTAATAATTCTTTTAAAATGCGATAAATTTTACGAAATTTGAGGAAAACGTAAAAAGGAAAATATGTCAGAAAGACCATTACAGACTTTAGGAGAATTTCTTATTGACAGACAGGATGATTTTCAATATTCCACCGGTGAGTTTTCCCGGCTTCTGAGTGCGATAAGACTTGCTTCGAAAGTAGTAAACAGAGAAGTAAATAAAGCAGGAATTGTAGACATTGCAGGCGCTGCCGGAAACCAGAATATTCAAGGTGAAGAACAGCAGAAACTTGATGTTATTGCCAATGAAATTTTTATTACCGCTCTGTCTCAAAGAGAAGTGGTCTGCGGAATTGCCTCTGAGGAGAATGACGATTTTATCGATATAAAATGCGGAGAAAACGGCCATTTAAGCAAGTATGTCGTATTGATTGATCCTTTGGATGGCTCTTCAAATATTGATGTAAATGTTTCCGTGGGAACTATTTTTTCTATTTACAGAAGGGTTACAGAACCCGGAACTCCGGTTCAGCTTCAGGATTTTTTACAAAAAGGAGTCAATCAGATTGCTGCCGGATACGTGATTTACGGATCATCTACCATGATTGTATACACTACAGGAAACGGAGTAAACGGATTTACGCTTGATCCTTCGTTAGGTACTTATTATCTTTCTCACCCAAATATGACGTTTCCAAGAACAGGAAAAATTTATTCCATCAATGAAGGAAATTATATCAAATTTCCGCAAGGAGTAAAAAATTACCTTAAATATTGCCAGATGGAAGAAGGGGACAGGCCTTATACTTCCAGGTATATCGGTTCTCTTGTTGCTGATTTCCATAGAAATATGCTGAAAGGCGGTATTTATATTTATCCTTCATATTCACAGGCACCCAACGGGAAATTAAGATTGCTGTATGAATGTAATCCTATGGCATTTCTTGCAGAACAGGCGGGAGGAAAAGCAACGGACGGATTCAGAAGAATTCTTGAAATTGAACCTACAGAACTGCATCAGAGAATTCCTTTCTTCTGCGGAAGCGTTGATATGGTGGAGAAAGCGGAAGAGTTTATGAGAATTGACAGCGTAAAATAATGACAGCAGAATATTTCAGATATTTATTAGAATTCAAGCGCCCGAGTGGAACATCTCGCGGCGTTTTGTATGAAAAGGAAACTTTTATTCTTCATATTGACTCAAATGGAAAAAGAGGAACAGGAGAGTGTGCTGTTTTCAGAGGGCTCAGCTTTGACGACAGGCCGGATTATGAAGAGAAGCTTCAGTGGCTTTGTGAAAATATTCAGCAGGAGTATGAATATTTAAAAAAAGAACTGAAAGATTTTCCTTCGATATGGTTCGGTTATGAACAGGCTATTTTAAACCTGAAATATGGAGGTAATATTTATTTTCCTGGTGAATTTACTGAAGGAGATAAACCTATTGTGATCAACGGGTTGATCTGGATGGGAGATATTGGATATATGGAAGAGCAGATTCAGGATAAACTGGATCAGGGATTTCATTGTATCAAGTTAAAAATCGGCGTCGATTGGAAATCCGAATATGAAATTCTTAAAAAACTGAGACAGAAGTTTTCAAAAGAGATGCTTGAGCTCCGTGTTGACGCAAACGGAGGCTTTTCAAAAGATGAAGCCAAAATTGTTTTGCAACAATTGGCAGAACTGCAGATTCATTCTATCGAACAGCCTGTAAAAGCTGGCAATTGGGATGATATGGCTGAATTGTGTGCTGGAACTCCTACACCTATTGCTTTAGATGAAGAGTTGATAGGAATTGTTGATTTGGATAAAAAGATCAATCTCTTGGATAGCGTAAAGCCACAGTATATTATTTTAAAACCTTCATTAATTGGCGGGTTTTCAGGTTCGGACGAGTGGATTTCTTTAGCTCAAGAGCGTAATATTGATTGGTGGATTACCTCTGCGCTGGAAAGCAATATCGGGCTGAATGCCATTGCACAGTATACCTTTACCAAGAAAAATCCGATGCCGCAGGGTCTGGGTACCGGATCTTTATTTATTAATAATTTCGAATCCAATCTTGATCTGAGAGGAGAATTATTATATTTTAAAATTTAATCGGAAAGATTGGAGTTTTTCAGATGACTTTTGAATTATCCATTTAAAAATTAGATGAATAAAAAAATTTCATACTGTTAGATTCATTCCTGCTAGATAACATCTTCTACGAAAATTGCCTTTTTGATGTATTCTAAAAATGAAGAAAACGTTCTTTTAACCTTTTTCATAACAATATTATTTAGTTTGTGTGCGCTTATTTGTTTGCAATCTTTGTGCCATAATAGGGTGCCTCTTGCCATCTCTGATATGATAGATTTCATGGGTTGATTTTAAATGGCTGTTTAGCAGGAGATTTGCGTTTTTCCTGCTTTCTTTTTAACTCAAAATTAAATTAAAATTAATCTTGGGACTGAGGACTTATTATTAAAATGGAAATCTTTTGAAATATAGAATGGGGATGGACATAATGTATAATTTTAGCTATGGTTTTAGTTATTGCGAAGATAAGTTAAAATATTGGATAAGTGTCCTTAAAACCGGTAAATTATAATTCCGTAAAACTTTAAAATTTCCTAAATTTGCAAATTGTCGTAGATGCGGCATCTTTAAAGCGAATTTAATGGAAGAAGAAAAAAAATCACTCAATTTTATTGAGCAAATTATCGAAGATGATTTGGCAAACGGCCTGAAAAAAGATCAGATCCGTTTCCGTTTTCCGCCTGAACCCAACGGTTATCTGCATGTAGGTCATACAAAAGCGATCTGCATCAACTTTGGGCTGGGTGAAAAATACAATGCTCCCGTGAACCTTCGTTTCGACGATACAAATCCTGAAAAAGAAGAACAGGAATTCGTAGATTCTATCATGAAAGACGTTGAATGGCTGGGCTTCAAATGGGATAAAGTGTTGTACGCCTCCGATTACTTCCAGCAGCTTTATGATTGGGCGGTGCAGTTAATCAAAGAAGGTAAGGCTTATGTAGATGAGCAGCCGTCTGAAGTGATTACAGAGCAGCGAAAAAATCCTACCGAGCCAGGTGTTGAATCTCCATACAGAAGCCGTCCGGTAGAAGAATCCTTAGATTTATTCGAAAGAATGAAAAACGGAGAGTTTGAAGAAGGTTCAATGTCGCTCCGTGCAAAAATTGACATGACATCTCCGAATATGAACATGCGTGACCCTGTGATGTACAGGATCTTAAGAAGACCTCACCACAGAACGGGAACTGCATGGAAGATTTACCCGATGTATGATTGGGCACATGGAGAATCTGATTATATTGAACAAATTTCGCATTCTTTATGTTCTTTGGAATTTGAAAACCACAGACCGCTGTATGATTGGTATCTTGATCAGGTATACGATGAAACGAAAGTAAGAAATAAGCAGAGAGAATTCGCACGAATGAATGTCTCTTATATGATTACTTCCAAAAGAAAACTACAAAGACTGATTGCTGAAAAAGTGGTGAACGGATGGGATGATCCGAGAATGCCTACCATTTCAGGAATGAGAAGAAAAGGATATACGGCAACAGCGATCAGGAATTTTATTGAAAAAGTAGGGGTTGCCAAAAGGGAAAACCTTATTGAGCTTCAGTTGTTGGAATTCTGCGTTCGTGAAGACTTAAATAAAGTTGCAAAACGTGTTATGACCGTTGTTGATCCAGTAAAATTAGTTATTGAAAACTATCCGGAAGGAAAAGAAGAATGGCTGGATACAGAAAACAATCCGGAACAGGAAGATGCCGGAACAAGGGAAATACCTTTCTCAAGAGAATTGTATATCGAGCGTGAAGATTTCAAGGAAGAAGCCAATAATAAGTTCTTCAGATTGAAACTGGGTGGAGAAGTCCGCTTAAAATCTGCTTACATCATTAAAGGGGAAAGAGTGGAAAAAGATGAGAACGGAAATATTACAACCATCTACGCAACTTACGACGAAAAGTCCAAGTCAGGCAGCGGAACGGAAGAAAGTTTAAGAAAAGTAAAAGGAACCATTCACTGGGTTTCTGCAAAACACGCGATTCCTGTGGAAGTCAGAAATTACGATAAACTCTTTACGGTGGAGCAGCCTGATGCAGAAAAGGATGTGGATTTCCTTAATTTCATCAATCCCGAATCCGTAACCGTTGTGAAAGGATTTGCAGAACCAAGCCTTAGAGATGTTGAAGTGGGAGAACCGCTTCAGTTCCAGAGAATTGGCTATTTTACAAAAGATCAGGATTCTACTGAAGACAATTTAGTCTTCAACAGAACTGTAACTCTAAAAGACTCTTATAAGCCGGAGTAAAATTTATTTATATCAATATAAATGAACAGGGCTTATTTTTAGGCCCTGTTTTTTTGTTTAATAATTGATAATAAAAGTAGTAAAGAGTCCCGAGGGACTACTTAAACCAAAATAGGATAAAGTCCTATTAAAATATAAAATCATGAAACTTATATATTTATATACCAACTCATTCAAAGGGCTTTCCAAAGAAAGCTGGATGCTGGCGCTGGTGATGCTCATCAACCGGGCCGGTTCCATGGTACTTCCTTTTTTGGGAGTATACATGACCAATCATTTGCATTTCAGCATAGAAAATACCGGAATTGTGCTGAGCTTTTTCGGGATTGGTTCCGTTATAGGCTCCTGGCTTGGCGGATTTATTACCGATAAGATTGGGGAATATAAAGTACAGTCTTTCAGTTTACTGCTGAGTGTCCCCTTATTCTGCCTGATTCCTGTTTTCAAGACAGAAGTTGGGGTTGCAGCTATTATTTTGATTCAGAGTATTGTAAGCGACGCTTTTCGGCCGGCCAACTCCGTTGCCATCACCAAATATGCAAAACCCGAAAACATAACGCGGGCATTTTCATTAAACCGGATGGCGGTCAATTTAGGGTTTTCCATTGGTCCTGCTTTGGGTGGAATTTTATCAGCGATTTCTTACGAGTTTCTCTTCTTTGCGAATGCGTTTACAGCTTTATCAGCCGGAATTCTGTACATTGTTTTTTTTAAAAAACGAAATAAACTTGCCAGACTGAAAGCCAAAAAAATAAAAGAAGTGATTGAAATTAAAAAAGACCGCTCGCCGTACCGCGACAGTAAATTTTTACTATACTGTTTCTTCTGTATGCTCTTTTCCATCTGCTTTTTCCAGTTGTTCAGTACTTTGACTATCTTTTATAAAGACACGGCTCATCTCAGTCAGCAGAGTATCGGTTACATTCTTGGCTATAGCGGATTTCTTGTGGTTCTGCTGGAAATGGGACTCGTTCAGGTGGCGGAAAAGTATTTCAGTCTTGCGGTGACCATGTTTCTGGGAACTTTTATCTGTGGACTTTCCTATGCAATGCTGGGTTTTGATCACGGGATGCTTACTCTTGTCCTTTCAATGAGTTTGCTGTGTGTTGGTGAAATCTGGGCGCTGCCTTTTATGGTAACCATTACGGCATTGCGGTCCGGTAAAAACAACAAAGGTGCTTACATGGGACTGAACGGAATATCATTCTCCATCGCATTTATCATAACCCCATATCTTGGAACTTTAATAGCAGAAAAGCTCGGCTTTACAACATTGTGGATGGGGACCGGAATTTTAGCAACAGCGATTGCCATTGCATTTTATTTCATTGTTCCTTGGATGATTGGCGACAGAAAACACGCTGAATAATTTTGGGCGTGTCCCTCATTCCAAAGCTAAACCTCATAGGTTTAAAAACCTATGAGGTTTCCTCTACAAATTCGGGTCGGGCTGCTTTGGGGTCCGCTTCGCTTCCGTACTCGCTCGTTCCTCACTCGCACCGGCTCCTGCGTCGCCGCCCGCCGCATCCCTCACGCGAGAAGTCATATCAAAAAAGCTTGTCAAAATACAAATTGACAGGCTTTTATAAAAAAAACATGAATATATTTCAATGAATTAATTTCAAATATTAGTACAGCTTCTTATTCTGTAAAAATCTCAACAATATCTAAATTCACAATAATTAACATTAAGAAATCTAGGCTAAGAAGAATTAAGAAAATACATTAATTAAATAATCTGCGTAAATCCGTGAAATCAGCGGGAAATGCTTCGCAACGTAATTAATAAAATTTTAAAAGTATTAGAATAAAAAGAACAATTTTTGCTTACAATTAGACAATGAAAAAAGTCTACATTCTTCTACCCATCATTTCTACAACTTTCCTATCGGCGCAGAAAAGAGACTCTGCACAATTGATCTCAGAAGTACAGATTGATGCGTACAAAAAGCCGACAGCTTTTATTTCTTCCACCAAATCAGTGTCTGTCGTTTCACAAAATCTGCTCAACCAGAATCCCCCAGAAAGAATGCTGGAATCCATCAACCAGATCTCCGGTGCAAGGATGGAAGAACGTTCCCCCGGAAGTTATAGGATTTCACTTCGAGGAAGTACCCTTCGTTCGCCTTTTGGAGTGCGGAATGTAAAGGTATATCTTGACGATTTTATCCTTTCGGATGCTTCGGGCAATACTTATTTTAATATAATTTCTCCCGAACTCATCAACAGAATGGAAATTTATAAAGGTCCGGAAAGCGGCGATTACGGTGCCGTCACAGGCGGAACCGTACTGCTGAAAACATCAGATTCTGAAAAGATGTCAGCTAATCTCGCAACAGGAAGTTACGGAACATTTAACCAGAGCTTTAATCTTTCCAGGCAACTGGGAAAACATTTTGTTGAAATTTTTCAGAATTATTATCAGACAGATTCCTACCGCGAACAGTCTAAAGTTGTACGAAAACAGATATTCCTGAAAGATCATTTTCAATATGCACAGAACGGCTCGCTGAAGGCTATGATTCTGTATGCTGATCTTGATTACCAGACGCCCGGTGGACTTACTCTTGAGCAGATGCAGATGAATCGGAAACAGGCAAGACCTGCAACCAAAACACTTCCCGGTGCGGCAGATCAGGATGCAGGAATTCGTAATAAGATGATTTTGGCAGGACTTTCAAACGAGTATAGTTTTAATAGGAATTTTTCACATTTCATTCTTGTTCAGGGATCTTACGTAGATTTTGAAAATCCATTTATTACCAATTTCGAAAATCGTTTCGAGAAAAATTTTGCTCTGCGTACTCATTTCAATTATGAAAGAAACTGGGAACATATTTCATTGGCATATCGCTTTGGATTTGAAGGAGGAATCAATGATATTATCGTTAAAAACTACGATAACAACAGAGGAATTCAGGGTAATCCGCAGAATTTTGACAAGATTAAAAACACTTCAGGATTTTATTTTATTTCCCAAAAATTAAATATTGATGAAAAACTTTTTACGGATATTTCTTTAAGTCTGAATTCAAACTCTTACGATTGGGAAAGGTCTTTTCCGGATGTCGGGCAGGGAAAAGTAAGCTTTAAAAACCAGTGGCTGCCCAATTTTGGACTGAATTATTCTCTGTCCAAAGGGGTTTCAGTGCGTGCAAAAGTAGGGAAGGGCAATTCGGCACCGACGAATGAGGAGATACGTGCATCAGATCAGCAGTTTAATGCAGATCTCAAACCGGAATATGGTTGGAATAAAGAATTCGGAATCCGAAAACAGTTTGGAAATGCAGTTTTTGTGGAGGGAAGTTATTTTGATTTCAGGATGAAAGATGCAATTGTCAGACGGCAGAATGATGCTGGACAGGAATTTTTTGTTAATTCCGGGGAAACTGTTCAGAAAGGCTTGGAACTCTTGATAGAATCCAAAAGTTTTAACCTTAAAAATAATATTTTCAGCTTTTTTAAATTCAGAATGTCGGGAAGTTTTTACCGGTTTACCTTTGAAAATTACCGCCAGAACGATGCAGATTATTCAGGAAATGATCTGACAGGTGTTCCAAGAACGACTGTAAACAGCCTGCTGAACTTTGTTTTGTTTAAAAAACTTGCTGTAGATTATTCACATTTTTACACCTCAAAAATCCCACTAAACGATGCCAATTCTGTATGGTCAGAACCTAGTCTTGTTGGAAATATCCAGTTCAGATTTCCTTTTGAGTTTGACAGGACAAGACTAAATTTGTTCTTGCAGATACAGAATCTTTATAATGAAGATTATGTTTCCGGCTTTGATATCAATGCTTTCGGGAATCGCTATTATAATCCCGCTGCTAAAAGGAATTTTGTTCTTGGTGCAAAGATGGATTTTTAAGTAATTGCGAACGAGTGCTGGAATTCTTACCGTGAATTGCCTATTACTTTGAAAGAATATGCTGAACAATCATTTCCGCATGAATTCTGGAATTTTCAATAAACCAGAGATGGGTATCTTTTCCTCCGCATACAACCCCGGCAAGATATAACTTCGGAATGTTGGTTTCCATTGTTTCATTATCGTACAAAGGGTTGAGACATTCTCCCTGTAGTTCAATTCCTGAATTTCTGAGGAAGTCGAAGTCGGGAAGATAGCCTGTCATCGCCAGCACAAAATCATTTTCGATTTCATGAATTTCACCTTTTTCATTTTTAAAAATGACTGTTTTTTCCTTAATTTCAAGAAGTTCTGCATTAAAATGAGCGCTAATACTTCCTTCTGCAATTCTGTTTTCAATATCTGGTTTTACCCAATATTTTACACTCTTGGAAATTTCAGAATGACGGATAATCATTGTCACTTCTGCTCCTTTTCTGTAAGTTTCCAGGGCTGCATCAACCGCAGAATTACTGGAGCCTACAACAACGATTTTCTGTTTCGCGTATGGATAAGGTTCGGTATAATAATGTTTTACTTTAGGAAGATCTTCTCCCGGAATATTCATCAGATTCGGAATATCATAGAAACCGGTTGATATGATTACATTCTTTGCAGAATATTTTCCTTTGGTAGTTTCAATGTCAAAGAGATCATTTTCTCTGGAAACTTTTTCTACCTTTTCATAAAGATTGATATTGACATTCCGTTGTCTTGTAATTCCCTGGTAATATTCCAAAGCTTCCTGCCTTCCGGGTTTCGGAGCGGTAGAAATGAATGGGATTCCATCGATTTCAAGTTTTTCTGCGGTAGAAAAGAAACGCATATACAAAGGATAATTGTATAAAGAATTAACAATCGTTCCTTTTTCGATGATGAGATAGCTTAAATTATTTTTCTGTGCTTCCAGAGCGCAATTCAGTCCGATCGGCCCACCTCCAATGATAAGAATATCCAACGTTTCCATTTCACAAAATTACAAAAAACAAGCCATGTAAGCATTTTAACAGTCTTCAAAAATAATAATCTTGATAATTTAGATCTATCCTGCAAATCTCATAAAATAGACAATAAATGTGGTATCGTTTTTGGTGAATTTAGCCAATACTCTTAAAATCATGAGAAAAATAATGTTTTCGATTATCATTTTTGGTGTCGTTGCTTGTAAAAAAAATCCTGAAAAATTTGTCAATGATCGTCCTGATTCTGTAACTAATATTGATGATAATCAACAAAATAAAAGTGTTGTCAATACATCGTTAAACAAAGAAGAATCTCTTAAAAAACTGAATGAAGGTATTATTCAGGCATTAAAAGATAAAAATTATCAAAGATTAGCAGCATATATTCATCCTCAGAAAGGAGTGCGGTTTTCCATGTATGCATTTGTAAATCCCGAACAGGATAAGAAGTTTTCAAAATCAGATTTTGAAAAATATCTTCCTTCCAAAACAATTTTCACCTGGGGAGCACTGGACGGAAGTGGTGATCTGTATAAAGCTACAATCAGTGATTATTTAAGGAAATGGGTATATTCAGAAGATTTTGCAGCAGGCCAGGTTTCATTAAATGAATTTCAGGGCAGCGGAAACTCACTGAATAATCTAAAAAAGATTTATCCAAAAGCGGATTTCACGGAAAATTTTCTTAAAGGTTCCGATGCCAATAGCGGTATGGACTGGAAATGTCTTCGTCTTGTTTTTGAAGAATTTCAAGGGAAATATTATCTTGTGGCGGTTATTAATGACCAGTGGACGATCTAAATGATTACTTTTAAGCACTGCAGGCCAGTGTGACAAAGCTAATTCTAAAGTTTATGCATTATCACGCTGAGCTTGTCGAAGCCTTATAATTAAATAAAAATCTCTGGCTCAACTTTAATCTTATCCTTAACCTTTAGTAATTTCTTACTCTAAAATTTCGGACAGCCTCTTCGTAAGATTTCTTCTGGAAAACTGCTCAATATTTGTTGTATTTTCAGCAGAATATCCATTTTTCCAAAGGGCAAACTTCTCTAAAATAAACTCTTTGATCGTATCGGAATCCTGGTAGCTGAAATGATTTCCCGCCTGGGTTTCATTTAATATTCTTGAAACATCGGCATCATCCGGTCCAAAAGAAATAATCTGTTTTCCGGTTGCAAGATATTCGAAAATTTTTCCCGGAATAATACCTTTGGAAGATTCGTTCGGAAAATTGGTAATCAATAGAATATCGGAAGTCTGCATTTCTTCAATTGCTTTATCGTGCGACAAATAGCCAAGATTCAGGATGTGATTTTTTAAGGCTGAATTTTCTAAATCTGCTAAAATTTTATCGTCAATTCTTCCTGCAAATTTCAAGACAAAACTTTCAGCAAAATCGGCATTCTGACGTATAAGATCATTAAGTGCTTTCCAGAGGTTTTCCGGATTTCTGAGCTGTTCGAGTACACCGATATAACTCAATGTGAAAGTTGAAGTGTTTGAGGGTCGGGTCGTTTTAGAGTTTGAGCTTATTGTTGGGGAATCGGTTTCATCAAATCCATTTGTAATACAAAAAGAATTGGCTCCGTTTTTCCTGAAATTTTCTGCGTCGGTATAACTTGTAGCCAGAGTAATATCAGCATTTCTGAAGACTTCGCTTTCCATTTGGCGATGCTTCCTGTCCGAACTTTTGGTTAATTTCAGATGTTTGTAATAGGAAATTTCTGTCCAGGGATCTCTGAAATCGGCAATCCATTTTAGGTGAGGAAGCTTTTTTTTGAGGTTTAAACCAATCAGGTGTAAAGAATGCGGCGGTCCCGACGTTACAACGACATCTATTTTGTTTTCTTTTAAATAGTGTTCTAAAAATTTTACGGAAGGTTTCACCCAGAAAACTCTCGCATCAGGAATGAAAAAATTACCTCTTACCCAGATCGAAAGCCTGGATTTCCAGCTCTGGTTTTTGCCAACGTCAAATTGCCCGGCTTTGAACTTTTTATTGCTTTTGTTAAGTTTTTCGGCGAGCTGATAAGGCTCCCAGATTTTTGTCTGTACGATTTCCAGATCTTTCGGAACATCTTTTATAAGGCTGTCATCCAGCAAAGGATAACTCGGGTTTTCGGGGGTATAGACAATTGGTTTCCAACCGAATTCAGGGAGATATTTTGCAAACTTCAGCCACCTCTGAACACCGGGCCCTCCCGCCGGCGGCCAGTAATAGGTGATGATGAGTATTTTTTTCGGAGAGTTCATTTATAATTATTTTTAACCGCAAAAGATGCAAAAGATGCTTGTTGTTTTAGTGTTCAAAAGAGAGCAAAACTCAAAGAATACATTTTGCAAACTTTTGAATAAACTTTTCAATATTATCTTCTTTTATTTCTTTTGCAGTTAAATGATATATTATTTTTTAGTCATATTGATCAAAGTACTTATTTATAAATGTTTCCTGACCAAAATGATAAATATTTTTAACATTAAAATTTACAAGAATTCCTTTTGGAGCTTTTAATAAATTGATGTAATTTATAACCTGGGCTTTATGGATTTCCAAGATAGATGATACGGATTTTATTTCCAGAACAATTAAATCTTCAATTAAAAAATCGCATTTAAAATCACAATTTAAATTTTCATTTTTGTAAACCACAGGAATTTGAAATTCAGATTTGTATTCAAAATTTCTTAATTTAAATTCCTTTTCCAAAGCTCTATGATACACAATTTCTGCCAGTCCTGCACCCAAGATCTTATGAACCTCAATGCAGGCTCCGTTAATTCTATAGGTAAGATCGGTTATGTACTTTTGGGTAATCATCAATATACAGCTTTTCAGAATTTAAACCTCTAAAATACTAAATAGCCTCAACTTGTCTTTTGTCTCTTTTGCGGTAAAGAACATAAATTCCGACTCCACTCAAAAGAATAAACAATCCGAAGCAAATTAATGAAATCCACTTACCTTTTTCAATCACTTCCGGTTCGAAAACCATTCTTATATCATGTTTTCCTGCAGGAACGTGTACTGCACGAAGAAGGTAATCTGCCTTTATATACGGAACTTCTTTCTCATCAATAAAGAACTTCCAGCCATGTGGATAATAGATCTCGGAAAATACAGCGAGCTGCGGTGTTTTTGATTGAGATTTGAATTCCAGTTCGTTGGGTTGATAATTTGTTAAGTTGATAAACGCTGTTGGATCTGCCTGAACCGTTTTGCCTTCAAAATATTTTTTGTCTGAAGCGGCAATAACTGCTGTTTTCTTGCTGTCTATTACTCCAATGGATTTAATTTCCTGATTGGGCGACTCTACAAATTGAAGATTACTCACAAACCATGCATTTCCGTTGGCTTTCGGATTGGCAATAGCCTGCGGCTGTTCAGGACCACCTAACACAAGATATTTTGCATTTAAGAGATTAAGGATATTCGGAACTCTTACCGAATCCATGATCTGGAAATATTCGTTGATCACGTCATCATATCTTCTCAGTTTCACTGCGTGATATCCACCGATGGAAGATTTAAAGTAAGAGGTATTTGTTTCGCTGAACGTTCCTAAAATATTATTGAAAATCCTGTAATGTGTTTTATCCTTTTCCGCGATGGTTTCCAGCGTTTTGTTTACATTTACATTCGCAAGAATAGGTTCCAGATTCGGATTGCCCTGAACTTTTTCCGCCATTAAGTCTGAACTTTCCGTTTGGAAAGGATTTTCTGCAAAGATCTTATCCACATAATTATCGTCATTCAGATAACGCTTATTTACAGTCCATAGATCGAATAAGCTTACGACACCAATGATTACCAAAGCAATATTATGATTGAGTTTCTGCTTTAAAACCATGAATAAAACACCTGCTGCAATGGCAACATAGATGAATGCTTTAAGGGCATCAATCCTGAATAATTTAAACCGTTCTTCACTCAGATAATCCAAAAGGAAAGGAGGAAGATATGTTTTTTCATTTTCGGTATGGAAACCTAATAAAGATTTTCCGAAAATCAGTAAAATCAATACAAAACCCAGCGTTCCGCCTCCAACATAAAGAAGGATTTTCTGCTTATATTCCTGAGTTAGCTCATTGTCTTTGAAAAATCTGTATAATCCGATAATCGCAATTAAAGGAAATAAAAGCTCTACAACCACCAAAATAGATGACGGAGCCCTGAATTTATTATAAAAAGGAACGAAGTCAATAAAAAAGTCGGAAAGCGCCATAAAATTGCTTCCCCATGCTAAAAAGATCGTCAGAACCGTTGCTCCAAGAATCCAGTAACGGTATTTTTTCCAGGCAAAGAAAAACCCTAAAAGCGCTAAAAAGCAGACAATTGCTCCCTGATAAGCCGGCCCTGAGGTTCCGGGCTGATCTCCCCAGTATGTAAGACTGCCGAAACCTTTGGAGATCCTGTCCATCTCAGCCTGCGAACCTACATTTTCCTGAACGAGCTCCTGAACTCTGTTCATCATTTCTTTTCCTTCGGGCTCCTGGCTTCCGCCGCCCATCAGTCTTGGGATGAAAAGATTCAGTGTTTCAAGCTTTCCGTAGCTCCACATCAGCATACTTTCTTTATCCATCCCCGAATTTCCTCCGGTGTGGCTGTCGTTTGTTAAGATCTGCTTTCCACGAACCGTTTCTTTCACATATTCGGAGTTGGCCATAATTCTCTGGGAGTTCATCCCGACACCGATAATGCATGCAGCTGCGATAATTCCTGATGAAACAAGAAAATGTTTCATCGGTATTTTTTTCTGAATGGCGCGAATTAATTCAGACAAGAATAAAAATCCTAACGCAAGGAACAGATAATACGTCATCTGCGGGTGGTTCGCTGCAATCTGAAGTCCCATAAAAAGGGCGGTTACAATGAATCCCCAGATATATTGTCTCCTGATGTAGACGAGTAAAATTCCGGCAAGAAGCGGCGCAAAATATTCAATGGTATTGATTTTACCGTTGTGTCCTGCCGCAATGGCGATATAAAAATAGGTGGAAAGTCCGAAGAATGTGGCTCCCAGTAATGCGTATTTCCAGTTTCTGACGGCAACCATTCCTAACAGGAAAAAGCCGGCGAAAAGCATAAAAATATAATTGACCGGCCTAGGGAAAGAGTTAAGGGCAGAATCTATGTTTTTGATAAAGTCTCCTTTAAAACGGCTTCCCATCTGGTAAGTAGGCATGCCACCGAACATAGAGTCGCTCCAGTAGGTTTCCTTTCCGGTGTCGGCTCTGTAATCGATGAGTTCTTTTGCGCCTCCGCGATATTGCACGATATCATGCTGGAAAAGCTGTTTTCCCGTAAAAACAGGAGTGGAATATAAAAATGCTAAAACTATAAATACAATTATTGAAACTGCAATATAAATCAAGTTTTTATTTTTCGCCATGTGATGGTTATTATCTTTTATTTTCGGAATTACCTTTATCAGTACTGTCTTTTACTTCTTCGTAATCTACGGTTTCAGCATCCCAATTGATATTGTTTTTATTTGAGTTTCGTATGTCCTGCTGCTTATCATTTTGGTTATTATTGTTAAATCTGTAACTATAAAATGTTTTGAAAAAAATCCTTTTAAGGATATTCCATACAAAGAAAATAATGATCGCGGCTAATACCAGCTCAAAAATATATTTCATAATATTTAAATGTTTTGGTTCAGGGTTTAAAGTTTTGCGTTCAGATTTGAAAAACTTTAAACCCGAAACCCTGAATTTTAAACTTTTATTTTGCAGACGGATTTACCATCACAGAAGAATTGGAAACGCTTTTCATGGATTGCGATTCTTTTCCGTTTGAAATGGTTTCGATCTGTGTTGTTTTTACAGAAATATTCTGATTGCTGATCCATCCTGTATTCTGATCAAACTTTATGGTTCCGTTCTGGCTGAGTTCACTGCTTAAACTGTGCGTTACCTCACCCTGATTCTGCTTTTCCACTTTTTTAGGAATTCCTCCGGTTACGGCAATTTCAGCAATACCGTTTCCTACGCTTTTTAAAATATAGTTTGACGTTACTTTTATTTTTCCCTGTGCATCGGCATTTTCACTGTTGGTCCATTTTTCTCCTACTTTTACTCCTTTTTTCGGAATGATCGTCAGATTTTTATTAAACTGGTCTTTCAGAACTTTTTCATTGAATGATTCTTTCAGGCTTTCAATAATGCTTTCTTTCTGACTTTTATCTTTTACAATCGTTCCTATAGAATTTCCCACTTTATTGTAAACCGCATCAAAACCTGTGATAGAAATAACGTTTCCTTTGGTATCCATTTTCATATTCAGCTTATTTCCGGTAAGCGCTCTGTTGATATTCCAGATCATTTTCAGGTCGTCTTCCTTAGGAATAGGCAATTTGGTATCAACAACGATGGTCTTTCCCTGTGAGGTCTGAGAGTTTCTTTTTGAAATCAGGTTCAGTGTAATGTCATATACATTTCCTTTGATATCATTTACAGTAAAAGACATTTCATCTGTCGCCTCACTGGTTGCATTCAATGTTTTTCCGGTAGGGTCGGTCATGGTTTTGGTATCTCTCTGATAAGTAGTCAAAGGATAGGTTTTTCCTTTTTCCAGCTTGAAAGTCTGCTTGTAAATTCCCGCAGAATCTTTTATCGCTGGATTTTCTTCCACTTTTGCTACAGAATCGGCAGGTACTTCCACCGTAATTGTTTTTCCGGTTTTAGGATCTACTTTCGTTATTTTTGCCGTTTCTTTTTTATTACATGAAACTAAAGCTATCGTTGAGATCAGCGCTAATGCTGCTATATTTTTCATTGAATTTTTTTTAAATTTACTATTTCTTTATAGGTACTACAATCCTGCTTTTGCAGTCATTTTCTGTCTTACCGCTTCATACAGGATCGCTCCACAAGCCACGGAAACGTTCAGTGACTGGGTTTTTCCCTCAATCGGTAATTTTATTTTTTCATCCGAATGATGAAGGACTTCTTTTGAAATTCCTGTTTCCTCATTACCCATTACCACGGCACAAGGCTCGTTGAAATTAACATCATAAATGAGCTTTTCAGCTTTTTCGCTCGCTGCAAATACCGATATACCGCTCTGTTGAAGAAAATCTACCACATGAGCAAGGTTGGGTGCTTTGCAGATTTTAACATTATAAAGAGCTCCTGCAGATGTTTTTATAGCATCGGAATTAATTGGAGCGGCTCCTTTTTCAGGAATGATTACAGCGTCAACTCCCACACATTCTGCCGTTCTGCAGATCGCTCCGAAATTTCGGACGTCTGTTAACCGGTCTAAAATGAGTAAGAAAGGCGTTTTCCCTTCTTCAAATAATTGAGGAACAATATCTTCCACTTTATGAAAAGGAACATCTGAAATAAAAGCCACCACACCTTGATGGTTTTTTCTTGTAAAACGGTTCAGTTTTTCAACCGGAACGTAATTGGGACGGATTTTATTTTTGGCTAAAATTGCTTTAAGTTCAGCATAAATAGGTCCCTGAAGTGCATTCTGCACAAAGACCTTGTCAATTGTTTTTCCTGCTTCTATAGCTTCAATTACGGGACGCAGCCCGAAAATAAAATCGTCTTTCATTGAATAATTTTTATGTTTAAGGTTCAAAGTTCAATGTTTAAAGTTTAATGTTTTAAATTTTCTGTTTAAAATAATCCGGTTCACATTAATGACCTTCAACTTTAAATCATAAATCATTATGGTTTATACTTTGTTCCTTTTAAATCTGTAATATTTAAATATTTTATGAATGAGCCTATTTTTCGGCTCAAAACTTCTGTTTGATCTTTTAAGGCCTCAAACTTTTCCTGTGAAATGAAATTTCTGTCAAACACTCGGTATAATTGTGATCTTGTTTCTCCACAAGACGCTTTGGCGATAGACAGAAACTGAATAAATTCTTTATTTCCATTTCTTTCAAATCCTTCTGCAATATTATCCATAACCGAACCTGAAGAGCTGTCAATCTGATTGCAAAGTTTATTTTTAAGATTAGTAGATTCAATAATTTCGTAGATGTCTTTACACAATTCACGTGAAAGTTTCCAAATTTCTAAATCTTCAAATCTATTTACTGTTGCCATAAATCTTAAACTTTAAACTCAAAACATTGAACCTAATATTTTTCTCCTAAAATTGCTCTTTTTTGTGCCATTGCATAGCCGTAATGCAGGCTTTCGTGCATGTTGTTGAAAATGATGGCGTCCTGAATGCTTTTAAGATCCATTCCGAAACTTGTGGTGTACGGAGTGTAATCTGAAAAGAAATCGCTGTCATAATCCCTCATTAAAATCTTTGAAGTTTCCGTTAGTAAGAACTCAAGATCTTCCACTTCAGACTTCTGAACATTCAGATTGGGCAAAGTACCTTTTTTATAAGTTTCAATCCAGTATTTATCAATTCTGAAAGGATTACCGCTAAGGTAATAATGCAGAAGCTGCTGGGTAGCAACGGTATGCGCAATATTCCAGTAAATGTTGTTATTGAAACCATCCGGAATCAGCAGAAGATCTTCATGAGAAGTATTCTGTAAAATATCCAGAAGGTTCTTCCGTACTTGTCTGTGGGCTTGAAAATGATAATTCACTTTGCAAAATTTTTAATCACCAAAAATAGTTTAATAAACTGGAAATGACAATTTTTGAACAGGTGATTCAGTTAAAATTTATATATTTTTATGAAAATATCTTTATTATAGAAGGCAATCAAGATCATGTTTGTTTTTCAATATCACATTAATGCCAGAATATTTAACAAACTTTAACTCAAAAATAGCATTGTTTGGGTTGATTTATGCAAGTATTTATTAGAAATTTACCAATTATTTTAATTAGACTATGTCAGATACATATCAAGCAGAAGATATTCGTCAGCTAACTGAGCAGGTAAGAGAAGTCAATTTCCATTTTTCCCGTCTCCGCGAAGAAATCAATAAAGTAATCATCGGTCAGGAGTATATGATTGACCGTCTTTTGGTCGGTCTTTTAGGGAATGGACACGTTCTTTTGGAGGGTGTTCCCGGACTGGCAAAAACACTTGCCATAAAAACACTTGCAGATGCTGTTGACGGTGAATTCTCAAGAATTCAGTTTACTCCGGATCTGTTGCCTGCCGATGTGGTGGGAACCATGATTTACAATGTTAAAGAAAATGATTTTTCCATAAAAAGAGGTCCTGTTTTTGCCAATTTCGTACTGGCAGATGAGATCAACCGTGCCCCCGCGAAAGTTCAGTCGGCTCTTTTAGAGGTAATGCAGGAAAAGCAGGTAACCATAGGTGACGAAACGATGAAGCTGCCGAAGCCGTTCCTGGTGTTGGCGACACAAAATCCTATAGATCAGGAAGGTACTTATCTATTGCCGGAAGCACAAAGCGACCGTTTTATGCTGAAATGTACGATTGATTACCCCAAATTTGAAGATGAAAGAACGGTAATGAGAATGGTGTCAACTTCGCATCAGCCCTCGGTAAAACCTGTAATTTCTCTTGAGCATATCGTTGCTGCAAAAGAACTGATTAACCAGATTTACCTTGACGAAAAAATAGAAAAATATATCTTGGATATGGTCTTTGCAACCCGTTTTCCTGAAAATTATGGTCTTTCGGAGCTTAAAAATTATATCAGTTTCGGGGCATCGCCGAGAGCATCAATTAATTTGGCTATCGCTTCAAGAGCGTATGCATTCCTTAAAGGAAGAGCTTTTGTCATTCCTGAAGATGTAAAATCCCTGGCAAAAGATGTTTTAAGGCACAGAATTGGTCTTACCTTCGAAGCGGAAGCGGAAGAAATTTCATCAGAAGAAATCGTCAACAGAATCTTAGCGAAAATTCAGGCTCCGTAATGGATGAAGTGATGATTAGAAAGGCAGTTCCGGAAGATTGTCATTCTATGCTGGAACTTATCAAAGAACTTGCGGAATATGAAAAGGCATCGGGCGAAGTTATCCTCACATTAGATCGGTTCATCGAAGACGGATTTGGGGCATCTCCTGTCTGGGGAGCTTTTGTGGCTGAATATAATAGCGAAATTATCGGAATTTCTTTGTTTTACGACCGTTATTCAACCTGGAAAGGACGAAGACTTTATCTTGAAGACTTGGTCGTGACCGAAAGGTGCAGAGGAAAACAGGTGGGGAGAAAATTATTTGAAGCTACGATGGAATATGGAAAATCCGGTCGCTATAGCGGAATGGTTTTTCAGGTTTTAAACTGGAATGAGCCGGCGATTAATTTCTATAAAAAATACAGCCCGAAATTCGATGATGAATGGTTTAATGTTTCAATTGAGTTTAATGTTTAATGTTTTAGATTTAAAGTTTATTGATGCCATTAAGCCAATTTAAATTTTTAATAAAATGGAACATTTCAAACCAAAAACATTGAACCAAAAACCTTAAACAATTTTATGCAGATAAAAGATATTGTAAAAAAAGTCAAACAAATAGAAATCCGTACCCGAAAAAAGACGGAAGCTACTTTGATGGGGCAATATCACAGTGCTTTTAAAGGGCAGGGAATGACTTTCTCGGAAGTGCGTCCATATCAGTTCGGAGACGAGATCCGCAGGATCGACTGGAATAAAACAGCCCGTTTCCGTGAACCTTTCGTGAAAGTAATGGAGGAGGAGAGAGAACTCACCATGATGCTTTTGGTTGATATTTCTGCTTCAATGGATTACGGAACCAAGAATCAGCTGAAACGCGAATATGTTGCGGAAATTGCGGCAAGCCTGGGATTTTCCGCGGCAGGAAATAATGATAAAGTCGGTTTAATTCTTTTTGCTGACAAGGTTTACAGAGTAATCCCTCCTCAGAAAGGCAGAAAGCACATTCTTTCGATCATCAGTACGATTCTTACGGCAGAATATATTCCTGCAACGGCCAAAATTGATAAGGCTCTGGAATATATGATGGGTATTTTTAAAAGGAAATCTCTGGTTTTCATGTTCTCGGATTTTGAAGATGAATATGATTCCAAAATGCTGAAAGCAGCCGCTAAAAAACACCAGCTTTTAGGAATGAGGGTTTTTGACGAAAAAGATAATGAAATTCCGGATGTAGGATATACCTTGTTATATGATGCTGAAACCGGTAAACAGATATGGGCCAATACATCGAATGCAAGATGGAGGTATAATTTTGCGGAAGCTCAGAAGCAGAAACTGAGAGCGCTGGAAGATGATTTTGCCAACAGCTCAGCCAGTTTTCTTAATGTCGATACCGGTTCGGATTATTCGAAACTGTTGTATAATTATTTTCAGAAAAAATAAATATAAAAGTCAAAACCAGCCATTTTAAAAACTGAGTTTTGAACTTTAAACTTTGAATTAATTAAAATTGAAAAAACTAGTATTTATATTTTGTTTTTTACTCTGTGCAAACGCTTTTTCACAGATTCTTTCTTCGAATGTGGAAAAGAAAACCATTGCACTCGGAGAGGTGGATCATATTATTGTGACCATCAATAACCTTAATAACGAAAAGGTTTCTGCAGCTCCGGAAAATGAATTGCTTCCCTTTCATTTTGAGGAAGTGAAAGACAGCATCTCGCAGACGCAGGATATCTATTACAGGAGAATAGAATTTGCTGTTTTTGAAGAAGGGAAATTCACAATTCCTGAGCTGGAGTTCAAAGTGGGAGGAAAAATCCTGAAAACAATTCCTTATGAAATTGATGTTATCAATACTGCTCAGAAAGATGATCCGATTAATGATATCATGAATAATAAAGAGGTAAAACTTGAAGTTACCGATTACTGGCAGCTGTATAAGTTTTATATTCTGGCTGCTATTGCAGTTATCGCCCTGATTATTGCCATAATTATGTTCGTAAAATATGGAAGGAAACGAAAAGACTCACCGGTTGTAGCAACCAATCAAACCCTCAAGGAACTCGATTCTCTCCAGAAGAAAAAATACGTTGAAACCGGAAATTACCGTTCTTTTTACGTGGAACTGATTGACATTTCAAGAAAGTTTATCGCAAAACAATACCGTTTACCGGCAGATGTTTTACTAACCGATGATCTTGTAGACCTTATGAAGAAAAATAATACCATTTCCCAGGAAAACGAAAGGGTAGTAGAAGATGTATTCGTAAGAGGTGATCTTGTAAAGTTTGCAAAAACATTCCCGGATAAAGAAACAATGGAAAAAGACCTTGCTGATATAAGAGAATTCGTAAAGCGCTCATCAAAAGATTTGGAATTTGAAAATTTGAGAAAAGATGTTTGATTTTGAGTTTTACAGTCCCTGGTTTTTACTGCTTTTCCTGCTGTTGATTCCTGTTCTGATCCGGGACGTCAGCAGTCAGCAGAGAAAAGGAATTAAAGTTCCTACCGTTAGCAATATGGGAGAAAGCGGAGGAATCCGTTTCGTGATGTTTTTGCTGAAATTTTCAAAGTATATTATTCTTTCTGCATTAATTATCGCAATGGCAAGGCCTAGAACGTTTACCATCTCTCAGGACCGCGACGATACAAAAGGAATAGATATTATGCTTTCGGTGGATGTTTCATTGAGCATGCTTACAAAAGATCTCACTCCGGACCGTCTTACTGCTTTAAAAGATATCGCCGTTAAATTTGTCCAGAAACGTCCTAATGACAGAATCGGGCTCGTAACCTATTCGGGAGAGGCTTTTACAAAAGTTCCGGTAACTTCTGATCATCAGGTTGTTATCGATGAGCTACAGAACCTTAATCTTCAGGAACTTGAGCCGGGAACAGCAATTGGAGAAGGGCTTTCAGTAGCCGTGAATCACCTGAAAAACAGTAAAGCCAAAAGTAAAATTATTATTTTGATGACTGATGGAGTCAACACCATTGAAAATGCAATGCCTCCACCTATTGCCGCTGAACTTGCGAAAAATAACAATATAAAAGTCTATACTATCGGAATCGGAACTAATGGATATGCACTGATGCCTACACAGATTGATATTTTCGGAGATCTTGTTTTTACGGAAACAGAAGTGAAAATTGATGAACCTGTTTTAAAAGAAGTTGCCCAAATGACGGGAGGGAAATACTTCAGGGCAACATCAAATACAAGCCTTGAGGAAGTGTATGACGAAATTAATCAGCTAGAGAAATCTGATGTGAAAGTGGCTAAATTATTCAATTATCAGGAATATTTTAAAATCTTTCTTTGGATAGCGTTGGGAATGCTGTTTCTGGATGCACTGCTGAGATGGGTATTATATAAAATTTTAAGTTAATGGATTGGTACTTAGGTAATTATTGGTATTTGTTATTGCTGTTGCTTCTGCCGCTGTTAGCCATTTTTCTGGTCCGTTATTTAAAATGGAAAAAGAAAAAAAGGGAACTTTTTGCGGACAGTCGATTCCATCAGCATCTTTTTGAAAAACGTTCGGGTTTTACAAAGTTTTTTCCTGCTTTATATTTATTGGGAACACTTTTTCTTATTTTCTCGATCATCGATCTTCTGAGCGGTTCTGAAGAAATCAAAACCAACCAGAAACTGAATAATGTTATTTTTATGCTGGATGTTTCGAATTCCATGAATGCTGAAGATATCGACCCAAGCCGCCTTACAGAAGCGAAAAATCTTATTATCCAGACCATGCAGCGGATGAAGAGTGACAAAGTGGGAATTGTAATGTTTGCTGGACAGGCGACTTCTATTATGCCGCTTACAACAGACTATACTTCGGCAGAAACGTATGTTGGTGCTATTGAAACCAATTCCATGCAGATTCAGGGAACCGATTTTCTTAACGGGATGAAAGTCGCAGTTCAGAAATTTAAAAATGTAAATAAAGATGCCCGGAAAGTTGTCTTACTGAGTGATGGAGAAGATAATGAAGGAAATGATGACGCTGCCATAAGGCTGGCTAAAAAGGAAGGAATAATGATTACTTCCGTAGGGATAGGCTCTGATGAAGGTGCGCCGGTTCCCGAATATTCGTTTGGACAGCTGATGGGCTATAAAGCAGATATGTCCGGACAAACGGTAATTTCCAAGAGACAAACGGAAGCTTTGAAAAAAATGGCCGAATCTACGGGAGGAACGTATATTGACGGAAATAATATCAATGAAGCTCCAGAAAGGATTATCGAAGCTTTGAAAAAGAAAATAGGATCTTCTGAAACTATGGTAAAATCACAGAATGCCAATCATTATTATCAATATTTTCTGGCGGTTTCTATATTTTTCTTCTTCCTGATATATATGTTTAATCCGAAAAGAGATTTTAATGTATAACCGAAACTTTCGTTCAATGCCTACTTTAACCCAATTTTAACAATTAAGGCACTGTTTATTAACATATAAAGGAATAATTTTGCATCTGATGAATACTAAAATCATTTTTTTGTCGTTTATTACTGCCTTATTGAGCTCAGGACTACTTTTTGGGCAAAAAAACTATCGTACACTGGTGTATGAAGGCAATGAAAAATTTAACGGTAAAAATTATGATGCAGCTTCCGCAAAATATATGGAAGCCATAAAAACGAATGATAAGGATTTTGTAGCACACTATAATTTAGGCAATGCCCTTTATAAAAGTAAAAAATATGAAGAGGCAAAAGCGGAATTTGAAAAAGCCCAGAGACTTTCTCAGACCGTTCCTGATAAAGCTGCGGCACTACACAATCTCGGAAACGCTTATATGCAGACGAAACAGCCTGAAAAGGCAGCAGAATTCTATAAACAATCTCTGAAACAAAATCCTTACAGCGAGGCTACAAGAAAAAATTACGAGATAGCCAAACTGAAGGAAAAAGAAAACCAACAGAAAAAACAACAACAAAATAACTCCGGCAAAGGAGGCGGTGGCCAAAACCAGCAGAAAAATGATGATCAAAAAGGTCCCAAAGATCAAAAACAAGATCAGGGACAAGGGCAGCAGAATCAGGGACAGGGACAAGGAAATAATCCCGAGCAAAAACCTGATAATGAAGGAAAAATCCCAAAACAGCTTGAAAATCAGATACTCAATAAAGTAAGCGATAAAGAGAAAGAAACCGCCAGAAGAATTTTAAATAAAAATTCTTATTCGATGCCCGAAAGCAACGAGAAAGATTGGTGATGCAGAGCAGACTTACCTACATAATATTCCTTTTAGTATCCGTAATTTCTTATGGACAGGTAAATCTTAGCGTAACTCCCGATAAAACCACTTACACTGCAAGAGATGTCATCAACCTTACGATTGTGCTGGAAATTGAAGGCAGTGAATACAACAGCCAACAAACCAAGCTGAGGCTTCCGGATTTCTCAAAATTCAATCTCATTGGTACAGGTTCCATAACGAATGGTTTTATGGATCCGGAGACCAACACCGTAATTTCTCAATCTGTTACCCGGCTTGCCTTAGAGCCGAAACAAAAAGGAAAATTAAAAATAGGTTCGTTTCTGATTACCATCAATAATAAGATTTATAAAACCGAACCTTTCGATATTCTTATTAAAGATGTTGATAAAAAAGCTTCTGTCGCAGCAAGTTCCTCAAAAGATGTTTATCTGAATATGGAGGTGGAAGATCGAGAGGTATATCAGGATGAACCTACTATTGCAGTGCTGAAAGTATATTCCAGGAATATGGATAATCTGAGAAAGGTAAAGAATATCCGTCTTCCCAAAGATAATGATCTGGATGTATATCCGGTAAGTTTTGCAAAATCTGAAATTGATCCGTCAGATTACGGAAATATGTCATCTCAGGTACTGGCCATCTTTCTGATTTTCCCTAATGAATCAGGATATGTTGAGGTGCCCGGAGCTTCTGCTTCAATGAGTACTTTTGCGGGAAAAAATAAAATTATTTCCAATAAAGTTAAAATCAATGTTAAAAAACTTCCTGAAGATTCTCCTGAATCTTTTAAAAATGCAGTAGGAAATTTTAAGGTAAGTATTTCTAATATTTCTAAGGAAAAAGCCGAAGTGAAGAAACCCATCAGCGTCCTGGTAAAAGTAAGCGGTGAAGGTAACCTGAAAAATATGGACCTTCCAAAGCTTGCCGAATCGCCGGATTATGAAGTGTTTGCTCCTAAGATTACGTCCAATGTAAAAACGGAAATGACGGGAATGAAAGGGGAGATCCTCGCTAATTATCTTGTAATCCCTAAAAAAGCAGGAGGAATTTCTATTAAAACAGAAAATTTTTCTTTTTTTGATCCGTCTAAAAAAGAATATGTTGATCTTGGGCAGGAAGTGCTTAATGTTAATGCATTTTCACATGATCAAATCCTGGAATCGCGTACTACGGTTGAAAAAGTAAATGAATATACAAATACTTTCCTGGAGACGGTAAATACACCTGTTCTTAAGACAACATCTTTTAAAGTTAAGGAAAAAAGCAGACTGCATTGGAATATTCTTTTCATCAATATTGCTATATTAATTGCACTGTTTGTCGCTTATCTTATTTTCAAGAACTGGCAGAAAAAGCGCAGGTTACAGAAAACAGGTGAGCCTGTTGTTAAGCCATTAGGCACAATAGCAGAAGCAGAGAAAGAAATCAGGGAACAGCTGAAAACAGATGTGAATGATTATTTTAGTTATTTGGAAAATCTCAAGGATAAAGAAGATTATGAGAAGTTTTTTCAAACCTTTGAAGAATTGGATTCTGAAGTAAGAAATCAATATTTCCAGAGCTCTGCAGAAGATTTTGCCGGCTTCCTTGAAAACTATAAAGGTGCTGCAATTGCCGAAGAATACAGAAGTCTTACTCAGAAAATACAGATTGAAAAGTTTGCTCCTGTAAAATCTTCGGAAGGAATGGATATTCTCTTAAGTTCCATTGTGAATTTATATTCTCAAATTAGCAAATAGTTAATTTATTTTCATATTTTTGCGAAATTAATAATTTTAAAAGCATGGAGATTTTCAATGATTTTTCTATTAAAGAAATCGTTACCTGTTTTATGGTACTTTTTGCTGTGATCGATATCATAGGATCTGTTCCTATTATCGTAAGTCTTCAGCAGAAATTCGGTAAGATTGAAGCCGAAAGAGCTACTATTACTGCAGGTCTGATTATGCTTGTTTTCCTTTTCGTAGGAAATAAAATCCTCAAATTCATCGGGGTTGATGTTAATTCATTTGCCATTGCCGGTGCTTTCGTGATTTTTATTATCGCCTTGGAAATGATTCTGGGGATTGAAATTAACAAAACTTCCGAAGCAAGGTCTGCATCTATTGTTCCCATTGCTTTTCCTTTGGTAGCAGGAGCCGGAACTTTAACCACCACTTTGTCTCTTAAAGCTGAATTTCACGATATTAATATTATTTTTGGGATCATTCTCAATACAATTTTCGTATATTTGGTGCTGAAATCTGCAAACTGGCTTGAGAAGAAAATAGGTGATGCCACCCTGGCAATCCTGCAGAAAGTTTTCGGAATCATTCTGTTGGCAATTTCAATTAAATTATTTACCGCAAATTTTGCCGAATTGGTAAAAACATATATTAATTTTTAAGAATCATGCAGAAGTTTTATAAAGTATTTTTAATTGTATTTCTAGTGTTCATCGCAATTAATCTGTATGCGCTGGACTGGCAGACTGATTTATTATCAGAAGATAACCTGAAGTTTGTATTTTCAGCGGCTTCAGCGCTCATTGGTATTATTTTACTTTTTGTAATGAATACATGGAGTAAAGTAGGCGTTAAAAAATAAGAATTATATTACAAAATCTATATTAACCTCTTTCTTTCCCGAAAGAGGTTTTTTGTAAGCAACTAAAATCCTTTCAGAGTTACGTTCTGAAAGGATTATTATTAATTATTTATTGTCATTAAAGTTTCTTCCGAAACTTTATATTCACCTTTTTGATACACATCTTTGCTCGAAAGCAAAACTTCATAAGTATAAATACCCTTAGGTAAATTGTAAGTACACTCTTTTTCGTCTTTTTGAATGACGAATTCTTTTTTTATTTCTTCGTCTTCTATCTTCCCGTTTAGCTTTACGGTAATTTTCTCATCCATCTTATTTTTGAAACAAAAGCTATCAACAGTTTTGGCATTTGGATCTACGGTTTTTGTTCCGTTTCCTTTGAAAGCCATATAACCTTGCACCAAAATATTACCGATTGCTAAACCTTTGTCTAAACCGGACATTGTTGTTTGAGATTTTAAGTTAAGTGAAAATATTAGAATAAAGAATACAAAATAATATCTTAACCTCACATTTTAACTATTTGATTAAATTTAGTTTTTTAGAAAATTCTTGATAATTTATCCCTCCATCTTCTTTATAAACAACTTTTCCGTTTTTTATTATATAAGTTTTCGGAACAATATCTGTGTACAATAAATTATTTTTATCTTTCCCATCTAAAAAGTTTCTTATAGCCTTTCTGTAATTTCGGTTTTCAAAAGTGACATCATTAAGTTTATGTTTAGAAAGATAAGATTGAAGATCTGTACTATCCTTATCAATTGACAAAAATACTAACTTTACGTCTTTGTTTTCGGTAGCTATTTTTTGAAGAATAGGCATTTCTTCCAGACAAGGTTTACACCAAGTTGCCCAAAGATTTACAATAACCAAACCTTCTTTATTTAAATATTCTTTTTGAAAATTGCTGTTTGAAAGTTCTTTATTATCTTTAATACTTATCTCATCGTTGGCTTTCCCGAATGTTGTATTTCCTATTTTAAAACTAAATCGAGAGCCGATTAAGAATAATGCAACAATTACAACGATAACTATACCTATAACTTTTTTCATCATTTAATTATTTATTGCTAAATATAAAAAATTACGCTATTCCATCAAAGAGTTAATTATGTAAACCTCATCGTTTTCGTTTACAAAATAATCTCCAGCTTTTATAATATAAGTACCATTCTCATTTTTAACTGTAATATTATTTTTAAATGTAATTATATTGTTGTTTTTTCTTATCTCCTCTTTTTGAATCTCATTAAGATTTAATTTTATAGAGGTGCTTGCAGATTTTCCCCAAGATGGATAATATGCACAAACCGTTATTGTATAATCAACTTCATGACCTAAAATTGTTCCAGTAACATGTTCTTGTAGACAAACTTTTTTTATTCCGATTTTAGAAGATAAAGGATATTCAACTTGGTTGTTTGTAATTTTATATTCACCTTTTTCCATAACAAGAGGATTTCCATTTTCATCCTTAAATTGTGGCATTACTACGTCTTCTGCTAAGTTAACTGAGCCATCTCTAATTGGTGTGTTACTTTCAAAATGAGATGAATAAATATTCTGTGTAGACCCATCCTTATTTGTAACTACATAATGGCAATGTGTTGTTGAAATTAAATCAACATCGAAGAAGCCAAAACTACAACATGAAGTTGTATAACATGCAAGTTTGACTTTTCTATCAGTAGTTGATTGAGAATAAGCAAGGTTAATTAATAAAGTGAAACCTAAAATGGCAATTTTAAATAATTTTCTCATAAATTTAATTTTTAATGTTTTTTGATTTTTTTTTCAAACAATTATGTTTTCGCGATAACATATTGCAAACATAATATGATAACTAAAATTTTATACAATCAAAACTGACAAAAGATTTATCAATTTTGAACAATTTTTACCCATTTTTGAAAAGAGGCAATTTTTAAAAAATTTAAGTACATTTGTTTAAAACAAATATTAAGATGAAAATTGGTCAAAAACTAAAAGGAATGAGAATAGAAAAAGGTTTTTCAACGATAGAAGTTGCTGAGAAATTAGATATTTCAGAATCTACTTATAGAAGATTTGAAAGTGATAAAAGTTTTCCTGATATTTTTACATTAGATAAAATAGCTAAAATGTACGATAAAAGCTTTAATGAAATTTTGCCTGAAGCAATGACAATCATCAATAATAATAGTGGTGAACATCACGATAATGTAGGCTATATTTTTAATCAACAATCTGAAAAACTTATAGAACAGTATGAAATAAGATTGAAGGAAAAAGATGAATTGTATGCAATAAGAATTAAAGAGAAAGATGAGCAAATTGCTCTATTGAAAAGTCTTTTAGAAAAGCAGTAATTTAATATACAGATAAATACACTGTCCTCTTTCAGTTTTTGAGAGAGGATTTTTATGTTAAATGATAACTTGTTTGAATGTTTTAAGATCATCCGCATAACTTTGCAAATTCATCCGTATGAGTTTTTCAATTTATCCGCATAATTTAATCAATTCAAGCGTATGAATTGTAAAAATGATACGGCTAGTTTGAAAAAGTGAGATTTTTCAAAATCGCTTCCGATTTCAGCTCCGTTTCCCGCCATTCTTTTTCAGGGCTGCTCTGTGCGGTAATTCCGCCGCCTACAAATATATGCACGGCATCCTGATAAAGCTTGCAGCATCGAAGGTTGACAAAGTAAAAGATGTTTTCTTCTGTTTCAATTTTAATATATCCTGCATACAATTCGCGTGGAAATTTTTCCAGTTCACGGATCTTCTCTTTACAAAAATCCTTGGGAATGCCGCAGACTGCAGGAGTAGGATGTAATTGTTGAATAATGAGGTCAAGGTTTTCTGGTCGGATCATGGCTTTGAAATCGGTGCGAAGATGTTTGATATTTCCTGAGACATGATCATAGGTTGCAGATTCTTCAATATTATCAGAATAATTTTTCAGAATATTTCTGATGTATTCCGTAACGGGTTTTTGCTCTTCAATTTCCTTTTCAGACCAGCTTTCCGAAACAGGAAGCGTTCCTGCAAGGCTCATCGTTTCAAAGGTGTGTGTCTTTTTGTTGAATTTGCCTAAAACCTCAGAGAAAGCTCCCATCCAGGCATTTTTTTCATCAGTAAAAATATACCGGAATGCATTCGGATAAGAATCACAAAGATTTTTAAAACTTTTTGAAAGATCAATTTTGTGAAAGTCTGTTATGATCTTTCTTCTGGAATACACCAGTTTGGGAAGCTCATTTTGATTGATCACATCAATCACATTAGCGAGATTTTTAAGATATTCGTCCTTCGTTTCCGGAGTGAAATGATTGCTGTCTTGTGGAAGAGCACTGCTTACAAGTTGAGTAAGATCTGTTTCTTCAGGTTTTATTTTAATTATCTTTCCGGGATGCGCAACCGTTTCAGATCCTTCAAAAGAATGAAAAACAATATGTTGTTCATCAGAATTGTTGTTATCTGCAGAATACAGATTTTCGTCGAATGGAAGTTTAAAATAAATCATTGATAGTGCATTTCGAAGATCAGCGTCCGGATATAGCGTAGGAAATCCCAAAGTTGATTTTTCTTTCTGCAAAGGTATTATTAGTCTTAAAAATGTCAAAATCAAACGTACTGTTTTTTAAAGAAACATTTTTCATTTTATATTGTTGATATTCTAAGGATAAATATACCTTTCTGATAAGCCTGTACTGAACTCCCAAAATGAAACCGAAATTGGTTTGGTCGCTTTTAAAATCGTCCAATTTGCTAAGAATATTGTTTTCCGGAACTAAAAACTGCATTTTGTAGGTATTACGGTTAAATAAAACTCCTGCAAAAGGACGGATGTTTTTCCACTCATAAATAAATTTTAGCTGAGCTGAATATTCAAAATGCCTGTTGTTGAATTTTTGAAATAATAAAGGCTGGCTATCTTTGGTGAAATAATAGCCGTTAAGAATGGTATCATCTCTATTGGCATCGAGGTCAAATGTTGAATTCCAGTGAGAAATACCGGCGGAAATTAGCAAATAGGTCTGTGGTGATAGTATATTCTTTGAAAACCAAATGTTAAAATTCTCTCCCAACTGAGCATTCTGGTTAGAAACAGCTTTCGTCCAATCACTCATTTTTAAACCAAATCCTGTTTCAATTCCAAATGCAGACGCTCCGGATTTCTGTTTTCTGATTCTGTTTTTTGCCCTCTGTTTTTCAATATCTTCTTTATAGATATTTCGTACGAAAAATTTTTCTTCCAATCTGGGTTCCGGAAGTAGTAAACCGTTCGGTTTAAAACGGATCGGCTTAAGAAGGTAAACCGTGTCATAAACAACAACTTTTTCATAAACATATACAGTGTCTACTTTTTTTCGCCTTTGAGCATGAAAAAAACTGATCAAAAATACAAGCAAAAGAAAAAAAATCTTTTTGAAAATCATGGCCCGATTAGTTACTTTTCGATAAATATAGTGTCTCTCCTGATTACTTTTTTGACAACAATTACTTTTTGTGGAGCCTCATCAAGAGAATCTCTATGGATTACATTCTTTGTGCTTTTATGGATTCCCACGATTTTTTCATCATTAATATGTTGTTTTTGTGGAGCATGCTCTTTCTGTTCAGATTCTATATCATCAGATGTATTTTGAACTGACGGTTTTACAGATACTTCATCTGAAAGTCCGGAATTTTCATTTTGTACAGAGATTTCATCCGTCTCTTCAGAAGTATTTACGGAGCCATTCGCTGAAACTGTGTGATCTTTAAATGATAAACTTGTTTTTCGATTTACTAAAAATAAAGAAGTTATGATGATGACAAGAAACGTAAGCCCAATTACCGTTTTGTTTTGTAAAGATCTGTTTGAAGAAGAGATCATAACGCTTCCGGTTTTTATATCTGAAGGAATCTGAAGTTTCCTTGAAGAAGCTATTTTGAAATCTGCGAATTTACTCTGGAAAGTCTGCGCCCAAAGCAATCCGCCAAGTCCAAAAATAACAAGAACCTGTGCTATCTTGTTTTTCGGCGTATTTTGATTCACACAATTATTCAGCAAATAATTTTGTATTGATTTTTTTGCACGTAAAAGATGAGATTTTGAAGTGTTAACCGTAATTCCCAGCAATCCGGAAATTTCAGCATGTGATTGGTTTTCAATAAAATATAAATTAAAGACGGATTTATGGTGAGGAGGCAGGCTATCAATAGACGAAAGCAGTTCTTCATTGGTAAAATCGTAGATGAAGATATTTTTATCTTCTAAAATAGGGTGTTCCATTTCTGATGAGGTATCTGGAATTTCTGATGGTTCTGTAGAGATAAAGGTATCTTTGCTATGCTTACGGATATGCTGAAGCGCGTTATTAACTACAATTTTTTTGAGCCATGCAAATAAAGCTTTTTCATCGTTCAGCTGATCATTTTTTTGAATAGCCGTGATGAAACTATCGTGCACAATATCCTCTGCAGTATAAATATCCTGTATATATCTGCGGCAAATCCCCAAAAGTTTTGGGGATAAACCTGAATAAATTTTGTTCCAATCCGGCTTTATTTTAGACATAGATTCTAGTTTTCCACAACATAAATAGAATTAAATGTTGATGTGTAATTTACAGTTCCGTTTTGTGTACCGTTGATACTCTGGGTTTCCACGCCGTTGATAAACACTTTGCCAAGATACGCATTATTTGCCGTGCTGTATTTTATCATATATACATTATTATTCAACACAAACAAATCCTGAATATACGGCAGAGATGAAAAACCAGGACTTACAATACTGCTGTTTTTAAAGTAATCACTTCCCTGATTATAATACGTTGTATACAGATCATTGGAACCTGCATCAGAAGCAATTTTTCCGTAAAAAGGTAAAGTGATGGCGTAATTACCGATCATTGTTTCTGTATTTGAGGTAATATTTTTAGAGTAATATTTGGCATTCTTCTGGAAAAGGATATGCAATCCGTTATTATTTTTAGCAAAATTAAAAACATAATTAGGCTGTCCAAGAGAATTGAATGTTGTATTTTTAAAATACCCTCGGTCAACATTCTGATTATTGTCAACAATAAGTGCTGATACATAAATGTCTGAACCATTGATGAAAAGTCCTTCTGCAGATGGAATATACTGACTCTGGTAGAGTAGTGTTTTTACTCCGTTTTTCCAATAGCAGAGTTCATACCTTTGGTTGGGATTGGCAGGTGAAAGATTTTCAACATAACCTGCAAAATAAAGATCACCGTTGTTTACACCAAATGCGGTTATATCATTCTGTGCACCGGAAGGTATTCCAAGATACTGTTTGATTTCAGTTTTATTACCGTTTTTCCAGAAATAATGAACCGATTTAAAAGAAGTAGGCGTTACACCAAGGCTTGCCGTGACATACACATTGTTGTTTTCCTCTTTGATCTCGAGAGGTACAAGATTTTCACCGCCACTAAGATCTGTTTTAATGTTGTTTTTCCAGTAGCATGCTTTGCTGTTTTCTCTTCCCGCAATATAAACATCGTAAGACTGTGGCAAATTACCTGTTGTTTCGTCATTAATACTCGTATTACTACAAGAATTAAAAACGGATAATACAGATACAAAAAAAGGTAAAAGTAGTTTTTTCATAGAGAATTGTTTTTAAGTTTGTACCTATAAGATGCAGAATTTTGAAAAGGTTGCAGTAAAAAAATAAAAAAAGCTCAAAAAAAATTTGAGCTTCTGAAATTTATCTGTTGATAATGGTATTCGTCATGGTGGTGTGGCTGATGAGCTGACCTTTTTCATCCCGTATTTCAATTTCTGAAACATGCATTGATTTTCCTTTCCGGATAAATCTTGCTACCGCGGTTACCAATCCGTCTTTTTTGCTTCGTAGATGATTGGTGTTAATATTGGTGCCCACTCCAAAGTATTTTTCACCATCGATAAAAATGTTAGACAGGCTGGAGCCCATGGTTTCTGCCAGAACGCAGCTTGCGCCTCCGTGCATAATTCCAAAAGGCTGATGAATTCTGGGCAGCACGGGCATTGTTGCCGTTAAGGTTTCATTTTCAACATCGATATCGGTAAATTTAATATCCAGGGTTTTGGCAAAAGTTTCTCCACCCCATCCGTTGATAAACTTCAATAAATCTTCCTTATTTTTATCTTTAATATACATGTCTGCTATAAATGATGATTGATTATATTGTGAATTGTGAATCTGAATGATACGTTAATAACAATCAATAATTTTGTTAACTTCTAACTTCTAACTTCTAACTTCTTACATCTCACATCTCACTTCTCACTTCCGAATCATTCCCCATAATATTCTGGTTCCAGTTTTCAGGGACCTTCGGAACAATATCATTTTTGATGTAATATTCCTGAATCTCAGTCATGATTTCAGCAAAGGATGCCGTTTCAATTCTTTCATAAGGGATCGTATAACCGAGATAAATGATTTTTCTTTTAAAGTCTCCGGCAGCGAGAACAATCGGCACTTTTGCCGCTAATGCCATATGATAGAAACCTTTTCTCCATTTTGGTACCCAACTTCTTGTGCCTTCCGGTGTAATCACGAGGCTGAAGTCATCTTTTGCGAATTGTTTTGCTACAAAATTAACGAGATCATTTTTCTGGCTTCTGTCGATTCCGATGCCTCCCAGGCCTTTTACCAGACCGCCATACCAGGCTTTGGTATGAGCATCTTTAATGATTATTTTCAATGGCTTCTCCAGAGACCAATAGGCAAGATTTCCCAAGATATATTCCATATTGTGGGTGTGTGGTGCCACTACCAGAATACACCTGTTAAGGTTGTTTACGTCGCCCTGTAGAACGACCTTCCAGCCCATTAATTTTAACATTATTTTGCCAAAAAGCTTTCTCATATCATCTCAATTAAAAACAAAAAAGTATAACCAAAGTGGTTATACTTTACAAATATATTGAAATATTATCGCTCTTAAAATAAACCGCTGATTAAATCTACGATTTTCATTACAATTTCTAATGCCAGTTGTATCATGATTAGTTAATATTTTTTGAGTGTTTTTGGTTATAATTTTTATCTACACAAATGTAAAGTATTTTATTTACATAGCGAACTAAATTTGATTTTTTTTTCGTTAACAGTGAGAGAAGAAGGGTGTGAATTTCAAACGGTTGTGTTATCCATTCACACCTTCTGCCACTCTCTGCAGTTTAGTTATTTAGTTTGTATGGAAATTTCATTTTTACCTTCGTCTACTTTGAAGTCGATGTTCGCCCCTTTCATTTTTTTGATGCTGTGCTTCATAGAATCGATCACTTTATCTGCCTGATTGCTAGGAACTTTTTTTCCGTTTACAATAATGCTGTCTTCATCATCAGAATTATATTCAATCGTAGAGCCGTTTACCGTGATTTTGTTGTTTTCGATTTTAATTTTTCCGTCTTCATCTCTTTCCTGGTCGTTATCATTGATTCCGTCTGCATTAAGATCGCCATCGAAATTGATTCCGTCTTTTTTGGCAGGGATAACAATGGTTTTTAATGGAAGCACCAGTTCATAATCAATGCTGTAATCTCTGAATCGGTGTTCATAAGGATATTTGATGTAGTTTGGAAGGATAATTTTGTTATCTGCAACTTCCACAGGAACGGTAACACTTAATGGAAGATTATATCCTTTAGCTTCTTTCTTAATGATCAGATAAGGCGTTTTGATATCTGCTTTTCTTGTTACATCAACATGTATCCAGTCTTTTTCGTACACTGAAATTTTGTCGGAATAAATATCATCATCATACCCTTTGAAATTCTGAGGAATGGTAACCTGCTTGTAATCAACATAGAGCGTGTCTGATTTTGTGTTGATGGAAACCTCTTCCGTATCTTCTTTATGACCTTTCAGGAACATTTCTTTTTTAGCCATGCTGAATCCGAAATAAGCACCCAAAGCGATTAATGCAAGGAATAATGCTCCGATTACCCAACCTGTGTTTCTTAATTTTGTCTTAGGTGAAATTAATTTAATACTTAGTAACCCAAATAACATCGCAGGCAGTAAGCTTCCTAAAGTGATCAGCGCCATGATAACGTATTTCATATTGTCGTTATCGAAATAGAAATTCATTTCACTCACAGGAGGAAAGTCGCTGTCTGCTCCCATGAAACCGAACACTACGAATACACCGATCAGGCAGGATAAAGACATGAATGCGAAGATTCCACCTAAGATATATCGTACAACATTCCACAATCCGCTACCTGCATTGTTGATATAAGGTTTGTTTTCGATATAGATTTCTCCGACCCTCTGAGTAGACTCGTTGGCAAACTGTACCAATTTGTTAGACTCATTCTTAAGATTGTCGAAGTTCATAGGCTTTCCCTTCATTTTCAGGAAATCTGCTGCCGTTTCTGCTTTTGGCAATACCGCCCAAAGGATAATATATAATAAGAAAACCAATGTGGAAGATACAGCCGCTGTGAAAATCCCTAAGATGAAGATTCCAAGCCAGATAGCTCTCATTGCAGTAATGTCCATCCCTACATAATGGGCAAGGCCTGCGCAAACCCCAGCTATTTTTTGTCTTTCAGGATCACGGAACAGTTGTTTTTTATCTGAATATTCAGTTCCGGCGCTACCTGTTTTTTTGGTATTCTTTTCAGAATAATAAGCCTCTTCCTGCTCTTCAATGGTTTCAGGGCTTCCGATCTGGGCGATTACTCTTTCTACATCAGAGTCGTTAATTACTTCACGTTTCGCCATAGAATCTTTGAAGATCTCTACCATTCTGATTTCTATGTCGTGCATTACCTCGTCTGCTTCAGAAGCATCCAGAGAGCTTCTCAGTGCGTTCAGATAATCACTGAGCTTTATATATGCGTGTTCTTCTATTGTAAAAGAAAAACCTGCGAGTCCTATTGAGAGTGTTTTGTTCATAGCTTTGTTTTTTATTTTTTTTGAGTAATTTGGTTGACTGAATCTGTTAATTCGTTCCAGGTATTCTGAAGCTCGTCTAAGAACAGCTTACCTTTTTCAGTGATCTGGTAGTATTTCCTTGGAGGTCCTCCTGTAGATTCTTCCCATCGGTACGAAAGAAACTCGCCGTTTTTTAATCTTGTTAAAAGAGGGTAGAGTGTTCCTTCCACTACATCCAGTTTTCCTTTTTTCAGCTCATCGATTAAGTCGGAAACATACATTTCGCGATGATTGATGAGACTTAAAATACAGAATTCCAGAATTCCTTTTCGCATTTGCGCTTTGGTATTTTCAGTATTCATCTTTAATAAGTTTTGTTAATTAGTTATATCAATTTCGAAAATCGGAACCTAGCTAGATGATCCTATTTCGATTTTACATTACAAAGATATGTAATTAAAATGGTATTATGCAATACAAAGTAGTGAAAAAATATAAATTAATAAATTAACTATTTGAAAATCAAGCTAATTATTTTTAATGCTGTATTTATTAAATGAGAAGTTTGAGAAAAATTAGCTCAGATTTTTTATAATTTTACCTTTTAAGCTTGTTGTTCTTAAAGTAACCAATGCTTTTTTCTCCAAATCTTTCTGATAAGATATAAAACTGTAGTTTTTGTAGAATTTACGGACGATAAGAGCCATTTCCATCATGGCAAAATGCTCACCGATACAAAGCCTTGGACCCGCTCCGAAAGGATAGTATGCAAAATTTTTAGCATTCTCATCATCAAAACGTTCCGGAATAAAAGAGTTGGGATCACTCCAGTACTTTGGATTTCTGTGCAACCCTGTAATATAAAGGATAATTAAAGTTCCCTTTTTCCATGAATAGTCTTTAAAACTATCGTCCTCCAATGCCTGACGGTCTATAGCCCAAGCCGGAGAATGCAGTCTCATAGCTTCTTTAACGATATTAATGGTAAAAGACTTTTTCATTAAATTTTCTGTAGTGAAAACATTTTCGCCTTCTTTTCTGATTTCCTGCCGTAATTTTTTTTCTGTTTCTGGATTTTGGCTGATCTCAAAGAAGATAAAGCTTAAAGCATTCGCCGTTGTTTCATGGCCGGCAATGAAAAGGATCAGCATTTCATCCACAAGCTGTTCATCAGACATTGGAAGCTGTGTGTCTTCATATCTTGCATGAATGAGCATATCCAAAAGGTCATTCTTTTCTTCATCTGAATTCCTTCTTTTTTCCAGCACACTCTGGATAATATGCTTTGCCTGTTTGCTTTTTCTTATATTTTTATCTGTTATTCCGAGAATATTTAAAACCTGCGTATAAAGAGGTATTCTCACTTCTTTCGCAAACACTTCCTGAACTTCAGTGATAATTTTGCCCAGCTCTTTCACTTTTTCTTCATCAATATCAGAACTGAAAAGAGTTTTCGCAACAATATTAAAAGCCAGAGTATGAAAAACATCGTACAGATCAATTTCGGGTTCTTTCTCAAAAGACGAAAAAGCCGAATCAATCTCTTCTTCCATAATCGAAACCAGATTGGAAATTTTTGCTTTACTGAAACCGGGTTGAATTAATCTTCGTTGCTTAAGCCAATCTTTTCCATTGTTGGTCAGTAATCCTTTTCCGAGATATTTTCCTAAAGTGACAGATTGTATTTCAGATTTAAAATAATTCTTATGGTTTTGTTTTAAAATATATTCTGTGAACTCTTTATCCTGAGAGAAAATAAAATATTTATTCGTTAAAGTAGCTTTCAGATGATAACTGTCTCCTGAAATGGCATGATTTCCACTGATCACTCCTAAAGGATCTTTTACCCCGTTAAACAGGGAATATAATTTTCTTTTTCCTTTAATTTCAGGGGGATAATTGAATTCTGAAGCCATGATAAATATTTACAATAAAAATAAGACTAATCTGTTAATTAATATAGCTTTATATTTAAAGTATTATTTTTGCACCTCATGAAATTTGTCATTTTTTTTTAAAAAATAATTCATACTGAAGGCAATTTCAAATATTTACATATAAACTTAGAGCAATGAAGATTCAAAAGGAAATTGATTTCATCCTGGCTGTCGATGCCCTGAAAAATGTACAGCGAAGAAATTTTAATGCCGATGATTCCAGAAGGGAGAATACCGCAGAACATTCCTGGCAGATCATCATTCTTGCACAAATTTTGTTTCCCTACGCCAAAAACAGAGCGGATATTGATTTGTTGAGAGTCATCAGAATGCTTTCTATTCACGATCTGGTTGAAATTGAAGCAGGCGATACTTTCTTGTTTGATGAAGCGGCGATGGTTGGGAAGTTTGAGCGGGAAAAAGTTTCAGCACAAAAGATCTTCGGTATTCTGGATGAGCCGTTAAAAAGTGAATTTTTTAATTTGTGGCTGGAATTTGAAGAAGAACAGACACCGGATGCTATTTTTGCGTGTGCCATAGATCGGATCATGCCGTTCATTCTGAATTCGCACACTTCCGGAAAGAGCTGGACAGAAGCCGGAGTTACCGAAAAACAAATCAGAAATATGCTGGAAAATGCGATTGTAAGAGCGTCTGATGAACTAGGCGAAGCTTTTCAGTTGCTCTTAATTAAAAATCTGGAAACCGAAAAGGTGTTGAAGTAAGTTTTTAATTTCAATTGAGAATTCTCACACAGATTCCACAAATTATGCTGATGATGGTATATATTTTTAGCTGAAGATTTGATATAGACAGAATTTGTGAAGTCTGTACAATCTGTGGGAAATAAAATAAAGCTTCGGCGGCCTTTGGCCGCCGAAGCCCCTTTATAGTATTTGAATTGGTTTCTTAAATTCATCAATTGCTACAAAAGTAAAATCACCCACAATGGCTCTTTCCCTTTCATAAGAATACATTTGCTCGGTATAAATTTCCACATTCACTTTCAGGCTTGTTCTTCCGACATGCACTACTTTTCCAATAAGCTCCACAATGGTTCCGGCAGGAATTGATCTTTTAAAATCAATCTTATCGCTGCTTACCGTTACTACGCGTTTTCGGGCAAATCGTGTTGCTGCGATAAAGGCAACCTCATCCATCAGCTGCATGGCAGTACCTCCGAAAAGCGTATCGTAATGGTTGGTCGTGTTGGGGAAAACGGCTTTGAAAATTCTGGTCTCCGAGGTTTTAATTCTTTCTTCTGTAGTCATATTTCATTTAAATTAAAGCGAAATGAAAAGTTGAAAACAACAGAAAAAGCAGAGCGTAAAATCCCTGGGTTCTATAGATCAACAAACTTCAAATCGCGAAAGTTTTGTGGTGAAGAAAAAGGCAGGTCTCCTGACTTGTAACATCTTTATTTCCTTCCCGTACGTTTTACAGTGGATTATTAATAAAGACTTCAGTTACTTACAGTTGCGCGACAGTTCGTGATTTTCACACGATTCCCTTTTAATCTGCAGTTAAGCAAAACCAATTTCCAGAAAGCCAAAAGCTGGACTTTCGGCAGCAAAAGTAATGAATATTACTGAATTATTCAGGGTTTTTATAAATGATCTGGCTTTGAACTTTTCCCTGTTTGATCGTCCAGATCGTCGTATATCGGTTCTCTCCGGCGCCATTGGTCATATAAAGAAAAATATGGTCGTTATCAATGGCCGTTACGCCAACGTTATTGAAATCCATCGTCGGTTGAAACATATTTTTGATAGCATCTCTCACAAAGACAGAGCCTCTTCCCGGCTGCTGAACTCTTACTGATTTTATTTCTGTTAGTCCTTCAGGGATCTCTTTGCCAACACCCCAGGATTTTACTTTGTCGATTTTGATGATATTTCCTTCAGCATCTTTTTCCTGTTTTTTAAGCTTTGCATAAGAAGGATAAACGTCGATAATCACTTTTGTCCTTTGGTTACCCGGAATTTTAGGATTGGTATCATCCGTAAAAATAAGCGATTTTCCATTTTTTGATTTTGAAGGGGTAAATGGGGGCAGCTTATCCACGAAAACCACGCGGTTTTTGTTCACCATTCCTTCTTTTGTAATGCTGTCGTATCTTACGAAAGGCTTGTCGGTGTCATCTTTTTCAGGATATTTGATCCAGATCCATTCTGTTTCTCCCGGAGCAGGTTTCACATAAATAAAAACATCGCCGGTTTTCATTCGGATTTTATCAATGATTTTACGGTAATCGTCTTTATGAACACGCACCATGGCGTAACCTTCTTCTGCTTTTACAACACCGAAAGGAACTTTATCCTGCCCCTTGGCGAAAAACACAAAAAGAAAAGTGAAAACGGATATATATAATGTTTTATTTACGGACATCATGATTTTTTTGATTGTCAAATATATAAATTAAATATTTTTCGGCAGATAATAATGCTGTTGCAATTCTTTTAAATCTTTAATTTGTTTCAAATATGTGTTGGAAAGAAGATAAATTTCATCCGAGATTTCAGTGGCTTCCTGTACATTAAAATCTGAAATGATAAAGCCTTTTTCCTGAGATAATTCTTTTATAATCTTCATCACCTTTTCTGTTAAAATTGGTGACAGTCCGCTGTAAGGCTCTTCCAGTAAGATAAAATCAGCTTCGGAATGGATTATTATTAATACTTCTACCATTTTTCTTTCCCCTCCGGAAAGATTTCTTGTTGTCCTGTTTAGCAAAGGTTCAAGAAGATCAGAATTAAAAAGTTTTTGAGTGTTCACTTCATTACAGAATAACGAAATCAGGTTTTTAATTTTAATATCTCTTGGAAAAATCGGAGTTTGAGGAAGATAGGCAATCTTGTTTTTTCTATCGGATTGCTTTGTAAGAACCTGGTCATTGAATTTAATAAACTGAGAATCTCCCTTCAGCGTTCCGAAAATAATCTGTAACAATGTAGATTTTCCGGATCCGATTCCTCCCAATAAAGCCACAATTTTTCCTTTTTCACAACTTAAATAAACGTCCTGTAAGACTTTCTTTGAACCATACGATTTTGTGACACTGTCAATATGAAGCTTGCTCATAACAATTTGGAAATAAGGTTGATAATAAATCCGATTGAAACGGTTGTGATCCAGAGAAGCTGCCTTGAAAATCCAAAATTAGCAAAAAACAAATATTCCCTTTTCAGTCTTAATTCATAAATCAAAAAGTGAAATGCAGGTAACATCACCAGAAAACAAAATCCGAAATTTCCTATGCTAAATCCTGTCTGAAAAGCTAATAATACAGAAAACAATAAGGAAGGGATCAATAGTTTCAGATAGAAGATCCAGAGAATTTTTATGGTTTTAATCATATTCAAATATAGTAATAGAACAGAATATCTTATCACTATTTAAAAATGAAAAAAGTGCTTTTCGGCACTCTTTTCATTTTTTATTTCAATCGTTTCTGAGTTTTGCTTTCACATTATTCTTTCTGATAAGATCTCTAAGTTCTGAAATCTGGTCCTTTGTGAAAAACTTTTTAGGAACCATATTCATGGTCTGGGCAGTTTGGTAAATCAGAAACCATTCTTTTTTTTCTTTTACTTTATAAATCGAATCCCATGTAAAATATGCATCAAAGGTTTTGCCTTCCGTACGGATCTTTTCGTCCGTGAAGGTGTAAGAAATCATCTCCTGGATATTTTTGTTGGAATAAAAAATATTTTTTACACTAAAATAAGTGCGGATAATGATGAACACAAAGAAAACCAGCAACCAGACCGATGCTGATTCCATAAATTCCCGATTATCATTACCTGCATTATAATAATTTATTCCAAAAAAAATCAATGCAATTATTGGAAATACAATGATTCGTATTAATGAATTTTTTAAATGAAACATCAAAAAATCCTTAAACGTGATATGGGTTTTTACTATGATCATTAAATTCTTTCCAGCTCATCCGCATCAATGGTCGTTTTGAACGTACCATAATTCACCACCACCTTTTTCTTGGAAATCTTTTCAATGGTTCCCACACTTGTGCTTCCGGCGATACGAACTCTTTGTCCCACTTTCATCCAGAGTGAACGGTCAGTTTGCCTTTTTTCTTCCAATTTTTCATTGGTCTCGGCAATTTTTTCAATCACTTCTTCTTTTTTCAGCTGTTGGGTGATTTTCCGTTTAACAACCTGAAGGCGCTTGCTTTCATCTTTGTCAACACCCAGCTTACGGAATTTTTCCTGTTCCAGAAGTTTCACAAAATCTTTCACCACATCTTTTCTCGATTTTCCTTTGGTGTAGCTGTCGATAAACGTTTCAATCTTGTTCCCGAACTGCAGTTTACGGTGTTCTTCTTCATACAGTTTCTGGAAATTATACAATTTCTGCTGAAGCTGTTCATTCAGCTTTTGAAGGTTATCACGCTTGTCCTCAACGGATTCTTTCCTTTCTGCAAGATCAGATTTCAGCTTTTCAACCTCATACTTTTCCTGCTGAAGCTTTACAATCGTTTTATCAAGATTTACAATATCGTGTTCTACCTTTTTCTTGGCAGAATGGATAATAAACCTCGGAATCTTATTTTTCTCGGCTACTTCAAAAGTAAATGAGCTTCCTGCTTGTCCTACTTCAAGTTTATACATCGGTTCCAGCGTTTCCTCATTGAAGAGCATAGCGGCATTCTGTGCATTCGGAAGCTGTTCTACCACCAGTTTGATATTGGTGTAATGCGTGGTGATAATTGCAAAGCTCTTTTTATCATAGAAAAACTCCAAAAAACTTTCTGCTAAAGCACCTCCTAATTCAGGATCGGAGCCGGTACCGAATTCGTCAATCAGTAAAAGCGTATTGGCATCTGCTTCACGGATAATTCCCGACATTTTTCTCAATCTCGAAGAATAAGTCGATAAATGGTTTTCAATAGACTGATTGTCACCAATATCGGTCATGATCTTTTCAAAGAAAAACATTTCGGATTTCGGATGAACGGGAACAAGAATTCCGCTCTGGATCATCAGTTGAAGCAATCCTACAGTTTTCAGGGTGATTGATTTTCCTCCGGCGTTCGGTCCGGAAATACAGATAATCCTATTATGTTCCGTGAAGGTAAGCGTCTGAGGGAAAATGGTTTTATTTTCTGCTTTATTTCTTAAAAACAACAAAGGATGAAAAGCATCTCTTAACCTCAATGTTTTGTGACGGTTGATTTTCGGTAAAACACCATTGATCAGCTCTGCAAATTTCGCTTTGGCCCTCGTTAAATCAAGATCGAAGATGTATTTCTGGTATCTCCACAATTGAGGTTGGTATTCGGCCAATTCTGCAGTAAGCTGTCGTAAAATTTTATCAATTTCCTTTTTCTCTTCCTCTTCATTTTCTTTAAGCTTAAAATAATGCTTCACTACAGAGTCCGGCTGGATATAGGTAATAGACCCTGTTTTGGACAATCCCAATACTCTTCCCGGAACCCTTTTCTTAAAGCCTGATTTTACCGCTAAAACCCTCTGGTCATCAATAATCGTTTCACGGATATCATCTAGAAATTCACTCTGGCCATAATTGAACAAAGCACGGTTAAAATTTTCCTGGATTGCTTTTTTGGCATGCTGGATTTCCGTTCTCAAGCCTTTTAAAACCGGCGAGGCTTCACTTTTCACTTCACCGAAACGGTTGAAAACTTTATCAACCTTATCAATAATTTCTTTTCTGAATTCCAGTACAGAAACATCTTCCATTAAAGTAGGAAAGGTTTCCGGCATGGTTGGGAAAAACTTCTGAAGTTTCCCGATCTGTTCCGTGAGGGTTTTTATTTTGATGAAAGCACTGTTTTCCAGTCGGTAATTTTCAATCAGCATTAATTTCAGTTCGCTTTCGATATCTTCATACTCGTCGAAAGGAACGGCATTAGAGCTTTCAAAACTTGATAAATATTCTGAGGTTTTCTTCAGGGAAAGTTCGGCCTCATCAATTTTCATCGGACGAAGCTGAAGAATTTTTTCTCTTGTCTTGGGAGAATATGCAAAAGGAGAAATCTCCGCGAGCAATTGCGGAAACTCTAATTCATTTAAATCTTCTTTATTTATAAACACAGTGCAAATTTAGTGAAAAATGTGCATTTTAATTTGAAAACGAATTATTTGAGATTTATTTTTTTAATATCTGAAATGTACTTATATGAATTTATTTATAACCTAAATCGAACATATTTTTGAAATAACATCTTTGAAACAATTTTAATTATAAATATTATAGGAATATGTCTAAAAACGAATATTCAAGAATTATTTAAGTGTTATTATATTTGCAATGAAATTAAATTCACAAATGATAAAAAAATTTACATTAGTAAAAAAATTACTCGTAGCAGTAGTTTTTTGTAGTTTTTCAATAACTACCAGTGCTCAAAAAATTGGAATATTTGAAGCAGCTATTCAGTTTAATGCAAGCGGTACTAATAAATGGTACTCTTACGAAGGCACTGCAATTTCTACAACTCAGTTTAATGGAGCTAATTTAGGAAGCTTTGCTGCAAATAGTCAAACATTAAAAATTATCGGTTTAGAGCTTCAAAACTACGAACAGACAGGAACTAATTTCTGTGGAGGTACCGTTAATTACAGGATTTATAAAACCGGAGATACTCCAGGTGCTTTTTTACAAGAAGCTTTGCCTTTTAAAGAAGCTTGCTCAGGAAGTTCATTTCCCACAGGAGGAGCTTGTTCCGGTCATGACCAAAAATGGAACAAATTAGATTACAACATTGATCTAACCAAACAATGCCCCGGAGATTATACTCTTGAATTATTTCTTGAATACACTGGAAGTGAAACTTCAACAACTGCTTGTGATTTAACCCGAAAACTGGATAATACCGGAAGCAATTTCAAAGCATCTTTTACTATTACAGGAACACCTACACCAACGCCTGCAATTAAATTTCACTCACAATCTACCTGTAGTTCAAAATATGGCATTTATCAAATAAGCAATTACAATTCAAACGCTAGTTATACTTTTACACCTTCGGGACCTCAATTCAGTCCAAATCAAACATCACCTCTTGGACCAGGAATGTTGGTAGTTCCTGAAGGAACGTATACTGTAACGGCAACGGTAAATGGTTGCACTTCCTCGGCATCAACGTCTTTTACCGTTAATCCACAGCCAACTCCTCCGCCTGCTCCAGTTATGACTTTATTAAAACAGCCAACCTGTGATCCGGCCTCTCAAGGATATGGTGCATATGAAATCAGCAATTTTGACTCAAACGCAAAATATACCATAACTCCTAATCAGCCAATAATAGGATATGCTAATAATAATAAATGGATAGGAGCACCTACGGGAACCTATACCATAACAGCCACAGTTAATGGGTGTACCTCATCAGCTTCTACATTTACAGTTGATCCTAAGCCTGCTAACTGCCCCTAATTAAAAGACAGTGTAAGTCTAAGTAATAAGACAAGCCATTTTTATAGAGTGCGCCTAAAAGTTTAGACGAACCTACCTTTAATTTTGATGGTTATTGAGTCCGATAGATACCAGATCGGACTCATTTTTGTTTTTTATTCTTTCGTTTTTATAATACTCTACCTATGCCTGAATTCTCTTTTTAACTGACTATAGATTTATATTTTTAAGATAAAAGATTCTAATTTTAAAATTTTTTTAAAAAATTAGAACATAAATCTATCCAGTGCATTTCGGTAATTCTTATATATTTGTGATTGAATTAAATCTTTATGAATTAGAAAATTATAAACAGAAAATAAAAGCGAATTTCACTTAACGATACTTCAGGTATCGACTGGAAAGTGGATGAAAATTTATTTCTGAAAGAAGTTTATGATTTGAAGAGATCATTCTTTAGAAGATAAATCATCAAATGACAAATTATAAAAAGTATGATTGAAACAGAACGATTATTGTTGAAAGAAATCAACGAAAGCTATGTCAATGATATTCTGAAAATTCGCAGCAACGAAATTATCAATCAATATGTACAGAGAGTTTCTCCGAAAAATAATTACGATGCGCTGCAGTTTATTCTCACGATTAAAGAAAGAACTAAAAATAATCAGACATTTTACTGGGGGATTTCTTTAAAAGATCAGCTAAATCTTATAGGGACAATCTGTCTCTGGAATTTTTCTGAAGACCGGACGGTTGCAGAAGTGGGGTATGAATTATTGCCTGATTTTCACAACAAAGGAATCATGTCGGAGGCATTAAAAGCTGTTGTAAATTTCGCTTTTAACAATTTGTTTTTGAAAGAAATTGTGGCAATGACTCACCGTTATAATGATAATTCAAAAAAACTTCTTTTAAAACATAATTTTGTATTGGAAGAGGAAAGAATAGATGAGGGGTTTCCCGATAATCTGGTTTTTAGTCTGAAAAATGATGATTACAATTCCAAAAGCCTGCAGTAACTGAATACTGCAGACTTTATCAATCTCTAAACATTTCTTGTAATCTAAAATAACTGGTATTGTTTTATTGCGTGTTTGCAGCAAGGGCAAAAACAAGATTAAGATCATCTTTTACTACAATCATCCCACCCATTCTTTTTGGAGGTGATATGTCAAAATCGCTGAATTTAACACTTTTTCTGCCGGTAAGTTTTCCGTTTTCGAGGCACAATGTGATATTGTATATTTTACTTCTGTTTATCATCTTTACTTCTATCTGTGCATTGTATACTGCTTTATTCCTGTCTAAAGAAATAAACTTTATATGAAGGTATGGATGATCTTCCGCTAAAAGAGTTTTCTGAAAATCAGAAGTCATTATTTTGTTATGGCAATCGAAATCGTCTACTTTCAGTGCAATGTTTGGAAGATTTTTTTCACTAATCATGAAATTGCCCCCGGGCGTTCTGAATGTAGTGTTGGTGCATTTGAAAGTATTAATATTAGTGCTTCCGTTGATCTGAATGTAGTTTTCCTGGGCATTCATAAATATTCCGACTATAAACGGAATTGCTGCTAAAAAAGGTTTCATAATTCAGGTAGTGTTTTGAAAAAACTTGGGATAGCTTTTTCTGTGATTGGCATTTAGAAAGAAATGGCAGCTTCCAGAACAAATCCGTTGAATTTACCGTCATACAGGATGCTTGATGTTGGATAGCCGTCGTATTTCTGATTGACATATTCAACTTTGGTAAGGATGTTTTTGGTCATAAACCAGCCTCCGCCGATGTTGTAACGGGTTACATCTACCTTGTTTCCTGTCGCCAGTTCACCTTTTACCAGGTTGTATCTTCCCCCGAAGTACAGGTTATCATTATTTCCGAATCGGTAAATAAGTTCCGCGGCATACTGGTTCCATGTTCTGCGGTCGATTTCTGTTGTATTTCTGCCTGAAGCGTTTTCAAAAGTTCCGAAGAATTCCAGACCTTTATATCTTACAAAAGGGTTGATCATAATGGAAGTCACTTTGTTTTTAAAATCCGGTACTACCTGTCCTGATCTGAAATTGGCAGATGAGGTGGCCGCGGCATTTTCCATCACATAATAGTATCTTGATCCCGCTCTGTCTCCATCATAGAAATCCAGCCTTTGGGTATTGGCGGTGTTGTAAACGGATCCTGTAAGACGTACTCTCAGATCGCTGTTCAGCTGTTTGTCGTAGCCTATTTTAGCATATAAAGAAGGGCTTGTTCCTCCGTTGGCATTCTGGTTGAGTCTTCCGTTGGTAATACCTCCCATTCCGATGAATCCGTCTCTGCGGTAGTAATATTCAGCAAAAACCATTGTTGCATATGCGTCCATCAGGTAATTTCCCACAAACGGGTTTTGGGTGGTGTAGGCATTATCGCTTCTTCTGAAGTGCACATCCCCGTAATTAATTTCATCATGACCGAATTTTATGGTTGAATATTTCATAAAGTCACTCAAAAAATCTTTTTTGATAAAATCAAGCTTGTCAATCTGAATGTAGCCTCCTTTTACGTAGGTTTCGTTGTGGTGGCGGGAACTTAAAAATGTTCTTAAATGTAAATTGATACCGTCATATAAAGCCACATCAATATCAAGGTTGGCTGTAGCAAGGTTAAAATTATTTCCGATGTCGTACAGTTGGGTTGCCGGAACGGATTGATCTGCTCCGCTTTCATGTTTCAGACCTTGGAATTGTAAGGCGAACGCTCCGCCGATTCTTACTTTAAGTTTCTCAAAGGTTGTTACAGAATCTTTAGGATTTTCAAAAATATTGATCCCTCTCTGGTCTCTTGGTTTAAGATTATCTAAAGGAAACTGTTGAGCATGTGCGGCATTAGCAAGTAAAATAGTTCCTAAGAGTGCTGTTTTTATGTAAATGGTTTTCATAACGTTTTATTTTTTTAATATTGATTAATCATGGTTTTAATGCTGATTTCTTACTGTGCTGTAATGCTCACTTTGATGGTGACTTCATCTCCTGTTTTTATACCCATGAATCCGGGTCTGCTCATTCCGAAATCTGAAAGTTTTACGGTTTCGGTTCCATAAATGGTGTAAGTGTTTTCATTTTTAGCAACGCTTACGGGAAAAGAAACATTTCTGGAAACTCCTGCGATCGTCAGTTTTCCGCTTACATTGCTTTTACCGAAATTGATAGAAGCTGCTGTAAAGCTGATGGTGGGATATTGTGAAGATTTCAATGCTTCATAAGCTTTATTATCCATGGTGCTTCCTTTTTTGCTTTTCAGGTTTTTTACCGGCATGGTAAAAGTGGCGTTGGATATGCTGTTTCCATTCACGGTTCCTGTAAAGTAAGCTGCTGAAGAATTCATTTCCCAGTCGTGTAAAGGAGAAGTTCCGTTAACGACAATTACTGTTGTCTTCTGATTTATTTTTTGAGCTTCTGCATTTTGATAAAAAAATAATGTTCCGCATAGCGCTGTAGCATTCAAGAAAATTCTTAAAGTTTTCATATCGACAAATATTTATTAATTATGTTATGTAATATTCTTTTGTTTTGTGATATAAAGGTAGAATTTATGTTAATTTTATGATAATTTTTGAATATGATATAAATCTTTACTGTGATTGTAATTATTTAATTTCTAACAAAATTAATCTGTAAGTTAAAATTTGTTAAAGACTGAACGGTAATTGTGATTTTTCAGCCGATTATTTGCTTAAACGTATCAAAAAAAATAAATCATATAAATTTTTACAGCATAAATACTGATGAAAGTCACTGGAATTATCTTGTTGATATGACAATGAATGATTACTTTATAAATGCTGCCCAGAGCTCATTTTTGGATATCCTGATATATTTTTATATTTGACAATTATAATCGCTGATCGAGAAAAAGGTTCCATGATACTTTTTATAAATTTAAATTCATGGCAATACTTTTGATCTTACAGAGCAGTTGAGGTTTAAGCCTATCAATAAAAACATCTGATAAATTATTACAATATGACCTGGACAGAAATATTAGCCCCGATAAAAAAAACCGAATATTTTACCAATCTTTGGGAGAAAGTAAAGCAGGAATATGCAACAACAAAAGTTTTCCCACCTAAAAGACAGATTTTCAGGGCGTTGGAAATTACCCCTTTCGATGAAGTTGAGGTTGTAATTATTGGGCAGGATCCATATCATAATGATTATCAGGCGAATGGTCTTTGTTTTTCAGTTTCCGAGCAGGTTGCCGCGCCACCCTCCCTGAAGAATATTTTTATAGAGCTTAAAAATGATATCGGTGTGGAAAGAACTTCAAAAGAATTGGATGACTGGGGAAAACAGGGTGTTTTGCTGTTAAATGCAACGTTAACTGTACGTGCTCATGCTCCGAACTCTCATAAGGATCTCGGCTGGGAAAAGTTTACGGATTTTATTATCAAAGAAATTTCAGATAAGAAACAAAATGTAGTTTTTGTCTTATGGGGTGCTTTTGCACAGAAAAAAGCCGAACTTATTGATCCGGCCAAACATTTTATATTAAAGTCTGCGCACCCGTCGCCATTTTCTGTTCACAGAGGATTTTTCGGAAGCAAACCTTTTTCGAAAATTAATGAATATCTGAGTTCTAAGGGAAAGAAGCCTATTTCATATTAGCGGTGTTATCGGATTTTTTGATCATAATACCGATTCTATATTTTCCTTTAAGGTTTTTTGTGCCTTCTGCTGATCCGGGATACGGATTTACTTCTGTTAGCGTGATGGTATATCCGTTGAAATCTGCGGATTGATGATAATTTCTTCCTTTATTATCCAGGCTTGCAAGGGATAAAGTCATAGGTCTTGTTGCAGTTCCCATTACCTCTACTTCGGCTACGGCAACGCCGGCCCAAATGCAGTTAACATCTTTCGGGCAGCGGCTGTCTTCAGAAATACCTTTGAATGTTACATTCATCTGATATTCATCAAGAAATCTGTTTTCTCCTTCATTGAAGTAGATGACGGATCCTTCATTGCTGTTTTTTGTGAGATTCCCGGAATTTTCCACTTGATCTTTTTGCGGAACCTGTGTCCCTTTTTGTGTTTTGCAGTTAACTAACAATAGTCCTGTGCTTAATATAATGGCTTTATACAACATTTTTCTTGTTTTAAATAATGGAAAGCATATTTAATACTACCACCAAAAACATTGCCACACCCACCACGAAGCTGAATCCGGTGCCGTAAATAAACCCTATAAAAGCTCCTTTGGTTGATTTTAAAGCTTTGCTAATATCTTTACTGTCATGAAGAAGTTCTCCTATAAAAACACCTGCAAACATCCCTACTAAAAATCCCAAAGGAATGGGTAAAAATATCCCTACGATGGTACCGATTACCGAACCAATACTTCCCCAGCGTGTTCCGCCGTATTTCTGATTGGTCTTTGCCGGAATGACATAATTAAGTACCACTGAAGCAATGGTAAGGATTATAAATGCCCAGATATATATCATGCTGAGATCCGAATCGGTTCCGAATTTATAGATCAGAAGTCCGCAGATGCTCAATAACAGACCCGGTAAAACTGGTAAAAAAGTTCCTAAAATTCCTAAAAACAGAAGAATAAGGCAGAGAATATCAATTAAGGCTGTATCCATTTTTTTAATTTAATGAAAAGATATAAAAAAAAGTGGCTTCAAAAAAGCCACTTCCATGTTTAAGGTGAAGTTTTTATTAAAGGTTTAAAATTACATATTGTAGAATAACACCTGCATTACCAATATTTCCGGAAGCGTGGTTGTGGAAAGTGGTGTAATAAATATAGCCGCTGTTGGAAGCTCCTGAGCAAGGTCCCACTGTTGCGCCTAATGCAACAAGGAAAGGAACGGCTGCCTGAGGAACAGAAAGACTGATCTGGATATTTCCCGGAAGGGTAACACAAACCGTTACAAAAGTTGTGTTTGCAGCATTTCCTATTGGAGTAACCGGAATACCTGTTGCTGCAAAATGGTTGGTTCTGATCATCAACGCATCATTTGATGAAGTTTCCTTCACCAGTACTTCCCAGTAAGCAGGATCATAGTTGATTATTTTTTGCCATGCTCCTAAATCATAATCCAGATTAAGCGTATTGAACCCTAAAGCAGATGTTAGTCCGGCATTATTTACAGTAGCACCGATATTTCCGGAGCTTCCGATATTCTTGGAGCATAATTTTGAATCAGGTACAAATCCTCCCGGCAATCCACAGTTATTGGTATTGGTGGTTCCGCCTACTAAATAGGCAACATCCCAGTCTGAGGCATAGATACTTCCTCCGTTGGCCACAAAAATGGCTAAGTTGGCATCAATCGCTGTGTAAAGTGCGGGATTTGTCGTGCTGCTTCTGGAGCCGCAATTAAGGAATATAATATCGTACTGCGAAATTGTAGTCATATTCGCCAGGTCATTATTCGTGATTTCGGTTGCAGTATAACCTAGAATCTGGATAATATCCTCTATCTTATCATAAGTTCCTTTTACATAAGCGATTTTTGCAATTTGGTTAAGTTTTGTCTGATTTGCATCAAGAGCAGTTGTTTCATTGTCTTTAACTACTGCGGAAATTTCTGTACGGAAATTGGTCCCGTTACCGGTCTGGATGTAAATTGTGCGGTTTCCGGCCGGAGCATCAAGTAGGAAATTACCTTCTGAATCAGAAGTCGTGTAATAGATTTTATACTTGTCGTCAAAGGTAAAAACAGAAGCTCCTCCAATAGGTTTGGTTCCGTTTTTTGACATTACCTTCCCGGTAAGCTTCCCGGTTTTAACGGCCGTATTCGTATTTTCCGTAATTACCGGTGCATCGTCTCCTCCGGAGCAGTTCGTTAAAAGTGTGAATACACACAATAAAATAAAAAAGTAGTGTTTTCTCATATGTATATGGTTTTTTGATTTTATTTAGTTTATATCAAATTTAAATAATTATTAAATATAAATTCATAAAAATGTTATTTTTTTTAAATAAATTGTGGTAATATTATTTATTGTTATGAAAGTTTTATTTGTTAATCGTGCTTGTGAATGAATTGAATCGTTTTAAAAATTCTGAAAAATTTCTATTTAAAAGAATAACTTAATTAGTTTTGGGATAAAAATTGCTGAAAGATATTCTGTATAAAAATTACTTATTTTCCTAAATTTGCTGTAATGAACGACCAATTAGAAGAAACAAAGGATCTCATACAGGGATTAAGTGAGCCTCTTTACCGATACATCAGCCGCATTGCACCGTCCGGCCTGGAATTCGTATTTCATATTATTGTAAAGATTCTTTTATTGATCGCGATTTTTCTGGTTATTGACTTTATTTTTAAGCTTATAATCAACAGCGTTTTCAGTATCTTCAGAAATAAAGAAAAATATCCTGCTATAAATTCAATTTATGAATCAAGAATTACCAATTCAATTGCTCATTTAATTGCGCTTTTAATTATAGGAAGTATTCATGAATCTATATTCGCAGGTGCTTTAACCAAAACAACCACATTTATTATAAGATGTGTTAATTTAGGACTTGTAATGATCTTTGCCGGAATGCTGTATCGGGGACTGACTGCTTTCAGAAACTATTTCGTCATTAAACAGGATTTTTACAAAATCATGGCCCTGAATGCTATTTCGGAGACGGTGAAAATTTTGGGAATCTTTCTCTTCTCGGTTGTTGGGATCTGCGTAATTTTCGGGATTAAAGGAACAACTATTGTCGGCAGTCTGGGAGCAATTACGGCTGTTCTTGTTCTTGTATTCCGTGATACGATTCTGGGATTTGTTACCGGACTTCACGTGGCAACTTCTAAAAACCTCAAAGTGGGAGACTGGGTAAGTATTCCGAAGTATAATATTGAAGGAAATATTGCTGAAATCAACCTTCTGACAACAAAAATCAATAATTTCGACAGGACCTTTTCCACAATTCCTACGTATGATCTTCTCACTACAGAAATCAAAAACATGCAGGTGATTTCCGAGACCAATGCCCGAAGAATCAAGAAATCTATTTTTTTCAACATCAATTCATTTAAATTCCTTTCAGAAGAAGATATTGAGCGTCTGAAAAGCATTAATCTTATTTCTGATTATCTCGAGCAGAGATCAATTGAGCTGAAAAAAGAAAAAGAAAACATGGCGCATAAAGAAGAGATCGTGAACGGCAGGCAGCTTACCAATATTGGTGTTTTCAGGTATTATGCCCAAAAATATATAGAACGTATTCCGGAGCTCGATAAAGAGGGTCCTATCATGGTCCGTCAGCTGAACAGCACACCGCAGGGGCTTCCTCTTGAAATTTATGCGTTTACCAACGATACCGAGTGGGTGCGGTTTGAGGAAATACAGTCGGACATCTTCGATCATTTATTGGTTGCTTCAAAAGAATTTGATCTGGAGGTAATGCAGGTAAAAGTTTAATTCTGATAAAGACTGTGTATTCGGCGATCAATAATAGAATAGAATTTTTTAACGTTCTCATGCTGGTATTTTCATTTTTACTGGCATGTATATTACCTTTTGATGTTTTTCTGTTCTCATACGCAGTATTGGGGCCGCTGCATTATCTTACCGAGTTGCACTGGCTGAAAAGAAAAAATTTTTTTGTGAATAAGCTGCATGCAGGAAAGTTTTTATTTTTTGCACTATGTGTTGTAGGCTTGCTTTTTATGATATATTTAAATGTCGCTTTATTTAGGGCAAATATTATATACGGAAGTATTGTCGGTCTGTTTTTTATTTTTTCAGTCTACCTGATTTTGATATCTGAAACAAATTATGCTAAGTTTTTAGCAGTGTTTTTATTATTAATGATGATACTGTTCTCTTTTTTCAGGCCCAGTCTGATTATTATGCTGGGGCTATTTCTACCAACGCTGATCCATGTTTATGTATTTACGGCACTTTTCATGATTTCAGGTTATTTAAGATCATCACATATTACTGCACTTTTTACGATCATATTGCTATTGGCAATACCATTTATGATTGCTTTTTTACCACTGGAAAATTTCGTTTTTTCCAGGGAAAGCTCTGAAAAGGTATTTAATTCTACAGGTTTTAAAATTATTAATCAACAGCTGGCCTTTTTAACAGGGAAAAATATATCGGTTGTTTCCGGAGTTTTAAAAGTGCAGATTTTTATTGCTTTTGCTTACACTTATCATTATCTGAACTGGTTTGTGAAGACTTCAGTAATTGGATGGGCAAGATCTTTAAGACTAAAAAATACACTTTTCGTTTCTGCAATTTGGATTTTATCAATAGCTTTGTATCTGTATAATTATCAAATGGGTCTGACGGTATTATTTGTTCTCAGTATGCTGCATGTACTTGCTGAATTTCCGCTTAATGCCTTATCCATCAGGACAATATTTCAAAAACTTATCAGTAGAAATGACAAAACTTAGTGTAAACATTAATAAGATTGCAACCATAAGAAATGCCAGAGGTGGTGAAACGCCCAGTGTAACAGAAGCTGCAGTAAAGATTCAGGAATATGGAGGGCAGGGAATTACCATTCATCCGAGACCGGACGAAAGACATATTACCAGAAAAGATGTTTATGATCTTAAACCGCTTGTAACAACGGAATTCAATATCGAAGGAAATCCGCACAGACCTTTTATCGATATGGTCTTAGAAGTAAAACCGGAACAGGTAACTCTGGTTCCTGATGCTGATGATGCTATTACGTCAAATGCAGGATGGGATACCAAAAGGCATCTTGATTTTCTTACGGAGATTATTGCGGAGTTCAAGAATGCCGGAATTCGTACTTCAATTTTTTTAGATCCTAATCCGGAGCTGGTAGAATATGCCGCAAAAACCGGAACAGACAGAATCGAGTTGTACACAGAAGCATATGCGAAAAATTATACCGCTAATAAAGAACTGGCTATAAAGCCCTATTACGATACGGCAGTGGTAGCCGCAGATTTCGGACTTGGAGTGAATGCAGGGCATGATTTGAGCCTTGATAATCTAAAATATTTTGCAGATAATATTCCTAATTTACTGGAAGTTTCTATCGGTCATGCTTTAATTTCTGAAGCGTTGTACATGGGATTGGAAAATACGGTTCAGGCTTATCTGAAGAGACTTGCAAAATGGTAGAATAACAAAAATATGGAAATTTTAAATTCAAAAATATTCGGTGAAAACCTTTCGAAAACACCGCTTTTAGTATTTCACGGTTTGTTCGGAATGCTTGATAACTGGGGCTCTTTCGGCAAAGATATGGGAGAATTCCTTCCGGTACATCTTATTGATCTTCGTAATCACGGAAGAAGCTTCCATTCGGAAAACATGTCTCATGATGATCTGGCAGAAGATATTCTAAGATATATGGAATATTATGGAATTGCTAAAGCCCATATTCTGGGACATTCGCTGGGTGGAAAAGCAGTAATGCAGTTTGCGATAAAATTCCCGGAAAAAGTGGAAAGCCTCATTGTAGTTGATATCTCACCAAAAGCATATCCGCCACACCATCAGGGAATTATTAAAGCATTGGAAACGGTTGATTTTAATACGGTTTCCTCAAGAAATGACGTAGAAGCAGTGCTCAGTCAATATATTCCTGAAAAATCTACCATTCAGTTCCTGACAAAAAATTTGTACTGGGACGATCATAAAAAGCTGAACTGGAGATTTAACCTCAAAACTTTATCCGAAAAATATAATGAATTTGTATCCAATGCCATTAAATTCGGTGTTTTTGACGGGCCGGCTTTATTCATTGCCGGAGCTAAATCAAATTATATTCTTCCTCAGGACCACTTTGCGATCAGGCAGCAGTTTCCGAAAGCGGATTTTGTAACCATAAAAAATGCAGGACATTGGGTTCAGGCAGAAAATCCTGTTGATTTTGCTAATGTTGTTAAGGATTTTTTACATATTAATTAAAATAATTTCGTTATTAATTATTAATTGTTAAAATTTTCTTAAAAAATATTTTATTCTTCTTTGGGTGATTTTTTTTTAATACTTTTAGACCATTCTAAATCATTAAATATTAACATCATGGAAGGTAAAAAAACAAAAAAACCGTTCTTTGCTTCATTCTTAGAAAAGCAAATTCAGGACCCTGAAACAGTAAAAGGGGGTTCAGGAACAATTACATCTGCATTGCAGGATAGTACAACCGGAGCACTGAAAGACAGTGTTACATCAGTAACTGTTGATAACGTTACAAAACCGGGAGGCGATCATGTTACCCTGAAATATCCGTCAGACGGTGACGAAGATGCAACCGCACTTTAAGACTAAACAACCATTAAATTAAAACTCTAAATTAATTATTATGAAAAACAAAAATTCAAAAAAGAAGCCTTTCTTTGCATCATTCCTTGAAAAACAACTTCAGGATCCTGAAAAAATCAAAGGAGGAAATGAAATTACGGATATCAGGTTAGATAGTGTTACTACATCGAAACTTGCTGACACTGTAACAAAACCAACACTGGATTTATTGCAGACCATGAAATATCCATCAGACGGTGACGATGATGTTCCGACTGTATAAATGGAATTGTTGATATATAACACATTAACAAAATCATATCAAAAGGAAACTTACACTCTAAGTTTCCTTTTTTAATAAAAAACAGGCAAATGATTCTTTGCATTACACATTCACGGGATTTTTACAATATTGATCTCTTTTTTGAATACCTTACCTCGAAAAATATTCCGTATTTCAGGCTGAATTCTGATAAGCTTAACCATGCTCAGAAAATCAGCATCAGCCAGAATTCTTTTGAACTCACCGATGAATCAGGAAACAGATTAAAATCTGAAGACGTAAAAAGCGTCTGGCACAGGAAATCATGGAGAATTGATACTCCCGAAGAGCTGGATGAAGAATATAAAAAGATCTTTATTCAGGAATATTCCACCCTGCGTTACAATCTTTTCACAGCATTGGAACGTGTTCCGTGGATTAATCCTCTGGATATTGAAAACAAAATAGACGGCAATAAAATGCTACAGCTGAATATTGCTGAAAAGAACGGCCTGATTGTCCCTGAAACCCTTTTTTCAAACGATGCCGAAGCCATTACTGCATTTTTTTATACTCATTGTAACCGAAAAATGGTGGCCAAGCTTCACGGAGTCATTTCAAAATCAATGGGCGGAGAAAATTTTCTTTCAACCCATATTATTGATGAAGATTCTCTTGAAAATATTGCAGATATCGAATACTGCCCAATGATCTTTCAACCTTACATTGAAAAAGAATATGAGCTGAGGATTGTTTATCTTGACGGAGAATTCTTCACCGGTAAAATCAATAACAGCGAAAATACCGATTGGAGGATTGCAAAAGGAAACTACTTCTGGTCAGATTATGATCTTCCCGAGAATATAAAGTCAGGTCTCACAGGAATGATGAAAGAAATGGGGCTTTACCTCGGCGCCATAGACATGATCCGCGGAAAAGACGGAAAATATTATTTTCTCGAGGTCAATCCCCAGGGAGAGTGGGGAATGCTGCAGAAAGATCTCAATTTTCCTATTGCACAGAGAATTGCCGATAATCTTATAAAAAGAATGAAAACCAATGAATAAAATTTTAATAATTACCCATACCGGAGATAATTTTTCAATTGAAAAAGTAACCGAATATATCAATAAAAACGAATGCGAAGTAATTCGCTTTAATGTAGATGAATATCCATTAACCAACAAATTGTCTTCCATATTCCAGGATGGAAAATGGACAACCATTCTTGAAACCTCTGATAAAAAATACCGTCTGGACGATATTTCAGCAGTTTGGTACAGGCGTGCTTATAACATGGGACGGGGCCTGAGAGAGGAAATCGATGAGAAGTTCTACGGAGCGGCAATGGGAGAGATAAGAAATACCCTGTTCGGGTTTTTAGAATCTGTTGATGTTTATTCGCTGGGAAAACCAAGTGTTTACAGAAGGCTCGACAGTAAAGAAGAACAGCTTAAAATTGCAGATAAAATTGGACTTAAAATTCCCGAGACCTGCGTTACCAATAATCCCGAAGAAGCAAAACAGTTTATCATAAAGCATCAGAATGTGGTGGCAAAAATGCAGACTGGTTTTGCCATCTATGAAGATGGCGTGGAAAGTGTGGTGTTTACCAATGTTGTTAATGAAGACAAGCTGGAGGAGTTGGATACACTTTTGTATTGTCCGATGCAGTTTCAGAAAAAAATCGAGAAGAAAAAAGAACTCCGGGTAACGGTTGTCGGAAGAGATATTTTTGCTTTTGAAATAGATTCCCAGCAGTCGGATGCCGCAAAAATCGACTGGAGAAAAGACGGGGTCAACCTTATCGATAAATGGATTCCTACGGAGCTGCCTTCTGATATTGAAGCAAAACTGCTGGAGCTTCTGGACGTATATCATGTAGACTATGGCGCAATTGACATTATTGTTTCTCCGGAAGACGAATACTATTTTATCGAAATCAATGCGGCAGGAGAGTTTTTCTGGTTGGATAACCTCACGGAAGGAAACCTCATCTCAAAAAGCATTGCCGATATTTTGTGCGATAAAGCCCCAAGAAGAAGCAATGAAGTTTTGGCATAGCATAACAACGAAATGATTTTTTTTAATTTTTGATGAGAGCGGGCACTGCCCGTTTTTTTTTATTGACGCTTCAGATAATCTTTTGGTGCACATTTCAATTTATTGTAATTTGTTATTAATTAAAAATTGAATTCTCCTTTAAAAATCGCAAATTTGCAAACACGGAGAATGTGAGCATAAATTAGTCAACCAAGTAAAAATAACGGATGGTTTTTGTAACGGGTGCTACCGGAATTCTCGGCAGGGTAATCGTTTTGGAGCTTCTTAAAAAAGGAAGAAACGTTCGGGCTGCGAAGAGAGCGACAAGCAATTTAGACGAAGTAAAGCATTCCTATTCATTTTATACGGAAAATCCCGACGATTTTTTCAATAAGATAGAATGGGTAAATGTCGATTTTGATGATATTCAGTCGATTCAGGATGCGCTGAAAGGTGTGGATGAAGTCTATCACTGTGCAGCCAAAGTCGGTTTTAATCCGGATGATGCAAAAGAAATGTATCATACCAACGTAAAAGGAACCCAAAACCTTTTATATGCCTGTGAAAATTCGGAGGTAAAGAAATTTCTACACGTAAGTTCCGTCGCCGTTCTCGATATTGACAATGAAAACGGTGAGCTTGACGAAGATTCTGATTTTAATCCCAAAGACGACCATTCCGCCTATGCCATTTCAAAACATCTTGCCGAAATGGAGGCCTGGAGAGCATCTGCGGAAGGACTCAATGTTGTAATCGTAAATCCGGGAATGATCATCGGAAGCGGAAACTGGGGCAAGAGCAGCGGTGATATATTTCCTACCATGGAAAAAAACAGCTTTACTTTTTCCGGGGGAACCAGCTATGCGGATGTAAGGGATGTTGCTGAAATATCAGTTCAGCTCATGGAAAAGAGTATTTTCGGAGAACGGTTTATCATTATTTCCGAAAATAAAAGATATGCAGAACTGGCAAGACAGATCAGAAAAGAACTGGGTCTGAAAGAGGCAAAAGTACTTTCAAAATTCCAGCTTACTATGGGAATTGTGGCGAATATGCTTTTCGGATGGCTCATTCCGCAACTTAAGATGGTGACGAAATCGAATGTTGAAGCAATTTCCCAAATGAAAACCATATCTCATAAAAAAGTAAAGGAAAGGCTGAATTATACATTCATTCCATTGGAAGAAACCATAGACTTCCACCTTAAAAATTATATTAACGATAAAAAGGCAAAACAATGAATCTTGCGGAGGCAATCATTCAAAAAAATATAGAAAAGCATCCCTTAAAATCCGCCATTGGGTTTGAAAAAAAGAAAGAAGGATGGAAAGAGCTGAGCTGGAAGAAATTCTCGGAAATTATTTTTAAAACAGCCAATGCTCTGAAAGAAGCGGGAATAAAAGAAAACGATAAAGTTTCCATCTATTCAGATAACTCTTCAGAATGGATGATTTTTGATCTGGCGGCGATGTCACTGGGTGCAGTTACCGTGCCTATTTACTCAACCAATAATGCAGAGCAGGCAGAATATATCATTAAAGATTCCGGGGCAAAAATCATTTTGGTAGGAGACCAGGCACAGTATGATGCCTGCCTTGAAATTGTGCAAAAAAACGAATGCAGCCTCGAAACGATCATTGTTTCCAAAAAAGCAGTCTGGATCAAAAAAGAATTCAGCAGCTTCTACCTGGAAGATTTTATTGCAAAATCAGCCGCAGAAGCAGAATTCTGTCCAAAGGAAAATGACGATGTAGCAACCCTGATTTATACTTCAGGAACTACCGGTACGCCAAAAGGGGTAATACTTACCCACGGGAATTTCATCAAAGCTTTTGATGCTCATTTTAAGTTTTTTAAATTTAAAAATTTCGAAGAGGAACTTTCGCTTGCATTTTTACCACTAAGCCACGTTTTCGAACGCAGCTGGAGTCTTCTTTGTCTGTATGGAGGCGCAAGAGTATACTTTCTTGAAGATCCTAAAAATATTGCGAATACGCTTGAAGAGGTGAAACCTACTATGATGTGCGCTGTTCCGAGGTTTTTCCAGAAAATTTACGCAGGCGTGCTGGAAAAGGCAGAAGAAGGGTCGTCACTAAAGAAAAAAATCTTCGACTGGGCTGTAAAAACAGGGTGGGAGACTGCCGAATTAAAACGAAATGAAAAACACATTTCTTTAGGTCTACAAATAAAACAAAACATAGCTGAAGCTCTGGTCTTCAGCAAAATTAAAAACAGAATGGGGGGAAGACTCTGGTTTCTGCCTTGTGGTGGAGCTTCCTTATCTCCGGAGGTTACCCGTTTTTTTGAATCGGTAGGAATCCATGTTACCGTAGGGTACGGGCTCACGGAAACTACGGCTACTCTTACGCTTTTCCCTTTCACTCATTTTGAGCACGGAACAAGCGGAAAACCGCTTCCCGGAGTAGAAATCCGTATCGGAGATCGGGATGAAATCCAGGCAAGAGGAAACGGAATTATGAAAGGCTATTACAACAACCCGGAAGATACCCAAAAAGTGTTCACTGAAGACGGATGGTTCAAGACCGGTGATGCCGGAAAGATCGATGAAAAAGGAAATCTTATCATCACCGACCGTCTGAAGGATCTTATGAAAACATCAAACGGAAAATATATTGCTCCGCAGCAGATCGAAAACTTGCTCACCAATAATAATTTCATCCAGCAGATTGTAATGATCGCGGAGGGCAGACAGTTTGCTTCTGCACTTATTGTTCCTAATTTTGAGTTCCTGAAAGAGTACCTTGCCAAAAATAATATTCCTTTTACCAATTGGGAAGAAGTGGTGAAAAATAAAGAGGTAAACGATTTTTATAAAAATAAAATTAAAGAACTTCAGGAACATTTGTCCGACTTTGAAAAAGTGAAAAAGTTTACTCTAATGCCCGCAGAATTTGAAATCAACACCGGAGAAATCACGCCTACGCTGAAAGTGAAGAGAAATGTGGTTCTTAAAAAATATGCGGAGATTATTGATCAGATGTACTAAAATAGATGGATTACTAAGCTGATTGACAAAAAAAGAATTATGACAACACAGGAATTTTTAGGAAAAAAAGAATTTGCAATACAAGATCAGACGGTTTCAGAAAGCTGTCCATCAAACATAGCACTGATTAAATATTGGGGCAAATATGATAATCAGATTCCTGCAAATCCGAGTATCAGCTATACATTGAATCATTGTAAAACCAATACCAGTCTGGAATTTATAGCGAATGAAGCATTTTCCGTTCAGACTTTTTTAGCGGGTAATGAAGAACCGAAATTTGCAGCAAAAATTGAAAAATATTTCAGTAATATAGAACAATATCTTCCTTGGATTTTAAAGGGGAAATACATTATCAGAACAGAAAATACATTTCCGCACAGCTCAGGAATTGCAAGTTCGGCTTCCGGTTTTGGTGCGGTTGCAAAATGCCTGATGCATCTGGATGGAATTTTCTCTGGAAAAGCTTCGGAAGAAGAATCATTAAGAAAAGCGTCTTTTCTGGCAAGGCTGGGAAGCGGAAGTGCATGCAGAAGTTTGTATAGCGGATTGGTGGTTTGGGGAGAATGCCAGGTGAAAGAAAGTTCTGACCTTTTTGCAGTTCAATATCCCAACGACGCAGTTCATGAGATTTTTAAAGATTTTAATGATTGGGTCTTACTGATTCATGAAGGTGAGAAAAGTGTTTCTTCAACGGTAGGACACGGCCTGATGAATACCAATCCGTATGCCGACAGAAGATTTCAGGAAGCGAGGGAAAACTTCGGTCCGATGAAGGAAATTCTTGCCAGTGGGGATTTGCATCAGTTCATTAAACTCGTGGAACATGAAGCATTAACGCTCCACGCAATGATGATGATGAGCGATCCTGCATTTATCCTCATGAAAACAGGAACGCTGGAAGTCATCAATAAAATATGGGATTTCCGGAAAGAAACCGGGTTGCCTTTATTCTTTACCCTTGATGCCGGCGCCAATGTTCACCTTCTATTTCCGAATAACGGTTCCGAAGAAACAATAAAATTATTCATTGAAACGGAATTGCTGCAGCATACGCAGAAGAACGGAGTGGTAAAAGACATAATGAAATTTTAAATGAATTAGATAATATTTGAACGGACTTTTTGAAGTTCGTTTTTTTATTTATAAACTTTTTTAAATAAACGTTAAAGAAGAAAATATTGACGTTGATAAGCCAATAAGAAGCGTCATATCTTTAAATATCAAAGATATTTCCTACTTGATTTTAAAACCTTAGAAAATCTTAATGTTGAATAATTTTGCGATTTAAATTAAAGTAAACTTTTTAACAGGTACAAAGTATTTAAAAATCAATTGTAAAATCACTCTTACAGATTGAAATGCTGAAATTTGTCTTCCGAAATCTGAAATCTAATTTGTACTTTTGCAAAATGTTTAAAAACGCCATTTTTATTTTTATCGCACTGATATTGGTGTCCTGTTCCAAAGATCCTGTTCCGAAACCTTACGGTGAACTTCGTCTGGAATATCCTGCGCCGAAATATCAGAAGTTTGAAAACAACTGTGCCTATACTTTTGAATATTCCCATTTCGCAACAATTACAGATGCCAAAAGACCTTGCTGGTATTATCTGAATTATCCGAAAATGAAAGCGAAAATTTTCGTGACCTATTATCCTATCAAGAATGATTTTGCCGCCCACATCCAGGAAGCTGAAAAAATGGTGTATGAGCATACGATAAAAGCAAGTGCCATTGATACCAAATCATTCGAATATCCTGATAAAAAAGTGTACGGAAACTTCTATGAGCTTAAAGGACAAAGTGCTTCAAACCTTCAGTTTTACATTACAGACAGTACAAAACATTTTGTAACGGCCTATTTATATTTCAACACAAGACCAAAGCCGGATTCTCTGGCACCGGCGGTAGATTATATCAAGAACGATATGAAGCATCTTCTGGACACATTTGAATGGAAAAATTAATACTCTTTAAATATACTTTGAAAAAAATATGAAACTTTTAGTTGTAGGAAGTGTTGCATTCGATGCAATCGAAACACCATTTGGTAAAACAGACAAAATTTTGGGAGGTGCGGCAACCTATATCGGAATTACTTCATCCGTACTTGGAGTAAAATCAGGAATTGTTTCAGTGGTGGGAGGAGATTTTCCGCAGGAACATCTGGATATGTTCACCAACAGAAACGTAAATATAGAAGGAATTGAAATCGTGAAAGATGGCAAAACATTTTTCTGGTCCGGAAAATATCACAATGACCTTAATACCAGAGATACACTGGCAACAGAAGTGAATGTTCTGGAGAATTTTGATCCTAAAATTCCGGATTCTATGCAGGATGCGGAGATTTTATTATTGGGAAATCTTCATCCGGGGGTACAGCTTTCCGTATTGGAAAAAATGCACAAACGTCCGAAACTGGTAATCCTTGATACCATGAATTTCTGGATGGATACCGCATGGGATATTTTAATGGAAATGATTGCTAAAACGGATGTTATTACTATTAATGACGAAGAAGCAAGACAGCTTTCAGGCGAATATTCTCTCGTAAAAGCAGCTAAAAAAATCCACGAAATGGGACCGGAATACGTCATCATTAAAAAAGGAGAACATGGCGCTTTACTTTTCCATGATAATAAAGTATTCGCTATTCCGGCACTACCGTTGGAAGAAGTTTTTGACCCTACCGGAGCGGGAGATACTTTTGCAGGAGGCTTTGCAGCTTATCTGGCTAAAAAAGAAAAAACTGATTTTGAAACTATGAAATCTGCACTTATCGTAGGTTCTGCAATGGCATCTTTCACCGTTGAAAAATTCGGGACGGAAAGAATTGAAGAAGTAAATGAAGCGGATATGTTCGAAAGATTAAGACAGTTTAAAGAATTGACAACTTTTGATATAGAACTACAATAAATACGTCTTTTTTAAGAAATATTTATAATAAAAAATTTAGTGTAATTCATTAAGAATTCTAAATTTGCAACTTGTTTAAAATAGTAAAATGATAAATAAACTTAAGATCACTTTTCTTTTTGGAATTTTCATCATCTTGTTTGGTGCAAATTCGCTGAATGCTCAGCTGAAACAAGGAGATTTAGTGGATGGTATTGCTGCTGTAATCGGTGATGAAATTGTTCTGGAGTCTGACGTAAATGAGCAGATGAACTATGCAAAACAGCAGGGAACTACCAATATTGATAAGTGTGAATTTTTGGAAAACCTTCTCAATAATAAGCTTCTGGTATATGAAGCAAGAAAAGATACACTTATCGAAAACCGTTCTGCAGCAATTAAAGAACAGGCTAACGGAAAATATCAACAGTTGCTGTCACAGTTTCCTGATGAAAAAACAATGCTTGCGGCTTATAAATTCAGAAACGGCTATGAAATGAAAAATGCCATCGAGAAAATCGATACGGATCAATATTATGCACAGGCAAAATACCAGAGAATTACAGAAAAAGCAGACGTTACTCCAAATGAGGTAACCGACTTCTACAACATGTACAAAACCCAGCTTCCGGAAATAAAAGATGAGGTTTCTTTATCACAGATTATGATGTATCCTAAACTTACTGAAGCTCATAAGGAGGATCTCATCAACAGACTGAAAAAGATTAAAAAGGATATTGAAGGAGGAGAAAGCTTTGAAAGCCAGGCAAGAATCTATTCAGAAGACCCTGGATCTGCTTCAAATGGAGGACTTATGAAAAATATTTCTAAAGGACAGATGGTAAAACCTTTTGAAGCAGCTGCACTGAATCTTCAGGAAGGCGAAATTTCAGATCCGATAGAATCAGAATTCGGTTATCATATCATACAGCTGGTGAGAAAAGCAGGTAAGATCTATGATGCAAGACATATTCTTTTAATGGCAACTCCTACGGATGAAGAAATTAAAACAGCAAAAGTGAAATTAGACAGCATCAGAGGATTGATTTCCAGTGGTAAAATTACCTTCAAAGATGCTGCTTTCAGATTCTCAGACGATAAAAGAACAAAGTTCAATGCCGGAGTAATCCCTGGATCAGATGGTTCCAGCAAAATAGAAAGAGAATCTGTTCCGGGAACCATCAGTTATGAGCTGGCTGGTCTTAATAAAGGAGATATTACCAATGCATTCGATGATAAAGACGAAAGAGACAGAAAAGTTGTAAAGATCATCAAGATTGAAGATGTAATTCCTTCACACCAGATCACCCTGGAAACGGATTATGACAGAATCAAACAAATGGCTCTTAACAAGAGAAGAAGTGAAATGGTGGAAAAGTTTGTTAATTCAAAACTTCCAACAACATTTATTTCCATAGACGGACGTTATAACGACTGCGCCTTCAAAGGAAACTGGAAGAAAGACGCCATCAAAAAATAAAAAAAAGCCTTCAGAATTTTCTGAAGGTTTTTTTTTATTCGAAATTCCCGATAAATCATGGTTTTTATTATTTTTACAGCATGAGCAATTTTATAGATTTCAATTCGGCTAAAAAGCTTCATGAAATGCAGCAGGGTCAAAACAGAATCACCCAACTTTTTAATATTCAGTATCCGGTCATTCAGGGCGGGATGATCTGGCATTCGGGATGGAGACTTGCTTCGGCAGTATCTAATTGCGGCGGTCTGGGCCTTATTGGGGCAGGAAGCATGTATCCCGATGTATTACGTGAAAATATCAGAAAATGTAAACAGGCAACAGATAAACCTTTCGGGGTGAATGTTCCGATGCTTTATCCGAATATTGATGAGGTACTACAGATTATACTGGAAGAAGGGATAAAGATTGTTTTTACATCAGCCGGAAATCCTAAAACATATACTGAAACGTTACAGAAAGAAGGGTTGAAAGTAGCTCACGTAGTTTCATCCACCAAATTTGCCATCAAATGCGAAGAAGCCGGAGTAGACGCAATAGTGGCAGAAGGCTTTGAAGCCGGAGGTCACAACGGAAGGGACGAAACCACCACTTTCTGCCTGATTCCAAACGTGAAAAAACATATTTCAAAACCTTTGATCGCGGCCGGAGGTATTGCTTTAGGTTCACAGATGAAAGCAGCAATGATTCTGGGAGCAGACGCAGTACAGATCGGCTCCCGTTTTGCCGCAACTGCTGAAGCAAGTGCCCACGATAACTGGAAGAGAAAAATAACTGAGCTTCAGGAAGGAGATACACATCTTACGCTGAAGGAACTGGCTCCTGTAAGAATGGTTAAAAATAAGTTTTTCAACGAACTGGAAGATATTTATATTGCCGGAAGAAATAAAGATCTGCTGATCGCATCCCTGGGGCGTGCAAGAGCAAAAAAAGGAATGTTTGAAGGAGATATGGAGGAAGGCGAACTGGAAATCGGGCAAGTTTCCGCTTTAATTGATGAAGTACTTCCCGTAGATAAAGTATTCAATAATTTATTGGAAGAATTTAGGAACACAGGCAACCCGGTTTTGTAATAGTTTAAATTAATGGAGAAAAGGATTATTGATGTAAACGGTAAAAAATTGTATGCAGAATATAATAATTCATATGAAAATAAACCCACCATTGTTTTTTTGCATGATTCTTTAGGATCAGTGGAGCTTTGGAGGGATTTTCCTGAGAAACTGGCGGCTGAAACGGAATGCAGTATTTTAATATATGATCGTCTTGGATATGGTCAATCTTTCCCGATGCCAACTTATGAAAGGGAAAATAATTACATGGAAACCGAAGCAGATGTCCTGAATGATTTGCTGAAGGTATTAAATATAAGGGAAGCCATTCTTTTCGGTCACAGTGATGGAGGGACTATCGCACTTATAACAGCCGCAAAGTACCCGGAAAAGATAACAGCGGTCATTTGTGAAGCGGGGCATATCTTTGTGGAAGATGTAACGGTAAAAGGTGTTGCTAATGCCTTACATGCTTATAAGACAACCAATCTTTCGGATCGTCTTCGGAAATACCATGGTAATCATGTAGAAATAATGGTTAAAGCCTGGACAGAAATCTGGCTGAGTGACAGATTCCAAGACTGGAATATAGAATATTTACTTAAAGATATATATGCTCCTTTGTTTTTTATTCAGGGTGAAAATGATGAATATGGAACATTAGAGCAGGTGCAGAAAACACTTTCCGGAGTGAGCGGAACTTCTGAGAAACTGATTATTCCGGGTGTTGGCCATACTCCGCACAAAGAAGTTCCTGAAATGGTTTTGAAAAAATCGGCGGAGTTTATAAGTTCAATTATTTAACTCAATTAATATTTTAGCAACATTGCATTCCCCTTCTTTGGAAGGGTGGATCAATTTTCTCAGAAAAGTGAGACGTAGTAGTAAACAAAAGCAAAACTAAAGTCCGTCAATTTCTGACAAAATGTTTTTTCTGGCTTGCCGTTCATATTTCGCTTTAAAATACTCTGTTTTAAAAATACTTTCCGATTCCAGGAAATGCCGCAGCACTTTTTTTCTTCCCGGACTATAAAGAAAATCGGGATAAACAGAATATTCCTTTCTTATTTTTTGAGTATAGTCTTTATAATTTTCAGGCTCTTGCCCAAGAACCGAAAGGTCAGCATCCACTAGATAATCCGTATCATTATCGCCCGATTTCTGATGAAACTTGGTAGCCATAATCTGTTGTGAAATTTTTTCAATAAATCCTGCTTCTGCGCCAATTTGCTGGAGGTGCTTTTCTGAAAACCGCGCACTTTTTTCTTCATTTGATTTTGAAGAAGCATCATAAATTACATCATGGTAAAAAACAGAAAATGAGATGATATGATAATTTTCAATGTCATCTTTCACTTTGTCCAATTCAGAGAACATATTTTCCAGATGGTTAAAATTGTGATAATGTCTGCCTTTTTCGGTATATCTTTTTTCAATTTCAGTCCAAAAACCTTCAATAAGATGGAGATCCTGAGTGTATAAAAGACTGTTTTGCAGAAATCTTTCTCTTAGTTGCATTGTAAAACATTTTAAATAAAAAAAAGGAACTTTAAAAAGTTCCCTGATTTGCATCGATAGCCTGCTTCAGCTCTGCCCAGCCTCCGCCGTTATAGCCTTCCTTCAGGCCTTGTGTGTTAAGATATTCTAAAGCCTTTCCGCTTCTATTTCCGCTTCTGCAGAAAATAATTACGGGCTTCTCTATAGACAGGATTTCTTCTTGTCTGTCTTCCACTTCCCCCAAAGGAATATTTTTAGCGCCCTCAATACTTCCGTCCATTTCAAGCTCCATGGGCTCACGAACGTCGATTAATGCATAATTTCCTGATTTTAAAACTTCTGATAGAGACATAATTTGTTTTTTAGATTAAACTCATTACGAAAATACGCAAATTTCTACTGAAAATCTATGATCTAATGGTTTTTCTAGAATAGCGTATATCCTAATATAATGGATGAAGTCCTGTATCCTGTATTCAGAACGGTGTTATTTTGCAAAAGGTCTCTCTTTGTGGAAGTGCGGAATTCCACAACGAATTTGTCATTATATTTATATCCTGCACCGAAAGCAAAATTGCTTGCAGAAGCTATTTTAAGAGACTGGAAATCATAATAAATGTTTGAATTCATTTCAAAATCAACATTGTAAGCTGCATTAATAAAGATTTTTGATTTATCATTCAAAAATAAATAATATCTGATTCCAATAGGAATTTCGATCGATTTGTAATCAATACTTCTGGTTCGTATGTTTTCAGATGCCTGGCCCTGGTAAACTACAAAATCCTTTTCCGCTTTGTAATATTGATAGGTCGGTTCCGCGAAAACTGCCCATTTATTTTTGTTGAATGGAAGAATTAATTCGGCTTCTAAACCGATTCTGAATGCTATTTTATTATCAAATTTATTAGATTCACTTGTTGCAAATGAACTGTTTGAGATTTCAAAGGATGAAAGATTAATTCCGGGTCTTATGGTAAGGTTAAACAGATCTCGTTTTTCATAATTCTGATTATAATTGATTACGGTGCTGTTTGAACATTCGTTATATTTCAGGAAAACTTTAACAAGATCACTGGATTTATACTTCAGGTTATTAACATCTGTAAGATCCACCCCACAATTAAGGTTGTCCAGAATCTGTTTTTTATAATCTTCATTATAAGCTACTGCTGAAGCATTAATATAATAAGGCTTGTAAATAAGTTGTTTTACATCAGAGTCATTGGTGGAAATGAAGAATTTTTCGAGATTACCGTTTTCATAATATAAAAGATCTGCTTTTCCTTCAACAACATATTTCAGGAACACGGTCTCTTCTGTGAATTCTGGTTTTCTTTCATTAGAAAGATTGTTTAATTGTTTGGAAGAACCGTCTATCATAACGGCTTTTCTTATATATCTTTGTTCATTATCAATCCCGAATTCCTGGATATTTTTAATGGTTTCTTTTTTTATTTCTGATGAAGATTCGTCTGTTTTGAATTCAAACTCCGTAGGATTGTTTTTCCAGTCCAGGTTTTTTATTAAAGCTTCAGTTCTTTGTCCTGAATTATTTACGAAATAGCCTTTTTCAAATTTGATTTGTGCATGTAATAATCCTGCTGCAGTTATAGCGGTTAACCAAATAACTTTCTTCATGGTTATAATTTAATTGTTGTAAGAAATTTTTAGAGCGGCAAATTTATAAAATAATCTTAGTTTTGCAAGGTAAAATTATGAATTCAAACGCTGAAAAATATTCACAGTTGATAAAAGCCAGGGCAAAAAGTTTTGGCTTCCAGAGTTGTGGTATTTCTAAAGCTGATTTTCTGGAAGAAGATGCAAAGCCTCTTGAAGAATGGCTGAAGAGCAATTTTCATGGCGAAATGAAGTACATGGAAAATCATTTCGATAAAAGACTAGATCCGAGGCTATTGGTAGAAGGCTCAAAATCGGTAATTTCTCTTTCTTATAACTACTTTCCCGAAGAGAAAATTCAGACACTGGACAATTTTAAAATCTCAAAATATGCATATGCCGAAGATTATCATGAAGTCATCAAAGATATTCTCAGAGAAATGGTTTCCGGGCTGCAAGAGGAGATCGGGGAATTTGCTTTTCGGGTATTTGTAGATTCGGCGCCGGTTCTGGAAAGAAGCTGGGCCAGAAAGTCAGGAATAGGCTGGGTTGGAAAAAATGCCAACCTGATCACGAAACAGAACGGTTCATTTTATTTCCTTGCAGAAATTATTTGCGATCTGGAATTAATTCCGGACCATCCCACTACAGATCATTGCGGAACCTGCAGGAAATGTATTGATGCATGTCCCACAAATGCCATCGTTTCCGATAAGCTGATTGACGGGAGCAAATGTATTTCTTACGCTACAATTGAGCTGAAAAATGAAATTCCCGATTATTTTAAAGATAAAATGGATAATTGGATGTTTGGTTGTGATGTATGCCAGGATGTTTGCCCCTGGAATCGATTTTCAGCGCCTACGAAGCAGAAAAAATTTGCCCCGAATGATGCATTGAAAAATTTTAAAAAAGGTGAATGGAAAGAACTTACGCAGGAGCTTTTTTCGGAAATCTTCAGGAAATCTCCTGTTAAGAGAACAAAGTTTGCCGGATTAAAACGGAATATTGAATTTCTGGAAAAGAATAATAAACCTGGAGATTTTTAGAGAGACAATTTCCTGTCTGGAATTTTTTAATTTCCAAAGTAAAATGGTTAAATGGCCATTCTTTAAATTCAAAATTTAAAGAGGCGGGCTTTACAGACAAATAAGAAAATTTCCGTAAAAAAAATTGACTTCCGGAGATTATTTATCCCAACGAAAATCAACGTTTTTTTTGTACTCTTTTTGGAGCTACTTTTACTCTTATTTTAAATCTTTTGTTGGATTTAGCGTTTTTCTGCATATTTGTGAAGATTTTGTACTTAAATTTAGGGAAAAATTTATTTATATCCAATACTTTTGTGAAAATTATTATTAAATTTTATTAACTATATTTATTAGCTTGACTGTGAAAAAAATGTTGTTTATCATTCTTAAAACATTAGGAATTATCGTGGGCATTGTTGCTCTTTATGTCGCGCTCGGATATTTCCTGCCATTTATCGAAATTTCGGCTAAGGATGACGGAGAGAAAAAAGAAATTCCCATTTATATTTATACGAACGGTGTACATACAGATATTGTAATGCCCGTAAAAAATGATCTTCACGACTGGAGTGGGGAAATTCCTTTCACCAACACAAAATCAAAAAAATCAGATTTTAAATATGTAGGTATTGGCTGGGGTGATAAAGGTTTTTACCTGGATACACCTACCTGGGCCGACCTTAAGTTTTCCACCGCTTTTAAAGCTGCCTTCTGGCTCAGTGAATCCGCTATGCACTGTACCTATTACCGCGAAATGAAAGAAGGCGACGATTGTAAAATGATTATGATCAGCAAAAATCAGTACAGACAGCTGGTGAAATTTGTTGATGATAAATTTGATAAAGATTCAAATGGAAATAATATCCTTATTCCTACCAATGCAGTGTACGGAGATAACGATGCATTCTATGATGCCAAAGGGAGATACAGCTTTCTGGATACCTGTAATACCTGGGCAAATAATGCACTGAAAGCTGCAGGGCAAAAAGCTGCATTATGGACGCCTACTGATTACGGAATATTTCTGCATTATAAAAAATGAGAAAGCTCCTTTATCTTAACATTATATTTTTGTATGCATTCCTTTCCTGTCAGAAAGAACAACAGCAAAACAATTCCGGAACTTCTCTAATGCAAAATAATATCGTTGCGGATAAATCTGATCTCAAAGAGATGAGGCATAAAGCCCTTGAAGCACTACAATTCTGTAAAAAGAAGAAACTGAATACTGATATCTGTATTTTGATTGATATGAGCATTCATTCCGGGCTAAAGCGGTTTTTCATCTGGGATTTTAAAAAAGATTCTGTTTCTGCAGCATATCTTGTAGGGCATGGGTGTGAAAATAATCGCTGGAGCAGTGATGAGTCAAAGGATAAGCCGCAATTCAGTAATGAAGACGGAAGTCATCTTTCTTCTTTAGGTAAATACAAACTTGAGGGAAGAGGGTACAGTAACTGGGGAATTAATGTGAAATATTTGATGCACGGTCTGGAAAATACCAACAGCAATGCTCTGAAAAGAGTCATTGTATTTCATTCCTGGGAACTGATGAGTGATAAAGAAACTTTTCCTACAGGTTCTCCCGAAGGATGGGGCTGTCCTACCATATCAAATAATGCCATGAAAAAAATCGATCCGATTTTGCAGCAATCAGAAACTCCTGTTCTGATGTGGATTTATAATTGATAACCTGATTAAACTTTTTATTAACCTAAGGCGCAAAGATTATTATTATAATATTAAAAGTTAGTATTAAGAATTATCTGTTTCTATTGTTTATTCCTTTACAGACACTTAATTTTACTGAATTAAAAAAAATATATTAAATTTGCAATATTAGTAATTTATTTTACTTTTTTATTACAAATTTTAATGTTGTGGTACTTTAATTGTATTTGATTGAGAAAAAGATGAAACATACACTATTCCGCGAGCAGCAGCTACATTGTGATCTGAAAACAGCGTGGGAGTTTTTTTCTTCACCCGGAAATCTTTCGAAAATTACTCCTGAAGATATGAACTTCATTGTCCGTACAAAGTTTGAGACAAATGAAATATATGAAGGAATGATCATTGATTATTTCGTTTCGCCACTTTTTGGAATTAAAATGAAATGGAAAACAGAAATTACGCAGGTAAATTTCAGGAAAAGTTTTACCGATTTTCAGAAAAAAGGACCTTACAAACTCTGGAATCATCATCATGAATTTATCGAAAATGAGCAGGGTGTTTTAATGAAAGACAGGGTTGATTATGAGCTTCCGTTTGGTTTTCTCGGAGAAATTGCGCATAAACTTTTTGTTAAAAATAAGCTTGAACATATTTTTGATTACCGCTTTAAAGTTCTGGAGAAATATTTCAATCAATAACTGATCTATGTCTGAAAAAAAGAATAAAATAAACGTCTTCTGGTTCCGGAGAGACCTCAGGCTGCAGGATAATTGCGGTCTTTATTATGCTTTACAACAGAAAGAAAAAGTGCTCCCTGTTTTTATTTTCGACAAGGAAATTCTCAATAGGCTGGAAAACAAGTCGGATAAGAGAGTGGATTATTTTCATCAGACTCTGAAAGAGATTCATGGTGAACTTAAAAAACACAACAGCGGAATCACAGTATTTTATGAAAAACCTCTGGATGCTTTCAAAAAATTAATCAAAAACTATGATGTTGATACGGTTTTCTGCAATACGGATTATGAACCTCAGGCTATCAGTCGCGATCAGGAAATCGAATATTTTCTGAAAGATCATCAGATCAATTTTAAAAGTTATAAGGATCAGGTCATTTTCGAAAAAGATGAGGTCATGAAAAATGATGGGACACCATATACGGTTTACACGCCTTATTCAAAAAAATGGAAAGAACTTTTGAAGAAACATAAAATCGAAAATTTCACAATTAATTTTTCTAATTTTCTGTCGTACAAACCTTCCCAATTTCCTGAGCTTAAGGATATCGGATTCCAGAAGACAGATTTGAAAATGACGGATCCTGCATTAAAAAAATCAATCATTGATGATTATGATAAATACAGGGATTTTCCCGGAATGGATCATACGACACATCTTGGTGTAGCCCTCCGTTTCGGAACAATTTCCGTACGCAAATGTGTTCAGTTCGCCTTAGAACATAATGAGACCTGGCTGAATGAGCTGATCTGGAGAGAGTTTTTTATGCAGATTCTTTATCACTTCCCGAAAGTCGTTCACCAACCTTTCAAGCAGAAATATGAAAATATACAATGGCGAAACAATGAAAAAGAATTTCATCTCTGGTGCACGGGACAAACAGGATATCCTATTGTAGATGCAGGAATGCGTCAATTGAATGAAACAGGATTCATGCACAACAGGGTAAGAATGGTGGTTGCAAGTTTCCTTACCAAACATCTGTTAATTGACTGGAGGTGGGGAGAAGCATATTTTGCAGAAAAACTTTTGGATTATGAGCTCTCCTCCAACAATGGAAACTGGCAGTGGGCAGCAGGCTGTGGTTGCGATGCGGCACCTTATTTCAGGGTTTTTAATCCTTCGGAACAGACTAAAAAATTCGACAAAGATCAAAAATATATCAGAACGTGGCTTAATGAAAATGAAATTAATACTGAAGAAATGGTAGAACATACTTTTGCCAGGAAAAGAGCACTTGAAGTTTATGGAAAAGCAGTGAAAAGCTGATCAGGTTGCCGTATAATTGCAACTTTACGAACGAAGCCCCAGTTTCTTTAAAGCATTGGCGTTTAAAAATATTTCATCAAAAGAGGTTAATGATTCTACATCGCTGAAGTTCTGAAAGGTTTTATCGTTTTTATTAAATGAAAGCTCAATCATAGGATTGTAAATCGCGGTGATCCGCACTACGGAATATCCGTTGTAAGCAATGGAGAATCCTTCAAACAAGCATTTTTGTTCTGCATTGCGGTATATTTTATATTCCTCGAAAACAGGGCTGTCTGCTTTGCCTGCTTTTTTGTTATGCTCAAGAGATTTCCAGGAAGAATAATTTTTAGGCTCTTTCAGAATGTTTCCTTTGTTGTCTACCGGCACAAACATACCGAGTGTCAAAGTTTTTTTCAGGAAGTTAGCATAATTATTCATCAGTTTTAAGGTCTGCAGATCTGCATAACCTTCATGGGAGTAATATTCTATAACGAAATCCGTCATAGGAATTAGTTTATGGGAGGAGCTGACTGGCTTATTTACTGGTTCTTGAGACAAAATTAAAATATTAAGGTTGAAGAAACGAAGATAAATAAATTGCTAAAAACAGGAAAACTATTTATCAATCATTAATGAAAATACATAAAAAAACCTCCCACATTGTGGAAGGTTTATGACATATATAAAATAAGATTAAATCAATTCAATAATGTCTTTTCAGGTGATATATTCAGAATGAGAAAATAGATAAATTGGATATTAACTAGATTTGGCTAACTGAGAAAGCTCCGTGAATATCTTTTGTCTCAACTGTCAATACCTTGACATTCGGCATTACGCCAATTTTACGTTCACTGCGTTTAAGCCTTTTTGGCCTTGCTGAACTTCAAAAACTACTCTGTCATTTTCCTGGATAGATCTTGAGATTAATCCGGAAGAATGTACGAAAACGTCTTTGCTGCCGTCTGCTGGAGTGATAAATCCGAAGCCTTTTGCTTCATTGAAAAATTTTACTGTGCCTTCTTGCATTGTAAATGGTATTAAATTATTGTTAAGCCAAAGCCTTGTGCTGTGACCTTATTAAAAACAAATGGCTGAAAAAGTAAACTGAAAGAAAATATTATCTATGCTCTACAGAATAGCAAAGGCAGAAACCTGTTTTGTTCTGCAAATATACAAAAAATTTCCATAGTACTGTTAATTAAATTGTTGATTATCAAAAATATTTGTACATTATACAATTGAATAGGGTAGATCACTAAAATTTGTAAACCAATGCATTGATATTCATTCCTGCTCCTACGGATGCAAAAAGAATAATATCATCCTTTTGTATGGTATGTGATTCCAGTTCATCTTTAAGGATCATGGTAAGAAGGGAAGGAATTGTCGCTACACTGCTGTTCCCTAGTTTGCTGATTACCATTGGCATAATTCCCGAAGGAACATTCATGCCGTAAAGCTGATAAAATCTTTCCACAATCGCTTCGTCCATTTTTTCATTAGCCTGATGAATGATGATTTTGCTCAGGTCATTGATCGTATATCCGCTGTCATCCAGGCATTTCTGCATGGCCGTGGGAACGTTGGAGAGTGCAAATTCGTAAATTTTCCTTCCATCCATTTTAATATATTTGGTATCCGGACAGCTTTCATTGTTATAAGATTTTCCGAAGTACAGGAAATCTTTTTCATTCAAGGTATAAGAAGCTGAGAGATGCGATTTAATTCCCGAATCATCCGCTTCGTTGGCTTCCAGAATAACAGCTCCGGCTCCGTCTGCATAGATCATACTGTCCCTGTCATGAATGTCTACTACCCTAGAAAGCGTTTCAGCACCTATTACAAGACATCTTTTAGCTATTCCGGAGCGAATAAAAGCATGCGCCTGGATTACTCCTTCAATCCATCCCGGGCAGCCGAAAAGGACGTCATAAGCTACGCAGAAATTATTTTTGATTCGTAAAGTGTGCTTTACCCTTGAAGCAAGGCTCGGAACGGTATCAGACTGAATAGTGCCGAAGCGTACATCTCCAAAATTGTGGGCAAAAATAATATAATCCAGAGTCTCCGGATCAATCCCGGAATCTTCAATCGCAGACTGTGCGGCAATAAGACCAAGATCTGAAGCAACCTGCGTACTGCCGGCATATCTTCTTTCTTCGATACCTGTTATTTTCTGTAATTTTTTTGTAATAGATTCATTACTGTCTTTCAGTAAGTTTCCTTCCTCATTCAGGAATACATGTTCGCCGAAAAATAAGTTACTGATAGTTTCTGAGGGGATGTAGTTTCCTACACCTATGATTTTGCTTGTCATATCCAAAAAGATTCTAATCCTTAATACATAAATAGCTGAATTATTATTCAGCCAGTGTCCATAAAACTTCAGAATGGTGAAGCCTTTAGTATACCTGCGAAAATTATTCGCCTGAATAACAAAAATCCTGATTACAAATCTTATGATATATTTGTGGAATCCTGATCATTAAAATAATAGAAATGCAAAAAAGACAATAATAAATCATAAAATTGCATGTTTTCTATATCACCGATAAAGGTAGTTCATTAAAAATAAATACTGCTATAAATGTCTTTAATTTTGCTAAAATTTAACATTCATAGAATAATAATTGAGTAAAATTATCTAATTAAATCAGGTAGGAATAAAATTAAAAATCTTTTATTTAATTAAATTGGAAATTTATAGGAATATTGATCATAGAGTCTTACTGCCCAAATATTGTTTATAATTCTTTTTCCAGAATTTCTACAATTCTGTCAATCACGTCCTGTTTTTTCGATTTTTTATGATAGGGAGGCTTAGGTTCAGAAACAATACTCTGCTGATTTTTATTAAAAAGAGCATAGAGATCCAGATCCGGATGTTCTTCGATATACCAAACAAGAAAATTAAGAGGCATCGCGTTTTTTCCCGAAAAATAGAGCTGAATAGATTGAGGGGTTACGCCATATGCGTTTGCAATTTCCTTCATGGTTTCGCCTTTGCTCTTGCTATACTCACGGATCTTTTCGTAAATTTTCATATTAAGTGTTTCTTATCAGATTGAAAACAATAAACCATTGTTCAAATTCAATAATTTGTTGTTTTTAATATATAATTGTATATTTGTTCTTCAAATGTCTTATCAGACAGACACAAAATTACAAAAAAAGGTTAAACAAAATTTATCGTTTCTATGAACACATTGATGAAACCCTCTCATCAGGATAAAACCGGCAAAAAGCTCGATTTTATCGAACAATGGCTGCCGCCACGCTATACCACTTCAGTGAACATCATTCTTAAAAAGGAACCGAAAGACCCGGCATACATCCGAAAAGTGAGAAAGAAAAAGCTCAGCGATGAAAAGGTTATCGATGCACTTTACAAAGTATCCCTCATCAATAAATTTCAGACAGAAAATAATCAACCAAGGTTTAACAGTCAAAAATTATAAATTCATCCGGAATAATTATAACAAACACAATAATCATGGAAAAAAATGAAACCGTAATCACGGAATGCTTCAAATGCGGAACGCAATACAAAAACCATTTCAATGCATCACCCTGCTGCAAATCGCTTGTAATAAAAGTTGACGAAAGCGGAAACCGAACAACCATTACCTTTCTCAGTACATTTTCAATGCCCTGTTCTCATTCCGAAAAAAAGGAAATATCATGAATGCCGAAAACGCTGAATCCCGCATGTTCAAACGATCTGTGGGATTTTAATCTTTCCGGAAATCTGATATAAGAATAGCCGTCCAAACGTGACTTTAAAAAAATATTAAAATGTTAATTTAAAGTAATTCTAAACGAAACATTTTATAAATTTGAATGGTGAAAAAGTTGATTTCCATATTGTTCCTCTCGTTATATTTGGTTTCTACAACCGAATTGTATCAGCTTTTGAAAATCCCGAATCTCATAGAGCATTACTGTGAGCATAAAAAGCTCAATCCGGAGATGCCGCTCATCGCTTTCCTTAAAACCCATTACAACCATCCTGTTAATGACGGAGATGACGGAAAAGATCAGAAACTTCCCTTTATCATCCATTCCGCACCCTTGGCTTTGGTTTTTACCGTAATGAATCCGGGGTTTAGCTTTGAATCCAAAAATTCACATGTACAACAGATAACATCCAATAAAATCCCGTCAAAGGATGAGGACTTCCGTTTCAAAGGATTTGCAGGTTCCATCTGGGAACCTCCGCGCTTTTCCCTGGTAATTTAAAATTGATTTAAAGCAAATCAAATTATTATATCGTTAATTATAAATCATTATAAAATATACATAATGAAAACATTATTGTCAGCCATTGTAATGGTTGTATTCTCCATTGGTTTTCACGCACAGAACAGGCTGGAAACCGCAAAAAAAACGGCAGCAGAAAATAAAGAACTTATTTTACTTAACTTTTCGGGCTCAGACTGGTGCATTCCGTGTATCAAACTGCATAAAAATATCATTGAAACCGAAGACTTTAAAAAGCTGCAAGCGGATAACGTTATTCTTTACATTAATGCAGACTTTCCGAGAAATAAAAAAAACCAGCTTTCTGCGGACCTGAAGAAGGAAAATGCAGCACTTGCCGATCAATATAATCCAAAAGGGCTTTTTCCGTATACGCTGCTATTGAACCAGGAAGGAAAGGTACTGAAAACCTGGGAAGGACTTCCTTCTGAAAATGCTTTGGCTTTCAGTAACGAAATCCGCTCAGTCAAAGAAAACCAAAATAATTAACACGTATGCTAAGAGAATTCAAAAGACCTCAGAAACTCATGGGGAACGCTTTTGAAATTACCGTTGTGGGAAATGATGATAAAAAAGCACAGGAGCATATTGATGCAGCCATTGAAGAAATACGCAGGATCGAAAAACTTCTCACCACTTTCAGTGAAGAAAGCCAGACCAACCTTATCAACAAAAATGCAGGAATACAACCTGTACAGGTTGACCTAGAAATTTTTGATCTGATTGAAAGAAGTATGCGTATCAGTGCCATTACAGACGGATATTTTGATATTTCTTATGGCGGAATTGATAAAAGCTTCTGGAATTTTGACCGTACAATGAATGCACTTCCAGATCCTGAACTTATTAAAGATCATCTGAAGCTCGTGAATTACCGGAATATTATTCTTGATCGAAGTAACCAGACGGTCTTTCTCAAAGAAAAAGGAATGCGCATCGGTTTCGGGGGAATCGGGAAAGGATATGCTGCCGAAATGGCAAAGAGGCTTTTACAAAAAAGAGGGGCAACCTCAGGAATCGTCAATGCTTCCGGGGATCTTACTGCATGGGGAAATCAGGCAGACGGAAAACCCTGGACGATAGGAATTGCAGATCCAGACAATGCCGGACAGCCGTTTTCCTACATGAATATTACCGATATGGCCATAGCAACGTCCGGGAATTACGAAAAATTCGTTATCATCAACGGAAGAAGATACTCGCATACGATCAATCCCAAAACAGGGATGCCTGTTTCAGGAGTAAAAAGTGTAACCGTTTTTTGTCCTAATGCAGAAATTGCAGATGCCATGGCGACGCCTGTAAGCATTATGGGAATCACTGCGGCAATCAATATGGTCAATCAGATTAATCATCTGGAATGTATTATTATTGATGACCAGGACAAAATATATTCATCACAAAACATTAATTTAAAATGAAACCATTATCATTCTGAACAGACGGGTGAAACAAAAAATTCTCTTCTAATTCAGAATAACTTTCTAAAAACAATTCAGAACAAATGAAAAATTTCATAAAAATAATAGCGGCCATTTGCCTATTGATCACCGTGGCCTCAGTGCAATCCTGTACTACCGTCAAGGAGTACGAAAAAAATAAGCTCAATGATTCTGAAATGATTCTCGGAAACAGGCCGATCGAAAAGACCGAGCTTAGCTTCCAGTCTTACAGAGAAGGCTCTTCCGGAGCCAATGCAGGGAAAGTTGGCGGTGGCTGCGGGTGTAATTAAAAAGAGTACATATAAAATTAAAGTGATCTAAAATGAAAAAATTAATCATAAGTGTTATTGCTCTTTTCGGAATTTTTAATGCAAAAGCACAGGAAAATACAAATAATGAACACCCAAAAAAGCTGACGTTTGATGAAGCAAATTTAGTTTCAAGCTACTATAAACAGGACGGAAATAATTCTGCCGTTACAGGAGGAATTGGCACTGAAAAGTTAACCGATATTTCCAATACCATAGATGTAACAATGGTAAAATACGATAAGAAAGACCGAAAAAATAAATTCGGTTTTAGTGTGGGGATTGATCATTATACTTCCGCATCTTCGGATATGATTGATCTTAAGGCCAACTCGTCGGCCTCCCATGCAGACAACAGAATTTATCCTGCTTTAAGCTGGAGCCGTGAAAATGAATCCAAAGGAACAACCTTAATGGCGGGAGTCTCCACATCTTTTGAGTTTGATTATCAGTCTTACGGTGCAAACATCGGCTTTTCGCAGAAAACGGCAAACCGGATGGGAGAGTTTACGGCAAAATTCCAGGCCTTTCTGGATCAGGTTAAGCTTATTGCACCTATCGAATTAAGAACCAGTGAAGGCTACGGTACGAGCGGAAGAAATACCTATGCTTTATCTCTGGCCTATTCCCAAATTATCAATCAGAATTTCCAGATCGAGGTTTTGGGAGATGCTGTTCAGCAAACAGGATATTTAAGCCTGCCGTTTCACAGGGTATATTTTAATGATAATTCTGTACATCAGGAAGCTTTACCGGATAAAAGGTTTAAAATTCCAATAGGATTGAGAGCCAACTATTTTCTGGGAGATAAGGTGATTCTGAGGGCCTATTACCGGTATTATACTGATGACTGGGGACTGAAATCCAATACCTTCAGCCTGGAAACGCCGGTGAAAATTTCACCATTTATTTCGGTAAGTCCTTTCTACAGATATTATTCGCAGACGGCAACAAAATATTTCGCGCCCTATCAGCAGCATACGGCTTTTGATGATTTTTATACCAGTAATTATGATTTGTCAAAATTCGACAGCCACTTTTACGGGGCCGGAATCCGAATAAGTCCGAAGAATGGGTTATTTGGAGTGGAACGCCTGAATATGCTGGAAATAAGATATGGACATTATACAAAATCTGTAGGGATGAAATCTGATATTATTTCCTTAAATTTAAGGTTCAGATAATAACCTATGAAACCATTTATCACAATTTTCACTGCTTTGATCTTTTCTTTTTCTGTGAATGGACAGATCAAAGCAGATTCTTCCATGTCCGTTGAGTATTTTGAATATCAGGACAAAGTTTATCAGCCCAATTATAAAAAGCTAATCGTTCCGGCTGTTTTTATCGGATACGGAACGATTAGCCTTACTTCGGATGCATTGAAAAACCTCAACCGATCTACGAAATATGAAATCGGAGAACATCAGCCGAAACACATTAAACTGGATAATTATACGCAGTATCTTCCTGCAGTAATGGTATATGGATATAATCTTGCAGGAATTAAAGGAAAGCATAATTTCAAAGAACGGACAATTATCTACGGGACTTCACAGGTTATCTCGGCTGCATTTGTTCTTCCTCTGAAGCATTTGGTAAAAGAAGAACGGCCGGATGGATCCAACCACCTTTCTTTTCCTTCCGGGCATACAACAACTGCTTTTTCATCAGCTCATTTTCTTTTCAGGGAATATAAAGATGAAAATTTCTGGTTGTCTCTTTCGGGGTATCCTATTGCCATTTTTACAGGTGTTTACAGAACGCTTAATGACAAACACTGGGTAGGAGATGTGGTAGCCGGTGCAGGATTTGGGATTTTAAGCACGGAGCTTGCCTATTGGCTTTTTCCGAGAATTAATACACTATTTAATAAAAAAGATTCTAAAAGTTTTACCGTGATTTATCCGGTTGCGGATGGTAAAAATTTTGGGGCAGGAATGGTTTTAAACTTTTAATTATGCATCATCTTTTAGAAAAACATTATGTAAACAGGGTAGGGTGGCTTCGTGCAGCGGTGTTGGGAGCCAATGACGGATTGCTTTCCACTACGAGTATTGTTATTGGCGTTGCTGCAGCATCACCTGAGAGAAATACCATTATTCTTGCCGCCCTCGCAGGAATGATTGCCGGTGCCATGTCCATGGCTGCCGGAGAATATGTTTCCGTAAGCTCTCAGGAAGATACCGAAAAAGCAGATCTTTTGCGTGAAAAACGCGAGCTTGAAGAAATGCCGGAAATAGAATTGCAGGAACTTGCCAAAATCTATGAAAAACGGGGAGTAAGTAAAGAAACAGCTTTACGTGTGGCTACCGAACTTACGGAGCATGACGCATTGGCAGCCCACGCCCATGATGAGCTGGGCATCAATGAGATTACCCAGGCAAAGCCTTTACAGGCGGCTATTGCTTCGTTTGGTTCCTTTGCTCTTGGAGCACTGCTTCCTTTTATTGTTTCTCTTACAGCACCTATTAAAGAAATGGTATACTTCCAATATGGATTTTCAATTGTTTTTCTGATGATTCTCGGAGCCATTTCCGCGAAAACCGGCGGTTCAAAAACTGGCATCGCTGTCATGAGGATATGTTTCTGGGGTACTGTTGCAATGGGAGTTACAGCACTGATAGGGCATATTTTCGGGGTGAATGTTTCATGAACTCAAAATAATGAGGAGCTGAATATGAACTGCATCTAAAGTTGAAACAATATTAAAAATAGTTGTATATGAAAAGTCCGTTACTGCAACGGACTTTTTCCTTTTTAAGTTAAATATTATTCTGCCGTCACTATAATTCTACACTTTCAGGTAGCGGAGTTTCAGTTCCTGTTCTTTACATTTGTCTAAATCATGATCGTCATGGAAGAAAGATACACCAGAAACAGATTATATATCACTGAAGAAGAACAGCGGTATATAAAAAATTTCCCGATTTTATTAGGGGGAGCCGGAATTGGTAGTATCATTGCAGAATGTCTCCTGAGATTCGGATTTGAAAACCTTACCATTATCGACGGCGACGTTGTTGAATTGTCTAATCTAAACCGCCAGAATTACACCGAAAAAGATATTTCCGTACCGAAGGTGAATGCTCTGAAGGAAAGACTGCTGTCTATCAACAGCAATGCAGCGATTAAAGTCCACCATTGTTTCCTGACGCCTGAAAATGTTCAGGAATTCATTCCGGGACACAAGATTGCCGTTAATGCTTTGGATTTTACTTCAGACGTTCCTCTTATTTTTGATGAAGCCTGCCAAAAGCAGGGCATTCCGGTATTGCATCCTTATAATCTGGGATGGGGTACTCTTGTTTTTGTGATTTCCGGATTACCGGGATTACGTTATTTATCAAAAGAAGATGAAAGATTTAATGAGCTGAATGTTGTAGAATATGCAACCGGCTATTTAGCTTTCTGGGGAAATCGCCAGGTATGGATTGATGATATTATAAAAAAATACAAAGAAGAAAACGGAAGTTTTCCCCCGCCTCAGCTTGCTGTTGCTTCCTGGCTGGCCGGTGCCGTGAGTACGCATATTGCTTTTGAGATTGCAATCGGAAAGAATGTAAAGACTTTTCCGGAATTTTATCTCACAACAATACAGAATTAATTATACACTAATAACCATTTTATATATCTTCGGCGCGCTGAGAATCAGCGCGCCGAAATTTTTTGATAGCTGTCAAGTAGCAACCCGGCTCCAGCTGGTGATGAAATTTGCAGAAGATCTGTTTTGCAGAGCGCTTCAATCCTTGATCTTTTGTCTTCATCAGTTTTCATTTCTTTAAGCTGATTACTGAAAACTGAAATATTTTCAATAGCATTTCTGATGATTTTTGTTACCTGTGCAAATTCAGCTTCAGAAAGATTCATTCCGGCAAGATAATTTTCGAGCCGTGCGCCGGATCTGTATTTCGGATATTCTTCCAGCCCCATAAAAGTGAGCATCCAATGTTTCTGATAAGTTCCTGAAGCGGCAACAATTCCTATATAATCTGCAATCAGCTCATCATGAAGATTATTGGAAGCAGAACCGAACTTTTTTAATGTGTATAAATGAACGCATTCATGCTCTAACCGTATTTTTAATGAGATCTCCTTCCATTTTTCACTGTTCAGGTCTAGTGTTGCTGCGTTTACATTGCTGTAAGGTTTCATGCTCAGCAGAATAATTCTGTCTTTATATAAATGCGTGTTGGGTACAATATTTTTTAAAAATTCGTCATTCCAGGAAAGAGATGAATTGTTTTCACTCCATTTCTGTTTTAAATTATTGATCTTCTTCCAGTTATTTATTCCGCTGATCAGGCTTGCACCCATTGATTTCGGAATTTTCACGGGATTATTTTTATGAATTAAGCATTGGATAAGCGTTTCAAAATCAGTTTCGTCAGGAACTGTAAGCACTGGGATATGATAAGCCATACTTTGATGGAGTTTCAGCGTAATCTCACTTTCTTTTTGCAGCTGTAAGGCTTGATCTGAAGGGATGAATGATCCTTTCAGAACAGCATCGCGGTACATCTGCTTTTTGTCTGTTCCTTCTTCAATAGGAAAATTCAGCTGGGGATAAAACGCACGAAGCACGTGAAACGGAATATTGCCGGTAGAATGTTCAATATATTCTTCCCAAAATGTTTTATCTGATGAATTTTGAATTCCTGCATTATCAGCGGTAAATTTATTTGAAAAATAATCTTGTAGCTGTTTTGGTAAAACCATATTTTCTTTCAGCTCTGTCTTGTTTTCCATGCTATGCGATCTGACGTTTTGCCAATTCTGCAAACAGTCCGTTTTTGTCCATCAATTCGTCATAATTTCCGGATTCAACGATGCTTCCTTTATCCAGCACAAAAATTCTGTCGGCATTTTTAATGGTACTCAGCCGGTGAGCGATCACGATACGGGTAGCCTGCAATTTTTCAAGACTTTCAGACACGATATTCTGGGTTTTGTTGTCCAGGGCGCTGGTTGCCTCATCCATAAAAAGAAGTCGGGGTTTGTGGACAATTGCTCTTGCGATCATCAGTCGTTGTCTTTGCCCGCCGGAAAATGTTCCGGCTCCTTCGCTTACCATGGTGTGCATTTCCATCGGCATATGTTTGATATCTTCTTCCATTCCGGCCATACGTGCCGCTTCCCAGGCATCTTCCAGTGTAAGTTCGGAATTGCCGATAATGTTCTGGAAAATACTTCCCGCCATCAGTGCTCCGTTTTGGAGAACTACACCAATCTGTCTCCTTACCAGCTCTTTATTCATAGACTCGAAACTTTCGCCGTCGTAATAAATAGATCCCGCTTCAGGATGCTCAAAACCCAGCAGAAGTCTCATAATGGTTGATTTTCCGGAACCAGATGAACCTACAAAAGCCACCATTTCTCCCGGTTTTATTTTGAATGAAATATTATTCAGTACCAAAGGCTGATCTTCATGATACCGGAAGGAAACGGAATTCATTTCAATTTCACCGCTCAGTTCACCCGGATCTGTACTGTGTTCGGCAGATTCAGGCTCAGCTTCCAGAATCGGCTTTACCCTTTCATATAAAGGAATGACATTCATGGAAGTGATAAAGGCCATACTGATTCTTAAACTGTCATTTAAAAATTTATTAAAAGCCGTAATAAAAGCCATAAAAGCACCTACCGTAAGCATACTTGCAGCGTTATCGGCATGCAGCACGGTGTAATAAATAAATGAGAAAAAGAAAATACTCGTAAAAAGAGGGTAGGAGGCATTAAAAGTTTCTACAAAATTCTGATAACTCCCTGAGCTGAAGCCTAATTTTTTTAGTTTCGAAAATTTTTCAGCCCATAATGTGAAAATTCTTTTTTCTCCGCCTGTCATTCTTATCTTGGTAATGCCGGATAAAAATTCAAATAAAAAGCCCTGGATTTCTCCCTGTTGCTGGGAAATCTGACGGTCGTGTTTTAATTTTAACAATCCCATTCCTACTGTAAATAACGCGGCAATTACTCCCAATGCAACTCCTATCCAGGCCAGTTTGGAATCGTAATAAAACAGAAGGATCAGATTCACAAAAGAAAAAGCGCCGCTCAGTGCTGCGGTAATCAAAGTATTTGAAACGATCTGTCTGATGGAATTAATGCTTAATACCCTGTTGGTAAGATCTCCCGCAGTATAATTTTTATAGAAAGTTACAGGAAGCCGCAGGATATAATCCATGACTCCAACCTGTAAGTTGATGCTTGATTTTGATTCTACTCTTAATTGCAAAACACCCTGCACAAGCTGTAATCCGGCCGTTACAAAGCCTATGATGAGCAATATTCCGAAAATCTCGAAGTGTAAAGAACGATCTGCGGTTGGAATAACATCGTCAAACATCACTCCCGATAAAATAGGAACCAGAAGACCTATTAAGCTTCCTGCCAATGCAGCAATGATCAGGAACTTGAGGTCTCTTTTTGCACCTTGCATAGCAAACCCCAGAACTCTTTTTATGGAAGTCATTTTTACATCAAAACCCGAAAAGAACATATAAGCGATAGGTTCCAGGGTTTCTGCAACTTCATTGTTTACCGTTGTTTCTGCATTGGTCTGCAGGTTTTTAAGAATATATTGAGAAGAACTTTTCTGAATTAATGCTACCGGGACATTGCCGTCTTTCGTGAAAGCCAGCAGGTTTCCATTTTCTTCTTTCCACCAGACTCCCCGTAAAATTACTTTTCTTACGCGTATTTTAGAGCTTTTTGCAATGGCAATCAGCTGGTTGGTCACACTGTTCTGATAACTTTCGATGTGTTTAGGCTCTTCAAGATTAAACCCGTTATGCTCACCAATTAATTTACAGGTTAAAAAAAGAATATTTTTTGATTTAGACTGATGAACAGCTTCTTCCCTGGTACCTGATTTCGTTTGTCCGGTAACAATGGATCTGATCTTTTCCAGTGTATTGCTGAGGTCCGTATTTTCGTTTTCTACCTTACTTTTAAAATATTCCTGTTCTTCAGTCTGCTGATCATTAATAATAGTAATAAGCCTGCTGAAGAAATATTTTTGAATATAATCAACAGCAATCAAGAAATTAATATCATTTTCAAGTACTTCACGGGTGCTTATTACTTTTACCAGTGTTTTTGCGGATAAAGATTTAACCCATAATTTGCTGCATACCGGAACCGGAAAATCTTCATACTGACCCGCTTCCAAAATCTTATTCCCGGAGAATATTTCCAGCTTTCCTTCCGATACCTGAAGCCAGTTTAATCCTGATGAAGGGTAAGCGATGGTATTTTCCGTAATATTGATCACATTAAAATGATCCACTGCTGTGTAAACCCTCGGATTATTTGATGAATCGAGTGCGGCGGATGTTTTCAGGATCCAGTTATTGACCATTTTTTTAAGAAAAAAATGATCGATTTCCAGCAAATTGCTTTTATCTATAGAAACAAGGGTTGCATCATTGGAAAAAGCAATAAGTCTTATATTTTCGGAATTTTCTTTCGTAATTAAACTGAACAGCAATTCTCCTTTTTTTGCGGTATACAAAAATTTTAAGGCTGATAAATAGGTTCCGTCTTCTGCGATATCGGTATAAAAGACATTGACCTCACCAGACAAAATCATCCAGAATTTTTCTGAACTGTCCAAAGAAAAAGGTGCTTCAACACCGATGCGTATTTTTTCGTTAGTTGCCATTTTTCTGAATTTATTTTGTTTCAATTAATTGGGAGTATACACCGTTCATGCTCATCAATTCCTGATGTGTTCCGCGTTCTACTATTTTTCCGAATTCCATCACAATGATCTCGTCACAATCCATAATGGTGCTTAATCGGTGCGCTACAATCAGGCAGGTACATCCTCTTCTTTTGATGTTATCCATCACCATTTTTTCGGTGGCGGGATCCAGTGCGCTGGTTGCTTCATCCATTACGAGAATGGAAGGATTGCTTACTAAAGCTCTTGCGATCTCAAGCCGTTGGCGCTGTCCGCCGCTGAAATTGGCACCGCCTTCCATCACTTTACTATCGTAGGCATCATTTCTCGCAGCAATCACATCGTGAATAGCCGCATCTCTTGCAGACTGAACGATATTTTTTTCAGGAATCAATGTATCCCAGAAAGCGATGTTTTCATTAATGGTTCCGTTAAAAACCAGTACATCCTGGTCGATCACGGATAAAGATTCGGTAATGATATTTCTTGGGATTTCCTTTCTGGATCTTCCGTCCAGCAGGACTTTTCCATCCCAGGGATCATATAATCCGGAGGCAATTTTTGCTACTGTGGATTTTCCACTTCCGGATCCTCCTACCAAAGCAACCCTGCTTCCGGGTTTTAATTTTAAACTGAATTTTTCGATGAGTGGCGGAATGGTAGGATTGTACCCGAATGTAACGTTGTCCATTTCAAAATAGCCTACCAGTTTATTTTGTGTTGAAGATTTCGGTTGTACCGCATTTTCTTCTCTGAACTGATTGTCAACTTCATAATTCATTACATCATCGATACGGCCCATGTCACTTTCCGTTTCATGAAGCATTGCACCTACCGAAACCAACTGATTAACAGGATTAATAAAATTATTCATGAGGTAGGTAAAAGCCACTAAAGCTCCCAGAGTCATTTGTCCGTCCATGATTCTCAATGCACCGATTCCTAAAATGGCGCTTGTCGTTAAGGAAGTCAGCAATGGAGGGATTGTGTTCAGCCTTGTGGAAAGCCAGCCTAATTCCTGCTGGGCATTGGTTACTTTAGCAAGATACCCGATCCAGTTGGTAAAGAAATCATTTTCACGCCCTGAAGCTTTCAGGGTTTCAATCATGCTGATTCCCGAAGTGGTAGTTCCCAGCAATTTTCCGGTTTCATTGGTCAGCTGGCGGTTTCCGTCTTTTCTCGCTCTGGAAACATATTGCATGATAACAATATTAATGACCGCCATGGTAATCCCTACAAGCGTAAGGATGACATCATAGGAAAACATCAGCAATGCATAAAATATCACGACGATGACATTCAATGCGGCATTGGCAAGGTCACCACTCAGAAGTTTGGCGACTTTATCGTTCAGGGAAACCCTGTTTCCGATTTCACCGCTGTATCGTTGGGTAAAAAAAGCAATGGGTAAATGAAAAACATGCCATAGAAATTTACTCGAGGTAGCGAGGGCAAGCTTGGTTTCCAATTTTAATAAAAAATACTGCTGAATGTACACCAGAACGGAATTTACAATTAAAATCCCGGCCATAATTAATAATAACGGCATCACGAAGCCCGAGAAATTATTAACTAAATATTTATCAATAAAAACTTTAAGAAAGGAAGGAATGACCAGTCCCGGAATAACTAGGAACAGACTTGCCAGGATGATAAAGAAAATACTTTGCTTTGAATATTTAATTCTTGAAGCCAAAGAAGCCATTAAGCCGCGCTTTTCATTTCCTTTTTCAAATTTCTCAGTGGTTTCAAATGTGAGGACAACACCTGTGTAAGCATCATCGAATTCCTGATGAGTTACGGTATATCTTCCCTGGGCAGGATCACTCAGGTACACTTTATTTTTTGTAAAACCTTCCAGCACCAGAAAATGATTGAAATTCCAAAAAATAATTGCTGGCGTTTTAATCTGCATCAGTTTTTCGATGGATTTTGCATAGCCCTTTGATTCCAGTCCGTATTCTTTGGCAGCTTTAATGATATTGGTTGCTTTCAGCCCGTCTCTGGAAACGCCACATGCAATTCTCAGTTTTTCGAGAGGCACAAACTTTCCGAAATGCCCCAAAATAATACTTAAAGCTGCTGCGCCGCATTCAACGCTTTCCATCTGCAGTACAGTAGGGACTTTGGTAGGACGGGCCTGCTTCTCAATGGTTAATGTTGTATTATTTTTCATGGATGTTTTAATTTAATAAAGGTCAAAGAACTTTTTGAATGCGGGAACTACAATGGTTGCAGGTCTTTCTTCTTCGATGGTTACTTTACCCATACAGGATGTCCCCTCTTTGATGGTTACGTCCGGACCTTTTGCAGAAGTCCATTTGAATCCGCTGTAGGAGGCAGGATCTTTTTCGAAATCTACATGCACCTCGAATAATGGTCCTGAAGCCAGAAGTCCTTTTGCCAGCTGATCATTTTTAACGGAAGTCAGCATTCCTTTTTCGGTAATCGGGAAATCTGAAACGTAGGTAACTTTAGATTTAATAAATCCGTATTCCTGCGGCTGAACGGTAGAAGGAGCCACCAAAGCTTCCATTCCTTTTTTTATTTTTTTACCGTCTTTAGATGGTATGTAAAGAACACCTTTCAGCCCGGCAAGTTTTGTATTGGAGCTTCCTTCATTTTTTACTTTGAATAAAGGTGAGCCGAGACCTACAACCACGCCTCTGTCGGTAAGAACCTCAACCACTTCGCCTTCGTACGGGCTCCGGATATTTTTCTGGGTATCGTATTTTTCGGTTAAAAACTGTAAGGTTCTTTCTGCTTCAGCAATTCTCTGGTTCTGTAAGGTAACTTTCTGCTGAAGATCGTAGCCTAACGTATGTTGTTGGCTTGAAGTCTCGACCATCTGGCCCTTCAGTCTTTCGATAGTATTTTTTGATGCTTCAATCTGCTGTTTGGTATTGGCAACCTGAGATTTTACAATTAATCCTTTTGATAATAAACCGTTTTCGGATTCAAGCTGATTATTTAAAAAGGCCAGTTTCTTTTTTTCAGATTCAATTTCTCCCTGAATGCTTACTCTGGTCTGGCTGATATATTCTCCCTGAAGATGGTTTCCCTGGCTTCCATAAGAAAGCAGTTTTCCCATTTCAAATTTTCTGTCGGCAAGCACTGCTTTGGCGTCTTCAATCTGCTGGGAAAGTTCCGGCTGCTGAATGGTTGCAATGATGTCGCCTTTTTTTACTTTGTCCCCAATGGCTACTTTCAGTTCTACCAGCTGTCCCTGGGCTGTGGAAACTACCTCATGAACGTCGCCTCCCAATACAACGCCCACTACATCAAGTTTGGTTTTAACCCTGCCGAAAACAGACCATGTGATTCCTACACCCAATGCCAAAGCGATGGTGAGAAGGGCAATCCAGGCTTTCGGGCCCGTTACTTTGATGAGCTGATCCAGCTTTTCCGGAGTGGAGAGCTTTTCTAATGCTGATTTTCTAAAAAAACTTGCTGACATCGTGAATATATTTAAAGGTTATTAGTTGTTAGGTATGGTATAATATGATCTGGGATCTACGGTGAAACCGTTTTCTCCCTGTGAAATAAGCGTTCCTGTGTCGTGGCGCAGCGTCACAATCTGCGTGGCAAAAATCTGCTGTGCCTGTAGGTAATCCAATTCTGACGAGGTAAGACGTTCCTGAAATAAGATAACATTCAGAAGTGTTGTTAAACCGGTCTGGAATTTTTCCTGTTCGTTTCTGAAAGCTTCTTTGTAGAACATCAGTGCTTCTTCTGCTTTTTTCAAAATGATTACACTGCTGTTAAGATTATTGATATCAGTATTGATATTCAGTAAGATATTTCTTTTAAGGTTTTCATTATTTACAGCCTGATCTTTTGATGCGACTACTGCTTTAGCGTAATTTCCTTTAGCTAAATTATTATTTAGCGGGAAATTGAATGTTAATCTAGCGCCGCCGCCAAAATTTCTTCCGTGATAATTGGAAAATGCATTAAACGTATTGCCAAATCCGTTTCCGACACTTGCGCTTCCGTAGAAGACAAAACCCGAGAGATCAAGCTGTGGCCGCAGATTGTTGTGGGCAATATCCACTTCCATTTTAATAGCTTCGGCAACTCTCGCTACGGCTTTTATGTCGGCTCTCTTTTCAAGGGCAGTATTGATTAAAGCTTCCTTATCGATGGAATTTTCGAATCCTGATTCTGCAATGGAAGGAAAATCATTTACCGGTATATCCAGCATGGCGCTTTCTGCTTCCGAAAGGCCGATTACTCTTCCTAAATTAAGCTTTGCATTATAAAGGTTTTGCTCTGCGGCGATGGTCAACCGTTCCTGATTGGCAAGGTCTGCATTCACCTGGGCCAAATCTCCAGCAGGTTTTTTATCTGCTTTTACCAGTTCTTTCGTCATTTCCAGAACATTGCGTACTCTGGCTTCATTTTGCCGGTAAATGTCTACACTTTTATAAGCGGTGTAATAACTCCAGTACGCATTGGCGATCTGAAGAATTTCATAAGAATTTGAATATTCAAAATTATGTTTTGAGTTTTCAATATACAGCGCAGATATTTTCTCATACAGCGTATTCACATTCCCTCTCCCGCGGAGAAGCGGCTGGCTCAGGGTAAAGCTCATGTAACTGGAGTGGTTTCCGATATTAGGTCCCACATACTGGCTGAAATCGTTAAAAGGGTAATTGTTTCTGTTGTATGAATACTGCAACCCGAATTCTGCAGTCTGGCCAGTCCGGAACTTTTTGGATAAGGTGCTGGTGAGATCTACATTGTCGGTCAATATTCTGTTTAGGTATTGATTTCTGGGATCGTTTTCCAAAAGATTATAACGGCTTTTTTTGTAGGATACATCTGATCCGAGATTGAAGTCAAACATGCTTTTTTGTATAAGAAAGTTGGCTTCTGCATCTTTAATGGAAAGAAAACTTCTTTGGATGGAAGGATTTTTGTTAAAAGCCATTCCTGATAATACAAAAAGATCACTTGTAATTTTAGACTGGGCGATGGTCATACTTCCAAAACAGAATACAGAAACAATACCGGCACATTTTGCAATTACCCTTTTAAAATTTTTCATCCTTACTAATTTTAAACTTCTGAAAATCTGTTGAGTATCTGTCCGAATCTTGATCCGGCCTGAGCCACACCATCCAGAACATTAATGTCTATTAAATCTTCTTCTTCAGGTTTTCCGTAGCCCATCTGCTCGGTAGTTTTCCGAAGTCTGTTAGAAAGAAAAAGTGCCAGCGCATAGTAGAAATTTGCCCTGAAATCCGAGTTGGTGGAAAGCCTGGAATCCATTACATTTCTGGAAATTACATAAGCAACAGTGGGCTGCGTGGCAATTACCGAAACAGAGGGCGATCTTGACTCAAGGAAAGACATTTCACCTACGATTTCACCGGCTCCCAGTGTTGCAATAGTCTCATTATCCGCACCGTCTGTACACACTACAAGCTGCCCGGAAAGCACGATGTATAAGTTGTCGATAGGCTGTCCTTTCTGGATAAGTTTACTGCCTGTTTTCAATTCAATTTTACTTCCATTTTTAATCATCCACTCTACATCGATGTCGTTTAATTGTCCTAAGAAAAAAAGTACACGTTTCATTATCTTTAAGTTTAAATGGTTATGCCAAATTATTTAATTATCAGTTTACGGATTTGCCATTTTTTACGCGATAACGGACATGGCATTTTCCGTTTAAGGTTTTTTGGGTATCGTTCAGGTGTTTGCTGTTCCTGGTTTCGGTATATCGGTTCCGCCTGCTATTTTATTCAGATCTTTATCGTCCATTTCAAAATCTGAATAAGGCTTTACAGGGATATTGATGTACAGATAATCCGGGTCAGACTGATCGGTCACCATGATTTTCTTGCCATTAGGAAGGTTTCTGCCAAAGAATGCTTCTAATGTTTTTTCAGGGTCGGAGAGGAGGGATTCTTTAAACGCTTCATTATTCCATGCTTCTTCTATGATTTTAAAAAGCACTTCCTGTCCTTTCCTTTGTTCGTTTGTTAGTTTCATATTAGTTGGATGTTTTTGTAATGCTCTCTTCGCACTACCTGCATTCTTTATTTTAAAGAATGAATAAGCTCTTTCGGGGACATATTGTACTGGGCTACAAATAGTTTAGAGAAGTAATGAACATCATTGTAACCGACTGCATATGCCACCTGGGAAATTGAGTTCTGGATATAATTATCGATCAATTCTTTAGCTTTGTGCAGGCGAAGAATTCTGATATATTTGTTGGGTGAGAGATACAGCAGGCTGTTTATTTTACGATGAAGCTGTCTCTCGCTTACTGCCATTTTATAGGCAAGATCATAGATATTGATATCGTTCTGATTAATGGATCTGTAAATTTCCTTTTCGAGATTTACCAGCCAGTTTTGATCAAGTTTTGTAATTTTTGAGGGATTGATTTTTTTTGCACACATGCACTGAACGTTTTCATTGGCTTCATAAATTCCGAAAATATCTGGGCGCTCATGAAATGTCAGGCTTACCGATTTGGATTTTATTTCGGTTAAAATTTCCTCTATCAGATTATTGATTTGTTTGCTGCTGTTGAAAATAATTTCATGGCCCGGTCTTTCATGTTGTCTGCTGGCTGTAATGATGGTTTCCAGAGGATTTTTAATGTTGTGGACAATCTGGCTCAGTACATCCGGTGAAGTCCAGTCAATAGTGTTAGTCATGGTATTCATAGCTCAGTTTTTATATGGTTTGATTTGGTTAAGGTGTGTTGGTAGTGGATCGGTTTGGTGACGTAGGTGTGAATTTTATGTAGCCGGAGTAAGTTTTCTGCGATGTATTAATTTTTTGTTTTGGTGATAAAATTCTTTTAGTCCTTCATAATCCAGTGAAATAGGAATTGTTTCTGATCCAAGATAATTGATGGATTTTCCTAAAACTTTGGCTTTTATTCCCAGCAGCTTCATGGCTTTCAGAAGTTTGCTGTCGCACTCTGCAAAAGCCAGCCCTCTTTTTTTTCGGCACAAGGGAGCAATGGCGCAGACCATTAATTTTTTAAATAAAAACCGGTCTCCAATGTTTTTTCTGGTTGCAAATCTTCCGATATGCCAGATGGGCGTGCGGCGCTTTTTGTTGCTGAGCTGTAAGGGATCGATCTGGAATAATTTCTGAATTGGCAATTCCTGATGATAATCCCATTTTACAACTCTTATAACACCTTCTATTGCTCCTGAAGAATCCTTTGAAACAAAAAATTCTGAATTGAAGAATAGATTAAGGTCTTCATAATACATTTTTGTGATCATGTCCTGGATATGTTCCGTTTCGTCTGTTTCATTGTCATTGTGATGGCACATGTTTTCATTAACTACGAAATTTGCCAATTCAGACAGCTGATCCATTTCAAGCTTTTCAAAATAGTTTTGTGATTTCATGGTTATTGGTTTGTAACAAATCTATTTCATCAAAAAATGAAAACTCCTACACTAAATGGTAGTATGTACAGGCGGGATAAAAAACTATCTTTTAGTGTAGTTTTTCCTGACAGGGTGAAAAAAGTAACATTTAAAAAAATAAATATGTATCTAATAATAAAACAGATATAATTTTTCTAGAAAAATGTATAATGTAAAATTCTTTTCACTATTTTTGGAAAAAACTAAGGATATGAGTGGGAATGACATAAACTCTTTTTTTGACTCAAGGAACACGGTTGAAGCTTCATCAGATCTGGGTGATGAGACCCTTCATTATCTTGAACCCATAAAGTCTTTTGCCCGCGCTACCTACACCAGTATTTATGTGATCGACTATGAAAAACAGGGGTTTGAATTTGTTTCTGATAATGCCCTTTTTCTATGCGGAAATACCCCGGAAGAGGTACTGCAGATGGGTTACGCTTTTTATTTCAAACATGTCCCTGAAAGTGATCTGCAGATGCTGCTGAAAATCAACAATGCCGGTTTTGATTTCTATGAAAAAATTCCTGTTTCGGAAAGAAAAGAGTACAGTATTTCTTACGATTTTCATATAAAAAACAAGGAAGGAAGACTCATCCTTATTAATCATAAACTTACTCCCATGTTTTTAACCAAACAGGGGAAAATATGGAAGGCAGTATGCATCGTCTCCCTGTCATCAGGTAAAGAGGCAGGAAATGTAAAAATTTACAAAAAAGGACAAAACAAGGTCTACAACTATGATCTTGAAACAAACACCTGGATAGTGACTGAACAGGTTTCGCTCTCCAAAAGAGAAAAAGAAATTCTTCAGCTTTCTACTAGAGGCCTTACAATCAATGAAATTGCCGATACCATTTTCGTCTCGCCGGATACCGTAAAATTCCACCGAAGAAAGCTTTTTGAAAAGCTTGAAGTTACCAATATTTCAGAAGCGATTATTTTCGCAACCAATAATATGCTTATTTGATAAGATTAATGCTGTAAAAATATACCGATTTTATTCGCTAATGCATTGATGGCGCCGTTGATCAGAAGAATATAAACAGTAATGAGTAATGTTCTGATGATTAATGAAACTTTTTTATATTCATATCCTGAAAAGTACTGATAGTAAAACCAGAATATATAAATGATATTAAGAATCGGCGTAATGGCTTTAAGGTAATACAATGCATTTACATTAGTATAAAATACGGTGATGATGGGAAAAATTAAGCCAAGAATCAGCATGCCGATGGTGAGATACGTATTCAGGACAAGGTTTTCGGTGTAATTCTGTTTTGTTTTTTTAAAGATAAAGTAGCTTCCCAATGCATAAAACGGAATTCCTGATAAAATAATGAGCTTATAATACTCCCTCAATAATTTTGAATATTCGCTTAATTGTTCCTGATTGTAAATTTCACTGGCTTTCACTTTGGTTGCCCCTGTAATAACAAGCGTTATGGTAAGCACAAAAATAATGGCGGTAAACGCATTGAAATGTTTTACCCGTTTCCCCTGAACATATTCCCTGATGCTGTGGCCGGGCCTTGTAAAAAGCTCCTTAACGGTAAACAAAAACCCTTTATCCAGATGAAAAACGCCGTGCACAAGATCATGCGCCAGAAAATGCTGCAAAGAAAAACGGTGTGTAGAAGTTTTTTGTCCGCAGTGAGAACAATAGTTGTTTTCTGTTTCGCTGTTGCAGTTCAGACATTTGTTGTGATTCATGGGATATTAATTTTTATGGCGTTGCTTTAAAACAATTGTTTGCTGCAAAACTATTAAAAATTTTTATTTCGATGTTTAAGAATTGATTAATTAAATACCGTGATTTCTCATTAGGATGTAAAAATCTCGAATCTATATTTTCTGTCAAAATATAATTGTTCTTCTTCTGTTCTTTTGGTAATAATGATGCAGTTTTGTCCGTAGGTGACTGTTGAAATCTTCAATGTATTCTGGATTTTCGAAAATTCATGGTTAATCATATCCGGAAAAGAGCTTATGCTTTTCATTAAATTAAAATCCCCGACAAAACGGCCGTAAAGTCCGGCATTGGGTTTCCAGTAATTGGTTTCAATATCTTCGATAATATAAATACCGCCTTCTTCTAATAGATTTTCAAACAAATACATAAAAGTATCGAACTGATGTCTGGGATTGTGACTGCCATCATCAATGATGAGCTTTGCAGATCCTATTTTCCCTGTTATTTTTTGTAAATCTTCTTTCTTAGATTGGTCTGCTTTTATTATTCTGCATCGGTCATTGTGTACAGCTTCGGTATCGATATCAATACAGAAAAAGTTGGTGTAAGGAAAATATTCGCACCACATCTTCGCAGATTCCCCGGAACCATATCCGATTTCAAGCATGGTGAATTTCTCATTTCTTAGTTTTTCTAAAAAAGAAGGATAAAAAAAATGATAACCATGATGCATTACCTTATCGGTGCCGGCATCTTTGCACAATTCGTAAAATGATTTTTTCATGGTAATAATTTTTGTTTGGGTTTATGCTAATGCGTATTCGATAACTTTTTCTATTTTAAAACCGGACATTGTTTCTTCGATTTCAGTTTTTAGCTGATCCATCATTTCGTAATTGATTAATGTATTTCTTTCAAATTTATCTACCATATCAAGAAAAATATTCCAATAGTCAGAATTATCGTCGGGGTGAGGAATATGCGCGGAAACTCCGAGCTCCTGCAGTCTTAGCGCCACATCTTCGCGGTCGTAGCATTGCGTTCCTACTGTAAGAGAAGGAACCCGGTTCATGATAGGATAGTGGTACATACCGGAACCGCATTGGTGGATAACCAGATTCGAAATTCCGCAGATGTAATTCAGCGGAAGCAATTTATTGTAAAAAACTTCCTGCTTATATTTTTCGTTTACAGGATGATCGCAAGTTGTAATCACCGCATAATTTTTTTGAACAAAAAATTCAATATAATTTTCAATTGGTGTTTTGTCTATTGTACCCGTTGTAATAAATACAATGGGCTTTTTTTCATTTATCTTCAAAAATTCATGTAGTCTTTCGGTTAAGTTTTTTGAAGGCTTATCCATTACAATCAAAGGTCCGGAATAGAAATAAGAATCTTTGTTTTTTATATTCTCCGGCAACCGTTCGATGGTAGGTATTCCCGGGACGATTTTGGCTTTCGGCTTTGCATATTGCTGAAGAAAATACAGGTCAGATTCCATATTTGTTGCTGTTTCTGTATTGTGAGAGTCCGAAAAGCCGTCAGATTTGCTGCTGTTGTTTCCTTTTTCCAGAGAATGAACATGATTGGCATTTCTAAATTTTTTATCAATAGATCTAAAAATTCCTGTCCTTTGAATTGAAATTCGAGGTAGGTTATTTTTTTCAGCAATAAGAGGAGTAAAAAAAGAAGTGTCTTCAATAATTACTGATGGTTTCACTATTTCATATGCTTTTTTTTCCATTTCCAGCAATTGTTCTTTTATTTTCTCCGAGTTTTCGGGAATCAGCGGATTTTCTTCTAAACTATAATTTAGTGGTACACAAGCAACTCCCTGCATGGTTAGAAAATTTTGGGAACCGCTGTTTACTAAAAAATGATTTTTTATTCCGATGCTGTGTTTCAGGTATTTCTGCTGCAAAACATATAAAGGAATCAGGTGTGAAAGTCCTCCTGCAAAATAAGGTATGGTAAGAATATTCATCAGAATTAATTATAAATGTTAAAAAAGGAATGATGATTTTTGAATTTATTTAAACCTATACAGAGGTATTGATGTTCAGCCAATTATTGATGAATTCTATTTGTTCCTCTTTATGCTTTGTGGAGAATAGGTTTATTCTCTGCTCAATATTTTCAATACAGTTGTGGCTGAAGATCTTGAAAGAGCCATTTCCCCCAAGATGATGATCCTGGCTATCCAGATTGAAGAAAGGAATATCTCCTTTCAGCATTTGCTGCATTTCATGATTAAGAATGAATTTATAATTTTCACAGTCTGCTTTTTGGTAAGCTTTCGACATCAGCTCATATAATTTTGATTCGTAAGCTTCGAAACTTTTCATAAAAACAGAGCTTCTCATGTATTTTAAAATCCTGAAATACACAAATGTCGGTCGCCATACATACCTTATTTTTTGTTTTTTGAAACCCTGAATCGGAGAATCTGAAGACATTAGTTCATCTTTTGATGATACAAACAGATCATAAGCTTTTGTAAAGCCTTCAATGAAAAAAGTTCGATAATCCCCGGCAAATAGATGCTTATCTTCGTAGAAAGGAATGTTTTCCTTGACCAGTTTTCTGAATACAAAACGGGTGTCTCTTTTAGAATCTATTGTATTGGGATGCATAACCTTTTTTTCCAGATCCATTATTTCGATATTGCCTTTAATTCCGTATCCTGCATATTCTGTTGGAACTCCGGTATTCTTATTAATAATAAGCATACTTTCCAATACAGAGAAAGGAGCTATTTTATGATGCTCATCCCAAGTGCGGATGGACTGCTGTGATAAAACCGGCTGAATAATCGTTTCATGATCTATAATTACAGGATTTTTTCCTGATGCTATCACATTTTCATAATGACAATCTTTGCTTCCTAAGAGAAGGGTAACCGCTAAAAGCGCTCCGGCTTTTTGATAATACTCCTGAAGATCGGTAACAGAGTCTGCGCAATGATGATCTGCAAATTCCAGCCAGCCATAATGTTCATAATTTAGACATCTTAAAATTTTCAGATTAATATTTAATTTTTGATTTATCCAATCGATAAATACATTGTATGATTTGGCAGTATCAATATTTCTTGGTTTATAAATGAGTTTCGTATCATTGGATAATGTTACGGAAGCTGTACTTTCTCCACCGTGTCCGTCACCAAGACTCAGGTTGATATCTTTAATAGTAATATCACTGTTCAATGCTAAAGAAAATGTCTTAGAAATAAGATGAAGATCTTTGCTGAAATTTGAAAAAATATTTTGAATGTGGATGAGGTAATTGTTGACAACTGTTTTTAAAATTTTATTTAAAACAGGATATTTTATGGCTAATGTTGAATACATTGTTTCTACAAATTCACTGTAAATAGTTAAGCCATTCTTTTTTAGATCATTTAGCTCATCCTGTAACGTTACTTCTGCCACACTGCTCATTTCGTTCAAAAGTCCTATATGAAGTTTGTTTATCAATACAGCCGAAATATTTGTTTTTTTAAGTTCATTTACAAAACCTTGTGTATAGGGTACCAGAACGTCTACAAAAGGTATGTCTGCTTGCTCATCTTTAATCAGATTCATTGTCGGATTATCCATTTTCAATTGTGATTATTAGGCATTAGTAATAGGATCAATAAATAATGTAATCTATTGACAGGTAGAGTAAAAAAGATTTTATTTTAAATCTTATTTTTCAAGTTCTTTTGAGCTTTGCCCTCTGCTTCTGAACAGTAAGAAAAGACAGATGACAAGAGTGATGATGTATAAAGCATCCATCCAAGGATCTTTCAACGTCATTGTGCGAAGGTCGAGGTGCTTATATATTACAAAGCCTAAGATTATTGCAATAAGTCCTAAAACAGGTTTGAAGGCATTTTTATTCATGATTTCGGTATTATTTTTTTTGTAAATATACAGTGAAAAAACTATCAAACAACCACTCAAAAGGGTGGTTGTTTGATGATATAAAATTAAAAAAGGATTGTAGTATCTTACCAGTGAGAAACCACCCAGCTCACACCAATACCTAGAGCAACACCTGCTACATAAGCAGCAGCAATGGGAGTAGCTCCTCCGGCGATCATTTCCAGTTGCTCTTCTGTTAATTCCAATTCATCCAAGCTTACTTTTGTAGGAATGTTTAAATAGATTACAGATTCATCTGTTTGGTCTTCAACGATAATTTTCTTATCTGTTGGTACAGCCTTTCCTGTCAGCTGCTCGATTGTAGAAGCAGGATTTTTAATTAACTGCTCTTTAAAAGAAGCACTTTCCCACGCTTTTTGTGCTAAGGTTTTTAAAAGCTCAGCCCCTTTTTCTTGTTGTTCTATTGTTAAGTTCATTGTTTTGATTTTTTTTAAGTGATTAATTTTTTATTGGGCATTTTTTTATTGGTGCGTTGCAGCCCATACTGCTACACCAGCCATAAATCCGTAACCAATAGCAACGAATGTTGGCGTAAGTCCACCAGCTACCTGCTCAAGTTGCTCTTCAGTAAGCTCCAGCGCATCAAGATTCAGCTTTTTCGGGATGTTGAAATAAACTGTAGAATCATTTGATTGATCAACGACTACCAGCTTTTGTCCTTCCGGCAGGTTGATTTTATGACCTGTAAGTTTTTCCATTGCCTGTACAGGATTTGCAATTAATTCGTTTTTGAATTCAGCATCTTCCCATGCTTTTTGTACTACTTGAGCGTTCAGTTTTTGTTCTAGTGTTAATTCCATGTTTGTAATATTTTGTTGTTAGTTTTAAATTAAATTGTTGTTAAAATTGGGATAGTAGGAATGAAAGGTCCTGTTGTTCCGCCAGGGAAAGGAAACGTAGTGTCTCTTGGCGGCCAGATTGCAGCTCCTCCGGAAACTGCTTCCAGCTGCTCTTCGCTTAGTTCTGCATCAGCCGTGTTTTTCGGAGCGGCCGGAATGTTGATGTAAACCGCAGATTCATCAGACTGATCTCTTACGATTAATTTTTTTCCTTCCGGTAAATTCAGTTTTTTACCCGTTAATTTTTCGATGGCAGCTACAGGATCGTTTACCAGTTCTTTTTTGAACTCTGCATCTTCCCATGCTTTCTGTACGATTTCTGCGTACGTTTTTTGTTCTTGAGTGAATTCCATGTTTTTAATATTTTAAGTTAGTATTAGTTATTCGCTGAAAATTGGCGGAAAAGGATTGTAGGGTCCTGTGGTTCCTCCGGGAAAAGGAAAGTCCGGTATGCGTCCTCCGGCAGCAATTCCACCTGAAACGGCTTCCAGCTGCTCTTCGTTGAGTTCTGCGTCTACAGAATTTTTAGCAGGTGCAGGAATATTAATGTAAACAACCGATTCATCAGACTGATCTCTTACTACCAGTGTTTTTCCTTCCGGCAGGTTCATTTTTTTACCTGTTAATTTTTCGATGGCAGCTACGGGATCGTTTACCAGTTCTTTTTTGAACGCTGCATCTTCCCATGCTTTCTGTACGATTTCTGCATACATTTTTTGTTCTTGAGTAAATTCCATACGTATTAATTTTGTATTTGTTTGATTTTTATTTGGGTGAATAAAGGCTTAGCGAGGATAAGAAATCCACAACATCTTTTATAATTCCTGTTTCCCTGCCTCCGGCCACCATATCCAGCTGGTTCTCATTAAGCTCGATATCGTCAGTATTGGGTTTTGCCGGAATGTTGATGTATACGGACGAGTTGTCCGTCTGGTCACGTACTATGATTCTTTTTCCATCAGGCAGATTCAGTTTCGTACCTGTAAGTTTTTCAATGGCTTCTACGGGATTCTCCAAAAGTTCTTTTTTAAACCCGGCATCATCCCATGCTTTCTGTACGATCTCTGCGTACATTTTTTGTTCTTGAGTGATTTCCATAATATGAGTTCCTTTGTGTTATTATAATTTTATAAAATCGTGTAATTTCGGAAATAGCGCGTCTACAATACTCCCCATTACGTTTTGTCCTCCTGCAATAGCTTCCAACTGGCCTTCGGAAAGCTCCATGTTTTCCAAATCCGGCTCGGAGGGTATGTTCACGAAAATTTTAGAATTGTCAGACTGGTCTGCTATGATAAGCTCTTTTCCTTCCGGTAAGGTGATCTTCGCGCCGGTAAGGTTTTCAATGGCTGTTACCGGATTCTCAATTAATTCTTTTCTGAAGCTCAGGTCTTCCCAGGCTTTAGAGATCACTAATTGCAATACTTGTTGTGCAGTTTTTACTTCCATTATTTCGTTGTTCTGATATTGTAAAGCTACACTGTTTAAGAATGATAAATTTGCCAAAATCGCCGACAGGATTGTCAATTTATTTTTGTTGTTTTATTGTCCGATGAAGGCTACAGCAGCGTATGATACCGATGTTTCCTGGTTTCTTTCCACGAAATACATTTTGATTTCTCCTTTTCCCTTTACCTGGATATTTCCTCTGTAGTGAAAAGAAAAGTCTTTTTCATCTTTAATTTGTTCATATAAATATTCGCTGATGTTTACTTTTCCGGTCATCCCGTTGCTCTCCATGCGACTTGCTGTATTCACGGTGTCGCCCCAAACGTCGTACTGGAATTTTTTTACTCCGACAATTCCGGCAACTATCGGCCCGACATGAATTCCCAGGCGCATTTCGAATACCGGCTTGCCCGTTGAATTTTCCAGTTTTCTTTTCAGCATGAATTCCTGCATTTCAATACCTGCGCAGACAATATTCCGTAAAGAATCCTTATGAGGCTGGGGAATACCTCCGGCTGCCATATAAGAATCACCGATGGTTTTTATTTTTTCGATTTTATACTTTTCAGAAATACTGTCAAAAGCTTTAAAACAGATATTGATCTCTTCAACCAATTCCTGAGGCGAGAGTTTTTCAGAAGTTTCCGTGAATGATTTAAAATCGGTGAAAAGAATGGAAACCATACTGAAATTCCGGGCATCCACATAGCCTTTTTCTTTCAGCTCGTCGGCAATTTCCTGCGGAAGAATGTTTAATAATAATCTTTCGGAGTTGTCTTTCTCCACACGGATAGCCTCCCTGGACTTTTTCATGAAAGCCAGCCGGTTCCATAATCCGGCTGCAATAATCAGGATAAAGAAAAGCGTAAGCATGATGTAATTTTTCTGTCTTTCCTTTTTTTCCACTTCCTCCTTATGTCTGGTTTGGATCAGATGTTCTTTTTTAACAAAAGAAAGACTGTCTAGCAACTGTTTCTGCTGAAATTCCATTCCTAAAATTTTATTAGAAGTTTGTTCAGACTGCAGGCTGTCTTTGAACGCCTGGTTCTTTTCGTAATAATCCAGCGCTTTTTTATTGTTTCCTAAAAGTTTATATGTTTTATACAGACAATCGCAGGCATCCTTTTTTACACTCACGGCACCCAGTTTTTCAGCCATGGAAAGAGCGGTTTCACATTTTATTCTTGCTTCTTCGGCTTTTCCTTTCTGCAGAAGAATATTTCCGAGGGCAATCTGCGAGACACTTGTATATTGAAGATTACTGATTTTTACTGCAGTTTTCAGCGACTGATTATAATAATTTCTTGCCTGCTCCACATCATTCTGCATTCTGAACAGTTCCCCGAGATTAAATAAAACTTCCGTTATTTTCTGCTTATCATTTAAAGCTTCTGCAATCTGTAAGGATTTGATAAAATTTTCACGGGCATTTTTGAAATCATGCTGTTTCATATATACTTCTCCGATTCCGTTGAGATTTTGCGCTAAAGATTTCTGATCATTCAGCTTTTGATAAATCGCATTTGCCCTTTTATAATATTTCATGGCATTGCCGAAATCTTTAATATTCAAATAAATTCCGCCAATGTTCTGGGTGGTGGCTGCAATGATTTTCTGATCGCCCAGTTTTTCCTGAATTCCGACGGCTTTTTTGTAATATTCCAGTGCTTTCAGATGGTTTCCTAAATAATAATGAATAGCCCCGATATTATTCATCGCAGAAGAAACCCCTTTGATATTATTGATTTTCTGATAAACCTCAGCACACCGGTTGAAGTAATTCATGGCTTCAAGGTATTTTCCCTGGTAATAATACATGGTTCCTATTTTATTTAAAGCATTTCCGGCTCCTTTGGTGTTTCCTTTTTCTTTATAAATATCAAGGCTGTTTTCAAAAAAATGCAGTGCTTCGGCATAGTTTCCTGCATTCTGAAGCGCTTCTCCTTTCTGATAAAAATCGTCCCCGTTTTGGCCGGTTTTCGGAATCGTATTTTTTACCGGATCAGCACTTACCTGACCGAAAAATCCCAGTTTCTGAGTTCCTAAGACCAGAAAAAAGAGGAGTGTTGAAAGTATCTGAAACCTTTTCATAATTCTTTTGTACTTTAAATTGTAAGCAAAAACGTATACATTCAGAGGCTGAATATATACGTTGAATTGTTCTTTAGTAAATGAAATTTAAGATTAATTCCCACCAAATAAATCGCCATTCGAATTACTGATAATAAGAATTACCGGTGGCGGATCAGCCTGTCCCGAACCTCCGGCTACGATATCCAGCTGATCTTCGTTCAGTTCCATATCATCCATATCAGGCTCTGCCGGAATATTGATAAAAATTGTTGCCGGGTTGGATTGATCTACAACAGCAATGTTTTTGCCTTCAGGAATGTTCATGGAACGTCCTAAAAAACTTTCAATAGTCTGTTTCGGATTGGCAATCAGATTTTGTTTAAATACCGGGTCCTTCCATGCTTTCTGTACTATGGATTGCAGGGCTTCCTGTTCATTCTTAGTGCTCATTTTGATAGTTTTTGGAATGTTTACTAGTGTAAAATTACTCCGATCAGGGCTGACATACCCGCCAAATAATCTGTTTATCTGGCATAATTGCTTTCACAGCTAATGTTAAAGTTGCCGTGTATGTAAAAGAGTATTAAAATATTTGAAATTAAGATTTAGAAATCTGGAATGAAGATGTGGATTCATCTAAAATAAAAACCTTAGCAATTGATGTTAAGGCTTATTGATTAAAATGATGAATGTATGTGGAAGGCTTTAAAGTGACTGAATATTATATTTAAAAAATTAAGGTACAATTTCGGTCTATTCTAGCTATAATATCGTTTTTTAAGCCACAAGCTTATTTTTACAAGCAGAATAAGAACCGGAACTTCCACCAAAGGGCCGATGACGCCTACAAAAGCCTGTTGGGAACTGATTCCGAAAACAGCAATGGATACAGCGATGGCCAGCTCAAAATTGTTTCCTGTTGCGGTAAATGATACGGATGCATTTTTATCATAAGGGATATTCAGTGATTTGTTGATAAAGAAGCTTACAAAAAACATCAGCATAAAGTAAATGATAAGAGGAATGGCCACTTTTACAACGTCTAAAGGCAACTTGACAATGGTGTCGCCTTTAAGGCTGAACATCAATACAATTGTTAATAACAATGCATATAATGTAAGAGGAGAAACGGCAGGAATAAATTTCCTGTTGTACCATTCTGTTCCTTTCAATCTGATTAAAAAATAACGGCTTAATAAACCGGCCAGGAAAGGAATTCCCAGATAGATCAAAACACTTTTAGTAACATCTTTCACTGATACGGTGACATTGAAATGTGCAAGCCCTAATTTTTCAGGTAAAACATTAATGAAAAGCCATACCATAAAGCTGTAACTCAATACTTGAAAAATACTGTTCAGCGCTACCAGCAATGCGCCATATTCACGATTCCCTTTTGCCAGGTCGTTCCATACAAGAACCATAGCGATACATCTTGCCAAACCAATAAGAATAAGCCCGATCATATAGTCCGGTTCGTTTCTTAAAAAAACGACAGCCAGTATAAACATTAGAACAGGCCCGATTATCCAGTTTAAAATTAAAGAGATTCCGATTGCTTTTTTATCGTGAAAGATTTTAGGTAATAATGTGTAGTCAACTTTTGCCAGCGGAGGATACATCATGACGATTAGCCCGATTGCTAATGGGATATTTGTGGTTCCTGCGGACATTCTATCGGCCATTTCGGCAATTCCGGGAAAGAAATATCCTAAGCTTACTCCCAAAAACATGGCCAGGAATATCCAAAGAGTAAGGAAGTTATCGGGAAATTTTAATTTTGTTTGCATATCTTTTAATCTGTTCCTACTATTTTACTCCTTCTTTCCATCAGTACGCTATCTCTCCAAATTCCTCCCAGTCTGCCTATTTTTTCGCGATAGCCTATGATTCTGAATCCAAAAAGCTTATGCAAAGCTATGGTTGCTTCGTTTTCGGGAAACATTCCCGACTGCAAAGTCCAGATTCCGTGGGTTTCACTTTCATTAATGAGATTTTCCATTAGTATTTTTCCCACACCTTTTCCTCTGTGATTTTTGGATACATAAATACTTACTTCAGCAACACCTTCATAAACGCAACGGCTGCTTACTTTAGACAAAGCTACCCATCCCAACGCTTCGTTATTTTCTAAGGCTATCAATCTGCTGTGTTCCAATTTATTTTCATTCCAGCTTTCCCAGGAAGGAACGGAAGTTTCAAATGTTGCCATGCCTGTATCGATACCTTGCCTGTATATTTCAGCGATATCCGGATAATGATTTTTGTTGATTGATATAACTTCCATTTTATTTTTTTATCTGTGAAAAAACATAAAGCATTTCAGCGCCGATTTCCAGGCTTCTTTCATGGTAAATTCTTGTCTGTTCCGGTGTGCCATCGGAAACTTTAGGATCATCAAATGTAATGGGAATACGCTGCTCGGCACCGGCAATAAAAGGGCAGCCGCCATCGGCCTGAGAACACGTCATAACCGCCGCAAATTCCCGGAGCGGATTAAAAGAACTGTCATATTTTTTAGAAAAACCGATAATCGGATGACTGTTTTCACAGTATTTAACAGCATACACCGGATTTTCGGAATCCGAAATTTTTGTAATGAAAAAGCCTTGCCCGATAAGTGTTTCTGCTACTTTAGGAAACAATGCCGTTTCTTCTGTTCCGCCGGAATAACTGCTCAGTCCCGGAATATTATAGTAAGCCGCTGCTGTCTGTGCCCAGATCTGTGCTAAATGGCTTCTCCTTGAATTATGCGTACAGATAAAATTAATTCGGATTTCTGTTTTTTTATCCATCTTTTTCTGGATGAAATCAATTAACGGGGCAAGTGTATTTTTTCTTTCCTGACTGATTTCCTGGTGCTTCATCAGGCCAAGCGTTTCTGATAGTTTAGGATACATTGATTATTTATTTAGGATATTATTTAACAACACCCTGAGTTTGGCGTACAGCAGGAAGATGAATCAGAAGAAAGTTCAGATAATTTGATTTTTTGTTTTTCTTCAGGAATTCCACAGGCATCTTGTGCTAAACAGGCAGTGGTAGTATTGGTAAGAACAAAATTCTGACCGTTAAACTCAAGATTATATTTTCCGATAGTAGTATTCTGGTATTCTACTTCAATTTCGCCGTCTTCAAGACCAAGCTTATCTTCGGAGAGCTTAATGATATTCAGAAGTTTTGAGGGTTTCAGCCTGTGCTCAAAATCGTTCGCATTCCACAATTGGAAACTTACTGTTTTTTCTTTACGAATTGTTCCTCCGCAGTCAATAAAGTGTTTTATAACTGTTCCAACTTCTGTTACGTGGAAATGTTCCGGAACAAAGGTTCCGTCTTCCAGCTGAAATTCAACATTTTCTAATGTAGGTAAAATTGTTTTGATTTCTGATAATTTCATAATGTTATGTTTATTGGTTAAATGCAATATTGCGATGATTAAAAGTAAAAAAATACTTAACAGCACTTTTGGTTGGCAACCGTAACAATTATTTTTGAAAAATAATCTTTCAGTATGCTAAAGGTATTTTCATCAATGCAATAACAGATAGCTGTTCCTTCGATGTTTCCTTTGATAAGTCCTGCATTTTTCAGTTCTTTCAAATGCTGAGAAACGGTAGCTTGTGCCAAAGGTAATTCATTGACAATGTCGCCGCAGATACAAGTGTCTACCTTCAGCAGATACTCAATAATGGCAACTCTTGCGGGATGCCCCAGTGCTTTGGCAATGATTGCTATTTTATTCTGTTGATCTGTAAAATGATCTGTTTTAGTCGCGCCCATGAATAATTATATATTGCAATATTACGATTAAGTGATTAATTATCCTAATAAAATATATGTTTTTTAATATCACATTGCTCTTTTCAGATATTTGCTAAGACCAGTTATTGTTGCGGTCTTCTCTTTTGAGTTCTCTTTGTACCTCGTCGATTTCCTTAAGAGGAACATGAAAACTTTCGTTGATATATTGAAGAATGCCTTCATGGGTTTTATCATTCACTTTTCTGATAAAAAGCTGGTTGCTGTTTTTAAGTGATTCAATAAGGTGGATCTGATATTGATTTTTATTGAAAAAGTTTTTTTCGATAGAGACTCTTTTATCATCATTTACAATAATATCCTTGAAAACCGTATTCATGAGAACCGTCTGGAAAAATGATTCTGCAGGTAAAAGGGTATGGAGGTAATAATCCTCAAAGTCCATCACCCGTTTGTTATTAACAAGAAAAGTACAGGTTTCTCTGGTAAATATAAACCATTTGCCTCCGATATAGGGGATCACTCCATCCATAAATTCTCTTTTATAAATTAACGAAGAAATTTTATGGCTTAATTCCGTAAAATGATTCTGGATTCTTCGGAGTGTATCAGGTCTGTAAAATTTCTGGTCGTAGTAAAAAAGGTAATTTCTGCCGTTATGGGCTGTAAGAAACTGGCGGATGATGTTTTGGGACTTCAGGGGATGGTCTTCACCGCTTAAATTGATAAAGTAATCCCATTCCTTACTTACATTCAGCAGATATTCCATTGCGTTAAGCTCTGCCTGGATCATGCTGAAACCTTCCGGCATGATATTCATACTTTCCAAAACAAATGCATTCGGATATTGCATCAGATACACTTGAATTTCTTCTGTTAGCTCCGCTTTGGCCTTTCTGTCGATATGGATAAGGTAAAACTGATCCCGGGTATAGATCTTTTCAAACATGGCCCTGAAAACATCCGCTTTATGATGTACCATAATAAAATAGGCAATTCTGACTTGTCGGGGTGAATGCTGATCCTGGATTTCGGATTGGGCTTGCGGGAGGTTCATGTAGGTTTGCATCGGTGCGGAATTTAAATCATCCGCATTTTTGCAAACAATTTGTTTGAGGTGCAAGCTACGAATAAAATTTTGATAATCAATTAATTATATTTGCTATTTTATACTTTGTTTTACCGTACATTTGCAATGTGTTCATAAGACAGGTTCCTGCCTTCGCTAAAACTGGCATCGTTTAAATCATATTTAGATCTCTCAGTCTTGCTTCTACAGCTGCCCAATTATTAATCCGATTTCGAATTAACAACCGGAACTTTAATTCCGAAAATTATAAGAAATGCTATGTTATTGCAGGCTGTCCGATATTTTGAAATAACATGGAAGCTAAGCAAGAAGCTGATAAATGGAAAGAGTATCACTTGATTTATTTATCCTTACAATATTGCCTATTCAGATCCGAGAATGGATTTGCTCACAAGATACCGGAAACTCCCGAACAGTTATGATCAGTTTTAAAAGCTTACATTTAATTAATCCCATCATCCGTGCCGTAACAGAAGCCGGATATTCCAAACCTACAGAGATACAATATTCTGTAATTCCTCATATTCTGGCCGGAAAGGATATCATCGGATATGGGCAGACCGGTACCGGAAAAACTGCTGCATTTGCAATGCCTATCCTGCAACTGCTGAAAAAGTATACTCCCGATCACAATGAAATAAGAACTTTAATACTTACCCCCACAAGAGAACTGGCCATACAGATTGAAGAAAACTTAGGAATCTACAGTAAGTATCTTCCTCTTTCCCAGCTGTCTGTTTATGGAGGAGTTTCTACCGGCAGCCAGCTTGCTGCTTTAAGGAAGAGAGTGGATATTCTTGTAGCGACGCCGGGAAGACTTCTTGATCTTGCAGGGCAAAGGCATATTGACCTTTCCAAAATAGAAGTTCTCGTTCTGGACGAAGCAGACCGTATGCTGGATATGGGTTTTATCAATGATGTAAACAAAATACTGAGGATGATTCCACAGAAAAGACAAACCCTGTTTTTTTCTGCTACAATGCCTGTTGACATTCGGAAATTTGCAAAAACCATGCTGCAGAATCCTGTTGAGGTAACAGTACACCCTGTGTCGGCAAATAGCGTGGCTGCTGTAAATGATGAACCTCCGGATGTTCCGAAAACCTATATTCACCGAAATGGCAGAACGGGAAGGGCAGGGGCCGAAGGAACAGCAATTGCTCTCTGCAATGCAGAAGAACAGGTAGATTTAAAAAATATCCAAAAACTGATTGGCTTTTACCATGCCGGTTAGACAATTTCAAAAATGAGTTCTGTAAAATATACAGACCAATATACTATTAATTTTTAATAATAATTACAATGCAAAAAGGCACCGTAAAATTTTTCAATGAAGCAAAAGGCTTCGGTTTTATTTCCCCTTCAGAAGGTGGGACAGATATATTCGTACATTCTTCGGGACTGAACACAAGATCTATCCGTGAAAACGATCAGGTTGTTTTTGATGTACAGAAAGGTGACAGAGGCTTAAATGCGGTTAACGTAAAACTCGCATAATTTAATCGATATATTACTTTTATTTTCGTTATATCATCAGCCTCTCGCTCTATGCAGGAGGCTTTTAACGGTTTAAGTATTATACAGACGGAAATAATACTTATTTTATTCACTTAACAATTAAAATAATATAACAATGGTTATCATCAACAATTACGAAGAATATAAATTGCTGGAAGGTACAATGGTAGGCAGTTCTTCCTGGCATATCATAGATCAGGATCAGATCAACCGGTTTGCAGATGCGACACTGGATCATCAGTGGATTCACGTAGATTGTGAAAAAGCGGAGCACGAAGGACCATATCAGTCGACAATTGCGCACGGTTACCTTACTCTTTCACTGATACCTTATCTTTGGAAACAGATCGCAGAGGTACGTAATGTCAATCTTGAAATCAATTACGGAATAGAAAATTTCAGATTCGGGATTCCTGTAAAAGTTGATTGTGAAGTTTCTCTTCAGGCTACTATCCGGTCTGTCAATAACCTTAAAGGAACTGTTAAAGTTATTGTCGGGGCGAAGCTTCTTATTAAAAACGAGCTTAAACCTGCGTATACAGGCGATGTGGTATTTCTTTATCAGTTCAAATAGAAAATTTCATTTGAATAAACATCATTAACTTTTATAAGAAGTACATTTTTTATAGAATATCATAAAATCTTTATGTATAAAAACAAATACTTACGGACATGGACAATCATTGTTCCGCTTTTATCATGGCTCTTATATTTTGCAAGTGCTTTTTTTTCTTCAGGCTATTATTCGATCCTTTTAACTTTTTTACTGTTGGGAAGCGTTTTGGCGGCAGTTTATCACTCGGAAGTTATTGCACACCGCATTGGTGAACCTTTCGGCACATTGCTTTTGGCGTTTGCCATTACGGTGATAGAAGTGGGACTTATCATTTCCATTATGCTGGGCGCTAAAGGGCTGGAAACAATTACCCTGGCAAGAGATACTGTTTTTGCGGCCGTAATGATTATTCTTACCGGAATTATCGGGATCTGTATTGTCATAGGTTCATTGAGATACCGGGAGCAGTCTTTTACCCTGAAAGGTGTAAGCACAGCTCTTATTACTCTTACAGCAGTAGTGGTATTTCTGCTTATACTCCCGAATTATACGGTGAGCCACAGCGGCGGAGAATATACATCTTTTCAGCTGCTTTTCATTGCGCTGATCTGCCTGTCACTTTACATTGGCTTTACAATGGTTCAGACAATAAGGCACCGGAGCTTCTTTATTTCACCACAGAACAAACTTTTGGAAGATCATGGTAAAAAAAATAATTATAAAAAAAGTTCTTATAAGACGATCTACATCAGCAGTTTTTTTCTAATGCTTTGTCTTGGGATAGTAGTATTGATGGCAAAGCTGCTTTCTAAAGATGTTGAATTTCTGGTGATTGCTGTTGGTGCACCCAGATCTGCAGTTGGGATTATCATTGCCGGGATCGTGCTTTTGCCCGAAGCGCTGTCGGCGTTCAGGGCTGCAAAAAATGATCAGATCCAGACTTCTTTGAATCTTGCATTTGGCTCTGCACTGGCAAGTATCGGGCTAAGTATTCCGGCTATTGCAATTATATCTGTTATTACCGGTATAAGAATGACGCTGGGTATTGATATCAAATCAACAGTCCTTCTCGGGCTTTCTTTGTTTATTATCACTGTATCACTGGCTACCGGTAAGACTAATATTATGCAGGGGATTGTATTGGTAGGGATTTTTTTAATTTATCTTTTTATAGCCGTAGTGCCTTAAACAGTGCAATGTTTTTATGTAAATCATTTGTTATTGTTGCGTAATTTATAATTTGCGTGAGTGTCCTTTTCCGAATTTACAAGAATAGTTTCGGCTAAGCTTACTCGTGAGCAAAAGTTTGAGCTTATTCGTAATATGGCCAAACTCTATCATTTTCATATAGAATTTTTTTTCGAAAATAAGGAACCTGCCAATCTTTTAGATAGGGTAGAAAAAAATATTTCAGGTATAATAAATTTCATATAAGTTTCTGAGATTAAATAGAATACTTTGATGAGTTATCAGCAATGTTATTTAGATTTTAATTTAATAATAAAAAATTTATAGCATATACTATTTTTGTAGTTATTTTACTACATCAATGTACTGTTTAGACTACAAAATGGTCTTACTTGTCGCAGTAGATTTGTAATGTTTAAAGAGAGCAACAAACAACTATACAAATTAAATTGTGCTATAAAAAAATAGTCACTTTTGTCAATATTATAAATAAAATATTTTTATGAGAAAAATTTTACCGTACATCGCTGTACTTACTTTTCTAACAGTTCTATCTTGCCGGAATGATGGCGACGAAATTCAGGATCAGCAGGAAACGGGTCCTATTTTAAGTTCTGATGCCGGTACATTAAGCAAAAGAATCGACTTCGGAAATGCCGGTGTGCTGGATATGAAACCAAGTTCCGGTGGTAAAACAGTTCAGGCAGGTAATTTTCCCCTCGTATTGGTAGCTGAAGTAGCACCGCCGGTTTATAACGGAAAAACATTAAGAGCAACTCATGTTTCAGTGGAAGGAAATTATGCTTATGTTTCCTATAATACGGAAGGCGAGACCTATCTTGGAGCCATCGAGGTTTTAAATATCACAAATCCGAATGCTCCGCAGCTTGTCATGCAGGCAATCCTCCCGGATACAGATGTAAGCTCTGTACGATACGATAACGGTAAATTATATATTGCAGGTGCTAAAGATATTTATGCTTCGGGAGCATCATCACCTGCTTTTGTAGGAAGTATGACGCTTAACGGTGGTATGCTTACCAACACACTTCAGCAGACTGTACTTAATGGTAAGGTAGGAACGGATGTTACTTCCAGCAGCTCAAAATACTATGCTGTTTCAGGAGCGACGGGTGTTTTGGCACAGCTTAATAAAAGCAGTCAGCAAATTGAAATATCGATCCCTCTTAGTGATCTCAGAGCATTGGGATATAATAACAATAAAATTGTTGTATTGAGCGGAACGGAAGGTGTAAAAATTTATGATGCAAATGGTCTTAATTTAATCACTTCTTTCTCAACTTCCACAGATGTGGCAGAAGCTAAAAGAACAATTGATTTTATCGACGGGAAATTATTGGTTTCGGAAGGATATAATGGAGTTGGGGTTTATAACTTAACTTCAGGAACAAAACTTCAAACGCTTTCTTTACCTACACAGGTTCCGGGTGTTAATGCTTCGGATATTGTAAGCAATGCAGTATCTGTAAATTCAGGAAGGATATTTGTAGCCAATGGAGGGGCCGGTCTTTATGTTTATACTACGGATAATAATCAGCTTAAACTTATGGGTTCGCTTGATTTAACAGGTTCTTCTAATTTCGTAATGAGTAAAGGGGAGTATATCTTCGTTGCAACAGGAACCGGAGGATTAAAAATTATTAAAACCGTAGCTCCTGAAAGTGGTGCTCCCAACTGTTCTGGTTATGCAGTTTACAACGGAAGTGATTGGCTGAATGTGAACTCCGGACAAACATTAGAATACTCCGGAACAAAGAGCCTTCAGGGAATCAATGTAAACCAGACTCTTACTTGGTGCGGGGCATTAACAGCTTCTCAGGGAGTTAACCTGAACAGCAATTCAACATTCAATATGTACGGGCAGTTTTATCAGGGTACACAAAGCAACCCATGGAACTCACTTAATATCAACAGTGGTGCGCTCCTTAACCTGAAAGGTAACCTTACAACTTATGGGCATATGATCCTTAACAGCAACGCCAACTGGAAAATTGAAGGAAATGTAACGATTTTCGGAAACCTTACCATTAATCAGGGATCAAAAATTGAATTTATCGGAACCAATTCATCCATTACCATTCACGGGACAGTTACCAAAAATGGTACTTCAACCATTACCGGAACATTTACGGATGTTAATAATAAATTGTAATCAAAATTATAACACATTAATAAAGGAGACCAAAAAGGTCTCCTTTTTATATCTATCACCTGAATTTAAGTGAAAAATAATATTTACAGCGGATAAACAGTAATAATGACGCCGCTTCCAATGGTTCCCGACTGATCTTCAAACTCAAAATCCATTCCTTCGTAGAATTTATCGTTTGGCAGGTCATCATTTATCATCGTAATTTCGGCACTGATAATATCTCCGGGAAATACAAGTTCTGTCTCAGAAAAAGTCTGGCTTGCCATATACAGCTTGCTTTCGAAAGCAAATTTCAATGAAGCCCGGAAACCGGATGAAACAGGAGTGACAATGCCACCATCTTCTGTTGTTTTATAAGTCATTAATGCTTTAAAGTGGGGGCGTTTTTTCATGAGGTAAATTTTTAAACCAAGCAACCGAACATCAAAAACAGTTTAATGATCACTTGTTTGTTTTGGTGTTTCTGCAGCCTTCTCTATTTTCTTTCTGAAAGATAGTGAAATATTCGAAAACTGCTGTTATAGAAAACTGTCGTGAGATCATCCTAAACTTTATATATTTTATAAATTTGAATAAAGTTTAATGAATAATAATTATGATTAATGATTACAGAAAATATGAACTATTCGGAAAGACCCTGATGCAGAAAATCGAACTGAAAGGGCCGTTCAGATACGATTTTCCGGTGGCAGAACAAGCGTGTTTTATTTATGTAATGAAGGGAGAACTTCAATACAGATCGGATGATAAATCGGTTAATATTCCTACGGATTATTCGTTATTGCTGAATTGTATAAGTTCTGGAAAGCATATTCAGAATTCCAGTCGTGAGGAAAGCTGTCATATTGTTATCGTTACTTTTTATCCTGATATTTTAAAGAAGATTTATGACCGGGAATTGCCGTTGCTTATGCAAAAACCGGAAAATATGGTTTCAAATAAATCCAATCAGAAGATTAATAACGATTTTCTGGTTAAGAAATATGTGGAAGGCCTGCTTTTCTATTTTGAAAACCCTTCGCTCGTCAACGAAGATATCCTCATTCTTAAGCTAAAGGAAATCATTTTACTGCTGGCTCAGTCTGAAAGTGCAGCATCTGTTCAGTTGATCCTGTCCCGGCTTTTTTCTCCGGCGGCTTATTCTTTTAAGCAGATCATTGAAGCGAATTTGTTTTCACAGTTAACTATTGAGCAGCTGGCCGAACAGAACAACCTCAGTGTTTCTTCCTTCAAAAGAGAATTCGCAAGACTTTATAACGACACACCTGCCCATTATATAAGAAATAAAAAACTTGAGAAAGCAGCAGATCTACTCCTGATTTCCGATGAAAGGATTACCGATATTGCATATGATTGCGGATTTAATGATCTTGCAACATTTACGAAGAGCTTTCAGGATAAATTCCACAGCAGTCCTTCAAATTACCGTCTCAGCCACAAAGAAAGCAGATGAATAAGTATTTCTGAATATTTTCGGAGTTGATTTTTGAACCAAAATCGCAAATATCTGAACCAAATCGCAAAAACATTTTTGTCTATCTGTTGCAACTTTGCCTTGTCAGTTTCAGGGAAAAAATTTTCTCTTACAAGCCTGACAATTTTTAGTTGAAAACAAATTTTAAATAAAACAAAAATGAATTTATCGGGTTTAGGAATTTTTCATACCATCATTGGTATTTCGGCAATTGTAGCAGCAGTAACAGGATTTTTGAAATATGGCAAAATCAATCTTGCTGCGGGTTCTGGGAAAGTATATTTTTATACAACACTTGTGACTTCAGTTACGGCATTGGGTATATCAAAACACGGCGGTTTTAATGCGGGGCATGTTTTTTCATTATTTATTATTCTTCTTATTGCTGTTGCTTATTTTTTATATTCGAAAAGAAAAGGGAGCAGCAAAGCGAGGTATTTTGAAAACTTTTTGCTGTCATTCAGCTTTTTTCTTTCTCTTGTTCCCACAGTTAATGAGACATTTACAAGAGTTCCGGTTGGCCATCCTTTTGCTAAAGACATTAAAGATCCGGTAATCGGGCAGACACTTCTTTTTCTCTTTGTTCTTTTTATTGCAGGTTCTGTTTTCCAGTTTCTGAAGCAGAGGAAAATTAATATGAAAGCAATTTTGTTGAATAAAAATGAAAATGGATTTAATTCTTAATTAAGGGATTTAAATTCATATGTGCGGGGATAATTATGGTATATTTGCGGACTTAACATAATATAAAACTTAATGAAACGCAAAACTCTATTCTTTATCAGTATTTTCGCACCCATTATTGCATATTCTCAATTATCATATCTTCCTGCTTACAGTTGGGGCGGAAAGATAGGAGGAACTGGGTTTGATACTGCAGGCCACGTGACAACAGATTTATATGGTGATGTAATTGTAGACGGTAGATTTTCCGGGGCCAGTGATTTTGATATTTCATCAGTGGTAAATAACCTTTCAAGCACGGGATCTACAGATGCATTTATTGCAAAATATTCACAGAACGGATCATTAAAATGGGTAAAGTCTTTTTCATCCAACACACCTTTAGAGGATGCCCCATATATCAATTCTTCTGCAACAGACTCTTCAGGTAATATTTATGTTACGGGGCATTTTAGCGGAAGTGCAGATTTTGATCCCAGTCCTACAGGAACTAAAATCCTTACCTCCAATGGCGATGCTGATATTTTTATTGCAAAATATGACAGGAACGGCATTTTTGTATGGGCGGGAAATGTTGGTGGTGCAGAATACGACCGTGGTTTCGGTATTAGCGTTGACAGTCAGGACAGGGTATATGTAACCGGAAGTTTCAGCACTACTGCTGATTTTGATATTACCTCTGGTGTTTATAACCTGACCAGCGAATATATTGATAGCACTTTTATCATTAAAATGAATAAGGATGGACAAATAATTTGGGGTAAAGCCACACAAGGAATGGGTTCTGACGTGGGAACCTCTGTTGCGGTAGATTCTAATTTTAATGTTTTTGTTTCCGGAAATAATTTGGGAACTAATGATTTTGATCCCAGTCCAACAGGAATTTTTGAGCTTACCAGCACCTTTTCCGGGCAGGCTTATCTGTTGAAGCTTGACAGTGATGGGAATTTTGTGAATGCAGGAGTAACCATAGCACCAGCATCACCTACCCAAAGTAATCTTGCAAGAACACAGCGAGTAAAAGTTGACAGCAATAATAATGTAATTATCACAGGAACGTTTTATGGAACTGCTGATTTTAACTTTGGTGCCGCCGATAATTCAATGACCTCGTATGGTATTTACGGGCTGAATGATGCTTTCGTGCTTAAAGTAGATAATAACCTGAATTATTTATGGGCTACTAAACTGGGAGTTCAGTTTGCTGATGGTGCCAATGGGCTCGCAATAGATCAAAACAACAATATATTGACAACAGGGTATTTTGAAGGGATTATTGTTAATGATTACAGCGGCAGATATGGAGAAGAAGTTTTTGTATGGGCCCTTGATCCTTCCGGAAACCAAATTGATCTTGAGGATTATATTGGGCCGGGAAGCGGAGATATTGGGAACGATATTACTGTAGACAAAGCCGGAAATGTCTATGTATGCGGAATTTTTGATACAAGGCTTAAAGATGCAAATATTTTCGATTACCAATCCTACGGAAACAACAGAGAAGGCTTTATAGTAAAACTTGGAAGCACGCAGGTGACACAACCCGCTATTGTCCCTCCAACCGCAGTACAGGATTCTTTCACACCAAGTGGCAGCGGTTCTTTTGCGCTTAATGTACTTGCGAATGACCAGGGACTCTCAGGAACAAATTTAATAAAAATAGTATCTTCTCCTGTGTATGGTACTGTGAATGTTAATAGCGGAGCGGTAACTTATACACCAAACGGATCATCATGGATGAATGACAGTTTCAGCTATACTGTTGAGAACAGCAATGGCTTGGTTTCAAACGTTGCTACAGTAAGTCTTCTGAATGGGAATTTAAGCATTGATGAAGCAAATGCCGTTCAGCAAATAAAAATTTATCCTAATCCCGCAGATACAACACTGTCTGTTATTTCAGATTCTGAAATTCTTATTATAGAAATATTTGATCTTTCCGGTAAGAAATTACTGGAAGTAAAAGGTACACATTTGGTCGATCTTTCATCGCTCAGTACAGGAAGTTATATCATTTATGCAAAAAGTAAAAACGGAAAAACGATTCGGGAGAAGTTTATTAAGAAATAAATAATCTGAATCTATCTTCGGACTATGAATAAAAGCACTCAGATTTGAAGTGCTTTTTTTCTTATAAAAAATTTGGGATATTTTCGCTGATACTGATTGACAATGTATCCATAAAGTATATTCCCAAAATACACTTGTGCAAGAAATAGCAGCCGGATGGTTTTATTAATTTTAAATGTTTGTAAAGTTGAGTTTTTGTTAATAAACCTTAATGAATAAAAATGGGATACCTCTTTTTTTTTAAATAATTTTGATGCGTGAAAAGTGAAATATTCAATTATTTACTTATGTAAATAATTGAATGGGTGATTAATATATAACGCGTGTAATTATTTTTTTTAAAACAATGATAAGGGCAAAAAAGGAAGATATTCCTAAACTGGTAGCACTGCTGACCGCATCTTTTGAAGATAACAAATCTGCAAATTTTGCTGTAAAGAACAAAAAATCACTTCCCGGACTTTTTGAATATTCAATTGCAAAAGGGTTTCTCTTTGGTGATGTCTGGATGAATGATGATAGAACGGTCTGTGCCATTTTACTGGATCCAAAGAAAAAAAAGCCTGGCATACAATCGGTTTTGCTTGATCTTCAATTGATCTTTAAAGTGGTAGGACTATCAAGAATTAAGAAAGTTCTGAAGAAAGAGGACATTACTGAGCAAACCCTTCCTCAAAATGTAGATTATATTCATTTGTGGTTTTTGGGGGTAATCCCGAAATTACAGGGCAACGGAATAGGAACCTCGTTTTTACAGGAGCTGATTGAATATTATAAAGCTTCAAAAGAAGCCATGTGCCTGGAAACTTCTACATTAGTCAATATTCCTTTCTATGAAAAGCAGGGATTTTCCAGATATGCCACGAAATACTTCGGGTTTGAGTTCTTTTTTTATATCAAACAGTTTTAAAATAGGGAAGAATCCAGATCATTAACGGCCCTCATTTCAAGAATTTTTAATCCGTAGACAATAATAAAGGAGACTGTTTTGAAACAGTCTCCTTTGTGTTTTAACCTAAATCTTTTAATTCAGGATATTAATTAATGTAGCAATTAATTTATTTTCAAAATATTAAGACCAGACTGTCCTGTGGCAACAAATGCCAGGTTGTTATTGATATAAATGTAATTGGCAGAACCGTTTAGTTTATAATAACCAACTACTTTAAAGTTTGTTTTATTCAAAACAATGACTCCGTCTGTACCGTTTGCCAGGTAAAGGTAGCAGTTGCTTACGGCAACGGCATTGGTAAGTCCGGTCTGGCTGAAGACATTCTGATTATTAACCTTAAAGTTTCTCGGAACAAAAGTACTCATCAGCTGTCCGTCGTTTAGTCTGATTTTAGCAACCCCTTTATCGCTTAAAGCAAGATATACATATTCATCATCAAGAACAATAACATTTTTACCGTCTGTAACAGATTGAGCAAGTGTGGCATAATTGTAAACCTTCACATTTGAACCGTCATTATTGGCAATTCTTAAAGATGCACCATTGGCCTGGGTTGCTAAAAATACCTGGTATGTATTGTTGTGCGCAACATACTTGGCTCTCTCTCCTGCAAAGTTGAACTGTTCGGCCACGGAATATCCGTTGTTAGGATCCAGCTTGAAGAAACCTCCGCCGGTTGTCCCTGTAGAAGCATAAAGATAATTATTGTAGAAATAAGAATTTTTTGCGGTAGAACTCGGAAGTTTATAATTCACGAATGAAGAAAGATCCTGAGTATTGAACACATTATTGTAAAGTGGCGCCGTAACCAGTTTAGAACCGTTTTTATCTCCACCTACAGCGTATAATTTATTGTTCGCCACATCAACATTGTTAAATTCGATGTTGTTGAATAATGCTTCGCTTACAAGAGACGGAGCGCTGTAATCCGTCACATTAAGAATTCTGATAGCTCCCTGCGTATTGCTTCCGGAAAGCGCATCATTGGTATGATAAGATAGGTAAGCAAAACCGTTGTTTACCGTAACGCCTGTTGCACTAAGTGTAGTGTTGTTGATGGAAGGACTTACCACATTGGCTACTACCGTAAACTGAAGCTGACTGTCTGAACAAGGTGCAATACCTTTTTGAGGTGTACATTCTCCTGCTGCAATATACGTGTTTGAATTTAAAGTAACCTGGTTGTTGATTTTGTTATTGTTTTGAAGAACAGAATACGAAGTATTCACAAAGTTCATATCAATAAGTCCTGTGAAAGCAGGAGAAGCGTTAAGATTTCCGAAAGACATATTTGAAAAATCCATTCTTGCAAAGCTGTTTCCGGCATTGCTTACTTTTCCGTCCACAGAAACGCTTCCGCCGGTAACCTCCGTAAAGGACTGCGGCTTAAGATTCAGTATCCCCGAACCGTTTATATGAAATCCTTTTTCAAAAGTTAAATAACCTTCATTGTTAAGATTTGCGTTCAGATAGTTGTTCTGTGCATTAAAGACCATTCTGCAGTAGTTATTTACCGTGGAACTTCCGTTAAGGCTTTCAGAATTATTGAAGTTTAAATTGTTGTAATTGTTGATGATTCCGTCAACAGATCCTGTAGTATAGGTTACAAATCCATAGTTGTTTAGCATACCCCCGGAATTCAGGTGGAAATTTACGGAACTTGAAATTTTACCGTTATTTCCTACTTCTACTTTACCTCCGTTCGGAACGTTGATCCAGTTGGATCCGCCCAGTTCACCCAAAACGATGATCTTTCCTGCAGAGTTGAAATTGAATCCTCCTGTAAAGGTAGTACCTTCCGGAATATAATAGGTTTCTCCGTTGTTAATGTTATACCAGTTGTTTCCTACAGCAGCAATAGCACCGGAAAGATTAGGGGTATAGGTTACGGTTTTGTGGGAAACAGAATTTTTCTGTCCGTTTTGGTCGAATCTAATGAAATCAACCGCTGAGTTTTTTAGTTCAATACTTTTGGCAAGATCGCCTCCTCCATATCGAAGGGTAATATCTCCATTGGTAATTGAGTTGGAAGTTTCGTTATTTTCGGGAAGAAGATTATCTTCCGAAGAACATCCGGTTGCAGCAACAAGAAGGGAAAATCCTATTACTACGCTTAGTTTTTTAGTCATTGTAAGGGGAAGTTGTTTTGTTTTATAAGGTTTTTTTGAATCGTTAAGTAATTTACGCACCGAATTCACGTGCTTTTTTTGAAGTTTTCTGGGGATTCCACGGATCTTTGTAAGAATCGTAGAAGAAGAGTTCGTCGAAATAGGCAATAGTTCTTACGATGCGCATGAAGTATCCCATATATAAAGGATAAAGCGGAACGTAAATGATCTTTGATAAATATTTCTTTTTATTTTTCACTATTACCAGGCAAACGATAAACTGCATAAAATAGAGCAGCAAATATACTAAATATTTAAGAGGCAGCCAAAAAAGTAAGAATTCAGGATTTTCAATTATTATTCTTAGCATATAAATCATCCAGGTGATATCCAGCACTAATCCAAAAAAAACATTTTCAAAAAAAGCGAAAAAGTTAGACCATCTGAAATTCTTGTTAGGAATCCATATATCATAGTGTTTTCGTAACCTGAACCGCACCAGCGAGCGAGACCAGCGCAACCTCTGTCTGGCAAGTTTGCTCCATGCTACCGGAACATGGGTATTGCATATTGCATTCTGCTCAAAATGAATATTATAGCCTATTTTCCTGATCTTCACCGTAAGATCACCATCCAGACCCGGACCTACATCCCAGCCACCAACTCTTTCCAGTACTTTTCTAGGGAAAACACCAAATGCTCCTGAAATAATCTTGTAAATTCCTAAGCTGGAAAGAACAATCCTTGAGATACTGATCGACTGCTGGTATTCCAGATATTGCATGGTAGAGGTAAGGGAATCTTCATCGTTTCTCACCATGAGGTTTCCACCGACACCGCCAACATTTTTGTAAACATAAAAGGGGAGGAGGGATTTTTCGATAGCATCGGTGTCAAGGGATGAGTCTGCATCAATATGTACGATGAACTTCCCTTTAGAATATTTCAGTCCGAGATTGGCAGCCGAAGCTTTTCCGCCCCGAATTTCGGACCGGAGGAATTTTGTGATGAACCCTTTTTTCTCAAAAGATCTTCCGATAATTCCGGTATTATCCGTAGAGCCATCATCAACAACGATAATTTCAATATTCTTATACGTCTGCTTCTGCATGGAAACCACCATTTTATGAAGATGTCTTCCTTCATTATGGCCGGGAACAAGAACCGTAACCAAAGGATATTCCCTCATCATTCTTGTATGTGCTCGTTCCCATCTGTCTTTACTTAAAAAACGATTTCTGAAGGTAACAAAAAGCACGATGACCTCCAGGATAAGAAACCTTGGAATATCTATGATGAAAACATACCAGCCCCAGTTCAGGATAGTAGACCAGTTTGAATACCTTATATTAGAAAAAATAATTTCCCAGAAACTTTCCACTGATAATTCGTTAATTGAGCATTTCGCTGATGGCTTTTTGAGTAAGCTCGTAATTGTAGATCTTCTCCAGATTCAGTTCAGAAGGGGTCTGTTCTGTTTTGCAATTGATGCAATGTACGCCTATGAGAGGTTTTTGAAATTCGTGTTTACATAGGTCGTTCAGGCAGTAGAATACTTTTCCCGGTTTATCATAATCAACACCGAGATTTTTAAGTTCCATACTGCATTTCGGGCATATCATTTTTTCTCCCTGCCAGAAGCTCTGTTCTGTTGCTACATAAGCGCATCTGAAGTGATGGATCAGCACCCTTACCTGAAGGTTGTGCTGCTTGCATTTAGGACATTCCTCCCTATAATTCAGAAAGCCGGAATAGCATTTTTTACAGATATGCGAAGTATCAACATAATTCCTTCGAAGAAAGTCATTTTTGTAAGCACTGTTCAGAAGAGCCCTGCCGTTTGCATAGGATTCGGTAGTACCATCATAATATGCTTCTATTCTTGGGTAAGAATATCCGCTGAGGGAGCCTGAGCTTTCGTAAAATTCAATGTCTTTATTTCTTGAATAATAATACATCAATGTTCTTTTCAGTAAATCATCTTCAGAAAAAGAAATTGAAGGATTAAGATTTTTAACGAAATTTAAAATAAATCGTATATAGGGTATTTTGTTTTGTATATCCAGTTCTTTGATATAACCGTCACAAAGCTGTTTAAGATTATAATTTTTATATTCTTTGTAAACTTTTTTTAAGTCTTTCTGCAGGAAAACAGGCTTTAGAAAAACTTTCGGATCCGGATGTCTGATCAGTGAAACCAGGAATTTCCTTACATTCCGGGCTTTATCGTTGTTAATAATCCAGATGTCTGCATTGTCTGCATCTGGAATTTCATTTCTGTCAATACAGTCATCCAGCAATTGTGCGCTGATCCCATTTTCGAGGTTCAGTATTTTGTCAGGCATAGATTATGTAAATTTTAGTTTTCTTACTTTTACCGGAATATTACTGACCTTTACTTCTTCCCAGGATTTTCCGTCTATCGGTACAATATCAATTACAACGCCGTATTTATTGTCATTCAAGGTTTTATTAAGAAGAGTATTGTCTTTAATCTCTGAAATAGAGTAAATTTTCTTTACCTGTCCCGTAAGCGTTTTGTTAAATCCGTAAGGCAGTTTTATGGCTACCCGGTCGCCTTCTTTAAATTCATCCAGATCGCTTATATCAATATATGCCTGTACAAACTGTCTTTTGTGGACAATTGATGTAATAATGTCTGATTTATAGGCAACCTGCCCGTCTGAAATTCTGAAACGGTCGGTATTACCATTTACCGGTGAGATATAATAATTGTTAATAGTGGACGTTCTGTTTTCTTCTCTTGCCAGATTGTTTCTCTGGTTATTAATCTGGAACATCTTTGCAATTTCATCATTCAGTGCTACAATATCGGCATTTACCGAAGCGAGCTCATAGGTAAGATCGTCAATAGACCGGTCTACGTTGGCAAGTTCGTTTGGCGTAATCTGGTTGATATATACCAGTTTTTCTTTTCTTTTTTTCTCGCTTTGCCAGAAAGCCACTCTTTTTCTCAAGTCGGCTGCAAGGCTTTTCTTTTTTGAGATCTGGGCGTTGATTGATGCAATATTATTATCAAAAGACGTATTGGCTACGAGATTTTTCAGGGAATCCTGAATGCTGTTTTTACGAAGATTGGTATCATAAAATTCATAGCTGAACAAGGTATCCCCTTTTTTTACCGCAGAGCCTTCCTTTACCGTATAGTTAAGGATTCGTATATCGCTGGTAAATTTCACATCAAATTGCTGCTGCTTGAGAAATCCGTCTGCATAATCAAATATCCATGAAGAAATGATCCATTTGAGTACAGAAAAAACGATTAACAATAAAATGCCAAAGTAAATCCAACGGTCCCATCTTCTTTTTTTTACAGGTTTTTCGTAAGATTCTTCTGTTATTTTATCGTCATTAAAATTGATTTCCATTAATTATGGCTTAAAATTATTCATTTGTGATAGATCGTAATATCCTATTTTTGTAACGCCTGCTGCCTGTACATACGCTTCTGCATCCAGAAGATCACTGAATACCTGGAAATCATTAATCCGGAATACCCAGACATACAGGTCAGGACCCAGAATATTTCTTATTACCGCAGTTTTATTTAATTTTTTATCAAGAGTGAGAACGTCATAAGCCATAATATAGGTCATAATGCTGTTGTTATACAAAGCGGTGGCTACTTCTGCCGGGAGCTGCATCGGAACGCTTACTCCCAAATCCATATTGTGCTGTGTACACCAGGTCTTTGAGCTGGTAAAAAGGTTGATAAGCCTTTGTGCATAAAGGTCTATATTGGTTTTATAATCATCAAAAGTGTGAGGTTCAATATCGAGATGTACCCCGGCAAATCCCATGTTTTTCGCATCCTGCAAAGCGATCTGGAGATCATTAAAACCATCATCTGTTTTAGCATAAGAATTTTCACCGATAAGGCGGTAAACCTGGATGTTGTTTTGTGCAGCCAGCGCCATGAAATCTGAAACTTTTACAAGGTCTGTCACTTTTCCGATCGACAAGAAAACCCTGTTGATGTGCCAGTGATTCATCAGGTTGATAATGTAGGCATTGGAATAGTTTGTAAAAAAGCTGCTCCAGATATAGGTTTCATTTCCCGCGTTATCGTTATTGGTAAGTTTCTGCAGGTTTTCGGCTGTATCATCTGTTCCTGATAGCATTCTGTAATCAAGGTATTTTTCATACAGGTCTGATTTTTTATCACAAATCTGTATTTGATTATTTAATAGTTTTTCTGCGGTAGCAAGATATGCTGCAGGACTGAAAGTATTGCTTTTTTCGTTGGTGGAATTCACTTTAAGTTCTGCTTCAAGGTATTGTACCTCGCTTTCCAGGACTTCTATTTCAGATTTTGCAAGATAATAATCTCTGTATATTTCACTGAGCCTGTTGCGGTACAGCAGCTGCAGATCCTGGATTGAATTTTCTTTCAGCTTCATCTCATTTTCACTTTCAAGATCGTTTTTACTTCTGGTTACTGGCAGATTGATAGTAGCACCAACACTGGCAAAATTTCGGTCTCTTGATAATGCAGAATAATAATTGTAGCGCAATTTAAATCTGAGATCAGGCTGCTTGTCTCTTTTGCGTTTCATATCCAGGATTTCTTTCTCCATTTTTAGAGCGACTTCCTTGTCTTTTACCAGAGCACTGAAATTAATATTTTCAACCGGTATCAGATTCGGCATTTCTGAATTGATAATTTCGTTGTTAAAATTTTGATTATCAGAAGTTTTTGAAAGGCTTTCAAGTGATTTTCTTTCTATGGAAATTTTATCCAGCCTGTATTTCGACTGTGCAGCTTCTGCATCATTTTTTAATCCGATTTTATTTTGTTTAGCAGTAAAATCGTTTTGAATTTTCAGAAGTTTTTCATAATCAGATAAAAGTTTTATTTTTTTTGCATCGAAGGCAGCTCTTACCTGGTCCAGATTCTCTTTATGATTGAGTTCTTTTTTATATTTCTGTTTTTCTAAAACATCCATATTCCTCATTTTCTCATTGAGAGCGTTCTGCATTTTCTGGTTTTTGAGGCTTCCTTCTCCTAAAGCAAGCCAGTCCAGACCCGAAGATACTCTTGCGCGGTAAAAAATATTATCATCATCACCAAATCCCGGACTGAAGTTATAGCTCATATCCGAAACCCAATTCAGATGTGGCGTATTTTTAAATTTTATATTTTTGGAATCAATTGCAGGTTCAGTTTTATTCAGAGAAATATCTGATACTGAGAAATCAACATGATTTGTTTCAGCAGTTTTATTTTCTGCCAGAAGATTTGTCATGATTTCTTTGGCAGTGGTGTAAATCTCTTTGTACTCTTCTGCAAGAACGCTTAGGGATTTTGAATTTATACTTAATGTTGATTTGTTTTGAGCATTAAAAAAAATGAAGAAATTCGTTAGTAGTAGAATTTGCAAGAATTTTCGCATATAATGAAATAAATTTTTTGCAAATTTAATTATTTTTATTCAATTTATTTTAATAAAGATGTTTTGTTAAATATTTTTTAATAATCGGCATAATAGATTAAATCTGTGATCAGTTGGTATAAGATCATTTTTTTGTTACAAATTTTTATTATGCGTTCAGAACTTCTTTGGTTTCAAGAATTTTATTGATCATTTGATTTTATGGAAAAATTTATTGATCAGCCTTAAATTATTTATTACAATTTCAGCCTCGCCCTGTAATTCGTTCTTTAGGTTATAATTTTTGTTGTTTAACCCATTCAATTTTTCAGAAAAAACTACCTCAGCATAATAATTTTTATTAGAATCTGAAATTATTTTGTTGACTGTTCCTTCTGTGACTTCATATTTATTGTAATGGTTATTTTTTAACCGGATGATAACTTTTTGACCTTGTTTTATTTTATGAATTTCAGATGATGGAACAGCAATTATGCCGATTAAATTTTCTCTTTTTTCTGATGAAACGGAAATTTGCTGATTATTTTTGATTAAATCTTTTCCGGTTTTTGCATTGTTGGCGTGTAATATTTCAGTCTGATCTTGTACGGTAATTTTAATAGGGCCCTTTACGGATTCCGGGTATTTGATGAGGTAACAAGTCATTAAAACGAGCAATAAAAGAATGAGAAAAACAGTATTTCCCCAACGGATCGTCCAGTGAGGAGGTGTAGTAAGTATTTTCTGTACACTTTCTGAGCGTAGTCTTAAATTGTTTATTATTTTTTTTCTAGTTTCCAAGTTCCAATTGATTTTTTACAAGTCTAAAATATTCACCTCGTACAGCTACTAATTCAGCATGGCTGCCTTCTTCTACTACTTTGCCTTTATCCAGAACTATAATTTTATCAGCATTCTTTACCGTAGAAAGGCGGTGTGCAATTATGATTGCTGTTTTTCCTTCAAAAAATTGCTCAAGATTTTGCATAATGATCTTTTCATTATTGGCATCTAAAGCGGAAGTAGCTTCATCAAAGAAAATATATTCGGGAGATTTGTAAACGGCTCGTGCAATGAAAAGTCTTTGTCGCTGTCCGCCGCTTATTCCTATTCCTTCATTTCCTATCGGGGTATTGTAGTTGAGGGGTAATTCTTCAATAAAATCTTTTATATTGGCTATGTCTACCGCTTTTTGCAATTTCTGTTGGTCTATTTCATTTTCTCCCACGGCAATGTTTTCTGCAATCGTATCATTAAATACATACCCATCCTGCATAACCACACCGCAGTGATCTCTCCAGAATCTTGGTGAAATATTTTTAAGATTGGTGTCGTTGATTTTAATTTCTCCGGTGTTTGGTTCATAAAATTTCATGATAAGTTTGAGAAGGGTAGTTTTGCCGCTTCCACTGGTTCCAACAATTGCCGTTGTTTTTTGATAGGGAATCACCAGGTTTAAGTTTTCAAACACATATTGCTTCGAGCCCGTATATCGAAAAGAGATGTCTTTAATTTCAATATCCATATTGGGAATCTCGGTTGTATATTGTTGTTTTATATCTTCTTCGTCTTCTTTTTCATGGATTTCGCCCAATCGTTCCAGTGAAATTTTGGCATCCTGACTTTGTTTAATAAAATCAATGAGTTGTAATAGCGGGCTATTCAGCTGCCCGATAATATATTGTACCGAGAGCATCATTCCTAGCGTAAGGCTTCCATCCATTACCAATTTCGCAGATAAGAAAGTCACAAAAATATCTTTCATTTGATTAATGAAATTTCCTCCGACAGATTGCCATTGTTCTACTGATAGCGATTCTATTCTTAGTTCAAAAAGTTGTGCCTGCAAACGCTCCCAATCCCAGCGCTTTTTCTCTTCGGCATTGTGCATTTTTATTTCCTGCATTCCATTAATCAGTTCAATTACTTTGCTCTGTTCGCGCGAACTCTGGGAAAACGTTTTATAATCCAGTATCTTTCTTTTATTAAGGAAAAAGGTAATCCAGATAATATACAAAATTGCTCCTATGAGATATACTATAAAAATCCTGTAATCGTAATAAAGGAGAACGATGCTGAAAATTAAAAGATTAATTAGCGAAAATAGAGTGTTAAGAGAAGAAACGGTTAAAAGCTGTTCAATTCTATGATGGTCACCGATTCTCTGCATAATATCACCCGTCATTCTTGTATCAAAGAAGCTGATGGGTAGTCTCATTAATTTAATAAAGAAGTCGGAAATTATAGAAATATTGATTTTAGTTGAAAGATGAAGCAGTATCCAGCTTCGGACAATCTCTATTCCCATTTTGCCTAAAAAGAGCATGATCTGGGCAAGCAGGACAACATATATGAAGTTTAGATCCCGATTTTGTATTCCTACATCTACGATACTCTGGGTAAGAAACGGAAAAATAAGAGAAAGTAAACTTCCTGCGAGAAGCCCAATAGCTAATTGCCCTACCAGCGACTTGTATTCGTATAAGTAATGGGCTAAAAATCGGAGGCTGGCCATGTTTTCCTTTTTATCAAACTGGCTTTCTGAAAATTCAGGTGTGGTTTCTAAAAATAAAGCGACTCCCTCGGTTGTATTTTCGTTTGCACTTTCACCAATCCATTGTTTAATAAATTCTTCCTGATGGTATTGAATGATACCAAATCCCGGATCAGAGATGTGGAAATAATAAGTTTCATTTTTTTTTTCAATTTTGTATAAAACTACAAAGTGATTTTTGTTCCAGTGAAGAATACAGGGTAGAGGAGGATCATCCACAAGCATATTGCAGTTGATTTTTACCGCCATCGTACTGAACCCAATACTCTTTGCAGCTTCATCCAGACCCTTGAGGCTGCTTCCTTCCCGAGTTGTTTCTGAAAGGTTTCGTATTTGTGCTATAGAAAGAGTTTTTCCAAAGTATTTGGCTATGATCCGCAGGCAGGTGGGGCCACAGTCTTTGGCATCCGGCTGTCTGTAGAAGGGAAAGGCAGTATTTAGCATTCTTTATAAACTGCTTTTTGAGTTATTTAAATATTTATTAATGAAATTTACCAGAAGATTGTTATTGCTGATTTTCTTTTCTGTTTTTATTAATTGAAGTAATTCATGGCTTTTCTTCTCTATTTCGCTCTTGCCGTTATTGGTCGTAAAAATTTCTATGAATTTTATATAGTACGATATCATGGGATATGCATAATTATACTCTCCGGTTTTTGACGTAATAAATTTTTTTGCCTGGATTATATTTTCCTTTGATTTTCTATAATCACCCGCTTCAAAAAAATACAAGGCTCTGTTAAAATAAATTTTATAATAATCTTCATGTTCAGGCAAGCACTTTGACAATGCTTCATCTGTGATTAAGAGCGCTTTTTTAATATCACCGCTTTTATAGTACAGGTCCGCTATATAAACATATTCATTAGGAGATACGGTATATACTGAATCTGTTATTTTTTCTAATAGGCGATATTTTAATTGCAGATTTTTTAATATGTCATATTTATTATCTGAGATGAAATTACTTTCCAGATTGCTTATCAGCCACGGATCAAAGGCAAAATTTATTGAGTTGTAAAGTGATAACGGAATGATTGTATTATGATTTGCAGTAGGGAAATAATCATATTTCATTTTAATTGTAGAGCTCTTGAGATCATTTATTTTTTCTTTATATTTTATAGTTGCGCTTTTGAAAGAATTTTCATATTGCCCCAAACCTCCATGCGATAAATATAAACTTACATCTTGTTGCGGAATATTTATATCATTTATAGTTTCAGAAGGAGAAAATGCAATATAAACCTGAAACAGCTTACTGAAATTCGGATTGTTTAAAATGTTTAAAACAAATGATGCTGAGTTGGAATGTCCAAGTATTATGTGATAATCTGCTGCATTGAATTTATTTAAATGTACAATTGTTTTTTGCAGTATTTTGGCCAAATCATTTGCTCCTGCTCCAAAATAGGAATCGGCTCTTTCATAGATCTCCACTCTTACAAATAGTACTTCCGGGATCTCTTTACCAAAATTCTGCAAATAATTGATGTTTGATTTTACAATATCAACAATATTCTTTTCCTGAGAGTCTAAAATGAAAAAGACCGGATATTTTTTATTTTTATCTGCCGCATTTGTAGTGATCGGGATATCCGCAATTACTTTAACATTTTTGTTATTAACTATTGTATCATGCAATACAGAAGTGTTTTGGGAATATATGGTTTGAGACATTATAATAGTAATAATAAATAGACTTTTGATAAAAAAACTTCTCATTGATACTGTAATATATTAATAATTATGTTTAATTGTGACCAGCTTTCTGATATTTTTTAGAATATAAAATGCCCTACCATATAATTGTTACATAACATTATAAGAAATATTAATGACAGAAATAAATGTAAAAGTCTTAAAACATGACCGTACTGAAAGACGATGAACAAATAAAATCCAAAGTTTATCTGAAACAGCGCTTTATCATTAATTGCAATCTTAAATATGTTGATCCAGCTTTAAATCATCATTTTTTGGAATAATGAATAGCTTTATTAATTTCAATAGGATTGTTCTCTCTTAATAATGTTTCGCGGATTTGTTTTTCGTATGTCTTTAGCTGGTCTTTGCTTGTAATTTGTGTACCTCTGTAAAAATACTGTGCATTTGGATCTTTATCAAATTGTGTCATAAAATCTTTTAAAGGATCGTTATATTGTTCCAGTTTTTTCTGCTGAATTATTTTATCGCTCACTTCTAAAGGTTTACTACCGCCATAGCTTTCTATAAAACCTGTTGTGTCATAAGTTTGTTCCAATATCTTCGACTGTACCATATTATATCTGAACTGTTTTTTTGAATCATAAATTTCAAATATCAGCCCGGGTAATCCACGGAACTTATAAGGACCTTCATTGAAAGGAATATCTTTGCAAAACCAAGCAGTCCACAATCTTCCTCCAAAATTTGTGGTTGCCTTCTGGAGTAAGTATTTATCAGCCATTTTTGTTTCATTGCTTAATTTCCATTTCATAGAATCATCTGTCTGGTACACAAAAAGATCATCTATATTTTCAAAATTTTTATTTTTAAAAGAATTACGGTCTCTTGTGATAATATTTTGGAAACCCCAGGTACGGTATCGGTAATTATGGTTCGCCTTATTTATTGAATCCATTCTGAGAAATTTATATTCATAAAACTTGACATCAGTAGGATTGATATCTAAGACCATATTTGTTTTTACATAATCTGCAGAAGTAGAGTCCAGCTTGAATTGTAGCTCGTAAATAAAACGGTGTGTTTGTGCGGAAGAGAAAAAACCGCTCATTAATAGAATAAGAAAAATGTGTTTTAGCATAATGTGAGATGGTTTAATTTTGTATTACTTGAGTAAATGAATGTTGCTACCTTCAGATAATCATTAAAAATAGGCAAGAAACCTGTTGATCTCTTTTATATTATCAATATCATGTCCGTTAAAAAATTCCGGATTTTTTTGTGTTAATTTATTTAATTTTCCAAGTTGTTTTTTTGCCTGATCTATTAAATTGGTTTTTATACATATCCTTACATGCATGTACAGCAGCTTCCAGTTGTATAATTCAGATTCAATAAAAAGTAATTTTGATGGAAAAGGGTTTTTACAATGATATAATTTCAGGGATTTTTTAGAATATTGGTAAGCAAGATCAAAATTTTCATTATCAAAATGATGAGAAATGATCTTATATAAAGGCTCCGCCCTTTGCGGATCAATAGATGAGGCTTTTTTATATTCTTCCAGCACAATATCCGGGTTTTTATTTAATAAATGTGAAATGTGGGCAATAATATATTGGGAATAAAATACTTCCTCACTATACCCTTCATTTGTATAGGCCATTCTTTCTTTATAAATCTGTAAAGCATTATTTAATTTATCCATACGTTCTTCCTGATCATGCGCATAAAGAGCGGCGCTGTAATAGCTCTGAGCCAGATAAAAAAGCCATCTCGGCCTATCTTTTACATCCTCCTTCTGCAAATGGGTCTCTAAAATGTTTGCATGGCTTAAATATTTTTCTGTCAAATTACTTTGCCAGGAGTTGCCGTCATTATAGACATGGATTTTAAAATTCTCGCTTATTTCTGAAGTGAAGGTTTTTTCACACTTTAAATATTCATGAACCGGACCGTACCAAAAAAAAGGAGTTTCTAATTTTAGAAACGTTAATCTTGAGAAAACATCACCGTTCAGATAAACTTTGGAAAGGTATGCATCATGACTGAGCTCTTCCTTTTTAAAATTTTTATGTGTGGCAACTTCATCACAGTCAAGCCAATAGCCGTAAGTTTCTTTACTGCTCCAGCCTAGACTTCGGATAACTTCCCTTAATTTATGTAAAGCAAAATTCCTGCAGCTGTCAAAGCAATCAAAAGCTTTATAGAAGATAAATACCTGTATTTTATTTTTTTTTGCCCAGTTTTCAATCAATTGTACCGTATGGTCCGTAGAACCAGTATCAACACAAACGACAAGATCAGCCAAATGCAAATTACTATCAAGCATTCTCTCTATAACATGTTCTTCATTTTTAAAAATAAAATTAAGCGCCAATTTATTCATTACTCTCTCCATACATTATTATAAGGATCATATGTACATTTCAGAGGCTTATCATTATAAAGTCGGTTTTCGTCTAAAAAACCTCTGCAGTCACTGCAAATATTTCTGTATTCACAGTCTTTACAAACATTTATCTGATTTTTATTTACATTCCATATTTTTGTAAATGACTCTTTGATGACAATTTCAGATAGCCTGTTTTGCTGTACGTTGCCGAAAGAGGTTGCAAGGGTTGGGCAGTTTTTAATATTGCCGTTTGTATCAATACCAATTTTCTTATATAAACATGAATTGTATTTTATAGACTCATTAAACATTTTAAAATTTGTAGTAAAATATTCCGTTGAGATCTTACCGCAGTGTGTTTCATCTTTAATTTCCTGCATTATAAAAACAACATTACCCATATATGAAAAATATTTGGCATTGATAATCTCTATCTTATTAAAGGGTGTTGAATGAATAAAAATGCTTTTAATTCTTAAGTTTTGTTTTGTTAGTTCCAGTAAAAAATCAATACTATATGATTCGTCATATTTTATAATGAAATCTAAAGAAGTAATTCTTGATTTGCTGAGAAGGGTAATAATTTTAAATATCTCCGATTTTGATGGAGAATGGAAAAACCTGAACTGACAATTTTTACAGCCAAGCAATTCTAAGTCTGAAAAGATTTCTTCTATAAATTGTAAATTCTGAGATCTGCTGTCAAAATCTATAATTGCACTTTCAATAATCGAAGGACTTTCCATAAAATCCTCCAACGGCGGAAAATTATCCGCTGACTCGGAGAAAAATATTAAATCATTTTCATATAAAAAATCCAGGTATTCGATGATAATCTCACCGTCGTCTTTAAAATCATTAAAAAGTTTTTCTAATTTTTGATTATTATAATTTAATAAAATATCATGTAAAGAATTTGGAATATGATACCATTCTTCTCTTTGGGTATCAACTATTACGGATCTGTTTACCCCTTTTGTCATAAGACACAAGGAATATAATTGTAAAAACTTTTCTTTTAAAATTATATAATCCATTATCTGTCTTTAAGGTTTATGTCTTCATTTAATTTTTTTAAATCTATAATTTTACTTATTGGTCGGTTAGCGCCACCTTCGGGTACGCAATAAGTGCTGTTATAATCATCAATTGTAAAAGCTTCTTGTCTTTTCTTGTCTATATTGAGTTTAATCTTCGTTAAATACCGGTAGATATATGGTAGTTTTGTCATTTTGCAATTAGTTAGATAAATATTCTGCTATTTTGGATTCTAAATTATATGAACATGATTGGGATACCCATCCAAATTGACCAACCGGATTTACTTCTAAAAAATAATATTTTCCCATGGTATAGATGAAGTCCAATGAGCCGCAATTCAAGTTGATTTTATTCATGAACGAAATTATTTTTTGCTCAATGTCGGCCGGTAATTTATACCGGACAGTCCTGTTGGGCTTTTCAAAATTATATTTTCTGAAATCAGTCTGGGTTTTAGTATCTTTCTGACTAAAAATTGCCATGCTGTAGCAAACGCCATGTAAATAAAAAATCCTGATTTCATACTGCTTTTCAATTTTATCCTGAAATAAACTGGGGTAAAATTGATTCGTATCATTGATGTCATCTTCAGGAACATCTTCGGTAAAATACATGTATCGGTGTTTTTCATCCTGGGCATGAAGAATGTCCTGAATACTCTTTGTTATGATTTTATTCTTTTTAACATTTTTAAAATTTGTCAAAATTTTAGTTTCAGGAATCAGAAGACCACATTCACTTGCCAAGCTAAGTTGTTTTAATTTATTAATATGCGCAGTAGACTGGCGGCCAATGATCTTTTCACTGTTATTTTCTATAAACCAATGTATATATTCGTGCAATTCACGGGATTCTTCAAATAAATGTTCACGGGATTTAAGAGAGATTTTTTCACTTTTAAAAAGATCATAAATATTTTGCATTTCGGGTAGAGGAAACATGGGAATACCACCTCTACGATACCAACATGAGTAAATGTCATTTAAATCTAATGGCTCTCTGCCTTCAAAATAAAGAATAAATTTTGCCACTTTTCCATTTTCAAAATGCAGGCATACATCAACGAGCTTATCAGAATCTATATTTATTCTGTAAAATTTTTTTTTATAGGATAATAAGTAATCAATCACTCTATTGGTGGAAATGTCAGACTTTTGACTTAGTATTAAAATAGTTTTTTTCAATTTCGAATCAAGTTTATAATTACAAATAAAAAGCCTTAAATATAATTTATTACAATAAACTAAATATTTAAGGCTGAATGATTTAAATGTTATTTTCCTGATTTAACAATACTGAATCCAGGATCAAAGCCAATACTGGTCCCTGGGTTTGGATCTTTTTCACAGTCAGGACAAGCACTATCTGTATCGAATGTACTTTCATTTGTAGTAGAACTTGATGTGCTCGTGTTACCAGCTAAACCACCTTTAATTAATTCAGTTATTTCCAAAGTGTTTTTAGAGTACTTACCGAATTTTTCATTTTTTAAACTTTGAAGTTTCATAGTGTTGAATTTAATATTTTGAATGATTTTTTTAGCTTCCTTTAACTGCTATTTTTAATTTAAACTGCGTGCACTCAATTGTCATTGAAAAATTGTTTAAAGCGAAACTATTTCAAATATATTAAAATTAAATGTAAAAAAAGTCAATTATTAGTGATTTTTTTTATTTAAATCGTCTTTTTAATTAGGATTATCGCAAAGTAATTTCTGCATATAGATCTTTGAAATTGCTGTAATCATGCATGTTTAAGGTGATTATTACTTTGTGGTTTTTACGGATATTATTATCACGAAATATGGAAATAAATTGAATTAATTCAAAACATAAAGAAATAATTAAGACTTTTCTCGACTATGAAAAAGAGTGTTTTCAAAAAAATGTTCTGATAAAGATTGAAAACGGTAAAGAAAACAAATTAAAAAAAATGATAAAATTCGAAATTCATTTATATCTTTTGAAAAGCAGAAAATACAGCTATAAGTTAAAAAGTGAATTTAATAAATTTGATATCGGAACTGTATCGGAAAAAGTTTAAATATTTTTTTTTGCTAACTTTTTTCACAGGATCCACACCAATAGTCTCGTCAATAAAGTAAATTATCATTTTATTAAATATAAATAGTTTAATATTCTTTACCTTTAACTATAAATGGTTTGTGTTTACTCTTACAGATACAAACTATAAATAAAACAAAAAACAATGCCGATAAATAAATTACCTCCTGATGGAGGCATAATTTACACAGAAACCAATATGGCTCATCTTTTTCCCGAGCCATTAAATGCCGTTACTTCCATATTCTTTTTAGCAATAGCTGTTTTTTGGACAATTAAGATCGGTAGGGATTTTAAAACATATCCTTTTTTAGCCTATTGCTTGATTTTATTGTACATTGGAGCTTTAGGCGGAACCATTTACCACTCATTCAGGCAATGGCCGGTATTTATTTTAATGGATTGGATGCCCATTATGTTCCTTTGCATATCTGCCGGATTTTATTTTCTGGCTAAAAGTACCCGATGGTATTATGCGGTTTTAATGGTTATGGGATATTTACTGCTGATGTTTGGCTTAAGAAACTGGTTTTTTGCAGATAACCCTTTTCTTTTTATCAATCTAAATTATGCGATGATGGCTTCCCTGGTGCTTTTTTCGGTAGTAAAGTATTTGATGTATACTCATTGGAGAGCCGGTAAATGGGTAGGTTTTGCTCTCTTGTCTTTTGTTTTGGCGCTTATATTTCGTATAGCTGATCAATGGGGGTGGTTTTCATTTGGAACGCATTTTTTATGGCATACTTTCGGAGCGATCGCAACATTCTGCATGCTCAATTATATCTATATTAATCAGGATAAAATCCATAAAACATAATTTGAGATATAGAAAAATAAAAGATTAAAATGAAATAACTGAATGCACAAACAATTTAAAAATTCTGATAAAAGGTTTAATGATATGCTCTTACTATTGTTGATGGCTAATTAATCTTGCTTCCCGGAAATAAACTATGAATAATATTATAAAACTATTATCTGAAAATAGTTAAAAATAAATGGCGCCAACTTAGTTGGCGCCATTTGGCTTATGTACCCAGGACCGGGATCGAACCGGTACTCCTAAGAACTGGTGTTTGAGACCAGCGCGTCTACCAATTCCGCCACCTGGGCTACTGTTTTTCCGTGTTTGAATCGGTGTGCAAATATAGAAACTTTTTATGAATACCGAAAAAAAATTAAGCAAAAAAATTAAAAATTTATCTCAAGACCATCGTAGGCAAGATGTATTCCGGATGGAAGTTGTTTGTCTTCAACATCATGCAGACCCAAATGATGACTGATGTGTGTTAAAAATAATTGCTTAGGTTTCAGTTCTTCAAATAGTTTAAGGATGTCCGGAAGGATAAAGTGTGCCGGATGCGGATCAAACTTCCTGATGCAATTTAAAATCAATACATCCAGATTCTTTAATTTTTCTTTTTCCGTGTCGGAAATAAAACCTGCGTCAGTAATATACGCGAGATTTTTAAACTTATAGCCAAAAACGGTAATTTTATAATGAATTACTTCAACCGGAGTAATTTCTGTATCTAAAACGGTAAAGGGACTGTTCTCAATTTCATGAAGCTCAAAAGCAGGAGCTCCGGGATATCTTTCATCAGCAAATGCGTAAGGAAAACGTTTTTTTACTTCATTTCCCACTCTGGAATAGCAATAGAGAGGCATGTCATTTCCTGTTTTGAAAATCAGAGGGCGCATGTCATCAAGACCGATCACATGGTCATTATGTTCATGCGTAAGCAAAGCTATATCAACCGTATTTTCTTTATTAGCAAGCATTTGCTGTCTGAAATCGGGACCGCAATCAATCAGTATTTTTTTACTTTCATCGGTGGTCACCATGACAGAAGATCTGAGACGGCTGTCTTTGGGATTTTCTGAAGTGCATACCTCGCAGGTGCAGCCAATCACGGGTACACCCTGGGAAGTTCCCGTTCCTAAAAATTTCAACTTCATTTCTTTTGAGGTTGTTTTAATTTTGGTAAATTTACGAAAAATTTAATGTCCTAATGTATCAGAAACTAACTCCTAAACAAAAAGCATTAACAATTAATCTAGATCCTACTATTTATGGTACTTTCGCGGAAATTGGAGCAGGGCAGGAGACTGTTCGGCACTTTTTTAGAGCAGGGGGAGCTTCAGGTACAATCGCTAAGGCAATGTCGGCTTACGACAAAGATTTCAGTGATGCAATCTACGGAAAAGAAGTAAAAAACCGATACGTTACCCAAAACAGGCTTCGAAAAATGCTTCGCTATGAAGTCGCTTTGATTGAAGAACGGATTTCAAGGGAAAACCACCCGAACAGAAAGTACTTTTCTTACGCCAATACTGTTACCACCATTAATTTTGATAAAACAGTAAAAGGTCACGGCTGGGTAGGAATACGTTTTCAGGCGAATGAAAATGAAGATTACAACGAAATTGTAATTCACGTAAAATTTAAGGAAAATGATGCCACGTTACAACAGGAAACCCTTGGTAATCTTGGAGTAAACCTTATTTTCGGGGCGTTTCATTATTATGACAATCCAAGGAATTTAATAGAATCTCTATACGACGATGTAGCTAAAGATAACCTTGAAATTGATATGATCGATTTCAGCGGACCGGCTTTTACTTATGTTGATAACAGGCTGATGTCTTTACAATTGGTTAAAAACGGAATGACCGATGCGGTGATTTTCAATTCAGAGGGCAACAATATGCTTCCTGCAGATGTTTTGTACAAAAAAAATATTTTTGCCGTAAGAGGAAGCTTCAGGCCCGTAACAAAGGTAAATATCGATATGCTGAAAAACGGACTCGATATGTTTCTTAAAGATGCGATATGTACAACCGACGAAACTGAAGTTCTCATTGAAATAACCATTTCAAATCTTCGTGCAGACGGCGATATTGATGAAAGAGATTTCCTGGACAGGGTAGATATTCTCGGCAAGCTCGGCTATACCGTTATCGTTTCCAATTATTCGGAATATTATCGTCTAATTGATTATTTTGCTTCCTATACAAGCGGAAATATTGGTGTTGCGATGGGGGTAAATAATCTTCTGATGGTTTTTGATGAAAGATATTATAAAGACCTCTCAGGAGGAATTCTTGAGGCTTTCGGAAAGTTCTTCAGAAATGGAATGAGAGTATATCTTTATCCTTACAAAGACCCTGAAACACATGAACTTTTAGACTCTTCTACATTAAAAGTGGAAGAAAATCTGAAGGAACTGTATAAATATTTCAAACATAACGAGCGTATTGTGGATATTACCAATTACAATCCGGAATATCTGGAAATTTACTCAAGGGATATTCTTAAAAAAATTGCATGTAATATCAAAGGCTGGGAAACACAGGTTCCTGAAGGCGTTGCAGAAATGATCAAAGAACGCGGAATGTTCGGGTATAAAGAAGAATTTTCACTAAAACAATTCTCTTAAACAATATAAAAATGTCAGAATTAAAAAAAAGACTTTTATCCATCCTGGAAAGTCCAAAACATAATACGGAAGAAAAACTTGAAAAAGTTTGCCATCTTTTAGATCAGGAAATTTCTTATTTCAACTGGACGGGTTTTTACTTTAAAAACGGAGATAAAGATGAGTTAAAACTTGGTCCTTACGTAGGAGCTCCTACCGATCATACCATCATTCCTTATGGTAAAGGGATTTGCGGACAGGTAGCCGTTTCCAATGAAACATTTGTAGTTCCGGATGTGAATGAGGAAAGCAATTACTTAAGCTGCTCCATTGATACAAAAGCGGAAATTGTTGTTCCTATTTTTAAAGACGGGAAAAACATCGGGCAGATTGATATCGATTCCCATACCGTTGATCCATTCACGAATGAAGATAAAGAATTGCTGGAATGGCTTTGCAACGAGGTTTCCAAGATTTTGTAGTTAAAATTTTTGCTTAAAATAGAGACTCCGGCCCGAAGGGCCGGAGTCTCTTAGTTTTCGTTCTTTTTCTTTCGAATTTTTACCTGACTAATTTCTATTAATTATTATCTGCGTAATCAGTGAAATCCGCGTGAGCTAAAAAGATTAACAAAAATCATACGCTTAATACCATCCGTGTAAATCAGTGACATCCGTGGTAAATACTATTTATAAAGCATTAATCGATTATAAAAATAAGTTAAGCTACCCTCGTATTTATGTAATTCATGAAATCTGTGGGAAATAAAAAAAATAGCTGCAATCTTATCGATCACATTTTAATTGCTTCCACTTCAGCAATCAGTTCTTTAAAATAGCTTTCGCATTTGGCAATATGAGTTCCGTACCATGAAAAAGCTTCCCCATCCACGATCATGATTTTCTTATCAGGATAAAATACTTTCAGTTCCTCTATATGTTTTTCTTTAAAAGGAAAAGGTTCGGAAGAAAGCATGATAATTTCAGCTTCTTTTAAATCTTCGGTTTCAATAACAGGATAGCGATTCCGATCCTTAAAAATATTTTCAAAACCAATTTCACCAAGAATTTTATGAATAAACGTATCCGAACCTATCGTCATATAAGGGTTTTTCCAAATAAGATACGCAACCTTAACCCTGGAGCTAACTTTGGCCTCATTCAGAATATCATAAATTTTGAGATTAAAACATTGCGCTTTTTCTTCTTTGTTGAATAACCTGCCTAAAGTTTTAAGTAAATAATAATTGTCCTCAATATTTTCAACATTCGTAACAATTACCTTAAAATCGTCCATTAATGCCTCAACCTGCTCTTTTACGTTTTCTTCTTTGTTAGCTAAAATCAGATCAGGCTGTAAAGCTTTTATTTTTTCAATATTAATATTCTTTGTACCGCCTATAACAGGTATATTTTTTACTTTTTCAGAAGGATAGATACAGAATTTTGTTCTGCCAATGACTTCATTTTCAGTTAAGCCAAGATCAAATAAAGCCTCGGTGATAGATGGGACAAGAGAAATAACCTTCATAATGATATTTTAGACGTTGCCTAAAATTACAAAAGTTTACCCGTTAAGAAAAGTCCGGCAACAGAAAAATAGATAATAAGTCCCGTTACATCTACCAAAGTTGCAACGAATGGAGCCGAAGAAGTAGCGGGGTCAAGTTTTAGTTTTTTAAGAATAAACGGAACCATAGAGCCGGAAAGAGTTCCCCAAAGTACGATCATTACCAAAGAAACGCCCACACTTAGTCCAACGAAAGGCCAATACATGCCATAATTAAAAAAGCCTGCTTTATGCCAGATCATAATCCTCAAAAAGCCGATAATTCCTAAAATACCACCAAGGAAAAGCCCGGTGAATATTTCTTTTCGCATTACATACCACCAGTCTTTCAGCCCGATTTCCTGAAGGGCCATCGCTCTGATGATCAATGTTGCAGCCTGGGAACCTGAATTCCCGCCACTGGATATAATTAAAGGAACAAATAATGCCAAAACAACTGCCTTTTGGATTTCATCTTCAAAATATCCCATCGCCGAAGCAGTAAGCATTTCAGAAAAGAAAAGAATAATCAGCCACATTCCTCTCTTTTTTACCATTTCTATAAGAGAAGTCTGGGTGTACGGAACATCCAACGCTTCGAGTCCCCCGAACTTCTGGATATCTTCCGTATTCTGCTGCTCAATCTGGTCAAGGATATCGTCAATTGTTACAATGCCTACCAGAACTCCGGATTCGGTAACAATAGGAAGCGCAGCCCTGTCATATTTCTCAAAATACTGAACGGCATCTTCTTTTGAAGTGGTAGTTGTAATAGCTACGAAATGATTATCGGTGATCTCGGAAACCATGGTGTCTTCTTCGGCAAGCAATAAACTTCCTAAAGCAATGTCATCGATCAGCCGGTTTCTTTCGTCCACTACATAAAGATAATTCATCGTTTCTACCTTGCTTCCTACTTTTTTGATCTGCTGAAGGCATCTTTTAATGGTCCATTCTTTACGGATCTGGATATAATAAGGCGTCATCAGTCGGGCAATAGAATCAGAATCATAACCCAATAATTTCAGGGCAATTCTTCTTTCCTGAGGATTCAGATGATTGATGGAATATTTAATAAGCTCATCCGGAAAATCTTCAAACAATGCTGTTCTGTCGTCAGGGGTCATCGCATTGAGGATTTCGGACACTTCATCACTTCCGATACTGCGGATTGTTTCTTCCTGAAAATCAGGATCCAGGTGAGAAAAAACTTCTGCTTTGTATTCTTTCGGAACTTTCAGGAACGCCAAAAGCCTCTCGTCAGCGTGAAGTTCGCTAAGAGTTTCGGCAATGTCGGCGGGGTTAAAGATAAGTTCGTCCTTAGAATTCAAAACGTTATTTTTTGGCTATGCAAAAATAACTCAAATTTTTAAAACAAGAGAATACTGCTTTAAATTTAAGGATTAATTAAACTCGTGCATCTATTATCTAAATTAAGTGTGAAAATTTTATACATAAAAAAACACCCACAAAAACTGCGAGTGTAAGAAGAATTTTGAATTGAGATAGTTTGAATGAATTGTTTATTTAAAAATACTAAAATAAATTAAATTATTCACCATGTAATGAATATAATTTCATGAAATTCAATGATATGCATAATATCAATTAGAGATTTAAAAAAAGATTGGTGAAAAAATTTTTGATTGAATGGCTAAAAACCGTTTTCTGCGGAAGGTTTTATTTTTCGAAGCTGTTTCAGGATGTCTTTAATAGCCCCGTTAGTACCGATCTTTACGGAATTTACCGTAGATCCTAAAAGCCGCATATTTTTTCTGTAGGTGTCATAGTCTGTTTCCGTGATGAGGTTGCCCTCTGCATCGAAAAGTTTCATACTCACGATCACCTGGTTGGAAAAAACATATTTCCCGATTCCTACTTTAAAATATTTTACTTTGGGTATGACAGCGAAATCTGCATCATTATTCAGGCAGTAATCTGAAATGGTTTTTTTATCGATGCTGTCAAACGAAATCTGAGTTTCGGTTTTGAGCATTTTGTTTTTCCTTTCGCTCAGATTATCGGAAACAGCACTGAAAAAGGCTGTGTTGGTGGGTTCTTTAATTTCTTCAATATCGGGTTCTACCTGGGGATTGAAGTAAAGTATTCGCTTTACCTTTGCCTCATGGTTATTTTGCGCTTTCAGCAAAGAAGAGCCTGAAAAGATAATAATGGCGAATAGTATGAAAACAGTAGAATTTCTCATCATGAATACCATGCAAAAGTACTGCCTTTTAACACGATATCATAATTTTTTTTAAGAAATATTTAACATATTTTTCTATCAAAATCAATTTATGAAATCAATAATGTTTGTAAAATCAAAAAAATATCGTACTTTTGCAGCCGTTACATAATAATCATTTAAATAATATTGGAATGTACTTAAATACAGAAAAAAAGCAGGAAATTTTCGCAAAACACGGAAAATCTGCACAAGACACAGGGAGTGCTGAAGGACAAGTTGCACTTTTCACTTTCAGAATCAACCACCTTTCTGCTCACTTGAAGAGCAATCACAAAGATTACAACACAGAAAGATCTTTGGTGAAACTGGTAGGTAAAAGAAAAAGATTATTAGATTATCTTAAAAAGAAAGATATCGAAAGATACAGAGCAATTATTGCTGAATTAGGTTTAAGAAAGTAATCTACAAAGATTTTCAAGAGGCAGCTTCGGAAGAAGCTGCTTTTTTTTTTGCATTTTTAATTGGTAAAAGAATGCACCTATTCATTTTTTTTGGATCTCTGCAATAATCATTATTTACCCGGAAAAATGAGCGCTAGTTACTGAAAACATAAATTAGTAACCATTTTGATATGGATTTTATCCGGAAGCGGTGCTAGATCCAAATAATTACATTAAATTTGCATCGAAAATTTAAAAAGTTTAAATATTAATCGTACTCAATACGGGGTACAAGAAGACAATTTTTTATGAGTATACCTCAAGCGTTTACAGAAACGATTACTCTTGCAGACGGCAGAGAAATTACTATTGAAACGGGGAAGCTGGCAAAACAGGCAGACGGATCCGTAGTCGTAAAATGTGGCGGAACAATGCTTTTAGCGACTGTTGTTGCCAATAAAGAAGCCAATCCCGGTGTGGATTTTTTACCGTTAACGGTAGATTACAGAGAAAAATTTTATGCAGGAGGAAGAATTCCGGGAAACTTTTTCCGAAGAGAAGCAAGACCTTCTGATCAGGAGATTTTAACGATGCGTCTGGTAGACAGGGTGCTGCGTCCGCTTTTCCCTGAAGATTTCCACGCGGAAGTTCAGGTAATGATTTCACTTATTTCTTACGACGGGAAAACCATTCCTGATGATCTGGCAGGTTTGGCGGCTTCTGCAGCCATTGCCATTACCGATATTCCTTTCAACGGACCGATGTCTGAAGTAAGAGTGGTAAGATTTGACGGCCAGCTGGCTATTAACCCAAGTTATGAGCAGCTGAAAGATTCTGAGCTGGATATCATGGTGGGAGCTACTAAAGATTCTATCGTAATGGTAGAAGGAGAGATGAAAGAAATTTCCGAGCAGGAAATGCTGGAAGCCATTATCTTCGCACACGCTGAAATCAAAAAACAAATTGAAGCTCAGGAAAGATTAGCTGAAAAAGTAGGTAAGGCTTTCCCTAAAAGAGAATATTCCCACGAAGTTCATGAGGAGGCTATCCGTGAAAAAGTGTGGAAAGAGTGCTACGACAAAGTATATGAAGTAGCAAAAACACCTTCTGCAAAAGAAGAAAGACACGAAAAATTCAAGGCTGTTCTTGATGAATTCCTGGCTCAGTACGTGGATAATCCTGAGGAGCTGGAAAGAGTAACACCTTTCGCCAAAATATATTACCACGATGTAGAAAAAGAGGCTATGCGCCAGATGATCCTTGAAGACAATATCCGTCTTGACGGCCGTGATCCGCAAACGATCCGTCCGATCTGGTCTGAAATTGATTATCTTCCGGGAGCACACGGTTCTGCGATCTTTACAAGAGGGGAAACCCAGTCTTTAACAGCGGTAACTTTAGGTTCTGTAAAAGATGCCAACATGGTAGACAGTGTAATTTCTCAGCACGATGAGAAATTCTTCCTTCATTATAACTTCCCTCCATTCTCAACAGGAGAAGCAAGACCTTTAAGAGGAACTTCAAGAAGAGAGGTAGGACACGGAAACTTAGCTCAGAGAGCACTGCAGGCTGTAATTCCTGAAGAAAATCCATATACCATCAGAATTGTTTCCGATATTCTTGAATCCAACGGTTCGTCTTCCATGGCAACGGTTTGTGCAGGAACATTGGCATTGATGGATGCAGGGGTGCAGATTACAAAACCTGTTTCCGGGATTGCAATGGGATTGATCACGGATACGAAATCCGGTAAATTTACCGTACTTTCTGATATCTTAGGAGATGAGGATCACCTGGGAGATATGGACTTTAAAGTAACCGGAACTGCAGACGGTATCACGGCCTGCCAGATGGATATCAAAATCCAGGGACTTTCTATGGATATCATGGAAAAAGCGTTGATGCAGGCAAGAGACGGAAGATTACACATCTTAAATAAAATCACGGAAACAATTGCTGAACCGAGAGCCGACGTAAAACCTCACGCTCCGAAAATGGTGGTAATGGAAATTCCGAAAGACTTCATCGGTGCGGTAATCGGGCCTGGTGGAAAAATCATTCAGCAGATGCAGAAAGATACGGATACGGTGATCGCGATTGAAGAGATCGGAGAAATCGGACGTATTGAAATTGCAGGTACTGACAGAGAGAAGATCAATGCTGCTGTGGCGAAAATCAATGAGATCACTTTTGTACCGGTTGTAGGACAGGTATATAACGGAAAGGTTGTTAAGATCATGGATTTTGGTGCCTTCGTAGCGATCGCAAAAGGAACGGAAGGACTTCTTCACATCTCGGAAATCGAGTGGGCTCGTCTTGATAAAGTACCTTACAAAGAAGGAGATGAAGTGGAAGTAAAGTTTATGGGTTATGACGACCGTAAGAAAATGAAGCTTTCCAGAAAAGTTCTTTTGCCAAGACCACCAAGACCTGAGAAAAAGGAAGGTGAGCAAAGAGGTCCTAGACCGGAAGGTCAGAACAGACCTGACAGACCGGCGAGACCAGAAGGCAACAGAAGACCAGAGGGTGAAGGCGAGAAACCTGCCGGAGATCAGAATCCTTCTAACGAAGCTTAAGATTATCATCATCGATTATATGAAACCACCGAATTCCGGTGGTTTTTTGTTTGGGTAAGGTTGAGAACATGCATTGCAAATCCGCGCGATCTGCGTCTATGTATTGTATCCTTGAGATTTACAGAGATTGGACCCCTTCGGAGTCCTGCTGTTTCGTACTGTTATTTTTCTACACAGCTGCTGTTCCTACGGAAGTTGTATACTACTTTTATTGATGCCGGATTAATGGATCATACAGGCATGAAAATATAATTTACAGTTGCAAAAATATTGTTTACAGGAGCAGGAATATAAGTTGCAGGCTGAAGAATATTATTTACAGGCAAAAGAATATACATTGCAGGTGTGATATTATGGTTTGCAGGCAAAAGAATATGGTTTGCAGGCGCAAAAATATAATTTGCAGGCGGCAGAATATAAAAATATCCTGACCGAATATTCGATCAGGATGATTAAAATCAAATTATAGATTGTTGTAGAATGAATCTTTGGTTTACTGGCTTTTTCATTACAGTTTACTGATTCGAAACGACAGTAAATTTAATACCTGAAACCGTCAGATATTCCGGGGAAGTGGCACCGTAAAGGCTCTTCATATATTTTTTAACATTCATGGCAATGGAGTAGAGGCCGGTTCCTTCCGTATACAATATTTTATCTCTTTCTATCAGTTTGAGATTCAGCTCCGCCTCGGTCTGGTCTACTGCCTGTGTTGCGCTTACCAGCTCGCTTTTATAAGTGTTGAGGCTGGTTAATTTTAATTCATCTTCCTGGGGGGCATACGCCGAAATGGTTGTTAAGAGCTGCAATAGGACCCCGAAATTATCGGCCCGTTGGGTGAAAGACTGCCTGGAGGAAGAAATAGTTTTTGGGGCTTCCTTTCCTGTTTCGGTTGTTGTGACAGATTTCTTTTTGGTTCCCTGGATAGAACGATTCAATGATTTTGCCTGGTCTATGGTCCCTTGTGGTAATCCGAGGATTTCCAGTCGGTTCACAATGCGGGTACAGGTTGCTTTCAGGTTCTCAAAAGCTTCCTGACGTAAGGCGATGGCATTTTTGTTGGCATTCCGCTTATCTTCCACTTCGCTTATTTTGGCTGTTGCCATATTGTACAGTGCCTGAAGGCTGGCTACGGTAAGCTCCGGAACCGGCGGATTATAAAGGCTGTACACGGAAACCTGCCGGATGAGCTTTTGGAGGTTGGCGACATTTCGGGCATGGCCGACTTCGCTCGCGGTTTTTGGATTGTTTTTCTCGGGTTCAGGATTGCCCTGCAATTCGGGATTTGTTTCCATATGCATTTGTGTTTTAAGTTAGTGGAACAAATATAAAATTTATTTTAAAGGGAAGAAATTTTGGAGGGAAGTATTTGGGTGTTATTATTTTATGTTAAGTGAAGAGCATGTAAAACCCTGGCTGATGAGCAAGGGTTTGGTTTTGAAGACAGCATGGATTGGAAATATCTGCTATTGGGAATATTGATCGAGATTAATAATTTCATCAAACCAATTTTTTGCACTTTCAATAACTTGTGGTGAAGGATTTTGAAAAAAAACTGCTAAATTTTCTTTTGAACGAGTACAACATACATAAAATAATTTTTGAGTCCTTTCTAAAACACTCGCTTTATCTGTTCTATTGGTAAATAAATAATTGAAATTATATTTAAACCAATTTCCATTATCTAAAATTACTAGGACGTTGTCAAACTCATTTCCTTTAGTTTTATGCTGTGTAGAGAAAGGAGTTAAACCCTCTAAATAATTATATAATTTAATAAATTCTTGATATGATACTTCTTTTACTCTATCATAGATATATTCTGAAGACGTGATAAATTCATTTATTTTATCATCTTTTTTTACAATATCTAACTCATTGGCTTTATTTATTACTTCACCAATTGTGGTGTTTTGATTAGTTAATAAATTTTCAATGTTGCTTTTCAATTTTCGTTTGTCTTCAATTGTAGTGATACAAATTCCATTTCTCTTCATAACTCTAAAAAACTCAGGGAAATTTTTATCTACATAAAATCTTAAGATATTTTGAATTTTGAATAAATGCTTTACTAAATTATCTCTTTTTGAACCTTTAGTGTTTTCTTCATCTTCGTTTTGTTTTTTATCATCAATTAGAATATCGGTATCAATATAAATTTTCTTAAAAATTTCGAAAGGATATTTTTTTGCTTTTTCATATAATAATGGATTAGAGTCTATGAATTGTATAATAGAAGGTGTCTTGCTTGTCTGTATCTTTTCTATCACATTTCCAAAAGTGTCACTATCTTCTATTATAATATCTGTTTTTTCCTTTAGTTCTTTTAATATTTTGTTTTTATATTCAATTACTCTGTCTCTTCCATAGATTTCCATTAATGTTGAAAATCCAGCTTGCGCAGATATTAAGTTATGAGTTAGATTTAATTCTTTAGTTGTTTTAGCATTGTCAAAGTCCCAACCTTGATCAAGTTTTTTTAAATAATTCTTTATTTTTTCATTGTCCTTTTCTACGGAATATAAAAATAAAATATTACCATCTTTTACATTTCCATCTGGTAAAATGTTAGGAGCTCTTAAATCAGAAGAGTGTTCTTGTTTAACACTATCCGTACGGAGTTTGTTGGCAAGCTCGTAAATCTTTTTTGGATTTCTTCTGTTTTGATTTTTAATAACTTCTTTTACGTAATTTTCTTCCAAATAAGAATTTATGTTACCAACTCCATCATCGTAGATAGATTGCATTGCATCTCCAAATAAACCTATTATAGATTCTTTTTTAGATACTCGTAGATGATCTAAAAATATTCTAATTACTTGTTCATTAGTATCCTGATACTCGTCAATGAATATGAATTTGAATTTATCCTTTAAAATATCACATAACTTAGGATACTTTGCAAACATATGTTCAGAAAGAGTTAACACTTCATCGTGAGAAATTATTCCTTCTCTCAATCTGATATATTCCTTGTATTGAATTTTAATATCTCCCGATAAAATTTCTTCGGGATTATTTAAAACAATACTAGTAATACCATCTTCCTTTGCTAATTGTATTAAAGTTGACTTTAATTCTGATTGAAAGTTTTTAATGTTATCCCATAGAAAATCGTGAATTGTAGATACTTTCAGATTCTTATGATTTACACGATCCTCAATTTCTTTTACTGCTGAATTTGTATAAGTCATACAAGCAATTTTAATTGTAGGATTTTCTTTAATTACTTGCCTAATCACAGAAACTAAAGAATATGTTTTACCACTTCCTGCGCCACCACTCAATAGAAAATTGTGCCCCTTATCAATATGGTCAAAAATTGATAATACTTCTGGCTGATCTTGTATGTCTAGTCTTTCCTTAACCATAATAATCCTTCTTTAATGTAAGCTGGTATTTGCCAGTTAGAATATGTTTCATCACTGTTCAATAATATTTCTATTGCTAAAGAAGATTTACTTTCTATTCCATTTTCGGAAAGATCAAAAGCATTTTTATTTGCTTTGAAATCTTCAATCCATTTATCTGTTAATGATAGGAAGCTATTGTTTTCATCACAAATAAAATCATAATTAACGTGAAAAAAACCATCTTCAAAACTTCTTGCGTGATAGCCATTTTCTTCTATTTGAAACATTAAAAGAATTTTACCTTTTCTATTAGAATTCCATTTACCTTTTTTATTTCTTCTAATTATTTTCCAGTCAAGTCCTAACTCTTTAAAATAATTTATTTCTTTTTTTTCTTTATGAAAAAATATTAAAGCCCAATTTTTCGTGAATTGTACATTGACATCGCTAGCAGGACATTTCTTTTCTTTTACTTTAGGATTTCCATTTTGATATATTTGCTGTACTCCCTCATCATTTAAAACGGGCTCTGTATAATAGCAATCTAAATCGGTTAGAATTAGTGATTTTACACCTATGAAATCAATAAATCTTTCAAAAATATGTGAATGTGCTCCAACTTCTACAATTGAAATGTTTTGTGATAATAAATGAAGTTCATTATCTTTCAAATCGACTTCTAGATCTAATTTTTTCATCATTGCAGGTAATAGAATTCTTTCCGTATCACCTTCAATAAAAATTGCTTTATCAGCAAAAAATAATTCTGCTCTATTTATTGTTAAATATTGTTTTAAAAAACGGTAATTTTTTTCTTCTCCTGCATCAGTATATTCTTTTTCTAAATCTTTTATATTTTTTGCTTTGATGTCATTAATTGATTCTTTTTTTAAATATTTTATAGAATTAAATTCTTGACAATTAGCAACTATATGAGATGAATGTGTACTAATAATATACTGAAAAGGTTGGCTTTTTATAATCTTTCCACTTGCATCCTTCTCAAGAACAATCCCGTTCTTTAAAAGTTCAGTAATGTTTTTGATAAAAACATATTGCATTTGTGGATGAGTATGGGCTTCTGGTTCTTCAATAAAAAGTAAATTAATATCAGCTGGAGTTTCGTCTTTTCCTCTTTTGAATTCACTTACTAAAATTTCAATCTCAAAAATCATACTTATAAGATTCATATAACCCAAACCATTATAATGTTCGGGGAATTCAGAATCATTACTGTGTTTATATATAACAGTTGTATTTCCTTTTAATAGTTCTTTTCGTTGTAAAGTGGAAATTACTTTTATTACAGATTCATCTTTTCTTACTCCTCCAAATAAACTTACTTTTTCAGTAATGTCGCTGAATAAAGCTTCATAAACGTTTCCTAAAATCTCATCAGTATCTTCAATTACAGATTTAAATTCGTCAATTTTCTTTTCATCTTCATCGTTTTTCTCGCTTCTTTCATATATTTCAGATGTTTGTGTAGATAAAGTTTTTTCATTTTCTTTATTTGTAACACTTCTTTTTGCACTGATATATTTGAAATTAATAATATTACTTAAGTTGCTTTTTGTTTTATACTGTTCTAAATCATTAAAATTATTTTCATCAATTATTGAATCTTCATAATTATAATTAATACTTTTCCACCTATACTTAAAGAATTTTTCTACATTTAGTTTAAAAAAATAATCAAAGTTTTTTGGAATATATTTTTTTCTTTCTTCTTCAGGTTTATCCTTTTCTTTTTCTTCACATTCTTTTACTTTTTTAATTTCAGCGAGAATAAAAGATCTATACTCTTTTCGTAACTCTTTATATTGGTCATAATTTAAGTAATACTCGTAGCCTATAATAATTTTATTGTGATCAGGCTCTAAATCCATCATCAAATCTGAAATATTACATGTATTTTCTCCTTCTTCATAAGAAATTACAAGCCTTAATTTTATACCGTGAATAGCTTTATTATAATCTTCTTCATTAAGTTCAATAGTTGCAGAAATTAGTTTTTCAATTTCTTTTTTATAATCAAGATTGAAATCCTCAGAAACAATTTTTTTCTTATCTGAATTATTAATGAATTTGTCTAGGCAAGTTAAAAATGAAGTTTTTCCAGTATTATTTTTACCTAGAACTAACGAAAGCGACTGTTCTAGATCAATTTTAAAATCTTTGAGTAGTCTAAAGTTTTTTATGTAAATAGACTCTATCTTCATGGTTGTTAATTTTTTCTAATTTATTGATAATATTTCAACTTCAAATATATTTTTTAATCATAAAAAAACATTACGGAAAACCGTACCCTTAAATTATTAAGAGATTCCTTCGTTCCTCGGAATGACAGAACGTGTAAAAATTGATTTGACTTTTGAGGTCGTTCATTCATGTAATTTTTGCTCATATGTATACTATTTCATAAAGCTTTAGGCTAAAAACAAATTGAGATCCAATTCATTAATAGGAAGTTTGGATGTTTTTTCGTATCTTTGTATGATAATAAAAGGAAACAACCTTTCTCTGTAACAGTTTAGATTTCTATTTTCAATCGGTTTTTTTTGCTTTTACAGCTGACAGATTTTAATACTATTTCATTTTAAGCTCTTATTTAAGGCATAATCAGAGATCTTATTCAAACTTTTTATTTCTTTTCCTGCAACGGAAAAATGTATTCATGTAACAACTAAATTTTATAATAATATATGGCGGATTCTTTTTCTAAAAAAGAAAATTTCAAAAAGAAAGTTCAAAAACAAAAGGAAAAAGCTCTGAAACGTGAAGAGCGTAAATCGAGCAACAACAAAGGTAAAAGTCTTGACGAGATGTTTATGTATGTAGACGCAAACGGTCAATTGACTTCAACTCCACCGGATCAGGGGGAAAAAGCTGAGATCAACATTGATGACATCCAATTGGGTGCAGCTCCTATTGAGGCGGAGGAACTCAGAAAAACAGGAATCGTTACTTTTTTAAGCGAAAAAGGATACGGTTTTATCACGGAAGACAAAACGAAGGAAAATATTTTCTTCCACAGTAACAACTGTGCAGAACCTGTGAAAAAAGGAAACAAAGTTTCTTACGAGAAAGAAAAATCACCGAAAGGATTTTCTGCAGCGGAAATTCAGCTGGTGAAATAAAATTACCCGGAAGCTTCTTCCGGTGTACCGAATAAATTTTTAAATTTGTCGAAATTCAACCTATGAATTTCGACTTTTTTGATTTTTTAGACCTGTGTGGTAATGCACTTAACCTGTTTAATGGTGGTTCTTCAGACTCGATTCATTATGATCTGCCTGATAAGAAGAAAAGAAAATATGTCTTTGAAAAGATAAGCGCAGTATTGTATCTTATTTCAGCTGTTCTTTTCTTTTTTGTTTTTAGAAATCCTACTGTTTCAGGAAATTATATCCAGTCCGTTGCTATAGCTTCGGTTTTAGGCTTCGCAGTTTCGGTGGTTATTTTCTTTGTGCTGTATCTTTTGGGAAAATATTATTCTAAAAGCGTTTTTCAGTGGCTGTTTTTCAGTCTTTCGGTAGCCACACTGTGTGTATCTGTATTTCTGTGGATTTATTTTAAATCAGGAATATTCTGATTGTTTAATGGGGGATCTTAATGATTGGCTTAGAGATTCTTCGCTGCTCTCAGAATGACAAAAATAAATAGTTGACTTTTGAGACGGTACTATTAATATTATCTTACCAGTGACGGAGCAAAACCGTATTGTTTTTTAAAGGCATAAGAGAAATGCGAAAGATCTTCAAAGCCAACTTCCATAAAAACATCCGACGGTTTTTTACTTTTTTCAGAAAGATGATAAAATGCAAGTTCCAGCCGTTTCTGGGTAAGCCACCGTTGCGGTGTTACCTGAAAAATCTTTCTGAAATCCCTGTTAAAGGTAGACAGGCTTCTTCCTGTTAAATACCCGAATCTCTCCAGCGGCATATTGAACATGTAATTTTTTTCCATAAAGTCCACCAGATCGATTTTTCCGGGTTCTTCAAAATTACCGAGAACGGAATCAATAGTTTTATCGATTGCCCTTAAAATACTTATGGCTTCCGTAATTTTTAATGCTGCAATATTTTCGGGAAAAGATTCCGTAAGGTCGAAATAGGGAATGAGTGATGCGAGACAGCTTTCCAATAAAGGATGTTTTTCAAAACTACGAATGGTCGTTTTTTCAGATGAATCTTTTTTCAGCGTTTCAATATTAGAATAGAAATCCTTCAGCCGTTCTGTGGTGAGGTGCATGACTACCGCTTTGTGCGGAAGTCCGTTTTTTGGATAATTGATGATGGTGGCCAGATGATTTCTGGGAATCAGGAAAATGTCACCGGCTTTGAAAAGATACGATTTGTCTGCCTGAATGATTTTTGTTTCCCCTGAGATAAACCAGACCAGCATGTGAAATTCAAAAACCGTTTCTGTTTTGAAGAGTTTGTCGTCATACGTTGAAAGCTTGATATCCGGAGTGATGTATTTAATTTGAAAATCCATAGGTAAACATTTTCCTGGGTAAATTTAATTAAAAGAATTATTCCGCTTCGAATTTTATACCGGTCATCTCTTCGCTGAGGATCCAGAGCTTTTCTGCCAAATTCAAATCTATGGAGTAGGGTTGAACTCCCCTGATTGTTGATGGGTCGCCATATCTGTGTTCAATTTGTCCGCGATCAATTTCAGCGATGTCACAGTTTTCACAATACACGCCACCGATATCTTTAAGTTCCGGACTTGTAGCACACCAAATTGTTGTGGCAGCTCCTTGCGGAATGGTTTTTAATTGAGCCTGAACTTCAGGTTTTATTTTCCCGTCTGCATCATGAGTTCCCATCTGGATATACAGATCGATGGGCTCTTCTCTTCCCAGATCTGTGCCGTATACTGAACCGGGATGTACAGCATAGGCACGGACATTGAATTTTTTTGCTCTTTCATCAAGAGCCACTGCAAAAAGATTGCTGGCTGTTTTCGATTGCCCGTAACCCAGCAGTGTTTCATAGGTCCTGTGCTCGAAATTGGGATCATTAAAGTCAAATGGCGACATCTGGTGCCCGTAAGATGAAACATTGATTACTCTTGCTCCGTCTGTATTTTTCAGGCTTTCCCATAATGCTGCAGTAAGATGGAACTGCCCCAGGTAATTTGTTGCCAGTTGCGATTCGATTCCTCGGCTGTCCCTTCTCAAAGGAACCCACATAATGCCGGCGTTATTGATCAGCAGATCCAGTTTTCTGCCGGAACTTAAAAACCGGTCTGCAAAATTACTGATAGACTGCGGATCCATTAAGTCCAGTTTTTCAATTTCGATATTGTTTAAGCCTGAAAGATTTTTTCCTGCTTTTTCAAGATCTCTCGCGGGTACAATGACGTAGGCTCCGGCTTCTGTGAGTGTTTTTACTGTTTCAAGTCCGATTCCGGCATAACCTCCCGTTACAATTGCCGTTTTTCCGGATAAATTAATTCCGCTGATTACTTCTTCTGCTGTTGATTGTGCATTAAATCCCGAATTGATAGGACGTTGTGATTTACTAAGTCTCATTTTTAAATATTTTTATTAATTGAGGCAAAGGTAGATTAGACAGTTTTTTTTCGTTTTGTTTAAAATGCCAATTTATTTTGTTTAAAATTTCACAGTATCAGAAAAGTGTTTTCTAATATCCTGATCTAATTCTGTTAAATCCTGTTTTCGAGTTATAAATTATCATAAATGCGTTGCGCATTCCTTCATGAATAAGTAATTTTGAAAAATTTTCAGATTTGAGTCCTACCATTTCCATAGTTGTTGCTATTTTTAACCGTAAAGATGAGCTTTTTGAGCTCCTCACTTCCCTCACTTCCCAAACCGATAAAGACTTTGAAATAATCATTGTGGATGATGGCTCATTGGTGGATCTCCGTCCTGTGATTCAAAATTTTGAAAGCTTTTTGACAATAAAATACTTCAGGAAAGATAATTCCGGCCCGGGACTTTCGAGAAATTACGGGGCGAGGAGAGCTGCCAATGAATGGCTGGTTTTTGTAGACAGTGACGTTATTGTAGAAAAAGATTATATTGAAAATATCAAAAAGGATATTGTTGAAATTCCGTGTGATGCTTTCGGCGGGGCAGATAAGGCGCATAAAGGTTTTAACCTGATGCAGAAAGCGATTTCCTATTCCATGACTTCCGTTTTTACCACCGGCGGAATCAGAGGAAATAAAAAAGCGGTATCGAAGTTCCAGCCTAGAAGCTTTAATATGGGAGTGAAAAAAGAAGTTTTTGAAAAAGTAGGCGGTTTCTCTGAAATGCGGATAGGAGAGGATCCGGATCTTTCCATGACACTTTGGGAAAACGGATATACCACTGCTTTTTTCAATAATATTGCTGTTTATCACAAGAGAAGGGTAGACTTCGGGAAATTCTCAAAGCAGGTGTATCAGTTCGGTTGCGCAAGGCCCATCCTGAATCAGCGGCACCCGAATTATGTGAAAATATCATTTGCTTTTCCTACTTTGTTTCTATTGGGTTACATTATGGGCTTCCTGGAATATTTTATTATGGGAAAAGGAATTATCCTTGCCTTTTACGGTCTGTATACTTTTATGGTTCTCTTTCATGCATTATTTGTCACCAAAAATATCAGTATTGCCGGAATGGCGGTAATATCCACTTATATTCAGATGTTTTCTTATGGTTACGGATTTTTAAAATCATGGATATTGTTAAATGTTTTCAGGATGAAGCCGGAGGAAGCGTTCCCGAAACATTTTCATAAAAATTAATTTAAATTATTTTATAAACGTACACATTGTCATTCGGGAGAATCTCAGCAACAATTTTTATATTAAAATGCTTTACTTTAAAATATGTAAATTTTAAAATTTTGTAGGCTTTGTCTTTCAACCTTAATCATCCGTCTTTTGTTGTTTAATATTTTCAAACTCTTGATTTTTCTCCCGCAGATTCCACAGATTTTGCAGATATATGGTCTAATTTTCATTTAATGCATTAAGTTTCTCATCTTAGAAGGTATCTCAGCAATGCATTTCAAAAACTATGTCTGGGTGCTTTTAAGATAACAGTAAAGCATTAAACTTTATTAAAAAATAAAAGCTGTTGAGTGAACAACAGCTTTTTGAAAGGAAATTAAGATGTAAATATGGTTTCATGGTTGAGAACGCCTGTTTTGAGCATGCATTCCCGCATCTTTTCGTAAGTTCTTTCGATATCATGATCGAGACCGATGGAAAAACGGATCAGGCCATCTGAGATTCCCATTTCGGCACGTTCTTCCTCCGGAATTTCAGAAGAAGTTGAGCTTCCCGAACATGAGAATAAAGTTTTATAAAATCCAAGGCTTACCGCAAGATATCCCAGGTTTTCATGCTGCATCATTTCCATCAGTTCGTTGGCTTTTTCGGTAGTTCCTGCATCTACTGTCAGCAGCCCTCCAAAACCATATTCTTCATGCATCATGCTTTTCATTAATTCATGGTTTTTGTGGGATTTCAATCCGGGATATGAAACTTTCAATCCGTCATTTTCAAATCTTTCAGCAAGATACTTGGCATTGTGGCTGTGCTGTTTCATCCTGATGTGAAGGGTTCTGAGGTTTTTCAGAATACTTGCAGAACGCAGGCTGTCCATGGTAGGTCCCAACAACATGCATGCTCCGGTATTCACATTTTTGGTGTCGTTGATGAATTCCTGGGTTCCACAGTATACACCGCCCACCGTATCGCTGCTTCCGTTAATGAATTTCGTAAGAGAATGAATCACAATATCCGCTCCCAGTAATGAAGGGGAGATGGAAAGTGGTGAGAAGGTATTATCAACAATAAGTTTCAGGCTGTACTTTTTACAGATTTCCGATAATTTTCTCAGGTCAGCAACCTCAAGGAGGGGATTGCTTACACTTTCACAGTATATAATCTTTGTGTTCGGCTTTATAGCTTTTTCAATAGAATCAAAATTATTGATGTCTAAGAATGTGGTTTCAATATTAAATGGCGGAAGAAAATTTTTCATGAAAGCATAGGTTCCTCCGTAAATTGTTCTGCTGGAAATAATATGGTCTCCGCTTTTACATACCTGTAATAAAACCGAAGTAATGGCGCCCATACCTGAAGCGGTAACATTGGCTGCTTCCGTATTTTCCATTTTGGCAAGGGCCTGGGAAAGATACAGATTCATAGGAGAAGAATGCCTTGAATACAGATAACAGCCTTCCGCATTTCCCTCAAATGTATCAAACATTGTTTTTGCGGAGAGGAAGGTATAGGTAGAACTGTCTGAAATGGATGGGTTTACCCCGCCAAATTCACCGAAATACTGTAAATCCTGAATTTCATTTGCCGCGTTAAAATCTTTCATAACTATTTAATTTTTTTCCGATGCTAAAATGAAAGTATTCCTTCTTTTTTACAAGGTAAAATTGATTTTACAGTATATAAATCTATTAAATATCAATCTGATAGAAATAAAGTTTATTATATTTGATAGATGTAAATTTTTAACAAAAAAATATCTATGGCACTGGATAATACGGATAAAAAATTGCTCCTTTATTTACAGGAAGATTCAAAGCAGACCACCAAAGAGCTGTCCTACAAGCTGGGTTTGTCTGTAACCGCTGTTTATGAACGCATCAGGAAACTGGAAAATACAGGAGTTATTTCCAAATATGTCGCTATTCTCAACCGCCATAAAATCGACCGTGATTTTATTGTTTTGTGCCATGTAAAATTAACCCAGCACAAAAAAGAATATGTATTGCAGTTCGAACGGGAAATCATGAACCTGGATGAAGTTACAGAATGTTTCCACATAAGCGGAGACTATGATTATATTCTGAAAATCGCAGTAAAGGATATGGAAGATTACCGGAATTTCATGCTTTCCAAACTTACCACATTACAGCATATTGCAAGCACCCACAGCTCTTTTATGATCTCTGAAGTGAAAAATACAACGGCGATTGTTCTGTGAATATAATATTTGAAGCTATTCCCGCTTTCCGCACTCGCTATTTTTTGGTATTAGCGGCATGAAGCCGCTGCCAATACCAAAAAAATGAGCTCAGACAAAGCTGCAATCGGGGCTAGGCCGCAGTTTGTTACTTCAATAATAGTTTTAGATTATACCAGAACACCATTTTTAGAAGCAATCGGATCCGGAAGTTCTGTATCACCTGTCATTTGCAGCAGGTCGATTTCTATGGTCCTGCAGATGGACAGCATCGGAATGTCAAACATCAATCCTTCAAAAGGATTTTCAGAATAATCACCTACCAGTTCCATAATGATGTAAATCCATCCAATTGTAATGCAAAAAGGAATTGAGGCCCAGACGCCCCAGTCTCCCAGTTTGGCAAATTCGCTTACCAGACCTAGCGGAAGCAGCATGATGAAAATAACGTTAAATACAAAAGCGGTGCTGGCAAACTGTCTTGGCAACGGGAATTTCTTGATTCTCTCAGCTTGTCCCTGTAACGTATAAAATTCGTTCAGGCAGTCCTGAAGCTGCATGTGATTAAATCCTGAAATGGCACCCATATTCTTTAATTCGTTAATATCTTTCGATTGTTGTGCGATAAGATGGGTTGCAAAATTCTTGTAGTCAGACTGAATTGCTGCCTCATCTTCGGATAGATATTTATTAAGGAATATCGGAGTTCTTCCATAATCTGGAAAACCTGCTTTAATTAAACGATTACGTTTCTGATCTACACTTTTTAGCTGGTCTTCTTCCACTTTAATATGTTCCCATTCTGTAGGAATCAAAAGCTGTTCGCGCAATTGATAGAGCCACGCAATGTGTCGGTACACTATTTTTTTCCGTCGGTCTTCAAGATCGAACTTTCCGATTTCATCGTTTCCCGTGTCAAATGCAGAGACCATGGAGCCAAGCATACGGCTCGAATTTACAATTCCGCCCCATATTTTCCTGGCTTCCCACAATCTGTCGTAGGCCTGATTGTTTTTAAAACCAACCAGAAAAGCTTCTGCCGTACCGATCAATGCTACCGGAACCCAGGGAATGATCATCCAATGCCAATTGAAAAAATGAAAAAGAATGGCAATCAAAGTACACCAAATGGAAATCATAATAAGATGAAATCCCGATAAATTGAGAACCTGCCTGTAATTGACATATTTTGTAGTGATCATAAACGATATGTTTTTTTTAAAGATTATTAAAATTAACAAAAAGCATACAAAAAAGCCCCTAAAAATTTTTAGAGGCTCAATTTTATTTTTATTGTAAATTAATATTTCAGCATTTCTTCAATTTTGGCGCTCAGCTTTTCAGCGTTTGGCAACATTTCTTTTTCCAGCACAAGGTTAATAGGAACTGCCGGAACGTCAAGCGATCCCATCGTTTCTACCGGAGCATCAAGATACCTGAAACAGTTTTTGGAAATTCTGTGTGCAAAAGCTTCCGCAAAAGAGTTGTTAAGCTGCTCTTCCGTTAAAACGATACATTTTCCGTGCACTTTTACTCTTTCAAAAATCAATTCTTCATCAAGAGGAATCAATGTTCTTAAATCGATAACTTCCACTTTCCCACCGAAATTTTTCGCTGCTTCTTTAGCCCAGTAAACCCCCATTCCGTAAGTAACAACCAGTAAAGTTCTGCCTTTTTCCGTTTCATCTTTATCGGCTTCAATAATTACTTTTCCTTTACCAAAAGGTAAAATATAATCTTCCGCTGGCTCTATTGTTTTTGCATCTTCCGTTCCCGGAACTTTACTCCAGTAAAGACCTTTGTGTTCCAGCATAATTACCGGATTCGGATCGTAATAGGCCGCTTTCAGTAAACCTTTAAAATCTGCCGCATTGCTTGGATAAGCGATTTTTATTCCTTTAATGTTGGCAAGAATACTTTCTACGCTTCCGCTGTGGTAAGGGCCGCCGCCGCCATAAGCGCCGATCGGTACACGGATGATATTGCTGACCGGGAATTTTCCCTGGCTCAGATAGTTCGATTTTGAGATTTCCGTGATCAATTGGTTGATTCCCGGATAGATATAATCGGCAAACTGAACTTCAACGATCGGTTTCAGGCCAACCGCACTCATTCCGGTAGTGGAACCAATGATATAAGCTTCCTGGATAGCGGTATTAAAAACCCTTTTACTGCCGAATTTTTTTCCTAATGTTACCGTCTCACGGAAGACACCACCGATTCTTTCTCCAACATCCTGTCCGTATAACAAAGCTTCAGGATGTTTCCACATCAATTCCTGAATAGCATGTATGGCAGCATCTACCATTACAATCTTTTCACCACCTGCAGGCTCACGTGTTCCTGTTTCTTCCGTAATCGGAGTCGGTGCGAACACATGCTGCATTACCGTTTCAGGTTTCGGATCCTCGGCATTTTTTGCTCTGTCGAAGGCTTCTTCGGCTTCAAGACGGGCTTTTTTGGTAATTTGTTTTAATAATTCTTCATCAACACCGGAATCCAGCAACTGGTTTCTAAGGATTTCTCCCGGATCTTTAGCTCTGTGTTTTGCCAGATCTTCTTCATCTCTGTAAAATTCTCTTCGTACTCCGGAAGTATGATGGCCGATAAGGACAGTTTTTGCACAGACAACCAAAGGTTTTCTCTCATTACGCACAAAATCAACCGCTTTTTTCATGACTTCAAAACTTTCAATGAAATCGGTACCATCCACTCTCATTCTGCTAAGGCCTGTGAAACCTGCTACAAAATCGTAAGCGTCACAGGTTCTTGCTTCATCTTTGGTTACAGAAATTCCCCATTCGTTATCCTGTACCAGGAAAATAATCGGAAGCTGATGTAATGCTGAAAATTGAAGCGCTTCACTCACTTCGCCTTCCGTAACGGAGTTATCTCCGAGGCTGCATACAACAACAGGATTGTTTTCAAAGTGCTGCAGATTAAAGTCCTGAATATATTTTATACCTTGTGCCACTCCTGCTGTAGGAATGGTCTGCATTCCGGTTGCGGAGCTCTGATGAATGATTTTAGGTTTGTTTTCGTCCCTGCTAGAAGGATGGGAATAATAAGATCTTCCTCCTGAAAAAGGATCTTCGGCTTTAGCCAGCAATTGCAGCATCAGCTGATAGGGTTCGAAACCTATTCCTAAAAGAATACTTTCATCTCTGTAATAAGGGGATACCCAGTCTTCTTTTTTTAATTGATAAGCAGTAGCCAGCTGAATCGCTTCGTGACCTCTTGAAGTGCTATGAACATATTTGGTAACATTTCTGTTTTCTTCGTAAATGTCTGCCATTGCCTTGGCAAGCATCATATGATTATATGCTTTTAGCAGAATCTCCTGTGAAACTTTCTCGTGAAGTGTATTTTCCATAGAAAGCAAAGATAAACAAAAAAACAAAACACTAACAAGTGTTAGTGTTTTGAGCGTTTTAAATAAAAATAATGATAATGTTATTCTTTAATTACTTTTTTAGAAACAGTATCCTTCTCTGTTTTAACTTCTATAATATATACTCCTTTGATATAAGGTGTCAGGTCAATGGTTTCTTCCTCATTTTTGAAAATTCCGGTCTGAAGTTTTTTTCCGGAAAGATCATAAACATTATAAACGGATTTCTTAGGGGCTTTTAAAACTTTTACGAAATCTTTTGTAAGCGTTGGCGCTATTACCATTCCGTTGTTTTTTATAAGGTCATTGGTTGACAATGAAGATTGTGTTTGCCCGGTTACCATAATGGAATAGTTCTGTGAAGACGTACTTCCGGAATCGTTGACTAATGTACCTTTGTTTGTGATTTCAATTCTGTAGCTTCTGCCCGCAACGGGATTGTCAATGACTACCTGCTCCACATTATCCACCGTGTTGTCTGCTTTTGAAGCAGGTGTTAAAGGGCTGTTGGCGTTAAGCTTCCATGGATAATAAACGGTATTCGTAGTAAGGTCTATAATTCTCAAATCCAGATCATTAATTAATTTTGATGATCTGTTGTTGTAAACATCAGATACAAACTGATAATTGGGTTCATACTGAGGATCTATCCAGCTAATGGTGGCTTTTAATGGTTCACCTCCGCTCGCTATTATGGTTTTGCTGTTTTTAACACCGCTATTTAAAGTTTCATTATTAAAAATTACGGTATTATTGGCTTTTCCTAACAGTAATTCTGCTCCTTTTTTAGCATCAATAAAGCCCCATCCGAACCATGGGTCCGGTCCTATATTTCCAGCTTCTGAAGCGGAGTGAACGGTAAGTACTTTCGCTGAAGCAGCATCAAGTAATGCATTATTGAACAGCTGCTTGTAAATTTGGGTCCATAATCCTATAATTCCTGTAACAACAGGTGCTGAAAAAGAAGTTCCGCTTCCTTCTGCCCAAAGAGAGCTCCCCGAAGCTGAGCTAGCGGCATACAAAACGTCCGTTCCTACAGTAGAGATATCCGGTTTTATTCCACCATCATCTCTGGGACCGGCGCTACTATAGTCAGAGTGTATAACATCGGCTGGACTGGTATATCGGAAATTATTGGTGGTAATAATGTCTGTAGCTCCCACAACAATAATATTTTTTGCCAATGATCCGGGGCCTATACAGTCGTAGCCCTGTGAACAATTATTCGGTGGGGGAGTGTCGTTGCTTCCAAATGCGGCCTGGCCGTTCGAAGTGCTGTAATATTTAGGAATTGTTGCTGAAGCTCCATTCGGGCCCATACCGAATGAATTTCCTGCAGATTTTACAATAATGAAAGAAGGGTTATTGTAAACCAGAGCGTCATAATTGTAATCATTTTCATCATAAGTTCCCTGAAAATCGTAAAATGTATTACCGCTTTTAGAACCGTTGTAAACATAATATAAATTTCCGTTGCTGTCATAATCTTCATCCCAACCGGCATTAATACCATAAGAATGATTGGAAATATTGGGAGATGCAATAATAATTTTTTCAAAAACATTACTGCTGGAACTGTTGCCTGGCAAAGTGGTTGTTGCGAACATATAGCTGTCCATCGTAGAATTAATGGCAACTCCTTTTGTGTTTCCTACAACGCCGCTACTATTGGATAAAGTAACGCTTTTTCCTCCTATAAAGCTTCCTACACCTGTAGAGTGATCAGAATAAATCTGGGAACTTGCCTCCTTATTGCTTATTCTTCCGGACGCATTATTGAAAGCTGTATGTGCTCCGTAAATTCTTCCGCCGTCGAAAATGGTATATTTGATGTTTTCACCATTGAAAGCTCCTGTCAGTCCTGTTACGTTGCCGGCTGTATTCAGTAAATCAGAATTTGAATTGGATAGCTGCCTGGTGTCCTGTTCCTGTAAAAAGTAAGGAATATCAAAATGAAAACCTCCAAGCCGTGATTTCAGAGAATCTATTTTTTTCTTAGTGACTGCGTCCGGACTTTTCCCGTAGACTTTTTCAGCATACCGATCAAACTTATTCTCATTCTGAATCTTTTGCTGTTCAAATTCTCTTCTTAAAACTTCATTGTTTTTCTGTGAGTATACCAATACACCCAATAATGTACTTAATACAATTAGATTTTTCCTCATGCCGCTAGTGATTATATAAATATCGATAACAAATGTAAATAAGATTCATGATTTTTCATTAAATGTTGTTTATGCTATAATGAATATTAATTGAATTTTAATGATTCTTAAATTTTTAATAATGTGTATTTAATGATATTTAATTTAGTATGAACTGATGATTATTTAATAGGCTTAAAGTTTACAGAAATCAAAAAATGAAGTAACTTTACATTCTCTTTTTAAATAAAAGCTAGAAGATTACATGTATTTAGTTTTTGACACAGAAACCACAGGTTTACCAAAGAATTTCAATGCTCCGCTTTCAGACTCAGACAACTGGCCAAGAATGGTTCAGATTGCATGGCAGCTGCATGATGATGATGGGACACTTATTGAAAATCAGGATTATATCATAAAACCGGAAGGGTACGATATTCCCTTCAACGCCGCGAGAATTCACGGTATTACTACGAAGATTGCCAATGAAGAAGGTCGTGATCTTACTGAAATTTTAAATGAATTCTCTAAAGTTTTAGAAAAAGTAAGAGTCGTTTCCGGACACAACGTAGAGTTTGATTATAACATTGTAGGAGCAGAATTTTACCGTAAAAATATTAAAGACAACCTTCAGGAAAAGCCTAGAGCCGATACCATGGTTCTGGGTACAGATTTCTGTCAGCTCGGCGGCGGCCGCGGTGGCAGATTTAAGCCTCCAAAACTGGAAGAGTTGTACGAAAAGCTGTACGGGCACAAGTTTGATGAAGCTCACAATGCTGCTGCAGACGTAAATGCAACCGCTCAGGTTTTCTTCGAAATGATGAGAATCGGGGTTATTCCTGCGGAAGTTTTAAAGATTTCTGAAGATCAGCTTACATATTTTAAAACGCTTTATCCCGACCCGATCAAACCTTTCAATATTGTTATCAGAAGGCAGGTTGCGGATTTCCATAATAAAAAGAAACAGCAGGATTTTGGAAGTATTGATGAAATTGATCTGGGAAAATATTTCAATTTTGATAATCACAGTGTTTTTTCAACATTATCGGCGACTTCCAGCATTAATGATCTGATTAAAAAAGCCACCGATAATAACTTCCCGGCTGTCGGAATGGTAGATCTGGGAAATATGATGGGCGCTTTCAAATTTGTTTCCGCGGTGGAAGGAGCAAATTCAGATCGTGCTAAAAAGCATAAGGAATATTTAGCAAAAAAACAGGAAGCGGAAGAGAAAGGCGAAGCTTTTAATGAAGCTGAACCTGTGTCAGAGCCGTTAATTCCTGTTGTAGGCTGTGAGTTTTATATCTCTGAACGGTATGAACAGAAGCAGTTTACCAAAGATGATCCCGACCGAAGAACACAGGTTGTCCTTTTGGCAAAAGATTTTAACGGATATAAAAACCTGGCAAAACTTTCCAGTATCGGTTTCCTGAAAGGATTTTATTTTGGAGTTCCAAGAGTAAGCCGCGAGCTGATCGCACAATATAAAGAAGGAGTTATCGCTTTAACTTCAGGTATTCATGGAGATATTCCTGATGCTATATTAAATACCGGGGAACAAAAAGGAGAAGAACTTTTCAAATGGTGGAAAGATACCTTTGAAGATGATTTTTATGTTCAGATTCAGAATCATAAGCTACCCGAAGAAGAGCACTTAAATGATGTTCTCCTTCATTTTGCCGATAAATATAATGTTAAAATTTTAGCACAGAACGAAACGTTTTACACGAATAGAGACGATTCCAATATTCAGGATATTGTCAGCTGCATCAAGGATGGTGAAAAGTTGTCAACGCCCGTTGGTAAAGGTTTTGGTAAAAGAAGAGGTCTTGCTACCGGAGAATATTACATTAAAAATTCAGATGAGATCAAGGAAGCATTTCTTGCTTATCCTGATGCTTTTGATGCGTATGAAGAATTTACTGCGAAGTTCAAACCTTATACCCTTAAAAGAGATGTTTTGCTTCCGAAATTTGATATCCCTCAGGAATTTGTTCATGCGGAAGATGAGGTTGACGGAGGAAAACGTGGAGAGATGGCTTATCTCACCCATCTGACCTATGAAGGCGCAAAAAAGAGATATGGAGTTAATGGAATAACTGAAAGTATCAAAGAACGTCTCGATTTCGAACTCGAGGTTATTGCCAATACAGGATATCCGGGTTATTTCCTTATTGTACAGGATTTTTGTAATGAAGCCCGGAAAATGGGAGTTTGGGTAGGGCCGGGCAGGGGTTCTGCTGCCGGATCTGCTGTAGCATACTGTATCGGAATTACCAATGTGGATCCTATTAAATATGATCTCCTTTTTGAGAGATTCCTTAATCCTGAAAGGGTTTCCATGCCGGATATTGATATTGACTTTGATGATGAAGGCCGTGACCGGATTATTAAATGGGTAATCGATAAGTACGGACAGAGCCAGGTAGCGCAGATTATTACGTACTCTGTTCTGGGTGGTAAATCTGCTATTAAAGATGCAGGAAGAGTACTGGATGTTCCGATTCCTGATACAAATAATATTGCCAAACTGATTCCTTCCACGCCAGGGATGAATATTGCGAAAGCCTTGGCAAAATATGATAAACTAAAACCGGAAGAACAGATGCTCGTTGATGAGATGAGACTGGTTTTAGACAGTCCTTCTGATCCTCGTCATGATGTGCTTGCAAGTGCAAAAAAGATGGAGGGATGTATTCGGAATACAGGGATCCATGCCTGTGGGGTGATTATTACACCTGAAGATGTGAGTAACCTGGTTCCGGTAACGATTGCGGCAAAAGATGCGGATATTTTGGTGTCACAATTTGATAACTCTGTTGCTGAAAGTGCCGGTCTCCTAAAGATGGACTTCCTGGGCCTTAGAACACTTACCATCATTAAAGATGCCTTGAAGCTCGTAAAAGAACGACATGGCGTGGATATTGATCCAGACGAAATTCCTTTGGATGATGCTAAAACCTATCAACTTTTTAAAGAAGGACGAACCATCGGGATTTTCCAGTATGAAAGTCCCGGGATGCAAAAGTACATGAGGGAGCTTAAGCCAACAGTTTTTGCTGACCTTATTGCCATGAATGCTTTGTACCGTCCGGGTCCGATAAAATATATTCCGAACTTTATCAACAGGAAACATGGCATTGAAGAAATTGTTTACGATTTACCCGAAACTGAAGAATATTTAAAGGAAACTTACGGAATTACCGTTTATCAGGAGCAGGTAATGCTTTTGTCACAAAAATTGGCCAACTTTACGAAAGGTGAAGCTGATACCCTGAGAAAAGCAATGGGTAAAAAGCAGATAGACGTTCTTAATAAGATGTATCCGAAATTCATCGAAGGCGGAAGAAAAAACAATCTTGATGAAGAAAGATTAGAAAAAATCTGGAACGACTGGAAAGCTTTTGCTGAATATGCCTTTAATAAATCACACTCTACCTGTTATGCGTTTATTGCTTATCAGACAGCGTTTTTGAAAGCCAATTATCCGGCGGAATATATGGCAAGTGTAATGAGCAACAACATTAATAATACCGACTCGATTACCATGTTCATGGAAGATTGTAAAAGTATGGGTGTTGATGTATTGGGTCCGGATGTTAATGAATCTCAGTATAAATTTTCGGTAAACGAAAAAGGACAGATCCGTTTCGGATTAGGTGCGATTAAAGGTATTGGTGAAGGGCCGAGTGAAGCTATTACAAGGGAAAGAGCAAATGGAAGATTCAAAAATATTTATGATTTCTTTGAAAGAATTCTTCCTTCGCAGATGAATAAAAGAGTGGCGGAAAGTTTGGTGTTGGCGGGAGCTTTTGATGAGCTGGATTCTTTCCACCGGGGCCAGTATTTCGATATAGATATGGCCGGGAGAACCAATCTTGAAAGACTGATCAGATACGGACAAAGCTTTCAGGAGAGTAAAAATGAGATGGAAAATTCTCTTTTTGCAGATTTTGCTGAAGAAGTTCAGATCGAACAGCCCAAACTGCCGCCCTGCCCGGAATGGCCGAATATGCATAAGCTGAACAAAGAAAAGGAAATTATAGGATTCTATCTTTCCGCACATCCTCTGGATGAGTTCAGGTATCAATACCAGTTTATGCAGGGACAGCTTTCTAAAAAGGCTGTTTTGGAAAAAGAGCAAGAAGTAAAATTGGTAGTGGATGAAGCTCCTATCCTTGAGCAGGATGCTCCTGAAGATGTGGCTGAGCTTATAGAAATTGTTTCCGATGATATTGTTGCAGGCGAGGAGGAAGAGATTATTGAAGAAGTTACGAAAAAGGCAGAGCCAAAAGGAGTTTTTCATTTTCTTAATCTGGATGAGGTAGATGCTTATAAAGAACAAGCCTTTGCCGGCAAGCAGGAAGAATTGTTTGAAGAGAAGAAGAAAGACTGGAAAACGATCCAGAAAGAAAGAGAAAATGGCGGAGGTGGTAAAGAATATACGGTTGCGGGACTGATTACTGAATATCGTGTGCAGGATGGTTTCAGAAGCGGTGAAAAGGTTGCTTTTGTTACCCTTGAAGATTATTCTGGATCTTATTCTTTCAGGCTCGGAGACAGGGATTATATGCGTTTGAAAGAAAAGCTGGAAGTTCAGCGTTTTGTGATCTTTAAGATTAAATTTGCACAGGTAAAAGACGGAAGGGTTTTTGTGAATGTAAACGAGGTGATTGAACTTCAGGAAGCATTTGAACGGTTTGCCAAAAGCATTTCTCTGGTCATGGATGTGATGGATTTCAGGCCTGAAGATCTTACTTTTTTCAGAAGTGTTCTGGAACGTAATCAGGGAGATCAGAAACTGAAATTCTATATCAAAAATACCGAAGATGATCGGGAAGAGCATATTGAAGTTCAGTCGATGAAGCATTCGGTACATCTCAGTGGAGAACTGATTAAGGAAATTCAACTGCTTAGCAAATATGAATTTTATCTGAATTAAATATTTAAAATATTATAAAAGCGCGGCCTTCAGGCCGCGCTGTTGTTTTGTAAATACTTGGCTGATTCTTAAAAAAATGATACCACATTTAAATTATTTTTTATTCACTGTATTTTGAATTTATTTACGTTTTATGTAATTTAAATCATTTATTTTTATTTAAATTTAAAATAAATTAGCAAAAATTTACATTAAATATTTTTTATTTGCTATTTTTAAAATCTAATTTAAAAGAATCTTTATGAGAAAACTTTACACGAGTCCGTGGCAATGGTGTCTTGGCTTAAAAAAAACGGGAATTATTGCCCTTGCATTCTTTGGAGCTGTACAGACGATGAATGCGCAGGTGAATAACTATGTATTTGCTCAGACTACAGGCATATTCAATAGTATTGCTTCTTCAGGTACGGTTGTTTCCGGGAGTGAGGCTACAACATCAACTACTAATGATACAGCAGGCTGGCCGGTTACTATTCCTTTTAATTTTAATTTTAACGGGGTAGATTATACCTCAATATTTGTCAATTCAAATGGAGGGGCAACATTTGGTGCTACTACCAGTACTGCCAGTTCTTTAATATCTTCAACTACCGGATTTTCTGGAGCTGTAAGTGTTATGAACAGAGATTTGTGGGGTGTATTTATTACTTCCGGAGTTACCACAAGCGGATCTGATATCATTACCAATGTGGCTTCTTTTAAAGGTATTGAAATAGGAAAACAGCTCAATAATGTCAATGGAATTCCTTCGGGAGCCACTGTAACGGCTTTTGATGAAACTGCCGGAACCATTACCATGTCTGCTCCTGCAACATCCAGCTCTTCGTCTGCTGTAGTACGTTATGGATCAGGTAAGATTTTTACCGCTGTTGAAGGAGTTGCTCCAAACAGAGTTTTTGTTATTGAATGGATCGGATATAATGATTACAGTACAGCGGTAACCGGAAGTAATCATCTTAATTTTCAGTTAAGGCTTGCTGAAACTTCTAACCGTATTTCGATAGTTTACGGGCCGGGTTATAATATCAACACGACATCAAGAACCAATCAGGTTGGTTTGAGAGGGGCTTCAAACGCTGATTTTAATAACAGGTCCGGTGCGGCAGGCAGTCCGTGGGATTCTACAACAGCCGGAACTACCAACAGTGCAAGTGTTGCGAGAGATAATACGAGTTTTCCTGTTCCGGGATTAACATTTAACTGGGCGCCGCCAACATGCATAGTTCCTACAGGTTTAACGGTTCCTTTAGCAACGGTAACCACTAATGGAGCTGTAGTATCATGGACTCCGCCTTCAGCACTTCCGGGTAATGGTTATGAAGTATATTACAGTACGTCAAATACTGCGCCTACATCGAGCACGGTTTTGGATGCATCAAATTCTGTCACTTCAACAACGGCTTCGGCATCAATTGGTGGCTTGCTTCCTGCTACAACCTATTACGTATGGGTAAGATCGGTGTGCTCAGGATCGGATAAGAGTGTTTGGTCTACGGTATCTTCATTTGCAACGTCATGTCAGCCTCCTGCTATCATAAACGTAAATGGGGCAACTGTTTGTGGGGCTTCAGGTTCGGCTACCATATCGGCTACGGCAGATTCAGGTGCTATTGTTACATGGTATGATGCTGCTACTGGAGGAAATGTCTTAAGTACCGGGAATTCTTACACAACACCTGTGATTTCAGCAAATACTACATATTATGTATCGGCAAAAACCGGGACTAATCCTCCAAGTGCAGGATTGGCAAATGCGATATCTACGAGTGGGTATACTTTAGAGGCGGGATTGTTTTTTGATGCTACTTCCAGTTTTACAATCAATGGGGTATATGTTTATCCTATAGGCACAGGCGCGGGAACGGTTGTCATCGCTTTACAGGATGGAAATGTTAGTCCGGCAGTTACCTTGCAGACTGTTACGGTAAATCTTACAGGTACAACAGCTCCTTATGTAAAAACGTTTGTTCCTCTGAATTTTTCCGTAACACCGGGAAGCAATTATAAATTAATGATGATGAGCAGAACGGGAGGGGTTAGCAGTTTGGTAAGAGAATCGGGAGCATCTTGGGGAGCATATCCGCTTTCCGTTCCGGGTGTAATGACGATCACCAATGGTAATTGTTGTTCAGGTAATACCACTTCTACTTCATATTATTATTTTTATGATTGGCAATTAACTGCTGGTTGTGAGAGTGCAAGACAGCCGGTTAATGTAATCGTAAACTCTTCTTGCCTTGGAACTTCAGAAACTTCAGCCTTAAAAGATGGTATTAAGGTGTTTCCGAATCCTTTCTCTGATGTGCTGAATATTTCAGAGGTCGATAATGTAAAATCGGTTTCTGTTACGGATCTTTCCGGAAGATTGATAAAGACAATTGAAAAGCCAGGATCTGAGCTTAATTTAGCCGATTTAAAATCAGGAATGTACATGATTACGCTATACTTAAAAGATGGAACTCAAAAAACAGTAAAATCAATTAAAAAATAATAGCATCATCATAAATTAAATAGCGGCCATTTTTGGCCGTTATTTTTTTTGATAAATGCAGAGGTTGGGATTGATTTAATATGTATTTGAATTTTATATTATTAATAATCAATTATATAAATATATCAACAATTAGGGATAAATTGTCAAAAATCAAATATTTGTTTAGTTTTATTGAATTATCTTAGTTGATATATAAATTTTATTAAAAATTTCATTATAATATTTGATAATATATAATTAAATTAATATTTTTACCACCTAATTTTAATTAACTAAGTATGAAAAAACATTTACTTACGTACCTCTTATTTTTGGGTACATTAATGTCGGCTCAGATTACCTTAGGGTCTGGAACGACATCGGGTGGTGCCTCCACAACCGTGGCCACCGTCCCATGGAGTACTTACTACGGGTACAGCTATGCCCAGCAGATTTTGCTTAAAAGCGATATCAATGCTGCCGGAGCAGGGAATATTACAGGATTACGATTTTATTTAAGTGCTTCTGCCAGTCTTACCAACTCAAATGATGTGGTTGTTTATTTGGGACAGACTACAAAAACTTCTTTTTCCTCAACTACCGACTGGATTCCTACCAGTGCAATGACACAGGTTTACAGCGGAACAGTAACCAATAATGCGGGTATTGTGGAAATCACACTTTCATCGCCTTTTGCTTACGATAACGTAAACAACCTTGTGATTGCGGTTGATGAAAATAAAGCCGGTGATAACGGAGGTGAAGTTTTCTATACCTATAGTAGCGGGACAAACAAAACGTTGTATTACAGAAATGACACTACCAACCCGAATCCTGCCTCTATTACTCAGACCGGGACAAGATCTGCAACGCAGTCTGTAGTTACTTTGTTAGGTCTTGCTCCTAACCCTGTACCTGCATGTCCTTCGGTTACAGCTCCGACAGCTGCGGCTACAGGTGTTTCCGTGCTTCCTGCTATCAACTGGAATGCAGTGAGTGGAGCTACAGGATACAGACTTTCTGTAGGAACTACTTCAGGAGGAACTGATGTAGTCAACAATGTTGATCTGGGGAATGTTACCACGTACACTTTTGCATCTGCTTTGCAGTTTAATACACAATATTATTATACGGTAAGCTCTTACAACGGTGCCATTCCTTCTGCTGCCTGTTCGGAAAGAACTTTTACAACTGCTAATATTTCCTGTCCGGCTGTTACAGCTCCTGCAGCTGCTGCAGTAGGTCTTTCTGTAACGCCAACCATTACCTGGACGGCTTCAACGGGAGCTACAGGATATAAAATATCTGTAGGAACAACTGCCGGCGGAACGGATGTTTTAAATAATGTTGATCTGGGGAATGTAACATCATATACCTTCGGTTCAGCTTTAATGAACAGTACAAAGTATTATTATACGGTAAATGCTTATTCTGCACTTGCCACTTCATCCGGATGTACGGAAAGAAACTTTACAACTGTATGTACTCCGGTAACAGCTTTTTCTGAAAACTTTGATACTGTTACAGCGGGTTCATGGCCGAATTGCTGGGCTAAAGTAGGCGCAAACGGTAGTGCTTATACTCAGGCAAGCACCGCAATGAGTGCTCCGAATAATATGTATATTTATACCAGTTCAGTTTCTTCTCCTGCGGTAGTTTCTATGCCGCCGGTAAGTACACTTCAGTTGGGGACTTATCGTTTGAGATTTAAAATGAGAGGAAATTTTACAGCCGGAGATAAAATAGATGTAGGATATCTTACCAATCCTTCCGACGCCTCTACATTCGTGTCTTTAGGTACTACCTATACTGCGAATAGTGCAACGGTTGTAGATAATTATACAATTAATAATATTACTGCTCCTGCGGGTGTTACCACAATGGCATTTAAGCATATCGGACCATCAGGGTACAGTATTCTGATTGATGATGTTGTGTATGAATTAATGCCTTCATGTGTAGAGCCTTCAGCGGTTACGGTTTCAGCTATTGGTGCAAATAATGCAACTGTTGCATGGACAGCTCCTTTATCAGCTCCGGGCAATGGCTATGAGTTTTATTACAGTACGACAAACACGGCGCCAACAGCTTCAACTACAGCATCTGGTACAAGCGCTACTACTTCTGCGCCTTTATCAGGCTTAACAAGTTCTACAACTTATTATGTTTGGGTTCGTTCTGTGTGCAGTACTGCTGATAAGAGTGTTTGGACTACTGCTGCTACATTTACTACTGCATGTACTTCTGTTAATGTACCTTATACATTAAATTTTGACAGTGTTACCACACCTGCTTTACCGGTTTGTACATCAGCTGTAAATTCAGGATCAGGGAATGTGTGGAATACATCCACGGCTACAGGATTTACCGGGAATGTTTTAAACTATACTTATAACACTTCTAATGCTGCAAATACCTGGTTCTTTACTCAGGGAATTAATCTTACAGCGGGCGTGAGCTATAGAATTAAGTATAAATATTCTAATGCTACAGGAACAACACAGTATCCTGAAAAAATGAAAATTTCTTATGGTACTTCAGCTACCGCTGTAGGGATGACAAATCTTTTAAAAGATTATCCGGTTATTACGGGAGGTGTAATTACAAGTGATTTTGTTGATTTTACTCCTGCTTCAACAGGCACATATTACTTTGGATTCAATGCGTATTCTGCAGCTAATATGAATAGAATTTATGTAGATGATATCAATATTGATGTTACTCCTACTTGTTTTGAGCCTACTGCTTTAGTATCTTCTAATATCACGGCTACATCTGCTGATGTTGCATGGACTGCCCCTGCTCCTGCGCCGGCAAATGGTTATGAAATCTATTACAGCACAACAAATACTGCCCCTGTATCTACAACAGTTCCTACTGTTTCAGGAATCACAGGAACTTCTCAGTCTTTGAATACGCTTTCACCTGCGACAACCTATTATGTTTGGGTAAGATCGAAATGTTCTTCAGCGGATATGAGCAGCTGGTCTAATGTTCTGACCTTTAGTACACCATGTGCTTCAGTAGTGCCAACTTATACAAATGATTTTGCTTCAACAGCTGGAGCTTGTACTTCAAATGTTTCAGGAGGTTCTCCTACAGGTAGTGCACCAACAGGAACAACGGCTTATTGGATACAGAACAACTGGTTAAATTCTCCTGTTACTAATTCAGGTACCGGATCAATGAGAATGAATTTGTATTCTGTGAACAGAGCCGGATGGTTAAAAATGGCTCCTTTAAATTTATCAGCGGGAGGATACAGAGTGAAATTTGATTATGCTGTAACAACATATTCAGGTACTGCGGCTTCTGCAATGGGTTCTGATGATGTCGTTCAGTTTGTGGTATCACAGGACGGAGGAAATACCTGGACAGTTCTTCAGACCTGGAATGCAGCTAATGCTCCTTCCAATACATCGAACACATTTTCTTTGGATTTAACTGGTTATACAGGTGCCAATACAATATTCGCATTCTATGGAAATGATGGTACGGTAGATGATACTGAAGACTATAACTTCTATATTGATAATTTTGTAGTAGAGGTAAATAATGTACTTGCTGCAAACGATGTTAAGGCTAATGCTAATACTGGAATTAAATTATATCCAAACCCTTTCACTGAAGTGTTGAATATCTCTGATGCTTCAAATGTGAAAAATGTTCTGGTAACGGATATTGCCGGAAGATTGATAAAAACAATCGCAAATCCTGGTAAAGAACTTCATTTGGGAGAACTAAAACAAGGAATGTATTTGGTGACTCTGGAAATGAAAGATGGTTCCAGACAAACAATCAAAGCGATTAAAAAATAGTATTTTTAATTACTTATATTATGTAGCGGTCAAAACGGCCGCTACTTTTTTTTTATGTTAAATGAAAAGGTTGGGATTTGATTATGTTAAATTGTTTTTCGTAATTAATTGTAAATCAACAAGTTTAAATAATTTTATTTTTAAATATTTTTGATAAAAGTTAAATAAATGTTTGTTTTTTTTAAATATTGTATGATTTTCTAGCTGATTTTGTTGATAATTTGATTATATTTTTGTTTGATATTGTATAAATTGATATTTTTACCACCTAATTTTAATTCAAACAAGTATGAAAAAAATTCTATTAGTATGTATGATGGCTTTTGGGATAGGAGCTTCAGCACAAATTACAGTATCGGAAAGTTTTGAAGGTAGTACATTGCCTACTGGGTGGATAAGTACAATAACAGGTTCAGGATTTTCATCTGCTCCTTCTGGCTACGGGACTTTAGCAGGAACAGCTTGTGCTGGAACTAATGCTGTTTATAAAAACATTTACGGCACAACTTACACAAGTTGGTATATGACCTATTCTTCTACAGCTTCGAATGCAACTGCTCTGAACTATTCTTTCAAATACCTGGCGAAAGGTTATTCTACCACAGGTGATATTAATGGGAGTGTAGCGGCTGATTATTCAGTAGACGGTGGAACAACATGGAATAATTTGCTAACACCTGTTACTCTAAATAGTCCTAATGCTACTCCAATACCATGTACAACGGTTTCCGGAACTATACCCGCAGGTACCATACCGGCAGGTGCGAATTTTAAATTCAGGCTTAAAAGTACCAGCGCTACGAATGGAGATTTTTACATGGGATTTGATAATGTAGTGCTTTCGCAAGCTGCTACTACAGCTCCCAATTGTGTTGCAATCTCAAGCCCTGCAAATGCTGCTACCGGTATTTCTTTAACTCCAACAATCACTTGGCCTGCTGCGGCAGGTGCTTCCAGCTATGTTATTAATATGGGTACAACTCCAGGTGGTACTCAGGTGATGGCAGGAATGGATGTGGGTAATACTACATCGTATACGGTTCCTGCTGCTACATTGGCTTATTCAACAATGTATTATATTACCATAATACCTAAGAATAGCTTTGGGTTGGCAACAGGATGCACGGAGACAAGTTTCACAACCTTAGTTATACCTTGTCCAACTGTAACGGCTCCTGCAGCAGGCGCAACAGGTATTAGTGTAACACCTACCATTACTTGGACGGCTTTGTCCGGCGCTACTGGGTATAAATTATCGGTAGGAACTACGTCTGGAGGTACTGATATACTGAATAATCTTGATGTAGGAAATGTAACTTCTTATACATTTGCTTCTGCATTAATGTCAGGTACAAAATACTATTATAAACTAAATTCTTACTCTTCAACCTCTAATTCTTTAAGTTGTACAGAAAGAAACTTTACAACATTATGTTCAGCTGTTGCTTCTGTTCCGTATACTCTAGACTTCGAAGGTTTAACTACACCATCTCTACCTAACTGTAGTTTAGCTATAAATGCGGGCACGGGTAATAACTGGGTTACTGCATCCGCACCAACTGATTGTCCGGGCTTCACGACAAAAGTATTACAATATGGATACGATAGTTTTTCAGCAGCTAACGCATGGTTCTTTACCCAAGGTATTAATCTTACAGGAGGTACTCAGTATACAATTACTTATAAATATGGTAATAATAGCACAACCTACACGGAAAAATTAAAAGTAGCATACGGAAATTCTGCAGCGGTTGCGGCTATGACTAATGTTTTAGCAGATTATCCATCAATTAATGATAAAGTTTCTCATTCAGCATCTGTTAATTTCACGCCAACAACTTCCGGAACTTATTATTTTGGATTTAATGCATATTCGGCAGCAGATCAGTTTAACTTATATCTTGATGATATTAATATCACCGCTACGGCAGTATTAGCTACATCTGAAATAAATGATATTGCTAAAAATAACATTAAGATATATCCAAACCCATTCTCCGAAGTGTTAAATATCTCTGATGCTTCTGATATGAAAAATGTTTTGATAACAGATGTTTCAGGAAGGGTGTTGAAAACTATTGCAAATCCTGGTAAAGAACTTCATTTAGGAGACTTAAAACAAGGAATGTATCTAGTTACATTAGAAATGAAAGATGGTTCTAAACAAACTATCAAGGCAATTAAAAAATAATTTTTTAATCTTATTAAGATAAGTTAGCGGCTGGTATCGGCCGCTATTTTTTTAGGATTGATATTAATTCTAAATAATGTGAATTAATAGCGTGAATTCTGTCTTTTTGTATTGTAAAAAAGGTACTAAATTTTGATTTTAAAATTAGATTTTAATAGAATAAATGCTATTTTATGCGGATAATTAAAATGTAAAATTTTATTTATATATATTCTTATTTTTAAGTTTATTAAAATTATTAAAAAAAAGTGGTATTTATTATGAAGAAATCACGGTATTATTCATAAATTAGTGTATTAATCAGCAAAAATAAATTTATGACAAAATTTCTACTTTCATGCTTATTGTTTTTAAGTATGATGCTTAATGCACAAATAACTTTGGGTGCAGGAAGTACGAATGTCGGGACAGCCCCGATAAGTACATATTATGGTTATTCTTACACACAGCAGATTTTTACAAAACAGGAAATCAATGCTAATGCTGCAGGAAACATTACGGGATTAAAATTTTATCTGGATCCTTCCATGTCTATTGCAAGCTCATCAGAATGGGTAGTCTATCTGGGGCAGACTTCAAAAACGACATTTGCATCGGATTCTGACTGGATTCCTCTTTCCCAGCTGACACAGGTTTTTTCAGGAACTGTTACCAACAATAATGGTGTTGTTGAAATTACTTTCTCTGCACCCTTCGCATACGACAATATTGCTAATCTTGTTGTAGCAGCTGAAGAGAATTCTTCAGGCTATGATAGTAATGATTATGATGAAGTAATGTATGTTTATCCGGCAGCAGCAAATTCCACACTTAATTATAAAAATGATTATAACGACCCGGATCCTGCTTCGCCGCCTTCTTCAGGTGATCTGAAAAATTATAAATCCGTTACTACTTTTGAAGGCCTTACCGCTAATCCGATCCCTCTTTGCCCGGTAGTCTCTTATCCGTCAAATAATTCAACTTTTGTTCCTCTAGGTTCAACAATTACTTGGGTTAACTCTTCAGGAGCGACAGGATATAAAGTTTCTATCGGAACAACTTCCGGAGGAACTGACATAGCCAACCAGGTGGCTGTAACTACAAACAGCTTTACACCGGCAGCACCATTCGCACCCAATACAACACTTTATTTGAAGGTTGTGGCTGTAGGGTCTGGAGGAGAATCTTCCGGCTGCTCGGAAATAATGTTTACAACAGCACCGCCGCCGCCTACCAATGATGAATGTGCTACTGCGGTTACATTAACGGTGAATCCGGATCTTAACTGTGGTACTGTAACTCCGGGTTATACCATTGGTGCTACCGATTCTGGAATGATACCTGATCCATGCTATGGGAACCCTGATGATGATGTATGGTTTAAATTCGTGGCAACAGCTACCTCTCATAAAATCTCTCTTTTAAATATTCAGTCGGTAGGAACCGAACCGAATGATACCGATACTTATTTCCAGGTATTCAGTGGCGGATGTGGAGCATTGTCCAGTATCTATTGCTCAGATCCAGCTTCGGGAACTGTCACAGGTCTTACTGTGGGTGAAACATATCTGGTAAGAGTATACAGCTATTATGGTACGGGAAGCAATCAGAGTTTTGATGTTTGTGTAGGAACGTTCCCGCCGCCACCTGCAAATGATGAATGCAGCGGAGCTCTTGTAGCCACTACATTCCCATATACTTTCGTACAGAACGATGGAGAAGCGGCTACAAATAACGGCGGTATGGTTACTGCCTGTACCAATAACGGAATGAATGACGGTACATGGTTTACTTTCGTAGGAGACGGAGATACATTTAATATTACAGTTACGATGCCTGCAGGAAGTGATTTTGATCCTAAAATCGGAGTTTACAGCGGAACCTGCTCTGCTTTGTCATGTGAAGATTCTGAAGATTCAGGAGGAACGGGAGTTAGCGAAACACTTTCAATCCCAACACTTTCAGGAAATACGTATTATGTAAATGTTGGATACTATAGTGGATGGTCTGATGAACCGGAAGGTGCTTTTACTATTAATATTACCAAGGGTGTACTGGGAACTTCTGATGTGAAGCCGGAAAAGAAAAATATCAAAGTATATCCTAATCCGTTTACAGATCTGATAAATATTTCCGATGCTGCCAATGTAAAATCAATTTCAGTTTCCGATCTTTCCGGAAGATTGATAAAAGTGATTGATAACCCTGGAACTTCAATTCATTTGGGTGAATTAAGACAGGGGATGTATTTATTGACACTTATTATGAAAGATGGTTCTAAGCAAACAATTAAAACCATAAAAAAATAACAATACAATCATAATACAAGAAAGGCGATCTCACACAGATCGCCTTTTTTATTTTGCGCTAAATTTTAATAATTTATCTGTTTTCAGGAACAGGCTGTAGATCACCGGTATTAAGGCTCTCAAAAATCGCCGGAAAGAAGGTGACGAGAATGAAATAAATAATGACCATTAATACAATCAAAGAAAACAGTATAACTACTAAAGTATTTGGCTTATTTTTCTTTTTTGGCTCCATGATGTTGGTATTTAGTTAATAGATATTATAATATTTTACACTAAGCTAATTTCTTGCCACATTGTTTGCAGTACCTTGCATCATCATCAATATCCTCATTTCCGCACCGGTCGCATACTTTTTCAAGATTTTGCCTCTTGTTCCGCATTTCCGCCGTTACAATTCCTGTAGGGACAGCAATGATGGAATAACCGGCAAGCATAAGAATAACTGCAAAAAACTTTCCCATAGGAGTAATCGGAGAAACATCACCATAGCCAACGGTAGTTACCGTAACCACCGCCCAGTAAATCGATTGCGGAATTGTTTCGAACCCCGGCCTTCCGCCTTCCACCATAAACATCATAGAACCGACAATTACTGAAAAGATAATCAGGAATAGCAGGAAAATATAGATTTTTCTTGAGCTGTTCTTTAATGCTCTTACAATAACAAATCCGTCATTCATAAAATCCAGGAGGTTGAATACTCTGAAAACCCTCAGCATTCTGAGCATTCTGAAAATGAGGAAGTATTTTGTAACCGGAAAGAAAAAGCTCAGATAAAAAGGAATCAATGCTAAAAAATCAATAATTCCGAAAAAGCTGAAAATATAACGACGTTTGTTTTTTACAACCGTAATTCTTGAAACGTATTCTATTGAAAAAAAGATGGAAATAATCCATTCCAGAACAATAAAGGTATAATGGTAACGCTTATCAAGTTTAGGGATGCTTTCCATCATAATGATAGCGGTACTGATCAGAATGAGCAACAACAGGATAATATCAAACAGCTTTCCGAGCTTTGTATCAGAACGGTAAATAATTCTGTAAAGATATCGTTTCCACCACGCATCTTCCGGAACAAGATTATGTTCTCTTTCCATTTTTAACCTTTTTTTAAATATAACAAATTATCCTTACTTTCGTAACAAACATACAGAATAAAATGAAAATTAGAGAGGTCGTTTCAAAGATAGAAAAGCGTATTCCCCTCCAGCAGGCGGAAGATTTTGATAATGTCGGGTTACTCTGTGGTTCATGGGATCGTGATGTTAGCGGGATATTGATCTGTCATGATGCCCTTGAAAATGTTGTAGATGAAGCAATCTTTAAAAACTGCAATCTTATTGTATGCTTTCATCCGATTATTTTTTCAGGCTTAAAATCATTAACGGGAAAAAATTACGTTGAAAAAGCGGTGATCAAGGCAATTGAAAATAAAATAGCAATTTACGCCATTCACACCGCCTTCGATAATGATTTTTTTGGGGTTAATGCAGGAATCTGTCAGCAGCTCGGACTTAAAAACCTGAAAATTCTTCAGCCTAAAAAAAATGATCTGAAGCAACTCACCGTTTTTGTTCCGAAAGAATACTCTGAAAAGGTAAGAGAAGCGCTTTTCGAAGCGGGAGCGGGCAGTATCGGTTTTTATGATGAGTGCAGTTTCAGCATAAACGGAAACGGAACTTTTCGCCCTAAAGAAGGCTCAGATCCATTTTCAGGACAGTTGGGAATTCGGGAGAATGCAAATGAAGACATGATTTCCGTTATTTTTGAAGAGTACAAACAGGGGCAGGTAGTCGCAGCAATGAAATCGGCACATCCTTATGAAGAAGTAGCACATCAGATTTACAGCCTTGATAATACAAATCATTACACTGGTCTTGGTATGTACGGAGATTTTGAAGAGCCGATGGAAGAGCAGGATTTTCTGAAATTTGTTAAAGAAAAATTTAATCTTGAAGTGATCAGACATTCCGATTTTACCAGGAAAAAGATTAAAAGAGTAGGTGTTCTGGGAGGCTCCGGAGCAAGCGGTATCAAGTCTGCAATCTCCAAAAAATGTGATGCTTATCTCACGGGAGATGTAAAATACCATGATTTTTTCCTTGCCGAATCTAAAATGATGATTTGTGATATTGGTCATTTCGAATCAGAACAATTTGTTACTCAACAATTATTTGAAATTTTGTCACAAAAATTTAGTACATTTGCAATCTCAAAATCTATTGAGAAAACGAACCCGGTAAATTATTTCATTTAAAATATGGCAAAAACCAACGATATTTCAGTTGAAGAGAAGTTAAGAGCTTTATACGATTTGCAGATCATTGATTCCAGATTGGACGAAATCCGAAATACAAGAGGAGAATTGCCAATCGAAGTAGAGGATCTTGAGATTGAAATCGAAGGTCTTGAAAAAAGAGCTGAAAAATTTCATGCGGATATCAAAGATCAGGACGATCAGATCAAAACCAAGCATGAAGTAATTAACCATGCAAAAACTTTAATTGAAAAATACAAATCTCAGCAGGATAATGTAAGGAACAATAAAGAGTTTGAAGCATTAAGTAAAGAGGTTGAATATCAGGAGCTTGAAATTCAGCTTGCTGAAAAAAGAATCAAAGAATTCGGTGCTAAAATCAGCCACAAAAACGAAACGCTGGATGAGCTTAACGCAAAAATCGATGATCTTAAAAACCACCTGAAGTTCAAAAAAGAAGAATTGGAAGGTTTGATCTCTGAAACCCAGAAAGAAGAAGAATATCTGATTGAGCAGTCTAAAGAATTTGCTGCAAAAATCGATGAAAGATTGCTGGCTTCTTACAACAGAATCAGAACCAATTCTCCGAACGGACTTGCAGTAGTAGGTTTGGAAAGAGGGGCACCAAAAGGTTCATTCTTTACTATTCCGCCTCAAAAGCAGATGGAAATCGCTCAGAGAAAGAAAATCATTATTGATGAGCATTCAGGAAAAATCCTTGTGGATGACGAATTGGTAATGGAAGAAAACGAAAAAATGAAATCGGTGATTAAGTTTTAATTAGTCACCATTTTAAAAAATATAAAAGCTGTCTCATATGAGGCAGCTTTTTTGTGTTATTGCGAGAAGCATCGCGACGAAGCAATCTTTGGTCAAGAAGTTATAGAACACGTTGAAAAACTGAAATTCCACACTATACTACGTTCTGCTCTGAATGACAATTTACATTCATAATGAATTCTAAATGAATAAATAAAGTTAAAAAATTATAAAGTCACGAATATAATTCTCATCACAAAGAATTATTGTTTTTAGCATTTGATTTCTTTTTATATTTACTCCTGAAAAACACAATCGCTTATCTTCTCAAGTTGTTAAATAAATGAAAGGTATTGGATTAATATTCATTGTTGATTCATTATTAAAATATGTTGCAACGGAAGGGCAGGACTAAACCGAAAACCTGTCTCCGAAAGGAAAGCCGAAGTTTCACTGTAGAAATTTTAGCAAAATAAGTAGGTGAAAAAAAATTATTTAAGAAATGAAAAAATTTAAAAATTAACCCGTGAAGACCTTAAGACAGTAAAGGCAGGACAGGTTTGGATTGCAGTTACCAAATGTGGCTTTACAGCAACGACTACCCAAGATTGGACCGCTGAACAAGCAAATGCTTGAGTTGATGAAATTGAAAAAAATTACTGTAAGACTCCTACTTATTCCGGGTCTGATGCTCAACATTTAGCATCTAATCTTAATTAAAACAAATTAAGCACTTATAGTGGGAATTATTCTACTATAAGTGTATTTATAGATTAATCATACCTCTCATGAATTACCATAGAAAAATATTTCAATTTTTAATATTATTATACAGTGTACTATATTATACCCAATCATACAAAAATGACAGTTTAAGAGGTGAATTTACTTATCGATTAAGAGCTAAGTTCGATAAACGAACAGACAATAGATATAAAGAATTATTCACCTTACAGGTAGGAAACAGATGTGCATTTTTTGCAAGTGCTGTATCATTGAAAGGAGATTCGGTAATGGAAAATTCAAGAGTTACTACAAAAAATTATGATGGCAGCATAACTCTTAGCTACAAGGATGAGGCGGTTATTCCAAAAACAAATTTCAACTTTACTATCATCCAAACCAATGAAAATGTACAGTTTTTTGATTCCGCAGCAATGTCATTATTTACCTACAAACAACCTGTAATAGCCAACTGGAAACTTGCAGATGAAACCAGAGTAATCAACACCATTACCTGTAAAAAAGCAGAGGTCAGATTTAAAGGAAGAAACTGGATCGCATGGTATGCTCCGGAAATTCCGCTACCGTATGGTCCTATGAAATTTAGCGGTTTACCGGGATTAATCATCAAAATAACAGACGAGAAAGAGGATTATGATTTTGAACTGGTAAAATCCTTGTCTGTCTCTCAATTGAAAGGCAAGTTCATCAACATAAAAGAAAGCAGATATACCGGAGCTATAGAAACAACGCAGGCTAAATTAAAACAGGCACAAAGAAATGCAGATGCTAATGCTGCCGCTGTACTGGCAAGCTACGGAACAACGATTATACAAGGGCAGGAAATGATAAAGCAAAGAGAAAAAGCAAGGGAGGAAAATGAAAAATACAAAAATCCGCTTGAACAAAGCGAGTAAAAAAACCGCCTCAAAGAAGCGGTTGCAATTTATTCATGATGTTCATACATTTTATTGTACAGATCAATAAACTTTTCTTTAATCGCCTTTCTTTTCAGCTTTAAAGTAGGTGTTAAAAGGCCGGTATCAATACTCCAGACTTCCGGTGTCAATTCAATTTTCTTGATTTTTTCCCAGTTTCCGAGGTGTTCGTTCGTACTTTCGATTTCTTTTTCTATTCTTTCTTTGAGTTCCTTGCTGTTGGCAATTTCTTTTGGTGTAGAACCGATACTCAGGTTGTTTCTCTGAGCCCAGCTTTTGGCAAATTCAAAATCCGGTTGTATAAGTGCAGTCGGCATCTTTTCACCATCGCCAACAACCATAATCTGCTCGATAAACTTAGAGGCTTTGGCAAGATTTTCAATGGTTTGGGGAGCAATATACTTTCCGCCGGAAGTTTTAAACATTTCTTTTTTACGGTCTGTAATCTGAAGAAAGCCATCACTATCAACGTGCCCGATATCTCCTGTTTTAAAAAATCCGTCTTCGGTAAAAACTTCTTTTGTCATTTCTTCATTTTTAAAATAACCTTTAAAAATAGATGGCCCTTTTACGGTAATTTCTCCATCTTCCTGAATTTTTACCTGAACATTATCCAAAGGAAGTCCCACAGTTCCTATTTTCATTTTCCCAAAAGCATTCACGGAAATAACCGGTGAGGTTTCCGTAAGACCATAGCCTTCAAGAATAGGAATTCCGGCATTCTGAAACATCAGGTTCAGTCTTGTGGAAAGGGCTGCAGAGCCAGAAACCAGTGTGATAATTTCGCCGCCCAATCCTTCACGCCATTTTTTGAAAACCAGTTTATCTGCAATGATTTCCTGTAATCCGGAAGGTTTGGAGACTGTTTTCTTTTTAGAAATCAGATTCAGTGCCCAGAAAAATATCTTCTGCTTAAGACCTCCTGCTGAAGATCCGGTAGCATAAATTTTATCATATACCTTTTCCACAAGCCTTGGAACAACGCTCATGTAATGAGGTTTCACTTCTTTTACATTTTCTCCCATCTTCTCAATGCTTTCCGCAAAATAAATGGAAAAACCATTATATTGGAACAGGTAAAAAAGCATCCTCTCGAAAATATGGCAGATAGGCAGAAAGCTTAATACTCTCGTATCTTTATAATCCAGGTTTTTCTTTTTAGGAATTCTCGGAATTGATCCTAATACGTTGGACACAATGTTATGGTGAGTCAGCATAACTCCTTTGGGCTTTCCCGTAGTTCCGGAAGTATAAATAATGGTGGCCAGATCTTCCGGATTGATCGTATTGGAAAGATCTTCTACTTCAATCTGTGTAGAATCGTCTTCTCCAAGATCCAGCACTTCTTTCCAGTTGGCAGCTCCGCTGATATTCTCGAAGGTGAAAATTCCCTGCAGTGAAGGGATATTGTGCTTTACCTTCATTACTTTATTTAAAAGATCTTTATCAGATAAAAAGCAATATTTGATCTCGGCATTGTTGAAGATAAACTCGTAATCTTCCGGCGAAATACTCGGATATACCGGTACGGAAACCACCCCGATCTGAGAGAGCCCAAGATCCATTATGGCCCACTCTGTGCGGGAATTGGTGGTAATCAGCGCGATTTTGTCCCCAGGTTTTATCCCGAGTTTTAAAAGTCCGCGTGAGATTTTATTGCCTTCATTGATAAATTCCTGAGTAGACGTTTTCTTCCATTCCCCCTGATATTTTGTTACAAACATATCTGTTTTCGGGTAGGTCTCTAAAGCATAATGGGGAATATCGAATAATCTTTTTATAGTCATGATGGTAAAAGTAATTAGTTAAAGGATTTTAAATATAAGCATTTTTTTTAATTGGCAATACCACATTCGGAAATTTACAATTACTGAAGAATATGGCGTATTATGTATTAATTGTTGTACTTTTTAATTAAAAAAATTAATAATGTTTTAATCAATTTATTTGTTTTTTAATATTTGTTTAATTCCTGATTTTCAGAATGTAAGACTTAAGTTTTAATTCTATTTTCAGATTTGATCAAAAAGTGTAAATTAGCGTCCATCTAATTATTCAATTTTTATGGACTTTAATTTATCGGAAGAACAGCTGATGATTCAGCAGGCAGCAAGGGATTTTGCACAAAACGAACTATTACCTGAGGTAATCGAAAGAGACCGCGATCAGAAGTTTCCTGCAGAACAGGTAAAAAAAATGGGTGAAATGGGACTTTTGGGAATGATGGTAGATCCTAAATACGGCGGTGCAGGGATGGACAGTGTTTCTTACGTTTTGGCCATGGAAGAGATTGCAAAAATAGATGCTTCTGCAGCTGTGGTAATGTCTGTAAACAATTCTTTGGTATGTGCCGGACTTGAAAAATTTGCTTCTGAAGAACAGAAAGTAAAATATTTAACACCTCTTGCAAGCGGACAGGTAATCGGAGCATTTGCATTGTCTGAGCCGGAAGCAGGTTCTGATGCAACTTCACAAAAAACCACTGCAGAAGATAAAGGAGATTATTATTTGCTGAACGGAATTAAAAACTGGATCACCAACGGTGGTACAGCAAGCTATTATATTGTAATTGCACAAACGGATCCTGAGAAAAAACATAAAGGAATCAATGCTTTCATCGTTGAAAGAGGATGGGAAGGATTTGAAATCGGGCCTAAAGAAGACAAACTGGGAATCAGAGGAAGCGATACGCATTCTTTGATCTTCAACAATGTAAAGGTGCCGAAAGAAAACAGAATCGGAGAAGACGGTTTCGGGTTCAATTTTGCGATGGCTGTTCTGAACGGAGGCAGAATCGGGATTGCTTCTCAGGCATTAGGTATTGCTTCAGGAGCTTACGAACTGGCATTAAAATATGCTAAAACAAGAAAAGCTTTTAAAACCGAAATCATCAACCACCAGGCGATTGCATTTAAACTGGCAGATATGGCGACCCAAATCACGGCGGCAAGAATGCTTTGTTTCAAAGCTGCAGTAGAAAAAGATGCTGGAAAGGATATTTCAGAAAGCGGTGCGATGGCAAAATTATATGCCTCTCAGGTAGCAATGGATACAACAATTGAAGCAGTACAAATTCACGGTGGATACGGATATGTAAAAGAATACCACGTGGAAAGAATGATGAGAGATGCAAAGATCACACAGATCTATGAAGGAACTTCTGAAATCCAGAAAATCGTTATCTCAAGAAGCATTGCAAAGTAATTGCTTACTATAAAAATGAAATAGTAAAAGGCTCTCAGAAATGGGAGCCTTTTTACTTTCACACGAACCACAAAATATTAATAATATATTGTTCTAACTATTGTTTTGATTGATTTTTTTAGCTTAAGTTAAATGATAAATGTAAATTAACAATCAGTGAAGTAAAATTAGGAATATCGTTTTCCGGAATAACGTGATTCTGATTAAAATATTATTAAAATGTATCGGAATATTCTTTCTTAAAGATTTTTATCCGTAGTCTTTCTTTTTTTATAAAAATAATATCCGATTCCTGCAATCACAAATAACGGCCAAAGCGGAAGAATAAACAGAAAAATAGAAGTGATGACATTCCAGCCCGAAGATATAGCAGCAAAGGACTGTGCTCCCAATGTTTCAGGGTTTTTATCATCCGCGATATTTCCCTGCTGCCCGTAAAGGGTAATGTCGATTTCACACATTGTGTTTTCAATAATATGATGACCGGAAGTTTCAATGTTCATGTTTTCCACCGTTCCCAAATTGTAGTTGAGGTCAGACATAAGATAATCAAATTTCTGAACAGGAACTTTCACTTTCAGATAGGCGGTTTTTTTATCACTATTTTGAAGGGAAACACTTTCACTTCTTATAAAGCCGTTGTATTTGGCAACTTCATCCTTTACAATTTCTTTTGCAGTTTCAGCATCATTTACGCTAAGTTCCACTATTCCTTTTTTGATGAATCTATTCTGCTTAATCAATTCAGGATTTTCTTTCTTCGGAGAATTTTTATAAACGATTTTTGTTTCCTTAATAATTTTCGGGGCAGGAACATTTACTACAATTTTATTTTCTTTCTTTGCCGAATCTTTCTTTTCCTTCTTAGATTCCAGTTTTATGGATGATATTTTTTCGGAAAGAGAATCTACTATTTTGGAAGTACTTTCTATTTTATCTTTTACCGCATTTTTAATGTCTTCAAATTCTTTGATTTTAACATTCGCAGAGTCTAAAGCAGCATTTGCCTGATCATTGATGGTAATGATTTTTTCCGAGGCATCAGCAATGGTACTGTCGGCCGAACTGATGGTATTTTCCAGCTGCGATTTTGCAGCTTCTCCCTTTTTACACATGATGAATGTTCCCGATACGGCAACAAGTAAAATGAATTTTTTCATACGATTAATTTTTTCGATGAAGTAAAATTAGGAGTGGAATTGTTGTAAAGATTGTAAAAGGTTTGTTTTGAAGATGTAAATTGATAAAGGTTTGATTTTTATGGTTTTGTAAAATAAAATTAACGATTATACAATCTGTTTTTCAAATGAATATTGAATATAGTTCAATAAAAAATAAAAAAATCCGCAGAAAATTCCGCGGATTAAATATCTGAATTAATATTTCTCATTAAGCATTCTTAAATTCACTGATGAAATGCAGTTTCACGTTCGGGAATTTTTCCTGCGTCATATGGATGGTAAAAGAAGAATCAGCAAGAAATACCAGTTGGTTGTATTTGTCTCTTGCTAAAAACCGTTGCTTTAATCTCGCAAATTCTTTAAATTCTTCAGACTTTTCATCGGCTTCAACCCAACACGCTTTGTGCATGGAAAGCGGCTCGTAGGTACATTTTGCACCATATTCATGTTCCAGACGGTACTGGATTACCTCGTACTGAAGAGCTCCCACTGTTCCGATGATTTTTCTGCCGTTCATTTCCAGCGTAAACAGCTGTGCAACTCCCTCGTCCATTAGCTGATCGATCCCTTTTGCCAATTGTTTTGCCTTCAGCGGATCATTATTATTGATATATCTGAAATGTTCAGGCGAGAAATTCGGAATTCCTTTGAAGTTCAGTTTTTCACCTCCGGTCAACGTATCACCGATCCTGAAACTTCCTGTGTCATGAAGCCCTACGATATCTCCCGGGAAACTCTCTTCCACGACTTCTTTTTTATCTGCAAAGAATGCATTGGGTGAAGAGAACTTCATTTTTTTACCCTCTCTTACCAATAGATAATTTTCGTTTCTTTTAAACGTTCCGGAAACAATTTTTACGAAAGCCAAGCGGTCCCTGTGTTTCGGATCCATATTCGCATGGATTTTGAAAACAAAGCCGGTAAACTGATTTTCTTCAGGTTTTACCAGACGCGTATCACTTTCCTTTGGCTGGGGCATCGGTGCAATATCGATAAAGGCATCCAGCAATTCGCGCACTCCGAAATTATTCAAAGCCGATCCGAAGAAAACAGGCTGAAGATCACCTTTCATATAATCTTCACGGCTGAATTCAGGATATACCGACTGTACGAGATCAAGCTCTTCACGAAGCGTAGCTGCCGCTTTTTCACCGATTAATTCATCAATGGCAGAATCATTAATGTCATCAAACTTAATGGCTTCTCCAACCTTCTGCTTTTTCTCCTCCAAAAACAGTTGGATGTTGTTTTCCCAGATGTTGTAGATCCCTTGGAAATCACTTCCCATGCCAATCGGTAATGAAAGCGGAACAACCGTTAAACCTAATTTCTGTTCAACCTCATCCAGGAGATCAAAAGCATCCTTACCCTCACGGTCAAGTTTATTGATAAATACCAGCATCGGGATATTTCGCATTCTGCATACCTGTACAAGCTTTTCAGTTTGTTCCTCAACCCCTTTTGCCACGTCTATGACAACGATTACAGAATCTACGGCAGTCAGTGTTCTGTAGGTATCTTCCGCAAAATCCTTGTGTCCCGGAGTATCCAGGATATTGATTTTATGATCTCTGTATTCAAAAGCAAGTACGGAAGTTGCTACGGAAATCCCTCTCTGTCTTTCAATTTCCATAAAGTCGGAAGTGGCTCCTTTTTTTATTTTATTGGATTTTACCGCTCCCGCTTCCTGGATGGCCCCTCCGAAAAGAAGCAGCTTTTCCGTGAGCGTCGTCTTTCCGGCATCGGGGTGAGAAATAATCCCGAAAGTTTTTCTTTTCTCTATTTCTTTGATTAAGTCTGACATATCGTATTTTGAAGTTGCAAAAATCGTAATTTTTAATGGAATCTGAAAATGATTTCCTTCAGGAAGAGATCTGTACCTCAAAAAAATGCAGATGTTTTTCTTACTTCATTATTCAAACAATAAAGAAACTTCTCAAAAACTTTTATCTTTGCCCGATAAATCTGAGTATAAAGTATGGAAAACAGCAGGTATCCGAAATTTACATTTACATGGTTGGGCGGACTTGTCTTACTGGCCGGGCTCATAGTCGGAACCATGGCCTTATCATTTTTTAATATCTTCTGGATGTTTGCTTTCAAAGAAAACCTTCAGTATAAAGATTGGTACTTTATGCTTTCCAATGCCGCCGGATTTCTTACCGCTATCGCTTTTTTTGATTTTTTTATCGTAAGACCAAGCACCGGAAAAAAACTGAACTTCAATTTTTCACCCACCAATTTTTACACCTATTTATTGATTTTTCCTATGATGTTCGGGATGATGCTCATCGCGGAATTTATCACCTCACAAATACCTACAACAGGACCTTTTTTCGGGAAATATTATGAATTTTTCGAAAGATTGATGGAGCAGCTTACCGATGATCCGGTAGTGATGATCATTACTGCAGTGATATGTGCACCTGTTTTTGAAGAGATTGTTTTCCGTGGGATTATCCAGAAAGGGATGATTAATAAAGGCGTAAAACCTGTAAATGCGATTCTCATGGCGTCCGTGATTTTCGGTCTGGTTCATGGAAATCCGTGGCAGTTTGTGGGAGCGGTTTTATTGGGGTGCGTTCTTGGTTTGGTATACTACAAAACAAAATCTTTATTGTTGCCGATGTTGCTGCATGGCTTCAATAATTTGTGTTCCACCATATTGATTGTTTACACGAAAAATGAAAGTTTTGCAGACGCTTTTAAAATCCAGGAATGGGTAATACTTGCCGTTGGTATTATACTTTTTTCAGTCTTTTATTATCTTTTTACAAGAAAATATAAAGTACATTATTCTGAAATTTAATTACAAATTGCTTTAAGAGTCATCACAATAGATAAATGTTCCAAAAATATTGTGATTTAAAAAAAAATAAAAATAAAAAAAGGAAATGGAGTTATTGGTTGCTACCCACAATGTACATAAAAAAGAAGAAATCCAGCAGATTTTAGGGGATGGTTTTTTTGTAAAAAGCTTAACGGATTACAATATTCATGAAGAAATTGTGGAAGATGGTGATTCTTTTAACGCCAATGCTTTGATTAAAGCTAAATATTGCTTTGAAAAAACAGGAATTCCAAGCCTTGGAGACGACAGCGGCCTTGTAGTTGAAGCGCTGGACGGCAGACCGGGAATATTTTCCGCACGGTACGCAGGAGATCATGATTTTGCCAAGAATATTGAAAAAGTGTTGGGAGAAATGCAAGGCATTGAAAACAGGAAAGCCTATTTCATCACCGTTTTATGCTATTATGATGAAAACGGAGCAAAATATTTTGACGGAAGGGTTCACGGAAATCTCCTGAATGAAAATAAAGGTTTCAAAGGGTTCGGGTATGATCCGATCTTTGTTCCTGAAGGATACGATAAAACCTTTGCAGAAATGGAACCTCAGGATAAAAACAAAATCAGTCACAGAAAACAGGCCCTGGATCTTTTTCTGGATTTTCTGAAAGAATAGTAAGGTTAAGATTAAGGTTGAAGTTTTTGAAATTTCAATTGTGTTTAAAAACAGAAAGTTTAGGTAATATTAATTAAAAAGATAATATCTCTTTAAGCCAATTTTAATACATCTGCTTTATTCTCAACCTTAGGCTCAACCTTAATCTTAATCTCAATCTCAGCCTTTTCTTAACCTAAATTCCGTACATTTGTCTATATAATAAACGATAGATTTGAGTACTTATTTAACGATATTAGGCTTTAATTCGGCAATTCCTACCATCAATTCTTCTCCTACCGCACAATTCCTGGAAATGGAGGAAAGGTCTTTTCTAATTGATTGTGGAGAAGGAACACAGGTTCAGCTGAGAAAAGCAAAAGTGAAATTTTCGAGAATTAATCATATTTTCATTTCCCATCTTCACGGAGACCACTGTTTTGGTCTTCCCGGCCTTATTGCATCTTTCCGTCTTTTAGGAAGAGAAACACCGCTGCATGTATACGGACCGAAGGGAATAAAAAAAATGCTGGAAACCATTTTTACCATTACCGAAACCCATCGCGGTTTTGAAGTGGTTTATCACGAACTGGATAAGGACTATTCCGAAAAAATTTATGAAGACAACCGGGTAGAGGTATACACCATTCCTCTTGATCACAGGATTTATTGCAACGGATATCTCTTTAAGGAAAAACCTAAAGAAAGACACCTGAATATGCAGGAAATTTCAAAATACAAAGAAATTGAAACCTGCGATTATCACAATATTAAGGCAGGAAAAGATTTTGTGCTGAGCGATGGGTATGTTCTCAAAAATGAAATTCTTACAACAGATCCGGTTCCTCCGGTTTCTTATGCGTTTTGCAGCGATACACGTTATCTTGAAAATGTGATTCCCGTCATTAAAAACGTTAATGTCCTTTATCATGAATCCACTTTTTTACATGATTTAAAGGATATGGCAGATTATACCGGACATACGACCGCAGTGGAAGCAGCAATGATTGCCAGAAAAGCTGAGGTAGGAAAACTTATTTTAGGACACTTCTCAAACAGGTATGCAGATCTTACAGTATTCACTGATGAAGCGAGAACCATCTTTCCGAATACTTTCTTACCGAAGGCACTGGAGCCTGTGAAAATTTAAAATAAATGATGTTGAATTTTGAAGAACTGAAAATCTTCCTGGATGAAAAAGCAGACCAGTATAATCATCCGGATTTTATCGGGAATGATCCTATACAGATTCCGCATCGGTTCACCCTGAAACAGGATATTGAAATAGCTGGTTTTCTGGCAGCAACGATTTCCTGGGGAAACCGGAAAGCGATTATAAAATCTGCTGAAAAAATGTTGGATATTATGGGGAATACCCCTTATGATTTCGTATTGAATCATTCGGAAAAAGATTTGAGATCTATTTATGAAGATAAAAGCATTCACCGCACTTTCAATGGAGAAGATTTTGTGTATTTTATGAAACAGTTTAACAGGATTTACCGTGAAAATCAAAGTCTTGAAAGCTTATTCAGACTCCATGAATCTGAAACCAGCTTTCTGCATTCTGTTGAACGGTTCAGAAGCAGTTTTTTGGGTGCTGAAAAACACAGAAGCCACAAACATGTAAGTTCACCGTATAAAAATTCTTCCACCAAAAGGATCATCATGTTCCTGCGTTGGATGGTGCGGAAGGATAAGCGTGGCGTAGATTTTGGTATCTGGGAAAATACAGGACAGCAATATCTTTCCATTCCGCTGGATGTGCATACGGGAAATATTTCAAGGAAGTTAGGGCTTATTTCAAGAACGCAGAACGACTGGAAAACGGTAGAAGAGCTGGACGCCGTAATCAGAAAGTTTGATGAGAAAGATCCCGCAAAATATGATTTTGCATTGTTCGGATTAGGAGTTACCAAAGAATTATTATAAAAGCAGAACACAATGAAAAAGTACGAAGAAAAAACTGAGGCTTTAGAAAAAATTGCCAACGGAATTACCTGGTGGATAGGTTCCATACCGTCTCTGATTGCACATACATTGTTTTTTATTATATCATTTGTTTTACCGCTTTTGGGCTTGGTGGAATTTGATAAAATGTTGCTGATTCTTACCACGGTAGTTTCTTTGGAAGCAATTTATCTAGCTATTTTTATTCAGATGTCCGTCAATAAGAGCCATGAGAAAATTGAAGACATCCAGGAGGATATTGAGGATATCCAGGAAGATATTGAAGAGATCAGCGAAGATATAGAGGAAATCAGTGAGGATATTGAAGAAATTAACGAAGATATTGAAGATATCCAGGAAGACATTGAGGAAATTAATGAAGAAGATGAAGAAGATGATCACAGTGAGCGTGCAAAAAACGTGATGTTGAAAAGCAATGTAAGTTCAAATAAAAATGAGATCAAAGCACTTAAGGATAAAATTCAGGAGCTTCAGGAAAAAATTAATGAACTTAAGAATGAATGATTTAAATTTCGATTTATATAAATAACTCTACAAAAGGCTAATAAAAAAATTGGTCTTTTTTTTATTATTACAGATATATTATCTGATATGTATGGATTTGATGAAATAGATTAGGTTTTTACTGCAATTATTTCATTTCTTATCAAATTTTAATCAAAAAATTATTATTTTTGAACAAACAACAACAAAATGTTAAATTATAGACTGAAAAACTACTTCTTCTTTTTAGTGTTGCTTTTGATTTCAGGATCAGCTGCTGCTCAGCATGCGTCAAGAAAAAATGGTAAAGTTAAACTGACTTCCGAGAGTATGAAAGTGGGAGCTTTTATTGATGTGAATACCGCATCTTATCCGGAATCATCTTACAACATTCAGCAACTTGTTCAGCAGGTCCTTATCAACGGAACATCAAGCTGTGCAACGCCGAATGTAAGCAATGTAACGGTTACGCCCAATCATCCGGTGACTAATCCAGACAGGTTTTGGGGGTATTTTCATAAAGGAACAACCAATTTCCCTTTCGAAGACGGAATCGTTTTGACAACAGGTTACGCGAGAGAAGCCGGTAATACCGCAATTGCTACCAACCTTGCAGGTCTCATTTCCGAAGGTGGTGATGCAGATCTTGCTGCAGCAACCAATACCAATATCTCCAATCAGCGTGATGCTGTTGCTCTGGAATTTGATTTCGTACCGAATTCAAATCAGGTAAAATTTAATTATATATTTGCTTCCGAGGAATATACCGGAGGCTTTCCATGTAATTATTCGGATGCATTTGCATTACTTATCAAGCCTGTAGCGGGAGGTGCATACACAAATGTTGCTATTCTTCCTGGAGGAGCTGGTCCTGTAAGTGTTACGAATATACGTCCCGCGACGCAATTCGGGGGAGGCACACTTGCATGTGGTGCATTAAATCCTACTTATTTTGCAGGATATAACACTACAAGTATTGAAACCAATTACAACGGAAGGGTAGTACCCTTAACTGCAATTGCGGATGTAACTCCAGGCGTTGCCTATCATTTTAAGATGGTTCTTGCAGATTATAATGATCAGACTTTAGATTCTGCCGTATTCCTTGAAGGAGGTTCTTTTGATATAGGAATTAAAATTGTAGATGCCAACGGTGTTGTTTTGCCTGATACCGTAAATATGTGTGACAATACGCCACAGGTGTTAACAGCTTTGCTTACCGTATCACCAGGGATGACTTTCCAGTGGTATAAGGATGGAGTGGCAATCAATGGTGCAACCAATGTTTCTTATACAGCAACATCTCCCGGCGCTTACGAAGTGAAAGTTTCTGTACCGGGAAATCAATGTCCTGCTTCTGCAGTAATAACCATTGTTGGAGGAACTACTCCGCCTGCACAAAATGCAACCCTGAAGCTGTGTACAACTCCTTCAGTTTCTACATTTAATTTAAATGATGCAACTCCGTTAATCACCACGTCAACGACTGCTGTTGTAAGGTACTATGTTAACCAGGCTGATGCGGTTGCACAAAATAATAATTTCCTGAATGCTTCTGCAGTAAGCAGTTATAATGGTGCCGACGGACAGGTATTGTACGTTGTTGTTTCTAACGGTGCTTTTTGTAGTAAAATGGTTACATTAACTCTAAGAAAAGAGGCAACGCCAATTGCACAGCTTACGGCCACTAAAGTAAGATTATGCGTAGGTGAATCTACTACTCTTACAGCAGCCAACGGAGCTACTTACGAATGGGTAGGAATGACAGGCACCGGAGCAACCCAAACGGTTTCTCCAACTCAGACAACAACCTATTCTGTTTATGCTATCGGTGCACAAGGATGTAAATCACTTCAGCCGGCATCTATTACGATAGAAGTAGTCCCTGCTATTACTTCAAACCTTTCCGGTGGAATGATCTGCCAAGGGGATGTAATTACTCTTGATGCAGGACCTGGACCAAACTATAGTTATCTATGGAACACAGGAGATACGTCGCAAACAATTTCCGTAGGAACTCCGGGGACATATTCTGTGACAATCAATAATGGTGTTTGTTCAAAAGTATTTACAACACAGGTGATTCAGGCTATTATTCCTGAAATTATCAACGTAAATTATAATGAGAACGGAACAATGATTCTTACGGCAAGTAACCCAAGCAATGGAGCATTGGAGTATTCTATTGATAATGGTCTTACCTGGCAAAACTCCAATACATTCAGTAATGTACCGAGAAATACCGTGGTTTCAATTCGGGTAAGAGTTAAAAAAACGAGCTGTGTAGGATTCCTTCAGTATTTTACTTTTGTGATGCAGAATGTAATCACACCAAATGGAGATAATATTAATGATATCATCGATTTCAGAGGGGTGAATCAGAATAAAGATTTCAAGGCATCTATTTTCGATCGATACGGAAAAGAAGTTTACAAAGCAAGTAGTCTTCAGCCTTATTGGGACGGCTATTTCCAGGGGAAACGTCTGCCCACATCATCATACTGGTATCAGGTGAGTTTTGAGGATCCGGCAAGTAAAAAACCTGCATTGAAAACAGGATGGATCCTGCTTAAGAATATAGAATAATAATGAAATAATAATTTTTAAATATTCAAAGAAAGACCAACAATTTGTTGGTCTTTTTTTCGTTCTTATAGTAATTGAACAAATATTGTAAAATCAGATGAGTTATATTATTAATAATGTAATTTATTATGAATTGATATTTAATCAAAAAAAATAGTATTTTTGTTTAAAATAATATAAAAATGTTAAATAGGAGGACAAGAAATTTACTTTTGGCTTTATTTTTAGTTTTTATGGGATCGCTTGTATTTGCCCAGGACAGGCAAAGCAAAGTACCCGCTAAAAAACCTACGGCTGCAAGTATGAAGGCAGGGGTCTTTATTGATGTGAATGCTGCCGGTTATCCGGAATCTGCTTACAGTATTACACAATTGGTAAAAGATGTACTTATCAGCGGCGGGTCTACGTGTTCGGCTGCCAATGTAAGCAATGTAGTTGTCTCTCCGAATCTTGCAGTAACTGATCAGAACAGAAGCTGGGGGTATTTTAATAAGGCAACTACCAATTTTCCATTTGCCAAAGGTATTGTTCTTACTACCGGATATGCCAGAAAAGCAGGAAATACTTTTCAGGGAAACCTAAGTGACGGGCTTGGTTCCGGAGGAGATATAGATCTTGCAACAGCTTTAAATGTAAACAATTTAAGTTTAAGAGACGCTACTTATATAGAATTTGATTTTGTACCTGCTTCAACTAAAGTTACCTTTAGGTATTTATTTGCATCCAAAGAATATCAGAGTAATTTTACATGCAACATTTCAGACGGATTTGCGCTGTTACTGAAAAAAGTTGGAGATCCTACATACACCAATTTAGCATTGCTTCCTAACGGTGATCCCGTAAGCGTTACCAATATTATCCCTGCAAACTTGCCTTGCGGGCCTAAGAATGTTCAATATTTTGCAGGAATCAATAACCCCCAGATTGAGACTAATTTTGACGGACGTACGATTCCTCTTACAGCAACGGCAACCGTAATTCCCGGAGAAACGTATCATTTTAAAATGGTTCTGGCAGATTATCAGGATTCAAACTTTGATTCTGCTGTTTTTCTGGAAGCAGGATCTTTTGATATTGGTGTTCAGCTTCTCAACCCTGCCGGTGTTCAGTTGCCTTCATCTATAAATGTATGTGATAATGCACCACAGGTTCTTACAGCTTCGGTTCAGGGAGGTGGCGCCACCTATCAATGGCTATTGGGAACTAATCCTATTCCGGGAGCAACAAGTGCTTCATATACGGCAACGCAGCCCGGATTATATACGGTTCAGGTATTTTTACCGGGGAATACATGTCCGGGAACAGCTTCTGTAAATATTGTCGGAGGAACTTCGCCAACCGTACAGAATGCTACGTTAACGGCTTGTTATACACAGGGTAATGCAACATTCAATCTTACCTCTGCACAGACGTCAATAAGTACGACACCCGGAGCAACTTTCAGTTATTATATTAACCAGTCAGATGCTTTAGCCGGGAATGGAAACGTAATCGCCAATCCTACTGCTTTTCAGAGTGCTGGACAAACAGTGTATGTTCTGGTGAAAAATGGATTCTGTTCGAAAATTGCGGAATTACAATTGATTAAAGCTCCTCAGATAACTGCTACGATAGCAACACCTGCTACATTAACGTGTACCAACTCGCAAACCACACTCAATGCCTCCGGTTCTGTTTATCCTGCAGGGTCTACTTTCGCATGGACAACTACGAACGGAAACATCGTATCCGGAGCGAATACTCTAAATCCGGTAGTGAACACGGCAGGAATCTATACTTTAATAATTTCAAACACTTATCAGCCAGGAAACTTAACGTGTACGGCAACGGCAAACGTAACAGTAACCGGCGACAGCGCACCGCCAACAACAGGTTTAACGGCCTCTAAAATATTAATATGTTCCGGAGAATCTATAACATTAACTGCATCCGGCGGAGTAACGTATAACTGGGTAGGCCTTCCTGGCAACGGAAACACACAAACTGTTTCGCCAACTACAAACACAACTTATACGGTCACGGCAGTCGGGGCAAATGGATGTGTATCTCAGACGCCGGCAACGATTACAATACAGGTATCTCAGCCGATTACAGTTCAGAATGCCACTTTATTAAAGTGTTATCAGGCTGGTGGAATCAATTATGATTTAACGGAGGCACAAACGCAGATAACTACTGCTCCGGGTGTTACATTCTCATATTATCTGAATATTTCCGATGCAAATGCAGGAAATACGAATACTATACCCAATCCTACATTATTTAACAGTGCGGGAAATCAGACAATTTATGTGCTGGTTATAAGTGGAGGATGCAGATACGTTGTAAATTTACAGTTGCTGGCAACTCCTCAAACAACATTAACTATTGCTCAGCCTCAGCAGATTACCTGTAATACCCCACAAGTTACACTTAATGCTTCTGCTTCTGTAATTCCGGCAGGCTCTGCAATTGCCTGGACTGCAGTAGGCGGAGGAAATATTGTTTCCGGGGCCAATACATTAACTCCTGTTGTTAATGCAGGAGGAACCTATACATTAACGGTTACCAATATAAATCAGCCAGGAAATTTAAACTGTACTTACACTTCCAATGTTACGGTAACGCAGAATACTACGCTTCCGGTAGCAACGGTAACAGCACCAGTACAACAAATCTGTCCGGGTGAATCTGTCACCTTGACTGCATCCGGAGGGGCTACGTATAACTGGGTTAATCTTACAGGCAACGGAAACACACAAACGGTTTCTCCTGCAAACACTACGGTATATCAGGTTTATGCGGTAGGTGCCAATGGATGTGTGTCTGCCAATCCTGCCACTATTACGATTGTAGTAGGACCACCTGTAGCGATACTGGCCGCGTCAAAATCTAAGATTTGCGTGGGAGAATCAGTTACATTAACGGCTACGGGCGGCGTTACCTATGAATGGGTAGGTTTACCGGGAAATGGAAGTACTCAGGTTGTGTCTCCTACAGCTACCACAACGTATTCTGTTTTTGCTTTAGGTGGAAACGGATGTAGAGTGGCAACTCCTACCTCAATTACCATTGAAGTTGTACCTGCTATTGAGTCGACGTTAAAAGATGTGTACGCATGTGCCGGTGATTCAGGAACTCTGGATGCGGGTTCAGGTCCAAATTATACTTACCTATGGAATACAGGGGCCACTACTCAAACTATTTCTGTAAATACTCCTGGAACGTATTCCGTAACGATCAGCAATGGTACGTGCTCCAAAGTATTCAGTGCTCAATTAATTAACCCGACGCTTCCGCAGTTTACAAACGTTACCTACGAAAACCATGTATTAACAATATCAGCAACGAATCCTACAGGAGGAGAGCTTGAGTATTCTTCAAATGCAGGAGTGACATGGCAGGCTTCCAATATTTTTTACAATATGCTGGATAATAATAATTACAGCCTCATGGTGCGTGTGAAAGATGCGAAATGCGGTACTACATTATCTTTCTTTACTTTTGTAGTTATTAATGCTATTACTCCTAATTCCGATGGTAAAAATGATACCGTAGATTTTTCCGGAATCAGCAAGTATAATAATTTTGCAGCTTCTATATTCGACAGGTATGGACAGGAAGTATTTAAGGCAGGTAAAAATGTTACAAGCTGGAACGGATTGCTGAGAGGAAGTCTGGTACTTCCAACTGCTACATACTGGTATCGGGTACAATGGGAAAACCCTGCGAGCAAGAAACTTGAGCAGCGCAGTGGATGGATTTTGTTAAAAAACAGAAATTAATAGTTATAAATATAATAAACCTTCCAATTTGGGAGGTTTATTTGTTTTTTTGATATAAAAAAGGTTAAATAAGTATATTTATTTATAAAAAAAAATTAAATTTGTTGAAACAATTTATTTATGAAGAGATACCTACTATTGTTTTCCTTATTCGCGGTCTCGTCGTCGAGTCTCTTTTATTCACAGAACATTACTCCCAGAAAACCTCAGAAAGAAAAGGCATCCAGTCTGACAATGAAAGCAGGTGCTTTTATTGATGTGAATGCTGCAGGATATGCACCTACCGATTACACTCCTTTACAATTGGTAAAAGATATACTGATTTCTTCCGGAACAAATTCTTGTGTGACACCAACCGTATCCAACGTTCAGGTAAGCCCGAATTTACCGGCAAGTAATGTTCAGAGATCCTGGGGTTACTTTCATAAAGGAACAACCAATTTTCCTTTCAAAGATGGTATCGTGCTCACTACCGGCTATGCAAATAAAGCAGGAAATAGCTATATAAGCACCACTTTAGGAGATGATTTACCCACCGGGAGTGATCCGGATCTTGTAGCTGCTACAAACCCATCAGGAACACTTAACGATGCCGTTATTTTAGAATTTGATTTCGTTCCCACCTCTTCTCAGGTGAAGTTCAATTATTTATTTGCTTCCGAAGAATATACAGGATCGTTTCCTTGTAGTTTCTCTGATGCATTCGCATTATTATTAAGACCAACAGCAGGAGGGCCTTATGTAAATATGGCAGTATTACCTGCTCCGGGTACCGGGCCTGTAAGTGTTACCAATATTCACCCTCAAAACAGTTTTACTGGGTTTGATATGGGATGCGGTGCGCCGAATGTTGCTTTCTTCGGAGGATATAATACCTCAAATATTGAAACCAACTTTAATGGAAGAACAGTGCCATTACAGGCAACGGCAACAGTAGTGCCTGGACAGTCTTACCACTTTAAAATGGTTTTGGCGGATGCTATTGACAGCAGTTATGATTCTGCGGTATTCCTGGAAGGAGGTTCATTTAATATTGGCGTTGAATTATTAGACCCTAATGGAGGAACTTTACCGGAAGAAATTAATGTGTGTGATAATGTTCCTCAGGTAATTACAGCTTCTGTAAGTGACCCGAATATGAATTACCAATGGTTCTTCAACGGTGTTGCCATTCAGGGGGCAACCACTCCTACGATTACTGCTACACAGCCGGGAAATTATGAGATTCAGGTAACATTCCCAGGAAATCCATGCCCCGGTAAAGCAAATATCAAAATTAACGGGGGAACAACTCCTTCAGCTGTTGACGCATCACTACTACTCTGTTCAACCCCGGATGTAACCTGGTTTGACCTGACGGATGCTATGCCGTCTATTAGTACGACGCCGGGAGCAGTATTCCATTTTTATGAAGATCAGGCAGACGCTGTAGCTCAGAATAATGATTATATTCAGGATGTTTTACATTATACCGGCAATGACGGGCAGATTCTTTATGTGGTTGTTTCCAATGGAGGTTTCTGTAGTACAATGGTTGAATTAACATTATTGAAAGAAACAAGACCAACCGTAAGTTTAGTAGCATCAAAACTTAAAGTTTGTCCGGGATCAACAGTAGAACTTACTGCAACAGGAGGATCTACTTATGAATGGGCTAATTTCCAGGGAACCGGTAATGTACAAACGGCAACTGTTTATAATACAACAACTTTTTCAGTATATGCTTTAGGAGCAAAAGGATGTCAGTCTTCATTGCCGGCTAAAGTAACGGTAGAAGTTGTGCCGGAACTTACCTCTCCACTACGGGATGTTGAAATGTGCCAGGGAGACAGAATTACTCTTGATGCAGGAGCCGGGCCTAACTACAGCTACCTATGGAGCACCGGTGCAATTACTCAGACTATTAACGTAGATAGCTGGGGCGTTTATACGGTGAAAATCGATAACGGATATTGTGAAAAAACTTTCACGGTTAATGTAATGGGTGCAGCATCTCCATTTGTTTCGAATGTTGATTACAGTAACAATACCTTAACCATTACGGCAGAAGTTCCAACGATCAATAATATCCCTCAAACTGCAGAATATTCTATTGACGGAGGTATTTCTTGGCAGGATTCTAATGTATTTACGGGTATTCAGGATAATACGACGTATAACATTCAGGTTAGATCTGTAGGAACACATTGTGTGGGAGCATTAGAATTCTTTACTTTCCAGGTGAAAAATATTATCACTCCGAATGATGATGGTATTAATGATACCCTTGATCTTACAGCTCTTGGAGGTTTCAACAACTTTACAGGATCTATTTATGATCGTTATGGTTCTGAAATGTTCAGGTTCTCAAAAGAAAATCCAATCTGGAACGGTACCGTTGGGGGTAAAAAATTACCGACTGCAACATACTGGTATAAATTTAATTTCCAGTATCCGAAAACAAAATCCACGATGAGTCAATCTGGCTGGATTATGCTTAAAAACAGAGAATAATATCGGCTGATATTAATTCAATACAATAAATCCCCGAAAAGTTTAACTTTTCGGGGATTTTAATTTCATAATCAGGGAGTAATATTATAGTTTTATATAAAGAGCTTCCCGGATTGCTATCAGTATTTTTGTTGTCATTATTTTAATTTATAATGCAAAGTAAATAGTGATCTGCGCAATGTTTTACGCTGTGTGCCTGATAAAACGATCTAATATAAACTTACAAAGCAAAAATGTAAAGTTACAATAGAAGAATGTGAATTTACAATGGAAGAATATAAAGTTACAATACGAAAAAGTAAAACTACATCGAAAGAATGTAATGTTGTATCGTGCCATTGTAGAATGATATCGGATAAAAGTAAATTTACAAGGCAAAAAAATAAAGTTACATTATAAAAATGCAACCTTACTTTGAAAAAATATTGAATTACTGAGCTACAATATTATTCAGATGTAAACAAAAATTATTTTCTATTCGTAAATTCTATTGCGGAAACGGTGGTGTATTCCGGGGAAGTGGCTCCGTATAGACTTTTTACGTATTTTTTAATCTTTAGGGAGATGGCATACACTCCGGTTTCTTCCGCATAAAGAATTCTGTCGCGTTCTATGATTTTGGTGTTCAGTTCAGACTCGGTCTGGTCTACAAGTAGGGTCGCCGCTTTTAATGATTCGTGGTAGCTGCTGAGGTTTTGTAATTTTATGCTGTTTTCATTAGGCGTGTAAGCGGGTAGGGTAGACAGCATCTGTAACAGAAGACCGAAATTTTCAGCTTTTGAGGTGAAAGACTGGCGAGAAGTGGATGAGCTTTTAGGCACTTCTTTGCCATCTTTAACCGGTGTATTGCTCTTTTCTGAACTGCCCTGAATAGTCTGGATTAAAGATCTTGCCTGATTTAAGGTTCCCTTCGGTAAGCCTACAATTTCCAGCAGATTGATAATGCTGGTACAGGTTGAACTCAAATTTTTGAAAGCGGTCTGACGGGCAACGATGGCATTTTTATTTGCGCTGCGTTTTTCTCCAACTTCTGTCAGTTTTGCATTGGCATTCGTGTATAAAGTCTGAAGACTTGCCACTGTAATGTCGGCAATCGGTGGATTGTAAAGGCTGTACGTAGAAACTTGCTGGATTATTTTCTGAAGGTTCGCTACATTTTTAGCGTGCCCTACTTCTGAGGTGCTTGACATATCAATTGTGTTTTGTTGTTAATGCTTCAAATATAAAAATTATTTTGAATGTGTGGTAGGTTTGTTTAAAGATTTTATTGTTAGGATGTTATGTTAAGTTGAAAAGAATCAAAAAGACCGGAATTGCTTCTGGTCTTTTGTTGGCGTAAGTGTCTTGATTGTGATTGTTATATTTATTTGAATTGGGTACGAGCGTGACGCTCGCACCAGCGGGGGATTATCAGCCAACTCAACTTTTTAATAATCCTTTGTTATTTACATAATTGCTTGTTGAAGAGTAGATGTAATGTTGTGCTTTTTCCACAATACCTGCCCTTATTGGATTTAGATGTATATAGTTCAGCTTATCCCACATAGAATGTAGAGTGTATATTTCTTCTGCATGATTTCCATATTGCCAAAACTGATAGTTTTTATTCCTGCTATGGTTTTCTTTAGCTTTTTTAAATAAATCTAGCATCCACTGCCTTCTGCTTTCAGGCTCTGTTTGTATAGCTTCTAAAATATTTTTGCTCGTGAATTTTTTAAAATCTCTTATGAGATCTGATAATTTGCCTTCTTTCGATTGTACAATTAAATGAATGTGATTGCTCATGATAACATAACCATACAATATCATTCCTTTTTCTTTTAAACAATAATCTAAAGAGGAAACTACGATATCTTTGTAAACTTTTCTTGTAAAAATATCTATCCAATCTACTACTGTAAAAGTAATAAAGTGTGGTTTTTCCTGATCTTTTATCGTATAGCCTTCTTTCATTATTATTGTTTTTAAATTTTGTGCAAAGTCGGGAGACTTTCAGAAACGTGATAAATTTAAGAAAACTTATTTAGGCATGAAATTGCTCAAAGTCAGGAGACTTTGCGCAGCGGGTGTACGAGCGTGATGCTAGCACCAGCAGGAGATGGGTAGCTTTTCTGAAAACAAAGCTCCGAAGTCGGGAGACTTCGGAAAGCTGTGGGTCAGCTACTCGTAGTGATACTTAAAGAGGTCATCGTAATATTGTATAGTCGACAAATAATTTAACATAAAAAAATAATTCAAACGTATTTAGATTTATTTTATATTTTAGTAAAGAATTATAAAATAATATTCATGATGAAAAAATTATTATTACTTTCAGCATTTATAGTTGCTGGACTTATTAGTGCTAAAGAAAACACTTCTAACAAGTTAGAGTCTAAACAAGAAAAACAGCAAACTTTTGCACTTACTCGTTATTTGGTAACTCTCAAAACCGTTTGCGGAACTACTTATCAAACCGTGTATGATTCTGAATTTGATTCAAGTGATTGCCTTTACAATGAGTGGGAAATGTATAACAATCAGGATTGTGGACATTCCAGCTATGAAAATCCAATGACGTAATAGAAAATAATAGGTTGTTAATACAGCCTATTTAATTATGATATTTTGAGTACTTATGAAACTACTTTTTAGAATTTTTGCATTATTGCTTTGCATTTGCTATGCAAAAGGTCAAGAAAAAAAAGATTATTCAGAAATCGAAGTAGAGTATAAATATACTTTTGTACAAGACACTTTGGATAAATCATCCACAATTAATGAGCCTATGGTATTACTGACTAATGGAAAAAAATCTATTTACTATAGTGAAAATTATAAAGCTGCCGTGGATGGTTTTGGAAAAAAACTGGAAGAAGCAATGAAGACTGGAAATATTGTTGATCCCGGCTCTCTTCCGAAATCTAAAGTCAAGCATAATGTATATAAGGATGAAAGTAAAACTTATATATCAAACTATTTAGGTAGAAATTATTATACTTATGAAAGCCCCGATAAATTAGATTGGAAAGTTGATAATAAAAGTACTTCTACTATCGGTGGCTATAAATGCAATAAAGCAGTTGTAAATGTAGGAGGAAAAAAGTTTATAGCTTGGTTTACTTATGATATTCCAATAAGTGACGGGCCATACAAATTTAGAGGACTTCCTGGATTAATATTAAAGATCAATGAGGTCAATAATTATATAGGTTTTGAACTTATATCAATAAATAAAACGAGTTTACCCATTGAGCAAAAAAAAGGCTTAATTGTATCTAAAGATCAGTTTATAACAAAGAGAAAAGAATATATGAATGATCCGTATCAAGGTAAAATTAATAACCCTGAGTATAGAAAAATGATTGAAGACAATAAAAGGAAATATAATAATTCTTTAGAATAAAAGTAAAAACACTCCGCTGCGCAAAGTCTCCCGACTTTGTGCGAACTATTATTCATCTAAATTAGTCAATACTTATTCTGACAGTTACAATCAAATTGAATAACTTTAAAACAGATAAGTATTGACTAATTCACTTAAGCCTTCCTAAACTTCTTCTTTTTCTTCCACGGCGCATTCTTCTGAACATCACCTGCCATGATACAACCGTAAGGCATCACTTCATCCAAAACTTCACACAATCCGTATTCTTCGATCTGTGCCCGTACATTTTTTGCACTTTTATAAGCGGTCGGAAGTTCTGAAATATCAATATCATTCGTAAAGAAACGGACATCCAGCCCCTGGGTTTCTTCTGCAAAAACTTCTTCAATCGTTTTATGGGCCAGCGATTTTTTATGCTGGGTTCTGCTGAAGTTTCTTCCTGCTCCGTGCGGTGCAAAACCGAGATTTCTTTCGTTCGTTGTTCCCTGTACAATAAGAACGGGCTCCGCCATATTCAGAGGGATAAGTCTCGGTCCGGTAATATCCGGTAGGAATTTATCATCCAGCGGTGTTGCTCCTTTGGCATGGTAGAATAAATCTCCGTCTTTGAAAACAAAATTATGCTCATTCCAGTAACGGTTTTGTTTTTCAGTTTTCATTTTGTTTAACACTGCATCATGGATAGAAATATGGTTTTCTTTGGTCCACTGCCTGATCAGCTGTAAAGCTTCCCAATATTGTTTTCCTTCTTCAGTTTCATAAGGAATCCAGGCATTTTCTCTTAATGTTTCCGGAGAGATTTCCATTCTGAATTTGTTGGCTACTTTCATTCCTTTGTCATATAACGCTGCACCCGGAGCTCTCGATCCGTGGTGGGTCACCAACATTGTATTTCCGGTATTTTTTGAAACCCCTACGAAAAGAAAATGGTTCCCGTCTCCCTGCGTTCCCATGTGCGAACGGGCAATGCTGATGAGTTTTTCATCATTCAAAAAATGATTTTCCCTGAAAGCCTCCATTAGCTCCTGAGACATTGGCATTTGCTCACCTCTCGGTCTTCCTCCGTATCCGAAATGAGTAACCGAATGCGCAACATCCAGCACTTCTTTAGGATCTGCCTTCCCAAAATCCGTCAGCATCACAGAACAGCAGATATCGGCACTATGAAATCCAGGATGAATTGCGTTTTTTGCCACTACCACACCTCCGACAGGAATATGTCCTTCAGGTCCTGTAGGACAGGCATCCGGCATGACTGCTCCGTGAAGGAGAGTCGGCGTTTTCATTAAAACCTTCATGGTACTGATTACTTTTTCCATATTATCGTTTTCGCTTTCGTGTTCCGCTCTGATATTAATCACAAAATCTTTTGCCGTTGCGTGAAGCGGAATAGGTTCAGGCTGTTTAAACTGTTCCAGATATATTTTGATTTGATTTTCGTCTAAACTATTTTCATTAATGAATTCGATTGCTTCTTTAAACCATTTTGCAGGTCGGTATCCTAATTCAATTAAATGGGTTCCGTTAAATTCCATGTTTTTATCTTTTTGTTGATGCAAAGTAAGAACTGAAGTGTGCAATGTTTTTGCGCAGATGAAATTATTTTGATTATTTTTGAGAAAATTAAATGAAATGTTATTTGAACAATTAGAAACATCGCCGGAGAAAATCCAGTTTAAAGAAGTTATTGCCTTTATTGATGAGCATTATGATTTCACGCCTACGAAATTTATCAACGGAAATACAGTGAATGAAGCCGGACAAAGTAACGGATCTTGCAAGATCTTCAGCTTTGCTCAATTGAATGATCTTTCAAAAGAAGAAACGCTGAGTCTTTTCGGAGAATTCTACAGAGAAGATGTCCTGAAAAATCCTAACGGAGCTGATCATCAGAATATCAGAAATTTTATGGAATCCGGCTGGGAAGGAATTTCTTTTGAGGAAAAGGCTTTGGTGAGAAAATAATTTTTAGTTCACTGCAAGGAACACCATGACCAAGCAATCCCGGGAATTTCCTTGAGCCTGAAAATTGTCATTCTGATGAAAAGAAATTGAAGAGTCTCTTTTTACTGTTAAAAGTAAGTGTAAGTATTTCTTCTTCCGCGTGAGGGATACGAAGGGCCCGACTGGAAGGAGGGTTTCGGCTCGGGGCTTCGCCCCGAGCCGAAACCGAAACGAAGTGAAGCCCGAAGCAGCCCGGCCCGAATGGATAGGAATTCTGCCAAGGCAGAGGGACACGCCCAAATAAAATATAAACAATGTCATCCAACAAAAACGCCCTGATCCGCTACAAAACGCTGGATAAATGCCTGAAAAACAAGTACCGGAAATACACACTGGAAGATCTTATTGAAGAATGTTCTGATGCACTATTTGAGTACGAAGGCAAAGAATCTTTCGTAAGCAAACGCACGGTGCAGCTCGACCTGCAGAATATGCGCAGTGAAAAATTCGGGTATGAAGCTCCGATTGAAGTGTATGATAGAAAATATTACCGTTATAGCAATCCTGATTACAGTATTCACAATATTTCCGTCAATGAAAGTGACCTGAAGGCAATGAATAATGCAGTACAGATTCTGAAGCAGTTCAAAGATTTTTCCATGTTCAAAGAAATGAACGGGGTCATCCAGAAACTGGAAGATTCCATTCATGCAACCAGCCATAAATCGATTATTCATCTCGATAAAAATGAACAGCTGAAGGGCCTGGAACATATTGATGTGCTTTATGAAAGCATTGTAAGTAAAAAAGTACTTCGTATTCGTTATAAAAGTTTTACGGCGCGTGAGGCGAATATTTTTACGGTTCATCCGCAACTGTTAAAAGAATATAATAACCGCTGGTTCCTGATCTGTGTTTACAAAGGCAAAATGTATAACCTTGCTCTGGACCGCATGGAACACATTGAACAGGAAGAAAAAGCAGAATATATAGACAAAAATCTTGACGGTGATGAATATTTCAAGGATATTATAGGCGTAACCGTTTCCGGGACAATGAAACCACGACAAGTGATTTTTTTTGTAGATGCATCCAACACACCTTATGTAAAAACAAAACCATTTCATAAAAGTCAGGAAATTATAAGCGAAACAGAAGAAGGAACAGTGTTTAAAATTTGTGTACAGATCAATTATGAACTTGAACGATTGTTATTAGGTTTCGGAGACTGCCTGATCGTTCATCAGCCGAAAAAACTGAGAATAAGGATGCAGGAAAAATTCAGGTCGGGATTTAGTAATTATAAGAACCTGAATGCAGAAGATGAAGACTGAAATAAAACATCTATGGCGTGGAAATTGTATTACCCAAAATACTAAAATAATAATATGAAATCAAGAATATTAAAAGCTGTGGTAGCAGTGGTAGCACCTTTGGTGATAGAATTTATTATTAAAAAAATAGCCGAAAAGTTCGATGAAAAGCCGGCAGAAGATAAAAAACAGGTTCCCGTACAAAACTGGGAGTAGTTAGTTTAATATTGTGAAAAAAGAGGCGTTATAAAAACAGCCTCTTTTTTTATATAAAATCATAAACTCCGTTTTTCCAGCCTAAGACTTTAGAAGAATCTGCTTTGAGCCAGTTTTTGAGTACCGTAGCATAGACTTTCCTGAAATCTTCGGAATAAATAAGATCACCTTCATTGAGCTTCGTAAGATCGGGCAGCGGATTTAGTACACCTTTTTTCTTTAGTCCGCCACTGATAAAAAACATCTGGTTAGCGGTTCCATGATCAGTTCCTTTACTGGCATTTTGGGAAACCCGTCTGCCGAATTCCGAAAATGTCATCAGTAAAATATTATCAAAAAGGCCGTTACTTTTCATATCTGCTACGAAAGATTTAACGGCTTCATTAATATCATTGAAAAGTTTCTGCTGTCTTTCATTTTGATTCACATGGGTATCAAAACTTCCGATGGAAAGATAATAAACCCGTGTGTTGATATCGGATTTAATTAAAGAAGCAACGGTTTTAAAATCTTTTCCCAACTGAGAATTGGGATACGTTTCATTGGTTTTCTTAGCCTTACTTTTTTCAAAAATATATCCGGCATTGTTGATGGTTGAACCCAGGGTCTGATAAAGGTAGGAAACCGTTTCATCGTCGTGATGATGGTCATAAAGCGATTTGAAATATTTTTCCTGGCTGGTTTGGTACAGTCTTTTGGGATCTTTAAATGCAAAAGCTTTATTTTTTTCACCTTTTAAAGCAAGGCTCAGCATATCGTCAACCTCCAGAGCCTGGGTAGGATGTTCGCAACGGTAGCATTCTTCGTCGAGAAATCTTCCGAGCCAGCCGGTTTCCAGGTATTCATCACTTTTACTGGCCGAATGCCAGATATCCATACTCCTGAAATGGGATTTATCAGGATTGGGGTATCCAACATTGTTCATCACGGAAAGTTCACCGTTGTCATGCAGTTCTTTGAAATACGAAAGGGCAGGGTTAATCCCCGTTTCATCATTCAGAGTCAAAGAATTGTTAATGGCAATATTGCTTCTTTCTTTAAAATAAATATCATTCCGCACCGGAATAATCGTATTGAGCCCATCATTACCTCCTGTAAACTGCAGAACGATCAGGATTTTCTGGTTGGGTTCCAGTGCTTCATCGAACGTCATGGCTTTCAGGAAATTCGGCATTAATAATGAAGCGGTTGCCAGGGAACTTATTTTCAGGAATTCTCTTCTTTTGATTAACATAACATTAGGTTTTAAATTGAAAAAATGTGGGCTGCAGATGTCATTACATCAATTGATATTCAGGAGTGCACATCAGATTAATAACATTCATCTTAATGCTGTTGTCAGAAAAGTTTTTCACGGAATTCATGTCTAAAGATTTTGTGTTTTGAATCAGGTATTCTGTAGGGTTTTTGCCGCTGAAAACTTTTTCCACGCGATCCCAGTCGATGGTAATATTAGGATTTTTAAAAGATTTGTTTAAAATATTTTCCGGAGATTTCATTCCCATGTCAATATCATCATCCGGCCGTAGAGTATATTCTAAGGGCCGTAATCCGGACCAGATCTGCGGAATCTGAAGTCTCAGCATTAGGGTAGAGCTGTCGATCCAGGATTTTCCGTTTGGCCAGCCGGCAACATTCGGAGGGTAAAGCAACATTTGTCCCAATAGTTTCTGGTATACAATCAGGTTTTCAGGATTCTGAATATTCATCGGCAGTGTACGCATAATTCCGGCTATAAGTTCTATCGGTGATTTTATTCTGTTACCGATATTTTTTTGTTCGTAAAACCAGGAACTTGAGAATATTTCAATCATCAGTTTCCGGATATCATAACCGGATTTGTAAAAATGATCTGCAAGCTGGTCAACAATTACTTTATCTTCAGTTTCATTGACGAAGAAACGGTAAATCTTTGCGGTGATAAATCTGGAAGTTGCTTTTTGTTCAAGAATGATATTTAACACATCATTTCCTGTAAAGTTTCCGGTTTGGCCTAAAAATGTTTTGGAGCCTTCATCATGAAGTTTTTTTCGTTCCTGAAAGTTTCCTTCTTTATCATAACCCCAGCCTGTAAAAGCTCTTGCACCTTCCCGGATGTCTTTTTCAGAATAATTTCCTCTTCCCATCGTGAAAAGTTCCATCACTTCCCGCGCAAAGTTTTCGTTGGGATGATCTTTTTTATTTTGCTGATTATTAAGAAAACTCAGCATCGCCGGTGATTTGCTTACTTCAAACAGCAGTTCCCTGAAACTTCCGAGAGCATTTTTCCGGATAACATTAAGAATTTGACGGTTGAATTTCGGATTTTGTACTCTTGAAGCGAAATGTCCGTGCCAGAAGAATGCCATTTTTTCCCTGAGCTGTTCGTTACCGGTTACCATTTTATACAGAAAGTTAAGATTAAGCTCTTCATTCTGCCGGCGGTTGATCTTTTGTATTTCTTTTCTCTTTTCCGCAGGAGATTTGTCATTCATATAATCCAGCGTGTCCGTATCCGGAGTATCATAATTGATATAAGTAAAAGCTTCTTCCTTCAGCAGCTCATCAAGAAAAGTTTTAGAGCTTTTACTGTTAAGATCTTCAAACTGGTTAATCCCGGCGCCAAAGCCTGCTCGCCAAAGAAGGTGTTTATTTCGGATAACTGACTCGAGTGCCATAGCTGTATTTTATATTTTGGATGGTATTAAGATGGTAATGTTAAATAAAATAACGGTTAACAATTGTTAATATTACAGCTATAGAAATTCTTGCCCATAACAATTAAACAGGCATTTAATTTTAATTAAATTTAATATATTGAATATCATTATTTTGTGATCTGCGTTCTTTGTGAATTGTTGAAAACACCGTGGTTGGCACGATTTTTATAGTTTTCACAGTAGTAAAATTAAAAATCAGAGTTATGAAAATGTTAAAACACGCAATTTTATTTGCCGGAATTTTTACTGCTGGAGCATTAAGTGCACAAAGTGCGCAGATGAATAATATGATTAAAGTAGGAGCAAATGTAGGTTTAGCAGTTCCGTCTGATAACACTTCAATGGCTGTAGGTGTTGATGTAGCCTATCAGAATCTGGTAACGCCAGGATTCGGATTGGGTATTGCTACTGGATATACTCATTATTTTGGAAAAGATAATAACGGATACAGTAATAATGATGTAGGTGTTGTTCCTGTGGCTGCCTTATTGAGAATTTATCCAAAACAAACAGGTTTTTATTTTGGAACAGATTTAGGATATGGCTTCCTTGTTGGAGATAATAAGGTAGCATCCAATACAACCCTGGACAGGCCAAGTGGTGGTTTTTACCTAAAACCTGAAATTGGTTATCACAATCAGGACTGGAACTTCTTTGTGCAGTACCAAAAGGTATTTGTGGGAAGCAAAGGAGATTTGCCGGGTCAGGACTACAATGTGGGTAACATTGGGGTAGGATTTTCCTACAATATTCCTTTAGGAAAGTAGTTAGATTTTAATATAAGCAATTATTAGCCAAACCTTTTCGAGTTTTTGAGAAGGTTTTTTATTTCTAACGAAAATTTACGAAAAGTATTATTATATTTGATAAAATTTGAGGTTATGATTTTGAATCCGAAATTTCCGCTTTACTTACCAGGAGTAAAAAATGCTGGCAATGATAACATTTCTATCATTGGCGCAAACCTTCGTGAAGATATTACAACTTTAGGCTATTTTATTTCCGCAAACGAAGGCCTTGAACTTAAAATCCAGAATATATATCCTACCAAAGAATATGCTTCATTTGGAGATATTTTAAGGAAATTCATTCAGGATAATCAACTTGAGAACGTTAAGAGACTTAGTCTGGCAGTTCCCGGACCTGTGCTTAACGGCAAAAGTAATCCGATACGATTGGGATGGAATCTAGATATTGAAGAGCTTAAAAGAGATTTTAATTTCGAGAGAGCAGATATGCTTAATGACCAGGAAGCTTCTGCCTACGGGATGGGACTTCTGGAAGATTCTGATCTTGATCCCATCTATACCAGCGGAAATCTCGAAAAAGGAAATGTTGCCATTCTTGCTCCCGGAAACGGACTTGGGGAAGCAGGGTATTTCTTTGACGGAAAGTATATAAGACCGTTTGCAACGGAAGGAGGTCACTCAGAATTCTCTCCAAGAACAAATGTTGAGGTAGAATTCTACCAGTTTCTGAACAATATTTATGGAATTGTTAGCTGGGAAAATGTCTTGTCTAAAACAGGATTATTCAATATTTACCGTTTTTTAAGAGATGTAAAAAGACATCCTGAGCCGGAATGGCTGGCTGAAAGACTGTCAGAAGGAAATTTCGTACAGGAACTTTATAAAGCTGCCGTGGAAGATGATGTGCTGATCTGTAAAATCGCTTTAGATACCTTTATAGAGTTTCTGGCAAGAGAGGCAAATAACCTTACCTTAAAACTGAAAGCAACAGGAGGATTACTTATTTCAGGGGATATTCCTCAGGAAATCAGGTCTTATATTGATAAAGATAAGTTCTACGAAAAATTCAAGATCAGTGATAAAATGGAAGAAATGCTGAGAAATATTCCAATTTATCTTAATAAAAACGAAAATACAGCTTTGAATGGCGCAGCGCTATACACCGCTTATTATCAAGACTAACTTTAAGCTCCGGATTTCCGGAGTTTTTTTATTTATAAAAATTATTGCATTAATTGATATACATCAATGAAATCTATCATTTACGTTGATTACATTTGCACCAGTAAATAATAAACAAGCAAAAAATTTTTATCAAAATGAAAAAAATATTTTTATTAGCAGTATTAGCAAGTGGCCTAGCGTTCGGACAGGCAAAAAAAGTAGTAAGCTCTGATGTTCAGTGGTGGGGGTATAAGATCGCAAAATCTGAAGCAAGCTCTCACAACGGAACGGTAAAGGTGAAATCAGGCGATATGATTATGAAAGGAAATCAATTGGTTGGTGGTACTTTCGTTTTAGATATGACTTCTATCAACGCGACAGATCTTTCCGGTGAATATCAGCAAAAACTAAACGGACACCTTAAAAACGGTGATTTCTTTGAAGTTGAAAAATATCCTACTGCGACTTTCAAAATCACGGGTGTGAAGAAAAACAATGATAAAGTATACAATTCTTTAGTAACAGGTAATTTAACGGTAAAAGGAAAAACCAACGCAATTTCTTTCCCTGCAAAAATTACTTATGCTAACGGAGTAGTAAGCTTAATGTCAAACAAATTCTCAATTGACAGACAAAAATTTGATGTTACTTACAAATCTACCATGCAGGATGTGCTTGTGAAAGATGATATGGATTTGCAGGTAAAAGTGACAGCAAAATAATTTAATCAAAAAAAGATTGTTAAAAGTGTAGAAGTTCTACACTTTTTTTTATTTTTGTTGAATTGTAAATAAAAAAGAATGAAAAGATTACTATTGTTTGCTATGATGTGTGTATGCATGTCATTTGTTTTCGGTCAGAAGAAAGGAGATAAAGTGGTAAAAGTAACATCGTCTGAGATCAGATGGTGGGGATATAAAGTGGTGAAAACGGTTCCTACAACACATTCGGGGACTGTTAAGCTGAAAAGCGGAAAGTTTACTTTTGACAAAACCGTTCTTATCGATGGAGAATTCGTGGTTGATATGAAATCGATTATGGCAGGTGATGTTTCAAGCCAGGATGAAGATATGGTAAAACTTACGAATGATCTTAAAAGTTCAAATTTCTTTGATGTTAAAAAATTTCCGTTAGCGAAATTCCACTTAACGAAGATTATTCCATTGGCAAACAGCGAATTCAACTCTACGGTTTACGGAGATGTTACGATAAAAGGCGTTAGAAAAACCATCACTTTCCCTGCAAATGTTTACATTACACAGTTCACTGTGGTGATAGAGTCTGCAAAATTTTCCTTAAACAGAAGAGATTTTAAAGTATTCTACCAATCTTCCCTTAAAGATTATTTCATTAAAAACGAAATGGATATTCAGTTTAAGATTTCTACTGAGAAATTGGATAATGAAAACAGAACTCCTGTAAAAAAGAAATAATAATTAGATTAAATTATATTAAATAGAGTGGCTTCATTTGAAGTCACTTTTTTAGTATTTAGTGTTATTTGCTGAATACCACTCTTGTTTTTTTAAAAAGTGATTTATATTATTTTTAATAACTTAAGATTTTGTTGATTTTGTTCTGAATGTATTTTAATTTAATCCAAGTATATCTGATTTTTTTGGATTATTTTTTTGATTTCCCAATGTATTGTTACATATTTGCTATTGATAACATCAAAATAATTATATTAAAATTACACGATCATGAAAATTAAAATTATTCTTTTATTCTTATTTACAATTAAATTTACTATTAATAATGCACAGGTTGGTATTAATACAACAAATCCAAAAGGAGTTTTAGATATTACTTCTGCAAATTCTGCAGTGGTCCTTCCGAGACTTGCAGATCCTGTATCGGTTATTACTCCGGTTGCAGGGATGATATTATATGATTCTACGAACAAAGCAATAAGATATTTTGACGGTAGTACATGGAACACGGTAATATACAGTACGCAGCTCACGAAACCTAATGAAGGAGTGGTGAAAATTAATGCTGGTGGATCTAGTGGTGGCGTAAAACCAAGTTGGAGCAATACTCCGGCTAATACCACACGACAGGTTACGTATTCGTTGCCTTTAGTATATGCTTCTTCTCCTACAACAAGCTGGCCGGAAAACTCTACAGTTAGCGACATTAAGATCTATAACGGAGGTAGATTTATAGAAAATGAAGTTTTAGGGCAGGTGCATCAATGGAGAGTTATTGTCAATTACACCAAAAGCTCAAATATATTAAGTCAGGATATAAAATTCATTTTACGAAATCCTTCTTCAAGTTTCAGGCTTGAAGTAAGTGGTGTTATACCATCAGGTAAAACGAGTGGTATTCTTGTATACAATTTTACGTCAATTGCAGACCAGGCAAGCCTTCCAAGTCCTTTCGGTACAGGTAACGGGTATATATTAGAATGGGTAGCCTCTGATGATATTACAACCTTAAATATTGATAGCGTTACAAGAATTTCTAATCATAAAGATTAATTTTTACATAATATAAAAATCATGTCTTGATGCTTTTTTATATTTTAGTACTATGAAAATATATGTAGTAAGCGGTCTTGGCGCAGATTTTAAAGTACTTGAAAAAATACAGTTCCCAAAACACCATGAAGTTGTTTTTATCGACTGGCTGATTCCTGACCAGAATGAAGAATTCTTACATTATGTACAGAGAATGGCAGAGAAAATTGATGACTCGGAGCCATTTTACCTCTTGGGATATTCCTTTGGCGGAATTCTGGTTCAGGAAATAAATAAACTGAAGCCTGCGAAAAAAGTAGTTATTTTGGGGAGTATCAGGTCAGATAAGGAAAAATCAGTTTTAATTAAAACCGGGCAGGTTACCAGAATCCCGAAGCTTTTACCTGTAAGGTTTTTCAACGAAAAGACAACGAATATCTATTCTATGTTCAGAAAGTTTTTTGATCCTAAAAATCCAAGAATTTTCCAATATTTTCAGGTGAGAGATCCTTATTATCTGAAATGGTCTATTGAAAAAATATCCGACTGGAAATTTGAAGAAAACCCGGATGTCATACAAATTCTCGGAGATAAAGACATCGTCTTCCCGATTAAAAACTGCAGACCGGATTATATTATTAAAGGAGGAACTCATTTGTTTCCCGCAACAAAATCAAAAGAAGTTTCCGGAATATTAAAGGGGGTGTTTGATTAAATTTTGCATTTAAAATTATTTTTATGTTATTTTTTTAGGGGTTGTGAGGTTTTTTTAATTGTTTTTAAAAATTTATGTTTATTTTTGAAGGGGTAAAACATAAATTGTTATGACAGTTGGTTTAAAATGGATCGTTTCATTCTGTATCATTACTCTTGTTGCTGTAGGCGGACTGTTCTGGAGTCCTATTTCAGACTTTCCGAATACCGGAGAATTTCTTGGTGAAGAAAATATTGTAGGGGCCGATGTCGCATGGATTCTTGCAGCTGCAGGACTTGTCTTGCTGATGACTCCCGGACTTTCGTTCTTTTATGGAGGAATGGTCGGTAAAAAAAATGTAATTTCTACGATGCTTCAGAGCTTTATCGCATTGGGAGTAATTTCTATTCTGTGGGTGGTTATTGGTTTTTCCTTATCTTTCGGAGATTCCATTGGCTTTACTTTAAATGGGGAACATTACGGAATTATCGGTAATCCGCTGAGCTATCCTTTCTTCAGTAGAGTAGGGGTTCTTCCTCATAAATATATGGCATCTACCATCCCGTTTATCTTGTTTGCTTTATTTCAGATGAAATTTGCCGTAATTACACCTGCTTTGATTACAGGATCTTTTGCGGAAAGGGTACGTTTTATCTCTTATCTTTTATTCATGGTGCTTTTTAGCATCTTTATCTATACTCCGCTTTGTCATATGGTTTGGCATCCGGACGGGCTTCTCAATAAATATTTTGGTGTAAAAGACTTTGCAGGAGGAACAGTTGTTCATATGAGTGCAGGATTTGCAGCATTGGCCGGTGCTTTGGTAGTGGGAAACAGAAAAAGGCCGCATCATGAGCCTTCCAATATTTCCTATGTGATCCTGGGAACGGGAATGCTTTGGTTTGGATGGTTCGGATTTAATGCTGGTTCGGCACTTAGTGCCAATGCCACTGCGGCAACAGCATTCGGGACTACAACAATTGCCTCTGCTTCTGCGATGATGACCTGGATTTTCTTCGATCGCATTAACAAAAGAAAAGTTTCTGCTTTAGGGGCATGTATCGGTGCAGTGGTCGGTCTGGTGGCAATTACTCCCGGATGTGGTTTTGTTTCGGTTTCGGAAAGTTTATTTATAGGATTTATTTCGGCAATTGTTTCTAATCTGATGATGAACTGGAAAGCGCTGAAAAAAATAGACGACACACTGGATGTATTTGCCTGTCATGGTGTCGGTGGAATTATGGGAATGATTCTTACCGCAATTTTTGCTCATGGTGAAAATGCCAGTCTTCTTCATGGCGGTCTGGAAGTTTTTGCACATCACATGGCGGCACTGCTTCTGGTTTCAGTATTTACGTTTTTCGGATCATTACTTTTATATAAAATTACAAACAGCATTATTACACTGAGGGTTTCGGAGGAATCTGAAGATCTCGGATTAGATATTTCCCAGCACGAAGAAAGCCTGTGTTAGGAGTTTTAAACAGTGAATTGTCATCTTAAATAGTGAATGATTCCGGTAAATTTAAAATTGACTGCAAGCAAATTGACCGTTCACTATTGACATAAAAAGAATCTACTAGTGTTCATATAGTTTTAATTAGAAAGCCGGAGCTGATTTTTCATCTCCGGCTTTTGCATTTGGATTTATCATGTATCTTTGTGATAAAGAAAAAGGAGAATTTCTATATGGAATCAATATCGGTTTTTGAAATTATAAAAGTGGGAATTGGGCCGTCCAGTTCACATACAATGGGACCCTGGAATGCGGCCTCTGCATTCATCAGAATTATAAAAAGAGAAAGATCAATTGCGGAAGTGAAAGAAGTTTTTCTTGAATTTTTCGGTTCCCTTGCCAAAACGGGGATCGGACACGGAACTGATATTGCAGGGATGCTGGGATTAAATGGTGAAGATTTTAAAACCATTGATACCACAAAAATTGATGAAAAAATAGAACAAATTAAAAGTTCGCAAAAACTCAACCTCGGTGGTGAAAAAGAAATTCCTTTTATTTACGGGCATCATCTGGTATTAAATATGAAACAGTCGCTCGATTATCATCCGAATGGAATGATTTTTAAAGCCATTTTCGAGGACGGAACTGAATTAGCGCAGGATTTTTATTCTGTAGGAGGAGGTTTTATTATGAGCCAGGAGAAAAAATCTATTGAAAAACATTGTATCCGTACCTTATATCCTTGCCATAAATCTTCGGATATTGTAAAATATTGTGAGAAACTTAGCCTTACCAGAATTTCAGATCTTATTTTAATGAATGAAGAAAGCTGGAGGTCCCAGGAAGAAACGAAAAAAGAAGCATTGTATATCTGGCAGCAGATCAAAGAATGTATTTATAAAGGTGTGAATAAGGAAGGTATTCTTCCAGGCGGACTTAATGTTTCGCGTCGGGCTGCCGGAATTAACAGCAAGCTGCTGGGAGATAAAATCTATAAAAATAAAGACGAATGGTTTCAGCAGGTGGTAGATGCGGAAGAAAATTTCACCAACATCAATAAATGGATTTCATGTTTTGCATTGGCGGTAAATGAAGAAAATGCAAGCTTCGGAAGAATCATTACGGCACCAACGAACGGGGCCAGCGGTGTAATTCCCGCGGTTTTAATGTATGCTCAGGCTTTTACACCTTTCACGAGTGAAGATGATATCATCCGGTTTTTGCTGGTGGCAGGAGAAATCGGTACTTTATTTAAGAAAAATGCGACTATTTCTGCTGCAATGGGAGGCTGTCAGGCAGAAGTTGGGGTTTCCTCGGCAATGGCAGCGGCAGGACTTACCGAAATTCTCGGTGGCAGTGTAGGGCAGGTTCTGATGGCTGCGGAAATCGCTATGGAACATCACTTGGGAATGACCTGCGACCCGATTAAAGGATTGGTGCAGATTCCATGTATTGAAAGAAATACGATGGGCGCGATAAAGGCAATTACCGCAGCCAATATCGCTCTGGAAAGTGATCCGGCGAAAGCAAAGGTAAGTTTAGACCAAGTTATTCAAACCATGTGGGAAACTGCCCTTTCTATGAACGACCGTTTTAAGGAAACTTCCGAAGGTGGTTTGGCAATAGCTGTAAATGTAGCGGAATGTTAGGATTAGTTTAATTTATAAAGAATAAAATCCTCGGAATGAAATATTTCTGAGGATTTTCAATTAATATTGTAATTTCAGAGTTACAATACAAATAGGAACCTATAGGTTACCAATCAATTTCACAGGTATATCTTTATACTGCAATATCGCTTTAAATCTAATTTGTAGAAAAAAATCAGTCAAAGTTGTTTTAATTAAAATTATTTATCTAAAATTCCCCTAATTTTGTTGGCATTTGAAATCAGTTCTCCCAGGTAATCATAATTTTCTTTTTCTAAAGCCGATTTAAATTTTCGCAGCTGCGAGATATGCTCATTAAGGACATCAAGAACATTTTCTTTATTTTGCCGAAAGATCGGGACCCACATTTCAGGGTGTGATTTTGCGAGTCGGACCGTACTGGAAAATCCCGAACTTGCCAGCTGGAAAATCGTTTCTTCCTCACGTTCTTTTTCCAGAACAGTATTAGCAAGTGCGTAGGAAGTGATATGAGAAATATGTGAAATATAAGCCGTGTGAACATCATGGTCTTTCGCATCCATATAGATCAAATGCATATCAAGGCTTTCCACAATTTTTTCTACGGTTTTCAGGGCGTCTTCAGAAGATTCTTCCTTATTGCAGATGACTCCCGCTTTTCCGGCAAAACTTTCTGAAACAGCAGATTTCGGACCGCTGTTTTCCGTTCCCCACATCGGGTGAAAGGCAACAAATCTTGATCTTTTGGGATGGTTTTTTACAGCTTGTACAATTCCGGCTTTGGTAGACCCGGTATCCATGACAGTCTGGGTTTCAGAAATAATATCAAGAATTTTTGGAAGAAGTTTCCTTGCAGCATCCACCGGAATCGCAAGAATGATGAGATCTGCATTTCTGATTCCGTTTTCAAGATCAGCGTGGGCATCAATAATATGTAATTTCAGTGCTTCATCCAGGTGGTTACTGCTGTTGTCAATTCCACAGATAAAGTCTGCTATTCCTTTTGATTTTAGTTTTAAGGCAATTGATCCGCCGATGAGACCTACCCCTACAATACTTATTTTCATCTTTTAAATTTTTTAAAATAAAAAACCCCGTCAAAGGACGAGGTTATGTTTATCTATATAAGAAATCCTTATCCCAAAACTGAGCTAAAAATTCCGTAATAATATGTTCTGATGTTTGTAATCACAAGGCAAAGGTAACAATTTTTTTAATTGAAATTAAAAAGTGAGTGGTGAATTTTACTTCGCAGTCAATTGTCAATTTATATGATGACAGCAAACTGATTGACAATGAGCTTTAACTGCTTTTTGATATTCACCATTCACTTTTATTAAGGATTGCTGATGATCAACGTGGAAGGAATATCCGAAAGCCAGAGACTTTTACTGTCAATCAGATTTTTCCAGCTTTTATTACTGATCAGCATCAGGTCCTGAGAAGTGAGAAATTCTTTTTCAATTTTCTTCTCGTTATATAAAGTGATGTGATTGGGGGCTACCTGTTCAATACTCCTGATGAGTTCTTTTACTTCGATATTGCTCCGGATCTGTCCGGCAACATCAAGGATGATAATCTGGGAATTGTTATTGTTGATGAGCCTTTTGGCATATTCAAGGAGATAAAAATCACTGAGATTAAATATCGGAACGAATACTTTATCTGCAGCGCTGAAATTTTTATCCACCATAATACCTACGGGAATATTGGTTTTATCTAAGATCTGAAGGGTAAAATCGTCAAAAGGAGATGTGTTGAAGATGTTGCCTTTCCCTTTTACGGTATTAAGCAGCTTTTCAGGGTTAATGATCTTGGTAGTAAAACCTAAAAGCCTTCCCAATAAACTTCCCTCATACATTGATTTTCCCAACATAATGAGCAGGAGATCATAATTTCCTTTGTTTGAAATGTGGGTAAGATCACTTTCAATGTCTGTAGAAGCTTTGAAAAGTGTAGTGATTTTCAGGCTGAGTTCCTGTGAGGTATCAATGACATTTCTGAATTGTTCGTTTTCATATTCATTAATATCGTAAGCATGCATTTCGTTTACTGGAGCAATATTCATAGCGGTAATGCTTTTATTGGCATTCATTTTTTTTGTGAAATCATGCGCGAGCTTGAGGAGGGTACTACCGGATTCAGGATTATCAAAAGAGAGTAAAACTCTATACTGGGCATCATCATCTGCTTTATTTTCATCATTTCCTTTTTTCGATTTAAAAATAAAATTGATAAAATCCAGTGCAGGCCCCGTCATAAAGGTGGTAAATAAGGCCATAATCACCATCATGGCAAAAATTTCTGGACTTAAAACGCCAAGATCATATCCTATATTCAGGACAATTAATTCCATAAGGCCTCTCGTATTCATTAATGCTCCGATGGTAAGACTTTCTTTCCAGTTGATGCCTAAAAATTTAGCCGTTAAAGTGCTGCCTGCAAACTTTCCTACAACAGCGGTTAGGATAATAAATCCTGCTGTAATCCAGAGGTGCCCGTCATTTAAAAGTCCTATCTGTGTACGAAGTCCGGTGAAAACGAAGAATAACGGAAGCAAAAGCACGAGGGCCACATCTTCTATTTTTTCGATAAACATGGTTCGGAATTTAGTATTTTCAGGCATGATTGCACCAGCCATAAAAGCTCCGAACAATGCATGAATACCAATAACTTCAGTGGTATATGCTGAAAGAATTAAGGTTAAAAAAAAGATAGCGACCATCGGTTTGTTGATCGTATTTTTCCCAGCCTGAAGATCTCCGATTCTTTTTAAAAAAGGCCTCACGATTTTTATCATAATAAATACGTATGCGATTGCCATTAAAATTACATAAATCGAACTGGCAAAAGATCCTGCTTTTACAATCGCAATTACTGCTGCCAAGATACACCATGCTGTAATATCATCTGCTGCTGCACAGGTAATCACCACAGTTCCGAGCTTGGTTTTCTGAAGATTTCTTTCCTGAACGATCCTGGCTAGTACCGGAAATGCAGTAATACTCATGGCAATTGCAATAAATAGGGCAAATGAGGTAAACTGAATTCCATCAGGAGCAAATTCCCGGTAAATAAAATAAGACAGTCCTACTCCCAGCGCAAAAGGAATAATAATACTGGCATGACTGATCACTACGGCATCATGAGCCTTTTTTCTCAATACGCTTAGATCCAGTTCCATACCTACGATATACATGAAAAGGATCAGCCCGATCTGGCTTAAAAACTGTAGATTTCCTAAGGATTCTTTAGGGAAAAGGAATGCGGAAAATTCGGGGAAATACATTCCTACAAGGGAGGGGCCTAAAACGATTCCTGCAATCATTTCACCGATTACGGACGGTTGCTTGATCTTGATGCAGATCCATCCGAAAAGCCTTGCGACAAGAATGATGGTAACGATCTGTGCCAATAACAGGGCTAAAGGATGATGGAGGTTTTCGAGAAAAGATTCGGTGAAACTTTCCCACATGGTAGAGCCTGTATTTTTGGACTGGGCTATATTTTCTCCGATTTCCAGTGTTTTTCCTTCAACAAAAAACCAGTATATCAGCATCGAAAAGAATGCAATTGTGCTTACGTAAAAAATAATATTCCTATATTTTCCCAAATTCATAATCTCCTTATTTTAAAACACAAATTTCTTAAGAATATAGTGATGATGTGTTATGTTTTTTTTTAAATGTAATCAATGTTTCAAATAATGTAATGAAACCTTATCTGAAAGAATATCCCAGCCCGAGGCCTGTTTTCCACGCACCGTCCTGTGTTGCTGTTTTTGTATTATAATATAGGGGAACCTGCAATGCAAATTTTTTGTAAATGAAGGTTAATCCTGCTCCCAGCGTAGGAATGATGGTGCTGTTTTTTGCTCCTTCCGACTTATCTTCTTTAATTCTGAGCGATGGAAGCATTCCAATCAATATTTTAATATCTTTATTTTTAAAGCTGATATTTGGGCCTGTAAAATTAATAAATGCTCCATGGTCTACATAGCCTGCAGTAACGATTCCGTCAAAAAATCCGGCTTTTATTCCGTAATTTTTTTCCTGAGAAAAACAGAATCCGGATACAATGATTGCTGCAGCATAAAAAATTTTTTTCATATGATAAATTTAATCAGCTGCAAAAGTACATCGGGGAAGCGTTTTAAATAATACAGATGTAATGAAGAGAGTAACTTCTGTAATGAAATCTGTAATCTTTGAATTTTATTTTCCGAATCTATCCAGAAGGGCGTGCTTATAAGCTTCACCAATCTGCAGTTTTAAAAAACTGTCGTTTTCGGGAATAGTAGTAATAATTTCGTTGGTGGAAAAAACTTTAATGGAAGACAGTGCGACAATTTCTTTCTTGTTAACCTGTGCGAAATCCTTTGCAGGAAGCATCTCCAGAAGGTTTTTATAGTTAAGGTTTTTCAGTACGATCGTTGTTCCGTCTCTGAGTGTAATGTCCTTGTCGCGACTGTCGATTTCCGAGGTCCTGATGTAGGCAATCTGATTGGTAAAGATGATGGTTTTGCCGATATTGGTATTCCATTCGATGAAATCTTTTTTTGTTGTATTTTGTACAAGTTTCCCGGCTTTTTCGAACGCCTGCGCGAGTCTTTCTCTTTTGATAGGCTTTCGCACATAATCCACAACATTCAGGTCAAAGGCTTCTGCTGCATACTCTTTGTAGGCTGTGGTAAAAATAATTTTTTTTGAATCCGGAATGTGTTCTGCTACCTGAAGACCATTCATTCCCGGCATTTCGATATCCAAAATACAGACATTACAATCAATATTTTCTATTTCATTTAAAAAGAGGTTAGGATCATTAAATGCCTTTACCACTTCTACGTTTTCAATCTGCTCACAAAGAAGTTTAAGATAGCTGATGGCTAATAATTCATCATCAAGAATAACGCATTTTATCATAAAATTCTCCTAAATTGATGGTTAATTCTGCTGTGAAGATCCCGTTTTTTGATTGTTTATGCAGACTGTAGAAATTGTTGTAAATCATTTTCAGGCGCTGATCCAGAGACTGGCTTCCGAATCCGCTTTTTTCTTTTTCCAGCGTATTTTTAAGCGAAGCTTTATTGCTTACCTTCATCGAAAAAATTCCATCCTGCAATTCCGTCTGTATGGCAATAAATGAATCCTGAGCCAAAAAATCCGTATGTTTAAAAGCATTTTCAATTAAATCTACTGAAATAAGCGGAGCAAAAACCTTTTCCTCATACAGATGATCCGCTGTGTCTATTCTAGATTTAATTCTAAAATCAAAAAGGGGATTTACCTTTATTTTATTAATCTCAATTAAGCTTAAAGCAAAATTTAATTCTTCTTTAGGGCTTACAAATTTGCTATTGCTTTCATATAAAATATAATCTAAAACATTTGCCAGTTTATCCAGCGACATATAGGTCTGATAAGCATGTGACTGTACGGAATTGAGTATATTTTTGAATAAATGAGGATTTAGCTTTGTCCCGATGTGCTCCAGCTGAACTTCATTCAGCCGTTGCTGAATCATTTTATTGGCTTCGCTCAGTTTCGCATTGTTAATCTTAAACTTCTGGTTCTGGCCAAACAGATAAATACTTACCGTTAAAAAAAAGAAAATAGCAAAAACCCCGATGAATATCAGATAATCATGAATCATGTAGTAATTGCCGTCCATTAAGTTTTATAAAAAAATTAGATATTTTTCCGATATATTTTCTCTGAAAGAGCCGCGTTTTATAGAATCATTTTTCACATGAATTTTTTCAAGGGACTCTATCGTAAATTCTTTTGAGAGCTTATCTTTTTGCACAAGCATTTTTACTTTAGGACACTTAAAAAGACAGCTTACTAAAAAAGGAGTTGTTGTAAAGTATCCATTTTTATCGGTGTACAATCTTACCGGTTCAGAAAGTCCTTTAATAGTATACCTGAAATTATCTTTTACTCCTTTTTTTCGCAATTCTTTTCTTTTCGCAGGCGAAATGGTATCAAATTTATCTCCTGCTTCTGTTATGGTGTCTTTATTGTTGATAACCAGAGCGATATAAGCATTTTCTACGGGTTCGTTTTTATAATCATAAATATTTCCTTCGTAATGTAGTACAGCCTCGCAGGAACTGAGTATGATTGCAGATAAAAAACAAAGAAATATGGATAATCTGTTTCTTATTTTCATTCTTTTACATCAAAAATATTCTACTTCAGCTTTTTTAGAGACGTCATTGTTGCTTTTTCCTCACATTTTTCAAATGTAAGTTCATAAACCGGATTCTCTTTAGGATATATTAAAAGATAATCGGGACAAGGCTTTTTCTGGGCATGACTTTTATCGAAATCAATTGTTCCTTTGGTGATGATGCTGTCTTTTAAAAATTTTTCATTGACATTCAATGCAGCCATTTCAGCTTTAAACTGATCAGAATACGTGAAATCTTTGGAAAGCGTTTCTGCGATGACACGGCTGTTGGGAAGATATCCGCTGCAGCTTGCTCCTTTTTTGTTTAAAATAAAAAATACAATAATAAGTCCCGGAATAAGACCTATCATATAGAATTTGAGTTTTTTCATTAGAAGATTAAAAGATTGATATCGTGATACGTAAGCCCGAAACGGTCGCAGATGATCTTTTTTGTATGTCGTCCCTTGTACATATAAAGGCTTTGTTTCATTTCATTTTTGCGGACCAGCATGTTCTCAAAACCGCCCTCTTCATCATAGTGAAGAATGTAGGAAAGGAAGAAATTTGATATGGCTTTCGTTGTTGTTCTCGGCATTCTTGAGGTTAGATTCGGAAGTCCACAGTGAATCACGCCGTGTTTAATGATGTAAGGATCTTCCATGGTGGTAAGCTCGGAGGTTTCAATAACTTTTCCGTTGTCGATGGTAATATCGATAATTACGCTGCCTTTTTTCATTTTCATAACCATATCTTCGGTCACAATCGGGGTCATATTAAGTCTTGGCAAAGCGCCGATCACCACATCTGCTCTTCGTAAAGCTTTTTTTAATTCTTTGGGATCAATAATGGAAGTAGGAACCCGGCTGTCTACTAAGGTATGAAGCCTTCTGAGCTTTGAAAGTGAATTATCAAAAACCCTTACACTGGCTCCTAAACCGATGGCTGCTTTGGTGGCGAATTCCCCAACAATTCCTGCACCCAGAATAACCACTTCAGCAGGCCTTACACCTGTAATTCCTCCCAGCATCAGCCCATTTGATAAAGCTAATAATTCTGAGGCATATAAAATAGAAACTGTTCCTGCGATTTCGCCTACAAGTCTTACTAAAGCCAATTGTTTATATTCATCAACAATAAATTCGAAAGCGATGGCATTTACTTTCTTTTCTGCGAGTTTCAGGAAATAATTTTTATCTCTGAGATTAATCTGAAGGGCAGACACAAGATACGTATTGGGACGCATATACTCAATTTCCTCTTCCGTTGGAGGATTTACCTTCAGGATAAGATCCTGGGAAAAAGCTTCTTTCGGATCGTTGGTAATCTTAGCGCCCGACTCGGAATACTGAAGATCTGTAAAAAAAGAACCGAGGCCGGCACCGGCTTCTATAATGATTTCATGACCACTTTCTACCAGAACCTGTACAGCATCCGGGGTGATACAAGCTCTTCTTTCATTCAGGGAGGTTTCTTTAGGAATTCCTATGCTGAATTGTTTTCCTTTTTTGATGACCTCCAGCTTCTCTTCTTTCGGCATCAGTTCCTCTTCGGTAAAAGGAGTAAAAATATTTGTAGTACTCATCCTTTAAATAATTAAATTCTTACAGATCGTTATTTACATTCAATTTCGAAAACAAAGATACATAATATTTACTCGAATGAGATTTCTCTCTGTTCACCTGTGTTGATAATGCTCATTTCGTGGTATTTAAGACCGTGAAAGTCATCTTCGTACACTTCGGGCCACTCGATAATGCATAAAAAGGCATTGTCCAGGTATTCTTCAATTCCGATATCGTAAACTTCATCAATATTTTTTAACCGGTACAAATCAAAATGAAATACTTTTCCCTGTGGTGTACTGTATTCATTAACAATAGAATATGTGGGAGAGCTTACTTCATCTTGGCTTCCCAGTTTTTTAAGAAGAAATTGGGTAAAAGTGGTTTTTCCTGCTCCGAGATTGCCTTTGAGAAGAAGGATGTTGTGTTGTAATGCTGAACCGACTTTTTCCGCAATATCTTGCCAGTCGTCCATATGATGAATCGTGAATTGCATATTTTTAAACAAAGATAATTAATTACAATAAATTATTTATAAACAAAAAATACTAAGGGATTTTCATTTTTATTCATGATTTTAGTGGCAATTTCGAATACAGTTTTAAAACTTATTTTTTACTTTTAGAATTAATAATATAAGTCTGATTTAAATATTCGGCTCGTGTTTTTGCTCTTTCAGGATTTCTGTAACGGTTATTTTTTACAGGATTTTCATAAAGGGACACAATTTCCGACATTTCAATTGATTTTAAATCTTTAATATCCTTTTTGAATAAAGATTTAGAAAGTTTCGAAATACCTTTTCTGTTTTCCAAAAAGTCGAAATGGCTAAAATTAAATGCCAGACATTCTTCCTGACTGTAATGACGTTCAAGATATCTGGCAACAACAAACTGATCTATACTTTTTTTGTTGTCAATTGCTAAAACAGGCATCATTTGAAAAGCAGTAATATTGCAAGGGCATTCCTTTCTTTGATTATTTTTATTTATTACTGATTGCAATAACAAGTGCCACGAATTTTCATGCAACGCATTCGGATAAAGGGTGTTGTAAAAATTGGTGAAATTTTCTGGAAGTTTTTCGCTGGTTTTTATTTCGTGAGTAATCATTCGTTTATCAGAATTACCGATGATAAATCTTCCGCCAAACTCAACATAAAAGAACAGTAAAACAAGTGCTGTAAAAGCTAAAGCTGTAGAGATTTTAAAATATTTCATCATATAAAATGGAGCTATTTTATTCAAAAATAATTAAAATAAAACTCTAAAATCACCTTAGAAAGGAATTATATTGTTATTTTGTCATATTGTACTAAGAACATTTTTTTGTATATTTTTGCATCATGATTTCCAAACAGACCATTGATAAAATATTCTCAACAATCCGTGTAGAAGAGATTGTGGGAGAATATGTACAGCTGAAGAGGGCAGGGTCTAATTACAAAGGACTCAGTCCGTTTCATGATGAGAAAACGCCGAGTTTTGTGGTTTCTGCCAGTAAGCAGATCTGGAAAGATTTTTCTACGGGTAAGGGAGGAACGGCGATTTCCTTTTTGATGGAAATTGAAAATTTCACCTATCCTGAAGCACTTCGTCATGCCGCAAAAAAATACGGAATTGAAATTGAGGAAGATCAGCGTGAATATTCCGAAGAAGCCAAACAGGCACATTCGGAAAGGGATATGCTCTATAAGATCCACGAAGTAGCCAACAATTATTTCCAGGAAATACTCTGGGATTCGGAAGAAGGGAAATCCATCGGACTTTCGTACTTTAAAGAGCGGGAGCTGAAAGATGATATCATTAAAAAATTCCAGCTCGGATATTCTCCAGAACAGAAAAATGCTTTTACGGCTTATGCGCTGGAAAAAGGCTACACAAAAGAAATCCTTGAGAAATCCGGACTTTCCATATTCCCTGAAAATACACCTTCCGGAGTGGATCGGTTTCGTGAAAGGGTAATCTTCCCGATTCACAGTTTTTCAGGAAGAGTGCTGGGTTTTGGAGCGAGAATTCTCAAGAATAATGTTAAGACTGCCAAATACCTCAATTCTCCGGAGACGGAAATTTACCATAAATCCAATGTTCTGTATGGTCTGAACCAGAGCAAGCAGGCTATTTCGAGAAAAAATGTATGCCTTTTGGTAGAAGGTTATATGGACGTGATCTCACTTCATATGTCCGGAATCGAGAATGTTGTGGCCAGTTCGGGAACCTCACTTACCACAGAGCAGATCAAACTCATCAAAAGACTTACCGAGAATGTTACCATTCTTTTTGATGGTGACAATGCAGGGATAAAAGCCAGCTTCAGAAGTATCGATATGCTGCTTACCGAAGGGATGAACATCCGCGTTCTTTTGTTCCCCGATGGAGATGATCCGGATTCATTTGCCAGAAAGCACCCGCAGGAATATGTTGAAAAGTTCATTGAAAACCAGGCAATGGATTTCATTGACTTCAAAGCGGAGATTTTGCTGAAAGAAGTCGGTAACGATCCGATTAAAAAAGCGGAAGCCATCCGGGATATTGTAAAATCGGTATCTTTTGTTCAGAATGCCCTGAAAAGAGAAGTTTATTTGAAAGAAGTTTCTAATAAATTCGGACTTTCGGAGCAGAGTCTTTTCAATGAACTGGATGTTCAGAAACAGATTACACAGAACCAGACCCAAAAAGCTCAGGTGAAAGCCGAAGCGCAACAGCCTGCCAAGCTGCAGATCGTGGATGATCCGAGAGACCAGGTGGATCCAATTGTTTTTAATGTTACGAAATTGGAGAATGACCTTATCAACCACATGCTCAACTATGGCGATGTGATACTGCAGCGGACAACACCTGATGAACAGAACTATGAAATTACGGTCATTGAGGAAATTCTCCATCATTTTGAGGAAGACGGCTACGAATTCCAGGTAGAACTTAACAAAAAAATCGTAGATTATATCAAAGAGGGAATTGAAAAAGAAGAGCTGAGAAAAGGAAATTTCTTTTTTGGGTTGATGGATGAAGAGCTCAGTAAAGCAGCCGTTAATTCCATGAATATTTACAGCGAACTGAACGACTGGTCCACCCGGAATATTTTTTCGCCAAATTATGGTGACAAAATTCCCGAACAGGTTGCCGGTGACATCCTGATCCATAAATTCCGCTATGTGAATTTCCTGATTTTAAAAACCAAAAAAGAGCTTACAGAGCATGCAGATTCTGATGAGGGAAAATATTTTGAACTGATCAAAAAAATCCAGATGCTCACCCTCGTGTCAGTAGAATTATCAAAAATTCTGAATTATTCTGCAATTACCGGAATTTATTCTGACAGATAACCTTTAATTCTTTTTCTTTATAAAAAGTCTGTGACAAAAAGTCCTATAATATTTTAGGAATAAAAGTTGTAATTTAAACTTCGTAAATTTAATAATACATAACAGAAATATGGACATTAAAAAAGAATTCAGAGATTTCTCTGTAAAGCACTTAGGAAACAGCGGTCTGGCTACCGATCAGTATATGGGAATGTATGGTCCTACCAATCTTACACCGTACATCATGGAAGAAAGAAGATTGAACGTTGCTCAGATGGATGTATTTTCACGTCTCATGATGGACAGAATCATTTTCCTGGGAACAGGAATTGACGATCAGGTAGCGAATATCGTTACGGCTCAGCTCCTTTTCTTAGAGAGTGCAGATCCTTCCAAAGACATTCAGATTTATATCAACTCGCCGGGTGGAAGTGTATATGCCGGATTGGGGATTTACGATACCATGCAGATCATTAAGCCGGATGTAGCTACGATTTGTACAGGAATTGCCGCTTCAATGGGAGCTGTATTACTGGTTGCCGGAGAAAAAGGAAAACGTTCTGCATTAAAACATTCAAGAGTGATGATTCACCAGCCTTCAGGAGGTGCACAAGGGGTAGCTTCTGACATGGAAATCAACTTAAGAGAGATGTTAAAACTGAAAAAAGAATTATACGAAATCATCTCCGAACACTCCGGACAAACGTATGAATGGGTTGAAAAAGCATCAGACCGTGATTATTGGATGACCTCCGAAGAAGCGAAAGGTTTCGGAATGGTAGACGAAGTACTACAAAGATCCAAAGACAAAAAATAATTTTTGTAAAAATACAAAAGGCGCATCAATTTGTTTGGTGCGTTTTTTTATTAGGAGCTTTTTCCGGCTTTCCGCACTCGCTATTTTCAAGTTTAGAGCGGCACGAGCCGGCCGCCTCAAACTTGAAAATGAGCTCAGACAATTGCTTCAATCCGGGCTAAAACGACAGGCTTGTTAAAGTTTATAATCAAAAGGCCGATTTCGGATCAGAAATCAAGACTTTAACAAACTTTATAAAATTAAACTGTCTAATGGCATTATTTTTCCAATTAAAATGGCATAACACTTAAATCATAAAAATTATGTCAAAGAAAATTGCAATTTTAGCAACACACGGTTTTGAAGAAAGCGAATTAAAATCTCCAAAAGAACATTTAGAACAACAGGGCTGGACTGCTCATATCATCAGTCCGGAATCAGGATCAATCAAAGCCTGGGCTGAAAAAGACTGGGGGCAGGAATATCCTGTTGATAAGACATTAGATCAAGCAAACGCTTCCGATTATGACGCATTGGTTTTGCCGGGAGGTGTCATCAATCCTGATCAGTTAAGAACAAATGAAAGCGCACTGTCTTTCGTAAAAGATTTTTTCCAGCAGCAAAAGCCGGTGGCCGCCATTTGTCACGGACCGCAGATCCTTATCAACGCTGAAGTAGTTGATGGCAGAAATATGACTTCCGTAAATTCTATCAGCCAGGACCTTAAAAATGCAGGAGCACAGTGGGAAGACAGTGAAGTCGTGGTCGATAACGGATTGGTTACCAGTCGTACTCCTAAAGATCTTCCGGCTTTCAATGCCAAAATGGTGGAAGAGATCAAAGAAGGGAAACATGAAGAGCAGACTTTGTAACTCACTAATTAATAAGAATAATAAAAAATTCGGCGGCATCGAAGATGCCGCCGAAATTTTATTAATTAATGAGATTCTTTTAGTTAAAAGCCTCAATGATTTTTGAAAAATCTTCCAGCTTTAGCGCAGCACCGCCAATCAGTCCGCCATCAATATCAGGCTGGGAGAAAATTTCTTTTGCATTGTCCGGTTTTACGGAACCTCCGTACAGAATAGAAACCTCATCAGCTACTTCCTGTCCGTATTTTTCGGCAATGATGCTTCTGATATGTGCGTGAATTTCCTGAGCCTGTTCTGGAGTTGCTGTTTCTCCGGTTCCGATGGCCCAAACCGGTTCGTAAGCAATTACTACTTTTTTAATTTCCTCTGCAGAAAGAGTGAAAAGAGCAACTTCAGTCTGGTTTTTTACCACTTCAAAATGTTGTCCGGCTTTTCTCTGTTCCAGGGTTTCACCATTACAGTATACCGGAATTAAACCTTTATCTAAAGCCAGTTTCACTTTTTTGTTACAGTGGGAATCGGTTTCACCGTGATATTGTCTTCTTTCAGAATGTCCGATCAGAGAACCGGATGCATCAATTGATTCAAGCATGTCTGCAGAAATTTCTCCGGTGTAGGCACCGCTTTCATACTCACTCATATCCTGCGCAAAAACGCCGATTTCATCTTTCTCGAAAATATCTTTTGCCATCATTAAATATAAAGCTGGCGGCGCGATCCATACCTCACAGTTGGTCGCATTATTGTTTTTATAGCTTAGTAACTGAACCATCAACTGTTGTGCATCAATTACGTTTTTATTCATTTTCCAGTTTCCCGCAACTATTTTTCTTCTCATAGTTTCTTTTATTTTTGAAGTTAAATCAGACCAAAATTGAATTCCAATTTCTAATCTGATTCCAGTTAATTAATATTCCAGATTTTTTTCAAAAGAGTGTAATATGAATGCTCTTCATCGGTTACCTTATTATCGGCTTTTATAAGCGTTTTGGCAAATTGGATAAAGTTTTGACGCTCCTCTTCCGTAGAATCGTAATAGAAGCAACGGGCATGGAACTCAAAATGTCCTTTCCATTCTTCAGGTTTTAGAAGGGCAATGGTTTCAAGTTCATTATCAAGATCCATTTTGAAAGGAAATTCGTCTGCCAGATATTGCTGTACCAACATTCCTTCTTCCGGAGCAAATTCTCCGTCTACCGAAGATAAGATCATCAATAAATGGTATCCTGCAATCGATTTATTAGATTTCTGCATGAGTAAATATAAAGTTTAGTGTTTATTAAAATTTGATAGGGCTATTTAATATATTCCTTTGCGGGCTGTTTGTCGATAATTTTTCCGTTCTCTAAAACAAGCACAAAAGGATTGCTTCTCGCTATTGTTTTAATTGCGGTGCCGTCCATCATCATATTTTTAATGGTTTTGAAAGTGTTCGGTTCTGTAGAAACGCCATACACAATATTGGCTTTTTGAGCTTTTACTTTGGCTTCCACCTGTTTCAGTAATTCAGGGGAAACGTCTTTCGGGTGATAGGAGAAAACAAGAATTGCTTTCGGGGCGTTGATGATTTCTTCTGTAACCTCCATTCCTGTAGGATCTTCAATCTTAAACTTTACAATTTCAGATTTATAGCCTTCTTTGATAAGGACAGATTCATTTTTTCCTTCCTCGATTTTCCAAGGCGATCCTTCTGCCCAGTATTTTGTTTCTTTAATATAATCATCTTGGTTTACCTTCAGCGTTTCTCCGGTTTTCTCATTTTTAAGCGAATAAAAAGTCTTGTATTCCGAAGGATTTCTGTTGATTTTTTCTTTCTCCGCCTTCAGGTCGGTACCAATTTTATAGTCACGGAAATCAATCACAGGTTCATATATTATTCCATATGTTCCAATGCCGATCATTATCAAACAAAATATCGTTAACAGGATGTACCTCACCTTATTGGATTCTTCCTTTTCACCATAGCTGTACACATCTTTTTTCCTGAACTCTTTTCTGTAAAGTATAAATAAGATTATTAAAGCTAATAAGAGCACAATATCTTTGATAAAACTTTGCCATGGTGTAAATTTAATGGCATCTCCAAAGCATCCGCAATCTGTTACTACATTAAAGTATGCCGAATAAAATGTTAGGAAACCAAAGAATACACACAGGGCAATCAATGCTGAAATGGTAAATTTAAGCTTCAGTTTAAGCAACAGCATAAATCCTAACAGAAGTTCGAGAATCACAACGATTATCGAAAACAACAGCGCAAACTTTTCAAAAAACGGCATATTGAAGACAGCAGGAGAGAAGTATTCTTCCATTTTAAAGGAAAAACCGATCAGGTCCACCGCTTTTACAAACCCCGAAAGAATGAAAATAACGGCAATAACGAAACGTAATAAACCTTTAATCATATAAATTAGTTTTGAGATTCTATACTGTTTTTCTTTTCAGAAAATTTGATAAGACAGAAAACGGAATAATTCAGCATGTCAAAATAATTGGCATCCAGCCCTTCGGAAACAACGGTAACTCCTTGGTTATCTTCAATTTGTTTGGTTCTTAAAACTTTCTGGTAAATCAGGTCCGTAATCGATGAAATGCGCATATCTCTCCATGCCTCGCCGTAATCATGATTTTTTCGTTCCATCAGTTTTCTGGCCTCAGTTGCATATTGATCATACAGATTCAGAATTTCTTGCTTATTTTCATTAAAATCATTAGAAAATCCTTTCTCAAGCTGGATAAGCGCAATGATCGAATAATTGATAATCGCCACAAATTCATCTTCTTCACTTTCATCAACCATTTTTTTTCCGGTCATCTGCAGCGTACGGATTCTGTTGACTTTAATATAAATCTGATCTGTAATAGAGCTTGGTCTTAGAACCCTCCACGCCGGCCCGTAATCCTGTAATTTCTTGCTGAACAGCTCACGGCACTGGCTGATAATTTTCTCAAACTGTACTGATGTTTCTGACATAAATTTTCTTAATCTCCCAAATATACGAAATTTTGTGTGTTGCACTGTTTTGGTGGAAGAGTTTAGAATGTAGCGTTTTCGGGTAGGAGCGTATAAGCGTTTGAGTTTTTGAGTTTGAGTTTTTTGAGTGATAAAGGTTTTATTTTTTATTTTTGTAAGATAATTTCAGTTTATTTTTTAAGTCTAATCATAATTATAAGCTTTGCAAGTACCTGCACTCTCTAACTCTTCAACTCTTCCGCACTCCAATTTCATGAATTGTAACGGGAAATTGATAGACCTATCGGTTCCAAAAATTATGGGAATCCTAAACCTCACGCCGGATTCGTTTTCAGATGGCGGGAAATTCAATACGGAAAAAACGGCATTGGACCAGACTTATAAAATGCTTAAAGAAGGCGCTGAAATCATTGATATCGGTCCGCAATCCACAAGACCGCACGCTGAATTTTTAACTGCAGAAGAGGAAATCAGAAGGTTGGGAAACATGATTTCATTCATCAAAAAAGAATTTCCGGAAACATTGATCTCTCTGGATACTTTTTATGCTGAAACGGTAAAGTTTGGCTTTAATGAGGGAATTGATATTATCAACGATATTTCCGGAGGCCATTACGATGAAAAGATGTTTGATGCCGCTGCAGAAACAAAACTTCCCTATATTTTAATGCATGTAAATCCTTCTTATGAAACGATGCACGATAAAATCAAATTTGCAGATATTACACTTTCCGTCAACCGCTATTTTTCTGAAAAGACTGAAGAATTATTAAATAAAGGCGTTAAAGATATTATCCTTGATCCGGGATTCGGTTTCGGTAAAACGGTAGAAGACCAGATGAAAATGATCAATGAAACACAATATTTAGGTTTTGGAAAATTTCCTTTACTGATCGGCATTTCAAGGAAATCTTTTATCTACAAACCTTTGGGAAAGTCTCCTTTGGACATCAACGAAGAAACACAAAAACTTCACCTGAAAGTATTACAGCAGGGCGCAAAAATACTGAGGGTTCATGATGTTGCAGCAGCCCAAAAAACGGTTGACTTGTTTAAGAGTGGGAGAGTCTGAGAATGGGGTGTTTTAGGGTTAGAGATCGTTTATTAAGGATAAATTTTGTTAGAATTAATATGAAATTAACTTTCCTTTGAAAATCACCATTTAACTTTCACTCTAAACTCTAAACTCTAAACTCTAAACTCTAAACTCTAAACTCTAAACTCTAAACTCTAAACTCTAAACTCTAAACTCTAAAACTCAATTAAGATTCGCCAGTTTATCCGCAAACTGTTTCGAAAATTCCTTTCGGTCTTCCTCCAGTTTGTCCTGATTCGATGGCAGAATATAGCTGAATAATATTTTTTCTTCCTCATCCAGGAAAATAATTTCTTTCTCATTTCCGTCAATCATTTGGGCAAAAATTTCCCACATAGAAGTATCTTTTAATTTTAACAATTCAAAAAATTGTTCTGCCTGTATTTGGATGGTCTGCATTTGTTTAGTTTCTATTTTTTATTTTTATTTTAAAATTCCAGAAGCTTCAGTTTAAACTGAACGGCAAAATTTTGTTTAAAATTTCGTGTAGTGTAGTAGCCCACTCTGTAAAATAGCCCCAGATTGAAGTAAGTGGAGAGGAAATTATTCCACTCCAGGCCGACTTCCTGATAAAGATGGTCGAGCGGTTTAAATTTAAACTGATGATATTCGGGATGCTTCATATTACCTATGGTTCCTCTTAACACAAAATCAAAACTTGAAATATTCTGGCCTAAGCTTTTAAAATACCAGGGAAGTTTATGCGTAAAATAATACGCCACAAACCGGTCGTTATAGTATTTACCTCCTTCCAGAGTTGCAAATCCTAGAAATGAAGTTAAGTTAAAATTAAAATCCCTCCTCGGCGAAGCCAGTCCGTTCATCGTAAAGTTTTTCCATATCGGAGCTTCTCCGATTACCATTCCGCCGTAGAGCCGGAATCCTGTAGTTCCCAGCAGAGATTTGAAATTGTGTACAAAAAGGGCATCAAACCGGGTATAATTAAAATCACCGTTCAGCGCCTTGTAGCTTTGTTCATAATTGAAATACAGTTCCGGATATTTCTGATCGATGAGGGATTTTCCCTGAGGTGTCATAATATTAGTAGAGTTCGGGGAATATTTTAAGGTCAGTAATGTATTAAAATTATTAAAAGATGAACCACTGTTGCGGAAGGAATAATCAAACATGGCTTCTTCCAGATTGGTACGGACTGCAAAAACCAGTGTCAAGCCGTTGGTAACATCATTAAGGTAAGAAACCGAGCCTCCTCTGTAATGATAATACCGGTCATTATTAAGGTTATTTCCATAGTTAGCTGTTCTCATTTTGAAATTCCACAGTCTCCGGTAAAACTCTCCGGAAGCGGTCACGTCATCATAATAATCGATCCTGAAATAGGAATCTTTTTCCAGCGTGGTTTTAATATCAAGTCCGATTCTGTATTTCCATTTATCATCCTTGAATCCATAGGCAAAAGTATAATCAGGAGAAAAGTATGGACTGAAATTTTCATTAAGCTTCGCTTTCAAACCTACTCTGAAGCCTTCATACAGGTTATAATTCACGATCTCGTCAACCGCAAAATCCACAATACCTGCTTTTATCTGGCCATTTAGCAGCAAACCGCTTAAAACCCTTGCTTTCCGGTCAATATTGTATATTTTTCCAAGACTGTCGATGGTTTTGTAGGTGTTTCGTTCTCGTTCTGTCAGAGGATCTGTCCTGAACTGGTCAAGGGTTTTTCCGTCAATATTTTTTACGGAAAAAGTATAGCCTTTAAAGTCTTTTTTATCATTTTGGGCAGGTGACTGGTAATCAAAATACTGGGAAGTGAGAAAAGCATACGTCCCAAAACTCTGCTTCTTATTCCTTTCATGTTTTTCTTCAGGATAGTCTTTGTTTTCCTCCTGCATGACCATATTGCTCATTTTCAGCTTTACGGTTTCATGAGAAAGGAACCATTTGTTGTTGAAATAAATCCAGGTACTTGTAATGATACCGTCGTTTTTATTTTTGCTGAAATTTTCGATTTTTTTAATGCCATAAGTATCGGTATCAATATAGATGGCACCATTGTACTTCCTTTTTTTGTCCGGATTTTTATAATTGACTTCCCTGAAACGGATTACAAAATTCTTTCTTCCTTCTATTTCAATAGTGTCGGTTAAAAAGAACCGGTATAAGCCTCTGTTTTCCTGCTTCAGCTGGGTGGGAATCTGGTCTCTGTTGCTTTGCTGCAGGGCAATCATTTCGTAGATCGGCTGCTTCAGTCCGGAAATCCTGTTATCAAGGATATTGATTTTTTCACCGTATTTTTTCGAATATAAAAATTCCTGAGCTCTTTCCCAGAGGAATAATTTACTTTTGGAAAATATTTTTCTGGCAGTTACATTGTTCAGGGAATCTTTTTCTCTTTTTCTTCTGAATAATTCAGCATTTTCGAAAAACTGTCTGTATTGGGTAATACTGTCTTCATCAATATCCAGAGAAATTTTCTCATAGGATTTGTAGGAGTAGGAATCGAGCGTCTTTGGAGAGTTTTCAGTAAACTGCTGATTGACTTTTTTCAGAATTTCAAGAGCTCTGGGATCACTCTGATCTTTGATGACAACAGCTTCAATAGAAGTGACTTTTGATTGTGAGAAACCAAAAATGTACATACAGAAACATAAAATCACTAATATCCTTTTCATAAAGACCTGACAAAATTAATAATATTTATGATGCTGTAAAAGGTTTATTAATTGATATTAACAGCCGATTCCATTGATGATGTTTCTAAAACGGCGTAATCCCGGAATTTCCGGGATTACAGTTTCTGGTCTTATTATATTTATCTTAAATTTTTAACAAATAACACGTTTTTTTAACAGTAAAATATTTTAATTCTCATCTAATTTGATTTCGAACTGGTTAAATGAGTTTAACTATTAATACTAAAATATTAGTTTAAAAGATTGAATTTTATTTTAATTCCGATATTATCTTTAAATTCCGAAGTCTGGTAATATCCTAATCTATAGGAAAATCCTACGCCAAAGCTCGTTCCCAGAAACTGGTTCCAGATTAGTCCCGCTTCCTGGTAATAATGATCCAGAGCGGTAAATTCAAACTGGTGGTCCTGCCTGTTTTTAAAACCGCCGATGGCCGACTGGTATTCAAGCTCGATATCCGAATATTTTTTACCCAATGTTTTAAATTTAAAAGGTAGGTATTGTGAAATTTTAAACCCTGCAAATTTGTCTGCGAAGAAAGTTCCCGAAGGCATCGTTGCAAATCCAAGGTTTGAAGGGGTACTGATGTTGGAATACCACTTATCAATATTGGCATCGTTCTGACCGGCTATTTCAAAATTTTTCCAGATTGGTGCGCTTCCGGATGAGATTCCTCCGAAAATTTTAATGTTGGTAGATCCCAATTTTGTTCTGAACTGATGAATGAACAGCGCATCAAGCCTGTTGTAATCAAGATCTCCTCCCAATGCATTAAATCCTTTTTCATAATTCAGGAAGACTTGAGGGTAATTTTTTTCATAGGTGTATTTTCCGGTAGGCGTCATGATGTTTTTGTCATTCGGGGAAAATTTTAATGAGAGAACCGCGCTGGTATTATCGAACTTATTGCCCATGTTTTTATACTGATAATCAAAAAGAGCCTCCTGTTTCTCTTTATTCACCGCGATTTTCATGCTTAATGAATTGGAAATATCATAAAGGTAAGAAGCGCTCCATTTTTGGTTTTTATAGAAAACGGCATTGTGAAGATCCAGGTTAATATCAGAGAGCTTCATCATTTTATCCCACATATAATTGCTGAATCTTCCTGCTGCAAAAACATCGTCAAGATATTCAATTCTGAAAACGGATGTTCTTCTGTCGGAAAGTTTTACATCGAGCCCCAATCCGTATTTCCAGCGATGGTCCTTAAAACCATATCCGAAATAGCCGTCCGGAGAAAATGTTTTACTGAAGTTTTCATTAAGCTTAATACCGGCACCCAAACGGATTCCCTGGTATTTATCATAACTGAAGAATTTGGTTAGATCAAAATCGATCATTTTATAACGAAGGTTTCCCCTTAAAAGCTGGGTTAACGTATTCAATTTCTTTTCAAAATCATGCTTTTGTACAAAGCTGTCGATCTTGGTATAAGTATTACTTTCCCTTGTGGTAAGGCTGTCGGTTCTGTATTGCTGCAAAAGGCTGCCGTCTGAATTCTTCATTTCAAGCGAATATCCTTTAAAATCAGACGCTTTTTGAGGTTCATTAATATCAAAATCGAAGAACCTGTTTTTTACATACAGGTAATTTCCGAATTTTTTCTGGTTGTATTTTTTGGTGTCACCTGCTTTCAGGCTGTCTTTCTTTGAAACATCGAAGCTGGTATTGCCCATTTTAAGCCTGATATCTTCATAATCCAGGAACCATTTATTATTGATGGGTTTCCAGACAGAAACAATATTTCCCTCGTTTATTTTTTTGCTGATGCTTTCAAATTTTTTCAGGGCAAAACTTTCGGCGTCAACATATATTTTCCCGTTGAATTTTCTCGGGTTCTGTTTCTTTTTATCGGTAATTTCTTTGAATTTGATCACATAGGTCTGCCTTCCATCCAGCTGAATGGTGTCTGAAAGATAATAATGAAATAAATCCCTGTTTTCAGGTCTCAGCTGTCTGGGTGTTCTGTCAAGATTCGAAATATTGAGGGCCATCGCCTCATAAATCGGGTTTTTAAAACCGGACATCCTGTTGTCGATAATATTTGTTTTTTCACCGTATTTTTTGGAATATTTATATTCTGTAGCTTTTTCCCAAAGGAACATCTGGCCTTCCGCAGAGGCATCAATAAAATCTTCAGCGATAAGGGAATCTTTCTTTTCCTTTTCTTTTTGCTTAAAACCTTTTTGATCAACCTTTGAAATGGAATCTTTCCTGGCAGCTAAAAAATTCTTATAAATATCAATGGAATCTTTATCCAAATCAAGAGAAAATTTGGTGTAAGACTTAAAATTGTACGACTCTAAAGATTTGGGTGAATTCTCCTTCGCCCTTTTATTAAGTTCATCAAGAATCTTCAGCGCACGCGGATCACTTTTATCATTAATAATAACACGGTCAATATTCCCTCTTTTTTCGGATAACGGCTGCATTGCAACTTCCATGGTATTTCTTACCTCTGCAAGAACATCCTCAAAATTGCTGGCCAGAATTTCAACTTTCTTACATTTGGTTTTAAAGGATAAAGTTCCGTTGGTATCGGTTTTCCCGAGAAGCTCATCATCGCAGTACACTGCTGCATTGTAGATAGGTTGCCTGGTTGCCTTGCTGAAAACTTTCAACTGAGTTTGTCCGAATACCAGTGCTGTAAAAAATAAAAACAGCGGGAATAAAAGTTTTGTCATTAGTCTTTTTAATAGTTAGACAAAACTATTGATAAGAAAGTTACAATACCACAGAAGAAAATATAATGTTTTGTTAAAAATTAAATCATCTGTATCAAATTCACGACCTCCGTCGGTTCGAGTAAAAATTTTTTGAAGAATAATTTTTTACTCGAATAAAATTTCCGAGAGTTAATCTCGCCCTTCCGCGAGGCTTTTTCATTTCAAAAAATAAAATCCCAATACCATCCCATTCAAAAATATTTTTATATTTGCTGTGCGAACAACAAAAAACAAAATGATGATCTATAAAAATAATCCCGCAGTTCATTCAAAGGCATCCGGCACTAACGATTTCCACAAAAATTTCAACTTTAATAAGCAACTTACTGACCTTAAAAGCCAGTATAGTATTACGTTAGATCTTTCAAGCAGTTTGAAGACAGCTTCAATCGTTTAGAAACGGTATTCAGGCATTCAGTAGAGATCAGCAACCACTTTGTTAAGACGTTCAAGTGTTTAGTAACGGCAATCAACCGTTCCGTTGAGCCCGTCAAGCACTCCGAAGAGAAAATCAAGCGTTCCGAAGAGGCAATCAACCACTCCGAAGAGGCAATCAAGTACAATTTGTTATTTTATAATGATTTACAGCCTTTTTAAAGAGATAAATTTATTCAGCAATCCATATACATTAGACTTCAATTATATTTTTAAATACAAATAATTTATACCATTATGAAAAAAGATCAGGTAAAACGTGATTTTAATCTGGCAGATGCTGTCCTAAAACAAAAAGCAGATGAGCTGATTGCTTTAATCGAAAGAGATATTGTCGAATTTACAGAGCGTGGCTATAATGCCGCAAAAAGAAATGAATTGATCGCAGCGCGCAATGCCGTAGATAGTTTTCCCAACGATGAACAGCTGGAAGCCATCAAAATGAATCTCACCGAACAAAAAGATATTGCCAGAAATGCCCTTGAAAAAACAATGCGCAGTATTTTCAATAGGGCTGAGAACGTTTTCGGACTGTATGCTGCCAAATAGAAGGAGTTTGGCAATGCAGCAATCAGTCAGCAAAGTGATGCGGAAATCGTTCGTACCGCTAAAATAATGACTGCAACGGCTCAGAAATATCTTACCGAACTTTCGGATGAAGGACTTACTTCAGACAAAATCAATACCCTTATTGCCCAACGAGAGGCACTGGATCTCGCGATTGATGCACAGGCTCAGGGTATTTCAGACAGGGATGTCGCTGCCGAAGGACGTATTGAAGCTCTCAATAAACTGTACCAGCTGCTTACCAAATATGCAGGAACAGGCCAGGACATCTTCTATGAAACGAATGAGGCCAAATATAACGACTATATTATCTATGACACCCCAAGCGGATTGCCTGAGGTTCCACCTGTGAATCCTATATGAAAAGCCACTCGTCAGTTCGAGTGTTTTTCGCAGCGCAGCGGAGAAAATGTATCGAGAACCGGTTAATGTAACAGTCTTATAGCAATTACTTCTCGATACGCTTTTTCAAAGCTACTCGAAGTGACGTTGAGCAGAATTTTAATAATAATGTATACTCCGTCAGTTCGAGTGTTTTTCGCAGCGCAGCGGAGAAAATGTATCGAGAACCGTTGAACACGAGACACTTAAGAGTAACTTCTCGATACGCTTTTTTCAAAAGCTACTCGAAGTGACGATGAGCACGATGTTAATAATATGAATACTTCGTCAGTTCGAGTGTTTTTCGCAGCGCAGCGTAGAAAAATGTATCGAGAACCCGTTGAATGTAATGGTCTTATAGCAATCACTTCTCGATACGATTTTTTTTCAAAAATCTACTCGAAGTGACGAAGCATCAAAAAACTTTAAATTTATTATTAAACATGCAAACATCTTTCGTCTACATTCTACATTGTTCAGACAATACCTATTACACGGGAGTTACAGAGAATGTTTATAAACGTTTCGATGAACATCAGGATGGTAAGTATTTCGGATCATATACCTATTCAAGGCGTCCGCTGCAATTGGTTTATTTTAATCAATTTACTGATATTCAACAAGCTATTATTTTTGAGAAAAGGATAAAAAAATGGTCACAGGCTAAGAAATTAGCTCTGATTGAAGGAAGGTATGAAGACTTACCTAACCTTGCAAAAAAGAAATTCACTAAGAAATAATGATTCTTTCGTCAGTTCGAGTGTTTTTCGCAGCGCAGCGGAGAAAAATGTATCGAGAACCGGTGAAGGTAGTAGCCTTGTGGTAATCACTTCTCGATACGCTTTTTCAAAGCTACTCGAAGTGACGTTGAGCATGATGTTAATAATAATGAATACTTCGTCAGTTCGAGTGTTTTTCGCAGCGCAGCGGAGAAAAATGTATCGAGAACCGGTGAAGGTAGCAGACTTGTAGTAATCACTTCTCGATACGCTTTTTTCAAAAGCTACTCGAAGTGACGCTGAGCATAATTTTAATAATAATGAGTACTTCGTCAGTTCGAGTGTTTTTCGCAGCGCAGCGCAGCAAAATGTATCGAAAACACTGATTGAAAAGACTTTTAGCCATAAACTTTTGATATGTTTTTCGAAAACTCCTCAAAGTGACATATAACATAATCATCCCTTTCAAAACTGAAAGGGATGATTATTATTTAAATTTTATTAAAAATATTTTCTTAAAGATTCAGCGCTTTCTGATACGCATTTTCCAATCCGTCAAGATTTTTTCCTCCTGCTGTGGCAAAGCCAGGATTTCCGCCGCCGCCGCCCTGGATTTCTTTTGCCAAATCTTTAATCAAGGCTCCTGCCTGATAAATTCCTGCTAAATCATCAGAAACGCCAACGGTAATCATTGGTTTCCCGTCTGCGTCGGACAGAATAACCGTAATGGAAGTGGGGATTTCTTTTTTTAACTGGAAGACGATGTCTTTTACCGAACCGGCGTCCAAAGAAGTTCTTTTTACCAGAAGTAATTTATCACCTTTTTGCTCGTAAGCTCCTTTCCATTCGCCGATTTCTCCTTTTGCTTTTTCCTTTTTCATTGCGTCTACTTCAGACTTCAATGCGGTATTTTCCTCAATTAATTTTTCAATAGAACGTACAATATCTTTTGATTTCAGCAACTGTGATAGTTCGGCGATCTGTTTTTCAATATTTTTGAAATACTCTTCAGCTTTATCTCCGGAAATCGCTTCAATTCTTCTGATTCCTGCGGCTGCGGAACTTTCGGAAATGATTTTAAAATGTCCAATTTCGCTGGTGCTTTTCACATGGGTTCCTCCGCAAAGTTCCATAGAAGTTCCAAACTGGATCATTCTTACACTGTCGCCATACTTTTCCCCGAACAAAGCCATCGCTCCTCTGTCCAGCGCTTTCCGGATCGGAATATTCCTGAATTCCTGTAAAGCAATATTTTCTTTAATCTTTGCATTAACCTTTTCTTCTACTAAGGTTAATTCCTCCTCCGTCATTTTATTAAAATGAGAGAAGTCGAAACGCAGGTAATCCGGACCAACAAAAGATCCTTTCTGCTCTACGTGGGTTCCCAGAACTTCTCTTAATGCTTCATGCAGTAAATGCGTTACCGAGTGGTTGGCCTGAGAATTTTTTCTTTCCGAAACATTTACTTTAGCATAGAAAACAGCGCCTGCATCTTTCGGAAGACCGTTGATTAAAGAAATGATCAATCCGTTTTCCTTTTTTGTTTCTAATACCTCAAAGCTTTCTACAGCGTTTTCCAGGGTCCCTTTATCTCCGACCTGGCCTCCGCCTTCCGGATAAAAAGGAGATTCGCTTAAAACTACCTGGTAAAATTCTCCGTCTTTATTTTCTACTTTTCGGTATCTTGTAATATAGGTTTCAGATTCAAATTGATCATAACCTACAAAATTTTCAGGTTTTTCTTCCAACGTAACCCAATCATATACTTTTTGGGCAGAATCTGCTTTCGAACGTTTCTTTTGCTCATTTAAAGCTTGTTTAAAGCCTTCCTCATCGATGGTTAAACCTTTTTCTTCCGCAATAATTCTCGTTAAATCATCAGGGAAACCATAAGTATCATATAATTCAAAAACTTCTTCAGTTGGCAATACCTTCTGATTATTGGCAATCGTCTGCTGAATCAATTTTTCAACTCTTATCAATCCGTTTTCTATGGTTCTTAAGAATGATTCTTCTTCACTTTTGATAACTTCAGAAACCAGTTTTCCCTGTTTTTCAAGTTCAGGGAAGAAAGCTCCCATCTGCTCCTGTAAAACAGCAACCAATTGATAAAGGAATGGTTCCTTCATTCCCAGGAAACGGTAAGAATAAGAAATTCCTCTTCTTAAGATTCTTCTGATCACATAGCCTGCTCCTCCGTTGGAAGGCAGCTGTCCGTCAGCAATCGCAAACGAAACCGCTCTGATATGGTCTACCACCACGCGAATCGCAATATCTTTTTCGTCTTCTAAAATCCCGGTGTATTTTTTTCCTGAAAGTTCTTCAACTTTAGCAATTAAAGGAGTGAAAACATCAGTATCGTAATTGGAGGATTTTCCCTGAAGCGCCATACACAGACGTTCAAAGCCCATTCCCGTATCCACATGCTGTGCAGGAAGCTTTTCAAGGGTTTTGTCTGCTTTCCTGTTGAATTCCATGAAAACGAGATTCCATACTTCCACCACCTGCGGATGATCGTTGTTCACCAGTTCTAATCCTGAAACTTTCGCTTTTTCTTCAGCACTTCTCAAATCAACATGGATTTCTGAGCACGGTCCGCACGGTCCGCTTTCCCCCATTTCCCAGAAATTGTCTTTTTTATTTCCATTGATAATTCTGTCTTCGGAAATGTGAGATTTCCAGAAATCATAAGCATCCTGGTCTCTTTCAAGGTTTTCGGAAGCATCTCCTTCAAAAATGGTTACATATAGGTTTTCTTTAGGAATTCCATAGACTTCCGTAAGTAATTCCCAGGCAAAAGCAATAGCATCTTTTTTAAAATAATCCCCGAAAGACCAGTTCCCCAACATTTCAAACATGGTGTGGTGGTACGTATCACGGCCCACATCATCCAGGTCATTATGTTTCCCTGAAACCCGCAGACACTTCTGGGTATCGGCAATTCTCGGTGCAGTAGGAGTCTTGTAGCCCAGGAAAAAATCCTTGAACTGCGTCATCCCGGAATTGGAAAACATAAGCGTAGGGTCGTCTTTCAGGACAATGGGTGCTGAAGGAACGATGAGGTGGCCTTTGCTTTTAAAATAATCTAAAAATTTTTGACGAATCTCTTGTGATGTCATAATTTATATTGCTTTGCTTTTTACAGTTTTTTGATAAGATGCAAATTTAAGGTTTTTAGGGGATTTAGGTTGAAATATTTGACACTTTTGCGAAGATTTGTTTTTAATGAGCAGGAAACGTTTCAGGAGCTTTTTCCCGCTTTCCGCTACAATTCCTCATTGCGCGGCTCCGACTTGGCCTGTCTTAAGCCTGGCAAGGCTCCGCCGCTCCATTGCGGGATTTTCACTGCAATCAGGGCTAGGCTGTAGTCATCCTATTAATTGGAGTGTGTAAGCTGTTGATAATTAAATCATAAATGTTAAGATCATGTATTCTTGTTTTCAATAATTTCCACAAAGCTTATCATGCTGGAAGCATCTCAGCATAGTTGGTTTAATTGTTTAGATGTTTGACAGGATGACAATCACAAAAGCTAAAATGAATCCATAAAAAACGTTGCAGTGTATCGTCTTAACTTTATATATTCGTTTATTGTTAAAATATCTCAGGGATTTTAAATCTTCAAAACAAAAAGTTAGTATGACAAAAAACGAAACGTTCAAAGACTGGATAGAACAGTATTCTGCAGCGTTGATGAGAAGGGCAGTGTATCTGTTGTCCGATAAAGTTGAGGCGGAAGACATTGTTCAGGAAGTTTTTATTTCCGCTTTTTCGTCCTATGAATCTTTTGAAGGGAAAAGCCGGCCGCTTACATGGCTGATGACTATTTTAAACAGAAAAGTTGCTGATTTTTACCGTAAGAAATATAAATCTGAACCCAATATTAAACTGGATCATTTTTTTGATGAAGACGGAGCCTGGAAAAACAATGATATTTTGAATGACTGGAATGCAGGCAATCAGGAAACACAATTGTTAGACAATGCAGAATTCAATAAAATCCTGGAGGAATGCCTGGAAGATCTGCCTTCCCGATGGAAAATTTCCATGAAATTGTATTACCTTGAAGAAAAAAAAGCGCCGGAAGTGAGTCAGGAACTTGATATTTCCACGACTAATTTATGGAAGATTCTGCAAAGAGGCAGGATGCAATTGAGAGAATGCCTGGAAATGAACTGGTTTGCCAATCAAAACTGATCTAAAAATGCTTAAAAAACTGATTCATATTATTTTTTTACCGTGCAGCGAAGCGACGATGCTCATGGAAAAACGGAATGCGGAAGATATTTCCCCAAAAGAAAACCGTAAGCTTTCCCTGCATCTTGCCATTTGTAAATGGTGCAGAGCCTACAAAGAAAAGCTGGAAATATTGGATAAAATGTTGAAAAGAAAGCTTTCGGATAAAAGTAATGTTGAAATTAATGATTCTGATATTCATAAGGTTAAAGAAAGAGCTCTGAAAAATTTAGATATTTCATAAAATAATTTGTCAGGATTTTGAAATGGTTCCGACTATACTTTTGAAAATAATAAAGTATTCAATCAAAATCTTAAAAAATGAATGGAACTGTACTAAAAATTGATAATGAAAACCTTATCGGAAAAACGGGGTACTATCTCTCCCTTTTCGGAACCGTCATTATTCTGCTGTGGATCGGAATTTTCAAATTCACTCCTACAGAAGCAAATGCCATAAAACCTTTGGTGGAAAACCATTTCCTTACTTTTTTCGTATATGATATTGTAAGCATTCAGGCAGTGTCCGATACTATCGGAGTCATAGAAATTATCATTGCATTATTGTTACTGTTTAGTGTGAAATTTGCATCACTCAGAAAGTACGCCGCCACCGGAATGATTATTACCTTCCTGATAACGCTGAGCTATCTGTTTACGACTCCGAGACTCTGGAAAACAGTCGATGGAATTTTGATAACTGACTTCTTTATCGTAAAAGATATCATGCTTTTAGGATTTGGATTAATGATTTTAAATCTGAAAAAATGAAAAAAAATATAAAAATGAAGAACATATTGATTTTACTTGGCGTTATACTGGGAATAGCAGTATTTGCAACAAGCTGCGGAGATTCAAAAAAAATGAAGTCTGCTGAAACAAAAAAAGAAAATGGGACCATTATGGACAATAGAAATTTAAAAGAAGTGTATTTTGCAGGAGGATGCTTTTGGGGAACTGAACATTTTTTTCAACAGATTAGAGGTGTCGTTGGAACTGAAGTGGGATACGCGAATGGAAATAAAGAAAATCCTACTTATGAAGAAGTTGTAAGCCATACTACAGGTTTTGCAGAAACCGTAAAAGTGAAATATGATCCTGAAGAGGTTGATCTTACGCTTTTAATAGACCTTTATTTCAAAACCATTGATCCTACGAGTTTAAACAAACAGGGAAACGACAGGGGAGACCAGTACAGAACCGGAATTTATTCGACTGATAAAGAAACGGAAGCCATTGTAAAAGCCGAAGTGGCAAAATTGGCTAAAAATTACAGCAAACCGGTTCTTGTAGAGACTATTCCGCTTAAAAATTTCTATAAAGCCGAAGATTACCACCAGGATTACCTGGACAAAAATCCGGGCGGTTACTGTCACATTGAACCGGGATTATTTGAAATGGCGAGAAATGCGAATCCTCCAAAGAAAAAAGAAGTGAAATATCAGAAACAGGATAAAAAAGTTTTAAAAGAAAAACTGACTGCCGAACAATATAATGTAACCCAGGAAAACGGTACGGAAAGAGCTTTCCAGAATGAATACTGGGATGAAACGCGTGAAGGAATTTATGTGGACATCACTACCGGAGAGCCTTTGTTTATCTCTACTGATAAATTTGAATCCGGATGTGGATGGCCAAGTTTTTCAAAACCGATTACCAAAAAATTAGTTGAAGAAAAGCTGGACCGTTCCCATGGAATGACAAGGGTAGAGGTAAGAAGTAAAACAGGAGATGCCCATTTGGGACACGTTTTCAATGATGGTCCTGAAGATAAAGGCGGATTGCGTTACTGTATCAACAGTGCTTCTTTGAAATTTATCCCGAAAGCGGAAATGAAAGAAAAAGGATATGGCGAATATATCGCACTCCTTGACAAAAAATAAAAACTAGTGTTTTAAGTGAAGTGATTGAGGGGCTGCCGAAAGGCAGTCCTTTTTTTTTATTTCCGCGAGCTTATGGTGAAGAATCTACCTTGGATGTATTTGCAGCCTTTCTTTAATACTGAACATGGAAATATTTAAAAATAAAAGAAATCCGAAAAGTATATAATAAGCTCCGTTTGGAAGTTTTGAGAGATTTTGAAAAATACTAAGATAATATTTTTTAAAATCGGGCTTTACCTCAACAAAAGTATAAATCGTGTCATGGCATAAAAGGCAGTCTATTTCTTCTTCTTCAGTTTTTGGACTTTTATAATTCACAGTGGCAAATACATTTCCTGTTTTTTGCAGATCCAATGCATACGTTTCATGTTTTGCAATGGCCATATCATTTAATAAAGAAACAAAGTCACCGTATGTATTATTTTTGTCTAAAATAAATTCTATTCCGGTATCTTTTTCATTGCGTTTTTGAAGTGACTTAATTTCCGAAACATAAAATTTCGAATTTTCTTTAGCTTTTGAAGGATCAACTTTTATTTTTTTATAATCCCAGTTTCGTACGGATTCAAAACTAAGAGTACTATTGATTTTATCTACTGTTAATTTTGGGGGAAGCCAAATATCAACTACATTATATTTAGTTTTATCAATGTAGGGATTAATATAGTACCAAAATAAAACAGGTACAATCAAAGCGCTGATAAGCCCGGGGAAATAATATATCTTTTTCATGCAAATTTTTTTTTGAGTTGAAGATTTTCTTTAATGCTAAACATTGAAATATTTAAGAATAGCAAAAACCCAAAGATGATGTAATAAGTTTGTTTGGGAACATGATTGATGAAGGTCTCAGGTTTAAGAAAATTCAATGCAATTTTCTCTTCATAATTCTCGCCCCCTACAACGCCTCCACAAATATATTCTCTCTCTACAGCGTTCGGATCTTTGTACATATGGACCGCAAAGAAATGATTGGTTTTCTCCACGTCTACTCCGTAGGTTTCCTGCTTTGCCAGCTTCATGGCATCAATTAAGGCAATAAAATCCTGATAATTATTTTTATCTCCGATCACAAATTCAATTCCAGTTTCCTTTTCATTTCTTGCCTGAAGCTTTTTTAATTCCGAAACATAGTATTGCTGATTTTGCAGGGCCGTATTGGGCTGTACAACGATTTTCTTATAATTCCATTTTCGGTAGGGTTCAAAAGTATTTAGTGAATTTTCCATCCCTTTCTTTACTTTTGCAGGCAGTCCCAAATCCATGACGGTGTATGGTTCATGGGTTCTTTGGCTCCCGTAAAACCAAAATAAAATAGGAATAAGTAAAGCGCTGATGAGCCCGGGAACGTAATACATTCTCTTCATGCCATTAATTTTTATTAAATATAAATAAAACTTCAATAAAAATAAAAAGTGATCCGAAAAACGAATCACTTTACTATTTAATGAATAAAATTCTAAACTTTGAATTTTTGAACTTTAAATCAGGATTTACCAGTCTCTTTTTCTTAAAATCCAGTACGATCCGACAATGAAGATGGCACACCAGACCAGACACGCGATCATGCTTTCTGTAGGGTAGTGGAATTCATATTTAAGGCCCATCATTTTTGCCATATTGAGCCTTATCATAGGATTAGGAATCAGGCTGGACATACTTTCCAATGGTAAAAGATGCGTAATAAAGAAATCATTCTGAAGCACTTCATTTCTCTGAGGCCCCTGCATTCCGCGCACTTTCATGTACACCTCCACACCGGATAAAATACCTTCGCCGATCCAGAAGACAAAAAGAGCAAGAAAAACAAAAACCGATTTCCTCAACAAAATTGAAAGAAACATAAGGAAACAGAAGAACGTAAACAGCTTCACAAAGTAATTTCCGATAAAGAAGATTTCTTCAAAAACCTTCGCAGATTCCGTCGTATTGGAGTATTTGTATCCCAGAAACATTGTGATCGCAAAAACAACTACCGTAGAAACTATAGTGAAAATACTGATGGTCAGCAATTTTGAAGAGATAAATTCTTTCCTGCTCAATCCATCAATTGTATTCTGTTTAAACATCCTGTTGCTGAACTCCTGCGAAATCGAAAAAACAATGATCAATCCCAGGAAAATCTTCAGCAAAGCCACAATCCAGGTTGTGAAATTCCAGATTTCCGGGAAATTATAAATGCCCTGTTCTTTCAGGTTGATCGTTCCTCCGAAAAGATCAAAATCGATCAGTCCGATGAAAAGCAAAGCAATAAGGATCGCAAAATACAGGATTGTAAAAATCTTGAATGGTCTGTAGTTCAGATTTTTATAATATTCTAGTTTAAATAATTTTATCATGATTATTTGGTGTTTTTTACAAGTTCAAGGAATTGAGATTCAAGAGAAAGCTTTTTCTTCGTTAAATGAGAAAGAAATATCCCCTGTTCGGCCAGCTTCTGGTTTAATGCGGACGCTGAAATAGATGCATCATCGCGGATCTGGGCTTTCAGGATATCACCATCCAGATTAACAGAAGTGAACCAACCTAAAGAATTCAATGCATTCAAAAGCAATGTATTGTTGTCTGCTTTCAGTTCAAAATAGCCATTGTTGGCCGTCATTTCATCCACTCTTCCGCAGTAGATGGAATTTCCTTCCTTCAGTACAATCACGTGGCTGCAGATTTTTTCAATTTCATCAAGTAAATGACTTGCAATAATAATGGTAATTCCCTGTTTTGCAATATTGCTGATGATCTCACGGATCTGGATAATTCCTTCCGGATCAAGACCATTCGTAGGCTCGTCCAGAATCATCACTTCCGGATTATTCAGCATTGCAGAAGCAATAGCCAAACGCTGTTTCATTCCCAGTGAAAAAGTTTTGAAAGTATCTTTTTTCCTTTCCAAAAGGCCTACCGTCTGAAGAACCTCATCAACTCTGTTGTAAGGAGTACCTTTAATTTCAGCCACTATTTTCAGATTGGTTTCCGCGCTCAGGTAAGGATAAAAATTAGGCTGTTCGATGATGGCACCTATTTTTTTGAGCGTGTCCGGATCGGTTCCTTTTTTTCCAAACCAATACCAGTCACCGCTTGTAGGGTTAATAGTGGAGAGAAGCATTCCAAAGGTGGTAGACTTTCCGCTTCCGTTGGGGCCGAGTAAACCGTACACATTCCCCTTTTCTACATCAAAAGAAATATTGTTCACCACAACTCTCTTGAATTTCTTAGTAAGATTCTTTACTGACAGAATTTTTTCCATGTAATTTGTTTTACATAGTAGTAGTCTGTGTAAAAAATCATTTGTTACAGTTTTATCCTAAATCAATTTAAATTTAATTTCAAATACACTATTTTTGGTATTAAATCTGTTTAAATTAATTTAAAATTAACAACAAAACGGAAATCTGCTATACTAAAATTCAAAAGCTGTTTAAAAAATCTGTTATCAGGATTTATGAGTTTTTTATCATTGGTGCAGACGTTAGTATTTCATCAAATCTTTATTTCTTTTGTTGTTAAAAATAAAATGTTTAAACAAGTTTAGTAATAATTGAATCTTTATGAAATTAGTTGATTTGGCAAAAGAACTGAATGTTTCCGCGGAAGCAATAAAACAGTTTATTCAGGATTTCGATCTTGACCTCGTAGATTGTATCAGTATCAATTTTGAAATAAAAAAAGACTTTGAAAAGTTTGTCCGTGAAAACATCGAGTTTCTAAGGCTTTACGAAAAAGACCTTGACAAAACCAAAACCCTGGAGCAGATTGCTGAAAAGATCAATCAACCTAAAGAAGAGGTGGAGAAAGTAATCAAAGAAGCAGATCCTAATATTTTTGATAACGGTTTTTTTAAATCTTCGGTGTCCAGCTACGGCATTGATAACAGATTGGGAGGTAATTACAAATTTGTGTATGATTATTTCGGGCACAAAACAAGTCTGCAGAAAAGAGATTTTATCGGGTACAGGGATTTGTTCTTCCATATTTCCACTGTTCTGGAACCTTTCCTTAATCCGCAGCAGATCAAAGACTGGGGAATCAATAAGCCCGCAGGGATCATTTTATACGGTCCTCCCGGAAGCGGAAAAATTTTCTGGGCCAACAAAATTGCAGAAATTATCGGGTATCAATTTAAGGAAGTAAAAAAACATTATCTCGGAACTTCTTTTGTGAACGGAAATCAGACCAATTTTAATGACTTTCTCATAGCAATGATGAAGGAAGAAAAAGTTCTCCTGTTCATGGAAGATTTTGATAATATTATGATGGCCAGAAAAGCTGAAAACAACGTTGCTTCCTGTAATCTTGAAACTCAGGAGATTATTCTGCATTATATTTCAAAATTTGAACAGGAAGAACTGCTGATGGTAGGTTCTGCCAATTCTGTTTCCGAAATCGATGAAGAAATTCTGACTCCCGGAAGATTTGATGTGATGATTCCTGTTTTTCCTCCAAACCTTGCGGAAAGGTCAGAAATTATACTGTATGCGATGACCAGAAACCTCGAGAAAGATTCTCTTTTATTTAAAATCCTGAAAAACAACAAAGCCGATAAAATTCCTTTCTGGCATACCATCTCCTCTCAAATGAAGGTGTTCAGCAATACCATGCTGATCGATTTTACACAAAGTCTTAAAAAAAGAATTAAAAATCTCTACCAGAAAACCAGAAATGAAAATCTTAAGATTGATCAGAATCTTATGAAAGCTGCTCTCCGGGATTCAGCAGGAAAGCTGACGGAACAATACCTGGACCAGATCGCCAGATTTTTAACAGATGTTATTGTGAATAATTTTGACCAGTTCCAGAACAGAGTTAAAGATCTTAAATCTGAGCTCGATGCATACAGAGTGGTGGAAGAACCGAGAAGAGTCATCGGGTTTGCTCATAATGAAGAGGAAGATAAAGATGCGGGCCCAAAAAAGATTTAGGAATTCTTAATTCATCTTTATTAAAAAAATAAGATTAAAAGTAATTGAAAATAAATTTCCGATTTTATGAATTCATAAACAAGGAATAAAAATTTCCTATTTTTGTAAAAATAAAAAATCGTGATAAACAACGACCAGATAAAAGAAATTCAGTCAAGAATTGACGACCTCCATAAATATCTTCAGATCGATAAAAAGAAGATTGAAATTGCGAATGATGACGAAAAAACCGCAGCTCCTGAATTCTGGAACAACCCGAAAGAAGCCGAAGCATTCCTGAAGCAACTCCGCTCCAAGAAAAAATGGGTAGAGGCTTATGAAGAAATTCATACTCAGTTTGAAGACCTGCAGGTGTTGATGGATTTTGCCAGAGAAGATCCCGATTCTGAAAAAGAGCTTGATGAAACTTTTCCTCAATTAGTGGAGAAAATCGAAGATCTTGAATTCAAAAATATGCTTTCTAATGAAGGCGACGAGCTTTCTGCAGTACTACAGATTACAGCCGGAGCCGGAGGAACCGAAAGCTGCGACTGGGCTTCCATGCTGATGAGAATGTACACCATGTGGGCGGAAAAACAAGGCTATAAAATCCGTGAACTGAACTTTCAGGAGGGCGATGTTGCAGGTGTAAAAACGGTAACGCTTGAAATTGACGGCGAATTTGCCTTCGGGTATTTGCGAGGAGAAAACGGTGTTCATCGTCTGGTAAGGATTTCACCTTTCGATTCCAATGCTAAAAGACATACCAGTTTCGTTTCGGTGTATGTTTATCCTTTGGTAGATGATACGATAGAAATCAACATCAATCCTGCAGATATTTCCTTTGAAACGATGAGGTCTTCCGGAGCAGGTGGACAGAACGTAAACAAGGTGGAAACAGCCGTTCGTCTCCGTCACGCACCAACAGGAATTATCATTGAAAACTCCGAATCCCGTTCTCAGCTTCAGAACAAAGAGAAGGCGATGCAGTTGCTTCGTTCCAGATTATATGAAATGGAGCTTGAAGAAAGAATGAAAGCCAGAAATGAGATTGAAGCCAATAAAATGAAAATCGAGTGGGGAAGCCAGATCCGGAATTATGTGATGCATCCTTATAAACTGGTAAAAGATGTGCGTTCCGGATATGAAACTTCGGATGTGGATTCTGTAATGAACGGAAATCTTACACCATTCCTGAAAGCATTTCTCATGGCCGATGGAACCGCAGTTTCTGATGATGATATGGACTTGTAAAAGTCATGTTTAAATTTCGTTAAAATCTTATAATAAATTTCGGAATGACGTTTATTAATCCTATTTTTGTTACTTATCAAAATGTATGGAAGACTTCACTAATTGGAAAGATTTATTAAATCCTGAGTTTTATATTAAGCTTGGCGGATTTTGGCTTATTCTGTTTATTATTTTTGCTGAAACAGGTCTTTTTGTAGGATTTTTCTTACCGGGAGATTCACTTCTTTTTGTTTCGGGGATTTATTCAATTGACATTATTAGTGCAACGTTCGGATCTACAGGAAATGATTTCTTAGATACATTTATTCTGGCCTCTTCTGTAGCACTTGCCGCGATTATAGGAAATGAAGTAGGTTATTATTTCGGAAGAAAGGCGGGTTCTGCCTTATATAAGAAGGAAGACACATGGTTGTTTAAAAAAAAATATCTGTATCAGGCTCATGATTTTTTTGAGAAAAATGGAGCATTAGCCATCATTATGGCAAGATTTCTGCCGGTAGTGAGAACGTTTACACCCATTGTTGCCGGAATCGTAAAAATGGATAAAAAGGATTTCTTAAGAGATAATATCATTGGCGCAGTACTGTGGTCTTTCTTACTGATCTTTGCAGGACATTATCTTGATAAGCTTTTCATTGATCAGTTCGGGATCGATTTGAAGAAAAAACTTGAACTCATTATTATTGTTATTGTTCTGATTACAACAGTACCGGTAATCCTGAAATTTTTATTCGGCAAGAAACAGGATTTTTCAAAATATGAAAATCATAAATTTGATGAAGACGAAGAATAATTTCATTCAAAATTAAATAATACAAGCCTGCTCAAAAAAGCGGGCTTTTTTATGCATAAGATAAAATGCAAGTAAAATGCAAGTGGAAGAAATTTAAATCAATTGAAACGTTGTTTTTATCAATCAACCATCAACCATCAACTATCAACCATTATCAATCATCACTCATCGATTATTACCCATTACTCATTACTCATTTTTGTTGAATCCATTCCAGAATATTCGGATAAATTAGGGTGTCTCTTTTTTTCTTGTTGAAAAATCTTGGGGCATGTCCCGTATTTTTCATAAAGACCAGTTTGTGCAGAATTTTCCGGGCGGTTAAAGCCGAATCAAGAGCAAGTCCCTGTTTTTTATTCACCAGAAAGTCCTGGTTACCCTGGAAAATCAGAGTCGGAACATCAGAAACATTAGCTATCGGACTGGCCTTTTTGAATTCCTCCGACATATTTTTCCTGTGAAACTTTTTTCCTACAACAGCCTGAAGCGTAGGGGAAGAATATTTGGAATAGAACGAATTCAGATATTCAGCAGAATAAAAATCGGTAGGAGCACTCATGGAAATAATTTTCCGGATCTGTTCGGGATTCTTGTATCCGTACAATAAAGCAAGATGGCCGCCCGCGCTTTCACCCAAAAGAATATAATTGTTTGGCTGTAGCTCTGCCTTTTCCGCCAGTTCATTGAACTTGGTGATAACTGTATTGATATCTTCCAGCTGTTCCCGGTAGGTGATTTTTTTTGATTTTGAAACCAGCCTGTAATTCATATTGATGCTCGGAATATTATGATTAAAAAGCATTTTCTGAATGTGGATCATGTGCTCTTTTTTTCCATATTTCCAGGCCCCTCCGTGAATCAATAAGACAACCGGAGCATCATTGGGATAATCCGAAGGAAGGAAAACATCCATTTTCTGCCTTTTATTTTCACCGTACTTGAGATTGTATATTTTCTGTTCATTATTGGTTCCTACCCAGACTCTGAATTTTGTATTGCATGACTGTAATACAAAGCTGATTAATCCCAGAACGAAAAAATGATAATTAAGAATCAGCTTTTTCATAGGTTAAAAATAAGGAAAAAATAAACTAATAAGCAGCAGGGAGAACATGATTCTACTCACAGTTAAAGCTTTCTGTCTTGAATTTGGGTCTTTTAGATTCACCATTGAGTATAAAAGACTGGTTGTTGAACCTTTTAGCTTCATCATTGAGCCTTTTTGCCTGGAATTTGAAGCTTTTAGGTTTATCCGCGAGTATAAAAGGGTGATCTTTGAACCTTTTTGCTTCATCGTTGAACCTTTTTGCCTGAAATTTGAACCTAAAAGGGTCGTTTTATTATTTAACTCATGAATTTGACAATCGTTTGTCTGCAACGGCATGGTTTTAAATGTATATTTAAATTCTTTCCAAAACCTTGATCAATTCTATAACAAGTCAAATTAAATAATTATTTTTGTTTAACAATTATTAAAAAAATATTAAAATTTATGGCATCTGGTTTTTTTGCTATTTTGGATGACATCGCAGCTCTGATGGACGATGTAGCGGTAACGAGTAAAATTGCGACTCAAAAGACAGCAGGAATTCTGGGAGACGACCTGGCAGTAAATGCCGAAAAGGCAACCGGATTTCTTTCATCCCGCGAACTTCCGGTATTGTGGGCTATCACTAAAGGTTCTTTTGTCAATAAGTTAATCATTTTACCGATTGTATTTTTACTGAACTGGTTATACGCTCCGGCGATTAACTATGTGCTGATTCTCGGGGGGCTGTATCTTTCTTTTGAAGGCATGGAAAAAATTATTGAATTTTTATTCCACCGTGATAAAAAAGGCCATGAAGTAGAGAAGGAAGTTGAGGACACAAAAGGGCAGAGCCCGGAAGAAATTGAAAAAGCCAAAGTAAAATCAGCCATAACCACAGATTTTATTTTATCCATTGAGATCGTTATCATTGCGCTGGGAACGGTATTGGAAGAAAGTCATCCTTTTATCACGCAAATTCTTGTAACAAGTCTGGTTGCATTTATTGCTACGGTAGGGGTGTATGGAATTGTTGCTTTAATTGTAAGAATGGACGATGCCGGATTCAAATTGATCAAGAAAAGTAATGATAAAGGATTTTTTGGAAAGCTGGGACATTTTTTGGTAAAAGCTTTACCAATTGTCATCAAAGGATTGGGAATCATTGGTACTGTTGCTCTGATTCTTGTAGCCGGAGGAATTTTTGCACACAGAATCGATTATTTTCACCATCTGTTTCCAACGTGGCCTTCTATCCTTAAGGAACTTGTTTTCGGATTAGGTGGCGGGTTGCTTGCAGTAGCTCTTTTTACTGCCGGAAAAGGAATTTATTCGCTGGCTTTTAAAAGGAAATAGTTTATAATAAAATTCATTTTTCTTTATCGGCGGCTTCGAAGAAGCCGCCGATAAAGAAACTAAAAAAGAGGCTTAAAGCCTCTTTTTTACTATATATTAGTTGAATAGATCTTTCACCTTATCAAAAAAAGTTTTTTCTTTTCCGGATGGCTCAGCAACCATTTCACCGCTGTTCATCTGTTTTTCAAAGAAATCTTTCTGTTCTTTAGTAAGCTTTTGCGGAGTCCAGACATTGATATGGATAAACATATCGCCCTTTCCGTAACTGTCGATGCTTGGAAGGCCTTTTCCTGCTAATCTCAGGATTTTTCCGGATTGCGTTCCGGCATCGATGGTAATTTTCACCTTTCCGCCAACAGTCGGTACTTCTTTTTTTGTTCCCAAGGCTGCTTCAGCAAAAGAAATATAAAGTTCCTGGTGAAGATTATCACCTTCTCTTTTGATGGTTTTATCAACCTCTTCTTCAATAATTACCAAAAGGTCACCTGGAATACCGCCGAAAGGCGCATCATTTCCTTTACCTCTTACATTAAGCTGGATACCATCTCTTGCTCCGGCAGGGATATTAATGGTAACTTCTTCTTCGTCCTTGATAAGTCCCTGTGCATTGGCACCGGCCGGAATTTTATCAGCAACTTTACCGATTCCCTGACAGGTTCCGCAGGTAGTCTGCGTCTGCATCTGTCCGAACATCGTATTCATGACTTTCAGCTGAACTCCCGAACCGCCGCAGGTAGGACACGTTTTTGAAGTCGCCCCTTCAGCAAACTTCATTTTCTTTACTTTGATGGTCTTCTGCGTTCCGTTCACCATTTCATCAAGATTCAGCTTGATTCTGATTCGTAAATTGGAACCTTTAACCTGCTGACGTCCGCCTCCGCCACCAAAACCTCCGAAACCGCCCCCGAAAATATCTCCGAACTGACTGAAAATATCTTCCATGTTCATTCCGCCGCCAAAGCCGCCGCCTCCGAAACCACCGTTTCCGCCAACTCCCGCATGTCCGAATTGGTCATATCTGGCACGTTTCTGTTCGTCGCTCAGTACTTCGTAAGCTTCTGCAGCTTCCTTGAATTTTTCTTCAGCATCTTTATCGCCCGGATTTTTATCAGGGTGATATTTGATGGCCATTTTACGGTATGCTTTCTTTATCTCGTCGGCTGATGCAGATTTGCTGATCTCAAGAACCTCGTAATAATCTCTTTTTGACATCTCTTTTCTATAATTGATTATTGATAAATGATAATAGATATTTAAAATGGGTAAATAAATGAATATACATCAATTATCACTCATCATTTATCATTCATAAATTTTAATTTCCGGTTACTACTTTTGCAAAACGGATCACTTTATCTCCCAAAGTATATCCTGTCTCAATCACGTCTACAATTTTACCTTTAAGATCTTCTGACGGAGCAGGAATCTGCGTGATCGCTTCATGGAAGTCTACATTAAAGCTGTCTCCCGGATTTACCTCCATTGCTTTCAGTCCTTTTTCGGTCAATTTGCTTTTAAATTTATTGTAGATCAGTTCAACGCCCTGAAGATCCGAAGGATTACCATTTTTGGCAATTTCCTTTAAAGCTCTTTCAAAATCATCCAGAACGCCCAGCATAGAAACCATCATATCCTGATTGGCATACTGGAAAAATTCCATTTTTTCTTTAGACGTTCTTTTTTTATAGTTTTCAAATTCAGCGTATAATCTGATATAACGGTCTTTTTCCTCTGCCAAAAGTTCCTCCGCAGAAGGTTTTGCTGTCACATTGTCTTCTGAAATCGCTTCATTCTGAATATTCGTTTCTTCCTGATTATTGATGCTTTCTTCGTTGATATCCTGATTTTCCATAATTCAATATTTATTTGGGTTAGTATTGACAAACATTCTGCCAAAGGAGAAAGGGTGACAATTAGGCAGACGAAAGTTAGAAGTTAGAAGTTAGAGGTTAGAAGTTAGAAGTTTGCGGAAAAACTATCAACGATCAATCATCAATCATTTTTTAGGAGCTTTTTCGCGCTATCCACTCATACTCCTCGCGCAGCCGCATGCTTTCACCGCCAACGCGTGCTGTGGGGTATCCGTTACTATCGCGGCTAGGATAGTAGGCTTGGTGACTTCGGGAACCTTAGCCATCATTGAAATCACGGTTTGCAATATAAATATACTTGAACAGGGTAGTCTCCTTCTATGCAGGGTGGCGAAGATTCAAGAATTTTTGAAGGCGTGGTTTATTAGTTTAATCTAAATAATTAAATCTATTTAAATTCCTTCTCCAAAAAATGTCTGATACAGAAGATAAACATTTAAAACAATAATAATAAAAGAAATAATCCAGACACAGATTTTTAGAAAGGGTTTATTCACGAATTCTCCCATCTTCGCTTTATCACTGGTAAACATCACCAAAGGAACAACGGCAAAGCTCAGCTGCATGGATAATATGACCTGGCTCAGTACGAGAAGATCCGTAGTGCCCTGTTCACCATAAAGAATGGCGACAATCAACGCCGGGATTACGGCAATCAATCTTGTTATAAGACGTCGCAGCCAGGGTTTTAATTTAATATTCAGAAAACCTTCCATTACGATTTGCCCGGCAAGAGTTCCTGTTAAAGTAGAATTCTGCCCTGAGGCCAGTAATGCAACGGCAAAAACAATACTTGCCATGGAAGCGCCTAAAATGGGAGTTAGTAATTTATAGGCATCATGAATATCCGCTACATCATGATTTCCGGAAACATGGAAAGTAGCAGCAGCCAGAATAAGGATGGCGGCATTAATAAAAAACGCAAGCATCAGAGAAAAAGTGCTGTCTAATGTTGCAAATTTTATGGCTTCTTTTTTTCCCTCACTATTTCTTGGATAATCCCTCGTCTGAACAATGCTGCTGTGCAGGTATAAATTATGCGGCATAACAGTTGCTCCCAAAATTCCTATAGCAATATAAAGCATCGCCGGGTTCTGAACGATTTCTGCTTTCGGTACAAGTCCTCCAAAAATTTCGTTCACGGCAGGCTCTGAAATCACCAGTTCATAGACAAAACAAGCGAGGATAATAAAAATCAGCCCGCCTACAATACTTTCAATCCACCGGAATCCTTTAGACTGGAGCAGAAGAATGAAAAGCACGTCTATTGTCGTTATAACAATTCCCCAGGTAAGAGGAATCTGGAAAAGGAGATTGAGTGCAATGGCTGATCCAATCACTTCGGCAAGATCGCATGCAGCTATGGCAATTTCGCAGAATATCCATAATATAAAGTTGGTAGTGGGACTAAAATGATCCCTGCAGGCCTGAGCAAGATCTCTTTCGGCAACTACTCCAAGTTTTACGGATAAATGCTGTAACACCATCGCGAAAATATTCGAGATCAGTATTACGGAAAGCAGTGTATATCCGAATTGTGCTCCTCCCGCAATATCAGTAGCCCAGTTTCCAGGATCCATATAACCTACGGCAACCATCAGTCCCGGGCCGGCAAAGGCAAGATATTTCCTCCAGAAACTTCCGTTCTGAGGAACTTTCACCGAAGAATATACTTCAGATAGTGAATTTGAGGTTTTATCTCGTCGCCAGGCGTTCTTTAAATTCAGATTCATAAAAATGTTAGAAATGACTAACAAAAGTAATTAAATAAATGAAAACTACAAAATCATCAATAAAAGATCCCGAAACATTTCGGGATCTGTAATATATATTTAAATAAAATTATTTTGCAAAACGCACCGCCATTTTACGGTCAACGGCTCTTTCAGCATCAGAAGCAGAGGCATCAACAGTTGCAAACTCGCTTCCATATCCGTCTGCTCCGGTAATTTGTGATCCAACACCTTGTTTATCCAGCCATGATCTTATAAATTTTGCACGATCGTCAGATAATTTTTGGTTAGTGTTTTCATCTCCGGTTTTATCCGTATAACCTCCTATTTTAACCTTAACATCAGGATATGCTTTTAAAATAGCTGCCAGATTTTGAAGTTGGCCTTCAGATCCTGCTTCAAGCTGGTTGGCACTTCCCATTTTAAAATTTACATGGTCAAAATTATACCACGTATCTTTTAATGCGTCATCATTTTGTGCATTTTTATAACCGTCTGATTTCAGAAAAGCAATCATTCGGTCTTCCATACCTCCTTTGTAGCCTTTTAACGGAGTGCCGTTCAGATCAATATCTTCATCAGCCTGAGTAGTAGATATTCCTGTCGCGGTATTGTTTCCGGTAGTAGTTGCGGTATCGGTTACCACTTCGCCGGAATCAGTTACCATAGTGGTTGTCGTTGTTTCTCTTTGTTCACACTGTCTCCAAATGAAATAAGCTGCGGCAATCAGCAATAAAAAAGGCAAAAGCCATTTCCAGATAGACCCGTCCTTATCTTTATTTTTATCGGGAAAAGTTCCATTAAGGGTTGTACTTCTGGTAACTTGAATTTTAGGTTCCTCCTGAGCCGGCATGTTGATCTTATCTCTATCATTGTCAAATTTATATCTTGCATCCCAGTCTCCCATATTAAGAGAAGCAAAGGAAAGTCCTGCAGGCAATAAAGTTGAAACAATCCCTTTCTGGTCATTAAGAAGACCTGAAATTCCGGCTTTATCCAGATTATTATCTGCAGCGTATTTGCTGATGGTGCCGACAGTTGCGCCGGTAACCAAATGTAAAAGAGAGTTTGAAGAATTATTACTGATTTCTGCGTAAGTAGCAACAGAATTCACAAGTCCGTTCATCTTATCGCCGAATATCTGCGTAAGTACACTGGCAATCGATGAATTATTTGAAGAATTTCCTGAAAGGTTATTCAGGATATCCGGTGAAGAGGAATTCATGATAGCATCCAATACTAAAGGATTATCAGAGTTATTGGCCAGTCCTCCTACTACAGCAGGCAGTAATCCGCCGATCGCTTTTGAAATTCCCGATTCGCTTTCGCCAAACTGTAAAGCAGCCTGCGATACCAAAGCCGGTCCCAGCTGTCCTTTAATAAGATCAATAATGTTTAGAGACATAGTAAATTATTTTGAGATTAATGTTGTAGAATGCTATCAAAAACTCGTCCAAACGGCTGTGATAAAAAAAAATCTGCAAAAATCCATCGGATTTTTGCAGATTCAAAATCTCATTTAAGATAAGTTAATATGCTTTTGCAAACAAAACTCTTCTTTTTGAAGGTTTTCCGGAAATAAGAGATACGCCTTCCTCGATATCATCATCCAAAGGAATACATCTTATGGTTGCTTTAGTCTCTTCCTTGATCTGTTCTTCTTCTTCTGCAGTTCCGTCCCAATGTGCATATAGGAATCCTCCTTTTTCCTCCAGAACTTTTTTGAATTCATCGTATGAATCAACTTTTGTTATGTTGTTCTTTCTAAATTCGAAAGCTTTGTTATAGATATCCTGTTGTATGGTTTTCAGCAAATCTTCGATGTAAGAATCCAGTCCTTCAATAGAACGTACTTCTTTCGTAAGATTGTCTCTTCGTGCGATTTCTACCGATTTGTTCTCAAGATCTCTAGGACCCATTGCAATTCTTACAGGAACACCTTTTAACTCGTATTCTGCAAATTTCCAGCCCGGTTTGTTCTGAGTGTCATCATCAAATTTCACAGAAATTCCTTTCGCTTTTAGTTTAGCCTGAATATCCAATGCTACTTCACTGATTTCAGCAAGCTGTTCTTCACCTTTAAAGATCGGAACAATTACAACCTGAATAGGTGCCAGTGTTGGAGGAAGCACCAATCCGAAATCATCAGAATGGGTCATAATCAACGCTCCCATGAGACGTGTGGAAGTTCCCCACGAAGTGGCCCATGCGTGTTCTATTTTTCCTTCTTTATTGGTGAATTTTACATCAAAAGCTTTGGCGAAATTCTGACCTAAGAAGTGAGATGTTCCTGCCTGAAGTGCTTTTCCATCCTGCATTAATGCTTCTATACAGTAGGTTTCATCAGCTCCGGCAAATCTTTCGGAAGGTGTTTTTAATCCCTGAATGACAGGCATTGCCATAAAGTTTTCTGCAAAATCGGCATAGACTTTATTCATTTTTTCAGCCTCTTCAATCGCCTCATCTTTTGTGGCGTGAGCGGTGTGTCCTTCCTGCCAAAGAAACTCAGCAGTTCTCAGGAAAAGACGTGTTCTCATTTCCCAGCGTACAACATTCGCCCATTGGTTAATCAATATCGGTAAATCCCTGTAAGACTGAATCCAGTTTTTATAAGTATTCCAGATAATGGCTTCTGAAGTAGGTCTTACGATTAGTTCTTCCTCAAGTTTTGCATCGGGATCCACAATCAGTTTGGAAGGGTTATCAGGATCTGTTTTTAATCGATAGTGGGTAACAACGGCACATTCTTTAGCAAAACCTTCTGCATTTTTTTCTTCAGCCTCAAATAAGCTCTTGGGCACAAAAAGCGGGAAATATGCATTTACGTGACCGGTCTCCTTGAATTTTTTATCCATTTCGTCACGCATTTTCTCCCAGATTGCATAGCCATATGGTTTAATTACCATGCATCCTCTTACTCCTGAGTTTTCAGCTAAGTCGGCTTTTACTACCAACTCGTTATACCATTTGCTGTAATCTTCGCTTCTTGAGGTTAATTTTGCCATTAATTTTTTTTTAATTTTTTTAACTTTTCGCTATTATTGTTATCTAAAAATAAAAATCTATTTTTGATAGATTTTTGTACCTGTGGTAATGGTACATTTTTGGTACATTTTGCAAATATAATTTAAATAAAAAATTTTTACGTTATCATGAAAAGAAATATACATAAAAATTTGCTTGGCGCCATTAAATCCAAAGGGATTTTAGCGGTGGCAGGCGGATTATTACTTATGTCCTGCGGTGCCCAGATGGGTGGATACAGTGAGACAGATGGCGTTTATTACGACCCGAATAAAGACACCTTACCGGAAGGCGTAATTATCAACGACAGAGGAAACAGGGTAGGAGAGGATTATAATTATTATCAGGATGATTCTAATCTTATTCAGAATGCAGAGATCAATTCCAGAACAGGGCGTTATGAAGACTGGAACAACTATAACTGGAATAATACAGCAACCGACTCAGACTGGGGAATGTATGCAGGAAGTGAAACCAACTACTACGATAACTCGTGGGGCTGGGGTTGGGGTAATCCTTGGGGCTGGGGCGGCTGGTACGGAGGCTATAATCCGTATTGGGGCTACGGCGGTGGCTGGGGCATCGGACTTTCATGGGGAGGCTCATGGGGTTGGGGCGCCGGCTGGAATATGGGCTGGGGATACTCACCTTATTGGGGCTATAATCCTTATTGGGGATGGGGAGGCTATAATCCATATTGGGGCTACGGCGGCTACTGGGGAGGTAATTACTATGCTCCTTATTACAGAAGAAGCGGTGTTAACGGAAGAGGATTTAATACTTATAACGGAAGTTTTGCCAATAAATACGGAGTCACCAGTTCAAACGGTTTCAGAAGAAGTTCTACTGGTACCGGAAGTTTCAGAGACAATGCAAATAATGGAGGCTTTAGAGGATCTAATAACAGCGGTGGTTTCAGACAAGGAAATACTACCAATGGTGGTTTCAGAAATCAAAATGGGGTGAGACCTCAGGGCGGGTTCCGTAACCAGGGTCAGCCAAGACCAAATTACAATTATCAGCAGCCTTCCCAACCAAGAAATGACGGCGGTTTCAGAAATAATGGCAGCTTTAATAATTCCAACAGTGGCGGTGGCTTCAGATCAGGAGGCGGTGGCTTTGGCGGAGGAAGCGGCGGCGGTTTTAGATCCGGCGGCGGTGGAGGCGGCGGCTTCCGTGGTGGCAGATAATTTAAATTAAATAACTATTCAAAAAAATAATGTTAAAAAAATCTTTAGCAATAATGAGTATTTCTGCTGCATTTTTTGCGCAGGCTCAAGATGTTTCAGTGATAAGGAATACGACGGATGTTTATTCCAATGCACCTAATATCGGTTCAGCAAAATTTAATGCCATGGCAGGATCTAACGGTGCGCTGGGAGGGGATGCCAATTCTCTTCTTACCAACCCTGCCGGTCTTGGAGTTGCCATTTCAGGAGAAGTTTCGGGAACGCTTTCTGTTACCAGCAATAAGAACACATCTTCTTATGCCGGATCGTCTTACGGATATACGATCAACAAAGGAGATCTTGGAAATGTCGGAGCGGTAATGACCTTCCAATTGATGACCGAAAGTGCATGGAAATTCATCAACATTGGTGTGAATTACTCTAATCAATCGATAGATAATTATATTGAAACTCCCGGAAATAGTAACTTAATTTATGATTTTCCTGATGCTACGAGTTCTTCATTAGGCAGACACGCATATGACAGATATGGCTATATGTCTAAAACGAGTTTTGGTGTAGGTGCAAATTATAACAATAATTTATATCTTGGAGCGGGTCTTAATTTTTTCAATTCGTCAATTGACCAATCTGATACTGCAATTTTTAATTCTTTATCAAATGGCAGCTCAGAATACTTCAGTAAGCAAAACACTCCTTTTTATGAAAGAGGAAACGGTTTTTCGGCATCACTGGGGGTAATTGGAAAATTTGGACGAAATTTTAGACTGGGTGCTGCATTGGAAACTCCTACTTTCTGGAATATTGACAGAAGCTATAGTTTTTATAATGACCCGATTTACGGTGATGATTATGCTGTTGAAGACAGAAAGCTTACTTCGCCGATGAAAGCTACCTTGAGTGCTGCATTTATTGCTAATAAAAGTTTTGCTTTAAACGTCGATTATACATTGGGTTTAACAAAGCCTAAATATAAAGTATATGGAGATGCAGAGACTGAACTGAATGATTTCTTCAAAGACAATTACAAAAATCTTTCGGAAGTAAAGATCGGAGCAGAATACAGAATTAAGCAATTCAGATTAAGAGGAGGTTATGCGTATGCTTCAAGTCCTTTTGATGCACTAAATGTTGACAGATATACGGATAATGGCGGTATCACAGGTCAGTCTTACAATAATCTTATTTTAAATGACAGGAATGCACTTTCAGTAGGTTTGGGATATGATTTCAGATCATTTTATATTGACGCATCGTATCAGAATGTGACCTCAAAATATAGCAATCCGTTTTTATATGGAGTTGTTGATAATGCTTATGAAGCAGGATATTATTCTCCGAGCCGTTTGATCTCAAGTGATGCATATGCAGTATCGGATGTGAAAAATGTGAGAAATAACTTCTTTATTACCTTCGGATGGAAATTCTAATGTAATATAAGATTATATAAACAAAAGCTCCGATAATTTCGGAGCTTTTGTTTATTAATCAGGAAGTTATGTAATCTAATGATGATGTCCCAAATGCCCATGATCATGAAAAAGATGCATGACCAAAGCCAACGAAACTCCCAGAATTACCAAACCAATTTTCAACCAGTCGATATTATGGTTTTTGTTGCTTTCAAATATAATGACTGAAGAAATATGCAGAAAGATACCTCCTACAATAGCCAGAAAATAAGGCTGCAGATCCGGATCAAAGTAATTACCCAACAGCATTCCCATCGGCGAAGCCAGCGCAAATAAAGCTACAATCAGCAATGAAGGATAGGATGGTGCAGATCTGGATTCATTTTTTCTGTTAAATAGAAAAGCTCCCAAAATAAAGGATATAGGTAGATTGTGAAAAACAATTCCCCATAGATAAGGAGAAAGTTCATGTTCATCATTTGCCAGAGGAATTCCTTCTATAAATGCATGAATAAAAAGTCCTACCATTAATGCCGCGGGAAGAATATTATGCTCGCTATGATGATGAAAATGGCCGTGTTCAAAACCTTTGGTGAGCGCTTCCAGAATCATCTGTAGTAAAACACCAATAATGACGAAGATACCCAGACTGGTTCCTGTTTCCGCAGTATATACCTGAGGAAAGACTTCGTTAAGACAGATGGTAATCAAAAATCCGGCACTTAAAATTAATAAGTTTTTAGCCAGCTTTTCTTTTTTTCCAAAATATTTTCCTAAAAATACTCCGGAAACAACACTTAAAATCAGTAAAAGAACAGTTATCATTTTTTCTTAAATAAATTAATGCAGCGGGGGGATTTTTCTTTATCAAATTCATTCAGCTGATAATCGCCCCAGATTTTAATTCGTTCAAAACCGCATTCTTCAGCGTAACTATTTATCGCTTCCAATGTATGAAGTTTTACTTTTTCAAAAAAATGGTAAGGTTTTCCCTTATCTTCAAACCGGATATCTTTAATTATATGTCTTCCTTCTATTTTTTTTGTAATCTTAAATTCGATATCTCCACGCGTTACGACAGCTTCAGGAACAATATTCTTCCGTACGAATTCTTCGTTCAGATAATCCAGCACAAAAAAGCCTCCTGGTTTAAGAGCGTTAAAAACCGAATGAAAAACTTTTTTGTCATCATTTTCATTATCAAAATATCCAAAGCTTGTAAAGAGGTTGAATACGGCGTCCATAGGATCCGCATCAATGGGATTCCTCATATCATGGACGTCAAATGATAATGTCTGATTCTCAAATTTTTTATCAAATTCTATGCTTTTTCTGGAAAGGTCCAGACCCAAAACATCATATCCTAATGTATTAAGGAAAACAGAATGTCTTCCCTTTCCGCAGGCAAGGTCGATAATCTTAGCATTTGGCGGCAGTTGAAGGTCTGCCGTAAGTTTTGTAATGAAGTTTTCTGCTTCCGTGTAATCTCTGTTACTGTAAAGCAAATGATAATAAGGGGTATCAAACCAAGATTCAAACCATTCCATAATGCAAAAATAACTAAATTTGTGCGGTAAAAGGAAAAAGTATTTAATATTGAAAGATCGAAATATTCAATCATGCAATAATCAGAATGTCTAATCTTTTAATTCTTAAATATTTAAACTTTTAATAATAAGATATGGATACAGAAAATATACAAATTCAGATAAAAACATTTTTTGGGCTAGAACAGATTTTAGCGGAAGAAATTAAAAAACTCGGCGGAAGAAAGGTGGAAGTAAAAAACAGGGCGGTCAACTGCGAAGGGGATCTCGGCTTTTTGTATAAAATAAATTATTCTGCAAGAACGGCTTTAAAGATTCTGGTTCCCATTCATGAATTCAAAGCCTTCAATCAACATCAGTTTTACGACAGGCTTTTCAAATTCAATTGGGAAGAATTTATGGATGTTGAACAATCATTTGCGATTGACGCAACGGTAAATTCAGAAACATTTAAGCACTCACAATTCGTAACCCTGAAGATGAAAGATGCTATTGTTGATTATTTTCAGGAAAAATTCAAAAGACGCCCCAATGTTGAAACCCGAAATCCTGATATTAAATTCCATCTTCATATAGACCGGGAATTGATTACCATTTCCCTGGATTCTTCAGGAGATCCTTTGTTTAAAAGAGGATACAGACGAGAGCAGGGGGAAGCACCCATCAATGAAGTTCTGGCAAGCGGAATGCTTCAGCTTGCGGGATGGGATGGAAAGGGAAATTTCCTTGATCCGATGTGCGGCTCCGGTACACTATTAATTGAGGCAGCCATGATTGCCATGGATCTTCCGGCACAACTTTTCAGAAAGAGATTTGCTTTCCAGAACTGGAAAAATTATAATGCCGATTTATTTGCGAAAATAAAAGAATTCAGAGTCAATCGAATAAAAGAATTCACCGGAAAAATAGTAGGCTATGATATTGACGCCAGAATGCTGAATGCCGCGAGAATAAACATCGAAGCTGCAGAAATGGAAGACGTTATAGAAGTTAAGAAACAGAATTTTTTCGATTCTAAAAAAGAACTTTTCCCGCTATTAATGGTTTTCAATCCTCCATACGATGAGAGAATTTCTATTAATGATGATGATTTTTACAAAAAAATAGGAGATACCTTCAAGACCAATTATCCTAATACTCTGGCATGGCTTATTTCTTCGGATTTGGAAGCGGTAAAGAAAATAGGACTTCGCCCTTCAAGAAAAATCAAACTTTTCAACGGAAAACTGGAGACCCGTTTTTTACAGTACGAAATGTATGAAGGAACTAAAAAAGTCCACAAATTAGAAAATTAATCATACTTTGAAATAATAAAAAAAACCTCCTAATCATTATTCAGGAGGTTTTTTATGAGTTAGAATGTATTACAAATTATTTTTCCATAGTTGAGTAAATGAAATAAAATCTGCAACGCTCAGCTCTTCCGCTCTTTTGTCCATGAATTCATGGGTTTTTAAAGCCTCCGGAATATTGAGAATTTTCAGAGCATTTGAAAGTTTTTTTCTTCTCTGGTTAAACCCTGCTTTTACGATCTGTTTAAACAAAACTTCATTTCCGGAAAGTCCTTCTTTGGGATTTCTTGTAAGTCGGATAACCCCTGATTTTACTTTGGGAGGCGGGTTGAACACATTTTCATGAACCGTGAACAAATATGAAGTATCATAATAGGCCTGGATCAAAACAGTAAGGATTCCGTAATCTTTCGTTCTCGGAACCGCGGCTGTTCTTTCAGCAACTTCTTTCTGAAACATGCCCACCATTTCGGGGATCAGCTCATAATGATCTACGATCTGAAACAAAATCTGGGATGAAATATTATACGGGAAGTTCCCGATAATAGCGATTTGTTCGTTTTTGGTAAATTGAAAATCCTGTTTCAGAAAATCACCTACAAAAGTTTCTTCCGTTACTTTGGGATAATTATTTTTAAGATATTCAATGGATTCATTATCTATTTCAGCAAGATAAATATGTTGATCTTTTTCCAGTAGATATTTGGTGAGAACACCCATTCCCGGGCCCACTTCCATTACATTTTTGTAGCCATCAAAACTCAGACCTTCTACGATTTTTCTTGCGATGTTTTCATCTGTCAGGAAGTGCTGACCAAGATGCTTTTTTGCTTTTACACTCAATGTTTTTTATGATTTTATTAACAGTGATTTTCTCTTTTTCGTTCCCAAATTTCGGAAGTTTTTTTCTATTTTAGCCAAAAATTTTAATATTAATGGCTAAATCTGTAGATGAATTTAATAAGAAAAGGCTTAGGTCTAGCAATATTACAGTGGTAATAAGTATTGCCTTAGTGTTATTTTTATTGGGATTAATGGGACTTATTTTAATCAATGCTCAGAAATATTCCGATTATATCAAAGAGCAGCTTGTGGTGAATGCCTACTTCGCTGAAAATTATAATGCTAAAGATTCTGTAAAGATTGCGAAAATGGAAGCCGAAGTTTTCAAGGAAATTCAGACGCTGGCTCCGGTGAAAAAAGCAACTTATATCACCCGTGAAATGGCATCTCAGGAAGCTAAAAAAAGCATGGGAATCGATACGGATGCCCTTTTCGAAGAAAATATATTTCCATCATCTATAGAAATTGCATTAAAACCGGAATATGTAGATCCTGCCAAAATTGATGAGGCGCTGAAAGTAATCAAAGCTGTTCCGGGCATTGCTGAAGTAAAAAACGACAGTACGCTGATGGTGGATGTCTATAATAACCTGAGCAGGATTCTAAAGTGGATCTTAGGTTTTTCTATATTGTTTTTAATTTTGGCGGTTGTATTAATCAACAATTCAATCCGCTTGAAAATATTCTCCAAAAGATTTATCATTAAAACCATGCAGCTTGTAGGAGCAAAAAGAAGGTTTATTCTTAAGCCTTTTATTATTGAAGCGGTTGTTCTTGGGGCAATTGGTTCCGTAATCGGGCTTTTGGCATTGTTCGGGATCTGGTACTATTTTACAAGCCAGATCGGTTCAGCCTTCGTACAGGACAATAATCAGTATTTCTGGCTGGTATTACTGGTATTCGGAGTAGGAATTTTTATCACGGTCCTGAGTACGGTAGTTGCTACCTGGAGATTCTTAAGATCAAACGTTGACGATTTATATTATTCTTAAAATGAGCAAAAAAACAAATAAATTTTCCGCAGAAGACTTCGGAAAAGAACCCAATGAAGTACCTCAGGAAACAAACTTTTATTTCGGAAAGGAAAACTTTAAGTGGATGCTGATAGGTCTTGCATTTATCATCGTTGGATTTCTTCTGATGATGGGTGCCGATGCCAATACCGTAGACGGAAAATTTGATCCGAATTCATGGAATGACGGGATCTTTTCTATCCGTAGAATCAGAATTGCACCGCTGTTTGTAGTCATAGGATTTGTGATCGAGGTGTATGCTATTTTAAAAAGAAAATAAACAATATTTTAGGATATAAACTTTGTCAGAGTTCAGGACTTTGACAAAGTTTTTTTTGATAAATACAAAAAAAATATGGATTTAATCAAAGCAATAATTATTGCAATCATTGAAGGATTAACAGAATATCTCCCAATTTCTTCTACGGCGCACATGGGATTTACGGCCAGTTTAATGGGAATGCCGGAAGATGAATTTTTAAAAATGTTCCAGGTTTCTATTCAGTTTGGAGCCATACTTTCTGTAGTTGTTGCTTACTGGAAAAAATTTTTTGATCTGAAAAATTTACAGTTTTATTTTAAACTCGCTTTTGCAGTGATTCCTGCTCTTGTATTAGGATACCTTTTTGATGATAAAATAGAAGCGGTTTTGGGAAATCAGATCGCTATTTCGTCGGTATTAGTATTAGGAGGGGTAGTTCTTTTATTTGCGGATAAATGGTTTAAGAATCCAAGAATTGATGATGAAAAAGGAATTACCATAAAAAAAGCGGTTACTATTGGCTTTTGGCAATGTCTCGCGATGATGCCGGGAACCAGCCGGAGTGCTGCGTCTATCATCGGCGGGATGACGCAGGGTCTAACGAGAAAAGCAGCGGCAGAATTTTCATTTTTCCTTGCCGTTCCAACGATGCTGGCTGTTACAGTATATTCTGTTTTTGTAAAAACATGGGGCAAAGAAACGGCAAATCCACAGAAAGGATACGAGATGATTATGTCTTCACAGGATCATATAGTTATTTTTATTATAGGAAACATTGTTGCTTTTATTGTTGCATTGATTGCCATTAAAGCATTCATCGGAGTTTTAAATAAATATGGTTTTAAACCTTGGGGCTGGTATCGTATTTTTGTTGGAATAGCTTTGCTGATTTATTTTTATTTTTTTCAATAGGCTAGAATAAATCAAACATTACTCATTACCCATTACTCATTACCCATTACTTATTATCCATCGACATGACAGCTGAAGACTTACAGTCAGGACATCTATTTTTATTGGACAAGCCTTTGGATTGGACGTCTTTTCAGGCGGTCAATAAAATGAAATACAAGCTCAAAAGAGAGTTTAACCTCCCAAAAAAATTTAAGATCGGCCACGCAGGAACATTAGATCCGAGAGCGACCGGACTTCTGATTGTATGTTGTGGAAAATTCACGAAAAAAATTCCTGAAATCCAGGACGCACCGAAAGAATACTGGACGGAAATTAAGATAGGTGTTCAGACCGAATCCTACGATACCGAAAAGCCGGAAATTCTTCACCAGGATATTTCGCATATTACGGAAGAACATATTCATAGCGCATTAGAAAAATTTGTGGGTGAAATAGACCAGATTCCGCCGGTTTTTTCCGCTATAAAAATTGAAGGGAAAAGAGCATATGACCTGGCTAGAGCAGGTGAGGAAGTTGAAATGAAATCCCGGAAAACAACTATTTTTTATATCAATGAAATTAAAATTGACCTTCCGCTGGTGAGTTTTACCGTAGGCTGTTCAAAAGGTACTTACATCAGAAGCCTTGCACATGACATCGGGCAGGAACTGGGAGTTGGAGCATATCTTACACAGTTGAGAAGAACCAAAATCGGCGATTACAAGATTGAGGATGCAACTTCTGATTTTCTGGAAAATGATTTTAGATTTAATCTGTCATGAAAAAATTAATAATAGCATTTGCCTTACTTTCTTTTTTAAAAGCTTTTTCTCAGGAAACCAAAGCTGCAAAACAAACGATGGGATTTTATTTTAACCCCTCCCTGCATCTTGGTTTTAAATTAAATAAAGAGAAAGAAATTCCCAACAATACGCAATATATCACTTCACAGCCGCCACAGAAAATCATGTATGGCATTACGGCGATAGGCGGTTATAATTTTCTTCCTAACTTTGCTTTAGGTACAGGGTTCAGATATAGTTTTATTCAGGATAACTATCATCTGATTTATCTGATGGTACAGCCGAAATTTATTTTTGATCCCGGCGACAGGCCATTTTATATTGAACTGAATTATGGAAAGCAATTGAATCATTCGGCAGTTTCCGATGCTGAATTTTGGGGTGGAAGATTGGGGCTGCAAGTCTCTTATTCAAAAAGAATCAGCCAGGAAGGAGGTATTTTCCTGGAGGCACACAAATTAGGGAATTCGAATCCTTTTTTTGTTGGGATAAGCTATGGAGTGACGATTTTCAGTAATAAAAATTATACAGGATACGGAGAAGATTAATGGAAAAAACACGCATTAATAAATATTTATCGGAAGTTGGATACTGCTCCAGAAGAGCGGCAGATAAGCTTCTGGAAGAAGGGAGAATCAAGATCAACGGAAAAGTTCCGGAGATGGGAACCAAAGTTTCCGATGAAGACGTGATTGAAGTAGATGGAAAGCCGATCCGTGAGCCACAGGAAGACCATGTTTATATTGCATTTAATAAGCCTGTAGGAATCGTTTGTACGACAGATACCAAAAGAGAGAAAAATAATATCATCGATTACATCAGCCACCCGAAAAGAATTTTTCCCATCGGAAGGCTTGATAAACCAAGTGAAGGCCTGATTCTTCTGACGAGTGACGGTGATATTGTCAATAAAATATTGCGGTCAAGAAACAACCACGGGAAAGAATATATCGTACGGGTCGATAAGCCGATTACGCCGAAATTTCTCGAAAAAATGAGAAATGGTGTACCGATTTTAGACACGGTAACCAAAAAATGTGAGGTTGAAAAAATTGATGAAATGAACTTCCGGATTGTTCTTACACAGGGACTAAACCGCCAGATCCGAAGGATGTGCGAATACCTCGGGTATGAAGTGAAAAAACTCAAAAGGATACGTGTTTTGAATATTAAACTGGATCTGCCTATTGGAAAATGGAGAGATCTGACAGAAGAGGAATTATCATCACTTCAAAAACTGGTTGAAGGTTCCAGTAAAACTTTTGATTAAATTGTAAGGTTAGCTATTTTAAGTTTTAGCTAAGCCTTTATTTTGTCCCTATTGAAACATCGGGACTAAAGCCTGACGCTCTGTATATATTTCCATAATTTAACTTAGTAGTTTTTAACTCATTTAAGATAAAGCTTCATTTTAGCCTCATATTCCGGTTTGATCTTTAAAAGTTTCCACAATTTCTTTTCATCTTTTTCGGTAAGCCTGTAGAAAATAATTTTATCTGCGGAATATTTAAAATAGGGATGGCTTTTAAGCCATTCTTCCGGCGCTTCGGTCAAGGTATATTTTATAACATTCGATGTGTTAAGCTGAGCTGTGGAAAGAAGTTTCTCCATTAATGGTATATCGATGTTATACGTTGTTAATATCTGCTCCTTATTCATAAATCCACCCAGTTTTTTCCTGAAACCAATCATAGAACCGGCTGCTTTTTCATCGAATCCAAATTCTAAAAGCTGTCTGAAAGTAATCGAATTCAGATCAACTTTAGAAAAGTCTGTTTTTTCCTGCTGTTTAATTTCAGACGGTACAGTGTTGTGCCGGGCTGCAATGGATTCTTGATTTAATCTGATAAACGGCTTCAGTTCCTCAAATTTCTCAGTGGATATTACAAAACATTTCTGAATATCTTCCAGGTTTTTAAAGCTTCCCTTTAAATTCCGTTCACGGTAATTGACAATAATATGTGACTGCTTATCAGAAAAGCCCAGCGATTTCCAGCCGTCGGTGTCTAATAGATTCGGATCGAAAAGACGGTATTGAATTTTAGTTTTTCCGGAAATTGAATTATTCTTGTAATAATTAAATCCGGCAGGTGTTTTTTCAGGAAGAATAAGATAAAATGATAACTTTTGATAATTTTCTTCGCTAATAATAAAACACTCTTTGAATTTTTCTTTGCTTACAAAACTTCCGCCCAGATAGTTTTTATATTTAACAATAGCTTCCGCCTGCCGCTCTGAAAATCCAAGCTTTATCCAGTCAGCTACAGCATAAAAATCGGGATTAAATTTTTGTGAAACCGTTATTGATTTCTTTTTAAAATGAGCAAAACCGTTCATGTTTGCTTCCCTGTTGTTTTCAGGCAATAATATGTACGGTTCCAGTTCTGAAAATTTTTCTTCCGAGACCGCAAAGCATTTTTTAAATTGCTCTTTAGAAAGAAATTTTCCGCCTACTATTTTTTTATAATTAAAAATGGTTGCCGTCTGCTTTTTAGTGAACCCTAAATGTTGCCATTGCTTTTCATCAAGATCATTCGGATCAAATTCTGCCAAATGTAGAGCAGTTGTATTATTGACGATAAAATGCACATCGGAGAAGTTTTCCTTTTCTTTGCTCCTATATTTTTGAAATCCAAACAAAATAATCAGCAGCATTCCCATGAATGCAAGCTGTTGGTAATAATTTTTTTTCATCGCCGCAAACTTAACAATTCTGTCAGTTATTAACAATGAGCGGATTGCAATTGGATGATTTCAGAATATAAATTCAGGAAAATGATTGAAAAATATCCTGATAAAAAGAAAATCAACTTCAAATTTTACTTATTCCGAATCTTTTTCCACCAAAGAATCTTTAAGTTTCAACAGTTCAGCTTTTACAAATTCAAGCCTGTCGATTAATGTAATTGTTTCCGAGATTTTGCTGTTGGTGGTAAGGGCAATTTTGGCGCCGTCGAGCGTGTAACCTTTTTCTTTAACCAGATGATAGATGATCTGCAGATTTTTAATGTCTTCGGGAGTGAAATAACGGTTGCCCTTTTTGTTCTTTTTAGGCTTAATGATAGGGAATTCCTGTTCCCAGTATCTTATTAATGAAGTGTTTACATCAAATGCTTTCGCAACTTCTCCTATGGAATAATACAGCTTATCTGGTAAATTTATCTTCATTTTTAGAATCCTAATTTTCAAAGATAAAAATTTTTTAAATCTCATCAGCAAAACACTTCCGGAAAAGTTGGATCACGGGGTAAAAATCATTCTTAGTCAGCGTTTTTTATTTCATTCCAGTAAAAAACTAAATAACTGCAATGGATCCGTTATTAATGTCTGCAAATGAGAAAATAACTTTGAATCTGATTGTACAAATCGTAAATTGTGCCATTAAAATTAATGTTGTATGAAAAATATTCTGCGGTTTGCCCCTATTGGTTTGGTTTTAGTAGTACTCAACTGCAAATCAGTAAATACCAATACTATGTTTTATGAAGACGTACAGCCGAAAAAAATTTCGGATCAGTTTACTTTTACAGAAGGACCTTCTTCGGATAAAGAAGGAAATGTTTATTTTACCGATCAGCCCAACGATAAGATTTATTACTGGGACTGGAAAACCAACCAGATTGTTGAGTTTCTAAATAATACTGGAAGAGCCAATGGTACTCATTTCGACAAAGATGATAATCTCATCACCTGCTCGGATAATAAAGGAGAGATCTGGAAAATTTCAAAAGACAAGAAAATTGAAGTCTTGCTGACAAATGTAGAAGGCAAAAGACTGAATGGTCCTAATGATGTATGGAATGATAAATTCGGTGGAATATACTTTACGGATCCTTTATATGAAAGAGATTACTGGATCGGTTTTAAGAAGGAAACACCTCATAAAAGTTTGTATTACAGGAATAAAGATGGTGCCGTAACAAAAATTGAAACCTTTACGCAGCCGAATGGAATTGTTGGCAGTGAAAAATTCAAAAAATTGTATGTATCAGATATTGATGCCGGAAAAACATATGTTTATGATATGCTGGGTGAAGGAAAATTATCTGAAAAGAAACTTTTCTGTGAGATGGGCTCCGATGGTATGACGATCGATAAGCACGGAAACCTTTATCTTACCGGAAATGGGGTACATGTTTTCAATCATGAAGGAAAAAAGATTTACCATATTCCTATTGATGAGGACTGGACAGGAAATGTGACATTCGGAGGTAAGGATAATAATGTATTATTTATAACGGCTTCCAAATCAGTATACATTCTTCCTACAAAAGTAACGGGTGTAAGATAGATATCATTTTTGGCTAATACATTTAATAAATTACCAACCTTGTCGGAATGACAAGGTTTTTTTATTGAATATTTTTAACACCCAAAAGAGCAATGTAAAAAAAAATATATTTATTGATAAAATTTATATGCGCTACATATTAAAAAAAAGATTAATCATATATCATTAAATGGTGATAATAATTTTACTAAAATAGAATTATTGGAAAAAAAATAAATTTTTCTTTAAGTTTTAAATAATTTATTAAAATTTCGTATTGTATAATTGATAATTTAATATGCATAAATTTAAATATTATTCAATATATTACTTAAAATTGACTAAAAAAAACTGAATGATGAAAAAAAATTATGTTGCGGTTGCATTTTTGATATGCTCCGTAAGCTTATTAAAAGCACAGGAGAAAGACTCGGTGGCAACCACTAAAATTGATGAGCTTGTTATGGTCGGCACGAGAGCTGCTCCAAGATCAAGTGTAACTACGCCCCTTCCGATTGATAATATTGATGCATCTATTATTAAGTCGTCCGGATATACTCAGTTAGGGCAGACCCTACAGTATAGAATCCCTTCCTTTAATTCTACAAGTGCTGCAGTGCAGGATGCTACTTCATTGCTTGATCCTTTTGAAATAAGAAACATGGGGTCTTCCAGAACACTTGTTCTTATAAACGGAAAAAGAAAAAATCAGTCTTCTTTAATTTTTACTCAAAATACAATTGGAAAAGGTGAAACGGGAACAGATCTTTCCGCTATTCCCAGTATTGCTATAAAAAAGATAGAGATTCTTCGCGATGGAGCTTCTGCACAATATGGCTCTGATGCAATTGCAGGTGTTATCAATATTATCTTAAAGGATAAAATAGATTTTACTGAGGCCAACGCGAACTTCGGAATGTTTTCCAAAGGCGACGGATTTTCTCAAAACTTTAATATCATTACCGGAACAACATTTAAAAACGGAGGATTTGTCACTTTTTCGTCAAATATTCAAAATAATGATTATGCCTACAGAAACGGAAATGTAAATCCTTATTGGGAGGCACAAACTTTCGGGGCTGATCAAAATGTGGTAAATGCATACCTCGCAAAATATCCAGATGCGCAAAATAAGAATGCTTACCCTAAAAAAAGCAATATAAGTTTTCTTGTAAACTCATCCGTAATCTTGTCTGAACATTCGAGTCTTTATGCAAATGCTTCACTCGCAGTAAAAAAGGTGAATAGCTTTGCTAATCACAGAACTCCTTATTGGGTGAATCCTAATAATGTGATTAATTCACCGGATGGATTTACTCCGACTTTTATTGGTGATCTCACGGATTATGGAGCTACGCTCGGATATAAAAATAAAACTGAAAATGACTGGAATATAGATATGAGCGCTACCTTTGGGGGCAATAAAATTTTATATACGGTTGGAAATACTTTTAACTCCTCTTTAGGAGCATCCAGTCCTATTAATTTTAAGCCCGGTGGTTTTAGATTCAATAATATTGTGGGTAATATAGATGTTACCAAAAGGTTTTCAGAAAGTGTGGCATTGGCTTTTGGTACGGAAGCAAGAAGAGAAGAGTATGAAATCTACGCCGGTGATTACGCTTCCTATTATCAGACGGGAGCCATATCTTTTCCGGGGATTTCTCAGGATGATGCTGGAATATTTTCACGATATAATGTTGGTGTATATGCAGATGCTGCATTTGATATTTCGGATGCTACTTCGCTTAATGCTACAGCACGCTTTGAAAATTACAGTGATTTTGGAAGTGCATTGGTATGGAAGGTAAGTGCTAAACAGAATATTATAGGAAAAAAATTGATAGCAAGAGCTTCTGCGTCTACAGGATTTAAGGCTCCGTCCCTTCAACAGGTTTATCTGTCAACTATTCAGAATGTTTTTTCAAACGGAACCATTGTATCGGAAGGGCTTTTTAATAATATCGGAAAAGAGGCCAAAGCGGTAGGAATTCCTAGTCTTGATGCCGAAAAATCCCTAAACTTCACTTTTGGACTTGGTATTCAGCCCAATAAAAATTTCTCAATTACCATAGACGGTTATCTGATTAAGCTTTATGACAGAATTTTATTGAGCTCCAGAATGAGTGACCAGGCAACTATTTTAAGCCCGTTATCAGCAATTGGAATTTCCAACGTTACGGCAGCAAGCTTCTTTATTAATGGAGTAGATACCAATACTTTAGGTGTTGACCTTGTTGCAAATTACAGAAATATTAATATAGCTACAGGAAAGATGGCTCTCAACCTGGCAATGAATATTAATCACTCTGAAATTACAAAGAATTCAAGCAAGTTGGATGGATTAAACCTTGTAGCTCCTTTCAATAGAACGGAAGAAGCGCTTGCAACTACATCAAGACCTTCTTTAAAAGCAGTATTTGGAATAGATTATGCCATTAAAAAATGGAATTTTTCACTCAACAATACGCTGTTTGGAAAAGCTGTCTATGCGAATAGCGGAATGCCGGGAGCCAGCCTTGCCTGGAATGACCCTTCTGCAGCTTCGCAATCATATCTGGAATTTAGTCCCAGAGTAACCTCAGATCTAGCAATCAACTATAATATTAATGATAAAAATACCATCAATCTGAGCGTCATGAATATCTTTAATGTTATTCCTAAATGGGAGTTGATGAACCTCCCTTCCGGTACCTCGTATGACGAAATTTATAATGCCGTCACTTTTAACGGAAGGTATCAGCAGTCAAGTTATGATGCGCAGCATTTCAGCATATTTGGAACACAGTTTATGCTGGGATATAATATAAAATTTTAAATAGGTATCTTATAATACATATTTAATAGAATGTTGGTTTCAAGTTGCTTTCAGGAGAAAGCAACTTTTTTTATAAATTAATAAGCCACTTCCATTTTCACTTTTTTGCCTTTCAGCTTTTCGTTGGCCAGCTTTCGTAAAACAGAATTCACTTTATTTCTTGAAACCGCAACATAAGAAGTTGTATCTTTTACTTCGATTACGCCTACATCTTCTTTTTGAAGTTCGCCTTTTTTCAGAAGATATCCCACAATGTCCACTTTGTTTACTTTATCTTTTTTTCCGGCACTGATGTAAATAGTCTGAAAGGGTGTTTTTTCAGGAACTTTGTCAAAACCACTAACATTCTCTTCTGGGGTATCATTTTTAATAAAAGGAAAATTTTCTTCTTCTGTCATGATCAGATAAGCAAAACCTTTCGCGTTCATCCTTGCAGTACGACCGTTTCGGTGGATAAAAGCATCTTCTTTCGGAGGTAACTGATAATGTACAATGGATTCAACTTCTGGGACGTCTAACCCTCTTGCCGCCAGATCTGTCGTAATTAAAATTCTTGCCGAATCATTTCTGAACTTTAAAAGTGCCCGTTCTCTTTCATCCTGTTCCATGCCTCCGTGGAATGTTTCCCTGTCAATTCCTTTTTGATGCAAAAGCTCGGAAATTCTATCAACAGCATCGCGGTGATTACAGAAAATCAGGGTTCTCTTATTTCCTATCTTACATATTAAATTAAATAAAGTGTCCAGCTTTTCTTCCGATGTGGTCATTACTTTTTTTAATTGAATATCGGGTTTTATCTCATTTAATTTTAAAAAGTTGATGATCTTTTCGTCTTTAAGTCCGGTGAATGCAGGAATATCGTCCATTGCCGTTGCAGACGTTAATATTCTTTGCGATAGACCTTTTAACGAATTACAGATAAATTCCATATCATCATGGAATCCCAATTCCAGCGCTTTGTCAAATTCATCCAGAACCAGAACCTGAATGGTTTTCGGATCAAAATTGTTATTTCTTATATGGTAAACTACTCTTCCTGGAGTTCCTATCAACACTGCCGGAGCTTCAATAAGGTTGTTGACTTCAATTTTTTTATCATGACCGCCATAACAAACCGAAACTTTAAAATCTGTTCCCATTGATTTGAAAACCTGTTCGATCTGTAAGGCCAGTTCTCTTGCCGGAACCAAAATCAAAGTCTGAATTCCTGATGCATTTTTGCTGAGATTTCGGAGAACGGGAAATAAAAAAGCCAATGTTTTCCCCGATCCGGTAGGAGAGAGCAAAACAACGTCCTGATTATTTTCCGTAGCTTTATATGTAGATTTCTGCATCTGATTCATCTCCTGAATCTGTAGTTTTTGGTAGATCGATTGTAATTCCATGGTGCAAAGGTAGTGAATTTACATGGCGGTAATGAAGGAGTTTGAGAGACGGGATTTTGTTTATTGTTTTAGATTATTCATCCGTTTAAGAATCTCTTTCCCCCGAACAAGAGTAACATTGTAAGTCTGTTCGGGATTATGTATTGCTTTTTCATATAAATCTCTGGCTAAATTATTATTTCCCTGCACAAGATTAATGAATCCCAAGATTTCATATATAAAGTTTTGCAGTTTGATATCTGGATTGTTCTGAGCAGATAAATACGTTAAAATCCTTTGTGCTGCATCAATTTTGGAATCTTTATATTGTTTAATTTCATATCCAAGAGGCTTGCTGAACCAATAATCCCACATGCTGCCGTTATTGTGCTCATTCCATGAATATTTTATAAGTTGTAAGGCGACTTCCAGTAAGGCAGGATCTAAATTTTTATTTTTTGAAGGAGATGTTCTGCTTTCCCCAATATAACGATCAATGGTAGGCTCCATGCCTTTATCCTTCATTTCCTGGAAAATAGATTCTTTAAGGTATAGGGCGTGATTTTTTGAGAAACTTTCATAAGCAAAGGAAGCAGGAAAGTGATCTGCCAGATTTTCTATTCTGTATCCTTTTTTCAGCTCAGCTTTTAAATCAATTTTATATACTGTATTGTAATCATGGAAAAGATATACGTAGATAATGCCTCTTTTTAGATCGCATATCGTAGAATATAAAGTGTTCAGTTCTCCTTCCTGATGGGTTTTATCCAGAATGGTTTTTAGAAAATTAATGTTATTTTGCGTAGATTCCGAGAGCATTTCATTGGCGATTTCAGGCCTTCTGCATGCTAGTTTTCCATTGATCATATTACAGTTTGAATTGATCTGAAAGTCTCCTTTTTTTTCAATAATACCTTTTGGATTGATCAGTACGGAGTTTCCTTCCTTATCAGCTAATAAGACCTGAGACTGGGAGATGTAATCATATTTTTTTAAGATTACGATGGCCTCTTTTACATTTTTACATTTTCCTAAAACCTCCCACATGATATCGCCTTTATAAGGGTTTGTCAGGTTGAGCTTATTTAAATCATAATTGGCTGCTGCATAATCAAAAAACAGCCCATGTTCATTCATTGCTGAAGCAATTTGCATATCCGGTGCTCCGAAACAAACAGAAGCATAGCGGTCTTTGGTAGCCGGGTTATACCATATTCTGTTAAAAGGTGTAGTATCATCTTCATTAGCTGCTGCATATACTTCTCCGCCTCTGGAACAGGAAAAAATAGTGCATGCTTTTGCCGTACCTGAGCCGTATATAAGGATACTCATCATCATTAAAAAAATAGTTTTATTCATAATATATAGTTTTTATATTGGTTGTTTGATTGTTGTAAATAAATGTTGTTAAATGCTTAAATAAAATTTAATATAAATCACGCTTGTTTTTTAAGTATAACTTTTTTAATCATAACAGAAAGAAAATCTGCTTGTTATTATAAAATAAAACTCGTACCTTTGCACCACTTTTGTGGCGAAAAGGTTTGAAAAGTAAATAACTATAAATTAATTACTTCCGTATTTTTCAATTCACATTTATCAAACCGTTGAAAGAGAAGGAATACAAATTTTATTAGAATTATGTCAAAAGAGACAAATTCAGCAGAATTATTATTAAATCAAAACGTAGCACCTGAACAATTTGACTGGGATTCTTTCGAGTCCGGTCTTGATGCTGATGCTAGAAAAGAGAAAAGCGATCTTGAGGAAATCTACAACGGATCTTTAAACAACCTGGACGATAATGACGTATTGGTTGGTAAAGTAGTTAGATTAACTGACAAAGAGGCTATCGTAGACATCAACTTCAAATCTGAAGGTGTTATTTCTCTCAACGAATTCCGTTACAACCAAGGCCTTAAAGTAGGAGACGAGGTAGAAGTAATGGTAGACAGAAGAGAAGACAAAACTGGTCAGTTACAGTTATCTCACAGAAAAGCAAGAACGCTTAAAGCTTGGGATAAAGTAAACGAACTTCACGAAACAGGTGAAATCGTAAACGGTTTTGTAAAATCAAGAACGAAAGGAGGTATGATCGTAGACGTACACGGAATCGAAGCATTCTTACCTGGTTCTCAAATTGATGTTAAGCCAATCAAAGATTACGATCAGTTCGTAGGTAAAACTATGGAGTTCAAAGTTGTGAAAATCAACCCTGAGTTCAAAAACGTTGTAGTATCTCACAAAGCATTGATCGAAGCAGATATCGAAGGTCAGAAAAAAGAAATCATCGCTCAGCTTGAAAAAGGTCAGGTTCTTGAAGGTACTGTTAAGAATATTACTTCTTACGGTGTATTCATCGACTTAGGTGGTGTAGACGGATTGATCCACATTACAGACCTTTCTTGGTCTAGAGTGAACCACCCGTCTGAAATCCTTGAAGACGGACAGACTGTGAAAGTGGTTATCCTTGACTTCGATGATGAGAAAACAAGAATCCAGTTAGGTATGAAGCAATTAGAAGCTCATCCTTGGGATGCTCTTTCTGCTGACCTTAAAGTTGGAGATAGAGTAAAAGGAAAAGTAGTGGTTCTTGCTGACTATGGTGCATTTGTAGAAATCGCTCCAGGTGTAGAAGGATTAATCCACGTTTCTGAAATGTCTTGGTCTACTCACTTAAGATCTGCAGGTGACTTCGTGAAAGTAGGTGATGAGGTAGAAGCAGAAGTATTAACTTTAGACAGAGAAGAAAGAAAAATTTCTCTTGGTATCAAGCAATTAAGCAAAGATCCATGGGAAAATATCGAAGCTAAATATCCTGTAGGATCTAAGCATGTAGGAACAGTAAGAAACTTCACTAACTTCGGTGTATTCGTAGAATTAGAAGAAGGTATCGACGGATTAATCTACATCTCTGATCTTTCTTGGACTAAGAAAATCAAGCACCCATCTGAATTCTGTGCAGTTGGTGATAAACTGGATGTTGTAGTTTTAGAACTTGATATCCAGGCTAGAAGATTATCTCTAGGTCACAAGCAATTGACAGAAAATCCTTGGGATGCGTTTGAAACAAAGTATGCTGAAGGAACAATCCACGCTGGTAAAGCAGTAGAAGTTCATGATAAAGGAGCTTCTGTACAGTTCGAAGATGCTGAAGTTGAGGCTTTCTGCCCGTCAAGATTATTAGAGAAGGAAGACGGATCTAAAATCAAGAAAGGAGAAGAAGCTGATTTCAAAGTAATCGAATTTAACAAAGAATTCAAAAGAGTAGTAGTTTCTCACACAGGTATCTTCAGAGATGAAGAGAAAAAGAATGCAAGAGAAGCTTCTAACAACAGATCTAACAACACTTCATCTTCAAACAATGAAGAAAGATCAACTCTTGGAGATATCGATGCATTAGCAGAATTAAAAAGAAAAATGGAAGAAGGTAAATAATCTTCACATATTTTTGAAATAGGCCACTCTTTTGAGTGGCTTTTTTATTTTAATATCGTTTTATGAATAATTTTAATTTAATTAAATAAATAAGTGTAATTTATAAAATATTGTAGTTTAGTAAATTTTAATATTTTTGCCTATTTTTATAATTATATTTAATTTATTTTTGTTTTTATTGTATTTTATATTTATTTTGGCCTCTTTATTTGAAGTTATGGAAAAATATAAATTACAATTACTGGTTGCTTTTTATGCATTTTTACCCTTACTTTTTTTTGGCCAGGATAATAAGGCATTAATAAGAGATTATATTTCTAAAAATAAAATCAGAGAATACAAAAAATCTGATCTTATCAACTTCGTCATTGACAATATTGATAACTCAAAATCGATGAATGGTGAAATTGTGAAATTTCAGCAGATGTATAATGGATATCCTGTTTATAATGCTGAAGGAACGGCGCTCATCAGAGACCGTAAAATTATTTATTATTCAGATACTTTCCTGAAAGATTACAGCTTAGCAATATCAGGTAATTCTGCAATAACAAAAGCTACAGCACTACAAAAAATTTCTGAATATCTTCAACTACCGGAAATACAATCTTATTCAATATTAGAATTTAAAGATCCCGAACCTGAAAATGGGAAAATGGTAAAGCAAAGACTAACTTATGTTTATGACAGCGGGATTTTAACGTTAGCCTATCATTTTTCTTTCCCGGAACCTGATGCCTTACATTATTGGGATATTCTTATTGATGCTAATAATGGAAATATAATCAGCAAAACAGATCTTAATCTGTCGTGCAATTTCCATCATGATGCATATTCTCATGGTGCAGTCAATTCTCAAAGAGATTTAATAGGTCCGGTATTCGAACATTCTGACAATAGTTTCTCGCTCTTGGCTCCGGATAACGCAAGTTATACTATTTTTCCTTTACCCATTGAAGCTCCTACTTTCGGCTCCAGAACTATTGTGAGCAATCCCTGGATTTTGTCAGCTTCTCCGGAAGGATGGCATTACGATGGTAATACCCGGTACACTATAACAAGAGGAAATAATGTGTATGCCTATGAAGACAATGCCGCAGCAAATGTTGCCGGATTTTCCCCGGATGCTGGTGCAGCCAGAAATTTTAATTATTATTTTGGTATTAATGATGATCCTTTTACGAATCAAAGTGCTTCTATTACCAATTTATTTTATCTGAATAATAGAATCCATGATATTTTCTACACGTTTGGATTTACTCCTTCAGCAAGGAATTTTCAAAATACGAATTTCGGATTAGGAGGTGTAGGAAACGATTATGTTCAGGCTGAAGCTCAGGATGGAGGCGGTACAAATAATGCAAACTTTTCAAGTCCGGCTGATGGAAGCAGGCCAAGAATGCAGATGTTTCTTTGGTCCACTGTAAACAGGATCTTTTTCTATAATGCTCCGGGTACTGCTGTAAACCGACAGCCTATAGCCGGAACCGCGGCATTTGGAAATGCTTTGGATGCTGTAGGAGTTACCGGTAACGTTCAATTGTCCTCCGTGCTGGATGGTTGTACAGCGATACCCGCAGGTTCACTTACCGGAAAAATAGGCTTGATAGAAAGGGGAACCTGCAGTTTTACTGAAAAGGTAAAGAATGCCCAGAATGCCGGAGCGTCTGCTGTCATTATTTATAACAGTTTAGCTAATGGTAATACGGTTGGAAACATGTCTGGTACGGATGCTTCAATAACAATTCCTTCTGTTTTAATCTCGAATACTGAAGGAGAGTACATTAAAGATCAGCTTTCTGTTAATACCGTTGTTAATGTAACTTTAAAAAATGATCCTGCACTCAGTATAACTCCTGATGGAAGTTTTGATAATGGAATTGTCGTTCATGAATATGGACACGGTATTTCAAACAGATTAACGGGGACAGGTTCCGGCTGTTTAAGTTCTACTGTAAGCAAAGAACAAATGGGTGAAGGCTGGTCGGATTTTTTTGCATTAATGCTAACCAATAAACCGGGCGACAATGCATCGGTAGCGAGAGGGATCGGTACTTATGCCATAGGACAGCCTATATCAGGAGGAGGAATCAGACAGGCAAAATATTCACCGGATTTCGCAATTAATGATTATACTTATGGTGATACGAATGGTATGGAATATACAAATTCAAGCGGACAGATAGTTCCGGATGTACATTCAATAGGATTTGTATGGGCTTCAGTGCTTTGGGATCTTCACTGGCAATATGTAGCAAAATATGGCTATTCATCGGATGTTACTGCTAATACAACCAACGGAAGCTCAAGAATACTTCAGCTGGTAACAGACGCTTTGAAACTTCAGGTTTGTAACCCTACATTTATAGATGGAAGAAATGCAATTCTTAATGCCGAACTTGCTACTACACAAGGCGCGGACCGATGTATGATCTGGCGGGCTTTTGCGAAAAGAGGGCTTGGAGTTAATGCATCAGCAGGATCCAAAACAAATATTAATGATCAGATAGAAGATTTTACCACGCCGGCAGACTGTATTTTGGCAACAGGTGAGGTTAATACTTCCAATAATACAATTACGGTTTATCCTAATCCCGCTAAAAATGAGTTTTTCATTGATTTTCCAGACAACGTTTTAGGTAAAGTAAATGTCGAGATTTATGATATGTCCGGAAAACTGATTTTATCTGAAAATAAAATTTCTCCTGATATGAAAAAATCAATTTCTACCGATAAGCTGACAAACGGAACTTATCTGGTAAAAGTAAAAGGAATGGGTATTGATAAAACATCAAAACTAATAGTGAAAAAATAAGTCAGATAACAATAAAATTCTCGGGCGCAAGCGTAGCTTGCGCCCGAGAATTTATCTATACGCATCATATCGAATTATTCCATTTATAAGCCGTAACTTTGCGGGCTTTTAAAAATGAATCATGCAGAAGAAAAATGTATTGAAAGGAGTTTTGTTTGTAGGAATCGGAGCAAGCATCTACGGAATGCTTGCAACCTTTGTAAAACTTGCTTATCAGGATGGTTATACAACTTCAGAAGTTACGACATCACAGTTCGTATTAGGTTTAATCGGGCTATTGATATTGAATTTTATCCAGACCATTACTTCAAAAAAAGTACTTTCGTCACCCAGTTCCGGAGAAGTACGAAACTTACTGTTGGCGGGTACATCTTTAGGTTGTACAAGTCTGTTTTATTATATTGCCGTTCAGTATATTAATGTTTCAGTTGCGATTGTTTTGCTGATGCAGTCGGTGTGGTTCAGTGTTATTGTTGAAAGTTTCACAACCAAAAAACTGCCACAGATACGGAAAATTATATCGGTAGTCATCGTTTTGGCAGGAACAGTGTTGGCTACAGACCTGGTCAACACACAAATTGAAATTGATTTCAAAGGTGTTTTTTGGGGATTAATGGCAGCAGCCTCATACACCCTTACCATGTTTACTTCAAACAAACTGGCAACACACCTTCCGGTTTTCAGGAAAAGCATCATTATGCTTGCGGGAGGTTCTTTGGTGATCTTTTTGTTTTTGATATTTGCTCAAGTTGGTCCGTTGCATATTGACAGTTTAAAGACTTTCTATCTCAATTTTACAGAAAATACAGACCATATTCACGCTTTCAGGTATTCAATTTTATGGAAATACGGTTTTATTCTGGCATTATTCGGTACAATTATTCCACCGATTTTATTTAATATAGGTTTTCCTAATGCAGGGTTGGGTTTAGGAAGTATTGTTTCATCTCTGGAGCTGCCGGTTTCAGTAACAATGGCTTTCGTATTGTTGGGCGAAAAAGTGGCGGCTGTCCAATGGCTCGGAATTGCATTGATTCTTTTTGCGATTGTTCTGATGAATCTCCCGTCTAAAAAAGAACCTGCTGTGGTATAGTGTTTGAACAATTCATGAATCAAAATGAACTGTTCTCTCAGAAGTTTTAAGTAATTGTAAATAAACCACTATGAAATATCTTAAAAATATTCTAACTATTGTAGTACTGATTCTTGTTCCGGAATTTCTTTTTTCGCAGATAAAACCACTTGATGCCGAACTCACCAACTATCAGTACCCATTTAAAGTATATTTTCTGGATATTAAATCCCAGAATAACGATCTGAAAATGGCATATATGGATGTACAGCCTAAAGAGTCGAATGGAAAGACTATTATGCTCCTCCATGGCAAAAACTTTAATGGAGCCTATTGGGAAAAGACAGCAAAAGACCTTTCTGATAAAGGTTTCAGAGTAGTTATTCCGGATCAGATCGGATTCGGAAAATCATCTAAACCACAAAGTTATCAGTTCTCTTTTTCGCAGCTTGCCGAAAATACAAAAGCAGTTTTAGACCATCTTAATATAGATAAGGCTATCGTTTTAGGACATTCCATGGGCGGAATGGTAGCCACAAGATTTACTCTTCTTTATCCTGACAGAGTGGAAAAATTGATTCTTGAAAATCCGATTGGGCTGGAAGATTATAAAACATTCGCAGCATATCAGACCATCGATCAGGCATATCAGTCAGAGCTGAAGAACACAGCAGAATCTTATAAAAATTACCAGCTCACATTTTATTACGATAATAAATGGAAACCTGAATATCAGCCCTGGCTGGACTTAATTGCAGGCTGGACTCTCCATCCTGATTACCCCAAAGTAGCGTGGAATGCTGCTTTAACCTCGGATATGATTTACAATCAGCCTGTTTGCTACGAATTTAAGAATATTAAAGTTCCAACACTTTTGATTATCGGAACAAGAGATCGTACCGCTATAGGAAAAGACAGGACGCCAAAGGAACTGCAGCCTAAAATGGGGCAATATCAGTTGTTGGGAAAAAAAACACAGCAGGAAATCAAAGGTTCGAAATTGGTGGAACTTGAAAATGTAGGCCATTTACCGCATATCGAAGTGTATGATAAGTTCTGGAATGCGCTTTATGGTTTTATCAGATAACGCAAAAAAAATCGGCTGCAAAGTATTGACAGCCGATTTTTATTTAAATTCATTTAAATCAGGAAATGAGTTCCATAATCCGTAAAGCTACTTTCAGAGCTTCTGTTCCGTCTTCAATGGGAACTTCAACATTTTTATTTTCAATAATGGAATCCGCAAAAGAATTCAGTTCATCAAGAATTGCGTTATTCGGCTGAATATCCGGATATTCAAATAAAATCTGATTTTTTTCACCCTCTGCATTTTCAATAATCATATCAAAAGGTGTCGGATGTTCCGGTGCATCTTTCATTCGGATAACTTCGGCTTTTTTCTCAAGAAAATCTACGGAAATATAAGCATCTTTCTGGAAAAAGCGGCTTTTTCTCATGGCCTTCATGGAAATCCTGGAAGTAGTAAGGTTAGCGACGCAGCCATTTTCAAATTCAATTCTGGCATTGGCAATATCCGGAGTTTTACTCACGACACAAACACCGCTTGCGTGGATGTTTTTTACCTTAGATTTTACGATGCTTAGCAGGATATCAAGATCGTGTATCATTAAATCCAGCACTACCGAAACATCCGTTCCGCGCGGATTAAATTCCGCAAGTCTGTGGATTTCAATGAACATCGGATTTTTAATATACTCTTTTGTTGCAATGAAAGCAGGATTATATCTCTCAACGTGGCCCACCTGCGCTTTGATTCCTTTTTCCCGGCATTGTTTTAAAAGCTCTTCTGCCTGCTCAAGGGTTTGGGTAACGGGTTTTTCTATAAAAAAATGAAGGCCTTTTTCAATTGCCTGTAAAGCATAATCATAATGATAAATGGTTGGTGTCACGATATCCAGCATATCGATTTTATCCAGCAATTCAGCAAAATTTTCAAAATAAGGATATCCGAATTCCGCTTCCAGCTTTTTTCCATTTTCAATATCTTTATCATGAAAACCTACAAATTCATATTTATCCGATTGATTCAGAAGTTTTAAATGAATCTTTCCTAAATGTCCGGCACCTACCAAACCTGCTTTTAACATATGTTTATTAAATTTTTGTAAATATAAGAATTTTAAAGAACGGTAGACGGATGATCATTTTTAGGTTGATAAATACTGAATGTTTTTTTACTTTTGTAAAAAAAATTATCCCTGAAATATAAACTAAATTAAATGGCGCAAGACTCGTTTGTACACAAAGGTAAAAGAAAGATTTTGGTGGATTATCTCAGGAACAGGATCGGAATATCGGATGAAAAGGTACTTTCCGCAATGAATGAGGTTCCAAGGCACCTCTTTATAGAAAGTATTTTTGAAGATTTTGCCTATGAAGACAGAGCTTTCCCTATTCTTGCCCACCAGACGATTTCTCATCCTTCTACTGTGGCGGAACAGTCCGAACTTTTACAAATAAAAGAAGGTGAAAAAGTACTGGAAATCGGCACAGGTTGTGGTTATCAGACAGCCGTTTTACTGGCCATGAAAGCCTTGGTGTTCACCGTTGAAAGGCAAAAAGATCTTTTTGATTTTTCCAAAAAGAAATTCCGAGAAATGGGTCTTTATCCGAAATTTCAGAGTTTTGGTGACGGTTTTGCAGGGCTTCCTACTTTTGCGCCTTTTGATAAAATTATTGTGACCTGCGGGGCTTCCGTTTTACCTACGGAATTGCTGAAGCAGCTTAAAGTTGGCGGTAAGATGGTGATTCCTTTAGGTCCCACAGATGAACAGGTTTTATACAGGTTTACCAAAATTTCACCAACCGAATTTGAAAAAGAAGAATTCGGGGCTTACAAATTTGTTCCGATGCTCGGCAATACGAATTTATAGTTTTGCAATAAAATTTAGCGTTAAAATAGTGTGTCTCATTTATCAATTTTAATGGGACTTTTCTTTGGTGGTTTGTTTTTTGATGAAATATCAGCATCTAAAAAAAATCAATACATTACAATGAAGGTATTTATCAATAAACAAATTCCGGAAATAGGGATTCATATGCTAAAGGATGCGGGTTTTGAAATTTTTATTCCTGACCACGATAATCTATCAAGAGAAGAATGGATAGGGTATTGCCAGAGTCACGATATGATTTTAAGTGTTGGAACTGAATTCAAATTTGACAAAGACTTTTTCAATGAATGTCCGAATTTGAAAGCAATTGCTTTATATTCAGTAGGTTTCGATCATGTTGATATTCAGGAAGCAGACCGCAGAAAAATTCCGGTAGGAAATACACCTGATGTCTTAAGTAAAGCGACTTCGGATATTGCATTTCTTCTCATGCAATCGGTGGCAAGAAGGGCAAGTTACAATTATGAAAAGGTAAAATCAGGAAACTGGGGAGATTTTGATCCGCTTCATGCACTTGGTCAGGAGCTCTACGGAAAGACACTGGGAATTTTCGGATTGGGAAGAATCGGTTATGAAATGGCTAAAAAATCAAAGGCAGCTTTTGATATGGACATTATATATCACAATCGTCACAGAAATGAAGAAGCTGAAACTGAACTGGATGCAAAATATGTTTCCTTCGAAGAACTCATCTCACAGTCGGATGTACTAAGTATTCATGCGAATTTTAAACCCGAACAGACGGAACTTTTCAATGCATCGGTTTTTGAGAAAATGAAAGAGAATGCCATTTTTATCAATACCGCAAGGGGAGGATTTCACAATCAAAAAGACCTCTATGCAGCGCTTACAGAACATAAAATTTGGGGAGCCGGACTTGATGTAACCAATCCGGAGCCTATATACAAAGATGATCCGATTTTGGAACTGTCAAACGTTTGTGTTCTCCCGCATATCGGTTCGGCAACAGTTGAAGCGAGAAACGGAATGGCAAAAATAGCGGCAGAAAATCTCATTGCCGTTTCAAAAGGTGAAAAAATGCCTGCTGCGGCCAATCCTGAAATTTATTCAGAAAGATAGAAAAGCTAATTAAATTATTAGTAAATTTAATATGCAAATATTAATATTTAATTGCTAAATCAAACCACCTGTTTTTAGACTTGGAATTATTTTTGTTTATGTTGTAATAACACTAAATATATAATATTATGATACCCGAAAACAGCGAACAGGAACAGGAAAGAAGATTGGAACAGAGAGATTACCAACCTAATGAAGATATATTTAATCAGGAAGAACATATCCCTTTAGATGGTGATGGAAAACCAGTGTTTAATGAAAGTTCCGACGATGATAAATTAGACAAAGGACTTGACATTCCCGGAGCTGATGATCAGGCCGGAACCGATGATATCGGGGAGGATGAAGAAAACAGCTACTGGGGATATAGTGATAATGAAGATGATCACGAAGAACAAAACGACGACTTGATACGTTAACCTTGCCTTAACCGGTAAGGTTTTTTTATTTCCTGAATGTAAGAAATAATTAAATTTTTTAATTCAAAACTAATGCTGAAAGAAAATTATATAAATGTTATACATATTAATTTAGTATAAATATTTATAACTAAAGAAAATGTAACAGTTTTAATTATTAAATTTATCATTAAACAGTGATTAATTATAATTAAATTATGCTGAAATATTTACAAATTTTGTTCGTTTCTATAAGCGTATTTACATTTTCACAGGTTCCCGTGAATGTGAAGGTAAAAGATAACGCCGGAAATGAAAGTTTTAATGTTACCTGTAATAATAATCTGGACCCAAACGGATGTATTGCCTTAAGTGTTGAATATCCCGTACTCAGGCAGACAGCAAGTTATCAGGTCAGCCAGGAGCCATACAGTCCCGCGATTCCGATAAATCAGGGAACATCACTTAATGCAAACTATGATGACCTTTTTGCAGCAAAACTGGATCTGCCTTTTAAATTTTGCTTCTACAATCAATATTTTCAATCGCTGGTAATAGGATCCAACGGAATGGTGACATTTGACCTCGCTCAGCTTGGAAATATCAATTATCCAAATGTACAGTGGGCAAACCCAAGCCCAAATCTTCCTAAAAATTCTATTTTCGGAGTGTATCACGATATGGTATTTTCTGCAGGAGATGCATCGGAAATTTATTATTCTACGATCGGTACAGCACCTTACAGAAAATTTGTCATTAATTTTTTTGAGGGCCGCGTGTCCGGATGTACCGACAGATCTTCCTCACAAATTGTTTTGCACGAAACAACCAATATCATCGAAGTTTTTGTTGAAAAAAAGCCTACTCCTTGTCCTACAAGAAAATTCGAAAACGCTTTGATCGGCGTTCTCAACAGCGACGGAACACAAGGCGCATCTCCTGCAAACCGGAATACCGGCGTATGGCAGGCTCTCCAGGAAGGATGGAAATTCAGTCCGCTGGGAAATGTCATAGAACCTGAGGTTACATGGACAAATTCTGCAGGACAGAGTGTCGGTACAGGAGTTCAGACAACTGTTTGTCCTACTCAAAATGATACCTTTACAGCCAACGTAAAATTTAATATCTGCGGAAACAGTGATCTTATATTAACGGATGATTTTCCGGTAACGTTTGATCCTACTTATCCTATTGCAAAAAACTATACTCAGAATTTTTGTGGAAATACTTCTGTAAATCTTACGTTAAGCAGTTTTCAGGGGAATCTTACAACGCAGAATCCTGCAGGTTTTCAGTTTAGCTTTCATACCAGCCAGCAGGATGCGCAAAACAACGTGAATCCCCTGCCAAATAATTATACGCTTACAGCCAATACCGTTTTATATGTCAGAATTCAGAATCCGGCTGCGCCTTCCTGTTTCAGGATTGCGGTACTTACTTTAAATCTTATTTCTAAAAGTTTACTTAAAAATACAATTGAAATCTGTGATACCAATAATGATGGAATAGAGTCCAACTACGATGTTGCCTCATTTAATACAGAACTTTTTCCTCCCGGAACCACCGGGATTTCTTACTATTTGTCACAATCAGATGCCCAGAATAATACCAATGCCCTTGTTACAGTAAATATTACAGCTGCTACAAATCTCTGGATAAGGCTGCAGGAGGGTAATTGCACGTATATTTTAGGACCTGTAAATTTTCAGCTCAGCCCGGGAGTAAACTTAAATAACCCTGTAAATTTTACCTATACGGTCTGTGATATCAATGCAGATAATCAGGAACCATTCAATTATTCAACGGTTATTGGTCCGCTTATTACCACCCAAACCGGCGTTGTATTTGAAACATATAATACCTATAATGAAGCATTTACGGGAACCGGAACGGTTTTAAATACTATTAAAAGCGGGATTTATACTATTTTCATAAGGGTGGAAATTCCAAACGGATGTTTTGCAGTGGCCACAGTAAATATGAATGTAACTTTCACTAAAATTGTTGCTAATGAAAAGAAAGCTTACATCTGTTTTAACGGCACGGATGATATTGCAGTAGATCTCAATACACTTTCTGCTGGAATGCTGGTCTCTCCAACTTCGGTTCCCGTGACGGAATTTTATACCACAGCAGCAAATGCCAATGCCGGAATTAGTCCTATCAGTGCCAACCAGACGATTACGACAGACGGAAACCTCGTAACACAGACTTATTTTGTTCGTTTCGAAAATTCTGATGATTGTTATACGGTGCGGCCGTTGGTGGTAAATCTTGTACATCCGGTAATTGTACAGTCTGCATTTACGGTGTGTGATTTCAATAATGATAATTCGGAAAATGTACAGCTTTCCCAGTTTTCTCCGGCAATTATAGGAAATCAGAATGCAACAACTATTTTTTATCAGACTTCTGCAAATGCCATAGCAGGAACAAATCCGATTACAAATATTACCCTGAGCGGAACCCAGCAGATTTTTGTAAAAATAACATCCTATAATTGTGAACAGATTTATCCGGTAAATCTAAGTCTGACTTCAACACCTACAGTAAACCCTGAAGTTACTTTAACACTTAATACGATTTGCGATAATAACAATGACGGCAGCGAAAACTACAATCTTACCCAGGCCCAGGCCCAGATTTATTCAGGGTCAAATGTAAGTTTTACGTATTACCTGAATTATAACCCTGCTACCAATGTATTCTCCAATCAGATTGCAAATCCTGCGCAGTTTCCTGTTTCTGCAGGAAATGCAACAGTGTATGTAAAAGTAAAATTCAATAACAGTGAATGTTTTTCTGTATCAAAACTCAATATTCAGATCACTTTTTTACTGCCGGTTGTTTTGAATCCTGCCGTTCTGGAAAAATGTGACGAAGAATTTAATCTGAATGAAACCTTCCAGCTCAGTGATGCGGTTCCTCAGTTATTTATAGCTTCACAGAATACCTATCCGTTGTCATCAATAACAATTACTTATTACAATATAGCAGCTCAGGCTAATGCAGGAAATTCAGCCAATCAGATCGGGCCGGCGGTTACAACAACTGTTTCTTCCGTTCAGGTGTGGGCAAGATTTCAGTCGCAGACTACCGGATGTTATTCAGTGGCTCCTATTCAGCTTAAAACCTATTTTCCGCCTAAAGCCATTAATTCAACGATAACAGTCTGTGATGAAAATTTAGATGGAAACTATGAAGTAAATCTGCTGAATTTTACGAATCTCATGGTTGATATTCCAAATCCTGCCAATTCATTCTCTTTTTATCTTACCCAGCAGGATGCGGAGAACGGAACGAATGCGATTGCCAATCCCGGAAATTTTACAGCGAATCCTTTTCCTGCTCAGCTGTGGGTAAAAGTTCAGAATATTCCTGGCTGTGACGATATTGCATCTGTTAATTTCAATTTTGGAAACAAACTTGTTTTACAGAATCCCGGACCTTTCCAGATTGCGGTCTGCGACATAGGAAATAACGGAACGGAAAGCATTGATCTCACCCAATTCCAGAACCAGATCTATACAGGAGCGAATGTTACTTTCACGTATTATCCTTCTCTGGCTGATCTTAATAATGGGACGAATGCGATTACATCACCTTCAGCCTTTAATTACATTCAGGGTGCAGGTTCCAATATCATATATGTAAAAATAAGTGTTCCAGGCTCTTGTCCGAATGTTGTACAGATTAATCTTTCATTGAAACCAACTCCGGTGTTCGATATTCCTACTCTTTATTTCTGTCCGGAAGGTTCTTTGGATTATACAGTACATATTGAAGGATATACCATCACCAGCTATGTGTGGACCAATCCGGCAGGACAGATTATCTCAACAACAGATACGATAACCGGGATTACTGTATTAGGAAACTATACACTTACTGTTACAGCCCAAAACGGATGTACTTTCACCGATACATTTGAAGTCAAGCATTTTGATGTTCCCGTAATAGAAAAACTGGAGTTCAACGGAAATACGGCAGTTGTTTATGCCACAGGTCTGCAGACAATCCTTTATTCTATCGACGGAGTAACATGGCAGGCCGGAAATACGTTTTATAATTTACCGACGGGAATTACTACTTTCTATGTAAAATACGTAAACAGTGATTGTATTGTAAAACAGCAGGGCGTTGTTCTGGATATTAAAAATGCCATTACCCCGAACGGAGACGGTATCAATGATCAGTGGATTGTTAAAGACCTTCAGGTATTCGGAAACAGGATGTCAACGGTTAAAATTTACGACCGGTACCAGTATCAGGTTTTCGAACAGAGTTCAAACACGCAGTTTTTCTGGGACGGAACCATTAAGGGACGTGCAATCCCTACTTCCAGTTATTGGTACGTCATTACCCTTCCGGACGGCAGAACCTTCACCGGTTGGATCCTTGTAAAGAATAATAATTAAACCTTAATCAAATAATACAAACCTCATTGAATACTCAGTGAGGTTTTTTTTATTTTTGAAAAACACTCCTCATGCCCTCAAAAAATTTCCCTATGTGGAATTATTTTAACGAACAAAATTCCCCTCCCTTGGAAATCGAGGAACGAGATTCGCCGATTCCGATTTATAAATAAAAATGAAAGAGGCATTGGTGGATTCGACCAACGGGAGAAGACGTGGTGGTCAAAAAACATAACAAAAACAAATCAACAAATCTCACCATATAAGACCACCCCGTCAAAAATTCGAAGAATTTTTGCCACCCCTCCAAAGGAGGGGAATTAACCACTCATCAAATTTCTATTCAACACTGATAGATCAGAAACTTTTAATGTTTATAATTAAGTAATACATTTATATCAATATTTTATGATGACAAAACTCTTTACAAAGTACCTATTTCTATGGTTTATTCTTCCGATTATAATAATAGTAATCATTTTTAATTTTCCTACGACAAGATTTGAAATCGGATATTTTGGAGTCAATAGAACTGTAAATTTTAGTAAAATTGATACTATTTTTGGAAATACGATATACAATTTTTCCTTTTTTCTTATTACATATCTGGTGTATTTCCTAAGTTATCTTATTATTTTTTTAATTCGAAAACATACAGATTTTAATTATTCCATAATACATTTCAGTATGTTTATAATTAATTTTATCTTGCTCTCTGTCAATGCGGAGAATAGATTTTTAATTCCTTTATCTGTAATTTGCTTCATATTTTTTATTTTGAATATCTTTAAAACTTTAAAATATTCAATTAATATTTGATAATGGGAGATTATAAATTATCAACCGAATTATTATTTAATGAACTTAAAAATGCCATTAATAAGAATTCTGAAATTTTAGAGATTGATTCAGATCTAGAACTTGAGAATAATAAACCGAAAATACTTTCTATTGAAGAGGATAAAAATTGGGGAATTTTTAGACTTTTTTTTAAGGTGAAGGATCAAGATCTATTTTATGTAGTTAATGTAGAAAACTCAGAAAAAAATGAAGTTATTAATGGACATTATTATAATAAATATAGTTTAAATTTGGCGTTAATTTCTACAATGAATATTGATAACTTATTAAGTTTATTCAAAATTAAGCCCTCCTCTAAACAGGATTATATTTACCCTGATAATGGATTCATTGAAGGCGCCCCAGTTTCAACAGTTAGTTTTACATTCAAGTTAAAACCAAATTTCTTGCAAAATCAAATTTTAGAATTTTTAGATATCATGGATTCTGACAAAATTAACTTTCAGAAATTATTAAGCGAAAATCAAGGTCTCTTGTCAATCGGAATTCCTGAAAATGATTTGGTTAAGGATTTTATTCCACTGCCTGTAATAAGTAATGAATTGATAAAAAGGTTATCACAATATAATTTATATATTCAATTTGGTAAAATAATAAAAAATTAAAATGATTTTTCAACAACAGATACAGCAAGGCATCCCGAGCCAACTGCCACAGCCGAAACCTTACGAAACCAATATCAACCATGCTCCGAAACGGAAAGAGATTTTAGGGGAAGAAGAAAAAAAACTTGCCCTGAAGAATGCTTTGCGATACTTCGAGCCTCAGTTTCATGCAGAATTATTGCCTGAATTCAGGGAAGAGCTCGAAAAATATGGAAGAATCTATATGTACCGGTTCCGTCCGGATTATGAGATGAAGGCAAGGCCAATTTCAGAATATCCCGGTAAATCGGAGCAGGCAAAAGCAATCATGCTGATGATTCAGAACAACCTGGATTATGCAGTGGCGCAGCATCCGCACGAACTGATTACCTATGGCGGAAACGGAGCGGTTTTCTCAAACTGGGCGCAGTATCTTTTAACGATGAAATACCTGTCCGAAATGACGGATGAGCAGACTCTGGTCATGTATTCCGGGCATCCGATGGGATTGTTTCCTTCGCATAAGGATGCACCGAGAGTGGTCGTAACCAACGGAATGATGATCCCGAATTATTCCAAACCGGACGATTGGGAAAAGTTTAATGCATTAGGCGTTACGCAGTACGGACAGATGACAGCGGGAAGTTATATGTACATCGGGCCGCAGGGAATTGTTCACGGAACAACGATCACGGTACTGAATGCATTCAGAAAAATTAATAAACAACCAAAAGGCGGACTGTTCGTAACCTCAGGATTGGGAGGAATGAGCGGTGCACAGCCGAAAGCAGGAAATATCGCAGGCTGTGTTACAGTGTGCGCGGAAGTAAATCCGAAGATCACTAAAATCCGCCACGATCAGAAATGGGTAAACGAAATTCATGAAAACCTGGATGAACTTGTGGTCAGAGTAAGGAAAGCGCAGGAAAACAAAGAAACCGTTTCCCTGGCTTACCTGGGAAATATTGTTGAGGTTTGGGAAAAATTTGATCAGGAAAATATAAGAATTGATATCGGTTCAGACCAGACTTCGCTTCACAATCCGTGGGCGGGAGGCTATTATCCTGCGGGGCAGAGCTTTGAAGAATCCAATAAAATGATGGCTGAAAATCCCGAATTATTTAAAGAGAAAGTACAGGAAACGTTGAGACGACACGCAGAAGCGATCAATAAACATACCGCCAAAGGAACCTATTTCTTCGACTATGGAAATGCTTTCTTACTGGAAGCTTCCAGAGCAGGAGCCGATGTAATGGCAGAAAATCCTACACTCGGAAGAGAATTTAAATTCCCTTCTTATGTTCAGGATATTATGGGACCGATGTGTTTCGATTACGGTTTCGGACCGTTCCGTTGGGTTTGTACCAGCGGAAAACCGGAAGATCTTCAGAAAACGGATGATATTGCCTGCGCCGTTTTAGAGGAAATCCAGCAGAATTCTCCGGAGGAAATCCAGCAGCAGATGAAAGATAATATTCAGTGGATCAAAGGGGCACAGGAAAACAAACTGGTCGTGGGATCACAGGCAAGGATTCTGTATGCCGATGCGGAAGGCAGAATGAAGATTGCGGAAGCATTCAACAAAGCTATTCGCAATGGGGAGATCGGACCGGTAGTGTTGGGAAGAGATCACCATGATGTTTCGGGAACGGATTCACCGTATCGGGAGACTTCCAATATTTATGACGGATCAAGATTTACTGCAGATATGGCGATCCACAATGTGATTGGTGACAGTTTCCGCGGGGCAACCTGGGTTTCTATTCACAATGGAGGCGGAGTAGGATGGGGCGAAGTGATCAACGGAGGTTTCGGAATGCTGTTGGACGGAAGCGAGGATGCCGACCGAAGATTAAAATCCATGCTGTTCTGGGATGTTAATAACGGAATTTCCCGCAGAAGCTGGGCCCGAAATGAAGGGGCCGTTTTCGCGATCAAAAGAGCGATGGAAGCAGAACCGAAACTCAAAATAACGCTTCCTAATTTTGTGGATGAAAGTTTATTCTAACGTCATTGCGAGGAGGAACGACGAAGCAATCTGTTGAATGGTTGAAAATTATTTGAACGGATTGCTTTGCTTTGCTCGCAATCACGGACAATAATAAAACCTGCTGTAAGGCAGGTTTTTATCTATAACAAGAAAGTCGTCCCATCAAGTAGCTTTGCAAAAGCGTATCGAGAAGTTAAAGCTAAAAGTCTTCAATCAGTGGTTCTCGATACATTTTTCTGCGCTGCGAAAAACACTCGAACTGACGGAAGCCGTTACTTCTTTGCAGAGACAGTCGTCACTTCGAGTAGCTTTTGGAAAAAGCGTATCGAGAAGTTGGGTGACAGGCTCTTGATACATCCGACTGCAACAGGATAATTGATACTGGAATATAAAAAAAAACCTGCTTTTGAGCAGGTTTTCCGTTTTTAATCTATCGTTCTATTTGGGTCCGTTAAACGTTATTCCCAAAGAAAAAACAGGCTTGGTCAGTTGAGTTCCGTTGATAAAACTCCCGTTTCCCATTACAAACTGATAACCGATCCTAGACGTAAGATAGACCCCGACCTTTTCTTTGGTGATATTTCCCAGTTTGTAAGAAAGATCCAGTCCCGGCTGTATATTATAAAACAAATTGCGGCTTAATTTTCGTGGTACTTCATATTCATTCACAAACCATACTCCCTTGATTTGATTGTAAGACATTTCCGTATATGTTTCATCAGGATTTACCAGGCTTAGAAAATAAATCCCCGTAGAAATATAAACGCTTAAAGAGAAATTTTCTTTTTTGATCAGATCATTTTGGGCAAGGACGTTGAAGGTAGTATGATAAGATCTGGTTCTGTTGGCCTGATATCCAAAATCTTCCGAATGATTCTGTTGGGTATACGCCAGTTCGCCACCCAACGAAATACGGTCATTCACATATATCCTTCCATTCATTTGAAAAGCTGGCAGGTATTTTTTAAAGGCAGGTTGTAATTCTAATCCTGCAAAAAAGGCAATATGATCTTTTTGCGCAAAGAACAGATTACAGGTTGATAGAAATCCCAAAATATAAATCACTTTTTTCATACGCATATAATTTACTGTTACATAGGCTATGACCGTATTATTGTTAAAGGTTGCACATCTTTAAAAATGGTACGTTCTATATACAAGACGAAAAAAGGGTTGAATGGTTGCCTGATCACAAACGATTCTTAAAAATCAGATTTAGGTAATATAGGGTTTTAGGATAAAAATCTTTTTAGATGGTAAAAATCCCGTCACTTCGAGTAGCTTTGCAAAAGCATATCGAGAAGTCGGTGATACGTTCTCGATACATTTTCTGCGCTGCGCTGCGAAAACACTCGAACTGACGGAAGCTGTTATTTCTTTGCAGGGAAAGTCGTCACTTCGAGTAGATTTTGAAGAAATCGTATCGAGAAGCTACTGCTAAAGTCTTTTCATTCACTGGTTCTCGATACATTTTTTCTCCGCTACGCTTCGAAAAACACTCGAACTGACGGAAGCCGTTATTTCTTTGCAGGGAAAGTCGTCACTTCGAGTAGCTTTGCAAAGCGTATCGAGAGGTTGATGATGCGTTCTCGATACATTTTTCTGCGCTGCGCTGCGAAAAACACTCGAACTGACGGAAGCCGTTATTTCTTTGCAGGGAAAGTCGTCACTTCGAGTAGCTTTGCAAAAGCGTATCGAGAAGTCGGTGAAGTTCTCAATACATAGGATTACATCATAAACCCAAACTGACGGAAATGTAAATTGAAGCAGTGGTATTTATTACATGAAAATATATACAATTAACAGAACAAAAACTTCGTATCAGCTGTTTGATGACCATCAAGTTCTTGTTGGTGAAGTTCTTTTCGATTATCTGATAAGAAAGAATATACGAGTAAAAATAAACCATCAGCTTTATCAAGTGAAGTACTCCGGTTTGTTTGGAAATCCGGTGAAATTCCTTGATGATAGCGGAAAGGTGAGGGTAATGATCGATCATTCAAAAAACAGGATGTTCTATTACGGTGATTCACATACTGAAATTTATGACTTTAAAACAGAAGGGTGGTGGCATACTTCTACCCATTTGCTGAATCAGCGGGATGACAGGCTGCTGATGTCTGTGAAATTCAAAAATCTGTTTTTTACCCGGAAATATCACATGGAGATTGCAGACCCTGACTTCAAGCATGCATTAGTGATGCTCGCTTTTTTATGTTACAATATAGAAGTTATAGAAAATTAATGTTAAATAAGCGTTCCGTCACTTCGAGTAGCTTTGCAAAAGCGTATCGAGAAGCTACTGCTAAAGTCTTTTCATTCACTGGCTCTCGATACATTTTTCTCCGCTACGCTTCGAAAAACACTCGAACTGACGGAGCGACTTTCTTATGATAACCCCGCTTTGTCAAAGTTACGATCTTTGACAAAGTTTAAAAATAAGAAAATCTGCTGTTGGCAGGTTTTGTTTTATTTCTCCCACAATTTCCTAATCAGCTTTAGCAGTACCGGCACTTCGTTTCCGGAGGCTTTATCATCTTCTGTAACGGATTCTGTTGGGATGTTACTTTCTCTGTCCTGTTTTATCATTTCCAATTCAAACATTTCATCTTCATCCGGCAGCTGCTTTACTGCTGAACCTCCTTTGTGTGGAAATTGAATATAACCCTCCGGCGGTTGGGGCAATCTTTCCCGGCATTGGGTTGAACATACATTTGCTAATAACGGCAATACATCGGTTCCTACTGTTAGTGAAATCCATACCTGATTGGTTTCTTCATAGCTCATCGCTTTGCTACAAATGCTGCATTGTACGGTATCACCCGAATAACGTATAGGATTATTACTGAGATCCGGAAAAACCATTCTGTTTTTGTAATTGCCATACAATGCTCTTGTACTAACTCTGCTGTCTTTTAGGTTTTTGCAGCGGGTGATTTCATAAGGAAACCAATGTAATTGATAAGAAGTATAAGGGTCGAAATATTCCAACGATTCCATTTGCCCGATTTCCGGCGGAATACGTTTTAAATTACTTCCATACAGCCAAACTTTTTTTACTTTTTTCAGTTTTGAAATAGTTTCAGGAAGGGTATAAATTTGAGAGAACAATTCCTGTCCAAGTTCCTCTAACGGCGAAAACTCTTCTCTTTCTTCTTGGGCAACTTTATCAATATATTCGCAAAGTTTTTTCCAGGCGACAGAATGGATGTCCTGCACATTATTTTCAATTTTTTGTATTCTGTTGGCCATGTTGCTTATCCTTCAAGATTATTGTTCAAATATAAAAATTTCACAGTGTTATTAATGGAAAAACCTGCCAAAAGCAGGTTTTTGTTTTAAATTATTCTATAAAATTTATCTGATATTGGGAGATTAAACTTATATTCAACTATTGAAGGGTAGTGTGTTATATGTCCAGTATAATTAATATATTTTAAAATTAGAGTGTTAACCATAAAAAGTAAATGGCTTACAATAATAATTAGTTCAGTTTCTTTCTGTTCAAGTAAATTTTCCTCAAATGGGGAAGTTCCATGTAGGAATTTATTTCTATGATTTAAGATTTCTTTTTCAACCTCATTCAAAGTTATACCATAATATTCGAATGGAAATGCTAATTTTTTTGAATTTGTTGGGCTATTAATTTCATTAATTTTTGATGTAAGGATTTTAGTAGCTTCTTCAGAAATATCTTCTTTGTATTTACAAAGCTCATTTAGTAAACTCTGTCTTAGGTTTTTAGCAATTTGTTTGTCCGAAATTGGTTTAATTTTTTCTTTATTGTCTTCATAAACTAGTGTTGTTATCGTTTCTAGTGCAATTGATAAAATTCCAGCTTTTAATAAATATTGTTTTGTATTATTAGCTTCTATAATTAATTTACAGCATCTGGAAAATACATTATTGTTTTTAATTGAAGTACATAAATTAGAAAATATGTCGTAAGAAAAAGGATTAGAAAATTTTTCATATTGTTCCATATTACTGTCTCCTAATTCCTGTATATATCTTTTGAAATCTAAAGGATTAATAACAGGTCTTTTGACTAAAAGATTGGAATGTTTTTTTTCGAAGAAAATATTTTCAATTTCCTTGAATTCAAAATCATCAGAACTTTGATAAAAATTTTCATGCTGAATAAGAGGTCCTGCTGTAAATGCATATGCATTAATTATTGCTTCACAAGATTTTCTAAAATTAGAAAAAGGCTGTTTCTGCTGTCCCTCGATAATAAAAAAAGATTCATTTTTATCACTATCAGAATGTGTATATATATGATATTCATTTTCATCAATTTTTGCTTCAATTAAATTTGAAGAAATAACAGATTCAACTTTTGCACGTTTTCTAGAAAATACATCAAAATCAAGATCTTTTTGTATTGGTATTATTAATCGGTGAAGCTTATTATCAAAATCTTCTATTGATCCAGAATGAAATTTTTTTAGATGAATTGTAAAGATTTGTGGTACATTAAATGAGCTTTTAGCAGCAATAATTGAATCATAATCTATTGTAAATATTTGTGCTAGTTTGAGTAAAACTAAGGATTGATTATTATCAAATAAAATTTCTTTTAATTCTTGTATATCAAAGATAGGACTATCTAAAAATATTTTACATTTAAAAAAGTCATCACCATTATTTTTTCAACTGTACAAAAAACTTCGATATTTTTAGCATCATTAATTATTTTAAATACTTTTTCAGACTGAAAGCTTTTAATTTTACTGATTGAATTATAAACAACTTTTTCATAATCAAATTTGATATTATATTCCATAAATATTATTTTGATGAGATTTATTATATGCACTATAAAAACTTCAAATGTATACAAAATAGAGTTTTCTATGATTTAAAAGTCAATTTATTAGATGAGCATTATGGGCTTATATTTGGATAAATCTATATATAGTATGAATTTTGGTAATATCGATTATAGTGGTTCAGCGCTTCCCCAACCTCTCTGTGGAAAGATAGCTTTATTAGTTGTATATGATAAAGTTTCTTTATTTTTATGAGTACTAAAAATATTACAGTTAGGAACATTTTTTTTAATACAACTAATAACTGCTTTTCTTGGATGTTTTTCATTTCCTTCTGCTGATATTATAAACATATTTGGCGAAAACTTAGCTATCCAATCAGTGCTGATATTTCTTCTACTGCCATGATGTGGTAACTGAACAATATTTAGATTTTCACATTGAAAACCATTTTTTTCCATATCATCAAATGATTCAACACCTGCATCACTTGTAAGTATATAATTTCGACCTTTACTATCAGTAAGTTGGATTACTGTCGCTGAAAGATTTTCTGGTGAAGTATCATTTTTTTCATCAACGATATCACAAGGCTTCGATAATTCAAGAAATTCATTGATTTGACTAAATGATTTTTGGTAATTAACTCTTTTAAGAAAATCAATATTTGTAAATAATTGAACTTTTTCGGTATAAAAATTTCGTGAAGGTGATATAATTTTGATTTCATCATAATTGAATGAATCGGATAAAGCTTCTATTTTTTTAATATTATGCTGCTCGCATAATTCGTTTAATTCTTGTATTTTTTGAAATGATTTATATAAATGTTCAATGTCCGCATCTTCTTTCCTTAATGCGGACTGTTTAATATTATGCCTTAATTCATCTGATATAAATTTTACAGGATCATTATATATTCCCCAAGTTATCTCGTTTCCTATTTCTTTTACGATTTCGATCAAACCGTTTATGTGGTCGGCGTGAGGATGACTATTTATAAATCCGATTGTTCTGTTAACATATAAGTGTGGCTTTATCCATTTTCTATAATGTTCTACAGCTTTAGACCCAAATTCTGTACTTCCTCCATCTAAAAAGAAAACAAAATCAGATCTCTCTGGGTTTCTTCCCCATATTATTATTCCATCTCCGTCACCGACGTATAAAAAATCTATAACAAAATCCATATTTTTAAGTATTAGCATCAATTCTTTTTACTATATAATTTGTTTGTTTTCTATATGCAAATAAATAAATCATTGCAATAAAAATTAATAGTAGATATTTTTGAATATTAGTATTTAGGTTTAAGTACTCTAAATCAAAGAAATAAAATAGCTTTGAGCTAATAATTAATATAATAAGAGTAAATATAGCTCGAAACTTATTGTTAGTTTCAACAAGAATTTCTAATTTATTTTCTTTCCTATATGCATCAACAAATTTTTTGTAGTCCCTAAATTTTACAAATTTTATACTTTTTAGTAATGGTTCAACAATAACAGACGATATCCTACTTATTGTTAGACCTATGAAATAATACAAAAATGCCGAGAGTAGAATATTATCTTGTTTTATTTGATATTCAGTAAAGGAATTTAATAAAACTACAAACAAAATTCCAGGAAGTAGATTATTAAAAAGGTTATATGAGGAAAGTTTATTTAAAAAATCATTCATAAAAATTCTTTTAATTCATTTTGGTTTAACAAGTTTATAATCAAATGTATAAAACTTTGTTATGTTATCATTACGGTTTCCCGTAGCAGCATAATTTCTTGTTTATTTATCAAACAAATAGCCGTTAAAAATAAAAAACCACCACCACATTCCATTCCGTATTTCTACGTAATTTAAAACAACCCTGAAGCAAACCTCCGTACACCTCCGGAAGTCTCCAACAGTCTGCGGGACTCTTCCGTACATCTCCGGAGGTCTCCTGCAAGTTGCGGGAAACCTCCGGAGGACTTCTTTGGTCTTGCGCAAAGTGCGGGGAACTTCTGGAGGACTCCGGAGGTTTCCAACAAGTTGTTTGTAACCTAACAACTTTTTTATATATTTGGAACAGTGATCTAAAAATTAACACAAATGAAAATTGCTCTTACTAAATTGAGTACCAAAGATCTGGCTACTCTTGCCCAGCGAATTATTTCGAATGCCCAATCGGGAAAATACCCTGTTATTTCCAACCATCCTCTTGTATCAGCGATACAGACTTCTTATGCAGCGTACGATGAGGTGTATACCAAGCAGATCTACAGCGGAAAAGGAACAGATGTTGCTACCGCCGATTATGAACGGGATCTTGCGTACAAAAACCTCAAAGCATTTCTGAACGGTTACCGCAAGCTTTCCACGGCGGTTAATTATCAGCTGGCCGAAGATCTGTACCAGGTATTCAAGCAGTTCGGACTGGATCTGGACCGGCTGAGTTATTCATCCCAGACCGCCCAGATGAAAAAGCTGATTGAGGAGCTGGAACGTCCTGAAAACAAAAAGAAAGTCACCGCACTTTCCCTGGATGCAGCATTAAACGAGATGAAAACCAAGCATGACGCTTTTGAACTGATCTTTGCCGATCAGGCGGAAGCGAATGCAGATCTCCGGCAGATGTCCAGCGCATCGGCCATCCGTAAGGATCTTGAGAAAAATCTGAAATCGTATTTCAATTTGCTCACGGGCATGAAGGAAGTATCGGGATGGGAGCTCTTCTACAGCGATGTGAACGAACTGGTAAAAGCGGCCAAAAATTCTTCATCCGAAAAAGACAAAGAAAACGATCAGCCTAAGAACGAATAATGGAATTAACTCAGCACCCCGCTGAGTTTTTTTATGATTTGTACGGAAGAATTATGGGAATAAATGTTACCATTTCCAACCTTTTTAATGGATACTGCATCTTTATAAAAAAAGATCTGCTATGAAATTAACGATACCGACACCATGTCATGAAAACTGGGATCAGATGGCTCCCGCTGAACAGGGAAGATTCTGCTCTGTATGTGTAAAAACCGTAAAAGATTTTACCGCCGTTCCGGATGAAGGAATTGTTGATGCCTTTTCGCAAAATTCTGAAGATATCTGCGGCCGTTTTAAAACGTCACAGCTCAACCGCGACCTGCAGTTTTCCTATATCAACACACTGTTTGCAAAGTTTGCGGTGGGCTTTATCCTGACCGCCGGAGGATTTACGGCTGTTAAAGCCCAGCAATGCGAACCTAAGAAAGACAGTATACTGAAAGAGACAACGAAAGGAAATGTAGAGTCGGTGGTCATAAAGGATTCCGTTAAACGCGTGAATATGGTGGTAGGAGGGCTACAAACGGTAAGCATCAGAACTAATCTTCCGCTGTATGTGGTTGATGGGAAAAGAATGAACGAAAAGAAATTCAGAAATATTGATCCGAAGATGATTGAGAACATCCGGGTCGTGAGAGGAGAAGAAGCAATTGCGGCTTATGGCAGGAAAGCGAAGAACGGAGCTATTGTTGTGACCACGAAGGTAAAACAATGATTTTAAAACAATAAAATAATTGTTTTTGTTGGTTGTTGTCATTCTGAACAGAGCGAAGCGGTGTTGAAGAATCTTTTTTAACCGCAGATTTCTCGGATTTGCACGGATGATTGAGTATTTATCGTGGTGATTAGATTCTTCCTTCGTCAGAATGACATTTATTTCAAATAGAGCAAATCTATTAATTCGCTCTTTTTAAAATCAATTTTTAGGTCTACCTTTATTCTATTCAAATAATATCACTAAATAATAATACAATAAAAAAGATCTATGGAATCATCAAACACTCCTTCATTTCACGAAATATTCAAATCCTACAACGAAATTCCGGAAGAATATAAAGTTCCCGAAATCCATCAGCGCGAATATCTCCTGAATGGAGAACTGGTGGTGTGGAGCGGAGATGTACAGGAAATCTATTCGCCGGTCTGCATTCCTACGGAAAACGGACTGCAGCGAAAGCTGTTGGGAAGCGTTCCCAATATCGGACCGAAAGAAGCAATGGAAGTGCTGGATGCCTGCGTAAAAGCCTACAACAACGGGCTGGGAGAGTGGCCAACGATGTCTGTGGAAGGGAGAATTAAATGTATGCAAAAGTTTGTATACCTTATGATCCAGCAACGTGATCTGATCATCAGGCTGCTGATGTGGGAGATCGGAAAAACACTGGCCGATTCTACAAAAGAGTTTGACAGAACGGTAGATTATATCAACCAGACTATTGATGCGCTGAAAGATCTTGACCGCGAGTCGTCCCGTTTCCAGCAGGAAGAAGGTACAATTGCACAGATCAGAAGAGCTCCTCTCGGCGTAGTGTTAAGCATGGGACCGTTCAATTATCCTTTAAATGAAATATTTACCACACTTATTCCTGCACTGATTATGGGAAATACGATTTTGTTTAAACTTCCCAAACATGGTGTTCTGGCACATTATCCGCTGTTAAAAGCATTTAAGGAAGCATTTCCTAAAGGAACGGTCAATACGCTGTATGGAAAAGGTGCTGAGATCATTACCCCGATCATGGAAAGCGGAAAGGTAAATGTACTGGCTTTTATCGGTTCCAGTAAAGTAGCCAATGGTCTGAAAAAGCTTCATCCAAAGGTTAATCGTTTACGTGCTATTTTGAGCCTGGATGCAAAAAATGCTGCCATTGTTACTAAAAATGCAAATCTGGATGTTGCGGTAAGCGAATGTATCCTGGGGTCGTTATCTTTTAACGGTCAGCGTTGTACAGCTCTTAAGCTGATCTTTGTGCAGAAAGATGTTGCTGAAGAATTTACCCAAAAGCTTACGGCTGCTGTTGCTGCCATGAAACCGGGGCTGCCGTGGGAAAAAGATGTTAAAATAACACCGCTCCCTGAAGTGAATAAACCACCTTATCTGAAAGAATGTATTGAAGATGCGAAGTCGAAAGGAGCAAAAGTTCTCAATGAAAACGGTGGTTTCGGTGAAGAATCTTTCTTTTTTCCGGCCGTTGTTTATCCTGTTAACAGCGATATGAAGCTTTACCATGAAGAACAGTTTGGTCCGGTAATTCCGGTGGTTCCTTTTGAGAGCATTGATGAACCGATCGATTACCAGGTGAATGCGGATCACGGGATGCAGGTAAGCATTTTCAGTGAAGACCCAATGGAAGTATCGAAACTGATTGATCCGTTTGTTAATCTCGTAAGCCGGGTGAATATCAATTGTCAGGCACAGCGTGGTCCGGATGTTTTTCCTTTCACGGGAAGAAAAGACAGTGCTGAAGGTACGCTTTCGGTTTTTGATGCATTGCGTTCATTCTCAATCCGCTCTTTGGTGGCCGCGAAAGTAACGGAATCTAATAAAAACCTTCTGAATACAATTGTACGGGATCATGATTCTAATTTCCTGAGTACGGATTATATTTTTTAGATTGTAAATAAAGGATGGGCTATTGTCATTCTGAGCAGAGTGGAGCGGCGTGAAGAATCTTTTCTATTCATTAGCTTGTCATGCTGAAACCTTTAGGTTCGACGGAGTTAAAGCATCTCAACACTGATTTATTGTGCATTTTATTAATTGGTTTAAATTCTTACCGGATGACACAAGGAGGGATTTGTTGAAGCAATGAATGCTTGTTTTAATGATATGGTGAATAATTGTGAAGAGCGTTTTAAATCACCCCGTCGTAAATTCTTTGAATTTCCGCCAACCCTCCAAAGGAGGGGAATTGCTGAAAAATTATGTAGTTTATAATATAAAATAAATTCGCAGCACCTTTGGTGCTGCGAATTTTGATTAAATGAAATCAAAACATATATTGAAGAGAATTGTTATTGTGACGTAAGGAATCTGCTGATAATACCGTTCAGTTCTTCCGCGTGGGTTACATTAAGACCATGCGGCGCTCCTTCTATGATCATGAAATCGTTGTTGATAATTCCCTGAGCAGCCTGTTTTCCTGCAGTGTCAATAGGAACGATATTGTCTGAATCTCCATGTACGATGAGTGTTTTTACCGTTACGTTTTTCAATTCGGGACGGAAATCCGTATTGGCCCAGCTTTCTGCACATTTGATCGTCGCGATAGGATTGGCGAATGAAGCAATGGCCCAATCATAGTCTAGCTGTTTTTGGCTGACTGTTTTTGAGAGGAGTCCGACATTGTAAAAATCTTTGTGGAATGATTCCAGGAACGTAATGCGATCTGTTTTTAAAGCATTCATAATCTCATCCAGTTTTTCCTGCGGCACACCATCCGGATTATCATCTTTCTTTTTTACCAGCGGAATGATGGATGAAATTAATGCTACTTTATCGATGTTTTCGGTTCCGTAATTGGTAAGGTAACGCACTACTTCGCCGCCACCCATTGAGAATCCGAAAAGGATCACATTTTTAAGTTCGAGCTGTGTGATAATTTCATGGAGATCTTTTGCCAATCCGTCGTAATCATAGCCATCAAGGCTTGGGGATGATTTCCCAAAACCTTTTCTATCATAAGAAATAACGCGGTATCCTAGATTGAGAAGAACAGGAATCTGCATTTCCCATGATTTTCCGCTCAGCGGCCATCCGTGAATCAAAATGATGGGCTGTCCGGATCCCAAATCTTCATAATAAAGCTGGACGTTTTGATCGTCCTGTTTTGTAATAAAAGGCATATTTATATTTTTTGGTGTTACTCAGGAATCACAAATATTAAGCCATAAAATCAAATAATACTTTTATTGTCAGTTTTATTAATTGAACAGAACTGATCTATTTAGTTGTGAAAAATTCTTTTTTTTAAATAATAATTTAAATTTTTGCATCATTTGTATAAATTAGTTAAACTCAGGTTAGTCATTTTTTACCCGGAATTATTAAAAAAATGGTATTTATTGTAACATTTTTTAAGGAAGATAACTAACCTCACAGAGAGTAAGAAATTATGGCCTCAACAGAACAGGATTTTTTAGATAAAATTGAAAAACATAAAGGAATCATTTTCAAGATTTCTAAAATGTACATGGACGATAAGGACGACCGGGACGATCTTTTTCAGGAAATTACCTATCAGGTCTGGAAGGCATATCCTAATTTTAGAGGACAGAGTGAATTTTCTACCTGGCTGTATCGTATCGCTCTTAATACCGCCATTATTTTTCTTAAGAATGAGAAAAAAAGAAGTTTTATCAGCGGCGGATCTTACACCGAATATAAAATTGCCCATGAAGAATTTAATAATGAAAAAGAAGAAAAGCTGAGTGATATGTACAAAGCCATCAACCAGCTGAATTCTATCGACAAAGCCTTTATTTTCTATTATCTAGAAGATTTTTCAGGAAAAGAAATTGCCGAACAGATGGGAATCTCTGAAGGAAATGTGCGGGTAAAGATGAACCGTGCTAAAAACAAACTTAAAGATATTTTAAACTCTAATAAATCACAATAGTAAAATCAAATGTCATGAATATAGATGAATTAAAAAATACATGGAATCAGGACGATTCTTTTGACGGAACACCGGGAATCAGCATGGAGCAGAAGAATAAAATTAATCTTCCTCTTGAAAAAATCCGAAGCAATATGCGCATGGAATTCTGGTCTACGATAGGGATTTTTATTTTTGCGTTCACTGTGATCGCTTTATCTTCCGGCCCTTTTAAGTTTAAATTTTATATTACCATTCTTATTGCTTCGATGGTTTTCGTGACTTTCTTTTTTTTCAGTCAGTTTTTTAAACTGTATAACAATATGAGCAGCCCGATGATGAAGACCTACGACAGCCTGAAAGACCTGCTTCACCAGTTTGATCTCAATAAGCAGTATTATCTTTCTTTCTATCTTTGTTTTGTCCCGTTTTTAGTGTGCGAAATTATTATTGTCCTTGAGTTTATTCCAAGGCCGGTGCCCCTTTCCCATCTGAAAATCGCCGGCATTCTTATCGGCAGTATTCTTATCGTGATGCCTTTGCTGTTTTTTATCGGTAAATGGTGGTTTAGCCGACTATACGGGAAACACATCCGGCAGATTGAATCTCTTGTCAACGAGCTTACCTAGCAGTTTCGGCGGGCTGAAAGCCCGCCGAAACCTTTTATTGTGTATAATAAGCCGGAAATTCTCTTATTATGGCATATATATCCCGCCATTCGAAATAATCCGGACTTGCACTGCTTACATTTTTAAAGCCCCGATCCCTGAACAGTTTTTTCGTTCTGGAAACATGAAAGTACTGGGAAACAACAATAAGGCTGTCGAAAGACATCCGCTTTGTTAGGGTTAAGGTACTCTCCACACTGGCTCTGGTATTGTTTCCGAGATTATCGACGATAATTACGGAATCGGGAACATCATGGGCTTTCAGAAACTCTTTCATTTTATCTCCTTCATAAAAGCCTTCTTTTCCCAGTCCGCCACTTACCAGAATTTGTTTTACACGTCCTGCTTTAAATAATTGCACTCCGGTTCTCAGTCGCATTTCCAGTCGTTTGGACAAAGTTCCGTCTTCATTGACCTTATTTCCTAATATAACGGCAAGATCTGCTTTTGTACCATTGTCAGAAAGTCCATCATAAACAATGAAGATTGAATGTCCGAGAAACCATGTAAGTATTATAAAAGCAAGTATTTTAAATACCTTCAATGTGTTTTTGATCATCAGTTAATATGATTATTTTATCGTTTTTTCTTTTTCAATTTCTTTAAGAATCCAGTTGAGCTGAGGATCTCTTTTATTAATGATATCGTCCATTGTTTCCCGAACGGGAACGTTGGGAACAACGCCTTTTTTTGTATGCGTAGGGGTAATATCAGGTTGTACGAAAACAAGCCCGATCGGCAGATCTATCTTTGAATTGGGCAGAGTCTGGTATGAATAAAATCCGGCTACTGTTCCGTCATTGGCACCGCCGGTTTCTTCGCCAACGAGAATAGCTCTTTTATCATTTTTAAGTTTAGAAGTAAGAATGGATGATGCTGAAAAACTGGCTCCGTTAATCAACACGAAAACTTTTCCGGTAAAAACATTTTTATCGGGTTTTGAGAGTTTGTCAGCTTTTATTTTATAGTAAAATTTCCCGTCCTTTTTGTAAGTGCTGAAAGTCTGTGCAAAGAAAAAAGCAGGGTAAGCGAGAGTTTTGAAAGTGTATTGCAAAGCATTGCTTTTCCTGAAATAATTGGTTTTTAATGGTGTTGTTGCAGAGTTTACCTCGGAAGGTTTGATCAAAATATACGGTTCGGGAGAAAGATAGGAATACAACTTGTGAATTTCTTCCAGCGAACCTCCGTAATTGTTTCTTATATCAATAATAAGATATTTTGATTCTGCATTCTTTATGTTTTCAAAAGCATTTTTATAAAACTTTCCTGAATATACTCCCGAAAAACTCTTCACCTGAATGTAAGCAATGGTACTGTCTTTACCAAGAAACCTGAAATTTCTATTGTAAGAATCATTAAAAGCAACGTAATCATTGATTTTTTTCTCATCCGTTCTTTTTTTGTTTTCTTTTTCTTTTTTTAAATCACTCTCGGTTTTTGATTCTCGTGTCAGCTGATAGTTTTTTTTCTTGCCATTATAAACCGTTTCAATAAGGGCTTTATTTTGGAAGCCTTTTTCTGCCACGTAATAATTGAAAAAGAGGTCTTTCAGAAAATACGGCTTAAAGGTAGTGTTAAATCCGTCGGTGCTGATGAGCCTTCTGTATCTGTCGATATAATAAGAGACAGGTGTATGATCAATGGCCAGGATTTCTGTGCCGGGTTTGATATTTTCAATAGAATCTTTATTTCGGATAATAAAAAGACGGTTCCCCTGAATGTAATAATCAAAGCGGCTGAACATCCCTTTTTTATTTTCCAGGTCTCTGATTTCTTTTTTACTGATCCTTTTGGACGGAATTCTCAGCGAAAGATGACCTTCACGGATATCTGAAATTACCGGCTGCAGCTTAAAATAAAACTGAAGCGGTGTAAGTGGTGAATTAATGGTCTTTTTTACACTGTCAAATTTATGATCAAATTCCTGCTGTGAAATATACAAGAAAAGCTGGGGGTGCATTTCTTTGATCTTGGAGTAAGCAAAATCCACATCCTGTTTCAGCTTTTCAGGCGGAATAGATATTTTCTGCAGTTCGTTGTGTTTCCGGACAGATCCGCAGGCTGTAATCAACAGAAGAAATAACAGGATGAAATAATTTTTCTGCACTTTTTTTATTTCAAAATTAAAATTTTAGTTATTATGTTTAGAAAAAAGGCGTACTTTTTTCATATAAATTAAAGGTTTTATTTTCTGTAACCGTCATATATGATATTGTCATCTATTAACATTTATCAAAAAAAATGATTTACATAGTTATTAGTCTTGCTGTTTTACTTGTCTTGGTGTATTTTATCATTACCGGACAAGAGGTTTTTGGTTCAGAAGCAAAAGGAGAGCGGTTGCTTAAAATGCAACGTTCCCGATATTATAAAAATAAGCAGTTCCAGAATATTTCTTATACTCCGGCGTTGGCAGAAGGTTATTCCATGCCCAAAGTAATGTTTAATTTTCTGTTTGACAAAAAAGATCCTCATCTCAAACCTTTATCAAGAATTCCCTCAATACATACAGACCTGAAAAGTCTGCCAAAAGATCAGGACGTTTTTATATGGCTTGGGCATTCCTCTTATTATATCCAGACCGACGGAATTTCTTTTCTTATTGATCCTGTGCTCAGTTCGTACGGCTCTCCTTTTAAGTTTTTCAATAAAGCATTTCCGGGGGCAGATGTTTTTAAACCTGAAGATATTCCTGCCATTGATTATCTGGTCATCACTCACGATCATTATGATCACCTTGATTATCCTACGGTAAAAGCGATTAAAAACAGAGTTGGGAAAGTTATTCTCCCTTTGGGAGTAGGAGCACATCTTGAACGATGGGGCTATGCACCGCAACAGTTGATTGAAGAAGAATGGGGAACTGAAGTTGATCTGAAAAATGAGATTAAAATCATATTTACTCCGGCCAGGCATTTTTCGGGCCGTAAGATGAGGCGAAATGCTACTTTATGGACTTCATATGTTCTGAATACGCCTACTAAAAAACTATTTCTCGGTGGCGACAGCGGCTATGATACCCATTTTAAAAAAATTGGAGAAACTTACGGGCCGTTTGATTACGCAATCATCGAAAACGGACAGTATAATGAAGCCTGGAAATATATTCATGCTTTACCGGAAGATGTTATTCAGGCGAGTATTGATGTAAAAGCCAGAAATATTATCCCCGTACATTCTTCCAAGTTTGCCCTTGCTCTGCATTCCTGGAATGAACCTTTAAAAAAAGTGACAAGCCTGGCAGAAAGTAAGAACCTTTCTGTTGTAATACCAATGATCGGTCAGCCTGTCGATCTTAATACAGCAGAACATCATTTTGAAAAATGGTGGGAATTCGAATAATTAGGTGTGCCAGATATTTTTATAGCGTGAAGGATGATTTTCAAACTGCTGCCGTACAAAATCGCATTCAGGATCTATCAGGAGATCTTTTTCTTCTGCATAGCGTACGAGTTCATCCAGTAGCATTTTAGCATATCCCTTTCCTTCATGGTTTTCGTTAAGTTTGGTGTAATATACAATTAACAGTCTGCCATCAACCTCGATAGACATATATCCGGATTTTTTACCGTCTATCAGTATCTGCAACTCATCCTCATAGGGAGATATTTCAAATTTTATATTTTCCATGATATTTATATTTTCAGTGTTAATGAAATAATTTTGAAAATTTACCCTCTTAAAATTACAAATTAAAAATGATATACGAACGGAAACAGAACTTATTCATCATCCAACTATACATTCAATTTTTTAATAACCGGTCACGAGACCGGTTATTTTTATTTTATCTATTACTGTTATTTTTATATTAAGTGTTGTTTGATTTTTATAATTTTGATGAATGGAATTTAACGAAACAATAAAAGGTTTTTACAAACGTGTAGGACTGCAATGCATTAAAACACCGGGAGTAGGTCATTTCAATGTATTTTCACGTGAGAATTGTTCTTTAATAACACCTTATAGCAGAAGAGATTATTATAAAATTTCATTGATCATAGGAAAGGGTAAATTGCATTACGCGGATAAATGGATTTACGTAGATCGCCCTGCTATATTATTTTCAAATCCTTTAATTCCTTATTCCTGGGAAGCAGAAGATAATAACCAGAAAGGATATTTCTGCCTTTTTACCGATCATTTTGTGCATGACGGGAACCGTTTGGGAAATCTTCAGGATTCCAGCCTTTTTAAAATCGGTGGAACTCCGGTTTTCTTTATTAATGAGGAACAACAGAAAACTGTTGCGGACATCTTTATAAAGATGATGACCGAAATTCAGTCGGATTATCTGCATAAATATGATATGCTTAGGGCTTATTTGCATCTGCTGATCCATGAAGCCATGAAAATACATCCCGCGGAAAATTTCGAATCTTACCAGAATGCTTCACAGAGAATAGCTTCTTTGTTCATGGAATTACTGGAAAGACAGTTTCCTATTGACAGCCCGGAAAGGTTTTTAAAGTTAAAAAGTCCTGTTGATTATGCTGAAAGCCTTTCTATTCATGTTAATTCTTTAAACCGGTCTGTAAAGGAGATTACCGGAAAAACCACCAGTCAGCAGATTGCAGCAAGGATTATTCAGGAAGCCAATGCATTGCTGAAACATACAGATTGGAACATTGCCGAAATAGCCTATGGTTTGGGATTTGAAGAACCTTCTTATTTTACCAATTATTTTAAAAGGCAGACCGGAATATCACCCAATGCAGTAAGAACTGCTGTTGTTTGATTTTTATAATTCTTTGTTTGAATTCTATATTGAATACAAAGTAGGGCTGTTATAATTTTGTACTGTAAATTTTAAATCACAGTTATCATGAAATTTAGAACATTAGGAAAAACAGGAGAACGATTGTCTGCCATTGGATTAGGATGTATGGGAATGAGCACAGCATATGGACCAACTGACGAACAACAGAGCATAGATACATTGCATAAGGCGTTGGATTCAGGTATAAACTTTTGGGATACGGCAGATATGTATGCCAATGGCGAAAATGAGAAACTGATTTCAAAAGTGTTGGTTCCAAACCGCGATAAAATTTTTATTGCTACCAAATTCGGATTTCGCTTTAAAGACGGAAAAGCCGGCCATAGTAGAGTTCCCGGAACGTATTTTGACGGTTCACCGGGGTGGATTAAAAAAGCTGTAGATCTGAGTCTTCAACGGCTGAAAATTGATGAGATCGACTTATATTATGCACACAGGATAGACCCTAATATTCCTGTTGAAGAAACTGTCGGAGCCATGGCCGACCTGGTAAAAGCGGGAAAAGTAAAATATTTAGGATTGTCTGAGGCATCTGCAGAATCTATCAGGAAAGCGCATACAATTCATCCGATCACCGCATTGCAGTCTGAATATTCTTTACTGACAAGAGATATCGAAAAAGAAATTCTTCCAACGATCAGAGAACTGGGAATTACCTTAGTACCGTATTCTCCGTTGGCCAGAGGGCTTTTTTCGAATATTAATGAAACTGCAAATTTCGGGGACGATGATTTCAGAAAATCGCTGCCTCGCTATCAGGAAGAATATCTGGAAAATAACAGAAATCTGGCGAAAGAAATCAATGAATTTGCTCAATCCAAAGGTGTTAAAGGAACGCAAATAGCTTTAGCCTGGGTTCTGAATCAAGGGGAGGACATTATTCCTATTCCGGGCACAAAACGTATCCAATATTTAGTAGAAAATATCGAAGCATCAAATATTGAACTTTCTGCATCTGACCTGCAGACGATTGATTTAATTTTAAATAAATATCCAAACGTTGGTGCACGATATAGCGAAGGCGCAATGAAATTGGTTAATAACTAAACATTACCATCAGATTTATTAATTCAAAGTCTGAGTTTTATAGAGTCTAAAAATGATTACACTTAAAGAAAAAAATAAGTTTATTGCAACGATCCTGGCATTCGCTGTCATTCCGATGTCGGGTCTTGCAACAGACATTTATCTGCCGTCCATGCCCAGTATGGCAACAGAGCTGCACCAGCCGGAAAGCAATATTCAACTGACGCTTTCCATATTTTTAATCAGTTATGGATTAACCCAGTTTTTTGCGGGAAGTATTGTAGATTCATTCGGAAGGTACAGAATTTCCATGCTGTCCCTCGGTCTGTTTGTAGTATCTTTTCTAATTACAGCAACCACCCATAATATTTTTGTAATTTATGCCATGCGAGTTCTGCAGGGAATGTTGTCGGGATTTGCTGTTGTTGCCAAAAGAGCTTTCTTTGTCGATGTCTACGAAGGAGAGAAACGGAAACATTACCTGAGCATTATGACAATTGTCTGGTCGGTAGGTCCTATTATTGCGCCTTTTATCGGAGGATATTTACAGAAAAATTTCGGATGGCAGTCCAACTTCTATGTATTGGCAGGCTACAGCTTGTTGGTTTTAATTATGGAATTTATTTTTTCAGGCGAAACATTGAAAAAAAGAAATCCGTTCCATCTGGAATTTCTCATTAAAGAATACAATACGATGTTCAAAGCTAAAGATTTCTTTTACGGAATGATTATGTGTGGACTGAGTTATTCGATGATTATGTTTTTTAATCTCTGCGGGTCTTTCATTATTGAGCATAAAATGGGCTACTCCGAAGTCGTTGCGGGCTACGTTTCGCTGATTTTGGGATTTGCCTGGATGGCAGGAGGGTTTTTAGGAAAAGCACTCATTAATAAAGCATTTTTGCCGAAAATACGGAATGCCAATTTTATTCAGCTGCTATTAATCGTTCTGATGTTTATTGCCTCGTGTTTTTCCAATAATATTTACAGTCTGGTTGCCTTTGCATTTTTGATACACGTTACTGCAGGATTTATCTTTAATAATTACTTCTCCTACTGTATCGGAAGGTTCCCGAATTCTGCCGGCATTGCAGGAGGTCTTACCGGCGGTGTTGCTTTTATCATCACCTCGGCCATCAGCTACGGGATTGTGGCGGTTATAAAACCACAGGTTCAGCTGGAAGTTGCAGAAGGATATTTCGTGTTGGGGATCCTAGGACTGTTTATTTTAAGCATGATTAAAATAAGAAAGGCACATGCGTAGGGCATCTTTTAATTTTCTACGACATCAACAATAAATCCTCTCATTACCGGGAGGATTTATTATGATTTTTTATCAATATAAACGGGCATATCCGTTTACAGGTTAATTATAATCAAAATTGGCTTAGCCAAAAAAAGCCCCTAAAAAGGAGCTTTCATTTATATTATTTTTGACAAATTAAATTCCGTCAATGATTTCATTTAAAACCGTGCTTGGTCTCATTGCAGTATACGTTTTGTACGTATCCGTTTTGTAGTATCCTCCGATATCCTGAGGTTTACCCTGAGCACCAATCAGCTCAGCGTTGATTACTTCTTCGTTCTCTTTCATAGCCTGTGCAACCGGAGCAAACTCAGCAGCAAGTTCTGTATCAGCAGTTTGGTTCGCTAATGCTTCAGCCCAATACATGGCAAGATAGAAATGAGAACCTCTGTTATCGATCTGTCCTACTTTTCTGGCAGGAGATTTATCAGTCGCTAAGAATTTAGCATTTGCTTCATCCAATGCATCCGCCAAAACCTGAGATTTTGTGTTCCCCTGAGTTTGTGCTAAATGCTCTAAAGAAGCCTGTAATGCAAGGAATTCACCTAAAGAATCCCATCTTAAATAGCCTTCTTCCACAAACTGTTCAACGTGTTTTGGTGCAGAACCTCCGGCTCCCGTTTCAAAAAGACCGCCACCGTTCATTAATGGAACGATAGAAAGCATTTTTGCAGAAGTTCCAAGCTCAAGAATAGGGAAGAGGTCAGTAAGATAATCTCTCAATACATTTCCTGAAACGGAAATCGTATCTTTTCCTTCTCTTGCTCTCTTTAAAGTTTCGGTCATCGCATCTTTTACATCCATAATTCTGATGTCAAGACCGTTGGTATCATGATCCGCTAAGTATTTTTCAACTTTTTTGATGATTTCCCTGTCGTGTGCTCTTCCTTTATCCAGCCAGAAAATAGCAGGCGTATCGGATAATCTTGATCTGTTTACGGCTAATTTTACCCAATCCTGGATAGGTGCATCTTTCGTTTGGCACATTCTGAAAATATCACCTTCTTCCACTTTTTGAGACAGAAGAACGTTTCCGTTTTCGTCCTGAACTTCAATTGTTCCTTCAGCAGAAGCCTGGAATGTTTTATCGTGAGAACCATATTCTTCCGCTTTCTGAGCCATCAGACCAACATTCGGAACAGAACCCATTGTCGTTGGATCTAATTTTCCGTGCGCTTTCATATCATCAATAACAGACTGATAGAAACCGGCATACGAACGATCCGGAATGATACAAACCGTATCTTCTTCTTTTCCGTCTTTGTTCCACATTTTTCCGCCTCCTCTTACCAAAGCCGCCATAGAAGCATCCACAATAATGTCGGAAGGAACATGGAAATTGGTAATTCCTTTGTCAGAATTTACCATGGCCACTCTTGGTCCGTTCGCCAAAGCCGCTTCAATATCAGCCTTGATTTCAGCTTCCTGCGCATTTCCTTTAATTTTATCAAAAAGATCAGCAAGACCGTTATTAGGATTAATATCTAAAGACTTAAATGTTTCAGCATATTTAGTGAATACATCCTTAAAGAAAGTTTCCACAATAGCTCCGAAAATAATAGGATCGGAGATTTTCATCATCGTAGCCTTAAGGTGTGCGGAAAGAAGTACATTTCTGTTTTTAGCCTCTTGAATTGCCTGCTGAACAAATGCTTTCAGGGCTTTAAGGTTCATTACGGATGAATCAATAACTTCTCCAGCCTGAAGATTGGCGAAATCTTTCAGCTGAGTTTCAGAACCGTCATTTCCTTTAAATACAATTTTATATTTTGTTGCATTTTCTAAAGTGGTTGAAGTTTCCGTTCCGTAGAAGTCCCCGCTTTCCATGTGAGCAACATCTGTTTTGCTGTCAGAAGCCCAGTCGCCCATTCTGTGAGGATTTGCCTTGGCATAGTTTTTAACAGCTTTAGGAGCACGTCTGTCAGAATTTCCTTCCCTTAGCACAGGATTTACAGCACTTCCGAGAACTTTTGCATACTTCGCTTTAATGGCTTTTTCTTCATCATTTTTAGGCTCAGCCGGATAATCAGGAACTGCAAAACCTTTAGCCTGCAGTTCAGCGATTGCTGCATCAAGCTGAGGTGCCGAAGCAGATATATTAGGTAATTTGATAATATTAGCGTCAGGTTGTGTAGCCAATTGACCCAGTTCAGCCAAAGCATCACCGATTTTCTGATCTTCTTTCAGAAATTCCGGGAAGTTTGCTAAAATTCTTCCTGCCAAAGAAATATCCGGTACTGCAATCTCAATGTTTGCTGATTTTGTGAAAGCTTTTACAATCGGTAAAAACGAGTGTGTAGCCAACATCGGAGCCTCATCTGTAAGGGTGTAATAGATTTTTGATTTGTCTGACATTATACTGTTATTTATTATTTGATTTTTTAAGACTCACAAATTTAGGTAAAAATTAATTTTTTAGATGATTATAAGCCAATATTTTCCACTTTAAGATTAATTTAACCTCAAACCGGATAAAAAGCACTGTTTTTTAATTAAATTTGAGGAACTAAAAAAAGAATTATGTCAACAACAATTACTTTAAAAGGAAATGAAGTGCATACGATCGGGAAATTACCGGAAATAGGCTCCACCATCAGGGATTTTGCACTGGTAGATTCAGGTTTGCAGGTGAAAACGCTTGAAAACTTCAGCGGAAAGAAAAAAGTATTCAATATTTTCCCGAGTATTGATACGCCTACGTGTGCATCATCTGCAAGAAAATTCAATGAAGAAGCTTCTGCATTGGAAGATACTGTTGTTATTAATGTTTCTAAAGATTTACCTTTTGCTTTGGGAAGATTCTGCGCTGCGGAAGGCCTGAATAATGTTGAAACCCTTTCAGACTTCAGAAGCAACTTTGGGGACGATTATGAAGTAACTATCACGGATTCTCCAATGAAAGGACTTCTGAGCCGTGCCGTAATCATTACTGATGCCGACAATAAAGTAGTGTATACAGAACAGGTTTCGGAAATCGCCGACGAACCAAATTATGAAGCCGCTTTAGCTGCATTGAAATAATTAAAGATCATATTTTAATAATTGCCTTGTGGAATTTTCGCAGGGCTTTTTTGTTTTATTTAAACACAAATTTTTCTCTAATATTCAATAATACTGTACTATTCATCAACAATATTCTTGCTGATTCATGCTTAAAAATATTGAGCTCAATCATCAAAATTTAATTCTAATAGTCCTACCTTTACATCATGAAACGTTCCGGAACAGCAGATTTACCGCTTCACTATGGCAAAGTACCGCCGTGGTTGTATGAACGCATGTCTGTTCTCGGCCTTTCCATTATTGAGGTGATTCTCGCAGATTATGGAAAAGATGAGGTGCTGAGAAGACTCGCAGATCCGTTTTGGTTTCAGAGTTTTGGTGCTGTGATGGGGATGGACTGGCATTCTTCAGGGATTACCACTTCCGTTATGGGAGCGCTGAAACGTTCCATCAACCCAAATTCCCAGACTCTCGGATTGTATATCTGCGGCGGAAAAGGAAAGTTTTCACGAGAGACTCCTTCGGAACTGATTCAAATTGCTGACAAAACAGGTTTGAACGGAAACGAACTGGTAAGAGCCAGCAAGCTTTCGGCAAAAGTAGATAATACGGCCATTCAGGATGGTTATCAGTTATACCTGCATAATTTTATCCTGGCAGATAACGGAAACTGGAGTATCGTACAGCAGGGAATGCATGAATCCGACAGTACGGCAAGAAGATATCACTGGCATTCTGAAAATATTAAGTCATTTGTAGAAGAACCACACACGGGAATTAACGGAATTTCGAGAGGTAAAATTTTAAATCTTACTGATTCCGATGCTTCGCAAAGCAGAAAAGGCATCCTGGAAATTTCCCATACCGATTCCGCAGAAATCATGAGCGATTTTGCAAGGTTAATTCTTCCCGCGCATCATGATGTACAGGCTTCCGATGTTGACTTGAAACGTCTCGGAGCACTGTTGTATATGACCCGAGAACAGCAGCCTCAAAATTTTGAAGATTTACTGATGCTGGAAGGAGTAGGGCCAAGAACGATGCAGTCGCTGGCTTTGGTGAGTGAAGTAATTCACGGGGCGCCATCAAGGTTTAATGATCCGGCAAGATTTTCATTTGCCCACGGCGGAAAAGACGGTCATCCTTTTCCTGTTCCCACTAAAGTATATGATGAAAGCATCAGTATCATCAGAAAAGGAATCGAAAAATCAAAGCTCGGTAATTCCGATAAATTAAAAACATTAAATAAACTTCACGATATTGTTGTAAAAACCGAACAGGATTTTACCCCTGATTTTGATATTCAGGAAGTGATTGAAGAAGAGAGACAGAATTCATGGCGGTTTGGCGGGAAAACGGTTTTTGGTGACGCTCAGAAGCCTTCTCCACCAAAACCGATCCAGCTTTCTCTGTTTTAACAGAATAAAAAAGCCTTATACTTTTCAGTATAAAGCTTTTGTTTGAATGTTGGATACTGATTTTTTAAATTGCTGTGGATAAGGTTAAACTTTCCCAATCTCTGGCATCTTTTGTAATCGCTTCAATCTTATTGTTCAGGAATTCCGGAGCTCCTACCCCCAACAGCAAATGTACCGGTGGATTTTCCTCTTTACTGATCTGTATTAAAACATCAGCTGCTTTTTCAGGATCATTCGGCTGATTACCGTTAATCTCATCCAAATGTGCTTTCTCTGAATTTCTTGCAGCTTCATAGGCTTCAATAGAATTTTCAGGCGTTTTTACCGAATCTTTTGTCAGGAAGTCCGTACGGAAATAAGCAGGATAAACAACCGTTGCGTGAATTCCGAAATCTCTCGCTTCTTCGGCCAGAGCCTCTGTAAAACCGGCTACCGCAAATTTGGTGGAACAGTAAACTCCCCAGCCCGGAAAACCTCCGTAATATCCTCCAACAGATGAAATGTTGAAAATATTCCCGGATTTTTGTCCTCTGAGATAAGGCATTGCATTCCTGATCACATTCAGTGTTCCGAAAACATTAACGTCAAAATTTGCTCTTGCCTCAGCATCGCTTAATTCTTCCAGGGTACCCAATTGTCCGTATCCTGCATTGTTAACGATCACATCAATATTGCCAAAATGTCCTACCGTTTTATCCAAAGCAGATTTTACATCATTGTTATCCGTAATATTCATACTCAACGGGAGAAAAGTTTCGGAAACTTCTCCGAATGCATCTGTTAAAGATGTTACCGTACGGCTTGTTGCAGCTACTTTATAGCCATCAGATAATAATTTTTTCACCAGTTCAAACCCAAGACCTTTAGACGCTCCGGTCACGAACCATACTTTTTTTGTTTCCATTTTTAATATTTTTTATTGTTTTAAATGATGGTACAAAGGTGATAAGAAGATGGTTTTTAAAAGTAGCCTGATCCACGAATGATGTATCCAAATCGTGAATGATTCAATAATCCGCATTTTTATTATAATAGTGATACAGTTTGGAATTGAAAGTATGAGGTTAAAGCTAAGGTAAACAATCCGGCTTCCACCTCCAGCTTCATCCATAATATAATTTAGGCTTCAAGTCTCTCTTTTAATTATTATTGAAAATCTACCACGGACTGATTCCGGTTTCATCTTCAATATCATTACTGAAATATTGTCCGGTCGGCCCATTTTCATCCGTTATTGTATGTTTAATAATGAACGAAGCTGCGCTTTCGACAGAACCGGGACCGCTGTGGCCATTAAAATCGGTTGCTGTATAACCCGGATCAATTACATTAACCTTGAATGGAAGTTCTCTCAGCTCATAAGCTAAGGCAATAGTATATGCATTAAGAGCCGATTTGGAAGGGCCATACGCGGCGGTTTTTATGTGATAATATTTCCATTCAGGATCAGTATGTAAAGTAAGTGAGCCTAATCCGGAAGTAATATTGCTGATTCTTGGGCTGTCTGATTTTTTAAGCAAATCTAAAAATGCCTGGGTAACATTGATTACACCAAAAAAATTCGTATCAAAAACTTCCCGGATGTCATTAACGGATGTTTCGGCAGCGGTCTGGGGATTTACGCCCAAAATTCCTGCATTGTTGATCAGAATATCCAGTTTTCCCTGTTCGTTTTCAACCACGTTCTTTGCTTTGGCTATTGATTCAGGATTGGTAACATCGATTTCAATTGCTTTGATATTCTGAAATCCCTGCTCTATTAATCCTTTTACAGTTTCTTCTCCTTTTGCGAGATTTCTGCTTCCTAAATACACAAATAGTCCTTTTTCTGAAAGTTGTTTTGCGGTTTCAAGGCCAATACTTCTGTTGGCGCCTGTAATTAATACTGTTTTCATTTTTTATATTTTAACTGATGTAAAATTCCGATAATAAAACAGGATGACATTTGCCATTTGGCAAAAAGAGAAAAAATGATAAAACTTAAATAACACTTGGTGTTTTAAGCGCATACATACCCTCACTTAGAAGGATGTCATAAATTCTTTGAATTTTTGACGGGTGGTTTAAGAAAACTCTTTAACACCTTAATAATTAATTTTCCAGATTACAAATTTACAAAGTGATATTCTTCCTGATCCTGCTTAGAGAAGACTGGGTCACCCCAAGATAAGAAGCCACATAAGAAAGCGGAATTCTGTTGACTGCCGTAGGATAGATTTCCAGAAACTTCAGGTAACGGGTAGTCGCATCTTCTGTCACGAGTGGGCTTCTTCTTTCCACCTTCTGCATCAAAGCTCTGGAAATGATTTTATGAACGATGGCATCAAAACCTACGATGGTCTGCAGGAGTTCCATCCAGTCTTTTCTTTCAAAAACAACAAGCTTACAGTCTGTTACGGCCTGGACATAGGAGCTTGAACAAATCTGATTGTCAAAACTTTCAAGATCCACCACCAGATTATTTTCTTCGATAAAATATTTGGTAATTTCCTCGCTTTTATTGTTATAATAACATACCCGTAAAATGCCGTCAATGATAAATCCCACCTGTTTTGAAATTTTCCCTGCTTCAGAAAAATATTCTTCTTTGGGCAGACTGATCTCTGTTGCTTTTGCTGCAATAAAATCCATCTGTTGTTGGTTGAGATTCCCGAATCTGAGGATAAAGTCAAATAATTCTTTCATGGATGCAAGATAAGGAAAGAGAATATAGTGGCATTTGCCATTTGGCAAATAAAAAATCGGTTGTTATAGAATTAAACATCTTTTATAAAGTCCTCATATTCATAATAAAATCTTTCAAAGGCATCCATTTTATCAACAAAAAACTGAAAAGTTTCCTGCCATGTATTTTTATTGAAAATAGAAACGCCATGCTTTTCAATCCAGATCCTGCTGATGACTTTTCCGTTTTCCAGCGTGTAAAATTCTTCTTTATGAAAATCGCCGATAAAATCTTTCAGAATATCTTCCAGCGACCATATTTTATTATAATAGGCATCCCTGAAAACTTCATCTTTCATTTCGATATCAAGAGAGACCTCCGCCTTTTTATTATCTGCGTAAAACTTGAACGACATATCCTTAATCTTGGTATCGTATAAAATCCACTTTCTCGGGAAAGATTTTCCAAAGGCCGTCCAAAACTCTTTTTTTAGCTGTTGTGCTTCCTGTTTGCTGAACATATAGCAAAAGTAGCTATTTTGACCTTAATAGAATAAAGTAAGAAGTGAAAGTCCCTGAAAATATTCTTTACGGGACTTTGATTGATTGATGGAGCAGTATTAATTTCGCTCAGTTCTTCCTGCTGCTTCTGGCGTGACAGGGGTGAAAAAATTAACAAGATTTCCGTCAGGATCACGAAATAAAAGTGATTTATTTCCCCAAGGCATTATTGTTGGTTTCTGTACGATGCTTCCCTGAAGATAAGCAGATAATCTTTCATAATCTTGATCAACATCATCTACCTTAAATTCAATGATAATGCTGCGGTTTTGTCCCGGTTGAGCTATATCATTACCGCCAAAAAACTGTAATGTTTTTGTACTTCCGATGGCTAATGTCGTTGTTGATGTCCGTAATTCAACAAAATCAGGAGTATATCGTACAACGGACAATCCTGTGATATCTTCATAAAACTTGATTAATCGTTCTATTTCTGCAGTAATAATGCGGATTGATGATAAATTCATTTTTTAATATTTAATTATATGCCAAAATTAATCCGACCTTGTGACAACTGGATGTCAGCAGTATTTAGCCTAATCAAATAAAATTAATTAGTTCTGCAAAATACATGTGGTTTATATCCGGATCTTTCAACTTATCAGGTTATTAATGCATTTAAAACTATTTTCTTATTTTTGTAGTAATGCTGTCTAAAAAATCCCAATATGCGTTTAAAGCGCTGTCGTACCTTGTAGAAAAAAGAAACGACGGGCCTATTCTTATTTCCGAAATTGCAGATCATAAGAAGATCCCTTTGAAGTTTCTTGAAAATATCCTGCTCGAATTGAAAAAAGCCGGCATCCTTGATAGTAAAAAAGGAAAAGGAGGAGGCTATTTTTTTAAAGAGAATCCTGAAAATGTAAAGCTTGCTAAAATTATCCGCCTTGTCAACGGGCCAATTGCCCTGCTTCCCTGTGTAAGCCTGAATTTTTACGAGAAATGTGAAGACTGTACGGAAGATCACTGTGGCCTGCATGATGTGCTGATTGAAGTGAGAGATGCTTCACTTAACATTCTCGAAAGAAAAACTTTAATGGATCTTGTCGACTGACCCGATCCTTTTTTTTGAATTATTAGTCTACTTTTTTGGTGGGATAATAATTTTATTAGATATTTGCATTACTTCAAATGAATAAATTATGATTTCAAAAGAAGATGCAGAAACACTCAAACAGCTTTCAGCAGAGGAGGGATTGAAATTTATTTCTTTACGATTTCCGGAAACAGCTGTTTTTTCAACATCACTTGGTCAGGAAGATCAGGTTATCACCGATATTATTTTCAGAAATGAACTTCCGATAAAGGTTTTTACACTGGATACAGGCAGGCTTTTTTATGAACACTATGAATTGCTTTCAAAAAACAACTCGAGGTACAAAATAAAAACGCAAGTCTATTTCCCGGAACCTTCGGATGTGGAAAAATATGTGAATGAAAAAGGGATCAATGCGTTTTATCATTCTGTAGAAAACAGAAAAGAATGTTGTTTTATAAGAAAGGTTAAACCTTTAAATCGTGCTCTTGAAAATGCAGAAATCTGGATCACAGGTCTGCGTTCGGAACAGTCGGAAAACCGGGAGAATATGCCGGTTATCGAATGGGATGAAGAGCGGAAACTTTGTAAATACAATCCGCTAATTGACTGGAATTACCAGCAGGTTCTCGTTTATCTGCAACAGAATAAGGTTCAGGAGCTGCCTTTGCATAAAAAAGGATTCATCAGTGTCGGCTGTGAGCCATGCACGAGAGCTGTTGTTGAAGGAGAAAATCCGCGTGCAGGACGCTGGTGGTGGGAAAATTCACAAAAAGAATGCGGTCTTCATTCGCATTAATTCAAATATTACTTTCAAAATGAATACATATAAACTAGACTACCTGGAACAGCTGGAGGCTGAAAGTATTTATATCATGCGGGAAATTGCCGCACAGTTTGAAAAACCGGCTTTGCTTTTTAGCGGCGGAAAAGATTCCATCACATTGGTTCATCTGGCCAGGAAAGCTTTTGCACCCATGAAAATCCCTTTTCCGTTGGTTCATATCGATACAGGGCACAATTTCCCGGAAGCTTTGCAGTTCAGGGATTATCTTGCAGAAACGATCGGTGCAGAACTGATCGTACGCAGAGTGGAAGATACCATTAAAGCTAAAAAATTAGCCGAGCCTAAAGGAAAATTTGCCTCTCGAAACTGGCTGCAGACCCATACTTTACTCGATACCATTGAAGAATTCGGGTTTGATGCATGTATCGGAGGAGCAAGAAGAGACGAAGAAAAAGCAAGAGCAAAAGAACGTTTTTTCTCTGTTCGGGATGAATTCGGGCAATGGGATCCGAAACTGCAGCGTCCTGAACTCTGGAATATTTACAACGGAAGAATCAGTAAAGGTGAGAATGTGAGGGTTTTCCCGATTTCCAACTGGACCGAACTGGATGTATGGAATTATATCAAGAGAGAAAATATTCAGCTTCCATCCATTTATTTTGCGCATGATCGTGATGTGATTGAACACGAGGGGCAGCTGATTGCCGTTTCGGATTTTATCCGGATTGATGAGCACGATATGATTGTCAATAAAAAAGTCAGGTACCGAACAGTAGGAGACATGACCTGCACGGCAGCCGTAGAAAGCTATGCGGAAACTCTTGATGAGGTTGTGAACGAAATCACGGCTTCCAGAATTTCAGAACGCGGTGAAACCAGAATCGACGATAAAGTGACGGAAGCTGCCATGGAAGACAGGAAAAAGGGCGGATATTTTTAATAAGCAATGCCAATTGTGCTTCAAATTTGTTTTTAAATTTAATATAATTTCTAACACGAATGATAGGTAATGTAATTTGATGAGCTCAGAAATTACTTATTACCTATTACTCATTATTAATAAACTAAACATGGACATATTACGATTTATCACTGCAGGAAGCGTGGATGACGGTAAAAGTACCCTCATCGGAAGGCTTCTTTATGACAGTAAAAATATATTGGTCGACCAGCTGGAAGCACTGGAAAAACAATCAAAAAATAAGAATGAAAACGGAATAGATCTTGCGATTTTGACAGACGGATTACGGGCTGAAAGAGAGCAGGGAATCACTATTGATGTGGCTTACCGCTATTTTTCGACGCCCAAAAGAAAATTTATTATTGCCGATGCTCCCGGACATATTCAGTACACCAGAAATATGATTACCGGAGCTTCAAACTCACAATTGATTGTTATTCTTATCGATGCAAGGCAAGGGGTCATCGAGCAGACTAAAAGGCATTCTATTATTGCTTCATTGCTGAAAATCAAGAATGTAGCGGTTGCTATCAATAAAATGGATCTTGTTGATTATTCGCAAAGAGTTTTTAATGATATTAAAAACCAATATGAAGAAGTAGCTGCAAAATTAGGACTTGAAAATGTGAGTTATTTTCCTATTTCAGCATTTTATGGCGACAATATTGTTACTCAATCAGAAAATATGAGCTGGTATGATGGTTCTTCACTGCTTGAGTTTCTGGAAACCGTTCAGGTACACAATAGTGATGAATTTGAAAGTCCAAGATTCCAGGTTCAGTATGTGATCCGCCCACAAACCGATGCGCTTCATGATTATAGAGGTTATGCCGGAGAAATAATTTCAGGAGTCTATAAAAAGGGTGATGAAGTTACGGTACTTCCGCAAAATATCAAGTCAAAAATATCAGCAATTGAAACCGGCGGAAAACCAGTTGATGCCGTTTTTGCCGGACAGCCTGCCGTTATTCACATTGAAGATGATATTGATATCAGCCGCGGTGATTTCCTCGTTAAACCGGACAGCCTTCCAAAAACGGAAAATGAAATTGAAGCGGTTGTCTGCTGGTTGGATAAAAAGGAATTAACAGAGGGGAGTAAGTATTTTATTCAACATAAAAGTAAACTTCTGAAGACCCTTGTAAAAGAAATTGAATATAAAATTGACGTCAATACGTTAGAAAAGATACCGGTTACGGAAAATATCAGGCTTAATGAAGTGGTAAAAGTCCGATTGAAAACGGCTTCGCCTCTTGTCTTCGATAGTTTTGAGGAAAGCCAAAATACAGGAAATGCCATCCTGATCGACGAAACAAGCAATTCTACAGTTGGCGCTGTCATGATCTTGTAATGTAAATACATACTTGTTTTATCAACATAAAATAAACAGAAATGATCATCTCCAGGAAAGTTCAGTTCAGGCTTAATGTATTTTTTGTAACGGCCGCTGTGTTGTCTCTTACTGTTTTCACCATGTTCGAACTCGGATATCTGGATGAGCTTTTCACGATCCTTGCTAAAGATAACTATATTTTTTACTGGATGCTGCTGGTGGGGGTTTTAGCTGAAATTGTAGCCGGATCCATGGGAATGGGCTATGGCGTAATCTGTACTACCACCCTGTTGTTTTTGGGTATTCCGCCGCATGCGGTAAGTGCAAGTATTCACTCTGCAGAAAGTTTTACCACTGCGGCAGGAAGCATTAGTCATATAAGGCTGAAAAATGTGAGTAAAAATCTGGTGAAAAGGCTTGCGGTTCCGGCTGTGATCGGTGCTGTGATCGGTGCCGTTTCATTGACATATCTTGGCGAATATTATTCAAAAATAACCAAAACGGTTATCTCTTTTTATACACTGTATCTGGGAATTCGGATTTTCTCAAATGCCTTTAAGAAAAAACAGGATAAAAAATTAAAAAGAAAAACAAATCTTACGAGACTTGGTTTAGCAGGAGGATTTATAGATTCTTTCGCCGGCGGAGGATGGGGACCTTTGGTAACAGGAACGTTAATCAAAAATTCCTTCACGCCAAGGTTTGCAGTGGGAAGTTCTACGGTTGCCAAGTTTATTTTAACGCTTACTGCAGCCATTACGTTTATGCTTACATTGGGCATTCAGCACTGGAATATCATTCTCGGACTTTTGATCGGCGGGATCTTTACCGCACCTTTTTCTGCGATGCTTACGGCGAAACTTCCTGTAAAAAGCATGTTTGTGGTTATTGGGCTTCTCGTAATCATTATGAGTTCCATAACGATTTATAAATCTGTTTTTTAGTATAAAAAGCCTCTGTGTTGAAAAATAACGGTAATAAAAAATATTTTTGATTTGAAAATATTTTACTTTTACATCATTAAAAAAATACTATGAACATACATGTTGTTGCCGTTTTTAAATTCAATGAAAACTATTTAATGGAAGCTGTTGAGCTTTTTCAGACGCTGGTAAGAGAAACCCGAAAAGAAGAAGGCTGCCTTCAATATGACCTCATAGAAGATAAAAACAATAAAGGAACATTCTTTATGGTGGAATTATGGGAAACCGAAGACCACCTGAACCGCCACAGCGGACAGGATCATCTGCTCAATTTCAGAAAAGACGTATCTAAAATGCTGGAAAGTTCTACTGAAGTGTATAAAGGTTTTAAAACACTTTAAAAAAATAAGAATCAATTCCGTGAAATCTAAAAGGCTGTCCACTATGCGGGCAGCCTTTTATTATAGAAAAAATAGAAAGTATTATTTTGAAAGTGAATTGTGAATCGTTAATTTTAAAATTCTCAATTGATATTCACAATTGCCTATTTCACGATCAGCTTTTTCGTTTCCGTTTGTCCGCCGAACGTTATCTTCACAAGATAATGTCCTGAAGATAGGTGGGAAAGATTCAGATCCTGTTTGTAAAAACCTTCCTGGTTGGTCAGTTCAGCAGAATACACTTTTTTGCCTGATAGATCATACACTTCCACATTCCCTTTGTTGCTGAGCTTTTCTTTAACATCAAATAAAATAGTTACTTGTTTATCTGCCGTTGTCGGGTTAGGATAAATTCCGAAAGAAGCTTTTTTACCGGCAATATCGGTTGTCCCTAAAACAGAAGTGATATTTTTATACTTAAAATACATATTTCCGGTCTGTGAACCTTCATTTGATGTGAAATACATTCTATAGTATTCAGATCCCTGTTTGATATAATACACCACATCATTGTATACGCCCATCGTCGGTTTCCACGAATGGCCGATTGCTGTAATATTGTTTGAAAATGCAGCAGATGAAGGAAGAATAGTGGTGGTGGTTGCCTGTGTTTCCGGCTGTACTTTCGCTACGCTAATATTAGAATTCTGAATCACACCGGACATCCTGTACTTCATGGTAGCGGGCTGGCCTGTATTTGGATCGATGTATGGATAATCGGTCCAGTACCTGGTGAACATAAAGTCCCAATTAGTCTTTGATGGCTCAAGATTGGTCACCTTATCTCCGGTTGCAAAAGAGAAATAATTAAAATAAGCATCGTCAGTTCCGTTGGCAATGGTTTTTGAAACCGTAGTATCCCACGAGGAAGTGGTGGCATTCCATTTGGCATATTTAAAAGTATACCCTCCGAAATAGTCGTCAATCATAAATTTATAATAAGTATTGCTCGAAACATACTTCAGTATAAAAATTACTTTTCCTTCAATATGATGATTTCCCGGATTATATTCACCCCAGCCGTAAGTAGCCGTTCCCTGTTCAAAAGCGCCTTCCTGGATAGATGTTGTATTGTCAAGATTATATAATGGTGATCCATATGAAGAAACAACGTTTGTGGTAATGGAATTCCAGTCGTTCGGATTAGCGGAGGCCTGATAGACTTCTATATTTTGTGCATCATTGATTCTTGTCCCGAAATTCATGCTCGAATTTCTGAAAAACGCAATATCCCAGGTATTGGCAGGCTGGGATTGTATAGTATTGGAACTAAGATCGAAAAATACACGGTTCTGGTAACTGGCACCCATAGACATATTTACTGTAGTATATCCGTTGGCATCAACCTGTGAAAGAACAGTCTGCTGTACCCCTAATGCGAACATTGAAGCGAAAAGTAGTTTTGTTTTCATAATATCAGATGTAAATTATTATTTAGAATTATTCTACAAAAATATATTATTTATTTTTATTTGTTCTAAATAAAATATGATTTTTATCGTGTTTTAAATTTAAATTTTAATCATTTAAAGAAAATAATGAACTTCAGCCTACTCTTAAAACATAAAAAAAGACCGATCTATGAAATCATAAATCAGTCTCCCGCTGTAAGGCTGTCTAATTAATCTTATTTCTTTATAAACTTGGATTTTACTGCAGAACCTTCTGTAGTTTCAATAATGATATAATATACTCCTGCCTGCAATGTACTGATATCGAAAGATCTTCCGGCTAATTTGCCGCCCGCCACTTTTTGTCCGGATGCAGAATAAATACTGATGTTTTCCGGATCTTTTTTAGTGATAAACTGTAACACAGTATTTTCTGCATTCACTGCAAATCTTACAGATTCCTGAGATTTGATATGATCGGAAACAGCAAGATTTGAAGCAGTGTTATATACTACATTATCAATCTGTACTGCCACGTGCGTTGCCGAAGGGGTAAAGCGGAATACAATATACTGTGAAGAAGAAGCCGGAATGGTAAGGCTGATATTCTGAACGGCTCCGATTGTTGATACAGTGATTGGATTTCCAACGGCAACAAAGGTAGACATATCCGCAGGATTCGAAGCCAGTCCGATCTGTATCGTTCCCGGACCTGGCGACGGAGAAACCAGAGTAGTCTGGAAAGATAATGTTTTGTCGCCTGCAGGAGCTGTAATTTGAGGAGAAATGAGGTAAGACGGTGCAGAACCGTTGTTTCCGGCATAAGACTGTACGAACTTATTAGCAGAATTATTATTGTCTATAGCAACGATCATTCTGGGAGATACCGGTGGGAATTCCTGGGTTGGAGAAGCCGTTATGGCCGACCAGCCGCCTTGTGGGAAAGTAGTGTTCCCTGCGGTAAAGCCGTCAAAGTTTTCATTAAGTGTTGCTACCTGCGCATGTGCAGCCATTGTTGTAAAAAGTAAAGTTCCTAAAAGTAGTCTTAGTTTCATAACATTATTTTTATTTAGAATTATTCCACAAAATTATAATATTTATTTTTAACTATTCTAAATAAAATTATATATTTGTCAAAAATTTTTCGTCTATGAAAAAGAAAGTGCTTTCCATACTATCCTTATCCGTTGTTTTATGGGTGAATGCACAGGAAAAAGATTCTCTTAAGCAGAAAACAATAGATGAGGTAATTATTACCGGGCAATTTATGCAGCAATCTATTGACAAATCGATCTATAAAGTTGAAGTAATTGATGCGCAGCAGATCAAAAATATGGCGGTAACCAATGTTGCCGAAGTGCTTAATCAAAATCTTAATATTTTAATAGAACCCAGTAAAAGTTCAGGAAACTCCAGTGCGAATATTATGGGGCTCAGCGGTGAATATACCAAGATACTTATTGATAATATTCCGGTTGTAAGCGATGAAGGCATGGGAAATCTGCTAGATCTTACCAAAATCAATGTCAACAATATCGAAAGAATTGAGGTAGTAAAAGGTTCAATGGGCGTGGAATACGGAAATAATGCGGTAGCCGGAGTCATCAATATCATTACGAAAAAAAATTATAGTAAAAAGTTTACCGCGCTGGCATCCATACAGGAAGAAACGGTGGGAAAAGACTACGACTGGTTCAAAAAAGGAAATGGACGCCATATCCAGTCACTGAATCTTGGGTACAGGTTTAATGACAACTGGTCTCTTTCTGCAGATATTAATCATAATGATTTCCAGGGTTATAAAGGTTCGCTTAACGGATATAAATATTTTAGTGAAAATAACGACGGAAAGCGCGGGTACGACTGGCAGCCGAAAGATCAGCTCACCACAAACGGAACAATCCGCTACAACAAAGACAATACAAGTTTCTTTTATAAGCTGAACTTTCTTACGGAAGAAATTAATTATTATAATCCTTTAGTCACAGACCTTCCTCTGGGTGGAGGAAACAGAACATATACCGCAAACGACAAAGATTATCGTACCAACCGCTGGATTCACCAGTTTAATATTCAGACAAAATTCGGAAGAATTAACTATAACGGAGACTTCTCTTATCAAAGCCAGGAAAGAAAATCACAGGTTTATGCGTATGATGTTCCCAACCGACAGGAAATCTCCAGAGATTCTGAAATTACATTCTACAAATCCGACGTATTGTACTCAAGGGGAATGTTCAGTAATTTTTTAGATAACGAAAAAATTAATTTCCAGCTTGGATACGAATTAGACCGTACGAAGGGTTTTGCCGATGCAACTACTTTTGAAAGCAATAACAATGGAAAAAGTATTGAACGCGTTATATTCAATTATGCTAATTTCTTATCAGCTGAATGGAAAGTAAATGACTGGTTTTCATTTCGTCCCGGAGTAAGGCTGGCCCTGAGCGACAGGTTCAGTTCGCAATATAATTACTCGGGAACATTAAGATTTACAACCTCTGAAAATTCGGACATCCGTGCTGTTTTTGGTTCAGCCAACCGATTTCCAACCTACGATGAATTATACACTTTTGTAGTAGATAACAATCACGACATCAGAGGAAATGAAAATTTAAAACCTGAAACCGGTTATTCTGCTTCCGTTTTCTGGGATTATGCTTTAACCAACTCCAGCAACTGGAAATTTAATTTCAGCTTATCAGGAATGTACCTGGACGTGCAAAACAGAATACAGGATGTGATCATCAACAACAGCCCGCTGCAAATAACTTTCCTGAATGTAGACGATTACAGATCAATCTTATTCGGAGGGGGAATTAACGTAAGAAAAGGAGATCTTTCTTTGAATGCAGGAGTTTCGGTTATGGGCGTTTCACAGGTTTTAAATACAGGAAACATCACTTCACCTGATGATTATAATTATTATGCTGAAGCAAATCTTGCCGCCAACTACACTTTGCCGTTGTCAAAAACATTGTTTGCACTGTATTATAAATACACCGGAACTCAGCGACGCTATACCTACCAGGGAAAAGAAAACGATCCGGGAGATCCGGGGCAATATATTTTAGGGGAAATCGGGGATTTCAGTATGTTGAATTTCACGGTAAGCCAGCCTTTCTTTAATAATCATTTTGAAATAAGCGCAGGGATCAAAAATATCTTCGACGTGACGAGTGTGAAAAATACCATTCAGTCTGGGGATACCCACAATGCCTCTTCCGGACTGCAGAATCTGTTCTATGGACGAAGTTATTTCATGAGGTTAAATTATAATTTTTAAATACATTAAAAATGAAAAAAATACTCTATTGTTTGCTTGTAGGAGCTTCCTTTATTTCTCAATCCTGTATTAATGATAATGAAGATCCTGTATCGGTAGCCAAAATAGAAGGAGCCATTGCAGATCCAAGGGTAGGTGGGGCAACACAACCCAATCAGGTGTGGATTGATCTCAGCGAAACTGATCCGATAACGAAAGGACCTGTGCAAAAACTGACCAGAAGAACCGATTGGGATCTCGCCCTATATTCGGGACCGGAATTTAAAGTCGTGTTGAATTCTTCCATCATGATGGCTGCAGCTAAAATCCCTAATGTTACAGATTTCAGTCAGGTAACGGAAGCTAGCGTTTCCACCTTGAAAAATCAGGTTCAGGTAGCCAACTTCAATCCTGCCAACGAGGTTTATATCGATGATATTAAAGGAAATTTTCCTTCCGGATATACTGCTATTGAAGAAATTAAAGCCAATGATTCTGAGAATGCGGTTTATCTTGTCAATATGGGTAAAGAAATCTATAATGGTTCCGTACCCATTGGTTCCGTAGCTACGGGAGGTGACAGCCGCGGATGGAAAAAAGTACAGATTGTTCGTTCAGGAGAAGGATATAAAGTAAAATCTGCTGATATAGATGGAAACAATTATTTTGAAATAATGGTAGCCAAGAATACGGCTTATAACTACAATTTTATCAGCTTAAAAAATAAAAATGAAGTATCCATTCAGCCTGAAAAGAAAAAGTGGGACCTGTGTTTCACAGTATTTACCAACACGATTGCCGGAGCAGGAAGCTATATTTATGCCGACTTTGTAACGATCAATAATGTTGGTGGAACAGGCGCTTACGAGGTAATTGTTCCTGCAGGAACTTCAGGAGTGGAAGCGTATAATAATTTTAAAACTTCTGATATTAATCCTTCCAAATTCATCTACAACGATCAGCGCGTAATCGGTTCCAACTGGAGAAATCCTGTAGGTACCAATGGCCTGGAAGTTTACGGGGACCGGTTTTATATTCTCAAAGATCCCAACGGGTATTATTTCAAGCTGAGATTTACCAGACTTACCAAAGCCAATACGGACGATCAGGGAGTTAAAGACGAAAGAGGTTTTCCTTCTTTCGAATATAAACCTTTGTAAATTAATAATATTTAATATCAGTGTGCTTAGCTGAGCGCAACGCCTTTGCGAACGGAAATATTCACAATTATTTTTAACAAATCCTTTGTGGACGTTGCGTTACATCAAATTAAAATAAACAAATAATAAGTATATCTATGAAAAAATTCATCCTTGCAGCTTCTGTACTGATGGCAGTATTTTCCTGTAAAAAGGAAGGTGCTAAAACGGAAACTAAAACGGAAACAAAAGCCGAAACACCGAAATCAAGTAATAAAATAGTAACGCTTAATGGTGGAATCACGGAAATTGTAGCAGCTTTAGGCCACGAAAAAGAAATCGTGGGAACAGATGTTACCAGTACTTATCCGGAATCTCTTAAAGCGACAGCGAAAGATTTAGGGCATGTACGATCAATGACAATTGAGCCGATCATGGCCGTATCTCCGACATTGATTTTAGCTTCAGATAAAGACATTAATCCTGAACTGATGGGTAAAATCAAATCTTCAGGAATTAAAACTGAAATTTTTAAGCAGGAATTTACCGTAGACGGAACCAAAAAGCTAATTGCAGATGTTGCAAAAGCCATCGGAAATACAGATTATCAAAAGCTCAACGATAAAATTGATGCGGATTTGAAGCAGATTCAGCCTATCGCTAAAAAGCCGAAAGTACTATTCATCTACGCCAGAGGAAATATGCTGATGGTTTCAGGAAAAAATACACCAATGGCTTCTTTAATTGAAATTGCAGGAGGCGAAAATGCAGTTAATGACTTTGAAGATTTTAAACCTTTAACACCGGAGGCTGTGGTAAAAGCAAACCCTGATGTTTTATTCTTCTTCACCAGCGGACTGCAGGGTGCCGGAGGAAATGAAGGCGCGCTTAAAATGCCGGGTGTTGCCCAAACCAATGCCGGAAAAAACAAAAAAATTATCGCGATGGATGGCGGACTGGTTTCCGGTTTCGGACCAAGGCTGGGTGAGGCTGCTGTGGAATTAAACAAACTTCTCATTGAAAACGCAAAGTAAATTATACGTTTACCTTACCATAAGTGCCATACTGCTTCTCATCATAGCAGTATGGTCACTTAATACCGGAGTTTATGATTTCGCCGGCAAATCTGCTTTTGAAGTGTTGGGAAAAGTTATAAAAGATGATCCGGACTTGTCTTTAAGTGATCAATATGTAGTCTGGGACGTAAGGGCTGCCAGGATTATAATGGCCATACTTATCGGAAGTATGCTTGCCGTTTCCGGAACGAGCCTTCAGGGATTGTTTAAAAATCCGCTGGCAACAGGAGATTTAATCGGACTGACATCGGGAGCAACGTTACTTGCCGCAATTACGATTGTTTTAGGAGGACATTTCAGACAGTATCTTCCTGAAGCTGTACAATTTTCGCTGGTGGGTATTGCCGCTTTTGCCGGTTCATTATTATCAATGTTGTTGGTGTATAAAATTTCAACAAGCGGAGGAAAAACCAATGTGGTCATGATGCTGTTGTCCGGAGTTGCCATAACAGCCATTGGATTTTCTATCACCGGATTCCTGATTTATATTTCAAAAGACGAACAATTGAGGGATTTAACATTCTGGAATTTAGGAAGTTTAGCCGCTGCGACCTGGACGAAGAACATCATTTTAGGAATTGTTCTTCTGATTTCCTACAGCATTCTGTTGCCTAAAGGTAAAGCACTGAATGCAATGATGCTAGGTGAAAAAGATGCGCAACACTTGGGAATCAACGTCGAAGCCTTGAAAAAACAGATTATCATTATTACGGCATTAATGATCGGAAGCTGTGTGGCATTTTCGGGGACCATCGGTTTTGTCGGACTTATTGTGCCGTATATTTTAAGGCTTTTATTTAAATCAGATTATGCTTTTATCCTGCCTTTATCAGCAATCTGCGGAAGTATTTTATTATTAACGGCGGATACATTCAGCAGGAGCATTGTTGAACCTTCGGAGCTTCCTGTCGGGATTTTAACAGCATTAATGGGAGGTCCGATTTTCATTGCCATTTTAATTAAATTCAAAAAATCACTGTCATGATAAAGGCACATCAGATCAGTTACAGACACAAAGAATTTCATATTCTGGATTCGGTGGATGTTCACCTCGGATATGGTGAATTTTTGGCCATCGTAGGCCCGAACGGAGCCGGAAAATCAAGTTTGTTGAGTATTCTGGCGAATGAAGTAAAGTCAAAACAACAGGTTTTATTTAAAGATAAAAATATCAGCGACTGGAAAGTCAATGAGCTTTCAAAACATAAGGCAAAATTTTCACAGCATAACAGCAATGATATTCCGCTTGAGGTGAAAGATGTTGTGATGATGGGGCGCTATCCGTATTTCGATGCACAACCGGCTCAGGAAGATTATGAAGCCATGAATACGATGATGTACGAGACCGATATTTTCCATCTTAAAGAAAGAGAATACAATACGTTATCAGGAGGCGAAAAACAAAGAGTGCATTTATCCAGGGTCATGGCACAGCTTCAGAATGAAATTGCTCACAAAGTTCTTTTTCTCGATGAACCTTTGAATAATCTGGACGTAAAACATCAGTACAAAGCATTGGAAATCATCAAAAAATTTACGGGAAAAATGAATTCAGCCATTGTTGTACTCCATGATCTGAATCTGGCGGCGCAATATGCGGATAAAATCTTACTAATGAAATCAGGACGTGTGACGGCCTGCGGAACACCGGCAGAAGTTTTTACCGCAGAAAACATCAGCGAAGCCTACAATTTTCCCTGCACGATCTGTGATCATCCGATTACGGGCAGGCCAATGATTATTTTTGGATAAAATGGAAAAACAGGATTTAAAAATATTAGCACAAAACCTTGCCAATCCGCAGGGAAAGAAGGGAATTGAAATTGGTGAGATGATGAATGCCACCAATATCGGAATGACACTGGAAAGCATTCAGACGCTTTTAATAGAAGACGATGAACACATCCTTGAAATCGGGCACGGAAATGCTGACCACGTAAAAAGCATTTTAAATAAAGCCACAAATATAAAATATACCGGAATTGATATTTCCGAAACCATGCACAACGAGGCAAAAAGACTGAATAAGCATTTTGAAGGTCAGGCGGATTTTGTTTTGTATGAGGGAAAGAAATTACCATTTCAGGATAAAACTTTTGCCAAGATATTTACGGTGAACACCGTTTATTTCTGGGAGCAGCCTGTTGAATATTTAAATGAAATATACCGGGTTCTGAAGGACAACGGAACCTTTGTACTCACTTTCGGACAACGAAATTTCATGGAAAAACTGCCTTTCACACAGTTTGATTTCAAATTGTACAGCAACGCTGAAATGGAAGAAATAATCTCGAAAAGCCATTTTAAAAGAATGAAAATTTCAGAACGGGAAGAGCAGATCAAAAGCAAAACATCAGAAGAAACAATAACAAGAAATTATACAATTTTAACCATTAAAAAATAAAATAATGAGCACATTAGTACACGATCTTAAAGAAAAATGGGAAGCTCTTAAAGCGGATAATCCTCATTTGAGAATTCGCAATGCAGCTGCAGAGCTGGGCGTAAGCGAAGCAGAACTGCTGGCTACGAATGTTGGCGAAGGTGTAACGGTTTTAAAGCCGGAATTTAAAGATATTCTGACGGATGCTGAGCAATTAGGGAAAGTAATGGCGCTTACCCGCAATGATGAATGTGTTCATGAAAGAAAAGGAACTTACCTGAATGGTGATTTCAGCAGTCCTCATGCACAGCTTTTCGTGGGCGAAGATATTGACCTCAGAATTTTTCTTAACCATTGGAAGTTCGCTTTTGCAGTGGTGGAAGGTGATAAAAAAAGCCTGCAGTTCTTCGGAAAAGACGGACTGGCATTACATAAAATCTATTTAACCAAAGACAGTAATGAAGCTGCTTTTGATGCAATAGTGGAAAAATTTAAAGCAGAGGAGCAGCATTCAATCATAGAATGCGAAGCGGTAGCTCCTAAAGCGGAAGAAAAGCCGGATTCCGAAATTGATGTGGAAGGTTTCCAAAAAGCCTGGACGGACCTGAAAGATACGCATGATTTCTTCATGATGACCAGAAAATTCGGGGTGAGCAGAACGCAGGCATTACGACTGGCTCCGGAAGGTTTTACCAAAAAAATCGACAGCTCGAAAGTAGTTAACGTTTTGGAAGACGCTTCTGAAAAACAGCTGCCAATCATGATTTTTGTTGGAAACAGAGGAATTATCCAGATTCATACCGGGAATGTGAAAAAAACACTTTGGCACCAGCAATGGTTCAATGTGATGGATCCTGACTTTAACCTTCACCTTGATGTTACAAAAATCGCTGAAGCATGGATCGTGAAGAAACCTACGGAAGACGGAGAGGTTACCGCTATTGAAGTATTCAACAAAGAAGGAGATTTCATCGTACAGTTTTTTGGAAAAAGAAAGCCGGGAATTCCGGAACTGCAGGAATGGAAAAATCTTGTTGCAGACCTTGAAAAATAAATAGTTAGATCGTTTTTTTAGCCGTTTTGTTTTGTGCAGGGCGGCTTTTTTGATCTAAACAATTTGCATAAATGTTTCATAAATAACCCAAATCCTTTTATTAAATTATCATGGACCTGAAAAATCAAAAAGTATTGTGATATTTGTGAAAATTATTTGTGTTAAAAAATAAATAAAATGAAAAACATTTTCTCAATAGTATTGCTTGTTTTTTTCTGTTCATTGAATGCCCAGAATTTTAAAGCTTATCAGTTCTATAATAAAAAAGGAAAAGAAATCAGCACCGAAAAAATGGTGAAGGAACTTGCTGATTACGATGTTGTTTTCTTTGGTGAAAATCATAATAACTCTATCAATCACTGGCTCCAGCTGAAAGTTACCGAGGCGCTTTACCAAAAGAAAAACGGACAGCTGATCCTGGGTGCCGAAATGTTTGAAAGAGACAATCAAGAACAGCTTAATAAGTATCTTTCCGGAACATTCGATTCCAAAGGATTGAAAGATTCTGCCCGTTTGTGGAATAATTTTTCAACAGATTATAAACCTTTGGTTGATTTTGCGAAAGCCAAAAAACTGCCTTTCATTGCCACCAATGTTCCCAGAAGATATGCTTCCCAGACTTCAAAGGAAGGACTGAAATCTTTGAACAGTTTACCGGCGAAAGATAAAACCTATATTGCACAGCTTCCGATAACAGTCACTCTGGAAACGCCAGGTTATCAGGAAATGAAAAAAATGATGGGAGACCACGCGGAAGAAATGAAAGTAATGAATTTTGTCTCCGCACAAGCCATTAAAGATGCCACCATGGCGGAATCGATTCTTAAAAATATTCAGTCCGGAAAAACATTCATTCATTACAACGGAAATTACCACAGCAAAGAGTTTGGTGGAATTTATTGGTACATCAGACAAAAGAATCCTGATCTTAAAATGGCTGTAATCTCCGTTTTTGAATCGGAAGATCCTGAGCTGAAAATTCCGGAAAAAGGGTATGTGCCAACAGATTTTAACCTGATATTGCCTGCGGATATGACGAAAACGTATTGAAGGTAGTAAGTGAAACGTAAGATGTAAGATGTAAGAAGTGAGAAGTGAGAAGTGTTTTAATTTTAGAATTTAAATAAAACTTAAAAAAATCAATAAAGTTATTCACGATCATCTGAGAATCTATAAAATCTGTGGTCAGAGATACTAAAAAGCTGCTATGATCTTTAAATAATACGAATCGGCTTTGAAAAATTTAAAACATCTTTTATTTTTGTCTGATATTCCGGTAATATGAAAAAAATATCATTTCTCTTCATCTTTTTAATGAGTCTTTTGAACGCACAGAAACTTACTTCTGATGAGATTTTTATTATTAATCAGAGAGATACCAATACTGCACTGCCGATTTACCAGACTACTGATGAACATCAGCATAAAACTTTACTAAGTCTTTCTACGGAAATTGATCCGTTGGATAAAAATACCGCAGTTTTAGTTAAAAGGATGAAAGAATCCCTGCTGTCAACGGATGGCGGAGTAGGAATCGCGGCACCGCAAGTGGGAATCAACCGAAAAGTGATCTGGGTACAGCGTTTTGATAAGGTAGGTGAACCGTTAGAATACTTCATCAATCCTGTCATTGTCTGGAGATCTGAGCTGCAGAATCTCGGTCCGGAAGGCGACCTCTCAATTCCTGATTTCAGGGATCAGTTTTACAGAAGCAAAGTGATTCAGCTGGAATATGTTGACTTAAAAGGGCAAAAGTATTCAGAAATTGTGGAAGGTTTTACTGCCGTGATCTTCCAGCATGAGATCGACCATCTTTTCGGAATTTTAATTTCTGATAAAAAAGAGAAAGAAAAGAATAATGCGTACCAGAAAGTGGACGCTTTTAAAAAAGCAGATTCTGTGACCAGATAGTTTCTGTGATATGAAAAAATCTGCTTCCTGAGAAACAGATTTTATTTTAACCACAGAAGAAACAAAAGTTATCTTCTATAAGTTTTAAGCAATATAATTTTCAAGAGAATAAAAATCTTTTGTGTCTTTTGACTCCGTCGAACCTTCGGTTTGCGGTAAATAAGGTTTAAACTTTATTACAGGTAACAAGCTAATTTCTAATTGTTCGTTACCGAAAGTTTCACCTCGATATTATTTCTTGTAGCGTTGGAGTAAGGACAGATCTGGTGTGCTTTTTCTGTTAAAGACTGTGCTTCTTCCAGGGAAACTCCTGGAATATTGACATCAAGCTGAACAGCCAGTCCGAAACCTCCGTTTTCAATTTGTCCGATGCTCACTTCCGCAGTAACAGTTGTTTCTCCTGTCTGGACTTTTGATAAAGAGATCACCCTGTTCAGTGCACTGTCAAAACACGCTGAATATCCTGCTGCGAAAAGCATCTCCGGGTTGGCGAAATCATCGTTGGCTCCTCCGAGAGCTTTCGGCATTTTAACGTCAAGGTCAAGGACTCCGTTGTCGCTTTTTACATGTCCATTTCTTCCTCCTGTTGCTGTTACTTTTGTTGTATATAAGGTTTTCATTTATTTTTCTATTTTATTTAATATTTTTAATACACTTGTTTTAAGATCAATCCAGTCCTGCTCGGATACATCGATCTTTTTATATATTTTTTCCGGAATTTCACAGGCTTTTGCTTTTAAAGCTTTCCCTGTTTCCGTGGTGAATACTTCAACCACCCTTTCATCTTCTTTTTTTCTTTTCCTCAGGATGAAACCTTTAGTTTCCAGCCTTTTCAGTAAGGGCGTCAGTGTTCCGCTGTCGAGATACAGCTTTTCGCCGATATGGTTTACGGAGAGGCCGTCATTTTCCCATAATACCATCATTACAAGATACTGGGGATAGGTAATATCCAGCTCATCAAGGAACGGGCGGTAAAGGCCGGTGATCTCTTTTGCGATTACATACAGCGGAAAGCAGAGTTGGTTTTGCAGTTTTAAAGATTCCTGTTGTTCCATGATTTGAAAAAATTAGGGTGTTGATTATTTTTTAATAATAAATTCCTCCATTGGAATTCTCACTTTTTTCATGTGCGAAAGCCAGTCGTTTTTTTCGTCCCGGTATCCCAGATACAGTAAACTTACGCTCTTTAATCCCAACTCTTTCAGGCCTAAAATTTCATCCACTACTTCATTGCTGAACCCTTCTGCAGGGGTGCTGTCGATTTTCAGTTCTGCAGCCTGAGCCATGGCAAGTCCGAGAGCAATATAAGTTTGTCTTGCCGTATGCGCGAAATGCTGTTCAGGAGTTTGCGCTCCGTATATTTCTTTAAGTTTATCAGTGTAGCTTGAAAAACGGCCTTTAGGCAGATCTCTCACATCAGTATGATAATCATATACTTTATCGATTTTTTGATCGGAATAGCTGTCCCATGCGGCGAATACCAATACGTGGGAAGAATCTCTCATCACTTCCGGATTCAAGGCTCCCTGAACCATTTTCTCTTTTAATTCCTGATTTTCAACAACAATAACACGAAATGGCTGTAAACCCGATGAAGTGGGAGCAAGCCTTGCTGCTTCTAAAATTTTATTTAAATCTTCTTCTTTGAGTTTTTTTGTAGGATCATATGCTTTTACAGCATGTCTCCAATTTAAATCTTCTATTAATGACATTTTGCTAATTATTTTATTTGAATTAGTCTATGCAAAAATGTTGCCAAATTAAATTGTGTGCAATTTAATTTAATATTTTGATTTTTTTGCGACAAAATATTCTTTATAAATTTGAAGTTTATTTTTTCCTGGCTACGCTATAATTATAATCGTAAGTGAATCTATTTTTTGAATTTGGCTGCTTTGAAGCTTTTTAATACTGCTTTTCCCAATGCTTCATCGGTAAAAATAACTGCAGCTTTAAGATCTTTTTTATTATCAAACAAATGGTTGTAATTTACCATATGCATGGTTGCATTTTTGGAAATTGTTGCATTTAAGGTAAATTTCATAAACTCAATTCCATCAATAATTTCAGTGGTCGTAGAAGAATCAATTTTTGTTTCCGGATAGTTTTTAACTTGAGTTTCGTATATCAGCTTATTTATATTATTAATGGCAGATCTATATTCTCCTTGTGTCTCAAAATCGTAATTCTGTGTATTTAAAACAAACATATTATTGTCGTCATGACTAAAAATATTAGCTTTTTGTATGTCATTTAAAACAAATACAGAGTCATGCAAATCCTCAATGACCTTTTTACCTTTTTGAACTTTTTCAAGTTTTGTTTCTTCGTCAAGTTTTGAAAAACTATCCGGAACAATCATTGACAAGCCTATAGACTTATCAATCACTTTAAGCCCTTGTTTTTCTATTTTTTCAGAACATGATGTTAAAAGGAAAATAAGGCATATAATTAAATAAGCTCTCATACTTTAATTTGTTTGTGGTTATTAGTTAAAATTTTATTTCCGCTTCAAAAACCTCCTCAAAATGGTTTCTGATCTTTGATTTGAGATCTTCCATTTCTTCAGGTGTAAGTTCTCTTTCCAGCTCTCTTTTTAAGGAAGTTACCTGTTTGTCTTTGATCCCGCACGGAATGATGTATTCGAAATAGCGCATATCAGTATTTACATTTAGTGCAAAACCGTGCAGCGTAACCCATCGAGAAGCTTTCACGCCCATTGCGCAGATTTTCCTGGCGTAAGGTTTTCCTACATCCAGCCAGACTCCGGTTTCCCCTTCGGAACGTTCGCCTTTCAGTCCGTATTCTGCAATGGTTCTGATGATCACTTCCTCCAGATTTCGCATATATTTATGAATATCGGTGAAAAAGTTTTCAAGATCTAAAATTGGATAGCCCACAATTTGTCCGTATCCGTGATAGGTAATGTCACCGCCGCGGTTTACCTTTACAAAAGTCGCATCGATTTCCTTTAATTTGTCGATTCCGGCGAGCATATTTTCTTCATGTCCGCTTTTTCCTAAGGTATAAACATGCGGATGTTCTACTAAAAGGAAGTGGTTGGGTGTAGTAGCATGCTCTTCTGCAGGCAGATCTCGGTTTTTGATTTTAAGATCAATGATGTTTTTCATCAGAGACTCCTGATAATCCCACGCTGACTGGTAATCTCTTGTTCCCAAATCTTCAAATTCTACAACTTTATTCTGATGTGTATTCATTTTATTTTTTGATGACACAAATTTAGTGATTTTTACGCTTTGATCGAATGGATGAAATCTATAGCCTCGTTCTTCCAATTTCTATGACTGAGTAAAATATCGACAAAGGCAGTTCCTATAATTCCGCCGGCGGCTTTTTCGGTAACATTTTCAAAATCCTGTTTTGTTTTAATGCCGAAGCCGATCATCACGGGATTTTTTAAAGCTAAAGAGGAGATTTTTGAAAAATAGTTTTCATTGTTTAAATCTGCATTTTGATTTCCGGTGGTCGATGATGAGCTTACGGCGTACAGAAACCCGGAACTTAAAGAATCCAGATACAAGATCCTTTCACTTGATGTTTCAGGAGTGATCAGGAAAGTAAAATTCAAGTTGTATTTTTTAATAATTGAATGATAGTTTCTTTCAAATTCAATGGGAGGCAGGTCTGGAATAATAAGTCCTGAAACACCGCTTTCGGAACATTCTTTACAAAACCTTTCAAAGCCGAAACTTAAGACGGGGTTGATGTAACCCATTAAAATCAAAGGAATTTTGAGTTCATTTTTAATGGATTTTAATTGTGAGAAAAGCTTGTCGATGGTCATTCCGTTTTTCAGTGCCAATTCGTGAGCCTTCTGAATAACAGGTCCGTCGGCAACCGGGTCGGAATAAGGCATTCCGATTTCGATCATATCCGCACCGGAAGCCTGAATAAGTTTTATAATTTCTCCGGTGTCTTCCAGTTGAGGAATTCCTGCGGTGAAGTATATGTTTAGTTTTTTCATTTTAAACCTTTTTTAATGTTGTTGTTTTAACCGCAAAAGAGACAAAAGATATTTGTAAATATTAATCAAAACCAACAGCTTTCAAAAGTGTAAAATCTTTGATTATGTTTTCTTTAATAATTTACTTCTTTTACGGGTTGATAAAAACGTAATACGATTTATTTTATAGATGTTTCAGATATGTTTCCATATCTTTATCCCCGCGGCCGCTGAGGCAGATCACCACAAGATCATCTTTTTCGAATCTTTTTTTATCCAAAACGGCTAAAGCATGAGCACTTTCCAGAGCCGGAATAATGCCTTCGATCCTGGTGAGCTGAAACGCCGATTGCAAGGCTTCCTCATCATTAATGCTGAAAAATTCTGCCCGGTTTTCTTTAAATAAATTAGCATGGAATGGCCCAATTCCCGGATAATCCAGACCTGCGGAAATGGAATGGGGTTCAATGACCTGTCCGTCAACTGTCTGCATCACCAGACTTTTGCTTCCATGAAGAATGCCTAAAGTTCCCAGAAAAGTTGTGGCAGCAGATTTTCCCGAATCTACTCCGAAACCTCCGGCTTCGGCTGCGATCAGTTGTACATTTTTTTCCTCTACAAAATGGTAAAAAGCCCCTGCAGCATTGCTTCCGCCACCAACGCAGGCAATGACGTAATCAGGATTTTCACGGCCCGTCTGTTCCAGCAGCTGTTCTTTGATTTCTTTTGAAATAATACTCTGAAATCGGGCTACGAGATCCGGAAAAGGGTGTGGTCCCACCACACTTCCAATGACATAATGTGTGGTTGAGGGATTGTTGATCCAGTCGCGCAAGGCTTCATTCACCGCATCTTTTAATGTCTTGGAACCTGAAGTTGCGGGAATGACTTCTGCGCCAAGCATTTTCATTCGGGCAACGTTCGGGGCCTGTCGTTGAATGTCAATTTCTCCCATGTAAACAATACATTCAAGACCTAATAAAGCACAAGCTGTTGCAGTAGCTACTCCATGTTGACCTGCCCCGGTTTCTGCAATAATCCTGTTTTTCCCGAGTCGTTTTGCGAATAAAACCTGGCCGATCGCATTGTTGATTTTGTGCGCTCCGGTATGGTTCAGGTCTTCTCTTTTAAGGTATATTTGGGTATTGTATTTCTCGCTTAAATTTTTGGCAAAATACAAAGGGGTTGCACGCCCAACGTAATTTTTTAATAAGCTCTGATATTCTCGTTGAAAACTTTCGGATTCAATGATTTCAAGATAACCGGATTGTAATTCTTCTACATTGGGATAGAGCATTTCGGGGATGAAAGCTCCTCCGAATTCGCCGTAATATCCGTGTTTATCGGGATTTTTGTAATTCATATTTTGGTTTTTAAAGTTATATTATTTTGATTGGGCGAGTCCCGAAGGGACGGCATATGTCAGGATTGGATGCAGTCCAATTAAACTAATCCCATAAATATTTTTCATCATATTTCATTTTGTGTTTTTCGAGAATGCCTATCAGCTCATCTTTGTAATGGATTTGCTGGTGATGCTGTCTTTGGTTTCTGATATATTTTCTGACAACAAATACATTTTCTTCAGCTACCGAAAACGCTCCATAACCATCCTGCCAGAAGAAATTTTCATATTCTTTTCCTTTTGTTTTTATCCATTTTGATGAATTGGCTTTAATTTCCTGAACGAGTTTCATTAATGCAATTTTCTTTGAAAGTACACAGAGTATATGAATATGGTTATCTGTTCCTCCAATTTGCAGTGCTGTACTTTCTAAATTTTTACAAATGACCGCGATGTATGAAAATAATTCCTTTTCTATTTTTTCATCGATGAAATCTTCTCTGTACTTTGTACTGAAAACAATGTGTACATAATTTTTTACTAATGATTGTGACATCTGTTTGTGTTTTTAAATTGTTTTGATGTAATTTAAATCGGACTTACATCCGATTCTGTTATAGGTCGTCCCTTCGGGACTCTGTTTGGATTTTAAAAATTATTATTTTATATCGGATTCACATCCGATTTTGTTGTAGGTCGTCCCTTCGGGACTTCGTTTTCATTTGATATTATTTTTTAAAATTTTTATTTTTTCCAAATCTTTGACACCGGGTTTTATTTCAAAGCGCGAATTGATATCGATGGCGAAGGGTTTTTGTTTTAAGTGCTTTACTTTTTCAATATTCTCTGATGAAATGCCGCCGCTTAGAAAGTAGGGAAGTGAGATTTCAATGGAGTTCAAAATGTTCCAGTCGAAAGTTGTTCCGGTTCCTCCAAAGGCTGTAGAATCGGTATCAAAAAGAAGATAATCTGCTGATTGGTTTTCATGGATAATTTGTTGTAATTCATCTGATATTTGATTTACCATTCTTATGACTTTAATAATTCCGTTTTCCGGATGTATTTTTTTTCTTAATTCAATGGTAAAATCTTTGCTTTCATCGCCGTGGAGCTGGATAAAATTCAATTTTGCTTTTTCTGCGGTTTCCGCTATTCTTTCTAAACTTTCATTGACAAAAACCCCGACTTTTCCCCGATGTTTGATTTCTCCAATTTGTTTTAAACTCAAATGATTTAAAATATATCTGGGTGATTTTTCATAAAAAATAAAACCAAGAAAATCCGTTTTCATTGCAGTCAGCTCTTCGATTTGTTCCAGTTGTGTTAAACCGCAAACTTTCAGTTTCAACAGATCATTTCCGGGTAGTAGTTTTTGCCGCTCCATCATTGTTAAATTTTTAGACTGTTACATTGTTACATTCAAAACAAATTCTCTGAACTTATTTCCCGGATTTTCATCTTTCATAAAGTATTCTCCCATAAGGAAACCGTCAAACCCTTTTTCTTTCAAATACAAGAAATCTTCAATGCTGTAAATTCCGCTTTCGGCAACGGAAAAGGTCTCTTTTGGAAGCAGGTTTTTTAACTGAACGGAATGTTCGAGATCTACACGGAAATCTTTTAAATTCCGGTTGTTGATTCCAACCAGGTCAATATTTTTGTTGTAATGTTTTAATTCTTCTTCGGTATGAATTTCCAGCAAAACCTCTAATCCGAGCTGATGAGCGAGATCTGTAAATTCATCAACCTGAGAAATGGAAAGGCAGGCAGCAATAAGCAATACGATATCGGCTCCCATATTTTTAGCTTCATAAAACTGATATTCATCCACCATAAAATCTTTTCTTAAAATAGGAATACTGATCTGTTGCCGTATTTGAATGATATCATCAAAGCTTCCTCCAAAAAAATTCTGATCTGTTAATACCGAAATTGCGCTTGCTCCTGATTTTTCATACGCTGAAGTGACCTCCAGTGGAGAAATAGTATTATTTATAATTCCTTTTGACGGAGACTGCCTTTTGAATTCGGCAATGATTCCGCTTTTGGTTTTGATGGTTTTCTTCAAAGAATAGGTTTTTCTCTCAAAGAATATTGAATCTTTAAGCAGCTGAACGGAGATTTTCGACTTTGAAAACTCAATTTCCTCCTTTTTTCTCTGAACGATTTGATCAAGTATATTCATAAGGTATTATTTTAATAACAGTTCGAAGCTGTTCAGTGCTTTTCCGCTATAAAGACTTTCTTTAGTAAGGGTTAGGCATTCGTTGTAATCCCCAAATCTTTTTGTATGAAAAAGCGCAACGGCAGCATTAACCAAAACCACTGCATTTTGCTGTGACGTTCCTTTTCCTTGTAAAATGTTTTTAAATATTTCCGCTGTTTCCTGAATAGATGATCCCGCCTGAATGCTTTCAGCAGTTACAGGTTCGAAGTCCAGATCCGATGTAGAATATACTTTCTCGCCCTCTTTGGTAATGATTTTCGTGTCATGGGTGAGGCTGATTTCATCGTAACCGTCCATTCCGTGAACGATCATAAATTCACGTTCATCTTTTTGCAGCAGGTATTGATAAATTCTTGCAATCTCAAGATTATAAACACCTATTACTGAAAACCGGGGCTTGGCAGGATTCACCAACGGACCCAGAAGATTAAAAAATGTTCTTAGTCCGAGTGACTTTCTCAACGCGCCTACGGATTGAAGGGCAGGGTGAAAGTAAGGTGCGTGAAGAAAACAAATATTGGATTGATCCAGTTCTTTTTGCAGTTCTTCCGAGGTTTTTTTGAAGACATATCCTGCTTGTTCCAGAACATTTGAAGAACCTGTGAGGGTTGATGCTCCGTAATTTCCGTGTTTTGTTACTTTTTGTCCGGCACCAGCGACAACAAAGCTCGCTAATGTTGAAATGTTTATGGTATTTTTTCCGTCGCCACCTGTTCCCACAATGTCAATCGCATCATCTGCATTAATTTTTACCGGAACAGCCATTTGCAGAAGAGCTTCACGAAATCCCTGAAGTTCCGGCAGCGTAATATTCCGCATCAGGAAAATGGTTACAAAAGCGGTTACTTCAGTAGCATTAAACTTATTTTGTGCAATTTCAATCATAATGGCTTTTGCCTGCGATTTAGACAACGTATGATGATTGAAAAGGTATTCAAGAATCTCTTTCATTGATTTTGATTTAGATAAATTATTAATCCAGCAGAAAGTTTCTGATAATTACTTCTCCTTCCGGTGTCAGAATACTTTCAGGGTGAAACTGTACGCCATGAACATCATAGGTTTTATGCTGCAATGCCATGATCATTCCGTCTTTGTCTACTGCTGTTATTTCAAGCTCTTCAGGAAAATCTTTGGGATTCACTACCCAGCTGTGGTATCTTCCCACTTCCATTCCGCTTTGGAGATTTTTGAAAATTTTCGTCTCCTGTTTTATAATTTCTGCGGATGTTGCAACGCCATGGAAAATTTCCGAAAGGTTAATAAGACTTCCTCCAAAAGCCTCTGCAATAGCCTGCTGACCGAGGCAAACTCCTAAAATACTTTTTGTGGAAGCATATTTTTTAATTAATTCCAGTAAAATTCCGGCTTCTTCAGGAATTCCGGGTCCGGGTGAAAGTACAATTTTATCGTATTGATCAATCTCTTCCAGCGTAATTTCGTCGTTCTTCACTACATCTACTTTAATCTGAAGTATTCTTTCGATCATCTGAACCAGATTATAGGTGAAGCTGTCGTAATTATCGAAGACAAGAACTTTAGTTGCTGGTTGTTGGTTGTTGGTTGTTGGGTTATATTTCATTTTATTTTTTCATTAATTATTCTGCCAGCTTTTCTGCCTTTTCCACCGCTTTTTTCAACGCATTAAGCTTATTATTGACTTCCTGCAGTTCACTTTCAGGACTTGATTTCGCGACCAGTCCTGCGCCTGCCTGATAATACAACGTGTTATTTTTGCTTAAAAAGGTACGGATCATTATGGCCTGGTTGCAGGTTCCGTTTAAGCCAAAAAAACCGATGCACCCGCCGTAATAGCCACGGGAATTTTTTTCGTAGGTATTGATAAGTTGCAAAGCTTTATGTTTTGGGGCTCCACTTAAAGTTCCTTGTGGAAAGGTTGCCGCCATCATTTCAAAAGGCTTTGTATCTTGGGGTAAATCTGCTGTAACTTCACTTACCATATGAATAACATGTGAAAATAACTGTATTTCCTTGAGCTTTGTTACGGTCACATCTTTTCCCAGCTTTCCGAGATCATTTCTCGCCAGGTCAACGAGCATGGTATGTTCTGCATTTTCCTTAGGATCTTTTTTTAAAGATTCAGCCGATTGCAAATCGGTTTCAAAGTCGCCGGTTCTTTTGAAAGTTCCCGCAATAGGATGGATAATCGCTTTGTTATCTTTAATAATCAATTGGCTTTCAGGACTTGAACCGAATAATTTATAGTTTCCGTAATCAAAGAAAAATAAATAGGGCGAAGGATTGATATTTCTCAAAGCGCGATACACATTGAACTCGTCACCTTTGAATTTCTGTTCAAATCTTCTGCTCAAAACCAGCTGGAATACATCGCCTCTCATACAATGTTTCTGTGCCGTTTTTACCAAGTCAATATATTCTTCATCCGTAATATTAGAGGTTTCTTCTCCGTTTTTTTCAAACGGATAAATTGCGGGGTTTTTGTTTTTAATAAAGCTTTCCAGTGTGTATATGTCAGATCTTATTCCTTCAATTTGATTTTCAATAAGGTGCATTTCATCATTATAATGGTTAATGGCAATCACATATTGGTAGAGCCGGTAGCGCATAAGAGGAATTTCTACTTCCGGACTCTGCGGCTTAAATTCAAGTTTTTCAAAGAACTGTACGGCTTCAAAACTGGTATATCCGAAAAGACTTTGAGCGGTTTCTGCAATTGGATCATGTATTTTTTCACATTCAAACATGTTTGAAAATTCGTTAAAAATACCGGCAATATCTTTATCTAAATCACATTTTACGGGCTGTTGTCCTGGAAGTTTAACCTCATATTTATGGATGTTTTTAACTTCAATACCGGCGATGGCATTAATGGCAATAAACGAAAAATTATTTTCGATATTTTTAGAGTCCGAACTTTCCAGCAGAATGGTATCCCTGAATTTGTCACGCACTTGCAGGTAAATATTCATCGGAGTCTGAAGATCTCCGAGACTTTTTCTGGAAACGGTTTTTATTTTTATTTTTTTACTGAACATTGCAGTTTCTTTAAATGATTTAAACAAAAAAAAGACTTCAACGGAATACGTCAAAGTCTTTATTATATAATTTTAAATTATAATCGCTGTACAAGAATCACCAACACGACAATAACTTCAGACCCGACGAAGAGTTTGGAAGCCACCACCAATTTTTATTGTTGTTGATATTAAACATGCTACAAATGTAAATATTTTTTTCAATACAAAAAATAAAATCCAGAAAAATTAATTCCCATCCATTATCATTCTAATGATGACAAACCTGCTGCATAAAGTCTTAAAGAAGTAATTTATTTCTCAGAAATATTTTTAAATCGGATAATTATCATGAGTTTAAAACTTTATTTTTTATATTTTTGCTTAATAATTTTATAGAAAATGAAAAAAGTATTAGCAATCGCATTTATCGGAGGTTTATTAGTGGCTAACTGTTCTAAAAAGCCAAATCATGACTTACAAGACAGCAACACAATGTTGCCTGAGCCGGACGCACCAACTGCAGTACAGCAGGATTCCAGCGCAACCACAAGAGATACACCGGAAGCTGATGTGAATGCTGCGATGTCAGTTCCTGCCAAAGACGCAAAAGCTGATACGCTTACGAAATAATGAAAAGACTTTTTCTTACGGGGATCATGGGCTTATTCCTGATTTCCTGTTCCAAAAAAGAAAATGTACCGGTTGATACAGCATCTCCGGAAAAAAGGGTTGATGCGGGATCTGCAAAAAGCAGTCTTTCCGGAGAACAGATGATCGAAAGTCTGGACTGTTCCGGATGTCATGCGGTTAATGAAAGAATGATAGGACCTTCTTACCAGGAAATTGCAGATAAATATGCTGAAAAAGATATTGAACTGCTTGCTTCCAAAATTATAGAAGGCGGCAGTGGAGTCTGGGGCAGTGTGCCGATGGCACCTCATCCTCAGGTATCAAAAGAAGAGGCAAAAAAAATGGTGGAATATATTTTAACATTAAAGAAAAAATAATTTCATCCTGAAAAATAATAAAGCTGTTTCTCACTACGGGAGACAGTTTTTTTTATCCTTATTTAGTAATAATCTTACCCAATTTACTTTGAAATGAGACAAAATTTTGAATTTTAAGGACAAAAACCCTTATCTTTGCGCGTTATTGAAATATAGAAATAATGCAATTATCAGAACAGGAAATTATCAGAAGAGAAAAGCTGAACAAGCTTGTTGAAATGGGGATCAACGCATTCCCGGCAGATGAATATGTAATTACAGATACTACAGAATCTATAAAACAGGATTTCGCTGATAATAAACAGGTTAAGATTGCAGGAAGATTAATGTCAAGAAGAATTCAGGGAAAGGCATCTTTCGCTGAATTGCAGGATTCTACAGGCAGAATCCAGGTTTATTTCAACAGGGATGAAATCTGTACCGGTGAAGACAAAACTTTATACAATGAGGTATACAAACATCTTTTAGATATAGGAGATATTATCGGGGTTGAAGGAGAACTTTTCACAACGCAGGTTGGCGAAAAAACGGTTTTGGTAAAAAACTTCACCCTTCTTACAAAATCACTTAGACCGCTCCCTCAGGCAAAAACTGATGAAAACGGAGTGGTGCATGATGCATTCAATGATCCGGAACTAAGATACAGACAGCGTTACGTAGATTTAACGGTAAATCCTCAGATAAAGGAAGTTTTCGTGAAAAGAACCAAATTGTTTAATGCGATGAGGACATTCTTTAATGATGCCGGATATTTTGAGGTGGAAACTCCGATCTTACAGTCTATTCCGGGAGGAGCAGCGGCAAGACCTTTCATTACACATCATAATGCTTTAGACATTCCATTATATTTAAGAATTGCCAACGAATTATACCTGAAAAGATTGATCGTGGGCGGTTTCGACGGGGTATACGAATTCTCCAAAAACTTCAGAAACGAAGGGATGGACAGAACTCACAATCCTGAGTTTACAGCCATGGAAATCTATGTAGCTTATAAAGATTACAACTGGATGATGGATTTCACGGAAAAATTACTGGAATTCTGTGCTATTCAGGTAAATGGTACGACAAAGGCTACATTTGGTGAATATGAAGTAGATTTTAAAGCGCCTTACCAAAGAATTTCAATGACGGATGCAATCCTGAAATTCACAGGTTTTGATATTACAGGGAAAACAGAGCAGGAATTGTTTGATTTCGCAAAGTCTATCGGAATTGAGGTGAACGAAACAATGGGTAAAGGAAAAATTATTGATGAAATTTTCGGGGAGAAATGTGAAGGAAACTTCATTCAGCCAACTTTCATTACCGATTATCCTATCGAAATGTCTCCTTTGACGAAGAAACACAGAAGCAAAGAAGGTCTTACGGAACGTTTTGAGCTGATGGTTTGCGGAAAAGAAATAGCGAATGCTTACTCGGAGCTAAATGACCCGATTGATCAGAGAGAACGTTTTGAGGATCAGTTAAAATTGTCTGAAAAAGGGGATGATGAAGCAGGTCAGTTTATCGACGAAGATTTCTTAAGAGCCCTGGAATACGGAATGCCGCCAACATCAGGTTTAGGAATCGGAATGGACCGTCTGATCATGTTCTTAACGAATAATGCATCCATTCAGGAAGTATTGTTCTTCCCGCAGATGAGACCTGAAAAAGCAGTTCCGCAAATAGAATTAGGTGAAGACGAAAAAGTGATTCTTGAAATTTTAAATTCCCAGGAAGAACCGTTTACTTTGGCAGAAGTGAAAGAAAGAAGCCAGCTTTCCGGTAAAAAATGGGATAAAGCTTCAAAAACTCTGACAAAGAATAATCTGGTGAAAGTTGAAAAGATTGATGAGGTTTTGTTGATAAAGTTAGCATAAAACTCATTTATGAAAACTAGTACGGCATTCTTTTTTTGTTTTTTTTTTACATTTTTACTTTTAGTCAAAGACATTTAACAGATGTTTTAATTGTCAAAGAAAATAATGACTCTTTAAAAGTAAAGGTTGATATACCAATGATTAAAGAATCATCACGAGTAAATATCGACGAAGACAGCTTTTTTCGTAAAGTAAAAGTTGTTGATGATAATGGTAAAAAATTATATACAGTTCAGCCCCAAGATATTAAAGAATTATCTTTTTCAGACTTAGATGGTAAAAAAAAGATTTATCATAAAGAAATTTCCAGAAATCGTTTAATGCAGCTTTTATATGATGGAAATATTAAATTGTATAAGCAATTTATCCCTCAAATGCATTATACTGCAATTTATTATTTGTTTTTAGATTCTAAAAGGGAACCTATTAAAGTTGGCTTATTTGAAAATAATGAGAAAATTTTATTAAGAATTACAGAATCTAAACCTGAACTAATAAATAAAATTAAAGAATTGAAAGGTGGGGAAGACGCAATGATAGAAATATTAAAAGAATTTGAAGAATCTTAATAATATAAAAAGTTTATAATTTAATTTATGGGGTAGTTCGCGCTTCCCCATAATTTTTTAAAAGAATAGACAGACTATTTCTATTAATTCTCCGTTTCCATTAAAAACTATCAGATGAAAACTCTCGTATTGCTGGTTTTCTGTTGTATAAGCATCCATTCACAGATGCTCACTTCTGTCTATTTCGATTATGACAGTTATACACTCACGAAAGAATCCCGAAGAAAATTAGATAGTCTGGTAAACCTGAAAAGCAATCTGAAATTCAGGATTTTTGGAAACTGTGATATTTCCGGAAGTTCAGAGTACAATAAAAAGCTATCTGAAAGTAGAGCTAATGCAGTGAATAAATATCTTCAGGCAAGAATCGGAAATACGATTGCTCTTGAAAGCGTTGTTGGTTTGGGAAAAGAAAAGCAGATCAATGACAACAGTACCGAAGAATTGCGCCGTAAAAACAGGAGAGTAGATATTTTTATTGATCAGGTGCTGAGGGCGGGCGAAATAAAATCAGGCAGAACGTTTGAAAGCTTTTTCAGCAAGAAGGTTGCTGATATGAAAGTTGGAGAGAATTATTCTTTACCGAATGTCAATTTTATCGGAGGGCGCCATGTCTGGTTTCCAAAAGGAAATAAAGTTCTGATTCAGCTGGCTGATGTGCTGAAAAATAACCCATCTCTTGAAGTGGAGCTTCAGGGACATATCTGTTGTGATTATGATAATTTCGATGGTGAAGATCTCGATCTGAAAACTTTTAATCTTTCTTGGACAAGAGCTCATGCGATCAGAGAATTTCTCGAAAAGCAGGGAATCGATTCGCGGCGGATAAAAGTTACCGGAATGGGACATCTCAATCCCGTCGTTTATCCTGAACGTACTGAAGAAGATATGATAAAAAACAGGCGGGTGGAAATTGTAGTGCGTAAAAAGTAAAAATTTATTAATCTGTTATTTTCAAATATCTTTTCTGGTAATCGGGATTATAACAGTGATAAGAAATCAAATTTGCTGTTTTTTCCAATCCTTTATTTCCTTCGTTTTTATAAAGTAAAATTTCATCTTGAGTAAGTTGTATCCAGACTTCCCATACACCGTGAGTTCCGCAGGTTACTTCCATCAGATAAGTGTCATGATGATTTTTAAATAATCTGTAAATATACGGGCTCAATGAAATGAGTTTAAAATTTTTCAGATCAAATTCCACCATAACAAAGTTTTTATTGAATGTTGTTATTTAATATTATCTTCTTAGTTTGCTGAACGAAGCCATCAGGTAAAATAAAAACGGTAAAATAAAAATAGACCCTAAAATCAGCGCCCACCCTAAAGCGGAAATGGTTTTCGGAGCTGCAACATGCTCCAGTAAAGAAAGGTGCTGCCCGTTTCCGAAAAGAATAATATTGGGATTATGCTGGTAGGTTGCTGCAACTAAAATCATAATCACCTGAAACCCGGCTAATGCCCTTACAGGAAGAAGTTTTTTGGTATTCATAGCTCTGAGAATCAACAGGAGACAAACGGTTGCAAAAGCCGTTGCCATCATTCCCAGTGGCTTTGAAAAAACCCACATGATCAAGGGGATATCAGACAGATATGCTGTTAAGAAAACCAGTGCTCCTGTAATGACAACAAAAATCATCGTTTGTTTCGATTTTTTAATCATTAAATTAAGTTCGAGGCGGTCAACTGTTTCTCTCAAAGCAAAAACAGAAGCCAGATAAGCACAGATGGAAACTGTGAAAAGTCCTACAGCAACCCCGAACCAGTTCAGCCAGCTGAAAATATAGAGATCTAAAAATCCTTTGGCATCAGGATTAATAGAATGCGAAATAGTTGCAGCAGCAATTAATCCCAGAAAAAAAGGTGTCAGAAGACTTGAAAAATAAAAAATCTGCGTATATAGCCTCTGCCATTCATCTTTCACGGCATCATAATGCCTGAATGTAAATGCCGTTCCTCGCGCAATGATCCCGATAAGCATTAAAACCAGAGGAATATGCAGATAAGTTGATAATGTGGTATAGATTTCAGGAAACCCTACAAAAAGAATAACAATAGCGATGATCAGCCACATATGGTTGGCTTCCCACACCGGAGCAATCGATTCATACATGATCACTTGGGTTTTAGGACGGTTCTTTTTTCTCGTAAAAAGCTCTACGATTCCTGCACCAAAATCTGCTCCGCCCAAAATCACATAAAGACAGATCGACAGCCAGAGGAAACCTATAACTACGTATATCATAATTTTTTTTGTTTATCGTTAAACTGAGGATCCGTAGGATCGTAAAGTTTCGGGACCATTTTGATCTGTCTTGTCAGAAGGAAAATAATAACGAAAGACAGTGAAACAAAAACAGCGGTAAAGAAATAGAATGAATACTGAATTCCGGGCATTGGTGTTACGGCATCAACAGTTTTCATAATTCCGTAAATAATCCAGGGCTGCCTCCCCACTTCCGTTACGGTCCATCCGGCTTCCAGTGCGATATATCCAAAAGGTGTTGCTATTAAGAATGTTTTCAGCAGCCACTTCTTTTTCAGCCACCCTTTTTTGAAAAACGCAGCATATAAATAAATAATTCCTATAATAATCATCACCACTCCGAAGAAAATCATAATCTGAAAGGCAAAATGTACTACAGCAACCGGCGGCCATTCATCCCTTGGGAAATCTTTCAGTCCTTTTACTTCAGAATTAAAATCATTGCTTACGAGATAGCTTAAGACTTTAGGGATTTTTATGGCATATTTTATTTCTGCTTTTTCTTCATCCGGAATTCCGCCAATCACAAAAGCTGCACCTTTTTCCGTTTCAAAATGTGCTTCCATTGCTGCTAATTTGATAGGTTGTCTTTCCGCAACAGATTTCGCGGCAACATCTCCACTAAGAGGTGCTCCAAACGCTCCTATTAATGCGAATCCGGCAGCAATTTTAAAAGCTTTGGTATGAAATTCAATATTCTTTTTGCGAAGAATCATATAGGCATGAAGTCCTGCAACAGCGAATCCTGTGGCGCAAAATGCAGCGACTGTCATATGCAGCGACTGTGGAAACCAAGCATCATTAAACATTGCTTTAATAGGGTCTATATTCAGGTACTGTCCGTTAATATAATCAAAACCGGCAGGAGAATTCATCCATGCATTGGCTGCAACGACTAAAATTCCGGACGCTAAACCGCTTATACCAACCAGAAATCCACAGAACCAGTGAAACCATTTGTTGAATCTGTCCCAGCCGTAAAGAAAAAATCCTATGGCAATAGCTTCTATAAAAAATGCTGTTCCTTCCAGGGAAAATGGCATCCCGAAAATAGGGCCTGCATGTTTCATGAATTGTGGCCAGAGAAGTCCGAGTTCAAAAGAAAGCATCGTTCCGGAAACAGCTCCGGTAGCAAAAAGTATGGCGACGCCTTTGCTCCATGCTTTGGTGAGACCTTTGTAGATTTCATTATTTGTTTTTAAATATTTCCAGTGCGCAAACGCCATCAGAAAAGGCATAACCATTCCCACACACGAAAAAATAATATGAAAACCGAGGGACATTGCCATTTGGGCACGAGCTGCAAGGAAATCGTCCATAAATACTAAATTTTAAGTAAATAAATGTAAGGATAAATTGCCTATATACGAATATGATTTCCGACAGTTATTATTCAGATTGAAGATTTTAACTTTGTATTTTTTATGAGTAAATTCTATTCAGTTTCTGTGGAAAAGTCTCGTGGTTTTTGACATATTTTAACTTTCATAACTCGAAAAAAATCACGATATTTGTGGGTCTTTGCATTTAGCAGGATTTTTAATATTTTATATGAGTCAGAAACAATATACAGCTAGTAGTATTCAGGCATTGGAAGGGATGGAGCACGTTCGTATGCGTCCTTCAATGTACATTGGTGATGTAGGAGTAAGAGGTCTACATCATTTGGTTTATGAAGTAGTGGATAATTCTATTGACGAGGCTTTGGCAGGATACTGCGATACCATCTTTGTCAGCATTAAAGAAGGAAACGGAATTGAAGTAAGTGACAATGGTAGAGGTATTCCGGTAGACTTCCATGAAAAAGAACAAAAATCTGCTCTTGAGGTTGTAATGACAAAAATCGGGGCCGGAGGTAAGTTCGATAAAGATTCTTATAAAGTTTCCGGAGGTCTTCACGGAGTTGGGGTGTCTTGTGTAAATGCACTTTCCAATGAAATGGTAACCACCGTTTATAGAGACGGAAATATTTATCAGCAGATCTATTCCAGAGGAAAAGCACAGACCGGTGTTGAAGAAATCGGGAACAGCGACAAGCGAGGAACCAAACAGTTCTTCCAGCCGGATGATACTATTTTTACCGAACTGGTTTATAACTATGATACCTTAGCAAGCCGTTTAAGAGAACTTTCTTACCTTAACAAAGGAATTACAATTACCTTAACTGACGAAAGAGAAAAACTTGAAGACGGATCTTTCAGGTCTGAAGTTTTTCATTCCGAAGGCGGGCTAAAAGAATTTGTTGCATACATTGACGGAAACCGTGAATCCATTATGGAAAATGTGATTTTCATGGAAGGCGAAAGAGATGATATTCCGGTGGAAGTAGCCATGCGTTATAACACATCATTTACCGAAAATCTTCACTCGTATGTTAATAATATCAATACACATGAAGGAGGAACTCACTTAGCAGGTTTCAGACGTGCTTTGACGAGAACCCTTAAAAAATATGCCGATGATTTGGGTATTCCGCAAAAAGAAAAAGTAGAGGTTACCGGTGATGACTTCCGTGAAGGATTAACAGCCGTGATTTCTGTAAAAGTAATGGAACCTCAGTTTGAAGGGCAGACGAAAACAAAATTAGGGAACTCTGAAGTTTCCGGTGCCGTAGACAAAATTGTTGGTGAAATGCTGACAAACTTCCTTGAAGAAAACCCTAACGAAGCGAAATTAATCGTACAGAAAGTGGTTTTAGCGGCAAAAGCTAGACAGGCGGCAAAGAAAGCCCGTGAAATGGTGCAGAGAAAATCTCCGATGGGAGGTTCCGGGCTTCCGGGAAAACTTTCAGACTGTTCTTCAAAAGATCCTGCAGAATCTGAAATTTTCCTTGTAGAGGGAGATTCCGCAGGCGGAACGGCAAAACAGGGAAGAGACAGGTTCTTCCAGGCGATTCTTCCGTTAAGAGGTAAAATTCTTAATGTTGAAAAATCAATGCTTCATAAAGTGTATGATAATGAGGAAATAAAAAATATCTACACCGCTCTTGGAGTTTCTGTTGGAACAGAAGAGGATAGCAAAGCTTTAAACATGGCTAAGCTGAGATACCACAAGATTGTTATCATGACCGATGCCGATATCGATGGTTCTCACATTTCTACCCTGATCCTGACGTTCTTCTTTAGATATATGAAGGAGCTGATTGAAAACGGATATATTTATATTGCTCAGCCGCCTTTATATTTACTGAAAAAAGGAAATAAAAAGATCTATGCCTATAATGAGAAGGAGCGTGAAGAATTTACCCTCGAAATGTCCCCGGACGGAAAAGGAGTGGAAGTACAGCGTTACAAAGGTCTTGGAGAAATGAATCCTGAACAGCTTTGGGAAACAACCCTTAATCCTGAACACAGAATTCTTAAGCAGGTAACTATTGATAATGCAGTAGAAGCAGACAGTGTCTTCTCTATGCTTATGGGAGATGAGGTTCCTCCGAGAAGGGAATTTATTGAGAAGAATGCAAAATATGCAAAAATTGATGCATAATATAATAGCATTTAACATAATAAAGGCCTCAGTAATGAGGTCTTTTCCTTTTATTTTAAATCCTGTTTAACATAAAAAAATAATTATAAACACTTAAAGGGATTTTCTTATTTTTGCTAAATTTTAATAACCATGATTAAAATACTTTGTACCGTAGCTCTTTCCACAGCATCATTGTATTATGCACAGAGCTTTCCTGCTTCGGCAATTCCTGAAAATTTGAAGAAGAATGCAGACGCAGTTATCAGAAAAGATTTCACTACTGTCCAGATCAATAAGATCGATGATATCAAATACCAGTATTATACCGTAACAACAGTTCTCAATAAAGATGGAGATTCGGATGCGCAGGTATTCATTCCTTATGAAAAAGGAAACAGTATTTCCGATGTAAAGGTGAATATCTATGATGAAGCCGGGAAAAAAATAAAGTCCTTTTCCAAATCTGATTTCAACGATTTTGCAAATAATAATCAGGGAACATTTTATTCGGAAAACAGGGTGATGGTTTTGCCTTATATGCCGACACAATATCCTTATACCGTTGAATTTTCTTATCAGATCGGTGATGAAAATACGGTATTCTTACCTGATTTTACACCTTTCAGATCAACGAAAGTATCATTGGAAGAAGCGCAGATGAAAATTGTCAATAAATCCGGAATAGATCTTAAAACAAAAATTTATCCGTCGCCCTATAACTACACTTCGGTAACTGAAAGTGAAAACGCCGGCGAAAAAAACTATACGTATAAAAATGTTCCGGCTATAGATGATGTGTTTTTACTGCCTCAACCTGTGAAAATTTTGCCTAAAGTAAGCTTTGCTTTAACAAAATTCAATCTCGAAGGAAAACAGGGAAGTATCAATAACTGGGGAGATTTCGGAAGCTGGTATTATAATAGCATTTTACAGCCGGTTTCTGTATCTACACCTGCTATTAAAGCTGAGGTGATGAGCCTTGATCTTAAAGGAACAACAGAAGAAAAAGTAAAAAAGCTGTACCAGCATATGCAGGCTAAAACAAGATATATTTTTGTTGCGCTTGGAATAGGAGGATGGCAGCCTATGCTTCCTGATGAAGTGCAGAAAAAAGGGTATGGTGACTGTAAAGGACTTACCAATTATATGAAAACTTTGCTGGATGAAGCCGGTATTCCATCGTATTATTCAGTAGTTAATTCAGGTACTTCGCCTGTATCTTTTGATAAAGATTTCCCAAAGATGGGTGGCAATCACGTTATTTTAATGGTGCCGACAGAAAAAGGGAATATCTGGCTGGAAAATACTTCCCAGCAAGTGGCATTTAATCATTTAAGTTACAATACAACGGCAAGAAATGTTCTTTCGATCAGAAAAGAAGGAATTGAACTGATTAATACTCCGGATTATACCGCTGAACAAAGTAAAGAAAAGCAGAAGCTCACAATCAAAATTAATGAAGATAACAGTATTTCGGGTGAAGGAAGTTTTTCTTATACCGGAATTCAGTATGATAACAATCTTGTTCTTGCTTCCATGTCTTCAAAAGAACGAACCGAAGCCGTAAAAAATATGTTGGATGTTTTGCATTTTGAAAAAATCGAGATGAAAAATTTCCTGAATGATAAAGATAATGCAGTTGCGAAATACGACCTGGATTTTAAAGCCAACAATTATTCTAAAAATGCGGGAAACAGTATTATTTTCAGAGCAGTTCCTATTTTTTCTAACAATGTTTATAAAAATGAAGAAAACAGAGAATTACCATTCGAATTGAGACAGTCTTTTGAAGATGAATATGAAGTAAGCTTTATCCTTCCGCAGCAGTACAAAGTGGAAGAACTTCCGGAAAATGTTGTACTGAATTCGGAATTCGGAACGTACAAGCTGAGTTTTGTGAAAAACGGAGAATCGCTGAAGGTCACAAGATCCATCAGGATTAATAAAGGTATTTACCCGAAAGAGAAATATAACGATTATATCAATTTCAGAAAAAAAACAATTAACATAGACAACTCAAAAGTTTTAATATCTAAAATTTAACATGAAAAAAATAGTATTCATCGCTCTTTGCTCAGCTCAATTTATTTTTGTGAATGCTCAAAAACATAAATTTCTCGATCCGCCAAAATTCAATGATGCAGATTTATCTAAACAGAAATCAACTCTGGATGAAAATGCTCCGGCGGAAATTCTTTACAGATCATTACATTTCAGTATTGATAATACAACCGGTAATCTTATTAAAAATACATTCTATAGAGTAAAAATTTATGATAAAGATAAGGCTGAAGATTGGTTGAATGTTGAAATACCGCTTTATCAGAACGGAAGTGATCAGGAATCACTTGCCAAAATGAAGGCGTTTACTTATAATCTTGAAAACGGAGCTGCGGTTGCCACCAAAGTTGACAAAACATCAAAATATAAAAGTAAAGAAAGCAAAAATATTTCTATCAGCAAGCTTGCATTTCCTAATGTGAAAAACGGTTCTGTTATTGAATATCAGTATGAGGTAGTGTCTCCCTTTCTTTTTATTATTCCCGAAATTTTGATTGAAACGGATACCCCTTCCCTTTATACGGAATACATTTTGGACAGTCCTGCCAATATTGCATACAATCTTAATTATACAGGTTCTCTGCTGCCAAAATATAAAGAAGTTGATGAAAGACTATTGTATGGAGCAAACTATAGAACCTACCGCTTTGCTTATGAAAACCTGAAATCTTTCAAAACGGAAAAGTTTGTAAACAATGACAGAAATTACAGGACAAAAATTGGTGCAGAGCTTCACTCTACAAATTTTAGAGAACTGAAACTCTACTCATCATCCTGGGAGCAGATTAAAGAACGTCTTTATGAAAGTGAAGATTTTGGAGGAGAGCTCAAGAAAACAAGACTGGCCAAAGATAATATGCCTGCCAATATTGCAGGTATTTCCAATGAATTGGAGAAGGCCAATGCTATTTTTAATTATGTGAAAAATACTTTTACCTGGAACAAAGATGCGGGTCTGTATGTGGAAGACGGGATTAAAAAAATGCTCGAAACTAAAACCGGAAATGCCGCTGAGATGAATCTTTTCCTGGTAATGTTGCTTCGGGAAGCGGGTATTAAAGCAGATCCTCTTGTTATTTCTACAATAGGTAACGGATTGATCAATCTTGCGTCTCCCAATGTTTCTAAGATGAATTTTGTAATTGCAGCAATCCAGACGAAAGATGGTATTCATTTGTTTGATACTACGGTAAAGCAGTCATCTATCGATCAGCTTCCTCCCAGAGACTGGAATCAGTTCGGAATCCTTATATCTAAAGATAAAGTTCAGCAGGTTACAATGAGCAATGCCAAAGCAAGCTTTACCTATCTCACGGCAACGGCTAAAATTAATGAAGACGGAAGTATTTCCGGAAGTTATTCAGACAGAGATACCGGGACATATGCCATGTTTGCCAAGGAAAGCTATGACGATAATGCTGATAAATATAAAAAACAGTATAAAGAGAATTTCTCCATAGACTTTACAGATATCGATTCAAAAGTTATTGAAAACGGTGACTTTGAAAGCACGATGAAGTTTTCGTCCGAAAACCTTATTGATAAAGTCGGCAAAAAGATCATCATCAATCCGATGCTTTTCCTGAATAAAAACTCCAATGAATTTGATCAGACGGAAGAAAGAAAATACATGATTGATTTTATCACACCTTTTACAAGAGTGAAAAAGATCATTCTTCAGATTCCGGAAGGATATGCGATTGAAGAAATGCCGAAAAATAAAAAAATTGTTACCGAAGATAAAGAAATTGAGTATAGCTATATCGCAGAGCAAAAAGGCAATACTTTGGAAGTGATTTCCACCACAAAAGTTTTGAGCCCGAACTATCCGAAAGAATATTATCCTGCATTCAAACAGATTTGGGGGGTAGCATCCAAACAGGAGAATCAGGTAATCAGCCTGGTGAAAAAATAAAACCACATAATTTTTAAAATAAGTTTAAAACCATTCATTTTTTGAATGGTTTTTGCATGTATATAGAAAAAGAATTATGAAAAACACTATAGCCGCTCTTGCTCTTTCGGCACTTTTTATCATTTCATGTAAAAAAAACGAAAACAGCAGCACGGAAATTATTAAGAATGACTCTGTACACGCAAATACATTTACGGTAGATTCTGTAAAGGTGAGTGATTCTTTAAAATTGAGTGATTCTCTTAAAGTTAAATATTCAACTACAATGCTGGTATTTCCTGACATTAAAAACAATGCACTTCTGGACAGCATTTATTTCGAAGAAAAAAATATCCGTGATTTTTCGAAAAACGGCATTCAGGATTGGCTTGAAAAAGATAAAAACGAATATTTCAACAGCATTAAAAAAAATTCTAAAGACTGGATTTCAGATATGAATTTTTCCCAGGAGTGGTATTCTGATAAAGCTATGAAACTTAAATCAAAGCTGAATGATTATGTACATATTCAGTATATCTGGGGTTCTTATGAAGGAGGTGCTCATGACAATTATGGTTTTTCAGAAAGAGTTTTTGATGTAAAAAACGGTAAAAAGCTTCAGCTAAAAGATATCACCAGCATGTCGACCTCGAAAATTGAAGCCATGCTTCTGAAAAATATTAATAAAATAAACAGCGGAACTACAGATAATACCGGAGCAGTTAATAATTCGGAGATGCTTTTGGTAGATGTGATTCCCGCAACGGAAAATTTCTATTTTGACGAAAAAAACCTGTATTTTCACTACAGTCCTTACGAAATTTCCGCTTTTGCTGCAGGAGATATTACCATTCCTATTTCATGGACAGAGCTGAAAGGTACTATTAGTCCTGAATTCGAAAAAAGAATGGGCATAACCTATTAAGCCGATACCAAGATCGATACAAAATGATGAAAAAAATCTATTTCATATGGATATTGTCTTTCCTTTCAGTCATCTTTGCCTGCAAAGAATTTGGAAATGAGAATAAAAATTCAGAAAAAAACGGATTTGGTAGAACTACTGTAGATTCTGTCATAGAAGAAGATACCCTGAAAATTTCTGATTCTGTTGTATTGCGTTATTCATCTAAGCTGTTATGGTTCCCCGGTCTTGACAATAAAAAATTTCTTTCGGAAATTTATTCCGGCGAAGAAATATCAGATTACTCCAAAAACGGACTTCAGGTTTATATTGATAAAGAAAAAGAATCTGTTTTTGACAGAACGAAAAATTTTCGTGGCCTGCCGGATGTAAAACAGCAGCAACAATGGTCTTATATCTCCCAGATGAATGTGCGTATGAACAGAAATAATTATGTAGCTGTTCAATATTACAGCAGTCAGTTTCTGAATGAGAATAAAGTTCAATATCATTATGAAGAGAAAGTTTTCGACTTTAAAAATCACAAGAAACTTGAATTATCAGACGTATTAGTTCTTTCCGAAGAAACCATCCGCAGGATATTAAAACTGAGCCTGGAAAAAACAACCATGATGCAGCAGATTAAAACCTATGATCGGGAAGCTTATGCAGCTCTTTCTGCTATTACTTTTCCGGTGACCAGGAATTTTTATTTTGATGATTCCAACCTGTATTTTCATTACAATATGAATGAGATCAGCCATAATTATGATATCGGAGATATTATTCTCACCATTTCATGGGAAGATCTGAACGGATATATTAAGCCGGATTTTGCCAGAAGAATGAAAATTAACTGAATTTAATGCTTTCTAATCTGAAAGCATTTTTTATTTTTGCATCAATGGAAAAAGTAGCCTTCATTATCAATCCCTTTTCGGCCAAAAGAAACTATCAGCCGTTTCTTACTGAACTGCATGCCAAGGTGAAAAATCCTTTGTATTATATTTCAGAATCCATTTTGGGAACCGACGATTTTATTCATAATCATTTTGATGAAGTTGATATTTTTGTAGCGATAGGAGGAGACGGAACTATTTCAACGGTAGCCCGTAATCTCATCAGTACACAAAAAATTCTGGCTATTTTTCCGGCAGGTTCCGGAAACGGATTTTCCAACGAGACCAATTTCAGCAAGAATCTTGATGAACTTCTTGAAAAACTCAAACGAAAGAAATCCAGAAAAATTGACACTTTTACCATCAATGGAAGACTGTCCATCAACGTTTCGGGGACCGGTTTCGATGGTAAAGTGGTGAAAGAATTTGAAAAAACAACGCGGGGTTTTAAAAATTATATTAAAGTTTCCCTTAAAACATTCTTCAAATACAAGCCGAAAAAAGTTAAATTTTTGGATGAAAAGTATAAAGAATACGATGGTAAATACCTTATGGTGAATATTGCCAATACGCGCCAGTTTGGAAATAATGCATACATAGCACCACATGCAAGCAAAAGTGACGGACTGGTGGATATGGTTCTGGTAAAGAAATTTCCAATCACTTATTCTCCGTTATTTGCATTCAGAATGTTTACCAAAAAACTGAAAGATGATAACTATATTACTTATCTCCCTGTATCAGAAGTGGAATTTAAGGTAAACACCAAAAATTGGCATATTGACGGTGAGTTCAACAAGATAAAGTCACCTATTCATGTAAAAGTGCAGCCTTCGAGTTTGAATATTTTAATTTAAATTATTAATTCAGTTAAATTTATAAATGTCTCCATATCCATTGGTGCATTCCCTGAAAAATTCTTTAGGTAAACCGTTTTTAAGACTGATTTTTGATACAATATTTTTATTACAATGCAAATTTGTATTTTGAAAGATTAAAATTTTATTTATCAGCTTCGTGGGTAAATCTGTATCTACGCCAACAGTGTAATTTCCTAAATATTGATTCTCTCCGTTAAAAATAAGTATTCTATTTGTTGATCGTCGAGATAATCCCCAAATCCACGTTGAATTCATTATTTTATAAGTTTTGCCTTCATTTGTTTTAACTCTTCCAAGATAAGTAAGATGTGTTTCTGTTCCTCTCGTTTCTGTCCATTTTCCAAAGATTATTTTTTTTCCAATTAATCTTTTTGATAAGACTATTTGCTGAATTTTGTCATTGCTGATTTGTGAATTTCCAGAAAAAGGAATTAATATGCATAAAGAGGCCAAAAGCTTAATATAGAATAATTTTTTTCATCAATTAAATTTCTAATTTCTTTTCTATATCACGGGGATGATTCAGAGAATACTGCAGTTGATCCTTATCCAGTTGTTTTTCCCAGTTGGCAACCACAACTGTTGCTACGGAATTCCCGATTACATTGGTTAACGCACGGCATTCACTCATGAATTTATCAATTCCCAAAATCAGCGTCATTCCCGCAATAGGAATTTCAGGAACAACGGCCAACGTTGCAGCTAATGTCACGAACCCCGCTCCTGTAACACCTGCAGCGCCCTTTGAACTCAGCATGGCTACTAACAGCAGCATCATCTGCTTTTCAATCGGAAGATGAATATTAAGAGCCTGAGCAATAAATAATGAGGCCAGTGTCATATAAATATTGGTTCCGTCAAGATTGAAAGAATATCCCGTTGGAACCACCAAACCTACGATAGCTCTTGAACAGCCTGCTTTTTCCAATTTTTCCATAATTCCGGGAAGTGCAGATTCAGACGAACTTGTTCCTAAAACCAACAGCAATTCTTCTTTAAGGTAATACATCAGTTTGAAAATATTAAAACCATTGTACCACGCTACAGAACCTAGAACCAGCACCACAAACAATGCAGAAGTAATGTAGAAAGTTCCCACAAGAAATATGAGGTTTAAAACAGAATGAAGTCCATATTTACCAATTGTAAAAGCCATCGCTCCAAAAGCTCCAATCGGTGCCAGCTTCATCAGCATATGAACAATTTTGAAAACCGGTGTGGAAAGATCCTGCAGAAATTCGGTTACTTTCGCGCTCTTTTCTTTTGTTAACACCAAAGCAACACCCATCAGAATGGCTACCAGCAGAACCTGAAGAATATTTTCGCCCACCAGCGGACTAAAAAGTGTTTCGGGGATAATATTCATGATAAACCCGGTAAGGGTAGATTCATGTGCTTTTTGTTGGTATTGTGACACATCTCCGGACAGGGTAGTAGGATCTATATTCAGTCCATGGCCAGGCTGTAAAATATTTCCAACCACAAGTCCGATAATCAGTGCTAATGTTGAAAAGGTTAAAAAATAGATCATCGCTTTAACGGCAATTCGTCCTACTTTCTTCAGGTCTGTCATGTGAGCGATTCCCAACGTAAGGGTGATGAAGATTACCGGAGCAATAATCATTTTTACCAGTTTAATAAAGCCGTCACCCAAAGGTTTCATCTTCTCTCCCAGTTCAGGGTGAAATTTTCCTAAAAGGATTCCGGCAATTATAGCGATCACTACCTGAAAATAAAGCTGCTGATAAAGTTTTTTTGCTTTCAATGAAATTTTTTTAAAGAACGAAAATTATGAAAAAATTACTGTTTCTGATGACAAATATCAGTAAAAGTTTCGGCGGGGCTTTTAGCCCCGCCGAAACTAATTATATAAAGTCCTGGAGAATAAAAAACGTAATTGTTATTCCACTGCTACGGAATCATCACCTCTGCCATCCGCAACAGCATGAATATTCCCTTCATCGTCAATCATAATCATTTCTGTTCTCCCTATTTGTCCCCATTTTTCAGCTTTATATCCAAGCTTTTCCATATCATTAATAGTGCTTTCAGGAAAGTTCTTTTCAAAAGCAACCGTTTCCGGAAGCCACTGATGATGGAATTTTGGAGCATTGACAGACAAATTGGCACTGAGTTTAAAATCTACTACATTTACAATAGACTGATAAACAGAAGTGGGAATTGTTGTTCCTCCTGGTGTCCCTACAACCATATAAGGTTTTCCGTTTTTCAGAATAATTGTGGGAGTCATTGAAGACAGCATTCTTTTATTAGGCTGTATGGAATTTGCTTCTCCGCCCACGGCTCCGAACATATTCGGAACACCAGGCTTAATGGAAAAATCATCCATTTCATTATTTAGAAAAAAACCTGCGCCGGAAACAACAACTTTACTTCCATATAAGCCATTCAGAGTAGTGGTTACAGCAGCTGCATTACCATCTTTATCAATTACTGAAATATGCGTAGTCTCTGTTGATTCTTTAGGCTGCTTTATGATTTTTCCGACTTCTGCACTTGGGGTGGCTTTGCTAAAACTAAAATTTTTCCACCTGTTTTTTAAGTATTCATCTGAAATAAGATATGAAGTTTTATCCTGGATGAAAGCGGGATCTCCCATATATTCTGCCCTGTCAGCATAAGCTCTTCTTTCTGCTTCCACCATAATCTGAACAGCTTTTGTAGAATTCTGCTGGTATTTTTCCAGATTTTCATAAGATGCCATTTTCAGCATTTGTGCCAGAAGAATACCGCCGCTTGATGGCAGTGGCATAGATACAATCTGGTTTCCTTTATAATCAAAATCCAATGCTTTTCTTTCAATAACTTTATAGTTTATAAGATCTTCAGATGTAATAATTCCGTTTCCCTTTTTCATTTCAGCAACCAGAAGTTCAGCGGTTTTGCCTTCATAAAATCCTTTTTGCCCGGATTTCTGGATGCGTTTTAAAGTTTCTGCCAGCTCTTTCTGAATAAGCAGGTCGCCGGTTTTCCAGGGAATATTTTTTACAAAAGCAATACCTGTTTTGTTATAACGCTCAAATTTTTCTTTATTGGCGTTTAAAAGATCAGCTTCCTGGCGGGTAATGGCAAATCCTTTTTCGGCCAAATCTATTGCCGGCTGAATAAGTTGTTCCATGGGTAGTCTGCAATGCTTCAGTGTTGCAAAAAAACCGGCTATACTTCCCGGGACTCCTACTGCAAGCCTTCCGTTTTGGGAAAGGTCTGTATCTGCCTTTCCTTTTTTATCAAGATACATATCGTGGGAAGCACTTGAAGGTGCAGTCTCACGATAATCAAGTGTGAATTTTTTACCGTTATTTTTTACACCTACCAAAAAACCGCCTCCTCCGATATTTCCGGCCTGCGGATAAACCACTGCAAGCGCATACTGAGTGGCAACAATGGCATCATAAGCATTTCCCCCCATCTTCAATATTTTGGCACCTGCCTCACTTGCAAGAGGATGCGCCGAAACAACAACACCTTTATTTTTTACCTTTACTTCCTTTAGAATGTTAATGTCAGTATATTGCGCTGATACTGTGGAAGTAAATAAAATAAAAGAAATAATAATCTTTTTCATTTACAAATTTTACAACCGAATTTACGATTTTGTTTTAAGATAGACTTTAAAATATTACTTTTGCTTTTATCAACTAATAAAAATAAAATGGAATCCCACACGGAAAAAATACTCATTACGGGTGCCTTAGGGCAAATCGGTACCGAACTTACTAACAGACTTGTTGAAATTCATGGAGCAGAAAACGTAGTTGCTTCAGGTCTTGACAGATGGCAGAAAGGTATTACTTCAGCAGGATATTATGAGAGAATGGATGTAACCAATACCCAGCTGGTGAGACAGATCATTAAAGATTATGAAATCACCACAGTGTATCATCTGGCTTCATTATTATCCGGAACTTCAGAAAAACAGCCAATTTTTGCCTGGAAGCTGAATCTTGAACCTCTTCTTCACTTCTGTGAAATGGCAAAAGAAGGACTTATTCAGAAGATTTTCTGGCCAAGTTCAATTGCTGTATTTGGAAAAGGAATTCCAAAAGAAAATGTAGGTCAGGACGTAGTGTTAAACCCGACTACCGTTTACGGAATCTCCAAAATGGCGGGAGAAAAATGGTGCGAATATTATTTTGATAAGCATGGAGTAGACGTGAGAAGTATTCGTTATCCGGGTCTTATTTCCTGGAAAACTCCTGCCGGCGGAGGAACTACAGATTATGCCGTAGAGATTTTTTACGAAGCGATTGAAGAAGGAAAATATACAAGCTTCATTTCTGAAAATACCGGAATGCCAATGCTGTATATGGATGATGCGATCAATGCAACGCTTAAACTTATGGAAGCTCCGAAAGAAAATCTCAGCGTACGTTCTTCATATAATTTAGGCGGAATGTCTTTTACTCCAAAAGAATTGGCTGAAGAAATTAAGAAAGAAATACCGGGTTTTGAAATCGATTATAAGCCTGATTTCAGACAGCAGATTGCTGATTCCTGGCCGGCATCAATTGATGATTCTGTTGCGAAAAAAGACTGGGGATTGTCTTATGAATATGGAATTTCTGAAATGACAAAAGATATGATTAAAAATTTAAGAGTAAAACTTAATAAAAATCAATAGGTAAACTATAGCTTTAAATATAAATTTATTTAACATCTGATTTTTAATTACTTATATTTTTTATTTAAAATTAACTTTAAATGGTATTATTAACTTTTAACATCGTAAATATTGTAGCAAAATGTAAAGATGGCGCTGAAGTTTCCGATGAGGAAAGACTGAAAATTTCAGAAAATAATACGAAAGCTATTTTAAGAATTTTAGATATACATGATATAAAGGCAAGCTTTTTCGTGGAAATTTCCTTAGCAGAAAAGTTGCAGAATTTACTAAAAGCAATTTCATCCCAAGGGCATGAAATTGCTTTTTACAATCAGAATTCAAGTCCTGAAGAAATAGAAGATACAAAAAGAATGACTCAGGATTTTTTGGAAAAGCAGATCAAGGGAATCCGCCAAAAGGACAATAAAATTTCTTATCAAAGGTTGAAATTGATGGAGTTCAGTTATATTTCAAATATTGATAATGCCGGTATACTTTTTCCTTTCAAAAGACTTAAAAGAGATACGGAGATTATTGAGCAGGACGGATTGAGTATTGTTCCGGAGAGTATCTCACCTTATAGCCAGCTCCCATATAATGATTTTGTGTTTCAGGTTCTGCCGATGAAGTATTACCGGAATATGGTTTTTGAAACATTAAAGAATGATGACTTTGTGCTGATCTATTTAAATTCCTGGCAGTTTACCGATTTCGCAAGATATCATTTTGATGTTCCTTTTTACAGAAGGCTGAATTCTGGCAAAAAAATGGAGGACAAACTGGATAATCTCCTCAACTGGATCAACGAGAAAGAAATGGCTACTTCCCGTATGAAAGATTACATTTTTTAAAGTTCTATTCTTCGTTTTTACAAATGGCCAGAAGATCTGTAGAATATTGCATTTCTTTTTTAAATACAATATCTTCATGGGAATACTGCGATGCAAAATCAGCTGAAGTATTGTCCTCTGACCGGAGTGGATTTTTATTCCCGGTCCTGATTTTTCTTAAAAGCTCAAATATCTTTTTCTGAACATTTAAAAGGAAAACTCTCAATGAGTAAGGATAGATTGATAAAGTGGATGGAAGAACTGCTATTCGCTGTTTTTTTGTTCTTTTTATTTCTTCTAAAATTAAATCTGAATCTGAACCTATTTTTAAAATTTCAACCTGTTTAAAATACTTTTTAAGCAATTTTTCCAGGCTTTCCGGTGTATATTCTTTCAGATGAAAAATATTCCAGGGTTGCTGAATATAGTTAAATAACCTGTATTTTTTATCCGGTGTGGAAATAATCAGGATTCCGCCGGGATTTAAAAGCTGTTTTAGCGCAGAAGTATATTTTTTATCATCAGGAACATGTTCAATAACCTGAAAGGAAGTAATAACATCAAATTTTTCATTTCCTAATTCAGCAATTGTTTTGAAATTCAGATTGGGAGCTTTATATTCCTTATTTGCAAAGTCTACCGCTTCCTTGCTGATATCAACACCAGTGACGCTTGCAGCAGTCAAAGAAAGCATGTGTGAACCATACCCCGAACCGCATCCGTAGTCTAAGACTTTTTTGTCTTTTACAAGTTTTTTGGCGTATTCATAGGTTGCAATATGCATTAAGTGCAGATACAATTCAGATTTATTGGCAAATTGCTGATGTATGATATGTCTTTCTCCCGTATCTTTCATTTTAATGTCTTAATTAGATGGATAATTATGCCAGTTCGAAAAGCGTGATTTCGGGCAAAACACCCACTCTTCCCGGATAGGCCAATACTCCAAAACCTCTGTTTACATACAGCATTTTTCCTTCACTTTCATATAAATCTGCCCATTTCGGATATTTGTACTGTACCGGAGACCATTTGATATTTTTAAGGTCGAGCCCAAACTGCATTCCGTGCGTGTGCCCGGAAAGGGTCAGATGAATGTTTCCAGAGTGTTTTTTTACAACATAATCGAAATGGGTAGGATCGTGGCTCATCAGGATTTTTGTAGCCGATTCCGGAACTCCTTTCAACGCATCATCAATTCTCCCGAATTGCGGAAAAGGTTTCAATCCCCAGTTTTCAACCCCCAGAATGTAGAGCTTTTCACCGTTTTTCTCAATAATGCGGTGCTCATTCCGAAGCATATCAAAACCGGCTTGTCTCTCATAATCAATCAATGTATCAAGGTTTTTTCTCTTTTCATCCGGTGAGTTCCATTGTACATAATCGCCATAATCATGATTGCCAAGAACGGCAAATTTGCCATCTTTTGCTTTAATCTTTGAAAACAACGGGATAAAGGGTTTGAATTCTTCAGCCACATTATTCACCATATCTCCTGTGAATAGTACAAGATCAGGATTTTGTTCATTGATAAGGTTGATGGCATGTTCCAGCTTGGAAGGATCCGAAAAACTTCCGCTGTGGACATCTGAAATCTGTACAATTTTATAGCCCTTGAAACTTTTCGGAAGATTATCAAAATTAATCCTTACTCTTCTTACTTTATGACGGTATTTTCCAAAGGTGATTCCATCAATAAAAAGAGCGGAAAGTACACCTCCGAGTCCTAATCCTACGATGCTTAAAAATTTTCTTCTTTCAGGAAAGAAATTCTCTGAAGATCCTGCAAGTCCGATCAGGTAGCCTCCGGTTCTCAGGATATCATCAATTAAAAGAAATAAAACGACAAAAATTTTAGGCAGAATGAAGATCAAAAATAGTGATATCATGATCTGGGCCCTCATCATACTTCTGTCGGCTCTGCTGAAGTTAGAAATTTCGTATGCGAAAAAACCGTATACTACTAGGGTAATAACCCAATAGCCGATCCTGATCCAGGAATTATCCGTAAGGGTTCTGATCGCCTGATAAATGTATGCTTCCAGCAGGAGGAAGACGGCAGCAATAATTAAAAAGTTTCTTTGCATAATCGTTTAAAAAAAGCACAAAGAATAATTTCCCTGTGCTTTTTGTTATTTTAATTAAATATTATTAAGGAAATCTGTAAACGATAGCATTGATATTCATTCCGGCACCTACCGAAGTCATCACAATGTTACCTTTATCTTTAAACGATTGACCTTCCATTTTTCCTTTAATTATTAAATCAAACATAGTAGGAATGGTTGCCACAGAAGAATTTCCGAATTCCTGAATCGTCATTGGTGAAATAGAATGATCATAATCTTTCACATTATAAAGCTTGTGAAGTCTTTCGATCATGGCATAATCCATCTTGGCATTGGCCTGGTGAATCAGAATTTTATTGATGTCTTCTATAGAAAGTCCCGCGTCTTCAATAGTTTCTTTTATTGCTGCAGGAACGTTTTTCAGGGCATATTCGTAAATTTTTCTTCCCTGCATTCTTACAAAAATACGCGTCTGGTCAGATTCTTTATTAATCGAAGGGCCATTTGCTAAATAATCCAGTTCCGGGCCGTTGTCACAAATGGTGTTGTGGGCAATGATTCCTACATTTTCATCGTCTGTTGCTTTTACAACAACAGCACCTGCACCGTCGGCAAAAATCATTCTGTTTCTGTCGTGAGGATCAGTTACCCTGCTTAATGTTTCTGCGCCGATTACAAGAATGGTTTTAGCTACTTTAGCTTTAATTAAGTTGTCGGCCAAAATCATCGCTTCCACCCATCCCGGACACCCGAACAGCATATCATATGTTACACATTTTCTGTTTTTAATGCCGAGCTTATTCTTTACTCTTGCCGCCATGGTTGGCATGAAATCCGCATATCCGTGTACCGTGACTTCTCCGAAATTGCTGGCATAAATAATATAATCAAGTTCTTCCTGATCTATTTTCGCATCTTCAATCGCAATTTTGGCAGCCTCGTACCCGATTTGTGAATTGGATAGATCTTCTTCTATGAATCTTCTGTTCTCAATTTCTGTAATTTCTACAAATTTTGCAATCGTTTCTTCAGCAGGTTTATCAATTTTCACCCCGTCTTCTGAATAAAAATCTGAACCTAAGAAATAGTCTCTCCCGATAATTCTGCCGGGAAGGTAAGATCCAGAACCAATTATGATCGTATTCGGCATTCGTTTAAATGATTTTTTAAAGATGCAAAGTTAATAATTAATATTAATAACAGAGAATTAAAAATATTATTAAATTTGCAAAAATTGTACTTTACAATCCTATGAAAAATAATGCATCCTTAAAAGGCTTACTTATTGCAATTGCGGCATTTATCTTTGCCTTTGGGATTTACTTTCTCTTTCTGGCCAAAAGGAATTATTATGTAGTGGACAATCCTACGGCAAATACATTCTATTATAAAATAAACAACGGTTCAGAAGGAACTATCGCAGGAGGGCAGACCGTTCACGTTGACCTTAATAAAGGGAAAAATTCCATTAAAGTGTTTGACCAGAATAAAAAATTGTTGTTTGATTCTGCTTTCGAAGTTAATAAAATAAGAGGGCTTATTAATATTGCACATCAGGATTATTATATCAATGAGCAGTATTATGGCTACAATCTTAAGAAAGATTCACTACTTTTGGCATTGGATAAAACCATAATCGACGGAAAAGCCTATTTTGGAGGAGCAAGACGCTTCAACAAACTGTTTACCGACGATTTTTACTATAACGTAGATGAGGATTATGATAAAGTAATCAAAAACGTTCAGAAGGTAGAGTCAAGATCAAAGATCTTCAGAAAACAGGATTACCTTAATTATTATAAAGAATATTACAAGTTTTAAGTTTTGACAAAAGATATTACCAAAATTACGCCCTACAACTCTGAAGCTACTAAAAAAAGCCAGGTAGAGGATATGTTCGACAATATTGCACCGAAGTATGATCTGCTCAATCATGTGCTGTCCATGAAAATTGATGTTTTATGGAGAAATACTTTAGTGAACTGGATGAAAAAAGACAGCCCGCAGGAAGTGCTGGATGTCGCTACCGGCACGGGAGATCTGGCCATTGCTGTTGAAAAAGGCACAGGCTCAAAAGTGATCGGATTGGATTTATCGCAACAAATGTTAAATGTTGGCGTTATTAAAATAAAAAAACTTAAATTAGACGGCAAAATTTCCATGCAAAAAGGAGATGCGGAAAACTTACCTTTCGAGGATAACAGATTTGATGCGGTATCCGTTGCGTTTGGAGTGAGGAATTTTGAAAACCTTACCAAAGGTTTGGCAGAGTTGAGAAGAGTTGTTAAAGATAACAAGAGTGTTTATATACTGGAGTTTTCAAAGGTTGAGGGTTTCATGGCGCCATTCTATATGTTTTATTTTAAAAATATATTACCTGCTATTGGCAGACTGGTTTCCAAGGATAATAGGGCATACACATACCTTCCGGATTCTGTAAATGCTTTTCCTTTCGGGGAAAAGATGAGACAAATTCTTTTAGATACAGGATTTAAAAAAGTTGAATATAAAAAACTAAGTTTAGGTATAGCCACAATTTATAAAGCAACAAAGTAACCTATGAATAAATTTTTATTAAAAGCACTGGTTTTAGCCTCAGTAAATGTTGCGTTGTTAGCAAACGCGCAATTCAGAACCCGAAACAGAATGGATAAGTTGGAAGACTTTGATGAGCAAAAGTTCAGCTGGGGTTTTTATCTGAATGGTAACAGACTAGACTACCGTATCGTTCTGAATCCAAGATATGGCTCAAGTAATAACCAGAATCTTGTTACCTCTAAAGAGAGTTACAGTTTTGGTGCCGGATTAATTGCAAAATGGAGACTGAACGATTATTTGGATTTAAGATTAGAACCAGGGTTACAATTCGGTCAGAGACAATTAACTTTCAATACGCAGTCTAATGATCAGTATGCAGCAGGTACTTTGACAAACGATCCTTTTATTCCTATTCCTTTGGCTGAAAAAGACAGAGTAAGAGAAATTAAAACAACTTTGGTTGACGTTCCTGTGTTGCTGGAATTCCATGGACAGAGATGGTACAATTCAAGACCATATGTTGCAGCAGGGGTTAATTATATTGTTAATCTACAGTCAAATTCAGACTCTACTGATGATAACCTACAGCAGGTTTTCAGATCTACAACACACAATTTTGCATGGTCTGCAGAAATGGGCATCCAGTTTTACTTTAATAAATTTAAGCTTACACCAGCAATCAGAGGAACATTCATTATGAATAACGAGATTGTGGCAGATAATGCGACAACACCTCCGTACTGGACTGCAGCAATGTCTACCTTACAGACAAGAGCTGTTTTCTTCGTACTGAAATTTGAATAAGAAAATAGTATAAGAGATAAAAAGGAGGCGCATTTGTGTCTCCTTTTATGTTTGAAATCAAAATATAAAGACTTTTATTTTTGTTAGTGTTAATATTTTGTTATTTTTGCTACTAGTTAGAATATACAAAACCTGAAATGCTTCAAGATTTAGAAAACAATTTTTCAGAATTAGAGAAAAAGATTTTGCTATTACAAAAGAATTACAAAAGTCTTACTGAAAAATTCTCGGAATTAAGCATGGAGCATGAAGACCTGAAAAAAAGGTATGATGAAGAAAGGAAAAAAAATCAGGTATTAGCAGAAGAACAAAAAAATATAAAACTTTATTCAGCAATATCAGGAAATCCTGAACACAACAGATTGATGAAAAATCACATCAACAGGTTGGTGAAAGAAATAGATTTCTGTATTGCACAGCTTCAAAACAGTGGATTATAATGGAAGTAAGAAGAATAACCATTAATATTGCAGGAAGAGTATATCCGCTGAACGTACCCGCAGCAGAAGAAGAAACGTTGCGTAAAGTTGGGAAGCAGATTGAAAATATGATTAAAGATTTTGAACAGAATTTCGATGTGAGAGACAAACAGGATGCTTTGGCAATGTGTGCCCTGAAATTAGGAACCAATGCGGAAGTAGTGTCTATGAACTACGAAAAAACAATACAATCTACCAACGAAAGATTAACAAACATTAATCAATCGTTGAATGAAACAGGGAAATAGATTTTTTTTCCCGGAAAGTGCTGCCTACAATAATTCTAACACATTAAAGGTAAACTCAACGCTAAACAATTACCGAACAAATGTCCATTGAATGGCGTGCCGGTTCGTCCGGATTACAGACAGTGGAAATCAGTTCAAATCGTGTTGATTAGGAGTTTACTCTCAATCTCTGGATTATTGTGGGCTTTTTTTATGTAATACAATTAAAACTCAATATACATTATGATAGAAGTTATAGTCGGCGTTGTTTGTTTAGTAATCGGAGCGGCAGTAGGAGTGTTTTTCTCCAAAAGTTCACTCAATACTAAAGCAAAATTTATTATAGATGATGCAAAGAAAAATGCCGAAAACCTTATAGAAAAAGCCAACGTACAGGCCGAGTCCATAAAGAAAGAAAAAAACCTTCAGGCAAAAGAAAAATTCCTGGAGCTGAAATCACAGCATGATGCTGATATTCAGGTAAGAGAAAAGAAAATGCAGGAGGTTGAAAAAAGGATTAAGGATAAGGAACACAAACTGAACGATGAGCTTAGCAAGGCCGGAAAACTGGAAAAGGACCTCGATAAACAAATCGCGGATTATGCCAAGAAAAACGAAATTTTAGATAGGAAACAGCAGGAACTTGATCTTGCAACCGCTAAAAAAGTTGAAATTCTTGAAAAAATTTCTAACTATACGGCAGAAGAAGCAAGAGCAGAATTGGTGGAAACCATGAAAGCAGAAGCCAAAACAAGAGCTCAGGCACACGTGCAGAGCATCATGGAAGAAGCTCAGCTTAATGCTAAAAGTGAAGCAAGAAAAATCGTAATCCAAACGATTCAGAGAATCGGAACCGAGCAGGCTATTGAAAATTCCGTATCAGTTTTCAATATTGAATCAGATGAGGTTAAAGGTAGAATTATCGGTAGAGAAGGGAGAAATATCCGTGCTTTGGAAGCAGTAACAGGCGTGGAAATTATTGTAGACGATACTCCTGAAGCAATTCTTCTTTCATGTTTTGATCCGGTAAGAAGAGAAATCGCCAGATTATCCCTTCACCGATTGGTAACAGACGGTAGAATTCACCCTGCGAGAATTGAAGAAGTGGTAGAGAAAACCAGAAAACAGATTGAAGAAGAAATCATTGAAGTAGGAAAAAGAACGATCATTGATTTAGGGATCCACGGATTACATCCTGAACTGATCAAAATCGTTGGTAGAATGAAATACCGTTCTTCTTACGGTCAAAACTTACTGCAACACTCAAGAGAAGTGGCAAACATTGCCGCAACCATGGCTGCTGAATTGGGATTAAATGTAAAATTAGCGAAAAGAGCAGGTCTATTGCACGATATCGGGAAAGTTCCTGAACAGGAATCTGAACTTCCTCACGCTTTACTAGGAATGCAGTGGGCTGAAAAATACGGCGAAAATGCAGAAGTGGTAAACGCTATCGGTGCTCACCACGATGAAGTGGAAATGACATCGTTATTGTCCCCGATTATCCAGGTTGCCGATGCGATCTCAGGAGCAAGACCGGGAGCAAGAAGACAGGTGTTGGAATCCTACATTCAGAGATTGAAAGATCTTGAATCTGCAGCATTAAGCTTCGATGGGGTTTCATCAGCGTATGCAATTCAGGCGGGTAGAGAACTAAGAGTAATGGTAGAAAGCGGCAAAGTGAATGACGAAGTCGCTTCCCAGCTGTCTTATGATATTTCAGAAAAAATCCAAAACGAGCTTACATATCCTGGACAGGTAAAAGTAACCGTAATCAGGGAAACAAGAGCTGTAAATATTGCGAGATAATCGATATACAAAGATATTTCATAAAAACCTTTCAAGAAATTGAAAGGTTTTTTATTTTTAGCAAAATTAAAACTCCGAGATGCAAGAACTTTCCACTTCTTCGAAACTGAAGTACATTTTTTCGATTCCTGTTATCATTTCCGCTTTGGGATACTTTGTTGATATTTATGATTTGCTTCTGTTCGGCATTGTACGAATTCCCAGTTTAAAAGCTTTACGCCTAAATCCGGATACGGATGGAACCTTTATTCTCAATGCACAAATGGTAGGATTACTGATAGGCGGCATATTTTGGGGAGTTTTCGGCGATAAGAAAGGCAGGTTGTCGGTTTTATTCGGATCCATACTGGTTTATTCTTTAGCAAATATTGCGTGTGGTTTTTTACCTTATTTTCCAAAAGAACATTTAGTGTATCAGTATGCAGGATTAAGATTTTTGGCAGGGATAGGTCTTGCCGGAGAACTTGGAGCCGGAATTACCCTTGTTTCCGAAAGCCTGCCGAAAAATCTGAGAGCCATTGGAACTTCTGTTGTTGCCGGTTTCGGACTGATGGGCGCAGTAGTCGCGCAGCTTACGGTAGAGCTGGCTGGTGGCTGGAATATTTCTTACATCATAGGAGGAGTACTCGGTATTTTATTATTATTCCTGAGAATAAGTGTTTCGGAATCCGGGATTTATAAAAATATTGAACACAAATCTGTTTCCAAAGGTAACTTTCTTACATTTTTTACCCATAAAGATCGTCTGATAAGATATTTGAAATGCATTGCAATCGGATTACCGACCTGGTATTGTATCGGGATTCTGGCGGTACTTGCCAATCAGTTTGCTCCTGAACTGGGAATTAAAGATCTGAGTCCAGGTAAAGCTATTATGTGGGCATATGTAGGAATTTCCGTAGGTGATCTGGCAAGCGGGTTTATTTCGCATCTTCTGAAATCCCGGAAAATGGCTATTTTTTATATGCTGATTTTTACCATTATAGGTGTTGCCCTCATGCTGTTTGGCAATACGGATACGGAAACAAAATACTATATTTTCTGTATCTGGCTTGGTTTGGGCACCGGATATTGGGCTATGTTTGTCACACTGGCAGCAGAACAGTTCGGAACAAATATCAGGAATACGGCAACTACCACTGTTCCCAATATGGTTCGTGGTTTAGTTCCGGTAATGATCCTGGCTTTTGATTTTTTTAAAAATGATTTCACGGTAATTGTAAGTGCCGCATTGGTAGGTGTTATCGTTTTTACACTTGCTTTCTACTCATCGCTTACGATTTCCGAAACTCACAACAGGGATCTGGAATTTACAGAATAAATTCAGCTGTTTAAGAAATAAATTAGTATAGTTTACCGTTATAAAAATATTAAGTTGAACAAAATAAATTAATTATAAAATTTAATATTAAATTATGCTGTGAATAATTAATATTTGTTTAACTTTGAAACTGTAATTAATCACCAAAACCAAATCACAATGAAAAATTTTTTGAAAAACGCCACAAAATTAAAAAAAGCTGATCTTAAAAACATTACGGGTGGTATTAGCGGAACGCCTGATCTTTCCCTTTGCGGATGCGACTGCGCAGGATCTGTAACAGGCCCTAAATATTGCATCCAATACATAGCATGTCCACAAGTATATACTTGTAAGGATCTTGTATAAAAGAGAATTATTTCATTAGAAATAAACATTTCCACATTTAATACGCAGAAGCCTTTTGGGATTACCAAAAGGTTTTTGTAATTATTGAAACTGCTGTTCCGCATGCAGGTTTTAAAAATTAATTTTCAGGAGCTGTTCCCGCTTTCCGCACTCGCTATTTTTATAATTTTCGGCGCGGCATGAAGCCGCCGCCGAAAATTATAAAAATGAGCTCAGACAATTGCTGCAATCGGGGCTAAAGTTGCAGACATCAAAGAGATATTTAAATTAAACTATAAGTATAAAGTTTCAGGAAGTATCTTTCCGAATTGAATTATGGAATTATAATGCACCCTGAATTTGGAAATTCTGCGATCATTTTACAAATCTTCAAAATTCTTATTGTTAAAATACCTGAACCTGCTGTTTTTAGCTTCCCCGATTTTTTGTTTTGTGTAAATACTGTTATTTCCTGAAAATAAATAAGCTACAATACAGGCAATGGCAACATATATTCCACATTCTGCACCAAAAAGCTCAATTCCCATCAGAGTGCAGGCAAGGGGAGTATTGGTAGCACCTGCAAAGACTGCTACAAAACCCATTCCCGCCAGTAATCCATAGGGAAGCGGAATGAATATAGACAAAGCGCTTCCCAAAGTGGCTCCGATGAAAAATAATGGGGTAACCTCACCTCCTTTAAATCCCGCTGAAAGCGTTACGACTGTAAATAACATTTTCAGCACAAAATCATACAAAGGAAGCTGTTCTCCGAAAGCTTCTTCAATAACGGGAATTCCCAATCCGATATATCGTGTTGTTCCCATTGCAAAAACCGCTGCGGCAATAATAATTCCTCCAACAAAAGAGCGTAAAGGCGGATATGCAAATTTTGATTTAAAGATAAAACCTCCATAATGCATTAGCCTGCTGAAAGCAGCAGCACAGATCCCGAAAACAATTCCTGCTATCACAGAATAAATAAAAGGCAGAAAATCATTTTTAGGGATTACTCCGATAAGATATTCTGTATGATGAACATGCCACAATCGGGTAACCTGATCTGCCAGAATAGCGGATGCAAAAGCCGGAAAAATACCATTGTATCGAATTTTTCCTATGAGAAAAACTTCAAGCCCGAAAACCGCTCCTGCCAATGGAGTTCCGAACACAGAACCGAATCCGGCAGCAATTGCTGAGATGATAAGCACTTTTCGATCCTGCTCATTCAGCTTTAAAAGTTTTGTAAATTGGTCTGAAATAGCACCTGCCATTTGTAACGCTGTTCCTTCACGCCCTGCCGAGCCCCCGAAAAAATGGGTGGCAATAGTTCCGATATAAACAAACGGGGCCATTTTAAAAGGAATGATTTTTTTCGCCGGTTCATGAATGGTTTCGATGAGAAGGTTGTTTCCCGCTTCCACATCTTTTCCAAAGTAATAATGCAGCATTCCAACAGCAAGTCCGGCAAGCGGAAGAAAGGCAATCAGCCAGGCATGGCTTTCCCTGAAACGGGTTGCCCACGACAATGATTCCAGAAAGCCTGCGGAAGCGGTTCCTGCAGTGATTCCAATGATTAAGCTAATGAAAAGCCATTTAATGACATATAACAATGCCGGGTATTTACGTGAAAATAAACGAAGTTGAAGTTGTATTATGTGAGTATGGGTTCTTTGTTTTGGAGACATAATTTTCCTGATCAAATTATTGTTAATAATCTTTCTTAATCAGGCGTCATCAGCTTTTTGAAAGCGGTTGGGTAAGGAAGAACACCATTTCCTTTTTGTTGTACAAAGATAAAAATTATTTTAAAAAGAAACGGTTTTTAGCAATAAATTCGTTGCTGATGCAGATGCTTTCAAAAATATCTTTATCACTGGAATCCTGCTCCAGGAACCAGTATTGAAGGCCCGCCTGCTTTCCGGCTTTAAAAATCCGCTCAAAATCTATGGTTCCGTTTCCTATTTCTGTAAAATCTTTTGAACCTTCTTTCATGTCTTTAATATGCCACAGCGGAAATCTTCCGGGATATTTCTCGAAATACATCAGAGGATCAATTCCTGCCTTTGAAATCCAGTAAAGATCAAGCTCCATTTTAACCAGTTCCGGTGAAGAATTTTCTAAAATAAAATCATAAACATTTCGGTTGTCATCAAACTTTTCAAATTCAAAATCGTGATTATGGTACGCAAACTGAATTCCGGCTTCTTTTGTGACTTTTCCTGAATTTTCAAGCAGTTCAGGAAGTTTCTTATAGTTTTCCAAAGTTCGTTCTTCCGGAAAAAGGTAAGAACAAACCATATATTCTGAACCGATAAAATGAAGATCTTCCACAGATTTTTCCCAGTTATAGAGTAAAGTTCCCTGTCCTTTATTAAAATTTCCTGTTATATGATGTGAGCTGATGACTCTCAATCCTGTATTTTTAAGAATGCGCTGAAATTCCTGAGGGGTTTTTCCGAAAAAAGTACTGTTGTACGCATAGATTTCCAGTCCGGTAAAGCCCATGGCTGCCAGTCTTTCGAGTGTTTTTTCAGGGTTTGCCGACATTGCATCCCGTACGGTGTATAACTGAATTGCCAATGTATTTTGTCTTTTTTTAAATGGAGAAATTCCACAGGAATATAAACCTAAGAATCCCAAGGATGAAAGCTTGATAAAATCTTTTCTATGCATTACAGGAAGGGTTTCATTTCATCTTCAATCTGTGTACGCAGCTGCATTAGCCGTATAGCGTACTGTTCTTTCTGTCTGTCTTCTTCGGTTTCGGGAATCCATTTCGGGACCGGAAGTTTTTTTCCGTTCTCATCAACCGCCACAAATACAATGATACAGTGTGTTTTCTTATCGAATTTAGGCTGCTTAAGGTTTCTGGAGAAGACATTGATGGCGATATGCATGCTTGAAGAACCTGTGTAGATCACCTGCGCTTCCACTTTTACAATTTCCCCTATTTTTATAGGTTCATAAAACCGGATTCCGCCCACGTATACAGTAACCGAATAATTCCCGCTCCAGGTGGTGGCACATGCATAGCCGGCCTGGTCAATCCATTTCATCACGCTTCCTCCATGCACATTTCCTCCGTAATTTACGTCTGAAGGCTCAGAAATAAACTGAAAAGTCACAGGTTTGTTCTCCATTCTTTTAAAATTTGAATAAAGGTATTTATAATTTTTAAAATTTTAGATTAAATCTTACTTTTGAAGAATGAAAATGAATATTTTCTGTTAACGATTAGAATATTATTTAAATGAAAAAAGTTTTTCACCTGAATACGTGTGATACCTGCAGAAAGATTTTAGCGCAATTTGATTTATCAGACTGGGAATTGCGCGAAATCAGAAAAGAACCGGTTACGGAAGAGGAATTAGCCGAAATGTATGAGAAAACCCAATCTTATGAAACATTATTCAGTAAAAAGTCTGCGCAGATCAAATTGAGAGGCCTGGATGTAAAGTCTTTAACAGAAAAGGATTTTAAAGAATTGTTATTGGATCATTATACGTTTTTGAAGCGTCCGGTTTTTATTACCAATGATAAAATTTTCGTGGGAAATGATAAGAAAAATGTAGAAGCGTTGCAGGAGTTTTTTGGAGTGAAGTCGTAGATATACTCAAGTTCTATAATAAATCTTAATGAAAAAACTTCATTTCCTTGTCATTACAACGGTAATTTTAAATGCTTTTATATTAATTGGAGCTGGCCATGGCTTAGGGATTCTGATTATTTATGAAATTTTAAGTCCTGAATTTATTTTGACAGGCTCAAATGCTATTAATTGGGATCACTACGATGGAAGATTGGTTCCTGTTGCATTTCTGTCTTTGCTGTTTCAGCTATTGCTTTTGTTTAGTTTAAAAATTAAGAAAAGGCAGTTGCAGAAAATATGGATCAATACTTCCTGTATAACCTTAATACTCGTATTTTTTATTTTGGTTAAAGATTTTTCAGAATCTAATGTTGATACATTATCGCTAATAGGTGGAATTCCTTTTTTATTATCATCTCTGTTTCTATTATATAAAGTTAACTCAGATAAAATTTCAGATTTATAAAGAATAGCATTGTACAATTACAGAACTTTCGGTAACATTTTTTGATGTACTCTCAAACTAAACCTCACAGGTTTTCAAAACCTGTGAGGTTTTATCTTTAAAAATAACTTATAACCAAAATATTCTGCCGGAAGTCTCAAACAAGGTTGCGGGAAACAAAATGCAATTGCCGGAAGTCTCAAACAAGTTGCGGGAAACAAACTGCAACTGCCGGAAGTCTCAAACAGGTTGTGGGAAACAAAATGCAATTGACGGAAGTCTCAAACAAGTTGCACGAAACAAACTGCAGTTGCAGAATCATAATTTGGTTGACCAAATTCCAGCCCGGATAGAAACGGCATCCTTTTTCTTGGTCGGCGGGAGCAAAGCTCCCGCCGACCAAGAAAAAGATAAAGTGGATAGCCGGATCAAGCTCCTAAAAAATAAAAACCCGCTAAAGGCAGGTTTTATGGTATGTTTTGAACGTAGTCAAAATTTCGGTTTGACAAAGTAATGTCAAATTATACAAAAGGCGCTTTCACCACTTTGGCAGGAATATTTTTGTTTCTTACCTGGATGAAGATCTCAGAACCGATTTTAAAGTGAGGCTTATCTACGTAAGCAAGACCTAATCCTACTTTTTTCATTGGAGATTGTGTTCCGGAAGTTACTTTCCCGATCACGTTGCCTTCTGCGTCTACAACAGGGTAATCGTGTCTCGGAACTCCCTTGTCGGTCAATTCGAAACCAACCAGTTTTCTGGTAACGCCTTCTTCTTTTTGCTTGGCAAATGTTTCTTTCGAAAGAAAATCTTTGTCAAATTTGGTGATCCATCCCAATCCTGCTTCAATAGGCGATGTCGTATCATCAATGTCGTTTCCATACAGGCAAAACCCTTTTTCAAGACGCAGCGTATCTCTGGATGCCAGTCCGCAAGGAATGATACCTTCTTCTGCACCTGCTTCAATAATAGCATCCCAAAGCGTTACCGCATCTTCATTTTTAAAATAAATTTCAAAACCGCCACTTCCGGTGTAACCGGTATTGGATATGATGACATCATTTACTCCTGCTACGGAACCTACGGTAAAGTGATAATAAGGAATTTCTGAAAGATTGGTTTCCGTTAATTTCTGAAGAATCCCGGTAGCTTTCGGACCCTGAACTGCCAGTAAGGACATATCGTCTGAAGCGTTCGTCATTTTCGCTCCGAAAGTATTATATTTTGAGATGTGATCCCAGTCTTTATCAATGTTTGAAGCATTAACAACCACGAAATATTTGTCGTCTTCCATTTTGTAAACGATAAGATCGTCCACGATTCCTCCGTTTTCGTTAGGAAGGCATGAATACTGGGCTTTTCCATTTTCCAATGCATCTACATTATTGGTTGTAACGTACTGCAATAGTTCTTTGGAACCCGTTCCTTCAATGAAAAACTGTCCCATGTGAGAAACATCGAACAAACCTGCCTTTTCTCTTACGGCAAAGTGTTCTTCAGTAACTCCGGAATATTGTACAGGCATTTCAAAACCTGCAAAAGGTACGATTTTAGCGCCTAAAGATACGTGCTTGTCGTACAATGCTGTTTTCTTCATAGTTAATTTTTATTTCTATTTCTTTATTTTAAAACTGTCAAAAGCTTCATTGAAAAGCTTCATAAAATTGCCGTTCCAGTATTTCTGTCCGCAGTTGATGGAAATCAGGTACAGGTCTTTATCTTTCTGGTAGACTTTGGTAAGCCAAACGAGCTTTTCTTTTTCGTCAAGGTATTCGTAAAAATATTCTGTATATCCTTTTTTGCCGCTTTTAGAAATTACTTTCTTTTCGTCATCGGACGATTTGTAAAGGGCAAGGATGAATTTTTTAGTTTCGGATTTCGGCAGATTCAGGCCATGATATTCCGAAATGGTAATGGCTCCTATCTGGCTTGGTGGAAATATATTGACTATCTCGCTGTCATTGGTGACTTTCCAGCCTTGAGGATAAATGATAGAGTAGTTTTCATGATCATATACCTCTGTTGGAATTGATTGTGCCATCAATAAAGTTCCTGTTAAAAGAACAAATGCGAGAAAAATTTTTTTCATGAATTAAAATGGTGTTTATATTCATCAAGGATAATCTTGAACCACTCTGTGAAATTTTCAGGATTTCCGGCTATTTCTTTGTCGAGATCCTCCATTGAAATATATCGTATTTCTTCTACTTCATCTTTATTAAGGTGAAATTCTTCTTCAAAAATCCCTGTAAAAACGTGATCAAGTTCATGTTCCCATAGCCCGTTTCCTACATCTGCCTTATAAATAAAGCTGAATTTTTCTGAAAGTTCAGCGTCAATTCCCAACTCCTCTTTCATTCGGCGTCTGGCTCCCTCTAAATATGTTTCTTCAATTCTGGGATGAGAGCAGACCGCGTTGGTCCACTTTAATGGGGAATGATATTTTCCGGAAGCTCTTTTTTGTAAAAGCATTTCACCGTTACTGTTGAACAAAAATACAGAGAAAGCACGGTGCAGAAGGCCGTTGATGTGTGCCTGCTGCTTTTCCATTAAACCGAGAATTTGATCTTCGGGGTTTACTAAAACTACGAATTCTTCCATTTCTACAAATGTAAGCGTAATATATGTATTCTGAAAATTTTTGGTAAAACATCATGATTTTGATATTCAAAGATATCTGTAAATGGACGTTATCAAAAAAAGAAAATTTTTAACTTAAATTATATAAAAGAGTTATTGTAGTTAAAATTATTCGCTAATTGTCAAATTTTAGTTTAAAAATTTTACATTTAATAAGTTTAGCAGGGCTTATTGATGTAAAAAACGTAACTTTGCCATTCAATTTTTTATGATGGAATTAGAGTACAAAGATCACATTAGCCCTATCCTGAAAGACGGCGTAAAAAACTACCTCATTGATATCGATGGAACCATTACAGAGGACGTTCCGAACGAAGAACCAGAAAGAATGGTTACCTGCGAGCCTTTTCCCGATGCATTGGAAACCATCAACAAATGGTATGATGAAGGTCACCAGATATGTTTTTTCACATCGAGAACAGAAAACCTGAAACAGATTACCATTGACTGGCTGGATAAACACGGTTTCAAATACCACAGTGTATTATGCGGAAAGCCAAGAGGTGGAAATTACCACTGGATCGATAATCACCTGGTAAGAGCAACACGGTATAAAGGTAAATTTACTGATCTTGTTGAAAAACAGGTTACCATTGAAGTTTTTAAAGAAGACGGAGAATAAAAATTTAATTCAAAGATTAAACGATTAATTTTTGGGTTAATCGCTAGTCTTTACTTTAATCTACAAAGTTTATGAAAGTTTTAGCAAACGACGGCCTGGATCAATCCGGTATTGATGCACTCACTGAAAAAGGTTTTGAAGTAATCACTGCAAAAGTTCCTCAGGAGTTTTTGATGGATTATATTAATGAGCATAAGATCCGCACATTGCTGGTACGAAGTGCCACACAGGTCAGAAAAGATATTATTGACAATTGTCCGTCCCTCGAAATCATCGGGAGAGGTGGTGTAGGAATGGATAATATTGATGTGGATTATGCCAGAGAAAAAGGTATTCATGTAATCAATACGCCTTCAGCTTCTTCAGAATCGGTGGCAGAACTGGTTTTTGCCCATTTGTTTTCCGGAGCAAGATTTTTGCAGGATTCCAACAGGAAAATGCCTTTGGTAGGTGATTCCGAATTTGCAGCCCTGAAAAAAGCATATGCAGCCGGTATTGAACTGAAAGGAAAAACAATCGGTATTGTAGGAATGGGAAGAATCGGGCAGGAGGTTGCTAAAATTGCACTCGGCCTTGGAATGAGAGTGGTAGCAGCAGATAGCAATGTGGGAAGAGCAAGTATTAAAGTAACTTTCTATAACAACCAGTTCATCAATGTTGATATCGAAACGGAACCGCTACAGGATGTTCTTAAACATTCAGATTTTATAACGCTTCATGTGCCGGCGCAAAAAGACGGATATATGATCGGTAAAAATGAATTTGAAATGATGAAAGACGGAGTTGCCATCGTAAACTGCTCAAGAGGTGGTGTTATCGATGAAACAGCATTGATCGAAGCCTTAAATTCAGGAAAAGTGAAATTCGCAGGACTGGATGTTTTTATCAATGAGCCTACACCTTCCAAAGAAATCCTCAATCATCCGAAAATTTCCATGACACCACACACCGGTGCTTCAACACTGGAAGCTCAGGATAGAATCGGGCTTTCATTGGCAGAGCAGATATCCAGTATTTTACAGATTCAGTAGTACAATATTAATCACAATAATAAAGCACTTCATACGAAGTGCTTTTCTTTATATATTATTTTTAGTTTTAAGTAAATCTCTTATTTCTGTAAGTAATTTCTGGTCTTCAGTAAGTACCGGTGGCGAAGGTGCTGTTTCCGGTTTTTTATTAAGACTGTTTACACCTTTAATAAGAAGGAATAGAACAAAAGCAACTATAAGGAAGCTGATAACCGAAGATAAAAAATTACCATACTTTACTCCTCCCCAGGAAAGTTCTGCAATATTTTTAACATTAGCCTTTTCCAAAGCCGGATTCAGAAGAAGTGGTGTAATGATGTCATCAACAAATGACTTTACAATGGCACTGAACGCAGCACCAATGATGACACCGACTGCAAGATCAAGCACGTTCCCTTTGAACGCAAATTCTTTAAATTCTTTAACAAATCCCATATTTATATTTTTTAATTATTGTCTAAAATCAGGTTAATTTACAAAAAAATATGTAATTGTTTCATTTTAATTCCTTCTTTAGCGAATAATTTGCGTAGATAAGGGCTGCTTTCTAATATTTTATTATAAATTTTATATGTACCGGTTTTTTTAAAATTACTTTTTTGTAAATTGCTGATAGCACATTATTAAATATCAATCAATGAAAATTTTTACAGCAGAGCAGATTCGCGACTGTGATCAATACACTATAAAAAATGAGCCGGTTTCTTCTGTACAGCTTATGGAAAGAGCTGCAGAATCATGCGTGGAATGGATCTCTGAAAACTGTAATCATCACCGTAATTTTGTTGTTTTCTGTGGAAGCGGAAATAATGGGGGCGACGGTTTTGCTATTGCCAGAATGCTTTACCAGAAAGGATTCGATATAGATGTATTTACTCATACAAAAGCTAAGTTTTCTTCCGATGCTCAGGAAAATTTCAGGCACATCAAAGAAATTTCAGGAATAACAGTCAGAGAGTTTAAAGAAGTATTCAATTATCGTTTTGACAGCAGAACAGTGATTATTGATGCGCTCTTCGGCACCGGACTTTTAAGAAGTCTGGACGGTGATATGAAAAACCTGGTAGAGTTTTTAAATCAGAAAAAAAACATAAAAATTTCCATTGATCTGCCTTCTGGTCTTCTGGCTGATGCTGTTTCAGATTCAGATTCGGTTGTTTTTATCGCAGACTATACGTTAAGTTTCCAGTTCTGGAAAAAATCTTTTCTCCATGCCGAAACCGGAAAGTTTGCAGGAAGAGTTCAGGTGTTGGATATTCATTTAAGTCAGGATTATATTGATGAAACTGAAACGGAAGATTTTGTAATTGATGATGAGATCATTAAAACTATTTTTAAAATAAGAAGTGAATTTTCGCATAAAGGAACTTATGGAAAGGTAAATATTATCGCCGGAAGCTATGGGAAAATGGGAGCGGCAGTACTTTCTACCAGGTCTGCTCTGAAGACAGGTGCAGGTCTCACTTTTACACTGGCTCCAAAATGCGGATACGAAATTTTGCAGACTTCTGATCCGGAGGCCATGTTCATCGAAGGCGGAAAAGATTGTATTGAAAGTTTCGATGTTGATGAAACAGCTGTTTGCGGAATAGGTCCCGGAATCGGAACCGATGAAAAAACAGCGACAAGTCTTCTTAAGTTTTTAAAAAGCTATTCAAAATCGTTGATTCTTGATGCAGATGCTTTAAATATTATAGCTCAGGATCCTGCCAGTTTAAATTTAATTCCTAAGAAATCGATTATCACTCCCCATCCCAAAGAATTTGAAAGGCTTTTCGGAAAAACGAAAAATTCTTTTGAAAGAACGGAGTTGGCTAAAAGTAAAAGCCGGGAGATGCAGATTTATATTGTTTTAAAAGATCATCATACCCAGATTGTTACCCCGGAAGGCAAGGTTTTCTATAATATCACAGGCAATTCCGGTCTGGCCAAAGGCGGGAGCGGCGATATTCTTACGGGAATTATCACTTCATTCCTGGCACAGCAGTATACAGAGCAGGAAGCAGCAGTGTTGGGCGTATGGTTCCATGGAAAAGCAGCTGAATTTGCTTCAGAGAAACATTCCAAAGAATCCATGCTTCCATCTGATGTAATTAATGAGTTTGGGAATGTATTTTCTGAATTGAATGGTAAAGTGGAGAAGCTTTTATGAGAAGCTTTTAAAGATAATAGACGAGAGAATACGTCAGATTCCAGTCTTGAACTTTGTTTGACTATACCGAAATAACATTCACCGAGTAAAATAATATAATCTTCGATTCTAAGACAAAAGATAATTGAATAATCTTAATCAAAAAATGATAACCAAATAAAAAGCAAGCCTTCACGACTTGCTTTTACTTGTTGTAATAAAATATCTTAAGAATTATTCAGGTTTTTCATTTTCCGCCTGTGTGATTCTGAACTTTTTAGATATAATCATGATTACAACGCCGGCAATCATAAAAGGAATTGATAATACCTGTCCGGTATTCAGTCCTCCGAACTGAATGAATTCATCACCCTGTGGCTCTTTCAGGAATTCTACAAAGAATCTTATTGCCCAAAGAATGATGAAAAATAATCCGAACAACCATCCCTGCTGATATTTCTTATTGGTTTTTCTGTATAAAATCCACAACAGGACAAACAGACAGATATATCCGAATGCTTCAAAAAGCTGTGATGGATAACGTGGTACTGTCACGCCGTACTCGCTGCTTTGTTGCGGGAAAAGTAAAGCGAAAGGTGAGTTGGGATCCACCGGCTTTCCGATAATTTCGGAGTTAAAGAAATTTCCAAGTCTTACGAACGCACCGCCCAATGCTACAACAATTCCAAGTCTGTCGTACACCCATAAAGGATTTTTCTTAATAATTTTAAATGAATAATAAAGGGTGGTAAAAATCAGTGCGATGGTTGCTCCATGACTTGCCAATCCTGAAAACCCGGTAAATTTAAGGCCATTTTTGGTGCTGATCGGTAAAAATACGCTCCAGAAATCTTCTTTGAATAATTCCGGCTGGTAAAAGATGACGTGTCCCAAACGTGCCCCCAGAATTGTTCCTACCAAAGTCCAGGTAAATAATGGCTCCAGGTATTTCTGGTTGACATTGTCGATTTTAAAGATCCTGTTCATTAAAACATACCCGAAACCGAATGCGAAAATGAACATTAAGCTGTAAAAATGCAGGGTTATTGGTCCCAGTACAATTCCTTTTGTAGGATCCCAGATCTTAAAAGAAGTCTCCAGGTTTATCTGATCTGATGAAGCAATCGGTTTACTTGATTTTACCGCGTACTTGAAAGCTGCGATATTATCTTTCGTGGCCGGTGTTTCTATAAGCTTGAAATTTTTATCCAAAAACTGGTAGTGAGCTGTTTTAAGCTTATCCAGAGTAAGAGCACTGATGTTGAAATAGGCAGGTTCAAAATTAGCTTCGTTCAGAATAATCAGTATGTTTCCTTCTACTTTTCTGTCCGGGAACACGTTAAGGTCTCCAAGTTCCGTAGTACTGTAGATCTTTACAGGAATATTTGCATTGTTGATTTTTAAAGTTCCTTCCGACATTCCGTCCGGATAATTCTGCGCAAATAAACACTGGGTAATAAACGCAAAAATAACGAGGTACATTCTGAAAAAAATATTGCTCATTTCTATTCTTTTATAGTTTGTTATATTCTAAATTTTATTGTGTCGGGGCGGAACGGGATCATAGCCGCTTCCTCCCCAGGGATGACATCTTGAAATTCTTTTGATGCCCAGCCAGAATCCTTTCAAAGGCCCATGCACCTGTAACGCTTTTACCATATAATGCGAACAGGTAGGTTCATACCTGCAGTTTTTAGGCAGCAGCGGAGAAATAAACCATTGGTAGAATCTGATGAGAATTACCAAAGGAAAGGTGATGATTTTGTTGGCTGTACGTTTCAAAACATTGCAAAAATAGGGTAAAAAATCGGAAGTTGGCGGAAATATACCGGAAGTTTCAGCAGGAAAGGAGGGTGTTTATCGGAGATATTTTGGTGTTGATCGATTTGTGAAATTGCTGTAACCTAAATTATTGCGATCCGTGTTATTTTCTAAAAGAAAATTATGTATTTTTGATAAAATGCTTCTTCCCAAAACCTTATCGGCAATAAAGAAGAACATAAAAAGTTAAGAACAGGTAGAATTCTGGAAAAGCCAGGCTGAAAGCAGCAAGTAATTTCCTTTTTTCCCGAAAAGCTGTTGCACCCCTGTAATGACTTTTCGGGAACACCCGAAAGTTTGTCGCACCCTCGCAACAGCTTTTCGGGAAACCCCGAAAGCTTCCTGCAGCCTGCAGGAGATTTTCGGAAATATCCGGAAGGTAATCTTATTGATGAAGGGGGCTAACCGGAACAGATAAATAAAAAATCGTATCGTACGGTTTAAATAATAAAAATAATACACAAATGAATTTTATTGATTTACCTAAACTCCGCGATGCAGAATACCTGCAATACGTAAAAGACTTCTCAGGAATTATCGCCCTGAACAATCCTTCAACCTTACAGATCGATGCCAAACTTTCAACCTTTAACACCAGGATTGATGAGCTTGAAAACCTGTACAAAGAAACCTTGGACAACGGGAAAACGCAGGACCTTTTGCAGTTGGATGAAAGAAGAGATAGTGCCGTCAAAGGAATTTATTATTTTCTTCTGGGGCATTCTTATCATTTCGAAGCAGATAAAAAACAGAAGGCACAATTGCTTCTCGATAATATGGCTCTGTATGGAAGCGGTATTGTGCGTTTAAATTATCGGACAGAAACCGCAACGATTAATAATCTCATCAGAGATTGGGAAAATAAGCCCGAACTTACAAATGCGGTTGCCTTCTTAAATCTTTCTGTATGGATCAATGAGATGAAAACAGCCAATGACCTGTTTAATACTGCCTATCTTTCCCGCACCCAGGAATATGGTTATGCAAGTACAGAAGCTATTAAGTCTAAAAGAGAAGAGGTGGATGCCGCCTATTATGCATTGCGTGACAGCATTGATACGATTCATCTTCTGGTGGAAATGCCGCTATCACCATACGAAACAGTCATCAATCAGCAACTGAATACGCTTACGGATCAGTATAATATACTGCTGGTGAATAAAAAAAATGTTTGCCTGTAGAAGAAAAATTAAGAGCTACCTTGAGAATAAGAAATCAATTAGCCCAAAAAACCCGTCAATACATTGGCGGGTTTCTTTTATGCTGTGACAGGAATAAGATTTGTATTACTTTATTAACTTTGCATTACATATTAATACCAGTTCACAATATTTAACTTTAACAAATACTTTTACCTACCTTGAATCAAAATATTCCATTAGCAGAAAAACTAAGACCGAAGACACTGGAAGATGTTCTTGGGCAGGAGCACCTTACAGGTGAGAAGGGAACCATAAGGAAAATGCTGCAGAATAATACACTGAATTCCTTAATTTTCTGGGGGCCGCCGGGAACAGGAAAAACAACCCTGGCAGAAATTATTTCGGAACAGTCGGGAAGGAAATTCTATAAGCTTTCTGCAGTTTCTTCGGGGGTTAAAGATGTCCGTGACGTCATAGAAGATGCTAAAAAACAGAATCTTTTTTCGGGAAAGTCTCCGATTTTATTTATTGACGAAATTCACAGATTCAACAAATCACAGCAGGATTCGCTGTTGCATGCTGTAGAGAAAGGATGGATCGTCCTGATTGGGGCAACCACGGAAAATCCCAGTTTTGAAGTGGTTTCCGCATTGCTCTCAAGAAGTCAGGTTTATATTCTGAAAGCACTGAGCTATGAAAAACTTGAGGAATTAATAGATATCGCTCTTGATAAATTTAATACTGATGAAAAGTCTGATTTTAAGGTTGTTGAAAAAGAAGCATTCATACAATATTCCGGCGGTGATGCAAGGAAACTGATCAATTCTGTGGAGCTGGTGCTCAATCAATATATCAATTCTTCCAAAAAAGAGATCGGTAATGAAGATGTTCTGGAAGTACTGCAGGAAACGATGGCACTGTATGATAAAAACGGCGAACAGCATTATGATATCATTTCAGCATTCATCAAATCAATGCGCGGAAGCGATCCAAATGGAGCGGTGTATTGGCTGGCAAGGATGATTGCGGGAGGAGAAGATATTAAGTTCATAGCCCGGAGAATGCTGATACTGGCTGCTGAAGATATCGGATTGGCAAATCCTAATGCTTTGATTATGGCCAACAACTGTTTCCAGGCGGTAAATGTGATTGGGAATCCGGAGGCAAGGATTATCTTGAGTGAAACGGCAGTTTACCTGGCGGTCTCTCCAAAGAGCAATTCAACCTATATGGCTATCAATGAGGCGCTGGCACTTGTTAAAAAAACCGGAAATCTTCCTGTTCCCCTTCACCTGAGAAATGCTCCTACCAAACTGATGAAAGATCTGGATTATGGGAAGGAATATAAATATGCACATTCATATGATGGTAATTTTGTTGATCAGGATTTCCTTCCGGAAGAGATCCGTGAGGTAACATTGTATCAGCCGGGCAACAATGCAACGGAAAAGAAAATCTATGAAGAACTTAAAAAGAAATGGAACAATAGATATTAATGTTGTGCTGTAATGAATAAATAAAAAAAGGATACTTACACAAGTATCCTTTTTTATATAATATTTTAAAAAATTATTTCTTAATACCAGTTGTGATGGAAACGGCTTTTGCCCCATGGTTGTCTATAACTTCCATTTTATTCAGGATATCACCGAAAACTTTTGTATCACTGTTTTTAAATTCATAGCCGTCAATGAATACAGGTGTATCTTTGGCAAGGCCATAATGCACGTTAAGTTCGGAAAGCGGAATCCTGTCGATTGCTCCTTCGTCGCTTTTTAATTTATATACTACCAAACCGTTTTCAGCGATGAAGCTGTATTTTTTAAGGTTTTGCGGAAGTTCTGCTGCAGATTTGTAAGTCTGTGTATTCTGAATAGCGGTTTTATGATTGGCAGTAAACATATCTACTGTTCCGACAATATCATCAGCCACTGCAAATTTTGTAGAAGCATTCTTCTGTGCAAATAAAGTGACAGAAGACAATAATAAAAAGGAGTAGAGCAATTTTTTCATAATGTTTTTGGAATAAGTATCTGTTAAAAACTTGATAAATATAGTTATTTTTTAGAAAGCGTAAAGAAAATTTTATAATAATTTAATCAAATCATTAAAAATAAACCATTTTCAGGTTGTTTTGTCCGGTTCTTCCTTTTTCTCAACCATCGTTACTACTATATTTTTCAGTCGCTGGAATAAAAAAGAGCTGAGCAGTAAAATAAAACCGAGTATGATAAATGCAATGATCCTTGAAACATTATCCATTTTCCAGACATCATACAGATAGAGCTTGACAATCGTGATGCCCAATAAAGCGAAGCCGGCCTTAGCATATTCTCTGGCATCGGTTTTCAACCCCTTATAAATAAAAATACTTGCCAGTATAGCCCATATAATCGGAAGGTAAAGTAGAGTAAAGTATTCCTGAAGTTTTTTCATACCGACGATATTTTCCGAGAAGGTTAAAAGATAAATGTGATGTGTTTCCATGCTTACAGCGGTTACAATAGCAGTTACTAAAAGCCAATAGGAAAGCTTTATTGTGAAAAAAGATGAATGGGGAATGATTTTTATTATGGTAAAGATCAAAGGAATCAGATACAGCCCATACATGAAATAATACTTTAGATCAACATTTTTCATAATAATATGGGTAATAATTCCGGAGCCGGCGATGATGGTGTTCAGAATAATCAGGGAGAAAAAAATATACAAAAGTCCGTATTCAAGTATTTTTGCGATCTCAAGTTTTTTTCTGAAAAGCAGAATAATAAAAATAAAATACAAAGTGAAAAGCATTCCGATGATAAAAATAATGATCATCGGTTCGTCCGAAATATGATAAATGATTTCTGATAAAATGGCAATATAAATAACCGCATAGCTTACCGCCGAAAACAGGTTTTCAAAAAAGCTGCTGCCTTTTTGTTTCTGGTGTATTTTTCTGAGCAGGCTAAGGTTCATAAAAACGGTAATAACAGTTACCAAACTCGTTAGAAACACAGGATTGAAAATGATTTTAAGATTCCGGGAATTTATATATTCTGCCCAGGTCATTATTTGCGCAATAATCACAAGAGGGAAGAGGATATAAAAAAAGTTCCTGAAAATACTAAGGCGGGTTTTCCTCCAGATGAAAAGGAGAAGGGTACTTTCAATAGCCCAGACCGTGGTAATTAAATGAGTACTGAATTGAAGTGCAAAAGCTGCCGTAATAAGACTCACTGCAATCCCCGAAAATATGGAATGTGCGCTGCCGAATTTTTTTTCCGAATGTTCTCTGTACAACAGAATTCCATTGATTATAGCAAATGCAACGGGGAAAATAATAACGGGATCATATTGTAATTGTTTGAAAATAAATACCGTCCCGATAATTCCTGTAAAGTTCACCAGAATAAGCATCAGAATATCAGTGGGCAACAATTTCTTTTGCGTGAAATAGTTCTGTAATGCAAATGCGTAGAAAATAATATAGCTTATTACATAAAAATATACTGTGTTGATTTCAGTCTTTGTCAGCGTCCAGTAAAAAAGGTAGATACAGGTGAAAATAAATGAAATCCAGCCAATACTCTTCCATTTTTTAAGGAATGCAATCGCAAGCATTCCGGTATTAATGACGGTTATATAGATAAAAAGAAAAGGGTAATTGCTTTGTCCGGTGCTGATCATCAACGGAGCAAGAAATCCTCCGAACAGCGAAAAAATAATGAGAATTTCACTTTTGTAATAATAAGAAAGAAATATGGAAACCAGCGTTACAAAACATGTCATTGAAAATGCTGCATTCTGCGAAAACAAATGGTACTCCCGAAATGCAATGGTTGTTGTAAAATACAGTACGGAAATACCGCCACCAGTGATAATGGAAGCAAAAACGGTATAATTCTTTCTTAGAAAATGCCCGGCAGTAATTATTCCCGCACCTGCAGCAAAACCTATTGCTGCTCTTGAAACTTCACCGAGCCAGTTATTGTCAATCGCATATTTCACGAAATACCCGATTCCGAGAACCAATGTGAAAATCCCGGCTATTGCAAGGGCATTCTGCTTTAAAAAATCAAATATTGGACTGATTTTTACGTTAGGCTCTTCGGTATTCTTATTATCGTGAGATCTTTCATCTTCTTCAATAATTTCTTCTGATAATGGAAACAGTTGTCTCTCCGGAAGATCTTTTATTTCCTCTTTGCGTTTTGCGGTTTGTTCTTCCCTGATTTTCGAAATTTCGTTCTCGAGATTCCTGATCCTTTTATTCAGACTTCTGAAAAGAAGGATGATAATAATTAATAAAATGATGATCAGGATATACATCTGCTTCGGATTTGGTAACATCAAATATAATTAAATGTTTTACAAGTATGCTGACTGCAATTTGTATTTCTATGACAAAAGATTTACATTAAAAAATCTTTCGGATATAAATTAACTTTTAACTTTCTAATCCAAACTCTTTGTAATTTCCCAGGAAGTTCGTTTCTGCATCCAGCGCTTTTAATTCTTCCAAAGCATTATGATGAAGTGCAGATTCCCATTTTCCAACCACGTTAATGAAAAAGAAATAATTTCCCAGTCCTGTTTTAAGCGTTCTCGATTCTATTTTGCTGAGATTCATTTTTCGCCATGCAAATACGGATAATACCTGGTGAAGGCCTCCTGCATGATCTTCCGGAAGAGTTACCAGCAATCCTGATTTTTCACCTAAAACTTTCAGGCTGTCGTTGTCATAGCTCCCCGGATCTTTGGAAATGATAATAAATCTTGTATGATTCTGCTCAAAGTCATGGATATTGTGATGAATAATCTTCAGTCCGTACAGATTGGCTGCAAACTGATTGGCAACGGCTGCTAAATTCCTGTCCGCATTTTCTGAAACATATCTTGCAGCAGCAGCAGTTGAAGAGAAGTCCTGTTTCTGAACTTCCTTAAAATGCGTATCCAAAAAGTGGAAACTCTGCGCCAAAGCCTGCGGATGGGAATAAATCTTCTCAACAGGCCCCGAATCTGAGTCAGGATGTACCATCAGATGATGGGCAATCGGCATCACTGCTTCAGCCAGTATTTTTATTCCGGCTGTTTTATATAAATAATCCAGTGTCATGGAAACCGTACCTTCGATAGAATTTTCTAGGGGGACAACGGCTGTATTCACTTCGCCTTTTTCTACCGCTTTAAAGCAGTCGAGAATATTGGGTTGAGGAATAAGCTCTTCTCCCGGGAAAAGCTGAATCGCTGCAAGCTGTGTAAAACTGGCCTCCGGGCCCAAAAATGCAATCTTCATTATTATTTATTTATTCTTTCCAGTTTTCTTTAATCAGTGCCATGAGGTAATTCGGGCATTTTACTACTTTATTGGTTTTAGCATCAAGAAAAAAAAGTGTGGTAGAAGCCTCTGTAATTTTAATATTTTCCTCGTTAAAAATTTCATACTCGAATTCAATTCTCACACCGGGAATTTTTTTAACATAAGTATGAATTTCCAGTTTTTCATCGTAAAAAGCAGGCCGCAAATACTTAATTTTATACTCCGAAACAGGCAGCCAAATTCCTTGATTCTCAATCTCATTATAAGACATTCCTATACTGCGGAAAAGTTCTACGCGGCCAATTTCGAGGTACTCTGCATAATTACCATAATAAACGTATTTCATGGGATCTGTTTCTCCGTAACGTACTCGTAATGAGTGTTTTGTATATATCATTATTCCTGCTTAAATATACATACAAATATATTTTTAAATAATCAATAACTACAATATTTTTTTTTGAAATAAAAAATATGGACCTTTGTCTTCCTTCCAAAAACAATACTAACTAAGAACTAATCGGGGCATAAATTATGGATGAAAATTTAATGTTGACATGGCAGAAGTGCCTTCAGTTCATGCGCGATAATCTAAACGCTGCTGAAGATAATTCTGATCTTAAAAAACTTGAAAAATCTTTCGATTTACTGTTTGATAAAGTACAGCCAATTTCTTTGGTTGACAACAATCTTACATTAATGGTCCCGAGTGATTTTTACAAGGAATATATTGAGGATAATTACCTGTCCTTGCTTTCTGCTGCCCTGAAGAAAAATATAGGAAAAGGTGTAAAATTATGGTATTCGGTAATGGAGAATAAGCCTTCAGGTTTAGAAAAACCGGTTACCATGAATATGAAAGGAAAAACCGTTCCTACCCCTAAAGTTCAGGAAACAATGCCTCAGGGATTTTCATCAAATATCGTCAATCCTTTTGTAGTGCCGGGAATCAAAAAAGTAAACATTGATTCCAACTTAAAATCGGATTTCTCTTTTGATAATTATGTAGAAGGAGAAAGCAATAAATTTGCAGCAACTGTAGCAAGATCTATTGCAAAGAGACCGGGAGCAACAGCTTTCAACCCTTTATTTTTATATGGTGGTTATGGAGTTGGAAAAACCCATCTCGGCCAAGCGGTAGGACTGGAAGTAAAAAGCCAGTTTCCGGATAAAGTCGTTTTGTATCTTTCTTCCGAAAAGTTCATCCAGCAGTTTATTTCGGCTGCAAAAGCTCATAAGCAAACAGAATTTGCCAATTTTTACCAGATGGTGGATGTTTTGATTATTGATGATATTCAGTTCCTTTCCGGTAAATCTGCAACGCAGGATAGTTTCTTCCATATTTTCGATTATCTTCATCAGAACGGAAAACAGATTATCCTTACATCTGATAAAGCTCCGGCCGATATTATGGATATTCAGGACAGAATTGTTTCCCGTTTTAAATGGGGACTTTCCGCAGAAATAAAATCTCCGGATTACAGCACCCGTAAACAGATTATCGTTGATAAATTAAGCAGAGACGGTATCGTTCTTACTGAAGATATGCTCGATTTCTTAGCTTCAGAAGCCAAAACAAACGTAAGAGAACTTATTGGAGTGATCAATTCTGTAATTGCATATTCTACCATTTATAAGTCAGATTTAAGTCTTGAATTGTTAAAGGATACCATCAATAAGATTGCAGCCAATCAGAAGAAAATCATCAATATTCCGTATATCCAGGAAGTGGTTTGCGATTACTTCGGAATCAAAAGAGAGCAGCTTTTATCCAAGACAAGAAAAAGAGAAATTGCACTGCCAAGACAGCTGGCCATGTATTTTGCGAAAGAGCTTACAAACGCAACCTTTACTAAAATCGGTGAAGAAATGGGTGGAAAAGACCATTCTACGGTAATGTATGCCTGCGAAACGATTAAAGATGTTTCTAAAATCGATAAAGAGGTTAAAAAATACGTTAAGGAATTATCCGAAAGAATTAAGCAATAAAAAAAATCAATGTAGATATTAAAAATGGAGAATAATTTTATTCTTCATTTTTTATTTAGTTTTGTCTGAATTTAATTATTATCAATATTGCCATGAAAATACTGATGGTCTGTCTCGGAAATATTTGCAGAAGTCCTTTAGCAGAAGGAATTATGAAAGCTAAAGCTCCCAAAGATTTTTATATAGATTCTGCAGGAACCATTTCACTCCATGAAGGGAAACATCCCGATAAAAGAGCTATACAAACCGCAATCCGTCACGGAATTGATATTTCCCAACAAAGATCCAGACCCATTACACCAGCGGATTTTGAAAATTTTGATAAAATTTACTGTATGGATGTGGATGTATTGGCAGATGTTGTTTCCAAAGCACGGAATGAAGATCAACGAAAAAAAGTTTCCTTATTTCTGGAAGTGCTCGGCGATCATCAGAATGCTGAAGTTCCGGATCCGTATTGGGGAGATATGAAAGAGTTCGAAGAAGTTTTCCAATTACTGAACCGTGGTTGTGAAGCTATTTTAAAACAAATAATTTAGTATGAGAAAGATATTAATCTTACTTTTGCTGAGTTGTAATTTTATTTTCGGACAGACTAAAGATGAAAAGGCTATCAGACAAGTAATGACTGATTTTATGAATTGCATTAAAACGAGGGATGAAGCTAAATTTATTTCTCTTTTTCAGGAACCTGTTCTCTGGACAGGTGTATATACTGATCGGACTTACAGAAAAGTTTTAGAAAAAGATCCCAATGAAAAAAGTTTTTTTACAGATAATTATAAAGCATTTATCAAAAGTTTTAAAAACAATAAATCTGAAGAGCGGTTTGATAATGTTAAAATTATAGAAGACGGATCAATTGCTTCTGCTAATTTTGACTACAGCTTTTGGTACGATGGCAAGATGCTAAATTGGGGAAAAGAAATATGGACACTGATGAAGATCAACGGTCTATGGAAAATAACATCAGTTTCTTTTTCAATGGATATGACAGAATATTACGTACAACCTTCTTTACAAGAGAGACTTAAAAAATAATATAAATGCTTTTCTTACTTCCGGCTTACCTTTCCGAAAATACTTCTATCACGCATTTTTCACCAGTGATAAAAGATTACATCATGCAGACTGACTACTTTTTTGTGGAAAATGAAAAAACCGCAAGAAAAGTGGTGAAATTCTTTGCTCCTGAAAAAAAACAATCGGATCTTAAACTTTTTCTTTTAGATAAATACACGGAAAATGCGGATATCAAAGAAGCACAGGAACTGATGCTGAAAGGTCAGGATTTTGGATTGCTTTCAGAGGCAGGACTTCCATGTATTGCAGATCCTGGAAATCTCATGGTAAAATGGTGCCACGAAAAGAATATCCGGGTGATTCCTATTTCCGGGCCTTCGTCAATTATTCTGGCTCTAATTTCCAGCGGATTTAATGGTCAGGAATTTACATTCAACGGATATTTGCCGATTGATAAAGGAGAAAAGAAAAAACAGATTCTGCATCTCGAGACGATGGTTCAGAAGACTGGTTATTCACAGATTTTTATGGAAACGCCTTACAGGAACAATCAACTTTTTGAAGATCTCTGCAAGTTTTTGTCACCGAATACAAAATTATGTATTGCTGCCAATATCAACGATCCGGAACACGAGTTTATCAAAACCAAAACCATAAAAGAGTGGCAGAAACAGAAACCGGAACTGCATAAAATTCCGGCGGTATTTGTACTGGGGAAATAAATTTTATAATCTCACGCTGATTTTCCAGATTAATCAGATTTTTTGTCAAATTTTGATTTGCGTAATCTGTTAAAAAGATGGTTCGACGAACTCAGCATGACATCTCTAATACTAAACTATTGTTGTGTAATGGTATCAGACTGAGCCTGTCGAAGTCTGTGTAATGATCAATTTTATATATTGAAAATATCTTTATCCTTTATTTTTTCTTATTGTTCCTCCATTTTCTCCAGAGAAATACAACAACAGGAATCAGCAGAAAGAAAGGCCAAAGCGAAATAACTCCTAATAAAAAAGCTACAAAACTGTTCCAGCCTTCCGTTACAGAATCACCAAACCGGCTTCCGAAACCTATTTTTGAAGTAGCGGAACTTCTGATTTTTTCTTTGTATAAATTTACATTCAGAGTACTGTAATTCACGCGGTCATCAATAAAACGGAGCCTGCCTTCCGCAACGTCAATTTCATCTTCCAGAGCACGGATATTTTCCTGGATCTCCAGCATGTCTTTCGTTGTTTTTGCTGTTTTAAGCATCTCACGGTATTTTTCAAGATAAATTTTCTTGTTGCCGAGTTTAATGGAAACATCGGTATATTCTTCCGTTACATCATTGGATGAAATATTTTTAGACAATACAGCACCGAGTCCACTAGAAAAAGAATGGATTAAACCATCAAAATTCTGATGGTGAACCCGAATAGTAAGATCCAAATTTTCATCGTTATCCGTATTCTGAAACTCCTCTTTCTGAACATAGGCTTTATTGTTTTTAAGAATAGAATTAATATGCTCCTGTGCCTTTTTGATATCACCCACCTGAATTCTCATTTCACCATTTTTAATAATCTTCTTGGTAATTGTGATAATCTGTGAAGACGGGTTTTCAGGATCAACTTCTTGATTGGGAGGCATCATTTTTTCAGGTAAAGAAGTTGGTGTACTCACTGCAGCTACTTTATCTTCCTGAATGACATCAACAAGACTGGCATTGAGCGACTGCGCTTCATTTTTTTTACAATGGATAAGAATTAAACAGAATAAAGGGATCAGTAATTTTTTCATGAATAAAAGTTTTATTGAGCACAGCAAAAAGTGTACTGAAAATTGTATCAGACTCCAATGCTGTTTTTTCTCTGGTTTATATTAAAGATACATTGAAATAATTTTATATTTTTAGTCAATGAAAAAAAGTCTTTTAGCTATTGTATTTTCACCGTTTTTAGTATTTGCCCAGGAAGTTCCGAAACTTACCGATGAGGTGGCCATAAAACTATCTGAAAAGCCACTGCATTGCATCACCCAGGAATATCCCAACAAAACTGCACATATCATCAACAATGAAAGTGAAGTTTCTTTAAGCCCGAAGGTATTGCATCCCAGCTTTTATGGCTGTTTCGACTGGCACAGTTCGGTACACGGACACTGGATGCTGGTTCGCTTATTGAAAACAAAGCCGGGGCTTTCCATAGCAAAAGAAATTGAAAATACGCTGGATCAGTCATTCAGCAAAGAAAACCTGCAGGTGGAAGCAGATTATTTTACAAAGTATCAGCTTACCGGTACTTTTGAAAGAACCTACGGTTGGGCATGGCTGTTGAAACTTGATGAGGAACTTACGACATGGAATCACCCTAAAGCAAAAATCTGGCATCAGAACCTTAAACCGTTAACAGATAAGATTCTGGCAGCCTGGAAAGCCTACCTTCCAAGACAGACTTATCCTAACAGAACAGGTGTTCACCCTAACAGTGCTTTTGCTATGGCTTTTGCGCTGGACTGGGCCAGGTCGGGCGGAGATAAGGAATTTGAAAATCAGCTGATCGAAAAGGCAAAATATTTTTATTTAAAAGATGAAAAAACACCTGCTTATCTTGAACCGGACGGATCGGATTTCTTTTCTCCGAGCCTTGAAATAGCAGATTTAATGAGAAGAGTTCTGCCTCAGAAAGAATTTGTACAATGGCTGGACACATTTTATGAGAAACGCAGTATCGAAAATATAGAAAAGATTCCTGTTGTAAGTGATCTGTCAGATTATCAGACGGTACATCTGGTAGGACTATCTTTTTCAAAAGCATGGTGTATGAAGGGAATTGCAAAATCACTTCCGGACCGTCATCCCCTGAAAAAAGAATTTCAGAGAACAGCCGCATTATTTTTAAATAACGGCCTTCCGCTGCTTTTCCAAGGAAATTACGGAGGTGATCATTGGCTGGCCAGTTTTGCGGTGTATGCTTTAGAAGATTAATCCCATTTAAAGCGTGATGCTGATGAGGGAAGTTAAGTTATCTATCCTAAAAAATTTACTTCCATCATCCAGCTTCTGTCTTCCTTATAGGAATTCTAATATCTGATTCCTGTTTTTTTAAGAATAAAACTTAGCAGCCATATCGGCCCGACTAAGAGAAACTGTAAGTCTTTCAGAAAAGATGGTTTTTTTCCTTCAATTTTATGACCTACAAACTGGAAAATCCAGGTAACCACAAAAACCGAGAGGTAAACGATCCATGCATTTTCTTTAAACCTAATATTGATTCCGTATGCAAAGCTTTCCATGATTACCATCAGGATAAACATGATGATACTTATAACAACCGAAAGCCGCATGTAAAAAATGGTAACTAAAGCAATTGCTGCAAAACTTACATAACTGATCTCTCCAATGTAGATAAAGCCGATTGACTTTGACGGAATAAGGGAAATAAACCCTAAAATACTCCAGAAAATCAGCGGGACACAAATCCAGTGGATCAGTTTGTTGGTAGAATTCCTGTGGCTTTCACTGTATTCTGCAATAAGCAAATCAATTTTTCTCATAGCTGTAATTTGGAACACTAAAATAATAAATTTTTGTAATCACTCAGCAGATTGCTTACATTTGTTCTATGTCTGTCTTAGAAAAATTCGGGGTTGAAATTTTTACCCAACATAATATTTTCGAGAGAATTGCTGTCGACAAACCTTTCCGTCCGGAAAATCCTGCGTTTATCTTTATAAAATCAGGAACGATAAAGCTGAAACAGCATTTCCGGGATCTGGAACTTTCTGCCAATATGTTTATGGTAACAGACCCGCAGACGGTCTATGAAATGATCTCAGTAAGCGATGATTTCCAATCCAGAATGGTATCTTATAAAAGAGAATTTATCTCGGCATTATCATTAAAATTCAACAGGTTAATTACATATCGGTATTTCAGACAGCAGATGAATATCGGCGTTCCTTTTCATGCCGATGAAATGGAAGTCGTATGGAAAAGCGTTAATTTCTTAAAATATATCCTGGATTCTGAAACGGAAATGACCTATAAAAAAGAGATTGTGGAACATCTGTTTTCCGTATTCTGCTATCAGATGGCCGGAATTATTTCCAAAGAAGACAGCAGTGCCATGAACCAGATGTCGAGGCAGGAAGAAATTGTTTTTGTTTTTCTGAATGATGTGGCTAAACATCACAATGCTGAGCGAAGTGTAGAGTTTTATGCCGCACGGCAGTCGATTACAACCAGACATCTTTCATCGGTTGTTAAGCATGTTACCGGGAAATCCGCCAGTGAGATCATTGCTTTAATTGTTATCAATGAAGCAAAGGTGTTATTGAACTCGTCTAATAAGCCTGTTTCCGAAATTTCTGCACTTCTTGGTTTTAGTGATCAGTATTCTTTTTCTCACTTTTTTAAAAAACATCTGGACGAAAGTCCAACCCGGTATAGAAATCAGTTCGAATACTGAAATCCTACATTTGAACATCTTTTTCCAAAATTCAAACATTTGTTTGAGTTCGTTGGTGCCATAACTTTGCATTCGTAAAACAAGGTAAAATGGTACAGAATATAAAAACAGTGCTGTCATTAATGATGGCAGTCTTTCCTGCGCTGTTTTTTTCACAGGAAATAAAACAGATGACAGCGAATGAAGTGGCGGAACTTGCTCTGCAGAACCATCAGCAGCTGAAAGTTTCGGCACAGAATATTGATATTGCAAAGCAGAATACAAATGTTGTAAAGTTGCAGAAACTCCCGAATATAACTGCATCTACAAGTCAATTCTATTTGGGTGACGCCGTAGCAATTGACAAGGATTTCTCAAATTCAACAAATGTTGCCATGCCTCATTATGGAAGCTCGTACGCTGTTCAGGCAACCCAGCTGATCTTTAAAGGAGGATTGGTGAACAAATCTATTGAAATGGCAGGACTTCGCGAGCAGCTTTCCGAGCTTGATCTGGAGAAAAATAAACAGGATGTGAAAATTCTGGTAATTTCCAATTATCTGGATGTCTATAAAATTGTAAACCAGGAGAAAGTTTTTCAGAATAACAAAAAGCTGGCACAGGAAAGGCTTAAAAATATTCAGAAATTCTATCAGCAGGGAATGGTCACCCGTAATGAAGTGATTCGTGGTGAGCTGGCAATTAAAAACCTTGATCAGGGAATCCTGACATTAGCCAACAATAAAAAAATTCTCAATTATAATTTAAGTGTTGCCCTCGGATTAGCTCCGGATACGGAAATCGTTCCTGTAGAAAGTCTTGAGAACAAAGAATCCGGTATTGGTATTGACTATTATCTGAGTCTTTCTCACGATAACAATCCTTTACTAAAATCGGCACAGACCAACGTGAATGTTGCCGATAAGAATATCGAAATCATTAAAACGGATAAGGCACCAACCATTTCAGGTTTTGGCGGGTATAGTTTGCAAAGACCCATTACGACAAGAAATCCTGTTCTGGATATGTATTCCGGAGGATGGCAAACCGGAATTTCCCTCAGCTATAATATTGATAATTTATATAAGACTAAAGAACGGGTAAAATTGGGTGAGCTTCAGAAAAATCAGGCCAATGATGCGGTAACCCTGACACAGCAGAATGTAGATATGGCCGTAAATGCCGCTTACATTAAATATCAGGAATCCATTCAGCAGGCAGAAATTCTTAATGATGCTAAAAAATTAGCAGAAGAAAACTACAAGATTACGGAAGCGAAATATCTGAATCAGCTTGCGGTTCAGGCGGAAATGATCGATGCACAGAATCAGAAATTACAATCGGAATTAGATTATGCCAATGCAGAGATCAATGTACTGTATCAATATTACAATCTGCTGAAATCAACAGGGACATTATAATTTTTTAAGGTAAATAAAACAATGGAAAACAAGGAACAAAATATTCAGAATACAACTTCGGCACCAGTACAGACCAGTGCTGCAGCAAAGAAAAAAGAAAATAAAAAAAATAAACTCCGAGCAATTATCTCCAATATCGTAGTATTTGTGGTCATTGGTTTCGGATTATTCTGGCTGGTCCGCGAATATTTTCATGTGGGCGATAAAACGTATACGGAAGCAGCTCAGGTGGAAGAGTTTATTAATCCTATCAATACCAGGGTTTCGGCCTATATTAAAGATATTAAATTTATTGAACATCAGCCTGTAAAAAAAGGTGACACTTTGGTTATTCTGGATAACCGCGAGATTCTTACCCAGCTGGGACAGGCGGAAGCCGCCTACCAGAATGCTCTTGCCCAGAGAACGGCAACCAGTTCTTCCGTTAATACAGTATCCAATAATGTCAATGTTATGGAATCCAATATTGCCGGTGCCAAAGCCAGATTATGGAACGCAGAACAGAACCTCAACCGGTATAAAAATCTTCTGACTTCCGAAGCCGTGACCAGACAACAGTACGACCAGGTAAAAACCGAATATGACGCACAGAAAGCAGCTTATGAAACCTTAATCAACCAAAAACAATCTGCAAACCTTTCCACAACTGAGGTGAAAAGTAAACTTGGGATCAATGATGCTGAAATTAAAAGAACAAAAGCAGCTCTCGATATGGCCAAGATCAATCTTTCGTACACCGTAATTATCGCTCCTTATGACGGCGTGATGGGACGAAGAACCATCTCGGAAGGTCAGCTGATACAGCCCGGACAGCAGGTCGCTACCATTGTATTAAACGGACAGAAATGGGTAACTGCCAATTTTCTGGAAAGTCAGATGCCTGATGTGAAAATCGGAGAAAAAATGATGATGACCGTAGATGCCTTGGGCGGAAAACAGTTTGAAGGTGTGGTAACGGCAATTTCTGCGGCAACCGGATCAAGATATTCCAGTGTGCCGACCGATAATTCCACCGGAAACTTTATTAAAGTTCAGCAGAGAATTCCTGTGAGAATAGAATTTACAGAAGCCAATAAGAAAGCAGACCTCGATAAACTGAGCGCTGGAATGAATGTGAATTTAGTGAGTAAAAAGTGAGAGGTGAGAAGTGAGAAGTGAGAAGACCAAGTATAGCAGATTGTAAATTCATAAAACTCTTGAGCCTTTATAATTTTACTTCTAACTTCTAACTTCTAACTTTTTCACGTCTCCCATAATATAAAATCTATGTACAACAAAGGACTATACAACGACTGGGTTCCCAAACCACTACAGCTTTTTCTTATCGTATTGCTGCTTGCAGTAGTAATGCCGTTGGGAGGAGTGTATACCGGAAACATCAACTATCTCGTAAACGGAACCGGTGCGATGACAGAATATTTCATGTGGGCTAATTATGCAACAACCATCGGAATGGGCGCCTGTATGCCGATTGTTCTCAGGATGAAAATGAGATTTAAGGTCCGGGATAAAATGACAGTTTTGCTGGTGCTTTTAGGATTGCTAAGTTACCTAAATTCCACAACCTATGATCCTATGATCTTTGTGTTCAGTTCACTGGTAATCGGGTTTTTAAAAATGATGGTTACGATAGAGCTGTTTCTTCCGCTGATGGCGATGATTGGAAACCGCGGAATGTTTTATGGCGCATTTTATACTTTCGTTCTGGTGCTCAATCAGGTAGCAGCATACTATGCTGTGGACATTTCTATCCGGTACAACTGGCAACAGTTTTATATCATTGCTGCAGTTGGATGTTTCGTACTGGCGCTGCTGCATTGGATCTTTATGCATCATCGATACTTTGCCTTAAAAGTTCCGCTGCATTATATAGACTGGCTGAGTGTTTTGCTTTTTGTGGCAACCTTTATGTTTTCGGCCTATGTTTTTTCGTTCGGGAAACAGCAGGACTGGCTTCATTCAAACAAAATTATCAATGCAGGAATTGCAGCTTTTGCGAGTTTTTCATTGCTTGCGATACGGCAGCTTACTTTAAAAAGACCGTATTTGTCTTTTAAAATTTTCACCAAAAATAATGTTCAGCACGGTCTATTCATGCTTTTCTGCCTGGGCATGTTTTTAGGAACGACTTCGTTACAAAATACTTTTGCAGTAGGGGTGCTGGGATATGATCAGCTGACCAATGCGCAACTGAATCTCTTAATGATTCCCGGTTTGATCCTGGCAGGTGTAACGGCTATTTTCTGGTTTAAAAAAGAAATCCCGCTGAAAATGTTCATCTTTTCGGGTTTTGCCGCTATGTTGGGATATGCGATCATTATGTACTTTTCCATGGTGCTGGAGTTCAGCTATGGCTACTGGTATCTTCCCATGTTCCTGAAAGGATATGGAATGGGAGCACTTTTTATTTCCGTATGGTTTTATACGCTGGACAAACTTGAGATGGATGAAATGCTTGCTGCCATCGGTCTGGTGCTGGTCTGGAGAACATTTCTGGCAGTAGGTGTTTTTTCAGCACTGTATTCCTGGTTTCAGTACCGTTTTCAGGTAGTGGCTGTCGGTGATCTGGCGGTATATATGGATGGGATGACCGTATCGCCGCAGAATGTTGCTGCCAATATGAAGCTTATTCAGCTGAATGCCATTATCATTGCTACCAAAAAAATATTCGGATATATCATTCTGGCCGGAATCGGTGTGTTGATCTACGTGTTTACTCATCATTTCGGTAAAGAACGTTTTGTCTCTACGCGTTTTATAAGAATGCTTACAGGTAAATCGGTCATCGCCAGAAGAAGGCTCCGTGAAAGAAAAAAACTTTTAGAAGAAATAAAAGACGCAGCAGGGCCTGCGCTATAACGATACCTTGTTTTTCATTTACTTAGTCAAAGCTTCATTTTATTTATAGAATGGAGCTTTGCATTTTACGGAATTGTCTTAATAGTTTTACGCAAATTGCTATTTTTCAATGCGGTGTTGACCGTACTGTTGAAGGTGCGTTGACTGTACCTTTGAAGGTGTGTTGAACGTACCTTTGAAGATGCGTTGACCGCCCGATCTAAGCAGCGTTGACCGTACGGAGCAAGATGCTTGTGTCGAGGCTAACATGATGCTTGTGACGTACGATGCAATCATCTTGATGATACTGCCTTATTCTTAATATGCAAATTAGCATCAGAATTAATTGCATATTAGCACAGTACCTGTTGTGGTTATAAAAGTTTAAACAGACGTATTATAAATATTTTCTTGTGACCATTGCGTTCATAACTTACCTGAACAGCATTCTGAAAATACATCAAAAACAGCTATATTTACAGTCAGAATTAGCATTATGAAAGACCTTATGGGAAAGGCGATCCGGGATTATTACCATCAGGAAAATCCTCAGGATCTGCAGACTGAAACTTCAATCTCCGAACTGGATGAGCTTCCGGTTGCATATCTCTTCCGGGATTTTGAAGAAATGAATGAAATCGAACAGAAAGCTTTGGAACTGTCGCGGGGAAAAGTCCTGGATATTGGTGCCGGCGCGGGTTCACATTCTTTATATCTTCAAAATGAAAGAAACCTTGATGTAACAGCCCTGGATATTTCTCCTAGATCCATAGAAGTTTGCCGATTGAGGGGAATAAAAAAAGCAGTAGCTGAGAACATGCTGCAATTCTCCGGTGAAACTTTTGATACGATCCTTTTATTAATGAACGGAACCGGAATTTTCCAAAGCCTCCAGGTGATTGATCTCTATCTTAAAAAACTGCACTCACTTCTGAATGAAAACGGACAGATCCTGATCGACAGTACCGATATTCTCTATATGTTTGACCGTGATGAAGACGGAGGGGTGTATATTCCGGCGGAAGGCTATTATGGTGAACTGGATTATATCGTTCATTACAAAGGAGAATCGGAAGACCCGATCAAATGGCTGTATCTTGATTTTAATACCCTGAAAAATGCTGCTGAAAACAATGGTTTTAAGATCGAAAAATTGCTTAAGGATGAAGATGCTTATCTGGCGAGGCTGACTAAATAAAATATAAGTCATTGCGAGGAGCAAAGCGACGAAGCAATCTCTTAATAATCTTAACCATTTAAATAACCTTAATGTTTCAATTTTTTAACCATTAAGATTCAATTAAGATTTTAAGAAAAGTTAAGTTTAATTTTAATAATCAAATAAGTATTAGACATGTCATGGTGAGACTGTCGAAGCATTCAATAAAACAAAAAATCCACATGAGTTTTCATGTGGATTCTGTTTATTTAAGAATGATGGATTACCCAATCTCAATTCCATTTTCTACATTGCTGTCGTCAGGGGTTACAAAAGATAATTTCCCGTCTGGTTTCGTTGTTAATAATAACATTCCCTGAGACTCGATACCTCTGATTTTTCTTGGAGCAAGATTTAATAAGATCATCACCTGCTTTCCAATTACCTCTTCCGGCGTAAAGCTTTCTGCAATTCCTGAAACAACGGTTCTTACGTCAACCCCTGTATCAACAGTCAGCTTTAATAATTTATCTGCTTTTTCCACTTTTTCAGCTTCAAGGATCGTGGCTGTTCTCAGGTCGATTTTTGTAAAATCATCAAAAGTGATCTCTTCTTTCATAGGGTTGGCGTTTGGATTGGTTTTTTTATTATTCTGTTTTGTCTGCTCCAATTTCTGGATCTGGGCTTCGATTACATCATCTTCAATTTTTGAGAAAAGGAGAGATGCTTCGTTGATGGTATGTCCGGTTTCAATTAAAACAGATTTTGTTTCAACATCCTTCCAGCTTTGCTTTTCAACATTAAACATATTCAGTAACTTATCAGAACTGAAAGGCATAAACGGTTCACACAACTGTGCTAAAGCAACAGCGATCTGTGCGCCTACAAATAATGAATGAGCCGCTTTTTCAGGATTTTCCTTAATGGTTTTCCATGGCTCTTCAGTCTGAAGATACTGGTTTCCGAAACGTGCTAAATTCATTAAAGCTGTTAACGAATTTCTGAATTCATAATTTTCCAGGAAGCCTGAAATTTCTTTAGCGGATTTACTGATTTCCTGTAATTCAGGTGCATTAACATCACCTTGCGGAATAACGCCGTCATAATATTTATGAATAAGAACTGCAACCCTGTTGATAAAGTTCCCGAAGATTCCTACCAGTTCAGAATTATTTTTGGTCTGGAAATCTTTCCACGTAAAATTATTATCCTTTGTTTCCGGAGCTGATGAGAGAAGGGCATATCTCAAAACATCCTGTTGTCCGGGAAAATCTTCAACATATTCGTGTGCCCAGACGGCCCAGTTTCTTGAGGTTGAAATTTTGTCATTTTCAAGGTTCAAAAACTCAAATGCCGGTACATTGGCAGGCATGATAAAGTCACCATGCGCCTTCATCATACTTGGGAAAATAATACAGTGAAACACGATATTATCCTTTCCGATAAAATGTACAAGATCAGACGCATCGCTTTGCCAGTAGTCTTTCCAGTCTTTCCCGTTTTTCTCTGCCCATTCTTTGGTGAAAGAAATATACCCGATCGGAGCATCAAACCATACATATAATACTTTGCCTTCTGCACCGGGAAGCGGAACAGGAACGCCCCAGTTGAGGTCGCGGGTCATGGCGCGCGGTTTCAGTCCGTCATTCAGCCATGATTTTACCTGTCCGTAAACGTTTGGTTTCCAGTCGTCTTTATGGCCTTCGATGATCCACTCATTTAGGAAATTTTCATATTCATTCAATGGGAGATACCAGTTTTTTGTTTCTTTTAAAATAGGAACATTTCCGCTCAGCATTGATTTAGGATTAATCAATTCTGAAGGAGAGAGCGTAGAACCGCAACGTTCGCACTGATCACCGTAAGCATTTTCGTTACCGCAATTCGGGCATGTTCCTACAATATAACGATCTGCTAGGAATTCCCCGGCCTGCTCATCAAAATACTGTTCAGACATTTCTTCCGTGAATTTTCCTTTTTCATAAAGAACCTTAAAAAAGTCCTGACTGGTTTCATAATGATTTTTAGAGGTAGTCCTTGAATATTCGTCAAATGAAATTCCTAAATCCGCAAAAGACTTTTTAATGATTTCATGGTATTTGTCAACAATATCCTGAGGAGTGACTCCTTCTTTTTTTGCTCTTATAGTAATAGGGATTCCGTGTTCATCTGAACCACAGATAAACGCTACATCTTTTCCCAATCTTCTCTGAAATCTTGCATATACATCTGCAGGAATATACACACCTGCCAAATGTCCTATATGAACCGGGCCGTTTGCGTAAGGCAAGGCTGCCGTAATCATCTTTCTGTTCGACATTTATAGTAAGTTTTAGTCTGCAAAGATAACGAATATCTGCGGAATAGTATAAGGTGTCTTTTTTAAAGTGTTTTATAGTCTATTAATACGATCGGATATTACATTTAGTTAAACTCATGTTTAACTTTTTGTTAATTTTAATGTTGTGCTATGCGATGCATATTTTGTATTAATATATTGATAATTAGCGGATTAATATTAATTCATCGTTTAATTTACATAATTTTAACAAATTTTTTTAAAAATTTAAGATAATTATGTTTTTTTTTTAAATTGCAGCAGGCTCAGGCCGGTATGATGAAAAAAGTAACTATATAAAAAATAATATTGTGAGAAATTTTACAACGGTATTAAAAATTGCACCTGCATTTCTATTGGCAAGTGCAATGGTTCATGCACAAACCAGTGACACTGCAACTAAAGAAAAAAAAATTGAAGAAGTAGTGCTCATTGGTTATGGAAAGCAAAAGAAAACTGATCTTACGGGATCGATATCTTCTATTACTTCAAAAGATTTTAACGCAGGTGCTTCAACTGCAGATCAGTTGATTATCGGAAAAACACCGGGAGTACAAATTACCGGAAACAGTGGTGCTCCGGGAGCTGGTTCAACCATTAGAGTACGGGGAGGGTCATCATTTATAAATAATGATCCTTTAATTGTAATTGATGGTGTTCCTATTGATTTCAACAGTTTAAGTGGAGCAACAAATCCATTATCCTTAATTAACCCTAATGATATCGAAACTTTTGATATTCTTAAGGATGCATCTTCTGCAGCCATCTATGGAAACAGGGCTTCAAACGGGGTAATTTTAATTACTACTAAAAAAGGAACAACAGGAAAGTTTAAGGTGAATTTTAATACCAACTTTTCGGTTTCGACGAAAATGGGCAATGTTGATGTTCTGACTGCAGATCAATTCAGAAGTTTTGTAGACGCTTACGGAACTGCTGCACAAAAATCTTATTTAGGTAATGCAGATACAAACTGGCAGGATCAAATTTATCAGCAAGCTTGGGGAACGGATAATAATGTCGCTTTTTCAGGCGGTGTGAAAGGTTTACCATACAGAGTTTCGTTAGGATATAATGAACAAAACGGGATTGTAAAAACAAATGAATTTAGAAGAACATCTTTAGGATTAAATTTTTCACCTAAATTTTTTGATAATCATTTAACGATTAATGGTAATTTTAAAGGGACTTTCTCTGAAAACAGGTTTCCTGATGGTGGTGCTATCGGAGCTTCCATTTATTTTGATCCCACACAGCCTGTTTATTCAGGAAATTCTAACTATGGAGGGTATTATGAATGGCTAGATCCTGCTAACACAGCAACAGGACTGAATGTGAACGGAACCAAGAACCCACTTGGTTTATTGTATAGTAAAAGAGATCTTTCTTCGGTATTCAGAATTATTCCAAGTTTGCAGTTGGATTATAAATTCCACTTCTTACCTGATTTACGTTTGAATTTAAATGGATCTTATGATTATGCAAAAAGTGACGGTTCTGTAAATGTCTCTAAAGATTTTGCTCAGGGAATAGGAACGCTGGGATCTTACAGATCTTATTCTCAAGAGATTAAAAGTAAACTATTTGAATCATATTTGAATTATGTAAAAAAAATTCAGGCAATTAATACTACTGTAGATGTAATTGGTGGTTATTCTTATCAGGATACTAATACAATCACTCCGGAGGCGCCCACTTACTATGGAAACGGAAGGAAAACGGATTTCTCGACTCCTGGCGATACACGAAGAACATTAGTTTCTTTTTATGCAAGAGGTATCTTTACTATTGCAGATAGATACGTTATTAATGGTTCGGTAAGAAGAGACGGATCTTCAACATTCTGGAATGGAAACAGAGATAATGTATGGGGTAATTTCCCGGCTGTTTCGGTTGCCTGGAAAGTTAATGAAGAAAGCTTTTTGAGAGATATTTCAACAATTAATTCATTAAAGGTTAGAGCAGGTTGGGGTAAAACCGGGCAGCAGGAAACGGGAACTTTCTATCCCGCCTTTGGTTCTTATTCTTATAGTAACAGTAGTACTGCACAATATCAGTTTGGGAATAATTTTTATACACTATTACGACCTGATGTTTATAATCCCAATCTTGTCTGGGAAACCACAACTACAAAAAATTTAGGATTAGACTTTGCCATTTTCAATAACAGAATCAGCGGTTCTTTTGACTATTTTGATAAAAAATCAGAAAATCTTATTTCCAAAGTACCTACTTGGGCAGGCGATCTAAGTAATTTCAATGTTAAAAATGTCGGAATTATTGCAAACAAAGGTTTTGAAGTAAATTTAAATATAGTTCCTGTCAGGAAAGATAATATAACCTGGGGTGTTAATCTTAATGCAACCAGATTTAATCCAAAAGTGACAAGTTTATCTCAATATGTAGATGAATCATATAAAATTGTTGCGGGGAGTATTTCAGGAATTAATAACTATATTCAGGCTATAACAGTGGGCCAACCCTTAAATGCATTTTATGTGTATCAACAGGTTTATGACAATAATGGGAAACCGTTGGAAGGTATTTATGTAGACCGAAATGGCGATGGAAAATCTACTGAAGATGATAAATATTTTTATAAATCTCCGAATCCTGATGTAATATTAGGTTTTTCTACAAAAGTTAGTGTTAAAAAATGGGAATTTAGTACTGCTTTGAGAGCGGTTTTAGGAAATTATGTTTACAACAATTCGGCTTCTAACAGCTCCATTGCAAATATTCAGGCAAACAACTTTTTAAGTAATACGAATGTAAGCGTTCTAAATACTCAGTTTGCAACAACACAACTTTTCTCTGATATGTTTATTGAAGATGCTTCGTTTTTAAGAATGGATAATTTCTCAATTGCTTACAATGTAGGAGAATTTATGGGCAAAGGAACGAATTTAAGAGTAAATGCAATGGCACAAAACGTATTTGTCATTACGAAATATAAAGGAATAGATCCTGAAGTTTTCGGAGGTGTTGATAACGGATTTTATCAAAGACCTAAAGTGTATTCAGTTGGCTTTAACTTTCAATTTTAATTTATCATGAACAATAAATATTTATATAAAAAGATTATTTTAGGATCTATTACATTAGGAACTCTGTTTTTCACAGGTTCATGTACACAAGATCTTGAAAGAGAACCTACCTTAGGATTAACTTCTTCTGTGTTATACAAAGATTTTAGTAATTATAAACCAGCTTTGGCTAAAATTTATGCCGGTCTTGCAATCGGGGGACAGGGAGACCAGAATAATGGTGATGCAAATACCGATATTGGAGGTATTGATGGAGGGTTTTCAAACTATCTTCGTCAGATGTACAGTATGCAGGTTTTAACTACTGATGAAGCAGTTATAGCATGGGCAGACGCTGGTCTTCCGGAAATGCATAGCATGACTTGGAACGCTTCCAATCCTTTTGTGGCTGCAATTTATTATAGAATATTCAATGTAATTGCTGTGAGTAATGAATTTATTAAGAATACCACAGACGAAAAACTTTCTTCAAATGGTATTGCAGGTAATGATCTTACAGAAGCAAAATATATGCGTGCCGAAGCTCGTTTTTTAAGAGCACAATCATATTATCACGCATTGGATCTATTTGGAAATGTCCCTTATGTAACAGAAACTACCGATATTATTAATACACCGCCTCCAAGAATTGTGAGAGCAGAGTTATTCAAATATGTAGAATCAGAACTCTTAGCATGTGCTAATGAATTAAAAGATGCCAGAACAAATGAATATGGCAGGGCGGATAAAGCCGCAGCATGGGCATTATTAGCAAGATTATATCTTAATGCTCAGGTGTATACAGGTACTGCAAGATATACAGACTGTATTACTTATTGTAATAAAGTTATCAGTGCAGGATATGCATTAAAAACAAACTACGCATCACTATTTATGGCTGATAACAATGTAAGCAATCCTGAAGTTATTCTATCTGTAAATTATGATGGTACAAGTACCAGAACGTATGGAGGATCAACCTTCATGGTGCATGCTGCAGTTGGAGGGTCAATGCCTGCTTCGCAGTTTGGAATCAACGGAGGATGGGGTGGTTTAAGAACAACAAAAGCATTTGTTAATTTGTTTACTCCTAATGACCAAAGGGGTAATTTTTACACCAGCGGACAGAATTTAGAAATAAATAATGTAAGTACGTTTACAGATGGATACGCATTCATAAAGTATAAAAATATTAAATTCTCAAACGGAGCTCCTGGTTCAGATGCTTCCGGTGATTTTGTAGATGCAGATATTCCTTTATACCGTTTAGCAGATATATATTTAATGTATGGTGAGGCAGTTGCAAGAGGGGGCTCCGGTGGTAGTACAGCTACGGCCTTGGGTTATGTGAATGCTTTGAGAACAAGAGCAGGGGCAAATACAGTTGGATCTATTAACACAGATTTATTTTTGGATGAAAGAGCCAGAGAATTATCGTGGGAAGCAACTAGAAGAACAGATTTAATCCGTTACGGCAAGTTTACGTCTTCATCATATTTATGGCCATGGAAAGGAGGGGTGAAAGATGGAAAAGCAGTTGAGGATTATAGAAATCTATTTCCAATTCCTGCAAATGATATCGTGGCAAATCCTAATTTGATTCAAAATCCTGGATACTAATATTAAACACTTTAAAAATGAAAAATATATTTAAATTTTTAGTTTTTGGGCTGATTGCAGTTATGCTTTTTTCATGTGAGAAAGATGAGGATCAGGCTGTTTTGCAAAAACCTTCTGCATCTACCCTTAAAGCAGATAAAGCTACTTTAGTTTTAATAAAAGATAATGCATCTCAAACAGGTATTACATTCGATTGGACAAATCCTGATTATAGTGTTGCAGTAGCACAAAAAAATCAACTCCAGATTGCAGTTAAAGGAACAAACTTTGCAACCCCAAAAAATGTTGATTTGGTAGACGGAACAAAAAAAGTTTCTTATACAGTTGCTGAATTTAATAATGTATTATTGGACGCAGGATTAGCACCTGGTGTTGCCACTGATATAGAAGTGAGATTATCTTCAAAGCTGGGAAGTTTTGATGCTGTCAAGTCTAATGTTGTTGCTATTAAAGTGACACCTTATATTACGGAGTACCCATCTTTCTACATTGTTGGTGATGCTTCAGCTGTAGGATGGAATGCGGGAGGATCTCAAATGCTTTATAAGAAAGATAATTTGTCAACTATTTACACTTATCTGGAGAATGGTAAATACTTTAGATTTTTAGGACAGCAGGATTGGGGACCGTTAAATTATAGTATGGATGTTGCGGGAATGAATGCCGGAAACAGATACTTTAAAACATGGTCTACTAATTTATCGCCTTCAACCCCTGAAAATATGCAATTTACGGGTGCTTCCGGAATGTATAAAATCGTTATAGATGCAGACGCTACTGTAAAGTCAATTACTGTTTCAGCTTCGCCGATCAATAATTGGAATCCTGCTAATTTGTATCTTGTAGGAACAGTGAACGGATGGAATTCCGGAACAGCTATTCCAATGACAAATTTAGGAAACGGGAAATTTGAGCATACTATCGCTCTTCCGGCTGCTTCAGAATTTAAATTTTTAGGGCAGCAAAGCTGGGGAGATCTTGACTGGGGAAATATTTCTGCTGATGGAAATACCGGCTATTTGGGTCCGAAAGGAAGTAATGGAAATATTAAATTTGACGGAACAGGAGGTAGTTATAAGATTTCTGTAGATATAAAATTAGGAACTTATAAAATACAGCCTTTGTAGGGTGAAATTATATTAAATTTACATAGCAAAGTGTTGCTGAAAAGCAGCACTTTCTTTATTTTTAAAAGTTTATAAATAATCATTATGAAGAAAATTACAGTGGGAGCGTTATTGTTCTCAACAATGTTTGTTGGTATTAATGCCCAATCCTTACAATCTCCTGACGGAAAGTTTGAGATGAACTTTCAGTTGAAGCAGGGAATTCCGTATTACAATCTGAAATATAACGGAAATGTAGTAGTGGAGGATTCTAAATTGGGGCTGAGATTATTTAAAGATACCGCCATTAAATTTGCCTCGGAGATTGCAAAACCCGAAGATGCCAAATTTGACCTCAATAACGGCTTTACCAAAACAGAAGAAAAAAAGGATTCTAAAAACGAAACCTGGCAGCCTGTGTTGGGAGAGAAAAAAAATTATGTCAATCAATACAATGAATTGGCGGTAACCCTTCATCAGGACGCTACCGATAGAAATATTGTAGTTAAGTTCAGATTGTTCAATGACGGATTGGGTTTCAGGTATGAATTTCCACAGCAGAAAAACCTGAATTATTTTGTGATCCGTGAAGAAGACTCGGAAATTGATTTTCCAACGGATATGAAAGCATGGTGGATTGCAGCGGATTACGACTCCCAGGAATACCAGCCGCAGACAACAAAAATCTCTGAAATTCCGGCGAGATGGCCGAATTCATTCGACAGTAATGCGTCGCAGCAAATGGTGCCAAATGCCGTTCAGTCTCCTTTAATGCTGAAAAAAGAAGGTAAAAATCCTTTATATGTAAATGTTGGAGAGGCAGCGGTGTTAAATTATCCTGCTTCACATCTTGAAGTAGATCCGGTTAATTTTAAATTTAAAACACACTTAACTCCCGACAGACAGGGTGCAAAAGGATATATCCAAACCTCTTCCGTTTCCCCGTGGAGAACCATTATTGTTTCCCCGAAAGCTGAAGAAGTTTTAGCATCTAAAATGATGTTTAACCTGAATGAACCTACAAAATATACCGATACCTCGTACATTCATCCTACAAAATACATGGGTGTCTGGTGGGAAATGATCATCGGAAAATCACAGTGGGCATATTCCACAGCTGAAAACGTTCATATCGGAGTGACGGATTTTTCCAAATTAACACCTAACGGAAAACATGCCGCCAACAATACGAAAGTAAAAGAATACATCGATTTTGCGGCAGCCAACGGTTTTGGCGGATTACTTATCGAAGGATGGAATGCCGGCTGGGAAGATTGGTTTGGACACTCAAAAGAATTTGTTTTCGATTTCATCACACCTTATCCTGATTTTGATATCAAAATGCTGAATGAATATGCACATTCAAAAGGAATAAAGCTTATCATGCACCATGAAACTTCAGGTTCGGCCACGAACTATGAAAGATGGGCAGACAAAGCCTTCAAATTAATGAATGACTATGGTTATGATGCCGTGAAAACGGGTTATGTAGGAGACATCATACCAAGAGGTGAACACCACTATTCCCAGTGGACGATCAACCATTTCTACAGAATTGCAGAAAAAGCGAATGAATATAAAATCATGGTGAATTCTCACGAATCGGTAAGACCGGGAGGAGAGAGCAGAACGTACCCGAACTGGATTTCAGCAGAAGCAGCAAGAGGAACAGAATTTGAAGCCTTTGCAGGAAACAATCCGGATCACCAGACGATTCTACCATTCACGAGATGGATGGGAGGACCAATGGATTATACACCGGGAATTTTCCAGACGAAACTGGATTATTACTTCCCAGGAGACAATCGTTTTGTAAAAACAACACTGGTAAAACAACTCGCTTTGTATGTGGTGATGTACATGCCGCTTCAGATGGCTGCAGATTTACCGGAGAATTACCAGAAACATATGGATGCTTTCCAGTTTATTAAAGATGTCGCTGCAGACTGGGATGATACGAAGATTTTATCGGCAGAACCGGGAGATTATATTATCACGGCCAGAAAAGCAAAAGGCACAGAAAACTGGTTCGTAGGAGGAATCACCGACGAAAACAAACGTGAATACACGGTAGATTTTTCATTTTTAGATAAAGGAAAAAAATACGAAGCCACGATTTATGAAGATGGGAAAGATGCGGATTACATCAACAATCCACAGAGTTACAATATCTACAAAAAACAGATCACAAGTAAGTCTAAAATCAATTTTAAAATGGTGAGAAGTGGCGGTTTCGCAATCTCTATCAAGACTGTAAAATAATTTTAAATAATTAAAACCTTACAGATTATTCTGTAGGGTTTTTTTAACACAAACTCCTATGATAAAAAGAATTATAAATCCCATTCAAATGCCGTTTTGGTGGCAGGATTTTCTGTTTACTATTCCCAGAATAGTGTGTGGATATTTACTGACTAGCGACTTTGGAGCTGCAAAATTTGGCTTGCCATGGTCTCCGGAAGATAACAATTTGAAATTTTTTGAGGTAGCATTCTGGTTTCCAAATGATGTTTCTGAATACGGAGGAATTTTTGCAATGTTTCCCGCATTCTTTGCGTGGATGGGAGCATTCAGTGAAGGAGTAGGAGGGATCTTTTTGTTATTGGGACTGTTTACCAGACCTTTCGCAGTTCTTATTTTCATTACCATGTTCGTAGCTGCATTTTTTCAGCAGGCCAGTCAGGGTGTCTGGAATATGTTGCCGGCAATGGGAATTATGTGGTTGAGCTTATTTTATATCATTTTAGGCTCAGGAAGATTGGGATTAGATTATCTAATTGCTGAAAAAATGAGCAGATGAATAAAATAGTACTTCTTATAATCTCTTGTTTTATAATGAGTGGCTGCGTTCAGAAGGCATATAAGCAGACTGTAATTTACACCCTCAAAGTTCCCGCCCAGACAGAAGTTAAATCCATTGGGATAAGAGGAAACGATAAACCCTTGAGCTGGGAGCAGGACACCAGACTCGAAAAAATAAATGGCGATAATGTATATCAGGCGAAAGTAACCTATTTAACGGGTTATAAATTCACGGAAGTAAAATTTACATTGAATGGAGAATATGAACTTCAAAATATGCCGAATCGGAGGGTGGAATTTAAAAATTCGGGGATAACATATTACAATGCAGTTTTTAATCAGCCGGTAAAATAATATTTAAAATCACTCATGTAATTTTTAATAAATAATTATGTATCAGAAATTTATATATACAGCTTCACTTTTTGCTTCATCTTTATTTTTTTCACAAATTCAAAAAGTAGAACCTGCTTTTTGGTGGAAAGGGATGAAAAACCCTGAACTTCAGATTTTGGTTTATGGAAAAAACATTGCCAATGATCAGATTGAGCTTTCAGACGGAGTTCAGATTAAGGATATTCAAAAGGTTGAAAATCCGAACTATGTATTTGTAACAGTAAATACTGCTGAAATAAACGTTCCGAAATTCAATATTAATATTAAGAAAGGAAAAAAGAACATCAGTACCTACACTTATGAACTAAAACAAAGACAGTCTAATTCCGCAACAAGGGAATCCTTTACCTCGAAAGATGTAATGTACCTGATTATGCCCGACCGTTTTGCCAACGGTGATGAGAAAAACGATTCGAATCCTCAATTAACGGAAAAAGTAAACCGAAGTCTTCCCGGCGGACGTCACGGTGGAGATTTGCGCGGAATCATCAATAACCTCGACTATATTCAAAACCTGGGAGCAACGGCAGTATGGCTCACCCCTGTGAATGAAGATAACGAAAAAGTGTATTCTTACCATGGTTATGCACAAACCGATTTATATAAAATCGATGCAAGGTATGGCACCAATGAAGAATATCGAGAACTTTCACAAAAATTAAATAAAAGGAATATGAAACTGGTGATGGATTACGTCACTAATCATTGGGGAGTTTCGCATTGGATGATCAAAGATTTGCCGACAAAGGATTGGATTCACTGGTTTGAAGATGGTGAAAACGGATTTAAACGGTCCAATTACAAAACGACTACCCAGTTTGATACCAATGCTTCTGATATTGACAAAAAAATTGCTCTCGACGGCTGGTTTGATACCACAATGCCGGACATCAATCAAAAGAATCCGTTGGTTCTGAAGTATCTCACACAAAACGCAATTTGGTGGATAGAATACGCCGAACTGGGAGGTTTTCGTGTAGATACCTATCCTTACAATGATAAAGAAGCCATGGCCAAATGGGCAAAAGCCATTACCGATGAATATCCCAATTTTAATATCGTAGGAGAAACATGGCTAAGTACGGCTGGTCATATTTCAGCATGGCAAAAAAATTCTAAAACAGGTGAGGCCGCAAATTACAATTCATATCTCCCGTCTGTTATGGATTTTATGCTGTATGGAGATCTGCCGAAAGCACTTAAAGAAAAAGACGGCTGGGACAGCGGAATGAACAGGATTTACAATACGTTATCCAGCGATTTCCTGTATCCCGATATCAATAATGTGATGGTGTTCTTTGAAAATCATGATACCGAAAGATGGAACGAAATATTTAACGAGGATCCGAAAGCATATCAATTGGGATTAACCCTGCTTTCAACCGTTCGCGGAATTCCGCAGATTTATTACGGTTCGGAAGTAGGAATGAGGGGTGACAAAAACAAAGGCGGTGATGCAGATATTAGAAGAGACTTTCCCGGCGGCTGGAAGTCTGATAAGCAAAATGCATTTAATCCTTCGTCGCAGACGCCCGGGCAAAAAGAATTTTATCAGTTTACCCAAAAGCTCCTGAACTGGAGAAAAGGAAAAGAAGTCATCCATACTGGAAAAACCAAAAATTTCGTTCCGCAGAATAATGTTTTTGTATATTTTAGATATAATGAAAAAGAAAGTGTGATGGTTATTTTAAATAATAATGAAACAGAGCAGACATTGGATTTGAAGCATTTTGCTGAATCATTAAAAGGATTTTCAAAAGGAAAAGATATCATCTCCGACAAAGACTTTTCATTGCAAAACAACTTGGCCATACCCGCTAAAACATCTATGATTATTGAATTAAAGTAACTTAAAAATATATTCATTCACTTTGCTGAGTGAAACGCCTTTGCGAACGAAAATATTAAGTAAAATTACAAAAATGCTTAGCGCTCTTGCGTTAAAAACAAAAATTATATATGAAAAAAACAACAATATTCTTTACATTAATCATATGTATATTGAGCTTTACGACCATTTCGGCTCAAGCCAAATTTGAAAAAGAAAAAACAGAAATCGGGACAATGTTAGACGGATTCAACGTCGCTGCAGCAAAAGCTGATTTTAACACTTATTTCAATTATTTTGCTGAAGAATCAAAATTTATAGGAACCGATGCTACCGAAGTCTGGGATAAAAAAGCCTTTATGAATTGGGCCAAACCTTATTTTGATAAAAACAAAACCTGGAACTTCACTTCACTAAAAAGAAATATCTATTTTAGTAAAGACGGAAAAATCGCTTGGTTTGATGAACTTTTGGAAACTCAAATGAAGATCTGCCGGGGTTCAGGAGTTGTTGAAAAAATAAACGGACAGTGGAAAGTAAAACAGTATGTACTTTCCGTAACAGTTCCAAATGATGTTGTAGATAAAGTGGTGGAAATAAAAGCTCCGATAGAAGATATATTAATTCAAAAAATGAAGCAATAATGGCAGAAATGACAGGAAAATACAATAAGGGTGAATTTGGCAAAATGAAAAAGCCGAACTTATCAATGCTTCAGATCATCAATATGAGCATGGGATTCTTAGGAATCCAGATGGCATTTGGATTACAGAACGGAAATGCAAGCCGGATTTTGGCAAATTTTGGAGCAGATGTTCACGAGTTGTCATGGTTTTGGCTGGTGGCTCCTATAACGGGATTGATTGTACAGCCAATTATTGGTCACATGGGAGACAATACCTGGAGTCCGCTGGGAAGAAGAAAACCTTATTTTTTAATAGGAGCGGTTTTATGTGCAATCGGACTGGTAATGCTTCCTAATGCTGCTTCTGCAACGCAGATGATGGCGGCAAATGTCCTGCTGATGGCTGTAATTTTTCTTGCCATGATGGATGCGTCCATTAATGTGGCTATGGAACCTTTCCGTGCTTTAGTGGGAGATATGCTGCCGAAACATCAGGCAACCATTGGATTTTCAGTTCAGACAATTCTAATTGGAATCGGAGCGGTTATTGGGTCAGATCTGCCGGGATGGCTTACTAAATTGGGCGTTTCCAATGAGGCACCCAAAGGATTCGTAGCAGATAATGTGATTTATTCTTTCTACATTGGAGCAGTTGTTCTTTTGATATCAATTTTATACACCATTATTTCAACCAAAGAATACTCACCGGAGGAGTTTGCCTCTTTTGAAGGCGGAAAAGAAATTGTAGAAGAAAAATCTAAACTTTCGGATATCTTTAAAGATTTTGCTAATGTACCTTCCCAAATGAAAAAATTAGGAATTGTACAGTTCTTTTCATGGTTTGCTTTGTTTACCATGTGGGTTTTTACAACAAGTGCTTTGGCAACCCATCATTTCGGGCTTTCACCGGACGATACCCATTCTGCGGAATTTAACAAAGCCGGAGATTTAACGGGAAGCTTATTCGGAAGCTATAATTTCTATGCCATTTTCTTTGCTTTTGCTTTAACACCGATTGCAAAATTTATAGGTAAAAAACAGACTCATGCGTTAGCCCTGACTTGTGGAGGACTGGGACTGATTGCCATGTATTTTATTAAAGACATTCATTATCTGTGGATTTCAATGGTTGGACTGGGATTTGCCTGGGCAAGTATTTTAGCCATGCCTTACGCGATGCTGATCGATTCAATTCCACAAAAGAAAATGGGGGTTTATATGGGAATTTTCAACTTCTTTATCGTGATTCCTCAGATCATCAACGGGATTTTCGGGGGACCGATTGTAAGCGGTGTTTTCGGCAAAATGGCCATTGATTATATCGTAGTCGGTGGAATTTGTATGTTGCTAGGAGCTGTTTTAACTATGGTTTTTATTAAATCTGAACATGATTCGCCAAAGGAAATTGAAGAAGAAATTAAGCAGGTACATTTTTAAAGTTAATAACTTTTAATTTCAGTTTAATCAATTAAAAATCAAACAAAAAATAACGGAACGGGTTCATAAGAATCCGTTTTTTATCTATTAATATCTTTCTTACCTTACATCAACATTTCCGCACGTAAGACTTCCGACATTTGTACCATAAGTAATCACAATATGAAAACAGTATATCATAAAGCAGATACAAGAGGCCACGCGAATCATGGATGGCTTAATTCTTACCATACTTTCAGTTTTGCAAATTATCAAAACCATGAAAGAACGCATTTCGGAGTTCTCAGGGTGTTGAATGACGACACCGTTTCCCAGGGGATGGGATTCGGAACACATCCGCACAAAAACATGGAAATTATTTCAATCCCGCTGGAAGGTGATCTGGAACACAAGGATTCAATGGGGACAACAGCCGTTATCAGAAAAGGAGAAATTCAGGTGATGAGTGCCGGAACCGGTGTAATGCACAGCGAATACAACAAAAATAAGGATGAAGAAGTAAAATTTTTACAGATCTGGGTATTTCCAAGAGAGGTTGATGTTGAGCCGAGGTATGATCAGAAAAGTATCAAAGAAGGTGAGAAAATAAACGGATTTCAGCAGATTTTATCGCCGGATAAAAACGACGATGGGGTCTGGATTCATCAGGATGCCTGGTTTAATCTGGCAAACTTTACCAAAGGAAACGGTAAAAACTATATGCTTCATAAAAAAGGAAACGGGGTCTATGCATTTGTTTTAAAAGGAAACGCAAAAATCGGCGACAGAGTTTTAAACGAAAGAGACGGTCTGGGAATCTGGGATACCCAAAGTTTCAACATTGAAGCCATTGAAGATGCCGAAATTCTTCTAATGGAAGTTCCCATGGACTTGCCATCTTACCTTAAATAATATTAAATTTGTAAACTTAAATATAAACAATGAAAATTTTAGCCATAGCCGGAAGCAATTCCGAGACATCAATCAATAAACTTTTAGTTTCTTACGCAGCTTCACTTATTCAGAATGCAGAAGTGGAAGTGGTAGATATGAACGAATTTGAAATGCCAATCTACAAACACCAGCGCGAAGTGGAAAGCGGACTTCCGCAGGAAGCAAAAAATTTCGCTGCGAAAATTGATGCGGCAGATATACTTATCGTTTCTTTATCCGAACACAATGGAACGTATTCTTCAGCTTTCAAAAATGTATTCGACTGGACTTCAAGAATCAAGGACAGAGCAGTGTGGAATGAAAAACCAATGCTGTTAATGGCAACAGCTCCGGGAGCAAGAGGCGGATTAGGCGTTTTAGAAGCGGCAACCAAACGTTTCCCACTTCACGGCGGAAATATTGTGGATACCTTTACACTTCCTTTCTTCAATGACAATTTTGATAAATCGGCTCAGACAATTTCTAATGAAGAGAAAGACAGCGAATTGAAGGAAAAGATTGCAAAAATTTCGGCAGTAGAGATTATCCTTGAAAAATAGATTTGAATATTAATTTAAAATTAATATCTTTGCAAAAAGAAAAAAAGATGAATATTCAGACCACTTTTAAAGAATGTTTCTCCAAGAAAGGGAATATTGTGGGCTCTGAAATTCTGAGATAATACAACGGCCGATAATCTACTAAGATTGTCGGCTTTTTTATTTTAGAAATTGAAACTTAAACATAGAAATAAATTGTGCCAATTTAGCACATTAACAATTAAAATCATTGTTAAATTGTTAAACTGATACACTCTTACATTAATAATATGAGCAACACGTACAAATCCGCAGGAGTAGACAAAGAAGAAGGATACAAAACCGTTGACAAGATCAAGAAAGCGGTTGGCGAAACCCATAATTCCAACGTACTGAATCATTTGGGAAGTTTTGGTGCTTTTTATGAAATCGGAGGATACAAAAATCCTGTCTTGGTTTCGGGAACCGATGGGGTGGGAACAAAGCTTAAAGTAGCTTTAGATTCAAAAAAATATGACTCTATTGGGGTAGACTGCTTCGCAATGTGTGCCAATGATATCCTTTGTCATGGTGCAAAACCTTTGTTTTTCCTGGATTACTTGGCTTGCGGAAAACTTGATTCCGAAATTGCTGCGGAAATTGTTTTAGGAATGGTGGAAGCATGCAAAGATAACAACTGTGCACTGATTGGCGGAGAAACTGCCGAAATGCCGGGAATGTATCAGCCTGGAGATTACGATGTTGCCGGTTTTTGTGTAGGTATTGTTGAAAAAGACCAGATCATTGACGGATCCGATATAAAACCAGGAAACAAAATTATTGCTCTGCCAAGTTCGGGATTTCATTCAAATGGATTCTCCCTTGTTAGAAAAGTATTCCCTGATTTCAACGAAGAATTCGAAGGAAAACCTTTGTACGAAACACTTTTGGTGCCTACAAGATTGTATTATAAAGACATTCATAAAGTTCTTGAAGAAGTAAAAGTATGCGGAATTGCCCACATCACCGGAGGTGGATTATATGAAAACATTCCGAGAATTATTGGTGAAGGATTATGTGCTTCCATCGATGCTTCAAAAATCAAGATTCCAAGCATCATGCTGGAACTGGAAAAAAGAGGCGGTGTAGCCCGTGAAGAAATGTTCGGAACCTTCAATATGGGAGTAGGAATGATCGTTGTAGTAGATGCGGAACACGCAGAAAAAGTACTGCACCTTTTGGATGATGCTTACGAAATCGGAGAAATTACGGAAGGAAGCGAAAAGATTAATTTGAAAATTTGAAAATTGATCAATTAGATAATGTTTCTATTTCATTTTCAAATTAACTCATTTTCAAATTGACTTATTAATGAAAAATATTGTTATACTCGTTTCAGGGTCAGGAACCAATCTTCAGCGAATCATCGATACTATTGATAATGGAGAAATCCAAAATGCAAAAATATCTTTGGTTGTTGCCGACAGAGAATGTTACGGACTGGAAAGAGCGAAAAATCATAATATAGACAACGTTCTGATTCCGAGAGGAAAAAATTTCAGCGGTGAATTGGCTAAAATTATTCCTGAAAATACGGACTTAATCGTTTTAGCAGGGTTTTTATCCATTCTTAAACCTGAATTTTGTGAAGCCTGGAGGGGAAAAATAATCAATATTCATCCGGCACTGCTTCCTAAATTCGGAGGAAAAGGAATGTGGGGGCATCATGTTCATCATGCTGTGATTAAAGCTAAAGAAAAAGAAAGCGGCGCAACCGTACATTTTGTAACCTCGGGAATTGATGAAGGAGAAGCGATTCTTCAGAAGTCATTTGAAATCACTGAGAATGACACACCCGAAACCGTAGCGGAAAAAGTTCATCAGATTGAGTATGAAATCTTCCCGATAGCGATAAATAAAGTATTGAATAATAATTAAAAAGCAATTATTAGCAATACAAAAATTCCCCTCCTCTGGAGGGATGGTAAAAATTCAGAATGAATTTTTGACGGGGTGTTAATATAAAATATTAAAAAACATCCACCCTTTGCTGAGTGAAACGCCTTTGCGAACGAAAAATATTCAGCAAAAAATAAAAAAACTTAGCGTCCTTTGCGTTAAAAAAATAAACAAAACACATTTAGATTTTATTATTTCGAAAAACAAGAAAAATCTAAGTAAAAATAAATAAGATCGGAGGTGAAAGAACCGGTCGACAGTTTGAAATAACTGTAAAAAGTAAAATTGAAAGTAAAGTTCTTTAAGTGTTGGAGTCCTGAAAGGACGACCTACATCAGGATAGGATGAAGTCCTATCAGATTTACATAAGAATTATTACAAAGAAAAAATCGAAAGTAAAATGAGCAAAAAAAGAGTTTTAATCAGTGTTTCTGACAAAAGCGGGTTGATCGAATTTGCACAGTTTCTGGAAGCCCAAAATTATGAGCTGATCTCTACGGGAGGAACGTTCAAACATTTGAAAGATGCTGGTTTAAATCCGATTCAGATTGATGAAGTTACCAATTTTCCTGAGATGTTGGACGGAAGAGTGAAAACATTACACCCGAAAGTTCACGGAGGATTGTTGGCGGTTCGTTCCAACGAAGAACACATGAGTACTGTTCAGGAACATGGAATTGGTCTGATTGACATGGTAATTGTAAATCTTTATCCTTTTTTCGAAAATGTAAACAAAAACATTTCTCTTCACGAAAAGGTGGAATTCATCGATATCGGAGGACCTTCGATGCTTCGCTCTGCGGCTAAAAACTTTGATTCCGTTACGGTAATTACTGATGTTGAAGATTATGCTGCGGTAAAAATTGAGATGGAGCAAAACGGTGATACCTATATTGAAACCCGTAAGAAATTGGCAGGAAAAGTATTCAATCTTACTTCTGCTTACGATGCAGCGATTTCAAGAATGCTTTTAGAAGAAGATTATCCTACTTATTTAAATGCCTCTTACAAGAAAGTTTCTGATCTGAGATATGGTGAAAATCCTCATCAGACAGCAGCTTACTACGTTTCTACTTTCGAAAACGGCGCGATGAAAGATTTTGAACAGCTGGGAGGTAAAGAATTGTCTTTCAACAACCTTCGTGATATGGATCTTTGCTGGAAAGTAGTGACTGAATTTAAAGAAGAAATGGCTTGTTGTGCCGTAAAACACTCTACACCTTGTGGAGTAGCAATCGGAACTTCAGCCTTGGAAACCTACCAGAAAACTTTCGAATGTGATCCTGTTTCTATTTTTGGCGGAATTGTTGCTATGAACTACAAAATCGACGCGGCAACCGCGGAAGAATTAAATAAAACATTCCTTGAAATTGTAATGGCTCCTGAATTTGATGAGGAAGCGATTGAAATTTTGAGAAAGAAAAAAAATCTGAGAATTATTAAAATTGTAAATCCTGTATCCGACAAACAGACGTGGGTAAAGATCGACGGGGGTATTTTGGTTCAGGATAACGACAGCATCTTCTCGGATGACATCAAAGTCGTAACTGAAACTCAGCCTACGGAAGAGCAGAAAAAAGCGTTATTGTTCTCCCAGAGAGTAGTAAAATATGTAAAATCAAATGCAATTGTAGTTTCCAATGGAATCCAGGCTTTTGGAATCGGAGGCGGACAGGTAAACAGAATATGGGCAACTCAACAGGCAATTGAAAGAGCCAAAGAAAAATTCTCCGGGGAATTGGTATTGGCTTCAGATGCCTTTTTCCCTTTCCGTGACGTGGTAGATTTCTGCGCTCAGGAAGGTATCACAGCGATCATCCAGCCGGGTGGAAGTGTGAAAGATCAGGACAGTATTGATGCTGCCAATGAGCACAAAATACCGATGATGTTTACGGGAATAAGACATTTTTTACATTAATTAAAATTAGATTAAAATTACAGATGAAAATCTGTAATTTAGGATAGATTGCTTTCCGGTCTTTGCTGAGTGTTAGTTTATGCTGAGCTCGTCGAAGTACCTTTGCGAACTTAAAAAGCAGTCAGTTATTAAAGATATCTTAGCGGACTTTGCGTTAAAAATTTTTATTGAGATTAAATGCATACATCCGGAAATTATATTTTGAGATTGTATTTATAGCATCCAAAATTATATATTTGTAAATTATAGACTAGTTAATTAAATAAAGTATGAGAATATTAATCATAGGTGAAGGTGGAAGAGAATCTGCTTTGGCAGCCAAGCTTCAGAACGATTCAAGAATTACGAAGATGTTTTTCGCCAACGGAAATGCTACCACTGATGTAATAGGAAAAAATGTTCATTTATCAGAGATTAAAGAACTTAGAGATTTTGCAATCAAAGAAAAGGTAGACTTAACGATTGTTGGTCCGGAAGCGCCGCTTGTAGCTGGTTTGAAGGACGAATTCAAAAAGCACGATTTGAAAGTTTTTGGTCCGAATCAGAAAGTGGCAAGCTTGGAAGGAAGCAAGGCCTTCTCTAAAAAATTCATGCAGACCTATGATATCAAAACAGCAAAAGCAGTAGTATTTGATTCATACAATGAAGCTAAAGAATATGTTCAGACTCAGCAATATCCATTAGTGATCAAGGCAAGCGGACTTGCAGGAGGTAAAGGCGTTGTGATCTGCGATACCTTAGAAGAAGCTGAAGCAACAATTCATGATTTTATGATCAGAAGAATCTATGGAGATGCAGGGATTCGTTTGGTTATTGAGGAATATTTAGAAGGATTTGAAGCCTCCATCATTGCTTTTTCAAACGGTGAAAAATTATTCCCGTGTATTGCGGCGAAAGATTATAAGAAAGCAGGAAACGGAGATACAGGACCGAATACCGGCGGTATGGGAACGGTAGCTCCAAGCCCTGAATTTACCCAAGAACACTATGCTGACTTTGAAAAAAATATCCTTGAACCTACTTTAAAAGGTCTTAAAGCGGAAGGCTTCGGTTTCAAAGGAATTATTTTCTTTGGATTGATGGTTACCAAAAACGGAACGTATCTTCTGGAATACAATATGAGATTCGGAGACCCTGAAACTCAGGTATTGATGGCTTTAATGGAAAATAACCTTCTTGATGTGATCCAGGATTGTATGGACGGAAAAGACATTGAGCTTAAATTTAAAGACGAAAAAGCTATTTGCCTTGTGATGTGTTCAGGAGGCTACCCGAGAAACATCGAAACAGGTTTCGAAATCGTGGGCGAAGATAAACTGAAATACAGCAAGCTTTTATACGCAGGAGCCATCAGAAAAGGAGACAAAGTAGTTTCCAACGGTGGTAGAGTGCTTAACATTGTAGCTACCGGAGCAACGTATGAAGATGCCCGCAAAAAAGTGTACGAAGATGCAAGTCATGTACATTTCGATTACGGCTTCTACAGAGAAGACATCGGAAAGTTTTAAAATAATGCCCTGATTTTTCGGGGCTTTTTTTGTTAGAAGCTATTTCCCGCTTTCCGCTGTATCTTTTTTGTCATTGCGAACAAAGAGAAGCAATATTTAGAACTTTTCGGCAATCGCAATAACAAAAAAGGATGCCGATGCAATCGGGGCTATAATTTCAGACAATTTTACAAAATCATTTATCAATCATTATTCATCAATTATAAAAAATGAACAACGGTATTATCATATTAGATTTCGGATCACAGTACAACCAGCTTATCGGAAGAAGAATCCGTGAAATGGGTGTATATTCTGAAATCTTACCTTTCAATACACCATTAGAAACAATTTTAGAAAAACAGCCGAAAGGAATTATCCTTTCAGGAGGACCAAGTTCTGTAAATGCAGAAAATGCTCATCTGGTTGAAAAAGAATTGTATGAGCAGGGAATTCCTGTTTTGGGAATCTGTTACGGAATGCAGTTAACAGCCCATCTTTTAGGCGGAAAAGTACATAAAGGCGTAAAAGGAGAATACGGAAAAGCACACCTGGAAATTGTAAAAGAATCTTCCTTGCTAAAAGGTGTAACCAATAATTCTATCGTTTGGATGAGCCACTTTGATGAAGTAGGACAATTGCCTCCAGGCTTTGAATTAAATGCTGAATCAGGCGTAATTGCTTCCATGGCGAATGAGGATAAGAAAATCTATTGCGTACAGTTTCACCCTGAAGTTTCCCACACCGAAGAAGGCGGGAAAATGTTGGAGAATTTCGTGTTCGGAATCTGTAATGCAGAGAAAAACTGGAAACTGACTAATTATATTGATAAAACAGTTGCAGAAATCCGCGAAAGAGTAGGTGACCAAAAGGTTATCTTAGGACTTTCAGGAGGGGTAGATTCTTCTGTAGCGGCAGTGTTAATTCACCGTGCAATTGGTGACCAGTTGACATGTATCTTCGTAGATACAGGTTTACTGAGAAAAGACGAAGGCAAAAAAGTAATGGACAATTATGGAGAGCATTTCCATATGAACATTAAATTAGTGGATGCTTCCGAAAGATTTTTATCAAAATTAGCCGGAGTAGATGATCCTGAAGCCAAAAGAAAAATCATCGGAAACGAGTTTATTCACGTTTTTGATGAAGAATCTCATAAAATTGAAGGCGCTAAATTCTTAGCACAGGGAACAATTTATCCGGATGTAATTGAAAGTCAGTCGGTAAACGGTCCTTCAGCCGTGATCAAATCTCACCATAACGTTGGCGGACTTCCAGAAGAAATGGAGTTTGAATTGCTGGAACCTTTAAGGGAATTATTCAAAGATGAAGTAAGAAAAGTTGGGGAAGAATTAGGAATTCCTCATCATTTGGTACACAGACATCCTTTCCCTGGTCCGGGATTAGGAATCAGGATTTTGGGAGCTGTTGATGCTGAAAAAGTGAGAATCCTTCAGGAAGCGGATGATATTTTCATTGAAGAATTATATAAAAATGATTTATATGAAAAAGTTTCTCAGGCATTTGTTGTGCTTCTCCCGGTAAAATCGGTTGGAGTAATGGGCGATGAGAGAACGTACGAATATACAGCCGTTGTCCGTTCTGCCAACACCATCGACTTTATGACGGCAACCTGGAGCAGACTTCCTTACGAGTTTTTAGATACCGTTTCAAGCAGAATCATCAACGAAGTAAGAGGAATCAACAGAGTAGCGTACGATATTTCAAGCAAACCGCCTGCAACGATCGAGTGGGAATAATTTTTGACTTGAGTTAAGATATAAATCCTGCCTTTGGGCGGGATTTTTTCGTTTAATTATTAAAATTATTTGGAGCTTTTTCCAGCTTTGAGTTTATGCTGAGCCTGTCGAAGTACTATATCTTTTTGGTTATGGGCTCCTGAACTATGTTTGTAAGCTTCCGGTTTATGCTCCGGCCGCAACCAAAAAGGATGCTGCTTCAATCTGGGCTAGGGTTGCAGCCGCCCTTTCAGTTTATAAAATCATACAATTACAAGTCAGTTTGTACAGTTAAGAAATACACTTAATTCAAATTTAGATTTACATTGCTGGAATGTATGATGAAATTAACCTATTGTTAGCTTTTGTCTTCAAGGCTCAACTTAAATAAACAAAATCTTTTGTGTCTTTTGCGGTTAAAAAACTCACGCATTATAAATAAGTCTCAGTTTTTCCCTAAATTTAAGTAAAATTACATCAAATGCAAATTGAAACAAGAACGCTCACCGTTCAGGATTACTCAGAATTGGTAGAAACTATGAAACGGGCCTATCCTCAAATGTCTGAATATGTATGGTCTAAAAGAAGCATCGAAAAACTAACAAGAATATTTCCTCAGGGACAGATCTGTATTACGGTTGACGGAAAACTCGCCGCCGTAGCACTTTCAATCATTGTAAATTATGATGAATTCGGCGATGATCATACTTACAGCGATATTACGGGAAATTATACTTTCAATACCCATACTTCCACAGGGAATGTACTCTATGGAATCGAAGTTTTTGTTGATCCGGAATTTCGTGAACTTCGGCTGGGAAGAAGATTATATGATGCCAGGAAAGAACTTTGTGAACTGTTAAATCTAAGATCGATTGTTTTAGGAGGCAGAATTCCGAACTATCACAAACACAGCGAGCTATCACCGAGGGAATATATCAGGAGAGTTAGAGATAAAGAAATTTATGATCCGGTTTTATCATTTCAGCTTTCCAATAATTTTTTGCCTATCAGAGTTTTAAAGAAATATCTCCCCGAAGACGAATCCTCAAAAGAAAATGCTGTGCTCCTGCAATGGAATAATATCTATTACAGTAAAAAGCCCAATACCATGCAGGACAGCATTATCCGGCTGGGACTGGTGCAATGGCAGATGAGACATTTCAAAGATATTGATGCCTTCTACGAGCAGGTAGAGTTCTTTGTAGATGTGATGGGCGACTATAAAGCCGATTTCGTTCTTTTCCCGGAATTGTTCAATACTCCTTTGCTGGCTCCCTTCAACAAACTTTCCGAAAGAGACAGTATGATTGAACTTGCAAAATTAACGGAAGAAATCAAAATGAAAATTTCGGATCTGGCCATCAGCTATAACGTTAATATCATTTCCGGAAGCATGCCTGTTTTCGAAAATAATGATTTATATAATGTAAGTTATCTTCTTCACAGAGATGGAAGAATAGATGAATACAGGAAAATTCACATCACGCCGAATGAGAAAAAATATTACGGAATGAAAGGCGGAAACGAAATCCGTGTTTTTGATACGGACTGTGGTAAAATCGGACTGGTAATCTGCTACGATGTGGAGTTCCCGGAATTACCAAGAATTTTAGCCGATCAGGGGATGAAAATTCTTTTTGTGCCTTATCTTACGGATACGCAGAATGCCTATATGCGTGTTCGGCATTGTGCGGCCGCAAGAGCTATTGAAAATGAGTGTTATGTTGCGATTGCAGGTTGCGTAGGAAATCTTCCGGGTGTTAATAATATGGATATTCAGTTTGGGCAGGCAGCCGTATTTACTCCTTCCGATTTTGCTTTTCCATCGAATGCTGTGAAAGGAGAAGCAACACCCAATACGGAAATGACACTGATTGTAGATGTGGATTTAAATCTTCTGAAAGACCTTCATCACCATGGTTCCGTACAGGTGATGAAAGACCGTAGAAAAGATCTTTATGAAACATATTTAAAATAGTTTTCAGTATGATCTGTTTATAATAAAAATTTACACCTCTTTAGAAGAAAGGGGTGTTTTTTTTGTAACAATATATCGAAATGTCATCAAAAAATAAGTGTCAATAATTCTATACATATACAAAGATTTATACATGAAAAGCTGGATAAGAAATTTTTACAAATTGATGAGTATTACATAGTAATAATTATACTGAAATTACTGTAATACACAATAAAATAACAGGATAAGCGTTAGCAGATAAAGTTTAGTAAAAATTTACAAATAGGAATTAATATTTTTATATAAATTAATAAATAACTCTAATAATAATATTTAAATGTAAATGCTTTAAATATATTGTATTATTGTTTGGTTTTATCTAAATTTGTAAAAATAGTTTAGTTTAAATAAAGCTAATAATTGCCACTGAAAACTTTAACCTGACAAACCTGATTATAGAATATTCATGAAAAATTCGGACCTGGATAAATCTTTAAGTAATGACCAAAGATTTAATACCGTCTTAAAATTCCCTCCATTCTTAAAAATGCAAACTGTTGAAATTGATTTTGTTTTGCGAAGTATTAAAATAATTAATGCTTCTCATGAAAATTAGTGCAAACACATGAAAGTTATCTGATAATGAATAATACATTGCACATGGATTGTAAGCTTCGGTTTCTGGTAATTTCAATAGTTTTTTTTTCGTTTTCTATCCGGAGATAGAGAATTTTATTTACCCAAAAGTAATAACACCATTTTTATTTTTCACATATAATACTAAAAGGATGAAATTTGACTACAAAGAAATACACATAGGAAGTATCATAAAGACTCGCGTTGAAGATACAGAAACTGATCTTGAAAGAATTTGCAAATTCCTGAAAACCACAAAAGACCAGATTGAAGAGATGTATCGCTCCAAGAGCTTAGATAGTGATATTCTTATGAGATGGAGTAAACTTCTGGAATATGATTTCTTCAGAATATATTCTCAGCATCTTATCCTCTATGCACCTCCTTCCAAAGTAGATAAACAGGTAGAAAAAAAATCCATGCTCCCCAGTTTTCGCAAAAGTATCTACACCCGGGAAGTTATCGATTTTATTGTTGAACTGATAGAAACCGAGGAAAAAACAATGCCCCAGATTGTGAAGGAATACCGGATCCCGAAATCTACGCTTCATCGGTGGACTAAAAAATACGGTAATCTTAATAACGGATAACATGAAAAAAAATAAAACTTCACAGCCGGATTTTAAAAGAATATATACTGATATCCTGCAAAAGAAATTCCCGGAAAAAAAAGAACTTTGTGATAAAATTCTCAGCAAGAAGACTCTTTCCGAACTGGATGTTATTGCAATTAACAATATTATATTTACTCCTGTTTCAGAAGATATCATCAAATCCAATCAGCAGCACCGGTCGTACAGCAAGTCTACCATTATTAAAATCCTTGAGTTCCAGAAAGAGCACGGACTGAACAATACCAAACTCGCTCTGCATTATAAACTGAGCCGCAATACAGTTTCGAGATGGAAAAAACTTTTTATTGTATAAAATAATATAACAGCTTTATAAAATAATATAACAGCTTTGCCTTTATGGCAAAGTTTTTTTTGGATATTAGGAATACTTTTTGAATGCTTGTGGCTTGTTTTTATTACTTTTATGCATTATGTTTGATAAGCAACAAAGAAAACTGAAAAGGTCTGCAAAACTCATTTCCGTATTGAGCAAATATGGCTTTAAAGATCTTCTGGCAAGAATGAATGTCGGAAATAAACAGCCCGAAGTTTCTTCCGATCTCGAAGAAATTATTTCAAAAGGAACGGTTTATGAAAGGATAAGAATGGCCCTGGAAGAGCTGGGACCTACTTTTGTAAAACTCGGACAGACATTCAGCAATCGGGAAGATCTTCTTCCGCCCGAACTGATCCAGGAACTGCAGAAACTTCAGGACAAAGTAGATCAAATAGAAATGAATGTTGCTGAAATCCTCGAAAATGAATGCAATATTTCTGCTTCGGAGCACTTTTCAGAAATTCAAAGCGAACCTCTGGCTACAGCCTCCATTGCTCAGGTATATAAAGCTTTACTGACTGACGGAACGCAGGTTATTCTTAAAATTAAAAAGCCGGATGTTCAGAAAATCATAGAAGATGATCTTCTGTTGATCAAAGATCTTGAGAAACTGATTTCGTCCTATTCTGAAATCGGAGAAAAACTTAATCTTAAACAGGCAATTTCAACTTTCGAAAAATCTTTATTGGAGGAAGTCTCTCTGATTAATGAAAAAGAAAATATTCTTCAATTTAGAAGAAATTTTAAAAACAGTAAAGAAACATATATTCCCAAGGTTTACGAAGAGTTTTCTAATAACAATATTCTCTGCATGGAATTTATCGACGGTATTAAAGTTACGGATAAAGCAGCGTTATTGGCCAATTCAATCAATCCTGTTCATATTTCGGAAGCCGGATTACGGCTTTTTGTCTCTCAGATTTTAGATTATGGCTTCTTTCATGCAGATCCTCATGCGGGAAATATCCTGGTAAAAAAGGACGGAAAAGTTGTATTCATCGATTTTGGTGCAGTAGGTAAAATCCCGCCGAATGACAAGGAAATCCTGGAAGATCTTATCGTAAGTTTCGTTGCAAAAAATCCGCATAAGATTGTGCGTTACCTTAAAAAGATGGCGGTCAGTTATCAGATTCCTGATGAAAGAAGATTTGAAGGAGATGTGGAGGATATCCTGGATTTCGTCCACAGTACCTCACTTAAAGAAATTGATCCGCATGCGGTGATGAACAAAATGAAAGATGTATTGAAAGATAACCGACTGTACATGCCGGATTATTTTTATCTTTTATTCAAAGGAATTGGATTGATCGAAGGAGTGGGGCGCACCATTAATCCCGATCTGGATGTAGTGAAAAGCCTCCATCCGTACACAAAAAAAATATTCGCTAAAAAGATAAGTCCGCAGAATATTTTAAAAACAGGGATGGAAAAAATGATGACTTTTACAGATAATGTAGATGAAATCCCTAAAGAATTGCGTTCCGTCCTACAGAAACTCGATGAAAATAAGTTCACCGTTACCAGCGAAATTAAAAATATTGAGAAAACCAATCAGCTGATCAAGTCAAGTGTTGTTAATCTGATTCTAACCATGATTCTCGGTGCGAATATCATTGCTACAGCAATTGTATTTGTCTCGGAATCCGGACCTAAAGTTGGGGAAATGTCCTTAATTGCTGTTCTGGGATTTATATTTTCAGTCTTATTAACGATTATCATTTTATTAAGGATTACCAGGAAATAAGCGGATAATACTTAGAATGGCGCTTTAAATAGTCAACGGATCGGTCATATTCTTTCAAAAATTAATTGCCTATCTTTGCAAAATGGAAAAACTCACTTTTGCAGATTTTGACCTTCCGGTTAAAATTCTTGATGTTTTGGCAGATCTGGATTTATTTGAGCCTACTCCCATCCAGGAGAAGAGCCTTAGGCCGATACTTTCAGGACGCGATGTAATGGGAATTGCACAGACCGGTACGGGGAAAACCCTGGCTTATCTTTTACCCGTTCTTAAAACCTGGAAGTACAATAAAAACGGAAATCCTACGGTTCTTATTCTTGTACCTACAAGAGAGCTGGTAGTACAGGTTACGGAAATTCTTGAAAAGCTTACAGAAAATATCACGGCAAGAGTGATCGGTATTTATGGAGGTAAAAATATTAACACACAGAAACTTTTATTCGACGGAGGATGTGATATTTTGGTGGGAACTCCGGGACGGGTGATGGATTTGGCGATCGACAATGCTATATCACTGAAAGAAGTTCAGAAGCTGATCATCGATGAGTTTGATGAAATGTTGAATCTCGGTTTCAGACCGCAGCTGACGCATATTTTCGAAATGATGAAGGAAAAGAGACAGAACATTCTTTTTTCTGCAACCATGACGGAAGCAGTAGATGGTATGCTGGATGAGTATTTTGCAAGTCCGGTAGAGATTTCTCTTGCAAAATCCGGTACTCCGCTTGAAAAAATTGAACAGACTGCTTACAAAGTTGAGAATTTTAATACCAAAATCAACCTGTTGGAATATCTGTTAAAGCGGGATGAGGAGATGTCTAAAGTGTTGATTTTTAACAATAATAAGAAAAACGCAGATCTTCTTTTTACTAAAATTAATGAGCTCTTCCCGGAACAGTTTGATGTGATTCATTCCAATAAATCACAGAATTACAGGCTGAAAGCCATGAAAAGTTTTGAAAATGAAGAGATAAGAGGCCTTATAACCACAGACGTCATGGCAAGAGGTCTTGATATTTCGGATATTACCCATGTTATCAATTTTGAAACGCCGGATATTCCGGAACAGTATATTCACAGGATCGGTAGAACGGGTAGGGCAGATAAAGATGGAAAAGCGGTAACATTTGTTACTAAAAAAGAGGAACCGCTGATCCTTGACATCGAATTACTGATGGATAAGGAGCTTAAATTTATCAACTTCCCTGAAGAGGTAAAAATAAATCCTAAGAAAATTGCCTCTGAAGAAGAGCAGATTTCTATGAAAAATCCTGCCCAGGTAAAACTGAATGAAGGCGGAGGCGCATTTCACGAGAAGAAAGCCAAGAATACAAAAGAAAACTGGGGTGGACCATCCAAAAGAAAGGCCCCGAAAAAATTTGGTGCCAACAGATCTCAGCAAAAAGCTATTTCAAAATCCAAGAAAAAGAAATAACAAAAAACTCCCGAATTTCGGGAGTTTTTTGTTTGAGTCAATTAAAATTCATCGTCTTCATCTTCGTCAAGAAAATCGAGTTCGTCATCACTCTGAATATAGTCATGAGATATTCCAGGAGGATTAAATAATCCCCAATCATCTACAATAAAATGTTTCGGATCAAATCCGGCTACCCATTCCACAAACAAAATGCGTAATTCTTCTATAAGGCTTCTGATCAGTTTGTAATATTTTGAATCTGTAAACCCGAACATTTCAAGGTTATTTCCGCTTACCATAATATCTCTCGCTGCTTTACGGATAATTGCAGCGTTCTCCATCTTGATGTCATAAAGTCTTACGGCTTCAGCACCAGATATTTTAGCCTGAATAATCATACTGTCTTCAAGAAGATTTATCTTTAGATGTTGCAGATAGTCATTATCTTCGGGGAAAAGATCAGTAATGATCTTTAACGTTTCGTAGATTTCCTCGGCTTTTTGATAAAGTGGTAAATTTCTAACCGATTCTCTCATTTATTTCATATAAGGATTCATTACCGATGTCCACAATTTGTAGCCTTCCGGTGTCATATGAAGCATATCTTCTACAAAAAGGTCTTTTCGTACATTTCCGTTGGCATCTTCCATTACTTTGGTGATATCAATAAACTCTGCATTCGGCTGTTTTTTCATGAAAGCGGCAATTTTTTTATTGGCTTCTTTCATTTGGGGCCAAAGCTTTTCGCGGCTTGGAGAATATTTGATTGAGATATAATCTACTTCAATGGTAGGAAATTTAGCACGTATTTTTTTGTAAAAAGTTTTGAATCGCTCTACTACCACATCTGCCTTCAGTTTATCATCATCGGCAAAATCATTTTCACCGCAATAGATGATAATCTGTTTGGGTTGATAGTGTAATAGATCATTGGCAAAATAATTAAGATCTGTTAATCTGGACCCTCCAAAACCTCTGTTGATAATAGTTTTATCCGGGAAATAATTGGCAACATCCGTCCATTTTGTAAATGATGAGCTTCCAATCAGGAGGATAGCGTCTTTGGGGGGCGGTGTTTCCTGATCCTGTTTTTTGAAATTCTGTATGTCTTGCCAGAACATCGGTTTTTTTTCCTGCGAAAAGAAAAGGGCAAAAGTCAGCAGTAAAAATGCTGATAACATCTTCTTCATTGTATAATCATTTTAAAAATTCCGTTTCATAAAAAAACTCCCGGAATCTCGGGAGTTTCATTTTATCTTTTTAAAGAAATGTAGGTGTAATCGATCACCTGATCTCCATTCTGGTCTATGTTTCCGAACATCTGTTTAAGCCTCATCTCAGAACTTGTAAGAATAACTACCTGATATGGTCTTGAGCTGTCATTCGTATATTTTATGGTGAGATTCTTAGTCTCCGTATCATAATCATACGTTCCTTCCGATTTGTAAGCGATCTGACAGTCTGTTCCTGTTCCGGTATATGCTGTAAAAGAGGTGTAAAAATCCGTTCTGTATTCCATCGTATTGTTGGTTTCACATCCGGTCGGCACATAAGTACTAAGTGCTGTCTTATCGTCTTTTCCTGAAATTACTTCTGTTTTACTGATTTTCCATTCACCTTTCATCATATCCATTTCATACGCTTGGATATCATCATCTTCACATGAACTAAGCACGAATGCTGAAAAGGCAAATAAAAGTAATTGTTTTTTCATTTTTACAAATTTAAGAATATGCTAAAATATAAATAAATTTGAAATATCTCTAATGAAATTAAGGTTTTTTAAACGAATGTTTGTAAACAAAATAATTTGACCGGAAGTTTGAAGATGGTAATGGCAGGTTCATAATTAATTTCTGAATTTTATAACCTCCATCTTCCATCTTCACGCTTCCTGTTTTTTTAATAGCTCATTTCTACGATCTTCTTTGCATCCTGAGGCGTAAGTTTTTTATATTCACCAAGACCTGTCCATTTTCTTTCGGTGAATGCTTTTTCCACTCGTTCTGCTGTTCCCTGGAAATCTTCGGTGTATTCCGAAAGCTTAGTCTGGATGTGCAGGCTGTGGAAAAAATCTTCCAGCTTTCTGATTCCTGCTTCTGCTCGTTCTTCAAGAGTTCCCTCTTTAATTCCCCACACTCTTTCTGCATACTGAGCGAGCTTTCCTTTTTTAACTTCAAAATTATAGCGGTAATGGGAAGGAGCAATGATGGCCAGTGTTCTTGCATGATCAATTCCGAAATATGCGGTCAGTTCATGGCCCATTGCGTGAACTGCCCAGTCGGTAATCACACCTTTCTGAATAAGCCCGTTTAAGGCCATTGTGCAGCACCACATGAAATTTCCGGCTGCTTCATAGTCGAAATCATCTGCAAGAACTTTCGGAGCAGTTTCCTGAAGGCTGATCAGGATGCTTTCTGCAATTCTCTCCTGCAAATCTGCCGGGGAAGGTGCTGTCATATATTGTTCCAAAACATGTGTATAAGCATCTGTTAAACCATTTACAATTTGTCTTGCTGGTATTGATCTTACGACTTCAGGATCCAGGACTGAAAATTGCGGGAAAAGGCCCGGACCTCCGGAAGACAATTTTTCATTGGTCTCTCTTCTTGAAATCACATAGCCGGAATTCATTTCAGATCCGGTTGCGGGCAACGTAAGAACCGTTCCGAAAGGCAATCCTTCTCCTTCGAAAGTTCTTACGGATTTGGTAAGGATTTCCCACGGCTCACCATCATAATTTGCTGCTGCAGAGAGAAATTTTGTTCCGTCAATCACCGAACCTCCGCCAACGGCCAGAAGGAAATCGATATCTTTTTCTTTGATAAATTGGAGTGCATTGACCAGAACTTCATATTCGGGATTGGCAGGAACACCGCCGAACTCATAGATTTCATGATCTTTCAACGCCTCTTTTACCTGGTCGTAAACACCATTGTTTTTAATGCTTCCGCCGCCATAAATCATTAAAACTTTAGCATTGGCCAGAACTTCTTTAGATATTTTGGCAATTTCCCCTTTACCGAAAAGTATTTTAGTTGGATTTTTAAACTCGAAATTAAGCATAGTCCTTAAATTTATTTAAATTCAAATGTACGCAATGCTTGATGAAATCCGGGTTAATAAAGTTTTAAAATTTTAATGATTCAGTTTTATTAAAACTATCGGGTTTATTATAATAGACGTTTCGTCAGTTCGAGTAAAAATTCTGAAAAGAATTTTATATCGAGAACATATTAACTAAGAGTTCTCGATACAATTTTTCTCCATTTCATTACGGAAAATCACTCGAACTGACGATTAATTGAAAGACGTATATTAAAGAAGATTTATATTTTTCATCACGTCAGTTCGAGTGAAAATTCTGAAAAGAATTTTATATCGAGAACATATTAACTAAGAGTTCTCGATACAATTTTCCTCCATTTCATTACGGAAAATCACTCGAACTGACGATTAATTGAAAGACGTATATTAAAGAAGATTTATATTTTTATCACGTCAGTTCGAGTAAAATTCTGAAAGAATTTTGTATCGAGAACAGATCTCTTAATTATAAAAAGTTCTTGATATGCTTTTATTGATTGTATTGCGAAAAACCTGCCTGAACTGACGGATTAAAGTATTTTTGTATGTAAAGTGAAATTCAGCCATTCAGTTGAGGCCATCAACTACTTTGATGAGATCGTCAAGTACTTCGAATGGCGGATCAATCAGTTCGATAAAGGAATCAAGTGTTTCGAATAAGCGATCAACTGCTCTGAAGAGGGAAGCAACCAGTCCGAAGTAGCTATCAAGCATTCCGAAGAGGCAATCAACCAGTCCGAAGAGGCAATCAAGTACAATTTGTTATTTTTCAATGCTTTATAGCTTCGTTGAAAAGATCGAATCAATGAAAAAGTACGCTGTATCAATAGAATTCAGAGCTTTTTAAACGTAAAAAGTAATTTTGTGTATGAAATAAATAGCGGATATTATAGAAATCGAACAGACATATTTATATTAAAAAGTTCCATTGCTTTTTACCTCATGTTTTCCCGTTTTCCTGTTGATCTTAATGAAAAAAGACTCTTTGTTTTCGGTATTGTTTGTAAGTTTGGTGAGATATAGAAAAATATTTTTATCATCCATTTTATAAGAGCTGCTTAGTGCATTGCCTGTGTCAACAGTATAACCGTATGTGTTGGCTATTAAAATAGCTTCCGGAAGATTATCGACAGTTCCGATAAAATCTCTCAGTTGCTGTTCAGTTGAAAAGTATTTCGTTTTACCTTTTTCACAGGCCAGAAGGTAAGAAAAACAATCTTCTCCGAGGCATTTCTGAAAAAATCCTTTCTCAGGAGTAGGATCATTTAAAGTCATGAAATCCGGTGCCTGGCTTTCATAGATAACCGCTTTGTCGGGATCCGGATTGTTTCTGAGAACGCTCCAGTAATCGTATTTTTTGTCCGGAACGATAAAAGGGTAGAGTAGTTCCGGATTGTCAAGAATTTCAGGGATTTTTTGGTAATCTGCCGGAACAGTTTTCTGGCTGAAAACCAAACCTGAACACAGCAATACAACCGGAAATAATACTTTCATTCTGTCATTGTTTTAATTTAGCAAAAAAGCTGTTAAACTATTTTAAAGTTAACCACAAAAGAGGCAAGGCTATTTTAAAGTTGTTACTGGAGAAACAAAGTTCTCAAAAGAATAAAAATCAAAGATTTTAAAAACTATTGTGTTCTTTATTCTTCATGTTGATGAACTTTAATTGAAAGTATTTAAATCTTTTGTAGTTAATAGAAATTTTCAACAAGTAAAAGGAAATTTACTGGAATATAATTTTGTAATATCCGTTTTCATCTTTCACATCAAATCCCACGCCGGTAAAAGTCAGTTTTTTGATCTGATAGCCTTCGCAGCCGCTATTGAATTCTGCGGATTCTATTGAGAAATCAAAAAGTTTGACATTAGAATAAAATTTATAATTTTTTGTACCGTTGTACGCTCCTACATTTTCCAGAAGTACCCTGTTCTCTGAAGTTTTGGTGAGCTGAATGCCCACATTATTTTCATCCTGTACAGAATAGGTAGTAAGCGTTCCGTTGGCAATAAGGTTTTCACCGGCAACATTCACAAATTCAAAAACAATAGGCTGTGGCGGATTATAGCAGTCTTCACCGCAGGCAGTGAAAAGGAGAAGCGGGAGGAGGAATAAGATGAGCTTTTTCATGGCATATTAATTATTGCGAATACAGTAAAAGTAGTAATTTAAAATTATAATTGATTTGAATTGTATCGGGCTCTGAAAATTTTCAGAACCTGCGAAAGCTGATGATCCGTAATGTCAAAATCTTCAATATTAATTTCTATTTTCTCATCGTTATGAAAGAAGTAAAGATAATTAATTTCCGGTTTATAATCATGTTTTGATTCACGACTTACCAAACGTTTTACAATAATCTTTTCAAGCTGAATATATTTCCAAAGATATCGTGGATTATCTTTTATCTGAATTCCTTTTCCGTCGATTGAAATAACAATTTCGGATATCTTCTTGATTTCCTTGAAAATTTTTACAATAAAATAAGCTGTAAAAGCTATTACTAAAACCAAAATAATAATGCTTTGAGAATCAGATTTTACAATGATGGAGTAAAGAAAAAACAGTCCTAAAATCATAAAAATACTGTAAATCGAAATTGCAATAATCCTTCCGGAACGTGAATGTTTAACAACAACTTCATCCGGAAGTGTGTTTTCATCATAGACAATTTTATCACTTTTATGAATGCTGTATTCTTTATGAATAAATATACCGTTGATAAACGTGCCAATGAAAAAAATGGTAGAGACGGGAAAAGAATAGTGCAGCAAATAAATGCCTGTCAGTAAAGCTGCAGTTCCTAAAACAGCATAGAAAATAATTCCGAATTTCATGCGTGGTTAAAAATTTTCACGAAGATACGGTTTCATCTCAGTTGTAGAACGGTTCTTTTTAATTGATTATGTTGCATTCTTCAAAAATATTTGTGAAATTTAGCTGTTTTTTAAAGCAAAAACAGGATTAAATCAAATCAAAATCTCCTACATTTGTTATTATGATACACGACCAACGCGCAGAAAAATTCAGGCAGATTGTGGAAAATAAGTTCCAGATCTACAATTCATTGTTTATGAGCCTGCCTTATGATAAAATGACGAACATCGGGATGCTGCTCCCGTTTCTTTGTGAAGAAAGCAAAACTGGCTATCAAGCCGGGAAAACTCCCGAAGAAATCGTTGAAGAATTCTTTAAAAGCCATACCGATTTACAGACCGAAGAACAGAAACTCGAACTGCTTTTTAAAATTATACAATATATTGAAAGACAGGTTGTTTTGTTCGATAGTATCGAAGATGCAGCGTTTCCCAATCTTCATTCCGACAGCGATAAAGGAACGGTAACCAACCTTTACGAGCATTCCCTCCAGGACCATAAACTGGAACAGGTTCGTGAGAAACTCAAAGATTTTGCGATCAAAATTGTCTTTACCGCACACCCAACCCAGTTTTATCCGAACTCTGTGCAAAGGATTCTTCATGACCTCAGAAATGCAATTACCCACGACTCGATCACCAATATCGATATGCTTCTGCAGCAATTGGGAAAAACGCCATTTGTAAATAAAGAAAAACCGACCCCGATTGATGAAGCCATGAGCATCATTTATTATCTGAGATATGTGTATTACGATACGATTGGGGAACTTTTCACGAAAATAAAAGAAACGTTCGGAAGTGAGCATTTCCATATTCATGAAGACCTCATCCAGCTTGGTTTCTGGCCGGGAGGCGACCGCGACGGAAATCCTTTTGTAACAGCCGATGTTACCAAGAGGGTAGCAGAAGAACTTCACTCAGCCATTCTCAAAGCATATTATAATAATCTGAAGTCAGTAAGAAGAAGATTGAGTTTCAGGGGAGTTTCGGAAGTGTTGACAAAACTCAGCAACGAACTGTATTCGGCTATATTCAGAAATGAAAGAATTACAGCAGATGATATCATCAGACGACTGGATGAAGCGGAAACAATTGTCAGAGAGCAGCATAATTCGCTGTTTATTGATCTGCTGACGGATTTCAGGGACAGGGTGAAAATTTTCGGAACCCACTTTGCGACATTGGACGTTCGACAGGACAGCAGGATTCATCAGAAAGTAATTGATGAAGTTTTTGCCAAAGTTGTTGGCAACCCAGACGCTGATTCAGAAGAGAAATTCAACCGTCTGATTCAGGTTTCGGAAAAAATAAATCCGAATGATTTTGAAGATATCGTTAAAGATACTTTGCTTACAGTTGCTCAGATTACAGACATTCAAATGCTTAACGGCTTGAGAGGAATGAACCGCTACATTATTTCCAATTCCGATGCGGTAAAGGATGTGATGAATGTGTATGCATTTTTCAAAATCTGCGGTTATCAGGATGAAGAAATCAAGATGGATATTGTTCCGTTGTTCGAAACCATGGAAGGTCTTGCCAATGCGGAAAAAGTAATGGCTGAACTGTATCAGAATCCGGTGTATCAAAAGCATCTGGAAAGAAGAGGAAATCAGCAGACCATCATGCTTGGCTTTTCTGATGGTACAAAAGACGGCGGCTATCTCAAAGCCAATTGGGAGATTTACAAGGCCAAGGAAGTTTTAACGAAACTTTCCGAACAAAACGGAATTAAAGTGGTCTTCTTCGACGGAAGAGGCGGTCCGCCTGCAAGAGGTGGTGGAAAAACCCACGATTTCTATGCTTCCCAGGGAAGAACGATTGCCAATAATAAGATTGAATTAACGATTCAGGGACAGACGATTACCAGTATTTTCGGGAATAAGGAGCAGGCAAAATACAATTTTGAACAGCTCTTAACAGCCGGTGTGGAGAATGATGTGTTTAAAAATTCCAAAAAAGACCTTACGGAAAAAGAAAGATCGCTGATTGCCGAACTGGCTGATATCAGCTATAAAAAATATTCGGATCTGAAAGCACATCCTATGTTTGTTCCCTATCTCCAGGAAATGAGTACGCTGGAATATTACGGGAAAACCAATATCGGAAGCCGCCCGTCGAAAAGAGGTGCCGGAAATGAGCTTAAATTTGAAGATTTAAGAGCCATTCCTTTTGTAGGTTCATGGTCACAGCTGAAGCAGAATGTTCCCGGGTTTTTCGGACTCGGTTTTGCTATGCAGCAGATGAAAGAACAGGGACGGTTTGACGAAGTAACAGCACTGTACAGGGGTTCCGACTTCTTCAAAACATTGGTTTTAAACTCCATGATGAGTTTAAATAAAACTTATTTTCCGCTGACTTATTACATTAAAAATAATCCTAAATTCGGGGCATTCTGGAATATTTTGTTTGATGAATATAACCTTTCTAAAAATATTATGTTGGAGCTTACCGGCTTCACCATGCTCCAACAGGAAGATCCGCTTTCCAGAAAATCCGTAAAGATCCGCGAAAGAATTGTTCTTCCTTTATTGAGTATTCAACAATATGCCCTGATTAAAATTCAGAAAGGGGAAGGAAATAAAGAAGCGTATGAAAAGCTTGTGACACGGTCTTTATTTGGAAATATCAACGCCAGCAGAAATTCAGCTTAAAAATAGTATGAAAAATATAGTCTTTTCAGTTTCGGTTTTTACAGCCCTTTTTTTGTTTGAAGGTTGTAAAAAATCCAATGAAAGCCAGTTGCCGCCAGCTGCTAAAAATGAAGCATTATCGGTAGAAAAAGTTTTGGAAGATCATGTAAAAACTGCTGATAAGAAAAAACCTGCTGATTTTATACCCACTGGATTTGTGCTTTTTGATGAAGTAGAAGGAGATCTGAATAACGACGGACGTAAAGATCATGTGCTGATCATTAAAGGAACTGAAAAAGATAAAATAGTCACCGATGAGTATCGTGGAAAACTGGATCGAAACCGCCGGGGAATTATTATCTTGTTTAAAACAGAAGATAACAGCTATAAAAAGATTGTAGAAAACAACAACTGCTTTTCATCCGAAAACGAAGATGGCGGCGTATATTATGCTCCGGAAATGGAAGTTTCCATAGACAAAAATAATCTCTATGTTAATTATATGCACGGCAGATATGGATATTGGACCTATACTTTTAAATACAGAAGCAATGATTGCCAGCTCATTGGTTATGATGCAAGCTATAACCGCGGCCCGATTGTTCAAAATGAGACAAGCATTAATTTTTTAACCGGTAAAAAGCAGATTAAAGATAATATTAATAAAGATGAGGAAGACAAGGATGAGCTTTTCAAGGAAACATGGTCTAAAGTTGATATTCAAAAGCCTGTTCTTTTATCTGAAATTAAAGATTTTGATGAACTCAGCTTCTGACATAAATTCAATAAAAAACCTCTCGGACTGAGAGGTTTTTGCTTTATTCTTTTATAAATTTTTCATAATAGATTGCATCTTTTGTTTTGATCTTCAGGTAATAAACTCCTTTGCTGAAATCTTCAACTTTTATGGATTTTTGATTATTAACTGTGGTGATCAGTCTTCCTAAATTATCATATACTTCCAGTGATGTAATTTCTTTTTCGGAAGCAATATTGAGAATATTTTTTACCGGATTCGGGAAAATGACAATATTGTTTTTCTTTACCAATTCAGATGTATTTAAAACATTGTTGTACAAGCTTCCGAAATTAAGGATTCCAAAACCCATCTGATCGGTATGATTCGGATAAAGCGATGCGGTCTGTCTTAGCTTATCTCTCATCAGATCTCTGTTCATCGTAGAAAAAGCCTGGATGAGACATGCGACGCCTCCTGCTGCAATGGGCGTGGCGATAGAGGTTCCGCTTACCGGAAGTGTGGAATTGTTATTGCTCACCGTAATCGCTGCTGTTCCTCTTGCACTTGCATCAGGTTTAATAACTCCCGCAGAATTGGGTCCGTAAGATGAAAAATCCGACGATGCTCCTGCAGCGTCTACAGAACCGATACTAAAAACTTTCGCGTTATCCGCCGGCGTTAAAATATAATGCCATGGCTGAACTCCAGAATTTCCTGCGGCAAATAATACAAATATTCCTTTGTTTACTGCGATTTCAGCACCACGCGCAATAAAGGAAGTCGTTCCGTTCAGATTGGCGTAGGAATAATTGTACTTCGGGTCATCAAAAGTGGAATACCCTAAAGATGTGGTAATCATATCAACTCCTTTCCGGTCTGCTTCTTCAGCAGCTTCAATCCAGTAAAGTTCTTCTTCGGGAATTTCGACATTGGCATTTTCACTTCGGTACAAATAAAAATCGGCATCAGGAGCAGAGCCTACAAAAGTATCCTGTACAAATCCGCCAATGGCTCCGAGAACCACCGTTCCATGTATATTGAGGGAAGGATTATAAATGTCTGTGGTCTTCGTTACAAAATCATATCCGCCTTTGATGTGTCCGTTATTCCAAAGCCTCGTAAATGCGGAACCTGTATTTACATTCGGAAAACCGGTGTCGATGACAGCGATGGTAACTCCTGTTCCGGTATATCCTGCAAGATGCAGCGGACGAATGTTAATCTGGTCAATCTGCTGTGCTCCGGAACCGTAATCAAAGACAGTGAGGTTTTTTCCTGTATTGACGTCCGGATTTATCCATTTATTGATATTTTCCATCTTTGGTACACCGGATGCATTCTTTGCGAAACTTTCTACGGAATTCACATAAGTCTGTGACTGAAGAAGAGTAATCTGAGCCGGAGTAGCATTGACGGCAACACCATTAAGCCATTTTGAATAATCCGTAACGGTGAAGCCCAAATTCTGAATACTGGTAATGTAGGATGGCTCAATAGGTGCATCCTGATCATTCAACGGAACGCCAAGGGCAGTACGTCTGTCGAGAGACTTTTGGGAAAGTTCAGACAAGGGATTGGCATAAAATGCGGCCTTGTTCGGCTTATCTTTAAAGAACACGAAAACAAGCGACGTTTGTGCAAAACTCACTGAATAACATGCTAAAAGACAAAAGAGTAGAATTTTTTTCATGTAGATATTTTATATAAAGATAAAACAAAATCAATAAAATTTTTGATAGGATTTTAAATTCCTTATTTTTACAGAAATATTTATTTATGAAAAAGATTCAAATGGTTGACTTACAAAGTCAGTATTACAAGATAAAGAATGAAGTAGATAATGCAGTTTCAAATGTAATGGATTCAGCGGCTTTCATCAACGGCCCTGAGGTAAAGTCTTTCCAGAATGAATTAGAGTCTTATTTAGACGTAAAACATGTAATCCCGTGTGCCAACGGTACGGATGCTCTTCAGATTGCTTTGATGGCTCTTGATCTTAAAGAAGGGGATGAAATCATCACTGCAGATTTTACTTTCGCAGCAACGGTTGAGGTTATTCATTTGCTTAAACTTAAATCGGTACTGGTAGATGTTGATTATGATACGTTTACGATTTCTACAGAAGCGATTAAAAAAGCGATTACCCCAAAAACAAAGGCCATTATTCCGGTTCATCTTTTCGGGCAGTGCGCCAATATGGAAGAAATTCTGAAAATTGCAGAACAGCATAATTTATATGTTATTGAAGATAATGCACAGGCGATCGGTGCAGAATTTACATTTTCCGACGGAAGTGTAAAAAAAGCAGGAACCATGTCTACGGTAGGAACCACTTCTTTTTTCCCTTCTAAAAATCTCGGATGCTATGGCGACGGAGGAGCTATTTTCACAAATAATGATGAATTAGCGCATCGTTTAAGAGGAATCGTGAATCATGGCATGTACGAAAGATATTATCATGATGAGGTTGGTGTAAATTCAAGATTGGACAGTATTCAGGCTGCTATTCTGCGAAAGAAACTTCCGCATTTAGACAATTATAATGAAGCAAGAAACAAAGCAGCTGATTATTACGATGAGGCTTTTGCAGGGCATGAGCACATTTTAACGCCGAAAAGAGCGGATAATTCTACTCATGTTTTCCATCAGTACACGTTGAGAATTTTAAACGGTCAACGCAATGACCTTCAGAAATTTTTAACGGAAAAAGAAATTCCGGCCATGATCTATTATCCCGTAGCCCTAAGAAAGCAAAAAGCTTATTATCAGGAAAGCAATGATGCCGATTTCGTGAATACTGATAAGCTGCTGGATGAGGTTATTTCTCTTCCGATGCATACGGAACTGGATGAAGAGCAGCTGAAGTATATTGCAGATGCGGTGCTGGAGTTTATGAAGTAATGGGAAGGAAGGTTTTTAGATATAAAATTATTGGGATATTAATTTTTTTAATTGAACTCTTTATATTTGCCCTATTCAGTTATGGGAGTTATGATAGTTTTATCGAAGTAGATTTTAATAATATCTTTTTGATACAAAACTTCATTTTTATTTTTGCAGTACTGGTAGCTTCTACAGCATTATCAAATTTAATATTTATTTTAATTAGTGCTAGAAAAAGTATATTATTTTTAAATATCCATTTTTCAATAATATTCTTGTTTTTTACTTATGGCTTTGTAAAAATGCTTCTTGAAAATGGTTATTATGAAGAAGATAATATTAAATTTATTATTGCATTTTCATTAATTTTCATTCTACTATTTGTTGTTAACTTTTTTAAATACAGAAAGGTAGAGTTTTCGGAAATTGAAGAAATAGGAAAATACAATAATTAACAACACTTTGTCAAAGTTGAAAATCTTTTACAAAGTTTAAAATAGATTATGCTTCACGAGGAAAGGATATTAAAGAATAAGTTTGCATATTTTTTTGCAATTGTTTTTCTTCTTGGCTGGATTATTTATTATGGTGTATTTGCTGTCAATGTTTTACTACGAGGATATAGATTAGCAGAAAAATATGTAAAATTTAGAATTCCTGTATATTTTCTAAATTTAATTGTATTTGCATTATTAATTATAACCTTTATACATATTTTTAAAGAGTCAAAAAAAATGTTCATATACTTAAATGTAACAAGTTTTTTGATTATAGTTTTAGGCGTAATAAGCTTTTATATGAATTATGAAGGACTTTGGAAAGCATATATTAAATCTTTTTTAATTGCATTTGCTGTTTTATTGATAGGTCCGGTATTATTAATAAATTATTTAAGGCATAATCCGGCAAAAAACGAAATAGATAACATAGGAACACACGATGATTAAAAAAACAATCTTTGTCAAAGATTTTAACTTTGACAAAGTCCAAAAAAATACAATATGGCAATACTCGTAACAGGAGGTTTAGGATATATTGGTTCACACACTGTGGTGGAACTTTTGAATAACAATTTTGAAGTTGTTATTGTAGACGATTTATCCAATTCGGAGAAATTTATATTAAAAAATATTGAGGAAATTACCGGAAGGAAACCTGTCTTTTATCCTTTTGATTTAAAAAGAAGAGAACTTTTAACCCAGGTTTTTGATGCGCACCCTATTGACGGCTGTATTAATTTTGCCGCTTCAAAAGCGGTGGGAGAGAGCCAGATAAAACCGGTTGATTATTATGAAAACAATCTGTTCTCTCTGATCAATATCTTGCAGGAATTTAAAGAAAGAGGACTTTCCAATTTTATTTTCAGTTCTTCCTGTACAGTTTACGGCCAGGCAGATACGATGCCGATTGATGAAAATACACCGCTAAAAATGCCTGAAAGCGTTTATGGGAAAACCAAGCAAATGGGCGAAGAAATTTTAGCTGATTTTGCGAAAGCTTATCAGAGAAAAATTTCTCTATTGAGATATTTTAACCCAATCGGAGCGCATCCGTCCTCAAAAATTGGCGAATTACCTATAGGAATTCCAAATAATCTTGTACCTTATGTTATGCAGACTGCAGCAGGTATCCGCGAAAAGCTGAATGTCTGGGGAAATGATTACCCAACACCAGACGGAACGGCAATCCGTGATTATATTTATGTAGTTGATCTTGCAAAAGCTCATGTGGCTGCTCTGCAAAAATTGATGCAAAGCACATCAGACGAAGCTGTAATTGATATTTACAATCTCGGAACAGGAAAAGGATCTTCTGTTCTTGAAGTGATCAAGGCCTTTGAAGTGGCAAATAATGTTGAAGTTCCCTATCAGATCTGTGATAGAAGAGAAGGAGATATTACCATAGCTTATGCCAATGTAGATAAAGCAGAACGAGAACTTGGATGGAAATCTGAAACTTCTTTGGAAGAATCGTTAAGAACGGTATGGGAATGGCAGGAGTATCTTCAGTCAAGGAATATTTAAAATTAATTAAAAAAAGAAATTTATTATGAAAACACAAAGAATAGGCATTACGTTTTCGTCTTTTGACTTACTTCATGCCGGACACATTAAAATGCTTGAAGAAGCAAAAACGGTTTGTGATTACCTTATCGTTGGCCTGCAGATTGATCCTTCTCATGATCGCCCGAATAAAAATAAACCTACGCAGACTATCGTAGAAAGATATATTCAGCTGAAAGCCGTCAACGCGGTGGATGAGATTATTCCTTATTATACCGAGCAGGATCTGGAGGATATTTTAAAATCATTTGTAATTGACGTTAGAATCATTGGAGATGATTATAGAGAAAAAGATTTCACAGGAAAAAAATACTGCGAAGAAAATGGCGTTGAGATCTTTTATAACAAAAGAGACCACAGGTTTTCATCTAGTGACCTCAGAAAAAGAATTTATGAAGCTGAAATGGAGAAAAATTCAAAGGCTGAAGCTGTAAAATAAAAAAATCCCGAAAATATTTTCGGGATTTTTTATATATGAAGGATATTACATTGGTCCTCCCTGCTCATCTCCGCCAGTATCATTGGCATTAATGTCTTTTTTACGTTTCGGCTGTTCCACTTTCTCTCCCTGCTTAAATCTGTAAGTAAACGATAGAGCGAACTGTCTTGGCTGCCACTGCATGTAAGAATCTCTCACGCTGTTTGCTGTATAAGTGGTAGATCTCATTGCTCTTGTGTTGAAAATGTCCTGGATATTGAAAGAAATGGTTGCATTTCCGTTCCAGATCGTTTTTGAAGCTCCGAAATTAATGGCATACATATCTTTTCTATCCTGATAGGCTGTTTTCTGACCACCTCTATAGAATCCCTGTACCTGTAAACTGAACGTTTTATCAACCTTTACAGTAGAAGTAAGTCTTGCTCTTGTTGAGAATCCTTTTCCTTCAAAATTAGCAATAGCCTGTGTAGGGTTTCCATCCAGATCAAAAGTATCATACGCAATGCTTCCTTTTGTATTATATCCGAATAAATCAACATTTCCGAGGAATTTCAGCCAGCTTGTTGCATCAAAGTTGAAGTTTAAATCCAATCCGTATCGGTCATCGGTACCAAGATTGATAGGTTTTGTATGAGATTCGATCACCTTTGGCGTAAGAATATTTCCAGCTTCATCTGTTGCTAATTTGTTATATACTAACATTTTAGTATCATCAGTCTGATGTCTGTAGTATAATGTAGGATTAATCGTGAATTTTTTCTTGGAAATGCTGTATCCGAATTCATATGAATCAACATAAGAAGGGTTCAGGTCGATATTACCATCGAAAATATTCTGGTTGTCATTATAATTAGGATTCGGAATCAGGAAGAAAGATCTCGGACGGTCAATTCTTCGGGTATAATTTAATAATAACTGATTGTCTTTTGAAAATTCATAGCTTAAATACACACTTGGAAACAGGTTGTTATAGTTTTTTGTAGTATTTAAAGCCGGGCTCGTCGGAACTAAATTTTTATAAGCAATATCAATGCTTGAAATTTCATCTCTAAGTCCTAACTGGTATCCTAAATTTCCGATTTTGCTTTTAAACTGCACATAGAAAGCATTAAACATTTCTTTGTAATTGGCATCGTAAGTATAGGGTCTTAAAAATGACAATGCAGGAGTGGTTACAGTGCTTTGCTGTACATCATTGCTGTAATCGTTATTGTTGATATCCAATCGGTAACCTGCCTCAAGTTTAGAGTTTTCTCCAATCGGAAGTTCATAATCCGCTTTAGCAATTACGGTTCTGTTTATTGTATTCTGGTTAACAATATTCCTTAATTCAAATAAACCATCACGGGTCTGATCAATATCGGTATCGTTATAAGAACGGTTTCTTTGTAAACTTAATGATAAGGATAAATTTTGTCCTTTATCGTCAAATTTATGGTCTAATCCGAAATCTCCCTGAAATGCCAGGTTGTTATTGGTTCCTAATGTAATCCTTTGCGAACGACTGTTTGGAATTGCTAAAAAATCGTAGAAATAATCAATATTTCCTACACTTTCATTATCAAACGTTCTTACGGTTCCGGATGCGTTTACGGAAGTTTTATCCGATATGTCATAAACGATTCCGGCAGAAGCATTATAGTTGTTATTCTTGCTGTTGTTCTCAGAATTCGTATTTCTCTGGATCTGATCATCGGCATTCACAGCATTGCTGAAATAATCATCATTTCTGTTGGTGTTTTTAGACTCTCTGTATCCGCCGCCGCCGTTCAGGAACCATGTAAAGCTTCCTTTTCTCCAGCTTAAATTGGTATTCAGGTTGGTTTGGGGAAGGTACCCTAAAGTTCCCGTAACACTTCCATTGAAACCTGTTTTTTTGTTTTTCTTTAAAATGATATTTAAAATACCTGCTGTTCCGCTCGCCTCAAATTTAGAAGAAGGGTTTGTAATTACTTCAATTCTTTCGATCTGGTCTGCCGGAATACTCTGTAAAGCATTAGCCCCGTCGTCAATTCCTAAAAGTGCAGACGGTTTACCATTAATTAAAAAACGTACATTAGAGCTTCCTCTCATGGAAACCGTACCATCGGTATCAACAGACACAGAAGGAACATTAGAAAGGACATCCTGAAGATTTCCTCCTTTACTTACAATATCCTGAGAAGGGTCGTAGGTTCTTTTATCAAGTTCAACTTTATAAGGTTTTGTAGAAGCTGCAGTGATAGTAACGCCCTGGATTTCTCCGGTTTTCATATTGGTTGCGCTTGCTTCAGGATCAATAGAAAGTGCACCGATATTGCCCGCTGCTGTAATCTGTTTGGTAATAGTACTTTTTTTGTAATCGATTGCCTCAACAGAAATGTCGTATTGTCCGGGTGTAAGATCAAGCTTATATTGTCCCTTTTCATCGGTGAGTGTTGCATCACTCAACTGTTTGTTTGCCTTGTTAGTGAACGTAACTGAGGCATAAGGAACGGGCTGATTGCTCTTGCTGACAACCGACCCTGAAATACCCACCTTCTCCTGTGCAAAAGCCAACGCTGCGGCCGAAAGTACAAAAGTAAGCCCTAGGGTTTTCTTTGTAAAAATGTTAATGATTTCCGTCTGATTCATAAGGTATTTTTTTGTGTAAAATCGTGAAAGATTTTTCTTAATATTATGAAATTATCAATTGTGTTTAACTTCAAATATTAAGCCTAATTTATTATTTGTAAATATATATGTCGCTTTAATTAGCGAAATGTTAATTATAAAATTGTTAAAAAAAGTTAATTATAATTATTATTTTATATTATTTGAATTCAGCCAGTCCTGATATGCTTTTGCATTAATTGCATGCTGTTCGGCACTTGCAGTGAATTTGTGGTATCCTAATCTTGCAGGATCGGCACACATAAAAATATAATTGTTTTTTTCAGCATTTAAAACTGCGTCAACAGAATTTTTATCTACCACACAAATTGGTCCCGGAGGAATACCTTTATTGGCATAGGTATTATAAGGAGATGGCGTAGATAAATGTTTATAGAAAACTCTTTTAATAGGCTGCTGGAAATTAGTCTGTTTATTAATGGCATAAATAACTGTGGGGTCCGATTGTAATTTCATTCCCTTTCTGTAGCGGTTCAGATAAAGGCCGGCAATGGTTTTCATCTCGTCCTTTTTACCGCCGGATTCTTTATAAACAATGGAAGCGAGTGCATAAATCTGTTCTCTCGTAAGACCTGATTGCTGCTCTTTGGCTTTTCTTTCAGCATTCCAGAATTCATTATACTGATCATTGAACCTGTTGAAAAATTCTTTTGGTGTTACCGTCCAGAAAAAATTATAGGTATCAATAAAAAAATATTTTTTAAGATCTTCTGCGTTATTATAGCCTTTTTCGGCTGCGATGGTGTTGAGTCCTTTCACAAATTCCAAAGAATCCAGTTCTGTTTTTTTGGTTACTTTACCCAACATTTGGTACACATCCCCGAAATCTCCGATTCTAAAGCTGTTCTCACTCTGGTTTCCTGCTTTGATCATGTTTACAAGATGAGCATTTCCCAATCCTTTCTGAAAATGATAGCGTCCTGCTTTGTAAAATTTTTCAAGGTCTTTTTCTTTAGCTACCGCTTCAAATGTTTCCCGGTTGTCTACATATTTTGCCGCCGAATCTAAAATCTGTTTAAAACCTGCATTATGAGGAATGAGAACATAACCGTCATTTTTGATATTGTTTCCGTAATATTTGGAATAAAATTTAAAACCAAAAAATCCACCTATTACAAAAATAAGCAGGACAATAATGAGGATAGCTTTTTTCATGTATCGTTTAACTAGATTTATTTACAAAACATCTATTCTTCCTTTAAAAACCTGTTTCGCAGGGCCTTCCAGCCAAATGCTTCTGAAAGAATTTCCGTCTTTTTCAGCATATACTTTAAGATTTCCTCCCAAAGTCTTCACATTTACGGAAATTAGATTGTTATTTTGAAGAAAGGTTAAAGCAGAAGCTGTAACTCCTGTACCACAGCTGTATGTTTCATCTTCAACGCCTCGTTCATAGGTTCTTACAAATATTTCATCTTCATTAATTTTTTCCACAAAGTTTACATTGATCCCCTTTTCTTTGTAGTTTTCCGAATTTCGGATACCGCTTCCTTCTGCAAAAACATTATAATTCACAAGATCTTCAACATATTTTACATAATGTGGAGAACCTGTATTCATTACGGTATCATTTCCGTCAACAGCAATGGTTTCCACATCATTCATTTTCAGTTTTACGATTCCGTTGTGGATTTCCGCTTCGTGAGCTCCGTCAATGGCTGTAAACCGGCATTTACCTTCAAAGATATCAAGGAAGAAAGCAAACGCAACCGAACACCGGGCCCCGTTTCCGCAAAAGCTTTTGGAGCCGTCGGAATTATAATAATCAACTTCAAAATCAAAACCTTCTGCCTTATTTATTTTGATCAGTCCGTCCGCGCCGATACCGAATCGTCGGTCACAGAGCTTCTGAATACTGGCTATTGAAAGGTCATCCCATTCTCCGGAACGATTGTCTATCATTACGAAGTCATTTCCGGTTCCCTGATATTTGTAAAATTCCATATGGTAGCTGATATTTGTCTCAGATTGAGCATGCAAAATTAGTACAATTAAAACAAAAAACGAACAGTGTTAGCTGTCCGTTTCGTTATTTATAATCGTTTTATCTAAAACCTCCTCCGTTGGTATTCCTATTGTTGTTCTGCTGGGCAGGAGCCTGCTGATTTCCTGATCCTGAATTATTCCTGAATCCTCCGTTATTCGAATTGTTGGAATTATTGGAATTGTTTCTAAACCCTCCGTTGTTTTGAGGCTGCTGTGTATTCTGCTGCTGATTTCTGAAACCATTATTGGACCTTTGATTATTATTTTGTCTGTTGCTGTTTCTAAAACTGCCGTTATTGGAAGTGCCATCGTTTACATTTCCTCTGAAACCGTTATTTGGTCTTGCAGAAGTTGCTTCACCACTTGATCTTCTCTCCAGGTATACTTTTCTTCTAGAGTTATTGTAGTTCTGGTAATAATACGGCATACCGTTATCATAATAATAATTCATATTATTTCGATAGTAGTATCCATCATTTCCCCAATATCCGCCACCGCCGTAATACCCTTGTGGTGCATAATAATATCCGTTATCATAATATGGATCTCCATAAGCATTTGCATAAGGATCCGCGTACGCTGTACATGATACTAAACCTGCTATCGTTACAACGCTGAATGCTATTTTTAATAAATTTTTCATGACTTTCTAACTTTTTCTTAAACTTTTTTTCCAGGTAATATAGCCCTGGATTGCCATTATAGTAAATACCAAATATTGAACCGAAGTGATACCGAGACCTTTATAAATCATCATAGGTATACAGATAAAATCTCCGATGATCCAGAAAACCCAGTTTTCAATGCGTCTTTTTGCCATAAACCACATTCCTACTAAAAATACGGACGTGGTGATTACATCCAGCCAATTGCCCCAATCCAGGTGATACAGTCCTAAACTGATGTTTTCCATTGAAAAACTGTTGTCGATATACGGCTTATAATAATATACTACAGTTACTAAGATTAAACTTAAGGCAAAAAGTAAAATCCCATACAGCCATTCTTTTTTTGTAGCCCATGAAACTTCAACGTGAACATGGTCGTCCGAATTTTTTGCCCATAAAACCCATCCGTAAATACTCATTACCGTATAATAGACATTAATCATACAGTCGCCCAATAGCCCGAAATTGAAAAGAATATAGACATAAATAAGCGTGGAAATAATTCCTGTAGGATAGACCCAGATATTCTTTTTAATGGAAAAATAAACACTTAAAATTCCGAATACGGTTGCAAAGGCTTCCAGGAAAATCTGAAGGTTTGTGTAGGTTTCGTAGGGTTTTACAAAAAGATTGTATAGGTTCATGAGATCAAAAATAAATAAAAAAAGGTACATTTTAAAATGATTTAAATATTATGAAAATCAGTTTTTTATCTGCCTTTATTTAAAAAAAATAATGAAATTGTATTAATAAACGTTAAGGTTTCTAAAATTTTTATATTTTCGTAAATCTTTAATAAATAATAAAATATGTCTAAAATTTGGACCAAAAAACCGATGAGTGCTTTCGAAAATGATATGAAAAGCAGTCAGCTCAAAAGAGTACTCGGTAAATGGAGTCTTACAGCTATCGGGATCGGTGCTATCATTGGAGGGGGAATTTTCGTACTTACAGGTACCGGAGCTTACTACCATGCAGGACCCGCATTAGCCATCTCTTTTATCATTGCAGGAATCGCTTGTATTTTCGCTGCATTATGTTATTCTGAATTTGCTTCCATACTTCCTGTGGAAGGATCTGCGTATGCGTATGCGTATGGAACGGTGGGAGAGATTTTTGCCTGGATCATCGGATGGGGGCTTATCCTCGAGTATGCAATGGGATCTATGACGGTGGCTGTATCATGGTCCGGCTATTTTAATAAACTTTTAAAAATGTTCGGTATTCATCTTCCCGAATATCTTACTTCTGACCCAGCCAGTTATACGGGGGAAGGTTTTTCTATGAATTTACCAGCTTTCCTTATCGTTTTATTTGTGATCGGGATTCTGATCAAAGGAACAAAAGAGGCTGCTAAGACCAATAACCTTATTGTAATCATGAAAGTTTCGGCAGTATTGTTCGTGATTATTGCAGGTGTATTTTTTATTAATACCTCTAATTGGGATCCTTTTATTCCTGCACAGAAAATGGTAATGGAAGGCGATAAAATGAAAGAAGCATACGGAATCCAGGGAATTGTTTCCGGAGCTGCTGCCATATTTTTTGCTTATATCGGTTTTGATGCTGTTTCCACTCAGGCAGGTGAAGCAATTAATCCTAAAAAAGATGTGCCTTTCGCCATCATTGTTTCATTGTTGGTTTGTACAGGTCTTTATATTCTGGTGTCTCTTGTTTTAACAGGGATGATGCATTATTCGGATTTTGATCCTCAGGGAAAATATCCGGACGCTATTAAAGCACCGGTTGCTTATGCTTTTGAAATTGCAGGACAAGGCTGGGCAGGATATATCATTACAATAGCAGCAACAATTGGTTTGATTTCTGTATTAATGGTAATGATCATGGGACAATCAAGAATTTTCCTTGGAATGTCTAAAGACGGGCTTATTCCGAAAATGTTCAGCGATGTTCATCCTGTAAGAAAAACACCGGCCAAAAGCTTAATGCTTTTAGGAATCGTAATTGCTACGATAGCCGCTTTAACGCCAATCAGCAAACTCGCGGATATGACAAGTTTCGGTACTCTTTTCGCTTTCACAATGGTGTGTGTAGCGGTTTGGATTCTCAGAAAAAAAGAACCGAATCTGCCAAGATCATTTAAAGTGCCGGCACTACCTGTTATTGCAACATTAGGAATCTGTATCAACGTTTATTTGATCTGGAACCTGAGTCATGAAGCAAAATACCTTTCTATGGGCTGGCTTGCACTGGGAGTTTTAATTTACTTCACCTACAGTCTTAGAAACAGTAAACTTCATAAGGTTGGTTACGGCGAAACTTTCAAAGCAGAGCAGGAGCCGCTGGAAAAACCGGATCTTGATCTTTAAAAAAATAATATATTTGAAAAAATCCACAGAACAAACTGTGGATTTTTTATTTTTGTTACCTATGAAAAAAATAATACCATTTTCACTATTATTCTTGGGAGTACTTACATTTTCTCAGCAGATAGAGCATTTTAAAACCATTCTGAATGATAAAATAAGCATCCGTGCTTTGCAGCTTTATGGCAATAAAGTATGGTACAGCGGTACAGATTCCAAATTCGGGTACGTTGACTTAAATAACCCAGAAAATCAGAAACAAATTGTATTGTCAGATCAAAAGCTGCAGTTCCGGACATTGGCTCAGGATAAAAAATATTTTTATGCTATTAATATTGAGAGTCCCGCTTATTTTTTTAAGATTGATAAAAAAAGTTTAAAATATCAGATCATTCATACCGATACGGCAAAAACAGCGTTTTATGATGCTCTTTCTTTTTCAGGAAAAAATGGTATTGCACTAGGTGATCCTTACGGGAAATGCATGAATATCGTAATCACCAGAAACAGTGGTAAAAGCTGGGAAACTCTGCCTTGCGGAAAGTCATTTGAAATAGGAGAAGGAGAAGCTGCTTTTGCCGCAAGCAATACCAATATCTTTATTCATGATGAAGAGTTCTGGTTTGTGACGGGCGGAAAAAAATCAAGACAGTTTTATTCTTATAAAATGGGAGAAAAGCTGTATGGAAAAGAAGTGAATTTTGTAAACGGAAGTTCTTCAACAGGGATTTACTCTTTGGATATCGATCCGTCATCGAGATTCGGAATTGCTGTTGGTGGAGATTATACACAGCAGGAAGCCAATATTAATAACATCGCTACAACGAACAATGGCGGTGAAAGCTGGCAGATTCAGGCTTCGGGAAAAAATGCAGGATATACCACCTGTGTTAAAATCAAACCGGGCTCGAAAGGAAAGGAGATTATTGCTGTAGGAGATCAGCATATCAGCTATTCATCAGATTTTGGGAAAACGTGGAAAAAGATTTCTGATGAAAAAGGTTTCTATGTCTGTGAATGGATTGATTCAAATACCGTTGTTTTTGCAGGAAAAAACAGAATTTCATTATTGAAGCTTACCTTCTGATTATAAAAGTATTTAGAGTAATTATAAATTTCAAAAAATAGATGCTAATATATTTCATGGTTAAAAATTCATCAGATATGCGTAATTTTGTAAGATGAAACTTGCTGAAAGTTCATTAAAATTTTAAATCGAAAATGAATTCTTTAATAGATAAATATAATATTCCCGGCCCAAGATACACTTCCTATCCTACTGTTCCGTATTGGGACGAAACCAGTTTCTCTCCGGAATTGTGGAAGCAGAGTGTCATCAGGACTTTTAAGGAATCGAATGCGGAAGAAGGGATTTCTATCTATGTCCATTTACCATTCTGTGAAGCATTGTGTACGTTCTGTGCCTGCCACAAGCGTATTACCAAACAGCACAGTGTTGAGATTCCATATCTGGAAAGTGTATTGAAAGAATGGCAGCTGTATCTTAACCTTTTTAATGAAAAGCCTAAGCTGAAAGAACTTCATTTGGGTGGTGGAACACCGACTTTCTTTTCTCCGCAGAACCTGAAAACTTTACTGGAAGGCATTTTTGAAACCGTGGAAATTGCAGAAGACCAGGAATTTTCTTTTGAAGGTCACCCGAATAACACTACAAGAGAGCATCTTCAGACTTTATATGATCTTGGCTTCAGAAGAGTGAGCTTCGGTGTACAGGATTACGATCTGAAAGTTCAGAAAGCAATCAACAGAATTCAGCCTTTTGAAAATGTACAAAGAGTAACGGAATGGGCAAGGGAAATCGGGTATAGAGGGATCAGTCACGACCTTGTTTTCGGACTTCCGCATCAGTCCTGGGAGGCGATGGAATACACCATTCGTAAAACAATGGAATTGAAGCCGGATCGTCTTGCTTTTTATTCTTACGCACACGTTCCGTGGGTGAAAGGAGTGGGGCAGAGAGGATTTGATGAAAACGATCTTCCAAGCGGTGAAGAAAAACGCCGTTTATATGAAGACGGTAAAAAATTATTGGAAGAATTAGGCTATATTGAAGTCGGGATGGATCATTTTTCGCTTGAACATGATGATCTGTATCAATCTTTGATTCAGAAAAAACTTCACAGGAATTTTATGGGATATACTTCCAGCAAGACCCAGCTGATGGTTGGGTTGGGAATGTCTGCTATTTCGGATTCTTGGTATGCTTTTGCCCAAAATGTAAAAACGGTGGAAGAATATCAGAAAATAGTGGAAGAAGGACAGATCCCTGTTGTAAAAGGACATATCCTGAACGATGAAGATCTTACCGTAAGAAGGCATATTCTGAATTTAATGTGTCAGCTGGAAACAACTTTCGATATCAACAACTCTTTTCCTGAACTTGAAAATGCTTTTGATATGCTGAAAGAAATGGAAAATGATGAATTGGTGGAAATCAATGGGCATCATATCCAGATTACGGAGAAAGGAAGAGCCTTTACAAGAAATGTAGCCATGGTTTTCGATCTCAGAATGATGCGCAACAAACCGGAAACGAGAATTTTCTCGATGACGATCTGATAGTATGTACAGGAAATTTCTTCTGATATTTCTTTATCTGTACGCACTGGTTTTCAGTGTTTCAAAAACCATAAGAATACCGAACCAATGGGCGCAGTCTCACTGGCTGGTAGATTACAGGTTCGGATTTATCAAAAGAGGTTTGGCTGGAGAATTATTAGGCTTTTTATGTGAAAAAAATACATTTTCAGTCACTGCTCTTTCTGTATTGGTGTTAGCGATATTGTATTTTTTCATCGTCAGCATCGCAGTAAAAATAACCTGGAATAATACAAGAAGTTATTACAGGATCCTGTTTTTTGTCATTTTTCTTCTTTCCCAGTATATTGTATTTTCTGCTCATTTGATAGGGTATTTGGATCATGTTGTTTTCCTGATGACGATTTTTACAGTGTACCTTATTACCCGAAACAAATTGTTTCCGGCATCAATCATTGCGGTTTTCAGTATTTTTATTCATGAAATTTCAATTGTGTTAATGCTTCCTGTCTGCTGTTTTGCCATTATTGTCAATCAGGTGCCGGAAAGGAAATTTTCTATTAAAAATGTATTTTCTCCAAATGTTATAAATAAGCTTGCTTTATTTTTAACATTGCCGTTTTTAAGTGCTGTTTTTATTTCAGGCTATCAGGAAGTCAACGGTGGAAATTACTATACACAACTATTTTCCTATTTAAAACAATCATCAATATCTGAAAAAGTTGCCGACTCGGTCTGTTCAGCCTATACTAAAAGTTTTACGTATTATTTTAGTGAACAATATGAATATTTTTTTCAACGAATTTTTATTTCAAAAGCAACAATATTTTATGGAATTCCCATTGTTTTCTGTTTATGGATGATTTTTAAAGAATTTAAGCTCAATATTCAATTGTTTATTTTGCTTATTGTTATTTCAGCAATTCCGTTAATTCTTCATTCCATTGCATATGATACCTACAGAATCTGGACCTTCCCTTATATGATTTTGTTCTTAGGATTCTGGATTTTAAGCTTAAAATATAAAAGAGACAGTGGGCAAACAAAGCCCAAAAAATTTTCATGGTGGGAATATGTATTTTTCATTACAGCCTTCCTTTTTGTTTCCTTAATTCCTGCTATTTTGTTTGATGGCGAAACGGAAAGATTTTCAGTTGCAGTAAAGTTAATATTGATCCTGCCCATATTGGGAATATTATATTTTATAAAAAAAGCTCCAGTCAAAACTGACTGAAGCTCTATTAAATTCTGAAAATTATTTTATAATTAATTTTTTACTGTACGATTTCTGATTTTCCGTATTAATATGAAGGAAATAAACGCCTGTAGGTATTCCTGAAATATTTAAGCTATGATCACTTTCAATTTTTGCACCTTCCAATACTTTTCTTCCTTCAGTATTGGTAATGTCAACGGTTGCATTTTTTTCCTCAATTCCCTCAATGAAAACCTTTTCAGAGGCAGGATTGGGATAGATTTTTATCTGTGCCGAAAGTTCATTTTCCCTGATATTCAAAGTTGAAGTCGTTACCCTGAATATCTTTCCGTTGTTTACTGCTGCTACGAAAAGTTCGTTCTGATTATTAATTCCGAATGTTGAAAAATTATTTCCTGAAAATGCCGCCGACCACGTGATGGAATCATCATTATTCAGAATTCCGATCTGCGTAGAACAGTAATCGGCAAAAATATATTTTCCCTGGAGAGCCGGATATAATGAGCCTCTGTAAACATATCCTCCCGTTATGGAACATCTTCCGCCGGAATGGTTATAGGCAGCAACGGGAAAAGTCATGGTTGATTGTGCTGCGCAGCCGGATGTATTATAAGCATTATTGCCTTCATAGCATCTCCAGCCGTAATTGATTCCTGCCTGTGTAATGGGCATTCTGTTGATTTCTTCGATATTACCCTGTCCAACATCTGCAATCATAACATTGCCGGAAGCCGTATCAAAATTGAATTTCCATGCGTTTCTCAGCCCGTATGCCCACACTTCATCAGCGCCGTCGGTGCCAACAAAAGGGTTATCCGGTGGAATATTGTACGGGCCTGTGGAATTGATGTCCAGCCGCAATAATTTGCCTAAAAGAGAATTTTTATTTTGCCCGTTGTTATTGGGGTCGCCACCACTTCCTCCATCACCCGTCACAATCCACAGATAGCCGTCCGGTGCAAAATGAATGCTTCCCCCGTTGTGATTGTCAAATGGTTTTGGCTGATTCAGAACAATTTTTTCAGTAGTGGGATCCGCAACATCCGGATTGGAACTTCTGGTGTATCTTGCTACCGTAATATTTCCGCTGGTATCATTGTAATACACAAAAAAATACCCATTGGTAGAGTATTGCGGATGAAAAGCAAGTCCTAAAAGTCCTCTTTCTCCTCCATAGGTAATTTTAGAACTGATGTCTAAGAAGTTGGATGAATTTATGCTTCCGTTCGGCTGTACGATTTTAATGATGCCGTTTTGCTGTACTACGAACATTCTGGTATCGTTGGCGTGAGTGATTTCTACCGGAGCGGTAAAACCTGTTGCAAATTCTTCAAGGTTAATACTTTGCGCATTAAAAATGCTAAAAGAAAACAAACCTGCATAAAAAAGTAAATTTTTCATAATATTTTGATATTTAGTGTATTATATCAGAATGAAAATTTCATACCATAAAAACATTATAAAATTCATTAAAATAGCAGGAAAAAATTATTAAATCTTAAATAAAAATAAGAATACCGATATATCTGAAAATAAATGATTTCTGTTGTTAAAAATTCATAAAATTCAAGAAAATGATTATATTTGCCGACTTAATTTAACGTAGTTATAACAAAATGCAAGGAAAAGGACTTATTACAATTGTTGCTATTGTACTAGGGTTGATTTGCTTAAACGAGCTATTACCAACATGGTACACCAGCAAAATTGAAAAGCAGGCGACTGCTATTGCAGGAGACAATCCGGAGAAGTATCAGAAAGAAATCACAAGACTTTCTAAGGATACACTGAATCTTGGATTCACAAAACTTTATTACACCAAAGCCAGAGACAAGGAAATGAAACTTGGTCTTGACCTTAAAGGAGGGATCAACGTTCTTTTGGAAATCAACCAGAGAGATCTGGTGAATGATTTAACCAATTATTCCACAAATCCTGTTCTTATTGAGGCTTTGAACAAAACAGATGAAGTTCAGAAGAATTCTACAAGATCGTACATCGACAATTTCTTTGAGCAGTTCGATGCAGTTAACAAAGCAAAAGGTACCAACCTTAAACTGGCAGATCCGGAACTTTTCGGAAATACCACGCTTACTGAGGTAAAGTACAATACGCCTGACGAGCAGGTAAAAGCGATTGTTAAGAAAAAGATTGATGCATCTGTAGGAACGGCTTTCGAGGTGATCAGAACCAGAATTGATAAACTGGGAGCGATCCAGCCAAACGTTCAGAGAGTTCCGGGTACTGCCAGAATTTCTGTTGAAATGCCGGGAATGAAGGACATTGATAAAGTGAAAAAAATGCTTCAGACTTCTGCAAAACTTCAGTTCTGGGAAGTACAGCAATCTCCTGAAGTATATCCTTATTTCCAGACATTAACTACAATGATCGCTGCAAAAGGCGATTCTATGGGCGTTGCCAAAAATGTAAACCTTCTGAATATTTTGCAGAAAGGTAAATCCATGAGCCAAAGTGCAGTAGGAAGTGTAAAATTGTCTGATACGGCTGTTGTAAATAAAATTTTAAACAGCAAAGTTGCACAATCTTTACGTCCTGCAAACATTAAATATACTCAATTCATGTGGGGATACAAGCCTGAGGCTTCAGATGCTGAAAGCTTAGTATTGTATGCCATCAGAGGAAATATCAACCAAAAAGCTCCTGTAGACGGTGCTGTTGAAACCGCAAATATCGGCTACGATGAATTGAGCAGAGTGGTGGTAGATATGCAGATGGATTCGAAAGGAGCAAAAGAATGGAAAACATTAACGGAGAAAAACGTTGGGAAACCAGTTGCCGTAACGCTTGATAACAGAGTATACACAGCACCGAACGTTGTAAATGCAATTCCTAACGGTAGAACACAAATTTCCGGTAATTTCTCTCAGGAAGAAGCCAAAGAGCTGGTAGATGTTTTGGGAGCGGGTAAATTGCCTGCTGGTGCAAAAGTAGTTCAGGCTACGGTTGTAGGTCCTTCTTTAGGTCAGGAATCTATTGATGCCGGTTTGATGTCATTCATGATCGCATTTGCTATCATTATTGTTTATATCATCTTCTATTACGGTGGAGCGGGTGTTTATGCAGTAATTGCAATGATCATCAACCTTTTCTATATTTTCGGTATTATGGATTCGGGAGATTTCACGCTTACGCTTCCTGGTATCGCGGGTATCGTTTTAACGATGGCTGTTGCGGTTGATACAAACGTTATCATTTATGAAAGAACAAAAGAAGAATTATTTGCAGGGAAAAGTATCCTTGAAGCTTATAAAGACGGATTTAAACATGCGTTGAATGCGATTATTGATGGTCATACCACAACTTTCTTAACGGCAGTGGTATTGTTCTTCTTCGGAACAGGACCTATCAAAGGTTTTGCCTTAACTCTGATGATTGGGGTTGCAATGACACTATTCACGTCTGTATTGCTTTCAAGAGTAATGATCTTCTCAAGATTAAATAAAGGAAAAGGACTTTCCGTATGGACGCCGGCAACTAAGAATCTTTTTAGAAATACCTGGATCGATTTCATCGGGAAAAGAAAATATGCTTACATTTTCTCAGCTGTTTTAACGGTGGTTTGTATCATTTCAATCGCTACGCACGGTTTCAAATATGGGATTGATTTTACGGGTGGTAGAAATTATGTAATAAGATTCGACAAAGACGTAAAAGCAGAAGATGTTGAAAACAAACTGGTAGCATTATTTAAAACGGAAGACGGCAAAAACTCTTCAGTAGAAGCCAAAACTTACGGAAATAACAATCAATTAAAGATCTCTACTGATTATCTTATCGAAGACGAATCTTTGAAAGCTGACCAGGTTATTGAGCAGAAATTATACGAAGGATTAAAATCAGAATTACCTGCAGGAACAACGTTAAAAGATTTTAAATCTGCAGATAAAGAACATGCAGGAATTATTTCTTCCGAAAAAGTAGGACCTTCTGTTGCGGACGATATCAAAATTCACGGGTTATATGCGGTGCTGGGAGCATTAGGAATTATCTTTATTTATATCTTATTGCGATTCAGAAAATGGCAGTTCTCCCTTGGTGCGGTAGCAGCATTGTTCCACGATGCAGTTATTATTTTGGGAGCATATTCTTTGCTTCACAAATATATGCCGTTCAATATGGAGATCAACCAGGATTTCATCGCTGCGGTTCTTACGGTATTAGGATATTCCATTAATGATACGGTAATTATCTTTGACAGGATCAGGGAATATTTAAGAGAGAAGAAATCATTAACATTGGCAGGGTTATTTGATGATTCAATTTCCAGTACACTGGGTAGAACGTTCAATACTTCATTTACTACAATCCTTGTAATCTTGGCCATCTTTATTTTTGGTGGAGATAACCTGAGAGGATTTATGTTTGCGATGTTAATCGGTATCGGTTTCGGTACTTATTCATCCATCTTCGTGGCATCGGCAATTGCCTATGACTTCCTGAAAACAGGTAAAGAAGAGGAAGTTCACGGTAAATCTACTACCAATAAAGAAGTACTTGCTTCAAAATAAAAGTAAACTACAATAAATAAGAAAGCCTTTCCAATGTGAAAGGCTTTTTTTTGCTTTGTTAATTGTTGATTGCTTACTGTTTGTATTTCATATTAATTCTTTAAACTCACACTCCGGAATCTCAAATCCTCAAACTCTTCAATTTAATTAGGAGCTTTTTCCTGCTTTCGCTACTCGCTTTTTTCTATTGGTGCGGCGGCGGAGCCGCCGCACCAATAGAAAAAGAGCTCAGACATGCCGCTCAATCAGGGCTAGGGTCAAAGCCAATATTTCAATATCTTATAAACATTAACAATAGCTGTCTTCCAAAAAATAGTAACGATTATATACAGACATCAAAAAAATTAAATTCACCATTAATAATTTATCATTTCATTACCCATTCGTAACCTGCAATTTAGAATCATTATTTTTCCCGATTTGATTATTTTTGCATCATTATGGAAAACTCAAGGAAAAAAGCGGCAATGAGCTTCATATTTATTACGTTGTTAATTGATATTACGGGATGGGGTATCATTATTCCGGTGGTTCCTAAACTTATTGAGGAACTGATTCACAGCGATATCAGTGAAGCAGCAAAATACGGCGGCTGGCTGGGATTTGCCTATGCATTTACACAGTTTATTTTTTCGCCCGTAGTGGGAAATCTGAGTGATAAATTCGGGAGAAGGCCAATCATCCTCATTTCTCTTTTCGGATTTGCCATAGATTATGTTCTGCTGGCTTTGGCACCTACCATTATATGGCTGTTTATCGGAAGAGTTATTGCGGGAATTACAGGGGCAAGTGTTACAACGGCAAGTGCCTATATTGCAGATATTTCAACAGATGAAGACCGCGCCAAGAATTTTGGACTTATTGGAGCTGCTTTCGGACTTGGATTCATCATCGGGCCTGTGTTGGGCGGACTTTTAGGGCATTACGGAGCCAGGGTCCCCTTTTATGCTGCAGCTGGATTGTGTCTTTTAAATTTTCTTTACGGCTATTTTATTCTGCCCGAAAGTCTTGATAAAGATAAAAGAAGAGAATTCAACTGGAAGCGCGCTAACCCGGTGGGATCCTTTAAATTTTTAGGAAAACATCCTGAAATTTCAGGTTTAATTGTTTCTTTAATTCTGATTTATATTGCCGGACACGCTGTGCAAAGCAACTGGAGCTTTTTTACCATGTATAAATTCAACTGGAATGAAAGAATGGTGGGAATCTCCTTAGGAGTAGTTGGCTTATTGGTAGGATTAGTTCAGGGCGGGCTGATAAGATGGACAACCCCAAAGTTGGGCGAACAGAAAAGCATCTATTACGGATTGACACTTTACGCGATCGGAATGCTGTTGTTTGCATTTGCTACAAAGGGATGGATGATGTTCATTTTTTTGATTCCTTATTGCTTAGGAGGAATTTGCGGGCCTGCACTTCAGTCGGTGATCACAAAAAATGTACCTTCCAACGAGCAGGGCGAGCTTCAGGGAGCGCTCACCAGTCTTATGAGTGCAACTGCGATTATCGGTCCGCCAATGATGACCAATTTATTTTATTTCTTCACACATGATGAAGCTCCGTTTAAATTTTCGGGAGCACCTTTCTTCTTAGCTTTTATTTTAATGGCCGTAAGCGTAATCATTACTTATTACAATTTTCAGAAGAAGGCTATAAAAAAAGAAGAACTTGAGTTAAATAAAAAAACGGACCTAATGTAAGGTTCGTTTTTTATATAATATTGTTCAATTCTTTGATTTTGATTGCGTTATTTTTATATATTTGAACAAAATAGCATGAATATGAAAAAAATCAAAATTTTATCAGGGATTATATCTGCGATCACACTTATTAATTGCAGCAGCAATGATGACTCTTCACAAAATAATAGCAATAACAATACTTCTGAAGTTCCTGCCGTTTACAAAAAAATATATGGGGCAGCAAGTATAACTTCAGATGGTACGTATGTTTATATTAAAACAACCGGAACACCAGATCATAAAAGTGTTTATTATCCTACGGGAAATAGTCTTTACGAAAATTTTTCCGGGACAACTTATGGCGGGTACACATTTTCTAAAAATCCTAATTCGATTTCAACAAAAAATTACACATTCAAAATTCCTCTGAATCCGGCAGTTAATTCAGCTCATCCAGCCACACCTCTGGGACCCATTGGAGTCTCACTTAACGGAGTGCCTTTTTTCAATCAATACGCCGGGCCAAATCAGCCCTTATCAGGAGAGATTGTTTCTTTCGATCAGTGGTGGGGACATCCTGCACAGGGAGGAGATTATCATTACCATGTCGAACCCAAATACCTTACTACTGTAAAAGTGTCAAAATCTGCACTGTTGGGTTTTTTACTGGATGGTTTCCCGGTGTATGGTCCTGAAGAAAACGGCGTAGCGGTTACCAATACTTCACTGGATGCTTACCATGGTCATACATCTGCAACTGCAGATTATCCCAACGGGATTTATCATTATCATATTACCAGTTCAGACCCTTATATTAACGGAAATGGCTTCTATGGAACTCCGGGAACTGTCAGTAATTAGTATTTTACTTTTTACTTTACTTTCTTGTGGTTCATCAGATAAAGAACGCATGAAATATTATAATCTGGACGATATTCATTTGGAAAATAAGAATGGAATCATACTGCTGAATAATCAGCCTTTTTCAGGTATTGTATATTCAATGTTCTCCAATACAAAAGATACTGCAGAAATTGTTGCTTTTTATAAAGGAAAAGAACATGGAGAATGGAAAAAATTTTATCCGAACGGTAGGTTGGCTGGGAGGCGTTTTTTTGAGAACGGAACCAAAGTGAAAACATTAAAAGAATGGTGGGAAAACGGAAATATAAAAATATCAGGTTCTTTCTCTGAGGGAGAAAATAACGGTGAATATCGGGAGTGGAACAGGAACGGACAATTGGTAAGGGATATGCATTATAAATTAGGATACGAAGAAGGAAGTCAGAAACAATTTTATGACAATGGTAAGATAAGATCCAATTATTTCGTAAAACAGGGTAAACGCTATGGCTTATTAGGAACAAAAAATTGTGTAAATGTTACAGAACGTATTTTTAAGAAGTAGCCTGATCGTTTTTTTGCTGCTTTTTTCGTGCCGGCAAAAAAAACAAGATGTACCTTATTACAACACTCCGGATTTTGAGCCCCAATTTTTATCTAAAGAGGAAGCTTCCGATAAAATTAATCATACCATTCAACATTTTTCTTTTGTTGATCAGGACAATAGGGTAATTACGGATAAAATAACGGATCATAAAATACATATTGCCAGCTTTATTTTTACATCATGCGGAAGTATTTGTCCCAACATGATCAGAAATCTGAAACTGGTAGACCGTAAATATAAAAATGATCCCGATGTAATCTTACTTTCTTTTTCAGTAACACCTTGGATTGATACCTCAGAAAAATTGAAAGATTTTAAAACAAAGAATAAAATTACAAATGCAAACTGGCACTTTCTTACCGGAAATAAAAATGAAATATACAGGCTTGCCCGGAAATCTTATTTTGCTGAAGAAGCTTTAGGATTTACGCGCGACAGTGCAGAATTTCTTCATACAGAACATATTATTCTTGTAGATGGGCAGAGAAAAATCAGAGGAATTTATAATGGTACCCTACAATCTGATATGCAGCAGCTTATAACGGATATAGATTTGATTAAAAAGAATACGTTTTAAAACTTAATATTTTATTAAAACTTAATAATAAGTATTGAGATTCACTTATCTTTTGTAATTTTGTAACATGGAACTAAGCATTGGAGAAATGGCACTGATTGCCGTGGCAATCGTAGTATTATTCGGACCGGATAAGCTTCCTCAAATCGCCCGTGATCTGGGTGCAGGGGTAAGAAAGATGCGTGGTGCAGTGGAAGATATCAAAACCGAGATCATGAAAGAAACGGATAATCCTGTTTCTGAGATCAAGCGTGAGATTGAAAAAGTAAAAGACGCCGCAAAAGATTTTAATCCGATGAAAGATGTTCAAAGCGATATTCTTGCTGATTCCCAGTCTTCAAATGAACCTCCAAAACCAAAACCTTCAGAGGATGAAACCTATGAGGGGCCTGTAAGCAGATAACGTATGGAGGAAATTATTCAGGAAGATAAAAAAGTCTTTTTATTTCTCAATAATTTAGGAGATTCTTCTTTTGACCAGTTCTGGATGTTGATTTCCAGCACCTGGATCTGGGTTCCGCTTTATATTATTTTCTGCTATTTTCTATATAAAAATTATAAGCTGAGATCATTAATTTTTATCCTGGTATTTATTGCAATAGGGGTAACAATATCAGATCAGCTGGCCGGTGTTTTTAAACATGGTATAGAAAGGCTTAGGCCTTGCCATGATCCTTCTCTTCAGGATCACATGAGGATTGTAAAATGCGGCGGACAGTTCGGGTTTTATTCTGCCCATGCTTCCAATACATTCTTTTTGGCAGCTTATTTAAGTATTTTGCTAAAAAATAAGATTAAATGGTTTCCTTATGCTATATTTGTGTGGGCTGCAATAATATCATACAGCCGCATTTATTTAGGAGTGCATTTCCCGATAGATATTTTGGTGGGGGCGTTTGTTGGAACTTTATTGGGAGTGGTGTTTTCTGCACTCGCAAGAAAAGTAATCAATAAACAAAATATAACCTCATGACAAAAACTCTATTTCTTTTAGCATTAACATGCTCCATAGTATCGCTGCAGGCGCAGGATAAAAAAATTGCCGAAGATTGTTTCCGTAAAGCGGATTACAAATGTGCGGAGGAAGAATATTCCAAATTGGTTCAAACTGAAAAAATTCAGAAATTCAAATCAGAATATTACAATTATCTGGGTACGTCACAGAGAAGGCTTGGTAAAACAACCGCAGCGTTCAAATCATATGAATCTGCATTAAAAGCGGATCCTATGTCTGCTGCAGTGTATGCTAATTTAGGTTCTATTCACGGACAAAAAGGAAATAAACAGGCTGCATTGGATTATCTTAATCAGGGACTTAAGCTTGAACCTGAAAATGCAGATATGTACCTTACCCGTTCTAAAGTTTATGAAAATTTAGGCAAGAAAGATCTGGCAGCGAAGGATCTAAATCAGATTCTCAGTTTTGCCCCGGATAATATTTACGCAAGAACCGGACTGGCCAATCTTAAAAAAAACAGCGGTGATCTTGAAGGTGCCTTAAAAGATTATAACCAGCTAATTTCAGAAAAACCGGAATCCCTTCTCTACAGTGGAAGAGGTGACGTCTACTTTAAACTGAAAAAAAATAAGGAAGCTCTCGCTGATGTCAACAAAGCAATTTCAATTGATCCTAAATTTGCTCAGGCGTACGTAAATAAAGCCTTAATTTTATTCGAAACGGCTAAGCCGAAGGAAGCTTGTGCAAGTCTTGATAAGGCAGTAAGCCTGGGATATGAGAAACCTTTGCTGATAGAATATTACTCTAAATGTGAAGTTAAGAAATAATGATATGCATTTTTATTAAATTGGTTTCAGTGCTCCATCGCCGAAACCAATTTAATAAAAACTTAAAAGCTCTATCAGTCGTTATGATAGGGTTTTCCCTGCAAAATCTGATCTGCGCGGTACAGTTGCTCTACAATAAAAAGCCGGATCATCTGATGTGTAAAAGTCATTTTTGATAACGATATTTTTTCGTTGGCTCTGGCGTAAACTTCTTCCGAAAACCCGTATGCACCACCAATCAGAAGATGAATTTTTTTCACTGAAGAATTCATCCAGGCATCTATTTTCTGAGAAAATTCACGGCTGGTAAATTGTTTACCTTTTTCATCAAGAATCATTACAAGATCTGTTCGGTCTATGTAATTCAGAAAAAGTTTGGCTTCTTCTTTTTTTAAAAGCTCGGGAGACAGGTTTCTGGCATTTTTTACATCCGGAATTTCAATGATTTCAAAATTCCAGTGTTTAGGTAGTCTTTTGATATAATAACTGATCAGGGAAGTAATTTCCTTATCGTCCGTTTTACCGATACAAAGCAAGCTAATCTGCATTTATTCCTAATTAAGCTTCAAAGATATTTATAAATCAACAGAATTCATAATCGCACTTTTCCTTGTACGAACAAAGTCTGAAAAAATCATTATTTTTGTACCACACCAATCCAATGAAAATATCAGTTTTACCTTTTTTGTTTTACTTTTTTCCACTAATTTCTTTTGCACAGGAAATTAATAAAAATGATGAAGCACGATATCTGGAAGAAGATAAAAAGAAAATTTCTGTTGTAGGAGGACTGAGTTATCTGCATAATTCATTTGGGTTGTTATATGAAAATAAGATTTTTCGATTAAGACCGAATGACGCATTTTATACAGAATTTTTTCTGCGGTACAGATGGCTGGATGTAAGTTTTTCATTTGCACCAAAGCTTACCAATATCAATAATGACGATCCTGAAAAAGGAAAGACGAAATATTTTAATTTTGGATTTACTTTTTTCCTAAGTCCGAAAATCAGGCAGTATCTGTATTTCAGCCAGGTAAAAGGTCTGTATTTTCAGGATACCAAAGAATTTTTACAAATGCTGTATGGCAGTGATTATAACGAAGAAGGATACCTCCAGTTTCCGGATGCAAAATACCGCTCTTTTAAAGGGGAAACGAGTTATCTCTGGATAGGAAATAAATCGGATTACCGAAGTTTTAACAATATGACTTATCAGCCTCTAAAGGATGTTTTCGTGGTAAGTACAGGCCTTTTTTACCAGTACAATATTCTTAGTGATATGAATAAAACAATCTATCAGGGAAATACTTTTACTGAAATTCAAAACAGTCCGTCTAAAGATATCAGGATTGCTTTAAGATCGGGTGGGGGTATTCAGAAAAAAATTAAAAACTGGTATGCCATATTGGAAGTTTATCCTGAAATATACTACGCAAAACTCATTGGCGAAGATTTTCATGAATTTAATATTGGGGGCTATTCTAACGGGAGAATTGGTTATGATAATGGAAAATGTTTTTTCGGCGCCGGTGCGCAGCTCAACTTGATCAATAGCTCCAATGAAAATTTTTATTCTGCGACACAATGGCTTTTTCGTGCGGGAATTGGTTTTCGTTTGAATTCTCCTACATTTGTAAATAAAAACTTTGATAAAATAGATAATATTTTAAAATAATATGGGTCTGAAACTTCCAAAATTTATACATAAAATTCAAGAATTTTTTGATGATATACACATTCCCCTTTTGGGAATATCGCTGTGGCAAATGTTTCAGATTTATATCAGGGGAATTTTTAAAGACAAAATAGGAAGAAAAGCAGCGGCTATTTCCTGGAGTTTTACAATAAGTTTATTTCCTTTCATTCTCTTTATACTTTCGGTAATTCCCTATATGCCGCATTATGAAACCTTGCAGTATTATATCTTTGATGTACTGATGCATAATGTTTTCCCTGCAAGTATGGAAGGAGATGTACGAAGTTATATTGAAGCAAGTATCGTCCCGAATATGAAGGGAATCAGTAATCTGACTATTGTTCTTGCCTTGGTTTTTGCCACGAACGGAACGTTTTCACTCATCAATGGATTCAATGAAAATACCCGCGAAAAGATGAGCGATGTCAAAGAATTTATACTTTCTTTTTTTATTACCATCGGCTTTGTGCTGATTGTTTTTCTTGCACTTTTCGGATTGTATTATTCTGAAGTGGTGTTAAAGCAGTTTACACCTGTTTATGATGTTTCATGGCTGGTTAATAACCTTTCGGAAATTATCGGTTTTGTTTCCTTTCCTTTATTTTATTTTATTCTTCTTACGCTGTTTTACTGGTTGGGAACCGTAAAAATTGCAAGATTCAGGCAGGCTATTCCGGGAGCGATCTTAACCACAGTACTGTTTGTGTTAACGACCTACCTTTTCGCATTATATATAAAGAATATTGCGCGCTACAACGTGCTTTACGGATCAATCGGAAGTATGATTCTTCTGATGGTGTGGGTAAATGTAAACGTTTATCTTCTCCTTTTCGGAAACGAATTGAATATGGCCATCAGAAAGCTAAGGATCGAAAAACTATTGTCTGACGAATTGAGAAAATCAAGAAATCAAAATACTGATTCCGATCAAGACGAATAAAATTCATTCTGAGGAATCGATCAGTTTTTGTCTGCTTCGGTAAATCTTCTGCGTAAACCGAGATTGAGAACAGGATATCCGGAAATGGCAACAATGAAAAAGCAATAAGAATGACAAACTTCCCTCATTCTGCATTTTAATTTCATTTTTAAACGACAGCAGTGCGATAAAAGTCTGCATGGTAAATTCTTATTAGCCAACAAACCTGTACCGATCATCTATTCCAAGAACTTTGAGGTAAAGAACTCAGTTTATCTCTTTTATTCTTGACCCATAAGCCTGGAAATTTTCTGCACCGGACGAATTAAATGAGTAAAAATACTGCAGCAAAGAAATCAGGATGATTCCTGAAGTCTGGTTGCTGCTGAAAATTTTAAGTATTTGTAAGACTCGTACTAAGACTGCAGTCTTCTCACCTTCGAAACTCCATTAATATCATTGAGTTTTTTAAAGGTTTGTTCAAGCTGACTTTTATTTTTTACTTCAAGATTAATAGTTCCTGTGAAAATACCGTCGTTGGATTCAATAGACATACTTTTCATATCCATTCCCATCGCACCGCTGATTACGGTTGTAATATCGTTAATCATTCCCATCCTGTCGAGTCCTTCAATCTCTATTTTCACTCTGTTTTTGAAACTTTCCGCATTTACCCATTTGGCAGGAATTACTCTGTAATCATACTGCGCACGGAGATTAATGGCATTCGGGCAGTTGTCGCTGTGTACTTTTATTCCGTCCGAAATGGTAATAAATCCGAAAATCTTATCTCCCGGAATTACCGTACAGCACTTTGCGTAGGTGTAATTGAGCTTTTCTTCGTCTTTACCGAAGACAATCATATCCAGGTTCTGCTCTTTAGGCTCTACAAAAGCAGTATTTTTTGAAGGGGATTTCCTGAATCTTGAAAGCAGGTTGTTGAATACGTTTTTACTTTCAATATATTTTCTCAGGCTGCTTGCGTCAAGTTCATTGCTTTGAAATTTAAGAAACAGCTCCTGCGAGGTTTTGAGGTTAAAAAATTTCTGAAGCTTATTCACTTCATCATCATTAAAATTAATCTTGGCATGGCGAAGCTTTCGCTGAAGAATTTCTTTTCCTTCCTCTACCAGCTGATTTTTTTGTGAGTTTAAATAACTCTTGATTTTCGATTTGGCTTTTGAGGTAACCACAAACTCCAGCCAGTCGGATTTTGGTTTCTGGTTTTGTGACGAAAGAATATCAACCTGATCTCCATTCTGTAAAACATACGAAATCGGAACAAGTTTTCCATTGATTTTTGCACCCAAACATTTCATCCCCAAGTCTGAGTGTACCGAGAAAGCAAAATCAAGGGCTGTTGCATTGGTTGGCAGAATTTTAATTTCCCCTTTAGGAGTGAAAACAAAAACTTCCTTGGAGTAAAGATTGAGTTTTATATTATCCAGAAGCTCGGAAGTGGAAAGATTCTGCTGTTGCTCCAGTACTTCACGGATTTCAGTTACCCAGTTTTCAAAATTCCTGTCTTCGGAACTTTGTTTGTATCCTTCTTTGTATTTATAATGAGCAGCAACACCTTTTTCTGCAATTTCATCCATTCTTTCGGAGCGGATCTGTACTTCAATCCACTTCTTGTCCGGTCCTAAAACCGTAAGGTGCAGACTTTCGTATCCTGTAGAACGTGGTTGCGTGATCCAGTCACGCATTCTGGAAGGATTACTGTGATAAACGTCCGTTACAATAGAGTAAATTTTCCAGGCCAGAAATTTTTCATTCTTTGCATCAGATTTATAAATAATCCTTATGGCGTAATTATCATACACTTCCTCAAAAGAAACTCCCTGCTTCAGCATTTTTCTGTAAATGGAAGAGATTGCTTTTGCACGCCCTTTTATCTTAAAATTCAGGCCTTCTTCATGCAGTTTTTCAGAAACTTCTTTTTTGAATTCTTCAATGTAGCGTTCGCGGCTTTCTTTGGCCAGCTCGAGTTTCTGTGTAATTTCAGTATAAACGTCGGGATTATTGTATTTTAAAGAGAGGTCTTCAAGCTCGGATTTGATGTTGTACAAACCTAAACGGTGCGCCATTGGAGCATAAATATACACGGTTTCGGAAGCAATTTTTTTCTGCTTGTCCGGAGCCATGCTTTCCAGTGTACGCATGTTATGAAGCCGGTCTGCAATTTTGATCAGAATTACCCTGAAATCTTCCGAAAGGGTAAGGAGAAGCTTTCTGTAATTCTCCGACTGAACCGATATGTTCTGATGGTTCATGATGGAGATCTTGGTAAGTCCGTTGACAATATTGGCTATTTTCTCACCAAAAATTTTCTTCAGATCTTCATAGGTATAATCAGAATCCTCAACTACATCATGTAACAGTGCACAGGCAATCGACGTAGCTCCAAGACCGATTTCCGTGGCTACAATTTTCGCTACGGCAATAGGGTGGTAAATATACGGTTCCCCGGATTTTCTCCGCTGATCTTTATGAGCGTCCAGCGCAATATCAAATGCTTTTCGGATAAGTTTATTATTTTCCTCATCCAAAGTGCGGTATGTGTTAGAAATCAGATCTTTATATCTGGCGAGTATTTCTTTATTTTCTTGTTCTAAGTCGTAACTCATTCGTGCTAAAGCCTATATTTACACGAAAATACGAAATTTTTTGCACTTTTCAAATACAAAAAGAACCCATAGACGGATCTATGGATTCAGGCATTTATTTTAATCATTTGTATTTTAAAATTTTACTTCGGAATCTATTCCCATGGTAGAACCTTTAATTCTTACATCCGGGCTATTGTGGATTTCCGCTTTGTTTCTGGCGCTGATAAAGTTTTTAAGGGTAGTATAATTTGCCTGTTCAAGACTCATATTTTCAAACAGATATGTTTTCATTACCGTATTTTGGTTAAACACGTTTTTAGCATCATCAATCTGATGTTCTTTTACTGCCACACTCACAATATATGGGGAATGATGATTGTCTTCGTTAAGATATACAATATATTCTGAATTCTCAAAACCAGAATCTTCAAGATCCGCTTCTAATTTTTTGTAATCGCTGTGAGGTTCAAATAATCCAGCTAAAATATTTGACATAGCACTAGTTTTTAATTATCATAAAGATATAAATATTTTTTCACTTTTGTTAAATAATTTTTAAAAAAAATAACATTTTATTGTTTTATCTATATGTAATTTATTTTTTATTTGATTTATCTATTAAATATAGAATGTAAGAAGAGCGGAATATTCCGCTCTTTTATTTAAACTCTTTCATTTTTTATTTCTTCCACGATTTCAGGATTTAACAGTGTGGTAATATCCCCGAAATTACTGAAGTCCCCTTCTGCAATCTTCCGTAATATTCTTCGCATAATTTTTCCTGAACGTGTTTTTGGCAATCCGGAAACAAACTGAATTTTATCCAGTTTTGCAATCGGGCCGATCTGTTCTGAAATAAGCTGATTGATTTCTTTTTTAAGATTTTCCCTTTGTCTGCTTTCCCCTGTTTCTTTTAAAACAACATAACCGTAGAGTGCATTTCCTTTAATGTCGTGAGGATACCCCACAATAGCAGACTCCGCCACGGCAGGATGCTGGTTGATGCTGTCTTCAATCGGAGCAGTTCCCAGATTGTGTCCGGAAACGATAATCACATCGTCCACACGCCCAGTGATTCTGTAATATCCAACTTCATCGCGAAGCGCGCCGTCACCGGTAAAATATTTTCCGGGGAAAGCGGTAAAATAGGTCTCTTTATACCGTTGATGGTCTCCCCAGATGGTTCTGGCAATACCCGGCCATGGAAAACGGATGCAAAGATTTCCGGTAACCTGGTTGCCCATAATTTCATTACGCTTGTCATCCATCAAAACCGGTTGTATTCCCGGAAGCGGTAATGTGGCGTATGTTGGCTTGGTAGGGGTTACAAATGGGAGAGGAGAGATCATGATTCCACCGGTTTCCGTTTGCCACCATGTATCTACAACGGGACATTTTTTCTTTCCTACATGGTCATTAAACCAATGCCATGCTTCTTCATTAATAGGTTCACCAACGGATCCTATCACTTTTAATGTGCTTAAATCATGCTTGTCTACCCATTCCACACTTTCTTTTGCTAGTGAACGGATTGCCGTAGGGGCAGTATAGAATTGGGTAACTTTATGTTTTTCAATTACTTCCCAAAATCTGTCCGGTTCAGGATATGTTGGTACTCCTTCGAAAATAACGGTTGTTGCACCATTCAGAAGCGGGCCGTAAAGAATGTAGGAATGTCCGGTAATCCAGCCTATATCGGCTGTGCACCAATAAATGTCGTTTTCTTTATAATTAAATACATTTTTAAAGGTATAAGCCGTATACACCATGTATCCTGCACAGGTATGGAGCATTCCTTTCGGCTTGCCGGTAGATCCGGAAGTATACAAAATGAAAAGCGGATCTTCTGCATCCATAATCACACTCACAAAATCAGGGGAGGCATTTTCATAAAGGTCTCCCATCCAGAAATCTCTGTGTTCCTTCATTTTGATGTCGTTATGGGTTCTTTTTACAACGAGCACTTTTTCTACGGTTGGTGTTTTTTCTAAAGCTTCATCAACGATACTTTTTAAATCTAAAACTTTATTACCTCTGTAGCTGCCATCGGAAGTGATCACCATTTTTGCTCCGCAGTCATTTACTCTCGAAGCTACGGCAGAGGCTGAAAACCCGGCAAAGATCACAGAATGAATAGCTCCCAGTTTTGCACAAGCCAGCATAGTGACTGCCAGCTCCGGAATCATCGGAAGATAAATGCATACCCGGTCTCCTTTTTCAATACCCATTTCCCGTAAAACATTAGCCGTTTTATTTACTCTGGTATATAATTCACTGTAAGAAATATGTTGTGCTTCTTCTTTGGGATCATTGGGTTCCCAGATAATGGCAGTCTTATCTCCTCTTACAGAAAGATGCCTGTCCAGGCAGTTTTTGGTAATATTTAATTTAGCATTTTTAAACCATGAAATTTTGGCTTCATTCATGTCGTATTTTACGACTTTGCTCCATCGCTGATACCATACAAAATTTTCATCAGCTATTTTATCCCAGAATTTTTTAGGATTTTTAATCGATTTTTTGTAATCTTCAAAATAATGTGGTAAATCTTCTATCAGGTAATTTCTCATATCCTTTTTTTTGAAATTGAATTCTGTTATTTTTAATAGTAGTTTAATTCTTCTTTTCTGCTCTGTATTCGATGATTTTTTGTTGAATTTCATCAATAATCTTCTCATCATCAATGGTTGACGGAATCTGAAATTCTTTTTTGTCCAGTAGTGTTCTGATGAGTTTTCTTAATGTTTTTCCAGAACGTGTTTTAGGAAGACGTTTTACAGTCATTACATTTTTAAGACAGGCAACGGCGCCAATTTTTTCACGTACATTTTTCACAATATCTTTTTCTACTTCTTCTTCAGAAATTTTGGAGCCATTCTTTAAAACAATCGTAGCAAAAGGAATTTGTCCTTTCAGTTCATCATCAATTCCTACTACGGCACATTCGGCCACATCCGGATGGGATGAGACAATCTCTTCCATTTCTGAGGTTGAAAGCCGGTGTCCTGCAACATTGATCACATCGTCAACTCTTCCGGTAATGAAAATATAGCCATCTTCATCCTTGATTGCACCATCCCCTGAAAAATAATAACCTTGATATTGCGACAGATAGCTTTTTTGAAAACGATCATTGTCATTCCAGATTCCAAGCAAAGCTCCCGGAGGAAGTGGTAGTTTAATCACGAGATAGCCTTCGTGGTGGGCGTCCAGCTCATATCCGTTTTCATCAAAAATTGTAATATCATAACCGGGAATGGGTTTTCCGGCAGAAGCTCTTTTGATGGTATAATTTTCATTAAAAGTCATTAAACCCAACATCGGCCAGCCGGATTCGGTCTGCCACCAATGGTCAATGGCGGGAACTCCGATGTGTTCCGCAAACCAGTCCAGTGTGGCAACGTCACATCTTTCACCTGCCAGAAACTGCTTTTTAAAATGGCTTAAATCATATTTTTTTACCAGTTCTCCGTTCGGATCTTCCTTTTTTATAGCTCTGATTGCCGTTGGTGCTGTAAACATTACGGAAACTTTATATTCTGAAATAATTCTCCAGAAAGTTCCGGCATCCGGCGTCATTATAGGTTTGCCTTCAAAAATGACTGTTGTATTTCTGTTGATTAACGGTCCGTAGACGGAAAAGCTATGACCGACCGCCCATCCGAAATCGGAAGCTGCCCAATATGTTTCACCGGGTTCGACACCATAAATGTATTTCATGGAAAATTTCAGTGCTGTGGCATAACCACCGGTATCACGCGTAATTCCTTTCGGTTTTCCTGTGGTTCCTGATGTATATAATAAATAGAGCGGATGTGTAGATTCAACGGAAAAGCAATCTGCTGGTTCTGACTGCCGGATCAATTCTTCATAATCAATTAATCCGTCAAACATTTCATGTTGGTTGTCTGCTAATCTCCTGTTAAAAACGATGATATTTTCTACTTTATCCTGCGCTAATTCAATGGCTTTTTCAACTAAAGGCAAATACGGAATCCTTTTGGCGATTTCCACCCCTGCTGTTGCCGTTATTAAGGCTTTAGGCTTACAATCATCAATTCTCACTACGAGTTCATGCGGTGCAAACCCCCCGAAAACAACATTGTGAATAACTCCTATCCGGGCACAGGCCAGCATGGCAAAGAGCGTCTGTGGAATCATTGGCATATAAATAACCGCGGTATCGCCCTTTTTTAAGCCTAAAGAAATCAAGCCTCCCGCCAATCTCGAAATTTCTTCTCTGGCTTCATTGAAAGTATACTTTTTCTTTTGTTTCGTTACCGGAGAATCATAGATAATGGCAGTCTGATCTCCAAAACCATCTTCAATATGTTTGTCGATGCTGAGATAGCACATATTGATTTTCCCGTCGGTAAACCATTGGGTGTAATCATTTTCGTCTTTGGAAAGAATTTGTGAAGGAAATTGAAACCAGTCGATTTCCTTTGCCTGGTCTTTCCAGAAACTTTCTTTATTTTCTATACTTCTTTGAAATAAATTTTCTGCATTCATAATATTTTTATTTTGTGTTTCAATCTTAAAAACTATCCAAACATTTCTTCGATTTGCTGCATCAGTTTTTTGATAGAGTAGGGTTTTGTAACATAGGCGTCAGCTCCCATCTCCAGGCCTTTTTCAATATCTCTCGGATTATTTTTTGCACTTAGGAAGATGACTTTTGTATTTTGTAATTTTTCATTTTGCTTAATGATCTCTAACGTGCTAAAACCGTCGAGATTGGGCATCATAATGTCGAGTAAAATAACATCCGGAATCATATTTTTTAAAAATTCCAGAACTTCGGTTCCGTCTCTGGCGATATACACGTCGTAGCCGTTTTTCTTAAAGCTGTACTCCAGTGACATTAATATCTTGTGTTCATCATCTGCAATGATTATCTTTTTCATTGTGTATTTCTTCTTTATGGTTCAACTTCATTGTTTTGGTTTTGGGGAACCCGAAGGGTTCAATTTCAATAGCCGTAGGTGAAACCTATGGAACACGGAATGTATTATAAACCAACCCGTAAGGGTTGAATATATTAATGTTCATTCTGATTCAATTCCATGTTCAGCTAAAAGTTTTTTAAATTCATCTTCAAATTTTTCTGTTTTATGATGTTCTTTTTGATTCTTTATATAATTTACAATTATTTCTTTGTCTCTTATCGAATTGGTAAACGCTCCGTACCCTTCCTGCCATCCCGAAAATTCAGGAAATAACCCTGATTCTTTCATCCATAAGTTTGTTGCAACTTTAATGTCTTTTACCAGATTGCTGAGATTTATATTGGGATGGAGATCACAGAAAATATGGATATGGTCCGGCATTCCATTAATTCTGTATAATTTACATTTTTTATTTTTTAAAATACCCCAAATATATTTGTATAATTCTGATTCATTTCTTTCGTTAATTGTTGGTTCTCGATGTTTTGTTCCGAAAACGATATGATAAAATATTTGTCGATACGTTCCCATTTTTCATTTGTGTTTTATTATTGAACCCTTCGGGTTCGGGTTTATTTTATATTCATTTTCATTTCCATAGGTTTTACCTACGGCTATTGTTGTTGAACCCTTCGGGTTCTTTATCACCGATCTTTCTACTTGGTAAAATAATCGTAAAAGTCACGCCCAGCCCGCTGTTTTCCGCGCTGATGGTTCCGCCTTGTGCCTGAACTATTTTTTTACAGATTGCCAGTCCCAGTCCGCTTCCTGTAGGTTTTAAAATATTTTGATTTTTCGACTGGTAAAATTTATCAAAAATCATTTCCAGATCTTCTTCAGGGATATGTTTTCCCGTATTGAAAATTTTAATAACCAGCTGGTTTTCTTTTTTAGATAATTTTGTCTGGATCGTTCCCTGCTCATCGGTGAATTTTAAAGCATTTCCCAAAATATTCTGAAATAATTGAATCATTCGGGCTTCGTCATATTCAAATAAAAAATGATTGAGCAGATTAACTTCGCTTAAATGAATATTTTTTTGATGAATAAGATGCAAAAGCGGATTTAATGCCTTTTTATAGGTTTCAATAATGTTATTCTCCTGAATGTGTAACGCTATTTCACCGTGTTCCAGTTTATCCAGATAGAGAATGTCATTAATAATTTCACTTAATCTGTCGGATTCCGTAATGATATTATTTAAAAACTCTTTTTTGATTTCTAGAGGAATGTCATCGTCATCGGCAAGGATTTCCCCTGCAGAGCGGATTGCTGTAATCGGAGTCCTCAATTCGTGCGCCACAGAGTCGAGAAAATCATCCTTCTGACGGTCTTTAATGATCAGGTTTTCATTGGCATTTCGCAAATCATCGGACAGTTTTTGCAGCTCTTCCGACTGTTCGGTGAGTTTTTTATTAAGCGTGATATTTTCTTTAGATTCTTCCAGAATGTTTAAAACCTCTTTTAAGGAAATTTTATCTTCTTTCGTTACACCTTCGATTAATATTTTTGCTGAAGCTGTTCCTATTCTTCCTGCGAGAAGATTTTCTGAAAACTTGATGAACCTTGAATCTGCAGTTTCTGTCTGAGAATCAATATTATATTTTAAATTAAAAATCCGTAAAGCCTGTTCTGTTTTATTTTTACCTAAAAATCGCTCCAGAATATTTTTAATATCTGATACGTAAGCAGTTCCGCGCCAGATAAATGCATTCTCATGATTTTGGATGTATTTATCGATATCCACATATAATTCGGCAAAATTTCGCTCACGATAATTTCCTTTTACAGTTACCGAAATAATGCTGAAGAGCGCTGTATTCACTAAAATCGACCAAAAGAAAATCTGTGGAATCCGGCTTAGAAAAGATATTTTAAAGAAATCAAAAGCATCATACATATCTCTTAGAACTCCCTTGAATTCCTGATTATAGGAAAAATAATACTGAGGAATTATTAAGCCGAAATAACAAATGATCAGTCCTGCTAAAAGTCCTGTAATAGCACCTTTATAGCTTCCTCTTCGCCAGAAAATAGCTCCGAAAAATGCAGGCGCCAACTGGGCAATAACGACAAATGAAATCAACCCGACAGAATCCAATGAAGTTTTCAGAATAAAATATTTATAAAAGGCAAATGCCATGATGATCAATGCGAAAATGCTGAATTTTCGGATGTTGGTAATATTTCGGGTATTCTGAATCTCGTTTTCCGATTTGAATTTTCCTAACAATCCATACGGAATAATCAGGTTATTGGAAAGCATAATGGATAAAGTGATGGCCGAAATAATAATCATTGATATACAGGAACTTAATCCTCCTAAGAACACCAAAACCGTAATCAGTGTATTGTTGAAATGCTGCGGAATTAAAATGGAGTAGAATTCAGGATTTACTTTCTGACCATCAAAAATTAGTCGTCCGCCCCAAGCGATGGGAAAGATAAATATGGTGAAAATCAGTAAGTAAAGAGGGAAAAACCAAATCGCTGTTTTGATATGTTTCTCTTGTCTGTTTTCCACAATTGCGGTATGAAACTGCCTTGGAAGTATACAGATTGCTGTTCCGGAAATCATACACAAAACCATCCAGTTCATCGCGCCTTCAACGCCGTTAAACGTATTTTTTTCTTTAAAATCTTCAAACTGACTTGCCTTTTGATAAATATCCGAAAATCCGTCAAACACAAAATAAATAACAAAAAGTCCTAAAATAATAATGAAAAACAATTTCAGGAAGCTTTCTAAAGCAATCGCAGAAATAATTCCCAAACGTTTTTCCGATGCATCCACATATCTGGTTCCGTAATATGATGAAAATAAAGCGATTAAAACGACCACGAAAGTCGCATTATCTGTAAGGATATTTTTTGACATAGGTGTTTCTGTCACCAAATGAAAAGTTTCTGAAATTGCCTTGATCTGCAGACCGATATACGGGACGATAGCCAAAAGGCAGACAATCGTAATTACTGCACTAAAACTTCTGCTGTTTCCATATCTCAGGGAGATGAAGTCTGCAAGGCTGCTGATCTTATTTACCCTTGAGATCCTTACAATCCGTGTATTGATGTAGATCCATGCAGGAATAATGATGATAGGCCCGATATAGATTGGAAGATAGTTGAGTCCGCTTGTTGCTGCAACGCCTATGCTGCCATAGTAGGTCCAGGCTGTACAGTATACCGCCAGCGAAAGTGCATAGATGTAAGGATTGTTGATCCATAGCTTACTCTTTTTCTTCTCAGCCAGGTAAGCGACTAAGAACAAAAGTGCCAGATAAAACAAAACCACGGTAAATAAAGCGAAACTACTCATCATATTTTTTTATGATTACAAAAGATATAATGATGGAAATCATCCAGATAACGAAAATATAAATCAGAATCATCGGATAGCCAAGTACTTCCCGGTCGCTGTTGAAAAGTAACGAAACCGGAATGCTGAATGCTATCAAAAGCCCTAGGCTCAGGATGATTAATTTTTGTTCGTGTCTCTTTTTCATGATTGATTGATGAATGATAATTGATAGTTTGACGATTTTGAATTTGCCATTAATCAATTATCATTCATTATTTATAAATTATTCTTTATGGTCAGAGTATTCTCCCGTGAGCGAATAATATCCGAAAATGGCCATTCCACCGGAAATAATCGGCATCAGTACAAAAAGAATGATGATTCCGAAAACCAGATCTTCCTGTTTTCCTGAAGTGATTTTTGGAATTCCTAAAACTGTAATTCCGAAATATCCCACCACCAAAGCAATGGCTATCCAAAGTATGCCTAATATTTTTTTGAGTCCGTTCATTTTAGTTGTTTTAAAATTAGTAAAAAAATTGAGTGATTTCGCTGTTAATCGTGAATATTATTGTTCTTATTTTTAAGATAAAATAATCCGATTAATAAACAGACTCCGGCAACTCCGATAGGATACCAAAGTCCTTCCAGATACCATGTTGCATGCCCTGCCTCTTTTCCTGTGGTAACCAGATAGGTCGCTACAGCCGGAAGCAATCCTCCGAAAACACCGTTTCCGATATGATAAGGAAGAGACATTGAAGTATAGCGAATCCTCACCGGGAACATCTCTACCAAAAATGCTGCGATAGGACCGTAAACCATCGTCACAAAAATCACCTGAATGAATACCATAAAAACGAGATACCATTTTGTATTATCGGCTAATTTGATGCTTTGAGAAACTTTCGGTTCTTCTGCTTTTCCGTCTTTTATAACAGGCCCGGTTGGTGACCAGTGTACAACACTGTCTTTTTTAATTAAAGTTCCGTCGGTGTATAAAGTTTCTTTATGGAAGCTTATCAGGCTGTCGGTTGTGATTTTATCATGAATTTTAGCTGTTCTTGTTTCTGTAATTCCATTGGCTGCTATCGTTTTATTTTCAAGATTTACACTCTTAAACATACTGTCGTAAATAGGTCTGTAGGCCAGAATAGCAATCAGCATTCCCGTCATCATCACGGCTTTTCGTCCGATTTTATCCGAAAGCCACCCAAAGAATACGAAGAAAGGTGTTCCCAGAAATAAAGCCGTTGCCATCAGTGAGTCAACCTGTGCAGATTCTACATTCATTACTTTTTGAAGGAAGCTCATCGCATAAAACTGTCCTGTGTACCAGATGACTCCTTGTCCCATCGCCGCTCCGAATAATGCCAATAAGACAAATTTGAAGTTGAATTTATTCCCGAAACTTTCTTTTAAAGGATTTTTTGAAGTTTTACCTTCACTTTTGGCTTTTGCAAACAGTGGAGATTCTTTCATATTCCTTCTGATGATATAAGAAACACCCACCATTAAAATTGATATCCAGAATGGAATTCTCCAGCCCCAACCATCAAATTCTTCTGCGGAAAGCGTCGTTTTGGTCACAAGAATGACGATTAATGAAATGAAAAGTCCTGCTGTTGCCGTTGTCTGAATCCATGAAGTCCAGTAGCCTCTTCTCCCAGGTTGTGCATATTCTGCGACATAGGTTGCCGCTCCTCCGTATTCACCACCAAGGGCCAGACCTTGTAGTAATCTTAAAATTAAAACTAAAACTGGTGCTAAAAATCCGATGGTTTCATAACTTGGAATACATCCGATAAGGAAAGTTGAAAATCCCATGATCAGCAGCGTTACCAGAAATGTATACTTTCTTCCGATGATGTCTCCAAGCCTTCCGAAAAATAATGCTCCGAAAGGTCTTACGACAAATCCTGCCGCGAAAGTAGCTAAGGTAGATAAAAATGCTGCAGTCGGGTTATCCGACGGAAAAAATTTCGTGGCTAAAACAACAGCCAGACTCCCAAAGATATAGAAGTCGTACCATTCTATTAACGTTCCGAGTGATGATGCCGTAATCACGCCCCAAATCGTGCGATTTTTTTGCCTTTCGGTCATATTCTCGTAGCTTACTTGATTGTTATCGCTCATATGATTAATTTTTAATGTTAATTTGAATTGATATTTAGTTTTCTTAATTGATTTTTATCCGCTTAAATAATCTTAATGGTTAAAATTCAAAGTTTTACAGGTAAATCTGAAATTGTATAATGAATTCTCCTTTGGAAGAAGGGCTGTCGGTTGGACTTGTGTACACCGGCCTTGTAGAATATTGCGTGGTGATTTTTGCGTGATGACCGTCGATAAACCAGTTGGCACCGACATCAAATTGAGAGGAAGATTTATCAAATGCCTCGAAATTTTTATGCGTATAGGCTGCGAATGGCTGGATCCTGATTTTCGGTTTTTCTGCCTGGCTTGGTAATAGTAATCCTGCCTGTGCGTAGATAATATTACCTGTCCCAATGGTCGGTTGCAGGTTTCCCGGACCAGCAATAGCTTTATTTCCGACAAAATTCGGGTCGGAAGAAGCGATATTCATGATGCCGATATTTCTGATATAATTGGGTCCAAATTGATAATTGTAGTATCCTGCATAAGCTGAAACAGCCATTTTGTTTTTGGCATTTCCAAGCGGAATATCTGCAAAGGCATCAACGGCAACAAGTGTAATGTCATGTTTTTCAATATTGGAATTCACGGAAGTTCTCGTTCCGTCTTTCTGATGATAAAATCCGGCTCCGATATTGAAAACCTTTTTTGTTCCTAAGTAAGAACCCACTTTAAAAGGCAAAAGATTCGATTCTTCATCCAGAAACTGGTATTCGACATATCCTGCTTTTGAAAAGTTCGGATTTCCGTTATTGTCAACAGCTACGGCTTTCGATGGATCTGTTACATTCGCCGGAACCAGATCGGTAGCGAAAGGTTTGTTTAAACTGAAACGATATTCCAGTTTTCCATATTTTCCTTTAGCAAACATACCTAATTGCCTCGCAAACTGGTCGGAATTGTCAATCAAAGGCCATGTAAAAATAGGGGAATCCACCGTAAGGAAATTCAGCGTGGAACCCATCGTCATCCTTGAAAGCCCCATGTAGTAATGCAGTCCTGCTCCCAAAGATAAACTGAATTTTCCGGCTTCACCAGGTAAAACCACAGCGTATTCATTCCAGGCATCATGAAAAAACATCTGTGGCTTTTTGCCGTTTCCGTATCCTCCTGTTCCTGAAGTTCCCGAGCCACCGCCATTGATAAAAGTCTGATTATTAATTCCAAAATGGGCTAAGATCATATATCTTTTGGAAATCTGAGCGTATGCCAATGCACGCAACCTTCTATTTCCCAAGCTCCATGAATTATCAGTCGGTTCTCCACCAACCATACTGCCGGGATTCATATCGGTATTCCTCAGCCAAAACTGATCCCATAAAATAAATCTGATGTATTTGTCACCTTGCTGATTGAGATTTATTTTTAATCCACTTCCATAATCAGGTGAACCTTGAGAATATAAAGAATTGCTGATTAAAGTCAATCCAATTAAAGTGAGTAATTTTTTCATAAATTATCAATTTTTGGCGTTGTTTTTTATGAAAGCCAAATTGTAATTAATAATTTGTTTGAAAAAATTTAATATATATTAGTGCTAATGGTATAGTTAATGTTTTAATATTCTAGGTTTAGTTTAAAGTTTATAGTTAGATAATATCATTTTTTAGATTCGCAATTAACTTATTTACAATATACTATGGAAATTATTTTTTAAATCGTTCCCATTTGATAAGCATGTATTTATCTGCAAACTGAGTGATAATTAACCCAGAATTTTTAATATTTTCTTCCTTGCTCATATATTCAATCAATTCGTTTTGCTTTAAAATCTTATACACCGGATGAAATTCTGAATGGGGAGGTCTTGTGATGTTGTATTTCTTAATCCATGAACTGATGCTCACATGTGAAACACCAATAATTCTCTCAATCTCACGGAAACTTAATCCTTCCAGATAGAGCTGTAATGCTTTTGTTACGTAATAATCATCGATCTGTTTTCCTAATTTTTTAACAGTGAAATAATAGTTGCAGTCTTTACAGAGGAAACGCTGTTTGTTATTTACGATCCCGCTTTTTACAACTTTATTGTTATTGCATTTCGGACAGTGATTTTCCATAACTATATCTTTTTAGCAAATATATAATAATTTAGCAAAATATTAAATTTATATAAAGATAAAATTACCTGAATATTAATTTATTTCAATAAAATTATCTTTTATACTTGCTTATTATGGAAATTATATTTTAAATTTGCCGAAAATTTTAGATAAATAAATGGAAATAGAAATTTCCTCATCCATTCATTTGATGTATGTGAATGATATACAGCAGGAAATGTACGATTCTGCACAGCGTCGGGGGACGGGCATTGCTAAACGTTCTATCGAATACCTCAGTAAGAAAATTATTGAAGGAAATGCGGTAATAGCTACTGATAATGGAAAATGGGTGGGTTTCTGTTATATCGAAACCTGGTCTCATGGACAGTTTGTAGCTAATTCCGGACTGATCGTTTCTCCTGAATTCAGGCACTTGGGTGTGGCAAGATTGATTAAAGATAAAGTGTTCACTTTGTCCCGAAATAAGTATCCGAATGCAAAAATTTTCGGATTGACTACCGGATTAGCGGTTATGAAAATTAACAGTGATTTGGGATATAAGCCAGTTATTTATTCCGAACTTACTCAGGATGAGGACTTTTGGAACGGCTGCAAAAGTTGTGTGAATTATGATATTTTAATGAAGAAAGAACGGAAAAATTGTCTTTGCACGGCAATGCTTTTTGTCCCGGAAAATATAAAAAACAGTGCTGAGAAATCTCAGTCTGAAAATCAATACAATAATGAACAAGAAAGTAGTTTTAGCATTTAGCGGAGGTCTTGATACCTCTTACTGCGCTAAATATCTCAGTGAAGTACTGGGATATGATGTATATGCAGTCACTGTAAACACCGGCGGTTTTTCTAAGGAAGAAGAAAAAAAGCTGGAGAATAAAGCTTTGAATCTCGGGGTAAAAGAATACAGGTGTGTTGATGCTCAGGAAGATTATTACAATTCTTGCGTGAAGTATTTGATTTTTGGAAATGTTTTAAAAAACAATACTTATCCCTTATCCGTAAGTGCGGAACGTACAATTCAGGCGCAGGAAATTGCAAAGTTTGCGATTGAAGTCGGAGCTGATGCTATCGCTCACGGAAGTACTGGAGCAGGAAATGACCAGGTTCGTTTTGACTTGATTTTCCAGGTAATGTGCCCCGATGTGGAAATCATTACGCCGATTCGCGATATGGCTTTGTCTCGTGAAGAAGAAATTGAGTTTTTGAAAAGTCATGGCTATGAAATGGAATTCCAAAAGGCGCAATATTCTGTGAATAAAGGACTTTGGGGAACTTCGGTGGGTGGAAAAGAGACATTGACCTCAAGAAATTATCTTCCAGAAGAGGCTTTTCCTTCTCAAATTAAAGAAACACAGCCTTCAGAACTGGAAGTTGAGTTTAAAAACGGAGAAGTTGTTGCTGTAAACGGAGAAAATTTTGAACATCCTGTTTATGCCATTCAGAAAATTGAAGAATTGGCTTCTGCTTACGGAATCGGAAGAGATATTCACGTTGGAGATACGATTGTCGGAATTAAAGGAAGAGTGGGATTTGAAGCGGCTGCTGCATCTGTGATTATCAAAGCACACCATTTATTGGAAAAACATACACTTTCGAAATACCAGCAGATGATGAAGTCCCAATTATCCGACTGGTACGGAAACTGGCTTCACGAGGCACTTTTCCTGGATCCTGTGATGCGAAATATCGAGTCTTTCTTAGTTGATTCTCAAAAAACGGTCAGCGGAAAAGTTTTTGTAACGCTTCATCCCTACCGATTTATCTTAAATGGAATTGAATCTAAACATGATTTGATGTCAGACAAGTTCGGAAGCTACGGAGAAGCAAACAGGGAATGGACAGGCGAAGATGTGAAAGGCTATACAAAGATTGTAAGCAATTCTTTAAATATATACCATCAGATTAATAAGTAAAATTTGGGCAGCTGTATCCGCCTTCCACTCCCAATCTTTTATTCGTCGTTCCTCCTCATTAAAAGGATTTCCGTTCAAGTCGGGCTGCAAGAGAGTCGAATACCAATGAACCCGAAGGGTTCAATATTAATAGCCGTAGGTGAAACCTATGGTGAGATAAATCAAAAAAAACAGAACCCGAAGGGTTCAATACGAATAACCGTAGGTAAAACCTATGGTTAATAAAATCAACAACAATCAGAACCCGATAGGGTTCAATACAAATAACCGTAGGTGAAAACCGATGGAAAATAATAAAATGGAAAAGAAAATTGGAATCATCGGAGCCAACGGTTACACAGGAAGCGAACTGGTTCGTCTGCTGGCTTTTCATCCTCATGTGTCTTTGAATTTTTTATATAGTCGTTCAAATTCAGGAACAAAAATTTCAGATTTGTACCCGGATTTAGCGACAGTTTGTGAAATGGTTTTAACGGATCAACCAGAAGAAGTCGATATTTTGTTTTTATGCCTTCCTCACAAAGAAAGTCAGAATTGGCTGCGTCAGAATCCTGTAAAAGATTCAACGCTGGTTATTGATTTAGGAAATGATTTTCGTTTGGACGGTACTTTCGGAGACAGAAATTTTATCTACGGATTACCTGAAATCAATAAAAAACAACTTTTAGGGGCAAAGAGTATTGCGAATCCGGGATGTTTTGCCACAGCGATTCAGTTGGCCTTGTTGCCTTTAGCACAAAAAGGTTTGTTAAATGAAGTTTATACAACGGGAATTACAGGTTCAACAGGTGCGGGTCAGTCTTTGCAGCCGACAACACATTTTACCTGGAGGAATGACAATATTTCAGCTTATAAAACTTTGAAACATCAACATGTTGATGAGATTTTACAGCAGTTAATTTCTTTTAATAATAATGAAATCAGTCTGAATTTTGTTCCCTGGAGAGGAGATTTTGCGAGAGGGATTTTTACAAGTTCCACGGTGAAAACAAATGTGGAACTTTCAGAAATATATCAATTGTTTGAAGATTTTTATGCAGATGAACTTTTTGTAAAGGTAAGTGAAAAAGCAATTGATTTAAAGCAGGTTGTCAACACAAATCGCTGTGTGATTCATATTGAAAAGAGTGGAAATGTTGCGGTTATTCACTCAGCGATTGACAATTTGTTGAAAGGAGCTTCCGGACAGGCTGTTCAAAATATGAATATTGCAATGGGCTGGAAAGAAAATTTAGGATTGAACTTAAAACCTATTGCATTTTAAAAGAATTATAAATGCAAATTGTCAAATAGTCAATTGTGAATTTTAAAGGCTCGAATCAAAACCGACTTAGGAAAATGCAGCGTTAAGAAAAATAATTTTGTGAACGTTAATAAAATTCTACTGTTCGAAGCGCGACACAAATGTAGAACCGAAGAACAAACATTGATTTCGCGCAAGTTTTAGAATTTTTAGAGAATAAAAATATTTTTTAGCGGAAGTTTCCAAGTCTTGAACTTTTGTTTCTTTTGTTTCAAGACAAAAGAAAAGTTATAAAGATAAGTTGTAAGAAAAACCGACAACTATCAACCAAAAACAATCAACTAAGATGAATTTATTCAACGTATATCCATTATTCAACATCAATCCGATAAAAGCTCAGGGATCATTTCTTTGGGACGATAAAGGACAAGAATATCTTGATTTTTACGGTGGTCACGCGGTAATTTCCATCGGACACAACCATCCGCATTATCAAAACAAACTAAAAGAGCAGTTAGATAAAATATCTTTCTATTCCAACTCGGTGCAGAATGAATTACAGACTGAACTGGCTGAAAAATTGGGAAAACTTTCAGGGTTGGAAGATTATAATTTGTTTTTATGTAATTCAGGTGCTGAAGCGAACGAAAATGCTTTAAAGCTGGCTTCTTTCCACAACGGAAAAAATAAAGTACTTTATTTTTCAGGCTCGTTTCACGGAAGAACTTCGGCGGCAGTTTCGGTGACGGATAATCCGAAAATCGTAGCTCCGGTAAATTATGATGAAAGATTTATCAAGTCTGAATGGAATAATATCGAACAGCTGGAGAAAGTTTTCGAAAAACAAGGAAGTGAAATCTCGTCTGTTATTATCGAAGGAATTCAGGGAGTTGGCGGAATTATGATTCCAACGCTTGAATTTTTAACTAAAATCAAAGAATTGTGCGAAAAACATGATGTTGTTTTGATTTTGGATGAGGTTCAGTCGGGATACGGAAGAAGTGGTTATTTCTTTGCCCATCAGGAATTTGGAATTGAAGCTGATATTATTACAACGGCAAAAGGAATGGGAAATGGTTTCCCGATTGGTGGCGTTTTGATTCATCCAAAATTTCATGCAAGCAACGGTTTGCTGGGAACTACTTTCGGTGGAAATCATTTAGCTTGTGTCGCTGCAATTGCGGTTCTGGATGTTATGAAAGATGAAAATCTCATCGAAAATGCTCAGGAAATGGGAGTTTATATTGAAAATGGAATTAAAGATTTTCCACATATTAAAACAATTCGAAGGAAAGGCCTGATGATCGGGATTGAACTTGACAGGGATTGCTCGGAAGTGAGAAGCAGCCTGTTGTACAATCATCATATTTTCACAGGAAATTCTAACGATAAGGCTGTGCTGAGGATTCTTCCGGCACTTAATATTAAAAAAGAAGAAACTGATATATTCATCAGTGCTTTGAAAGAAGTATTGGAGAATATTTAACCTGTGAAAATTATGCGGTTTGTCATTCTGAACGAAACGAAGTGTAGTGAAGAATCTCTATCATAGTACCAATAGATTCTTCCTTCGTTCAGAATGACAAACATAATTATCATTACCTGAGTGAAACGCCCTTGCGAACGAAAATGTTTTCAATTTTAATAAAAAAAGCTTCGCGATCATAGCGTTAAAAACTCAATCAAATATGTAAGATAAAAAATCTTTAAAATCAATTCAAAATGAAATGGATATTCCATTTGTCCATTGAAAAAATAAAAATTTCCAAATGAAAAAATTCACCGCTGTAAGTGACGTTGAGAACTTACAGGAAATTATAAAAAAAGCTTTACAGATTAAAGAAAATCCTCTTTTAGAACTCGAAAAAGGAAAAGGAAAAACCATAGGACTTGTCTTTTTAAATTCAAGTTTGAGAACCCGTTTAAGTAGTCAGATTGCTGCGCAGAATTTAGGTTTAAATGTTTTAACATTAAATGCAGCTCAGGAAGCCTGGAACCTGGAATTTGCAGATGGTGCAGTGATGAACGGTGAGACCGTTGAGCATATCAAAGATGCGATTGAAGTATTAAATCAATATTGTGACATCATTGCGGTTCGTTGTTTTGCGGGAATGAAAAGTAAAGAAGACGATGTGAATGAAAGCATTTTAAGCCAGTTCGAACAGCATGCAAAAGTTCCCGTTATTTCATTGGAATCCGCTACACGCCATCCTTTGCAGAGTTTGGCTGATTGCATTACGATTACAGAAAACTGGCATGAAGACCGTAAACCGAAAGTGGTTTTAACCTGGGCGCCTCACATAAAGCCGATTGCTCAAGCGGTAGGAAATTCTTTCGCAGAATGGATGCAGGAAATGGATGTCGATTTTGTCATTGCAAATCCTGATGGTTATGATTTGGATAAAAATTTCACAAAAGATGTGAAAGTAATTCATGATCAGGATGAAGCGTTGAAAGATGCAGACTTTATTTATGTTAAAAACTGGTCATCCTTTGATGATTATGCGACGATGCCTGAAGTGAAAGGAAACTGGATGCTGACGAATGAAAAATTGGAAAATACCAATAAGGCAAAAGTAATGCACTGTCTTCCTGTTCGTCGAAATGTAGAATTGAGCGATGAGGTGATGGATGGTGAAAATTCCATCATTTACCAGCAGGCCAAAAACCGGATTTTCTCAGCGCAGGCCGTTTTCTCTGAAATTTTGGATGAATTGAATTCTAAATAAATTAATAGAGTCCTGAAAAGACGAATTATAAAAGGATTGGATATAATCCAATCAAAAAAATGTATAAAATGAAAGAAAAATTATACATCATAAAAATTGGCGGATCATTAATTGATGATGAGGAATTATTAGAACAATTCTTAGAGCAGTTTGCTGAAATTCAGGAAAAGAAAATCCTTGTTCATGGCGGCGGAAAATTAGCAACCACTTTGGCGGACAAACTTGGAGTGGAACAAAAGCTGGTGAATGGACGAAGAATCACAGATAAAGATACTTTAGATATTGTAGCGATGGTGTATGCAGGAGGAATTAACAAAAATATTGTGGCAAAACTTCAGCAGAAGAAATGTAAAGCCATAGGTTTTTCCGGTGCCGATGCGAATTTAATTAAAGCTAAAAAACGGGAACACCAAGAAATTGATTTCGGATTTGTGGGAGATATCACCGAAAAAAGTGTAAACAAGAAGTTGATCTCAAAATTGTTGAAATTGAATCTTGTTCCTGTGTTTTCAGCGATTACCCATGATAAAAAAGGACATCTCTTCAATACCAATGCAGACACCATTGCTTCAGTAATTGCGCAGGCTTTATCAATAAAATATGATGTGGAATTATTGTACTGCTTCGATAAAGAAGGTGTTTTGGAAGATGTAAATAACCCGGAATCTGTTATTAAAAATATTTCTGAAGAAGAATTTTCAACCTTAAAAAACGAAGGAAAACTTCATAAAGGAATTCTTCCAAAATTGGAAAATGCCTTAGGAGCAGTAAAAAATCATGTGAATAAGGTATTCTTAATTAAGGAAACCGAACTAAAAAACCATATAGAAAACCATCATGCAGGAACTGAAATCTGTTTATAGTAAAGAAGAATTACTGAATAACGCAGTGGATTTGCTGAAAAGACTGATTGAAATTCCGTCATTCAGCAAAGATGAATTTAATACATCCGTGGAAATTGAAAATTTTTTCAAAAGACATCAGATTCCGACGAAGCGATTTAAAAATAACATCTGGGCAGTGAATAAGAATTTTGATGTTTTCAAACCATCGATTTTGCTGAATACGCATCATGATACCGTAAAACCAAACAAGGCCTACACTTTGGATCCGTTTCTACCAATTGAAAAAGACGGAAAATTATTCGGATTGGGAAGCAATGATGCAGGAGCTTCTTTGGTTTCGATGGCGCAGGTTTTTTTGTATTTTTTTGAGAAAGAAGATTTAAAATATAATTTAGTTGTTGCTTTGACAGCAGAGGAGGAGATTTCAGGTTTTGACGGGATCGAAGCGTTATTTCCACAGCTTCCGAATGTGGAGCTCGCCATCGTAGGAGAACCAACACAAATGAATCTGGCGATCGCGGAAAAAGGTCTTTTGGTGATTGACGGGGAAATGAAGGGCACTCCTTCTCATGCTGCTCATCCGAATGATGACAATTCGATTGTAAAATGTATGGAAGACCTCCGAAACATTTTGAATTTTAAATTTCCAAAAGTTTCGAATTATTTAGGTGAGGTAAAGATAACGCTGTCAGGAATTCATGCCGGGATTCAGCATAATGTGGTTCCGGAGTCTTGTACATTCACTTTGGATGTAAGAGTTACCGATGAATATACTAACAAAGAAGCATTTGAAATCATCCAATCACAGATGAAATCAACGTTGACAGCGAGATCTTTCAGGTTAAATTCTTCAAAAATCGAAATGGAGCATCCGTTTGTACAGGCAGGTCTTGAGATTGGAAGGACAACATACGGCTCGCCGACTTCATCCGACCAGGCGATTATTCCTTGTACATCGGTAAAACTCGGACCAGGTGACAGCAGGCGCTCTCACACCGCAGATGAATTTATTTTCATCGAAGAAATTGCGGAGGGAATTGAGATTTATATTCAAATTTTAGAAAAGGTTTTGTAGGTTGGAAGCGGGATGCTGGATGCTAATAAAGATGCCTAAAAATATAATTTTTGTTCAAAATAACAATTTTTTTTAATTAATGAAGATAAAGCATTTGGTAGTAAACTTCCAGCACCTAGCTTCCATCTTCGAACAAAAAAAGAAATTTATGAAAAAAATATGGCAAAAAGACGATAATGCCACCAATATATTAGTCAACAAATTTACAGTCGGGAAAGATCTTGACTTTGATGAACGTTTGGCAAAATATGACGTCAAAGGTTCAGTTGCGCATTGTATCATGCTGGCAGAAACAGGTATTATTACAAAGGAAGAATCGGAAAAAATGCTTTTCGTTCTGGCTTTGATTTTACAGGATATTGAAGATGGAACTTTTAACATTGATAAAAATGCAGAAGATATTCATTCACAGATAGAATCAATTTTAATCGAAAAATTAGGGGATACCGGAAAAAAAATCCACACTGCGCGTTCAAGAAATGATCAGGTTTTGCTGGATATTAAATTGTATTTATTAGATGAAATCCGTGAAATTACAGCTTTAACGGACGAATTCTTTCAGATCTTAATCAAATTGGCAGAACAGCATAAAAATGTTATGCTTCCGGGCTATACGCATTTACAGATTGCGATGCCTTCCTCTTTCGGATTGTGGTTTGGAGCGTATGCAGAAGCGTTGTTGGATGACCTTGAGATGTTGTTTTCGGTAAAAAATATCATCAATAAAAATCCATTAGGTTCGGCGGCAGGCTATGGTTCCTCATTTCCGATTGATCGGGAGAGTACAACCTATAACTTAGGCTTTCAATCCATGAATTACAATTCGGTTTACGCTCAGATGACGCGCGGAAAGTCAGAGAAAATGTTGTCGATGGCAATGGCAACTTTGGCGGGAACTTTAAGCAAATTTTCTTATGATGTGTGTCTGTATTTGAGCCAGAACTTTGATTTTATCAGTTTCCCTAAAGAATTTACCACGGGAAGCAGCATTATGCCCCACAAGAAAAATCCGGATATTTTCGAGTTGGTTCGTGCACGTTGCAACAGAATTCAGTCGTTGCCGAATGAGTTTATTTTGTTGACCAATAATCTTCCTTCAGGCTATCATCGTGATATGCAGTTGACGAAAGAAATTCTTTTCCCGGCAATTGATTCATTAAAGGAATGTCTTGAAATTTTAAGTTACACTTTGCCGAATATTCAGGTGAAAGACGGGATTTTGGAGGATGAAAAGTATAAATATCTTTTCAGTGTAGAGAAAATAAATGAAGAAGTGAAAAGCGGAAGTTCATTCCGCGATGCTTATATAAAGGTAGGGCAGGAAATTGAAAAAGGCGAGTTTGATTTTAAAATGGGAAACCTGAATCATACGCATCAGGGAAGCATCGGAAATCTTTGTCTGGATAGGATAGAATATCAGTTTAATAAACTGAAAAGTAAATTGCTGGGATAGTTTAGTTTAAAAAAGATTAATTAAAGAAAATTATTTTAATTTATTAACTATTAATTCGGTTTCGTTATAAGGCAGAATACTGTTGTATTCAAGCTTACCATCTGATATCTCAGCAACAATCATTGGCATGGTAATTATTTTTTTGTCAACAATTATAGCGATTCCATTTCCAAAGTTTTCAGATGTAATTTTCTTTAATTTTCTACTTCCTGTTTCATTAAGTTCGAATAGGACGGTGGGGTATTTATTGCCATTTTTATTTAAAATAATATTTTTTATGTCAGTTGAATTTAGGAAAGCAATGCTTTCAATTTCGAGCGTATTTTTGTTATTAGGAGTTTTTTGTTCGATAACGAGGTAGAATCCGTCAGGTTTTTCGTAGGTTTTGTCAAAAAAGGAAGTGAGATATTCTGCGATATAGTTTTGTGTATCTCGATCTTCGTTGTTTTCAACCTTTCCATTGTTGATAACATCAACAACTTCGGAAGTATTTTGCGAAAAGCACAGACTTGATGCCATTATTCCTATTATTAATAATGTATGTTTCATTATAAATGAATAAAATGTTGTGTTATGCTAAATGATACTGATTTTTAAATTTTAATCCAGATCAATCTTAAACTTCGTAGACTTCTTCACCTCGTGAAGCACGATAGAACTGTGATATTGCCCGATGTTAGGAATATTTGAAATCACATTCACGGTAAAATCATTATAAGAATTAATATCTTTCGCAATGATTTTCAGCATATAATCGTATTCGCCGGAAAGACTTATTATTTCCTGAACTTCATCATGCTGCATTATGTTTTTCTCAAAAGTTTCCAATACTTTTTTAGATTGTTCTTTTAGTCTTACGTTACAATATACAACAATATTAAGCCCTAGTTTCTCACGGTTTAAAAGGCCTACATATTTTTCAATGATTCCCTGTTTCTCCAGTTGTTTGATGCGCTCATATGTCGGAGTAAAAGTAAGCCCGATTTTTTCCGAAATTTCTTTTACAGAATAAGTAGAATCTTCCTGAATAATGCTGAGAATCATTTTGTCTTTTAAATCCATATTGTATAAAGGTTGATAGGGTAACAAAAATAGTATTTAAAAATTAAATTATTTAAAAATCATGGTATTTTAATAATAATGAAATTTGGTTTTGTCGGTTTATAAAATTGTTGTATCTTTGCACCTAATGAATAACACAGTATTTATATCATTAGAATTACCGGGCGATAGCGCCCTTTACGATATTTATTTATTTTAAGCGAAGATGTTTCTTCGCTTTTTTTTTGTAAAAAAATTAAAATATTATGTTTACGATTACAGAACTAAGCACCGGGAGAATCAACAGGATAGTGACAGAAGCTTTGGCTTTTGCGAATGGAAAAACGGCTAAAATTGAAGGAGAAGTTTTTTGCTCGAATCTTTTCTTTGAAGACAGCACCAGAACAAAAACGAGTTTTGATATTGCAGAAAGAAAACTGGGCTTGCAGGTAGTGCCTTTTGATGCTTCAAATTCTTCCGTAAACAAAGGAGAAAGTTTGTATGATACCGTAAAGACCATTGAAAGTTTAGGTGTAAATCTTGTCGTAATCAGAGATAAAAAAGACAGATATTTTGATGAATTAAAAAATATAAAAATTCCGGTAATCAACGGAGGAGACGGAACGGGAAATCACCCGTCTCAATGTATGCTGGATCTAATGACGATCTATCAGGAATTCGGGAAATTTGAAGGCCTTAAAGTGGGGATTGTAGGTGATGTTAAACACAGCAGAGTCGCCAATTCAAACGCAGAGGCATTGAGAAGGCTTGGAGCGAAGGTATACTTTTCGGGACCTGAACAATGGTTTGACGAGGGAGCTTTAATCAACGGAACTTACTTAAACGTTGATGAATTAATTAAAGAGGTTGATGTTTTAATGTTGTTAAGAATCCAACACGAAAGGCATGATGCCAAAATGAGCTTCTCCGCATCTGAATACCATAGAAAATACGGTTTAACCAAAGAAAGAGAAAAAGCCATGAAAAAAGATGCCATCATCATGCATCCGGCACCCATTAACAGAGACGTGGAGATTGATACCGACCTCGTGGAATGCGAACGTTCAAGGGTTTTCAAACAAATGCAGAACGGCGTTTTTGCAAGAATGGCCATCATAAAAGAAGCCTTGGAAAATCAAGGATATACTTTTAAATAAGAGGCAAGGAATAGTTTAAAAAAATTTTGATGAGCCCTGAAAGGGCGATTTATAATAGCGACGGGTGAAGCCCTGGAAAACAAAAACATACAGGTTGTCCAAGCTCCATAGGAGCGACATGTTAATAGCCGTGGGTGAAACCCATGTGGATATATAAAATAAATAATAAGAGATAAAAGTTTAAAATGAAGAAAAAATTAATACTGGAGTCCGGTGAAGTATTTCATGGAGAAGGTTTCGGAGCAGAATTGGAAACGGCAGGGGAAGTAGTTTTCAATACCGGAATGACAGGGTATCAGGAACTGATCTCTGATCCGTCTTATTGCGGTCAGATTGTGTGCATGACCTATCCATTAATCGGAAACTATGGAATTAATAGAGATGATTATGAGAGTATAGAACCGGCGATCAAAGGGCTTATTGTAAAGGAACTTTGTGATCTGCCATCTAATTTTCGTACTCAGATTACTTTAGATGAATTATTTAAAAAGAAAAACCTTTCAGGAATTTCAGGAATCGACACCAGAAGACTGACAAGAATTCTTCGTAACCACGGAGTAGTGAAAGGAAAAATTGTAAACGCTGATGCTGATGAAAACACCGTAGTTTCAGAATTAAAATCAACCAACTTTCCAACCGATCAGGTGGAGCAGGTTTCTACAAAAACACCGTATGCAAATCCGGGAAGAGGCTTAAAAGTGGTATTGGTAGATTTCGGTTCCAAATTAGGGATCATCAGGGAGTTATCTCAAAGAAACTGTGATATTACGGTAGTTTCCCAGGATGTAACAGCAGAAGAAATTTTACTGATGAATCCGGACGGAGTAATGTTATCCAACGGTCCCGGTGATCCTGAAGATAACCAGCAGGCTTTAGAAATGATCAGAGGAATTTTAGGAAAAGTTCCGATTTTCGGAATCTGTCTGGGTCACCAATTAATAGGTCTGGCCTGCGGAGCAAAAACATTCAAACTAAAATTCGGACACAGGGGAGGAAACCATCCGGTGTTGGATTTAGAGAAAAACAAAGTGGCCATTACTTCCCAAAATCACGGTTACGCGGTAGATCAGGAAAGTTTGAAAAATACAGATTTAATTGAAACACATATTGCATTGAACGACAGGACGAACGAAGGTCTGAAGCACAAAATTCACCCTTGTTTCTCCGTTCAGTATCACCCTGAAGCAAGTCCGGGTCCTGAAGACGCGAATTATTTATTCGATGATTTTATCCAGTTGATGGAAGATTTTAAAAAGTAGAATATGAATTTGGACAGCTTAATCCGCCTGTAGTTTATCCTGAGCGAAGTCGAAGGGCTCCCAATCTTTTTTGCAGGACTTTTCTGCGAAAATAGAACAAACAGGATGGCAAAAAAGGATTTCCGCTCAAGTCGGGCTGCGTGCAATTCGCTGCTTAAATTAAAAGAATCCGAAGGATTCAATTATGAATAGCCGTAGGTGCAACCTATGGAAAACGGTGAAAACCATGAAAATGGTAAAACAACGAACATCAGAACCCGAAAGGGTTCAACATTAACAAAAAGGATAAATTTAAAAATGAAAAGAAACGACATAAAAACAATTTTAGTAATCGGTTCAGGACCAATCATTATCGGTCAGGCGGCGGAATTTGATTACGCAGGAACGCAGGCTTGCTTATCTTTAAAAGAAGAAGGCTACAAGGTAATTTTGATCAATTCAAACCCTGCAACGATTATGACGGATGTTGAAATCGCAGATAAAGTATATATCGAGCCGATTTCACTTCAGTTTGTAAGTCATATCATCAGAAAAGAACGTCCGGATGCGCTTTTACCAACGCTTGGTGGGCAAACCGGACTGAATATGGCGGTAGAATTGGAAAAATCAGGAATTCTTGAAGAATGTAAAGTGGAAGTGTTGGGAACCAAGCTTTCAGCCATCAACAGAGCAGAAGACAGAGATTTGTTCCGTGAGTTGATGAGAGAACTGAACGAGCCGGTTCCGGAATCAGACATCGTGAACACAGTTGAAGGAGCTTTAAAATTTGCTGATGAAATCGGATATCCTGTAATTGTTCGTCCGGCCTTCACCATGGGTGGAACAGGAGGTGGTATCGCTTCCAACGAAACTGAATTGAAGGAAATTGCAGAATTAGGATTAAAACACAGTCCGGTTACGCAATGTCTGATTGAAAGATCAATCGCAGGTTTCAAAGAAATTGAATATGAAGTAATGCGTGATGCAAACGACAACGCAATTGTGGTTTGTAACATGGAAAATATAGATCCGGTGGGAGTTCACACAGGAGACTCCATCGTTGTGGCGCCTTCTCAGACGCTTTCGGACAGAGAGTATCAGATGCTGAGAAATGCTTCATTAAAAATCATCAGAGCATTAGGAATTGAAGGTGGATGTAATGTACAGTTAGCATTAGACCCACATTCATTCAATTATTATATCATCGAAGTAAACCCTAGAGTTTCCCGTTCTTCAGCTTTAGCATCAAAAGCAACAGGATATCCGATTGCGAAAATCGCTGCGAAAATCGCGGTAGGTTTAACACTTGATGAAATCATGAATCCGGTTACAGGAAAAACGTATGCTTGTTTTGAGCCGGCATTGGATTATGTAGTGACGAAATTCCCAAGATTCCCGTTCGATAAATTCGAAACAGCGGACAGAAGATTATCAACTCAGATGAAAGCAACGGGTGAAGTAATGGCAATCGGAAGAAATTTCGAAGAATCTTTACAAAAAGCCATCCGTTCCCTTGAAACAGGAATCAGACATATCGGTTTAAAAACCAAACAAGCCGAAGCTTTAACAGCGGAAGAAATCGAAAGAAGAATCAGGGTTTGTGACGACGAAAGATTGTTCATCATCGGGGATGCTTTAAGAAGAGGGTACGACTGGGAACAAATTGTAGAATGGAGCAAAATCGATAAATTCTTCATCTGGAAAATCAAAAAATTAATTGATTTCGAAAAAACGATTGCAGAAAATAAATTCAGCAAAGAAATTCTGATTGAAGCTAAAAAATTAGGTTTTGCAGATTTAAATATTGCTCACCTTTGGGATGTTACACAAAGGGAAGTGTTCAATTTCAGAAAAGAAAACGGGGTAATGCCGGTGTACAAAATGGTAGACACCTGCGCCGCAGAATTCGAATCTGAAACCCCATATTTTTACGGAACTTATGAAGAGGAAAATGAAAGTGTTGTTTCAGATAAAGAAAAGATCATCGTTCTGGGTTCAGGACCGATCAGAATCGGGCAGGGTGTTGAGTTTGATTACGCGACAGTTCACTCGGTTTGGGCGATCAAAGAAATGGGTTACGAAGCGATTATCATCAACAATAACCCTGAGACAGTTTCTACAGACTTCTCCATTTCAGATAAATTATACTTTGAACCTTTGACGGAAGAAGATGTGATGAATATCATCGAACTGGAAAAACCAAAAGGTGTTGTGGTACAGTTTGGCGGTCAGACGGCCATCAATTTAGCGGATAAATTGGCTTCTCATGGTGTTCAGATCTTAGGAACTTCTCTGGAAGATCTTGATAGAGCGGAAAACAGAGATAAATTTGAAAAAGCGCTTCAGGAAATGCAGATTCCGCAGCCTTTAGGAAAAACATCTGTTTCAAAAGAAGAAGCGATAAAAATTGCCAACGAGATCGGTTATCCGGTATTGGTTCGCCCGAGCTACGTGTTGGGAGGTAGAGCCATGGAAATTGTTTATACAGAGACTGAACTGGCACATTACATGGAAAACGCGGTAGAAGCAAGCCCTGAGCATCCTGTTTTGGTCGACAAATACATGGTTGGAAAAGAAGTGGAAATCGATGCGATTTGCGATGGTGAAACAGTGATCATTCCTGGAATTATGGAACACATCGAAAGAGCAGGAGTTCACTCCGGAGACTCAATTGCAGTGTATCCTCCACAGAATATTTCACAAAGCGAAATCGATACTTTGGTTGATTATACCAAAAGATTAGCAAAAGGACTCAACGTCATCGGATTAATGAACATCCAGTACGTTCTTTTCGAAGGAAACGTTTATGTGATTGAGGTGAATCCAAGATCATCACGAACAGTTCCTTTCTTATCTAAAATTACAGAAGTTCCGATGGCAAACTTGGCTACGAAAGCAATTTTAGGTCAAAAATTGAAAGACCTAGGCTACGAAAGCGGACTGGTTCCGAACAAAGAAGGTGTTTTCGTAAAAGTTCCGGTGTTCTCTTTCTCAAAATTAACGAAAGTTGATATCTCTTTAGGCCCTGAAATGAAGTCTACAGGAGAGGTTATGGGTAAAGATACCACCCTTGAAAAGGCGCTTTATAAAGGATTGGTTGCTGCCGGAAGAAAAGTTCCGATGCACGGTTCCATCCTGTTCACGGTAGCAGATAAGCATAAGCAGGAAGCGGCGGATCTGGCAGCGAGATTCCATGAAGTTGGTTTCAGAATCTGGGCAACGGAAGGAACGGCAAAATTCTTCGAAGAGAAAGGAATTCCTTGCAAAATAGGATATAAAATAGGAGAGGAAAGTGTTAACCTGATTGATCTTATCCAGAAAGGAAAAGTTCAGTATGTGGTGAACACCATGACGAAAGGAAAACAATCCGAAAGAGACGGTTTCCAGATCAGAAGAATGAGTGTGGAAAACGGGGTACCTTGTTTAACATCCATGGATACGGTAGAAGCCATCTTAAAAGTAATCGAAAGCATGAGCTTCAAAATGGAAACGATGTAATGTAAAATTATTAATGTTTATATAATCAACCTCACGGGTTTTAAAAACCTGTGAGGTTTTTTTATGGATATTTTTCCGGATTCTGAGAAGTGTGAAAAACTCGGGCTATAATAATTGTACGCAGATCTTTATCAATCATGTAAAAGATTAGAAAAGGATATTTTCTCATTGGTTTACAATGAAAACCTTCATGCCAAATTTTAAAAAATGGGTTCTTAGAAATAATATTTAATGAAGATTTAAAATCTTTGAAAAATGATCCGCAACTTTTTTACTTACTTTTCTTTGGTAATAAAGATAAGAATGTTCTATATCAATTTTTGCTTCATCGGAAATGATGATCTTAAATATCATACTTCGATTTCATTTCATTAAGAAAAGTATCAATTTCCGTATGCTGTTCGTATGGTCTTTTTTTTATTTTTTGAAGGCTTTCTTTTTGTTCTTCAGAAAGTGTAAAAGTATTGCTTTCATCTTTAAGAATTGCTTCAATATAGTCTAAAACTTTTTCCAGAACGCTTTCCGGAGCATCTTTTAGTAACTGCTGAATATTTTTTAATGTAACAGATTCCATCTCTTTGTTTTTAACAAATATATAAAATTTTTATTGCACGAATCAGATACTAATTTCCAAAAGACAAGTGAGAAACGACAATCTTTAACAAAATTTTAGCATCCCGAACAAATACTTTTCTGATCCCGATTTTGTATTTTTAAACAAAATTTTAAAAGTGAAAAAATTACTATTTGCCATTTGTATATCAGTTTCGGCTTTCAGTTTTGCACAGGATTATTCGGTACCGGCGGCAAGCCCGCGTCAGAAAGTAGAGCAGCAGTTCTCAATGTCTAAAATAACGGTTGACTATGGAAGACCGGGCGTGAAAGGACGTAAGATCTTCGGAGAATTAGTACCTTACGGACAGGTTTGGAGAGCGGGAGCCAACTCTTCTACGAAAATTACTTTCGGACAGTCGGTGAATTTCGGAGGTAAGATTGTTCAGGCAGGAACGTATGGCTTATTCATCGTTCCTACAGAAAAAGAATGGAAAGTAATACTCAATAAAGACTTCCAGCAGTGGGGTGCTTATACCTATGATCCGAAACAGGATGTAGTAGATGTTACCGTTCCGGTGAACAAGCTGGCTGATAAACAGGAGTGGTTTGAAATTACCCTGAATCCTACCGACGAAAATGCTGCTAATCTTGTGCTAAAATGGGACGATCTGCAGGCTGAAGTTCCGGTAAAACCTTCCAAGCCGGATGCTGTCAATAAAATTGCCGATAAACTTAGAGAAATTAAAAAAATCGAAGCAGATGCTGCTAAAACAAAGAGTTAATTGCAGTTCAGCATCAATAAAAAATAAGCAATGAAATTTTCTATTCAACCGGTTTTAGAAAATGAAAAATATCAGTTAATCCCCTTGCTGCAAGGGGATTTTGAGTCTTTATATCACGTCGCTTCCGATCCGGAGGTCTGGAGCCAGCATCCGAATAAAGACCGGTATCGTAAAGATGTTTTCAGTACTTTCTTTGAAGGAGCTATGAAAAGTGGCGGAGCCTTTAAAATCACCGGAAAATCTTCTGACGAAATACTGGGAAGTACCCGTTTTTATGATTATAACCAACATGATAACAGCATTTTCATAGGTTACACTTTTTATGGAACAAAATTCTGGGGGAAAGGGATTAATTCTCAAATCAAAAAAATAATGCTGCATTATATCTTTCAGTTTGTTGATACGGTGTATTTCCATGTCGGAAAAGATAATATTCGTTCCAGGAAAGCTATGGAAAAGCTGGGTGCGGAAGAGAGAGGTGAAGAGGAAATTGCTTATTTCGGAGAACCTTCGAGAATCAACATTTTATACCAAATCAAAAGAGAAAAATATGAAAAAATTTAAAATCCAACAGACACCATTCGTGGTTCCGACGACCGATGGAAAACTGATTGAAGAACATTGGGGAAATTCCACCGGAAACTCAGACCTTTCAATTGCCCACATGATAGCTCCGCCGGGATGGAGCGAGCCGCACCAGACACCGGAATTTGATGAATTTACCCTTATTATTTCGGGGAAAAAACAGTTTGAAATTGACGGTGAAACAGTCATCCTGGAGAAAGGGCAAAGCATCATGATCGAAAAAGGCGCCAGAATCCGCTACAGCAATCCTTTTGAACAGGAGTGTGAATATATTTCAATTTGTCTCCCTGCATTTTCTATGGAATCGGTACATCGGGAAGAGGAAGGAGTAGATTAAAATTGCATAATGTACCAATTTAATAATGTAACAGTGTAACAGTCAAAAATATAATTTATAATGATATTAAACTGACTCGATATATAGTTGTTTTTTTGACCGGTGACAGATTATTCGTAAGTTCGCGCAAATTTTTACGAAAGATAAAACTAACTATGAAAAACAAACTGTCAGTAGCCCTTTTAGCGGGAATCGCCCTTTCTGTAACTTCATGCGCAAGTATTCTTACAGGAACAAAAGATAAGATCACTTTTAATTCGACTCCGGAAGGTGCCAAAGTATTTCATAAAGGACTTGAAAAGTGTAAAACTCCATGTACCGCTGAGATTCCGAGATCCTTAAGCAAACAAATGGTAACTTTTGAAAAAGAAGGATTTAATACTAAGGAGGTTAAGCTTACCAAAACCTTTAATCCGGTGACATTGGTCAATATTCTTTTAGGTGGAGCTATTGGTGTAGGAATTGATGCGGCTACAGGTTCTCTTACCAAATATTCTCCAAAAGCATATCAAAATAGAGCTCGAGCAGAAAAATTAATTTAAAATTTAGCAGTGTAACAATAAGTAATTGTTACACTGTTAGATTATTTCAGGATTTCTTTTAAAAACATCAGAGTATGATTCCATGCTCTTTTTGCCATAACAGGATTGTAATCCGGAGATTTTGGATCGGTAAATGTATGTTTTGAATGCGCATAGGTGATGATCTGCCAGTCGGCATTTCCTTCATTCATTTCCTTGATAAGATTGTTATAATCTTCCGGCGTTACACTTTTGTCATCTGCAGGATTTTCAACCAGGATTTTTGTAGAAATCGGTCCGTTTTTTCTTGTCTGGTCTTTCCCGATACTTCCATGGATCGAAACTACACCCGCCACAGGAAAACTTCCTCTCGCAGACTCCAGAGCACCTGTACCCCCAAAACAATAACCTATTACAGCAATTTTTTCAGGAACAGCTCCGTTTTTCTTTAGTTCTTCCAGTGCCAGTAAAATCCTTTTCTGGTAAGCCTCATAATTTTTCTTATAATATCCCGATGTTTTTGCTGCCGACTCATTATCTGCAGGAATGTTTCCTTCACCATAAATATCTGCAACAAAAGCAATATACCCTTGTTTTTCCAAATCTGCAGCGGCATTTTTTGCTTCATCGTCAATACCTTTCCACGCCGGTAAGACTAAAACTCCGGGAAGTTTTTTTCCGGCATTTGAGGTGATTAAACCGTTTAGTTTTTGCGAACCGTCCTTGTAGGCCACAGGCTTTAAATTCTGACTGAAAAAAGTTCCCGAACCCATCAGGAATGCTGATAATAAAAGTGTGCGTATCATATTTTGTAATTTAATTTTGTTAGAGTTATTGGATTACCTCGAAAATCAGTGTTTATTTTTATTTTAAGCTTTTCCGGCTTTCGCTACTCGCTTTTTTATTTTCGGCGACGCGGCGAAGCCGCCGCCGAAAATAAAAAGAGCTCAGACATGCCGCTCAATCCGGGCTAGGAAACCCTGCATCATACTTCTGTTTCCATTCCAATACCATCAAAGATATCCTATCTAAATTACTAAAAATAACTCAAAAAACAGACTTAAACTCAATTTTAGCCTCAACCTGAACCTATAAATCTTCAATCCGGCTTATAAAAATGATATTCGCCATTCTCGTAAAACGCATGAATATGCTGCAGCCCGTTCGTTAAAACAATCTCTTTCGCTCCGATTATAGAATTGTATCTTGCCGTCTGCTCAAAAGTCTTTTCAGTAAGTTTAATTTGCGGCGCTTTGCATTCAATTAAAATTTTCGGCTCTGTCTTTTCAGTGATTAAAAGATCAATTCTTTTTGTTAAACCATTTAAAACAATTTTTTTTTCTGTAATTAAAGCAGAAACAGAGTAGGACTTTACCGTAAGATAATGATGAATCCAGTGTTGTCGTACCCATTCTTCAGGAGTGAGCAAAAGGTAAGTTTTACGAACCAGATCATAAATAAAAAACTTATCTTTGTCTTTCTTGAATTTAAAATCAAAAGTTTCCTGAAAATTCAGTTTTGGAAGTTCCATTTATAAGATGAAAGAATTAGATTTAATCCTCAAAAATATTAAAAATAAAGAAGTTTTACCGATTTATTTTTTCCATGGAGAAGAGCCTTACTTTATAGATCTTGCAGTAAAAGCACTTGAGCACGACTTTCTGGAGGAAGATGAAAAAGCATTCAACCAAACCGTTGTGTACGGAAAAGATACTTCTTACCAGGAAATTCTTTCCCTGGCAAGACAATTTCCGATGATGGGCGATAAGCAGGTAATCATTGTAAAAGAAGCACAGGACTTAAAATTCAATGAAGAAGAAAACAGAATTCTGGAAGCTTATGTTGCCAATCCAGTTCCTTCCACAGTGCTGGTTTTTGCGCATAAACATAAAAAACTGGACAGCCGTAAAAAAGCTACCAAAGCTCTCGACAAAGCCAATGCTTTAATTCTTAGCGAATCGGTAAAGGAAAACAATCTTCCGAAATGGATCTCCGATGAGTGCATCAGGCTGAACATCAAAACTGCCCCGAATATTTCTCATCTTCTTGCAGAATATTTGGGCAATGACCTCTCCAGAATCGCCAATGAGCTGAACAAATTAAAAATTATCCTTAAGCCTGGTGAAGCGCTTGACGGAAAAATAGTGGAAGATCATATCGGGATCAGTAAAGAATACAATGTTTTTGAACTGCAGAAGGCTTTAGGAACTAAAAATGCCAATGCAGCTTTTAAAATTGCCCATTTTATGGGTAAAAATCCTAAAAACAATCCTTTTGTAATGATGTTGGCAAGCTTGTACAATTACTTTTCAAATGTCATTATTTACAATACCATGGCAGGTCAATCCCCACAGGCGATTGCCTCACAGATGGGCGTGAATCCTTATTTTATTAAAGATTATGCAGAATCTGCAAGATTATATCCTTTAAAACATGCGACGCGGGTCATCTCTATTTTAAGGGAATTCGATATGAAAGGAAAAGGTTTGGGAGCCGTCAATATGAGTGAGGCAGAGCTTATTAAAGAGTTGGTTTACAAAATCATTAACGTAGATAAAATTAAAATGAAATTGTGATTGGTCGATTGTTAGTTGTTGTTGGTTGATTGACCTAAATTTCACCATCAACTGACAACCAATATCGAATAACTAATATCGAAATTCAACATATTAGATATTGACAAGTATCATTAAAATAACTTTAAATAAATATTAAAAATTACGAACTTAGCGGACGTAAATTTTAAAATCTTTTGAAAAGCAAATTATGGAGCAAAACATTTTAGATTGTGTGATCGTTGGATCCGGACCTTCAGGCTTTACCGCAGCAATTTATGCCGCAAGAGCAGATTTGAAACCTGAATTGTACACAGGTTTGGAGCCGGGCGGACAATTAACCACAACTACGGAGGTTGATAACTTTCCGGGGTATCCGGCGGGAATTACAGGTCCTGAAATGATGATGGATTTGCAAAAGCAGGCAGAAAGATTCGACACAAAAGTGCATTATGAAATGATCACAAAGGTTGAATTTTCCAAAGAAGTTGGCGGAGTTCATAAATTATATGCAGGCAATAAAGAAATTTTTGCCAGAACAGTAATTATTTCAACCGGGGCAACAGCAAAATATCTTGGGCTGGAAGATGAGAAAAAATATGCAGGAGGAGGTGTTTCCGCATGTGCAACCTGCGATGGTTTTTTCTATAAAGGAAAAGATGTAGTGGTGGTGGGAGCAGGAGATACGGCTGCTGAAGAAGCTACCTATCTTGCCAAACTTTGTAAAAAAGTAACCATGCTTGTGAGAAAAGATGTTTTCAGAGCATCCAAAGCTATGATTCACAGAGTACACAACACGCCTAATATTGAAGTAAAATTTCATCATGAACTGATTGCCATTGAGGGTGAAAATAACCTGGTGGAAAGAGCCGTAGTTATCAATAACCAGACTCAGGAAACTTCTACCATTGACGTTGATGGAATTTTTATCGCAATTGGTCATAAACCTAATACAGATATTTTTGTAGGGCAGGTTGATCTGGATGAAAACGGATATATTCTAACCGAAAAAGGATCGGCAAGAACCAATCTTCCGGGAGTTTTTGCAGCAGGTGATGTTCAGGATCATATTTACAGGCAGGCGATTACAGCAGCAGGAAGTGGATGTATGGCGGCTATGGATGCAGAAAAATACCTTGCGGAATTACATTAATTATTCAATTTTTTAATACATTTAAACGCATTTTTTTTGAAATGCGTTTTTTATTTGTGTCCTAAAGCCTATTGTTTAATGTCAACTATTTAAATTAGAAAAATAATTTATCTGATTTATAGAAGATTATTAAGTTTTGTTAAAATTTCTTTCTGAAATATTTTGGCAGTATACAAAAACATTCTATATTTGCACCACTGAAAACGACGATATAATCGGAGTTTCTGGAGAGTTGGCAGAGTGGTCGATTGCGGCAGTCTTGAAAACTGTTGACTGTAACAGGTCCGGGGGTTCGAATCCCTCACTCTCCGCCAGTTGGGAAACCAAAATAAGCTAAAAAGCTGTAAACATCAATGTTTACAGCTTTTTTTGTTTTTGCTCTGTATCAAAAAAAATCAAAATAGGTCACGATTTATATGTCCTATTTCGTGTCCCATTCAAAAAATCACAAAAATGGGTCACGAAAAATCAAGGAAAGCCCGACCAATAGGCAGTCTAACGATTGTACATCTTGCAAAAAGTGGTAACAAAAAGTAAATTATTAAACCATTAAAGTTATCACACAATGAACAAAACATTCAACCTGCTATTTTTTATCAAAAAGAATAAGATCAGAACAAACGGAACCGCTCCCATCTATTTAAGAATCACTATAGATGGCAAGGCAGCAGACATTGCTGCTAAAAGGTATATCGATCCAAAGAAATGGGATGTTAAAGCACACAAGGCATTGGGTAATTCGCAAGAAGCCAAAACACTTAATCTCTATCTTAAAACTTTGGAACAGAAAGTTTATGATTTCCACTATCTGATGCTGAAAGAAGAAAACTTTGTAACGGCAGAGAGTTTAAAATCTAAACTGCTTGGAACTGATATTGAGCAAAGAATGCTTATTCCGATATTCCAGGAGCATAATGACAAAGTGGAAGCTTTGGTCGGTCAGGATTTTGCCCCGGGAACATTGGAGCGTTATAAAACTTCTTTAAAGCATACGCAGGAATTCATCACTTGGAAATACAAAGTTTCTGATATTGATATCACGCAAATCGATCACGGTTTTATCAGTGATTATGATTTCTGGCTCCGCAGTGTCCGTAAATGTGGAAACAATACGGCCGTAAAGTATCTCAAGAATTTCAAAAAGATCATCCGACTATGTATGGCGCACGGTTGGATCAGTAAAGACCCTTTTCTGGGCTATAAAGCAAAAATAAAGGCTGTGGAACGTCCCTATCTTACCAAGGACGAAATTCAGATGATCTATGAAAAGGAATTTGCATCAGATCGACTGAATCAGGTTCGCGATATCTTTCTGTTTAGCTGCTACACAGGTCTGGCCTATGTGGATGTAAAGCAACTGTCAAAATCTAACATCAATATCGGCGTTGATGGCGACCAATGGATTTTTACCCATCGTCAAAAGACCAATACTTCAACGAGAGTTCCGCTACTGCCTTTAGCTCAGGAAATGGTCTTAAAATATGAGAACCATCCGCAATGTATCAATTCAGATGTTTTGTTTCCTGTTCTAAGCAATCAGAAAATGAATTCTTACCTCAAAGAAATTGCGAGCGTCTGTGGTATCAATAAGGATTTAACATTCCATATTGCAAGACACACATTTGCTACTACTGTTACTTTGTCAAACGGTGTTCCTATTGAAAGTGTGAGTAAAATGCTCGGTCATACGAATATAAAAACGACACAGCATTATGCGAAGATTCTGGATAAGAAAGTAAGTGATGATATGGCGGTTTTAAGATGTAAACTTGAGGATAGTGATTTTAATTAAGATGGTTAAAATACGAATTCCTGCTTTTTTTAAGATATTAGATTTGAACATGATTGTAAATATTTATTCCAACTGTTAAAAATTGCTACTACTTCCTTTCTCCGGGATGTATTTGTTCTGACTAATGTTTTCTCATCACGGATTCTTTTTAAAATATAAATGATTAAGTAAAATTTAAACAATTGTCATTTTATAAAGTGATAAATTGAAAAACTCTACAGATTCTAAATTTTTATTGAAGAATCAGTGAAATGTTGTAAGATTGACATTAAGAGCATCCTTACTATTTCTTATTTAAGTTTTTTATATACAAAAGAAATGATAATTTCTAGTAATAAACCTACCTGCAGATGGGATGATATAAAATCTAAGTTAAATAAAGATGATTATTGGGAACAAAGGTTTATGATAAGTTAGTAAAACTGCTTCCAACATTCCTTTACTTCCATCTGCAGAGAAAATTATTGAGATGTATAAGCATCATCCTTTATGCATAAACAGTGGGAAATTACTACCGGTTTTAAGCAATCAGAAAATGAATGCGTATCTTAAGGAGATTGCAGATCTCTACGAAATTGATAAAGAATTAACCTATCATATTGCTCGTCATACTTTTGCTAAAACAGTTACTTTGGCTAATAGTGTACCAATTGAAAGTGTTAGCAAAATGCTTGGGCATTAAAATATAAAAAATCACTCAGCATTATGCTAAGATTTTAGATAAGAAAGTGAGTGAGGATATGTCACTTTTGAAAACTGTTTTGGCTAATAAAAGACAAGTACAAAAATTAGAATAATTTGTAGAAACCAATTTATAAAATTGAAAGCGGAATAATTTATTAGCGACTGACATTTTTAGACTCTAACAAACCTGCAAGAATACTTCAGTAAATTTTTAATTGATAAAATATTATTTGCGTATATTTAGCTTACTAATAATCTAAATAATATGAATTTTTCTTACGAAGAAATCTACTTCGATTTCGGACAATACGACACCTTTGTCATACTACGTTTTGACCGCAATTCTGACGAATTTAAAAAATTTGGAAGTGAGCTAATGGGCGTTTTTCACTACACACTACATGAACGAGAAGATTGTGAAAAAATCCGAGATACTGTCCCAATGCCCCGCAACGATAGAAAAATTAAATTTATTCCTTCCGAACTCGAAAATTTATCTGAAGAAGATGTGATCTTTTTAGATCAGGAAGGAATCAGGGCCAGTAGTATAAATCTGGTGTCATTTTTTGATAGAACTAGAGAGAATAGATTTAGCATCACCGAAAAAAAGAACATTGAAAATCAAATTCAAATTAAAGGCCCTTCATTTAGTGGATGGGAGGAATTAAATAGAGTAAGGTTCGGATTTTTAAATTCTCTCTATAAAAAGGGAACTAGATTAACACCTAAGCAAAAAGCAGAATATTGGGCATTTAGAACGCATTTTAACATTGATATACAGGCAGACGATTATCAAGAATTTTTACAAACAACCGATCAAAATTTTAAGGATGAGGTCAGATTAATCGAACTCGAAACAAAACTTCAGGAAATGACGATGACGGAGCCCGAAGCAAGTGAATTTGTAAAATTGAGTGTCGATAAAAGATTAAATAAGAAAAAAGTTATCGATTTAGAAATTCAGAAGTCACACGAGAAAATAAAGGAAATTGCTAATCATTATGGGGCTGAATTGGAAGAATTGAAAAAAGCTTGCTATAAGTTTGATGAAGAAATCATTACGTTTGGGGAGATTCCAATCTATTTGTCATTTGACCGCTTTGTACATATATATGCAAGGCACACAAGTGAAACTCAGATAGGAGATAGATTTCGTGGGAAGACTGTGTTCCAATATAAATACGAAGATATATTGCATGTTCTTAAAATGGTTGTAAATCAGGAAAGACAGAATATACAAGAATTCTTTCGCCAAAATCCTGAAAGACCATATTTAAGAATGATGCAAAGAGCTATTTATGTTGATGGAACTTACTATCGGCTTCAAATAGAGCCGGATGGAAGCATAAAAGACTTCCATCCTTATAATAATAACGAAGAGAGAGAGGCTGATAATCAAATCTAATTTATTAATGACCAATGTTGAGCAGGTAAGGGTATTTGTGTCATGCCCTGGAGATGTAACTCCTGAAAAGGATATTATCAAGAAAGCATGTAAATCGCTTAGTCAAGATCTCCAAAGAAATAATGTTAACGTACACTTTGAAGTACTTGATTTCAAAGATATTGTTGGTGCATGGGGTGGAAGGCCACAAGAAGACATTAATGTTAGATTTAAAGATTATGATATCTATATTGGATTGCTGTGGATGCGATTTGGGTCCCCGAGTGGAGGATCTGATCCGCTAACAGGAAAGCCTTATGAATCAGGGACAGAGGAAGAGTTCTCCATTGCCAAGACAAATTTTTTGGCGGGAGCTAATATTAAGATCTATTTTTTCTTTAAAGAGCCTAGGGCAACAAGAGGGAAGGAAGAAGTAGAATCGCTATTAAAGATTGAAAATTTTAAAGAAGATATTCAAGCGGGATGGTACAATACCATTCCAAACTCTGAAGAGTTCCCTTTTAGAATTTACTCAATATTGAATGACTTTGTTTTTGGTATAAGAAACAATAAAATTAAAGCAGAAAAAGAAGATTTTTTATTAGACATCAAATACGTCAAAACTGATCTTAGCAATATTTACATAGAAAGTTTTACGGAGCATGCTTTGGTATTGGAGAATGCTATTAGGCGGACCGTCAGCCAATTTGATCATAACAAAGATATCAGCAATTTGTTTGCAATAGAACAACACGGAGAAGATCTTCAGAAAGTCGTTGAAAAGCAAAGCAGAATAGTCTTATTGGGTAACGCTGGATCTGGAAAATCCACTGAACTTTCAAATCTTGCAAAATACTATACGAAGGAAGATTCGATTTTTGTCCCTGTCTTCCAAAAGATGAATACTTACGTCGATGAAAATCTTGAAGACTTTCTACCAGTAGGTTGGGAAAAGATACCAGAAAGTACCTGCCTTGTAATTCTAGATGGTCTTGATGAAGTACAACCGTCTAATTTCAATACAGCTGTCAGAAAAATCTCAACTTTTTTTGCGAGGCATCCGGAGATTAAATCTGTTATTTCTTGTCGGACAAATTTCTATGAACTTCCTACTGCAACTTCGCCAGGAACACTTTCGGATTTTTCGGTTTACTTCATAGATGATATTGATTCGGGAAAGATAGAAAATTTTGTAAGGACACATTATTCGGTTAATGCGCAAACTTTTCTCCACAAAGTAGAACAGAATGGCTTTAGAGATCTTGTCTCACAACCGTTCTTTCTTCAGTTGCTACTGCGAAAATACAAATATAAGGGCAATCTTAATATCAGTAAAGTAGAGCTACTAAATGATTTTATAGAAGAGCGTTTTGATTTTGATAAAAAGCACTTTACCATTACCAAACCTTTAAGAGATAAAAAGGAATATGTCATGAGGTTACTTAAGAAAGTGGCGCTGACTATGGAATACATGGGTATAAACCATATATCTTCAAATGACCTTCAGAAAGTACTGCCAAATCCTGATGATATTGAATTGTTAAGATTTTCAACAGCTTTCAAGAATGACGAGACAGATCCTTCATATTGGGGATTTGAGCATAATAATATCCAAGAATTTCTTGCTGCAAGCGTTTTGGAAGAAATGGATGTTGAACAGATAAAGAAAAGTATCTCTTTTGATGAAAAACGCGTTAGACCCAGCTGGGTAAATACGCTATTTTTTTTGATGGGCATTATTGATAGTCAACGAAGAGATATTCTGATTAAGTGGATGCTGGCTGTTGAGCCTGAAATTTTGGTAAAAATAGAACCTGATAAAGTGGATTCAAAAACGAGGTTCAAGATATTCAAGAATATCTTTGAACACTATAAAAAGCTCGATGTTTGGATTGATTCGAATAAGTTTACACGACATGAGCTTTCAAGGTTTCCCGATGCTGACATTGCCAGCAAATTCTTACTGGACGAGCTGTCGGATAAAACAAATTCTATCCAAGCCAGATTGAATGCTATGGATCTTATCAAACATCAGAAGCTCAATAGCCAACAAAAAAGAGTTACAGAAAATGTTCTGCTTGATTTTATTTCTGAAAATGAAGATAATCCACATATCATTAATGCTGCAGTGAACACGTTGACAAATCTTGTACTTGGTAGTGCCGAAGTTTTGGAATTTCTGATGTCTCTTTTCGCAACTCGCAAAAATCAATATATAAGGGCATCTATTTATAAGATGATCCGATCAGCAAATCTGGAAAATATTTACATTGATTACTTAATCGAAGGCATCAGTATTCCCGACAAGGGAGATGATAGAGAACAGACGATGTTATTAGATGAATACAGTGAACTTGTCAAGCTGCTTGATGCCGATCTTACAATAAATAGCCTGAAAAAATTACTTAGTTTATTGAGGGACAACTCCGCAAAATCATGGTACTTTTATGATTATCATTATCGTCTTTTAAGTAAAATTGTTGTGGATTGTGCTAATGCTTATCAAGAATATCCGGAGTTGTATAATTTGATGTTTGATATCTATATAAATTACGGACAAACAAACGATTTGAAAGCGACGAGTGCAATTGTAGAATTTTTTGAGAAGACTGGCACTAAACTTAGAGCTTACAAAGAATTATATAATAACAATAGTTTATTAAATTATCAGAAATCTCAATTATATGTAAGATTACTTGATAAAGATGTGACAGATAGTCTTATAAATGACTATACTTCACACCATTTGAATAATAAGGAGCTCTACGATTTTTACAAAAGTGTAAAGTTCTATAGTAATGAAGCGGAGCACAAAAATGTACAATATTTAGAGAATCAAATTAAAGAAAACTCTGACATTCTTGACAATATAAAAGAAATTGATTACAAAGAACTGAAATTGGCTCATGATCGACAGAATCTCTCGTTATACTTTGAGCCAGAAAATGTAAGAAAAGAAATTAGCAGCTTTTTTGAAAGAAATGGCATCAATGAGCTTGATTGGAGTACTCTTTATAGTTACAAAAAATATGACTTTACTGAAAAGGCAGAAATGGGAGATGCTGCTTTTGATTTATTAACTTTATTTCTGCGGCAAAGAAGACAGCTCACTCTTGATAATTTTTTGAAATATACTGATGACATACAAATGCTGAAAGATTATTTATTTAGATCACTAAAAGAGAAATTAAGTCAACAAAATTCTATTCAAATTACTCCCGAGCATAAACATAAATTACAAATATGGGTTACGGAAAGAGCATCTAATACAAACATAAAAAATGCAGTAAGAATTAATGAGACCGATAGGAACAAGATTAAATTTGATATACTTACCCAAACACTTTGGTTTTATATAGAGAAATTTGATCTTTCCCTCGAAACTGAAAAAATTCTTGATTTTACAACATTTGATGATCCTGCAAACAATTCACAGAACTCTCTGGATTTCACTGTTATTGAAAAGCAAGTTGGTACGGAAAATATACATAAGAGAATAGTTTCTAATTTGCAGGCAGGCATTGATTATGATATTGCTTGGGTTAACAATGCTATTTATGCGTTGAATAATAAACTTAAAGAGGCTTACCGGTTTATTGATAACGAATTGGCAAATCCGGAAAGACCTGATTACTATAGGAGTCAAGTCTTGGAAGTTTATCAAACGAAAATAAAAGATACGACAATGCTTCTGAATCTTTTGGATAGAGTAAAAGCGGAACCTTTTAGGTGGAAATTAATACAAATTTTATTTGAAAATGAGGCACCCCGGGAAAGAATTATCAATTTGCTCAGGGAAATTATGCTTAATAAAAATGAAGATGATTATCAAAAGTTCATTGCTTCTCATTTTCTTACCAAGGCTGGAGATTCCCAAGGGACTACATTTTATCTGGATTTTTTAATTGCCAATAGTGGTAGTAAAGATTTTGACTACATTTTTGAAATATCTTCTCTTATCGAAATAACCGACCCTTCGTTTTTGCCGCAATTAATGCAGCTTTATAGAATAGGTAGAATAAAAGAGGAAAATGATGAATTCAACAGACTTGCGTCAACTATAGCCGAAGTGCTCGTGAATTTGGCACTAGCAAGTGAAAGCAATCTGAAACTTGTCAAGCATGCGATTTTGAAATTTATTAAAGAAAATTACGAAATAATTAAGGATGTCCGGTATATGCATGCCTTTATTGAGCGTATGGATTATCAATTTTATTTAAGCAAATCGCAGATAAATGATGTAAACGTTGCTTTAGAGGAAGTTAACAAAATATTGTCTTTTGGTATTTAGCACTATTATCAATTGTTACTAAAGAATAAAATTTTCTCCAATGAAAATTCTTAATAATGCCGTTGAGGCAATCCAAATAGGTCTTGAAGACTATATGAATGATGATCCAAGGCGGGCACAATCTGCGTTAAGAAATATTTTTGCAGGAATACTTCTTTTATTTAAGGAGAAACTTCGCAGAATGTCCCCTGAAAATAGTGATGAGGTTTTAATTAAAAAGGATATAAGGCCCGTTTTAAATTCCGACAATGGTTTATTATTTAAAGGCAAAGGTGATAAAACAGTCGATGTTGCGCAGATATAAGAAAGGTTTAGTTCATTAGGTGTAAAAGTAGATTGGGCGGTTCTCAACGAGATCGGTAAACTTCGAAATACTATTGAACATTATTATACAGAAAAACCGCCATCGGTAATTAATGAAATTGTTTCAAAATCTTTTAAAATAATAAACGATTTCTGTAAAAACCATCTAAACGAAAATCCAATTGAACTCTTTGGTATTGATTCTTGGAGCGTTTTTTTAGAAGCAGACGATATTTATGAAAGAGAAAAAAATGGTAGCGTAGAATCTCTTGCTGAGGTAGATTGGGCATTTCCTACCCTTATTTCTGCTATCGAGTATCTTAGATGTCCAACTTGTTCGTCTGATCTTATTTATGCATCATGTGAAAAAGAATACCAGCCCGCCTCAAAAATGACATTGACTTGTAAAAAATGCCAGAATGAATTTGATTTTGAAGAAGTCATTGAAGAATGTATTCATGAACAACTAAAGGCCGATGCTTATATAGCTGTTACCGATGGAGGAGATCATCCTTATGATGAATGTCCTGAATGTGGTTTAGCAACCTATATTTATTCCGAAGAATGTTGTTTACGCTGCGGTTACAAGCAAGAATCAGCTCGTTGCTCAGTTTGCGCAACACCCCTAGATTTGTACGAAGCACACGAAGGCAATCTGTGTTCTTATCACAAATGGTCAATTGAGAAATCAGATAAGTGAATTAATTAATATCTTATCATATAAAAAATCATCTTAATTTTGACAATTGTAATACCGAGTAGTGATTACTACAATTTATTTGTAATTCACTATAATTAACTTCTTTTTATAAATAGAGAAAAGTCAACAGATTTTCACGATACAATTTTCTTAGCTCTCGCTTAATAGAATTTTTGAAGAAAGTTCATTCATTTTAATCTCGTGCAATCGAATTTCATTAACAATCGAATTTATCTTTTCATTATTAAGCGTTAATGTTTGCTCTAACAATGATTCTTGGAGATTTTTCTGTCTCTCATAACAGAATATTAATTCATTATGAAGATCTTTTTTATGCACAGGTACAGTAATTGAGCGTAATTTTATTACTGTATCATTTAAATATGAGATTAAAGAGTTTAGGTTTTCTTTAATTTTAAAAAGCTTCTTTTCAAGATTAGATTCATTATTTACTTCGAATTCACTGTGAACCGATTTATATTGTCTTTCAGTAAAAATTCTTTTTATTTTTATTCTCCAATTTTCAGTTAGAAAAACTGATTGAAAAGATGGTACATCGATTAAAACTTTAGATAATAGTTTTTCGTGTAGATCCCTGAGGTTTTCCAAATCTAGATCTGAAATAGATCTGTTATGTGCTTCTTCTCGTCTCAATCTATTTAAATCATCCATTAAACCTTCAAAATTAGTTTGGGTTTGAAAATAAGATTTGAACAAATTAAAGTGGGTTAAGATGATTTTTTTTAATTGTAAAGTAAATGTGTAGGATATTAAAATATCACCATTACCACAGTCAATATCAAATTGCTTAAAATACATTTCTTTTACTTCTGCTCCCAATTTATTGTTAAGACCAATATCCCACCACTCATCTCCAAACTTGCTTTTTAGTTTGATTTTTACGATCTCTCTAAGACCATTCTCAATTTCAGAAATAATTTGCTTTGCTTGGGATAGACGATAGTCTTCGGTATTCTCTTGAAAAAGGGTTAATTTTAACCACTCGATTGATCTTCCTTTTCCTATATATTCTGCAGCTGATTTAGTTGATAGAGCGTTCAGTATTTCCACATTGTTCGTATCATATGCTCGAACCGCATAATAATTGAAATTAATATTTTCATAAGAAGTATCTTTAAAAAAGCCATTGAAAAATCCCATAATAGTAGCAATCTCTAACTTAATATCATTAGATTTTTGTGAAATAGGATAAAAGCTACAGCAAAGTGTATCCTCGTTTAATAAACTAACTTCTTTTAAATTAATTTCCTTACAGTTAGGACTCAAAATGTGAAGTATTTTGAGCCCACCAGCAACCGCCTTGATTAAATTTTCTAATTTCATCCTTTATATTTGCAAAATGTTGTTTAAAATTTACGACTCTTTTCTAATTCAATTAAATAATCCCAATAATCTTGTCCCATTTCTTCTGGGTTCGTAAGCATTATGGAAGGTATTTGTAATTCAATGTAACCAATAAGGCGGTCAAATTCTTGCCTCAAATCTTCTAAAAAACTATAATTTGATCTAAACTCTTTACTGAAATCAAGAAGTGCATCAAGAGCATTATCTATAACTAGCATCTTAATATATATTTTTAAATCATTATCCTCTAAACTATCATTTGATTTAAGCTTAAATAATTTTTTGTCTGAGCTATAATCAGGTCTATATAGGTGGGAAATAGTATAAGGGTTTCCGTGCTTAATACTACTTAAAACAGTATATTGCATATAAAAATTCTTTTCCTCGAAAGGACGTTTGGTTGTAATATTTTTACTTCTACGTTCATTCTCTAAAACATCACAAACCATATCGTAAACTCTCCAAGGAGCTTTTTTTGTTAACGCATGATCTGTATGAATTTGAGCATTTCGAATTGGATCAATCAAAATCTTCCTCAGTGTTAAAATACGTTCCCAACATGCAGTAGCAATTGAGCCAGCACTTTCGATATAACCTTTATCCATTAAATCACGCAGTGTATGTAATAATTCAACAATTGAACTCAAATAAATCCCGCAGGTTCCGAGTACCTTTTGTCTTTCTTCATTAAGATTGTCAACGTCAATGTAATGCAAAGCGCTTTCGAACTGACCTACAATTATATCATACATTGAATTGTAAGCTGTTTTGTTTTTGTCGTTTATTAATAGTTGTAAGTCTCTAACTGTTAATTTCATGATGCAAAGTAATTACTGACGTGCGCATTGTTTTTGCGTAATAAAAATATTTATCTAAATTTTAAAGCATTTGAGTATTTTTTTATTTTGATTCCAATGGACTTGTTATGTAAATTAGAAGCAACAAATAACAAGTTTTATCGAAATGTTGAAGTATATAAATCGTAATCAACGGTTCTTTCTGGATTTAGAGAGTTTAAAATAATATTTTTCAGGTCCTCTTCTATACCATTATAATATTTATCCAGTATTCCTAAAAATATAAATTGAAAATCGTCGTATATATAGCTATAGTCCTTGCTTGGATAAACTCCTTTTGAAGAATATTTGTCATTCATTTCTTCTAGAAATCGTACCGAGCTTCGCATCTCATCATTAAAGATTATATTTAAGTCTTTTTGAGAATTTATTTCCATTTTGTTATCATATAATCTTTCAAATAGCTTCCATCGTAAGGTAATAAATTGTCTCTTAAAATACTTGTTGTTTTTTTCGACTTCAATAATTCGGATATCTAATAAATTTTTCCACTCATTAAATCTGTCCTGTTTTACCTTTTCTCTATTGGCTAACTCAGCGGCAGTTAATCTAAGGATCCCAAAATAAGCGACGATTAGCGTTATTGTTGCGGCAAATAACTCTTTAAATTCACTAAATTCTTTTAAATAATTATTTAATCCGATTATACTAGGATCAAAATTTTCCTTACGGAGATTTACTTGAATAATAATTAAAGCACTAGCAGATATTGCTACTAATATTAAAGATGTCGCTATAATTATTATATTCAAAATTTACTTTATAAGAGCGAATTTTTTAATGGACATTTGTTGATTATAGTTTTTATTATCCTCAAATTTACATTTTTTAGAGCTAAAGAATATTCTCTACCTTTTTCTTTTTGCTTCAATTTGAATATTTATTTCTGGTTGATAATTTATCTCAACCAGAGGAATTTTACTGAAGGATTGCTTTTCTAATAATAGTTTAAACATTGCTTTATTCTCGTTAGCTCGGTCGTTTACAAAATTAACTTCTTTATTATTTTTCACTATTTTCGCTTTCTCCTCCTTATAATGGTGAATTAGATGTGTCTTAATCTCTGGAAGCTCCTCCAATTTTTTATCCAATTCAGCAATTGTATCTTCCGTGTTTTTGGTTTGAATTTCTATTTCCGCGACATTAACCCCTTTTTCACCTAAGAGTTCGATTGTTTTTTGAACTTCCGCTTTAGCCTGGTCAATCGTCTTCTGGTAAGAAGGGAGTTGATTTTTCCAGTAATAGGTATTCTCATCTTCATTTTGGCAGTAGCCTAGGATTCTGTTATAAGATTGTTCAGCTTTGGTTACCATTTCCTTCACTTTTAGAAAGTCTTCCTGTTTTCTAAGGACGAACGCAATATCAGCCAGATGCTTATTTTTCTCACTTTCGATCTTCTTTTTCATCAATTCAATTTCAATATTTGCTCTTGTTTCAGGATTCGTAATGATAGACGTTTTAAGTTCCTGCGTACTGATATCAGAGATGTCCAGTACATCTGCACCTTTTTTCATTGCTTCCATGTATCTGGCCTGTTTCGATTGCAATTTCTGCAGCATAAACACATCAATACTATCATTGGTCAGCATAAAGTTGACCCTGAAATTTTCGTGCTTATTTCCCTGTCTCCATGCGCGCCCTTCCACTTGCCTCAAGGTCGTAAAGTTGTAGGGTAGGGAAAGTAGGTACAGATCCGTAGTGTTTTCCTGGAGATTCATTCCCTCCTGGATCGCTTCACTTCCGATGATGATCTTCATCTTTCCGGAATTAAAATCATTCTGAATGGATATCTTTTGAACCTTGGAGGTAGCGCCAGTAATAATACCTATTTCATCGGGATTGTAACCGATATTGGTTATCAGATATTCTTTCATCCTTGGAAATTCCGAGACTGCTAATTCAGAATAAATGATCTGTCCGGCGTCCGGAATGTCATTTTTATTCTGCCGGATGAGGTTCATGGTTTCTTTCAGCTTCGGTGAGTTTTCGATAAATTCTTGTACTGTTGGAAATTCCCCTTCGTAATAAGGCGACAAATACGGAGAAATGGCAATTAATCTCGCATTCAGAATATGGGTAAGAATCGCCCCTTTTTCCGTTTCGCTGAAATTCTCGGTCAATAGATCATATTGCTCGCGAGTCAGGTCATTCTGCTCGATCTTGTATTCTTTGTTGATCTTGTTAGGACGAATCAATTCTGGATTATCCTCTTCGCCTTTGATATCAATAAATTCAGACAAAAGCTGCTGAAACAAAGAATTGTTTTTAAATCGACGTACATTGGATTTGAACTTCACATCACCTTTCGCATCGATCTCCATGTCGGTATCCGCTTCCATAAAGGTTTCGAAGAAGGTATTGACATTGAAATAGCCCGATTCTTCAAGCCGTTTATTGGCGATCAGGGACAAGATGGAATAATATTCGAGCGGTTTGTTAGTGAATGGCGTTGCAGAAAGTAGGGTAACATTTCTTCCGTCGTATTTCTCCTGAATATATTGTGCAGCCATCCACGTATTGATACCTAATTTAGAAGTCTGTTGATTCTGGCTTCTGAAGTCCGAGGAAAATCTTCTGTCCTCAATTCTGACCTTACCTACAATATGATTGGCATTATGTACTTCATCAAAGGTCATATGGTCGAAACCAAAATACTCCCAATCGTAGATCTTTCCGCGCTTCATTTTACCCTCCACCTCTCTGGTCTTCTCCAATTCTCTCTGGAAGTCCCTCTCGCTGATCGAGTTCACACTGCGTAGTTCGCTTTCGGAAATATAAGAGAACTTGGAGGCCAGATCCTGGGTAATACTTTCCGAGAAACCTATGTTGTTGAAGCCCTCATACGTCACGATGGTAATTTCTCCGTCCTTGTTGTCAAATTTTGAAAGGTCATAATCTTTACCGAGATTGCCTAATACATTGACCTTAGCACCCGGTATCGTTTCAAAGATGGTTTCGACCCATTGCTTGAGTATGCTGTCGTTGGGAACCACGATCAACGGTCTTTTGGAATTTGCCCGTTCCATCGCTTCGTGCATTGAGAGGATTCCGGATAAAGTTTTTCCGAATCCAACCTCGTGTGCCAGTAAGCCGACACCCTTTGTTGTTAAACGCCCGATTCCTGCTTTCTGAACTTCGGTTAATCTTAATTCCTGTCCTTTGAAATTCTTATAGATCTTAGAAAATAAAGGAAACCTGGAATAGTCGGGAACGTGAATATTGTTGTAATTTCTGTTAAAGTCTTTAACAAACCGTTCCCTAAGATCATCCGATAATTCTTCACGGATAAATTTTTGAAAGAGATCATTGGCCGCAGCTTTTCTTCTGTCCCGGACTAAAGCATTTCGCTCCTTATCACTTCCCGTTACGGTCTCATTATCCACAAACTGTCGGACCTCCCAGGCTGAAGAACCTTGAAAAGCATCACTTGATAGAGTTCCGACAAAATCTTTGAATTTCTCTGCCAGGTTATAGTCAACAGTGACGACCTCGCTTAGTTTTGTATTATAGTTGTACCGCTCTTTTTCCACCTGTCCCAATGCGAATCGATGGACAAACTCGTGATTGGGACTGATCGATATTTCATCAATAGATTTTGGTCTCGGCAAAACACGCTGTAGTAATGCTTTTTGTTTTTCGTACTGGTCTTCCGTCCCGCCTATGGAATGTTTGTCGGCAAAGTCCCTTTCAAGCTGCTCCAACTTGGCGTAGATGTTTCCTTCCGCATAATAAAAGTCGTGTACCCATCTGCCGTTTATAAAGTTGGCGAATGGATAGTGTTTGCCCCTGTTATTAATCGTTCCGTCATAATCCGTGTCCCGAAAGGCTTCAATTTGTTGCGGGCTGATATCAGAGCTATTCTGAAGCGAAGTATTGATTACTTCATCTGTTTTGGAAAACAGGTATTTTAATATTCCTTTTTTGATTTGCGGTTTGGTCTGGACGCCGTATTCAGATTCCTTTCTTTTATTTTGAGCCTGAAGTATTTTATCGGTCTTTTCAATAATTTCAGACAGTTGATCCTTATTGAAGTTGTTAGGATTATTGGTCACCTGAGTTTGCAGATTGGTGTATTTCTCAATCTCCTTTAAAATAGCCGGTGACTTGAATTTGATGTCGTTGAGTTGGGAAAGGACCGTTTGGAGTTTATCCTGAACCTCTGAAAGATCAATTTCAGTTCCGTGCTCCGGATCACCACTTTTTTCGGGCAGAACTGTTTGTTGTATTTTTGCTTCGGCTTTGGTATTCTCAAAAAGCAGGTCTTCAAAAAGATCTCCGATCCTCTCAGTTTGCTTTTTGGTTTCAAGTCTTTCCAGCCTCTGTAATGCTTCATCCAGATCTCCGTGGACATAGAGTTCCACCCGTCCAAAACGATTCGATCTCTCACGCATCTCACCCAAAACGTTTTCAGGAAACTTTTCGAAGTGATCAGAGATATTATGCTTGATTGTTTGCGAGGACTTTTTCAGGATAATGATATCCGTTCCGATCTGTGTTCCTGCAAATGCTCCCATTGGTAACCGGAAAGCTTTGAGCAGTTCAGCATTTTCAAGCTCTTTCTGGCGGTTTAGCCAGCCGGAGGGAAGGACCATCGCCAGGATTCCGTCGTCTTTCAAGACATCCAGGCTGCGTTTAACAAAATAATCTTCATATTTGGAAAGTTTCGGTTCCTCACCCAAACCTTTATAGAGACCGCGATGTTCCCCATAAGGAGGATTACCGATAACCAGATCATACTGTTGAGAGAAGTCTTTTTTGTTTCCCTTCTCGTCGATAAATTCGGTTTCAAAAGAACGGAGATGGATAGTTGCTTCGGGATGGATTATTTTCGCGATCTTCGCAGCGGTCTTATTGATCTCAAAGGCAAATAGATTTGTCTTAGAAGAAAGTCCCTTGACTGCATACAAGAAGTTGCCCGTTCCCACACTAGGTTCCAAAATGCTTATTTCCTTCCTGTTTTTGAGTGGTTCCTTGATGAGGTTTCGGACGGCGTCAATTAGCTTCCCATCGGTGTAATATTCGTCAAGAATACCACGACCTTCCTTTGCGACACCGCCGCTTTTGAACTGATTGCAGATGTCTTTCAATTCATTGGTAATGGCAATGCCATCTTTAAAAACAACCTCTTTGCTTTCGGAAATAAAACAAGCTGCAGAAACAACTTCTGCAACTTGCTGGTTGGTCAGCTTCTGACCATTATATTTTGAGATGAGACCGTGTAGTTCTGCAACATTTGCAGAATTTGTGTTTATCTTGGGTATTTGTCCGTCGGATCTTCCTGTGTTGGGTGCAATTCGCCCGAATAGGATTCTGCCCACGGAAGGTTTTTCTTCAGCATGCTTCGATTGTATTCCGTTAGTGGATCTTCTTCCTCGTTCTCCGGCTGTGAGACCGCTCCGCTCTGAGCCTGAAGGTCCATTTCCAGCATTTGGGCTGCCCATAATTTGTCCTCTATCGTAATCTCCTTTTTGTTCGGATTGGCTGTCCTGCAAAGGTTTTCCAGGATCTCTTCCAGAAAATTCGGATCCCATGTGCTGAGGGTTGGATATTCCTTGTGGTCTAATTGTAGTGGCTGCATTTTCTGATTCTTTTGATGTGACTAAATTACTGCTTTTGTCAAGATGATTTAATTTGTTGTGAAGATATCCGGTCAGATCTTTATTTCCATCGCCGGATATCTTGTACATTTTTCGGATGTCTTTAATATTCTTTTCTTTAAGATCCATCAGGATCTTCAGCGTTTCCGCATCGCCTGTCCGGTTTCCTTCAAGACACAAAAAGATCTTACCTTCAAAATGTTGGAACCGGTTAATGAATTTCTTCGCATTGACAGCGGTATTAAGGGTAACAAGGGTTCTGCTATTGGACTGCCCGTTAAGTTCCAAAAGTTTTTGGAACGACTTAGCATCCTCACTTTTTGCAAAAAGTACCAGTTCATTTTTACTTCCTTCAATGATAGTGAGGTCATCGTTAATTTGTAAAGACTCACTCATTTTTACTGCGTGTTACAAAATGATCAAACTCAAATAATTCTCTAGCTATGTGATCCCAGTTTTTTCTCGGAATCAATTGAAGCGTGACAAAGATGTCGTTCTTCTTATTGTAAGAGTCGATGCGTTCCAAACGGCCGTGATAATCAAGTTCCGCGTGCCGGTATAATGAGTAGGGTAGGATGGTGTCGGTGGGGTAAATGTAGAACCGGGTATAGTTCCAGGGGGAATTAATTTCAAAGCGTTTGTATTGCTTTCCAAACAAAACGGTGTCAGATAATTTTCTTCTGTTCCTGTAATTCGGGATCCATTCTTTTGAGAAAACAGCACCCTCTTTCTTATCCCACACGAGCAAAGGCTTTTGTTTTAAGACAATCTCCGAAAAGATGGTGGTCTTTCTTTCGTAGCCTATTGCATAGCAGAGAGAATCTTTGATAAAATAGATCTGCTTACTCATTTCCGGAAAGGTTCGGTCGGGAACGATCTCTATCAGGTTATCGTTTGAGTAGCTCATTTTGGAAATGTGGAAGCTCTGCATCCTTTCAAGGCCTCTGGAGGCTTCGAAATAGACATTGGAAATGATATCAATTCCTCCTTTCTCGGATCTGACTTCCTTGTGGCAGGAGCTAAAGCATAGAATGATCGCAAAGGATAATATTGTCAATTTTATTTTCATCGTGTTGATTTTAAAAAAGCGGCAGACCATAAGACCTGCCGCTTTCGGATATTGGTCAGGTATTTCGTTATCGTTTGATGCTCTGCTCTTTCACGTTATTTTTTTCGTGCTTATTATCTTGTTCCAAACCCTCCAAAGGTTTATTGGTATTCAGCCTGTTCATATCATTATCATAGAGTTTAAGGTTTCTGTTCTGAGGGTCCAGAACTGCTTTTCCCTCTATGACGTTATCGTCCTGCTGAAATTTTACTTTGACGATATTTCCTTTCTCCAACGATTTTATAGCATTATCCTTCCATTCCGGTTTATCGAAGATCAAATTTGCTTTCTCTACGATCTTCGATGTATCAACCCCATAATTTTTATAGAAGTTCTTGAAGTAGTAGTTTCCGTTATCGGTTTTTGGCTCATCGAAATTTAACTGGACAAACGCCGGTTCCATCTGTTCGGTCTTCGGGTTTTTAAATTCTATTTTAACGGCGCGCCCTTCCAGAAGATTCACGGCTTCCTTAGCAGTGAATGTATGCTCCTTGCTGACCTGGAATTTCTGATGGATGGTCTCATTTTTGTCATTATCCAGGATTGCATGGTAAGAATTGAAAAATACACCCCCGCTATCCGTTTTGTTAAATCGCAATAGAAACCCTACCTTATTTTCAGGCAATGTCTTATCAGAGGACGTTTTTAGTTCAAATTGCGTTTTGCTGGATCTAATGCCTTTTTCGAGATCTTTGTGAAGCTGTTCGCTTTCGCCGAAACCTAGATATTTCAGCTGGTCTTTCAGGTACTGCACCTGGTCGAAATCTTTTTGTGTTTCCATAATGTTTGAATTTTGATCGTTATATTTTATTTCATTGATTGATAATGGCCTGTATGCGGACATCTCTTCTTCGTCCAGGAACATTTTGATAATTCCACCTCCCGGCAATACAGAGTAAGCTTCTGCGTACTGCTGTTTTTGAAGTAGGCCATAAGCCAACTCGTATTTATCATTCTTAGATAGCTGGTGTCCATCAATGAAATCCGGTAGTTGTCTTAATTGTTGCTCAGTTAAAGCGTAGTCTCCGCTTGTTGTTCCGAATTCTTTCTCTTCCAGGTAGCTCTCCCTTTGGTGTTGGTTGATATTCAGATCTTGCAGTATAAATTTTTTCTCTTTTGTATTATTTTTGTGATCGAGCAGATCATTAATTTCTTGGTCGGAAAGCTTCGGGGAAAGAAGGTTGACTAGGGCCTTTTCTTTCAGATCATTTTCCGCAAAGCTTTTAAATTCGCTTAGGCTTTGTGAAGTATCAAAAGAGACCTTCATACCTGTCCACTCGTTTTTACCGTACGGTAATCGGTATTCCTGGGTTTGCAAATCATAACCATAAAAGCTGTTCCCATTCGGACTTTTCAGGGAACCGCTTCCATCATCGTAATCATTCCAATTCCATCCTTTTGGAAGATCAGCTGCTTGCGTTTCATTTGTTGATATCATATTGTCAGTATTATGATGATCGATCACATTATTTAATTGTTGATTGTCTGAACTGACGAGACGCAAATCAAATGGCTGTGCATCTAATTGATAGTCGAAGGTGTAACCGACAGCTTCACACTCCTGCTGAAAAGCTTTACAATCCTTGTAATCAAGTCCCACATTTGCTTCTTTTTGCTGCCACTTATCCAAGACTGCCTGCAGTTCTTCGGGAAGTAGGTGGTAATTTTCAAATAGATCCATTGTTTACATTTTTGAGTTAGGTTTTATATTTTTTAAGAGAGCGTCAGTGGCTCTTAAAGGACTTATCTTTTAAATCTTCGTTTTTCTTCCTGCTGCTGTTCTGCATTTTCCCGGTTGCGGTTAGCGTCTTCATAGCGATCCCTATCATTGACGTTGAGCTGAACATCGGAATTACCATTGTGCATTCTTTTATCTTCTACAGATATTCTCGTAACAGAATCGATTTCCCTGGAGACAATGTTTATATCATTAGAAATTGCTTTGGCGATTTCCGGGTATTGGTCGATTTTATCGTAGAGGTAATTTTTCAGCTTCTGTAGTTCGGCTTTATAGCGGCTGAGTTCCTGCACGTCCTTTTGATCGGCAATAATAGCGGTGAGCTCAGTGGCATTTTTAATAAAATCGAATTCCACTATTTTTCTGTTTTCTTTATCGAAGATGAATGCTTTTTTTTCGATATTCCATTGGTCGGGAGATTTTGACAGGTCTTTGATATCCGAATACTGGACTTTTTCTTTGCTGTTTTCGAGAATTTCCGCAAGGCTTTTGTCCCGCTCAAGAAAGATGACCTTCAGCAGGGTATTATTGTCGGTGAGTTGAAAAGTAGCGCGGTTCCTGTCATTATCAGCGACGATCGTATAGCCTCGGAGAAACTTTTGGACGTCGTCAGCACTTAATTTTTTGGAGAATGTCAGGTCTTCATTGATGATGCCATAGGTTTTCAGTTCTTCCGTGGGCAAATTGTTATTTTCCATATGATGATATTTTTCGTTAGAGTGTAAGAATATTTAGTTTTGATAGGATGTAGCAAGCCAATGATCTGCTACGATAAGGTCATTGAGAAATTGGACAGGATCGATGTACTTCCCATTTTCCCTGACCGCGAAATGTAGGTGTGCTCCTGTAGAATTTCCGGAATTCCCGCTTTTGGCAATGACATAACCCGCTTTTACCAGCTCCCCAACTTTGTAATAGATCTCTGAGAGATGCAGGTAAGCTGTTTCATACCGGTTGTAGTGTTTTACTTTGATGTAATTTCCGCCGCCTTTGGGATCCCAGCCTGTTGCGGTCACCATTCCATCCATTACGGCATATACATTTTCGTAGAGGGCTTTCAGGTCAATGCCGTTATGTATTTTTGACTTTCCAAATATTGGATGTATTCTCCTTCCGTAAGATGATGTCACTGAAATTCCCCGGTTTAATGGCATTGCGATCTTTGGCAACGTTATGTCTTCAATTTTATTTTCAAAGCCATTCTTCGTTAGAGGTCTATTTCGTTTTTGTTCATCAATAATTTTACTGTGAAGCTGAAAAATAAGGGAATCCTTCACATTCTGTATATTCCATTTTTCAATGTCGTAATCTGTATTTTCTTTGATCATTGTTTTCAGAGAGTCCAGTTCTTTTTTCAGGTCTGCTTTAGAGATCGTACTAAAAATATCCTTCCGGAATTTTTTGCCTTTTTGCTGTTTCAGAACTTTATTTTCTCCCGTCTTCTCCAAGATCTGAGCGTTATCTGTTTTCTTCGGCAATGCAGGCGTAAGCGTATTGAATTGCCCATAGACAAGGCAATGAAAAGATAAAAGCAATCCGATCAAAAAGGTTGTTGTAAGTGTTTTCATGAGGCTGGTCTTATAAATTCATTGACAATAAGCTCGACTTCCTTGTTGATCTTCCGGAAATTGCTCATCAGTACTTCTTCCTTACGGTCAATTCCCCTGCTATCTATAAATGAGTAATAGACCGGCATCGGAGCATAATGCTTCTCTTCTTTTTTAATGGCTTTCATATCCAGATCGATTTTTCCATGGATCGCTGATGTTTTGTATTCTTCCGCATCGTTTTCTTCTCCTTGCGCGATCATTCCCACCATTTCGCCGGTCTTCAATGCTGCTATTTTTCCCGCAGGGATCATATGGTCCATTTTCTCATTTATGCTGGTGGTTGTTCCCTGCTGCGATATTGACTGCGAATAAGATTTCTGCTTGATCTTCCCAAACAATTTTTCCAGCCAGTCCAGTGTATTTTTATCCCGGGCAGAGCCGGAGAGAATATTTCCGACAATGGCAGAAATGGTATCCGCTACCTCCTTTTTATAAAATTGGCGGAGCTGAGGAATCTCCTGAAGTCCAAGCAACACAGCAACCCTGTTACTTCTTGCAGTTGCGACCACATTGTCTATTTTGTGAATGTAAATGGTCGGAAACTCATCTGCAATAATGCCTCCCGGCAGATTGTGCTTGGAATTGACCAGACGCAGCGTTCTGTTCAGTACCGAAGAGTACAACGCAGAATTAATATCCTGTGTTCCGGGGTCTGAGGCTAAAATCAGGATGGACGGATTTTCCCTGTCGGTAATTTTCAATTCCACTTCATCACCGGAAAAAACCCAGAAACTTTCTTTGGTCGCTAGTCTGGAAAGAAATATCTTCAATGTTCCGATCTGTCCTTCCAACTGGTCAAAAGCTTTATTATCATATGCCGTTTTGAATGGAGAAAGGAGTGACCCAATTTCTTCGTTGGTAAACAGCGTGTCAAAAATTTCCTGGTAGCTACGGTTCATAAAAGAGAGAATATGAGGCAGGTCTGAATATTTTCCGTTTTCCAGGGTGGCAAAGAAGTAAATGCAGGATGAGAGGAAGTTGATCGCAGATTGGGTAAAGAACGCATCCGATCCTCCTCCTGAACTGCTTCCGCCTTTCTGTAGTGAGGACACCATCGATTCCGCCATTTCCTGTGCTTCCGCAAGGGTTTGAATATACTTTTTATGAAAAGGATTGACCCTTTTTGATCTCTCGACCTCATTCAGGTTGATGACATGAAACTGATAGTTGTATTTCGTTTCCTTACTTTTTTTGATCAAATAGTGATAGTAGGCAATCTGCGCCAGGTCCGGAAACTTGAAGTCGTAAATGCACAGGCACAAACCTTTGGCTATCATCTGACGGATGGACGGATTGATCACCCCGAAAGATTTACCGCTGCCTGGCGTTCCGATGATCATAGTTCCGCGGAATGGATTGATGTTGATCCAGCCTTTGTTGATCTTGCCGTTATGCCGGAACAGATAAGGAATATTAATGCTGGTATCAGTATTGACCCGCTCCTTATTCTGGTCAAAAGATTCTTCTTCCACGTTCCATCGGTCTTTCCCCATTTTCTGCTGCATCAGCTTAGAGATGCTGTCTGCACCCATCTGAAGAATTACAGCACCCAGAAAAGAGAGAACCGCATAAATGACCTGGTACAGGTTCATCCCGGGGAAGACTTTTGGAAGTTTGGTGTCTCCTGCTTCTTTCTGCCATAATAGGGAACAGAACATCATTGCCAGTCCCAGAACCATTGGAACAATGATCTCCTTTGCTACATTGAGGTCTCTCTTTTTTTTTGCCTTTGTCCCGACAGCAACCAACCCGATCAAAATGAGTGTGGCAAACTTGGCATTAATGGGTGGATAAATAAAGCTCATCTTCGAGAAGTTCTTCAATAGATTGGAGACTACCGGGACTTGAGCCTGGAGGTAAAAAAGAGAAGCACAATCCAAGGCAACTACTGCGTAGACTGCCTTTTGCAGGAATCCGTAGATTTTTATCTGATGTTGTTGCTCTTGCATTTCTTTTTATTTAAAGTTTAGAAAAATGGAAGCGGAACTTCCGTTAGAAGGTGTCTGCTTTAAGAATTTCTGAATAGTTCACTTTCATTTCGATGGTCCTTCCGGAGAGCTGTTCCTCGATTAGCCGTATCATCATTACTTTTGAGTTCGGAAACGTGAATTTTTTGAACACATAAATATTTCTGAGGTTTTTCCTGAAGTGCTTTTGAGAGTTCATCTGAAACACCGGTGTCATTTCAATGCTTTGATTATTGGTCGCTTTATGGATCTTTTTATCCTCTATGGAAAACTTGAGTGTTTCCAGATCGTAGCTCAGGTTGGAGGTATTTTTAAAGGTCATATCCAGAAACATGTAATCACCCATCACATATACATTATTAAGCTGCATACTGAGATTCAGGTTGTTTTCTGTTCTGATAGGCTTTTTGTAAGCTTTATTTTGAATGATATCCAAAGTAAATTGTCTGAGTTCACGATTTGAGAAGGTCATTTTATCAAACTCGATAGGCTGCATGGCTTCAGGCTGAATGTGGATGTTGGTAATGGTATTGAGATTATCCGGGCTTCTATAGACCGCTTTATATTGCGCTATGAAAGATTGCCCGACAACCGTGATGATACCCACTGTATCTCCAGTGAAAAAAGGCGTGGACTGTTTTTTCTTATCCTTATCAGAGGTCTTGTTATCGCTAATTTTAATCCTTGCGATATTGTTGGCAGGGAGATCTCCGGTCAGTTTATCAGTGGAAAGGTCAACGTATTGAATGGGTTCCGGTGATATCATATGAAGGTTGATCCCTTCGCTGATCTCAAGTTCCGGCAGTTCAGAAATGATCTGCTCCGTGGTTGCTGTTTGTGCATTTAACAAGTTTGCTGTAAACAGTATCAGGCTGTATAATAAAGTTCTCATTATTTTATTTATTTTGCTGGTTTTGTGATTCTTTAAGTTGTTTTTCGTCGATCAGGAATACGTAAGAGTTGTATTTCAATTTGGCTTTATTAGTTTTGATCAGGTTAGCAATGGATTTGGAAGTGGATGTGAACAACTTGGAACCTATGCTGGTAAAGAAACCCTGTCCGCCCACATCCATCTGCGTACCCTGAACCGAATTGCTGCCCATTTCACGGATCATATCACGGAACACACTTTGGGGAACATATAGACCTTTCATCCCGTCAACATCATAGATAGACAGGTTAACCGGAAATATCTCTCCCTGGGTAAACACCGATATGATCTTAAGATCAACCCTTTGCATGGAGAATCCCGAGATCTGCCCATAGAGAATGGAACCTTTGCTGATTTTACGGTTGCTTACAAAAATGTCTTCCAGTAAACGGAACCTGATCCGGCTACCGAGAAACCCTTTGTTGTTTTCGTCAATGACCGCTTTGATAAAGCTGTTTTCCTGTTCTTTATAAAAGGCGTTGAAAACATTGTTGATTCCTGATTTGCTGACATTGAAGGTCGAACTAAGAAATTCTTCCATCTTTTCCTTATTGGCTATGAGCCGTTGTTCCGCCGCCAGTTTACATTGGTATTCCGGATCTCTGGCCTTTTCCAGGGAATCCATGACAAGCATCTGCTCTTTCAGGTATTTGACAGGGTCTGGTTGGACCGATTGTGTTTTTTCTTTTGGTGTATCAGCGTATTTATTTTCCTGATTTCCATACGATTTATCATTGAGCATCCGGATCATTTCCGCCGACCTTTTATAATCGTTATCCTCGTTGCCTTTCTTTGAATCATAGTAGGATGAAGGATTTCCTTTGGCCTGGTATTGATTCTGTCTTGACGATACCGCTTTCAGCGAATCGATTTTTCTTTTTTGAGCCAGTGATAATTGGTCATCATAACTCAGCAGGCTATCCCGTTCCTTATCCAGTCCTTCCAGCATCGTCCGGTTGTCATCTTTCTTGAAAAATGCATCATAGGCATCGTTCTTATTCATAATCGAATCCTTAGTTTCTCCGAGCGAAAGGGAAAGCTCCTTAGGCTTGTCTTTGGGCTTATCCTCTTTCGAGAACTCCGCACCGACGTATCCGAAAAGAAGCAGGAACGGCAGAGCCAGAAGCGGTAGCACATATTTTTTCTGTTTGAAATTGATTTTCTTCATTGCTTTTGATTTTTACATGAGAGGACTTCATTACTAGCGGCTATTTTTTAACTGTTGGAATCGGTTAAATAGAAACTCTATTCTGAGGCTGTCTGCTTTTTGCAGAGCATTCCGGTCTCTTTTGTCTTTCAGGAATTTCAGCTCGCTGACGATCTTTTCCATTTCCGTGTCGTGAGCAGAAACCGTATTTTGGCTGATCCCACTATTAGAATAAAGAACAGGCGGTTTTATGGTAAAGGTCTTTTGGGAAGGAAAGAAAATACCCTGTATCAGCGACCCGATGAATGAGACTGAAAGAATGATCATCGAATACACAAAGAACCTCTTCGGATTTTTAGCCACGCGTTCCAGAAATTTCTGTCCGGTTTGTTTTATAAAAGCATTCATCTTAATAGGAATTTTTGGTTTGATTGGAGAGTTCCTCGTTATCGATGATGCGCCAGTTCTTAAGCAACACCCCGTGAGGATTGTTGGGGCTTCGAATGATGTCTTCAAAAAATCCTTCGGTGATCAGCTTCCGGGTAATGACCGAAGATTTTCTGGTGATCATCTGCTTTCCGAAGAATTGAAATTTATTCTGCTCCATATTGAGGCTGATCGAATCGGAGTGGATGCTGACCATTGAGCTGGAAGCCACGATCTGATTATAAAATCCTTTTTCCCTGAGATTGGTGTATTCCTTTTTACCACTGTCGTCAATAAGATAGAGTGACTTCTGAATATTCTCCTTAATGTAGGCATCATCCGGAGCGAGGGTAAAAAACAGACGGTGGAACAATTCGATCTGCGCCTTATATTCAACCGGCCGGTTCAACAGCATATCCGTTTGCTTGGCCAACACCGGAACCCCATTATCGAGAACATAAATCGATCTGCGGGAATCCTGGATCATCCGATAGGAAAAGAAAAACCCGCCAATGACAATGAATACGGCAAAACCAATGGCTGATAAGGATACGATCTTATTGATCTTGATTCTCTGTTCTATATTTTTTATCAACATATTTTATTTCTTTTTGTTATTCATTGCACTATTCACCCGACCTGATGCAGTACCTGCTGTGGCTGATCTGGCAACTGACGCCGCTGCTGCCGCACCTCCTGTTTTCACAGTCAGTACTGCTGTTTTGGCACTGCTTGCCACTTTTCCAGCCGCATTTTTCATTTTTGTCATCGCACCTGCTCCGCCTGCTGAAACAATACTGTCTGCTATTGTTGGGGTCATCAAAACTCCGATACCCGTCACGATATAAGCGACACAAGTGAAGAGCTGGTTGTAGATCATCCCGGAATTACTGACATAGACCATCAAGGCATCCAGATTGGTCACTGTTCCGTTGGTAAGTAAGGTGTCATAACGTTCGATCTCCATGGTGTAACCTGAAGCAATAAGCTGTTGTCCAATATTGATAATCGTGTAGGCCACAAACGTGTAAAGGTTGATATTGATGAATTTGGATACCCAGCTGTACAGCGAATTTTCAAATCCCGGTACTAATGCCATTCCAACCGCAATAGGACCTAAAATGATAAGAATATATGCCCAGATCTTCTGGATAAAGAATATCAGGTAAACACAGATCCTAAGAATGGAGAGGCAGACAAACTCGATCACTTCGGCAACCAGTTTCTGCATTTGGAACTGCATCCTGATCTGCCATTCCTTGATAGGTTGTAGCAGCTTATCGATCCCGTCGCTGATATCAAACCACGAATCATCTGCATCTTTAGAGGTATTATTGATGACTTCCTGCTTGGCATCTTCTTCGGCATTGAGCTTAATGACCGCGTCCAGCAATTGCTGTTGCTTCTTAAACCGCTGAACCCTCAGGTCATTGACCTCAGATTCGATATCACTGAAAATCGCAATGCCGGGTTCTGCGATGGCCTCAAACGGTGCCTGTATCAGATTGACAAATCCTGTCCAATACACTAAAGTAAAGCCGATCAGAATCGGTTTAAGCATCGGGGTGATTTCCCATTCCCGGTCTCCGGCGGCCATCTGCCAGCCCATATAACCGAGATACATCAATGCACCCAGTCCTCCGATAGCCCTTCCGACCAATGCGGAACCTTGAGCATTGTCCTGAATACTGGTGTCCAGCTTGGTAAAGACCTCCATAAACCACCTCTCAAAAGCGCCGTCCCCCTTCAGGAACTGAAGCAGGTTGCTGTAATCACCATCGGTCTGCGCAAAGGCGATGACCGGGAGTACTATTGCCAAAAGGCAAAGAGTTAGTTTTTTATTCATCTCTAATATTTGTGTTTATATTGCTGCATCACGTTTTGAACAATTCCTCTATCTGAGGCCGGTGTCCATTGTGTAGGCAATGCGGTGGGTAAATGGCTGTTCAGGATGTTTTTATAATCCAGAAGCAGCGTTGTCCTGTTATTGTACTTTCTCAATTCCTGCACAAATTTTCGCCAACGGATCAGCGTTTCGTGATACATGATGAAACGTTTTCCCCTCGGCATATCCATTGTCCGGGACAACGTGTATTTCTCTTTTATAAGATCAAGCTCTTCCTGAAGCCGTTTTAATGTTCCCGTACTATTAAGCGTTTCGTAGGTCTGCTGGTCCTTCAGTCGCCATTCCATAAAATTCTGCGGGATGTCCGGAAATTCCGTGATCGGCTTGAGCATTCGTTTATAATACAGTAACCATATCGGGTCTGCATCAACTGTGGCCGAAGTCCAATGTGCCAGATCCTGAACGCTTCTTTTGTATATGGTGTCGGATGCAGCCTTGATCTTCTTAGCTTCCTCTTCCTGAAATTTTAGTTGTGCGAATCGTAGATTTTGTTCTCCTGTAGGTTTCAACGGACGGATATCGTCACCGTCCTTGTAATCCCTGTTAATTTTGGGTGCCCACATTCCCCAAACCGTTGCATAGGCAAAATTGGTCTGGATACCCAGGAAATATTTGGGATATGGCCGCCAGTCTCCCCAGCTCTCAAAGGTCATTCTCTTATGCTGGGCAACGATCGAAGGATCGTTCAGCCTCTTTACACTGACCTGTCCGGATAGTACAATGGTGATCAGCAAAAACATAAATAATTGTATTTTTCTACGTAGTGTTTTCATAATTTTTTAATTGAAGATGTATTTATATTTCTGAATAATATCTCCGACGATTGCCCTGTCTATATTGATGTAATTTCGGAGTACAGGCACTTGATAGAGGTAGGGGATCTTCTTTGCAGTCTCTAATCTCAAGATGATGTACAGAACATTTCCGTGAATATTCCTCACCCGGGTAAAAACCTTTTCGATCAGCATCTCGCGATCCATCGCATCCATCAGAAAATCCTTATCCTCGTTCAGAATATTCTGCGTAACTTCCTGCTGGAGCTTTAAGACCTGTTTACCTATCTCAACATAATATTTTGAAAGCAGCACAGCATATTCGGGATGCTGTGCAGACAGATCCATCATTTTATTGGAGTTGTTGATGATTTTTCCCAGATACTGGTAGAGATAGATCAGCTTTTTACTTTGGGTAAGTGCCGCATTAACATTCTTCAGCTGCTGGTAGATGTACTCCTGGATGGCGATGACCTGCATCGTTTTATTGTTGATATCGTCGTATAATTCTCTCTGCTTCTCATACGAATCCAGGAATGCCTGTTCACTCGCAAGTCGCACCCCGTGATTAACGGTAATTTGAGTCAACAGCTTATCATTGATGACAATTTGCTGGCTATCAACCACAATGACGGAAAAGAGAAATGTTCCGAAGACTACTATTTTCTTCATTATTAAAAGGATTTGATGTTGTTCATAATACTTTCCACAACCTGCTTGTCTCTGTTGACGTAATACTGGAAAGCCCTTTTGTTCCGTAAGACCTTAGCTTTGATGTCCCGTATCTTTAAGAGCATATGGGTGGAATTCCTGCTGAGTGTCTTGACCTCGCCCAAAGCATAATCCAGCAGGATCTTGCGTTCGGACTGTTCCATCTGGTTAATGGCTCCATAGGACAGGATGATCCCCGTAAGTAACCGCAAGGTCATTTGCAGGTCATCTACAAACTGTATTTGTGAAGGCAATGCCGCGATAATTGAGTAGGGTGCTGTATTGATCTCGTTGATAATGGCAGTTTGATTATCTATGATTTTGGTTGTTTCCCTGCTTACTACAATTCCCGCTGGAATGGCCTGTATAGCAAATGATACGATCCGTAACCGGTCCTGGATCTTGGTTATTTTGTCTTTAAAATTCTTCCATTGAGACTGGTTGGCAGTTTCCACAGAGGCATTAAGCGTTTGCTTTTGCCGCATCTCTTTCTGCCGGTCGTGCTCTTTCATCGTGGCATTGATCTCAATATCCATCATAGGGAACGAGACATTCTCTTGTTGCCAGGCTGGTGTGGAGCCACCACCGGAAGACATCATCACCATACATACGATAGGAATGAATACGCTTATGAAGATCTTCTTTTGCATTGTACAGGCTTTAGAAATTTCTTTTATAGCGGTTCATAATGTCATCCACAATGGCCTTATCGGTATTGATATAGCCTGCAAAAGGATTGATGGAATTCCAGAATCCGAGCCTGTTGGCTTTTTCCAGTCTCAGCTTAATGGCCAGAAGCCACAGCTTTAAACTTTTCACATTTCCGGAAATATTTTGCAGGATCTTGTAACGGTCTCCGGCGGTAGCCAGATTTAATTCTCCCGATGCCAGGATATCCGATACGTCGGTTACGATCTTCAGGCTTTGCTCATAGGTCTTTTGCGAAGCCTTGGTCCCGAAAATGGCAAACTGCGGATGCTGTGATGCCAACTGGACCACCTGCGAGGAATACGTATAGCATTTATTCAGTTCAGAATAGATCTCCTGTACCTGGATGCCATTCTGCAAGGTTCCGGAAACTTCCTTTAATCCTTTCAGTATTTTATTCTGAATATCATTGGCAGCTACCATCTGTGTTCCGACCCAGGTCTGGGCATCCTTTAGTTTGGAGGTTTCATCAATGACCTCGTTTTGCTTGGCTTTCAGATTTTCCGAATAGAGGATCATCGCGGCGGTTACCGTTGGGTCGATGTAGGTATTCTGTGCAGATACCCATCCGCAGAATCCTAAAAATAACAGGCTAAGCTTTTTCATACTGATATTCATTTTTATTGATTAATTCAGGGAAATTGATGTTTCGTTCTTCCAATTCCTGCGAGATGATCTTGAATATATTTTTCCCGGGATGGTTTTTCTTCATATCATGGTAGTAGGAAACCACCTTCTGATCCAGAGGATGCTGGTAGATATTTACCAAAGACATCAGATTCTCAAGACTGTCACCAAAAGCTTTTAAGTCCGAGACGATCTTTATCAAAGCTTCGTCATAGTTGCCATACTTTTGTACATAATACTCTACGGCTGATTTCTCTGGCTTTTCGGTAGTGTAGGTCAGATACTGTTCGAGGGAAACTTCGTTGCCGTAGACCTCACCTTTGGAACCTCTTTTCAGGTAAAACTCCTTGAACCGGCTCCTGCCAAGTTTGTTGTTAAGATTGTTTATCGTAAAAATTTTGTTTTGCTCGACCTTGTTGAGCGAAAGCAGTGAAGCGATCTTGTCGAAATTGTCTTTAAATTTGGTCTGGTCCAGTAGGATGAAGGTGTCGGAATTGTTAATGATAGAATCCTTCACCACAGCGTTTCCGATGATGTCATCCAGTTCCTGTGTCACGACCACAGCCTCGCCCCAAAATTTACGGACCGTTTTATACAGATACAAAATGTAACCTCCCATCAGCTTACTGGCAATCGCTTTCCAGGCTTCTTCAATGATCAGGGCTTTGCGACGGTCTTTTCTCAGACGCATTTTCTGAATGAACGTATCCATAATGATCAGCGTCACAATCGGAAACAGCTTCGGGTTATCTTTCACATTATCGATCTCGAAGACAATGAATGATTCATTAAAGAGCGTATTATCGGCAGATTCATTTAAGGTTGTTCCGTATCTTCCGCCTTTGTAAAAATCCATCAGAACAAATAGAAATGTCCTAAGATTGAATTCTCTTTCTGTGATACTGTGTTTCTTATTATTCAGATAAAGAGGAAGAAATTTGTCGCAATAATCATAGAAACCATTGAAGGAAAGTTCTTTTGCATCCAACTTCTCTTCGAGTTCTTTAATCTTTTTAATGATGGCTTTTCTAAAAGACTCATCGCAGTTTTCTTCTGTTTTGTCCTGTTTAATGATCTCATTTGATTTTATGAGAATCAATTGAGTTTCATTGTAAATCTTTCTCCGCTGCTCATCGCTCAGGGTTTCATACGCTTCATACACTTTATAGAACCTTTCGCTGTCATAATCGGGATTATTGAGGTTTTTATCAGGATGGTAAGATTTCAACAGTTTTCGTCCTGTCTCTTTGATCTGATCTGCAGATGCATCAAATGGTAGCCCCAGAATATCGTAATAGCTATTTTCGAAAGCCTCTCTCGTCGGTGACCGGTCGGTGACAATATCTTCTTCGTGAATATTATATTTTGCAAGGTAAAGAATCAGTTCTTCTGATGTTTTACCTTCAAACCAATCGGTTCCTGAATTGAAATATTGATGATAATAAGACATCAGTACATTGTCCAAAATAGATTTCTGGGCAGCCGACATGACGGCATCAGGACCTTGCCAGATCAGAAAAATAAGATTTGTCAAAAATTCAATTTTCTCGATATTGAATTCTTTCTTGTCCATGAGAAAAGGATTCATCGTGATCGGTTTTTCTTCGGTATATTGTATATATCTTCCGCCTTTATATTTGCAGGTTCCTGAATAGGAATCCCCAGTATCCACGATCACCACATCATAATTGTAGGTGAGATATTGCTCAATAATATTGTTCATCAGGAATGACTTTCCTGAACCGGATGGTCCCAGAACAAATTTGTTCCGGTTGTTTATCCTACCGGTCTTCATCGGCAGATCAGCGGGGTCAACCTTCAAGGGAACGCCCTGCCGGTCTGTGAATCGTAGGTAGAAGTTGGATTCTTCATTCACGGGATAGCTTTCTTTAAAAAAAAAACACAAGGCGGCTTCGCTTGTCGTCATAAAGAGATCGTATTCCCTGAGTTCCGTGGCATTGCCCGGAATGGCAGCCCGGAATAGCTCCAGCTGGTTATATGCATTTTTGGATATGATGATCCCTTTTGTAAACAGCTTGTTCTCGATCAGGGACTGTGTCCCCTCCATTTCTTCCAGCGTGTTTGTTGAAAATATTAGGGAAAAATGGGCATTGACCACCAGCTGGCCATCAATAGCGATATTATGCAGCAGGGTTTGGATCTCTTCTGCGATGATGACATTGGATGGTGAATTGTTAGCAGCACCCTCGTGTTTTTTCTTTTTTTTATCGAGTTCCCGTTGCTGTTGTGCCTGCAGTGGAATTGTGATGACCTGGTTGTAAACAATGGTTTCATAATCTTCCAGTTCATTGATGAAGGTAAAATTATCTACCGCTGTTTCCGAAGCGGCTCCATTTCCGCCGAGGATGGAGTAGGGCTCTATTTCGGAAGGCAGATCGATATTTTCCACATCAACATACGCGATGTTTTTAACAAACCGGTTGCCTATTTTAATGTATTCACTGGTGCTTTTGATGTTGTCAAATACTGGTACATCGGAAAACTGCATAGACAAAACGCCTGAAATGTAATATTCAAGATCTTTCTCAAACAGAAATTCGGGCTCGCAACCACTCTGCTTCAAAAGCATAAATACCTTTTGGGATTTATCGCGAAGCTCTTTGTAGCTTTTTTCGGAAAAATTGTAGTGCTTATTTTTCTTTTTAAGTTTATCATCAACAATATCCGTGAAGAAAAGCACCGTTTCAATGGTTTTGAAAAGCCGTCCGTCAAAATGTTCGGAATATTTTTGTTGTAAAAATTGATTTGATGGTTCTGCCTTGTATTTTTTCTTGCTGAAGATATCGAGCTTCTGAACGATCCTTCCCTCACCGATGATCGACACGACCTGATTAAGTACCGTGTGGAAGTTTAGGTAGTTATCCGGATCGGCAGAATACTGCTCAACAATGTTTTTGATCCTGAGACCGATAATGGGATTTCCATACTGTCCGAAAAGTACATCGAAGTCCCAACCGTGATCTTTTCCGTGATCATAGCCTACAAAGGGAATATCAAATATTTGTTTTTTCGGTTTCATTTCGTTTTAAAAATGTTTTGTTGTTCAATCGTTTTGGGAAGATCAAGATCTGATCGAAGTTTTTGGTCTTGTCGTAGAGTCCATATTTGTCCTGCCTGTTGAAGATGAGATAAACGCCACCTCCGGTAGCAGCAAGCCCGATCAAAGAGCCTAGCAGTCCAAATTTGGACAAGATCAGTGCGGCTACGACACCTGCGCCGATCACTCCGACCGCATAGATGATATACTTTCCTTTGAGCCCGAAGAATACAAGAGGCCTTTTCAACCCCTTGTATAAATAGAAACCCATAACTTAGGCAAAGAATGAGGTTACGAACTCGGGAACAACGATAAGGAAGATCATCGCTCCTCCATAACCAAGGATCTCTTTGTTGACATCCTGATCGCCGTTTGTCCATTTATTATACACTCTCAGACCGCCAATAAAACCGACCAGTCCCCCTACAGCCTTTAAGATCAGTTTGATCGGGTCCCAATAGTCCTTGATGTCATTGGCTGCGTTGGAAATGGCTGTTGCCCCGCCTTGCGCAAACATTGGCGTGACCGCCACAAGAAGCAAAGCCGCAGTGAATAATTTTTTTGTCGTCAGGTAACTTTTGCATTTGTGTTTCATAATACTTGAGATTTTATATTTGAATTGTGTTTTTTAGTTCAGAAAAGGGCATAGGAGGTGTGCTATCCGGCTCAATGGAGCGAATCATCTGAAGATTTAAAAGCTTGGGGTTTCTTTTAGATCATTGAATGGTAGACCTTAAAGCCATCACGGTCTGAAAGGACCTGGACCTGGGTTTCGGCAAGGTTGAGGAATTGGTTGAATTGTTGTTTGAGCTTTAAAGCAGGATCTTCTTTCTTGTGTTTGGATTGAACATTATCTTCTTTTTCAGAAGGAGCTGCTGACAACTCTTTTATCTCATCGCCATGAATATTTTCTTGTTCAACCGAATGGTATTCCTTGAGTTCGTTTATTTCCGTTGAATGTCTATTATTTTCAGGCCTGGTCTCAAATGCATCTATATCCTGCTCGAATTCAAATTTCTGACGCCAGTGTTCTAAATCGTGCGGTTCATCAAATTCTTCGTCAGTTGTAGAAAACAGTTCCTTCTTATTAAATGAAGCGGGTGTATTGAGATGCTCCACATCATCGATGCTGACTGCTTTTATTTGATTTGTATTCTCTTCTGCAAAAGCTGTAAGGGCATATTCTTCACTTTCAGATTGTTTGGCGAGGCCATCCTTTTTCAGAAAAAGGTCGTAGACAATATTTCCTGCATAATACAGTAGATAAATGGCCAGGATAGTAAGAAATATTTTGATCATTGTAAGTGTTTTTAAAATCGTTAATGGTTATAAAGTAATTTCAAGCATTTGGTTGATGTGTTCGATCAGTTCATTGAAAGGGTGCTTGACCGCATACTTCTGTTCGTAGGTCAGTTTTCTGGTATCGACAGTCTGAAGACAGTTCCTTTTGAAAACAGGATTTTTCAGAAGCTTACCGTATTTCATAATTTCGGTATCCATTCCTTGCTGGTTTTGGTATTTATAGCCTTTGTCATATTTGGAACGGATGAATATTCGCTCTGCCTGGCTTTCAAGCAATCCCAAAAAGTTGATAAAGACCAGCGTCGATTTTGCGGAGACATTGGAATACTCAAATGGGATCACAATAAAATCACTGTAGATCAGAAGGTCGCTATACCGGGCGTCTAACGTTCCCGCAAGATCAAAAAGGTTGATATCATCGCTTTCTTTCATTTCGATCAGATGCTCAAGATCGGAGAAAGGCTGTTCATTGTCCTCATCAATAATCCTGACTTCATACAGTTTAGGCAGTTCTGATTCTTCATCTTCGATCCATTTGTGATAGAAAGATTTCTGAAAATCAAAATCGAACACATTGACCTTTCTTTCAGATATTCCCGAAATATAATTGGCAAAAGCAATCGCAAGTGTGGTTTTGCCTGTTCCTCCTTTTTGTGTTCCAAAGGTGATAATCATCTTTATTGTTGTTTTTTATCTCTTTTTTCTTCGCTTTTTCAATTCGTTCTCGGACGGGTCTTTTTCTGTTCCGGAAGATTTCATCCATTCAAAAATCATTTTGTTGACCGCTTGCTTTAGCTCGTTTTCGGTATTGTTTTCAGGCTGTTTTTCATCGATCAGTACAGTGTTGAGAAACTTTTGATACTGCTGTTCGCCGACCAAAGATTGCAGCTCTCCGACAAAGTGAAACCTGGCATGGATCGCGTAATATTTTCCTTTCTCGGATCTTAAAAGACTGACTTGATCTCCACCCTGACTTTTAAGATATTCTTTTACATCACTTCTGATGGCATTGAATGTTTCCCTGTTCTTCAGCTTTTTATTCTCAAACAGCATAAAATCGTTCAGCTCATTTCCAGGGTATCTTTCTTTCAGATATTTCAGCATTATCGTTTTGGTTTCCGCATTGGGAATGCTATAATCTTTCAGCTGTTCAAATATCCTTTTATCCATCGTAGCAGAAGTGAATTCAAACAATTCCCCCATCTTCATGATCTCACTGCCTTTATAAACTGTTGCTGTCTTATGATCGATCAACGTGTATCCGAAAGGCATTCGATCATCCTTATGATGAAATACGATGTCGATGCCGAAAGAGTCTCTTAGTTTTTTCTGTAGCTCACTTTCATATTCGATTTCCGGTTTCCAATGATCTTTCAGTTTTTCTATGGGAAGCATGGCTTCCTGTTTTCTGTAATCATCTACTCTAAACACTTTGTTTGAGTATAGCTGCCTATATTTTGAAAAAATGGCCCTGATCTGCCTGATCCGTCTCTCGCTTTCCTTATTGCTGAAAACAATTTGATCTGCCGAGATCCTTCGCTGCACAATGCCGTTTTTAGAAATGGTAATGGATTTTCCATCATTTGCGTTTTCGGTCAGTTGGTAACCATTTCTGTTGAGCAAAATTTTCAGCTGCTGAAAAGAGCCAATTTTGTAGTTTAAAAGTTGATTAAATTTTTCCTCTTCATTGATTCCGTAAAGTTTTTCCATCACTTCGGCCAAAGCTTTTTGGGCTTTTAGCTTTTCGTAGCTGTCATCGATCTTTTTCCCGGTTTGTTTATCCACCCTTGTGGAAACAATATGGATGTGATTGTTCTCCGTATCATGGTGAAAAACCACGATATATGGTTGCTGTCCGTAACCCATTTTATCCATAAAATCCTCGCTGATCGCTGCAAGTTCCTCTTTGTTATGCTCCTGAAATTTAGTGGATATCACCGCGTGGAATTGTGGTTTTTGTACCTTCTTGCTTTTCGATACCGCTTTGAGATAATCCCTGACCTGTTGCTTGCCACTGTCCTGATCGATGAATGACGGAAAATTCTTCATCAGCATCAGTTCTCCCTTTCCTTTATCTATCTTCTTATCGTTGTAATCTACTCCGGGAAAGTTTTCTCCTGCCGGCTTCATGAGCTTGACGATCATTTTGAAAGTAATGCGTAAATATTTTCAAATATTATATTCTGCTGTGCTTTCAGTTTTGCTATTTCTGTGAGCTGTGCGGAAAATACTTCTAATTGACTTTCCGAGATGAACTTCTGTCCGTTAACCACTCTTGCCAACTGATTGACATTGGTTTCGATCTTTACAAAGATGTTATCCTGTTTTTCAATGAACTCAAGAACCTTTCTTCTCTCATCATCCATAAGCCTTTTTTCTACAGAATCGATGATCAGGCTGGTCAAGGAAATATTTCGTTCCTTACATGTTTGTTTCCAGTTCTCTTTTGTTTCGTTTTTAATACGGAATAAGATCACTTCAGAATTCGTATTCCCATCTTTTTTCACGGTGAGCTCCAACTCGGAATGCCGTTCACACTTTTCAGGACGTAGGTTCCAACGGCTGGTGGCGGGGGAATGACTTCAGTAGCGAAACCAAAAGAACCATCGGACTTTGCCACTACTTTCTTTGTATAGGCAGAATCTCCGTCTGCATTGGGCATTTGTGAGGGCGTTACACTTAATTTGCCGTTGATATTCAGCCATCTTTCAGAAAAATCGCCTGAGATAAGGGCAAATTTGTAATCAGTATAGTTATTTGTTATACTATCCCAAAAACCATTCTGGTTTGTAGTGACAGGCGTAGAATGAATGGCCAGCTTGTTACTGACGCTTCTATCTCCGACGGCAGGGCTTCCTGCTCCCACACCAATAAAGATATTGTTCGACCCTGAGCGGTTTCCCGTTCCGGATAAATAGCCAATGGCGATATTATCATTTCCCGAAGTGATGTATGACATGGCGCCGGGTCCTATACCAATATTCCTGTTGCCGGATATGGTTCCGTTAGCAATACCGTTCAGTGCCGATACGCCCGCTCCGTAATTCAATTTCCCAGTCACCTTTCCCTGAGACATAGCATAAGCAAATGCTGAGTTCCCTTTGCCGGAGGTTATATTGGAATCTGTTGCCACGATGGTATTGTATTCACCGGTGATCGGACTTCTGGATTTTCCCAGGATATAATTTTCTTTCTGGTCAAAATCGAGTTTAAGGAAATCCTTTACGACAAGTTCTACCGTGGAAGTATTGCCTCTTAGTGCAACCGCTTCCAGTGGATCGTCTTTAGAGATCTCAAGCCACTGCTGTCCATCAAAGTAATACAGTCCCGATCTTGTCAGGTGAACTTCCTGTCCGGTTAGATTGGTTGCAGGAGAGGTCACGAATACGAAAGCTCCTTTTTGTGCCGCTGAATAGGTCTTTGCTGCTAATTCATTACCGGTAATGCGTGGCGGAATGATGCCGTCAAAATGATTTGCATCATTTGGTTTTCCGACCACTTCCAACGTAGCTTTTGGTGTCTGTGTATTAATACCGACCTGTGAAAACAGGTTAACAGTGACCAGTGCAAAAAGTAAGGTTAGGAAATTGTTTTTCATTGTTTGTTTTTTTGTTAAGGTTTATTGTGTTTTTAGAATCGTTCATCATTTTTCGAAATGCTGTTGATAGCATTTTGTATTGGCTTATTTTAAATGAGGTTTCGTCCAGCTTGAATATCCTTTGGCTTCGCCCACTGTATTGGAAGTTATGGCATTTAAAGTTGATGCCGGGATATGAATTGAATTGTTTTGCAGAAAAACGGACATCAGGGCTGTGGAGTTTTCCGTATGGAGCCAGGCGACGTCAGTAGGGAAGTATCCTATTTCATTACAGATATCAGAAATGTTCATGATGGCATCATCTGAAACAGGTTCGGACCCTGCTGTTCGTGAAACCAGAAATTTCACATTGATGATCCCGTCAATTTTTTTGAACGAGACTGCTCCCTCTAAGCCACCAAATTTTTTTGTTCCCAAACTGTAGAATTTCGTAGAGGTAGGATAAGTGTCCTTATGGTCCCAAAGTTTGACAGGCTCACTCCATTTGGAAGATGCCGTAAGTGGACTGTCTGTATTACGGTCAAAAATAAGGATCGTTTGATATTCTACCTTCTGATCGTTTTTTGCAGGTTGCCATAGTTTGCCGTCAAAATAATAGAGCCCAGGCTCTGAAATGTTGATGACCTGCCCGGACAATATGTAAGGCGGAAGTGTTACGAATAGTAGTGCACCCTTCTTTGAGATGGAATAGATTTTCTTTGAAAGCTGATCACCGGTGATGCTTGGTGGAATGATACCATCGTAATGATTAGGGTCGTCAGGTTTTCCGACGACCTGCAAGGTAGCTTCGGGATCTTGTGTATTGATGCCGACCTGCCCCGAGACGGATATCGTTAAAAGGCTAAAGAAAAAGTAAAGAAGTGTTTTCATCTTTTTTTGATTAAGATTTCTGTTGCAAAGTTGTAGCATTAAAACATTGAAAACAATAGTGTTAGAGGGGAGTGGATCAAATAAGAAGAATCTGGATTACTCTGTAGGCCGTGGAGATTAAAAAAGAATAATATGGAATCTAATAGCTTGTTTCAGGAAAAAAACGAGTTCCGAGGTCTTTTTGACTTTGAAAAAGGCAAGCTGTGATAAATGAACAGTAATATTTTAGAGGTTTAAAATATGATTATTATATACTTCAATGTACCAGATTGATTTTTTTGTAAAACTCAATCCACTTTTAAATAGTAAACTTGGATTATAAAGTTGGTATTAATTTAATATTTTTTGATTGGTACAGCCAAATATATACTTGTCAAAATAATTTGTACGATAAAGTATATTATCGCCTTATTTTTGGCAATGATATACTTTGGTGCACAAAATTATTCTTCTTGCTGTAACGGATTTTTAAGATCGGATAAGCGTACTATCTTATTGAATCCATGATTTACCATAAAATCCCAAAATCTGGAGAGAATACCGACAAGGTAACATTCACTGAAATGCTTGTTTGATCTTACTTCCGATCAGAACAAAAGGGATGATACCCACAGACAACAATGCCCAGAACCATAACGGATGAACGCTGCTTATCCATAGCCATAAGGCAACGAAGGTCATGGTGACTCCCGTTATATACTGCTGTCTGTTTTCCCCTCCGCATAGAGCAGTAACAATACCTCCTATGATACAGCTGAGGAAAACGCACACTAATTTGATCACCAGCTGGATGACATCATCAGAAGCCCAGGTCACCTGTTCAAAAAGTTCCAGAGAAGAAGGAAACAAAATGCCCTGTATTTTAGCAAGTACCGAACTTAAAAAACCGATGGTCCCAAACCCGATGACGACGGAAAGTACTTTTTTGAAGCTCATCTTTTAATTGATCTTAAAATTCAACTGCTCTTCATTAAGTACAATGGGATCGGTCATTATTCTTTTCAGTTCGATGTCGGATGCAGACCTGAAAGAGTCGACAAACCGGTCAAGCTTCTGCACATCAGCAGGGATGAATGAAGAGGCATTATTTCTGGCATTGCCCTGGAATTTGCGGATGATGGGCTGCATCAATATATTATAATTGTTGCAGGCGGATGTTAGATCATAGGGCGTTTTGCTGATAAAATGAGATAATGCCTTTGCTCCGTAGATTGAGAGCGAGGCTCCCATCCCGGAAAGGGCAGTGGGGCAGTACCCGGCGTCACCCAGCAGCACCATATTTCCATTAACCAGACTGGGTGCGTTTACCATTCCCATCTTATCGACGAACATTAGGCCTTCCTCTGCAAAACGGGTGAGAAGATCTCTTGTCTCGATGCTGTAATCACTGAAAGAGCTTTGTAATAGTTCTGCCGACCTTTGCTTTATCGTTGCAATATCACCCTTATGATGGATGTAACACTGGATTGCGATTTCGTTGTTTGCAATCGGGTAGATAGAGAGCATTTTATTTACATCAATATAGACCTTAAAGGAGCCTACAGGATACGGATGTTCCGTCTGCAATCTTCCACCCATGTACAACGTATTGAAGTCTTCCATGTGTGAATCGGTAAAATAGCGTTCCCGTGTTGAAGAACGTAAGCCTTCAGATATAATTACAAGATCTGCTTCCATCCGAGATCCATCAGAAAGTGTCACCTCGGTTCTATTATCCGTCGAAGTGATCTCGGAGATCGTTGTGTCGAAAAGAATGTTTACATGGCCTTTTAGATTTTCATATAAGACATGGTGAAGTCCGCCGCGGGAGATCAACACCGAACGTTCAATATTCTCATTCATTTTTTCATAACTGATGCGTTGGATGACCTGCTCATCTTTTTCCAGGAAACTTACGAACTCGGATGGAGAAGATGCCGCCTGCAATTCGTCCATCAAGCCAAGTTCTTCAATGATCCGGACGCCGAAACTCTTCAGGGAAATTAGAAAACCTGCCTTTGTAAAAGATAAAGCCCTGTCGATCACCGTAACATGATGGCCCTGCGCTGATAGCAATTTTGCGGCCGTCAATCCCGCAATTCCGCCACCGGATATTAAAATGTTCTTTTTCATTTCTATAATTTTTTAAATGCTTATTGCAAAATTAGTTTTACATTTAAGTATAAAATAGTCCTGTTCGTAATAAAAATAGTCCATAAAAATGAATTTATCTGAAAACAAAAAACAGATGCTTGATCTGGCAGAGAAATTGGGAATGCCTGCATCCGACTTCAGTGACAACCTGGACCTTTTGCGGCTTAATGAGGTCCACATTGTCGATATGCTTCCGGAAATGCTGCTGATGATTCGTTCTGTGGTCGCTAAGGAAACCTTTACATATAAGAGAAAGCCTATTAATGCTGCAAAAAGGGGTCTGCTTTTTTCTTTCCAGAACATTTCCGGCCATTCTTCAGATAATGATGAGAAACAGTATCAGGTAAAATCACTTCAAGTACGGCCTCATGTCCGGATAAGTCCTCTCCACCTTGAAAGTGAAGTGGTGTTTCCGAAAGGATCTACGATCAGCCAGATCACTATACTGATCGAACTTGATTTTCTCAGAAATTTTATCGGAAAAGATCAGGACACATTCGGTTATCTTTTCAATGAAGAAAAAACTTTATTGATCGAAGAATTTATGTCGCCTGGCATGGCCTACCTGGTTAATGAGATCGCAGGGATTCCTGAGACGGGTATCCTTTCTGAAGCTTATTACAAATTGAAAGCATTGGAGCTGCTTTACCTGCTCTTTAAAAATCTATCCAAAAGACAGCATGTCAAATATCAAAGTCTCCGTAGTGATGAGATAGAAGCAGTTTACCGTGTCAGGGATGCGGTTTCATCTTCGCTCGAACGACCATTGACGCAGGAGGAACTGGTGAGGGTCAGTGGGATGAACGTGCTCAAACTCAGAAAGCTTTTTACGCAGATCTTTGGAAAGGGCATCTATGAGTATGGCCAATACCTGAGGATGCAGGAGGCAGCGAGACTGATGAGGGAGAAGCATCTTTCGGTCTCAGAAACCGGATATCAGCTAGGCTTTACCAATCTGAGTTATTTCGGAAGGTTGTTTGAGCAGCATTTTGGCATGAAACCCAAGAAATGGAGTGCGCAGCATCGGTTGAAAGGCAAATAAGTTTCTGTACAATAATCGTAAATAGAATACGGCAATCCATAAATTATATTTTGTAACATTGAGATATTGCAGATGAGATCACAAATAAATCAATTAGAATATTTATCACTTAAACCCGACGAACGACTTAAGCATATAGTAGAAAGTATCTGGATGGTAAAAAATCATAATGATGAAAAAAAAGAAGGGATCATCGTTCCGGACGGGAAAATAGATCTATTCCTTTTTTTAGGAGAAGATGCGGATTTTGAGATCTTTATATGTGGAATTTGCACTAGGCCTGTCAGCAAACCGCCATTCCCTAGACGGGAGTTAGCTAATAATATTTGCTTGATCGATCTTTAAAATTCAAATTATAATATAAAACTAAGTTTATGGCAATTAAAACAAGAGTTTACTCAAGCAAAATTTAACTTTAATTTGTAATAAGTAAAATAATTTGTACAGTAAAGTATATCATCGCCATGATCAATAAGGTATCTGATTCTTCTTTAACTTTAAGGACACTTTTTTAATCTGTGGTACAATAATCAGAATGATGATTATAGAAATAACGCCAATCAGTATCAGAGTATAATAATCACGCGTTGCGCGGGCCAATATCTGCTGTCCTACCATTTTATTAAGATAAGCCGTCGACAGGACCTTTGAAGTATACATGTCATTACCTCCCATGACATATTGATTTTGGATATCAAGTAAAGTAACAGGTAATTGAGGATTGATCTCAGTTATCGATTCCCTTATTTTTTCCCTGACCGCTGACTTTGCAAATAATTGAAGTTCATTGCTGAATGCCAGACTTGCAGTAAAACCCAGGAACCTAGCCAATATTCCGAGGAGTGAAGCATTCACAGCAATGGTTGGAGGGGCAGATGAATTTGTAAATGAGACTATCGGAACAAACAGAACGCCTGTTGCAACGCCATATATAAACATAGGAAATATGAAATCAATGGTTTCTCCCTGTACAGAAACAAATAATATTATGTAAACATAATACACCGCCATTATCACAAAACCTATAATAATGATTTTGATGAGGTTGAAACCCATCAATACAAACCTTGAGGTGACGAACATACTTATAACAGTTCCCACAATCACAGCCATCCATATTGGAATAGTACTAAGTGGATCAGTACCAAGAATAACTTCCAGATAGCCGTAAGCAAGTCCTGTACTGCCTTTGAAAATATAGAACGTAAAAAGCATTAATAGTCCTATAACGAAATTCTTTGCTTTGAAGATCTGCAGGTTGATCAATGGTCGTTTAAGCTGTAGCTCTCTGATGATAAATACCGAAAGAGTAATTAGGATAAACAATATTAAAATAAATATTAAAGGACTGTCGAGCCATCCCAATTGTCTTCCATAGACAAATAGATAACCTAATAGTAATATCAATGATGCATATAAAAGATAGCCTATCCAATCCAATTGATACAGAGGTATCTTTTTGGTAAATCTTGCTTTACCATTCATTGTTAGCAGTACAACAGATGCCAGTGTAACGAGTATTACAGTGTATCCGTAGAATAACCAGTTGAAATCGAAGAAATGAAGTACTATACTTGTATAGATAGAATATAGTGGTGCAGCGATCTGTATACTCCCGTAAAGAAGGCTGTAAGCAATAACCTGGGCACGCATCGAATGTAACCTCGGAAAAATTAACTGTAAAACAATGCCGGACATCAAAGCGCAGGTGATTCCCTGAACAAACTGACACACCATAAACAACGTATAATCTTTGAAATGAAAACAGATCAACGAACATATTGCATTAAGTGCGATTGCTGTCAGCAAGTACTTCCTTGCCTCAAAATATTTCACGATACGAACATCAAGCGCCAGAAAAGCCACGGTCGAACCATACAAGATCACCATTCCAAATTGTACATCAGTGGATTGTATCCCATAATAACCCATCGCTGCAACAGGACTGCCGTAAAAAGCGAAACCGAAAAGACATGTCATCAGGATGGCGAATATGATGGATCTTGCCATCCATTCGGATACCCAAGATTTGAAAACCGGTATTTTATGAGTCTGCATTATCAATTTTTTAAAATATAGACATTAGCATTCATCCCCGCAGAAAGTTTTTCTAATCTTTCAGGCTTATCCGTCAGTTTGATCCGCACAGGAATCCGTTGGATGATCTTCACAAAATTACCTGTCGCGTTATCAGGAGGAAGTAATGAATAACGGGAACCTGTCGTCGGTGAAAGTGATTCGATCACACCGTTGAACTTTTCATTGGGGAAAGCATCTACTTCTATGGATACGGCTTGCCCTGTTTTGAACTGGCCAACCTGTGTCTCCTTGAAATTGGCCATCACCCATTTTTCTTCTGCTTTGTTGACTAAAAATGCCAAAGTCTGTCCTGGTTGTATCAGTTGTCCTTCCTGAATGGTCTTTTTACCAATTTGTCCGTCGAAAGGTGCAGTAATGACCGTATACCGAACGTCCAGTTCCTGCCTCTGGAGCAGTGCTTCTTTGATTTTGATCTCTGCCTTTATAGCATTACGCTGCGCTCTGAAATCATTTAATTTAGATTCGGCAACCTGCAAAGAAGCTTTTGCCTGATTATAATCAGACTGCGCGATTGACAAAGCGGCACTGATGTTGTCGAATTTCTGTTGAGTGGTAGATTCATCAGCCAGTAGATTTTTATAGCGGTCAAATTCTTTTTGCTGCTGATCCAATCTTACTTTGGCAGCTGTCAATTGGGCTTTAATAACTTCAATATTTTTAATTTGTGTTTCTTCATTGGCCGCCAGGATTGGTAATTTTGCCTCTGAGCTCATCATTTCAGCGGATGCTGCATTTCTTTTAAGTCCATATTCGTCTACTTCGATAGTAACAAGCGTGTCACCTTTTTTAACCTGCTGATTATCTTTAAAATATATTTTACTGATATAGCCGCCTACTTTTGCATTTATAGGGGATAGGTATGCATCGACCTGCGCATCATTGGTCTGTTCATAGCGGTATCCTTTTAAGAAATAATTTATTCCCCAAATAATTGCTCCGATCAATAAGGCAATGCCGACCCATTTGGTAAGATTGACGATTATTTTATCTGTTTTATTGTTGTTCATAATTTTTATATTTAAAGAATTCCTACGATCGCCAGTAGTCTGATATGGTTGAGTTGTACGTTGGTCTGTGCGGTGGCTAGATTAAATTTCGCTTCCAGTAAAGCATTTTCGGCTTCTAAAAGATCGGTCAGCAAAGATTCCTGATTGAGATAGCTGCTCCTGATCACCCGAACGGTTTCCGTTGTTTTTGCGATGTTTTTTACGGCTGTTTCCACAGCTTCCAATGCCTGTTGTTCTTGCAGACAGGCTTCTTTTATCTGAAGGGAAATTTCATCCTTCCTGATCTCTGCCTTTTCCTTTGCCTGATCATTGACCATCTGCGAACGAGCGATGGAATGCTTGATCTTGTACAGATTATCGATAGAGAACTGTATTTTGATTCCCGTCTGACCAAAACCCCAAAGATCATTAGAGTACGGATAAAATGAGATCTGCGGGTAGGTATAATTGTAATTGGAGTACAGGAAAACTTTGGGCAGGACTGAAGCTTTGACCTGTTTAATATTGAATTCACTCAATTTGATGTCGCTGTTAGCGATCTTATATTCGGGTGAATTGTTAAAAGCAATATTTATATAATCATTGTAATCCGGTGCTGTGACAGACTCTGATTCAACAACATTTTGATAGCTGATGGTGAATTCTGTTTCATTTTCACGACCCATCAGGATATTAAGACGCTGTTTGGCGATTGCGATCTTTTTTTTTACCTCCGAAAGACTTAGTTCAAGTTGTGATAATTTTACTGAAGTTCTCAGTACGTCACTCTTCAGCACGATTCCGTTTTTATGGAGACTTTCTATAAGCGACAGCTGTTTCTTTTCCGTTTCGATCTCGGCATCAAGAAAATCATTGAAGTGCAGCAATTTATACAAATCAAAATAAGCCACTGCAACATTGTATTTTACATTGTGCTTTTGCAGTTCAGATTCATATCCTTTTCGAATCTCTTCTTCCTCCTTGATGGCGACATTTCTTCTATCCTTTCCACCATTGAAAAGGTTAAAGTTCAAATTGTATCCTACACCATAACCATATCCTTTGACAGGTACATTCTGCGGGGAAGAGAATAATCCATTGTCATAGATCAGAAACTTGGAATTAAGCTTTACATCTCCTCCCAACGAAAGTTCCGGCAGCAAGCGGTCTTTGGCTTCCAGTACTTCTAAAGCACTTTGTTGACGATTAAGGTCAGAGAGCTTTAGTGTGCGATTATTAGCTTCGGCGATTTTCCACATCTCGTCCAAACTAAGGGTTTGGACATTTTCGGTATGTTGTGCCTTAAGAGATGGTGAACATAAGAACAGCATTATTCCAATAATTGGAACTGTTGAAAAGTTTTTCATCAATTTTTATTTTTAGCAGTTAACCATTCTTTAACCATCTTCTTCAATTCATCAAATACCAGCGTTACATTGACGATAGGCAGAAAAGGGCCGGAATAGGAATAATTGCCCGAAAACCAATCGCGGATATTTATGTCAATGCCCTTCTCATAAGAGAAACTTTGACTGTCAAAAGTTTTGTCTTGTGTCTCGGAATTAATCCGTTTATGGCTGTTTAAAGTGTTGTTTTTCATAATGGCTGCATTATTTTATACAGCAAAATTATCGAAGAAGCCTTTTTGTTATTTTATATAATTAGCCTAATATTTGTTATATTTGGCCATATGGAACTTCTTAGTCAATTGATCAACATTGTCGATCAAAATCCTGATTCGATCCTGGTGATGCGGCAACAGACAGAACAGCGATTGCCTTTACATCAGCATGATAAAGCTCAGCTGTTATTGGTCTATGGCGGGATCGCATATCTGCAGACAGAAGAAAAGGATTTTTATATTCCTTCCAATCATTATATCTGGATACCCGAGAATTATCCTCATAACCTGATGTTCAATTCTCAGGATCTATTTATCATCAATATCTATTTTCCGGGTGAAAAAGAAAATGGTTTTTACGATGAGTTGGGTATTTATCCTGTAAGTAAGTTGTTATCGGAAATGCTGTCATTTAGTGAGAAGTGGCAGGGCGATTACCATAAAGGTTCTTTTGAGTTTGAATTTCTATCAATCCTTAAAAAATTGCTTTCCAAAGAAAACCTTAAAAAGTTCTCTATTCAGTTACCGACGACAGACGATCAGCGGCTGAATACCATAACCGATAGTCTTAGAATGCGCTTGCATGAAAATCTTAGTTTAGAAAGCACAGCAAAGCTATTTGGAATGAGTGTGAGAAGTTTGACCAGATTGTTTCAAACGAAACTCCACATCACTTTTATTCAGTATATCAAAATGCTTAGGATTATCAGGGCTATGGAATTAATAAAAACTACCGATCTGAACATGACAGAAATAGCCTACGAGGTTGGCTATTCCAACATCTCAGCATTCAGCAATAATTTTTTACAACTGACCAATATGCGTCCTTCCGAATTTAGGATGTCGTCTTAAAGCCATTTAATGTTTAATTTTGCAGGTATTAAGATGCATAACCATTGAGCTTAAATATGGATCAATTAGAGTATTTATCGCTTGAACCTGACAATTTCCTTTCAGAAATGGTGGAAAGTATCTGGATGGTAAAAAATCATAATGATGAAAAAAGAGAAGGGATCGTCGTTCCGGACGGGAAAATAGATTTATTTCTTTTTTTAGGAGAAGATGAGGATTTTGAGATCTTTATATCCGGGATATGTACCGGGCCCGTCATCAAACCGCCATTCCCTAGGTCGACGATGTTTGCCATAAGCTTTTATCCGATAGCCGCTGAATATATATTTAAGCAATCCTTTGCGGGTTTAAAGGATAATAAGCAAATTCTTTCTCCCGATTACTGGGGATTTTGTAAGAGCGATATGGCTGATTTTGAGCAATTTTACAGGAGAGCCTGTAACGTCATTAAGATGAAAGTAGAAAAGAAAATCGATGAGCGTAAGAAGAATTTGTTTGAACTGATTTATTTATCTAAAGGAGAAACTACGGTTGAGGAATTGTCACAAAAGGTTTCTTGGAGCAGCAGGCAGATAAACCGTTATTTTAATACCTGGTTGGGAGTATCATTGAAATCATATATAAATATCATCCGTTTTTCAAATTCGTTGAAACAGTTGAAAAAAGGCGATTTCTATCCGGAACTTAACTATGGCGATCAATCCCATTTTATCAGGGAAGTAAAGAAATTCGCTGGGGTAAAGCCTACGATCTTAAACAAAAACGAAAACGACCGATTTATCCAATTGAGCCTGATATCAGAAACCTAATTTTGTTTGATCAATAGAACAAATAAAATTATACAAAATGAGTTTGAATCATATCAATCTGGTGGTAAAGGATGTAGACAAGGCTTTGCATTTATTTACAAATTATTTCGGCTTCAGCATAATCGCAAATCGGAACAGCAAAATGTCAGTCCTGGAAAACAACGACCAATTTGCCCTTGTGATCTGGGGACAGGTATTGAATAAAAAGGAAGATATGCCTAAATATCCCGAGAATTTCCATATCGGATTTTATCAGGAAGATCAGGAAGCTGTTTGGAATATGTACAGAAAGCTCCGAGAGGAAGAAAACTTGCGATTGGAAGCAGAACCTAAACCGATCAGAAATACGTTTGGTTTCTATTTCTATTTTGAAAATTTCATGATAGAGATCAGTGTAAATCCATTCAAAGAAAACCTTAAGTGATTTGCACAAGCTTATCGATGGGGAGCCATGTTAGTGGATGGTAATGGTAGCAATATATTTTTAACGCAACAAAATTTTATTGGGCAATGCATACTTTGATATGCAGAATTATTTTTGTCAGTGATATACTTTATCTTATTCCGTATGTTATCTAAACAATCTTTTACTCCTGTCTCGCAAAGATATGAGTCAACAGCAATCCGGTATTTCTATCCATTCTTATAATGTTTCCTCCCGAAAATGAAATGCCAACTCCACCGGCTGGCATATAATTCGGAGAAGCTCCAAATCCTGTAAAGTTTATAAAAACAGATTCACTATCCCTCGGTTTTAATTTCAATGTCGTTCCAAATGCTTTTCCCTTGCTGATTGTCATTTCCTTGTCAAAGTCTGATACAGCATATTTGAAAGGTTCTACAGACCTGACCTCGCCATTCAATTTGTATTCTTCAGCTTCATTCCTGTTTATATTATCCCTGCCAAAAAGGTAAATTTTATTTTTGGGCAGAAAATCTTCATTTGACTTTTCGAGATTCTCATCAATAACATAAGCATCAAGTACAATCTCAGCGATTCCATCTTTATTTTTAAAATCAACATATTTAAAAGCATTGGCCCCTTTTTTCTTTGCTTTGTCGGAAATGAAAATTATCGCGAGATTGATGTCATTGATCTTACCGGTTGATTTTACCCTTCCGATATATCTTGCTGTTGAAATATTGGTGTTGTGGTCAAGATAGATAAAGTTATTTTTTTCCCTTTTGGGCAATGAATCATTCTTGATGATAAAATCAACTTTGACTTTTTGGGCCGATACACAATGGATTGAGAAAAATGTAATCGCAATTATATAAAAAGCACGTATCTTCATTTTTTATTGAATTTTAAAGCTTACAGCTCATATCAAATATACGCAATTATATGATCGGAAATGTATAGGCTAAATTATCATAAAGAGCTAAGATATTAACCATATCCAGGTTATTACAAAAGACATCAAGCAAAAGACGTACGGAATTCCAAAGGCGAGAGGCCGGTCCTCACCCTGAACATCTTGCTGAATGATTGCGGATGCTCAAACCCTAATTCATAGGCAATCTCGGCCACCGTCAGGTCAGTGTTGGTTAGCCTCTCCTTTGCTTTTTCAATGACCTTGCCCCGAATGTACTGCTGTGCATTCTGTCCGATCAGTGAGCGTAACAGGTCACTTAGATAGCCGGGTGAGATCTTCAGCTGATCCGAGAGGTATTGTACGGTCGGAAGCCCACGATGAAGTGATGCCTGGGTATTAAGGTAGTCATCAAGAATACTTTCTGTTCTCTGGAGAATGTCGTTATTGACCGCCTTTCGGGTTATAAACTGCCTTTTATAAAACCTGTTGACATAGCTTAGTAGCAGCTCTAGCTGCGCAATCACGACCTCCTGGCTGAATTCATCCACGCGGCTGTTAAGCTCCTGTTGCATGATCCTGTAAACGGAAAGAATGACCTCTCTTTCACTATCGGAAAGATGGAGTGCCTCATTGGAGGTATAGGAAAAATAACTATACTGCTTTATTTTACGGGCGATAGGATGGCCCAGTAAAAAATCGGGGTGGATCAGTAAAATATAACAATAGGTCTCGCTGTTGTAATCTGTACTTCCTACTAACTGATTAGGCGCCATGAACAGCATGCTGCCCTCATCGTAATCATAATAGTTTCTTCCGTACTTCAGCCTTCCTCTGTTTCTTGTAATAAAGGTGATCTTATAGAAACTCAGGACATCATAGATCGGCGCCATTGACGTATTAAAAGGATTGTCCTGATTGAAATGGACAAGGCTGATCAACGGATGCTGAGGTGCCGGCAGTCCGAATGCCTGATGGCTTTCCGATATCGATATAAAGCGTATCAGCTTATCTTCTTTAGATTTCATACTATAAATGTATAAAAACCTACGACCGGTGATCATAGGTTTTGTGTTAAAACTACCAAGGCAGGATGTTGTCTTTCCCACTGAAATCAGCAGGACCTGTAAAGCTTCCCGTGGGAAGATCCTCCGCCAAAGCTACCCGGATCGGTTCCTTCGAACCTTCCTCTACAGAATCCGTTCCCTGAAAATTATTGAGCGCCGTAGCCGTAAATCCAGGGCTTACCAGATGCACCTTGATGCCGGTGTTCTCCAGGTCAATGGCAAGGGAAAGAAAAATTCCGTTGAGCGCAGTTTTCGAAGCACCATATACCGCATCAAAATTTGAACGGTACGGATTTTCAGGATTGGCATTGGTTGTCAGCGATCCCAAAGCACTGGAAACTGTTACGATCCTTGCACTCGGGGCTTTGCGCAGTAGTGGCAAGAAGGCCTGCGTCAAAGCTAACGTTCCAAATACATTGGTATCCCAAACTTTCTTTAGTTCGCTGATCGGTGCTATGCTCGCACGCTGTGCACCCATGATCTCTTCCAATGTACGTCCTGGAGTACCCGCATGAGAGACTGCGGCATTGTTGACCAATAAGGTCAGGTATCCGTGTTCTTTTTCGACGATCTCCACCGCGGAATGGATAGACCCTGAATCCGTAATATCCAGCTGGATCGCTTTTGACGATCCGCCCAACTGTTCTACGGCTTCTTCACCCTTTTGCAGGTCACGCGATCCGACATAAACTTTATAACCATTTTCTACAAGGGCTTTAGCGATCTGAAATCCTACACCGGTGTTCGCACCCGATACCAGTGCTACTTTATTTTCACTGTTTTGCATAATCTTATTGTTTTAATTTAATGAACCAAAGATGGATATTAAAACGAAAATTGATGTAACCCAATCGAGACTACTTGAAGCCCAATCAAGGGTATTTTATTGATTTTACAGAAAAGTTGAAACTTCTTTAAAACGAGCACCTTTTAATTAGTAGCAAATAACAATATCTTTGTTGGGAATTTTTTTGAATGATTTTTATCTATGTCAGAACAAGAGATCATGTATCCGGTTTATTCGCCGGCGTCCGTCATTGGAATCTTCAGCAATGCTTTGAAGCTGAATGCAACGGTTAATGTCATCTGTCTTAAAGGTCGATATTCCTTTGGTGGTGGTAAAGCCTACGGCAATTATTTTTATGACCTTCTGTTCTCAGAAGGTGACCACGTTTCCATAGGGGTTCGCATCTCTTCTCTGCTGAGAAGCAAGATGATCAACAATGAAATATACACGCTCAGAGGATATATTGAAAAGAGCATCAAAAACTCATCTATTGAATTAAGATTTGTAGTGGACGAGATCATCCAGCAGGAAGAAAAGTCTATATCGGAAGAGGAATTGCAAAGATATGAGCTGATACAGAAAAAACTTCAAACAGGATCAAAAGATCTTGAGATCCTTATCAGAGATAAGATGCTGAAAGATGAAAAGGTAAAGATTGCCAATATTTATGGGAATAATGCTATTGTTCACAAGGATTTTTCTGAGGGGTTGGATGTTTCAGTGCAATATTTTGAGATCGATGACCATAGTTGTAATATTACCTCCGCAACGGCAATCATTTCCAAATTGAATGAAATCTCGTCGATGGAGTATGATATAGTTGCTTTGGTAAGGGGAGGAGGCGACCGTCAGAGCATGGAGACGTTTAATAATAGTCAGCTTTCTGAGCTGTTCATTGAGCTTAATACGTTAACTATCACAGCAATCGGACATACGGTCGATGAGACCTTGCTTGACAAACTTGCAGATAAACGTTTCCATTTACCCCATGACTATGGAGCAGGATTGCATGCCATAGCAGAAAAACTGTCTCTGGAACGATCCAATTCAAGGGCACTATTGATCGATGAGGTTAAGAAAGATGTTTCCAAACAGTTCTCTGAGCAGGTTAAAACCTTAACTGAACAACTATCTAAAAGAAACGAAGAATTCCAGAAACTTCAGGAATCGTCTGTTAAGCAGCTTCAGGACACGCAGAAGAACTTCGCTGAACAGGAGATGAAACGTAAAGAAGAAATGGAAAGCTACAAAAAGGAGATCTCAACATTGCATGAAAAGAATATGCAGTCTGCCATTAACGAAAAGACAATTTCCTTGAAAGTAGGAATGGAATCTCTGATAAAGGAAAATATAAAATTAAGTGCCGAAGCAGCGGAAAGCAAAAATAATCTTACAAAGGTAGTTATCGCTGCTATTGTAGCACTTGTTATTGGTTTTGCATTGGCTAAAGCTTTTTAGAATGTCTTAAGGTTATTTTAATTCCTTAATTTCTGCGGTGACCTCAATAAAGTTTCTCGTAAGAACTTTTCACCTAAGATTTTGATCACGCCACTGAATTGTAATTTGTCGCACGCTATTTGTAAATTGCGTAGTAATTAGAAGAGAATGAATACACTTGCACAGAAATTGGCAGCGGTGGAGCATGGCTTTAAGCCGTTTGAAACTGAGGCGTAATATATCGTTGGCTGCAAAGATCTATCGGAGTCGAAAGCTTTAGCTGTAGATATGCTAAAGAGTGACTATTACCAGGTCAGATGTTGTGCCATCTTTATATTGGGATTTATTGCAGCCAGAGATGGTACGGTACTTCTGTTGCTTAAGGATACTGCTCGTTCGGATGAAGGCTGGCAGGTACAGGAAATTATTGCAAAAGCATTCGATCGGTACTGTAAAGATAATGGCTACGAAAGTTCACTCCCTGAAATTAAAGCTTGGCTCAGCGATAAGCATCCCAATGTTTGCCGTGCGGTTACCGAAGGACTAAGGATCAGGACAGGTAGGCCTTATTTCAAAACGCATCCTGAGGTCGCTATTGATCTTCTAAGCCAGCATAGATCGGGTGATAGCGAATATCTCCGGAAGTCAGTAGGCAATTCGTTAAGGGATATCAGCAAGAAGTATGGAGAACTGGTGAAAATGGAAATATCAAAATGGGACCTTCAGGATCAGCGTATTGCTTTCACCTGCGATCATGTGCTAAAAAGACACTGATAAGATTTTTTTGGAGAAAATATTTAAAAACAAATAATTAAAACCATGAAAAAAATATTGATTATTAACGGCCATCCGAACAAAGCATCTTTTAATTTTGGAATTGCTGAAGCCTATAAAAAGGGAGCTGTTGAATCCGGCGCTGAAGTAAAGGAAATTATTATTGCGGAGCTCAATTTTAACCCTAACCTTCAGTTCGGATATCAGAAAATAATGGAACTGGAACCTGATCTTACGGAAGCTTGGGAAAAGATCATCTGGGCAGATCATCTTGTATGGGTCCATCCTGTATGGTGGGGAGGCTTACCTGCGATCACGAAGGGATTTGTTGACAGGTTGTTTTTGCCGGGACGCGCCTTTAAGTACAGAGAAAATTCTGTCTGGTGGGACAAACTCCTGAAAGGCCGAACAGCGCATATTATTACAACATTGGATCAACCGGGCTTATATTACAGGTTAATGTTCGGAAGGCCGAGTGTAAATCAGCTCAAAAAATCGGTTTTACAATTTTGTGGGATAAAACCGGTAAAAGTTACCTACATCGGAATCATTAAAACCTCCAATGACCATCAGCGCAAAGTTTGGCTTGAGAAAGTAAGATCGGCGGGCATCAGACAAAGTTAATTTTTCTAAACTTATTCTTTGATAAAATATTATCTAAAATTTTAGCATTTTCTAAAGTTCAGGTAATTGATCAATAAAACTTATTAATAAAATAATATTATTTGTAGAATCTCCTGATTTCCGGTTTGATTACCTGCTTTCTTCCTGAAGCAATTGTTTCGGAGGACATGATCATCAAAAGTTTGTCAGAATTTGGAATCAACACCATTGAAGATATCGGTTAGAACCTAATCTAATATCTATTAAATTCAGCTTTTAATAGGAAAAGATCATTGATCATTATCTCACTTTTGCTTTTAAAAGTGAACATGGATGCGCAATTAAAAAACAATCATCTAAAACAACAGAAAAATATGAACAACACAACAATCCTGCATACGGCCAATGAATATGTGTCAAAAGGCGATTATGAAAGTTTCTTGGCTTACTGTACCTCTGATACGAAGTGGGTATTTGTAGGCGAGCGTATCCTTAATGGAAAAGGGGAGGTTCGGGCTTATATGAAAGAATTCTATATCGAACCACCGGTATTTGACGTTGAATTGGCTATCGAGGACGGCAACTTTGTCACGGTAACAGGCAGCATCAGTTTAAAAAATAAGACCGGAAAATATGAACATTTTGACTATTGTGATATCTGGCGATTTGAAGATGGGAAAATTGCGGAGCTGAAAGCATTCGTCATAGAGAAGAAACCTTAAAGGTTGAACTGCGGGTTAATGGATACGATTGTTGTCAATGTTGAATAGAATATTCCACATTGCAACTTTCAGTTCTATTTTTCCAACAGCTCCATTGCTTTTATGATTTTCTTGTCCCTCTTGAGATCTTCAAGGTTATCACCCTGCAGAAACTCAACATCAGGCTTGATATTCCCTCTGTAGATCTTTAAATTTCTGTCTACTACATGATCGGTAGACAGATTCAGCCCAGCATCCTTATTGATCCTGAAACCTTGTACAGCGGTCGTGTAGTCTGCTGTCGGTTCACCTACTACATACGTATTCTTTCTTCCGATCAATGATATGGCGGTCATTTCACCGGCGCTGGCGGTGTAACAGCTGGTCAGAACAACGATCGGTATATCTTTTCTGATCGGAACTGTTAAAGGGACCTGTCTTATAAGTTCAATACCATCGATCATCATTTTGCCATCTTTGATCTCCCATCGCCCTGATGATTCCCCTTTTGAATTCCTGAATCCACCGAAAACAATATTGTCACTGCCGATGAATTCCTTCATGCCAAGTAAGATCGGGTACATATTGCCACCGGTGTTAACTCTCAGGTCGATGATCCAGGACTTGACCTTTGCTGAGTTGACTTTATTGATATGGGTGGTGATATCGTTCGCAATACTATCAACCTTTTTAAAGCCGAAGTCATCATTGCCCGGTATCCTGATATAGCCGATTGTTTTATCGATCAGCTGGCTGACCACGGCCTTCTCAGTTTTTAACTTTTCCTTCAGATATGCATTGGCGGAACCTGCGGGTTGGGTCCATCCGTAAGTTTTGCCCTTGTATTTAAGGCCTCCATGATAGTCGTTGAGCAGTTTGAAAACCTCGGTGTATAATGGAGCCAGGTCTGAAACTGAGTCAAGGTTTCGTGCTTTATTGTATAATGTACTTTCGATCAACTTGATGTTGGACGTTTCGACCGCATTTGATCGGATCAGATCGATGGAGGTATCCACAAATGATCTGATGCTGTCATTTCTAAAAGTTTGGGAGGAAGAAGAAGTATAAAACAGTAGAAAGATGCAGAAGAGAAAAGATTTGATCATATTCAAAATAGGATATAGTAACATAGCAGCAAGCTACAGAAAAAAAAATTACTTCAAGCGAAGGCTGAGGCTTGACTTTCACATTCGGCTTGCAATTATTTATATTTCAGAAATTGCAGGTTGTTGCTTTTTTGGTGATGAAGTTCAACAGATTTACCGTACTAGATCGTTGCTTCTTTGCGATTTTCCACCTTTAGCATAGCTGTCATAGTCATTTGAACTTTTAGGAAACAATAAGGTGCATCATTGAAAAGCCTTTAACGTTTCCTGCTTCTTATTTTTTCGATGGTTACCCTGTATTTGATCTCGTCTTCAGACAATCGCAAAAGTTTTGCTATATTCAAACATTGAAAAAACTATATGAAGAGTCGTCTGATTTTCTTGATGATTTGTCAGATCAAGCTAAAATGGGCTACTTCTGTTCATTATCTTTGTGTCGTTTGAATGATTACATGAAAAGTAACTAATAATTCTATTTAGAAAATGCGGTTGCAATTTTACCAGCCTAAAGTGAATTCCTGAAAAAATACGTTCAGGGTTATTATTTCATTCAGAGAGTACTGTTTTGACTAATTATGTCGGACATTGCTGAAAATGCAGGAATATGTTTGAGAAATTCTTCAATTTCCGCATTTGTTGTTTGCAGGATTTCAAGTTTCTCCAGCGCTTCAATATGAAATCGGCTTGGTATTAACTTATAAAAGCTTTCAAAATCTGTAAGCCACCAATTTTCTATCGACAATCTTAATATATTTTCGTGTCCTTTTTCGTCCACTGTAAAAGTCTTTGCAGAACCTTTCACAATAAACGCAATGAATTTGCAAACGTCACCTCCTTGTAAAAAGTATTGTCTTTTTCGGAGTTTTCTCGGTTTGAAATGTATTGTCAACAAAAGCCTATCATTTCTGACAGCACTTTTGCCTGAATTTCTTGAATGTAATCGAAAAATATTTAAAAATTGGACATTTTAATAGCAACTAATGACCTGCAATTTACTTAGTTTAAAACATATCTCAATATCGAAATATCAGATATCGATAGGTTAAATTGATCTGCGGATTCTCTAAAAAATATAGAACCGCATATCACTTTGAACGTCTATGCGGTTTCATTTTATTTAAATTTAATTAGACTAATAATGTGATCCAACTTAATTAGCTGCCGCCTGTAATTCTTTGATTTTACTCCCACCTTCAGTATCCAACCATTCTTCGAAACTTGTCAGCTTCGGCATCCACGATGAAATTAAATCATAATTGATAGGATCATAACCTTCTTTAGCGATCATCTCTACCAATTGTGCAAACGTTTCACTTTGCTGATACAGAATTTCGACAGGAACCTGTATGAATTCAATTGGCTGATTTAATTTTTCTTCCAACAATTCTAAAACCTGTTTTGGGGTAAACAATTCACCTCCAAAATCAATAGTTTTTCCATTAAAATATTTGTAATTCTGAAGTATAATACGTGCAAAAGTTCCGATGTCTTTTGTAGCAATCCAAGAGATGGCAGTTTCCTCAGGTAATGGATTAACAAATTTTCCTTCACCCAATCCAAAACTTGGTAAGATAAGATTTTCCATAAAAGAAGCAGGTCGTATTACAGCACCTTGCAATTTGCTCTCAAGAAGGTATTTTTCTATGGTAAATTTAAATTTAGGACGGAAAGTGTGCTGCTTATCCGAAGCCATCACAGAAGAGTATAGCACAAATTGAACGCCTTGTTCTTCGGCTAATTTCAAAGTTTGTATGCCTAATGCAGCTTCAGCTTCATCCGTTTCTACACTAGATACCCAAACACCAGGTAAGACCAAATACAGACCATCCACTTTGCCCAATGTTTTTCTTAAAACCTCTACATCTTCCAAATCCCCTTTTACCAATTGAGCCCCGGCTTTTTCCAGCTGTATTGCTTCCTGTGACTGCGGATTTCTGGTCAATGCAAATACTTCAAAACCATTTTGTAATAATTCATAAGCTGTTGCGCTTCCTTGTTTTCCTGTAGCTCCAGCTACCAATATTTTTTTCATTTTTAAAATTCTTTTGAACAAATTTACTTTCTCCGTTTAGTATATTTGTAATTGGTAACCTTTAGGAAAGTATGATGGAAAAGAAGATAAAACCTTGTATAGACAATGAACAGATACTTAAGCAAAGATTTATAGCTTTACGTGATACTTTGGACCTTTTAAGCGGGAAATGGCGCTTTTCTATCCTTCTGGATTTACATTATCACGAAAAACTGAGATTTAAAGATTTTTTTGAAGTTTTGAAAGGTATTTCTCCTAAAGTTTTAAGTTCTGAACTTTCATTACTGGAAGCACACCGACTGATACAAAAGAAAATTGAATACACACCGACTCAGGATATTACTTATTATGCCCTGACCGAGCACGCTCAGGAAATCTGGACAGTTTTGAATACGCTGATTGATTTTGGCCTGTCTAACCGCCAACAAGTGATGAAATCTCTTTATCCAGATAAGGAGGGTTAATTTTTTCAGTAATAATCTATAAATCAAATAATTAAATATGTTAGGGGTAATGTGATTTAAATGGATTATTTACTCAATTGATCTTCTTTTTTCGTGGTAATCCTATTTCGTGCTCCTGTGGATAAGGTTTTCTGAAAGTTAAACTTACATCTTCTGAGAGGTAGATATTCCTTTGGTGGAGGGAAAGCGTATGGTAATTATCTTTATGACCTTCTGTTCTCAGAAGGTGACCACTTTTCCATAGGAGTTCGTATCTCTTTTCTGCTGAGAAGCAAATTGATCAACAATGAAATATACACGCTCAGGGGGTTTATTGAAAAGAGCCTCAAAAATTCATCTATTGAATTACAATGATGTTTCAATTGAGATGTTCCCAAAAGGGGTCTTGATTTTTATAAGATTTCTTTTAAACCTACTTTTACAGGACACATCAAATAAGGACAGGGATATTATGATTTTGAAGAAGGTGGATTGGCGTTTTTAAAACCTAGGCTGATCGTTTTACCACCGGAAGAAATAGAGAGTTATGAAGGCATGGCTCTCTATTTTATTCGGACTTTATTCGAAATTATCCGTTGGGAAAAACAATAAACCAATATGGATCTTTCTCTTATGATGTTTCGGAAGCCCTGTTTTTTATCAGCCAAGGAAAAGGAGATCATCGCCAATCTATTTGCTTCGATAGCTACTGAACTGAACAATAATATTGACAGCTTTAGCCAAGATGTTCTGGTGTCGCAAATAGAACTGCTATTAAATTACAGCAATCGATTTTATAATCGACAGTTTATTCACTACAAATCTTTCCGTCTCGGAAATTGCCTATGGCTTGGGTTTTAAACATTCGCAATCGTTCAGTAAGCTCTTCAAGATGAAAACCAATGTTTCACCTTTGCAGTTCAGGCAGTCGTTTAATTGAAAATTAGTAGCGGGCTTCAGCAATAAAGTCTCACAAGAAATTGTGTAGTTTAATCCATTTTGGGTTGATTAGGTTTTATTATCGAAAGTGAAAAAAATATGGGATTTAAAGAGGATTGTTATAATAGGTTTTCATCTTTACTTACAGCGATTATGCCATATTCTGAAATAGTAAACATTTGCCGTTCAAAGATTGATTTCATAATAAGCCATACACGGTCTGTTAATGTAAATGCTTTTTGATGAGTTTCATTTTTTTCAGTAAGTAATCCTGTAAAAGTAATATTCTTAATTTTTTTAATAGTATTATTAGAATAGATTGTATGGTCAGAATAATCATATTTTTTTGATACAAGCTTAAATGACTTTTGATCATGCAAGTGTCTTTTAAATACCATAACTGCATCAAATAATTTTATCTTATATCCATTACTGTTTTCAATTATAATCTGATATTGGTCTTTCTCAAGTATTGAGCTTTTCTCTCCATTATCATCTTCCACTTGTATTGCAGTAATTTCAGGTCGTTTAAGATGAGTAGAAATTACAAAATCTAACAATGCTATTTCCGTTTCTTTTTCGACATGATGATCCTGCTCGCCAACCTCTCTCAAATGAACCATATTAATATTGTTATGCTCAGCAAATTTTTTTGCATCTCGTGTAAATCCACTTTTTGACACGATTATGCCACGATTTACATCCGTGTCATTAATGATTGAAAGTAGCTTCATTACTATATCTTTATCTACTTTCTTTTTTAAATATTTACATTCAATTGCTGTTTTACAAGTAGTATCACCATCAGGTTCAGATGTTAAAACATCGATCTGATGATATACTCCTGAATCACCTAATATTTTGCATTCTCGACCATATCCCTCTATTTTGACATTGTATTCTTTTCCCAGAGTTTCATAAATGTATTTGGTCACATGCTCATACAGCGCCCAGTCCAAGTTGTTTTTCTGCTCCATCAGGATAGTTTCAGGGTTATTAAAAATAAAAAATACACTAGATTTTCAGTAACTAACAAGTAAATTTATTTATGCTGAAAATCTTCATAAATATAGACGAAAACGTGATATTTTAAAAATATGATCTTAACATTATCGGTCTATATCATCATTTCTGATTTCAAAGCAGTATTCAATACTTTATTCAAAATCTATATTGCATGTGAGGTTCTCTCATTTTCTATAGCAAATATATTCCGTTGTCACTGCTGAAAAAAATCTTTTTGGGTATCCGGAATCAGAGATTCCAAAACCTCCACAAAAATATTTCAGGCTTTCATCAATCTGCTTTTATATTGTTTTCAAGGAATTGATTGCAGTTTTCATTGTGCCTGCCTGAATGGGTTATCCGCATAGAAAAGTCAGAAACCTCACAAGATGCAAATGCAGTTCATTGAAATTTTGATCCTTATTATTCTTTTGATATCAATCAGTATAGATAATGAAATTGTTGACCGAATAATCAGAATAAAGCGTTAACGCTTTATCAGATATTTTGAATCAATTCATTACATCACACGATTAAGTAGAATAGAAAAAGTCAAAGTTTCCTTCAAGCTGCAATTACATAATCGATAAGGTTTTTAATTGAAGGTGCGGGAAAAACAAGTCTCCGCCGCACTCGGAGCAGATGACATGAAATTCAATATTGTGAACGAAATCAAATTGAGCTATTCAAGAAAAGGAAATTGTGAAAGGTCTATAGCGTCATCGAGGGATGCAATGGAGATTTTCAGGGAGCATTTCGATGGGGATGAGATGGACTATCGGGAATCTTTCTTTGCATTGTATCTGAATCAGGCAAACAAGGTTTTAGGAATTAAGAAAATATCCGAATCCGGAATTTCTTCAACATTGGTAGATGTCCGAATTGTATTACAGGCGGCTCTTCTTTGTAATGCCTCCGGGATTATTGTTGCGCATAATCATCCGTCAGGTAATTTGAATCCCTCTTCAAGTGATGTTAAAATGACTGCCCAGATTAAAGAGGCATCCAAGGTGATGGATATGACTTTGCTGGATCATGTGATCCTGACTTCAGATTCACATTATTCCTTTGCGGATGATGGGATGATATAAATTCTTAAAAGCTGTCTTAAAATGTAAAACAAAATTCTCAGGCTTTTACAAAGCAATGAAATTGTAAAAGTTGGGAGCTTATGAGAAAGGGTTCTCTTAAGGCAGCTTTTTTAACGATTCATCTTACAATATTGTTGAAATACACAAATCTATACGTTGAAGGAGGTATTAATCCATTGCAGGTATTTCAAACAAGTTTGTACATCAATTTTAATTAAAGACTAAAGACAATAATAACAACTCATAAAATCAACGTCATGAATAATACAATCAATAATACACCAATTTCAGAAGCCAATACCTTATTGGTACTTCACCACAGTAATAATTCCGTTGGAATGGTTCAGAATGTCAGTCAAAATGGACATCTTATCGATGTTGCTCCAGATTCTGCTGGTGTCGATTCGATAATACGAATCGATTCTTCAGCAGAGTCTTTTACTGAATTCTATGCGGATTTTTATAATCAGCTTAAAAATCCCGAAGCCTATTCATTTTTTAAGGTGAAAGAATTTGAAGCGGTGGAAACTGCGTTGGAATTACAGGATTATATCGACAGTTCTTCATCGATCGATAGAGAAGATCTGAAGCAGTATGAGGTTTCGATTGATGCAGTGGAGGTTCTGAAGAATAAAAAGAAGTTGAAGACTGATAGCTCGAATGGGATTTCTGATTCTAAGAGACCATCTGCTCATGTAATTAATCCAAGATACCGTTATCAGATCGAAGATGTAGACTGGGATGCGGTATCTCGGATTGGACTTGATCGGGAGATGTTGGAAAAGTATAATGTTTTGTATGAATTATTAAAAGGATTTAAGTCTTCGGTATTGGTTCCTGTACGATGTGATGACGGGGAAGAGGGAAGTAGTGTTAATGCCAGATTACAGTTAAAATTAAATGACAATGGGGAAGTGGTGCTTCACGTTTACAGATCACAAAAAATGCCTGATTTCAGGAAGAAGTTTTTGGGTCATAAGTTTTCAAAGCAGGATCGATTGAATCTTTTGAATATCGGAAATATGGGCAGGGTGGTAGAGCTTGTGAATCCTGTCACAGGAGCCATAGTTCCGTCATTGATAAGCAGGGATAAGCTGACGAATGAACTGTTTTCTTTACCAATGGATTTTGTCAGAATTCCTTCGGTGGTCTGTGGCGTGGTTTTGAGTTCGGAACAGCAGGAGGTTCTTCGTTTGGGAAAGCCTTTGTTTATTGAAAATATGTTATCTAAGAGTAAAAGGCTTTTTAATGCGACTTTGCAGTTTAATGCAGAAAAGCAGTGGTTGGAGTTTTTCTTTAACAAGAGATTGAAAGGAGGTAATAATGAACATTGCTTTGAGTTTGTAGTTCCTTCAACTTTCAGAGGTAAAGCTCTTCGCAGATGGCAGATTGAGAAATTAAAGGCAGGGGAGATGGCTTATATCAGTGGGTTGATTAGTAAAAAAGGCAGGGAATATCAAGGGTATATTCGTTTTGATAAGGAGGTTGGGAGGATTGTGTTTTCTTTTAAGAAGCCGGGTAGATAATGACTTGTCGTGGACGCTTAATTAAGCTGATATAAAGGGATTATTTAGCTTTTAATATTATTTTCGAACCTGTAGAGTTAAGGCTATACAGGTTTTTGAAGTTGATGGGATAGGGGGAATTTGACGCAAAAATGCGATTCCTCTCTATGGTCGGAATCACATTTTTGCAGTGTTTGGAGCAGCTCTATTTCTAAAACATTTCTTGATTTTTGAAGGGATATGTTTTTGGAAAAAGGTCGCCGATTCTATTAATTATAGATAATTAGTTTTTTAATTATTTAGTTTGTTCAAGAAAGATTTCTTGCAAGTCATCTAAAGGTGTCCAGATTCCGGACTTAACTTTTAAGTAAGTTTTACATAGTGAGACTATTTTTTCTTCATTTCCAAACCTTACACTTTTTCTTTCTAATTCTGTTAAACCTTCAAAAGCATTTGGAGTAAAACCATATGTTGACAACAATAATCCACTATCACTTTTTTCATTACAAATAACATTTACAAACTCTTTTACATATTTTTGTCCAACTTGTTTTTTCGATTTCCAGTGTTTAACCTCGACTAGATATCTTTTTGTATCTCCTTTTTTATTGATTTCCAAAATTAGATCTTTGCCTCCGTCTTTGCTTGGTGCAGTGAGTTTAACATCAAAGGCTAAACCCTCAAATATCTCTGCAATTATTTTTTCCAATTCTCTCCATTCCAATTTTAGCAGAAAATTAGTGTCATTAGCAATTTTCTCTATAAATGTTTTACTAACAATTTTGATAATGTCCTCATATTCAAGACATGCTTGATCAGATTCTACCTCTATTCTGGATGTCCATGATTTAAGATCATCTAATGTTAAGAGCTCAACTTTCAAAGGGTTAGTAACATTTACAAAACGATAGCACTCAGTGGTAAATCCTTTAGGTCCAAATAAAATAAGACGATCATAAGGATAGTTGAACGCAAACGAAACTCTCTCATGTACGCGTTCTTCAATAACATTTTTATTGGTGTTTTGTAGAGAAATGCATATTCTCTCTCGAGAATTCTGCTTTGTACACATGAAATCAAAGTTACTTGTGTCTGGGCTTGGATTAAGTATCGTTGTAATACCATCGTTTGACAATAGTTTTGAAATCGCTATATGAAATGTGTAGCAAATTTCTCGATCATCTTTGGGGTTTGTTATAGAGTTTTCTAAAACAAGAAGGTCACGGACTAGTTGATCTTTTGCAGAAGGTGTCATGATTAAACAGTTATGATGACTAAAACAATCAAGCAACAATTAGTTTAAAATAGTTGTTTTAACTCAGTTCAGCATTATATTATACGAAAAACAGATATTCTATATATTTCTTTTTCATATTTTAACGGATGATTTTTCGTGAATCAAAAACTAATAAAAATTGTCTTATATCATACCTGAAATAAATTTCTTTGCCAATTTGTTGAAGAATTTCAAGACCATTTTCTCTATTATAATCACTTATATAATCAGTTTCCAGAATTCTATCTGTTGCTTTAATGACATTCTCAAAGTAATAGCGTTCCTGTTTTAAATTCAAAATCATTTCATCGAATAATGTACTTAAGGTTGTGCTAAATCTAGCATCTTTATTATCTAATAATAAAGGTGAATGAAACGCAACCTCAGTGCCAGTGTTTGTAAATGAATAATAATGATTTGAATCGAGAACTCTTTCGTGCGGAATTATTGATATATGTTCCCTCAGAAAAGGAACCTGAAATATATGCGATACCCATCTGTAATCATAGATCTCATAATCTTCATCAAAAAATGGATATCTCATAAATCTATTGTGTCGATCAAATAGCTTTTCTTCGTACTCCCTTTTGCTTAACGTGAGTGGAGCAACATACATAGCTTGAGAAAAGCCAGTATTAGCAAATTTCAAAAGAATATTGTGTTGTAGTTCGGTTGCTGTTTTTGCTAAATCTCTTAATTTAAAATATAATGAGGGATTATCATTTAAAAAGTTGCTTTGGCGGAAAGTTCGGATTTTATTCAAAGGAAATCTTTTAAAGTACGGATTTAAAATAGGACCGTTTAACGGTCTTAGTCCTTCTGAGACCTTAAATTGGAGATAAATAGGGAAAACATTATCAAATCTTTTGTCCGCGCCGGTAATCTGCTCATTAACATCGATTAATCTAAATGGTTGTTTCGATGGTGGCGTACACCACCCTAAATATGTTGCAACATCTGATTCAATTTGCTTTTCGGTCAACTCACTTTTTAATTTGTATTTCATTATAAGTATATATAATCATTGATTAAATTAACAGATTACGTTTTATTTTGTGAGAAACTGTTTTAGCTATGTAGAGATAATTGTTTAATAATTTAAAAAAATACTCATTTAAGCTTTAGCACCTCAAAGAAAAAAAAATTAAACGTCTCTTTTAGAGTTGGTAATAAATTTTTTTCCTGAAATAAGTCCAAAATAATATTGCTCATTTAAAAAGCTTAAAATATTTTTACATGCCTTTTTATCGTTTGGTAATTTAAGTTTACCGTTTTCCATTTCAATATCAAGATTAAATTTTTTGGCTGAGGCCTTAATTTTTTTAGGAGAAGCAGAGACTATGACCTGACTTTTTTGAATCAATGTGATTTGCTTTCTGATCATTGTATCACTATTCTCTTTAAGCCAATCCAGATCTAATTCAAAAATCACATTGCCAGCAAACTCTTCAATTGTTTCGTTGGATGCCTCTTCGAAGAAATCGCTTAATGATATAATTTTGTTTGCGTTGGCGTACGATTTAAAATAAAATTTACCGTCCTTGTAAATGGCATTAACCATATTTTCTACAATGAGTGCATCTTCCTTTAATTTGTGATAGGTTTTTCCACTATAAAAAATAACATTTTTATTCTGAAGTAATTTTCTTTTATCAAAATTTTGAAAATAATAAATGTCATCTTCAATCCACATCAAAGCTTTTATATCATCTCTATTAATGTCCAAAACTTCCAAACCAATTGCATTAGTATTAGCTTCAATAAGATTTTCAGGCAAATCCATTTTTACATATAATACTTCGTCCCCATCTATCTTGAAGTTTCCGTCAAAAAGAATCTCCTCCGTATCAGAGGTCATTAGTGAATTTGAATTGTTAATAAAAACGTTTTTAATATTTTCGGTAATAGATTGTAACAGATCAATCTTTCTTACCGAATCATCCTTAAGGACTGCGAAAAAATTGCACGTGGTAGAGCTTCTGGCCATAATTTTAGTTTTTAATAATCACATAATCCGTCAAGTGGGAATAAGTATTTACCTGATTGGTATTGATCAATTTATCTTTAGATATCATGGTATAGGTTACATCCTTCTTTGTCGAAATCTCATAATACCTATATCCAAAAATTTTCAGACATGGATTGTAGAAATATGTTTTTAAGTTAATTAAAATAATAACCGCCAATATGATGCACCATACTGTTAAATATGTTGAGTCCTTCTTGACCAGCTCAATACAGGGTAAAAAATAACTTAATATAAAAGTGGGCAAATTAAAATCAGCGCTTTTGATTGCCTTGATATCAATCTTATTTTTAGTCAGATTATTTTCTGCCCATTTTACAATTAAAACACTGAATGGGAGTAAAAAGAAAAAGCAGAAGATAAAGTTGATACGATTGAAAATTTCTTTCCAGGAATCTACGAATGTAATTGAATGCCCTTCTTTGCTAAGGTTAAGTATTTCAACCACCCCAACAATTAGAAGTACTGGTGAATAAGCAGAAATAACAAATAAAATTTTAATAAAATTTGAAAACATTAAGTATTTGGTTATCAGTTTTAATTACAAATATAAAATTTAATTTTGTAAAAAGTTGTTAATGCAATTTTCAAATGAATCATATCTAATATTTATGAAAAAGTAAAGCTATATTAAATAATACTTTAATCATTATGGTTATCCGTAAAAGAATCTTTTTTTGATATTTAAGTCGAAATAGAGTCGTTGAAAACCTAATTTTAATAATTCTCTTTTCTGATGCAAATCCTAAATTATACTTCAAAATATGTTTTCTTTGAGTTGAAGGGTAAGTCGTTATAATATTTTAGAAATGATGTTGATATGTAATCAAAGTTAAAAAACCTACAATGACCTTTTTAACATTTGTTCAATCCATATTAAAGTAGAAATAGATCACACAGCGCGATTTAGATCTGGAATCTTTCTGTTAAAAAAGGCTATGATAAAGCATTAAATTCGCGAAGAAAAACCCTTGACCAACTTTAAGAGCTCAAATTTATATAAACATTAAAGGTCATTCGAAATCGGTTTTTGCCAAAATTGATTCTAAGTCTACAAGATTTTACTTGAAATCGAAGGCAAGGGTACTGGAAGAATATGAAACACAATTCAGGATAATTTTCCGCAGAAAGAGGTTGCTTTTGTTGCAAAGATTGAAATCTAAAAAGCAGTGAGTTGTAAATATCATAAAACATTTTAGGATATCTTATTTAGCAAGATTAAATTCAAACTTTATTAACTTAAATTACTTTATGTTGAATATCAAATGTTAATAGAATAAATTATTCTAAATTAAAATCTGCGAAGTCTATGATACTTCACAGAGCATGAGTTAAGTAGACGTAAAAATCTATTATCCTTAGTTAATTTTTATGTAATAATAAATAGAAATATTTTTTGGGCGAGTCTCAATACCTCCTTTAGAATCCGTATTTACCTTCATATATCCACCCCAGTTACCGGGATCCATATCCTCCTGTCTTGGATATCCATCATTTCTGTGACCGAATACATTTAGAGTAGTTGTATGAAAATGATTTTTAAAATCATCTGTTTGTAAACTACCAACAATCCTATTTTCAGGGTCTTTCTGATTAGTATCAATTGTTTTTACAGTAGAAGGTGGATTAATATCAAAAGAATTAAGACCTCTTAAAAAAACTCCTCTTAAATCTGGAGCTAAAGAAGAACCTGATATTTTAGAAAATGTAGAATTTGCAACCTCTCTTCCGTCACATGGTGCCCATTTGCTATTAGATTTCCAAACTCCTCTTTCACCTATTGCCTCAAGAAATCTATCAAAAGATAAATATGATGCGATAATAGTACCAACTGGTGTCTCGAACTTTGAACTTTTCGTTGGACCAGAGTTATCACTTACATAGCCGTTTTCTGTTTGAAGACTAAAAACAATCTCATTAATTTCACTTCTTCTGCAAACAACCTGCATAAGAAAGGACGGAATTCTTTTGCCTTCAACAATACCTCCTGCGTTAATTAATGCGCTTTTCGGTTCTATAGTAAATGATTTTACTTTCGGAGCTTTATCATTGGGAGATGAAGGTCGGTAAAAAAAAGTAAATATCACAGTTTCCTCATTTTCGATTTTTTTCCCAGGTACAAGACCTGTTCTGTATCGATCAGAATCAATTTCTTTGCACTTGACATAAGACTCATACAGTGATGCATTAGGGAGTTGTTTTGATATATTGACAAAATCATTTATGTTAATACTTAATGAGGTAGTTTCTTCAACTTTTCTTCTAAAATTACTAAATGCATCGTCACTAGAATTCATTCCTAAAGAAAATGGAATACCTTCGATTGGAATAGAAAAAGATCCACCCCAACTTCCTTTTTTGACATCATTTTTAAAATCTTCGGAAAGAAAATATGTTTTTAAATCCTGGTTAAATGATGATCTAGTTGTGATATTCATTTTCTGATATAGTCCATCTTGAAGCAGTTTATCACAAGAGTCTTGTGATTTAAGATGATTTGCATACATTAAAACAATTAGGGCTAATAGAGTTTTTTTCATGGTCAGTTTTTTTGCAATTAGTATTTATTCGTAAATGAGTTCTAAATGTATATAAAAACTTTTATTATGAAAATACCACAAAAGGGTGATTTTTATAAATGACTGTAATTAATCGGATTTAAGTTTTAAAATTAATCAGATAGATATAAGGGTTGCTGACGATGGTTTCTAAAAGCTAAAATTTTTTATGTATATTTTGGAAACTATGTATTGTAATAGATTTTCATTTAAATTTATGATATAATCTATAAATACTTGTAACCAGTAATTAATAATATATATGATGAAAATAATTCAAAAGGATTGGCTTTATGAATTTAAAGTAGAGCTTACCGAAACCGAGGTTGTAAGAATAGTTTCTCCCTTTTTAAATGAAAATATAGTTCGTCACTTACTTGAAAATTTTTCAGGTAAAAAAATTGAGCTTATCACAAGATATAACCTTAATGATTTTCAATCTGGTGTTTCAAGTATAACTGCTTTAGAACTGTTGCTGAAAAAAAAAACAAATATAAAAGGAATTAGAGATTTACATAGTAAATTGTATTTGTTTGATAATAAATGTGTAATAATAACATCAGCTAATTTTACAAATGGCGGCTTCTTCAGGAATAAAGAATTTGGCATAAAATCATACGATGATTACACAGTTAGTGAAGCAAATGATTACTTTAATGAACTTTGGCGAATTGATGAAGAAATATTAGATACAGAGAAAATAGATAATTGGAAAAAAATACTTGATGATAGTTCACATACGAAAGTATCTGTTGAACCATTGCCAGACTATGGAAAATCCTATGAAAAGAAGATAATTGATTCGAATAAACGTTACTTTATAAAATTCTTTGGAAAAAATGAAAATAGGGTAAGTTTGGATTATCATTCAAAAGATGAAATTCGGGAAGCACATAGCCATTACACGTTATCATTTTCTAGAAAATCTAACGATAAACGCCCTCGAAAGTATAGGAATGGAGATATTGTTTTTATGGCAATGCTCTTACAAGGAACTGATTATGCAATTTTTGGTAAGGCAATCACATATGCCCATAATGATGAACGAGATATAGCATCCTCAGAAGATATAATTCACGTTCCTTGGCGAGAAGATTGGCCTATTTTAGTTCGGGTTCATTCACCTCAATTTATAAATTCTACAATGAGATATTGCCCTAAAATGAGTCAGTTAATATCACAGTTAGATTACGAAAGTTTTGATAAGACGTTAAAAAAATATAATAAAGGAGTAAGGAATATAAATCCCTGGAAGTCTTTACGACAACAAGCAGATGTTCAATTAAGTGAATATGGTGCACTGTGGATTACCAAGTATTTTGAAAATGCCATCAAACAATATGGTGCTGTTGATGATGAATATATAAATATGTTTTATCAAGGTAGGCCTATCGCTGAATAAAAATTAATGAGATTTAATGTCGACTGATAAAAAGACATTAAGTTTCAATTATAATAATCAAATGTAAAAATCATCCTTATGACTGTCAGGATTTATGATTTTTCATGGATGGGAAAACCAAGATAATATCGTATTTTATATAATGAAATATTATAAGATTGATTTAACAAGTAAGAAGATTCATAAGAAGGAATATGATGATGTTGAGAAGATTGAGAATTTAAAATACTTTAAACCAACGCTTATAAGTGAAAAATAAGGCTTGATTAAATAATCTCAGCATTGTTTTTAAATAATATATTTGAAAATAAAAATACCACACTAAAAACTAATAATTAATGAAAGACGGCTTTAAATTACTAGCTATCAGACCACAGTCGAATTGTGATAGAAGATTTCTTAAAAATTTAAAGAAAGGAATGATTTATAAATTCTACAATGACTATACGTACTATAACAATCAAGGTTTAGAAATTGAGAACTCTTATAATGAAATAAATGAAATTTTACATAACTCTACGACACCTGATAATCTCTATAGTAATAATCTTGACCACACACGTAGTTTTAATATAAATGTTTCAGCAATTGTTGGGAAAAATGGAGCCGGAAAAAGTTCCCTTTTAGAGCTTCTTTATATAACTTGTTATATTGTTGCTGCTAAAGCAAGTATAATTACAGGAGTTGATTTGATAAAGGATGAGATTAATTATCGAGAACTAAAGAAAAAAATCTCAGAGAAGGAAATGTCTGATTTATCTGAGCAGATAAATGAGATTCAAAAAGTTTATGATGATTTAGATGTCGAAATTGTATATGAAATAGATAATAGGATAAGGATTTTAAAAGTTGAAAATGGCAAGATTTCAGTAAGCCTGTTTAGTGCCACCAATAAATCACATTTTTCCAGAGAATTACACATTGATGATCGAAGCCAGATTCTGTCATTTCTGAAATATTTTTTTTACACAATTTCTATTAATTATTCGCAATATGGACTGAATGAAAACTCTCTTGGAATTTGGGCAAGGTATCTGTTCCATAAGAATGATGCATATCAGACTCCATTGGTAGTAAACCCTTACAGAGATGAAGGAAATATTGATGTTAACAATGAATTACATTTATCTCAGACAAGATTCATTACAAATTATATCCTGACCAACAACATTAAGACAGGTAATAATAAAACATTGAAATCTGTAGAATTCAGGCTGAATAAACAAAAACTTGTTAATGAATTTGGAAAGTTTCTATTCAGAAATAATCTTGATGAAATAGGATTTGCCCAAATTGTTTATAATTCCATTTATAGTATAAAAGCTAATGGTAACAGGATTTTTGACAAAGATCACAACGTAAATTTTTTGGGAGTTCAAGCAAACTACCTTTATGTTAAGATCATTAAAATAAGAGATCAATATTATAAAAATGTTAGTCTTGGATCGAGTAAGAATATTAGTTTAAAGCTAATGCTTAAATTTCTGAATATCTTATCGTTTGATAATAGCCACATAACTTTAAAATTAAGGCAAACGCTTAATAATATCAGATTCAATATCTTAAGTGATGATAGAGTAAAGTGGGAAATAGATAGATATACTATTGATTTCACTCGTTTAAGATCAAAGATAGTAAGTATTAAAAAATATAACAATTATGTCGAATATGAGGAATTAATTCCTATAGCTTGCTTTACACCTACTGTTTTTGTTTTAAATGATGATGGGATAAAGGATTCTATAAGTGAAATGACAACTTTAAGTTCCGGTGAGCAGCATCAGATACATACTATTCAATCTATTTTGTATCATATTCTGAACTTAGATTCAGTTCATCAAAATAATAAGAAGAATATCAAATACAAAAATGTAAATATAATTTTTGATGAGATTGAACTTTATTTTCACCCAGAATTCCAACGTACATTCCTATATGAACTTCTAAAATCATTAAAATCTTTACCGCTCAAAAAAATTAAAAATATAAATATTTTATTCTGCACGCATTCTCCATTTATATTGTCGGATGTAACAAAACAAGCTACGTTAAAATTAGCTGCCGGAAAAGCTCAAACTTATATCGGTACTTCGGATAACAGTTATGGAAATAATATTCATGATCTATTAAAAGAAGATTTTTACTTAGCTAAAGGTTTTATGGGCGAATACTCACGAAGAAAGACAAAATCACTTATCTATTTTTTAGATGAAAATAAGGACATCGATGATGAAATTGATTTTGAAATTAATGAATATTTTTGGAATGACGATGATAATACTCTAAAATACATTGAAACCATCGGTGAACCGTTGCTAAGAGAAACTTTGCGTGAAATGTATTTTAAAAGTAAAAAAAATAAAATCATTATTGAAAGAGAAATCGAAAGATTGGAAAAATTAAAAAAAGAATTAGAATGATTTCGATAAACAGAAGATTAGTTGATGCCAAAATTCTTGATCATATTCTCGAAATAAATGCTGAAAACCAAAAAGTTGCTGAAAGGCTGGAGTTATTTAAATCTGCAAATATAGAATTAGCTTCCGAAGCTCTAATTTATATCAATAAAATTGTTGATGAGTTCAAATCAGTAAACTTTATTTCCATGTCGCTGGAAGAATTGGAAAGAATTAAAAATGATATAGGTAAAGTTCCTACAATTAAAGCTCAGTTTGACGGACGAGACAAAATAACGTCTTTGAAAGATGAAATTCTTCATATATTTGATTATGACGGTAAAAGAAGTAAATTTTATCCTAAATATTTCTCGGATTTAGGCATAAAGGCTTGTGTCTATTGCAATTCACAATTAACGGTCGTGATAGACGAAAGTTTAAATCCAGTTAGTGGTGAAATTAAATATACCGCAAAGTTTCAATTGGATCATTTTTATCCTAAAGGTAAATACCCTCATCTAAGTATTGCGCTTTTCAATCTATATCCTGTTTGCTCAACCTGCAATCAAACTAAAAGCACTAACGAAAATGTTGATTTTAAATTGTATGCAGATAAAGTTACAAAGAGTGAATTTTCATTCAAGTTAGATAGTACATCGAAAGCATTATTCCTCCTATCGCGGGATAGTGCTGATTTAAAGATAACTTTCGAAAAGGAACTTGAAAAAAACTATACTGATGTTTTTAAGATTAACGAAATATATAAAACTCAACTTGATATTGCTGAAGAAATTATTCTTAAAAGTTTGGTTTATAACCAATCATATCGAGAGATTTTAAAAATGAATTATTTAAAACATAGAATTAATGACAGTTTAATTAATAGATTTATTTTGGGAAATTACACTGAACAGAGCGAAATACATAAACGACCTAATGCCAAATTTATGCAGGATATAGGGAAGGAAGTGGGGTTAATATGAGATTTTCATCTTTTAAATGTAAAAATACAAAGCCTGAGGTTTTGGTGAGGAAATATTTATTTGCAAATGGCTTAAGGTACAGATTGTATGATAGAAGAGCTCCTGATAAGCCAGATATTGTTCTGGCTAAATGTAAAACTGTTGTGTTTATAAAAATATGTTTTTGGAAAAGAGATGTGAATTGTAAATATGAATTTATACCAAAAAAGAGAACGGAATTTGGGCTGAACAAAATGTAAGGTAAGATAAATAGAAATACAAATATTGAAAAATTATTTAAGTAGTTAACGCTTGTAGCTCTTTTACTAAATCACCTATTGAATTCATATCGCCACTTTGTATATAATAATTTTCTGCATCCATTTTTGTGTAATGATTAAGAATGGAGTTTTGTGGCAGAACACAGCCATCGGCAATTGCCTCTCTAATATTTTGATTTGTACAATAACCTGCAAGATCGTAGCTCCAGATGTTTTCAGATATTATTTTTTCAATATCAGCCTTACTTATATTGTCGCTGTAATACATTTTATTAGTCTGAAAGACTCTTTTAATATCAGGATTAATCCTCACTAAAATAAAATAATCATATTGAGTGGTAGAACCATTATTTAACAAGATATTTGGTAAATATCTGCCTTGCTGATCCCAATCCCGGGTTTCGAGAAGCAGAAGATTTGACTGTGAAGCAACTGATTTTACATTAATTTTCATACCGTTGATCTCTAAGTCCGAATCATCCCATTGTCCGGCTCCTAATATTCTAAAATCCGGCGTCTCTAAATTTAGATTTTGTGATTTGAAATAGTTGTATAATGCAGCTTCAGCTAATTTTCCCTGAAATGTGTTGCAGAATTTTTCTCCTGCTTTTCTGCCGTACTGTCCGCCGGTTCTGTTTGCTCTATGATGCCCTTGTCCAAAGCACATATTGTATGCAAAATCAAGCACATTTTGGATGTCCTCATCAGCAATAGGTAAACCATCAAATGGTTTTGGCCTGCTGACATAATACTTATTTGAATTTGGTGTTTGATCTAATTTCATATCTGGATTGTTCTAGTGCCTGCCACTTCTGCTATGATATTCCAGTTTTCTTTATACTGCTCAAGAGAAGATAGACTCACACTGGTTATTTCATCGTCTGAAATAGTTTCAACATAGGTCATAGGAATTATGTAGCATATTCCGACCTGCTTATCAACTGCTGCGTAAATATCGCAGTGTTCCGCCGTTATTCTCTGTCCTCGGTTTCGTTCATGCTGATAATCAATTCCCTGTCCTCCTCTGTCTCTGTCTTTAAAACTGATCGTATTTCCTGATGCCCCTTTTATCTGAATCCTTAAAAGAATATTATTATAATCTATTACCGCATCATATTTGCTGGATCTGACATCAACATTTGAGCAGTTAAAACCTGCAAGTATCGCTCTTGCCAAAAATAGAAACTGAGCACTGTCTCCTGCATTGGCGGTCATTACACCGCTGTTTATATTTTGAATGTTTGTCGGAAATCCGTTTGAAAAAATAAAGTCGTACTGATTTTCCAGAATTTTCCGAAGGCTTGTAGTTGTATATCTATAGTGATGAGGATTCTCCATATTTTGTCTGATGTAATTTACTGCATTATCAATAAATCCGCGTTTATCTAATTGGTTGCTGATACTAGCTTGTAAATTAGCATCATAATAATTCTGGAGATCAGATCTTAAAATGAAATGACGGTTTGCAATATCTTTAATTCTTGCTTTTACAAAGTCAGTAGCAGCGAACTCACGATCTAAGACTTGGATAAATTCAGAATTGTTACACCGTTCTATGAAATAACGCTTCATTATATTTTTAAAATCAGTCTGGGAACCAAGCAAGCAGCCCCATTGCGGCCGACATTTGCGATATTAAAATTCGGTGAGTTTACGGCATTCATATTTTCCGTAAGATATTCAATTTGTTCTTCTGTCATCTTCCAATAAATCTATTATGCTCACACCTAGTCCATATGCAATTTTTTGAATGCTTGTCAGCGTAACGTTTTTTTCAGCTCTTTCGATCATTCCGATATAAGTACGATGGACATCAGAAAGATGAGCCAGCTGTTCCTGTGAAAGCCCTTTTTGAATTCTTAAATTCCTGACAGTACTGCCGAACTTTACTAATATTTCTGATTTCTCTTTCATTTCTGGTTGTTATACGTAAATCTATAGATTGTTCCTATTTTAATCAACATACTATAGTTAGCATGTGTTCAGGTATGATGTGATATAAACCCTTTAAATGCAGATTATATATTAAAATAATAGCCATTTGTAAACAGATTTACTTTACTTTGTATTTGTTATGAAAAATTTTATCCGCTATGTACTGCCGTTTAGAAGTGCCTTTCATCAAATTACTCTCAGCAGAAGGGAATTGTTAGTGTTAGAGAAATTAGTAATCAGATATTTAAGCGTAAGGGATTTAAATGAACTTCGTGACAGATTTGAAGGGCAGGCTTTTTTGGATAATTATTTCCAGAAAGCTGTGCCGCTGTTAGGACTTCAGAAATATCTGAAAACAGATTTAATAGATTTTGAAAATATTTCACCAGATAAAATCAAGCCGGAGATTAAAATTGATGGAAATACAGTAAATGTTATTCAGTTTGAGGATGACCTGCCTCTTATTGACACTTCTGATAATCTTCCGTGTATATTTATTTATTCTACACACAAACAGATACCTGAGCTGTGCGGTTTTGCTTCGGCAGAAACTGTTAAAAATTATATTTTAGATATTAAGAGATATGGATTTGGTTCAAAAGAAACAATAAAAGGTTCTTTCTACGGATTTGATAAATTGAAAATGTTTGAAAGTATTGGTGATTTGGCTGAACTGCTTAAAAAGTAAATTAATAAAGTTATTCAGCATCGTCATTCTCTGGTATAGGCTCACCTTTCATAAAAGCTTCAAAAGCTCCAACCGGAGCAAAATCAATATGTATTAATGAATAGTCTTGCTTTTTTCTCCAAAGACGGACTGAGTCCGTTCCCTTTTTTTCAAGCCAGTCTTTTGTAACCAAAGTTCTGCTTTTTAAGCCTAAGACATCGACAAGGAGCCACTGCCCTAAAGCTGACTGTCCATAGATATTTCCAAACTGGTCACGCTCCGTTAAGCTTCCTGATTGAAAGTTTTTCAGATTATCACCAGTCAGAAGTGCAGGAATAGTTCTTCCATCGGGAAGTGCTAAGTGAAAACGGACTTCTGGCCGTAATACTCTGCTGATTTTTCTTTCTTCTATAATTTTTAAAATATCTGGGCAGAAAAAGTTTCCGAATTTCTGATGAAAATCTATTGGTATCGGTATGTAAATTTCGTTTAGAGGTCTTAAAGTGTTAGAACCTTTATTTTTAGGAGCTGCGTTCCATGCATTCAAGCCTGATTTTTCTTCTACTTCTTTACTTTTATAAGAATATAGCGGCAGATAAATTTCAACAAACTCCTCTGCTGTATTTTTCTTCTCAATTGTTTCTGTAAGTTGGAGATAAGCTTTCAGCAGAAATGAAAATGGGTCTTCGATAATTTTAATATCAAAACGGTTTAACAGAAGAGTGTTGTATTTATCTGAATCAAATCTCTGCCATATCTGAGAATCACCGAATGTGTATTTATATTCTTTCAGGCCGTCAGACCAGACTATTCCGCTGTCATTTGAACTTACTGTAGTAATGTTTGAAACATCAATAAGGGGATAAGAACATTCATGTATACTGAAAAGACCTTTATCTCGTGTAACATAGTGATAAATGTTATCTGTCTCAGTAAGCCCGAGTCTTACGTAGTCGCTTGACATTCTTTCGTTTTTTATTCCCGAAATCTTAGAAGCGAGAGAGTGCGCATCTGTTTTGTAAAGGTCAATTTCATTCTTGTACTTTTTCAGCTGCATAACTTTCTGGAAAGAAGGTCTGCTTCCCATCCATGTTTTTAAGCCTATCCCAATCCTTTTGTTTCCAAAAACCGATAAAACATCATGAGGAGTATTTCCTATATCTACGTTTTCGCTGTCAAATATTTTAGCAAAGACAGTTTCCTGAAATTTAGAATCAAGATGAGGAACAGCATCGCCGTGCTTTTGTCTGAAAAGATTAGACAAAGCACCATAAACCTGCAGAAACTGTATGTATTCTTTCCGCTGGTCAGCTGTATACTGCTCCCAGACACTCATATTAAAGAACTCTTATAATTTCACGGCTGATTCTTTCAATTAATGTGGTGGTCACAGAATTTCCTGCCTGCATGTAAAGTTTGCTGTCTGCAATTTTTGGAAGTATGTATCTATCCATTGGATATCCCTGGAAAGCAAAACATTCTTTTGGTGTAAGTTTTCTGATTCCGAAATCGTCTTTAATTAACGGAACGTTATGTCCTCCTGCACCCATATTTGCTGTCAGAGTAGGGCAGACGTTGCTTTTATTCTCCCTTACATAAACTCTTCTCCACTGATAAACAGTATCCTTTTTTGTCATTGTTTTTTCAAGTTCAGGATAGTATTGGTGGGTTTCTTTATAATAGTATTTTTCATCCTGTTTTCCTTCCTCTAAAAAGTCGTGAATCGTATGCGTCAGAGGAATCTCTTCTGGAAATTGGAAGTCGGCGAAATCAGCTACCTGTTCGGGATCAAATGCGACAATAAATATTCTTTCTCTGTTTTGCGGCACATTTCCATGAGTCATAGAGTTTAAAACTTTTGCAAAAACTCTGTATTTCAATTTTTCTTCAAGGATTTCACAAATAACTCTAAATGTTTTCCCATTATCATGACCAACCAGATTCTTCACGTTTTCAAGAAAAACAACTTTAGGTCTGTGCTTTTCAATAATTTTTTCAATGTCAAAAAACAATGTTCCTCTTGTATCAGAAAAGCCTTTTTGATAGCCTGCAATGGAAAATGCCTGGCACGGAAATCCCGCGCAGAGAATATCAAAAGTGTCTGGAATATAATTCTTGATATTTTCCTGAGATATATCACCGAAAGGAACTTCTCCGAAATTTTCTTTATAGGTAATCTGTGCATCCTTATTCCATTCGCTGGTATATACACATCTTCCTCCCGCATTCTGCATTGCAATTCTGAAACCTCCGATTCCGGCGAATAAGTCGATGAACTTAAAAGTATAGTTTTTTGGAGTGGTAAACGGAACATTTTCAACCTCTGCGAGAAGTTTTTTTACTGCCGATTTTACAGTAGTTTTTTCAGCATTTCTTTTTCTGTAGTTTACAAAATTTTCAATGATGTTAATAGCTTTTTTTTCATAATGCTTAGCAACTCCATTATGGTAATTATGAAGGTAATGAGTCAGCACGGCTTTTTCCTCAGAGGCGTTTCCTGTTACTGAAAATTCATAATCTTTATTGTCTAATTCAGCTATTCTTATACTTTCTGTATCTAACATCATACTCCTAAAATTGTATCGCAATTTACAAAAAAAGGCTTAGATTTTTGTAAGTAAAATGTCGGTAGGACTTATAAATTTTATTTCAATTTCATCACCGATCTGAGCATCAATATGATAAAACCAGTCACCGAGAAGCTGAAGATTGCCGTCACCATGAAACTGCTTGGCGTATTTTTCTTGGGCTTGATTTCCGGAAGCTTTCAGCCGGCCGTTTGTTATAAAACCATCCGAAGTGCTGAAATTATATACCTGGCTTCTAGCTGGTTCTTTATCATTTGTAATTTCACAATTATAGGCATCGGGCGCAGGTATTTGCAGATAACCTTCTCCGTAACGGATTCCTCTCGTGTTGGTATGGCGGTGAGAACCCCATTCTAAGTGGGCTTGTTTAAGTGTTGTTCTAAAGTACTGTCCTGTAGTCGGCATAGTTTTTAATTTTTTAAGGTTTTTAGTTCATTTATTTTGCTTTCTATCTGAGCTGAGTAAAACTCTGTATTTTTTTCGATTTCTTTTGCCCAAAATCTCATTACTGTCCAGCCTTCCTTTATTAATTCGGAGTTGACAGTTTTATCTCTGCTGATGTTCCTTTCTATCTTGGGGATCCAATACTGTCGGTTAGATTTGATATTTTCTTTTTTTATTTCCCAGTCTTTTCCGTGCCAGAATTCTCCGTCGATAAATATGGCAAGTTTAATTTTCTTGAAAGTTAGATCAGGCTTTCCGAAGACTGATTTATTGTTTTTACGATATCGAAAACCCTTTCTGAACAAAGATTTTGCAAGCAATATTTCAGCTTTTGTATCAGAAGCCTTAATTGCCTGCATGTTTTTTTTTCTTTGCTCTGGTGTAAGGTTGTCCATTCATTTATATAATTACAAATTTATTTTGTATATTATTAATCAAAGTAATAGAGTTGTCTATAGCAGATTTAGAAAATGTTCTATTATTTGAAAAGTAATTGCTTAACCAATGAAAATTGTTAAAAATAATTCATGCAAATATATTTATTCTTTAGCTTAACCGAGCGAGTTTAAGTAGTTTAGATGATCTGTTGTTATATCTCTGATCTGCGATATTACTTCGTCTTTATCTTGAGGTTTAATCAGACCTAGCACTATATAACTTTCTAACATTTTCTCGACATTTTTAGTTTGGTTAAGAAATTCGCTTGTCCACCTTTTTAATTCTTCTAATTTTTCAATATCGGTAGTTTTATTTGTATAATCAACCGGCTTTAAATTCCTGTACATTTCTTTTACTATACGTAGGAAGTTTTCATTATCAGTCATAATATAGTTTAATATGTTTGTTGATATTTTAATGTATTAAGGACTCTTTAAAACAGAATAAGTTAATCGTAAAAATTATTTATACGTTCGTAAACTATTACAAATGATTAGAAAAAGGTTCAAACAATAGTCAAGACTTTCTCTTATTTTGATTTTTAAATTCTTTCTGTAGGCGTTCAATTTCTTTACTCAAATCATTTAGTTCTTTTTCGCTGAGTTTTGTAAATAGATATAAAATATCAATCTCGAAAAAATTGCAGAATTTAACAATAATTTCTAATGTTGGGTTTGTTTCACCTCTTTCGATTCTTCCAACATGATTGCTGGATAAATTTAGTTCATTACCAAGCTGTAACTGTGATAGTTTATTCTTCAATCTATTAAATTGAAACAATTTTCCCGTTTGGAATTTTAATTCTTCTATTTCCCATATATACATTTAGTAAATTTTGGGTTTTCAAAAGTTTTTCATCAACACATATATGTTATTGTATTCATTTTTTTACTATATTTGTAAAATTAGTTACAGAAATGTAACTTTGCGATACTTCAACGAATAATAGAAGCTATTGCTTAGAATCTCAACTTGAAAACTGGTAATTTACGAAACGAGAGGATAAGTATCAAGCTCACGACCTAGGCGTGAGCTCTCTTATCTGTTTCAAGGTATACCAGTACCCCAAGTTAGATAATGTAGAGTTTCACGCCGTTTTATTTTCTCAATGCAGTCCGCTTTTCTCTACAGTAATTTCTAAGCCGCTTCTTTAAGATATAGTATCAGACTGTACGATACAATGGGGTGTACAACTCATTGCGGCTTTTAATGCTTTTCACGGGACACAATTTCATTCATATTAAATGGCTTTCAGGTGCCTTGCGGTTATCTTATGTGAAATCCTTTACCAAAGGGCACTGCGAAAGTTTTGTTTTCAAATACCTGAATCCGGTAGTAATAAATAAGAAGAAATGAGATAGAATCTTCCTCAGCATAAAAAAAGCTCCTCCCATAAGTTTGCAGACCAGGGAAAGAGCTAGAGTTTATTCGAGGATTTTAATAAAATTAAAACCCATACAAAACTATGAAAAAATCCTATTCTAACATAGGAAGCATCGGTCTTGTGTTTATATCTACCGTAATATTCGGTAACATTAAAGCGCAGACCAAAACAGTGACGGGAACTGTTACTGTCGGAGAGGATCAGTCACCGCTTTCGGGAGTTGTGGTCTCTCAGGAAGGCAGTGACCAGGTTACCTTAACCAATTTAAAAGGCATATATCAATTAGAAATAACAGGAGAGAATCCATCTGTCATCTTTCGGCATCCTGAATATTCGGAAAAGAAGATCGCTATTGGCGGTAGAACAATTGTCAATCTTAAGCTGGATCATAAGGAACAGGGCATTGAGGAAGTGGTTGTCAATGCCGGATATTATAAGGTTAAGGACAAAGAAAGGACGGGAAGTATTGCTCGGATTTCCGCTAAGGAAATTGAAAATCAGCCTGTGACGAATGTGCTGGCATCTGCACAAGGTCGTATGTCAGGAGTAAGTATTATGCAAAACTCCGGTACTGCCGGTGGTGGGTTTGATATTCAGATAAGAGGTAAAAACAGCCTAAGGTTTGATGGTAATTATCCTTTGATCATTGTTGATGGTGTACCCCTCAATGCGCAGTCCAACTCTTTAAGTACTTTATCGAACAATATTCTTTCCAAGGGAGAATCAAGTCCGCTCAATTCCATCAACCCGAATGATATTGAAAGTATGGAAGTTCTCAAGGATGCGGATGCAACGGCAATTTATGGTTCCAGAGGGGCAAATGGTGTTGTGATTGTAACCACAAAAAAGGGGAAAAAGGGAAAATCTTCGCTGGAGTTCAATGCCATTAGTTCTGTATCAGGAACTAACAAGTTGGTAGAAATGGCCAATACAGAGCAGTATCTTCAATTGAGAAGGGATGCCTATGCCAATGATGGAATAACAACCTATCCTGCAACAGCATACGATATTAACGGGAAATGGGATCAAAGCAGAAATACGGACTGGTACAGGGAATTCATTGGAAAAACTTTTATAAGCCAGCAGCAACAGCTCGCTTATTCTGGAGGATCGGAAAATGTCCAGTATTATCTGGGGTTGTCCAATTTGGAGCAGGGTAGTGCTTTTGGCCATGGTTTAAGATACAAACGTTCTGGATTTAATTTTAGCACGGTAATTACCAGCCCCGACAAGAAGCTTAAAATAAGTCCGACCATCTTTTATACCAAGGAAAACAACGATCAGACAGATGCAGACCTTACCCGGCAGATCTTGCTGGCTCCCGATGCTCCAATGTTATATCAGTCTGACGGCAGTCTGAACTGGGAAGGAAATACTTTTACCAATCCTTTGGCAAAATTGGAAAATAAGTATCTGAACGCTATCAGATCATTAGTAACCAACGTTAATGCCTCTTATGAGATCTCAGAACATTGGGCTTTAAAATTGAATGCAGGATATACGCAGACGCAGCAAAATGAATCAAGGATCAATCCCTCGTCCGCCTTCAATCCAGGTTTAGGCTATACGAGCAGTACTTCTGCACGTTATGAAGGATTGGTTTCTAAGACAAGCTGGATTGTTGAACCTCAGCTTCACTGGAATACAAAATGGAATGACCATTCTTTCAGCGCATTCCTGGGTTCTACATTTGAGGATAGAAAAAATGATATCGTAAGATTGCAGGCATCTGATTTTACTTCAAATGAGTTTATAGATAATTTGTCCAATGCCAAGGTCCAGAAGATCATTGAAGATACCAATATCGACTACCGCTACACTGCGTTCTTTGGACGTTTTAATTACAATTATTTAGGGAAATACATTTTTAATCTGACAGGTCGAAGAGATGGTTCCAGCAGGTTTGGCCCGGACAAGAGATTTGCCAACTTTGGTGCTGTTGGTGCAGCCTGGTTATTTTCTGAGGAACACTTTATTAAGCAAAACTTAAAGTGGTTGAGCTTTGGAAAGCTGAGAGCTAGTTTAGGGACTTCCGGAAGTGATCTTATTGGGGATTATCAATATCTGAATACTTATACAACCACATCGCAAGCTTATGATGGAACGATAGGGATCTATCCTTCAAGATTATATAATCCTGATTTCAGTTGGGAGAAAACGACAAAGCTGGAATATGCTTTAGAACTTGGGTTTTTAAAAGATCGTATCAACCTTGCTGTAGGCTGGTTCAGAAACAGATCATCCAATCAATTGGTAGGGATTCCTCTTCCGGCTACTACGGGTTTTGCAACGATACAAAGCAATTTTTCTGCTAAAGTTCAGAACTCAGGAACGGAGGCGGATCTGAGTATTTCAATTGTAAGGGGACAATATGTGAGATGGAAAATGACCGGAAACTGGACTCTTCCAAAGAGCAGGCTTCTCGAATATGATAATTTGCAATCATCATCATATTCTTCTACTTATGAAGTAGGGCAATCACTAAATATCAAAAAGGTTTATGAACTTAAAGGGGTCAATCCGACTACAGGGTTGTTTGAGTTTTCCGATCTGAATGGCGATGGTAAGATAGATTCCAATGATAGAACGAAGGTGGTTGACATAGGTGTTAAATATTTCGGTGGAATAGGAAGTCAGGTCTCATATAAAAATTGGTCATTGGATTTTCTGTTTCAATTCGTTAAACAGAGACAGTTTAATTTAGATTATAGTCTGCCATTACTTGGCTCTATGTCCAACGTTCCAACCTATATGCTGGATTACTGGACTCCTGAAAATCCTGATGCACGTTTTCAAAAACCTAGTACAGGTTCCAATACCAATGCATCCAGAGCTTTTGCGCAGTATCAGGCCAGTGATGCGGTTATTGTCGATGCTTCATTTATAAGGCTGAATAATCTACAGATAGGCTACAAAGTTCCTCTGTCGGGAGCTTGGGTCAATGATCTGACACTGCAATTGCATGCGCAGAATCTCGTGACCTTCACTAAGTACAAAGGCATTGATCCCGAAGTGCAGGGGTTATTTCTGCCCCTGGCAAGAACGTTTGCCTTTTCAGCTAATATTAAATTTTAACAAAATGAAAAATTCATATCATTATAAAAAGTATTTTTTACGCTCTATTATTCTATTTTTCGGTTTTTATGTGATAAGCTGTGAGAAGTTTCTTGAAGTGGATGAGCCCAACAATCAGATATCCCAATCTATAGTGTTTAAAGATAAGAGTCTTGCATATGCAGCTTTGTCTGATGTTTATTCCAATTTAAGAGCCAATACGCTTTTAAATGGTTCGCTTTATGGGGTAGGAACATTAATGGGCTGTTATACAGATGAACTCAATTCTGTAAGTAATCAGTCTCTTGATTTTAAAACCTTTTTTGATCTTAGTGTCCAGCAAAATACCACGGTTGTCAATACGATCTGGGTGAATGCCTACAAGCAGATCTATGCTGTTAATAATATCATTGAAGGCGTTGAAAAAAGTACCGCCTATCTTGATCAGCAGACCGTTAATCAGATCTTGGGCGAGGCTTATTTTATACGCGGGTTCTTACATTTTTATCTGGTAAATCTCTATGGTGATGTACCGTATATCACGACTACTGATTATCTGCAAAATCAATCTGTTTCAAGACAGAGTTCAGATAATGTGTATGTTCATATTGAGGAAGATTATCAGAAAGCGGATCAGTTCTTAACAGATCAATATCCTACAGCCAATCGGACGAGAATTAACAAATCAGGCGTCAGATTGGCATTGGCCAGACTCTATCTATACAAGCAGGAATGGGCAAAAGCCAGAATAATGGCGGATTTGATTATTCAAAATCCACTTTATACCATGGAGCAGGATATTTCAAAAACATTTTTAAAAGATAGTAAAAGTGCTATTTGGCAATTTATGCCTTTGGAAGCAGGAGTCAACACTTTGGAGGGACAGTATTATATTTTTGTCACCTTGCCTCCGCAAAATGTCGTTTTATCTCAAAATTTATTGAATTCATTCGAACCCAATGATCAGAGAAAACTAAAATGGACAAAGGCTTTATCTAATGCCACGATGAATTATTCTTATCCTTATAAATATACCCAGAATAATAAAACTTCATCATCCCTAGAGTTTTCAATTGTGTTAAGAGTTGAAGAGGCTTACTTGATTTCGGCTGAAGCTGAGAATGAGTTAGGAAATATTCAGACTGCAATGACGCGTTTAAATCAATTGAGGCAAAGAGTAGGGCTCGCTGGTCTTGATAATTTAAATCAACAGCAGATAAGAGTTGCTGTGATGGATGAACGGCGGCACGAATTGTTTACTGAGTTTGGACATAGATTCTTTGATCTTAAAAGAAAAGGTCTGTTAAACATCTATATGCCCACAGTTAAATCCTCTTGGAAAAACTATATGTCTCTATTGCCCCTGCCTGAAAATGAATTGATTGCCAATCCATCTCTTAAACCTCAGAATGATGGGTATTAGATTTTATGCATCATTATTTGCCTTATTGTGTTTTTGTTGCGGAAAAATTTCTGGACAAAGGATTTTAGATGATCAAAAAATGGATAAATGGTACAAGATCGTTAATTCGGATATCAGTAATAATGGTCATTGGAGTTCATTTACTAAAATTTATGACAACTTTGAAAAAAGAACAGTTCTGTTAAATGCACAAACCAAAGATACGATCTCATTTAAAAATGTTGTTAAGAGTTTTCTCAATGATCATTTCTTTGTAGTGCTTCAATCAGATAATAGTCTATTAATGATCAACTTAAAAACTAAAGAAAACAAAGTAATTAAAGATGTATCTGATTTTAATTTTAAAGATGATTTTCAATATGGTTTTATCATAACACGTTCTAAACAGCTTTTCGGTATAGGAAAGTCTCTGAGGTTGTTTAATATTGCAGAAAGGATATCAAAAATTCAGACGCTTGATAGTGATCTGTCATTGGTTCTGGGCAGTGATTTTTCTTTCATACTTAGTTATCGAACAGGTAAGACCATAACAAGATTTGACAGTATAAGATCGCAGGAGCTGATCAATCATACGCCTGACATCTCACGTAAATTATCAAAGTTTATTGTAAAAGATAGTGGAAGACTGAAGGTATTATCGTACAATTGGAATGGGGAGAAAATATTGGATAAATTCATTGACAACAAGTTTAATGATTTTACCGGGTTCGGATTTGGCGATCAGAATATGCTTATTGCATCAAGGAAAAACAAACCCATTTCGTACAAAGACAGCATTGAGAATTGGTACGGTAGTGACCTTGCTTTAAAACCCAATTTCGATGCAAGGGCAAATAGTGATTTTGAAGCATTACTGCTTGATCTGTCAACCGGGGAACAGGTATCTAATGAGAGTGATCCAAATGTAAGCAATCGTTATCTGATCTTTAATGATCGGTATATATTGGAGGTTCTGGATTTTGCCAATGGTGATTCCGAAACTGAGTTTTTAATTCCCTCCATTAGAATTAGAAATCTTCACGATAATAAAGTTGAATTTGAAGTTGAAAAAGCGAAACAGTTTTATCCGGTAGGAGAAGGTTCACTGATCTACTTTGAGAACCGGGATTGGTGGATGTATAATTTACGTTCTAAGAAGAAAGAAAATTTGACGAGTAAAATAAAGGAAAAATTTTATCGATCTAACAGACAAAATGAGAGTAACCTCAATCCGGCAGGAGATCTGTTTTTTTCGAATAAGATGAATAAAATCTATCTAACATCAGTAAATAATTTGTGGGAATATGATCTGAATTCTAAGACATATAAAAATATGACAAACTCTTCTGATCCGGACGTATCCTTTAAAATATTAAATAGATCGGTAGTGACAAGTGCACCTCTCAGATGGACAAGATATCGGAAAATCAAAGAAAATTATATTTTGATCAAGGTAAGTCATAAAGATGATATTCGAGAGGGGCTGTCAGTGTATGACGGTAAGAAACTTGAAGGGATTTCAGGCTTGGACTTTTATAAGCTTGATCAATTCGTCTGTTCTAAAAGTAATATCAGTTTTACAAAAGAAAATGCTAACACGCCATATTTGTTAGAAAAATACAACGTCAGAGATAAAACATTGAAGGTTATTTATGAGTCCAATAAGGAAACGTTTCAGAAAGAAAAATTTCCAAAATCAGAATTAATTAATTTTAGGGATGATGATGGAAATGCAACCTATGTAAGTGTCATTCTGCCTCCGGGCTACGATCATAATAGAAAGTATCCTGCCATAGTATGTGTCTACGAGAATGAAGCAGCTTCCTACAAGTCTTTTTATTTTCCGAGCGTTTTCAATCAGTCCGGATTCAACCGTTCCCTGACGGCTATGGAAGATTATATTATCATTTTGCCCAGAATAAAATATATCATCGACCAACCTGGAGAATCTGCTCTCAAGTCCGTTAATAAAGCTATTGAAGTAGCATCTGATTCTTTTGGTATCGACCAAAATAAAATGGGAATAATGGGGGAATCATTTGGAGGCTTTGAAACAAATTATATCATTGCGCACTCGGGATTGTTCAAAGCAGCAATAAGTGGAGCTTCCTTATCGGATATTACTGCTTCTTATTTCTCAGTCAGTAAAACCAATTTTAGACCGAACATTTGGAGATATAAAGATCAAAGTTTTCGATTTTCCGGTAATTTTTATGATAATAAAAATGTGTATATTAATAATAATCCTGTCTTCAATGCCGATAAAATAAACACCCCGCTGTTGCTGTGGGCAGGAAAGGAAGATCGTCACGTTGATTTTGAGCAAAGTATTGCAATGTTTGTCGGACTAAGAAGTCTTAATAAACCTGTTGAACTCATGTTATTTCCGCATGATGGACATACACTGATGAAACCTGAAAATCAAAAGAAGGCAACTCAATATTTCTTACAATGGTTCGATCGTTATCTTAAATAGAAACTATGATAAAATAAAGAAAGCTGCCGATAGGCAGCTCTTTTTATTATGGTCTGTAAAGAGACTCAGGGCAACTTGTTCCCTGAAGTTCTCGCAAAACGTTACCGTTGCCATCCTGACAGGCAAAAGCCGAAGGGATGGTCGAACATTCAATAAATGTATTTTCACATTTTGGATTGGCCGGATCTGAAACATCCAGCATATGTCCATCTACAATAGCGCTGTTATGCGCTTTGAAACTCTGAGTTGTCAATGCTGCACCTGTAGCTAGTAATCCTACACATACAGGTAAAATGAATTTTTTCATAATAATGTAATTTTAGTTTTTGCCTACTCTTTTATAGGTTTTGGGCTTTCCCTATTAAATTGTTTTGATATCACCTGCGCATAGCGGTATCTCACAATTTCGCTTCCGATCAATGTATAAAAGAACTGATCGGTTGCCAACATCTGGGTCATCTTATTGTCACCGCGGTTCTCGACGTAAAAACTTCCCAGATATTCTCTTTTACTGATGTTGTACATATCTACAACACTATTGTTTTTCCAGTGTTTTCTCAGTTCATACCTTCCGATCAAATTCGATCTATTAAATAAAATGTCTTGCTGAACAGTTGCATATCCATTGACGATCTGTGGTGGTGCTGCCATTTTCTTTATACCATTTTTCATTTCGACCACTTTAATTTGAGGCGTTGATATCGTATCGATAGTATGATATATCAATTTTTCACTTATGGTCTTATCAAAAACATCAAAACGGTTTTTGTAGTAATAAACATAGATCAGTGATTCACTAAACGGGCTGTATAATAACTGTCCATCTGTCTCAAACAGACCATTTCCATCCAATGAGGTATCATTCAATTTTACTCGGTTATCTTCTGAAAGATTTAATATTCCTAGTGTATTGGAACCACTATTGCTACTTTTGGAACGTAAAGCAATATGATCATTGTCGACAATTTCCAGATCACTGAAATAAGCGTCGTTTACACTAATGATCTTCATTTCAGTTTGCCCTATCGGAGCTTTGCAAATTATAGGAATTTTCCCATCGTATAAAAATACATACGGAGGAGCAACTTTGATCTTCGTACTTGACCACTTGAATGTCCTATAATTTTCAGGTTTCAGTAAATACTGTTCATAAGATTGTAGGTCTTTTGAGAGTGCAGTAAGAAGAAATGGAGAAGTATAATTTCCAAGATAGATCTTATCATTATCATGTCCGGCAAAATAAAATGAATTGAATTTCAGATCATAACGATCTATTTCGACCACGCCATGATGAGGAAAACGCCTGATAAAATTGTTTTCTTTTTTTATCATGTATTCAGAGGTATAATACAATAATACCACCAAACCACTACTAAATACCAACATAAAAAGAACTACCGAGATAGTTCTTTTATAATTTACATTTCTATCAATTTCTACTAGAAAATAGGAGATAATGGCTAACAAAATGCAGCATATGTTGAATACCAGATGTGTATTCCAATCCATTTTTTCCAAAATACCGCCGCAAGAGCAAGGTATAAATTCACTATAATTCAAAATAAGATAAATGTAAGCTGTAAATGCTGCCATCAGTCCTATTGAGAAGTATAGTCCAATCCTTCTGGTTGTAGGAATGGCTAGTAAAAAAGCAATCGCTATTTCAATAATTATGGTGAAATATGATACAATTCCTGCATAGGCACTTAATAGTGGTGATTGACCGATCTGTATTTGAAAATTCTCAAAATCTAATATTTTACTTATGCTGGCATAGCAAAATAATAGTATGAAAAAATAACCTGTACATTCTACAAATCTTGATTTGAAGGTTTTCATTGGTCTGATTTTACTTCTGTTTTTATCCTTTTCTGATCAATATCCATTTGACATTCTTTCCGCAGTAGGCCGGCATGATCTCTCCCTTTGAGACATATATGATCGTGCCGAGCCTTCCCTGTGTTTCCCATTCGCCGCTGACGGTGCATTTTCGCCCTGTGGCCAGCGTGATTTTCTGATCTTCCATACCGAGGCTTATCGTCTGGGTTCAGCTTAGACTACCACACTGAATCGGTCGGCACTTTCCAATGTTGCTTGTCATCTTGCGGTTCATCGTCGTCGCCGGTATCCTTCTTAGACGCTGAATCAACCTGCGTTTCCTGACTCCGTCTGGATTCGGTTTTATGTTGATTACTCTTGTACTGGATGCGTTGAACGTTGTCCTCAGACATTTCATTTGTAGTGGTTTCTCTGTCGCACGATACCATACCAAGTACCGGTGCCAGCATTAAAATTGAGATATACTTTTTCATAGTGGTTTGTAATTTTTGATGTTTTAAAAAAGTCTATCCCGGCCGGGGTCGTCTAGAATTCTGACACCGAAATTAGTGGGACTGGTGCGTTGAAAAAAGTGAAGGTGGTAACGATGGATCTTTTAACAGGGAATTATTGGTACATTGTTCCCTGTATTTTTATGGTTATCGTTCTGATAATCAAGTATTAAAAGAATTTTAAGTTCAGGGAAAGTGAAACAGATGTTTAATTGTCGATTTTTCAGTAAATTTGAATATATCTCATTGTTATGAACTATCATAATAGCATTTTACTACTGATCTTTAATCTGTTTTGGTGTTTTATTGATGGTCATCAATACCCTGAACGATCGTATAAGGAAATCGCAGCACTTTTTAATTCCTATCACGAAAATGACGAAAGGGCTTTGATCTTCGTAAACCTGTACATTAATAAAGCAAAGGATGAGAATGATCTCAAAAAACTGATCAGAGGTTATGAAGAGGCGATATACTACAGTGCACAATCTGAGAGAAAACTGTTATATGCAGACAGTGCCATCATATGTGCCTTAAGGTCCCGCGATGCTGATCAAATTGCACGGGCCTATCTGGGCAAAGGTATTATCTACTATTATAACCGCAGGCAGTACAAGCCTGCGCTGGAAGAATACCTGATTGCATTCAGGTACTCAAAAAGTTCGGAGGACCTCTATCTTAAAAATAAGATCACCTACCATCTCGGAATGGTAAAGAGCTATTTGGGATATTACAGGGAAGCTGCTGCTCATTTTAAAGAGACTGCTGAGTACTTCGGGAAAAAAGCAAAAGAGAACGAAAACATGACGTTGAGAATCAATAACGAGCGAGGCTATTTTAACAGTATCTACAGGCTGAGTACGTGCTACAAACATTTACATCTTTATAAAGAGGAAGATTCGCTCATCAATATAGGACTGAAGCAGCTTCGAAAAAGGAAGGAGTTTCTACCTGAGCTTGGATTGTTCAGAAAGGGGAAAGGTATTCAAATGCTGCGGCAGGGCAGAGCGGATGAAGCCCAGGAACAATTAATCGCATCAAGGGATATTTTAAGCAGCGTACGTGATCAGGCTTCTTTGACAACCGTTTACTTTTATTTAGGGAAATTATACTGGTATAAGCGGGACAGAATTGATGCTGTAAACTATTTTAAGAAAGTGGACTCCCTGGTGAATAAATTCTGCTTTATCACGCCTGAGATCAGGTCCAATTACGAATACCTGATCAATGATGCAAAAAGCAATAAAGATAAAGACGGCCAGCTGTATTATACCGGGCAGCTTCTGAAGGCAGATTCGATCATTAATGCAGATTTTGCAATGCTCTCTTCCAGGCTCTACCGAGAGTATGATACAGATACTTTAATTGAGGAGAAAAACAGACTTGAAAAAAAACATAATAAAGACCTGGCGTTGATCTACATCTCTGTTGGGACCGGAATGTTGTTTTCATCTTATATGATCTGGCGATCCCGCAAAAGAGAAAGAAGGCTTACGCAGAAGTATAAGGAACTACTTATCAAATTAAGAGAGTCAGAAAATCAGCAGTCCGTTCACGATCATACGGTGAACAGCGAGGAGAAAAGTCTTTACAGTCCTGAGATCATTGAAGATATACGAAGCAAATTGAAGGGATTTGAGGATCAAAAACTGTTTCTCAACCAGAATCTTACCATCCCAACAGTTGCAAAAATGCTCGGAAGTAATCGGACGCATCTGTCTTATGTGCTCAATGTCCATATGGGGATTTCATTCCCAAGCTATCTGAAAGAATTACGGATCCGGTATATCACGAAACTTATTTTGGAGGACAACAAATATCTGAATTATAGTATTGATGCCTTGGCGGTTGAGTGCGGAATGACCAACCGGCAAAAATTTTCGTCCCATTTCCTGGAAATCAATGGAATGAGACCGATTGATTTCATCAGAAAAAGACAGCAGGAGCTGAGAGATAGTTGATTTTATCTGTTTTTAAGCCGATTTTTACGTGAACATTAAAGGTAAACGTATGAACGGAAAGAATTTTCGAAAAAAGATCGATCAGCTTTGGATAGAGCTCAACAACGCTGTCGACCAGATCAACAGGAGCAATAATGGCATCGTAAGCTGTTCCGAAGAAATATTGATGGAAACCGATTCGGCGATAAGGCAACTGAAGGAATTGCTGCGTAGTTACCAGTTCACAGACTGGAGTGAAGAAATTTATTTCTTCAAAACCATCAAACCAAAATTTATATCACTTTATATCTATTATGCGAAGATATTATCAATAGAGTCTTCAAGGCCTTATTCGGACCCCGAGGTGCTGAAGTCTTATTATCAGAATGAAAGAGCCAATCTGCTGCACTTTTATAATGAGCACAAAGATTTTATGACGTACTATCGCCGTAAATCTACTTATCTCGATAAGAAATACTTTGTCCGATTTAAGTTTGATTTCAAGCTGAAGCTCAGCCCCGAACTCTACAGCTACGACGAAGAATTTTCAACATCCCATGACCATCTGGTGTCCCAGATTCTTGCCAATGATCTGCTGGAAAAATTTCTTGCGGACAAAATCAATTCAGGGGATTACCTCGGACATTCTTCTGAAGTAATTAAAAGTATTGAATGGACAGCTCCTAAGGTAGCATTGACCGAACTGCTGTATGCGCTTCATCTCACAAAATGTTTCAATGGCGGACATGCTGACCTGGCGGAGATTTTCAGATGGGCAGAAAGTTCGATGAATATCAATTTAGGGAACTACCACAAGACGCTGGCAGAATTGCGGCTGCGTAAAACCGACAGAAGTAAGTTTCTTTCATTGCTGCAACAGAACTTTAATCAATATCTTGATGATCTGGATTCTTAATTAATTGTTTTTGATCGGTTTTTATTTGATTTTTTGTTCTGAATTGCTCTGGTAATAGCTTTTGTGATGCTTTTTTGTCTGAATCGATCACATTCTGTGTCTCTGTTTTTAAGAGCGTGACTGATGAAGCATTTGTTTGTAGGATAAACACTGTAATCTTTCGGTAGTACCGAAGAACTACCGAAAGATATCACCATTCCTTTTGGAATTTTGCCTTGTGATTATTTTATCACAAGACGATAATCTTAAAAGCTATGGAAAAGAAAAGTATTGATCCTAAGACGCCGATATGGCAGCTCACTGTTGCTGAATTTCTTGAAGTGTCCAAAAATCTGAATACAGAGAAGAAGTATGAATATGGTCTTAAAGGTCTTGCCAAGATTCTTGGATGCTCTGTTTCGAAAGCGTCTGAGGTAAAGTCTTCGGGCATACTGGATAAGGCGATCATTCAAAACGGTAATATCATCATCATCGATAAGGAAAAAGCTTTACAGCTGTTCGGAAAAAAATAAACGATGTACTATGTTGAGCTCATTGATCGATTCTGGGTATTCAGTGACAGGTTCAAACCCGGCACCGCTGTAACTTCCCTGTACCTGTATCTGCTTAATATCGCAAAAGAAAAAGATTCTTATCAGTTCAGGATGTCTGATGTTGAGCTGGGGAAAAGGCTGGGACTTAGCAGGGCAACCATAAAAACAGCCAGGGAAAAGCTTAGAGATTTTGGATTGATCCAATATGCGGTCGTAAACGGCGCGCCCACAAGCTACAAGCTAATTGTTAACTTCCCAATCGAGGAAGCCAATTGTGATGAAATGCCAAATGATGTCGTAGAGCCCATTGTTTTCACTAAAGAGAATGAAATTCGTTTTCGAAGCGAAGAGAAAAATAAGTCCGAGACTGCTGATACCATTGGTGACAAAGATCCAACGTCTGTATCCCGGGAGTCTTTAAAGGGAAAAAGAATGGTGCCGGACCTCCAGGAATTTTTAATGTACGCCAGGTCACTGGATGCCTACAGTCCTGAACTTGATGACATTATCAAAGATAAATATTCAAACTGGTTATTCAATGACTGGAAAAGCGACTCGGGAAGGGTTATTACCAACTGGCGTACATCGCTCAAAAATGTGTTGCCGTTTCTGAAATCCAGAGAGAAAGATTCTCAACTGACGATTGACAGTATACCCGATATCCGGCATCCCAAAGTAGACCCTGAATTGTAAGTGTTGTCAGAATAATTAAAAAATAAGAAGGATATGACATTCCCTCAGAAGGACAGAAGAATTGTCAGAAAAGAATATACAGCAAGGACAGGGAAGGAGCCGGAAAGAATCAGACTGGGAAATGGTTTCGTAGATGATTTTATATTCGAGGATCAGGAAGCGGCTGATATTCCGATCAATGCATTGCGTGTCATATTCAATATCATTGCAACCATCAGCAGCGAGCAGTTCCGACCGGAAGACCGACCGCAACAACTTTCTTTGTTTAATGAGGAATTCGAGACCGACAACAATGTTTTTGCCGTGATGAAAATCAAAAACCATAAGATCTCACCCAGCGGTTCCACCAGGCAGGTCATTGATGCCTATGAATTTCTGGCCAGGTTCAGGATGGGCTGGTACCGAGCGGTCAATTCCCGGGGAAAGGAGATTCGAACGTTCGGAGGTCTTATCTCAACACCAAGCTATGAGCATCGCGGCTATACCAGTTTCTTGATTAGCAGCTACTGGCTGAAAAAGCTGATGGTCATTCCACAGTATAATTATGTGCTGTATAACCTGGTGTACAACATTAGGAACAACAAGCATATCATCTTTGCGATTTGGCTGTCAAAAATTCCACCGACCGGCACAGCTCTGAAGCTCTCTACATTGAACAGAAAGTTCGGACTCAACTACAAAACAGCTAACGACCTGTGCTTTAAATTTCTAAAGCCCGCCAGATCAAATCTTGATCGGTATAATAGTTTATCATTCCACTTTAAATATAAAGGGGATATGATCTCAATCATACCGTACGCAACGGATGCTGTTCCTGAAAAAAGGGTAGAACCGGATAACGTGCCAATTGATATTACGAGACGGCTAAGGTATTTCAGGAAAAGATATGGTTTACAAGAGGATGAAATGTTGCAGTTTTCCTACCAGTATAAAAATATTCTGCAGACACGCGAGCTGATTGAAAAGGCATTCAGGCAATTGATCAGAACGTCCAGGTTAAAAGGGAAAAGTTCTACCGAATTCCAGGGCAGAAGATTTTTGATGGAGATCCAAAAGAATATGATTAAACTCTATCGTGAAAGCAAGATCGGAAAACTGCTGCCGAATGGCTATCCGGTTATCCTGTGAATTCGGATTGGTACTCATCCGTATTTCGGAATTGTACTGCTTTCAAATTCGGAATTGCGCTCGCTGAAGTTAATGACGTATTAACAAAACAAGCATAAGGAATCTGATATCGGACTTGGACTCATTCCTGAAAGTCTGGTAAGCTTGCCGTTTGTTGATTATACCTCAAGATTGCGGATAAGGTTCTGATCTGAAGAATTGGTTGTAATTGAAAACGGATTTGCACTCATTTCAAAAACGGTGCTTTTTCGAATTTATACTCATTTTAATTTCGGAAATGAACTGATCTCCATATCGGAATTGGACTCATTCCTAAAATCATCCAAGCGGTTTCTAAGATTGCAGTACACCAAATAGCTAAAAGTAGAGTGAAAAGGATGAAAAGTTATTTTTTATTTAAAAAGAAATTGGTAAGAGAAACGTGCTTTAAAAAAGAAAAAAATGAATTGCGGAAAAATCAAACAAAATATCAGCATCCGTTCGTTGCTGGAATCATTCAACCTTTTTCCTGTCAAAGAAAATCGCAGAACCGCTTTTTACTTTGCGTTGGACAGAGAAGAGACTATTCCAAGTCTTTGTGTGGATTTTATTAAGAATATCGCTTTTGATTTTGGAACAGGGAAGAGTTACGATGTAATTTCTGTTGTGCGGCAAATAAAAAAATGCTCCGTTGCGGAAGCATTGGAATACCTTGCATCGTTTAATTTTACGGTTAATATTGAACGGTTTGCTGAAGAGATACAACCTAAAACTTCTTACACAATACTAAAAGTAGACGAAGTCAGGCACCCTGCATTGATTCAATATCTGGATTCGAGAAAAGTTTCTGAGCAAAAGAAGTGCGTTAGGGAGGTGCATTATGAACTTAATGGAAAAAAGTATTTCGGGATCGGATTTAAAAACGATTCCGGTGGTTTTGAAATAAGGAACAAGTATGCTAAAATCTGTCTCGGTGCGAAAGATGTAAGTTGGATCAGTAATTCAAAGAATATGAATCATGAGGTGGCAGTTTTCGAAGGCTGCTTTGACTATTTAACCTTTAGGAATCTTGAATGTAAATTAGGTTTGACCTGCGATTGTTTAATTTTAAACTCTACGGCTATGCTTTTTAAAGCTGAGAAAATATTAGATACATATGAGAAAATCTTGCTTTATCTTGACAATGACAAAAACGGAAAGTTTGTTGCATCAAAAATTAAAAAAGAATATACTAATGTAGAAGATTGCTCTTTAATGTATTACGATTTTAAAGATATGAATGATTGGTTTGTTAAAAATGCAAACAGTTTAAATGATTTTTAACTTATTGCTGTTTTTTATAATTTAAAAAAATTAGATTATAATTTTACTATTAATTTTTATTATCGTAATATTGCAATATAAAAATATCAATTATGGGACTTACTAAAACAGAAATCTTCACAGACGAGCAAAATAATCTAGCTTCTCTCTTTAAAGTTTTGGCACATCCTGCAAGAATCGCAATCCTCCAATACATCATTAATCAGAAAGCCTGTATTTGTAATGACTTAGTGGACGAACTTGGACTAGCACAGGCGACCATCTCTCAACATTTGAAAGAATTGAAAAGTATCGGGATTATTCAAGGAACTATCGAAGGGAAATCAGTTTGCTATTGTATCGAAGATAAAAAATGGAAAAAGATTCAGGTATTGTTCAATCAATTCTTTGAACAAGATGTAAAAGTTGGGCAATGTTGCTAACAATTTTTTTTATCCATTTAACATCGTCATATTGCAATATATAAATTAAATAAACATTAATTATTATGAAATTATCAAACATCAAAGAAATCTTACCAAAATTGAACAATGTAGAATTTCAATTAGAAAACGGGAAATTTGTTCCTGAGCATTTTCACGTTACAGAAATAGGAGTTATTACAAAACATTTCATAGACTGCGGTGGCAATACCAGAAATGAAAAGGTTGTCAATTTCCAATTGTGGGATGCGAACGACTTTGAGCATAGATTGAAGCCGACCAAACTCTTGGACATCATCTCACTGTGTGAAGACAAACTGGGAATCGAAGATTTAGAGATAGAGGTTGAATATCAAAGCGAAACTATCGGTAAGTATGATTTAGATTTTAACGGAAATAATTTTGTTCTGAAAAATAAACAAACTGCTTGTCTGGCTAATGAAGCTTGCGGAGTTCCTGAAGGAAAACAAAATGTCAAAATTTCTGATTTGAATACTTCGTGCTGTACTCCTAATTCGGGTTGTTGCTAAAAAAAGAAAGCGTAATGGAAATCAGACCTATAACTAAAGACAATTTTTCGGAAGTCATAGAAATCTACAAACAGGGATTGGCAACCAATATAGCCACTTTTCAAAACGATTCTCCACAATGGGAAGAATGGGATAAAAAACATCTCGATTTTTGTAGAATCAGCATTTATGATAATGATAAGATGCTTGGCTGGACGTCTTTGACACCTGTTTCAAGCCGATGTGTCTATTCGGGTGTAGCTGAAGTAAGCGTTTATGTTGCAACGGATGCACGAGGTAAAGGAATCGGAAAAACTCTTTTGACAGAATTAATCCAACAAAGCGAAGAAAACGGGATATGGACATTACAGTCCGGTATATTCGCCGAAAATGAAGGCAGTATCAAGCTACACGAGAAATGTGGATTCCGATTAGTTGGTTACCGAGAAAAGATCGGTAAGAAAAATGGGATTTGGAAAGATAACGTTCTTATGGAACGCAGAAGCAAAAATATCGGAATAGATTAATAAGAATAAAGCTTAAATAAAGACTATGTATCCAGAATTAACCAATACTATACAGCAATTACAACATCAAAGCATTAGTGAAGAAAGAAAAATTACATTGCAGTCATTAATTGATTTTGTACAGCAAAAAATGGATGAAGGAAAAGATATTAATCTCGTTTTCATTTGTACCCATAATTCACGCAGAAGTCACCTCTCACAAATCTGGGCGCAAGCTGGAGCTGCCTATTTTAATATTCCAAATGTGCGTTGTTATTCGGGAGGTACGGAAGAAACGGCATTATTTCCAAAAGTGGCTGAGACACTCGTAAATCAAGGTTTTAACATTTTCAAAATTGCGGATGAAAATAACCCTGTATATGCTATCAAGTATAATGATGATTCGTTACCTGTAATTGGATTTTCAAAAAGATATGATAGTGCGTTCAATCCTACATCCGGTTTTGCCGCAATTATGACCTGTTCACAAGCAGACGGTGGTTGTCCTTTCATAGCAGGAGCAGAGAAAAGAATCCCTATCACATTCGAAGATCCTAAAATCTCCGATAACACACCACAGCAGTCACAAGTATATGCAGAAAGAAGTTTGCAGATCGCTTCTGTAATGTTCTACGTTTTCTCTAAGATAAAAAAATAGTTTTTATGCAACCAAAGCTAAAATTTCTTGACCGCTACCTTACCTTATGGATATTCCTTGCAATGGCAGCAGGTATAGGCTTAGGATATTTCTTTCCTTCAATTTCACAAATTACAAATGCGATGTCCGTAGGAACGACAAATATTCCATTGGCAATTGGTCTTATTTTGATGATGTACCCCCCTTTGGCAAAAGTTGATTATTCACTATTACCTCAAGCATTCAAAGATAAAAAAGTAATAGGTATTTCATTATTTCTCAATTGGTTTGTTGGGACTGTGCTGATGTTCGGATTAGCAGTTTTGTTTTTACGAAATGAACCCGATTATATGACAGGATTGATACTGATAGGTTTGGCGAGATGTATTGCAATGGTAATTGTCTGGAGTGATCTGGCAAAAGCCAACAGAGAATATACCGCTATGCTGGTTGCATTGAACAGTATATTTCAGGTGGTTTTTTACAGCTTTTTAGTTTGGCTGTTTATCAATGTATTACCAAGCAAATTAGGACTGGCCAACTTCAACGTAACGGTATCAATGAAAGATGTTTCAGAGAGTGTATTGATTTATTTAGGGGTTCCATTTTTAACAGGTTTTCTAAGTCGTTACTATCTTATCAAATCAAAAGGTATAGAATGGTATAACAGAAAATTTGTTCCAAGAATATCACCTGTTACATTGTATGCTTTACTATTTACCATTGTAATAATGTTTAGTCTGAAAGGAGACAAAATATTGGAGCTGCCAATGGATGTGATAAAAGTTGCCGTACCGTTGGTTATCTATTTTGTAATGATGTTTTTTGTCAGCTTCTTTATCAATAAATCTTTAAATATCCCCTATGATAAAAATGCCTCAATCGCATTTACCGCTACAGGGAACAACTTTGAATTAGCGATAGCTGTAGCAATAGCAGTTTTCGGAATTCATTCTCCGCAGGCTTTTGTAGGGGTTATCGGACCATTAGTGGAAGTTCCTGTGCTTATATTACTTGTAAAAGCAAGTTTGAGTTTAAAAAATAAATACTGATATTACCATTATTTTTTCCGTTGTACAAAGATCTGAACAAACTGAAAATCAGAATGAAAAAATAATAAGATTTAGAGATTTGAGTTAATTAATTCATCTTCCTTCTTGGTAATCCGATCTCATGTTCCTGTGGATAAGGCTTTCTAAAGGTCATGCTGACATCTTCCCTGATATTGTTATAAGCTTCGTACGCTTTGTCTTTATCCAAAGTATATCGGGGGTCATGAATGAAAGGCATTTTTGCCATTTTTAAAATGGTTATGGTGGGAAAGTGAAAATCGACCTCCACGGTTCCTAATAATAAATAACATCCACCACCTTGAAAAGGATATTGAGTTAGATTGTCAGGGAAATGCGCTGTATCAAAATATTCACCTTCCGCATCGATCCAAGTACCGAAAAACATTGTTCCTCTTTTTGTCGGAACGTGCTTTCGGGAAATCAGATAGGCCAACATCTTGACCTGCTTCTTGTGGTATTTCGTCAGGTCCTTTGCCATCACGCTGCCTCTGTATTTGGTTTGTAATAAGTCGAACGGACTTACCGAAACCGGAAATCCCAAGATCTCAATTTCGTCAAAAGCATCCTCCAAAGGATGCCTTTGTACTTTTGGAAGTGTGTATTCTTTTTGCGGTTCTTCCAGTAATGTCAAATGCTTAAAACTCGGCCTGTTTCCTGCTAAAAGAAATCGGGCTTCAATTAACAGTTCGTGCTTTTGCTTTCCGGTAAACCTGAATGCTCCTATGAATATTAAAGTTTGTAAGGTCTCGATACCAATGGGGATTCTTTTGACAAAGTTTTCCAGGGAGGTATAATCACCATTATTTTTTCGTTCTTCAGGAATTAAAACCGCGATTTTGCTTTCGAGCTTTTCGATGTGCATCAATCCTAAATAGACGTTTTTTTCATAAACCGTAGTCTGGTATTCACTTAGATTGACACAAGGGTTTAATATGGTTGCACCTGACATTTTCGCTTCATGGGCATATACCTCTGTTCTGTAGAAACCGCCGCCATTATTGATCGCCGAAACCATAAATTCAATAGGGTAGTACACCTTCAGATAAAGACTTTGGTAGCTTTCTACCGCATAGGATGCCGAATGGGCCTTGCAGAATGAATAGCCTGCAAAGGATTCTATCTGGCGATAGACCTCTTTGGAGAGCTGCTCCGGATGACCCAGGGCTTTACAGGATTCGAAGAAATGGTCTTTGACTTTCTGCAGGGCAGAGAGCGAACGTCCTTTGCCGCTCATCGCCCGGCGTAATACATCGCCGTCAGCAGGGGAGAGGCCTCCGAAATGAAGGGCGATTTTGATAACATCCTCCTGGTAAACCATAATCCCGTAAGTCTCTCCCAGTTCCTTTTCAAAAACCGGATGGAAATATTCAAATTGATCAGGATTATTATGGCGGAAAATATATTCCTTCATCATTCCGCTTTGTGCCACGCCCGGACGTATGATGGATGATGCTGCTACCAATACTTTATAATTGTTGCATTTTAATCTTCGGAGAAGTCCGCGCATAGCAGGACTTTCAATATAGAAGCAACCGATTGTTTTTCCCCTGCTCAGAAATTCATTGCATTTCTCTTCATCTTTTGACAAGCTCACATCACGGATATCAACTTTGATACCTCGTTTCTCTTCGATGAGTTTTACCGTATCTTTGATGGTTCCTAAGCCCCGCTGGGAAAGGATGTCGAATTTTTCCAGACCGATTTCCTCAGCCACGTGCATATCGAACTGGACGATCGGAAATCCTTTCGGCGGCATTTCCAATGCGGAGTAATTGGTGATGGGCTCTTCAGAGATTAGAATCCCGCAAGAGTGCATACTTCTCTGGTTTGGAAATTTCTCTAAAAGCTTTCCATATTTGTGAACCATTGCTGACACCGAATTAATATCGTGCTGCTCAATAGATCTGGTGGCAAGCTCGTCAAGCTCCTCTTTTGGCAGACCAAATGCTTTTCCCACCTCACGGAAGATCGATCTGTATTTAAACTCGACATTTGTTCCGCAAAATGCCACGTGGTCTTTTCCATATTTATCAAAGATGTATTGTAAAATCGTATCCCTGTTCTGCCAGCTCCAGTCGATATCAAAATCCGGCGGTGTTTTCCGGTTCAGATTCAGAAAGCGTTCAAAGTACAGATCAAGCTCCAGCGGGCAGATGTCTGTAATGCCAAGACAGTAGGCCACAATACTATTGGCACCGCTTCCGCGACCGACATGCATAAACCCCATCCGATTGCTGTACTGTATGATGTCCCATGTGATGAGAAAGTAAGCACAGAAATTCAGCTGATCAATGACATCAAGTTCCTTGTCCATCCGTGCTCTTGCCTTTCCGTCATCATCAGGATATCTCTTAATAAACCCTTTATAGGCAAGTTCCTTCAAAAGCTTTATATCGCTGTCTTTACTTTCTGTAAAGTTCTTTTTGTTTTTAGGGGTCTTATAATCAAAATGGAAATGGCATTGTTCCAGTAATTGTTTCGTATTTTCAATGATCTGTGGATAATGATGGTAATTCTTTAAAAGCTCATCCTTTGAGATCAGCTTCTCGTTTGGGCCGCATATATCATTTTCTTCAAGCTTAGTGACCAGGGTATTCCGGTCGATGGCACGCAGGATCTTATGCAGTCTATATTCTCTCTTTGTTGTAAAAGTTACCGGCTGTAACATGACCATTCTTGGCAGATACTTTCTCAGGCTGGGATTGATCAAAAGATTGATCTCTTCGGGACGTATCCCGATGTATTCGTTTCTGCCCAGTTTCTCAGGATAATTGCTCAGAGGGTATACGACAAAGACCTCCGACAGATCAGGGTGATGTACAGGCAAGTCCTTTCCTTCACAATTATGCTGTGTCAAAAGCCTGTTGATCTCACCAATACCTGATTGATTTTTTGCCAGGCAGATATAATACTGTCTATTGTCATTTCTTATATCCACACCCACGACTGGCCTTATGTTGCTTCTTTCACATAACCTGTGAAAATCATAAATGCCGGAGATACAATTGATGTCGGTCAAAGCAGACGCACCGATTCCCAGATCAACACACTGCTGAACCAGTTCTTTTACGGAAATAGTGCCGTAGCGTAAGCTGTGGAAAGAATGACAATTGATGAACATAACATCGTGAATTTATTGGTTTAAAAATGCGGATGCCCGGCCAACGCTATCTGAACCGAATCTCGTTTTAATTTTGTCCAACGTTTGATAAAGACTGATAAGCTCTTCCGTATCTTCAAACAGGTTCATCTGGTGACAGCCGTGAACTAATCCGGTAAATTTTATCCCTATCAGCCTGATTCGCATCCTGCGGTTGTAGACCTTTTCAAATAATTCTAATGCATACCTGAGCAGCGTATGGTCGGATGAAGTGTAAGGGATCATGTATTGCTTGGTCTCCGTATCGAAATTGGAATACCGAATCTTTACCACAACGGTAGATGTCAGCCACTTCTCCTGACGGAGCTGGAAGCATAAGTGTTCCACCATTCCTGACAGTATGCTCTTTATGGCGGTGATATCGATGGTATCCTGTGAAAATGTATTTTCCTTTGAGATGGACTTTCTTTCGGAATGGGGAATAACTGGCGTTTCATCAATGCCGTTGGCTTTCTTCCAGAGTTCCTGCCCGTTTTTTCCGATCAGCTGGTGCAAAACTTCAATCGGTGTTTCCGATAGGGTTTCAATGGTTCTGACTCCTAATCTGGATAAGAGTTGAAAAGTGACATTCCCAACCATTGGAATCTTCTTTATGGAAAGTGGATTCAGAAAGGGCTTGATGTTCTGCTCAGGAATTTCAAGTTTTCCGATGGGCTTCGATTCCCCGGTTCCGATTTTGGAAACAGTTTTATTGGTGGATAAGGCAAAGCTGATGGGCAGACCAGTATTTTTTCTGACAGCCTCTGCAATTTCAGTGGTCCATTGATAGCAACCGAAAAATTTATCCATCCCGGAAAGATCAAGATAGAATTCATCAACACTTGCCTTTTCAAGAACAGGGACTTTTTCCTGTATGATCTCTGTAACGATATGCGACATATTGGAGTACATTTCCATATCGCCCCGGATTACCTTTGCTTCCGGGCAAAGCCTTAAAGCCATCTTTATCGGCATGGCACTTCGCACCCCAAAATATCGTGTTTCATAAGAGCAGGATGCTACCACTCCTCTGTCTCCGCCACCAATGATAAGCGGCTTTCCAACAAGTTCGGAGTTCTTCAGTCTCTCACAGGAGACGAAGAATGTGTCAAGGTCCATATGGGCAATCGCGCGATTCATGTTGACAAAATTATTATGTTTTGTAGCAAAAAATTGTATATTTGTTGCTATAAATCATAGCAATGTCAATTTTATCAGAAAATATGCGGTATTTGAGAGGTAAGCTGGGCCATTCACAACAGAAGGTTGCTGATGATCTTTCAATAACCCGTGGCAGGTACGCAAAATATGAAGACGATGCCACAGAGCCACCTCTTGAGATCTTGGTCAAGATCTCGAAATATTATAATATCAGTATCGATCTACTGCTGAAAATAAATGTCAGCAAATATTCCATCGATGAGATCATGGAACTTCCTGACAACAGGAGCGTTCTGCCTATCAGGGTCGATCAGGATGGGAACGATCAGATCGAGATCATTCCGCAAAAGGCTTCAATGGGGTACTTGAACGGTTATAGTGACCCGGAATACATAGAAGGTCTTGATACCATATCTTTACCGTTCTTGAAGGGCGGTAAGTTCAGGGCATTTCCTGCTGACGGGGATTCCATGCCTCCCTATAAGAACGGAACTTATATCGTGGGAAGATATGTTGAAAATCTTTCTGATCTTAAAACGGACCGGACTTATGTTTTTATTACTACTAATAATGGTATCAGTTATAAAAGATTTCAGTTTCACGAAGCGGATGGAATTTGGGTCAAGGCTGACAATAGTTTTTACGAACCTTATAAAATTCCATTACCTGAGATCAAAGAGATCTGGGAATTTGCCTGTAGTATCAGTACAAAAGAATATGCGCCTGATGAGTTTGCAGAGCGTAATATTCAAAGCTTCATTGCAGAGATCAAAACTGATATAAAACAGATCAAAGAAAAGATCGGAAATAAGAATTGAGCTTTAGAGCAGAAGGTAACATAAAAAGAATTATAGATTATGGAGCAGTTAACCTTATTCAATTCCGAAGAATTATATGAATTTCCGAAAGACCTTTTGGAATTCAGGGAACATTTTTTAAATAGGGATGAAGCTGATCTTTTAAAAGATAAACTGCTTCATTCTGCACCGTGGGAACAGCGTACTCAGAAAATGTACGACAAAACAGTAATAACACCGCGTCTGACAGCTTGGTATGGTGATGACAGGAAATCATATGATTCTGCAGATAACAATACTTTAAGTTCCAATTCCTGGACTCCTGAATTGTTTTCTTTGAAAGAAAGGATAGAGAAAGAATTCGGCTATCAATTCAATGGTGTGCTGTTGAACCTTTACCGTGACAATAATGATTCAGTAGCGTGGCATAGGGATAAGGAGAGCCGTTATGGTAAACGACCTGTTATCGCATCGATTAGCCTTGGGCAAACCAGAAATTTTGATTTCAGGAAAAAAGATCATCATCAAAGCAAATACAGTCTGCCGCTTCCTCACGGTTCGTTGCTTATTATGAAGGGAGATCTTCAGGAACATTGGGAGCACAGGATCGCTAAATCCAGATTACAAATGGAACCAAGGATAAACCTTACCTTCCGGTTGATCCACGCGTTATAGGGATCATTATCTTGTCTGCCAAATTAATCAGTTCATTTTGTGTGGCTGGGTCGGCTTCATTTGACAACAGAACAATACCGGAATTCAAGTCAGGATAAAAGACCATATAGCTGCTGAATCCCAGGCTTCCTCCTGTATGTGAGATACTTCTCCTGCCATCTTCTGTTTTTTTCACCTTCCAGTTGAGTGCAATAGCTCCGTCTTCCATTTTACCAAAAGTAGGCTGATGGCTCAGAGATACAACGGGATCTTTTTCATTCAGTTGGAAGGCCATATATTTCAACATATCTGAAGTGGAGGATGCGATGCTGGCTGCTACTCTAAGGTCTTCCCAATCAATCACAGGCATTATTCGCCCTTTGCCATCGTAGCCCTTTGCCATTTTTAATGGGACTTCCCCGGATTTCAGCAGATAGGTATTTTTCATCTTTAATGGCTTTGCAAAATATTTTTTCAGAAGATTTTCGTAATTGTCATTATAAACACGCTCCATTATGTATCCCAACAATTGTGCTGCGGTATTACAATGCCTCGAAATACTTCCTGGTAACACCTTTAATTTCACCTGATGGAGATCCCGATAGAGATCCTGTCCGCTATATATCGTATGGACAGAATCTAAAATGTAGGGTATATCGTCCGGGTCTGCCTTTCCAAATAGATCCTTATCAGGCATCCAATTGGGTAGTCCCGATGTAAGATTGGCCAAATTCAGCAAAGTGATCGGTGTTCCATTATATTCCAAGTTAGGATAGTCGTCCTTCAGATATTTTCTTATATCATCATTCAGTTTTACCTTCTTGTCGAGAACGGCCTTTGCCAGTAGCGTAGCACCGAATGTCTTTGTAATGGAAGCCAGTTCGTATATGGTATTTTCTGTCGGAAGATCCTGCTTGTCTCTTTGAGTCGAGCCGTAATTATAAATAAACTTCTTCCCATTTTTTATGATACCTACTGAAATACCGACTCTGGAATTATTTTGCATAAACGCAGCAACTGAACGCTGTACCAATGAATCTAAAGGCGTCTTTAACCGATTATCAGTTGGTAATTGAGCAATCGTCTGCTGTGAAAATAATACTGCAGAGAGCAGCAATACTAACTTGATGATCTGAAATGGCTTTTTCATTTGAAATATTTAGTGGTTACTTACACTAATGACAATCGTAACAATCAAATTGTTACATGATAATCACTTTCCTTAACGATGATTGCATCAGTCTGAGTCAAAGGATAGTCTACGTATAAAAGAAAGTCAGACGATGAAAGTTAGGTGTCACTTATCCGTTTTGATAAGCATGCAGATTTGCTTACCAATTTCTACATTGAACTTAAACAAAATAGAGATTCACTAATGAAAAATGTCCGCCGAAAGTTGCTTTTAGCCCATTTTATCGAAACTAACGGACTGAGAACCATCGAATCTATAAAGAATAGATTGGATCAAATTAAAGAGAAGTGATTATTGTGTAAATTTGATAACTGATCGCTAATTATTAGAATATGTTAAGAAGCCTGGGAGTTTTTTCGGATTTTGAAGTGCAATTGTTTAATCAGAATATTGAAATCAAAACCGTCGAAAAAAATGAAATTCTACTTGCCGAAGGTGAAATTTCAAAATCGGTTTTCTTTATTAAAACCGGAGCTCTTTTTCAAGTTCAAACAATAGATGATGAAGAAAAAATTATTGATCTAAATATTCAGAATGATTGGGTTTTCAATTTTGATAGTTTGACAAATCAAATTCCTTCTAATACAATGATAAAGGCATTTGCTAGATCTGAAGTTGTAGAGCTAAAGTTGGAAAGCTTACATAAACTGATCTCGATTTCTCAAAACTTTTTGCAACTCAACAAGATCTTCAATTCTTTGTCTACTAAAATCCATATTTATGACAGCAATCTGAATCCGACTGAAAAGTATAATTACCTTCTTAGCAATAAACCTCAGATCATAAAAATTTTCCCTTTGAATATGATCGCTTCTTATTTGAAAATGCGCCAGGAAACTTTGAGCCGGGTAAGGGCTAATGTGTTTTTTTGATTTCAGTCAAGTGCTTCTTCGAGATTAATTATAGAAATTTGAAAGAAAAAAAATGATCACTGATATTATTGAAAATTGCCAATGAGGCAAAAAGAATTGACTTCAGATTTTTATAAAAAATTAGGTTTTACGGTTTTCGGAAATGAATTTGATCATTACTTAATGCTACAAAAAGATGATCTGCAATTGCATTTTTTTGAATTTAAAGATCTTGTTCCGGACGACAATTATGGGCAGATCTATATCCGTACAACATCCATCGAAAACCTGTACAATACTTTCATTGAAAATAAAGTTCCGATACATCCCAATGGTCATTTAGCGGAAAAACCTTGGGGACAAAAAGAATTCTCCATTCTTGACCCCGATAATAATTTAATAACTTTTGGAGAAACATTGAATTAAAAAGTTTTAAAACATTCATTATGCGAATAGATTTTACAGGCTCACATCGAGTCGGAAAAACAACTTTGGCAGAAGAGATCGCTGATAGTTTACCTGATCATGAATTTATAATTGAACCTTACTTACAACTTGAGAAGGAAGGATATTTGTTTTCAGAAATACCGACATTGGACGATTATATTGAGCAATTCAATTTTTCTGTAGACCAGCTACAGAATAGTGGAGACAATGTGATTTTTGACCGTTGTCCATTAGACCTCTTGGCGTATGTTTATGCGGTTGGCAAAAAGAAAAATATATCCGATCTCTATAAAGAGATGTCCGCGGCAATTGCTGAGATTGACCTTTTGGTTTTTGTCCCCATAGAAAAAGTTGATCTAATAGTTTGCCAGGAATCGGATCTGCCGAATCTAAGACAGGAAGTAAATGATATTTTAGAGGATTGGATCGGAGATTTCAGCAATGAAATCCTTGAAGTAACCGGAACTTTAGAGAACCGGAAAAAGCAAATATTGGATAAGATAACTAATATGGAAAAATAGAACCTTATTTACACTCTTATTCTCTATTTGTAATATTTGGTCGCGACTACTTTTCAATTACGTTTTCTTTCTATAATTTCACTGCATTGAAAATGTATTAGCCTCGTTTGGTTGAAACTGGACCTTTCCTTCATTTTTGCCCGCACTTCTAAAAATAGTTAATTGAGCAAAAAATTGACGACGGGTAATTTCGTACGCTATAATTCACTTTTTCCCTATTCGGCTTCTTTAAATAACTATATTTGAATTTGAAACCTTCAAAAACAAATAGTTATGAGAATAATCATGTTGATTTGACTGCTCATCGGAAGTCTCCTTCAGGCACTTCGTCCATATTTGTTCCATTATCTGCAAGCTAATACAAACACTATCACACTGAAATGATAAGATCGATCAGCTTTTTGAGTCTAATACTATTACTGAACTCCTGCATTTCATCTAAAGGTATTTTTATTGAGAATCCACAAAATAATGAAAATGAAAATCCTTACAATTATGATAATAATATATATTTATCCAATAGAGAATACTTTTATACTTATCAGATAGTTAAAGGCGATGATTCATTGAAATATAAAATTGACAGTGACAGTATTTTTTCATTATTAAAATATAATTCAAAAGATGATAAGGCAATTGATCTATTGAGTATCAAAACACTGAAAACAAAAGGTCCGATATTCCAAGACCATCCGGATTATAGCCAAACAGAAATTATTTTATCTCATTTAAATTCTAATAAAAAAACAATAACCAGTGAACTTACCGGTGTTATAGAAAATAATACAAATGTCTGGTTGCATCCTTTCCGAATGAATGCTTTCCAAATATTACAATTTTCGCCATTTCCATACGTAAAACCTAATGAGTCTAAAAAATACAAATGGAATTTAAAAATTGGTGAACATTGGAACGAATTAAAAGACATTACCTGGAAAGGTAAATTGAACCTGAAATGTGTTTATGAAAACACGCTAAAAGATAAAAAGATCATATTACCATTTGGTACCATAAATACAATTGAGACAAAATCGAGTTGTTCCTCGAAAATTGGAAAAACTTTTTTAACATCGTATTTCAATGAACAATTGGGATTTGTTCGTTTACAATATTTACTTCCTAAAGATGAAAAAATTATAATTAGCTTGGAAAAAATTGAGAATAAATAAACCCTTTAACTAACAAGGGTTATTATAAAACCGCTGAAACTTGAATAAAGATGCCATTCAAAAAATTAAGTAGATCATCAATTATACTTTTTGTGTTTTTTATTTTTTCAAAGACTGAAGCACAGACAGATAATAGCTTCAGTATTAGGAAACTCGCGCAATCATCTGACGAATTCTTTAATAAGAATCTGCTGCAAAACAAAAACATCGTTGGTCTAAGTGCTGCGATCATCGTAAATGATTCAGTGATCTGGTCAAACGGATTCGGATACGCAGACAAATTGAACAAAGTACCCATGACAGCCAATACGGTCGTCAATATGGGCTCAATAACCAAAACATTTACTTCGTTAAGCGTGATGCAGCTTCAGCAAAAAGGATCATTAAATATAAACAATCCATTAAACAGCTATCTCACTGATTTCAGGCCTAAAACAAAAAATATCGACATAAGGGATATTACGATAAGATCCGTTCTTACCCACACATCAGGTATTCAAGCCGACATATGGAAGAATTCAGATCTGAGATCTGGAAAGTACACTGACGTATTAGGTTATATCAATAATACCTATATTACCTATCCGCCAGGTATGGTAGGTTTATATTCAAATGCAGGTTATAATATTTTAGGAACTTTGGTGAAAGCAGTAAGCAAACAAGATTATGCGGACTATGTCCATCAAAATATTTTTGCCCCGCTTGGCATGAGCCGATCCGGATTTGCAATGGATGGCTTAAAATATCGTTCGAAGATCTATCTTGGTGGAAATGAAGTGGAAGAATATGAATTGCGGGATATTCCATCCGGCGGGATTTATACCAACATCAATGACTTTTCCAAATATGCGATCGAACTGATGAAAGCCTATAACGGAGAAAGTTCTTCGATAATAGATTCCCGAACTATTCATGAAATGTTTTCACTGCAAAACCAAAATGTACCTATTGAAAGTAATAAAAAAGGATTAGGATGGTTTATGTTTAAGAATGATTCCAATTTTGCTGTGTACCATGCGGGAAGTGCCGGATTTGCACAGGCAAAACTGCTATTGATTCCCAAAAGTAAATTTGCGGTGATTGTAATGACAAACTCAGCAGAAGGTGGCGCAATTGCAGAAGAATTTTGTTTCAGTTTCCTGAACAAGTACCAATTGAGTATCAGCGACCTGTTTCCTGCTCCCATAACAGGAAAAATTCATAGTTCTTCAACTCATATCAGATTATCCCGGCACAGCCTGAAAAGGTATTTAGGTAATTATGCTCAAGACGAAGATTATATAAAGGTCATTTTAGAAAAAGACCGTCTTAGGCTTATTGATGGGGAAAGACAATATTTTCTCACTCCTTTATCGAGGGATGAATTTCTACCTACTGAAATATTTCCAAATGATAGCTTAGTGGAAAGGAGCAACAAAAGATTTGTTTTCAAGAAAGTGAATAACGAAAATTTTTTATTTCAAAGAATTGGAGATCGTGAGTACGAATCCGGACTAAAACTCAAAAACGTCGATCGCTCTGTGTGGGAGAATAAAACTGGAAAATACAAGCATTTCGGATATCAAATGCTGATTGGCGATACAAAATTCAAAGAAGTTGAAATTTATATATCGGAAGACAACGTTTTGATGATGAAGCTTACAACATTTGGTAGTGTAAGACATATACCTTTACGTATAATAACACCTGATCATGCTGTTACCTGTGGCATAAATGCGGGTTTCGGAGGATTTAATGTTAGCTTCTCTGAAAAAGATGACCAAAAAGTAGTTGACTTTGCGGGTTTGACATTTAGAAAGGACAGATGAAATATCAACAGCTAATATTGCATTTGTTCACACAGAGTCGGTAGACAACTTTGAAGAAGAGATTGTATCGTAAACATTTGTGTGAAGACCATTCTCATTTCAGGTCATTTCTGGCATTATTTTATCAACACTAATGATAAAGATAATAAATGGAAGATTTGCTACTTGAAAATTGGGAAAAACTTGGACAGGTCGCACTGATGACGATTGCCTCTTTTGTCATTCTATTCCTTTTCATCAGGATCTCAGGTAAAAGGACACTGGCCAAGTTCAACGCTTTTGATTTTGTGGTCACGGTCGCTCTGGGTTCCACATTGGCCTATATGATGCTTGCGATGGTTCCCTTAGCAGAAGGTGTAATGGTGTTATTTCTTATAATAGCATTACAATACCTGTTCGCAAAACTGCCAGTACATCCGATAAGATGGAACATCTGATCAATTCCTCTCCACGCTTATTGTTCTATAAAGGCAAATACCTCAAAGACAATATGAGCACCGAGGCTATAACGGTTGATGAAATCAACGCTGTAGTGCGTCAGGAAGGAATTGAAAAGTTAGATGATGTTCTGGCAGTTGTCATCGAGCTCAATGGAGAGATCAGTGTCATCAAAAGATCGGATACTCCAGGCGGTAAAAGTTCTTTAGAGGATCTTGATATTCCTGACGGTCAGTAAAACATAGATGCTCTGTACGAAGTAATATCTTTATGAAACAATTTGATACTTGTATTTAACAGTTTTACTTCACTAAAGAATCGTTTTAGGAGGCACTATTTTGAAAATCTATTTTTTCGTCTTAACTGTTTTTAGCCAGCTTTGGTAGATCGGAAACCAAACCCGGTCACCATTAGATCCGTTGCATAGAATAATGATACCGCTCTTAGTTGGCAGGTCCAAAAATAAAGCTGCACTCCAGCCTACATTTTCGCCGGTATGCCCTATGGTTCTGAAACCTTCATAATTCATAAACCGATATCCCAGCCCGCTTTCACCTTCGTTGGAAGATGGGAGGACAGGCTTTTCCATTAACTTGATGGTTTCAGGTTTCAAAACTTTATTCAATTGTTTTGGATCACGGTTAATTGACAATTCTGCAAAATGTGCCAGATCTTTGATCGTGGTCTGAAGTCCTGCCGCTGCTTTTTCAGTGAAGATCCGGTTTTTTATAGGATTACCATTCTCATCATATGCCGTTGCTGAAGTAGCCATCATTTCTGCTGTCCATTCATAATTGGTATTCTTCATTCCAAGTGGCAGGAAGATATTACTTTTCATATAGGTGGCAAAACTCTGTTTCGTTCTCTCTTCAAGGAGCAGTTGTGCAAGAGTGTAGCCTCCCCCGGAATAGTCCCATTTAGTTCCCGGCTCGCTGATAAGATGTACGGTTTCACCATTGCGTTTGGTTTTTCCGTTTAATGATTCTTCCAGACTAAGCAGTGTTATTCCTTGGTCTGATCCTCCGTAACCGTGGACCGAAAGTCCTGCGGTATGGCTTAAGATCCGTCTCAGTGTTACTTTTGATCTGTCAAATTCGGATTCCGGCAGATGCCACCGGGTTAGATATTGATCAACGGGATCATCCAGTTTAATAAGACCTTTTTCAGTAAGCTGCATAAAGCCCCAGGCAGATACCAGCTTGGAAATAGAGCCAATATTAAAGATCGTTTCAGAAGTTACTGGTTTTTTGCTTGCAAGATCCGCATAACCGCTCGATTGTATCCAGGCAATCTTTCCATCCCGAATTACGGCTACTGCAACTCCGGGAACATTATTCTTTACGGTAAGCTCATTACTTAATGTTTCAATTTCTTCATACATCGGATCTGTCGTATGAAGAATTGAATTCTGAGAGTGCCTGGTTGCCGAACAAGAGAAAATCATTCCCAAACAGACGATCAACAAGGTAAATGAGAAGAAGCTTTTTAGGTGAATAGTATTTCCCATAAATTTTAATTAGCCAATATTCAAATATCCGAAATAATAATCAGCTGCAATAAAATATTAATTACGTTTTTATCTTTTCACTCTTTTCATTGGAAAGGTCTGTTTGCGTTTCTGTCCGTTTTTTGTTCCTGAAATTTCGGCTATCAATGAATCTGAAGTGATTTTTGTGTAAGCGATGATCTGCGGAAAGTCGTGTTGTGGATTTTCAAAGACCAATTGATCTTCAGAAATGGTTTTGGCGGCAAAACGAACAGGCAAATCATCATTTTGGTTTTTAACAGTCGGAATGTAAAACAACTTTTTATTTTCCTGCAATAGGCGGATATTTTCAAAAACAATCGTGTCTTGGTCTTTGATACTATAACTTTTTCCCGAAAATTCATTATTGCCAGCCTTGGTCCAGGTTTCATAGATACTGCCTCTTTGGGTTTTATTTTCCCAGGTCCCAATCAGCCATTCAGCTTTTTGAATGTCGTTTGTCCTTTTTATTGTCCAGGCATATAGAATAGCCAAACTAACAACCGTAATAAAAAATTTTGTTCCTGTTTTCATAATTTTAGCTCATTGAATGATTATCATTTTATTTAATTTCCAAACACGGGATAACTTCCTTGCTGAAAGTTTAGATGACAAAGTTGCAATGCTTTTGAAAACTAAAATTGTAAAAATGGGACAAGTCTAATCCGTTCCGTAAAAAAGTGAAGACATTTTGAGGTGAGTGCCATAAAATTCTTTGGGCGTAGATCCGGTAAATTCTTTAAATTCTTTGATAAAGTGTGCCTGGTCGTAATACTCGTTTTCGTAAGCCAATTCAGCGAGGTTGGAAAACTGATCATTCAACAACATTTTGAGCGCAGCTTGTAATCGAATTGTCCTGGATAGTTGTTTCGGACTTAGACCAATGGCTGAAGAAAATTTCCGTAACAATTGTCTTCGATTAACTTGGGTAAGCGTGGACAATTCGTCAACCGAGAGTTGCCCGTTGGCTGTTATAATCGTTTCAACCGTTGATTTGACAATGCGGTCAATGTTTTCTATGTCAGTCAGTCGATCCAGTAAAAATTTTTCAACAATCTTTATTTTCTCCAGAATGGAATTGGCATTTAAAACCTGTTGCTCAATTTCCTGCCCATCCTTTCCAAACAGCTTTTCCAATGAAACGGCTGTATTTTCCATCTCCTTTATGGAATTAATGGTAAAAGGCAAAAATCCTTCCGGATGAAAGCGGACGGAGAAAATTCCGGTTTCGCCAGTAGGCTCTATGTCAAGTGGTCGTGTCAGTTGACCGATGACAAAACATCTGGGCTGGATAATGCTATTCCCATTATTCAAGTATTGTTTGTATAGATCACCATAATGAAAGATCATCTCCATACATCCGTCAGGAACGATGGTTTGCTTTTCAGGCGTTTCTTCTTTCGGGCTTTCCAATGTCCAATAACATCTGATAAATGTTGTCAAGTCCTGATCCGGTTCAAATGTCTGGTAATTCATTTGGCTTCTTTTTGATAAAAATTATTCTACCTAAAAACTTCATAGTGATTCAAATATAATCAATCTTCGCACAAGAGATTGATGGATAATCTATCATAAACCTGCGTAATTTAAATACAGGTTAGCTGGAAACCTGCGCAAAATGTGCACAGGTCAGCTTAGAACCGGCTCAAAAAGTAAGCCGCTCATCCCAAAGCCGGCTCAGAATTTGAGCCGGGTACTGTTAATGCGGCTCAAAAATTGAACAACCCTGATGTTATTGTTTTTTCTGCTTTTTTTCTTTTCAAAAGTAATTATTGCAACTTATTAATAATCAATTAAATGCAGTTTCATTTCAGAGCTCTGAAAAAAATAGCGGTATAAGTAGCAAGATGTGTCTTTGTATATACAAACTTTTCAAGTTGTACATCCAAAGACTCTCTTGCCTTTTTGCAAAAGGGGAAAAGACTTCGGAACTCGTCTTTTTTCATTGTAAACAATATGGTAGATTCCAATTTATTCTTTTTTAATCTCCAAAAGATTCCTGCATCATCCAGATTGTTCTTATTTAGCCCACACTCCTCTAACACTATTGTTTTCAATGTTTTAATGCTACAACTTTGTAGAAGAAAACTAAGTCAAAAACAAAAATGAAGTAGTTATGATCGTAAACCTAATCACCAAAGAAGACCTTCAGGAATTTAGAACCGAATTGCTGGAAGACCTACAAAACCTGTTTCAAATAAAAATTTCCCAGCAGAAACTATGGCTGCGTTCGTCAGAGGTCAAAGCACTTCTGAAAATTTCTTCCGGAACCTTGCAAAATCTCCGCATTAATGGAACCTTATCTTACACTCGTATTGGCGGAACACTATATTACAATTACAAAGACATCGAAGAAATGCTGAAAAAGAAGTAATGATATTTCACATCACCGAAACCAAATTATGAATTATATTAAACACCTCACGGCTTTCTACGAAAAGGTGGCTCAGGACAATTCGCTTAATCCATCACACATCAGCCTCTATTTAGCCTTATTCCAGTTCTGGAACTTCAGCCGCTTCCGAAATCCGGTCAGTATTTCCCGTGATGAGGTGATGCGCATTAGTAAAATTCGTTCAAAAGCTACCTACCATAAATGCCTGAAGAATCTTCATTCTTCGGGCTATATTGATTATCAGCCGTCTTATAATCCGTTTCAGGGAAGTCAGGTGGTGATGGTGGATTTTGGTGGAGAGTTGAAGGTTGGTGGAAGGAAAAATAAAACTTACTAGCTTCTAAATAAGAAATCCCAATCAGTGTTTGGGATTTCTTAAGAGAGTGAAACATTAACGTTAATCTATACTGAGTTCCATTTTTTTAAAGGCCTATTTACTCATAATTTATAAACTAAAACGGTTTTAATAAAAAGATTCAACAGATAAGTTGTAATAAAAAATAGTGATATCTTTCTTTCCAATACTCTTATTTTATTTTGTATATATATGTGGTTGTACCATATTTTTTGACGTTCATAAATTTCCCAAAATTTAAGTTTAATCAAAATTTTAATTAATTTTAAAGATTTAAAAGTTATAATTACGGAAAACCGTAAATCTCACTAAAACTAATAATTTAATTTTGCTAGATTCCAAATATTGGAATCTCTAATAAACAGGAATTAAAAACTATGGCAAACTTTGAAAACTCGGAACAGCAAATCGTGACCGTTAAAGCAAGAGCTGATAAGGCAATCAATTCTCTCAAAGGAATTTTATTAGGAATCATTTCCGATGATAAAATAGACTCTTATGAGATGAAGGAATTGCAGTTATGGGCAAGAGAACACCATTATTTAGTGAACAGAAATCCTTTTCGGGAATTTATGTCGCTGATTGATAATACAGTGTCAAACGGTATTCCGCCAAAGGAAGCTATCGAAGACCTTTATTGGCTTTGTCAAAAATATGAACACGACAGTATCTACTATAATGGTATTACTTCTGATTTGCAACAGCTCCAAGGGATTTTTCACGGAATCTTATCTGATGGAGAACTCAATGATACAGAAATTTTTAAACTTCACGAATGGCTTTCAGAAAATGAGCATCTGAATTCCTATTATCCTTATGATGAAATACGAAGTCTTGTTCTTTCGGTGGTTTCTGATAAGAAGATTGATGAAGACGAGAGATTAATACTGATGGCATTTATCAAGCAATTCGTTGAACTTAGCAATAGTGAGGTAAAAGCATCAATTGAGAGAGCAACGGCCGATATAAATATTTCCGGAATATGCGCAGTTGATCCTGAGATTATTTTTGAAAATAAAACGTTCTGTGTCACAGGAATTCTCAGCAGAGGAACCAGAACTGAACTTCAGAATGCCATTAAAGATAAAGGAGGCATTCCTGTAAATTCTATTTCAAAAAAAACAGATTATTTGATTATTGGCGATACCAGCAATGCTTGCTGGAGCTATGCCTGCTATGGTAGAAAAGTAGAAAAAGCATTGGACTTGAGAAAGTCAGGACATACCATTGTTTTGGTTCACGAATTTGATGTGTTTGACGCCATATAAACGTAGGAGAATATGACTTTTTTTATCATTCTGGTAATTTTATTTTTTATCATTACCATAAGCAAAAACCAAAAGAAAAAACCTAAAAATAAAGTAACTTTTAAGAATACAAGTTCTAATCCTATAAAAGTACAACCTCAAAAAAAGTATATCGAAAAAAGAAACGAGATCCCCCCATCCCAACCTAAAAACCAGATAAATTCTGTAGAATCTAATATGAAGGATGATTCAATTATTGATGTATCTGATTTGATGAGCACTTTGATAAGTAATATAAAGATTACGTCAGAGTATTCGTCTTCGTCATCATCTTATTCTTCTGTTCCTTATTGGCCGCATCAATATGTATATTCTTATGATGAAATTAACTATGCTACACAGGAGCAGCGAAATTTTTATGACAAATTCAGAGCGGAATTTTTAAAAGGGAATGTTTTGTCTCTCAATGGAAATACCAACTATGCTTTTATTCTGCTTTTTGATTTATTAAACGATTTTGAAGTTCATAAAGATTATAAAAAAGTCGAGCATCAATTGGAAATGTTAGGAAATACTTTTCCGCGAACAAAATCATACGGTGTGTCATTTCTGCTACAGAAGCTTGAAGAATATAATATGGATGACGAAGCTGAACATTTCAGAGAAAAAAATCAACAATATGATTATGATTACTGGAAGCTTGGTAAAACATATAAGAAAAAACTTAATCTTTCAACTGAGCAAGAAGAAATCCTAAACAGAATTTGGCTTCAAACTAATGTTTTTAATAATGCTGAATTCTGTAAAACTGAAATCCTGAAGCAGTTTTTGAGAGCTGTGGAATTTCTTCAGAGCAATTATGTTTCTAGTGATAATTCATTCGTTAACCTGATGGATGAATTGTCTGATTTGATTGTGAGAAAATATTACAGATATAGAAAAGGAAGCCAAAATTATAAATATACTTTTGACTCTGTAAAAGGTGAAATTTATGGACACATTCTGAAATTAAGTGAAAACAATGTCAGAGAGGTCTACTCAAATAAAAGGAAACTGACAGCAGAGTTTAATTACAGTTCACCTGAAATTTTTACATCATACTATGAAAAAGTGATTTCAAAATTAGATGTGTTCTTAATTGATGACCAGAAGAATATTGTTTCTCCTGATACTGAAACAGAAAAATTATTGAACGAAAGCAATACCACCCGTTGGAAATCTAAATTTGAAACAATAACACAAACTTATACGGATATAGCCGACTTTGAAAATCAAATTATCAGACTAGCCGATGAAAACATAAAAAATCCTTCGGTAGAAAATATTTTTTATGAAGCTTCCAAGTTTATGGCGAAACAGGATAAGCCAAGTTCTCTTAAGCTTTACGTTTATTACATAGATTCCGATTTGAAATCATCAAAGTTTGATAACAAGCAGATGAATAAAACCATTCAGAAAAGTCTTTTTAAAACTGATGAACAATTGAGAGATTTTGAAGAGATTCTGAATGATTTTATTAAAGACAGGCAACTTGAAAATGCCTTGAAAAGAATAGCTTCTGTATATGAGCCAAAACGGAAAAAAATTATTATCGATAGAAACTCAATACAAGAAGTTCAGAAACAGCATTCCGGAACGGTCAATCTTCTGAATGAATATCTTCAGGACGAATTGGAGGATGAAATAAAAACATCTGATTCTATAGAAGAAAATGAAACCGGAGAAGTTCAGATTCATATAACCGGCGATAATAATAAAGAATCCGCTATATCAAGATTTAATTCAGATTTACGCCTTTCAGAACTTCAGAAAGAAGTATTAGAAATTTTTGAAAAAAACAGCTTCAATATTTCCCGAAATGAATTGGAAGAAGTAATGAAAAGTAAAAACCAGATGATGAGCTCGGTAATTGATTCAATTAATGAATCCTGCTATGAAACACTGGATGATGTATTGATTGAAGAAGAAGATGACCAATTTACCATATCCCCAGATTATTACAAAAAACTATTAAACAATGATTGATAATATTAAACCTAAAGAAGCTACCTCTATTATTAACTCTCTTGTAGGAGGAGTTGTTCCAAAAATTGGAGTGCAGCATATTACAGTAGGAAGAACAGAGGAAATAGAGGCCTTTATAACCGCACTGAATGATGTAAAGAACGGACACAGTATTGCAAAATTCTGGATCGGAGACTTCGGAAGCGGTAAATCATTTATGCTTCATTTGCTTAATACCGTAGCACTAAAACAAAAATTTGTGGTTGCAAATGCAGACTTTACTCCGGATAACCGACTGTATGCAAATGATGGAAAAAGTGTTTTATTATATTCGGCAATTATGGATAATATTGCCATCCAAACCAAACCGGAAGGAGGTGCTTTGCAGACATTATTGGAAAAGTGGATAGAGCAGGTTATTTCAAAAACTGCACAGGAAAACAATATTTCATTGGTTGATATCCGTAATGAAGAATATCTTGGACTCATTCAAAACAGCATAATGAAAACCATCAATGAAATCACAGAAGTAGGTGGTTTTGACTTTGGTTCTGTCATCGTTAAATATTATGAAGGCTATATCAAAAATGATGAATTTTTAAGAAGGAATGCATTAAAGTGGCTGAAAGGAGAATATAAAACAAAGACCGAAGCAAGGCAGGATTTGGGTGTGCGGGAGATTATAAATGACCAGAATTTTTATGATATGCTCAAAAATTTCTGCAAATTGTTTGTAAGTATGGGATATAGCGGATTTATGATAAATCTTGACGAAGCTATCAACCTTTACAAAATTTCCACCTCCGTAATGCGTGAGAAAAACTATGAGAAAATTCTTACGATTTACAATGACTGCTTTCAGGGAAAGGTGTCTAATCTATTCATCAACTTTGCCGGGACAAGAGAATTTCTTGAAAACGAAAGAAGAGGTTTGTTTAGTTACCAGGCATTAAAATCCAGATTGCAGACTAACAAATTTGAAACTTTGGAAATGCGTGACTTTGCACAGCCTGTCATCAAACTTACGCCTTTGGACCATAACGAAATATTTGTTCTTTTAAAAAAATTGAAATTAATCTTTGATTTTAATTACAAAACTGAAATCAGTATTTCTGATGAAGAGATTTCTGCTTTTATGGAAGAAATATTTAACAAGCCAGGTGCATCAGAGTTCTTGACACCCAGAGAAGTTATTCGTGATTTCTTGAATATTCTAAATATCATTCGTCAAAACCCGGATGTTGACAAAAAGCAGTTGTTTGGAGATATTGAAATTGAAGACGAACGGCCAAATGACTTGAATATCCTGGATAGTATTGAAGAACTATGACGGCGTTCAATCTACTTTCTGAACCCATTAGGAAATACGTCAGAGACAAAGGCTGGGAAAGGTTGCGACCGATTCAGGAAGCAGCAATCCAAAGAATATTATCAACTGAGAATAATTATGTGTTAATTTCCAGAACAGCTTCCGGAAAAACGGAAGCTGCTTTTCTACCCATTTTATCAAGAACAGATTTTAAAGAAGAGGGTGTGAAAGTGCTTTACATTTCTCCATTAATTGCTTTGATTAATGACCAGTTCCGTCGTGTTGAAGAATTGTGTGAATATTTGGACATCAGTGTAACCAAATGGCACGGTGAGGCGAGCAAAAGTCAGAAAGATAAACTGCTGAAAAATCCGAACGGAATCGTTCTGATTACACCGGAATCTTTGGAAGCAATGTTTGTTAATAAACCCTATAACTTAAAACATTTGTTTGCTTCATTAGAATATGTAGTAATTGATGAAGTTCACTCTTTTTTAGGTTCCGACAGAGGCGTTCAATTGCAATCTATTTTATCACGTTTACAAAAAATAAATAAAACCAGATTCAAAACGATAGCACTTTCTGCAACCGTCAGTGATTCTAATCAATATTTAGAACTGAAAAGTTTCCTCGGAGACGTTGAGAGCACAAAAATCATACGGGATACAAACCCCAAACCTATTAATGCAGTCTTCAGATATTTTGAAGGCAGCGGTGCAGAACTGCCTCTCAAATTATTAAAAGATTTATATATCCAAACAAGAAATAGCAAATCGTTGATTTTTCCAAATGCCAGGGGAAGAGTTGAGGAAGTTGCTGTTAAATTGAGAAAGATTTCTGATAAAGTCGGAGGACATCAGAATTACTTTTCCCATCATTCTTCCGTAGATAAAGAAGTGCGGGAATATGTAGAATTCTTTGCAAAGAATCACACATATCAGAATTTCAGCATTGCTTGTACTTCAACATTGGAATTAGGAATTGATATTGGAAGTGTAGACCAGGTTGTTCAGATTGATGCTACACATAGTATTGCTTCTTTAATCCAGAGAGTCGGAAGGAGTGGACGAAGAGATGACAAAGCAAGTAATTTGTTTTTATATGCAACAAATCGCTGGACACTATTACAATCAGTTGCTTGTTGGCTTTTATATGATGAGAAATATATTGAGCCGGTTTCTTTGAATGAAAAGCCTTATGATGTTTTACTCCACCAGACGCTTTCCATCGTAAAAGGGAGCTCTGGAATGTTAAAACCAAATTTGCTTAGTGAATTACATCATAACTGTGCTTTCAAGAATATACTGGAAAGTGAAATCGAAGAAATCATTGCATTCCTGATTGAAAAAGATCTTCTTGAACAACTCGGTTCAGAACTGATTTTAGGAATTGAAGGAGAGAAAATTGTTAATAACAGAGAATTTTACAGTGTTTTCCAAACCGAAAATTTATTCAAAGTATCTTATAAAGGAAATAAGGTAGGTGAAATTCCACTAACCCTACAGATTAGAGAAGATGAAAATGTTTACTTATCTGCAAGAATCTGGAAAATCATAGCAATTGACTTAAAATCAAAGAAAATTGAAGTAATTCCAGCAAAAGATGGTAAGAAACCAGTCTTTGAGGGCAACGTTGCCAATATCGCAGACAAAATCAGAGAAAAAATGCTGGAAGTACTGATTTCTAAAAAAGAATATGATTTTCTTGATGAACCAAGTCAGGATGTTATATCGGAGATGCAGAAAGAATTTTCAGTCTTTGATTTTTCAGATATTATCAAAGAACGACCATTACTTTCAACTAATAGAAATCTTACATTTTACTCTTTTACAGGCTCAAAAGTAAACAGAACGCTTAAACTTATTTTTGATACTTTAGGAATTAAGAATATTTTCTCCGACTTGGATTCTTCTTTTGAGATAAAAACTTCCCAAGAAGAATTTATATTAAAATTAAAAAGTATAGAATCATCCAACATTAATTTTGATTTCATTTTAGAAAATCTTCTGGAGAATACTCCTGAGATTCTGGATTTTTCGAAATACGGTAAATTTTTACCTCTAAAATTTCAAATTGAAATATTAAAGAATTCTTATTACGATTTTTATAAATGTGAAGAGTTTATAAAGCATTTACAATTAGTAATTAATTAGAAATTCTTTTGTATCTGATCTGATTATGTTTCACAAGAAAATAAAAACTATGAGTTTCAATTAATTTGTAATAAGACCTCCTGAAGAATGTGATGAAAAATCTCCTGAAATCTCATTCCACATTTGATTTATAAATTATATAATCAGTTATTACAAATACCGATAATCCCTGTAAGAATAATCATTACAGCGGCGAAAACCGTATCTCTTGCAAGGCTGATTGTTTCTAAACCTTTTGCACTCACCATTATCAAAATAATAAGAGAAACTTCTATTACGGTTATTGCAAAAGCCAAAAGTAAAGTTCCATAAGGATTGCCTACCCGATAAACAATGATTTCCGAATGATAACCGCTGCTAGAACGGCTCCTATAAGAAAGAATGTGAGGATTAAAGAATATAAATGCCCCGTTGGAAAATAATGCAGCAGTTAAGCTATCCAAGCCAATATGGGAACAATTATCGTCCAGCCTAAAAGGTAGATCTTTTTTTTCATATAATTCTAATTATCTGATGATTGAAAACTTTTGTTGGTAAAATCAGATAACATCATAGTCGTTCAAAGTTGTTACAAAATGATAATCAATAAAACTTTTAGAAGTCTTGCATAATTCTAACAATTCTTCATCGGTGTGGTATTCAAAATTAAAATCGTCAGGAATATCTATTGTATATTCCGTTATTATTTCTGTATCCAGAAGCTCAATTGCCATCAGATCATTAAGTGAACTAAGCAGACTTTTTTCTTTAAGGAGAGGCATTTTCTGCGTGAAAGAGTTTTTAAATTTATATAATATAATTGTTTTCATTTTTTTATTTTTTCTTTCTCAAAGGTAACAAGCTGCATTCTAATAGACGAAAGATATTGCTTTAGATCCTGAACCGTAATATCTTCATGATTTATAGACATAAACAGAGGCGTTTCATTCAACAGGAAATACAATTCTGGATGTGAAGACTGAATTTTACCCGTCACTTTAAAAATCTTTCTTGTAAGATTCTGTAAATTGTCCGGTGGTCTCATATTTTTTTATTTAAATGGAGCATAACATAGTAGGATATTTTCAAATAAAAAAGGACAGGGCTTTAAAAGCACCTGCCCCTTTTTCTATTAAATCCATCAAAACATATGTACTATTTCTCTGGATTTAATATGCTCATTATGAAAGTTGAGTATTATTAAGAATCTTAATAACCTCTTCACGGCTTTTGCTTAGTTTATTTTCTAATCTTCCCAGCAATTCATTTTCTTTTCCTTTTTCAAGCACTAAATCTGAATCTTTAAGCTGTGAAAATTTTTCTTTTAATTGTTTCGATTGTTCTTTCCAATCTCCTGTAATTTTAAAAGCCTCATTAGCTTTATTGTGACTTGTATTCATAATTCGAATTTATATGTAACAGAATTATTACAAGCCAAAGGTGATATATTTTAATCTTATCCTGTTATACATTTCGAAAGTAGATTTGCATATATCACACTTTTTATAAGTCTTCTAAATTTTTCAGCCGTTTTTGCTTCAGCTGTTTGTAGAAAGAAGGAGAAAGTCCTGTTATTTTTTTAAACTGATTGGAAAGATGCGCAACACTGCTGTAATTGAGTTTATAAGAGATTTCAGTAAGATTGAGTTCATCATACAAAAGGAGCTCTTTTACCCTTTCCACTTTATTGATAATGATAAAGTGCTGCAAAGTCATACCTTTCACTTCAGAAAATGTATTGGCGAGGTAAGTGTAATCGTAGCCAAGCTTTTCACTGAGATAGTCCGAGAAATTTTCTTTCGGAAGAGATTCGGAATAATGGATCATTTCTGTGACTGCATTTTTTATTTTTTCGATCAGAATGCTTTTTTTATTATCCAATAACTCAAGTCCGGTTTTGAGGAGATTTTCTTTTAACAACTGTCGCTGTTCATCCGTAATATCATCCAATATTTCTACAAGTCCAAGGTCTACTACGGCATTTCTTATATTCAGTTTTTCAAGCTCCTGATGAACCACCATTTTGCAGCGCAGGCTTACCATATATTTTATATATAACTTCATTATCCTACCGTATTTAGAGTTTGTCAATCTATATGTTAACAGCCACTCTTTCAAAGTTAGTCCTTTAAATTTTAATATCTATGATTTATGTAACAAATTGAAAGACTATTACAAACCTTTCTTTTTTTAATGGATGACCTTTACATACAATAAAAATATTTTAAAATGTCAAAAGAAAAGGATACAAAGAAAAAAACAGATAAAACACCTGCTGCCAAATCACTAAAAGAGAAGCGGGAAGACAAACAAAACAAAAGGAAAGACAAAGAAAATGAAAGTCGCAACGCAACAACCTAAATGGTAGAAATAAAAAAAGAAGGAATTATACTCAGAAAAACCAATTTAAGTTTTGAAAACGAAGGAGTTCTGAATCCTGCCGTCATTAAAGAAAATGGCAAAATACATTTGTTTTATCGCGCCGTGGCCAAAGGTAATTTCTCAACTGTCGGGCATTGTGTATTGTCAGATCCGCTTACGGTAGAAAAACGGTCAGATTCACCCATCATTGTTCCTGAATCTGAATATGAAAAACACGGTGTAGAAGATCCCCGAATTGTAAAAATAGATGACGTATTTTATCTTACTTACACCAGTTATGACGGCATCAATGCCTTAGGAACATTAACGACTTCAAACGATCTTAAATACTTTAAAAACAAAAAAATTATTGTTCCGAAAATTTCTTATAAAGAGTTTAAGCTTTTATCGGAATCAGAGGGTTTAATCCCGGATAAGTATAGAAGATACAATGAATTTCAAATCAATCATACTGACAGTGACCCCATCTTTTTATGGGATAAAAATCTGATTTTCTTCCCCAGAAAAATAAACGATAAATTTTATTTCATTCACAGGATAAGACCTGAAATTCAGATCGTCAGCGTAAAAAATATCGAAGATCTGAATTCTGATTTCTGGCAGGATTACTTTTCACATTTTAAAGCTCACATTCTTTTATCTCCGAAATATGATCACGAATCAAGTTATATCGGAGGCGGGTGTCCGCCAATAGAAACAGAATACGGCTGGCTAATGATTTATCACGGTGTTTATGATACCATTAATGGTTATGTTTACAACGCCTGTGCAGCTTTATTGGATCTTGAAAACCCGGAAAAAGAAATTTCCCGACTTCCCTATCCGCTTTTCAAACCCGAAGAAGAATGGGAACTGAAGGGTGAAGTCAACAATGTGTGTTTCCCGACAGGAACCATTGTAGAGAATGGCAGACTGTATATCTATTATGGAGCTGCAGACGAAAGGATAGCTGTTGCATCACTCAATATTTCAAAACTATTGAAAGAGTTAATGATGTACGCTGTATAAAGATGATTAGGCAGAATACGGTTAAAAGAAATTAAAAATGAATAAAAATATTAATTCAGACGTGGAGGATAAAGCAATTAGACAAACTTATAATGACAAAAAACACGAAATCTATAATAAAACCAACATTGTCTTTGTAAGCACTTTTCCTCCGAAGGTATGCGGAATTGCCACTTATACACAGGATCTTATAAAATCTCTTCATTCGAAATTCGGAGAATCTTTCAATGCGATGATTTGCCCGATAGAAACAGAAGAGGAAAACTATGAGTATAACCAATATACCGAGTACAAATTAAATATTTCAGAAGCCGTTTCTTATTTGGAATTGGCTGCAAAGATCAATAAAAACGACACAATTGAGTTGGTAATGCTCCAGCACGAATTCGGCTTTTTTAATGAAACCCGAAATGGTTTGTTTCTTTTTCTTAAGAACTTAAAAAAAGATGTTATCATCACTTTTCACACTGTTTTGCCAAAACCTGATAAAGAGCTAAAGGAAAAGGTGAAAGAAATTGCCGATTTTGCAAAATCTCTTGTTGTAATGACTAGTATTTCTGCAGACATTCTCTCGAATGATTATGAAATTCCTTCCGATAAAATTACGGTAATCCCTCACGGCACGCATCTTCTGCCATTCACAGACAAAATTGCGTTGAAAGAAAAGTATAATCTTAAAAATAAAAAAGTTCTTTCTACTTTCGGATTATTAGGTTCCGGAAAAAATATTGAAACTACACTGAAAGCCTTGCCGGAAATCATTGCTAAAAATCCTGATGTTATTTTTTTAATTCTGGGCAAAACACATCCTGCAATAGTAAGGCACGAAGGCGAAAAATACCGTGGTTTTTTGGAAGATCTCACCTGTAAACTTCATCTGGAAAACAACATCCGCTTTATCAATGATTATCTGCCACTCCCGGAATTACTAGAATATCTTCAGCTTACCGATGTTTATCTTTTCACGTCAAAAGACAGAAATCAGGCAGTAAGCGGTACATTTTCCTATGCGATCAGCAGCGGATGTGCCATTGTCTCTACTCCAATTCCACATGCTTTGGAAGTTTTAAAGGAAGACACGGGAATTATTATTGATTTTGAAGCTCCGGAGCAGTTGTCTGTTGCTGTAAACACATTATTAGAAAATGAAAGCAAACGGGAGGAATTACGTTCAAAATCACTCGAAAAAATGGCTCCGACAGCGTGGGAAAATTCATCTATTTTACATGCTTTGTTATTTCAGAAATTTAGAAATAATAAAATAGAACTCAATTATACTATACCGGAAATCAATCTTGGGCATATTCAAAATATGACAACCGATTTCGGGATGATTCAGTTTTCAAAGATCAGTAAACCAGATATTAATTCCGGATATACGCTGGATGATAATGCACGGGCGATGATTGCTATTTGCAGGCATTTTCAAATCAGTAAAGACAAAGCAGATCTGGAATTGATTTCAATTTATTTAAACTTTATTAAATTTTGCCAGCATAATGACGGAAGTTTCTTGAATTACGTTGACGAGCACAAACAGTTTACACAGCAGAACTACGAAACTAATCTGGATGATTCCAACGGAAGAGCAATCTGGGCTTTAGGTTATTTAATTTCATTAAAACAAATTTTACCACAGGAGTTTTCTGAAACTGCAGAGAAAATCATTCAAAAAAATCTTATCTGGGCAGAAAAAATCCATTCTACAAGAGCAATGGCTTTTATTATTAAAGGATTGCATTATCAAAACTCAGAAAAAAACCTTCCATTGTTAAAACAATTTGCGAATCGTTTAGTGAAGATGTATCAACACGAAGCAAAAGACGATTGGCATTGGTATGAGAATTATCTGACTTACGGAAACAGCGTATTACCGGAAGCTTTACTCTGTGCGTGGATTTCAACCAAAGATGAGCTTTACAAACAAATTGCGGAAGAATCTTTCCAGTTTTTGTTATCTAAAATTATGATTGACGATAATATAAAAGTAATATCAAACAAAGGCTGGATGCAAAAAGAAAAAACTGAAAATAACACTCCAATTGGTGGAGAACAGCCTATTGATGTCGCCTATACGGTTTTGGCACTATCTGCATTTTACAAAGTTTTCCATGATGAAAAATATTTACAAATGATGAATAACTCATTCAACTGGTTTTTAGGAAAAAATCATTTGAATCAAATCGTTTATAACCCTGCAACAGGAGGTTGCTATGATGGGCTTGAGGAAAAAAATGTAAATCTTAACCAGGGTGCAGAATCTACAGTTAGTTATCTGCTGGCAAGGCTTTGTTTTGAGTAATTAGAGATATCAATTTTTTAGGTTGACAGAAACTTCAACTATAAAAAAACACTTGATAAAGATGAGCTTTGGAATTCCTGTTTAATTTGACTTAATTGAACCAAATCACCTATAAAAGTGTTTGAAGATATGCTCGTCAAAGTCACAACCAGCCAAACGGCGCCATTTAAGACAAGTAGTGCAATTTTTCTCTTTCTAATTAATTTTAAATTTTGATCTCAAACTTACACTATCAAAGTTACTACTTAAAAATACTCCATTTGTATATTTTTAGTTCATTTTTTTGATTTTAAAAGTAAAAAAAGGATAAGAAGTTTATTATATTAAAGTTAGCAACTCCTGTTTTACGTATATAACTTTCATATAAACGATGTGATTAAGATTAGTTTAACGAATATAACTCATTTTTATCGCAAATTTTTGCGCATCCAAATTACATCAGTAAGTATAGCGCATAAAATTCCAACATGGAAAAATTATTTTACAATAGATCGTACCAATCTGAAGACAATTTGAATGTTAAATTCCTGAATTTATCGAATAGCCAAATAAACATAGTCAAGTTATAATGACATATCACTTCTTTAGTGACAGACATTTTTAAGGACACTGATTTCGATTATTTTTTTGTACATTTACGTGAAAATTAGTGACTTATGGAGAAAAAAGTGGTGCTTATCCAGGATGATGAATATATATTGGAACTTATGGATCACATCTTGAGCAATGAAGGATATGATGTAACACCATCATTAAACACCGATCCCATTGATGAGATTGATGATATCAATCCTGATGTTGTTATTGTTGACGAATTTATTAAAGGAGATAAAAGAGGAACTGACGTGATTCAAGACCTAAAGTCTGATCCTGCCACCGAAGACTTGTCAGCCTTACTGACTTCCACCTCGACCGAATTATCTAAAAAAGCAGAACAATGCAAAGCTGATGACTATATTGAAAAACCTTTTGACATTGATCATCTGGTAGATGTCGTTAAAAAGAATACGTAAAACTCAAGGTGCTTTTTGATTTAGATTTGCTGCCGAAAGATTATATCTCAGCTTCAGGCATATTAACATTAGTTAGAAAATTAGCCAGAATGAGCATAATCCTGATTTGAGGTAATAGATATTAATTACAGTAATCCGTCACAACAGATCTGTCAACTTTAAAGTAAGCATTACCATTCTTAAATAATATTATCTTTAAACAAAGACGTTAAAACGCTACGTAGATTCCTTTTACTTTCACCGTTACTAAAATTATATTTATAATAAATATTTGTCGCATAGTATTTGCTTAACTTATCCCGCAGCATGCCATTTTTATCTGGCTAATATAAATAGTCCGTTGCGTAAGATTCAAAATTATGAAGACAATATTTATATTAGAAGATGAAGACAGCATCCGCGAATTGCTGGAAGTGCTTTTCAATATGGAAGGTTACAAGATAATATCCAGTTCAAGTATCCGGGAATTCAATAAAATGAATATCGGCAGTAATATCGACCTGTATCTGCTTGACATCCGGCTTCCGGATGGCTCAGGTATTGCTGTCTGCAACGATTTGAAAAATAATGCAGAAACATCCAAAATCCCTGTACTTATGATGAGCGCCCATGCCAAAACACTTGAATTACAGGATTGCTGTCAGTATGATGAATTTATTTCTAAACCTTTCGATCTTGATACTATGGTGGCAACGGTATCAGGTTTGATAGGCAAAATGTAAAAAGTCTTCACAATGCGTTCCAATCCGATTTACTTAGAAAAATATTTTACCTTTAACAATCTTAATTAAGCCTTGGTCTTCCAAATTCTCAATGGCTGATCGAACGGTCTTAATTGACAAATTTGCTATATAAGAGATTTGCTGTAAACTCATCTTGATCACAAAAGACAATAACTCCTGATCTGTTTCATCATACTTTAGGCTGTGAAACAGGTGCTCAATCTTGTTTTCTGCACTATCCGTGATATAACAGCAGCCCTTAAGCGGCTGATAATAAAAATCACTTGAAAGCTCTTTCAGAACCATTAACATTAAAACTTTGTTCCGCCCGATCATCTGATTAAAGTTATCCTTTTGCATGACAAGTATTCGGCAGTCGGTAAGTGCTACGGCATGATGAAGTGAAGGCATCTCAACAAACACAGAATACAGACTGATATGTTCTCTATTTCTTAACAATTGAAAGGTCATATCTTTGGCATCATAACCTGTATTGGAAAGTTTGACAATACCGTCAATGATCTGGTAATAATGGTTTTGAATGGTCCCGTGACTAAAGATGCAAGAACCTGCAGTAAATTTCTTTTCTACTGCACCATGACATCTTAAATATTTTTCATCTATCATTTTTCTGCTTTTTATTTCATGATGAAGGTAATTAATACTAACTTTTTACTTTATGACTGTTGTCATAAAAGAAATTTTATAAACATAACTATTGGTTTTAAGGGACAATCGATGTGAAAAGGTAAATCATAAAGATGCCGACCAGTACAACGCCCTGCATGATGTTGGTTTTTCCTGTAGCCAGGGAAACCGTAATGATAAAGAGGGAGAGTCCCAGCAATACTGTCGACTTAATGTCAATTCCTAAGGTCATCCTGATACCACTAATGACCGAAATAATAGCGATGGCAGGAATGCTGAGTCCGATGCTGGCCAAAGCAGAGCCGAATGCCAGATTAAGAGAAGTCTGTATCTCATCATTTCTGGCTGCTCTCACGGCTGCAAGAGCTTCAGGCAGTAAAACTATCCCGGCAATAATGATCCCAACCACAGATCTTGGCGCACCAACTGCCTTCACAAGATACTCGACATCCTTTGAAAGAAGCTTGGCCATCATCACGACAATGCCCAGACTGACAAGAAGCATTAAAACACTAATGTAGCTTCTTTTGTTGCTAACTTTAATTTCAGCATCATTATTCTGAACAGTACCATCTTTCTGTGGCGACCGGAAAAAACTACGATGCCTGATCGTCTGCACCATGGTAAATCCCAAATATAGGAAGAGACATATTACTGCAATAAACAGCAGCTGAAAAGAGGTATATTCTCCACCGCCGTGACTCACAGTGTAATTGGGCAGGATCAAGACAAACACTACCACCGCGGTCAAGGTAATTAAGGCCGTGCTCACACCTTTTAAGGTAAATGCCTGCTCCCTGTATCGCAGTGATCCTATGACGATGCAAATCCCGATAATGCCATTTAGTATGAGCATTACAGCCGCAAACACCGTATCCCTTGCCAGGGTAATGGTTTCCAGACCTTTGGCACCTAGCATAATGGATATGATCAATCCCACCTCTATGACAGTGATCGCAAAGGCGAGAAGCAGCGTGCCGAAAGGCTCGCCCAACCGGTGCGCCAATACTTCAGAATGGTAGACGGCAGTGATCACGCTTCCCAGCAGAAGGACCGTAAGCAGGATCGAATAATAGCCTGACGAAAAGAAGAAGCTACCAAAATAGAAGAGCCAGGATAAAATCGGTATGACAATCGTCCAGTAGTGCAAATATTTAATTTGTTTCATAAAATAATGGTCAATCTAAATTCCTTAATAATGTAAAATTTCTATTTGAATTGATAAAGAAATACAACATCACCCGTATAAGCAGGCCTTGATTCATTCTCAACGACAAGTGTGGCACCGACAATTACTTTGACCATTCCTCGCAGATCTTTGACCGATCTGATCGTTGCCTGTAATGATACTCTGGAATTTACTTTCACAGGTACTCCGAATCTCAGGTCTTCGATCCCATAGTTGACCTCAACGCTTACATTCTGCACCGATGCTATTTGTTTCCACAAATAAGGAATCAATGAAAGCGTCAGATATCCGTGGGCAATGGTTGATCCGTAAGGACTTTCATTTGCTGCCCTCTCCTCGTTAATGTGTATCCACTGGTGGTCTAAGGTAGCTTTGGCAAATCGGTCGATCTGCTTCTGGTCAATCGTGTGCCAGGGTGAACTTCCCACAAGGATTCCTTCCAGTAACTTATATTCTTGAAAATTATTGATGATCCGCATGATGTTTTTAATTATAAATTGAATACTAAAGATTGTAGTCGAAAAAAGATAAAAAGCCTCTCGCAATATGCGGAGGCCGGTAATATAACTAACAGTAAATTACTATATTGCTCAGATTATGCCAGTTTAACGTTGATAGCGCTTAAACCTCTCTCTCCTTTCTGTACATTGAAAACAACCTCGTCATTCTCACGGATGCCTCGTGAATCAAGTCCTGAAGTATGTACAAATATATCTGCGCCACCTTCTGATGGTGCGATGAAACCGAAGCCTTTTGCCTCGTTGAAAAATTTTACGGTGCCTTTTTGCATTGTAATAAAATTAAAAATTAATATAATAAGATCTGTACACTTTACAGATTTCATTTTTTGTTGAAAATTTTGATAGAGAGGACAAAATGTAATGTTACACGATATATCTATCATACTTTGCACAGCTCACCGATAGTCTGAATACTATCCTGGCCTGCAATATCACATCATTTTTTAAGATCAAAGGAATCACTGTTCTCAATATCATTAAAAAATCGGATCTATAAATGGGAAACTGGAGAAGCAGACCGGTCCGTGTCATGGAACCGGTTAAGCAAAGGCAGGAACCTTTCTTTATGAATACTTTGCAAATGTACATGAATATTCCTCAAAATTAAAAAATATAAATAATTGATTATCATTATTTTATTCGTACATTACGCACACAGAAGAATTATTTGCACAGTGCGGATGATCTAAATTCCGTAAATATGCAGAGCAATTCAACTATATCCCAGACCCTTCCTCAGACCAAAGAAAGATATTCCGTACTACAGGTTCGTATCGCTTATTTTATAATGGTACATCAGCGACCCGAGGCCTTCAAGACCTTGCTTGAAAAAATATATACCCGTGACCAATTCTACCTGATACACATTGACCGGAAAGCCAGTGCCGAAACAACGGAAGTGATCCAGGATTATGTTGTTCAATATCCGAATGTCTACATTCTGGAAAGTATGAATATCGTCTCAGGGGGATTCAGCATGATTCAGGCTGAGCTTAACGCCATGGAATTCTTACTCAATGCCAGCAAGCATTGGGACTATCTGATCAATCTAAGTGGCGAAGACCTCCCATTGAGGTCCCAGCAAATTATCAGGCAATTTCTGACGGTCAATGCGGGAAGAAATTACATCTTTTATTATGATCAGAAGTTTTACAGACCCGACACATTGCAAAGGATCCAGAATCACTTTACAGAATTGACCCACAGGATTTCCTCACTTATCTATAAAAGAGACTTTATGAGGGGCGTCATTCCCTACATAGGCGGGAAATGGTTTATTTTTACCCGGGAAACATGCTCTTTCTTATCTAACAATGAGAAAGTGATGGATTTTGAAGATTATTACTTACACACCCTGCTTCCTGCTGAATCTTTTTTTCAGACCGTTCTGATGAATACCGATTTTAATGATATTATCGTTAATGATGACAAAAGAGCAACCATTAATCCTCCGTTAATAGGCAAAGATAATTATTACAACCGTTTTCTGAAATTTCTGAAAGAGAGTAACAGCCTTTTCATCAATAAGTTTGGTGATCTGACTGACGACCGAATAATCGAATGTGTGGCTACTGGTTATGACATCCCGCTACCGGAAATCGATGAAATTGAAAGAGAGTTGAAAAGAGATCTACCCGGCAGTAATTAGTATGTACTTACAAGTAACCATCTAGTATTCCATCACCTCAGTAAAGATAAAATACTGTGTGTTCATTGCATTCTCTTCTAGATATCGTTGTGATAAAATATAATTTAAATATTTATTAAATCTCCAAAATATTATCCAAATTTAACAACCTATTTAAAAGATATTATTATATATTTTTATTTACACGGAAATTACCGCATAAACGATTTTTTACATTGAAATATAAATTTAATGTCATTTAGTACCTTCAGTATATATCTATATCCTGTAATAAATGATTTGAGTAGATCTGTGGAGCTTGCAGGATAGGATTAATTAATTCAAAAATTATTTACAGATCATCAGATCTTTCAACAAATGTTTTAATATTTATTCATTTATAGGTAGACAAGTAAAGCCAGTGATGTACTTACCGTTCCAATACTTGTTCTTATTAATTTTTAAAATTAAATTGCGTTAAACATATATTAAGAGAAATTATTTGATTAAAATAAATTTTACAATTCTTGCTTGATTTGGCTCAAACGAAACAAATCGTCGATAAAAGTGTTTGAAGATAAGCTCGTTAATGGCCTTTGAAGAGATTTTTTTAATTATACTGTACTTAGTAGCAATCACAAAATAATAAAACTGTTAAATAAAATTTTCTAAAACAGAGTGCTACTATAAATTCTTCAGGTAATGCCTGATTGTAAAATACACTTTCATCTAATATCAAGAAAATTATACCCTACTGTTTTACAGTACATTTAAGCAATATTTGAACTCAATTTTAACTACGATAGATCAAATAACAATATTTAATGAATTACTATATTAAACAATTGCTATGAAAGTAAATATTGTCACAATTGAAGACCTAGAAGAATTTAAAGCTGAATTATTTAATGAAATCAAGATTTTGTTTCACATTATAAATAAGGAAGAAAAATTATGGTTACTTTCTGGTGAAATGAAAGAACTTTTTAAAATTTCTACTGTAACATTGCAGAAACTCCGTACCAATGGAAGCTTATCGTACACTCGTGCGGACGGGGACACCATATTACAATTACAAAGACATCGAAGAAATGCTGAAGAAGAAGCAATGATATTTCAAAATACATGCATCAATTATCATCCACTCTTTTAAAATCCATTAAGCACTTGATTGAAAATGCTAAAAATAATATTGTCCGCAATATCAACACTACAATGTTGTTAACCTATTTTGAAATAGGTAGAATAATTGTTGAGGACGAAAAAAATGGCGGAGGTAGAGCGGAATATGCTAAGGAAATACTTAAAAAGCTCAGTAAACAATTAACGAAAGAATTTGGAAGAGGATATTCTATGTCCAATCTAGAATATTTCAGAAAATTTTATTTAACATTTCAAGGCAGAATCCCCCAGTCACTGATTGGGGGTGTACTTAATGAATATATGAATCGTGACATTCAAGTTTGGACCATTAAGGACAATTATCGCTTAGGAAGTGATATTAATTCTAAAGTGTTGGCATTTGTATTTGGTTTATCAGCCGAAATTGAAAGAAAGATTATATCCCAGAGAACTAAAGAAGCATTAACTCGAAAAAGAGCAGAAGGTGTAATTTTAGGCCGTCCCATGGGTAGTAAACCCTCTAAGACAAAATTAACTGGTCAGGAAAAGAAGATTCAAGAATTAATTGAAAAAAAAGTTTCATATTCTGCAATAGGTAGGATTTTAGGTGTGCATAGATTAACCGTTTCTAGTTTTGTAAAAGAAAGAATGAACTAATTACAACTACAAATTAAAATAAAAAAAAAGAAACCAAAGGTAATTCGCTACTAAGTCCAATAGCTAAATTCTGTCAAGGTCAAGCCCTCCGGATTTTCAGAAAAACTTTTTTTACGTATGAAAATCTATAAAAAACTTTTTCCAAAAAACCTTGACAGAATGTCACGCTCATTTTCAAAAGGCTTTCTTTTTTTTCTTTTTTTCGGTTTTTCTTCGTTTTCTTTTAGAAATATTTCAACTGAGAAATTTCAGGCCAAATAGAAGGATTAAACTCTAAAAAACTTGTTCAAATTTTGGCCTTTTTACTTGCAGATTTGAGCAGAAATTTTTAGCTTTACTACGTAAAATTTAAATTAGGATTTTACCACTTTTTTGCAAATGTCCTATTTGAGGCCATTCACAGAGATGCCACAGCGAAAATCTTATCCATAAAGCGATGGGAAAAGGGCACAAAATCCCTCACTCTCCGCCAGGTTAGAAACCAAAATAAGCTAAAACGCTGTAACATCAATGTTTACAGCGTTTTTTGTTTTAGTGCAGGCACAAAAAAACCAAAATAAGCCACGATTTATATGACTTTTGAATGTCCTCTCCGAAATGATAAAAGAGGTTACCGGATTTCCGGAAAACCTATCAATTTAATTGTAGCTAGCCAAAATATGGGAAAAGCTTTGTAAATAAAAGCGCTTGTAAATAAGTATCATTAGTTTTACAATACGAAAACAAATGATTTTTATCTCATGTTTAGATTATAGTCATGAGTCAGTTGGACTAATTGAGTGTGGTTTGTAGGAAAATAATCCGATAAAAGTATAGAAAAGTACAATGTTACTTTAGGATTTTTTTCCATTACTGAGTCAAAGCCAATATTTTTAATAGGTAGATCTTTAAATTGAAGTAATTGTTTATAGACTTCATCTTTAAGTATTGATTGTAAACTATCCAACATCCATTTTAATTTCGGCTTTGATGGAAACGAGAGATAAATCTCACGGATATTCCCTTGATTTTCCTGTATCCAGTTTCCGAACAAGCGATTGTATGCCTTTCCATTTTTCAATACATCACAGAACTCTGTCAATTCAGGATGTATAAAGTTCATATTTTGTTTTGTAGTATCATTTAAGCCAAATCGATAATAACATCTGTCAAAATTTTCTTTGTCTTTCCAGCGATAGGAGTGAATATAAGAATAACCTTCTTCATGGATATATAAGCACTTATAATCATCATCTGACTCAGGGATTCGAATTCCTTGGTACATTGATTTAAGAATGCTTTCTTCCTGAATTTTTACTAAATTTTCTGATGTACCAACAAATCTTAATAAATTACTCAATTCTCGAAAAGTTTCTTTTTGGCGGTCCGGATAAAGGTATATTGTTGGTTTATAACGTGAGATAAACTCATCTCTGCTGAATTGTACTGACCATTCCATCAGTTGTTTTATGTCTTTGCGATGTAAGGTTCTGAGCAGTTTATACGTGTTTTTCATAATTCAACGGAATAAAAGAGACTGCCTGGTAGAGACAGTCTCTGAATGTTTATCTTATGACCAGTGATCCCAATGTGAAACGGCATGCCAGATGCTGGATGCTGCAGAAGCAAAAGCCCCTCCAATGGATTCAAACGCAGATTTTATGGCATCATCTGCATATCCTACCCCCAGCATAATATCACGCACCGCATCTGGGGCCAGTCCAAAAACCGTATTCAGCGCCTGTGCCGTGTCCTGTGCTCCAATGCCAATTTCCTGGAATGCCTCCGCTACTACCTGGCTGGTAGCACCATATCCTTCTTCCATCGCCTGAGCGACCTCTGTCGCAGAATAGGAGAATGCATTGCCTATGTCACTTGCAATAGTAGAGGCACTGTATCCTACAGAATTCATGATATTCGCTGTTTCTGCCGCTGTTTTATTGTAAGCCTGTTTTAATCCCTGGGCAACATCTGAAACACCATTTACTATAGCATTTTTAACATATCCGGCCCATTTTTCGGCATCATTGATGATATCCTGGAAGATTGATGACGCATTTTGGACAATATAGGTTTCAATAGCGCTTAATAATCCCGAAATACTGGAAATATTAAGGTCTGCCTCAAACGGTCCGAAATTCAGATTTAAACCTTCAAAATTAAATCCTCCTGATACCTGAAATGAGATTTCAGAAGCCGAGGTATTCAGAACTACACTTACTGCGCAGCCCGCATCCAAATGAATGGATCCTAAAGAGAAACCTGCAATGGACGGTAATGAAACATCAAAATCCAATCCGTAAGAAAAGACTCCTGAAAAATTATGATAATCAGACAGTTTGCAGGCCATTTTAGTTTCAAGTATCGCGCCGTAATCCATCTCAAAACTTATTCCGTCATTAGCGATGACAGCATCTATTTTATCATTCACCAATCCGAAAAGACTTGCAGCTGCGTCCAGTGTAAAATACGGAGAAGAAGATGTGCTGACACTCATTTCCGGTCCGCCCGCAGATACAACTGTTTTATCTGTTGCATTTTTAATAGTCTGCTGGTCCAGTTTTGTTTTCGGTACTGCATTAATCGGAATCGGATTGCCGTTTTGATCTACTTTAATTGATGCTCCCTTTCCGTCTCCTGTAATGCTCAGGATATTTCCGAAATTCAGCGGTGCCATAGTGATCGTACCATGAACCCCTGTGTTAAGATCAATCTGAAGATATCCGTAAAACTGTAACCCGAACAGATCCATCACTGCATTGAATCCGTATCCCATCGGCGCAAGTGAGCCATCGGGCAGGACAACAGGTTCCATAGGGTTTTCAGCCCATCTGAATGAAAGATCTGTGAAGGAAACCGGAAGATCGATATTGTATGATGTATTGGTGAATAATGTTATAATTTCATTAAAATCCAGTTTAGGTACATAAAATGCGATATACAAAGGATTTGGGATTTCTTCTTCCATTTCGCAAACGACTGCAAAATTATCATCCGTTAAGGGTACCTGCCCCTGGTCTCCGATATGGAATGTACCTTCCAGTCCGATGGCAAAGCCTGGGGGTTCAAAAATTACACCGAGTCCTACGCCGAATGAATCGAAATGTAATCCTTTAATTCCCGGCGGAGTAAGCAAACTTGTGGTATTGCCTCTCAGATTTACCCCGATTTCGGCCTCAATATTATCAATAGTCATGGCAATATCTGCATCAATTTCCGGACTTCCAAACAGATTAAACGGAATGGTTGCCTTAATTTCAAAAACTACAAACTTGAAAAGCGGATTTAGCGACAGCAACATGGTAGGCTTGTCAATATCAAAAGTATTTCCTCCTCCAATCGGAATTTTCACTTCATCCATACTGAATTTCAAACAAGTCATACCGGTTGCCAATCCGTCGTTATAAACAAATTCAACTCCGAAATCAATAGTCGGATTTCCGATAAAAGACTGAATGATTCCCAATACACCGGAATCGAAGGTAACATCCGTAATGTTTAATTCGCCTCCGATAAATATTGCAGTATCTGTTTCGTTGCAGTTAAAGTGAGAGATGGTAACATCCGGAATGGAAGAAGGCCAGCTGAAACCAAAATAATTGACTAATGTACTGAGGCTGTACGCCTGATCCTGAGGTGGTGATTTTTGAGTCTGCGGGGTTCGGGCCAATGCCACCACAGCCAGCATATAAGTGACAAAGGTAACTGTTTTATAATCCGTGGTTGACTGGAAAAACTGGTTTACCTGTGCTGCAGTTGCCTTTCCGTTTTTTATGAGTGCCTGAAACTGCACGACTTCCGGATTATCCGGCTGATCCTGCATTAGTTTAATAAATGCTTCCGTGGTGTTCATCGTATCCACATCGCTTTGCTGTACTTCGAAGGAAGCCGGCTGAGTGCCTAATGTGAAAAAACGGGTAAGGGGATTATTCTGATCATCAAAAACAATAAATGTTGAGATGGGTCCATGAATCGGCGTAAACTCCTGGCTGCCACCTGCCGGTACGGTAACCAGCGGTGTAAGTGTTCCGAAAAAGTTGGCTAGACTTTTATCATCTTCGTTATTTTGAAAAGCATCAAAAATCTGAATACTTGCCGACAGATCATTTTTGATCGTCACAGATGGATATGTAGTGCTCATTGATTTATATTTTAGGATTATAATACTTCTGTTTCTTCAACACCAATCTCCGCTTCGTATTCTTCTATTGAATTTGCTTTTTCCAGATTTTCATACTCCAGATCAATATTTTCCCATGTCGTGGCATCTGCAACTGCAGCATCGACAGCTGTATTGGTATTATTTAACTGAGTCTCCAGATTATTGTAATACGCTGCCTCAATGGTTTTTGATTCGTTCATTAGCTGATTTTTGGCAGCCTGAAATTCTTCCATCGCGGATTTTACTGCGATACCGCTTTCTACAGCAGCATTTGCATTCATATATTTTTCGATAAAATTTGAATAACTTTTGCTGAACTCTTCCGTGGGCACCATTCCTTCATCTGTAATCTGTTCTTTGATCGAATCAATAAGTGCGTCGGCTTCTTCTAAGCTTGAGTTTATATTTTCTTTTGACGGAAGTATTTCATTTTGTTTAATCTGAGCGACCTGTCTTTGTAAAGTTTTCAAAAGATCCTCATTGGTAATCTCATTGAAGGGTTTTCCCACTACTTTTGCAACCTGACCTTTGAGTACGGCAGACAATTCAGCGCCGGAAGCTGCAGACGAGGTCAGGGGAATTCCTTTTTCTCCCAAAATGGCTTCATTAGCAAGCACTCCCAGATGTTTGTTTTGAATTCCTTCCGGAAAATGTGTGTCAGCTGAGTTTGAGACACTGTTTCCGAAATGGGGTACGGTGTCACCCGGAGACATATCCACAACATTATATCCCGGTTGCGGAGTTTGAGAAAGCGGGACACCTCTTAAGAGTACTTCTCCTGTAGCTTCATCAATTGAAAAATCTGAATCCGGATATTCCTGTTCTTCTTCAATAAAGTCAATATCTGAAAAACCTACAGCACGGTCGTTATCGTAAATTATCATCGTTTCACCGTTACTTTCGGTTCTGCCAAGCTCTAATCGAATTCTTACAAATTTATGTGATACCGTATCATATTGGTAATAAGAAGAATATTTTGTACTTCCGGGTGCAAAGGTACCCTTGGAAGGATCTGTATTCCATGATATAATCATTTTTTTATTTTTTAAATTAATTATTATTGTATTAGGAACCTGTTTTACGAGATATGGATATATTCTTATATTTTCTTACAGGTTCCTGATTTTACAGTTCGGCCATTTCTTCTGCTTCAGGCCATTCCGAATCCTCATCTGCATCGTAGCCCGAATCATTCTCCTCATCGTTCATATCATTTTCATAATCTTCCTGTGCCGTGTCAAGTGCATCTGAAGCTTCTGCAGCATCATTTACCGCATCAGCCGAATCCTGTAAAGATTGTGTTTCCCACTCCTGCATGCTGCTTTCACTTTGAGAAATCGTCTCTTCCATATTGCTGGCGGCTGATGAGAGTTCCTTGCTGGCATCGGAAAAATTTCCTTCCTCAATCTGGGCGCTGGCATCTTTAAAAGAGTTTTGTAAATCTGAAACTGCAGATTCATATTCCTCTGTAGGGGTAAATCCGTTTTCTACCTGCTCAGTTATTTCATTATTGATATCGGACATCGTATCTTCCATGGTTTGTGTCATGACGTCTTTCTGCATAGATTCTGAAATATCAGAATAAGAATCTGCTACGGAAGAGGCATCAGAATTAAATGTTTCTTCTTGTTGGCTGACTTCATTAACAATGTTCTCATCCGGAGTATTTTCAATTTCATTTTCTTCATTTTCATATTCATTTTCTGAGGTTGCTTTTTCTTTTGCCGATGCTAATTTTTCCTTAGCACTATCAAACATTTTTTTAGCAAATTCTCCCAGCATCAACAGTCCTACCAAAAGCCCGACGCCCTGACAGATTTTTCCGAAAGTTGAATCAAATGAACTTTGTTTGTTTTTATCTGCCGGTTTGCCCGGAATCTGCCGGGCTGTCTGCGAAGAAACAACCGTTTTATTGGCGATGGTTCCCGTTAATGTAGGACCCGCCAGGTAAGTGGAAACGGGCTGACCATTTTGCATGGAGGTCTGAATGACATTCATCCAGACGGGCGTCAGGTTTACTGAAACATCATTTCCGGGATTACTGTCGCCTATGGTACCGTCTCCGTTCATAATGAGGGAAGTAGGTTGTGAATTTTCTGCATACACAGGATTTCCACTGGCATCCTGGGTGCACAATTTCAAAGTAGCCGAATTTTCAGAGGCTGTTGAAAGAATGTTGATTGTTCCCACCAAAACCGGGATATATCCGGTCGGTGCCGGATTCGGAGCCTGTTCATACATATAGAAAGGTCCCTGCCAGCCTGAGGTAAACATCTGTAACCAGCTCATTACTGCGTTCCATGAACTTAAAGTACACGCTTTAAAGTTTTGTGTGGAAGCAAAAAAGCTGTTTACCGAAGCTGTACTTCCGCCCTTCAAAGCGGCATATAAATTCTTTGTCAGCGCCGAATTCGGGTTGGCCATCGCATAGCGGTGAAAAAGGAAAGACTGGATCATGGCATTCTGATCGTCAGCCGTAATGGTAAAAACCAAAGGCGGCGGATTATCGAATGAAAACTGAACGGCTGCCATTACTTTAACCGGAAACTGGTAGAAATACAGACTGCTCAGCTGATCAATGGTTCCCGTGTACATTGCCTGTAATTGTGATGCTGCACGGATAGTCTGGATCGTACTGGTGCTTCCTGCGGGAATAGTGCCTAATTTCGTATAGGTATAAGGAACTGTTTGTCCGGTTGTACCCGGATTGAAAACATCATAAATATCAACCGGAATGGTTGAATTGTTTGTAATTTGAACGGTTGGGTTATTAGTGCTCATGATTAAAATGATTTGGATTAAATATTATTATGGATTAAAATTACGGGAACAGGATATTTTATTTTTCAGTAGTATTACCTCATTTATAAAGTAGTATTTATACTGATTTACAATCCAGTAAGTATTTATTCACTATCATGAAGTTATCAACTACTATACAAATTGATTAATTTCTCATAGCACCTTAACAATATGTTCCAATCTGACAAAAAATCTTATCAGAGATATCACAATTAAAATAATTGCTTTAATAGCTGAGGATACATATTATATGGTCCTGGATTTCCTCTTAGTAACTACTCATTATCCGATAGGAACAGTTAAAGACTATTTTTATGAGCAGTCAAAATCGGGGAATCAATACTCCTGAGTTTTCAGAGTGTCTGGGAACGATGCTTTTGCGGGGAAAAAAATTAGAATTTAATGTGAAACAATCAGATCAAAATCATTTCAGTATACCGGATCACCTATTTTGAATTTGGTTATATGGAGATTGCGGAATGAAGAATCTTGGGCCTTAAAAAGGCCCTTATTTTATCGGATGGCACTAATTATCTTCAGGAAATAGCGATGCGTAGTGATTATGAACGGCATCTGTAAAAAGGTGCTCTTTCTTCCGGTTGATAGGTCAGTTTATCATAATAAATCTTTCTGGAAAATGACATACCGTGGAATAATCTAATGTTTACTTATTATAAAGCCTAAGAATTTCTACCAATTCGGGTACGGATCGGATTTTCAGCTTCTCAAACAGCCTGTTTTTGTAAGTGCTGACCGTTGAAGAATGGATATTCAGCTGATTAGAAATTTCTTTGAGAGGAAGACCTTCTGCAAGCTTATTGGCAATTTGCAGTTCGCGGTCTGATAACGCTTCAAAAGGAGAATCTTTTGTGGCGCCGGTTAGTGATTCTAAAAACATTGCTTCTTTTACATTATCACTGAAATATCTGCCCTTATCAAGCATTGCCGTCACAGCATCCTTAACTACTTCAGGGGAGCTTTGCTTACTCAGGTAGCCACCGGCACCCATCTTTAGGTAACGCATTGCATACAGCTCTTCATCTTGAGAAGAAAATATTAAAATTTTTAATTCAGGTTTATGAATTTTTATGTAATGTATTGCTTCCTGGACAGTGCCATTAGGCATATTAACGTCCATAATGGCCAAATCAAATTCTTCTTTAAGAATTATCTTATACAGCGATTTATAATCCTCTACTTCTGAAATCAGGGCATCGGGCTTGAGTCGTTTGACTGTTTGTACCAGACCCATCCGGACAATACCATGATCATCTGCTACAACAATACGAACATTTAATTTTGAATCCTTCATGCCGTAAATTTAGATAAAAAAAGGGAAACAGTTCTATTACTTTCAGATGAAATGATACCATGTTTCTGCGCATTAAGGATATAAAATTTTTACAATTTTCAAACTTAATTCACTCGAAAAGTCGGATTTAGTTTTACAAATTTACTTCTAAAGACAGAACGGCTAACAAATCGTCGGATATTTCAAACAGCGCATCATAATTATCAGCTGTTGTTTTTTTGCTTGAATCACGATATTAGTAACGAACTCTTTCTCTGATTTTTAGGAGTATTGTTAAATTGCCGTAAAGCTATAATAAACATTGATGGAGTAGGTGGTATTTTCCTTTCCTACCAAACTTTGAGCACCTGAAGGGAGTATGGTGTATGTTACGTTCAGTTCCCGGTCCAAAACCGGTGTTCCGTTAAAAAGTATTTTTTGGGGAGTTTTCGATAAGGCCGCATTTACAGAACTTCCATCTATCCCAATTTGTAATATGTTGGAATTGATGTCGGTCTGGAGACCGCCTTTCTTAAAATAATTTTCATCCGATTTTACATACAGTTCAAAACTTTCATTATTGGACAATATAATCTGGCTTGGAATCGTCTGTGACTGACCATTCGTGTAATGGGCAGCTGTATTAAAATTGAAGTTTACATTACGCCCGGAAGTGGGGATGGTGATCTCTGAGCGGGGAAGCACCTTTAACTGAACAGCGGTATTTTGCAAACTGTTAATCGAATTATCGGTACTTGCAGCATTGAAGTTCAACTCAAAAGTATAAGTTCCGGCTTCAAAAAAAAAGTTCCTAAAATCTTCAGCAGATACATAAAGCTCTGGCGTGAAGCTGTTTCTGTTTCCTGCTACAACACTGAAATTAGCAGCGGAAAAATTCTGAAAATTGGCAGATAAGGCTTTGGTTGTGAGTGCAGATCCATTACTGCCCAATTTAATGCTTGCTATACTTCTTGTTCCCGGAACTCCTTTAGAAGATGTGAACTGAATATTTGTGGCGGCAGTTTTCGCCCATAAATTAAAATCAACCGTATGCGCGATTTCCGCATTATCCAAACTGAACACCCGCGTGCCCGTAATCCGGTAATCATTCAAAGAAGATATTTCTATATATTTTGTTAAAGATGTTGTGAGCCACCTGACGGATGCAGGAATGACTAAAATCGTTTTAAAATTACGAGGCGTGAAATCATTGTAATTCTGAAGGATATCCATGGAGTAATTCCCAGCCCGGTAGGCATTGGCAGCAAACTGTGCGCCAGGGATTTTAAACGTAAAATTGATGTTTCCCTTGTTGAACCCTCCTCCAAAAATAATGGATCCGGGCGGTTCAAACCATCTTACGGCGCTTGTACTGAACGACTGAAAACCGGGCAAGGAACCCGAAAATCCGGTAGATGGCAGCTGTCCGCCCATGCTTTCCAACTGCCACAGAAGCGTAGAGCTGGGTAAAGTAAATGAAGAAGATGAGTGAGTAAAAGCAGGTCCGGACACGGAAGTAAAAGTAGGAGCTATTGGTGCAAGTCCAAAAAAGACATAATCCCAGTTTGTTCTGTTGGCGTTTACCATTACCCTTGTAGGTAAGGAAGTGAATTCACTTCTGTTAAAAATATTATTTTCCGGAATCGACAGGTACACATCCTGTGCTTTGGCTACTGTTAATCCGCATAACACTGTAAAAATTCCTATTAAAAAAGTCCTCATCTTTTTCATACCTTTAAATTTAAAACTTTTTCACCTTAATGGTGGTGTCTTTCTTCTTATATTCAAAAACCACAGCTTTTGAATAACCTTCTTTTGTCACCTGAATGGTTTGGGTGGGTTGTGTATAGCTGTATTTGTCATTTTCAATGTAGAGGTCATATTTCCCGTCTTTAAGGAAAAACTCAAACTCATTTTTTTGATTAACTACGGCGGTATAAATCATACCATTTTCACTTTTTGCATACACCACAATTCCGGTTACATCGGTTTCCAAATTATCATAAGCTTGTTTGATTTCTGTTAATTTCCCACTTACCCTGATGTTTTTCACCAAGCCTACTTTGCGGTTGATATTGCAATTTACCATAATCATAGGATCCATCATCAACCGGGCACCTGCACTTTCGTTCACCTTCAGGGTATACATACCTTCAGGCACATTCTGGAAAACTACTTTTCCGTTCTTATCGGTCATTGCAACAAAATTGTCCAGTTTCACTATTTCATTGGCTAGGATCTGTTCACCTGCCTCCAGAAGTCCATTGGAATTTTTATCTTCAAATAACTGGAACGTCACTTTATGGTTTCCAAGGGCCGTAGCTGCAGCAAAATATTTTTTAATCCCTACTCTGAACTGGTAATAACTGCCGCTGCTTGCATAAGAAGCCGTAGATTTATAACCGGAAAAATTAAAATAACCTGTGGTAGACCAGGAAGGAGAAATCTTATATTCCAGATTACCGGTTATATTGTTGTTTAGATTTTTATAAAGTTCCGAATAAGAAGTTCCGGCTGAAAAAGATCCAATCAGATTATTATTAAGCATCTGGAAATTATACGAGGCATATACATTGTAGTTGGCGAAATTACGGTCTGCACCGTCAAAAGAATTTAAATCAAAAACATTGGTTGCATTCCATTGGGCTGTTCCGCTGAGGGAGAAGGATTTATATCTGTAAGACAAAGTTGTTTTCAGACTGTTGAACCAATCGGCCCTATTGTTTTCTTTTGAATAAGAATATTCCGCCGTCCAGTTTAATCCGTGGGCACCCAATGTAGTGCTGATATTGGCCTCTAGCCGGTAAGAAAAAAGTTCCCGTGATGTATAAAAATTGGCTGTTTTTTGTCTCTCCACCTTTGGAGACAGTAGAAAATTCCAATGTTTTACAGAAAACTGATATCCTGATCCCAAAGATTCCGTACTATTAAAATAATAACGCAAGTTGGCGGTATTCCCAAGTTGGATAGGTGCACTCTGGAAACTAAGGAACTCGGGGTCTATCTGCGAATTCTGATATTGTATAAAAGCGCGCTGAAAAGCAGAAAATTGGTGGCCAATACGCTGATTTGAGAAAAAAGATCCCCGTTTGATTCCTGCATAACTTTTGGTGGCAAAGGAATTAACAGACTGTAGGTCCCATGTTCCTATTTTTCCCTCATAATTGGCTCCTACTGAAGCTCCTGCATTTTCATCTTTATTTAAAAGGCCTTTTTCGTGGCTCAGGCCAGCTTCTGTGCGGATGGTGTGTTTATCATTAATTATAAATGATGTTACCGCGTTTGCCACCTGGGTATCGATATTAAAGCGAGGATCATGGTCGAATATATAAGATACTTTTCCATTAAAGGTTTTAGTATTCCCAAAGTTATATTTGGCACCCGCCATGGTAGATCCTTCTGTTTGCTGAAAATAAGTACCATACAGGTTATAATTATTTTCCAGCGCAAGAATTTCAATCTGGTTATTTTTACCAAATTTAGTAGAAAGTTTCCCGCCTCTCCCGAAAACCGGGTAGTCGTAATCTGTACTATTAACATTCCCCACCCGTAATGCCGTATTTTTTCTCTCCAGTTCCAGCCATGTATCATACAGGTTATAACGGCTGTCTTCAACATAGTAATCTGCGCCGATATTGAACCGCGATTTCAGATTTTCGGTCACCCGAAACGCTGTGTTTCCTCTCAGTTGAAGAAAATTAAAACCAGAACTGTTTTCGTTATAGCTAATTTCTGCAAAATTACTTCCGTTTGCTGCTTCATTTCCCCGGGCAATTTGTCTGTTGTTTGATAAGATGACTAAGTGGAGCGTGTTGCTTCCCACGATTTCATTAGTAAGCAGGTTTGTAACGATTGCATTAATACTAAATTCTGGAAAAAGCGTATTCTGTTTTCGGACCGCAATTTTGATCTCAACCGTTTGTTTTTCTAAACCTTCCAGTGATAAGGTTTGCTGTTTAGGCATCATTTCCAAACCATCAGGAATGGATTGCAAATCAATCTTAACGGTTTGTTTACTGTAGCCTTGGTTTTCTACAGTCAGCAGAATTGAAGAGTCGGGCGCAGCAGGATTAATGAAATTTTCGTATGCTGCCGTATAAATTGCGATGTTTTTATTCTCGTCTTTTTTAACGAAGAACGAGGCGCTTTCAGTTTTGGTAACTGTTGGGCTTGTATACGAAACCTGGAATTGGATTTTATTGGATCTCAGCTTCATAAAATCCACGTTGGCGATCAGTTTCACAGGAAAATTCTTAGACTGACCCGCTCCTAAAGTAAAGTCATTTTTTGGATAAAAAAGCAATCCCGGATATTTTTCATCAGGTATGATATTCTGAATGGTAATCTCTTCAGAACTTTTATTATCAATGACCAAAAAATTAGTAAAAGTAGAGCCTTTTTCAACAGCCATGCTGTCGTTTTCAAAATGGATTTGGATATCCTTCTTTTCCTGTGCAAAGGCCAGCGAAAAGTGCAGAAGAACAAATACAAAAACTAAGATTGTTCTTTTTATGATTGACATCGATATTCCATTTTGGGAGTTCAAGACTTAATTTTAAAATTTAAAGTTTTTTTCGCCTACGCGTAAATCATTGGATCCTGCCATTTTGATAATAGCCACGCCAAGGAAATTCCCTGAAATGTTTTCCGGTAAAGAAAATTGAACGGTCTGATTGGTATCGGGAAGCATGGAGATGGAGATTGCGGGTAATTTTATTTCCTTACCATTGTCTGTATTGGTCAGTTCAAACTCTACGGTAGCATCATTGATGGTATTTCCATCATTATGAATACTTACTGCTACTTTCCTGTTTGCTGCATTCTCTTTGCTTACCTCTGAAATATTGGTTATATCCAAACTTTTTACATTGTTTCCCATTGGAGTATAAAATATGTGAAGTCCCACCTCAAACAATGTGATAACACCAATCCCGTTTTGAGCACGTGCCTGATCTGCCTGTTGAGGAAGTTGGGTGAAAAATAACATACTGTTTGTAACGGCAGACTTTGATGCGTTTGCCGGAATCTGCATGGTTACAACGATCTCTTTTGTACTTCTTGCAGGAACTGTGACAGTATTTTCTAAAGTGGATACCCAAGAGGCATTGGAAGTTTTTGAACTGCCTGCATCAAGATAAACCTTATTTCCATCTTCTTCTCTAACCCAATCTTTATAGTTGAGATTAAAAACATAATCCTTATCCGAACTGTTTTGAAGCGTGACTGTCTGTGCCACTTTTTCTCCTGGATTACCGGTGAAAAATAATCGGGTAGGGGACATAGAGATACTTTGTGCCAGAAGTAAAGAGGACCCTGTGAAGATAAAAATGAAAAGGTAAATAAACTTGTGCATGGTGTAAATTGTTTAAAAATAAAAGATTCCCAAAACTACTGAAAACTTATCTTAGGAACCTTTAGAAACTGAAAAATTTTATAAAGCAGTCGCAGTATACGTTACTGTTTGCGTATAAGTTCCGGCCGGTTTACCTAAAATATCAGAAGAAGATGATTTCGCGGCAGGAATGGTGTAATCCAGATTCAGTGTCAATGCGCTTCCAAGCGGAGCATTTGCCACTAAAGTTTGATCAGCTGCAGATAAAACAACAGCGTTTTTTGTACCGCCCATGGTTCCGGAAGCTGCTGCAGCTTTAATAGTCAGAACATTTACAGGGATTACGTTGGTTCCATTCATGAAATTAGCGCCTCCTGCTTTTACTTTTACATTAAAATTCTTAGTTGAAGTTACTTTTAAAGAGTTGGCTTTAGTAATCGTCTGATCAGAATTATAATCTGCTGCAGTAGCATAGTTAAAGTCAACCGTATTCCCGATTGCAGTACTTCCCGCATCAATAGAGATCACATCGTTCAGGGTAATGTTTACCGTTGTAGTTGCGGTAGTGTTTTGAGCCTGAATAGTGTTTGTTCCTAATACGAATGCTCCGATGGTTAATGCTGCGATTGCAATTTGCTTTTTCATAATGATATTATTTTTATTTTTTATTCTTGTTTAATTGTTCTCTTTTGAACAATACAAATGTACAGCGGCAAAAAAAGTTTCTCTGTAGTGGAACATAGAAGTTCGTGTAGTGAAATCGCCACACGTATTTATTTCATTGCTTTAAAAAGAAAAAGCCCCAACACTAAAAGTGTTGAAGGCTTATATAAAATTCCCTTTTGTTTTTTATTATAAAGCTGTCGCGGTATACGTTACTGTTTGCGTATAAGTTCCGGCCGGTTTCCCTAAAATATCAGAAGAAGATGATTTCGCGGCAGGAATAGTGTAATCCAGATTCAGTGTCAATGCGCTTCCAAGCGGAGCATTTGCCACTAAAGTTTGATCAGCTGCAGATAAAACAACAGTGCTTTTTGTACCGCCCATGGTTCCGGAAGCTGCAGAAGCTTTGATGGTTAGAACATCTACGGGGATCAAGTTGGTTCCATTTATAAAATTAGCACCTCCTGCTTTTACTTTTACATTAAAATTCTTAGTTGAAGTAACTTTTAAAGCATTAGCTTGAGCTACCGTTTTTTCTGAGTTATAATCCGCTGCAGTAGCATAATTAAAGGCCACTGCGCCACTAATTGCAGTACTTCCCGCATCAATAGAGATCACATCGTTCAGGGTAATGTTTACCGTTGTGGTTGCGGTAGTGTTTTGAGCCTGAATAGTGTTTGTTCCTAATACGAATGCTCCGATAGTTAATGCTGCGATTGCAATTTGCTTTTTCATAATGATATTATTTTATTTTTTATTCTTGTTTAATTGTTCTCTTTTGAACATTACAAATGTACATCGGCAAAAAAAGTTTCTCTGTAGTGGAACATGGAAGTTCGTGTAGTGAAATCGCCACACGTATTTTAGTTCATTGTTTAAAAAGAAAAGCCCTCAACATTTTGTGTTGAGGGCTTATATAAAATTTTCTTTTATTTTTATTATAAAGCTGTTGCGGCATACGTTACTGTTTGCGAATAATTTTCTTCAGGTTTCACAAAAAATATCTATAGGTTGGTAATTTGTTATCATCGTTTTTAAGACAGGTTTATATTGTAAAATTACTCTTTGCAAAAGAGTATTTATGATTCTATAATTCGAATTATTCCCTGTTAAATTATAAAAATTATCTTGTAACTCATGTAAGTATGTACTAATAGTCCAAGTATTTTTTTGGTACACCTTATTGCCCTATTAGTATTTCTGCCTGGCTAACCTTTAAAATATCAATCATCATTATAAATGATAATTCTTCCTGAAAAACATTGCTCTTTGTCGGTTAATATATATAAAATCAAAGGCCTCCCGTAGGAAGCCTCTGAAACACCAAATCACAAAATATTAATATGAAAAAAAGTTTCTTTAGAATTAGCAATTTATAAAGCAGTCGCAGTATACGTTACTGTTTGCGTATAAGTTCCGGCCGGTTTACCTAAAATATCAGAAGAAGATGATTTCGCGGCAGGAATGGTGTAATCCAGATTCAGTGTCAAGGCGCTTCCAAGCGGAGCATTTGCCACTAAAGTTTGATCAGCTACAGATAAAACAACAGCGTTTTTTGTACCGCCCATGGTTCCGGAAGCTGCAGCAGCTTTAATAGTCAGAACATTTACAGGGATTACGTTGGTTCCATTCATGAAATTAGCGCCTCCTGCTTTTACTTTTACATTAAAATTCTTAGTTGAAGTTACTTTTAAAGAGTTGGCTTTAGTAATCGTCTGATCAGAATTATAATCTGCTGCAGTAGCATAGTTAAAGTCAACCGTATTCCCGATTGCAGTACTTCCCGCATCAATGGAGATCACATCGTTCAGGGTAATGTTTACCGTTGTGGTTGCGGTAGTGTTTTGAGCCTGAATAGTGTTTGTTCCTAATACGAATGCTCCGATGGTTAATGCTGCGATTGCAATTTGCTTTTTCATAATGATATTATTTTATTTTTTATTCTTATTTAATTGTTCTCTTTTGAACATTACAAATGTACATCGGCAAAAAAAGTTTCTCTGTAGTGGAACATGGAAGTTCGTGTAGTGAAATCGCCACACGTATTTTAGTTCATTATTTAAAAAGAAAAGCCCTCAACACAAAATGTTGAGGGCTTATATAAATTATTGTTTGTTTTAATTACAATGCAGTGGCAGTATAAATTATTTTTTGCATGTAAGTTCCTTTAGGCTTTCCCAGAAGTACCTTTGATGCTTTTTCTGCCGAAATAGAATAGGCAATATTTAAAGATTGTTTTGCCCCTAAACTTGCGTTACTTACCAGAACCTGATCGTTTGTGGATAAGGTAACCTCATTCAGGGTTCCTGTTAAACTTCCGCCCGCTATTGCTTTTACCTGTAATACGTCTACCGGAATTACATTTGCGCCACTTACAAAGTTTGCGCCCTCAGATTTTACTTTTACATCGAAATTCTTGGAAGAAATAATGACTAAGCTATTCGGCACCGTCACATTTTTGGAAGAATTATAATCTGTTGTATTCACATAATTAAAATCCACAGTGCCTCCTGAAGCAACACTTCCTACGTCCATTGAAATAACATCGGCTAAATTAATGTTGACGGAGGTATTAACCTGATTAGAATTTTGTGCCAGAACTTGGTTGCTTCCTAAAACGATTGCTCCCCAAGACAACGCAGCGATAACAAATTGTTTTTTCATGATAGAATAAATTTAATGGAACTCTAATAAAATGATGCCATTCAATATAATTATACTGACAAATGTCATTAAAATCAAATCTAATAACATTATTTGACATGACCAAACCATTATTGTTATTTTTAACTGATTGTAATTCTGTTCGTTAAGCATATTTTCTTTTGAATCGGGATATTATCACTATCATATTTCACTTTCAAATGATAAATAAATGTAGATTTTTTTACAAAACACAGGATAATGATGAAACTTGTTGATACATTTATATACCATACTGTGGTACAGCCACAGAAATACTATTTTATATTCCGGCTGCTTTAGACTGAAGAGTTGTATTTGGTTAAGTGTTACCAGGATTTTGTTAATTCTAATCGTATTTATCATTGCAATTTTGTACTTATAAAATATGACAATGAAAATAGTATTAACAGGTTCTCTAGGGAACATAGGAAATCCGCTTACCCAATTATTGGTTGGGGCAGGACATCAGGTTACGGTGATCAGCCGCAGAAAGGAAAGAATACCTGAAATAGAAAATTTAGGTGCTGTAGCAGCCATAGGAAGCATACAGGATGTGGAATTTTTAACAGAAACTTTTAAAAATGCTGATGCGGTCTACTTAATGGAAGCATGGGAAGGTATGGGAAGTCTTTTTGATCAGGAAATCGATTTTCTGGCTGAATTTAAAAAAACAGCTCGGAACTATGTAAAAGCCGTTCAACAGTCAGGAATCAGGAAAATCATTCATTTAAGCAGTATCGGGGCACATTCGGATCAAGGCACCGGAAGTCTTTTGGTTCACTATCATGTTGAGCAGATTTTACAGACTCTTCCTGAAGAGGTTTCCATAAAATTTATGCGTCCCGTGGGATTTTTCAGCAATATCTACCGCTGGCTTCCGGCAATACAATCTCAGGGTAAAATTATTCAAAGCTATGGAGGATCGCGCAAAGAACCCTGGGTTTCACCTTATGATATTGCTGCGACCATTGCAGACGAGATGGAAGAACCGTTCAGCGGCAGAACAGTACATTATATCGCCAGTGATGAGGTTTCTCCTGATGAAATTACCGTGGCATTAGGACAATCGATTGGGAATCCGGATTTGGAATGGAAGGTAGTTTCAAGTGAAGAATTATTGCATCAAATGCTGTCTGCGGGCATTAATGAATGGATTGCCAAAGGAATGGTTGCCATGCAAAGAGCACAGGCAGACGGTAGCCTGTATGAGGATTTTTATGCCAATAAACCCACCTTCGGAAAAGTGAAGTTTGAAGATTTTACAAAAGAATTTGCTCAGAAATATAAAATATAAATATAAATTAAAATGAAAATAGCATTAATAACAGGAGCCAACAAAGGAATAGGCTTTGAGACCGCTAAACAACTTTTAGAAAACGGATATTTTGTCTTTATAGGAAGCCGTGATATTGATAACGGAGAATCTGCAGTGGAACAACTGAAAAAAGCAGGTTTCGCGCATACGGAAGCCATTCAATTGGATGTAACCGACGCCGGCTCAGTGGAAAAAGCAAAATCAGCGGTCAGAAGCAAAACCGATGTATTGGATGTGCTGATCAACAACGCTGGAATAAACGGAGGAATGCCGCAGGCAGCTTTGGAAGCGCCGGTTGAGTCTTTTCAAAAAGTACTGGATACCAATCTGTACGGTGTTATAAGAATGACCCAGACATTTATGGATCTTCTTAGAAAATCGGAGGAGCCGAGAATCGTCAATGTTTCTTCAAGCGGCTGTTCCCTCACGTTACATTCTGATCCCGACTGGATCTACTACAGTCATAAAGCAGCGGTGTATACCGCTTCAAAAGCCGCCATGAATATGTATACCATCAACCTTGCCTATGAGCTCCGTGATACCCCATTTAAAGTTAATGCAGTCTGTCCGGGATTTGTCGCTACAGATTTTAATAATCACCGCGGTACAGGAACTGTGGAAGAAGGCGGAAAAAGAATTGCAAAATATGCCATGATCGGGCAGGACGGGCCTACCGGAAAATTCATCAGCGAAGAATATAATCCCGAAACCGGGGAAACACCATGGTAATTAATTCACTATTTTTACAGAACCAATCAAACAAATGAAAAGCAACCCAAATCATTTTCATAAATTTCACTCGTTAACTGAATTTCATAAGATGTTCGGAGTTCCTAAACCTGAGCATCCACTGGTCAGTTTCATCCGTCTGGAAGATATGACCCTACCTGTTGAGGAGCTATCGGAAAATCTGATATTGGATTTTTACAAGATCGCCTATAAGGATACGATCGGAAGTGCCAAATATGGCCAGCATCATTATGATTTTGGTGAAGGTGGTCTGGTATTTACAGCTCCGGGACAGCTCTTTGAAAAACCTAAGAATAATAAGAGCAAAGGCTTCCTGATCCTGCTTCATCCTGATTTTCTGCTTTCCTATCCATTGGCAAAAAAAATCAGACAATACGGATTCTTTTCCTATGCAACGGATGAAGCGCTGCATGTATCAGAAAAAGAAAAAGAGACCTTATTTTCAGTATTTAAGATTATTGAGGAGGAGCTTAATAACAGAACAGACGATGTGAGTCAGGATGTGGTTGTCTCTCAGATCGAACTTCTTCTGAATTACAGCAGTAGGTATTACAAACGTCAGTTTATTACGTATAAGGCAGTTAATGACCGCCTCATTGATAAGTTTGAAAAAGTTCTTGACGTTTATTTTAATACCGATGAAGAGCTGCAGAACGGAATGCCAACGGTGCAGGATCTTGCTGATCAGCTAAACGTATCCGCAAATTACCTGAGTGACATGTTACGTTCTTTAACCGGACTCAATACACAGCAGCATATCCACAACAGATTCATTGAAACCGCAAAGAAAATATTATCCACTACGGATCTGTCGGTATCTGAAATTGCCTACCATATGGGATTTGAGTATCCGCAGTCCTTCACCAGATTATTCAAGAGTAAAACCAATCAGACTCCTTTGGAGTTCAGGCAATCATTTAATTAGACCGTCAGCAATTGTATTTATCAACCATTTGTTTTAGGTTTTCGTAATCTGACGGTCGGTTCATCATCATTGTCTTATATAAATTAAAAAAGGTGAATCATGTTGATTCACCTTTATATATAATCGTTTATTATTCTTCAATAAACGCTAAAAGATCTTTGTTAATGGTTTCATGCTCGGTAGTTGGCATTCCGTGAGGGAAACCTGGATAGGTGATCAGTTTACCGTTCTTTAATAATTTAATGGATTTTAATGCAGCATTGGCAATAGGAACGATCTGGTCATCCTCACCATGCATCACCAAAACCGGAATATCCACCGCTTTAAGATCTTCACTTAAATCGGTCTCTGAAAACGCTTTAATTCCGTCATAATGAGCTACGATTCCGCCCATCAGTCCCTGTCTCCACCAGTTTCTCTGGACACCGTCTTTTACATCTGCGCCTTCTCTGTTATACCCGTAAAAAGGAAAAGTAAGGTCATAATAAAACTGATTTCTGTTGTTCATGGTCTGATTTCTGATATCATCAAAAACCGACATCGGCACACCGTCCGGATTGCTTTCACTCTGCACCATCACAGGAGGAATTGCACTGATCAATACTGCTTTTTTAGCTCTTCCGTTGGCATATTTATTCACATAACGGATTACTTCACCACCGCCTGTTGAGTGTCCGATGTGAACCACATCCTTCAAATCTAAAAATTCAACCAATTCTGCAGCATCAGAAGCATATTGCTCAATGGTGTGGTTGTAAATATTCTGGCTGGAACGTCCGTGACCTCTCCTGTCGTGAGCGATTACCCGGTACCCTTTTTTCAGAAAGAAAATAACCTGGGCATCCCAGTCGTCTGAAGATAATGGCCATCCGTGGTGAAACATCAATACCGGTCCTTCACCCTGGTCTTTGTAAAAAATTTCTGTTCCGTCTTTTAATGTAAGTGTACTCATAATATTAATTTTTTTAAGTTATTAATTGTTTTGTCTTATTTCTTTAGCAAATGTATGGAGGATAAAACAGGTAGAAATTAATCTAGTTTAACTTCATACATTTTGATGAAATTTTTATTAGAGGCAGCTTTTTGACAATTATCTAAAGCTGTTTGCTAATTTCTATGGCAGCTTTTCCTTGTGTAGATTATCCTGAGCTTGTGGAATGGTTTTCTCTTTTTTGCCATTACAGACATACTCAGATCGGACTGCAATTCGGGATTAATTCACATTTTCCCTTACCAGTTCGAGTAAATCTTCCGCACCGCCATTGAATTTATTTCCATTAATGAAAAACGAAGGCGTGCCGTTTACGCCGCTGATAATACCGCTCTCGAAATCTGAATCTACTTTCTTTTCCAGTTCGGGTTTCTGAATATCTTCTTTGAATTGAGAAAGGTTTAAACCTATTTTTTCTGCGAGCTGAAATAAGAAATTTTCATTCAGAGATTGCTGATTTTCATAAATGACATCATGCATTTCCCAGAATTTCCCCTGAAGATCGGCGGCTTCTGCTGCAATTGCGGCGGGTCTTGCATATGGATGCATTTCCGACAACGGAAAATTCCTGAAAACAAACTTTACCTGACCTTTGAATTCTTTCATTAATTCTTTAAGAACAGGATAAGCGGCTCCACAATACGGACATTGATAATCGCCGTATTCTACAATGGTAAGGTCGGCATTGTCGTTACCTTGCGCATGGTCAGTTTTACTTACTGATGGTTTTAGTGACATAATTATTTTGTATTAAGTGTTTCTAAAGCTTCCAATATTCCGTCTGCACCAGGATTGATGGCAGTTGGTGACAGATAACTCCATTCGATGATGCCCTCTTTATTGATAACAAATAAAGCCCTTTTGCATTCTCCTTCCTCCTCATCATAAACGCCATACTTTTTTGCGGTTTCTCCTTTTGCTTCAAAGTCGGCAAGCAAGGGAAAATGGAGGTTCCGTGATTCTGAAAAAGCCAGATGACACCATTTGCTGTCCACAGAGATTCCGAATATTTCTGCATCATATTTTTTGAAGAATTTCAGCATTTCGTTGTACAATGCCATCTGATCACTGCAAACCGGGCTCCAGTCTGCGGGATAAAAGGCGAGAATAACATTTTTTCCTTTAAATTCAGATAATGTTATTTTCTGGTCTGGTGTAGCAAATAATGTAAAATCTGGGGCAACAGTTCCTTTTTGTAACATAATATTTAGTTTTTTGGGTTATTGAATTGAAAATCTACAACAAGTTAGCAATAAAATGGCAGGTAAAAGCAAATGCCAGTTTACCAATATATTAATTAAGGCAGGAGCTACCGCAGCGCCATATAGAAATCCCGTCCACAATAGCGGAAGATTCCGTCATCATGGGTATGGAGTTCTTTTTTCTAACTGATATTTAAAGCTTAAATTTTTCAGTATGCGTCCTATTACTTTTTATGATTATTATTTACAGTTCTTAATTTCTATGGTAAAGCTACTTCCTAATCGGGTATTTTTTAGATCTTATTCGATCAACGGGCAAAATCAGTCGTTGGGCTTTATATTGGTGTAGAAAATAGTGTTGTAGATGAATATCCGTTGTATTGAGAAGTTTATGATTTGAAGATAAATTTCATTCTCGAAACATTTTTCTTCACTTTGTTACAAAAAAATACTCGAATTGACGAAGCAAATATCAAAATATTCAATACACAATTTGTAGATGAATTAAAAGTTATTTGATTACAAACAAGGTATGCTAATTCTAAAAAGGCTGATTGTATTTGCCTGTCAATGCTTTGTTTTCGATACTTTTTGCAAAGTTGGGTGTTTCTTCGTGGTTGTGCGCATCGGAAGCAGCTTGTCTGGAAGCGGCTGCACTTGCTAATTCGATGCCGTGTTCTTTCATATATTCGAACATTTCCGGCGTTGCCGTTGCGTGAATTTCGTTGGTATACAAAGTCGTGTTATCATCAATTTTTGAGGCTTTCAGCTCCCATAAAACCTGCACTTTCGTTCTTCCGTTTTTGGTAATGGAATCAGATATTGACAGCATTCTGCAGTAATCCGGTCGATAGACGGTGGCTACATAATGCTGAACCATCAAAGCGTCTCCGATTGTTTCCACATTCAGCGAAACCGGCTCGCCATCGAAAGTGGTGGAAATAGCCGCTCCGATATGTTGGGTTGAGCATCTTTGATATTCGGCATCGGGTAAGTTTAATAACCAGTCTGCAATGTTAACTTTTTCGAATGGTGCATTAATAACAGCAGTTACACTTGAGTGAGATAATGCATTTTCTGATGTTTGTAGAATTTCCATAATGTTTGGGTTTTAATTATTGTATTAATTGTTGATGTAAAGCTACTGCCAACTTAGCGGGAAATCAGCTGGTGTTCGATGAACAGGCAGAAACTGTCGTTAGATAAGATCGAAAAATTAAAAAGATAAAAAGGATGGTGTTTTTGAGAAAAAACGAAAAAAATCACTGTAAAAACAGTGATTGGTCATATTAATGTTAAATGATATTATTTAAAAAGCCATTTTCTGATCAGCTTTGTATAATTGGGCATTACAACGAAAACCATCAGGAAAACAATGGATGCAGAGATCAAAAGTCCGTCTGAATAATGATTTGCAGGGATTTTTAATAATCTTAAAAAGGGCAGAAGTAAGAGCGGAACCACTAATGATAAAGGATAAATGGCTGACCAGGTTACCAAAAACTGTTTCCATCGTACGGGAACCTTTGTTTCGTTTTCGTTTTCAAAAAGAAAATCGAGCCCGGATTTTATTTTGTAATGGTCATTTTTATGAAATAGGGGGTTGGCTTTTTCAATCAGTTTTTTTCTGTCATCGGAATCAATCCAGTTTTTGAGATTTTCAATCGTATCAAATCTGATAATCACGGTGTAAACAAAAGTTAAACCCTGGATCGGTCTGATGATCTGCCAATCAATAAAACCTTTTGCATGTCTGGTTAAAGGAACGATCTCATTGAGCCATTGCTCGTACTGTTGCTGTTTCCCATCCAGAATGTGATGCGAAATCACTACAGATGCTCCCTGATTTTCCATAACGATAGTTTTCTTTAATTAATAGTTTGTAAAAATAATTCTGCCTCGGAAACTGCTTTTAAAACAATCTCTTTTACATCTTTTAAAGTCTGTTTTGAAGCTGGGTTTTCTCCATTGGTTAATTCTAAAGTATTCAGTTTTTCCTCTAATAAAGGAAGTAATCCCATTATTGCAACACTGGATTTCAAATCATGTGCTCTGAGTTTTACGATCTTAAAATCTGTATTTTCATAAGCCGATTCCATTTCCTGCAAATGACCGGGAACTTTGTCTAAAAACTGCTTTGTGACCGTTCTTTCAAAATCTTGGTCACCATTGCTGACAGACTTCATATAATTAAGGTCAATGTATTGATAAACAGGAATGGTTTCTTGGATTTTTAATTCATTATTTTTATTTTCTTTCAATCCGAAACCTGAAATTAATTTAAATAATTCATCTTCATTGACCGGTTTGGAAATATATCCGTTCATTCCCCGGCTCAGGCATCTTTCTCTTTCTCCGGCCATTGCATGTGCGGTCATTGCGATGACTGGAAGATTCAGATTCAATTCTTCGCGGATTTTTTGTGTTGCGGTATAGCCGTCCATTTGTGGCATCTGAATGTCCATTAAAACCAGATCACAGTCGTGATTTTTAAGATATTCTACTGCTTCAAGACCATTGTTTGCGGTGTCAAACTCAATGTTCCATTGTGACAGAAGATGCTTCATCAGACTTTGATTGATGGCGTTATCATCTACTACCAAAACTTTCAATGGTGTATTGGATCTGTCTTTAAAATACGTTATATCATGAGAAGGAATTACGGCAATCTGTTCTTTCGCAATGACATAAGGAATGAAAAAATGAAAAGTCGTGCCTTTTCCCTGTTCGCTTACAACTTCAATATCTCCATTTTGTAATTGAATTAAACTTTTCACAATGGATAAACCAAGTCCGGTTCCTCCGTAATTTCTTGTTATAGAATCTTCACCCTGGTTGAATCTTTCAAAAACCTCGCTGAGTTTTTCTTTATCGATTCCGATTCCTGTATCTGAGACTTTAAAACCGACAACAACCTCGTTTTCGGTTTGATTTTTATTGTAAATCTCAATACTAATGCTGCCTTGCTGTGTAAATTTAACGGCATTTCCGATGAGGTTAACCAAAATCTGGGTTAGCCTCGTTGCATCACCATTCAGCGTATCTGGAATCGACGGATCTATTTTGCTGGAAATTGTTAATCCTTTTTCTTTTGCCCGTTCCACAAAAAAAGTTTCTACCGAATTTACCAGTCCGTTGATGCTGAATATTCCTTTGGTAATGCGCATCATTCCGGCTTCGATTTTTGATAAATCCAGAATATCGTTGATAATGGCCATCAGATTTTCTCCTGAGCTTTGAATGGATGATACAAATTCTTTTGAAGTCTGATCCAAAGGTCTTTTCTGTAAAAGATTGGTAAAGCCCAAAATTCCGCTGAGGGGCGTTCTGATTTCGTGGCTCATATTGGCTAAAAAATTTTCTTTGGTTTGTGCAGCAACCGAAGCTTTTTTTTCTGCGATATCCAATTCCTGGATCAGCAATCTCTGACGTTTAAACTGGCGAAGAATATGAAAGCCAACGATGGATCCGCTCAAAATCAATAAAATCAATAAAGAAATATCATATAACCTTGCCTTTTGCCCCATTGTTTCGGTCTTTTTGCTGAGGTCTACCATATGAAATTTACGGCTTTCATAGATTTTTGCGGTGATTGTTGTGATTTCATTTGATATTTTTCTCGCTCTCGGGTTGGCAATGGAGGTCTGATCATCCATGTTTCCGAGTGTATGATAACGAAGCAATAATTTGTCTTTCGTGGTTTTCTTTTCCATAGCGAGAACACTCAGTCTGTGAATCAGCCTTTCCTCTTCTGCATCGGTGTTGTCTTTGGAAAGGGAGTCTAAAAAGTTTTCTATCTGGCTGATCTTTTGGTCAATTCCTTCAAGGTGAGTAGTATCATTGGTTGCAATGGAAGCCCGGATTCTGCTTTCAACGCCTAAAATATCACGGTCTATTTCACGCAAATGATTGCTGGAACGCAATTCGTTAAGAAGTTTATTGTTATTACAGATAAGCTCCTTCGTATTCTGCGCCGAATTGATTTGAACCGCGATCAACAGGAGAGAACCTGCAATAAATGTGAGGATGATAAAATAGCTGAATCTCCTGTTGTCCATTATTGAAGATATTTTTTTCATAAATGTTTTTCCTTGTTTTTAATGCATACTTCGACTCCGCTCGGTACTCGCAACGTTTTTTTTCTTCTTATTGAAAATATTTAGTTCTAAAGGTACTTCGTCAAGCTTAGCATAAACTATTCACTCAGCAAGATTTAATATTAAGTTTATCATTCTGTAGGAATCTAACCGTGGATGCCGGGATTCCTACGGAATGACAAATACTGTTTTTATTTTGACGCTACTTTTTGTGCTGAATCTGCATCTTGGCTTGAGCGGAGCTCTTTTTGTTATTGCGATGCTGAACGGTTCAACAGATTGCTGCGTGAACTTAGCTCAGGATATACTACAGGAGGATTAAGCTGCCCGAATAAAATTTAAAAAACATTCATTCTCGTGTTGAGTGCTTTCCTGTATGCATCTGCAACCGGGATAAATTTTCCGTTAATCATAATTCCGCCGTCCTGAAGTGTATCTATTTTACCGACTGAAACAATGTATGAACGATGAACCCTGATGAAATTGTCTTTCGGAAGGCGTTCTTCCGCCGTTTTCATTTTACCATGGATGGCAAACATTTTTTCCCGGGTGTAGAACTTTACATAATCGCCCATCGCTTCGGCATAAAAAATGTCATCGAGCTTCAGTCGCCTTGTAATATTGGAATCCCTTACAAAAAGGAATTCATCTTTTGTGACTTCCACATTTTCTTTTCTGCTTTCCAGAATTGTCTGCGCTTTGCTTACTGCCTGTAAAAACCTTGCCGGTGTTATTGGTTTCAGAATGTAATCTGCAATATTCAGTTCAAAAGCTTCCAGTGCATATTCCTTATTGGATGTTGTGAAAATGATAATGGTACCTCTTCCCGAAAGATTCTTGGTAAGTTCAATACCTGTCATTTCCGGCATTTCGATATCGAGAAAAATCAAATCGACGTGATTAGACTGCAAGTGGTTGTAAGCCTCAATGGCATTGGAAAATTCGCTGACAATTGTGAGACTGGGAATTTGTTTTGCCAAATGTGAGAGTGTGGTTCTTGCAATGTCGTTATCATCTACGATGAGAGCTTTCATAAGGATATTTATTTATGGTTACACAAATATAATTATTCCTTTCTGTTTTCCCAATTTATCTGAAATACGAGCGGATCATCCAGGCCATTTCTTCGTGCGTTTCCATCAATCCTGTGATGAAATCACTTGTACCGTAATCTTTGAATTCTTCGGCAAAAGGAGTGATATTCCCTCTCAGAAATTCAATAATGCTTTCTTGGTCGCTTAATAGGTCTTTCATATAGCCTAAACCGTCGTTGGTTCTGTCGGTATATTCTGTAAGATGGGTTAATTCGAGATAGATTTTCATTGTTGCCGGCGCATAATGTCCTATTTTTCGCATGCGTTCTGCAACGCTGTCAATCAGCTCATCCAATTGCTTGTATTGCTCTTCGAAAAAGATATGGTTGGCATGAAAGTTATCCCCGGTAACGTTCCAGTGAGCATTTCTGGTTTTAATGTAAAGTACAGTTTCATCTGCTAATAATTTAGCCAATTGTTCTGCTACTGCTTCTGTGTTTTTTTCTGTGATTCCGATTTTTGTTTTCATAATAATAGGATTTTAAGTTGTTTGTTTTACTGATGTAAAGTTCGATCGGAATGCTGTTATTTTGAGATTATTTTCGATAAATCGGCAAAATGAGTAGTTGAATTTGATATTGAAGATTTTAAATGCCGGAAGAATCGTCATCAGCTCCCGTTGTAAATCAAGGAGCCTAAGACCGGGACATTTGATTTTTTATTGAATTTCAATATTATACATACTTTTCAGATGTTTTGCTGAAAATTTTGAGTTCTTATTTGATTAGGCAATAATATACTTAGGTTACCGGAGTTAGGTAATATCATCATTAGATAAGCACATACCGGTCATACTATCTGTTTATAAAACAAGTAATGCCTTAGTAGATCATTGCCTTTTTAATTAATTACAGTAGTAAACCCGCGGATTGGTGCTGTTCCCACATTTAAACTGGTATTTAAACTGCAGGTATTTCGGCGTGGGATTATCTGTGACTTCAAGAGGATTCATTGTTTGTCCGTTATAAGAAGGCATGGTGACCTGCGCGGCAGAACCATTCCCCAAAGCAGTATTTTTTGCACTGCTGTTTCCATTGAAACTATAATCCATCATAGCATCCAAAAGACGGTACACTCCATAATAGTCCAATGCATCGAAAATTACTCTTGAACTTGGCATGGCGTGGTCTGTTACATAATTATATCCGTTAACAGTAGACGATTTAATATAAATAAAATCCTTTTCAGCATTAGGAATATTGATATTTTTAAAGATATCAATTGCCATCCTGTGATCGTTGACATCATCCTCATCATAGACCTGGGTGATCATTTTGGTATTGGAAGGAAAACTTTGTAATTGCTGTTGGGTACTTAATGGACTGTTCCAGTTAAAAGAATACCATGGAGCCATAGTGAAAAGAAAACGTCCATTTTGTCCCCATCCCTTCTCTGTAAATGCTTTGTAGGCCAGATCGATACTTGCTCCACCTCCAAAAGAGTGGCCCATAAAACCTACTTTCTGAGTGTCAATAATGTTAGGATAATCTGCAGCAGCCTTCGTGAATCCTTCCCACAGGGTCTGGTAACGATGGTCTACACTTACATCAATGGTACGGTAAGGCACAAATACTACCACGTAACCTTTCTTTGCAATGAATTTGTACAACTCTATATTATATTCTTTGTCTTCACCACCAAACGGATGCGAAAAGAAAATGGTAGGTCTGGGAGAAGTAATCCCCTGAGGATAGAAAATTGAAACCTGTGTTCCCGGATACTCCGGATTATCAAAGTCAATTTCTGCCACATCATAGTTTCCATCTGCACCGTATCCTGTTACAGGCTTTTGAATAGGTCCTTGAAGGCTGTTGCCAACCTTTGACTGGAGAGGTGCTGTTTCGTAAGTGTCGGTTGCGCTCTGAGAGCATGCTGAGGTGGTAATAAATAAAATTATTATCCATGGATTTAATAGTTTTTTCATTTTCTTTTATTTTTAATATTTTGAATCATCTGATCTTTAATATCCTCATATTTTTTATATTGTTCCTCGCTTAAAATTTGGCTGAGCATGTTAGATTTTTCTTTCTGTAGGGCTTTCAGTTTTCTAAATTTGGAGAGCTTGCTGCTGTTACTTTGAATAATAGGCTCATTCTTCCGGGCGTACTGAAGGTTTAGCGCGGAAATCTGCTGAGTTTGTGAAGCATTTAAGTTTAATTTAGTTGTCATCCACTCCGTCTGCATTTTTGCACGCTGTTCAGGGGTACTGTCCTTTAATTTATTTTTCTGTGCCGATAAAACTGTACATGCAAGGCATATAAAAGCTGCTATAAGAAAAATCTTCTGTTTTTTTGTCTTTAGAATCATCCTGGAAATTTAGTTTTTAATAAAACAAATGTAGTAATAGCAATAGTGTATGGTAAAATAAAAAAGGGTGAACCGACTAAATCAGGTGGTAAAACAAATTATTGGTCCAGTCATTTTCTAAAAGTCATGGCTTTTGCCTTGCTGACGATGATCTGGTCCTGTGGTGAAGGATGAATTTTAATTAACAGTCTTCCGTTAAAAAAGTATTCCACGGCTTCTACGGCTTTTTTATTAATAATGAATTGGCGGTTAGCCCTGAAAAAAAGAGTAGGTTCAAGTTCATTTTCCAGCTGTTCCAGTGTAAATTCCATTATATATTGCCTGCCGTCAGACAAATGTGCATATACAATCTCATTGGCCGTATGAAACCAGTTAATCTTAGCTGCTTCCACAGGGATAAGCCTGCCGCAATAATGTATAAGGAAAGATTTTCGATAGTGCTTCGTCGCATTTTGCAGTTCCTGAAGCAGAGATGCTTTTGCATTCTGTCTTTTTTCAGAATCAGCAGCAATTAAGATGTGATATTTAAATATCGTGCGCGTTATTTCTTCTTTATCGAAGGGTTTTAACACGTAATCAATGCCATTGTTACGGAAGGCCTCAATAGCATAATCATGATATGCCGTAACAAAGATGACAGGCTTTTTTATTTTAACCTTTCTAAATATTTCAAACGATAATCCATCAGAAAGTCTTATGTCTGAAAATATCAGGTCAAAATTATTATCATTTAAGGTAAACCACTCCGTTGCTTCTGCTATACTCTGCAAACATTTTGTGATTTGTATTTCCGGATTGATTTCTTTCAGGATGTATTCCAGATGTCTCGCGGTAGCAGGTTCATCCTCAATAATGATAATATGTATATTTCTTCTCATAATAAAGGAAGCTTTACGATGAAATATTCTGTCGTTTGATGGATCTCTATCTCTTGCTGATTTTGCAGCTTATATCTTTCATTTAAATTGGTAAGACCAATTCCGGCACCCTCTGTCTTGCTGATGGTGGGCTGGAGGTTGTTTCGGATGATAAGCCATCTGTTTTCTTCATAAATCTCTATGATTAAAGGATCTGAAAGTGTCGCTCTGTTATGTTTAACCGCATTTTCGATCAAAGGTTGCAGTGATAAATGAAGGATTTGCATTTGGATTAAATCTTTGCTGATATTGATATGAATCTGGAAGGTGTTTTCCAGCCGCATTGTTATGAGTTGGGTATAAGACTTTAAATGCTCAAGCTCCTTCTCAAGGGTTACCAGATTATTACCTGAATGAACCAATGTATATCTGAAAATTTTGGAAAGATGAAGGATATAGTTTTGGGCCAGACCTGGATTTTCCATGACTATGGCAGAAAGACTGCTCAGGGTATTGAAAAGAAAATGCGGATTAAGTTGTTCCTGAAGCAATTGAAGCTGAGTCTGAAGGTAAGCGGAATTGAGCTGCTCGTTAAGCATGTCTTTTTTTCTGCTTTCACGCATCAGAAGAATGAGACGGATTACTACGGCAATCATGATGCTGCTTAGCAAAAACCTGGCAAAATACCCTCTGATTCTTCCTCCGGGAAGATGGAAGATTCCAAAAATAAAAGAATGGATCAAGCTTCCCAGGACAATTGCTGCAACAATAACCAGGGAATTGCACAGGTAGAATTTCCAGTATTGTTTGTTTTCTCTAAAGACACTTAGAAATTTACCGTCGGAAAGATTAAGGTATAATAAAAGAAGGCAGAATAACATATTATACAAAAACTGGAAGCTATATTCCTCAATATTGAACTGCCAGTAACGGGCGATAATCCCATCACTGTTCAGTGCCATCAGTTTTGCAGAATTTACCATCAATGTGATCAAAAACGCACTGTAAATATATATTTTTCTCTCATTTTTATTCATTGGTACAAAGAAATGAAAATATTAAAATCATTGATATAATAAAATGACCGAAGCGGCAAAAGTTGATGTTGAAATAACATTGCAATAGGATGTAAATACTAATTTAAAAATCTTTTGGTTATTGTGAAAATGATAGTTTATGTAAATAATTTCAATAACCATTTTAGCCTGTTATAAGTATGAAGCATAACGTAAACATAGTGCAAAAATTGAGGATTTTTGTACTAACTGTAATTTCTTATGTACCTGAAATAAGCTTTCATTAAATATCAAACAGAAGCAAAGCCGATTGCTTAAAAACCATCAGAAGAAGGTGTAGACTAGGTTCGCGGAAATATGAATATTTTGAGTTATATTTTTCATACCTTTAAACGTTGATAATATAGATATAAATGATCCACTTTTTCTCCGCATTAGGCACTGATGCAATTTTCGATATACTGAAGCAATCCAGTGATCCCACCGCAATCTATACCGGTGAGGATTTACGTATCCAGTTTGCGAATGATGCGATGCTTAAAATATGGAACAAAGATGAATCAATACGCGGCAAAAAGTTGGAGGAAGTGCTTCCTGAGCTGAATGGAGCGTCCTATTCAGATATCCTGCGGGACACCTGGCATTCGGGAAAAGCATTTGAGGTCCGCAACATACCGATAACAACTGATGTTAATGGTAAAAAGATCACGCTATATTATGATTTTAAATATAAGCCGGTTGCTGATAAAGCCGGCAAGATCTATTGTATTCTGCATACCGCAAGTAATGTGACGGAAAGACAGCAGGCCTGGGAACTCCTTCGAAACCGGGAGGCTGAGCTCAACCTTGCCAATCATGATCTTTCATCCTTAAATCATGACCTCAGGTCAAGTAACGAAGAATTGACGACGGTCAATAGAGAATACATAGAAATGAACAGGAAGTTGGATCATGCCAATAAGGAAATTTATTTTTTAAGTGATCAGTTGAGAAAAGACAATTCCGATCTGTTGTCCGGCAAGACTGAAAATGAGAGCAATATCTCTGAGCTTACTTTGCATAATAAAGAGCTTAATAGTCAGAATGATCAGCTAAAACATTTAAATGATACCATTTCCTTACTCAACGAAAAACTCACGACCAGTGAAATGAGTTTTCGTGACCTTATCACACAGTCGCCTGTTGCCATGATGCTTTTAAAGGGTGAAGACTACATGGTAACGATGGTTAATGTCGCTATGCTGGAGCTTTTGGGCAAAGATGTAACCATCATCGGGAAGCCTTTATTTAACGAATTTCCCGAGCTTAGAGGACAAAAAGCTGCGGATATGTTAGAAGATACTTACAAAAACGGTGTAAGGCATTCAGATGACGCGTCCCCTGTGATGATCAAAAAGGATGGTCAGCTGGAAGAAAGGTTTTTTAATTTCAGTTACACACCCTATGTTGAAAACGGAGTTATTACCGGGGTAATTGATATGGCTATTGATGTTACCTCACATGCTGAAGCTATAATCCGTTTGGAAGAAAATATCAGAGAAAAAGCAGAACTTGAAAATAACCTAAGGGAGAGTGAACAACGATTGAGGTCGATATTGGAAACGATGGCAGAAGGTGTTGGTGTCATAGATGCATCAGGGCAGATGGTCTATGCCAATCCGATGGCTCAGCAGATTCTTGGTTTAAAGGAAACTGAGATCAAAACTCGTACTTATGATGATCCGCAATGGCAGAATCTGCGTATCGACGGAACACCTCTGCCATCTGAAGAACATCCCATGTCCATCATGATGAAGACACAGAAACCGCTCACTGATCATGAGATTGCCGTACAGCCTCCGAATGGTGATAGAATATACATTTCCATTAATGCGGCACCGATGTTTGATCAGAACGGTGTTCTTACCGGAGGGATAGGAACCTTTATGAATGTGACCGAAAGAAGGCTCATCGCACAAAGTAAAGATGATTTTATCAGCATCGCCAGTCACGAACTCAGAACACCGGTCACTGCACTGAAAGCATCATTACAGATGCTTCAAAAAAGAGGAATGAATTTGACCGAAGAAACTAAAGTAAGGCTTATAGATCAATCTGTAGTAAGCCTCAACAAGCTCACTATCCTGATGAACGATCTTCTGGATACCAGCAGGCTTGAACAAGGACATCTGAAGATCGACAAGAAACCTTTTACACTGTCAGAATTGTTCGAGGAATGTTGTGCTAATTTTGCCCAGCAGACAGAAAGAAAAATCACTTTTGAAGGGGAGCTCCACGAAAAGATTGTTGCGGACAACCAGCAGATCGGACAGGTGATGGTCAACCTTATCAATAATGCCATTAAATATGCACCGGAGTCTGATATATTTATTAAGGCGGATCTGCTGGATGCTAAAGAGATGATAATCAGTGTTAGTGATAACGGTCCCGGAATCCCGAAAGAAAAGTTATCCAGACTCTTTGAAAGATACTACCGAACGGACTATCAGGGGCAAAAATTTTCAGGACTTGGCCTGGGACTTTTTATCTGTGCCGATATCATCAAGAATCACGGTGGTTCTATCGGTGTCGAAAGCGAGGTTGGACAAGGCTCAACTTTTTGGTTTACCCTGCCAGTGTAGTATTTAAAATCTATTTTAATATAGTTATGATGAAATAATTTGGAGAGCCAGCAGGTACTGATTGACTACTGCAATGGCTGTCCAAAGGTGATCAGATTGTTATCAGGATCCAGTATCGAAAACTCTTTTTGTCCCCAGTGCTTTTGTTTCAGATGGCCAGCAGGATGGATTTCAATATTATTTTTAAGAAAGGATTCATAAGTCGCATCGATTTCTGTACATCGGATGTAGATCTGCCCATAATTTTCAGATGGTATCAGCGCTGCAAATTCAAAAAAATGGATTTCCAAACCATCTTTCTTCAACATCAGGTATCCCTGGAAATCATTTTCAGAGACTTCAAATCCCAATTTGGCGTAGAATGTTCTGGTTATTTCTTTATTGCGCATCGGCAATTTTGGAATTACTGCTGTCATCATATTTTTTTCTTCAAAATTGATGATAATATATTAAACTCACACTTGATCGAAATCAAAAAGCAATATTAGCCCGCACTCTGCTCAGCGTTTCAGGTCTTATTTTCAGAAAAGAAGCGATCATGGATAGAGGGAACGTTTGTATCAGTTGTGGCTTTGTTTGCAATAGATGATTATATTTCTCAGCAGGACTCATATTTTCATTATAAAAATCCATTTTTAAATTGGGCGCATTGAGAAGTTGTTAAATTGCAAAAACCTCTGCGAAACTGCAATAAGCTCATGGAGATCCTGAAGCTTAAGTTCACGAACTTCGGACTTTTCAAAAGCCTTTAAAGTTGCCTTTGCCGGTTGCTGCATCACCAGACTCTGAAGATTTATTGCCCATTCGCCTTCAACGTGCAGATCCGTAATAATTTCTTCTTCAACATACTCATTCCTGTAATACTGATAAAAAGAACCTTTGACAATGTAAAACAATGATGTTGAAATACTCCTGGATTCATCTAATATTTCATTCTTATCCAAATGCCTTGTATAGAGATGGTTATCCAATAAATGCATTTCAGCATCAGAGAAATTTCCGAGTTGTTTCAGCATGATGAACTTTTTATTATTAGCAAATATAAGATGTGTCGGATGTATTTTGAGTGTAATATATCAATAAATAGCATGGCTATAAATAATAATATTGAAATTACTTTTCATCTGAGGTTTCCCGTCGAATGAGTTCACAGGGAGATTTTGACATTTTCGTAATTTTAGGATCTTTAGCAATAACTTTCTCTAAAAAATCCCGGTTCTGATCTCCCCAAATGTTCATCGCATCAATAATGGGCATTAAAGACCAGCCAATTTCGCTAAGTGAATATTCTACTTTAGGAGGTAACTGCGGATAGATTTTCTTTTCTATTATCCCGTGTTCTTCAAGTTCTTTCAGCTGTGCGCTCAGGACCCGGCGTGTTGCGTCAGGCAGTGTTCTTCCAATTTCACTTGGACGTTTTATATTCATAGAAATTGCATTAAGTATCGCAGGCTTCCATTTGCCGTTGAGTATTTCCCGGGTAAGATGCAGCCCGCAGTCAATGGTAAGAGGAATCTTTCTTTCGTACATAACAAAAATTTATACAAAAATACATCATATCAACCAATAAGTACATAGGGATAAATTTATCACCAGGGTCTTAATTTATCCATTATTGTTCTTTAGTTCGCATTACTCGAAATTTGTCAGGCATTAACATTAAATAGAAAATGGAAAATACATTATCACCTCTTTTAGAGGAATATCAATTAGGAGATCTGAAATTAAAAAACAGAGTAGTAATGGCATCACTTACCCGCGGAAGGGCGACTAATCCGGAGCTGATTCCTACACCGATAATGGCGGAATATTATGCGCAGCGGGCTTCTGCTGGACTGATTTTATCAGAAGGAACATGGGTGAATCCACAGTCTATCGGCTTTATTAATGTCCCGGGAATTTATACCCAGGAACAAGTTGAAGGATGGAAAACTGTTACGAAAGCTGTGCATGATAAAGGTGGTTTAATTTTTTCGCAACTGGGACATATTGGTGCAGGGGCACATCCTGATCTGCAGAAAAGTGAGCTTCCTGTGGGACCTTCCCCAGTGAATATACAGTCGCAGTCTTTTACGCCGGAAGGTTTTAAAGATACCGTAACGCCGCGCGAAATGACAGCTGCAGAAATCCACAGTACCATACAGGATTATAAAAAAGCTGCTCAAAATGCAAAAGAAGCTGGTTTTGATGGAGTTGAGGTACATGCTATAGCCGGTATGCTCATTCCGCAATTTCTTAGTATTGCCACCAACAGGCGTACCGACGAGTATGGAGGAAGTCTTGAAAACCGTACCCGGATAATCTTTGAGATTCTGGATGCGATTATCGAAGTCTGGGACAGCAGCCGGGTGTCCATAAAATTTTCTCCGGTAATGATAAGCCATGTGGGAATCGTACAGCCGGACGAAGAAACAATTCCGCTATTTAAATATATTTTGAAAAAACTGGATTCTTATAATTTGGCTTTTGTACATATTGTAGGGCCTGCTGAAGATTTATCAGGTACTCCCGTAGATCAGTTGCAGGAAGATTATTTCGCTCATTTTCGAAACAATTACAAAGGCAGAATCATGGCTAATCTGGGATTTTCCAAGGAAAGCGGAAATAAAATTCTAAGGGAAGGAAATGCGGATTTTGTATCTTTTGGAGAACCTTTTATTGCAAATCCGGATCTTGTTGAACGGTTTAAGCATAATGTACCGTTATCACAAAGCGACAGAGATACCTATTACACCGGAGAGGAAAATGGATATATTACCTATCCTAAAGCATTAATTACTGAATAGGAATTATAAATAATAAAGTAATACAAATGTTATTAGAGAGAAGTATTTGTAACTATTTAATTATGAATAAATCTTTTGAAGAAGGAATCATTAATTAATGATTCCTTTTCTTATAATTCGTTAGAAATAAACCTTTTTCAGAACTCTTTGAAAAATTATTGCTGAATTCCCAGAAGAAACGGGCATTTTTTCTTGCCTGCTCATTGGTGAAATGTTCATATTCAATCCTGTAAATTGAACTAAACAAACGGGAACGTCCAACCCCGTGATGACAATGAATCAGAACAGGGTAGTTTTTGGGATCATCCATTATCTTTAAAAACTTCTTCACGGTACTGTCTTGGGGAATCTGGTCGGTAGGAAGGTTAAAATAATGTACATTTGCTATCTTTCCCGCTGCGGCAGCTTCAGTGTTGACCTGCTTTTTGGTTTCAGGATTAAGTTCTGTCTGTTCTGCACCATCGCGTAAATCGATAATGGTTTTTATATGATGATCATTGATAACATCAGGCAGTTTATCCGGAGGAATAACACCGGAATTATAAACTTTATTTTCCGAGATCGTTACCAGATTGTAGCGAATTTTTTTCTGATAAAAAGCAAAAGCTAAACCAAGGAACAATACCGTAATCAATGAAATAATTGCAATTTTCATCTTTTTAGATTTAAAAATTCTGCTCATAGGCTGAAGTTGTCAAATTTTGAAATTTATGGTTGCTAAGATACTATCTTATAATTAAATATCCGGACTTTACGTCATGTAAGAAATTTTCATGATTTTTTTTGATAAGAATTAAATAATTAACGCGGAAAATGTTAGACCATGATAATTTTCACCTGATATTTCAAGGTAAAGTTATTTGCTTGTGATGTTTTGTGTTTTTTTACTGTTTGTGGTATACTTTTAATCCCTATATAGGCTCGTCTTTTTCTCTATTTTCGTATTTTCGTGATTGAAACCAATATGGAACAATGAAGGACTCGTTATCACTAAATTTTGAACAACTCACTCACATATTTTCTTTCATCAATACTGCCACTGCGGTGCATGTTGGTGAAAATGCGAGGATAGAATTTGCAAATAAAGCTATGTTGGCCATTTGGGGCCGCGGTCCGGAAGTTATCGGGAAAAGCTTGGAAGAAGCAATGCCCGAACTCTCAGGCCAGCCCTTTATTGAAATGTTTGCAAGGGTTTGGCGTGAAGGTATAACGATTTCGGGAAATGATACTCCTGCAGATCTATTAGTTGACGGAGTGATAAGTACCTACTACTTTGATTTTGAATACCGGGCCGTGAAAGACGAAAATGGCCGCGTAATAGCAATTTTACATACTGCTACTGATGTCACTGAACGCTATCTGAACAGACTTGAACTGGAAGAGGCCAGCCAAAATAAACAGCTGCTCATCCGTGAGCAATCTTTAAATGAACAGCTCGCGGCAGCAAATGAAGAATTAAGCGCAGTTAATGAAGAACTTGAAGCAAGCAGGGAAGAACTCTCCCGTATGAATACTGAGCTTGAACAGATGGTAGAAGATAGGGTAAAAGCTTTAGTGGAAAGTGAAGAGCGCTTCAGGTCTATGGCCGACAATACAGATATTCTGATAGCTGTACGTGATGAAACAGGGAAACTGATCTATTTTAATAAAGCATGGTCCACACTTAGCGGACGTAATGCACATCAGCTGCTGGAGATGGGTTGGTATGATCTTATTCATCCTCTGGATAAACAAAAGTTTTTAAACATTCATCAGCAGGCATTTGTACAAAGGATTTCTTACAGCGCTGAAATGAGGCTTCTGGGATCCGACGGATCTTATCACTGGCTGCTAAAAAAAGGAACACCAAGGTTTCTTTCCGATGGTAAATTTGCAGGATATATAAGTTCCTGTGTAGATATCACCCAAATGAAACTGAGTGAACAGCAGCTGCAGGATATGAATGAAGAGTTGGCTGCTTCTAATGAAGAATTTACAGCGCTTAATGAAGAGCTTGCAGCAACCAATGAAGAGCTTGCAGAATCTAATGAAGAACTGCTCCTCAGTGAAGCACGTTTTAGAAATCTTATCAGGCAGGCTCCGGTTGCTATTTGTGTAATCCGTGCAGAAGATCTTTTGGTTATTGAAGTGAATGACGGTTACCTGGAATTGGTGGGCAAATCCAGAGAACAGCTGGAAATGCGAAGTATCTGGGATGGTGTGGCGGAAGCTGCTGATGTATATGCCCCGATTATGCAACAGGTAATCGAAACCGGAACCGCATTTCATGGATTGGAACATGAACTCGTCCTGAACCGGAAAGGAGTAGATCAAATCATGTTTATCGACTTTGTTTACGAACCTGTTAAAGACTTAAAAGGAATAGTTACTTCCATTATGGTAGTAGGAAATGATGTGACGGCAAAAGTGATAGCGAGAAGACAGATTGAAGATATTGAAGAACGTAACCGTCTTGCCATTGAAGCATCGGAAATCGGAACTTACGAGTTCAGATATGCAGAACAATCAGTAATTGGCTCCAGGCGTTTTGATGAAATATTTGGTGTTACAAGCCCTGTTTCAAGAGCAGAAGTACTCACCAGTTTCCATCCTTTGGATGCCCATCTCAGTGATGAGGCTCATGCTACTGCCCGAAAAACAGGAAAACTTTTTTATGAAGCCAGAATTGTCCTTGCCAATAATGTGATAAAATGGATTCGTTTACAGGGTAATGTTCATTATGATAACCAGGGTAATGCAGAAAAACTTCTGGGCACCGTAATGGATATTACGGCTTTAAAACAAATTCAGCAGCAGAAGGATGATTTTATCTCAATTGCCAGCCATGAACTTAAAACACCGCTTACCAGTCTTAAGGCTTCTTTACAGCTTCTTGAAAGAATGAAGACAAATCCTACGGCTCTGCTTCCAAGATTAATTGATCAGTCCAACAAAAGCATGGAAAAGATTTCCGAGCTGGTGGAAGAACTGCTAAATGTAACCAGAATAAATGAAGGCAAGGTGATGTTAAACAAAAAGAAATTCAACTTTGCCCATATGGTAGACGAGTGCTGTTCTCATGTGATCCATCTGGGAACTCATGAGTTATTGGTAGAAGGTGAAAAAAACCTGGAAATCGTAGCAGATGAAAACAGGATCCAGCAGGTTGTTATTAATTTCATCAATAATGCCATTAAATATGCACCTAAAAGCAGACAGATATTCCTGACCATCGAAAAGGACATTTATTCGGTGAAAGTTTCAGTAAGGGATACCGGTCCGGGCATACCTGCTGAAAAATTACCTTATCTTTTTGAACGGTATTATCGGGTAGATCCGAATGGTATACAGGCTTCCGGCCTTGGATTAGGACTCTATATCAGCGCGGATATTATTGAACGCCATGGCGGAAAGATTGGCGTTGAAAGTGAAGAAGGTATGGGAAGTACATTCTGGTTTACGCTACCGGATGAGGATCAGAATGATTAAAGCTAATTTTTCTAAATTTTATCAAAGTTAAAAATTTCATTTTGCTGAGGTAGCCGAAGTTTGCGTAGTAAGCTTACACAGACCCTCGGACAGTCATTAGCAATCAGCAGAAAAATTATTAAAGATTAAGATTAAAACAAATTAATAACAAAGGCTGTCTGATGAAGACAGCCTTTTTCGTTGGTATATAAGCTCTATAATGCAATAAAAGTTTTTCTGATCGTTAATTTTTTTAAATAACCTCAATCCGGCTTCACATTTCCTCAATTTGGATACATCTGTTATTTTTTATGGGCGCATCTTTGCAATATAAATTTAAAATAATTGAAAATGGACAATAGAGAAGAAAGTAAAGTGGCACTGGTATCGGGTGCCAATACAGGAGTAGGTTTTCAGATCGCGAAAGCTCTTGTGAAAAACGGATACATTGTGTATGTCGGTTCACGTGATTTACAAAAAGGAAAAGCAGCGGTATCCGAATTGGGTGAAAATGCAAAAGCTATTCAGCTGGACATTACGGATTCGGAATCGATCAGAAGGGTAGTGGAAACTGTAGCGAATCAATATGGCTACTTAACGCTCCTGGTGAATAATGCGGCAATCTCACATATTGGAAAGGCAGGCCGAACGATGGAGGACGTTCTGGGTTCACAGCGTGCCAGCATTGCACCAATTAATGAACTGAAAACTGTTTGGGACACCAATGTTTTCGGAACTCTTGCTTTAACGCAGGCTTTTTTACCGTTATTGCATAAAGCTTCAAGTGCACGTATCGTAACGGTTTCAAGTGCATTAGGCTCTCTTGGGATTAATGCCAATCCGGAAAATCCATACAGGGGAAATTTTGACGCAGTTTACGGTGCTTCCAAGACCGCACTCAACGGCATTTTTCTTTCACTGGCGATAGACCTGGAGCATACGAATATTAAAGTCCATCTGGTAAGTCCGGGATTTACGGCTACGGCGCTTAATAATTTCCAGGGAACTGATTCTGTAGAGGAAGGTTCAAAGGAACCGATCCGTGTGGCTTTAGCCGAAGATCTTCCGAACGGCAGTTTCACCGGCCCTGCCGGTTTCAGTGGTAAAGATCATGTTCTTCCCTGGTAATATTTTAATATAGTAAACCTGTGATCACTGATCATAGGTTTTTTTATACATTTATCGCATGAAAAATAAAGAGGATAAACTGGTTCGTTTTATTTCGATATCGGAAAGCCATAAGGCATTCGGGTTGCCTGCACCGCAGCATCCGCTCATCAGTCTTGTGCATTTCCATAAAGACCATCCTTTTAATACGGAAATGGCGCCGATTTACGATATTCTGAGTTTTTATAAAATAACTTTCATCACCAGAAATAAAGGAAGGCTGAAGTACGGTCGGAATTATTACGACTATAATGAAGGAAGCATGCTGTTCCTGGCACCGAATCAGCTGGTAGGAAGCACTGATTACAACAGTGAAACGTACTGTTATATTTTACTGATTCATCCTGATTTTCTGCTGGGTTATCCTTTGGCCAGGAAAATTAAGCAATATGCCTATTTTTCCTATTCATGGAATGAAGCGCTGCATCTTTCGGATTCGGAAAAAGGAATCATTCTTTCCATTTACAAGATTATGGAACAGGAGCTGAACAGTCGCGTGGATGAATTCAGTCAGGAGGTTGTCATTGCACAGCTGGAACTGCTTTTGAGCTATGTCAACAGGTTTTATAAACGCCAGTTCATTACACGAAAAGTAATGAATAATGATATTATTCAGAAGGTAGAAGTCATTCTTGATAATTATATCAATGATCAGGATACCTTACAACGGGGAATTCCTACGGTACAGTATCTTTCGGAGCAGCTCAGCATTTCGCCCGGGTATCTGAGTGATGTTTTACGTTCCGTGATCGGGAAAAGCACACAACAGTATATCCGGGAAAAACTCACCGAAAAAGCCAAGGAAAGATTAACTTCCACTGATTTGACGGTAGGAGAAATTGCGTATGAACTGGGTTTCGAGCATCCGCAGTCATTCAGCAAAATGTTCAGGGTGCAGACAGGTCTTTCTCCCGTAGAGTTTCGTAAAAATATTTCTTAGTTATTCAAAACGATTTTTAAATATTTAAAATAAGACAGGATCATTTAAATAATATACAATTACGTTAGGAATAAGGTATTTATATAATTTAAGCACTTTCTTTATTTTTCGCCTGGTGACCTGCTGTTGGGAGGCCTCCATAATTGTTTTCAGACAAATAGCTTTTGATGTACCGTATAAACTGGCATATTCTCCGGCAATAATTTCTATAATCTCCGGATTGTTAGTAAGCCTTGCGAAATTCTTTAGCCTTTTATTAAGATCAATAGAATCGTAAAAATTCATTCTGTTAAGATCAACCAGATAAATTGAATAGCGGCTATCTTCCTTACGGATCAGGAAATTATTTGGTGAATTATCAAGAAACTGAATTCCGTCGTTATGCAGACGAAACATTAGTCGTGCATATTCTTTTATAATCTTTTCGCGATCGGTAAAAGACTGATCATGAAGAACACGGTCAAGCGTCCAGACATCCTCCAGTTGTTCACTGATATAGTAGCTGGATGTCAATCCGATAAAATCATGGTTTTCTATGTAGGCAACGGGACGGGGAGTATGGTAGTTCTTGCTGATGAGCATATGAGCATACTCGAATGAACGGTGTGCTTTAGATTTACGGTAAAATTTGTAAACGTGCCTGTTGATAATATTATGTTGTTTGAAGGACTTAAAATTGAGATGCATTCCATTAACATCGAAAACCTTAATCACATTTCGGGAACCATTACCAATTAATGTTCCTTCGCTTTTAAACTTCTTCAAAGTTGATAGAATATCATCTTTATATTGAGATAAACCTTCAGCAAAAATCAATTTCATATCATATATTTTTAGTTTGTGTAATTCTATCCTACGGTTGTACGCAGTAAACGCATAATATCTTCGTTCGTCGTATGCTGCGTATTTACAGAGAAACTTTTTGGGTTGTAAGGTTTGTAAAGATTTTCATCAGTTACCATAAATAAACCCACCGTTGGTGTCCCGCTTGCACTGGCAAGATGCATTACGCCATTATCTGCTGCAATAAATACTGCCGTATTGGCCATAAAACCACCCATTTCTCTGATATCCTTACTGTAAAAATGTGGTATGGAAAAGTTGAGTTTGGAAATGTTTTCAACGGGTAAAAGTTCTACAATATTATAATCGGGAAATGTTTCTTTCAGTATATTATAAAAATCGGACCACCATTGTTCGGAATAGCATTTATCGCCCGTAGCATTGGTAAACAGGCAGATCGTAGGTCTGTCATTGTTTGTGATGGAAAAAAGTTTCTTTTTCCCGGCTTCTATTTCTTCGGCATCCAGTTTAATATCAAGAAAGGGAATGTCATTCTTATTTTCCGGAACTCCCAGTTCGGATAAAAAATGTCTTAAGTCATAAATACTCTGTTTTGCAGAATGCTGATAATCATTAAATTCCTGTAAGTATTTTTCATCAAATTCGCCAAACATCTTGTATCTGGAATTGGCTGCTAAGGTGGATATCCTTCCTGAAGATGACCCAAAATTAGCATTAATAACCAAATCATATTTTTTTGTGCGCAGTGACATCCAGCCTTTCAGATATTTAAAAATATTGCTGAACGGTTTTTTCGGAAGCTGGATAATTTTGTCAATATTTGTATAATTTTTATAAATAATAGGGGTGATTTGTCCTTTTACAAAAAGATCAATTTTACTTTCGGGGAATGTATTGATTACTTCCTGTACCAGTGGGGTTAGAAGCAGCAGATTTCCAAGACGGTGATTAGGTCTTGTGATGAGAATTCTTTTTATTTTAATATCGTTTTTTTCAGATTTCTTTAAGCCGGACTTCCCAATATTTTTTGTTAGATTTCTCATTAATGACCTCCTAACCTTGTTAATTCCCTTCGGTATTTTCATGAAAAAATAGTATTTAAAATAGTGCACAATTTACTGATAAATACTAATGTATTTTCTATGTTATTCGGATTTCCGATAGTAATTATCTATAAAGGTAATAGGCATTTATTGTATTGCATGACACTGATTATAATGCTGATTATTAGATAAATCTAATTTTTGCTTTATACATTCAGTCTTTACTGTTACCAATAGTATTCATTAAATCGCTCCACGCTCCTCCGTTATACACATTTTTGAAGCCTCTTTCTTTTAAAATACTTTCGGCTTTTACACTTCTTAAGCCATGAGAACATACGGTAATGTAGGTTTTGTCGGGATCAAGTTCGATATACCGTTCTCTAATTATACCTAAAGAAATATTCCTTGAGCCGGGGATATGTCCGGTGCTGAATTCTTTTTCTGTTCTCACATCAAGGATTACCGCCCCGTTTTTGATCAGTTGATCCAATCCGTTGTCCAAAGTCTGAAATTTATAAATCCTATAAATTATATATACCGTGAGAACAATTCCCAAAAATATAACCGCGTTTTTCATATTTTGCTTAAAATTTTTCTGTCAATATAAAATGTTCCGAAAGGAATCATGCAGGCCAAAAGCACTTTCCACGTGATTTGTTTAAATTTCCATTGCTGTTCGACACCTACACTTAATGTATTAAACAAAAACAGAAGAAATAATGAACCGTGAAAAGGTCCCATTACTTTTACTATTGCCGGATTGTTGTATGCATACTTTAATGGCACAGCGATGAAAACAAGTACCAACAGCGAAATCCCTTCAAGGATGGCGATTATTCTTAATCTTCCGATCCTGGTTTTAAATAAATTGATCATATTATCGTATATAAGGTCTCTGAGCAAGAGGAGAAAACGGCCACGGAATAGCCAATAGTATAATAATCAATGCGATACTGAAATAGATAAGCATTATGGCAAACTTTTCCTTATCGGTAGATTTTCTTTTTGCAAGAGCGGAACCAATGGTAATCAGAACAATTGAGAAAAGCATCAGTGCAATATGGATCAGTCCGAAAAAAAGGATCTCAAACGATGCTTTGGCTTCATTGAAATTTTTCCAGAAATATTTGACTGTCGGACTTTTGGAATATAATATAATTCCTAATACCAGCTGAACATGAGCAACTGTAGCAGTCCAGTGTCTTAGGGAATCCACTGTTTTTGAGAATTCCAGATTTAAAAAATACCCTTTATAGGCTTTGAAAATTGAATATACAAGGCTTAAAAGAACCAGCCAGCGAAACAAAGAATGTAAAAAAGTCAATGTCTGATACATGTCACATTTTTAAGATGCAACAAAGATATAATAAAAAACATACTAACTGGTATGTTTTTTTAGAAAAATTATTTTAAGCTGTTAAAATAGGATTTGAGTCCGTTCAGAAATACCAGATATACCTCTTTGGAATTTTCCAGTTTGCCTAAATTTCTCACTCCCCAATATCCAGACATTACAAACACAGCAATTTCCCGGGGATCAACTTCAGGTTTTACCAGGCCATTTTTTTTGCTTCGCTCCACTGCTTCTGTGATGGCCTGTTCCCATTGTTTGGAAATTTCATTCAAAGTTTTGGTAAATTCAATATTCCAGGGTGCCATCTCCTGGGTGAAATTTGAGGCGGGGCATCCGCTTTCAACGGTCATAAAAGAATCCTCCATCAGGATATGGTAAACGAGATCGTAGATTTTTTCCAATGCATTTTCCGAACTTTTCAGAGGTTCTATAAAGTTTGCTGAAAAATTAGGACGCAATAATTCATTCAGAATAGCCAGCCCCATTTCGTCCTTGGTCTTAAAGTGATAATAGAAAGCGCCTTTCGTCACCTTTGTCTTTGCAATAATCTCATCAATGCTTGTGGTCTGGTAGCCTTTGCTATAGATAAGGATAAAAGCGGTTTGAAGAATATGCAGTCTGGTCTCCTGTGATTTTTTCATAAAGTGTACTAACTGGTATGTTTGCAAAGTAACAAATTTATTATATTATTAGCCTTTGCATTTTGCAGATACCGCCAAGTGAATGACAATTAAATCTTTGTTTTTCTTTATTAAATGAAATTCCATTATTATCTTAAAAAAATAAAGATTTATTTCAAAAATTTGTCTTTCCTATCGATAAAAAAGCGCAAGATTATACAAAGAATTATAAAAAAATACTGATTATAAAGCTAAACAAAGGCGTGTCACTTATTTTCGAAAAACAATAATTCAAAATGCACAACGGGTTATATTATAAATTGCAAAGAACCGTAATTGTAGTCTAATGGCATAGCTGGCCGTATTCGAATTATGTATATAAGTAGCTGTTATTGATGAATCGTAAATTTAACTTTCTTCAGTAATAACAATTTGTTCTGGTAAAAGTAATGTTAAAAGATTAAATCTGAATTCATTTAACGCAACCAGGCTTTCCTGATGAATTTCCCGGTGAAGATTGGAAGGATCCGGAATATCCCATAATCCGCTGTGATGCCATATTTCAGGAAAATCCCAATCGGGTCGGTCAATAATCGGGTAAATGCAACATCCATATAAAGGAATTTCTTTTTTAATGATTTTGATACATTCTTTATGAATCATTTTCAGCCAGGAATACCTTTTATGCTCCGGAATGCTGGTTTCTGAAATGACAACAGGCCTTTTGTATTGCAGATATACTTCTTCCACAAGGGAACTCAGGCTTCTCCACATGGGGTTTGGCGGATCGCAATCCCAGGGAATGGATTGGTGCTCATTGAGCGTCCATTGATTGTTAAAATAAAAGTTGACGCCGATAATATCAAGATATTCTTCTTTTCCCCGAAGTTCAGGGCACATCTTTCCACTCAATATATCTAAGACCTGAAACTGTTCCTGATGTTTTTCCTGTGCTGCAAAACATAAATCCGGATCAGACGAATCTGATGCCGAAATATGGACAAGCGGTTCGGTAACCATAATTCTTACAGAAGGATCTGCCTCTTTCATCATTTCTATACCTTCTATATAAGCTTTCATCAGCATGTATTTTACTTCCCATCCCTGGTTGATGCAATACGGACTGGTTCCTTTTACTTCCCCGCCCAGCCAGGATAAAAAACTGACTTCATTAATTGGGGTAATGATAAGTGCTCCATCCGGAACAAGGCTCCTGTATTTCTTAACAAAAGCCCTGCAGAGGTGGGCAAAACGACGCGCAAACATAGGATGTAAAGGCGTGAGATCATCCGGAAAACCAAAATGGCAGATGTCCCAAACTACCTGAATATCATGTTTATGTGCATGAATTATTAGGTCCTCCACCTGAGTCCAGTCATACACGAAAGGTTTTTTTTCTACATGGCTCCAGCGGATTCCTTCTCTCACTGTCGTAATATCGATTTCACGGAGTCGTTTATAGTCTTCATTAATCAACCGGTCGTGACCCGTTAATACAATAAGATCAATCCTTTCTCCAAATGCATTCTGATGATCTGCACATTCAAACCCTCCCATAATGAAAGAGCGAAAAGGATTTCCTGAAACTGACTTACTGACTGTCATTTTCTTTTATGATTTTTCGAAACAATGCCAGCGATTGAGCAACCACCTGATCCATATTATAATATTTATAAGTGCCCAGACGTCCCGTAAAGTAAACATCCGGCATTTCATCAGCCAGTTTTCTATACTGATTGTAAATTTCCTGATTTTCTTTTCTGGGAATAGGATAATAAGGATCTCCTTCACCGGTTGGATATTCGTATACAATGGTTGTTTTAGAATGCTTTTGACCGGTAAGGTGTTTAAATTCAGTAATTCTGGTGTAAAGGTTGGATGTAGGATAATTAATCGTACCTGTAACCTGATATTGATGTTGATCGAGAGTTTCAAACTCGAAATTGATAGACCGGTAAGGCAGTTTACCGAAACGGAAATCAAAATAACTGTCTACAGGTCCTGTAAAGATCAGCTTTTGGTGCGGAATCAGATTTACGATGTCCTTGTAATTAGTATTCAGCATAATGTGAATATTGGGATGTGACAGCATCTTTCTGAACATTTCAGTATAACCGTTTTTAGGCATTGCCTGGAAAGTGTCGGTAAAATAGCGGTCGTCGCTGTTGGTTCTGGTAGGCACTCTGGCTGTAACCGATGCATCCAGTTCTGAAGGATCAAGATTCCACTGTTTTTTGGTATATCCACGAAAAAATTTTTCATATAACTCTTTTCCCACGGCATTGATCACTACATCTTCCGAAGTTAAAACCTGCTTTCTGGCTTCAGCTTTTGAGGCCAGAAATTCTTTCACTTCAGAAGAAGAAAGCTTGCTTCCATAAAGTGTATTAATGGTAGTAAGATTGATGGGAATAGGAACAAGCTGCCCGTCGACACTTGCTAAAACCCTGTGTTCATAAGGTCTCCATTCGGTAAATTGTGAAAGATATTTAAAAACTTCTTCAGAATTTGTGTGGAAGATATGAGGCCCGTATTTATGAATCATAATCCCGTCTTCATTATAATGATCATAGGCGTTTCCTGCAATATGGTCTCTTTTGTCTACAATAAGAACTTTTTTCCCCTGCTTTGCAAGGCGTTCGGCAAGTACTGCTCCCGCAAACCCGCAGCCGATTATCAGAAAATCATACATGGATTCCGTTTTTTTCTTTAACCGTATCGATTAACAGGCACATTTTTTCAAAAGTATTGTCCCAGGAATCATCAGCAAGGAATTCGTCAACCTTCAATAACCATTCCGTGCGGGATTTTTTTTGAAGTTCCTCTTCTCCGGAAGCAATAAAGGATTCCGCATTCTTGGTAATATATACAAGGTTTTCTTCACCATACGTTCTTACAATATCCTTTATCGGGCTGGAAATTACAGGGAGACCGGCAGCAAGATATTCCGGAGTTTTTGTAGGGCTGATAAATTCTGTTGATTCATTAATGGCAAATAAAACCAGCGCAATATCCCAATGACTGATATAATTTGGAAGTTCTTCATATTTTTTAGGTCCTAAATAATGAATATTCGGGGCTTGTGGAAGTTCTGCCGGATCTATTTTTACAACAGGCCCAATCATCACAAAATGCCAGTCGGGTTTTTTCTGTGAAACCAGATTTAACAAATCCGTATCAAACCTTTCATCAATAACCCCGAAAAAACCGAACCTTGGATGAGGGATTTCTTGCTGATCGGGCTGATCTGTCATATTGAGCCGTGCCTTTTGGAAATGTTCCTTATCAATACTGCTCGGAAAAGGATGGATGTTATGATGTCTTTCTTTTTTGGCTTCATAAAGACTGTAACCACCGGTAAAAACAATATCGGCCTTATTAAAAAGTTCTTCTTCATATTCCAGTAACCGGGGAGGAGCAAAACGGAATGCAGAAAGCTCATCCATAGAATCATAGACCGTAATTTTAGGGGTAAGATGCGAAGTATATTCCAATGCCATCGGGGTATAGTACCAGCACAGGTATTCCCGGATATTATGATCTTTAAGGAAATTATCAATTTGTCTGGCCATACGCTTTTTAAAGTCAGAATGATAGTCTTCTAAATAAATAACCACTACTGAAACCCCATTTTGTTGTGTCAGTTCATACGAATCGGGGCCTGTTTTAGGTTCTTCAAAATAGAAAACATTGTATTGTTTTGCGAAACGGGTAAGTAAATGTTGAGGTCGTTGAAATACGAAATTCCACCGGAGGTGGCTGAAGCATAGAATATTTTGCATTAGATGTTATATTATGTATTCATAAAGCTACTCTTAAAAAAGTGTGAGATTCATGACCGCAGTCATAAATAAAGAAGTTTATTTTATAATTTTATACGGCAACTGGATTGATTTTGCTCCTGATAACAACTATTTATGCAAATTCTAAATCACGGAAAATCATGTACAAAAATGGTTTTCTAAAAAGAAAAAACACCCCTTTAAAAAGGAGTGTAGGATATGTGTAAAAACAAGGTAGTACATCTCAAAAATACTGCGTTTCCATCTTCATTTTTATGATCTGTTGCATAATTGTAATAATTAAAACAGGCAACTATCAGCATTTAACTTTGCCGCTAACATAATGTGTGGGCTGAAACAAAGCAATTCGCGGTCTTTTTCAGTCATTTGAATTAATCTCAGAAGCTGACTGCGTTTTAAAGGGTCTGCCCAATTTTGAAAAAAATTACCGTCGAGCCAGGCCATACCTTCCACGGGTAAAAGATCAATCGTTTCAAAACCTGCGGTGCTGAACTCTGCAATTAATTCTGAAGGACGGTGGTAAAACCCTTTTGGCAGCATAAACGGAAATCCGGATGGCGGTTCATGGATTCCCGAAGAAAGTTCTTCAGCACACATGGCACATATCTCATTCTGATAAATAAGTCCGCTGTGAAGAGCAGCAACAGCAGATGCCGAATGCGTAATTGCAAAACCTAATATGATTCCGTTTTTTTTAAGTTTACGGCCGGCTTCACGCAGTGCTGCAATTCGGTCTTCCTCCTCCTGTAAATGATACAAAGGACCATGCATAATGATCAGATCCTGGCTTGCATCATCAAGCGGAAGGTGGCGTGCTTCTCCCTGCAGGCAATTGAAAAAATTTTTTGCAGAACGCTTTTTAGCCTGATTGATATGCTTTTTAACCGGATCAATTAGCGTAACATCGTGACCTAGACCAGCCAGCCACTGCGCATAATGTCCCGGGCCACCGCCAATATCAGCAATTTTATCTGATGGAATAAGATAACGGCTGATTAATATTTTATTGCGTTCGAATTCGAGAGGTCCCAAACCTACGGAGAGCCTCAATTCTTCCTGACTTTGTGTATAGAATTGATCTATAGATGAATCTATAAACTTCATAATTGTTTCATTAAAATTAATAATAAGAGTAATGAGCCGGCTCAGAATAAGCTGGCTGAAACGCAAGGATGCGTCTGTATGATATTTATGAAACAATTTTAATGGGATAAAGATAAAGAAATTTTCAATCGGTTATAATTATTATAATAATATTATAGATGTGAAAATTGACTGACAGGTAAGGACAGGATGCTCCGGATGCTCAAAAACTATATTTTTATTTTCGTTTATTAGCAATACAAAACCGGTTATGACAATTCAAAACATATCAAAGCTTCTATTTTCTTTTTCTTTTCTCTTTTTCTTTTCCGGATTAAAAAGCCAGGAAAAATTTCCGGATGGAACTGCTATCCCGAAATGGTTCAAAGAAAACAAACCAACCGACATCAATACTTTAGGCAAAAAATACATCATTACTGAAAACGGAATGAAGAACGACAGCACAATTCTTCAGACCAAAAAACTTCAGGAAATTATTGATTTGGCTGCGAAAAACGGAGGTGGAGTCATCATCATTCCGAAAGGAACTTTCCTCATCAGTTCAGTTTTCTTTAAACAAGGAACACATTTATATTTAGAAAATGGTGCAAAACTAAAAGGAAGCGATGATATCAACGATTTTCCTGTCGTGACAACCAGAATGGAAGGTCAGACTGTAAAATATTTTCCTGCTTTAATTAATGCAGACGGGTTAGACGGTTTCACGATTTCAGGAAAAGGAACGCTTGACGGAAACGGATTGAGATTTTGGAAATCATTCTGGAAAAGACGCGAATGGAATCCCAAATGCACCAATATGGATGAAATGCGACCTAGGATCATCTACATTTCAAACTCCAAAAACGTACAGATTGAAGGAATTACCGTTAAGAATTCGCCCTTCTGGAGCACGCATTATTATAAATCTCAATTCGTAAAATTATTAAATCTCACGATTCTTGCGCCTAAAGCTCCGGTAAAAGCGCCTAGTACAGATGCAATCGATATCGATGCGTGTTCAAATTTCCTGGTTAAAAATTGCTATATGTCAGTCAATGACGATGCGATTGCTTTGAAAGGCGGAAAAGGTCCGAAGGCAGATGTTGACCCGAATAATGGCGAAAACAGAAATATTATTATCGAAGACAATACGTTCGGCTTCTGTCATTCTGCGCTCACTTGCGGAAGCGAATCGATTCATAATTACAATATCATTTTCAGAAATTCTACCGTGAAGGATGCTTCAAGATTATTACACTTGAAAATGCGTCCCGATACGCCTCAACATTATGAATACATTACTTTGGATAATATCAAAGGAAATGTAAAAACATTCTTATATGTAAAAGGCTGGAATCAGTTTTTTGATTTGAAAGGAGAAGAAGCGCCGAAAAGGAGATTGGCAAATAATATCGTCTTGAAAAATATTGACATCGATTGCGAAACTGCATTTTCAGTTGAAGCTTCAGATTTGTATGAATTGAAAGATTTTACGTTTGAAAATTTGAAAATCAGAGCGTTAAAGCCTGAAGAACAGAATTTAAAGGCTATCAAGAATTTGAAACAGACCAAAGTTAACATCACCAAAGTTGCTTCTCTTAGCCAGACTTACGATAAAAAAGACGACTCCGATACTGCTGCAAAATAATGAGTTTTTATTCCAAAATATTCGTTCTTTTATGCTTTTGCTCACAGTTTCTGCATTCGCAATCTAAGGAAATTCAATTCCTGAGCGGGACAGATGCTGAACATACCAAAGAATGGGATTTTTGGATTAATGATGGACGAAAATCAGGAAGCTGGAACAAAATTCAGGTGCCTTCGCAATGGGAACAGCAGGGTTTCGGCTCGTACAATTATGGCCGGGATTATGTTACTTACGGGAGAAATTTTAAGTTTCACGATGAAATGGGTTTGTATAAACACAAATTCACTGTTCCGAATTCCTGGAAAGGAAAATCAATCAATATCGTTTTTGAAGGTTCAATGACCGATACCGAAGTTAAAATCAATGGAAAGTTGGCGGGAGCAATTCATCAGGGCGCTTTTTATGAATTTAAATATGATATTTCCGATAAAATTCAATTCGGAAAAGAGAATGTTTTAGAAGTTAAAGTTTCCAAAATGTCAGCAGATAAATCGGTCAACAACGCAGAACGATTGGCAGATTACTGGATTTTAGGCGGAATTTTTCGACCTGTTTATCTGGAAGCGACTCCAAAAGAACATATTTTATCAGTGTCAATTGATGCAAAAGCAGATGGAAGTTTTCGTTCAAATATTAATTTAAAAGGAATTAATTCTGCTAACAATGTAAAAGTTGAATTATTTGATGTTAAAAATAATTTAGTTGGTGAATGTCAGGTTCAGATTCAAAAAGGAGATACTTTAAAACAGATTCAGTTTTCTGTTAAAAATCCAAAACTCTGGACGGCGGAAACCCCGAATTTATACAAAGCCAAATTTATTTTAAGCAAAAACAAAAAAACAATCAGCCAAACTGAAGAAAAATTTGGTTTCCGAACCATTGAAATCCGTAAAGGCGACGGAATTTTCATCAACGGAACCAAAATCAAAATGAAAGGCATCAACCGTCACGTTTGGTGGCCTGAAACGGGTAGGGCTGTTACGGAAAATATTGATTTAATGGACGTTCAGCTCATCAAAGAAATGAATATGAATGCCGTTCGATGTTCTCATTATCCGCCAAATAAATCGTTTCTGAAAATTTGTGATTCGCTAGGTTTATATGTTTTGGATGAATTGGCAGGCTGGCAAAAAAAATACAGCACCGAAGTCGGGAAAAAACTCGTGAAAGAAATGGTGACGAGAGATGCAAATCATCCTTCGATTATTTTCTGGAGCAACGGAAATGAAGGCGGACATAATTTTGATTTGGATGCCGAATTTGCAAAATATGATCTGTCAAACCGTCCTGTTATTCACGCACATCACAAACCTGGAAATGCTTTCAACGGAATCGACTGCAATCATTACGAAGATTATTACAGCACCAAAAAAATTCTTGAAGGCGAAAATATCTATATGCCGACCGAGTTTCTTCACGCACAGGACGACGGCGGTGGCGGAACTTCTCTTGCCGATTATTGGGAACTTCACTGGAATTCCAAAAAAGGTGCGGGCGGTTTTCTGTGGGCTTTCATGGATGAAGGTTTGGTACGGACGGATTTTAATAACCAGATTGATGTCAACGCCATCAACGCTCCTGACGGAGTTTTAGGGCCACATCGGGAAAAAGAAGGAAGTTTTTACGCTATCCGTGAAATTTACAGTCCGGTAAAAATTGATTTGAAAACTTTGCCGAATGATTTTAACGGAATCATTCCTATAGAAAACCGTTATCATTTTACGAATTTAAAAGATTGCCAGCTTGAATGGAAATTAGTGAAATTCAAAACACCATTTTCTTCCGAATCCGGATTTGATGTAATTCAGAAAGGAAAAGCAGAATCGCCAGATATTCAACCGACAGAAAAAGGAAATATCAATCTTAATCTTCCTCCAAACTGGAGAGAAAACGAAGGATTACTATTAACCGCAATCGATTCTTTCGGAAAAGAAATTTACACCTGGACCTGGAAAATCAAATTGAATGACGAGATTACAAAACAGTTTTCCAAATCATTAATCAAAGAATTCCCTGTTTCTCTAATCGAAAATGATTCATTATTTATTCTAAAATCACACGAAAAAGAATTTGCCATTGGTAAAAAAGACGGATTATTAAAATCCGTCATTGTCGACAAAAAAGGAAAGAAAATGACCTTCAAAAACGGACCTATTTTTGTGAACGGAACAATGGAATTATCTTCCATAAAATCTTTTGCAGAAGGACAGAATCAACTGATTGAAATCAATTATAAAAACGGAAATAAAATCATTTGGACACTCAATCCAAACGGTATTTTAGAATTGAATTATGAATATTCATTGTCGGGAGATTATCAGTTTGCAGGCGTAAGTTTTGATTATCCAGAAAATTATGTCATCAACGCCAAATGGCTGGGCAAAGGACCTTATCACGTTTGGAAAAACCGTTTGCAGGGGCAGACTTATAATGTTTGGCAGAATCTGAAAAACTCAACAAGAACCGGACAATCACCTTGGATTTATCCAGAATTTAAAGGTTATTTCGATGACGTTTCTTGGTTGCAATTGGATACGGCAGAAGGAAAAATTATGGTTGGAACTAAAGAAGAAAAAATGTTCGTCAGATTGTTTGATTTTTACGGAATTTACGGAGCAGAAGCTTACCCAAAATTACCAAGCGGAAATATTTCTTTCCTCGATGCAATTCCGCCATTGGGAACGGTTCTGGCATTTAATGTTAATAATGACACGTCCACTCTAGGACCAGAAAGCGAACCCAATCATTTGAATGGAACGTTTAAAAGAACCTTATATTTCTATTTTGGTTTGCCGGATTTAGGCGATGAAAATAAACAGTTTACAATGCCGAAAGAAAATATTTTAACGGATTAAAAATGAAAAGTCAAATACAGTTTTTAATGTTTTTTGTAGGTTCGTTTTTGTTCGCGCAACAGACGATATTCAAGTTTGATTTTGGCGGAAACAGAGTAGAAAAAGGCTTTATCCCTATCACTTCAACTTCCAAATTCGATAAGAAAAGTGGCTATGGTTTTATGGATATTTCCGGTTTGAAATCTGTTGACAATGGCGGAAATGCTTTGTCAGGAGATTTTATCACGAGCGACAAACCTTTCTATTTTTCGGTGGCAATTCCGGAAGGAAATTATAATATTACACTGAACTTAGGTGATACAAAAGGAAGTTCAGAAACAACAGTTCGTGTAGAAAACCGCAGATTAATGTTGAATGATATTAAAACAAAACAAGGTGAAGTCGTTGAAAAAACAATAACTATTCACGTTAAAGACAGCATTATTCGAAATCAGAAAGGAGAAAACATCGGATTTGTAAAATTGAAGCCAAGAGAAAGAAAATACCTGCATTGGGACAATTTGCTGACGATTGAATTTAATGATAAAGCTCCGAAAGTCTGTTCGGTAATTATTCAGCCCAATAAAACGGCGAAAACTATTTATTTGACGGGAGATTCAACGGTTGTTGATGCGCAATACGAACCCTGGGCTTCCTGGGGACAAATGTTGCCTTACTTTTTCGTTCCGAATGAAGTGGTCATTGCGAATTACGCAGAAAGTGGAGAAACTCTAAAAGCCTTTGAAGACCGCCATCGAATCGATAAAATCTGGACTCAATTAAAGCCCGGAGATTATTTATTCATCCAATTCGGTCACAATGACCAAAAAGCAGGGAATAGCACAAAATCCGGTTACCGAAAAAGATTAGAAGAATGGATTCAAAAAGCCAGACAATTGGGCGCCGATCCGGTTTTAGTAACCTCAATGAACCGAAGAGTTTTTGATGAAAATAATAAAATCATCAATACTTTAGACGATTTTCCGGATGCGATGAGGGAAATTGCGAAAGAAGAAAATGTGAATTTAATTGATTTAAATGCAATGAGCAAGACTTTGTTTGAAGCGATGGGACCGGAGAATTCTAAGAAAGCATTCGTATATTATCCCGCAAATGCTTATCCTAATCAACAAAATGCTTTGGCAGACGATACCCATTTTAATCCATATGGAGCTTACGAATTAGCACAATGTGTTGTAAAGTCAATCGTTGACCAAAACTTACCATTAAAGAAGTATATTTCAAAAAACTATAAAAATTTTAACCCCAATAAACCCGATGATGTTGAAAAATTCCACTGGCCGGAATCTGTTTTTATGGAATCTTTAAAACCTGATGGAAATTGATTGGAAAAACACTAATAAAAATATTTGATTTTTAAACTAATGTGTTCTTCTAAGCATTCGAATCACAAACTTAAAACAACTAATGTGTTTAAAAACTTTTGTGACTTTTGTGGTTAAATTAAACAAGTAAAAAATGAATATTCATAATATCATAAAAATAAGCGTTCTCTGTTTTGCCTTCGGAAATCTCTCCGCGCAAAATCCGTGGCCAAAAGCGACCAACACCGCTCAGCCGTGGACGCGCTGGTGGTGGATGGGAAGTGCCGTTGACGAAGAAGGTCTGGACAAACAACTGACAACCCTTTCTAATGCCGGTTTCGGTGGGGTGGAAATTGTCCCAATTTATGGAGCAAAAGGGTTTGAGAATAAATACATCAATTACCTTTCTCAGGAATGGATGAGAATGCTCCAGTTCACAACAACGAAAGCAAAAAGTCTGAATATGGGTGTTGATATGGCAGTCGGAACAGGCTGGCCGATTGGCGGGCCGCAAGTGAACGAACAGGATGCTGCAACAAAAATGATTGTTCAGACTTACGAGATTCAAACAAATGAAAAATTTTCTGAAAAAATTGTCCTGAAAGACGAAAAACAGAAGAATTTAAAGACCATAAAACTCGATATCGTTACTGCTTATAATGAAAAAAATGAAGCTGTTGTTTTAACGGATAAAGTCAATGCAGACGGAACTTTAAACTGGAAACCAAGCGCAGTAAAATGGACAATCTACGCAGTTTTTGCAGGCAAGACTTTGCAGAAAGTAAAACGTGCTGCTCCGGGTGGTGATGGCTATACTTTAAACCATTTTTCGCCTAATGCAACCAAAGATTATCTGAAAACTTTCGATAAGGCTTTTGGAAATTCAAACTATGGAATCCGTTCGTTTTTCAATGACAGCTATGAGGTTTATGGGGCAGACTGGACGGCAAATTTTAAAGAAGAATTTAAGAAAAGAAGAGGGTATGATTTAAGTCCTTACATCAAATATTTGGTTGGAAATGAGGAAAACGAAATCGCCGGAAGAATAAAATCCGATTACCGCGAAACGATGAGTGAGCTGATTCTGCATAATTTCGCTGAAAATTTTACGAATTGGGCACATTCCAAAAACTCTAGAAATACCAATCAGGCGCACGGTTCGCCGGGAAATTTGTTGGATTTATATGCTGCAGTTGATATTCCGGAATCTGAGACTTTCGGAAGCACAAAATTTGATATTCAGGGTTTGAAAAGAAATCTGGAAGATATCAATACAAAGGAAGTTCCAGATATTAATATGTTGAAATTTGCATCTTCAGCAGCCAATATTACAGGAAAACCTCTGATTTCCAACGAATCTTTCACCTGGTTGACGGAACATTTCAAAACATCCTGGTCACAGGTAAAACCGGAAGCTGAACAGATTTTTTTATCAGGGATCAACCATATTTTTTATCACGGAACAACGTATACGCCGGCTGATGTTCAGTTTCCGGGGTGGTTGTTTTATGCTTCGACGAATTTCGTTCCTGAAAACAGTTTGTGGCCAGATATTAAAGGATTAAATTCTTATATCGAAAGAACGCAGTCTGTTCTGCAAAGCGGCAAATCAGACAATGAAATCCTGATGTACTGGCCGGTTTACGACCAATGGGCGAGTCCGAAAGGAAAAGATATGGCGTTCAAAATTCATAATATTGAAAAGTGGCTGCATCCGACTGTATTTTATGAAAACCTCGAAAAATTAGGGAAATCCGGTTATTCTCTGGATATGATTTCGGATAAAATGATTTCCGAAGCGAAATTTGAAAATCAGAATATTCAGGTTTCAAAAAATGGAGGTTCTTACAAGGTATTAATTATTCCTCAATTGAATTATTTCTCTGAATCAACGTTAAAAAATATTTTAAACTTAGCTCAAAACGGCGCTTGTGTGATTTTTCAAAGTGAGCCAAAAGATGTTCCGGGATTTTTTGAATTTGAGAAAAGAAGAAATGTATTACAGTCTTTATGGAATCAAATTCCTTTCCAGCAAAACGAAAATTTAAAATCGGCAACATTCGGAAAAGGAAAGCTTGTGTTGAGTTCTGATGTTGAAAAAGCTTTAGAATTCTTAAAAATCGAAAGAGAAAAATTAACCGATACAGGATTGAAATTTGTCAGAAGACAGTTTGATGGCGGGAAATTTTATTACGTCGTCAATCACACTTCAAAAGAAATCAATCAAAATATTCCCGTAAATTATATCGGGAAACAGGTCGTTTTGATGAATCCGGAAAATGAAGATTTCGGCATTGCTGAAACCCGGAATAATTCAGTCAAAGTTCAGTTGAAATCCGGAGAATCTTTAATTATAAAAGCATCAGAAACGCCAGATAACTCAATTGCAAAATGGAAATATATTGAAAAAACTGATGCTCCGATTGTTTTAAACCAACCTTGGCAACTGACGTTCAAAGAAGGTGGACCCGAACTTCCGAAATCAAGAATTTTAACGAAACTCCAGCCTTGGACGAATTTCACGGAAGATGCTTCAACGCAAAGTTTTTCAGGAACAGGAATTTACACGACAACTTTAAATTTAAAAAAGAAAGAAGCAGACGATTATCAATTGAAATTTGATAAACTCTACGAAAGCGTAAAAGTGCTTGTCAACGGACAGGAAGCTGGAATTGTCTGGAGCAATCCGTTTGAAATCAATGTTGGAAAATATTTAAAAAAAGGGAAAAATACCATTCAGATTGAAGTTTCAAACCTGATGGCGAACCGTATCCGCTATATGGATCAGAATAAAATCCCGTGGCGAAATTACCATGAAATTAATTTTGTCAACATCGATTACAAACCGTTCGACGCTTCGAATTGGAAAGTACAACCTTCAGGTTTAGATGGCGAAATTCAATTAATTCCTGTATATTTCTCAAAATAATTTTAATGACATCCTGCAATTAACAATCTTTGTGTTCTTAGCTGAGTTTACGCCCTTGCGAACTTAAAAACAGTTAGTAGTTAAAAAAACTTTGCGGACTTTGCGTTAAAAAATTATAGAGAAACAGGTTAAATTAAATATTAAAATAAATTATGAGACAAATCATAGTAAAAACATTGGCATTAGGAACGCTCCTCACATTCGGATTTTCTAATGCTCAAAACAAACCAAAAGTTGTTCTGGACAACTTTTTCAACAACGAAAAAAGAGAAAATAAAGAAACCAAAGTTTTGGAATCGTGGCATTATACGTGGAATGATACAACCAATGGGGGCTTTTCTATGTTGGGCGAACTTTTCCAAAAGCAAGACGCAGAAATCAGCACATTAACAACAGCTCCTTCAAAAAATGATTTAAAAAATGCTAACATTTACATCATTGTTGACCCCGATATCGACAAGGAAGCGTACGGCGGAAAAGCCAACCTAATGGATGCTAAAACAATAAAAAACCTGGAAAAATGGGTGAAAAACGGAGGTGTTCTCGTTCTGTTAAGCAACGACAATGGCAACTCTGAGTTTGAACATTTCAACAAACTGGCAGAGAAATTCGGGATTCATTTTAATGATGACAGTATTAACAGGCTGAAAGGCAGAGAATTTGAGAAAGGTGCAGTGTACGTAAAACCGGGAAATGAAGTATTTTCGGAACTTAAATTATATATGAAAGAAGTGAGTACTATTTCAGTAAAAGCACCTGCAAAGCCATTTTTGTATGCTGAGAACCAAGTGATTGGTGCCATTGCGAAAGTAGGAAAAGGAACTGTCTTCGCTTTAGGTGATCCTTGGTGTTATAACGAATACATTGACGGAAAAAAACTAACTGAAGATTTTTCGAATTATGAAGGAACCGAAGAATGGGTAAAATGGTTATTGAAGCAGATTTCAAAAAAATAACCAAAGTTGTGCAATCGATTAAATTCGAGTGATGTCATTACGAGGGAACGACGAAGCAATCTGCTCAAGCAGTTTGCAATTTCAGCGGATTGCTTCGTTCCTCGCAATGACGATTTCCGCTCAAGTCGTGCTGCGTGCAATTCAACGTTTAAATGTTATTGATAGAACGTTTGTCATTCTGACGAAGGAAGAATCTTACCAGATAAATTGAGATTCTTCACTGCATTTTTGAACTTCGTTCGTAGACTTTCAGTCTATGTTTAGAATGACATCGAGCAAATATTATAAAGCATTCTGCTAACTTATTAAAACAAGATTTATGAAAATCAAATGCATATTCTTTACATCCGCCATTTTTCTTTCGCAAGTTTTTTTCGCGCAAAGACAAATGGAATACCTGAAAAGAGGAATCGTTGCCATTCCAGCGGAATCAGGAATTTTTATAAGTTGGCGATTATTGGGAACGGAAGCTCAGAACACGCATTTCGATTTGTATCGCACAGAAAAAAATCAGACCAAAAAACTGAATGATAAACCTTTGCTCAGCGAAACCAATTTTTTAGATAAAACCGCTAACAAAGGAAAAAACTATACCTACTTCGTAAAATCAAATACGCAACACCAAGACGTTGACCAGGATTTTGCGGAATATACGGCGAATCAAAAACCTTATTTTTCAATTCCACTGAAAACACCTCAAGGTTACACGCCGAATGACGCTTCAGTGGCTGATTTGGATGGCGATGGCGAATATGAAATCATCCTTCATCAAACCGGAAGATCGCACGATAACAGCCAGAAAGGAGAAACTGACCCACCGGTTATTCAGGCTTACAAACTGAATGGAAAGTTTCTGTGGGAGATTAATTTAGGCAAAAATATCAGGGAAGGAGCGCATTACACGCAGTTTTTAGTTTATGATTTAGATCAGGACGGAAAAGCGGAAATCGTAATGAAAACTGCCGACGGAAGCAAAGACGGAAAAGGAAAATTCATTGGCGACCCAACGAAAAATTACGTTAACGAAAACGGAATAATTCTTTCCGGACCCGAATTTCTGACGGTTTTCGATGGGCAAACAGGAGAAGAAATTCATACCGTCAATTATCAGGTTCCAAGATTTGCAGGAAGTTTAAATCCAACTGCCGAACAAATGACCGAAACCTGGGGCGATGCCAAAGGAAACCGTATCGATCGGTTTTTGGGAGCTGTTGCTTATCTCGATGGGAAGACTCCGAGTGTGATTATGTCACGAGGCTATTACACCAGAACAGCGATTGCAGCCTGGGATTTTAAAGACAAAAAACTGAGTCTTCGGTGGCTTTTCGATACCGAAAGTTCAGAAGAAAACAAACAATACCGCGGACAGGGAAATCATAACTTAACAATTGCCGATGTCGATAATGACGGAAAGGATGAAATCGTTTTCGGAGCAATGACGGTTGATGATGACGGAAAAGTGTTGAACAGTACAGGCTTCGGTCACGGCGATGCTTTGCACGTTGGAGATTTAGACCCATCTAATCCGGGATTGGAAATTTTTGATATTCAGGAACGTTTTGATGATGCGGGAGCGCACTTCAGGGATGGAAAAACAGGAAAAGTGCTTTGGAAATTGCCGTCAACCGTGTACAGTCAGGCGAGTAAATTCCAGGGTCCGGGAAGAGGTTTGTCTTTAAATATCGACACTCGTTATGAAGGTTCCGAATGTTGGGCGGCCGGTGCAGGACTGAAAGGCGTTTATAGTGCAAAGGGAAAGAAAATCAGTGATAAAAATCCGGCAGTGAATATGGGGATTTATTGGGATGATGATTTTTTAAGTGAAATTTTAGACGGAACTGTTGTTTCCAAATGGGACTGGGAAAATGAAAAGTCAAACCTGATTTTTGATGCTAAAGATTTTCAGTGCGAATCCAATAACGGAACAAAGAAAAATCCGGCTCTGGTTGCCGATTTATTCGGAGACTGGCGAGAAGAAGTGATTTACAGAACTGCAGATAATCAGGAATTGAGAATTTTCAGCACGACCATTCCGACAAAACACAGATTGTACACTTTAATGCACAATCCGCAATACCGATTGAGTATCGTTTGGCAAAATGTGGGGTACAATCAGCCTCCACACACCGATTATTATTTGGATGAATCGGTGAAAGAAGTTCCAAAACCTAATGTTTATGTTGTAAAACCTAAGATTGATAATTAAATTTAAATATAAAATGAAAAGACTATTAACAGCAGGCATTTTTGCACTGATCATCGCAGGAATGACTTCCTGTTCGGTTCAAAAGAAAAATACAGCAAATGCAGATCTTCCAAATAAAAAAGAAGTTCTGGAAGTTGCAGAACGAGCCAATCAATACTTTATGAAAAAATGGCCGGATCCGGGAAAAGAAATTGTCGGGAAAAAAGTCTGGCCGAGCAATCTATGGACTAGAGCGGTATATTATGAAGGACTGATGGCATTGTACAAAATCGATCCGAAGAAAGAATATTATGACTACGCTTTGGATTGGTCGCAAAAACACAATTGGGATATGATGCGCGGAACATTTACAAGAAATGCTGATAACCAGGCGTGCGGACAGACCTATCTTGATCTTTATGAGATCGATGGAAAAAAGCATCCGGAAAGAATTAAATATGTAAAGATGTCGATGGACAGTATGATTGCTTCCGGGAAGTCGGATGATTGGTGGTGGATTGACGCTTTACAAATGGGAATGCCGATTTTTACAAAATTGGGAGGAATCACCGGCGACAAAAAGTATTTTGACAAGAATTACGAAATGTACGCTTTCACCAAATATAAGCACGGAGGAAACGGCCTCTACAACGCAAAAGATAAACTCTGGTGGAGAGATAAAAGCTTTGTTCCGCCATATAAAGAACCGAACGGCGAAGACTGCTACTGGAGCCGCGGAAACGGCTGGGTAGTAGCCGCACTTGCGAGAACTTTGGAAGATACACCCAAGTCGGATGCGCATTATCAGGAATATCTGCAGGATTATAAAGATTTGTTATCGGCTTTGGTTTCCATCCAGAGAGAAGATGGTTTCTGGAATGTAAGCCTTCACGATCCCACAAATTTCGGTGGTAAGGAAATGACGGGAACTGCATTGTTCGTATATGGAATGGCCTATGGAATCAACAAAGGTCTGATTGATAAAAAGACATATCTGCCGGTTGTAATCAAAGCCTGGAATGCCATTGTGAAAGATTCTGTTCAGCCCAGCGGATTTTTGGGTTGGGTTCAGGGTACCGGAAAAGAACCGAAAGATGGACAGCCACTTTCCGTGAGCAAAGAACCTGATTTTGAAGATTATGGCCTTGGTTGTCTATTGCTGGCTGCAAGTGAAGTGTATCAATTAAAATAATAAAAGGCTTTTGTTTTCGAATTTTTATTTGATTGAAACCTTTAACAGATGCTTACAACATGGGTTTTACGTTTAAATGTATACTATAATTATATTTATTTATAGTTTAGAAATTTTAAATTTGCCTTTTCAATCCAGAATCACATTTATTTACATGACACTACAAGATGCGCGATCGATTACATCTTGTTAATTTTCAGACTCAATCGAACGATAAAATTATGAACGCATTATTAGGAGTTATTTTTCATTTTTTAGGAGGTTTTTCTTCGGGAAGTTTTTATTTGCCCTATAAAAAAGTTAAAGGCTGGCAATGGGAAACATTTTGGTTAATAGGAGGTGTCTTTTCATGGATTATTGTTCCGCCGCTGGCTGCCTATCTTACTATTCCGGATTTTTGGGAAATTATTCAGAATGAAAGTTCATCAATTTTAGGATTAACCTTTTTGTTCGGAGCGTTGTGGGGAATCGGTGGCTTCATGTACGGTTTAGGAGTCAGGTACTTAGGGGTTGCCCTGGGAAGCAGTATCATGCTGGGGCTTACCATGGTGATCGGTTCGCTTGTTCCTTCCATTTTTTACGAATTTTCGCCTCACGAAGGAAAGGACAATATCGGACTGATGATTTCAAGCACATGGGGAATAATGGTCCTTCTGGGACTTTTTGTATGCGTTATCGGAATTATCATCAGCGGAAAGGCCGGTGTTATGAAAGATAAAGAGCTTCAGAAAGAATCTAAAGATCCTCACGGTACATCGGTAAAAACCGAGTATAAATTCGGACTTGGACTTACGGTGGCTATCATTTCCGGAGTTTTGAGCGCCTGTTTCAATTTCGGACTTGAAGCCGGAAAACCTATGGCGATGGTAGCCAACGAAGCATGGAAAGCTGCAAATCCCGGTCAGGGAGAATTTCTGTTCCAGAATAATGTAACCTATATTGTTGTCCTTTGGGGCGGTATGGCTTCCAATCTTTTGGGCTGCCTTTATCTTTCATTTAAAAATAAATCTTATTCAGATTACACTAAAAAAAATGTGCCTGTTGCAAAAAATATTCTTTTCTGCGCATTGGCAGGGACCATGTGGTTCTTACAGTTTTTCTTTTACGGAATGGGTGAAAGTAAAATGGGGAACGGTCCGAGCTCATGGATTTTACACATGGCGTTTATCATCTTGATCGCCAATCTCTGGGGAGTGGTCATTAAAGAATGGAAAGGGGTTTCCAAAAAAACAATTTCTACTATTGTGGTTGGGATGATTGTTATGTTTATCTCTATTCTTATCGTAGGATACGGAAATTCCTTGCGCTAATAAAGCTTTACCACGGTATTATTTCATACAGTTTATATAGTTTAATTTCTCTTAGGTGTTGATTTTTCAGCACCTTTTTTTATGCTATGTGTATAATTTCGGGAGAAGGTGTTTGATTTATCTTGAAATTTATTTATTGCGAATTTTTATTTTAATTCATTTAATTGTGACTAAATTTTTATATTTAATTGATTTTAATTATAAAATTGATATTTAATTAACTTAAATAATGAATATTTTAATACAGGATATTGCAGGATGGCTGAATATTTCTAAGGATGTATTTTGGTGATGTAAAAATTAATATATGTCTATTAAAATCAAACAGAAGAATTTTAAGCCACTTATTGCACCGCTATTTTTGCTTGCATCTGGCTTTATGTTCGGGCAAAAGGCAGTAAATGACACTGTGAAAGAAAAGACTAAAGATATTGAGGAGGTGGTCGTTATTGGTTATGGTAAAGTTAAAAAATCAGATCTTACAGGATCGGTATCTTCAGTTTCTGCAAAAGATCTGGCGGCAACACCGGCAATGAATGCTTTACAGGCATTACAGGGCAGGGCAGCAGGATTAAATATTGTTACGGCAGGTGGTGCACCCGGAGCAGGAGCAAATGTTACCGTTCGTGGTGGTGCTTCCATTACCCAGGGAACGGAGCCTCTTTATATTGTAGACGGTTTCCAGCTGGACAACGCGCTTAATATTATTAATCCCAACGATATTGAAAGTATTGATGTACTGAAAGGTGCTTCCGCCATTGCAATTTACGGTGCAAGAGGTTCAAACGGTATTATTGTTATTAAAACTAAAACCGGAAAAAAAGGAAGAATTACCATCAACTACAATTCATTCATGTCTTTCGATATGCTGTCAAAGAAGCTGGACATGGTTTCAAATTCTGAACAGTTTGTGAAATATCAGTATGAAATGGCACAGCTCCAGGGAAAAACCACTCAGTGGAGCAATGTTTTTGATAACAGTTTAGGAACAGACTCTCCCGGATTTTACACTGGTGCATTTGCCAGGATCAACAACCGCTACGCATCTGCACCTGCACTGGACTGGCAGGAAAGAATGCTTGGGGGGACGGGAGTTACCCAAAACCATAACGTGAGTGTTTCGGCAGGTAGTGATAAGACGCAGACGTTCATCAGTTATAATTATAATAAGCAGGATGGTTTGCTGCAGAATTTCAGTGAAACCAGAAACTCTTTACGTGCTAATGTCAATTCAGAACTGTACAAAGGAATAAGGTTGGATTTCAGTTCCATGTTTAATTCAAATTCCACTAATGGTGGCGGAGCCTATTCGGGAATGAAAAAAATATTGCTCCAGCCTATCACAGGAGGAACATTATTTAGCCAGGATCAGTTATTCAATACGCAGACTTTTCCTGATTTTTCAGCATTGGATTCAGGTTTCGACACGGAAAATCCGTATATCGAAACGGCAGCATCTACGCAGAACAGAAGGGTAAGAACCTTCCTTGCCAATGTGGGTCTGGAATTTGATTTCCTGAAAGATTTTACATTCAGAACGGCAGGATCTTATAACTGGACCAATACAAAAGCCACTGCTTTTTCAGATAAAAATTCCCGTGCGTACCTTACAGATCCTGTCAATACCGGTATTAACGGAAGTATCGGGAATTCTGAGGCATACCGATATCAGATCACCAATACATTGACATATAATAAAACGTTAGGCGAGAAACATAAAATCACCGGTTTGATCGGGAATGAAATCATCTATCAGGAAAGTGAGAGCAACAGCATGAGGCTAGTAAGATTTCCATCTATTTTAAATTATGGACTGGATGATATATCCAATGCGACTGTTGCGGATAAAAGTACGGACAGATCATCATTCAGCCTGCTTTCCTATTTTGCAAGAGTAAATTATAATTATGATAATCGTTACCTTCTTACCGGTACGGTGCGCCGTGACGGATCTTCAAAATTCGGACCGGATAATAAATGGGGTGTATTTCCTTCTGTAGCTGCTGCATGGAGAGTTTCAGAAGAAGGTTTCTGGAAAAACTCCAAAATCGAAAATTATGTTAATGATCTTAAATTCAGGTTTGAATACGGCATCGTTGGTAATAACAGTATTCCGGATAATGTTTTCAGAACCAATGTTGTGGGAACAGATTATCCTCTGAATAATACGGTAGGAAATCTTGCTCTGGTAACAAGCAGTGTTCTGGGAAATCGTATGGTTCAGTGGGAGGAAATGAGATCCACCAATATCGGGGTAGATTTAGCCTTGTTTAATAACAGGATTAAATTAACCTCAGAATGGTACAACAACAATGTAACCGGCATGTTGCTGGAAACTGTATTGCCTGCATCTACGGGATATGCGAGACAGTTTAAAAATATCGGTTCCATGAAAAATACCGGTATGGAATTCACTTTAAACTCAATCAATGTAAAGTCCGGTGATTTCAGATGGTCTACAGATGCTAATGTTGGGTTCAATAAATCAAAAGTATTATCACTGGATGAAGGAAGACAATTCAGAAACTTCAGTGTCGGCAGCAACAGGGCGGGTATGGTTACATATTACGCTACAGTTGGGGAAGAACTGGGAGATATGTATGGATATGTTTATCAGGGAATTTATACGACCGACGATTTTATCCAGGAATCCAACGGATCATTAACATTAAAACCAGGAGTTGTAAAACCGGCTTCCGGAACTCCTAAACCCGGAGATATTAAATTTGCAGCAGATAATGAGGCCGGAGATCAGTTTACAAGAAAACTGGTAAAAATAGGAAATGGAACACCGGATTTTATCGGAGGGATCAGCAATAATTTTTCGTATAAAGGTTTTGATCTTGCAGTATTCTTAAAATTTAGTGTAGGGGGTGATATTTACAATGCTACCAAGCATAGTTTGAGCCCTTATGCTCTGTTCCAGAATACGCCTTCGGAATTCGGAGATAATTATTATCGTATTATTGATCCTAATACCGGTCAGGCCACTACAAATCTTGCACGATTAAAAGAACTGAATCCTGATGAGGAATCCCGTCTTTGGAGCTTAAATACTACCAACTCAGGATATATTACTTATCCGTCATCGTATTATGTGGAAGATGGTTCTTATTTAAGAATTGCTATGGTAACGCTGGGGTACTCATTCCCGAGAGAATTTTTAAGCCATGTGAAACTTACCAATGCACGTATCTATTTTACCGTTAATAACTTAGCAACAATTACGGGGTATTCAGGCTATGATCCGGAAGTTTCTGCGGCCAGCGGTGTTACGGTTACGCCGGGATACGACAGCTCTTCATACCCACGTTCAAGAAGTTACGTTCTTGGTATTAATTTAACTTTCTAAATGCAAACGATTACATCATGAAAAACAGATATAATAAAAAAAATCTTTTAAAAACGCTGATTATCATTCCGGCAATTTTAGCCGGCAGCGTCAGTATCAATTCCTGCAGTGATGATTTTTTGGATCAGCCTGCTTATAATTCATCCAATACAGAATCGGTATTTGACAATATAGAAACCGCAGATGCTTTTGTCCAGGGACTTTACAGAGGGCTTGTTCCTACTGAAATGTTTTATCAGCTCGGTGCCGGAGATACCGTAACCCACTCTGCGGAAGACGGCTCAACCAACAATTCCAAGTACAATATCTGCAACTATCAGTACGATGCCTATACTCCAAATACCGTTACAGGAATTTATGCTGCCATGTATGCTATTATTGAAAGGGCTAATATTGCCATTAGCAGATTACCGACCATGCCTGCAAGCACAAAGCGTGATGCCTTATTGGCAGAAGCGAAAGCAATTCGTGCATTTTGTTATCATAACTTAATACGCGTTTACGGAGATGTGCCTGCTATTTGGATCCCCCTTGAAGATGCAGATCCTAATGATCAGAATACATTTTATCCGAAACGTTCTCCAAGAGACGGAATTTACGATCGCATCATTGCTGATATTCAGGAATCGGTAAACAATTTGCCGGGTTCAAACGGAACTCCGGAAAGACTGAACAAACAGTCTGCTAATGCACTTTTAGCAAGAATTGCATTGTATGCCGCGGGATATTCTCTTCGTTGGGATCTGAATACAGGATCTGCCGGTACGATGTCCCGTCGCCCTGATAACAGCAGAGTTCAGCAGCTTTACCAGATTGCAGATGCAGCAGCAGCTTCTGTAATTAATGCAGGTACCAACAGCCTGGTGCAGGCTCAGGGAGGAAAAAGTGGTTTCGAAGCCTTATGGTTCAATTTTGACAGAAGAAACTTTGCAGCCGTAAATCAGGAGATGCTTTGGCATATCGCCGAATATGGTCCGAATACCAACTCTGCATTTGGTGTTTATGCACATCCGGGTTCCAGAGGGGGTACATATGGATCCAGAAAAGCTTTACAGTTCATATTGCCAACCTATTATTTGTCTTTTAATCAGGCAGATAAACGCAGGGATGTCGCATGTACTTCTTACAGTATTTATTTTCTGAAAACAGGTGCTGCATCAGACACCTGGGTGGATGTGGGAACTACTTATTCCTGTATTATGCCGGGTAAATTCAGAATAAGCTGGTGTGTGGAGCCACAGGCGGCCGACGCACGTAACCTCAATATTCCGATCATAAGATATGCTGATGTATTGCTGATGTATGCAGAAACTCAAAACTATCTGAACGGAGGTCCTACAGCCGCAGGAACTGCTGCTTTGCAACAGGTGAGAAACCGTGCCGGAATAGGCCCATTGCCAATACCAAGCGGTCAGCAGGCGTTTCAGGATGCTATTGTTCAGGAGCGGAAGTGGGAGTTTTCCGATGAATTTATGCTTCGTACAGACTTAATAAGAATGAACCGCATCGCCAGCGAAATTAATGCGACAAAACAGGCAATGAAAAATCTTTCGGACCGTACAGGACAGTTTGCATCGACCCCGGTGTACAGATTGTATAAATTTCATAAAAATGCACAGGTTTACGGAGATCCGTTCCTGGCAGTTACCTATATAGATTTAACAAATCCGGCAGAAATTGCTGCGGTTCAGGCGGTTCCTACCAATTCTTCAGGGTATGCCGCTTATCAGACGACTCTAAAGAGTATTGCACTGGCAAACGGACAAACTTCAGCGGCTGAAGACAAATGGTATCCTGTAAATATGTTCCAGGCTTACACAAGTACATTTAACGGAAATGCCAGAAAAGCGGTAGGATTTGTTGAAGGATTTAATGCATTGCAGATCGGGAATATTATCTATACCAAACCTACAGGTTCCGCTGAAAACGGAGGCACTTATCCGAACTGGATTGAAGGAGGCGGAGACGGTCTCTTCTATGGATTTGTACCTAATAAAACAGAGCTATTGCCTTTCGCAGCAGCTTCTGCAGGACATCCTTTGGTTGATAATCCTAATTTGACTCAGTTGCCCGGATATTAATTAAACTAAACTCATTCAGCATAAACATTGAGAAGTTCTAGATTTCTTGATGTTTATTTTTTAAAATATAGATCACAAAATATTAATTATGATTCATCCGGATCAGATTGAAATAAACCATACTAAGCTGAATTAAAAGTAACGTGTTAATTTATTTTTACATAAAGCATTTAGCAGTATAGTACGGGATGCTGTACAAAACAGAACAATCTAATTTTGGGTGAGAATTTAGAAATATAAGTAAAGACAATGGAAAAACTAAAAACATTTAGATACGTAAACTATTTGTGGGATGATGAAAAAGCAGCATCTTTTGGAGATGACCAGGTAGCCTTATTTTTATACCGTTCAAATATTCTGGGAGCAGACTTAAGAATCACCAACTACGGAGGAGGAAATACAAGCTGTAAAACCATAGAAAAAGATCCTTTAACCAATGAAGAAGTTGAAGTAATGTGGGTGAAAGGTTCCGGAGGCGATATCGGGACTTTAACAAGAAAAGGAATTGCGGGTTTATATACTGAAAGGTTGAGAAACCTTAAAAATGTTTACGAAGGTCTGGAAGATGAAGACAGAATGGTAGGATTATTTGATCACTGCATCTACGATCTGGACAGTAAAGCGCCATCCATCGATACACCTCTTCATGGACTTCTTCCATTCAGACATATAGACCACCTTCATCCTGATGCATTAATTGCAGTCGCTGCAGCAAAAGACAGTGAAGCTATCACCAAAGAAATCTGGGGTGATACAATGGGATGGGTGCCATGGCAAAGGCCGGGCTTCGACCTGGGTTTGCAGCTGGAAAAATGTTTAAACGATAATCCGGGAATCAGGGGGATTGTTTTAGGTAGTCATGGATTATTTACCTGGGGAGATACTTCCTACGAGTGTTATATTAACAGCCTGGAAGTTATCGAAACGGCTTCAGAATATATTGCTAAAAAAATTGAAGAAAAAGGACAGGTTTTTGGCGGACAAAAAATAGAATCTCTGCCTGCGGACGAACGTAAGAATAAAGCGGCGCAGATTATGCCGTTGTTGAGAGGTCTGGCTTCTTCAGAAAACAGGATGGTTGGCCATTTTACTGACAGTGATACTGTTCTGGAATTCATCAATAGCAATGATCTTGAAAGACTGGCTCCGCTGGGAACTTCATGCCCGGATCACTTTCTGAGAACGAAAATTCAGCCGTTGGTGCTCACTTTAGGTAAAAACGAAGATCTTACTGATTCTAAAGCTGTTTTGGAAAAATTAACTCCGCTTTTCGAACAATACCGACAGGAATATAAAGAATATTACGAAACCTGTAAACATCCGAACAGCCCTGCAATGCGAGACCCGAATCCGGTGATCATCATTTATCCGGGAGTGGGAATGTTCAGCTTTTCAAAAGATAAGCAGACTACGCGTGTGGCCAGTGAATTTTATGTCAACGCCATCAATGTAATGCGCGGTGCAGAAGCTATTTCTGAATACACCTCATTACCAAGACAGGAAGCTTTCGATATCGAATACTGGCTGCTGGAAGAGGCTAAACTTCAGAGAATGCCGAAGGAGAAGCCTTTGTCAAGAAAAGTTGCCATAGTTACGGGAGCAGGAGGCGGAATAGGGCAGGCCATTGCCGATAAAATGATTGCTGAAGGTGCAGTTGTTGTGTATACGGATTTGAATACAGAAGCCGTACAATCGGCTATTTCAAAATACAGCAAAGACCAGGCAATTGCCGTTCAGTGTGATGTAACGAGTGATGAAGCGATTGCCGATGCATTCAAAGAAACCGTTTTGGCATTCGGTGGAGTAGATATCATCATTCATTCTGCCGGACTGGCCATTTCAAAGTCGCTGGAAGAAACTACTTTAAATGATTGGGATCTTCTTGAAAATGTTTTGGTGAAAGGGCAGTTTTTATTGTCAAAAATCGGAACCGAGATCATGAAAAAACAGAATCTGGGCGGAGATATCGTCAATATTGCAAGCAAAAACGGACTCGTTGCGGGACCGAATAATGTAGCGTACGGAACTGCAAAAGCGGCTCAGCAACATATGACTAGACTGTTGGCTGCAGAACTGGCTGCAGATAAGATCAGGGTAAATGTTGTAAATCCGGACGGTGTAATTGTAGGAAGCAAAATCTGGGAAGGAGAATGGGCAGAAGGCCGTGCAAAAGCCAATGGAATCACGGTGGAAGAACTTCCGGCATTTTACGCCAAAAGAAATCTTTTAAATGAAATCATTCTTCCGGAAGACATTGCCAACGGAGTTTTCGCTTGTGTTGCCATTTTAGATAAAAGCACAGGAAACATCATCAATGTAGATGGCGGAATGGCTAATGCTTTCCCAAGATAATTTTTTGTATCAATCCTGAAAGAATTTATTTTAAATCGTAAGTTTGATATTATTATGTTAAATGAATTTGAAAATAAATTTCCTCAACCAGAGCCACGAAGTGGCGACCTACAATAGCACAGGATGCAAGTCCTGTGCATAATAAATATAATTCTGTAAAAAATAAATCAGAATATGATTATAAACAAAGAAAGTATAGAACAGTATAATAAAAGTGAAACCGCAAATTTCAATTCAGACTTTGACTATTTATCAGATAAACTCACGAAATCAGGAGCGAATGTTTCTGAAATTGTCAAAAAAATTGCCGATTTTCAGGTAGCCATTCCAAGTTGGGCTTTGGGAGCAGGCGGAACACGTTTTGGAAGATTTTCTTACGGTGGAGAGCCGGCAACATTAGAGCAGAAATTAGATGATGTTGGATTGATTCATGCTTTAACACACTCCGCAGGAGCAGTTTCGCTTCACATTCCCTGGGATATTCCTGGTGATATAAAAGCGATTAAAGAAAAAGCAATAGCTCACGGATTAGTTTTCGATGCAATGAATTCCAATACGTTTCAGGATCAGCCGGGAGCAAAACAATCCTACAAATTCGGCTCTTTGAATGCAGCGAATGAAGAGGTAAGAGCCTATGCCGTTGAACACAATAAAGAAGTAATCCGCATTGGTGAAGAATTAGGTTCAAAAAGCTTAACGGTTTGGTTGGCAGACGGCGCAAGCTTCCCGGGACAGTTAAATTTCCAGACCGCTTTGTCGAAAACAGAGCAAAGTTTAAAAGAAATTTATGCAGGAATGCCGGAAGACTGGAAACTGTTCATCGAATATAAACCTTATGAACCGAATTTCTATTCAACAACCATTCAGGATTGGGGAACGTCTTTCATGTTGGCCAATGCTTGTGGAGAAAGAGCTTATACTTTGGTTGATCTTGGTCATCATTTGCCCAATTCAAATATAGAGCAGATTGTTGCTACGTTAATGTATAAAGGAAAATTAGGTGGATTCCATTTCAACGACAGTAAATATGGCGATGATGATTTAACAGTAGGGTCTATCAAACCTTATGCATTATTCCTGATTTTCAATGAATTGGTATACGGGATGGAAAACAATCCGCAGAATCCGTATCCGGCTTGGATGATTGATGCAAGCCACAATATTAAAGATCCGTTGGAAGACCTTATTCAGTCACTGGAAGCGATTTTGATCGCGTATGCTCAGGCACTTTTAGTAGATCAGAAAGCATTGAAAGATGCGCAGCTGAATAACGATGTGGTTCGTGCACAGGAAATTTTACAAAATGCATACAGAACGGATGTTCGTCCTTTATTAAAAGCTGCAAGATTACAGACAGGCGCAGCGATTGATCCTATTTCGGCTTACAGAAATCTTAAAGTGAGAGAAAATTTAATTTCCGAAAGAGGCCTGAATGTAAAAGCTACAGGATTATAACCTGTTTTAATTTGATAATTTGAACTTTCAAGTGCAATCGAAAGTTTTTAATTATATGTATCCTTATATTTTTATCATTAAGGTTGAAAGTGTTTAGATTATTGGGGTTTAAGCAATATGCTTGAAGAATTAGTGGATTTTTTCTTAATGATCTTAATATCTGAACACTCCTTAATGGTGTTAATTATTAATGTAATTGAATATTTAACAAAATACATTATGAATTTACAGAATATACAGTACATTCTTTTGTGCTCTTTGCTAAGTAAGACGCCTTTGCGAACTTAAAAAACGTATAGTATTAAAAAAACTCTTTGCGGGCTTTGCGTTTAAATAAAAGAAAGTGCTTAATTAAAAAGATTGCTTGGTCGCTCCTCGCAATGACAGAATAATCTTTGCTTAAAAAAGTTATAAATAAAAAATAACACAATTGAATTTACAGAATATATAGTACATTCTTTCGTGATCTTTGCTAAGTAGAACGCCTTTGCGAACTTAAAAAACGTATAGTATTTAAAAAAAAATCTTTGCGGGCTTTGCGTTTAAATAAAAGAAAGTATTTAATTAAAAAGATTGCTTGGTCGCTCCTCGCAATGACAAAATGACCTTTGCTTAAAAAAGTTATAAATAAAAAATAACACAATTGAATTTACAGAATATACAGTACATTCTTTTGTGCTCTTTGCTAAGTAAGACGCCTTTGCGAACTTAAAAACATATAGTATTAAAAAAACTCTTTGCGGACTTTGCGTTTAAAAGTCATTCGCAATGACCAAAATAATCATCCTTGAAAATGTCTAAAAAAAAGAAAGTAACCATTGTATTTGATATTGGAAAAACCAATAAAAAATTCTTTCTGTTTGATAAAAATTACAAAGAAGTTGTCCGGGAATATACCGAATTACCGCTCACAACTGATGAAGATGGCTATCCAACGGAAGATCTGGCTGCACTCCAAAACTGGATCAAAGATAATTTCAATACTATTCTTGATGATGAAAATTTTGAAGTAAAAGCCATCAATTTCTCTACATACGGGGCAAGTTTTGTACATCTGGACCAGAAAGGAAATGTTCTCACACCATTGTACAATTACACCAAACCGATGGATGAAGAAATCTTGGATTTATTCTATAAAAAACACGGCAGTAAACTTAAAATTGCCCGTGAAACAGCCTCTCCGCAGGCAGGAATGCTGAATTCCGGATTACAGCTTTTCTGGTTGAAATATAAACATCCGGAAGTTTTCAAAAAAATCCGGTACAGTCTTCATTTACCACAATATTTATCCTACCTGTTTACCGGAATCTGTGTCTCCGAATTTACATCAATCGGCTGTCACACCAATTTATGGGATTACGATAAAGCAGATTACCATGATTGGGTGTACGAAGAAGAGATCGATGCTTTGTTACCGCCGATTGTGCCGACTTCAGCAAGCATTAATACCTCATACAGAAATAAGAAAATTAAAATCGGGGTTGGAATCCACGACAGTTCTTCGGCACTCTTGCCTTATATTTTAAGCAAAAAAGAACCGTTCTTGCTGCTTTCAACAGGTACCTGGAGTATTTCTCTCAATCCTTTCAATGATGAGAGTTTAACCGATGAAGACATCGAAAACAATTGCCTGAATTACATGAGAATCGACGGAAAACGTGTGAAAGCATCCCGTTTTTTCATGGGAAATGAATATAAAATTCAGGTTGAAAAATTATGTGCGCATTATGGAAAAGAGTATGGTTTCCACAGGGAAGTACAGTTTGATCAGGATTTGTACCTTCGTTTAATGAAGCATAAAGCAGTTTATTTCCGTTTTGAAGGCATTATTTTAAAAAGAAAAATGATCAGCGAGACCGATTTAAATTCTTTCGCAACTTTTGAAGAAGCCTATCATCAGCTGATGATCGAGCTTATGGATCTACAAATTCATACGATTGCAAATGCCATCGGAAATTCTGAAATTCAGCATATTTATATCGATGGTGGATTTACCGATAATGATGTATTTATGAAACTGATGTCACACCATTTTCAGCATTATAATGTAATGTCCAGCCATTCGCCGCTGGGTTCTGCATTGGGAGCGTCCATGGTGATTTCCAACAAAAAAATAGATGAAGCTTTTCTGCAACAGCATTATCAGATGAAAGTGCTTCAGCCCTTAATTTTTAATTTGTAAATATGTAAAGTAAAATGTGAAAGAATCAACTTCTAATTTTTACTTCTGACTTCTGACTTTTTAACATAAAACCTGTAATCATGGCTTTCCCATTTGACACAAGATATGCATCGCTTGAGCTTTTAATTGAAAGAGCAAAGAAAAGAATGCCCCGTTTTGCTTTTGAATACCTGGACGGCGGCTGTAATGAAAATATAAACCGTGACAGAAATACCAACGAATTAAGAGAGGTGTTGCTTCGCCCGCGTTATCTGAATAACAATTTTGCCGAAGCCAATATGGAAACCGAATTATTCGGGGTGAATTATTCCGCACCTTTCGGGATTTCTCCTGTTGGTCTGCAGGGATTAATGTGGCCGAATGCCCCGGAAATCCTTGCAAAGGCAGCTTTTAAACATAATATTCCTTTTATTTTAAGCACGGTTACCACAAGCAGCATTGAAAGAATTGCGGAATTAACGGAAGGAAAAGCATGGTATCAGCTTTATCACCCGAGGGAAGAATGGCTGCGTGATGATATTCTCAACCGCTGTGAAGCTTCGGGATATGATGTCCTGGTGGTTCTGGCAGATGTTCCTACCTTCGGGTACAGAGCCAAAGAAATCAGAAATGGATTGGCGATGCCGCCACAACTGAATTTCCGGAATGTTTCCCAGGCACTGGCAAAACCTCAATGGTGTCTGGAGATGCTGAAACATGGCGTTCCGGGTTTTAAAACAATAGAAAAATATATGGATAAAAACATGAATGTAAAACAGCTGGGACAGTTCATGAACTCCACTTTTTCAGGAAGATTAAATTCAGACAGAATCAAGGCGATCCGCGATCAGTGGAAAGGAAAACTGGTCATCAAAGGCGTGGCTTCCGATGAAGATGCGGAAGAAGCAGTACGTTTGGGTTTCGACGGAATGATTATTTCCAACCACGGAGGAAGACAGCTGGATGCCGGAGAATCTACCATTGCGGTGGTAAAAGAAATCAGTGAAAAATATAAAGATCAGATTAAAATTATGATGGACAGCGGCGTGAGAACCGGTCCTGATGTAGCCCGAGCCTTGAGCTGCGGTGCAGAATTTACCTTTATGGGAAGAACATTTATGTATGCTGTAGGTGCTTTGGGTGATCAGGGTGGTGATCATATTATTGAAATGCTCAAAATGCAGTTCAGACAGGTAATGGAACAGCTTTGCTGTGAAAAGCCGGAACAGCTGCGGGATTTTAGGGTGAGGTAGGTTTTGAGCGCGAAGCTGGATGATGGAAGTTAATAAGCTTTCTCAAAAAATTAACAGAAGAAATTGATTAATAGAAACGGGCTTTAAGCCCGTTTTTTATTAGTGTATCTCAATCGGCTTTAGCCGAAACTTAAAATAATGTAAATGTAAAAGTTTTAATTTGTGCTGACTCTCATAAGCCCATCAATCCCTCTTTTTCCATATAAACTGACAGATTGACTTTTGGGAGTAATATCAATCTGTTTGATGTTTAATTTATTTAATACTTCAATTAATTTACCTTTTTCATAATCTACTATTTTCCAATCTACCATTAATAGTGGATTTTCTCCAAGCTCATTGTTGGCTAATTTAACCTTCATAAATTCAGGAATGTTATATTTCTGAATCGTGGAATCAGAACTGTAATACTGGGGCTTTTCAATTTTCAGATTGTTATTTTGAATTAAATCCCAAAATTTTTCTGACCAATTTCCAACATCCCATATTTTTATTTTCGAATTTAATGTATTTTCAATGGCAGACTTATCACTACCATTTTCAATTAAAAGCTCTGATACTATATACATATCGTAAGGAAAAGCCGCAGTTTCTAATTTTTCAAATAAAATCTGATTATAGGGTTTTAAATCAACTTTAGACAATTTAATATGGTACAAAAAATTGCCTAATTCTGTACCTGTTTTAGATCGTAAATTTGAAGATATGTACTCGTTACGTTCACGATTACTCATTTTTTTTAATGAAAAAGCATCATTTGATTTACAACTTAAAATCATCATCAAAATGACAAAAAGAATGCATTTTAATTTCATGGTCGAAATATAATTGTTGCAAAAATAATTAATTTACTTTTTCTTCTCCGCTTTCACAGCCTGTCTTGCCAATAATTTCCAGTCGTTTTTCACTTTAGCCCAAACCAGTAAAATATCCAGAGTAACATCACCGGGAGCTTTTCCTGCGTCGGCGGTCGTTGCGTAAAAATGATGGCGGACAATCGCTGTATTTCCAACAATCTGCACGGTTTGATTGGTTATATCAATTGTCAGAAAATCAGATTTCTTCGTAACTAATTTTTCCACAAATTCTGTGGCATCATCAATGTGGCCTCCGGAATGTCCGTATGTAAGTTCAGGTAAAATTAAAGATTCGAGAGCAGATTTTTCCCCGCTTATCATGGCCGTTCGCAACTTTTCGGCGGCGGCTGTCACAGCATCAGTATCATTTATTTTCTGTGCGGTGATGGTAATTACCATGATAAAGCTCAAAGCAAAAATTAATTTTTTAATCATAATGAAATAATGTATTTAAAATAAAAAATAGTGTAATCGATTGCGCAATTTTTGCGAAATTTAAATATGGGTTAAAGAGAATCCCTCTGAATAAATTTGAAAACATTGTTCACTGATTCTTTTTTGTTCTTTAGGATCATATATGCTGCAGATTCGCCCATCGCCTTAAAATCAGTCGTGATTACGGTAATTCCCAGCAGTTCCTTTAGCGGTGTCTCATTGTATGAAATAATGCCGATATCTTCACCAAGCTTCAGATTTTTCTGCCTGATCTGTTTTACAAGGTTTACAAGATCACGTTCACGGATGGTAATAAAGATATCTTTGTCCTGCAGTTCCATGTCATGATAAATTTCATCGAGAATTTCATAATCAAGCTTAAAATCCCTGCAGAATTTTTCAAAACCTCTTACGATCCTGAAAGGATAGGGATGGATGGATTTATCGGGATACACGAGTATAATTTTCTCGTATTTCCTGATCTTATCCAGACCTTCTTTTAAAGCATTGTAAATATCATGCTCGAAATCCTGAAAAATAGAACCGTATTCTCCTGAAATATTGGGTTTTGTATTGTCCAGCATCAGCAATTTATTCTTAGGAATTTTTTCAATCATTTCAATTACCTCTCTGGTAGAGCTCGTGTGTTTAGACTGTTCGTCCCGGAAATGGGGCATGATGACATAATAATCAAAACCTCCTATATTTTTTTTCAAAGCATTTATAAAAAGCGTTTCATCGCAGTGGTAAATATACATTTCCACATTGCCTTTGGTACCGATTGCATTCACAAAATAATTATAAATCATCATTTTGTATGTGCTCGGCTTATTGATCAGAAAGAAAATATTAATCGTGTCATTCTTATTGATTCGGGAAATATAATATCCTTTGCCTTTCACAGATTCAATTATCTGTCGTTTTCTCAGTTCTTTATATGCTTTTTCCACTGTATCTCTTGAAAGAAAACAGGATTCACTTAACTCATTAATGGAGGGAATTTTTTCGCCGATGCTGATCTCTCCGCCATCAATTCCATTTAAAATAGAATCTACAATCTGTTTGTATTTGGGAACTCTGGAGTTTTCGTTGATATGTATTTCAAAAGTTTCTGCCATAGCTTTTGTGGTATAGGAATTATTTTCTTTAACCAAAATGAATTTTCAGAAAAATGATTTGTTAAAGAAGACAAGTTACAAAAATTTATAATAACTGATAATCATCATGTTTAATGAAATAAATTAATATAAATAACTTGTTTTCAGTGTTTTATAGTTGTGGATTCATATGAGTTTAAATTTATTAAATTACCAATCCTCAACTGTAAAACGATGATAACTCCAATTTTATTGTAAACTTTAATCCGAACTTTGAACCCTAAACCTTAAACAAAAAAGCCTGCCCTATAAAAGGACAGACTTCAACTATATGAATGTGAAATTTTTAAGGCATCTTTTTAAACCCTTCCGTTTTTATTTTCCAGCTGCCGTCTTTCGGGAAACCTGGAAATTGTCCTGTTGAACTGTCCCAACCTTCCAGCATCATCGCAACGGCTGTTAAAGTTCCGCCGTTTCCGGGAAGATAAATTCTCAAACGTCCATCCTGGAAATTATGCCCGTTTTTTAAATAAGTATTGGTCTGAATATCCATAAAAAGCGCATCCAGAGCCTTATTCGGAAGTCCAAGCCTTGCAGCATTCATCGCCGTCATCGGGAAATCCCAACCCCAGGTATGAGCCCAGTTCCATCTTTCCCAAACGGTATCCAAAGTATTTTTCATAATCTTTTTATCCAGTTTCAGAGATTCCGGAACCATTCCTAATGCTCCCAAAACTGAAGGGTGGTCGGTCATCCATTTTGGAAAAGTGAAAGAATCTTTCGCCGATTCTGTTGACAAATAAACGCCGTCCTGCACCGGAAGCGGAGCCAGTTTGGTAATCACGTCATCCCATTTTTTATTTCTTGATTCACCCAGTCTTTCTTTCCATTGCTGAGCAACTTTCAGCGCCCAATCCCAATAAGCGACTTCGTAAGTCGGATTATAAGTATCTTTTGCAGGGAAAACTTCCTGTGCCGGAATCACACCTTTTCCGAGATTATAACGGTTTTTTTCTTTGTCGAAAGTCGCAAAATCAGCCATAAACTCAGCCGTTGCAAAAACCAGGTCTTTATATTTTTCTAATACTTTTTTATCCTTTTTATCACGATATAAAAGCTCGGTCATATAAATCAAATGCGGTTGTTCCCAGATCAAAAATGCAGCCACAGAAGACGGACTTTCATTGCCGTCATTATCCGACATTTTAATCCAACGAACGCCTTTATAGCCTTGTCTTTCCGCTAGCTTTTTAGCTTTGTCAAATGACCTGAAATAATAATCCAGTTGCTTTTCCAAAATTTCAGATCTTCCCCACAAAGCGAAATGAACGCCGTGCCACCAGTGCATTTCGGTGTGTGGCTTTCCGTACCAGCTGTTGAAGGTCAAACCTGTTTCCTGCGGCGGATTGCTTCCTCCACACTGAACTTTCGTTAGATATTCAGACAAAACAATTCTTCGCTCTAATTCATTGGCTCTTTTATCCGTACTTCCTTCAAAATCAACAGCAGCACCGCTTTCCCAAAAGTTTTTCCAGCCGGAAATACTTTCTTTTTCAGCATCCGTAAATAAACTTTTTGTAGTCTTTTGATTTTTATCTGAAAACTCAACTGTCAATTCAAGAGTTTTGTTTTTTGAAGAAGGTTCGTAAACAAAATGATGTTTTCCGGCTTCACTTAATTTTCCATCGGTGAAATATAATTGCGTAAAATAATCTGCAGTTTGTAATTTATGTTCAATCAGTCCCTGCGTTGAGTTTGATGAAATGATTTTTGTTGAATGTTTATCTGCGTTTCCATAAAAAGCCGCTTCATCTAAAAACTGTCCGCTCGGATAAGGATATTTAGCGAAAACCTTTAATCTTTTCTGACTAATCAAATCAGATTCAATTTTCACCCCGATTTTATCTGAATTTTGGAAAGAAGCCGTCCACACTTTTACAGGAGTTCCTTCCAAAGTAAATTCACTCGTAATAATTCCCGTCCATAAATCAATTTTCTGATTGATATTCTGCAAATCTGAAACCTGAGCTTTTTGGCCGTCTTTTTTAAGCAGCTCAAGACCTATATTTCCCAACTGCAAACGATGTTGATTGACCCTGAAATATTCCACCGCTTTTCTGTTGCGTTCGGGTTCTTTCAGTTGAACACTGTACAAAGCTTTTCTACCGTCATTATTGAAATCGTAAGGTTTTAAAGTTTCCTCAAACGTATAATTTTCAGTATTCGGAAAACTGTTCCAGCCCCATTCCGACTGCGTTCCCAATGAAACACCGTTTTTGTAGTATTCAGGGAACGACTGCATTCCGGTAATGTCAACAGTGTAGGCAAATTTCCCGTTGCCAACCGTTAAAGTGGACAACGTATCTGCTTTGGTGTTGACGATATTATGCCGCTGAACGACTTTTTTACGGTCAATTTTCTGGGCATTGATTGAAGAAAGTCCCATCAGGAAAATCCCGAGATATATGGTTAATTTTTTCATTGTATACAGAAATTTTATTTTTATCCGGTATGTTATTTTAAAATAGCATTCCTACGGAATGTGTTTTTTGATATTATTTTACTACACATATGGCATTCCTCTGGAATGCGTCTACAGTAGTCATTTTCAATCCACATATACATTGTGATGAAACATTTTATTCCGTTAAGGAATAATATCTGTGTAGAAATAACGTCTGATATTCCGGTGGCATTCCGTAGGAATGCTATTATTTTCATTATCTTTTATTTTCATTAATATTAATGTGAAAATTAAACTCATCTCAAAACCGTCGCACTCATCATCCCAATCACAACGTCATTGCTCAATGTCGTTAATTTTATCGATTTTAATTCTTTATTCGGGGCAATCGGCAAATCCAAAATCGTTGCAGAGCCGCCATCAATCTGACGGTCTGTAAATCCTTTAATGCTCGAATAGTTGCTTAAAGTTCCGCCTTTATATAATTCCCCCGTTTTCAATTTTACACGATACGGAATTTTATCATCCGGAATTTCAAAAGCAAAATTATCATCAAACAAATCCTGCTCGATTGGCCACCAGTTCATCGGATTTTTCAATTCTAATTCCGAAGTTGAACCATCAACGTATTGAACGGTAATTGTTCCATTCACAATCTGCGACTGCATCGGATTGGTAGAGCCGGCCATCAGGAAATAGATTTTTTTGCCTTTTCCTGAAACCGGAATTTCAATCGAATCCGGGTAATTATCCCACTGACTTGCAAATGCAATATTTTTATCTGATTTATCAATTAAAAAAGGAATTCCAAGGAAATCAACTTTGTTATTTTTTCTTTTATTCATCAACCCAGAATCATCAATTTGAGCAGTAATCAATGGATAACACCAGTTTCCGATTCCCTGCCACGGAAGTTGTAGAGTAGGGAATTCTAACCTCGGCGAAAGATACTTTTGATTGAAAATCTCTGTTACTTTTTCATTGTATTTTGAAGCTAATGAAATGTTGTTAAACTGACCTTGGTTTTCTACTTCCCAATCCGTGATTTCAATATTTTGTTTGATTCCGTTGTATTCAAGCTCGATAGAATTGGTTCCTTTGCTTAAATAATTTACAGGAATTTCAATTAATATATTTTGATTTTTCTGAATGCTAAAAGTTTTTTTTAAACCATTAACAGACAGTTTTCCATTAATTGGATTGGAAGATTTTGACTGAATCTGAAGTTTTTTATTCACCCATTTTGTCTCCAACGGAAAACGAATATCTACATTCACAGGTTGCCACCAAATTGTTCCGTTTTGCTCAACTTGCACGAAAAAAGTTCCTTTTCTTTCTTCCTGAATCAAATTAAATTGACTTCCATTTCTGGATTTAATCAATTCCTGAGGGTCAAGAACATCTTTAATTTTCTTTTTTGAATCAAAATTTAGCTGAAGACTTTCAGAAATATAAGTGATATAATCGGTTTGTTCATTTTTGATTTCTCCTGAATGAATAATTTCAATTTTAAAATCTTTCGCTTTGGGAGTTTCAAACTGAATGATTGGCTGTAAAATAGAATTTGGTTTCACTTTCCAATCCACTTTTTTACCATTCACTTTTACCGATTTGATGTTGGAATGATTCACGGGAATCTGCATTTCCAGCGATACCGGATTCTGATATTTTGATTTAAATAAATATTCTGTTTTTTTCGAAGTTCGGTTAAATTTATATTCCCAATCCGGAAGTTTCAGTTCGGCAGAATTCCAGTCTTTCGGAAAACCAGGTTTGATGCTGATTTTATTTTCCAACAAATTCGGATGAACGCCAAAAAGTCCTTCCGTCAAAGTTCTGGACGCCACACCAATCGGGTCAGCAAAATCTCTGTACAATTCACCACGAAACGCATCATAATGAGAAAGCTGCTCAAAATTCCCCGGGCTGATGCCGTAATACATCGACTCCACCAGATTTCCTTTCCAAAGTTGGTACGCCTCAGCATTTCTTCCGGCCTGCCAATACGCCAAAGCGGTTTGTAGATTTTCCGCCAAAGCAACATTGTTAATCGACCAATCGTAAGGTTGCCAGTTGGTCGTCGCCAACGTAAAATAATCTTTATTGTCCGCACCTTTTACCGTAATCGGAATTTTCGGAGTGTGATTATTGATGTACTGTAAATTCTGATAATCCTCAAATTCATTCAAAATAAATGCATCAGAAACGTGATAAATCGACCAGATTCCCGGTTGGTCGTGAACAATTTGATTTCCCAAAGCATCTTTATATTCAGCAAAATAACCTTTGTTTTTAATCCAAAGTTCTTTTTTCATTGCTTTCAAAATCGCATCAGCTTCCTGTTCATAGGGTTTTGGATTTTTACCAATAATTTTCGCCAGTTTCGCCATTTCACGGTTGGCTCTGTAGTTATAGGCCGAAGTATGCGTCACTTTTCCACCCGAATATTGCAGGGCATCACTCGCCCAAATTGCCGCATACGCATCATACAAATCGCCACGCTTGAAGTTTCTTTTTTCCCAATCCATATGTCGAACCATCGTCGGCCACATTTTTTTCAGAAATTCTTTGTCTCCCGTGTAATTGAAATGCGAAAACATCTGGTCAAAAAACACCAGATTCATATCATAATGATGCGGTTTTGTATTGTCATTAGGATTTCTGGAAATATATCCGCTTGAAAAAACGGAAGTTCCCATTTTCTCTTCATGTCTTGCTAAATGACGCATCGTATCCATTTCCACAGGCGCAGAATCGGGTTTCAAAACCTGCGAATTGGCATAACTTTCAAAATGTTCTTTCGCCCTGTCGTGCCAGCTCAAAGCATCGGCCGTGTAAGCTCCTCTCCAGGCATTTAACCGCATTCTCCAGGCAATAGCGCCGTGAAGGAAAGTCGGACTTTCCCAAATTCCGTCTGCGGCAACCGCTAAATTGGCTCCGAAATTATTCAAATCTGCATCCGGAGTTTTTAACTGAATTCGATTCGTTAATGTTAAACGAGCTTTTTCAGCTTCATTAAAAATGCTTTTCAATTCTTCGTCAGAAAATTTTTTAGCTGATTTTCCTTTTGCAACCTGAATGTAAATCAGTTGTTTTTGCGAAGAATACGAAGCGTAAACAATCGGTGATTTGTCTGTCTTATTTTGAGTAAACTCACCCAATTTTTCTAAAGTTGTCGCATCGGTTTGCTGTAAGGAACTGACATTCGAAAAACTTCCGCTGACGATCTGAATTTCCTTTTTCTTATTTATATAATTGAGCTGAAACTGATTGTTATTAATCTGAAACTGATTGTTCAGGCAATATTCAGGCAACAGGTAAAATCCGGATTCCGGGTCTGCGCCGATGTCGCCGTTTCTGCTGAAAGTCGTTCCGCTTGCTCCGCCGTAAACCGCATAGATTTTTGTTGAAGAATCTATGTTTACCGTTTCCATTTTTACAACCAAACCTTCTTCTTTAGCCTGCGCTAAAACTGTTAATTTCAAAGTTCCGGTTCCAAGAATCGGGTCTTTGATTTCATATAACATAGAACCCGGACGATAACGGGTTTCAATTTTATCAGCCTGAATTAATTTCTTGATTGAATTTCCTTTCTGAATAACGAATTGAAGGTTTCCGCCCATTCCGGGAAGATACAATGCAAATTCCGGCAAGTCTCCAGCTTCGACTCTTGATGCACGGTTATCTCCGTACAACGCACGGTTGAAACGGTATTTCCCGTTGACCAGTAAAAAATCGCCGTTGTCTTCTTTGTAATGCAGCTCACGCTCGATGTTCTGCCAATGTTTCGATTGGGCAAAAGAGTGTGAAATTGATGATAAAGCAATCAGTCCGGCGACAATGGTCTTTCTACGCATTTTAGGGTTTTAACTCGGTTAAAGGCTTTCCGTTTACAGTTACATTTTTTAAGGTCACGTTTTTCATATAATCTACTTTGTACGGAATCTGAACACCGACCATTTTAGTTTTAATCATTGTGAAATCGGTTACAGGTGAAGATTCGTAAGCATCAGAAAATACAGCATATTTTCCGCCTTTATCAACGGTTAGATTTTCAACCCAAATATTTCTGATGGTCGGAATGTGATTTCCAGGCTTTTCATAATGCATATTGAAACGCACTGCCGCTTCTTTATAAGCGCCCACTTTTGTGTTATAGAAAAATACGTTTTCGATAATTCCGCCACGGCTTGAGCTGGTTTTTATTCTTAAAGCTCTGTCAAGGTTTTTGCTATCCATTACATTTCCAACGGCATAAATATTTTTCGCTCCACCAGCAATTTCGCTTCCGATAACGACTCCGCCGTGACCGTCTTTCATTTCACAGTTTTCAATGATATGGTTTTCGGCTGGTCTTCCGATGTCTCTTCCGTCTTCGTCTCTTCCGGATTTGATGGCGATACAGTCATCCCCGGTATCAAAATAGGAATCTTTGATCCAGACATTTTTACAGGCTTCAGGATCGAATCCGTCGTTGTTAGGCCCGTGACTGATGACTTTTACTCTTTCAATTAAAACATTTTCACAAAGCACAGGATTCAGATTCCACATCGGAGAATTTTTAACCAAAACATCTGCCATATAGAAGTTCTTGGACTTGTAAGGCTGAACGAAATTCGGTCTTAAATAATAACCGTCGCCAAAAATTCTTTCTCTTGCGGGTTTTCTCTGTGCCATATATTCGTGAAGCTTTGCGCGGGCAGGATTTTGTCTTCCCGGACGGGTTTCATTGTAACCGTATTTTGTAGCTCCGCACCAAAACCACCAGTTGTCATTGTCAGCGTTTCCGTCCAACGTTCCTTTTCCTGTTACGGCGATGTTTTCCTCTTCGTAAGCGTAAATTAAGGATGAATAATTCATACATTCCATTCCTTCCCAACGCGTGAAAACGATAGGATAGTCATTGCTGTCCTGGCTGAATAAAATCGTAGAATCATCATTTAAATGAAGTTCGACGTTACTTTTTAAATAAATAGCTCCCGTTAAAAATATACCTTTTGGAACGACAACTCTTCCGCCGCCTTCAGCATTACATTTTTCAATCGCTTTTTTGAACGCTTCCGTATTTTTTGTTTTTCCGTCGCCAACTGCGCCGAAATCGGTAATCAGATAATCCGCCTTTCTGAATTCTGGTTTTTTGATTTGCTTTTTTAAAGCTTTGATTTCCTTTAAAGGCTGTTTTGCGGAAGCCCAGGGTTTATATTGAGCCGAAACTGTACCAGAAAGAACTAAAAAAAGAAGAAACAGAATATATTTTTTCATAAGAATCAGGGAAATGTAGAATGGTTTTATGTATTGCAATCTAAAATAAATATAAGAATTGATTATCCTGCACTGTCGGTAAGAAAAATTATTTGTTCGGAAATAATGTTTTCAGCCAATCGGAACAAAGTTTCTTCCAGTTATCGGTTAATTCTGATTTGTTTGTAATTCCGATTTTATGTTCGCCTTCCGGGAAAATAAATAATGAACCTTTCACCTTATTTTTTGTCATTGCCTGATAATAAAGAAGGCTGTTCATCACCGGAACTGTCTTATCATTTTGCGCGTGAAAGAGAATGGTGGGCGGTGTTTTTTCGGTCACTCTGTTTTGCATAGAATATTCGCTGATTTTTTCCGGAGAAGCATTTTCACCCAACAAGCTCTTGCGACTTCCCACGTGCGCAAATTCTCCCAAATCGATAACGGGAGAAATTAAAATTGCAAAATTGGGAATGGTGGAAATGGAGGTCCAGCTGTCCTTCAGTTCTGTGTAATCCGTAGCGATATTACTTACAGATGCGGCCAGATGTCCGCCGGCTGAAGTTCCGATCACACCGATCTGCTCCGGTGAAATTCCGTATTGTTCTGCATTTTTTCTTATGTATTTTATCGCCGCCTGAATATCCTGCAACGGAGCAATCTCCCGCTGTTTTACATCAGGAGAAATCGGTAATCTGTAATTCAGGACAAAAGCAGAAATTCCTAAGGTGTTGAACCATTTTGCAATCTGGTAACCTCCAAGATCATACGTCAGTTTGTAATAGCCTCCTCCGGGAATCACAATGACCGCCATTGGTTTTCTTTCTTCTTTTGGAGGCAGAAAGGCAAATAATTCGGGTTCTTTTATCTGTATAATTCGTCCGTCCTTTTCTTCAGTTTTTAACTGTAATCCTTTGGAGTTTGGCATCTGGCCTTTTGGCCACAAAATGATTTTCTCCTGTGCAATGATTAAGTTTACCATTAGAAAACACAGAAACAATAACCGTTTTTTCATTATAAGTCCAATTTATTGATGATCTTTTTTTTCAAACTCTATACTGGCGAGTATAAATGGTCCGGTTCCTTTGGCATCGTTAGAACGGATCTTTTCATTCACATAATATTCGTAAGAACCATCTCTGTATGGCTTTCCTCCTAAACCGGCAACCGCACAGCATTTGTTGAGATTAACAACGCCGTTTTCATCAACTGTGATTAAATTTTTAATAATTCCATGATAGCCTTTTTTAGCATACACTTTATAAGATTGGGGAAGATATCCTTTGTTGACGGCTTTTATCATTGTGTATACAAACATTGCAGATGCAGTTGCTTCTTCATAATTCCCGTTTTCCAAAGGTTTATCCAAAACCTGATACCAAAGTCCGGAATTTTTGTCCTGAACTTTGATGATAGCGTCTGAAAAAGATTTAATATAAGAAATTAATCTCGCTCTGCCGGGATGATTTTGGGGTAAATAATCCAGAACATCTACCATAGCCATTCCGTACCAGCCCATCGCTCTGCCCCAGAAATTAGGAGATAATCCGGACTCTTTATCAGCCCAGGCTTCCTTTTTACTCTCGTCCCAGGCATGATACAGCAGTCCTGTTTTTTTGTCTAAAAGATTTTTCTGAACAGAATCAAACTGGAAAATAATGTCATCATACGCTTTTGCGGCATCATTTCCTTTTGAGAAATCTTTTGTGTAATGCGCGTAGAAAGGCATTCCCATATAAAGCCCGTCCAGCCAGACCTGATACGGATATATTTTTTTATGCCAGAAAGAACCTTCATTAGTCCTTGGCTGACCGGTGATTTGTAAACGAAGAGTTTGAAGTGCCTTAAGGTATTTTTCTTTTTTCTCTTTTTCATAAAGATAAAGCAATACGTTTCCGCTATTGAGAAGATCGATATTGTACTTTTCCAGTTCGTATGTGAGAATTGTACCGTCTTCTTTTATGAGTTTTTCTCCGAAACCCCTGATGTAATCGTAATATTCCTTTTTGCCGGTCTTTGTATAAAGCTGCTCGGCACCGTCCAGTACAATAGCTGAAGGGTAAGTCCATTTCGGACTTTTACTGAAATCAAGCATCCAGGATTCCGGAAAGCGATGCATTTCAGAAAGCAGCATTCTTTCTGACCATTTCAGATTTGTGGGCACAACATTGCCGGATTGTGCTTTTGCCGTTTCAGCTTTGTTGTGAATTGCAGGCTGAGCTGATGTCTGCATTATTCCTGTATGAAGAATTGTGAAGACCAGGATTTTTATTTTATCATTGATGAACTTCATTTTCAAAATATTAATAATTGCAATCTAAGACAAACGCCGGTAAATATTGTCCTGCACTGTCTGGATTTCATTTGAATTTACTAATCTGATTGCTTTCATTTTGGTAATAATTCAGATGTAATTTTATAAACTAATGATAATAATTATTTATCATTTTCATATTCATATTATTTTATTGAAAATTATTCTTAATCTGATGAAAAGTTTTTAAATTAGTAATAGAATAAAAACTAAAACCAACCACAATAATGAAAATCTTTTTAGTTGATGATGATCCTTTCTTCGCGGAAATGCTTAAATATTACCTGCAGCTGAATCCCGATTATAATGTTCATATCTGCAACACCGGAAAGGAATGTCTTTCTGCACTTTACCAGGCTCCTGATATTATCTGTATTGATTTCGGATTACCTGATCTGCAGGGAGACGAATTGTTTACCCAAATTAAGAATTTATACCCCGATCTTCCGATTATCGTCATCAGCGGACAGGAAAATATTGAGGTAGCCGTTAATTTTTTAAAACTCGGTGCGAGAGATTATATTGTAAAAAACGAGCATACAAAAGAACTGCTCTGGAATTCAATCATTAGGCTTAAAGAAAATATTTCCCTAAAACAGGAGGTTAAAGATCTGAAGGATGAGCTCGGAACCAAATACGCCTTTGAAAAAACCATTATCGGCCAGAGCGAATCTGTGAAAAGAATATTTTCAAAAATCAACAAAGCATTACAATCCAATATCAACGTTTCGATAACCGGCGAAACCGGTACAGGGAAGGAAGTTGTGGCTAAAGCAATTCATTACAATTCTCCCAGAAAAAACAAGCCGTTTATAGCGGTGAATATGGCTGCGATCCCGAAGGAGCTTGTTGAGAGCGAGTTTTTCGGGCATGAAAAAGGCTCATTTACAGGAGCAACAGAAAGAGCGTTAGGAAAATTTGAACAGGCTAACGGCGGAACTATTTTTCTGGACGAGATTGCAGAACTTGATCTCAATATCCAGAGTAAACTGCTTCGTGCGCTTCAGGAAAGAGAGATTACCAGAGTCGGCGGAACCCAGAAAATAAAGCTTGATGTACGTGTTATTACGGCAACACATAAAGATCTTGCTAATGAAGTTAAGAAAGGTACTTTCAGGGAAGATTTGTATTACCGGATTATCGGACTTCCGATTGAGCTTCCACCGCTTCGCGAAAGAGAACAGGATGCCTTAATTCTCGCAAGACATTTTATAGAATTATTTGCAAAGGAAAATAAAAGCAAACCTTTAGCTTTGTCGGATGAGGCTAAAAAAAAACTTTTGTCATACAGTTTTCCGGGAAACGTAAGAGAGCTGAAATCGGTTATTGATCTGGCATGTGTAATGGCGGATAACGGGGAGATTATGGCAGAAGATATTACTTTTTATAACCTTGAAAAAAAATCGGAGAACTTCCTTAACGGCCGGAAAACACTGAAAGAATACACCACCGATATTATCTTCCATTTTCTGAAAAAAAATAATAATGATGTTATTAAAACAGCCAAAATGCTGGATATCGGGAAATCAACGATATACAATTTACTAAGCCAGACTGAAAATAAAAGAACAGAATAACATGAAAGTTGCCGAACTACTTTATAAGAACAGAGAATGGAAGCTTGAAAGGAATGATGAAAACCTTAACTACGAAAATGCTCAGCTTGTATTGGCTTACGGAGCAAGAAACATTATTGAAGATGCCTCTTTTTTTAAGCTTTTAAAAGAAAAATTTCCCAACGCGGAGATCGTTCTGTCATCATCTTCTGGCGAAATTTACGACAATGATGTTTATGATGATACTGTAGCAGTAACTATACTCAAGTTTGAGACAGCCTGGCTGAAAACCTCCCAAATTGATATTACCAATTTCCCGGATAGCTATCAGGCCGGAAAAGTGCTTATGGACAAGCTTCCCAAAAAAGATCTCAAATGGGTCTTCATTTTGTCGGACGGAAGCAGTGTCAACGGAAGCCAGCTTGTTGAAGGTCTCAATTCCGGACGTCCTGAAAATGTTTTAATTACGGGAGGTCTGGCGGGCGACGGTGATCATTTTGAAAAAACGGTAGTAGGGTTAAATGCTATGGCAGAACCCAATAAGATTGTGGCCATAGGATTTTACGGCAACAATTTGGTATTGTCTCATTCTTCATTAGGGGGATGGGAAAGCTTCGGACTCGAAAAAACAGTTACAAAGTCCCGGCATAATATTCTTTATGAAATCGACGGAAAAAATGCTCTTGAGTTGTACAAAAAATATCTTGGGAAATATGCCCAGGATCTACCGGGATCAGCTTTACTTTTCCCGCTGTCGCTTACTTCAGGCGATCATTCTTATCCTGTGGTGAGAACTATTTTATCGGTAAATGAAAATGATAAAACGATGGTATTTGCAGGAGATCTTCCGGAAGGCAGCAAAGTGAGGTTCATGAAGGCCAATATAGACCGGCTGGTTGACGCAGCCCATGAGGCAGCCAACCAATGTCTTGAAATATGCCGCCAAAATCCTAAAATGGCAATTATCATCAGCTGTGTGGGCAGAAAACTCGTTTTGGGAGACCGTACTGCAGAAGAAGTTGATATGGTAAAGGATGTTTTAGGTCCGGATACTTTAATTTCAGGGTTTTATTCTTACGGCGAAATATCACCGCTGCGACCTTTTGATAACGGTGTTTTACATAACCAGACCATTACCATTACTACCATTAACGAAATTACACAAAATGGAAATTGAATTTCATAAGCTATTAAGAAGGCAGATTGATAAATACCTTACGGAAGACTGCAAAAATCATCCTCAGTTTAAAAGCTTTATCAATGCAGTCAATGAATCGTATAAATCTTTTGAGCGGGATAAAGATCTTATGGACCATGTTTTTAAGCAAAGTGAAGAAGAGTATAATGAGATCAATGAAAGCCTCAAAAATGAAAATATTCTCAAGCAAAAATCAATTTCAAATCTCTATGAAGTTATTAAAATGCTGGACTCTTCTGTTGAAAATCGGGGTTCCGAAGATCTTACAGAGTTGTCATCTTATGTTTCCGAACAGCTTAAAAAGAGAATATTCTTACAGGAACAGCTAAATAAACAGCTTGAATTTCAGAATCTTTTAATGGATATATCTTCAGAATATATCAATATTCCCATTGAAAAAGTATCTCAAAGTGTTAATAAATCCCTTAAAGAAATGTCTGAATTTGTACATGCAGACCGTGCATATATCTTCAGATATGATTTCGCTGAAAAAACCTGTTCAAATGTTTACGAATACTGCAATGAAGGAATTACTCCGCAAATAGACAACCTTCAGGATATTCCTCTTGAAATGATGGGCGATTGGGTAGACATCAACAAAAAAGGAGGAAGTATTTATTATCCCGATGTTGATGAACTTCCCGAAAGCGAAATTAAAGAAATTTTGCAGGCGCAGGATATCAAAAGTCTTTTCGTCATTCCGGCCATGATGCAGAATGAATGTTTAGGTTTTGTCGGTTTTGATTTTGTGAAAGATTATCACAACTTATCAGATACGGAAAAAAACCTGCTCACCATATTTACCCAGGTTCTTGTCAATGTGAGAGAACGACTCGTATTGGAAAGAAACCTTTCCCGAACTGTGGAAATGCTTAAAAAGCTATTGGCCAATTTGCAGTCCGGGATATTAATGGAAGACGAAAAGCGTCAGATTATTTTCACCAATGATCTTTTTTGCAATATGTTTAATATACCGGTTTCTGCTGATGATATGATTGGTCTGGACTGTACAAATTCTGCGGAAGAATCTAAGACGCTGTTTAAAAATGAAGAATATTTTGTTCAGAGAATCAATAAAATCCTTGAAGAGAAGAAAATTGTAACCAATGAGCTTCTGGAAATGCAGAACGGAAGGTTTCTGGAAAGAGATTATATTCCCATTTTCATTAATGACCGCTATCAGGGACATCTCTGGAAGTATAATGATATTTCTGAAAGAAAAAGGGCAGAAGATCATCTCAGAAGACAGGAAGAAAAATACCGCAATATTATTGCCAATATGAATCTGGGGCTTATTGAAGTCGATAATAACCAGATGATTCAGTACGCCAATCAAAGCTTTTGTGACGTATCGGGCTTTGAAGCTGATGAATTGATAGGGAAAAATCCGTCTCAGCTTTTCCTTTATGGAGAAAATAATATGAAATTCCTGGAAGAGCAGATCGAATTAAGGAAAAAGGGAGTTTCTAGTGTTTATCAGCTTCCTGTAAAGAACAAACGCGGAGAAATAAGGTGGTGGGCAATAAGCGGCGCGCCCAATTATGATGACCAGGGAAATCTTCTCGGTTCTGTAGGAATTCACCTGGATATCACAGATCAGAAAAAACTGGAAGAAGAACTGAAACTCCAGCGCGCCAAAGCGCTTGAAGCATCTAAAGCGAAAGAAGTTTTTCTCGCTAACATGAGCCATGAAATCAGAACGCCGCTCAATGCCATTATCGGATTTCTTCGTGAACTGAAAAGAGCAGGAGTAAGTGGTTCGCAACAGGAATTTTTAGATTACAGCTATAATGCTTCCCAGCATTTACTTTCAATCATCAACAATATTCTTGATATTTCAAAAATAGAATCCGGTGAGATGCTGCTGGAGAATAAAAACTTTTCATTAAAAGAAAGTATTGAAAATGTAATTACGATCCTTAAACCCAAAGCACGGGAAAAAGGACTGATGCTTACCACATCATTTTCCGATAGGCTCTATCCTGTTTTTAAAGGAGATCCTTCTAAAATAGAACAGGTTTTATACAATATTCTCGGTAACGCCCTTAAGTTTACGAATCAAGGGAAAATTGCGGTTGATTGTAAAGTGCTGCAGGATTTACCTCATCAGCAGACATTCTCAATCGTTATTACTGATACTGGCATCGGGATGAGCGAAGAATACGTCAGAAGCATATTTAAAAAATTCAACCAGGAAGATAGTTCTATTTCCAGAAAATATGGAGGCACGGGATTGGGAATGTCTATTACTAAAGAGCTTATCCATCTGATGAAAGGAGAAATAGATGTGAAAAGTGAGAAAAACGTCGGAACTTCCATTACCATTCAGCTGGTTCTTCATAAAGGAAATGAAAAGTTAAACCGGGACGTTTCAGCAGAAAAACAGCATATTGTTCTGGATGGTATCCGTGTGCTTTTGGTTGAGGATAATGAGCTTAATCAGCTTGTTGCCGAAAATTCGCTGAAACATTACAACTGTCTGGTCACAAAAGCAGATAATGGCAGAATAGCAGTAGAACTTCTTGAAAAAGAACAATTTGATATTATTTTGATGGACATTCAGATGCCCGAGATGGATGGTATTGAGGCTACCCAGATTTTACGGGAAAATATGGGAGTCAAAACACCGATTATTGCACTTACCGCCAACGCTTTTAAAAGTGAAATCGACAAATGCATCAGCATCGGAATGGATGATTATATTACCAAACCTTTTGCGGAAGAAAGCCTGATCAACATTATTGAGAAGCATATCGGGCGACAAAAAAATCAATCAGATGCAGTGAAGGTAAGAGCAATGCCTTATGATTTAACAGGCATTCAAAAGCTGGGACAGGGCGACGAAGCTTTTATTAAGAAAATCATTACTTTATTTATTACTCAGACACAAGAAATGATTCCGATGATAGATCTTGCATTCAATAACCAAAACTTTGCAGAAATCGCCAGGCTTGTGCATAAACTCAGACCGAGTGTGGAAGCGGTTGGCATTGCATCTATATCTGAAGAAATGAGAGAACTGGAAGTTTCGGCAAAGGAGCAGAGCATGGAGAGTTCTAAAATGTATTCCTTATTTGAAAAAATCAAAAATATACTTATCGAAGCAATTGAACAGATGAAAGAAGACTATCTGTAACGATCCGGAATCCGGATTAAATTCCATATTATGGAAATGTATTTAAATTTAAATAATTGAAAATCATATCCTTATGTAAAAGGTACGGTTGTGGGGAGCTTATTCTATAAATTAATTATAAAATGGAAAACACTCACAACCTGAAGCTTTTTATTGTAGATGATGATCAATTCTGCTCAAGCATGTATGAGCGGTATTTAAAAAATCACCATTACAGTGATATTACCATCTTCAGCAACGGCACGGAATGTCTAAATGCGCTTCATCTTAAACCCGATATTATTTTCCTTGATCACAACATGGAGGATCTCAACGGCTTTGAAGTTCTGAAAAAAATAAAACGCTACGATCCGAATATTTATGTAATTATGGTTTCGGCGCAGCAAAGTATTGACACCGCTGTAGATACGCTTAAATACGGTACTTTCGATTATTTGGTAAAAGGAAATGATGTCTGCGAAAAAATGAAGGAGACCATAGAAAAGATTGTAAGCATCAGGCAGGAAATGGCCCAGAATAAATTTAAAACAATCAGAAGGTTTTTTTCATTTTTATTTTAAAGCCATGTTGAAAAAATTACTCTTTTACGCAATTGTCCTACTGTCGGTGCTTTCGTGTAAGACGTATAACGTTCTGGAAGAAGAAAAAGCCACACGGAATATGCAGGATTTCAGCTTTGATCCGTCCTATCAGTACAGGATCCGGAAAGATGATAAAATTACCTTGTCGGTATGGGGGCAGGATGATCTCAGTGTAGGCTCGGTGTACGGAATCTATAACTCCAATGAAGTGTACGGAAAATGGCTGCTGGTAGATGCCGGCGGAAATATTGAAATTCCGAGGCTGGGAACTACGCCGGTGATCGGGAAATCCGTTCCGGAACTTAAAGAAGAAATAAAAAACAAGCTTAAAAAATGGCTGGTGAATCCCATTGTTGATGTAAAAGTGCTCAACAAGGAAATTTCAGTGATGGGAGAAGTCCGTAATCCTGCGGTAATCCAGGTTGATAAAGATCAGAATACCCTGCTGGAGCTGGTCTCCAAAGCCGGAGGTTTTGAAATGTATGCCAATCTGAAATCAGTCAAAATATTAAGACAGGAAGGCGAAAATGTGAGGGTAACCAATATAGATCTTACTCAGATGAAGGATATTCCTAATCAGAATATTGTACTGCATCCCGGAGATTACGTTATTGTTCCTTCCAAAAAAAGCAAAGACTTCGATAAGCGAATTTCTACCATTATCCCGTTTGCTACGGTTACATCTGCTGCGGCAATATTATTCGGAATGTTATAACGATTACCATGAACAACGAGAATGTAAGATTTTTAAAACCTCTGTTAAGAGGGCTTCCCATTGTAATTGCCGTGATGGTGATTTCCGTATTGGGTGCAAAAAAATACCTAAATTACGTTACCCCGATGTACGAAAGTACTGCCAAACTGAAATTGGCAGACACCCAGGAAGGTGTTCCCAGTGCCAATCTTTTTAAAGATTTTGATGTCTTTGCATCGCCCAATAAAATAAGCACTGAAATTGAAGTCCTGAAATCAACATCATTAATTGAAAAAACACTCGGAAAATTACCTTTTTCAACGGAAATATACCGAAAAGGGAAAGTCCGTTCCGTAGAATTATTCAATGATTCTCCCATTAAGGTAGAAGCAACTTTTAATGATAAAAAAAACGATGATAAAAAATTTCAGCTTGTTGTCACTTCACAAAATCAATACACTTTATTAGTGCCGGATTCATCAAAAGAAATAAAAGGAACTTTCAGTATTCCGGTAAACATCAAAGGCGGAAAAATAATAATCTCAAAAAATGAAGAGTATCTTTCGGGAAAACGGGATGCAAAGATCATTGATCAGTATGAGTTTGAATTTCTGAGCAGGGAAAAACTTTTAGATAAAATCAATAAAGACCTGGATATTGTTGCGGTTGATAAAGATGTTCCCGTTATCAGGATCAATTTTAAAAGTAATGTGCCTGAAAAAGCTTCACTCTTTGTGAATACGCTGGCTGAAACTTATATTCAGGATTATATAGAAAATAAATACCGTGCTGCCAATACCACGGTAGATTTTCTTAAAGGTGAGATCGGACAGGCCAACAACAAACTTTCGGATGCCGAAAACAGGATAGAACATTACAGGGAAAAGGAAAATATCATCAATATCCCGCAGGAAACCGAAACGGATCTCAGGAAAATTGCACAGCTGAAAATTCAGAAAAGCAATATTAAAATGGATCTTGATGCCATCAAAAGTCTTAACAGCTATGTAGAAAATGGAAAAGATAATTTTCCTGATCTGGCCACAAATTTTGAGGCTTTCAACGATCTTCTTTCAACGGAAATGATCAAAAATATCAAACAGCTGCAGGCTGAAAAAAAGGAACTTCTTCTTACCTACACTCCCGAACATGAAAAAGTGAAAACCATCGATGCTAAAATAAAAGATCTTACCGATTATCAGATCGAAAGCATTAAAAATACACAGAATAATCTCCAGATCAAGTATAATGATCTGAACCGCGATATCAATGTTGCCGAACAGGCTTTTGTAGGGCTGCCGGAAAAAGAAAAACTGCTCAACATTATGAACAGGGAATTTAATCTTTATGAGAAAAATTATAACTTCCTGAATGAAAAAAGGATAGATGCGGAAATTGCCAAATCTGCCAAAATTTCTTTTCATAAAATCATTACCAGAGGAGAGCTTCCCGAACACCCGGTGTCTCCCATGCGCTCCATTATCATTATTGTTGCCGCTGTTATGGGAATGATCGGTTCAATCATATTGATTTATGCTGTTCATTTTGCCAAAGCTAAAGTAAATGATATTTACACCATTGAAAAGAACAGTTCAGTTCCTGTTGCTTTTACGACGCCTTACATCAGAAATAAAGACCAGGTAATGCACCATTTCCTTGAAAATATCCTCGAGATGGATCTCAAAGGTATTCTTAAAGAAAAAAAAGTCATCTGTCTTACCTCTTACGACGATGCTTCTCAGCATGCTTTTCATGCAGAACATATGATAAAGGCGTTAAATGCTCAGTCAAGAAATATATTGGTAGTTGATGTTGCCGGAACATTAAAAAATACAATCGGAGGTCAGTATATCCATTGTTCAGCGGAAGAAAACCTTCAGCATACTGCTCATGAAATGGAAGAGATCATCCACCGGAATATGGAAGATAAAGACCTCTGCATTATTAATAATCAGGCTATAAAACAGGGAAAACTTCCCTTGATGTTCCTGAAACTTGCCGATCAGAATATTTTTCTGCTGGACAGCCGGAAAACTGCCGCCCGAAATATCATGAATGTAGAACTCCTGAAAGATGAATACCATCTTGATAATCTATGGTTTGTCCTAAACAAAGAAGGATATAACCCAAGCCTGATGACCACAATTATGAAGATGCTGAAAAAATTCAGATCATGAAAAATATTTTTAAAATCGTACAAAAACATTCTTTTCTTGTCTTGGCTGACCAGATGATATTCAGCGGATCTAATTTTCTGCTGGCATTTCTTCTGGCCAGGAAATTAAGCATTTCGGGTTTCGGATTTTTTTCATCCGTTCTTTTGATAACCTATCTTTTGGTTGCAGTTTCTAATGCGCTTATTGTACAGCCATTTCAGATTCTGGCGGCGAAAGAATTCGGTAAAAAATCACTGGGGTTTGTATTTCAGGCTGCACTGCTGCTGCTATTGATTTTTGCCTTGCTGATATTTTCGTCTGCATTTTTACCGTTTTCAGTTTTGACAATTTTTCAGCATCATATTTTTTCTATTATAATTTTTATATCAGCATATATTTTACAGGATTTTCTGAGAAAAGTGTTGCTGATAACAGACAAGATTAAGCTTGTACTTATTATCGACAGTATTTTTCTCCTCGTTTTTCCCCTAATCGCTATCCAGGAAAATCTTTCGCCCGGTAAAAGTTTGATGATCATTGGATGGGTCAATGGTATTGCTTCCATACCGGGAATCTACCATATCGTAAGGAATTCGGATTTAAGCATTAAAAATTCCGCTCTCTGGAAGTATCACTGGAATGCGGGAAAATGGTTCGTAAGCGCATCCCTTTTACAGTGGTTTTCATCGAATTTCTTTACGCTGGCTGCCGGAATATATTTAGGGGCGAGTGCGTTGGGAGCTTTACGACTGGTGCAGTCGTTTTTTGGAGTCATCAATATTATCCTGCAGACAGTAGAGAATTATTATATTCCTAAAACAGCAAAGCTGTACTATGAGGATCAGGAATCAGCAAGAAAAACACTGTTTAAAAATATGGTACAGTGGATGACGGCCCTTGGAATCGTCATTGGGTTATTCTTCGTTTTTTCCCAACCGCTGATTGCTTTGCTTGGCGGTGAAAAATACCGTCAGTACGGATTTGTAGTAAGGCTCATTTCGGTACTGTATCTTTTGATTATTTACAGTTACCCAACCCGCATTTCCATCAGGGTGCTTGAACAGAATAAAGCATTTTTTACCGGATATTGTATTTCTTTTTTATTTTCTGTTCTCAGCTTTCATTTTTTATTACAATTCGGAGGATTGTACGGAGCCGTGGGCGGACTCGCCATGAATCAGATTCTGATGATTGCTTACTGGAAAATTCTCCTCAACAAAAAAAAGATTTCACTATGGACATAGTACATCTTATATTAGGAAAAGCGAACCCCGAGAAAATGAACGGGGTGAACAAAGTTGTTTTTAACATTGCTTCCAAACAGGCTTCGCAAAAGATGAAAGTGGAAGTTTGGGGTATTTCGGAAAATACAGAAATTAATTATCCTGCGAGAGTATTTATTACAAAAATTTTTAAAAGAAGGAAAAATCCCTTTTCCATTCCGGAAGGATTGAAAAAAGAAATTCTGAAAAGCCGTCAGGAAACGATCTTTCATTTTCATGGCGGATGGATTCCTGTATTTTCCTCATTGAGCCGGTTTTTAAAGAAAAATAACCGCAGATACGTGATCACGCCGCATGGTTCCTATAACGAAATTGCAATGAAGAAAAGCAAATTTGTTAAAAAGCTGTACTTCAGGTGGTTTGAAAAAAAAGTTATTATCGATGCCCAAAAAATTCACTGTATCGGAGAAAGCGAAATCGATGGCCTTCAAACGCTTCAGCGTACTGATAAAACGGTTTTAATTAATTACGGATTTGAAAAAATAAATTCAGATCGTAATACAGCTACAGCAAATGGACCTGTTGTTTTTGGTTTCGTAGGTAGGCTTGATGTGTACACAAAAGGACTTGATCTTTTGATTGAAAGTTTCACAGCATTTTCTAAAGAATATCCGGAATCCCGGCTGTGGCTTATCGGAGACGGTGCGGAAAAAGAAAAGCTTCATCAGCAGATTAAACAAAATAATCTTGAGAATAAAGTAGAACTGATGGGCAGTAAATTTGGAGAAGAAAAAAATGACCTTATCCGGAAAATGGATGTTTTTCTGCACCCTTCAAGAAATGAAGGTCTTCCGGTTTCTGTAATTGAAGCGGCTGCTTTCGGCAAACCTTGTATTGTTACCAGAAATACGAATGTAGGGCATCTTGTAGAAAAATATAACGCCGGCATTTGCATAGCTTTTCCTGAATCAAAACTTCTTACTGATGCTTTAATTAAAATCTGCAAGATACGGCAAAAAAATAATCAGGAATATCAGATGATGGGCAATAATGCCTTAAAAATGGTAGAACAAGCCTTTAACTGGAATACAATTCTTGATGAAATGAACAGAAAATTATATACTTTCTGAAATGCAAACACCCACTACAGAACATCAGCGCTTTCTCAAAAAGATCAACAATCAGCTTTTTATTATTCTGCTGCTTATGGTGGCTTGTTTTTTTACGTGGAGTGAAAACGTAGCCATTACGAGAGCCATAAAAGTTGTCGGCAGAATGGGAGTGATGATTTCATCTATAATCGTTTATTACAGAATTATTTCTTACGGAAGTGTTAATTCATTAGTATATAAAAATATATTTTCACCGATTTTATATATTGCCTATCTTATCTTAGGCTTTATCTCGTTTTCCTGGAGCACCAATCCGGGATTTAGTGCTTTGCAATGGTTTATGACTTTTCAAAGCTTTGTTTTTGCTTATTTTTTTGTGAAGAGCCTAGCGATACTTGATGTCTATTTTGAAGGTCATTCAATACGGCTGTATCATCTTTTAGGAAATACGGTTTTTGTACTGCAGCTGGTTTTTGTGATCGGCATGTGGACGAATCCGGACGTTTTTTTCCGTCTTACAGACGGAGGGGAAGAAGCCCGTCTGGGGGGAACTTTAATGAACCCCAACGAATTGGGAATGCTTGCCGGAGTAGGCTCTGCATGCCTGATTTTTGATCTTTATCGGTTTAAAAATAAAGTCTGGACCATCATCAAAATTATGATCATTTTATATGCATTATATATGACCGGTTCAAGGTCTTCGCTGATTGGTGTTCTGCTGATCATATTTTTTCATGTTAACCAAACCAAACGGAAAGGACTGAAGCTGGGCATTATTGCAGTGGTTTTGGCAATAGCACCATTTGCAGTGTACACGGTCATTCTTAAAGGCGGAGACCAGTCCAGGCTGGAAGAAGTGATGAGTCTTACCGGAAGATTGCCTTTCTGGAAAGCCCTGATTACAGAAGGGTTGCCCAGGGAACCTCTTCTGGGCTTCGGTTTTATGAGGATTGACTATAAAGAATTCTTTCAGAGTGCTCATACTTATCCCGGAAAAATGACGCACAATACCTTTATGCAGGTACTGATGAACCTCGGTTTTATCGGTTTTACCATCGTTCTTTTTCAGGTATTTTTTACCGTTAAATCCATACTTTCCGCACAGAAGGAACTAAAACTTATGCTGATCGGTATTCTGATACCTATTCTCATCAACTCATTCACCGAATTTGGAATTTTCGGAGAAAGTAACTATGGAATATTATTTTATCAGATCATTATTTTCTCAATTGCATTCCGCAATAATAATCATCTTACGAGAATACAAAGAATAATTCTTCAAAAGAAAAGACCGGATATGATGGGGGCAATTCGAGTTTAAAAATTAGACTTTATTCCAGAATATGGAAAAAAGGTATCTTTTTTATTGTATTTAAATTATTGATAATCATATAATTGTATTTTTGGCAGCGTATTTATATCTCTTTGTATAAAAGCAAGAATTATGAAGACTTTATTTAAAAATACAGGATATAAATTGTACGCCAAAGAACAGCCTGAAAGTTTTAAAATATCTTTTTCTTACATCAGAAACACAGACGGTTCTCTACGCTGGTTTTGGAATTCAAAATCAAAAAAACCATTGTTTTTAAAATTTTATAATGCTTCTTCTTTTAAAGCAAAATTATATGCAATAGCGGTAAAACTGGTATTTGAACTTGGTCTGCAAAATCTGATCTTCGAAAAAGAAATCTTATACTATAAAGTTGAGGGAAATCCTATTTTCAATATCAAATCAGACTGGGCCATGTTCACCGGAACACCCGGACCTAATAATAAGGCTCTGTTGTATACAGCGGGAAGTTTTTATAAAATTGCCTGTACGGAAACAGCAAAAGACCTGTTGATCAATGAATTTGCCAACATACGCTTTGCTTCCGCCAGCCGGTTATATACTGTTCCGAAAACGGTCTTACACAACGGCAATATTCTACAGACCGATGATATGTCAAAAAAAGGCAATCGAAGTAATACCTTTGGAAGAATTCATGCTAAAACAGTGCAGGGTATTACACAGAAATATCAGCGGTGTTGTTCAATATCAGAATGGGGGTATTTTCAGATGCTGAAAAAAGAAATTAATACATTAAGCGATGAAAGAATACCGCCGAATCTGCTAAGGAAGCTGAATTCCCTATTGGAAAAAGTAGATGAAACCGAACGTATCAGCCTTTCTTTTTCTCACGGTGATTTCACTCCATGGAATTGTTTTCTTCACCATAATACGCTGTCGGTTTACGATTGGGAACTGGCTTCCTGCGAAAAGCCTAAAGGATTCGATTTCTTTCATTTCATTATTCAGAAAGGAATTTTGATTGATAAAAGATCTTGGAAATCTATCCTAGACGAAATTAGACATAAAAACAGGCTTACTTTTCATTTTAATGAAGATGAATTGTATCATCACCTGAAATTTTATCTTTTAATCAACATATCAGTTTACCTTAAAATATATTCGGAACAAAAGGAATGGCACCTTCAGATTCATTGGCTGCTGAAGACATGGACAGAAGCGCTGAACCATTTTGCAAAAGAAATATATACGGAAAGGGAGCTGTTGATCATGGATATTTTTGACAGTCTTCACACGATTCCTTACGCAGCGTTGAAATTTCACGATAAGAAACCTGAAAAGCTGAGCCTTGATTCTGACATTGATATTCTGATGTCTTCTCAAAATGCAGAAGGATTAATTCGTTTTCTGAAAAGAAACAGTCTTGCAGAACGTATGGTAGTTTCAAAAAAATCATATATGTACAGGGTCAGGATTATTACAAATGATAAGCAGATTCTTCATCTTGACCTGATCCTGAAAATCCAGTGGAAAGGTTTTGAATTTATGAATGTGAATAAAGTCATCAAGCACTCTGTTTCAAATGAATATGGTGTTAAAACAGCATGCGACAGTGATACCGCCAAATACCTGCATTACTTCTATACTCTTAACGGCAGTGAGATACCGGAATATTACAGAGGTTTTACTGAAAAAAATATTTCAGAAAATAAGCTTGTAAAAATAACGGACCATATTAATCAACTGAAAATGAATACAAAACGAAGAATATCCTTTTTGAAAGACACATTCATATATATCAAAGACACATTCTCAGAAAAAGGATTTGTTATGACCTTCAGCGGTGTTGACGGTGCCGGAAAATCAACAGTCATTTCGGAAATTTCGAATCTTATTGAAAAACGGTACCGCAGACCGGTGAAAATTTTAAGGCACAGACCTTCTTTACTACCGATTTTAAGCGTCTGGATAAAAGGGAAAGAAAAAGCGCATCTTGATGTAGTCAGTTCATTGCCAAGACAAGGCAGCAATAGCAACACATTTTCGTCTTTTGCAAGGTTCTGTTATTATTATACGGATTACATCATCGGGCAGTTTATTATTTATCTGAAATATGTCTTGCGTGGTAAAGTTGTTCTGTATGACCGGTATTATTTTGATTTTATGGCCGATGCCCGAAGGAGTAATATTAAACTTCCCAAATCAATTGCCGAAAGCGGGTATTTTTTCTTAATGAAACCGAAGTTCAACTTCTTCCTGTATGCATCACCAGAGAAGATTCTCAGCAGAAAAGAAGAACTTTCTTATCAGTCGATCTCCTATCTCAATGCAGAATACAATAAACTGTTCTCAAAACTGGGAAAGCATAATAACAGTGCAAAATACATTGCAATTGAGAATAATGATCTGAATGACACTTTAGATATCATCATGAACAGCATCATCACAGCAAAATGAAAATATTGATTGAGAAAATTGTAAAAATGAGAAACCCGGATTTCACGGTAGACCCCGGTTTGAATTCCGGTGCGGTTATGCAGATGATCTGGATTCAGGCGTGCAGTATGCTCCGCGGATTAAGCGTTCTTTTATTTCTTAAAAATCCAAAAGGAATGTTGTTGGGAAAACGGGTAGGTTTTTTTAACCTTTCCAAAATAAAATGGGGACAGTTTTTAAGATTGGGGAATGACGTCTATGTTTCCGCACTGGGAAAGAAAGGAGTGGAGTTTGGCAATAATGTTTCCATCGGGGCTTTCAGCCGGATTATTCTATCCACTTCCATGAACAATATCGGAGAACAGATCAAAATAGGAAATAATGTCGGTATCGGAGAATTTGCCTATCTCGGTGGTGCAGGAGGATTGGAAATTGGTGATGACTGCATTGCAGGACAATACTTAAGCTGTCACCCGGAAAATCACAATTATGAAAATCCTGATGTTTTCATCCGGCTTCAAGGGGTAAGCCGGAAAGGAATTAAAATAGGAAAAAACTGCTGGATCGGAAGCAAAGTTACCATTCTGGACGGTGTGAAAATAGGGGAAGGAAGCATTCTGGCAGCAGGAAGCGTTATCACAAAATCATTCCCCGCAAACAGTATCATCGCAGGAGTTCCTGCAAAACTAATAAAAACAAGAAATTATGAAAACGAATCAGACTATATTGGCGAGTTGCTATGCCGTAAATCCATATAAAGGATCCGAAGATGCAATGGGCTGGAATTTTGTATGCCAGATTGCGAGATTCCGGAAAGTAATTGCTATTACCCGGGAAAACAACAGGGCAAACATAGAAAAATACATTTCAGAACATCCGGACGGTGTGCACAGAAATATCACCTTCCTTTATTTTGACCTTCCTTACTGGATGAGGTTCTGGAAAAAAGGCAGCAGAGGAGCATTACTGTACTATTACCTATGGCAAAAAGGCATTGTTTCTTTCATCAAAAAACAGAAACTGGATTTTGATATCACCCACAATATAAATTTCCATAATGACTGGACCCCGAGTTTTCTCTGGAAACTCCGTAAACCAATGGTTTGGGGTCCGGTAGGGCATCACCCGCTGATTCCGGGTCAATACTTAAATATGTATTCGAAAACACATTTTATAAAAGACAGGCTTACGTGGATGGTTAAGAATTTTTTCTGGAAATTTTCGTCTTCATTACAAAATACCATCAGACATTCCGGACATATCTGGTGTATGAATACCAGTGTTCCGCAGAAACTGAATCTTGCTGAAAGTTCCTATTCTTTGTGTCCTTCAGTTGCAACGGAAGATTTTAAGAAACACGAGGAAATCAGCCCTAAATCAGGATTTACGGTAATAAGTGTGGGAAGGTTTGTCCCTTTAAAAGGTTTTGATTTAACGATACGCTCATTTATAGAATTTATTAATCAGCTTCAGGAAAAAAAACAGTCCGAATGCAAACTCATCCTTGTAGGAGCAGGAGAACAGAAAGCGCTCTACGAAAGCCTGATTGAACGCAGCGGAATGAATGATTTCATTGAAATTAAAGAATGGGTAGAGCGTAAAGAACTTATGAAACTGTATGACAGTGCTTCGGTATTTCTTTTTCCTTCCCACGAAGGTGCCGGAATGGTAGTGCCTGAAGCACTCTGTTTCGGTTTGCCGGTGATCTGCCTGCAAAATGAAGGTCCCGGAGAATTTATCAATCATTCCTGTGGAATTGCCGTTCCGAAGCAGAGTTATAAAAAAACATTGGAAGAATTGAGTCTTGCTTTGATAAGAGTGTATTTAGATGAGCCTCTCAGAAAAAAATTAAGCCTGGGAGCCAGAAAACAATATGTTGAAAAGTTTTCATGGGAGAAAAGGGGAGAGCACCTGGATGAAATTTATAGCAAAATGTAATATGAATAGAATTGTAGCCATACATTTATTAAACGACTATAGCGGAAGCCCGAAGGTATTAATGCAGCTTCTAAAAACCTGGACAGGAAAAAATATAGAAGTTCACTTATTTACTTCCGGCGGGAGTACAGGCTTTTTATCAGATTTGCCTAAAGTAGCCCGCCATCTGATTTGGTACCGGTTTTCTCAGAACCCGCTGATAAAAATCTGTAACTTTTTTATCAGTCAGCTTTTTCTTACGATTAAGCTTCTGTTATTCCTGAAAAGGGAAGATATTATCTACATTAATACCGTGCTTCCTTTTGGAGCAGCTATTGCGGGAAAATTACGGGGTTGCAGAATAATTTATCATATCCATGAAACTTCCGTAAAACCTAGAATTTTTAAAGATTTTCTGTTCGGAATCGCAAGATTAACGGCTTCAAAAGGGGTTTTTGTTTCAGATTATCTGATGAAAAAAGAACCGATTGTTCAAAATCAGGTACTTCTTTATAATGTTCTGGAGCGCGAATTTGCCGAAAAGGCAGATCAATCCCATGGTATTTACGGTAAAGAACCTATTATTTTAATGATCTGCTCTTTAAAGTCTTACAAAGGGGTAGATGAATTTGTAAAACTTGCAGAAATAAACAGGACGTATCTTTTTAAACTGGTGCTGAATGCTTCGCAGAAGGAGATCGATATTTATTTTAAAGGAAAAACTTTACCGGATCATCTTAAAATTTATCCAACCCAGACTGATACCCATTCTTTTTACCGGGAAGCAAGCATTATTGTTAACCTTTCCCGACCGGATGAATGGGTGGAAACTTTCGGATTAACGATTCTGGAAGGAATGCGCTACCGGCTTCCTGCAATAGTCCCGCCGGTGGGAGGAATCACAGAACTGGTAAACGAAAATAAAAACGGTTTTCTTATTAATTCTGCAGACGTATATGAGCTGTCCGGCAAAATCCATTATCTGATGTGTAATGAAGAAATTTACAAATCTTTCAGCGAATCGGCATATCAAAAAAGTCTGATGTTTTCAGAAGATTATTTTGAAGAAACCTGTGTGCAGATGATTTCCATTTAACGGTTGTTTTTCCGGAATCTGGAATGATGGTCATTTAATTTTTAATTTAAATATTTGAAAATCAGTTATTTGTAATTTAATTTGAATTTGGAATATCAATAGTATAGCTTTTATAAAAATATAATCGTATGAAAACTAAAGTAGCTATTATCGGAACTGTCGGACTTCCTGCCCGATACGGTGGATTTGAAACCCTTACGGAACATCTTGTAGAAGAACTTTCTGATACTTATGATTTTACGGTGTACTGTTCATCAAAAAAATACAGCAGGGAAGAAAGAAAAGAAAGCTGGAAAGGTAGCAGACTTAAATACATTCCTCTTGATGCAAACGGAATTCAGAGCATATTCTACGACAGCTGGTCTATCCTGCATGCATTGCGCGGCAGTGATGTGTTGCTCATTCTCGGAGTTGCTGGGGCATGGCTTCTGCCTTTTGTAAGAATGTTCACCAATAAAAAAATAATTATTTCTATTGACGGAATCGAATGGAAGAGAGATAAATGGCCGCTGGCTGCAAAACTATATTTGTGGTTTGCAGAAAATCTGGCCGTAAAATATTCCCATATTGATATTTCAGATAACGAGTCAATTCAGGATTATACGTCTTTACGGTATGAAACCATCAGCAGGGTTATTGAATATGGTGCAGATCATACAAGAGTAAATGCTGCTCCCTCAGAACAGGATTTTCTGACCTATCCTTTTTTATCAAAGCCATATGCAGTAAAAGTATGCCGGATAGAGCCCGAAAATAATGTTTTAACGATTTTAAAAGTTTTTAGTGAAAATCCTGAGCATCACCTTGTGTTAGTCGGTAATTGGGAAAACAGTCATTATGGAAAAGATCTGAAGCAAAAATTTTCTGTTTTTGAGAATATCAGTCTTCTTGATCCTATTTATGACCAGCATACATTAGATATGATCCGCGGGAATGCTTCTCTGTATATTCACGGGCATTCGGCTGGAGGAACCAATCCTTCTCTAGTAGAAGCGATGTTTTTGGGGCTACCTGTTATCTGCTATGGCGTTTCATATAACAGAACGACAACAGGCGACCAGGCCTTCTATTTTTCTGATGAGAAAGAGCTGGAAAACCTCCTTAAGACCCTTACGCAGGCTGATATTAAGAAATGCGCTTTGAGAATGAAAAAAATTGCGGAAAATAAATATGTATGGAACACTGTCGCCGAAAAGTACAGCCAGGTTATTCAGGAGAGTTTTTCGGTTACAGCAAAGAAAAATGTCTATCCTGAAATTTCAAGGCTGGATAAAAAAATGCTTGAAAAATATAATATCAGTCATCTGCAGAATATACAGTTATTTAACAATGCTAAAAGCAGGATTTAAAAATTAAACCATTATGAAAAATTTTACAGAACTTACCGTGTATGGGCTTCTTGCTTTTACCCTGTCGATCTGCATCATTCCGCTGATGACGATGGTTGCCCAAAAATTTAAATTAGTTGATGTTCCTAACGCCCGGAAGGTGCATCAGAAAGCCATTCCGCTTATTGGTGGCTTAGCGATAGGTATTATCGTGGCATTGCTTGGCGGATTAACCAGCATGAAGGATGTAGAGGAAATCTTACCGATAATCATTACTTCTTATATAATGCTTCTGGTGGGGACTATGGATGATAAAACAGATATCAAGGCAATCTATAAGTTAGGAATTCAGATTTGTATAAGTATTATTATTGCTTCTTCAGGAATAAGAATTACCTCTTTATACGGACTTTTCGGGATCTATGAAATTGACGTGCTTGCTCAATATATAATTACGGTGTTGGTGATTGCAGCTGCAGTGAATGCCTTTAACCTTATTGATGGTATAGACGGACTGGCAGGAAGCGTTGCCGGAATTGGCTTCATTTTGCTTTTAGCGATTGCCGTTATCGAAAAAAATTACGGTTTGATGAAACTGGTGATGTTATTTATAGGAGGTATTGCTGCTTTTCTCAGATATAATTTTTCAAAAAAGAATAAAGTTTTCCTGGGAAATTCGGGATCACTATTCTTAGGATATTTTCTGGTGTCAATAGGAATTTATATATCAAAATTTGATCATCCGGCGTCCGGTTTCCCTCATGGATTATTTTTCCTGTTATTTGTGTTTACCATCCCGATGATCGACTCCGTGAGAGTATATGCAGACCGGGTATTGCAGGGTAAATCACCTTTTAACGCAGATAAATCCCATATTCATCATTACCTTCTGCAGCTGGGAATATCACATAAAAAAATTACAATACTTTTTGTGATGATGAATATTTCCATATTTGCTGCACAATACATCTTTCTGAAAAGCTTTTCCATATATACCTTTCTGGTATCATTGATTGCTTTTGTGGCCATTTTTAAATGCATTAAAGTTCTTAATTTCTTTACCATATGGAAAACTAAAGTGAAAGAATTGGAAAATAATGCACAATGATGATTCTGGGTCTGGTTAATAATTTTTGTTTAGCTAAAGTTGTTTTTCATGTATAATTAGTTTTTGAAAATGCTCCGGAATTTTTCGGAGCATTTATTCATTTTAAAAGTTAACCCTGATGTCTGCAGGTTTTTTCATTCTTATGGTAATCTTTAAAGGATCATCTGTGATCTGATAATCTGCGTCTTCATAGATTTCATCATCTTTTCTTTCCTGTACTTTGATTTCATCAAATCCGATCTCTGCCTTGGAGATCTCGATCACGAAATCATTTGTATTTTCATCCTCTTTAAAATGTTCTTTTTTAAAATCAATAAACTGCATAATATTTTGTATTTGGTTTGTTTTACAGATGGAGCAAATTGTATGCAAATACGATCTTTATTAGGTTTTTAAATTTAATGAAGATAAGAAAAACCGATAAAATAATGTTTTTCCGAATGGTGCTGTAATCCATAATTAAGTCCGGCGTCGATTTTAAAATTTTTCATCACTTCCATCTGAAGGGCAGCATTAATGTAGTTTGAAAATTCATGTGCTTTAAAATCGTAAGTATAATAAGTTTCTGCAATTCCGTCAAGGTTTTTGGTCAGCGGATGACTTATGGTAAGAGTCTGCAAAATTTCCGTATGCATTTCGGGAAGGTCCTGGTCTTTCAGTCGGTCCACTTCTACCTGAAAACCTAAATTCCAGTCTCCTGCAAATTCATAAAGCATAGGTACGATCAATCCGTATTCAAACCGGCTTTCGTCATCATATTGTGAAGAAGGAATTTTAGCATACGGCAGTACTGCCATTACAAAATTGCCTTTATCGTTTCCTGTAATATTCTGTTTTATCCGTAAAGTAATATCACCAAAACCATGCGTTTTAGAAATATCCCCGGAGCTTTTTTCAGTTTCTTTTTGTATGCCGTAACTCTGAAAACCGACCTGTACAGCGGTTGATCCGGTAATTCCGATTTTTATATTACCCTGATTGATTAGTAAGGTTTTTGTTTTCGTAAGATCAGATTCTTCTCTTGTTAATCGTACGGCATCTGTTTCATATTGAATATGCCCGGCATCCACTGTGTAAGGTGATTCTGTGACATCCGGACGGTCGGTTTCCATTTCCCGCATCATTGATTTCGGAACGGGATTAAATAATGTATATTTTTTTTCATGTTCTTCCTGTGCACTGCAGGTGAAAGAAATTAAAAAAGCCGATAAAACCAATAAGGAGAAACTGTAATGATGAGTCATTGTTTTTTTTAATGACTATTGCAAATTGTATACTAATTTTCATCATAAAACTTATATGTGGTATTTAAAATTAAATTTATCTGCAGGCATAATAGCCAATCAAGAAATTCCATCTTGTAAATTGTTTTCAAAGCAATTACTTTTGCATAGGCTGAATGCAAACTTTTTATTCTATGAATACATTTCCAGAACATCATCATATAGGTTTGGTTTCCTCATTTCCGGAATTGGTAAAAACACAATTTCGGGGGAATGTGAATGCTGTTTGCTGGGAAAGAAATCTGGAAGGCGATTTTCAGGAAATTGTATCAAAACTTAAACTGAAAGAGAATATTACAGAAGTTTTTATAGATGATCTTTTGGCACTTGATCTGTCTGAAAAAGGGAATACAGCAAGAGAAACCATCATAAAGGATATGCAGATGCTGTCGGATTTTGGAGCAGCACCGTCCCTTAATTTATTGAAAAAGTATGAGCGTGATAATGAATTTGATTTTATATCCACCGATGTTTATTCCTATCATGCAGACCGCTCCCCAATAGAGACTTCTACTTTTTTATGTACATACTACGGAGCAGCAAGCGAACTTATCCCGAATGATCAATGCACGCAGAAAATTCTCATTCCTGAAATAAGAGAATCCCTTAAAAAATTGTACGAAGGCTCCGATGAAGAGTTTGAAAATTTTCTGAAAGACAACTTTTTTGACCTTCATTATGCGGCAAATGAAGATGCGAAACCGGTTAATTTAGGAAAGGGTAACCTATGGAGACTTGCAGTAGATCATCCCGGACAAAATGTTTTACCCTGCATTCATCGGGCCCCGCAGGAAAATCCGGGAGAATACCGTCTTCTGTTAATTTGTTAGTAGGCACTACTTTGTAATTTTATACTTTTGTTTCAGAATCCCTTTTTATTTGACGGGACAACATATTAAAACGTTGGGATTAAATTGATATTAAAAAAGTTTGTCAATCACTTTTCTCGTCTGCTCCATCGCTACGCCAAATACTAGATGTGACCCGAATTCCCATACCCACCAGGATGTTGGCATTTCGGAAACTTTTCCCTGTAGATTAAGAGCCGGAACGGTAGAACCGTGGGTTAATGCCCAAACTGCTGTTCCTGCTGCAATACCTTCACCTGCTGTGAATTTTTTTCTTTTATCTGTCAGAAAAATATAGCTTACTCCAATCAATGCTCCTAACGTGTAATGGATGATTTTCATGGATTTCATTGTGCTATTATATGAAAGTTCTTTTCCTGTTATCTCAGAATATACTTTTTTAGCCAAAACCGCCGGCGGCATATTTTCCGCCTGATGGGTTACATCTGCACCACGCAACTTCAGTTCATCTTTTTTGGGCGGAAATTTTTTTTCTCCTATTTTCTGAAGTGGTGGTTCTGCAAGAGATTTGACATAAGAAGCAATCAGTCCTACAGCAACTCCTTTTATTAATATTTTTGTAATGGTATTCATTTTTATAATGTAAGATTGTTATTTGGGCAGATTTTCGGGCGGCCGTTTTCAACGGCCGCCCTAAAAATCTTATATTCAAAAAAACCAAATTATTTCTTCAGAACAGACATTAATTTTTCTGCAACACCTTCTGAGGAAGCCGGATTTTGTCCGGTAATCAGCAATCCGTCCTGCACAACATGTACGCCCCAGTCGTCTGTTCTGGTATAGTGTCCGCCTGATTTTTTAAGTTCATCTTCAACAAGGAAAGGCACAATCTCTGTAAGCTGAACAGCCTCCTCTTCACTATTTGAAAAACCGGTAACATTTTTATCTTTAACAAAAGGATTACCGTTTTCGAGAACGATATCTTTAAAAACTCCAGGAGCATGACAAACCGCTGCTACTGGCTTCTCATTATTGTAAAAATCAAGGATCAATTGCTGAGAATCTTTGTCAAAAGCAAGATCCCAAAGCGGACCGTGGCCTCCCGGATAAAAAACAGCATCAAAATCAGCTGCTTTCTGATCGCTCAGTTTTTTGGTATTGGCAATGATATTTTTTACTTCTTCATCCTGATAATAACGTTTTGTTGCAGTGGTCTGCGCATCAGGATCTTCACTTTTCGGATCAATAGGAGCCTGTCCGCCTTTTGGGGTTGCTACGGTAATATCAAATCCCGCATCTTTCAGTAGATAATAAGGTGCTGCAAATTCTTCTACCCAGAATCCTGTTTTTTTTCCTGTATTTCCCAACTCATCATGGGAGGTTACTACGAATAGTATTTTCATTGTATTTATTTTATGGTTGATTTTTTAATAGATTTAGGTTGAAAAGTGTACTGTTTTTCAATAGAATGGCAAGTTTTATCAATAGAAAATCCTGCCTTTTCTTAAGGTACTTTTCACACCATATTCGGGTACTACTATACAACTTTATTGCCAATCAGGATCAAAATCAAATAAAATGTGGTATGTAATGAATAGATTAAAAAGAAGGAAATATTTCTTTGATCTATTGACTTTTCATCAGAAGCTCGATCATGAGGATAATAGAAATAAATTTCTTAGAAGACTGATATTTGGGATTCAGCTGTTCCCGGATTTCACCCAGCGCATTGCTCAGCTTGTTGCTGACGGTTTTATTGCTCAAGCCTAATGTTTCAGCAGTTTCATCTACCGACATATTTTTGCGAATTCTCATGTCATATACCTTTTGCTCAGTGGCAGGAAGTGTTGAAACAACTTCGTCAATCATTGCAAAAAGATCGGTAATTTCATATTCGTCAAGAATTTCAAAATATTCTGTATCAGTAAGGTGTACAAAATTTTCAGATTCGTCAATGCTTACGGTAGCCCATTCTTTTTTATGGCTGTTGAAATAATCAATCACCCGGTAATGAAGATGCTTCAGGAAATACCCTTTTGCACTTTCGTTTCCGTCGGTCTGGATGCTTTCTGCATCTTCCAGAACTTTTATCCATAGATTCTGAAGTAATTCTTCTGCCAATTCCTTGTCTTTGGTTCGTGCAAAAACAAAACGGTACAAATCATCCCAATACCTTTCATAGAGTATCATAAAAGCCGGCCGGTCGCCTGTTTTTATTTTTTTCAATAAGATGTGATCCGTCTGATTCATTGATGCAAAATTACCTAAACGAAAATTAACTTTTTGTGAACTTTGGGGAATGTAATATTAATTATTTCTGAAAATGAGACATGAATAATGGAATGAATTTTTATAAATGATTAAAAAATACCGCAAATTGTTAACAAGTCGATGCTAATATAAATACAATGTTAAATCCTTGCTGGGGAAGTTTTTCATTTTTGCTGTTTTATAGATGTAACGGCAAACGTTGATCAGGCATTTATGAAAAACCTACAGTATAAAGAAATTCAGGCATTCGTTTTCAGACTTTGGGAAAGGGAGGTTACTGAAGAAAAAATTTCAGAAAAAGAAAAACAACTTTTAGGGCAATGGAAAACCGGTGTGGAAAAAAATCTGGATGAACACTATATGAAAGAATCAAGAGAAAGAGTTCTGTTTTCTTTGGAACCTTATTTTGCATCAAGACATATTTCACATCATTCGAATACGTTTAAAAAACATTTTTTCCGGATAGCGGCTGCAATCATATTGCTTTTTACGGTAGGTGGTTTTTTCATCTATCATTCGTTCTTTAAGGTGGACAAATATTATGCAGAATCTGCCAATAGAAAAATAATATTGGCAGACGGTTCAGTTGTCATATTGCTTCCCGGTTCGCAGCTTACGGTAGAAAAGTCTTTTCCACAGGATACCCGGATTGTTGATCTGAAAGGTAACGCTGTTTTCACGGTGGCAAAATCAAAAAAACATCCGTTCATTGTACATGCTGAAGGTTTCAGTACAAAAGTATTGGGAACTGTTTTTAAAATTACACAAAACGGAAACAGTAAAACAGTAGATCTTTATGAAGGAAAAGTTGCCGTTTCTTACGCGGGTGCTCCGGTCGCTTTTCTGAAGCCTCATCAGAAATGGACGAATTTCGGGATTTCACGGACTGCAGCTGTAATTTCTTATGAGAAAGAAAAAACAACTCATAAAATATTTCCGTCTTTATTATCATTAAGCTTTAATGATGTTATGATGAAGGAAGTAGCGGAAGTTCTTCAGAAAAACTACGGTATCAGTATCATTTATCCTAAAGAATTTGCAGAAAAGAAAATAACCGCCGATTTCACAGGTGGTAGTACTGACGAAAATATTGAAGCACTTGCTTTCATACTTGGACTTGAAGTACAAAAAGAAAATCAGACCTACATTCTTAAATAATACCAATTAAACTAATAATCAGATCAATATAATAAAGTAAACACTAGAAATGAAAAGTTTGAAATGTAGTTTTACCATTGCGGCCATATTTTTTTCGATAGCGGCAGAGGCGCAGGAATTGTCACAGAAAGTGTCGTTTACGGCTCCGGCAGGAAGGTCTTTGATCGAAGTGCTGGAAGAATTTGCAGGTAAAACAGGAATGAGATTGGCTTATTCAAAGACAGATATTAAAGATGTAAAAATAAAAAAAATACAGTGTGAAAATATTCCTGTTCATCGCTGTCTGGACGATTTAACCACCGGGCTTCCTGTCGTATATCGGCTTCGTGGAGATCTTATTTCGGTTAAATATAATGCATCTGAAGTTTCCGTATCGGGAAACGGAAGAATATCCGGAAAAATAGTGGATGAAGTCGGGAATCCGGTTGCAGGTGCAGAAATCAGTATTGCAGGCAGAAGAACCGTAACCGATAACAACGGAGATTTTGTGATAGAACTTCCTTCAGGAATCTATACGTTAACGGTAAAGTCTCCCAAATACAACTCTTTACGTGTAGAAAAACTGCAGGTAAAAGATAATACAACCAATACCGTTTCTTTTGCCATGCGGCAGGTTTCGGATAAAGTTTCAGATATAAAAGAAGTGGTGATCACGGCGACAAAAAAAGCAGATACACAGGCCGGATTATTAACGCAGCAAAAAAAAGCTGCTCAGATGAGTGATGGAATCTCGGCAGAACAGATTTCAAAAACACCGGATAATGATTTGGGTGCAACTCTGAAAAGAGTAACGGGCGTCACTACTATCGATAATAAATATGTGGTAGTACGATCCATGGGCGAGCGCTGGAATACCGCTGCGATGGATGGAATCAACCTTCCAAGTACGGAAGCCTATAACCAGAATTTTTCCTTTGATATTATTCCGAATTCTATGGTGGAAAGTGTTGTGATCAGTAAAACCGCAACACCCGATATGAATGCAAGTTTTGCCGGAGGATTTGTAGAAGTAAAAACAAAGGACATTCCTAATGAAAATTTTACAACTGTGACACTGGGAACTTCTTATAATGATATCGCAACTTTTAAAGAATTTCTTACCCGGAAAAGAGGGAAATATGATTACTTCGGCTATGACGATGGAACAAGAGATTTTCCTCTAGACCTTGTGTACACAGATTGGAATAATCCGTTGTTTTTTGAACAGTCAAAGCGTTTTGTTAATGATAATTTTACCAATTATAAGACGAAGGCAGATCTGAATTCCAATATGCAATTAGCATTGGGAAGAAGCTTTAAATTGAAAAATGATAATAAATGGGGACTTGCCGGCGCACTGACTATTCGGAACGAACAAAATAAACTAGATATAGATCACACCGGAAGGGGAGGATGGCTGGATAATGCAGGACTTATCAACAACTGGCAGGAATTGGGAGTGGCACCAGTGAAGTTTTTTAATTTTAAAAATAAAGGAGCATCTTACAGTTACAATTCCACCATTGGAGCGATGCTGAATTTCGGATTGCAGCTGGGAAAGAACAGGTTATCCTTCCGTAACTCATATACGCATATTTACGATCAGACCCTTACAAGAATTACGGGATGGAACGAGTATACCGGTGGTACCGGCCAGCCGGCAATGGCAGAAGGTTCATACAATTATTTTTATAATGGGATCATCCCTGATAACGATCCTTCTCAGCTTGCTGCCCTGGATCGTCCTTATACGGATAATACGGATTATCCTGTTTATCAGACCTTACTGCAGAATAAGCTGGAGGGAAACCACAAGATAAAAGAGTTGGAAATCAACTGGTTTGCTGCAAGAACAGGTGTAATTTCAGATACTAAAGATTATACGCAGTACCAGACTTTTTATGATTTTGTGGGAAGTGAAATTTTAACCTACCATCAGATTTATAATTCAGGGAATAATTTTTCAAGAGGATATATCGGAAATAAAGAAACCGATTATAATTTCGGAGCTTCGGCAAAATGGAAAATGAATGCCGGAAACTTTAAAACCGATATCAAAATAGGGTATGCCGGCGCTCTGAAAAGCAATACCAACGAGCAGCAGAAATTTTTCCTGAAAGTGGATGAAAACCGTGATGTTCCCAATAGTGAAAAAAATTACCTGAAAATGTACGGTCTGCTTTCAAACTGGTTTGATGGTTCACACTATACGCAGGGAGGCATCGGGTGGCAGACCAAACCGCTTTACAAAAGTGATACATATGAAGGAGAGGTAGATCAGCATGCACCCTACATCATGTTTGATAACCGCTGGAAAAACAAATTGAGACTGGTTTGGGGAGTTCGCGCCGAATATTTTAAATATACACTTATCTCTCAGCAGCTGGATGCAGATGATCCTAGAAACGTAACCAAAGGATCTATTGAAGAAAAGCCGTGGCAATGGATGCCTTCTGCCAACTTCACGTACAGCCCTTCCAGTAAAATTAATGTGAGGCTTGCGTATAACAGATCGGTAATCCGACCACAATTTAATGAAAGAACCGGTCTGCCTTATTTTGATCCTGTTGCCAATGGGTTGATTTACAATACGGAAATGACCTCTTCCGTAATCAATAATTATGATTTCAAATTTGAATGGTTTCATAATTTGGGCGAAATTATTTCAGCAGGTCTATACTACAAAAATATCGATCGGCCAATAGAACGTGAAGGTTTTATTTCTAATGAAGGAAATCTTTTTTTATACAATGGAAATTCAAAAAATGCAAAACTGAAAGGATTTGAAGTGGAGGTAAAGAAAAGTTTGGGTTTTATACAAGAGAGCTTTTTTCTGCAGCATCTTTTTATCAGCGGAAACTTTACCTATAACACGACGAAGGTAATCGCTTTTAAAGACCGTTACAAAACTGAAGATACCGATGAGACTTATGAAGTGGAACGGCCGCTGTATGGACAGACACCCTATGCTTACAATCTTGGACTTTTATATGACGGAGAGCGCCTTGGAGTGAACTTCCTGTACAATGCCAAAGGAGACCAGTACATCACTGTAGGATATGCTTACATCGGGGAAGAGATCCAGAGGCCTTATGCAGTGGCCGATGCACAGATTTCTTACAAATTGTTAAGGAATAAAAACTTAGAAGTAAAATTTAATGTCAGAAACCTGTTTAACAGGGTAAAAGAATTTTACAACAATTTCAATTCCTATTCAGTCTTTAAAGGATCCGGAACGGATTATCAGACGCAGAGAGAAGCGCTTGAGCTTCTACCCGGAGCTACCGATAAATATGATAAAGATATAGACAGGATATTGTTCAGAGCTTATAACGGAAGAACTTTCGGGTTAAGCGTGAATTATACTTTCTAAATAAATGAATATTCAGTAAAGAGCTCATTGCAATGTTACAGGTCTTATCCTGATGATTTGAATCAATATAATACTGATGATGCGCGCCACAGTATTGATTCGGAAAAAGCTGATACCTTCCCGAATATCAGCAATGAAAAATAGGGGACTCTTCATTATAGCTCCTCATGTAATGTTGGGTAAAAATAACCAAATCGCAGAAATACAGAGGCGGGTATTTCTAAATATTTAAAAACATCAGGTCTGGAAAAACTTAGATAAAAGGCTTGATCATTCAAAAACTTTAACAATGAGAAAATTAACTTTAATCGCAGTTACAGCTTTATCTCTTACAGCTTGTCAGCATGAAACTTTAGCAGATGCTACGACACCGTTCGAAATGCAGTCTGCTTCTGCAGAATATTTAACAGCTTCTTCACTTCCTGTTACCACAGTAAGCGGAGCCATTACATCAAATACTACATGGAGCGGAGTTGTTGAGCTTGATGGTATTGTAACCGTGAAAAACGGAGCGGTACTTACCATTCAGCCGGGAACATTTATTAAAGCAAAGCCAACTGCTGCCAATACGGCCACCGGAGTATTGGTAATTTCAAGAGGAAGCAGGCTTGATGCTCAGGGAACTTCTTCTCAGCCAATTGTTTTCACAAGCTACAACTTATTGGATGGAGACGAAAGCACAACCGCTAAGCCTGGAGATTTTGGAGGGGTAATCATGCTGGGAGCTGCACCTACCAACAAACCGACCACTACGGTAATCGAAGGGTTATCCGGAGCAGATTACCAGTACGGAGGCTCTAATGCTTCAGACAACAGCGGAATTCTGAAGTACGCCCGTATCGAATTTGCAGGGTACGATCTTCTTGCTCCTAATTCAGGAAACGAAATCAACGGATTAACTTTAGGAGGAGTTGGAAGCGGTACTACTTTGGATCACATCCAGGTTGCTTACGGTAGAGACGATTCTTTCGAATTCTTCGGAGGTACTGTAAATGCATCAAATCTTATTTCTTTTGCATCGGATGATGATAACTTCGATTTCGATTTCGGATACAGCGGAACAATTGACTGTGCTCTGGCATTGGCAGATCAAAATTCTACGCACAGTCTTAGTGGTTCTAATCCTGATTCTAATGGTATTGAGCTTGATAACGACGGAACTGGTTCTTCTGCTTCACCATTTACGCATCCGGTAATCAACAATCTTACGATTGTAGGAGCGGGTACTTCTTCATTCGGAGCTTTGTATGAAAATGCAATTCACGTGAGAAGAAATGGAAAATTAACATTAAACAATGCTACGGTAACGGGCTATCCTGTTGGGGTACTATTGGAAACGGTAAGCGGTGCTCCTGTGAACCTTTCTGATCTTAATTTTACGAATGTACAGGCTTATGGGTATACTTTCAATTTTGCTTCATTAGTAGGATCTACAAAGTCTGCACTTACTGTTTCCGGAGGTACGGCAACCACACTTAACGGAGGTATGCCTCAGCCGTTCTTCAACTCAGGTACTGTTGATCTTGGATCAAGAAACTGCGGAAATTTCTTTGCTTCCTGGACTAAATATGATTTCTCAATCGTAGAATAACTTTCAATGCAGGAAATAGTGGAGATGCTGCTGTTTCCTGCTTTTTTAATCTGATAAATATTTTCATAATGAAAAAAACAATTTTATTTTCTATTCTGCTTCTGCCGCTGATGGCTTATTCTCAGATTCCTGTATGGGTAAATTCTTTTGATACCCCTGATGATCTTCAGGGATGGACGTTTTTTAACGGAAATGGAAACAGCAACCAATGGCAGCAGGGAAATAATATTTACTACAACGGAACGGCTCTTACATATGGTGCTTCAGGGGTTTTAAGATATTCCATTAATCTTGTGCCTACTGGTACAGCTGCCAATTTTTCTACGGAGAATGACTGGATTATTTCGCCTGAAATCGATTTAACAGGAGCTTCAGGAACGATCACTCTTGCAGCCTATATCAGCAGACAGAGAACAACCCATACTATTGTAGGGAGAGATCTTTGGATTTTTACCAGCACCCCTCAGAAACCGGTTCCTACCGTTGCAGATTTCCAGGCAATGACGGTAGACGGAAACGGTAACACCATTACAAGCCCATATACCATTATCGCCGGAAATACGGCGAATCCGTGGCCTTCTACAGATTTAACACAGTCTGCGGAAAGTTTAGTGAACCTTTCAAGCTTTGCTGGAAAGAAAATTTATATCGGTTTCTGGTCAAATAGAATTACTTCAGGACTGAACGTTCAGAATATCAATATTGATGAGATAGGAATTTATGCATCCTCATTTGTTCTTGGGACAAAAGAATCAGCAGCACAAAAAACACTTACGAAAGTAAAGGAAAATCCTGTTTCCGAATTTTTGCAGCTTAAGCTTAATCCGGTATTGAATGAAAATTCGGTTGTGGTAAGCGTTTACAATATGTCAGGACAAAAAGTTTTGATGTCAAAGTATTCAAAAAACATTAATGTTACAGCTTTATCTTCAGGAACATATGTGGCAGAAGTATCCGATGGTAAAATAGCGGAAAGACTGAAGTTTATTAAAAAATAAAAGATTCCTTTACAAGGAAACCATGAAAACTCAAGTAAACATTTTCAATTAGATTTTAAAATTAGGTAATTGCCCGATGCCAGATCGGTTTTGGGCAGTTTTTTTAATGTTGATAATGACCCAATACTAATAAAATGAAAAACTTTTTAGCATTTTTAGCGTTCACCATATTTTTTTCATGCACCGACAACAGCACGTTGGAAACTTATGATAAAGATCAGATTCCTGCCGAAGTTACGGTGAAAGGATTTTCAAAACCGGATATTATTCAGATGAGGCTGAATGGCCAGCCCGTTTCCATCAATGGTGCCACATCTTATACGGATAAAATAGAAACCAAAATCAATTTTGTGCTTGATAACGGGGAAACCGACGAATTGGAAATTTACAACCATCAGACAGGAAGCAAGATTGTTGCATATTCTATTAATTATAATAATGCCAAGGGTTACAAAAATCTGTATTTCTTCAATCTTCCTGGAATTTTCCTGCAGACCTATGCCGTAAAACCACAGGTGAATTTGGGAAAAGTAGGCTTTGAGTTTATCTTTCCCAATCTTGGCGAATTTTCAGGATCTTCCCTTCAGAGTGTGAAAGGTGTCCTAAAAAGAGAAAATGGCGTCGTGCTTGCCGAATTTGACAACATTGGAAGAAGAGATTTTACCAGTGTAAAAATATATAACTATTTCAGTGCTACCGCTCCTGTCTATCTTGAATTGTATAAATCTGGAACTACGGAACCTTACACAGGAACTACTATTATAAAAGCAACCTTAAAACAGGATATTGGAGCCAATATGATTGTTCTTCAGGAAAAAATGGAAAATGGAGTATTGGTCATTAAAGGAGATATTGACGTAGCAGATTATTTATAAATAATTATTTATGAAAGATTTTTTTAAAATTCAGTTTTTGTGGGTAATGATGTTGTCAGCTTTCACGGTTTCTTGTAACCGGACGGATGATGACGTGCCGGACTTCCCGGAAGGAACTACGGAATATACCAACCGCTGGATTCAGGATAGCATGCGCCGGTATTATTACTGGGCAGATCAAATGCCTGCAAAACCGGACTATTATCTTTCTACAAAGGATTTTTTTAAAAGCTTATTATCATCCCAGGACCGCTTTTCTTTCATTGTTAATACTGCTGATCCCAATACATATCCGAAATCTGTACGGAACTTGTTCGGTTTCGATTACGCGATCCTGCAGTTGTCAGGAGGTGAAATAGTAACGGTAGTTAAACTGGTTTTAAAAAATTCTCCTGCTTCCAACTCAGGCCTGGAACGTGGAATGGTGATCAAAAAAATAAACGGACAAGCCATTACTGCTTCCAATGCGAAACAATTGACGGAATCCATTTCAAGCAAAACCGTTATTGATCTGACAGTCGGAAACTGGCAGAACGGATCTGTTATTAATGAAAAAAATGTAACGGTATATTACGGTTATTCTCTTGAACAGCCGCTACTCTCCAAAATTTTTGAGCAGAACGGTAAAAAAACCGGTTATCTTTACATGTATGATTTTCCGGATGGAATGACTTCCGCTCTGAACCAGAAGTTCAGTGAATTCAAATCATCAGGGATTCAGGAACTTATTTTAGATCTCCGCTACAATTACGGAGGTTCTGTTTCCTCTGCAGCAGCACTGTGTGCAATGATACCTTCAGGAATTTCAGCGAATTCCAAGTTCATTATCTATAAAGGTAATAAGAACGGTGGTGAACTCAGCAGAACCTTTTCCCAGCAAATGGCCTATGATCCCGGTGCACTATCTTTTGATGCTTTGCATGCCCATTCCTTAGGCTTAAACAGAGTGTATGTGCTGACTTCGGGAAGTACAGCATCCGCCGCTGAAATTGTAATCAATAATCTTAAGCCGTACATGGAAGTAATTCAGGTAGGAGAGGCTACTTTAGGAAAAGATATGGCCGGATTTATCATTGAGGATAAAAGAAAACCGAAAAAAATTACATGGCAGCTTCATCCTGTTATTTATAAAGTGTTCAATGCCAATGAAGAGGGTGGTTATATCAATGGTATAAGTCCGCAATTTGCTGTCAATGAATTTAATAATTTACCGTTAATGCCTTTAGGCGATCCTGCTGAAGCTTTACTTTCATCTGTTCTGAATAAAATCTATTCTAAGCAGGGAAATACGAATGCTGATGAAAATGAAATTAAAGTTTTATTTCAGAGTGACAGTCCGGCAGCGGGATTTTCAGGGTTAAATTTTAAATAAACAAAAATGCAGGGAATAGAGCCGAAAATCCATACCAGTCTCATCGAAAGAATGAAATATTATTCGGATCTCATCAAGAATTCGAAACATGAATCCTGTATCAATCCGGAAGATGCTCATCAGATGATGATCGAGCTGAATGAGCTGTATGAAGATTATTTAAGCAAGAAAAGAAACCTGGAAAAGAGTATAAAAAAATACCGGGAGTTCTATCAGGGACAACAAAAATTACTGACTCCCAGAATACGCCAGTTAAAAAGGACACGGAAATAATACTCATAAAAAGAGCTCACCGTTATGCGAGCTCATTGATTTATCATTAAATATTCTGAATTAAGAAACGATTTGGTCAGCAATTATCCCTGATTTTAAACAGGTTGCCACTCTTTTTCCCGCGGTATCACAAAAATCAAGACCCGAATAATCCGGATTGAGTCCTGCAATGTATGGCACGGTCATAATAAAAAGATTTTGTGTTGCCCTTCCGTAATAATCAAGTGCCTGGAAATAATCGTTTATATTCAGTCCATCCACACGAAGATAATAGTTTTCCGGTTCGATTTTCAGGATTTTTTTATTGCCTTCTTCAAACTGCATTTTCCCTGTACTTGTATCTTTAAACTTAAGATATCCGGAACTGATTAATCCTTCTTCACGAAGTGTTTCGAATGGAATATCATTGAATTGTACCGGCTGCTGTCCCACAGCATCAACATACATTCTGTAATGATCTGATTTTGCCTCTCCTGAATGATGATCGGTATAATGATATATTGCACCTTCTTCCTGATGGGGTTCTACATGGCTTTCATCATCTACGCTGACAAGACTGATGAGCCCCTGATTATATAAAGCAATAATTTCCCTGTATGAGGACTGTGGTAATGATGCAATAATCACCGAAATAAGAGGAAGCAGCGTTTTTTTCATCCTGATCATATCTTCTGCCGAAAAATGCTTGGCAGGATAATTAATCGCATAGCTGAATGCCGAAAGTGTTTCTTTCCAGGCGATGGTCTGGTGTCTTTCGATTGATTTTTGTGCTTCGTAATATTCTGCTTTAAACAGCTCGAAACTGTCCAGTTCCTCACGCAAAGCCAGCATTTTTTCTACAAACTGTTCAATGGTGAGGTCTTTAATTTCATTATAAAATTTTTCATTTTTTTTACGGAGCGGCTGCTTGAAATTGCGTTCAAATACATAATTTAAATCTACAAAACCTCCGTTTTTCTCTTTGTATTCATAAATTTCTTCCTGAGACATAATCCATCCCTCTGAAAAAGCACTTCCCTCAGAATGAAAACGAAGCGCAGGAAGATACCCTCTTTTTGAAAATAAGGTAAGGGAAAAATTACTGCTGTTTTCATGTAAAGTATAGGTCATCTCATTATCTTTTTCACTAAATGTTCCGTTAATTCTCGCAAGTGTTTTAATAGCATCAACCGCTGTGAGAGAAGTTCCGCGTATGGCAATCGGGTAATTGGTTGGCGAAGAAAATTTTGACGGCGGATAAGGAGAATCGTACCATCCGTTTTTATTTCCTTCAAATTTTTTAGGCCAGTGATGCCCGGTACAGATAATTGTTGCCGAGCACTCATAGATATCATCCCCACCTGTAATAATTTCAAAAAGATGATCTTTTTTGCGGATATCAATAACTGTCGTTTCGGTGAACACTTTTACTGTAACACCTTTTTTTCTGGCAGTATTCAGAAGTATTTTGAATTGTTCTTCCAGATAATCGCCTAATATTAACCTCGGGATCACTTTATATTCATTGATATTGCGATAATCTGAGAAATCAGGATGATGCGGATAAGGTTTTCTTTGGATAAATGATGAAAAAGTTTCGGGAAGCTCAGGAAGTTCATTGGCAGAAACATTAGCTACATGCTCTTTGGCTGCACCTTCTTGGCTGTAAGGCATTCCTGCGCCTATTCTCGTGTTTTTTTCAAAAATATATAATGTCTGGGGATATATATCTTCGGAGATCAGATGTTTGACAACAAATAATGCTGCCGGTCCGCCCCCGACAATTCCTATACTGTCGATTTTTTCCATATCTATACTTCTATTTTGCAGTAATTGATGCATCATTGAAAACCGGTTGTATAAATTTTTTTGAACCGGTTTATGATTGCAGTCATGATCTTACTCCAAAGCGTATGCCAGTACCTGGGTACCTAATAAAATGTGGTATATATAGAATTAAAAAATGATTCTGATCATCTAGATCATCTTTGAAAATTCTTCGGCGAAAAGTTTTACCTGAAGTGGCCGTTTCTTTTGATCCACTTCCAGTCTGTTGTAAAATCCGGTTTTTACAATAACCATTTTTTTTTCAGGAATCATAATGATAAACTGGCCTAAAAAGCCGTAGAAAAACCGGTATTGTAAAGAATCTTCATCATCTGCCCAGATGGTAAAGCCAAATGCGTCATTTATTTTCGTTGGTGTCAACATTCTTTTGCAGTATTCTTCGCTGATAATTTGTTTTCCTTTCCAGCTTCCATTCTGCATCACCAGCTGACCAATTTTAGCAAAATCTCTTGATCTGGCATGAATGCAGCAGAATGCTTTTTCTACACCTTTTTTATCAATGCTCCATTTTGCGGGAGATTCCATACCCAGAGGTTTCCATATTTTTTCAGAAAGATATGTGGCAAGATCTTTTTGTGTGGCTTTTCTTAACGCAAGACCAAGAAGCTGTGCAGCAACGCTTTGATATTCATAATGCTGACCCGGCAATTCTTTACATTCAGTTTCAAAAGCCTGTTGGGCAAGATCTTCAACAAAATATTGTTTTGAATTTTCAGAAAAAGGGTGGTGGTATTCTTCCTTCCAGTCCAGTCCGGCCTGCATGGTCATGAGATGGTATAAGGTAATATGCTTACCGTATTTATTGTTTTTATAGGATGGAAAAATTGATGAAAGAAGCTGATGTTCCGACTGAAGATAACCGTCGTCAATGGCACATCCCACCAATAATGAAAGAATACCTTTAGCCATTGAAAAAGAATTCATCAGGGATGAAGAATTGTGGTCTTTCCAATATTTTTCGTGAATGATTTCGTTATTTTGGATAACAATAAGAGATGAGGCTCTTGTTTTTTTCAGCTCTTTAAGAATAGTTTCCGGAATTGCAGCAGAATTGTACGATGTTGATTTTTGCCAGGGCTCGGGATTTTTATTCGGAATGCTTCTGGAAGAAAACTTTTCTGCATCATCGCTTGATGGCGTTATCGGACCTTTTTTGATATTCAGGGCAAACACTTTAAATATAAAATGGTAACCTGAAAGACAGATTACAGCAATAAATGCTGATATTACGGCGATGAATACAGACAGAAATTTTTTCATATTGATTTCAGATGAAGTCGGTTCAGATTGCTGTAATTATAGTGGATATCCTGATGATCCGGTTTTACAATTACAACACATCTGCTGATTTCATTCAAAGGCTGTGCCGACAATATTTTGGAATCTGAATATGATGTTTAAGAATTATTCAATATAGAAATTATAAAAAATCAGTCTTTTATAATTTTATCCACATGCGATTTAGCATATTGGAGTGCTTCTTCCGCATCCTGAAATAGAATTTTCATGGAGATCTGAAAACCGTTCATCATAAAATAAGTAACCTTACTTTCCGTATCAAAGCTTAAAAAGGTAACATGATCAGCGTTGATAATTAAAGGACCACCGGAAACTTTTGCACCGTCAATCGAGTTGGGTCTGCTTACTCCTATAATGCTTGAAGCTTTAATATAAATCAATCCTTCCTTCGTTGTTTTTATGGTATAAGACACCTTTATTTTTTTGCTAATGTATTAAAACATTGGAGAAAAAATAATAATTGTGGTATGTAAAGCAGGTTGATGAAATTGTAATGATTTATGATTACAATGTTAAAATTTCAGGATTTTTGAATTTTATTTTCTGTACGAAAGATTTTGGGAGATTTGTTGGTGGCAGACTTAAAATATTTTCCGAAATGTGAATTGTCGCTAAATCCGAGTTCATAAGAAATTTCAGTAACGGATAGATGAGTGTGGAGCAACAGCCTTTCTGCTTCCAGAATTACCCTGTTTTTTATAAGCTGTCCTGCACTTAGGGCAAGATGTTGCTTAATAAGCATGTTTAAATAATTAGGACTAAGATTTAATTTTTCTGCATAGGGGGCAGTTGTTTTCAGTTCTTTATAAAACTGATTGACAAGCTCTGAAAACCTGTCAACAATTTCTTTTTTATGATCGGCAGGCAGGCTGTGTTCTTTTATTATTTTAGAAGCTCTTATGCATCTCAATATGAATATCTTAAGCTGCATACAGATCATTTCTTTTGCAAACATCCGGTTTCTGCCGTATTCTTTTCTGATGATATAAAATTGCTGCCAGAACTCCGCTACAGATGATGCACCAAGATCTATCATCTGTGGCATTTCCGCCATTGCGGTGTCGCTTCTGATGAGCTTATTGCCGGTATAAACATGATTGTAAAAGGATTTTGTAAATAATATCACATAGCCTTCGGGAACCAATGAAGGATTAAAATAATATACCTGGTTGTAATTAAGGAAGAGCAGACTGTCTTTTTTCAATTCATACAAATGATCATCAATGATTACCGAACCTTTTGCTTCTTTAAACAGAAAAATAGAATAAAAACGGTTTCGCCAATGTTTATTAACGTTCATTTTATCAAATAACAAAGCAACAGGGAGAATCAGTACTTCATTTTTCAGATAATGCACTTTCTCCAGATGATACAATTGCAGTGTTTTGATATCCTGTTTCACAATGTATGCTTTTCCTTTATTGATTTAATACCGAAAGTTTAAAAATTAAACTTCTGCCTTTTCGGATTTTTTCTTCATTTTTAATGAATTGACTACCTTCTTGTCTACATAATCTGAATTCATAGCACGCAGTACAGCGAGATAGCTTACTCCGAAATTGATTTCATCGCCAACTTTTAAATCTTTTTTATCATCGGTGATATTCAGAATCATCATGTCTGAGCTTGCTCCCAACACTTCAATCCCTTCAGAGAGAGGATATACCTGCTTCACATCAATATCAAGAACGCCAAGATCTACAATGGCCCTTACAGAAGTCTTATCTCTGTCTTTTTCATCGTATTCCGGACTTTCACCGGTAAGATTTTTTCCCACTCTTCCGGTAGGAACCATGGGTTTTTTAATCATTTCAATTACTTCCGCCGTCAGGGTAAAAACATCCTTGTGCATTCCTTTAATGTAAGTATCATTAAAGACATCGGTTCCGAAGAAAAGACTTTCTCCAACCCGGAAATGATTGATTCCGTCCGGAACTTTGCCCTTGCTGATCAAAGGAATCGTTACGGATGAACCTGCACTGATGTATGGAATTTTCTTTTTAAAAATCTTCTCAGTGTTTCTTCTGTAATTCACAAGACGATTAAGTTTTTCCCGGTCCGGAAGAATCCCGTTAAGACATTTGAGGTTGGTTCCGATTCCTGAAACTTCAATATTGGGAAACTTTAAAACTTCCGCATAAAAATCAGGAAGAGAATCTGCCATAATACCTTCCCGAAGCTCACCCATCTCTATCATAATGACGATACGGTGAATTTTGTCTTGTTTGAAAGCTTCTTCTGAAAGTGCTTTTATGGTTTCAATTTCTGAATTGAAACTTACATCTGCATATTTTACAATACTTGCTGCAAGACGTTTTGCCGGAGGTTTTATGTAAACAGTTTTGGTTTCAGGGGAAAGTTCCTTGATTTTTTTCAGATTGCTGAGACGCGAATCACAGATATCCGTATCTATTACTGAAAGAAGACTCTTCAGGAAGATTTCGTTTCCGCAGAGAAGTTTGGCAACAACTGCCCATTCTATTTCATGCCTGTCAAAAAGATGATTTAAAAAATCATAATTCTGCGCAAGCTTTTCTGTATTTAGAGTGATATAAGACATATTATTTTTTTAATCGCATTTCAAGATATTTGCTTTTGAATCCAAGTTTTTCGTAAAGGTTACGGGCAGGATTTTCGCTTTCACAGTGAAGAGCGATATCTCCATCTGTGGTTTCAATAACTTTCTGCATGATATTTTTTCCAATTCCCAGTCCTCTGGATTCTTTGTCTGTAGCAATGTAAACCAGAATATTTTCGGGAATGTAACCGCTCATTCCGGTTTTATTGACAACACAGACTCCCTTCAGTTTTCCGGTCTGCTGATCCACCGCTGTGACAATTGTTCCGCCGGGTTTATTTTCAATACCTAAAGCATATTCTATAGCTTTTCTGATATCTTTCTTAGGATCTCCGTACTGGCCGAGGTGCTTGAAGAGAAATGCTGTTAATGCTGAAATTTCAGTTGTTTCTGTTAAATTTTTTGGGTTGTATATATTAATTGTTATCATCTTTATTATTATCCCGGAAAAGGCAGTGTAATGTCGTAACCCGCCGGTTCCGGATCCTGGGCAGGCATGTCATCATCTTTAAAAAACAACAACGGAACGGATGTGTTATTAATGATCTGCTTGAAAAAATTCTCAGAAAAGAATGATTTCCAGCTTTCTTCATCCTGATAATTTAGAATAATAAGATCAAATTCGGCATCTTTAGAAGCTTTGGATATTTCCACGGCTTTATCATTGCTCACAGTAAATGAAGTATAATGTTCCGTATCACTTCCTTTCAGAGATTCCCGTATATTTATAAAAGCTTTTCGGATGCTGGTAAAATTTTCATCTCCCGAAATTCCGAAAAGACTGATAAAACCTTTATTTTTTTCGGCTATAAGTTTTGAGATTTCCATTTTTTCTTTAAGTTTTTCAAGAACACGTACAGGAACCAGGATTCTCTCAAATTTGAATTGTCTGGAATCTTCCGGCATCATCAGAACCGAACAGTTTACTCCTTTAAGAATCTGATAAGAAGACGACCCAAGGATAAGCTCCCGCAATCCCTGTTTTCCGGATGTTCCGGTAATGACAATGTCTACAGATTCTTCCTCAACAATCTTATTGATGCTGTTGGTAATGGTCTCTGTCCCGATTCTTTTTAAAAAGGTAATGTCGTTATAGTTTTGCTGCAGAGAATTTTTAATCATTTCGAGACTGTTTTCTGCTTCAGCATATTGTTTAGTAACTGTATCTTCACCTACGATCTGCCTGCCTGTCCGGTCAATGATAAAAAAATTCATTACATTATGGAACAGGATGATTCTTGCATTATGTCTTTTTGCCATATGTACGGCAAGAATTGTTGCGCTATCTGTTTTTTGGGTAAAATCAATAGCAACTAAGATTGTTTTTATTTTGGTGTGTCTTTCCATATCAATTGTGATATAAGAGTGCAAAATTACGGCCAAGCATAAGAAAAACATGTCATGATTTATTGTTGTTATGGTATATTTTACTTTTTATATTCGATTAGGTCTCATATTTGTTTTATCAAATGAAACTATTTGACAATCGTTCTGTGTGGAAAAAAAAGTTCTCTTTTAAATATGGTATGTTAAAAGTGGAGTTATTTTTTTAATTGATTTTTGGATTGTATTAATGAATAAAAGATATTATTTTTAAATTTTTGACTGTCAATAGTTTAAAAATTATTTCAATAGATCCTGCGTTAAATTACTTAGCATTTTATTAGTGGCAGCACTGTTTTAAAACGGGTACATTACTTTGTAATTCAATAAATTTTAAGTTTTATTTTTTCATTTATTTTCTTAAATCTGAATATATTTTACTAAATTTGAATTCAATATGCGGTGATATAATAAAATCCGGAAAAATTATATGAATATTCTTATAGGAAATAAGAAGTAATTATTATATTTTTACTATGTCTAAATTTAGAGGTAAAAGCTTTATCTTTAGGTGCTAAAAATTATTTTTACTATGAACATAAAACTATTATTATCCGGAATCTTATTATTATCCCTTTTAGCGGCTTGTTCGGATAGGTATGAAGAGGGAGATTCATACCCGAAGACGAGTAAGACTTCAGAAGCTTTTAAAATTGAAAGCAAACAAGGAGATGAAACCGCTAAAAAAACAGATTCAACAAAAAGCAAGGAAATTATCGATGTACCACAAGCAATCCCAGCAGACATCTCCGCAGAACAGGCAGGAACTGACACAGGAGAAACAATTGATCCGACAAAACCGGACAGGCCTAAGTAAGCTCATTATTGAGATTACGGCTTCTGTTTTTGTTATTATTTCAGCTATATTGCCTTTTCTGAACAATATAGTAGGATACTTCACTGATGTAACGGTGCAGTTGGATAATAACGCAGGTGTAAGAAGTCTTGATCTGGATTCTGCTATTTACTTTTTGTCGATACCGGTTTGTATGATACTGTTGGCGCTGGGCGGATTGTTCAGGGCAAACAGGTTTACTTTTTATGCGGCTTTAATATCGGGGTATTTTCACCTAAGCACTTATGTGAAATTTGTGTTCTTTAACCAGAACAAAATTTCCGCAATTGCGGATGCAGCAATAATTTGCCTGCTGTTGGTGATTATAGTCCTTGTGTTTCTGCTGGATAGATATTACAGAAAAATTTATCTGCTTGATAAATTTAATAACAGTACGCTTGAAAGATTTTCTTCCATATTATTTAAACGTTTAGGAAAAAATGAGTAGTCACAGAGATAGATTAAAGATTCTTGTTGCTCTCTCGGATAAATTATGGGAAGATTATGACAATACGGTAATATCTGAGGAGGAATATATAAGAAAAATGAATTTGGTAAAGAAAGAAATCAATAACGGATTTATAAAAACCCTTGAGGAACTGGAAGTATTTACCAATGAACTGGGGTATATCGTTATGTCTGTACCTACGAAGAGTTTTATTTATGGTTCAGAAAAGATTATCATTAATAAAAACTAATTTATTTGGCAGATATTTTCATTGCTGAAAGTATTTCGTTCAACATCTTATTTTGTTCTGAAATAGCTTTACTGTATTTCTTTTCAATTTTACTGATCTGGCTTTGCAGAAACATTAATGTTTTGTCCTGAGTATTATACTGGGCAAACAAATTGGCAAGCAGATCTCCAATCTTATCATTAATCTCATTAGTATAAAGATCATCATTCCGATGGTCTTTTTTGTTTTTATCAGCTTCTGTTAATAATTCTCCTTCACCGGTGATCAGCCAGACAAGGTTATCATTAAGGTCCGGATAGACTCTTAGAATCCGGGCAAGCTTATCTACACCCAGGTCACTCTTCAGTCCGGCACCTTTAAAATTGGATGCCGAAATCCCGCTTTCTCTGTAAAAAGTTTCCTTTTTAATGTTGTTTGCCTCTAAAAAAATTAAAATTCTTTCTTTCGTGGTCTGAATTTTGTCCATAATTATTTTTTATAGTCGGAATTTAGTCTATATTTGCAAAGATAAAACAAAATTATAGAATATTAATACAAATGAAAAATTATATGCAATCGGCGAATGACTATTACCGTCATTTTATACAGCCAAGAGATTTTATTGAATTCCAATCCGGATTTTTTCTCTCTGAAGGGATTTTCAGAATATCCGGCGAAACACAATGCCAATGGCTTTTACAGATCATCTGTTTTCAGCAGAAAGCATCTGGTGTACAACTGGTGGAGTTCTGGAAGCTGAAGAGAAAAGAAGGGTTAGAATATGAGCTCCAATGCAAAGACAGTTCAGGAAGTATTCTTTTTGAAAATACTTTTATATCACCGGATTTTTTATTTAATGAAATCACGATATGGAAAATTGGCAGCTACCTCATCTTGCCGGGAGAATATAATGAATTTGTAAAGCTTATCAAAAATGAAACAGCCAATCATACTTCCAAAAGTATGGATGATATTAAAACAAAATTGAACTAAAACTAAGAATAATTAATTAACTAATCTCATGAGTATTAAAAGAAACAAAAAAAGAAATTCCGTAAACACGCTTTACGACTCTTACACATCAACAGAAGAACTGTTTGAATTTAAAGAAGGTTATAAATTAACCAAAGGAATTGTGGATGTTTCCAACGAAGAAGATTGCAGCTGGCTGCTGGAGATCATTCTGGAAGAACAGCCAAAAATCAACTGTGAAACACAGCACTGGCATTTTAAAAGAGTAGAAGGAAACGTTTTCAGGCTTTACTGTACCGATGAGGACGGAATAATTCTTACTGAAAAAAATGATATCTCTATTCCTTTTTATTTTGATGACCTCTTCCTGCTGGTAAAGAAAAACCTTCTTTGTCTGCCGATTGAATCAAAAATGTATGCGTAACCATTGGAAATGTTAAGATTTGAACTCAAAATTTATTATTAAATAAAGTGCCGTTATTGAATAACGGCACTTAACTTTTCTGAGGTATGCGCGGAAAAGTATCCCAGCGCGCCATTACTGATATTACTCGGCGGATTGGCCGGCGTAATTCCGCCACCGGGACCACTGCCGGAAAGCTGAAGAAGAGCAGAGTAGAAGGTATATACCTGGTTATCGATACACTGCATTTCAACATAAATAATATCTCCGGGCACAACTTTTATATCTCCGGGATCACTGTCATCATTAGGAAGCAGCAATGGCCTTTGATTGAGCATACCATTATTTACATTGTCTGAAAATTCCGAGAAAAACTTTTTAGGATTATTGTTTACGGTGAAACTGAAAAGGTAACGGTTCCCTAAGGCAGGAGGATCCGTGAAAACAGGCAGAAGTGTATAGCTTGTTTCGCCTGCCACTACAAAAGAATCCTGCAGAAGGCCTTCAAAAGCAACCGGCTGGGGCATGGTGCTCTGCGCAACATATTCATTACCTTCAGCTTTTACTGTCAGGGTATACGTTCTTCCCGGCTCACCGGTGATCGCGGAGGTCCGATAGTTTCCGCCGCCTATGTACTGCAGTATTTCAGAATGTCCCGCATCGTCTCTCAGGGTTACCTGAGCACCTTCTACGGCAGGATACTCATTGAGAGAGGTAAAAGAAGCCGATTTTGTTATTTTTACAATATAAGGACCTGCTTTATCCGTAATATTACCTTCAATTACAATTTTTCCGCTTTGATTTTCGAGATCAAGATCAATTTCTTTTTCACATGAAACGGTTATTGTAAGTGCTGCTATGATTAAAAATATTTTTTTCATGATTAAAACTTAAAATTATAAGTGATATTGGGAACCCATCTGAACAGGGATGTCTGTACGGCCCTCGTTGTTCCCGGGCTGTCAGGATTATCTTCAAAATTAATTACATAGGCATTTTCCCGGCCGTAAACATTGTAGATCCCGAATGACCATGATCCCTTAAAGCGTCGGTTGGAAGCGGGTTCATAAGTGGCATTCAGATCCATTCTGTGATAAGCCGGCATACGGTCTGCGTTTCGTTTGCTGTATTGAAAAACAGTTTGCCCGTTCAGTTCATATTTTCCTGTAGGGAAAGTTACGGCATTACCGGTACTGTACAGAAACAATCCGGAAAAAGACCATTTCGGATTAAGCTGATACGTTGCTACTAGCGAAAGATCATGCGTTTTATCCATTCTTGCGTTATACCATTCATTATCATTAATGCCGTCAATTTTTCTTTCCGTTTTCGAAAGGGTGTAGGAAATCCATCCGGTAAGTTTTCCGCTTTTCTTTTTGGCGATAATTTCAAGTCCGTATGCTCTTCCTTTACCGAAAAGAAGCTCACTCTCTACATCGGCTGCCGTATCGAAGGTTATCTGTGCCCCGTTTTTATAATCGATCTGGTTCTGCATAGATTTGTAATATACTTCAGTATTAAGTTCATAATTATTATTACTGAAATTTCTGCTGTAGCCAATGCTTACCTGATCTGCGATTTCCGGTTTCACTGTATAGCTGCTTCCGATCCATTGGTCTGTAGGATTTCCGCTTCCACTGTTGCTCAGCAAATGCAGGTTCTGCGTATTTCTGGAATACCCTCCTTTTATGCTGCTTACATCGTTGATGCGGTAGTTGGCTGTAATTCTAGGTTCCGGATTTATATAGGTTTTGCCAAATTTTCCTTTTTCAAGAAATTCCGAATCTGTAAGAACTCCATTTTCATACGTGTTGAAAGTATCACCGCCTAAAACACTGAATAAGGAAAGCCTTATCCCGTAGTTCACGGTAAGTTTCTCATTTACTTTATAATCATCATTTATGTAAAAAGCATTTTCCCACGAGTGTCTCGGATTTCTGGGAAAACTGCTGACACTGGTTCCGGATGCGCTGCTTGGTGTAATGGTGTGGTAAATCGACTGAAGACCAAACTTCACGGAATGATTATTCCCCGCAAACCAGGTAAAATCCTGCTTCAGATTCCAGTCTTCAATTTCGGAAGAAAGTCCGAAAGTATTATTGTTGCTGCTTAAGCTTACATTATAATTATAATTGCTGAATATAAAAGAGGTATTAGAAAACAATTTGCTGCTGATGATACTGTTCCAACGCAGGGTAGCAGTAGTATTTCCCCAGTCGGTTGCAAAAGTGTCACCCAATCCCAAAACATCTCTTCCGAAATATCCTGATAAATAAAGCCTGTTGTTTTCGTTAATCTGGTAATTAGCCTTTAAATTTAAATCGTAAAAATAAAGTTTACTGTCTTTAAAATCATCGGTTGCCTTTAAGAATACATCAGCATAGGTTCTTCTTCCGGAAACAATGAAAGAAGACTTTTCTTTTTGAATAGGACCTTCAACACTCAGTCTGCTGCTGATCAGTCCGAGGCCGCCGTTCACATTATATTCTTTATTATTTCCATCCTTCATTTTAACATCCAGTACAGAAGACAGGCGGCCGCCATATTGAGCCGGACTGTTTCCCTTGATAATACTCGCATCCTTCAGGGCATCACTGTTGAAAGTACTGAAAAAACCAAGAAGATGTGAAGCGTTGTAAACGGCAGCTTCATCAAGCAGAATAAGGTTTTGATCTGTTGCTCCGCCACGAACGCTGAATCCGCTGCTGCCTTCTCCATTGCTTTTTATACCCGGTAAAAGCTGAATGGTTTTCATAATATCTTTTTCGCCAAAAAGAACAGGCAGTTTTTCGATATTTTTGATGCTTAGCGTTTCTGTTCCCATTTGTGCGGTAGTCAGGTTTTTGTCCTTTTTAACTCCCGAGATGACTACCTCCTCAATCTTCGCTACTTTTTCTTCTTCCTGAGCGAGCTGCAGATCCTGTTTTATATTATCTTCAACCGTAATATTTTGCTGAAAATCTTTAAAACCTGGATTTGAAATGATGAGGTGATAAGTGCCTTTGGGAAGCGAAAGCGAATAAAATCCATAATCGTTGGAAACTACAGAAATGGTAGGGTCTTCAGCAACTTTTACTGTAACCCCAATCATAAGCTCTCCGTTATTAATATCTTTTATAGTACCGCTTACAGAATATTTTTGTTGTGCAAAAACAGCCGTACTGAAACAAATTGCTGCTGCGGAAGTGGCAATTTTAAAGGATAATATCTGCATTTTGGTTTAATTGATTGAGGATGTAATAATATTTTTAATCTGAACTGGTCAAAAATACAATTTTTATAGACGTCATCATATCTCTTAAGACATGATTTTTAGCGAAAAGAAATTATCTGTCGAGAATGAATTATTTCAGATGATTATTGATAAAATCAGCCAGCATTTTCGTATTGCCACCATAATGATGATCTCCGGGGATATGTTTCATCTGATAATTGTTCTTCAGGGTAATTTGTTGATAAGGAAAATGCGTGTATTCAAAATCGCTGAGGACGACCATTACCGGAATTTGCGTTATTTTATTAATTTCCGGGATAACGGGTAAACTTCCTTTAGGTTCCTGACCCAAATATTCTTCAAGATGAATTTTAAAATCATTACTTTTTGAAGGGCCAATAATAAATATTTTCTGAATTTTATTTTTTAAATTATTTGAAAATCTGTTATATACGAAAGGTGTGACATCTGCTCCAAATGAAAATCCTATGATGATCACATGCTGGTTTTTTCTTCCCTGCAGCTGTTCGTTAATATACTTTTCAATATCGGAGGAAGTCTGTTCCGGTGTTTTTTTATCCCAGAAATAAATTTGGGTATTCAAGGCAAAAATATCATATCCGAAATGATGCAGGTTTTCACCTAAACTTTTTGAAAAAGTATTAAAACCGGCATCTCCGCTGAGGTAAAAAATAATAGGTTTTTCAGAATGACTATTCCATTCGGTAATCCTGAAATCAGATTCAGATTTGCATCCTCCGATGGTCAGAACCAGTGATACACAGATTATTTTAAAGATTAATGTAATGAATTGCTTCATGGTTTCATTATTTTATTTAGAACGGCAGGCAGCTGCAAAAGATCGAAATCATTATCATATATTATATACTTGTTTTCCCACAGATCGGCATATTTTTCTTTAAAATTTCTCAGGGTTTGATAATGCTTAAAACTTCCGACTCTCTGATAGGCAAATTTCATTATTTCTTCTGCAGTATTACCGGGTTCTTTAATCCCGGCCATTGGCGTCATTCCCATATTAATGAATTTGAGGTTTTTGCTTTTAGCATATTCTATTAATTTCACAATCATGGCATCAGTAGAGCCATTGGGAGCATTTTCAGTTTTCCTGATCATATCATAACTACACTCATCCGGAGCGCAAAAAGGGATTATATTAAGAAAAGCAATACATTTTCCTTCCGGATCGGATATCGTTATAAGGTCCTGGTTTTTTACGACTTCACGTTCAAACATTCCTTCAGCAAAAACAATTTCTTTTTTGTCGAATTCTTTCAGCCATTCGTTCGAAACAGACTCCACCTGATCTAAAGTTTTTCCATCGTGTGGGGCGTATTTTATTTCTGTTGAATATCCGGATTTCTGAAGAGCATTAATTCCGTTTCTTACTGACTTTCTTTCTTTACCTGTCAGATTGAAGTTTTCGGCATCCAGAATAGCATCCTGACCAATAAAAAGTTTCTGCTTTTGAAGCGGATTGAAATAAATCAGGCTGCTTTCCCCAACGCGGTAATAAGAAGTTTTTAGGCTGTGATTTCTGCAGTAATTTTCAAATTCCAGAATACTGTTTGTTTTATTACCTTCTGCGCATACGGGATCTTCAAGCACTACCGCAAAACCATTGGCGATCCGGTAAGATAAAAAAGCTTCCCTGTTTTCGGAAAAGAAAAACTGCTTATCCCGGGTCAGTTTAAAATAATCTAGAGAAGAGGCTCCGTATTCTTTTACCAGGCTTTCTGCATCTGCATGATTTTGTGAACTGTTCTGCTTCTTATAAGTATTGGTACGGTAAAATGAAAAGATAAAAACAAGCCATGAAATAACTCCCAGGATATAATTTAATTGCTGAAAATCTTTAGCAAATCCTGTTTTGGGCACCAATCCGGAATCTTTAAAAAGAAGAAAAGTATGCAAAGTATAATACAGGGCTTGCTCCTTTGTAAAATCTATTCCGAAATGAGACTTACTGATAAAATAAAATGCAAGATAATTAAATAGAAAGATTGCCGTGAAGATTCCTATAAACCACTCAAATCCGCGCTGAAGTGACATTCTGCTTGTTGTGAAAGTATATTCTTTACGGCTGTAAAATAATAAACCAAGTGTAAACAGTGCAAATAATGCCTCTTCGTAGTCGAGGGCTTTCGCAATATTGAAAATAACTGATGTGATGGCCAGCCCTACCGCAAAATACCACGCTCTTTTTGTTCCCTTAAAGAGATTGGCGGAAGTTACCAACAGCAGAACTCCCGCAATAAGGGTGAGCATTTTTGAAAGATGAATAAAATCTAATGATAAATAATTTTTTACAAGATTCAGCCTGTTGGCCAAGGCCGGGGTAATAACCGAAAGAATATTGATCACACCAAGTAAAAAAATCATCATAACAGGCAGAAGGCGCGCAAACAATTTCCGGCCACCCCACAGAAAAGCTAAAACTCCAAAAACAAGCGGCAGCCAAAATTCAAAAAAACGATAAAGAAGAGTGATTCCCAATCCTTCAGAATGCTGATAGCCAAAAACAGAAAGAATATAAGTAAGGGAAAATTCCACAGCACCCAGTCCTCTTAAAAAAGGAGATATGATCATCAGTAATACAGAAATTACATAGGAAATTGCTGCGGCGGAGAAAGAATCTTTAACGCCAAAAGCGTACATTGCAATCAACAAATGAAAAACACCGCAAAATTCTATAATTACCGAAATCGCAACGGTGTACCAGAAGTTTTTCTTGTTGACCTCGCTGCTGAAAATTTCTTCGGAGGAACTGATCAATTTTGGAAATCTTTGTCCGATAAGATGATAGAATCTGTTTTTTCTCTTAAAAGAAATAAAGATTGCATACAATAAGGAAAGTGATGCAATTAACACAAAAATTCCAATCCAGCTGTTACCAAAATTTTTATGAATTGATAAAGCATAAAAAAGTAGGGGAATTCCTACAATAACAACGGTAAGAAGACCTACAAAACCATAAATGGCACTGGCCTGATGCACTTTTGAAGATTTGTAGCCGAGAATTCTTATATTTCTTGGAAGATAAGCCAGAGAGCTTACTCCTCCGGCCGGCAGAAAAACACTTAAAAAATTACGCTTCAGAAAAAGCGAAATGGCATCAGGAGTACTGATAGACAGGTCAACACTTTTAAAGCTGGTAACATACATTAAACCCTGGAGAAGAATATAGATAAGTGATAAAAAAATTCCGGCGACAATCCATGCAGGGTCTGATTCCTTGAGTTGAGGCCCGATAGAAGCAAGTTCATGCCTTTCACTTCTGAAGAAAACAAATGCCAAAAGTAAAATGACAATGGCAAGAATTTCTTTCCAGCGGATTAGTTTGAAGACTCCTGATATTTTGGAACTTTTCATATCAGTTAATTTTGGATTTAGCTTCTCAAAAATACTAAAATTCCGTGTTGAAACAGCTGTTAATAATCTGATATTTAAAAAATCTAATCCGACTTTTGTTAAAATTTATTAATTAATGAAAAGCTTTTAGAAATGGTTTTTAGATATATAAAATAAATATTATTTAAATAATTTACATTGTTTTGAGATATTAATTGATTTTTTAATGATTTTAATGATTTTGATAATAAGCAGTTTTTTGAACTTTATTTTTTTCATCATAAGCATTTGTGTAATTTTATTCTCTGGAAACAGAATTTATATTAATATCAATACAATGAAAGGATATAATTATGGGATGGTTGGTCTCGGAGTGATGGGAAGAAATCTTCTCTACAACATTGCTGACAACGGATTCTCAGTAGCAGGTTTTGACCTCGATGAGGAGAAAGTAAAACAGCTGCACAGCGACGCAACTTCGGAAATGCAAATCAAAGGAACAGGCTCTCTGGAAGAATTTGTAGCCACATTGGAAACTCCAAGAAAAATCATTCTTATGGTTCCTGCAGGAAAACCGGTGGATGCCGTTCTGGACAATATTTCACCATTACTCAGCAAAGGTGATATTGTAATTGATGCCGGGAATTCTTACTTTAAAGATACCGACAGACGTATTTCCGGGATGTCTTCCAAAGGTCTCCATTTTATGGGAATCGGCGTTTCAGGTGGTGAAAAAGGGGCCAGAACGGGACCGAGTATTATGCCCGGCGGAGATGCTGAAGCATTCGGCCTTCTTCAGCCTATGCTTGAAGCTATTGCTGCCAAAGTTGACGGTGAAGCTTGTACGGCGTATATGGGAAAAGGTTCTGCCGGAAACTATGTGAAAATGGTGCATAACGGTATCGAATATGCCATTATGCAGCTCATCAGTGAAGCGTACGATCTTCTAAAAAGAGGAGCAAACCTTTCCAATAATGAATTGTATGAAGTATTCAGAGATTGGAATAATGGTGAAATGAATTCATTTCTCATCGAAATCACCAGAGATATTTTTAAACAGAAAGACGAATTTACCGATCATGATCTTCTTGATCAGATCCTGGATAAAGCCGGCGCAAAAGGAACGGGAAAATGGACCTCGGAACAGGCCATGGAAATAGGCGTTTCTATCCCGACTATTGATATTGCGGTAACATCAAGAATTTTATCCGCCTATAAAGATGAAAGAATTCAGGCTTCAGAGCTGTATGCCGAAAAAGAAATTAACACTCCTGAAGATAAAGAACTTTTCATCCGTGAAGTTGGAGAGGCACTTTACCTTTCCACTCTTATCAGCTATGTGCAGGGATTAGCTTTACTCATCAAAGCCTCTGAAGAGTATGACTTCGGAATTCCTTTAAAAGATGTTGTGAAAATTTGGAGAGGCGGTTGCATCATCCGGTCGCTGCTTCTTGAAAAATTCTATTCCGCTTATACGGAAAATCCTCAATTAACGAATATTTTACTGGATAATGAGATTTCAGAATTGGTGAAATCTAAAATAAAGTCCCTTCGAAAAACTGCTGCATTTGCGGTTTCAAACGGAATTTCAAGTCTTGGCATTCAGACAGCTCTGGGATATTTTGATGCGTATACCACAAAATCATTGCCGGTAAATCTTATCCAGGCACAAAGGGATTACTTCGGCGCGCACACTTACCAAAGAATTGACAGAGAAGGGATCTTTCACACAATCTGGAACAGTACAAATCAATAAAATTTCGGGAAAATGAATGAAAATAAAAGCCTGAGGCCGACTACTGTTATCATCTTTGGTGCTACAGGCGATCTTGCAAAAAGAAAATTATTTCCGGCATTTTATAATTTATATATTGACGGAAGAATGCCTAAAGGATTCAATATACTTGCTTTGGGCAGGGCAGAAAATACGGATGAAGATTTTAAAAATTATGTAAAAGAAAATCTTGAGAATTTCTCAAGGAAAAAACTGACTCAGGAAGACTGGGCAGGATTTCAGGCGCATATTACCTATTTCAGACATCAGCTTGACCAGGAAGATTCTTATGCAGATTTACAAAAGAAGTTAAAAAACTTCGACACGATCTACGGAACCAGGGCCAACCGGTTATTCTATTTGTCCATCGGACCAAATTTTATCTCCACCATTTCCAATCACATTAAAAAAAGTGAGCTTGCTTCCGATCCTAAAAAAGACAGGATTATTATTGAAAAACCTTTCGGACACGATAAACAATCGGCCATTGAGCTGAATAATCTTCTCTCCGAAGCTTTTGAAGAAGAGCAGATTTATAGAATTGATCATTATCTGGGTAAAGAAACAGTACAGAATATTCTGGCTTTCAGATTCGGAAATTCTATTTTTGAACCTTTATGGGATCACAAACATATAGAATCAATACAGATTACCGTAGCAGAAGAAGTAGGCGTAGAGACAAGAGGAAGCTTCTACGAACAGACCGGGGCACTCCGTGATATGATCCAGAACCATTTGCTGCAGATTCTCTGCATGGTGGCCATGGAACCGCCTGCAACACTGGAATCCGGAGAAATAAGAGACCGTAAAGTTGACGTCCTGAAGTCAATCCGAAGAATTCCCGCCGATAAGGTGGATCATTACGCTGTGAGAGGTCAGTATGGAAGAAATAAAATCAATGGTTTTGAAGCCAAAGGCTACCGCCAGGAAAACGGAATTGCACCGGATTCCAACACAGAAACTTTTGCAGCGGTAAAATTCTATCTTGATAATGAACGTTGGCAGGGTGTTCCTTTTTATGTACGTACTGGTAAAAAAATGAAAGAAAAGCATTCTTATATTACCATTCAGTTTAAACCGCTCCCGAATTCCACTTTTTCAGATACGCAACATCATCTTGCGGCTAACAGGTTGGTTATCAATATTCAGCCGCTGATGGATATCAGGCTGCAGTTCATGGCCAAAAAGCCAGGACTTACCCTGTCGCTTGAGCCGGTAGAAATGATCTTCGATTATTTCGTGTGTCAGGAAGATACTCCAGAAGCATATGAAACATTACTGCTTGATGCATTGTTGGGAGACCTTACTTTATTCATGCGTTCCGATCAGGTGGAAGAAGCATGGGATGTTGTGAAAACAATTCAGGAAGCCTGGGAAAACAGTAAAGACGCTTCTTTTCCGAATTATAAAGCCGGAAGCTGGGGTCCTGATGAAAGCTTCACGCTGGTGGAAAGACAGGGAGACAAGTGGTGGTAACTTTAAATAAAGAAAAAATGAATATCAGAATATTTGATGATTTAGATACATTGTATACGGAAGCAGCCGATATTTTTAAGGATCTTTCCGAAAAATCAATACACGAAAAAGGACGTTTTACCATTGCTTTAAGCGGTGGCTCTTCACCAAAAGCCATATTCAAATTGCTCGCAACACAGCAATATGCAGAAAAGATTGACTGGAGTAAAATCTATTTTTTCTGGGTTGATGAAAGATGGGTTCCTTTACATGATGATAAAAGTAATGCAAGAATGACCTTTGAAACGCTGCTGGATAAGGTTCCGGTTCCTGATGATCATATTTTTCCGATGTATAAAGATCACACCCTTCCTGAAGAATATGCTCAGGAATATGAATCCTACATCCGAAATGTACTCGGAAATGAGGGCGTTTTCGATTTTATCCTTCTTGGAATGGGGGATGATGGTCACACCGCGTCGCTGTTTCCGGGAGAAGAAATTCTTAATGAAAAAGAAAAATGGGTTTCTGCATATTATTTAAAACCACAGGAAATGTATAGAATTACCCTGACTGCACCTATTATCAACAAGGCGGAAAATATACTGGCCGTTGCATTCGGTGAATCTAAAAAACATGCATTGAACGAAATCCTGAACGGAGAATATAACCCGGAATTATATCCTATGCAGCTTATTGAAAAAAAGGAAAATTTTATGTTCTTTACAGATCATAACGCAATGGGAAAATAGAAATCGTAAAATATATCATTTGGTCCTGCAGAATAATCTGCAGGATTTTTTTATTATAAGTATATTATAAATTGATTAATTATTAAGATAATACAGATTTCATATTGTCCGATTTAAAAAAATGCATAGTTTTGTATGAAAACTAGAAAATAACCCTTATGAAACACTCAATTTCGATGCATATTCGTGCAGCAATTCATTAAAGCTTTAATTAACCGGCAATTCTATCATGTCCTTATTTTGATGTGATAAAAGTTCTGTTATACGCTTACAATTAAGAAATAATCTTTTAAAATATTCAAATAATTAATAACTAAAAAAAACGAAACATGGCAGACGAATCAAAAAGTATATTCATAGCACATGCTAACATCACTTTATGGGGGGGTACGCTCGAAGGAATCATTGACAATTCACAAAAGTTTTACAGCCTGAAAACCTTGAAACCAATAGAATTGAGCAAAGTACAGATCGGAGAAACAAAGATCGGAGACGAAGTTGCAAAAGCGCAACTGGGGCTGGAAGATTTAACAGTTGATTTCATGGTAGAATATCAGGGAGATTCTGCAGCACAAGGAAGTCCGAAAAAAAATGACAATTATACAAAAATGGTTTTTGCAGTTACATCAAAGGAAAAAACTGAGGAAGCATTAAAAAAAGGAGGTCTTTTAGGAAATGACTTTACAATCAATTCGGTTAAAGTAGGATACCTGAGCTATGGTTCGGAACAAGAAAAACAAAAGGAAGAATTTGTCACCTGGATGAGCGACAATGTAAAAAAGCTGGAAAAATAATATTCTAATTTACAAAATCGAACTTTTATAATATTGGGAAGCCATTGATGCATTTGCAGAATGGCTTTTTATTCTTACCGTTACACTATGCATTTTCAACTGCCTGTAAAAATACAAGCTTTACTTCTTGAGGCTCCGGAACAAATGATCGGTCAGGATATTGTTTTTGAAAATATACCCTGGTTCAATCAGCAGGAAGAAACATTCATCAATTCGCTTACGCCGTTTGTTTCGCAATCGGTGATTCCACGGCCGTTCTCCAATGATAATCTTATTACTTTGGGAAAAGGGATGCACCTCCACTGGTCGCTGCCGTCTCTGCTGAAAACATTCGATGAATACGGAACTCTTCCCGAAGTGCCCAACCGGTGGCTGGTTATAAAACAGGATCAAAACGGTAAAAAAGAAGAGTGGGTTGTAGAAAGCGATTATATCTGGAATATCAATACAGATGGGTTTTCCAGCGCTGAACTTTGCTCTTATCCGATCATAAAAAAAGGACAAAATTCCGGGATAAAAGAAGGTTTTGAATTCCGGTATGTAGGAAGGAAATATCTTAAAAACGAATATAAAGAAAGTCAAAAACCAGATTATCTTGAAGGGCTCACCGCTCTGGGTTGGGGAAGTCTTTCATTTGACAGCCATTACGCAAATTGCAGAAGTATTTTCGGTTTTTATGATGATGATTTTAATGGTGAAATTGATTCAACATATACCATCACAGGCTATTACAGTGAAAATAAAAAAGAACAGGATTATTTTAAAAAACTGCTTGAGGTAAACAGGATTAAGCTCAAAAAAAGAATAGAGTCCCTTGATCTCCGGAAAATGGCGGATGATGAGCTTTTCAGAATGGGAATTCAGGCTGATGAAAGGTCAGAAGGCAATTTTTCTGCAGAACAGCTGGAGGTCATGCGAAATTTACATATTGATTATTTATCCGAAGAAATCAATAAAGCTGTGATATTTGATCCGGATCATGCATTCCGGTATTTCGTCAACGGAAACTCTTTCAAAGCAGATGATTACGCACTCCATCTTTCGGAATCTTCCGTGAATATTAACGAATGGAAGATTAATTCTTTTAACATAAGTAACATTTCAGGAGATATAAAAACAATTTGTTTTGGGGTTTTTGAATATAAAAAATCGGCCGTTAAAGAATACGAAGACCATTCGGAAAGTCTTAATATTTCCATTGCAAATACATTACCGGAAGCACTTACAGCCATCCTTTTGAAAGATCATGATGAAGTGGAAAAACTGGTGAAGGAAGAGCAGCTGGAAGCCATCCTCAACTGGGGCGAACTGAATGATAAAAACCTCGACTGGGTAAGCAGGCTGCGTCACAAAAGACATGAAAATCAGTTTAAAACAAACGGAAATATAAGAAAATGGGAAATTGTTCCCTCCCTAAAACCAGATGAAAACGAAGAATCTGCAGTTCCTGAAATTCCGGTACGTATTGAAGAAAGGCTGGACAGTCTAAATGCAAAACAGGCTCAGCTTGATTCTGAAAAATACAGGTTATATCGCGACCTGGAAAATCTTTATATGGACTGGCATACTTATCTTATGAGTCTTTTCGTGTATAAGAATGAAGATATTTCCAACAGCAATATCCGCGTGATCATGGAGAAAAAACTGCTGCCGGTTATTCTCAATACGGAACGTAAAATAAAAATGCTTCATGCTAAAATTTATAATCAGAAAAAATACATCGCAGATCTGCTGGGTGATCAGTTTATATTGGAACGTAAAGATGATTTTTATTTTCATGAACCTATTCCGCCTACAGTTATTGTTTACGATAAGAAGAGTTCCGGACAGGAAAAAAAGAACATTGATTTTCTGAGAAATTCTTATGAAGAACCGGTTAAAGAAATTTTGATTTCTGATATCATTTTTGATGAAAACGGCATGCCGGTTTTCAGGCAGGAAGATCATCAACTTTTTAAAAAGTATACCCTTGTAAACTCATGGAATACCTATAAAATTGATTGGGAAGCTTTTTTTATGGCTCACAAAACCCCAAAACCAGAAACAGGATTCAGCCAGGATTTTTTAACGGCAGGCTATATTTTGGATGATCAGAATGCCGATCTTGTTAAGAAATATGATCTTCAGAATCTTACTTATTCTCAAACCCCGGATTTATATTATGGATCTTCATTTGTAAATGATTCGGTAAAAGGATTTGTTGAAAGCAAACTCAATGCTTTTCTAAACAGCCAGGACGTTGAAAATGTCCAGATTACGGAAGGGAGTCCGGATAAAGTAAAATCCAGTAACAGGCAATATATCCGGAATATAAAAGAAAGCCTTAATTCTATTGATTTACTGGAAATAAGCCTTAGCGATTTTAATACTATTTTTACACAGCGGACAAGTGCATTAAGCATGATGCCACTCATTCCCAATGGTTTCAGAGATCATCGCGAATTAGCAGGAACCATCACAGGACTGATTAAAAAATATGAGTCGAGGCTTAATCTTCTAACTCCCAATTCCAATGCTGCTTTCAACCCATTCAGAAATGGAGCATTTAAAGTCAACAGAATACGGTTGGTAGATACTTTTGGCAGAAGTAAAATGATGACCGTAAATGAGGTTACAACAGGATACCATCAACAGATTCCAGCCAAAAAAAACTGGATTTCCTTACCTCCGAGGTTGGCGCAGCCTGTATCGGTTTCCGGAAAATGGAAAAAACTTCCGGGTACCAATTCTCCGGTACTCGGCTGGTTTGTTCTCAATACAATAAACACCAGACTTGAAATATTCAACGAAAAAGGTGATCACCTGGGTACTTTTACGGATAAAGGAAAATGGGAGTTTTCTCCTTTTGATCATGCTTTTGGTGAAGGATTTTCGGAAGAGGATCAGAATAACGATCTGAATCTGGTTTTAAGCTGGCTTAATGTACAAAGCAAAAAAGAGAATTTTATTGAAAATTTTATTGAAGAAACCATATTTGCGTTAAAAAGTGTTCAGCCGGAATCTGCTTACGATCCTTCGTTATTAGAAAGTATATCAACAACACCTATTGCTATTACCCGTTTAGATGTCGGATTATATCTGAAAGGCGGACTTTATTATGATTTAAGTACGGAGAGCCAGAAAATATTTTCCGAAAAAGGAGGCGAACGCAACGAACTGGAATATTCCAGGGTTAAAATTCCTGTAAGTATCGGCGATCCGAATCAATACAATGATGGGTGTGTTGCCTATTGGCATTGCAACAATGACAACGATGGAGAAACACGCAGTATTTCTGAAGAAATTTATTTTAACAGTTCTCAGAAAGCGGTTTTTAATCCGGATAAATCAATCGATGAATCTGTAGTTGATCTGGATGATCAGTTCAGGGCATCAAATCAGCAGAATAACGGTACAAAATCATTTCTCGAAAAACGTGAAAGTCTGATCCGTTTTCTTAATGATCTGATGGAAAACGAGGATACAGGCTATATAAACCAGAGAGATTTTCTGAAAAATTACATTATTGAAGGAAACAATATCTGGTTTAAATTAATGGAAAAAGGAATTCTTATTCCTTATCCGGAATCTTCGCAAAATACGGCTCTCAGACTGAAAAAAAGCGATACGGAAAGCTGGCTGGCTGCAGCAACGGATTTACGTTCCAGATCCTATATACTTCTTATGCATCCTAAGGGAGAAGTTTTTATAAAGTCTGGTATTCTGCCTGTTACAAAACTGCAGATGCCTTACAAAAAAATTAAAAGTGCACTCAGAAAAATTGCTTTAACGATATACACCGGACCAGTTCTTACGCCTAAGGATCGCTTTGAAATGACACTGCTAAAAGATCACCGCTATCATTGGAGCTGGATAGAACTGAAAAAAGAAAAGAGCAGCCGGTCTGTGGTAACCGAAAATAGCGTTAAAAAAATCCGGCTGACACAAACAAAATCGTTGGATCTTAAAAAATGCAATATTGAAGGGGAGTTCAGAACGGTAAGTGAACTTAGGGAGTATCTTTTCATGCAAAAAATTATCACAAAGATAAAGCCCTGTGTTAAAGGGCATCCGGATGCGTATATTGTTACGGATCAGAGGAAAAGAAGAGCTTCTTTTGGTCGGGCTGTTTACGAATATGCCGAACAGAAGTTTTTTGATAAAAGATGGAGACTTTTTGATCCAAACTTCGGACAGGATTATACTTTGGCAGAAATAATTAATTATACTTCAGGTTTAAAAAAAACACTCCTGGACAATGAAATAATTTATGATGCTCCTTTTTTTCATGATGAAAAATATATTGTGGTTACAGAAAAGTATTTTCAGATGTTCAGCAGACATGATTCTGAAAATGAAAAGGTATTAAAAAGAATTCGTGTTCTTGCTTCAGAAGAGACGAAAGACATTCAGATTCAAGCGAGTAAGCTTGTCGATGTCGATGATGAGCTTTTGATTCACATCAACCTGAACCTACGGTCAGAGGAATATCTGCAATCTGTATTCTTGAATCCCGATGATTTTTTTCCGGATGAGCATATTTATTTCATCAATGAGAAGCCTTATGCTGAATTTGAGAGCATTTACAATGACTGGCATTATGTGTATGATACTTTTTCAGAACAAAATCTTATAAAAATGGAAAAAGATAACCTGTCCGTTAAAAGCAGGCTGATCGGTGTATTATCTTTTTCAGAAGCTTTGGGTGCAGAAAATATCCCGGAACTAAAGGTAATCGATATTTTGAATGCACGGAGACAAACACTTATTGATGACAGGGAACAATACGAAATACTGTTGGATTTTTTTGAAAGAATTGAGCTGATGGTTTTTAACGGCAATGAAGATGTACGTTCTAAATATTCATTAAGAAACAGGCTTTCCCGCATCATGGCTGCTAAAGAGAAAAATTTTACGGAAAAGCTTAAGAATCATTATAAAACATTTGAATTCATTCTTGCAAACAGTCAGGCAATATCTTCGATTAATGATTTTAATACCAACAACCCAACTGTTCCGGAACTCATGATGAAAGAAGGCTGGCTATCCATAAAACCTACTAATAACTAATTATGAATAAAGAAATTTTTTATTGTTCGCTTGATCAGTTTGACAGTTTCAATACTGTGATCAATCCCTGGGCAGATTCCCGGAAAGAGGGTACGATAAAGCTTGAAATAAAAAATCCGGAACTGCCGTTAATGAGTTTTGACAGGTTTAAAGGTTCTTTTATGAGAATCCGGAACAAAACAATACTTCAGATAATTCCGGGAAACAATGATCTGCTGTTCGGGAATAATACTCTTAGTGTTAATATGTTCTTGAATATCAGTCTGATAGCTGAATCAGGTAAAAATAATTTTATTCTTTTTGATATAAAACTCGATGAGTTTTTAATAACTTTTTATCTGATTAAAAATTCAGAGAAAAGCAATACGGCAGAAATTTACATAGACTGCAGAATGACGGGAGAAAATGAAGAAATATTTGATGTGATCAATCAAAAAACCGGTGTTGAAATAAACCTGGATTATTGGTATAATGTCAACCTGAATATTAATAAAAAAGGAGTCCTGGAAATCAGTGTATTATATATAAATTCGGTATTACATTCAGGAAATATTTCGGAGCGCCTTGCAGGTAGTTATCAGCTTGATCTCAAAGAACTTATCGATAACGACAATATTAATTTCCGGAAAATTCATGCTCTCAATTTCGGGTCGGAGAACAATAAAGGAGAATTCAATCTTTCAGATCTGTATTTATTCAAAGGATTAAATGAAGAAGAATTGTGGACGTATATTGAAAAAGGGGTAAATGTCTCATCCAAATATACTTACAGATCCAGAATCAATTTTGAAATATTTACGGATTATCAGGGCGAAGAATATAAAGGCATTCAGGTTTTTGATCGCAGAAACGAAAAATATATTCTGAAACTTTTACCGGACCGCTATTCTTTTGCTTCAAGAGCAGGAAATTCAAGCATCATCATAAAACTGAAGAAAGGATTTTTTACAGTAAGTGATAAGGAAAACCTATTTAAAATTAAAGAAGAAAAAGATGAATTGCAGATTTCAATGGATTTTAATGACAACCTGTTTGAGTATGAATTGCCGCATATAAAGGCTGTTAGCATTGCCAATACGGAAAACCTTTTTGTCCAGTGCGAAATTACGGACATTACGGTGTTTGAGAATAATAATCCTGTTGAAGTCTGCGAAAGCCTTTCGATGGATAAACTGATTTTCATTAAAGATCTGTCAAAGAAAACAACGGTTCCTTTAGATGCTATGATGTTGGGAGAACCATCTTTTGAAATTAAGCCCGATACGGAGATTCTTGTACAGCTTAACCTGATCAACAAATCCGGGAATGATCTGAAATTTATCCATCAGGAATCCCGTGGAATAAAAGGAAGGCTCAAAATTCATTCAATTTTCTGGAAGCAGTTGATTCCAAAAGATGCGGTTTCTCTCATAAAAATAGAGGCCAGACGTATTTCAGGAAATGCGTTAACAGAAATCAAAGAATTGGTTTTTAAATGCAGTCAGAATGAAGTATTTCTGGAAACCAATCAGGATTTTATACTTAAAAAAGATGAGATTATAAGATTTAAAATCAGTGGTTTAAAGATAAATGGCTTATCAGAGCTTACTCCTCCAGGTGCTTATCCTTTTCAGATTCAGTTTGAAAATATCGAAGATTATAATGACGGCAGTATTCCCTTCACAATCGGTCTTATAGCCGAAAAAGAACTTTCCTGTCCTGTTGGAAGTATTGTTGCCTTTTACACCAGGGATATACCTGAAAACTGGCTGCTGTGTGACGGACAGCGTGTTGATGCAAAACTTTATCCGGAATTGTATAACTTATTGCAGCACCGAAACGTACCGGATTTAAGAAACCGTTTTTTAGTAGGTGCGGGTGACAATTATCCATTGGGCAGCACAGGAGGCCAGGAATCTGTTACCCTGCAGACAAGCCAGATTCCTGCTCATACGCATCATATTAAGGGAATACAGAGTAACTATGAACCTTTCAAGGAAATTGACCTTGGATGGACACAGAGAGAAGAAATGCACGGCGTTTACGGAACAGATCGTACGGTATATTATTATGGAAAGGATTCGGCACGTTCCACAACCTTTTTCAACACCAAAACATCTACTCCGATCCAGAGTACAGGTGACGGACTTTCCCACGAGAACAGACCTCCTTATCATGCAGTGTACTACATCATAAAAGCAAAATGAGATGAATGCGAAAATGATCGTCCTTTCGGCTGATGTTCAGATTTTTAATAAAAATTTCATCCTTACAGGTTCTGTACAGGAAAAAGAAACGATACTGCAGGTGAAAACCAATGATATTGCTTTCATTGTGAAGGATTTGGTGGGCGATGCATCATTTTTTTCGATGATAGAGGGAATCTTGCCTGAAGAGGTTGAGCTGTCATTAATAATACCAAAAGGGAAAGAAAATATCCTTTCTATATCTGCAGATTTTGCGGAAAAAAAGGTCAGTATCCAGATTGTTAAGACCGGAAAATACACGTTGTTTAGCTGCTGGATCAACAATTCAATCGGATTTTCCAATCTTCCGCTGGTGGGAGAATATATCCCGGCAGAACATGCCATTTCCGGGATCAGTTTTATATATCTGAAGAAGCAGGACAAAAATAGTACGATTTATCCTGAAGATTTTTCATTATTGCTATTTCCGCAACTGGAAAAAATATATTCTGATGATGGTAAAACCATGATGCTGAATGAAGGTGAAAATATATTCATACATTACAATGCAGGAAAAGGAAAAACTTTCTTAACCTATCCTGAAGATCTGCAGGATAGCAGTTCTGATGCGGATAATAATATTTCGTTGCCGCAGAAGAATCCGGAAAGCAAGGAGTCTGTATTCAAAATTACTGAAGTAGGAGCTGATACCGATTTTCAGAACGGCAATAAATCGGTACTCCTGAAATTATCGGCCAGACTTTCCATATCAAGATTTTCCTTTGAAGTGATCGGGTTAAATGTCGGCCTGAATATCAATCATTATTTAGAAACTATAAAAGAATATTCCAGGAAAAAAGAAAGTGATCCGCTTAAATTAATTGCCGGATTTTTTAAAGGAACATCTTTTGGAATCCAGGGATTGGCACTTCAGTATAAATCGCCTGCTTTTTCTATTTATGGAGGCTTTTATCGTGAAAAATCTGCTAAAAACGAAGAATACAACGGCTTATTGACCATTAAGCTACAGAAAATTGAAATCATAGCCTTAGGCTCTTACGTAAAACAAAGCACATATTCTTCATTATTTGCATTCGGATATCTAGGTGTAACAATTCCTCTGCATCCCGCATTTGAAATTAAAGGCTTCGCGATTGGTTTAGGTCTGAACCGGGAGTTTAAACTGCCGGCAATCAGTGAAATTGAAAATTTCCCGTTAATTCAGATTGTCAAAAACAATGGGCCGCGTCCCGGAGAAGGCATTAAAGAAATCTTTTCAAAACTAAACCATTATATTCCGCCTAAAGAAGGGGCTTATGTAATCATGATCGGCTTACGTTTTCAGTCTTTTAAAATAATTGATACTATCGCACTTATTGCGCTCAATATTGAAAACGGACTGGTATTTAACATGCTTGGGCTGAGTGTGATGGAAGTTCCGGAAGTTTACAGGATCAAATTTGCATTTTCATTACAGGCAGATTTTAATTCGGGTTTTGTGATCGCGCGGGGGGAAATTACCGACGGAAGTTACCTGATTTTTAAAGAAGTTAAACTGCAGGGAAGCTTTGTTTTTGCAATGTGGTTTTCGGAAAGTCTGAAAGGTGATTTTTTATTTACCATCGGTGGATATCATCCTAATTTTAATGTACCGAAACATTATCCGTCTTCAGGAGAATTATATCGATTAGGATTTTCGTTAAGACGCGGAAATCTTTCAGCTGCACTCCAGATGTATTTTGCTTTGACGCCACAGGCAATTATGTTCGGGTTAATTGGTAGATTAAATTACACATTAGATCTGTCAAAAAGCATTACTATTGATTATTGGATCGGATCCAAAACTTTTACTTTTACCATTGGTGTTGAAGTTGAAATAAAACTTGAAGCTAATTTTGTAATGTTTTGGAAGCCTTTTAGTTATAAGGCTGATTTAGAGTTGCTGTTTAATGTAAGACTCTATGCGGATTTCTGGTTTTTTGCCATCAATATTAATGTAAGTCTCAATGCAAGATTAAGCATTTGGGGGCCGGATCTGGAAGGAGTGGCATATCTTAGTGTTGCAGGATATAGTTTTACGGTGAAGTTCGGGGATTCGGTTTCCAGAAATTCACAGTTGAGCATGTATGAATTTAAAAAAGAATTTATTCCTGACGATCATCTTAAGCTGAATATTTCCAATGGTAAGATTGGCAAAGAAACGGATAAGGATGATCATACGGAAGCTGCTGTTGTGAATCCCAAAGAGTTTATGATGGAGTTCACCAGCCAGATTCCAATTACTTCATTAACACTAAAAGATACAAAAGTAATATCCGGTAATTCTGCATTTGGAGTTACGTATCAAAGAGATAATTCAAAAGCATTTATACACGAAGTTAATATCGAAGTGCTGTATATGGAAGGCCGCGTGCCTCAAATACAGAAAGGCTGGATGATGGAACCGCTCCTTCAGAATATGCCTAAAGCTTTATGGAGCAGGGAACCGTTAACCCAGAATTCTGTACTTTCAGGGGATGGACTGATAAAAAACTTAACTACCGGAGCGGTAATTAAATTCCCGGAAGCAAAGGCTGGACAAATCATTTCCGGAGAAAAAATACAGAGTTATGACGAAAACCTTTACCGCTATACCCAAAAAAGTACCACAAAAGTTCAGGATTTTAAAAAAGAAAAAATAAAAGAAAAAGATAAAGCCGCCTCCGTGTTCGAAAATTTTGGCTCTGATAAAAAAGTTTTCGCTGCCATCCTCGATGAAAACGACTGGGATTTTGCCGACGTACTGTCTGGTAAAGAAATATACTCATACCAGTCAGATAATGAAATTATTAGCTATTCAATCAATGCATAATTATGGCTGAAAATACTATAAATGTTATAGCATCCCATATTCCTCAGGTCGCTGCAGGAAAATACCGTATCAATGTGAAATCTGAAAATGAGATTCTTACAGCTTCATCGTCTGTAGATTTTATTGTTTCAGGATTTGTCAGTCAGATTCCGCAGACGGAAATATTATCGGTTTATCCGCCTAAAGAAGGACATGGCAATTATGCAGGCACTTTTCCTATGGTTCAGTTCAGGAGAAGCTCTCTTCCGTGGGATTTTGAATTCACTGCAGAAGGGGAAAGAATACCATATCTTTTTCTGGCACTTTTTGAAGAAGATGAGTTTGATCAGGAGTCCGGAAGTATAGATTCAACAAAAATAAAAATAAGAAACGGAAATACTTCCGATCTGGATCCGGGCTATGAGAAGGATAAAGAATTTACCTATCTCACTGTTCCTAAGGGAAGTATGCACCTTTTACCGGATGCTGATGAAATGGGGCATCTTGCGCATGTAAGAATTCAGGAAGATCAGAATGCGGAAATGAATTCTCCGTCACAGACTTCCATTGTGCTTTCAAAAAGGATGGCTTTCCCGGAAAAAAAATACAGGGCAGTTGTCTGTTCTTATCTTATGCGTTCGGGAAATACGTTCCGGATTTCAGGAGAAAAAACAGAGGTGCTGATTGTTCTTTATCAATGGAATTTTGAAGTGCTTGCAAATAATGCTTATCAGTTTAATGATTTGAAATTCAAAGGTTTTTATGAAGAAAATACAAGTGAGAGAAGAAACTATGAAAATCCCGTGCTTTATGGAGAGGACAAATTGTTTGCATTTTTAGAAAAGAATAAATCCCGTTTTGGGAGTATGCTTAAGGGTATTAATTCGGATGATAAAAAAAGATCGGAAATCTTGTCTCTTTTAAAATATGAAGGCAAAACATTAAAGGGACTTCTTCATGAACTCAAGTTTTCAGAGATTGGTTATCACAAAACGTTGATGGGCAACCAATGGATCTCGGAATTAATAGACCTTGGCAAAGTACCGTTGCTTCATCACCTGAAATCAGGAGGAAAAACTGTTTCGTGGTATCATGGTCCATTCGTGAGAAGCGGGTATAATGTTGTTTTTAAAGAGTTTAGCATTAATCCGGAACAAGGAATCGATTTGGGTGAAAATATTCCGGACCATTCGGAAAAATTGATTTTTTACAGCAAAGACACGAATATGCTTGATCTTGGCTATGCGGCAGCGTGGCAGTTGGGCAGACTGCTGGTTATGAATAATGTTAAAGTTGTTCAGGAGATCAAAAAGTGGAAACATCAGCTGAAAATAAATGAACTGATTCTTTCGCAAAATCAGGAATATAGTCCTGTTAATTTATCTGTCGATAATAGTGTAAGACAACTTCCTGATTTTATAAGGAATTTTATCATAAACATTTTGAAGTTTGTTGATTTTCCATATGACTACCTTTTCCCGGACGAAACGATGCTACCTGAAGGTTCACTAAGTTATTTTAAATTAGATAATACCTGGATTCTGTCATTACTTTTCGGGATATTTAGTATAGGTAATGATTTTAAAATCAGAGATTTTAAAAGATATGTGCTTCACAATTCTTCATTGAGGGAGGTGTTCGATTATAAAAAAGACTATACCGGTTTTGTAATGCATTCGGAAATTATTTCCAATTGGCCGCAGCTTCAGATTGAAACCGATAATATTTTAGGTTTTCAATATGTTACGGATGTTGCCTCTACGGTAAGAATATTCCTGGTAAATGGAACTTTCAAAACAATATTCTTATATATGAAAAATGAAAACGCACATTTTGCCCTGGATTTTCCCAATCAATATGCGGTGAACAAAAATACGGATGGACTGTTAACTTTTTCAAACAAGAATGGAGACACAGAATATTCCGTATCTGGATTTGAAAAGAATATTTATAAAAACAGAATGCCTTTCGATCTTTTATTCAGACAGCCAAAAGTGGTTTTTACCATCAGTTAAATATTGCTTTTAGTTTATGTAAATGATTTATGGCGTTATGGTTATCGTTAAAATTAATAACTAATTGTATGCTTTGGTGTTCATTGCATTATTTTAACGTGTTAATGTCTTCCTAATGTGGTACTTTTTCATTAAATTTGTTAGTGGCCCTGAACATAGTAAACACCATTCACAAATGTTATGAGCATAAAGAAAACTTCCGTGTCGCTTTTTTTAATGCTTTCGGCAAAAATTTTCTGTCAGCAGTTTTCTTTAAAATATTGCATGGAGAAAGCGCAGCAAAATAATACCGCAGTAAAGCTTGCCGAACAGTCGCTTGAAACCCGGCAGAAGCTTCTCGAATCCAGTAAAAATAACGGACTCCCGAAGCTTGACCTTCTTGCGGGGTATAATTATATCGGTGAACCTCTAAGAGTCAATCTGCAACAGGTAAAAGACGGTATCGTTGAAGGCTCTGCCAATCAGGCGGTATATTCAGCAAATACTGCTTACCAGCAGATTACAGGCAATCCGCTTTCACAGCAGGTACAGAATGTGATTTATCAGACCTCAAAAGATATCATCAGTGCTGTTTATCCTGATTATAATCCTGAAATCACGAAGCAAAGTTATTTCCTTGCCGGCCTCGTTGTACGGCAACCCATTTATCTTGGTGGGAAACTGAAATCTTCCCGAAAACTTTCCGAAGAACAGGTAAAAAGCAGCGAAGCAAACCTTCAGTCTTCAAAAGATCTTACGGCTTACAATATTACCCTGCAATATCTACAGGTGATGTATCTGAACTCAATGATTGACAAGCAAAAAAGCAGTCTGGAATCTTTACAGAAGAATGAAATGTATGCCGGAAACCTGCTTAAAGCAGAAATTATTGCCCCTTATCAGAAGAACTGGGCAGATATTGCCAGAATGCAGGGCGAAACCAACCTGAAAAATTTAACGACTGAAAAAGAAAATGCTCTTTTCATTTTAAAAGATATGATGGGAATTCCTCTCGACGAACCGGTAGAAATTACCGAAATGTTGAAAGAATCTGCAGAATTTCCGGTTTTTTCATCACAATCGGTAAATGCCGATGTAAAGTTTCTTCAAAGTAAGAAAGCAGAAGCGGAAACCGGACTGGATATCACAAAATCATTGTCAAGACCCAATATATTTGCCATAGGAAATGTTCAGTTCTTCAGAAAAGACCTTCCTGTAATTACTCCTCCATGGCTTGTAGGTATAGAGCTGCAGTGGACACTTTTTGACCCGGAAAGACGTTCCAGGAATCTGGCCTCACAATCTCTGGTGAAAGAAGCTGATCTTCTTATAGAGCAAAAGCACAAATCGGTAAACCTTGCTGCGAAAATAGCGGAAAATAAAATGATGAGTCTTAAACAACAAAGTGAAACCCTGGATGCATCACGCAAACAGGCGTATCAGACAACGGTTATGGTGAGAAAGAGAATGGAAAACAGCCTTTCTTCCGTAAAAGATGTTAATGATGTATTACAGCTGCAGTATGAAACCGAAAAGCTTTATTATACCTCACTGGTAGCTTATCAGACCGCTCTGGCAACTTATTTTTATATCATCGGAAAACCGGAGAATATTACCACTTATATTCCGTGATAGTAAGACGTGGGCTGAGCATATTTCTTGCATAAATTAATAACCGGATAGTATCCGAAGCATAATCAACCAACAGATGAAAAATTTTATAAAAAACTACTGGGCTGTTTTTATTCCGGTTGCTGTACTCGCAGCAGCTCTTATTTACCTCCTGAAAGACAAATCTGCTGATACGCCTAAAGATGCTGTGATCGGTATGGTGGATGCTGAGTTTATTGATGTTTCAGCTTCTCTTCCGGGACGTGTTCTGGATATTCCGGTAAAGGAGGGGGAAGACGTGAAAGAAGGACAGACCGTGGCCCAAATGAAAACTTCTGAAATAGAAACCATTCAGTCTCAGGTGGCAGATGCGGTTGAGATTGCACGCAGTCAAATGGATAAAATAGATCGTGGAGTAGAGCCGGAAGTGCTGGCTTCTGCAAAAAACCTTCAGCAGATTGCCCAGCAGCAGATGGATCTGATGTCTAAAACCTACAGCAGGTTTCAGAATCTGTATTCCGAAGGCGTTGTTTCCGGTCAGGAAAGGGACGTCATTTATTTTAAATATAAAGCAGCCCAAAAAGAACTCGAAACCGCAAAGTTGAATGTACAGCTTCTGGAAAGAGGCAGTAACATGGAAATGAAAAATTCTGCACAGGCTATTCTCAATCAGGCCCAGAAAGCGGAAAAACTTACACAGGAAATTAAAGAGAATGCTTCTATCAAAGCGCCTGTATCCGGCAGAATATCGACCATAGTTTCTAATAAAGGCGAAATGGTAAATGCAGGATATCCCATGATGACCATTCAAAAAGACGATTCATTTTTTGTTAAATTTAATCTCCGCCAGAATCAGATGGCAAAAATTGATAAAGGGAGCATGGTAACGATGAAAATCCCCGGCTGTATTCCGGAAACCGTGAAAGGTAAAGTTTCTGAACTGGCTCCGGCATTGGGGTATGCAGATTGGGTCCCTGAAAAACAGAACGGAGAATTTGAGCTGAGAACTTTCCAGATCAAAGTAAAGCCCGAAAATCCGAAAGCCATAAAAGGGCTTCGCTCGGGAATGACAGCACAGCTTATCTTACCTTAATTTAAATCTTTTAAGCTTGAAAAAAATCAGCATCATCATGGTACGCGAATGGAAACGGATTTTTTCGATTCCTAATTTCTATGTGGTATTGCTGATTATTCCGCCCATTATTTTCCTGTTTTATGGGTTTATTTATCAGAAGCAGTTTGCCAGAGAGCTTCCGATGGCGGTATGGGACGAAGACAGGTCCTCTGTTTCCAGAATGCTCACGGATATGATGGAGCAGAATGAAAGCATCCATTTTACTCATGTTGTTTTCAGCAATGCGGAAATTGAACAACTGATGAAAGAAGGGAAAATTTTCGGAGCCGTTCATTTTCCGAAAAATATGGAAGCGAATGCCAAGAAAAATCATCAGTCGAATATCACATTATATACCAATGGCGCTTACCTTGTTCCTGCAAAAATGATTTATAAAGGTGCTGCCGAAATCATCATTAAAGGAGGCCTTGCGGTGGTGCTTCAAAAAGCGAAAAAGCAGGGAATGGCAGCTGATAAAGCCAATGCTCTTGTACAGCCTGTTAAACTCAACACAACGGTTCTGTATAATCCGGAATTCAATTATCAGATGTATCTTACCCCGGGGCTGGTTACCGTAGGCTTGCAGATGGCGTTAATTGTCGCTTCCGTTCTTATTCTTAATCTCGAATTTAAAAAAGAAACAATAGACAGTCTGCTGAAAATTTCTGCTTCATCTTCACAGATCATTACCGGAAAGTTACTGGCACATCTTTGTATAGCCTGGTTATTATTTATCCTCATCAGTTTTGTGGTGTTTCCTGTTTTTGATCTAGGGAAACCGGAGACGGATTTCAGCTTTTTCATATTATATACATTACTGGCTCTTTCATGCATTGGGATCGGAATGATGCTTTCCGCGATTTCAGACAATCTTCTTTTTGTGGTGGATGTAGCACTTTTTTTTACTTCACCGGCATTTGTGTTCAGTGGTTTTACGTTTCCAAGATGGGCAATGCCGTGGTACGATCAGCTGTACGCAGACATCATGCCTTATACACATTTTCTGGATGGTTTCATCAAACTTTATTTTATGGAACTTCCCATTGGATATGCTATTCCGGAGATGGTAAGGCTCCTGGTTTTTACAGGAATTACTTTTCCGGTGGCCATCATATTTTTTCAGAGAAAAATTAACCGGTATCTAAAAAATCATCGGGCATGAAAGATATTTTTAACATAATGAAAAGAGAAGTAAGGAATATTTCGGGAGATTCCAGCCTTTTTCTTATTCTGTTGATTGCTCCGGTTTTATATGCTTTTATGTACGGCAGTATTTACCTGAATAAAGGTGAAGAAAAAGTAAAGCTGGCTCTTATTGATGATGACGGATCTGCGGTTTCAAGATTACTTACGGATCAGCTTAATGTTACGCCTATGATTGAAATTGTTCCGGCTTCCAATATCTCGGAAGCCCAGGAGAAAATGTACCACGGCGAAGTAGAAGGGTATTTTTATATTCAGAAAGATCTTGAAAAATATATTCTTTCCCAAAAACAGGGCAATGTAAATTTAGTCTTAAATGCGTCCCGTTTTCTGCCTTCCAGCGATTTGCTGAGTACCGTAACAAAAGTCTGTCTTACGGTGGGAGCCGGTGTAAGAAAGACCTATTTTAATAAGCAGGGAATGGGTGAAGACGAATCCATGAAAATGACCAATCCTATCAATATGGATTACAGACCTTTATACAATTCGGGGATGACATACGGCTCTTTTCTTTTGCCGGGGTTGCTCGCCATTATTCTTCAGCAGACTTTGCTGATTGGTGTTGCTGCAGGTTTCACATCCGAAAGGGAAGAAAAGAAATTACCGGAGCTTTATAAGATTTCAGGATTCAGTATTTCAAAATTAATCTTCGGGAAAGGAATTCTTTATCTGTGTATTTTTATGATCTTCGGAACTTTTTTTACCATCGTTAATTTTTCAGTGTTTGGCGTTTCGGTAAGGGGAAGCTTTATGGATCTTGCTCTTATTGCGGTTCTATTTATTTCTTCCATAATCATTTTGGGAATGCTGATCGGAAGTTTTTTCAGAAGTAAACTTTTTGCTTTTCAGGTATTGGTATTTTCGTCTTACCCTATATTTTTGATTACGGGGTATTCCATGCCTTATCAATCATTGCCGTCTGCCATTCAGGTAATGTCTGATCTGATTCCCACTTCGCCATTTCTGAAAATATATATATCAATGGTTCAGGCGGGCGGATCACTCAGGGATAATATTGATTCGGTAATACATCTTGTGATTTTGCTTCTCGTCCTTCTTATTCTTTTAATTTTAAGATTGAAATATCTTATAAAGCTCGATAAAAAATAGCAGCATTTATTAAATTTAAAAATATATTTAAATATTGATCTGCTTTATTAGAAGGGTTTAATTTAAATTGCTTTAAAACAGACTTATTAATAATATCCTAAAACTTTCATCCAGATTCCGCCAAGTCCCATATAAATAATCAATAAAACAATTCCGATTTCAAGTCCACGCAGCCACCACGATTTCAGATCAACATAACCACTTCCGAAAAACACAGGCGCAGGGCCATGCCCGTAATGCGTGAGTACACCGTAGATAGATCCTAAGAAACCAAGCATCATTGCCAGGAGCATTGGCGGAATTCCTACAGCAATTCCTACCGCCAGTAAAGCGGCATACATGGCGGCAACATGTGCCGTGGCACTCGCAAAAATATAATGACTGAAAAAATACACCAGAATAATAACCGGAAAAGCAACAGTCCACGTCATACCTCCGATTTTTTGTTTAATAAGATCACTGAACCATCCGATGAATCCCAGTTCATTTAAGGAACTTGCCATCATCACCAGAACCGCAAACCAGACAATGGTGTCCCATGCTCCTTTTTCAGATTTCACATCTTCCCAGGTAAGAACCGATGTGAGTAACAGTAACGTAAGACCGATGAAAGCTGTTGTTGTAGCATCAATAGACAGGCTTCCTCCAAAAATCCAGAGCGTAAGCAATATGAAAAACGCAAAAAGCATGAGCCATTCATTTTTGCTGATAGGGCCCATTTCTCTCAGTTTTTCGGCGGCCATTTTCGGGGCATCACCTGTTTTTTTCAATTCCGGCGGATAAAGTTTATATAAAACCAAAGGGACGATGAAGAATGCTGCCAATCCTGGAATAAAGCCTGCCGCAGCCCATGACATCCATGTAATATTAACTCCCAGGTTAGCTGCAAATTTCTGGCACATCGGATTACTGGCGGTTCCCGTTAAAAACATCGAAGAGGAAATCAGATTCATATAATAACTGTTGAGCGTAAGATATGAGCCTAATTTTCTGTGCGTTTCAGGTTTTTCAGGTACCGAATCGAAACTGGTTGCCATTGATTTCATAATGGGATAAATAATTCCTCCGCCTCTGGCTGTATTGCTGGGAATTGCCGGAGCGAGACAGACATCTGCCAGTCCTAGTCCATAAGCCAGTCCAAGAGAACTTTTACCGAATATCCGGATAAATAGGAACGCGATACGATTTCCCAGTCCGGTCTTGATAAATCCTCTGGCTATAAAAAAAGATATTCCGATCAGCCATATTACCTTATCTCCGAAACCGGAGAGCGCTTTGGTAATAGATTTTCCTGCATCTCCCGGAGCGATTACCTGCGTAAGTGCAGTAAAGCCGATGGCCAGCATACACATCGTGCCCATAGGCGCCGCTTTAAGAATTATTCCTAAAATAGTAGCCGCAAAAATCGCAAAAAGATGCCATGCGTTCTCACTTACACCTTCCGGTACGGGAATGAACCAAAGAATAAGTGCTACTGCAAAAGTAATTGCAACATTTTTGATATTTATTTCTTTCATGATAATTTAAGTTTTTTAGAACCGGCTCTGTACCTGAATGATAAAGAGATTATTATTGTATTGCGTAGTATTTTCCACCTGATATTTATAACGGTCAATCTGCATCCCAATCTGAATTCTGGCTCCGTAATTTTTCAGAAATTCCAGGCCGAACATGGGAGTAATGGTTTGCCTCGGGTTTGAATGAACTCTAAAGCTTCTGTCTAAATATTCGTACCGGCAGGAAAGCTCAAAGGCACTAAGATTTTTGTGGTTGATTTCATAACGGATGTTCGGAAGGAAATAAGCTCCTCTGATCAGGTATTCATCGGGATTCCGGGGTCTTGTTTCGGGATCTTCCGAAAAATAAAGAGTATGATTCGTTGCCTGTTTTGCCTCAAGCTGCATATCCAGGCTCCATTTGGAATCAAAATGAATTAACGAGCTGATGTCTATTCCCAATGCATATACTTTTTGACCAAAAACTTCTCCGATGCCACCGTTTAAGCCCAGGTTCAGATTATATTTTTCTGAGAAACCGAAAACAAGCCTTGTGGAATATTGTTTACCGTTATCATTGTCATTCACCTGGTTTTTACCATTACCGTTCACTACAGAAACGGCATACTGAAAAGGAACTTTACCCAGATTGAGCTGGCCTGTTGCTGAAAGACCAATCTGAAAGCTCGTCCAGCCCAGTCTACCAAATTCGGTATACTGATTGGACCAGTCCAACGATTTAATAATATCGATAGGGTAGGTCTCTTCGATCCCGAACCAGGGGCGGAACTGCCCTACAGTGAATGCCAGCTTAGGATTAAAAGTGTATTTTAAATATGCATTCTCGAGCACTCTCGACTTAGGGTCATTTTTAAAATCCGCAAGATTAGCCAGCGCCACAACTTCCGTACGTTTGCTGATCTGGGCACGCATCTGAACTCTCATATATTTGATCATGAAATTATTATCAGTGCCGCTGTGATCAGAATGATGGAGTCCGTTTACATCCACGTCTTTACTCATTCCCACCAGATATCGGGCTTGGAAAAGCCCTTTTACCTGTAGTTGGGGATATTTTATATTTTCCTGTTCCGGTTTGGTGTATAATGAATCCGGTTTCTGAGCGGCAGTTAAACAAAAAAATATGATAAAGAAAGAGGAGGCAGCCTTTTTTGTAAGTAAAGCCATATCGTATTGTATTTGATTAATAAGATATCCGAATTACTTTAACCCTAAAAATGTAAAGGGTTTTGTTTCTTTAAAGCTCGCATTGGCTTTGCCACTGTATGTTTGAAAATTGCTCAGGTCCAGTTTCATGGTCTTACCTTTTGGGCTGAGATCAAATTCCTTAAGATTTATCCAAAAAGTATTCGGAGTAAAAACGGTTTCAAAATAATACGTCAGATTTTTTTGATCGGAAACGGAACGCCATCTTGTGGAGGAAATATTAGGTTCTGTTTCGGAGGTAATTCCGTACGGAACAGAACAGTTTCGGATGACACTGAATACGCTTGCTACGGCGGTTCTTGTATCCGATGTCTGCGGAATGGCATTGATATAATAGGAAGCTCTTACAAAACGGTCGGCGGCGCGGTTGGTTCCGGGCAGCATTATTGTCCCAGGAATTCCTTTCCAGTAATTGTTTAGCGCAAGCTGCTGATCAAAAACAGGCGAGTTGGTCATTACGGTGTAATCTGAAGAATGGTGAATTACCAGTCTGCCTCCGATATATTCGAAAACGGCGCTGTCTCCGGACGCATCTGAAATGGAAAGATGAACGGTAGTAAAACGTTCTGTTCCGGGAATATAATCGCTTACAATGACGAAGCTTTCTTTTCGCGCAGCTTCCACGGCTTCTTTCACTGTTGCAAAATTATCAAGAAAGTATTGTGCCCATAAAGAGATGGCTATTCCTTTCTGCTTTCCTTTTGGATCAAATTTCGGGTACTGTGACTCTCCAAGCCAGAGAAGATTGGCTACAAGTCCGCTTTCATTCATTCCGTCGCAGGAGGCAATATCCCAGGAAGTACTTACTACGCTGCCGTATTTCGACTTCCATTTCATAGAAAGCGGTCCTACTTCACCATTTCTTTCTGTTCCTTTGGGAAGAATCCAGATATTGGCAGGGATTTCATCTCGCCAATCCATTGATCGGGCAGTGATTACTGTGTTTTCCGGACCTTTGTAAACGATCCTTGTACAGGCTTCGGAATGGGTCCATGCTCCAGCAAAAAGAGCAGCTGACAGCAGACTCAGATAAAATGTTTTCATGATATAGTATTTTGTGTGATGACATTATTTTATGCAGTTATAAAATAGTATCCAATTGGTGAAATAAATGTAATGAAATAATTTTACAATCCCTGCATACCTGTTGACATAATTTTCCAGATCAAACGATCAAGGAATGATTGGGTAATGTTTTTAAAAAAGGTAACGTTTTTAAAAAGGTTATTGTAAAAATTAATCAGGAACAGGAATTCCTGCAGAAAAAATCATGAAAAGTTATTCTTGACGGATGATAAGAATGTTGTATAGAAGTTCAGCCATTGATATTACATTCAGTGACCAAAAAGCAAATTGAAATTCATAAAAAGATTTTTCCTATGCTTACTGACCAAACTCTATACGTAAGGATTTAATTAAGTTCGTAATTGGAAATAATCATGCTCAACATAAAGTGGATATAATTCTGGTCCGCTTCTTTTCTATTGATCAGTTTATTTTTATAATCATAAGAATTTAGCACTTTTGATAATTGCTGATAGGCATCAAATTTGTCATCTTTGATTTTTACCCTTAGATTTCCATCTCTTCTTTTAATAATTTCATCATCCAGTGTTCTTAGCTTAAAGATAACCTCGCATAATTTCGGATTAAAATTCATTTTACCGGTATATCTTTCAATAATATTTACCTTAAATGTATCAAATTTTATGGTGTTAAAAATAAGATTAGAGCCAGACTCCTGTGTGTTGAGCTCAAGCGTGTAGTTCATAAGTTTAAATTTAGTACAAATGTAATCAGAAGCTGAAAAAATTCAAAATAATTTGATCAACTAATGTACCATTTATATCAATTTTGTTTTTAATTTCAGAAAAGGGTAGGTGGCAAGACTATTGAGTACCGAATTTTTTCACCCGGATTTTCTTTTCTTTCACTTTAATAGTGAACGGACTGAGTTCGGCTATTTTTCCCGGTTCAACATTAAATTCCTGAAGGATATTCTCACAATAAGTATTGGAAGGCAGCGAATTTTCATTCAGTTTTATCTTGTAATTGCCGGATTCTATGAATGATATGATCTCCCCGTTGTCATCTGATATTGTGTGTCTTACAAGTGTATCATCCTTATAGATGTCGAAAGCAATAGCCGCCAGTTTGGGATCGAATTCAAGTGAGGTTTTGGCATCAAAATCATAAGTTACTTTCCCGTGAACCGTTCCGTTCTGATGCAGCGGAATTTCTAAAGAATGGTTGTGCGTAGTTACATCAAAGGCTGCTTCATCATAATACCACCCCTGCTGAATAACCTGTCGCAAATTATATTTGTTATAAGGAATCGCACGATATTCAATATTTCCATTGTCATCTGTTTTAAATGATATATTGTTAATCATAATAATATATCCTGCAGCTTTTTCGTCTCCGTCATCATAAACATTATTATTATTTCGGTCATAATATACAAAAGCTTTAATATTACTTTTCTTGCCCGGATCGAGGTTATTGCTTCTTAAATTAATCGTAACCCCGGCTTCTATTGTAAAAAGATTATTGGTGAAATTATTAAGGGAATAATTAAACCATGAAGAATTCAGATAGAACCCGTACTGCTCTTTTGAGTATTTCAGATTGACAAATCCTGAAGGGGATTTTCCATAAAGTGTATCTTCTGTGTAAGACAGCCCGGAATTGATGCTCAGCTTTCCATGAAGCATATTGTGGGTAACAAATGCTGAAGCTGAAGATTTTTCATAATTGCTGTTAGTGGTTAATAATTTAGAAAATGCAAATTCTGAAAGGTAATAGCTTCCATACTGGTAAATAAACTGGAAATTAAGCCACTTGTAAGCATATGTTCCGGTAAACCGCATCTGATATTGATTGGCATCGCTGTCAGGATAATTTACAAGTCCCGTTTCAATACCCAATATGGATGAATGCTTCCTGTCCGGGCTGGACCAGCTTACACGTTCCACCAGCCTTTTCGCGCTCATTTCTTTAAGATCCCTGCTTTGGGCAAGCCCTAAAAAAGAATTATAAGTATTGGAATTTTCATTCTGATACTGAAGGCTTATGCTTAATCCGAAATTTTTTCTTTTAGGGAAATTGAATCCCGTTTCCAGCCTGCTGCTGTTGGTCTCCAGGTTATTATCGAAAAAATAAAATTTAGGAGAAAAATTGGACACCATGAAGTTGGCGTAAATAGATTTGTCGTTAAATAAACTGCTGGAAATATTCTGCTGAATCTGGAATATTCCTCTCTGGTTTCCCGGATAATAGTTGGAGCTGAAAGAATAGTTACCGCTCAGGTTAATTTTATTGATAGTTCCTGAGTATTGTGTTTCTATTGCACCGGATGGTTTTGTAGTATTGATCGTTTCATAAATGCTCATCCCGCTGAATAATTTACCGCTCATTTTCCATTCTTTATTAAAAGCATACTGGAAATCGGTTCCCAAAAGATTATGCTTTACATGTTCGAAAGGATCACTTTTAAAGATATAGGCTGCTGAAATATTGCGGGTTGCATTGCTTGCTCCCAGTGTGCCGCGTACATAAAATCCATATCCCAGTTTCAGGAAACGGGTCCTGTCGATAAGGCTGAAACTCTGATCTATAAACCCGAATTCAAGCTTTTTGTCTTTATCCGCAGACGTAAAAGCATATTCTGCGCCTCTTCCGTACAGCGAGACTTCAATGATTTTGGTAATGTTTCCGAGGGTAAACTCATTCTGCTCTCTTTTATACGTTATAAAAGTATTGTTCACTACAGGATCTTCCGGCCCGTTGGTTTTGTAAATGTTTCCTCTGATTGAAACATATCCGGAAGGAAGGTTAAAGCCTCCCGAACCAATAACCTGATATAAATACGTTTCCCTCCCCAGATAGCGTAAGCTCGTTGTAATGCTGTTTTTGGTGTAGCTGAGCGTATTGTTGTCTAAAGAGTGATACCGTTGCATGGAAGAGTTATTCTGAATGGAGACCGTACTGTTTCCGAATATTTCTTTATCAGGTTCTCTGAAACCAACGACATTTACACTGAACTGAGGAATTTTAACCATATTAGCGGAAGGTCTGAACCTGTAAATAAACACCGAATCTTTCTGTACCGAGATGCTTCCTTTTTGCTCTGCAAAAAAACTTCCCTGGTCTGTTTCCGGAATTTTAAATACAATAGTAACATTCTGTTTTTTATTGCCTAAATTCGATACCCTCGCTCTTATTTCTATAGAATCGTTCACATTACTCATGTAGATAACAGGAATATCCGTACTAATTGCCATGGAATTGTTTTCTGCAATGGTGTGAGAAAGGGTATGTGTTTTTATAACATTATTCTGTAAGTCTGTAAGGGTAAATTCTATTTTGCTTTCTCCGAAATTGGCATTGCTGTTTACAAGTATTTTCAGGGGCAAAAATAAATTTCCTCCTGCGGGTATTTCAATGTCTGAAGCATTTACTGAGATATTTCTGAAACCTTTTGGAACAATAATATTCAGTTTGCCTTTAAAAGGATTTTGAGAATCATTTTTAATTTCAGCAATGGTACTTATAATACGATCCTGTCCTAAGTTGGAATCGTTCCGGATTTCCATGGTAATTCCATTACCGGTTTGTGCGGAAACCAGTGCAGAAATGAAGGAAATAAGAAATACAAATAAAATTCTCCGGAATTGGCTTGAAAACATTTTGTTTTATTGAGGTGTTATCTCGTACTGAAGAGTTGCGGTATAATCGTCTGATTTTGCATTGATAAAAATTTCATCATTATGAATGGTAGAATATTTCACATCATAATAAATCATATTTCCCTGCGTAGCATTTCCTTTGGCAACAATTTGTGACGCTGCACTTAATGAGATAGGATACACGTTTATATTGGGTGTCGCTGAAGAAAGTGCCAGTTTTACAGCATCTATCGGAATGGTATTACCATAAGACGAAGTAAACTGAGACTGCAGTGATTTCAGTTTAATCTGATAATTGGTATTGCTTTTCACCATCAAAGCATTGTTGTACGTTACACTTACTCCGTTGGTGTAATCATCCATGGTTTTGAATTCCAGTAACGCATTTTGTGCATTCGGTGCAAAAGTAAGTGACATTTCAGGAATATCCACAGGGGGAGTTCCGGATAATGTACCAATCTGGATTTCAAAGTTATGGTTCATTTTACCGGTAACATTGTTGTATTTATCATACATGGTAAATTCTACCGGGGCATAGAATTTCATCCACGCAGGGTATGTACCAAGATAAGCTCCTCCCATTACGGTAAGGCTGAATTTTATCTGCAGGTTATAATATCCGTTCGGCTGTGAAGGCTGATTGTACAGTGGTGCATTAGAATCCGGAACCAGAAATACTTCCTGGCCTTCCTGAAGAATAACATTAAGGGGCATCCCAATCTGCGGAATGGTAGGAACCGGCCCGGGCTCTCCCTGTCCTGAAGAAGCTACAGGATGAAGTGATATTTTGTTCCCCGGAATGGTATAATTACCATCAGTAGATTTTATGGGCTGTTTCAGTTTTGCAGACAGTCGCCATGAAGGAATATTAAAATTGCCGTTTCCGCTCAACATGGCGGTATAAGCATCGGGATTTGTGTTTCCTTCGTAGGAATTTATCTGAATGTAACTATTTACCCAAGAATAATATGAAATTTGTGAATAGCAATATTGACTTAATAACAGTACTAATACTGTGATTATTTTAATCATACGTGAAGTTTAACTCTCCGAGTTCAAGGTTATTATCTCCGTAATCAATCATTACGGAAGCTGTATATTTTCCTTTCGGAAGATCTGCAGGAAGTGAGATCCCCATTTCTCTTTTATTACCGGGTAAGGTATAAAATATGATAGGATCTATGGAAAACTTCTTGCCGTCTTCAATATTTACAAAATCTGCGTATACTTTACCGTCTGTCCAGATATTTCCCTGATTTTCAAAAAAAAGGTTAAGCTGTTTTTTAGTTTTATCAAAGATGAGGTTCTGGATTTCGATTTTTTTAGTCTTCGCTGATGGAATTTTATGAAAGACCTTAATACCAGAGCGGATACTTACTTTGATTTTTGCGCCCTTATTATCCACATCATCTACAGGATTCATCTGGCTTACAAACAAAACAGCGGTGTGTGCCGCCAATGTATCCGTAGGTTTTGTGGGTGTGGTAATGGTGACATCTATGTCTTTTCTTTCTCCCGGTGCCAGTGAAAAATAATTATCTTCTTTTTTTACACTGATCCATCCCGCGCAGGAATTTTTCAAGGTATTGGCTGCGTACATAAGATTTTCACCTTTTTCGCTATATTCCCAATCTCCGAGGCTTACCGCAAGATCCAGCGTATTTTTTGTACTTACGTTGGTAATGGTAATGGTTTGTGTATTACTGTTTCCCGCAGTAGATTCGAAATACAATCTTGGGGGAGACACGGAAACACCTGTTTGTGCGTAATTCAGGGAGAAAAGCAAAACGAATATAAAAAAGTAAATGCGATGATGTATTGTATAGGTCTTGTTCATCATGAAATTTAAGACTAAAACAGCATGAAAAATGCCACAATTTCTTGTAGCATTTTTTATTTTATAAATAGATCTACAATATTATTGTGCAATAATGGTGTAGGTAAGCTCAGTACTGTATACTGTAGGATCCTGTCCTGCGATATAATTGTCAAGGTAAGCATTTCCTCCTGCACCTTTGTATTCAACACTGATTTTTTTGTTTACACCTCCGGCTGCAGATGTTACCAATGTTGTTTCGTTGGCAGAAAGAGTAGTACCTTGTGCATATTGTGCTCCGTTTACAGCTTCTGTACCTGCAGACGCTTTAATCTGGATGGTGTTAGCCTGGATGTTTTTACCACCGTTTTGTAAAGCTGCACTGGCGCTTTTTACTTTTACCTGGAATCCTCCTGTACTGTAGATTGTTAAGTGATCTGGATTATTAGAAGTTACTCCATTCGCATAATCATCTTTCGTTACATAGTCTAAGTTTACAATTTTCTGAGAATTGTTAACTACCAAAGTCTGGATTGGTTTTAATCTTACGTTTAACGTAACAGTTTGTTGTGCTCCTACAGTTATGAACCCTAATAACGCAGCAGAAGCTAGAATACACTTTTTCATAAATTGATTATTGTTTTTTAATTTTTAATTCAAAAATTATGGTGCAAATGTATATACTTCTTTGAGTAGCGTTATTGTGAAAAAAGACTATTTTTTTGTGATTTTTGTCGCTGATAATAAGCAACATAAGAATATACTTTTATTGAATATTCAATAAAAATTATTTATGAAAGTGGAAATAACTCCACAAATGACGATTATTTTATCGTTAAATAATCATTAATTAATTATGAGTGGAAAATTAATAAATCTTTAATTCTATAAAATTTTATTTTTAATATTAATTTTTTTCTTCTAATTGGACATCATTGTTAAAATATAGTAATTATTGTCCGTATTTGAAGTATAATTTTTTTCTTCTTTAGCATGGTGATTAATTTCAAATATTTTTTCAATAACACCTTTTTCATAGTTAATAAGATTGTATGCTTTATCTTTTTCCCCAAAAAGATGCCCCGGGTCTGAATTTTTTAAACCCGCAGATTGATTTTGCATATTTTGCTGCATGATAATTTCAAATCCGGAAGGACTTGAGATAACAACAAAACTGGATTCCTTATTAACTTTTGTTTCGGGTGAATTTATAACCGCAGGGTTTATAGCCAGCATCTGAACAGGGTATAAACGTACATTCACAGTAGTTCCGTCGTGTTGAGCACTGACAGAAGTAAAGGCCAGAAGACAAAATACTATGAAAAAATATTTGATGTACATTTTCTGATTTATCACCGTGTGGTTACTTAATCAAATATACAAATATTTTTCAATTATCTCATTTCTGAAGGGTTTTTTTTTGTGTGTTTTTTAAAAAAATTTGTAAAGTTGCCTTCATCGCTGAATCCCAGGTCATAAGCGATTTGAGAAATCGTATAGTTGGTATAGCTAAGCATTTTTTTAGATTCTGCTATAAGTTTCTCAATGATAACGTGTTTCGCGCTTTTTCCCAAAACATATTCAGTCATTTCAGTGAGTTTTCTTGGGGTAACATTTAGCTCGGATGCATAATGGGAAACTTTTTTTGCAGTCTTATAATCTCTCTGTAAAGTAACTTTGAACTTATTTACACAATAAAGATAGTCAAATTTTACATCTTTTTTTACTTCTTCGGTAGGGATGTGAAGGAAAGCATCCAGCATTAATCTTTCAATTGCGTTGTGAGCAGCAGAAAGATAAAGGCTTTTGTCTTTTTTACGGAAACTGTTCATTCTGTCCATAAAAACCACACGCATTTCTTCTATATTAATAAATGGAGCAATGAAAATGTCGGAATTATAATTGAAAAACAGCTGTGAATTTATAAATAAGCTGTCTTTTATAGACCGTTCAAAAAAAGTAGAAGAAAATGTGATGAGGAAGGTGTCATAGCCTCGTGCTTTTAAAAACTGTACATTTTTTTGAGGTCCTACAAAAACGATGTTTCCGGCGGCTATGTCATATGAATTATTTTCTACTATCAGATGAAGATCTTCCATAATAATATAGATGCAAAAGTATTCAAGCGTGTTAAACTGTCTTTTATTATTGTTTCTCTTTATAATCTGATCCAAACGGTTGATGCTGAAACCATTTTCCCTTAACTGATCTGTAATAATATACATATTATGTTTTAGTAGACTTAATAATGGGCTAAGATAATTTTTTACAAAGATTATATCGATATTATTAGATTAGACATAATTCTATAATTAGTATGGAATTATATAGTATTTTTTATATCAAAAACTGGTCCTGAAAAGAAAATAATGTTATTGTTGATATTAAAATATGGTTAATCAATTAATGATAAATTCAAATAATTTTTATAAGTAGTCTTATAATATTCTCTTAAAAAAATAAACAGCTGACATTTATTTCTAAAAACAATGAGTATTTTAATTATCCAAAATATTGCGGTTATTAAAAGTTGTAAGAGTATTATGCTGAATGCTATTTATTTATTGATCTGAAGTGTAAGATATCGTATGAATATTCCTGTTGTGTAGAATTATTTGCAATTATTATACACATAATTTATTATCTTTGGCGTGCTGAAATTGTATTGTATTTAAAATGAAAATGGTGTGTGACACTGCAATAGCTCTTTCAAAAAAAGAAATGTTTTTAACTTCAGAGAGTTAGAGCTTAAGCCGGAATTCCGGGTTGCAGTTGCTGCGCTCTGGTTGTTTTTAATGCCGTTTTCATTTATTTGCATAAAATACATACTGTATAATTGATACGCATTTTCTTGACCTGTTATCAAATGTTTCTAACCGTAGCTGCTGCTTTTTTGTTATTCGTTATATATAATTATAATGATGAAATGTTGATGATCATTTAATTTTAATGCTATATTAAATTAAGAAAAGAAAGCATATATTTATATGAAAAAATATAAATGAATTTTTGATGGGAGTATATTATAATTGAATAAAAAATAATACAATTTAATTATGCTGATAATCTGATAATTCCATTTTATAATAAATAATATTCTTCTTATTATAGCATTTCGGCAGAAAAATTGATATAAGAAAGCATTAAAAAATCACACATAAAGTGTGATAATGGATTTATAATATAAACTTTTAAAATAAGATGGCTCTCTTAAACAGAGTGCCGTCTTAGCAGAGTGAATGAATATGAATAAAAATATCATTACGTATCTATTATTGATATCAATTACCTTACTTTCCTGCAAGCCCAAGCAGAACATGGTCTATATGTCTAAAAGCAACATGGAAGAAGAAGTTGCAAAAGCGAAATACGACGGACTGCGCATTCAGGAAGGAGATGTACTTCTCGTCCTTGTCTCCGCACTTGATGAAGCTGCAGTGAAACCCTTCAATCTTAACACCGCCAATAAAGTTGGAAGTGAGAACAGCACAGGAATTAACCAATATGTGCAGCCAAGTGAATATCTTGTAAATGAAGAAGGGTATATCAATTTTCCAGTTCTTGGACCTGTATTTACGAAAGGTATGACGCAAATCCAGCTGAAGCAGGATCTGGAGTCCCGTCTGAAAAGATATCTTACTGATCCTTTGGTTACCATCACACTTAAAAACTTCAACGTCAGTATTCTTGGAGAAGTTAAACAGCCCGGACAAAAGGAAAGTGTTTCTCAGAAAATTAACATTTTTCAAGCGCTTGGTTTGGCAGGAGATATGACGGATTTCGGCGACCGTACCCAAGTAAAGCTTATCCGTACAAAAGATGATGGTAATGACGAAATTGTTAATCTGGATCTTACAAGATCAGACATTGTAAGCTCACCTTATTATTATATGAAACAAAACGACATATTGTATGTGCAGCCTGATAAAAACAAACAGATCCAGGCTAATTCTAATCCGAACAGAGCTCTTACCTTCCAGATTATTGGTGCAATATTAACAGCAGCTACTCTAATTGTTGCTCTAAAAAGATAAATGTAAATATGCAGCAGTTAGAATTACAAGAGAAAGAAGAGAAAGTTGATCTAAGAAAAACCATCGCCAAATATCTCAACAAATGGCCATGGTTCGTTGCATCTGTCCTGATTTGCATATTAGGTGCTTATATTTATCTCAGATATAGTGTTCCTAAATACCAGACAAAGACTACCCTTAAATTTGATAAAAAAGAAAGCGATCTTACTTCCGCGTTAGCCGATCTTTCCAACCTGGGTACAGGCCTCGGAAATTCAGATGAATTAAAAAGTGAGGCAGCTGTAGTTACTTCAAGACCAATTTTAATGCAGGTTGTGAAAAACCTTAATCTCAATGTAGAGTATTTCAATACCGGTGAGATTAAAGATTCCCAGCTGTTTACAGAACTGCCCATATCCGGGAGAATTCTCAATTTTAAAAAAGATTTTGTATCATCAGAATATTATATAAGAAAAATTAATGGCGATGAGTTCACCCTGACGAGCGAAGCGCACGGTAAATTTACGGGAAAATTTGATGTGCCTTTAAAACTCGATTTCGGAACTGTTATTTTAACCAGAAACCGACAGCTCGTTCTTAAGCCGGATTACAAAGTTATTTTCTGGAATCCGATCGAAAAAGTAAAAAAACTTGAAAAAACAATTCAGGTTACTTTACCCGATGAAAAGGCTCTTCTTATGGATATTACCCTGATTGGTACAGTGCCGGATAAATCGGAGAGAATCCTTAATGAAGTTACCCGTCAGTATAACTTAGATGGGCAGAAAGATAAAAACCTGCAGGCTGAAAATACCCAGAAGTTTATCGATAAAAGACTGGAAGTGATTACCCGAGATTTGTCAGGAGTAGAAAATCAGAAGGAAGATTTCCAGAACCGTAATCGTATTGTTGACCTTCAGGCACAGGCAGAACTGGCTCTGCAAAATACCAGTGAAAATACAAAATCACTTCTTCAGCAGCAGGCCCAGCTTGATCTTCTGAACTCTCTTACTGCGGAAGCCGCAAAAGGCAATAATCAGCTGATGCCTTCCAATCTTGGGCTTAATCCATCACTGGAACAGTCTATTGCGCAATACAATCAGATGCTTATCAGTAGAAATAAAACGCTGAAGCAGGCTACCAGCGAAAACCCTGCTGTTATTGAAATGAACAGGGAAATTGCTTCTTTAAAAGATATCATCAGAGATAATATCAGGGAGCAGAAAGATGCGGTAAAAGCTACTATTTCACAAATCCAGAATCAGATTACAACAAGCAACAGCCTTATAGAAAAAGTTCCCGGACAATCGAAAGTATACAGAGGAATTGAACGTCAGCAGAATCTTAAAGAACAGCTCTTCTTATTCCTTCTTCAGAAAAGGGAAGAAAATGCGATAAATTTATCCGTGGATGTTCCTAAAGCTAAAATTGTTAACCCTGCATTTACAGATGATATACCGGTATCTCCTAAAGGAAATATTATTCTTATGGGGGCTTTCTTCCTTGGGTTATTATTACCATTCGCTGTCTTCTATATCGTATTTATCGTAGATGATAAGATTTATAACAGAGATGATATAAAAGCCCGTTCAGGCTTGGGCGTACTGGTAGATATCCCTTCATTAAACGAAGATGAAAACCACCTGGTACAAAAAAACGACTTCTCAGAACTTGCAGAATCATTCAGAGTGTTGGTTTCCAACCTTAAATTTGTTTTGCCTAAAAAAGATTCGGCTAAAGTGATTATGGTTACTTCTTCCGTAAAAGGGGAAGGTAAAACCCTTGTATCCGTTAACCTGGCATTAACAATTGCCAATAAAAACGGAAGAGCCCTGCTGATAGGTTCAGATATCCGGAATCCGCAGATTCAGAGATATGACAGTGAGCCTGTAAAAAGAAAGGGTCTTACAGAATATTTATACGATGAATCTGTAGATGTGGAAGATCTCATTCATACGTCTTATACCAATCCTTACTGTGATGTAGTTTACGCAGGTACCATTCCTCCGAATCCTCAGGAACTTCTTTCCAATGGAAGATATCAGAAGCTGATTGCTCAGATGGCATCTCAATATGCTTACATTATTATAGACTCGGCTCCGCTTATGCTGGTTTCAGATACCCTGAGCATAGCAGATGTTGCTGATGCTACATTGTATGTAGTAAGATCGGGAGTTTCAAGAAATGTTCTTATTGATTTTGCGGAAGATCTGGTAAAAGAATCAAAACTAAGAAACGTATCGTTTGTGGTAAATGATGTTTCCAAGAAAGCAAGAGGATACGGATATGGTTATAATTATGGCTATGGTTATGGCTATAATAATAAAGAAACTGAAAAAAGTTGGTGGAATAAAATTTTTAAATCATAAAAATGGGTAAAATTTTAATTACGGGAGGAGCAGGGTTCATAGGCTCCAACCTTACGGAGTACTTTTTAAATAAAGGCTATCAGGTAGTTTGTCTGGACAATTTTTCAACCGGACACCGCCACAATATCGAGCCTTTCTTAAAAAATCCGGATTATAAACTGATTGAAGGAAGCATCTGCGATCTTGAGGTCTGCAGAACCGCAATGGAAAATGTAGATTATGTGTTGCATCAGGCGGCATTAGGGTCTGTTCCAAGATCAATCAACGATCCCATTACCAGTAATGAAGTTAATGTTTCAGGTTTCCTGAACATGCTTGTTGCAGCGAGGGACGCAAAAGTTAAACGTTTCGTGTATGCTGCATCATCTTCTACATACGGCGACTCGGCTGCACTTCCGAAAGTGGAAGAAGTGATCGGAAGACCGTTATCTCCCTATGCGATTACCAAATATGTTAATGAGCTGTACGCAGATGTTTTCTCTAAAACCTACGGGATAGAATGCATCGGGCTAAGATATTTCAATGTATTCGGACGCAGACAGGACCCTAACGGTACTTACGCAGCCGTAATTCCGTTGTTTGTAAAACAGCTGATGAATCACCAGTCCCCAAAAATCAACGGTACGGGAGATTATTCCAGAGACTTTACTTACGTTGATAACGTGATCCAGATGAATGAGCTGGCGATGCTTACCGAAAATCCGGAAGCTGTAAATACCGTTTATAATACGGCAGTGGGAGACCGTACCACATTAAATGATCTCGTACATTATATTAAAAAATACCTGAGTGAATACGACGGAAATATAGCTGATATCGAAATCGTACATGGCCCGAACCGCGTAGGAGACATTCCCCATTCACTCGCATCAATTGAAAAAGCTAAAAACCTTTTGGGATACAATCCCAGCCATACTATTGAAAATGGTCTGAAAGAAGCTATTAAATGGTATTGGGAAAATTTAAAATAAACTATTAAAAGAATTTTTGTGGAAAAACAATATAAAATTGCCGTTATCGGTCTTGGGTATGTAGGATTGCCGCTGGCCCGTTTATTTGCAACACAATATCCTGTAGTAGGATTTGATATCAATCAGAAAAGAATTGAAGAATTAAGAACAGGAAACGACAGTACGCTCGAAGTCGAAGCTGATGTTTTACAGTCGGTTTTAGTCGATCATAGTCCTTTTAATGATGAAAAGGGAAAAGGATTCTTTGCTTCAGCTGATATTGAAGATATTAAAGATGCAAATATCTATGTGGTCACTGTACCGACACCTGTAGACAAGCATAACCGTCCGGACCTTACTCCGCTTTACAAATCTTCTGAAACCGTAGGAAAGGTTTTGTCTAAAGGTGATATTGTAATTTACGAATCTACCGTTTATCCTGGTGCCACTGAAGAAGAATGTATTCCTGTACTGGAAAGAGTGTCGGGGATGAAATTCAATGAAGATTTCTTTGCAGGCTATTCTCCGGAGCGTATCAACCCGGGAGACAAAGAACATACAGTAGAAAAAATTCTAAAAGTAACCTCCGGTTCTACACCGGAAATCGGCGAAATTGTAAACAGTTTATACCAATCTGTTATTGTAGCAGGTACCCATCTTGCACCTACCATCAAAATTGCTGAAGCGGCCAAAGTGATTGAAAACTCCCAGAGAGATATCAATATTGCATTCGTGAATGAGCTGGCGAAAATTTTCAACCTTCTCGAAATCGATACGCATGAAGTACTGAAAGCGGCAGGAACAAAATGGAACTTTTTGCCTTTCAAACCGGGATTGGTTGGAGGTCACTGTATTGGAGTAGATCCTTACTATCTTGCACAGAAAGCACAGGAAAACGGCTATCATCCCGAAATCATCCTTGCAGGACGCAGACTTAATGATTCTATGGGACAATATGTAGCCTCTGAACTTGTGAAATGCATGATCAAGAAAAATATCAACATCAACGGTGCGGAAGTTCTGAATTTGGGAATAACATTTAAAGAAAACTGTCCTGATGTACGCAATACGAAAGCCGTAGATGTAATCTGCGGACTTGAAGATTACGCATTGAAAGTAACTACTTTCGATCCGTGGGCAAATCCTGAAGAGGTGGATCATGAATATGGTCTTCAGGTAGTGAACGAAATTCCGGAAAAGAAATTTGATGCGGTGATTCTTACCGTTGCCCATAAAGAATTTATGAATCTTAATCTCAAGGATTACCTGAAAGAAAACGGTGTGATCTACGATGTGAAAGGAATTCTGGCAGATTGTGATTCCAGATTATAACAAAAGCAGTAAGACGATAATATGCCATTAATGTCAATAAAGTCTAAAATATCTGGTTCAGGTTTCGTTAAAAAACTCGTATTAGGTACTTTTTGGATGACCTTCGGATCATTGATGTCCAGAGGATTGTTTTCCTTAGCGTCGATAGTATTGGCAAGGATTTTAACTGTTTCTGAATTCGGGGAATTCGGAATGATAAAATCAACCATAGATAATTTTCTGATATTTGCTTCATTGGGAATCGGCTTAACGACAACAAAATATATTTCTGAGCTGAAGGACGATCATAAGCAGGAAGCTTCTTCCATGCTCGGAGCATCGCTGTCACTCGTAGTATTGCTCAGTTCAGCCGTTGCAGTAATTATCATGCTGTTTTCCGGACCGATATCCGGAACCTTTTTAAACAATCAGGATCTCCAGATCCCGCTTATCATAGGAGGAGGTACCCTGGTTTTTATTTCTCTGAACGGAACGCAGATGGGCGCGCTGCTTGGTTTTCAGGCATATCGCAAGAACTCCACTGCAAATATCCTTCAGGGTTTGTTTCTGTTTTTAGGTTTAGTGATAGGAGGATATCTTGGTGGCGTAAAAGGAGCTTTACTGGGAAACCTGATTGCAATATTTTTAGTATCGATTGCTTTGCAGAAACTGGTAAGGGATGAAAGTAAAAAACAGTCTATCAGTGTAAGCTTTAAAGAATGGAAAGCTAGTGTACGGAAGATCTACAAATTTGCCATTCCGGCTTCATTAAGCACCATTATCGTTGCGCCGACAATATGGGTTTTAAATACCATGCTGGTTAATCAGCCGAATGGTTATAAGGAACTTGGGCTATATAGCGCGGTAATTATTTTCTCCACTGCTATTCAGATGTTTAACGGTGCTATCGGGAATGTTCTGCTGCCTATTTTTCTTTCCAAGTCAGAAGGAAAATCGCCGAAAAAAGAGTTCTTCAATTATTTCGGTTCATGGATTATTTCCATTATGATTGCTATTCCGCTGATTTTATTTCCTGAAGTAACTTCACTTATCTTGGGTAAAAAGTTTAGTATAGAACAAATTGTGCCTATTCTAGGCATGTCTATAATAACAACTCTTATTATTACCAACAGAGCGGGTGTTTCAAGAGATTTGATCGTAAAAAATAAAATGTGGCTCAGTGTTTTCAGTATGGGACAATGGGCAATTACGAATCTTATTATATTTTATTTTTTAAAAGATCTTGGAGCATGGGGATTTGCTTTTTCATATATGATTTCTTATGTAATTAATTATTTGGTTTTTGTTCCATATTTTATTAACAAAGGAATATCCCCCAGAATTATATTTTACAACAAATGGAATATGATTTTATGGCTAATGATAGCATCGCTTGTTGCAGTAAATGTTTATTATTTCGATGTTTTATTTCTTAGAATAATTATTTCTGTTATAATATTACTGATCATATTATTTTCAATTTTTAAACTGTATAAGGTATGTTTGCAAAAATTATAAATTTATACTGGAAATTATCAAGTTCTAAAATAATAAACCGAATTGGAAAAAGAGGCGAGAATGTTATTATTGGAACTCCTATAGATATAACCAAACCAGAAAACCTTCAGCTAGGAAATCATGTTTATATAGGACCGAATGCTTGGATTTCAACATATGGAACCGTTCAAATAATGACTGGAACGATCATAGGACCGAGATTAAAAATTTATACAGGTAATCACAATTATAACAGTGATAGACTTTTGCCTTATGATGAAATTACCATAGCAAAAAATGTTACTATAAAAGAAAACGTCTGGATTGGAGGTGATGTAACAATCCTTCCGGGTATAACTATAGAAGAGGGAGCCATTGTAGGAGCTTCTTCGGTAGTGACTAAAGATGTTCCTAAAGGTGCTATTATAGGCGGAAATCCTGCGAAAATCCTGAAATACAGAGATCTTGAAAAATATGATAAATTAAAACAAGAAGGAAAAATTTATCTGCAGGAAAAAACGAAAACAAACTTAAAAATGGTTGTGAAAAATTATGAAAGCAATATTTAGTGGATATTATGGTGCGAAAAATTCAGGGGACGATGCTTTTGTGGAAGTTTCAGCCTGGGGAAGCCGGAAATACTGGAATTCAACAGAACAGCTTTTCTTCGCCGCTGAATTGCCTACAATTTTAACACCGGCAGACCACTATTTTGCGCATAAAAACTATCTTTCTTTTGCACGGGCAGCCAAAGATATTATGTTAAGCGATGTCTTTGTGTCTGCAGGAGGATCTACATTCCATTCGGCATTGAAAAAAACGGATCTCCGTACTTATGCAAAGCTTAAGAAAAAATTAGGAATGAAAGGCCAAACCGGCGCCATAGGAATTTCATTAGGACCTTTTGTGAATGCCGCTGCAGAAAAAAATACACAGGAGTATTTAAAAACACTGGATTTTCTTGCATTACGGGATGATGTTTCTCATAAGCTCGCACTTACTTATGATCTGCCTTATGAACCGGTGAGAGCATTTGATCTGGCGGCGTTGCTTCCGGAAATATACCATTTTAATCCTGATAAGAATGCAGACAAAAAAGAATTTGTCATCGGGATCAGTGTTTGTCAGTATGAATCTTATACAAACGGTGATCTGAACAGGGAACGTAAAAGAAATCAGTTCATCGAGAATGTAATTAAAAATTTAAAGAAATACCACAATATTAAGTTTCGTTTTTTCGTTTTTAATGGTAATTCTATGAAAGGTGATCATAAGCTTACGATGGAAACAATCGGAAATCTTAATACAGATAACACATTGAATTTTGAAGTAGTAGCGTACAATCCTCTTGTAAAAGATACTTTTGAGAAAATTGCGGAATGTGATGCTGTGATCTCAACAAGATTACATGCGAGCATTTTTGCGTGCTACAGCAATACACCTTTTTTCCTTCTGGAATATCACAGGAAATGTACCGATTTTCTGAACGATGTAGGACAACCCGAAAAATACAGGGTCTTTGATGGTGATGCGGAAGTAGAATCAATCGTTGCGGAAATAGAAAAAATTGTGTTCAATAAAGAAATTACGGCTCCTCAATACATTCGGGAAACAACAGAACGTGCCCGGCTGAATTTTACCGCAACCTATAAAACCATATGATTACAGTAGTAATACCTTTATATAACAAAGAAAGAAGTATTTTAGATACAGTACATTCGGTTTTGGCCCAAACTTATAAGGATTTTGAGCTGGTTATTGTAAATGACGGATCGAAGGATAACAGTCTCCATGTTGTACAAGGCATCAATGATGTCCGTGTGGTAATTGTAGATAAAGAGAACGGGGGTGTTTCATCGGCAAGAAATGCCGGTATACTGGCCGCTAAAAACAACTATATCGCTTTTTTGGACGGTGATGATATCTGGCATCCCGAGCATCTGGGGATCCTCGCAGATTCTATGAAAATACTGGACAATGATGAAATCGGAGGGGTGGGATCAAGCTTTTATAAATCAAATTCAAAAGAATTTGACGGATCAAAGTTTAAAAGAGAAGAGGCGGTAATTATTGATGATTATTTCAATTTTATGTCTTCCTCAGCTCCCAGATTCAATTCTTCAACACTGATGGTAAAAAAGGATAAGGTACTGGAGACAGGCCTGTTTGATGAGCAGTTGAAATACGGTGAAGATGTAGATTTCTGGTACCGGCTTTTTTCAAAATATAAACTGATCTATAACAAAGCTGTTACCACCATCTATTTCATAGCGGCGGAAAACAGGAGTGTTCATTATGTAATGCCTCTGGAAAGAAGATTTCACCAGTTTGATTATGCAGGTAAAACAGCTTCCGAAAAAAGATATCTTGATAAGCTTGTTGCATTGATTGTACTGGATTATTTCAATCAAAAGGCCTACAAACAGGCTGGAATCATCTTAAAAATGTATGCTTCAAGAATGGTTGGAGTGATGCTGTACTTTATAGGATTAATTAAAAAGAAATTAAAATGAGAAAATATCTGGCGATCTTTCTGTTTTTAATACCTGTTTCATTATTTTTTGCCCAGGTTAAATATTTTGACCTTACGAAAGTACTTCCCAAAGGATATGTAACGGACGGAAGTGTAGATTATACCGAAGTTCTTCAGAAGGCAATTGATCAAAGCGGGGATATTACCTTTCCCAACTTTCCGGTTTTAATTAATGATAACGGACTTAAGTTAAAAAACGGATGCTCTTATACATTCCAGGCTAATTCCAAACTTATTTTAAAACCTTCCTTGAAGTCCGGGTACAATATGCTGGATTGTAATAATAAAGAGAATATTACAATTACCAATGCTGTACTGGTTGGAGATAAAAATACACATCTCGGCAAACAGGGAGAGTGGGGATTCGGGATCAGCGTAAGAGGATCAAAAAATATTACCATCAACAAAGCCAAAATTTATGACTGTTACGGGGATGGCATTTATATCGGCCGTCTTAACAATAAAATATCGGATAATATTACTATTACCAATACTCTGGTATCCAACAGCAGGAGAAACGGACTTTCAATAACTTCCGGAACCAATATTAAGGTCTATCATTCCAAATTTATGAATTCCAGCGGTAAAGGACCTTCAAGTGGCATCGATATTGAACCCAACAATGCTCAGGATGAGCTTAAAAACATTACCATCAGCGATGTTTCTACTGCAAATAATGAAAATTGGGGACTGCTGCTGAATCTTGTGAACCTGAGAAAAGATAACTCCATTAATAAGGATATTTCGATTACCATTACTAATTTTTCTGACAACAGATCAAAGTACGGAATGTCTATGTGGCTGAACAGGAAGAATAACTATTCCAGAAATATATCCGGGAGTATCACCCTGAATAATGTAAGCCTGCTTAATAATACGGAAGAACCTGTAAAATATTACGGAACTAATGATAATGCCATCAACGTTTCCGTAAACCAGCTCACCGTAGATTCAAAAAGCTATAGAAAACTACAGAATACCATCAACAGTTATCAAAACGATCAGCGAATTAAATTTAAACAACTGAAAACTAAATAAATTGATAAAGCTTTATAAAAATAAAACGTTTTTTAATCTGCTAAATGTCCTGATCGTCATCGTAGCATTCATGCTCTTTGTCTTTCCGAATTCATTTAGGAACATTAAACTGCCGTTTTTACTGTTGTTTTTTATCGTTGGTCTTTCTCAGATACATAAGATTGAAAGGGTAGTTGTTTTCAGTCTTCTGCTGAGTCTGATGATCACCATTATTTATCTTGTGATCGGGGTCAATAAGTCTAAAGATCCTATGGAAGCACTCAGTCAGGTTCTTATTGTTTATGCTTTTACACCGATCATGTGGACGGTTATTATGAATTATTGCTTTGAGAAATTTCCCTTACCAAAAATCATCAGATACCTCAATATATACATGGTTTTAGGCTGTATTTCCGTATTTGTGGCCATCTGGCTTTTCATGAACGGAAAAAGACAGATTCTGGAGCTCATTATCGAAGATCCGAATATGACCTTTACTAAAAAAGGTATTGTGGAGATGAAGCTTTTCGTTTATGGTTCACTGATCTTTTTTATTCCTGCATTTATACAGATACAGAAAATTTTCCCGAGAAAAATCCTGTTTTTTGTGATCCTTCTTTTAACGATAAGTACAGCAATTGTTTCCGGAAGATCCGCACTTCTTTTAAGTGTTTTTTTAGGATTGTTTTTTTATGTTATGATTAATGCCTCCTTTGAAATTGTAAAGTATATTTTTCTCGGGCTTTTATTGGCGGTCTTACTGTTTTTTATATTAAACAGTTATGGGGTAAATGTATTCAACGTATTGGAAGGTTTTTATGATAAATTATTCGGTGGAGGAGATAAGGTTCGTGCAGAGCAGACCGAGGCACTGATTAAAGGGATTAACAGAAATATTTTCGGAGCCGGGCACGGCGTAGGTGTTGACTATATTAGAAGTAAAAAATTCCCCTGGCGTTATGAAAATGTGCCTTTTGCAATCATTTTCAGAGTAGGGCTTTTCGGATTTTTAATTTATTCTATTCCTTTTCTGTATTCGGTATATAAATACGTGACGTTAAAATCAAGAAATCCGTACGATCATTATATGCTGGTAGGATTTATATCGATGCTTGTAGCCACCTTTACCAATCCTTATCTGGAATCTTTCGAGTTTAATATATTTTATGTGATACCATTCATATATTTTGTAAAAAGAGATAAAATTTTTAATGAAAAAAATAGTTTACTTCACTAAATATTCTTCTTTGGGTGCAAGCAGCAGGCTCAGGAGCTTTCAGTTCTTTTCTTCTTTACAGGAAAAAGGATTTGAAGTAAGCCATTCTTGTCTTCTTGGGGATCGATATCTCTCGGCTTTGTATGATAACAGGAAAAGTAGGTTTTTATATTTGGTTGCAGGATATTTTAAGCGGATGCTTGTGCTGCTTTCCGTCAAAAAGTATCATATTGTTGTTATAGAAAAAGAATTATTCCCTTACCTGCCGGCTTGGGCAGAGGTCGCTTTAAATAAAGCCGGAATCGGATATTTCGCAGATTATGATGATGCTATTTTTCACAACTATGATCTTAGCAAAAACAAATGGCTGCGAAAATTTTTGTCTGATAAAATAGATATCGTGATGAAAAACAGTAAATGTGTATTTGCCGGTAACAGCTATCTTGCAGACAGAGCAAAAAAAGCGGGCGCCAGGAAAATAATTCTTTTACCAACGGTAATTAATCGTAATAAATATTATAAAATAGATAATAAGGATCTTTCCCATTTTACACTAGGCTGGATCGGTTCACCATCTACCTATAAATATATTGAAGAATTATTTCCTGTATTCAAAAAACTTAACGAAGAATTTCCGCATTTCAGGGTCAATATTATCGGGGCCAGGCAATCTCCGGAAACAGATGGATTTATCAGCTTTATTCCCTGGAATGAAAATACAGAGGTTGAAGAAATCAATAAATTTGATCTTGGAATAATGCCTTTACATGACACACCTTGGGAACAGGGCAAATGTTCTTACAAGCTCATACAGTATATGGGATGCAGTATCGCGGTTCTTGCATCGCCTGTAGGGATGAATAACGATATCGTAAATCCGGGGAAAAACGGAGATTTTGTACACGGAGATGATTGGTATAATGCCATAAAAAAATACATAGAAAATAAGCAGGTAACAATTCAGGAAGGTCATGAAGGAAGAATGTTGATAGATTCAACATACAATACAGATAATAACTTGAAAAAAATAATTAGAGCGTTTGAAAACTAAATTAGTACGTATAACAACAGTTCCGGTTTCTCTGAAAGTATTACTGAAGGGGCAGCATAAATTTATGTCAGAATATTTTGATGTAACGGGCGTTTCTTCATCAGGACAAGAGCTATATGATGTAAAAGATTCGGAAGGTATTAATGTGGTAGCTATTGAAATGTCAAGGGCAATTACTCCTCTCAGCGATTTAAAATCTCTTTGGAAAACCTATCAGTTTCTAAAAAGACAGAAACCACAGATCGTTCATACGCATACTCCGAAAGCGGGAATTATAGGAATGCTGGCTGCAAAATTGGCAAAAGTTCCGCTTAGGCTTCATACTGTGGCTGGACTGCCTTTAATGGAAGCACAGGGAACCAAGCGTAAAGTATTGGATTTTGTTGAAAAACTCACCTACACTTCCGCAACAAAAGTGTACCCGAATTCTAAAGGATTGTATGATTTCATCCTTAAAAATAATTTAACACAAAGCAAAAAACTGAAGGTTATAGGCAATGGATCATCCAACGGAATCGATACCCGCTTTTTTTCTCCTGAAAATATTAATGATGAACAAAAAGATCAGCTAAAAAAAGAGCTCAACATCACTGCATCAGATTTTGTTTTTGTATTTGTAGGACGTTTGGTAGGTGATAAAGGCATTAATGAACTGGTTCAGGCTTTTTCACAGATCAGTAAGAATGCAAATCGGTCAAAATCGGTAAAGCTTTTACTGATCGGCCCTTTGGAAGAACACCTTGATCCCTTGCAGCCGGAAACAGTACAAGAGATAAAAAACAATCCTGATATTTTGGATTTAGGATTTCAGAAAGATGTGAGACCCTATTTTGCGGTTTCAGACGCGCTGGTTTTTCCAAGCTACCGTGAGGGCTTCCCTAATGTTGTTATGCAGGCGGGAGCGATGGAATTGCCAAGCATCGTTTCCGATATCAACGGCTGCAACGAAATCATTGTTGAAGGACAAAACGGAATGATTATTCCGGTAAAAAATAGTGATAAACTCAAAGTAGCCATGGAGAAAATACTTTCGGATACAGATTTGTATCAGAAGCTGAAAATAAATTCCAGGCCTATGATTCAGTCGCGGTACGAGCAGTCTGTGATCTGGAATGAATTATTAAAGGAATATAAAACCCTGCTTAAAGAAAATAATATAGATGTATAAGAACTTATTGAAAAGAGTAATTGATTTTCTGATTGCTTTTTCAGGTTTGATTTTATTGTCACCTGTTTTTCTTATTGTACTTGTGGTGCTGTATTTTCAGAATGACGGCAAACCGTTCTTTTTCCAGAGAAGGCCGGGACTTAATGAAAAAATGTTTAACATTATTAAGTTTAAAACCATGACGGATAAAAAAGACAGCAAAGGAAATTATCTGCCGGACGCTGACAGACTTACGCCAATGGGAAGTTTTATACGCCAGACTTCTCTTGATGAGATTCCGCAGCTGATCAATGTTCTTAAAGGAGATATGGCCATCATTGGTCCGAGACCTTTATTACCACAGTATCTGCCTTTGTATAATGAATCTCAGAAAAGAAGACACGAAGTTCGTCCGGGAATCACAGGTTGGGCTCAGGTCAATGGAAGAAATGCTATTTCATGGGCAAAGAAATTTGAACTGGATGTGTGGTATATTGATCATGTTTCATTTGTCCTGGATTGTAAAATTGTACTCCTTACTATTAAAAAAGTTTTTAAAAAAGAAGGAATCAATAAAGAAGGGCAGGCAACAACAGAAGCCTTTAACGGAAATAATTAAAAAGTGTAGCAGTGTATTTATATGGGAGTAAGCGTCATGGCAAGGTAGTTGCTGAAACTGCAGAATAAAACGGATTCATATTGAAGCATCCATAAATGAAGATATTTCAGATAAAATTCCTGATTATTCTGTACGTTATAAACTACATAAGAAATATAGAAGTCGTTATTGCGACAGAAAAGACAAATAAGAAAAAGTAATTGATCAACTGTTATTAATTATTTGAGCTTACCTGACCCTCCAATCATGAATATTCAAAAATAGTACATAAAAATGAGTGTGCTTGTAGTTGTCCCAAGTTTTAATTAATGTTGCTGATACAGTAAGAAGTTTCAATAGCAAAAAATGGGAAGACTATAAATCACCAGATTTGAGATAGTAATAAATTAAAAAAAATAATTATGAGCATTGAAATATGGCTCTCTTCCCCTCATATGGGTGGAACAGAAATAAAATATGTCAACGAAGCATTTGATACCAATTGGATAGCTCCTCTAGGTCCGAACGTAAACGGCTTTGAAACTGATCTGGAAAAATTTCTGAACCAGGAAGTAAAAGTTGCGGCACTTTCATCCGGAACAGCAGCCCTGCATTTAGCATTGATCGAATGCAATGTTGGTTACGGCGATGAAGTGATTTGTCAGTCTCTTACTTTTTCAGCTTCGGCCAATCCTATTGTATATCAGGGAGCGACCCCGGTTTTTGTTGATTCAGAAAAAGATACCTGGAATATGTGTCCTGTCGCATTAAGGGAGGCAGTAGTAGACAGAATTTCCAAAAATAAAAAACCAAAAGCTATTGTTGCGGTTAATCTTTATGGGATGCCGGCAAAAATGGATGAGATTTTAGCCATCGCTACAGAATTTGATATTCCTCTTATTGAAGATGCTGCCGAATCACTTGGTTCTACTTACAAAGGAAGATCTTGTGGTACTTTCGGACGTTTTGGAATTTTATCTTTTAATGGAAATAAAATTATCACAACTTCCGGCGGAGGAGCATTGGTATGCCATTCAAAGGAAGACAAAGACAGGGCCGTTTTCCTTTCTACACAGGCGAGGGATAAGGCACCGCATTACCAGCATTCAGAGATAGGATACAACTATAGAATGAGTAACGTTTCAGCAGGAATAGGAAGAGGGCAAATGGAAGTCCTGAACAGCCGGGTAGAAGGCCGAAGAAAAATGCACGACTTCTATGCTGAAATTACCAGAAATATGGATGGTGTAGAACTGTTTTGCGAGCCGGACACAGATTTTTTCAGCAACCACTGGCTGTCGGTAATAACAATTGATGAAGCAAAAGCATCTAAAAACCGGGAAGATCTTCGTCTTGCATTTTTGGAAGATAAAATAGAATCACGCCCAATCTGGAAACCGATGCATATGCAGCCCGTTTTTAAAGACGCACCCTATTACGGAGGAGATTTTGCAGAGAAGCTTTTTGAAAGCAGCCTGTGCCTGCCATCGGGATCTAATCTTTCTGATGCTGACAGAGCAAGAATTGAAAAAGTAATGGTAAACGTTTTTTCAAACAAAAAACTTTCAGATAGTATCGTACCTTAAAATCCTAAATAATTTATAATTTATAAGGCAAAACAAAAAGCAGAGATGATATTATCTCTGCTTTTTTATAGTGTAAATACAAGTATCGGTTATCTGAATTTCCGGTTAGAATTGCTGTAATTACCGGCATTTATTCCGTGGAAATTATTGTAGGTGTAATAAAGATCCTTAAAGTAAATATCCGTATCGGCATCATACTTTTCGATCGCAGGAAGAGTGTGCTGCTTCTTGGATGCGCTGTAAGCGTATTTCTTTTTGGAAACTGTTTTTTTCTTAGGACAATGGCAGTGCAGATGGTCCTGTTTTCTGTGCTCATCAAGTTCAACAACTTTAATCTCAGTACGCTCATACTTTTTGAATTTTTCAAAAGCATTCAGATCAAGGGTAAACCAGGGTTCGCCATGATAAAAATAATGATCGGTAATTTCAGGATTAAAAATATCTTTATTTTCTAGTGGTGCGGATGAGTAGTAACCATTGCAGTCAGTACACTTGGCAACTTGTATTTTTATCGACATAATATTAGGATTTAAAGTGATTCTCTTTGCTATATCAGAAGTTGTGCCATAGGTGCAAATCTCACATAAAAATTAATAAACCACATCAGGAAGATGGCAAATAATATCAGAATAGACTTTACGTAAAGAAAAACTCCGGCGAATCTTCATCAATAATAATTTCTTTTTATTTAATTTTCGGTTATCATAAATTTAATCTCCAAATTTTCTCCCGATTTTCTTTTTACTATAATTTTTACGTCTTGCATATAAAAATGGTTAAGGAAAAATCAAAAAATTAACGAATTTTTATGTCTAAAAGTGTTTTTTTTACACTTTTTAATAAAAAAAATAATCTTTTTTTTAACGTTTCTTATCATAGTATTTTAAAACAAAATTTCAGTCTCTTTTTTTAATTATTTTTTTTCCAAGGTGTTGTAAACTCATGTTTTAAGATTATCATAAGTGTAATTTTAATGATAACCTTATCATAAAATATATACAATTGTTATCATAAAAAATCGATATGTAAATAGTTGATATGTAAGTGTTAGCAGTAAATTTATTTTTTTTATTCAATTGAATTTTTATATTTGTGATGTTACATAAATGTTAACGATTAAATGAGCCCTGACTTTATTCATACATACGTGTCTGTAGATTGTGTAGTATTCGGATTTGATCTCGAAAACCGCCTGAACATTTTATTGGTTCAGCGACATGTAGATGAGATCCCTTTGGAAAGAAGAAGAAAACTGCCCGGAAGCCTGATCTTTAGCAACGAAGATGTAGATGATGCTGCAGAAAGAGTACTTCATGAACTTACAGGAATCCGTAAAATGGTTCTTAAACAGTTTAAATGTTTTGCAGATCCGGGACGTGCAAATAATGAACATGATATCACGTGGATGGGTAAAGAATATAAACACCATATCGACAGGATTATTACGGTGGCTTATCTTTCACTCTGCAAGATTGATCATAAGATCAACAGTACCAAGTATGATAATGTAGACTGGTTCCCGATTGATGAAGTGCCGGAGCTGCCATTTGATCACAATAAGATTATCAGTGAATCACTGGTGGAAATCAGAAAATGGATAGAATCAGACTTCTCTATCATTTTTGAACTGCTGCCGAAAAGATTCACCATCAGACAGCTTTATCAGCTCTACAGCGCATTAAGTGAAAAATATATTGACATTAAAAATTTTCATAAAAAAATATCATCATTCAACTATATCGTGCCGCTGGACGAAATTGAAAAAAATGTTTCGCACCGTGCTGCAAGATATTATAAGTTCGATGCGAAAATCTACAAGAAAAACAATACTAAACTCATTAAATAAAAGCTCCTCAATAAAATTATGTACTTACTAGGCTATGACATCGGCAGTTCTTCTGTAAAAGTTTGTCTCATCGAGGCATCCAGCGGAAAAGTGATTGCTTCAGAATTTTCCCCGAAAAAGGAAATGAAAATCACCGCTGTGAATCCGGGATGGGCAGAACAGAACCCTGTTGATTGGTGGACTAACCTTAAACTGGCACACGAAGCCGTCATGCACGAATCAGGAATTCATCCTGAAGACATCAAAGGAATCGGAATTACCTGGCAGATGCACGGTCTTATCCTTGTAGATAAAGATCAGAATTTATTGAGACCGTCTATTATATGGTGTGACAGCCGTGCGGTACAGTATGGTGAAAGAGCTTTCAAAGAAATAGGAGAAGAAAAATGCCTTTCGCATTTGCTGAATTCACCGGGTAATTTTACGGCATCCAAATTAGCCTGGGTAAAAGAAAACGAACCGGAAATTTTTAATAAAATTGATAAAATAATGCTTCCGGGAGATTACATCGCCATGAGACTTTCCGGACAGATAGGAATGACCATTGAAGGCCTTTCGGAAGGGATTTTCTGGGACTTTAAAAACAACTGTATTTCAGAAGATGTGATTGGCCACTACGGAATACCTAAAAGCTTCTTCCCTGAGATTATTCCTACTTTTGGAATCCAGGCTTCGGTTTCGGCATCTGCAGCCCAGGAATTAGGTTTAAAAGAAGGAACCCCGATTTCCTACAGAGCCGGAGATCAGCCGAACAACGCACTTTCACTGAACGTGTTTAATCCGGGAGAAATCGCTTCCACTGCCGGAACTTCAGGAGTTGTTTACGGAGTGCTTGATCAGCTGGAATATGATAAATTATCAAGAGTTAATACGTTTGCCCACGTTAATTATACTCCGGAACAAATCAGGCTGGGCGTTTTACTCTGCATCAACGGGACAGGAATTCTGAATTCATGGTTGAAGCATAATTTTGCAACGTCCTTATCTTCATATGGAGACATGAATGAGCTGGCTTCGCTTTCGCCTGTAGGATCTAAAGGTCTTAGCATTGTCCCTTTCGGTAACGGTGCCGAAAGAGTGTTGGAAAACAAAGAAACCAACTGCTCTATTCACGGAATTAATTTTAACATTCACACTAAAGGAGATATTCTGCGTGCGGCGCAGGAAGGAATTGTCTTTTCCTATGAATACGGAATGAATATCATGAGAAATATCGGGATGGATATTCAGGTAATCCGTGCAGGAAATGCCAATATGTTTTTAAGTTCAATATTTCGTCAGTCACTTTCCAGTGTCAGCAATGCGGTTATTGAACTTTATGATACCGACGGAGCCGTAGGAGCTGCAAGAGCTGCGGGAATAGGAATCGGGTTTTATGCAGATTCTAAAGAAGCTTTTTCATCACTCGAAAAAATAGCAGTGATAGAGCCTGAACACGAAAAACAAGAACAATATCTGGAAGCTTACACAAGATGGAAACATCATCTTAATGAAATAATCTAAAAAATCAACAGAAGTTTTCCATAGCTCTTACCGACCTCTCAAAGCCGGTGAGCAGGGGATTTCTACGCAAAAAAAAAATTAAAATAAATAAAAAATATGAACACTTTAACTGGTACGAAAGAGTTTTTTACGGGGATCGAAAAGATTAAGTTTGAAGGGAAAGAAAGCAGAAATCCAATGGCATTCCGCTACTACGATGCAGAAAAAGTAGTAATGGGAAAACCCATGAAAGACTGGACCCGTTTTGCAATGGCGTGGTGGCACACTCTGTGTGCAAACGGAAGCGATCCGTTCGGAGGGGCAACCATCCACCATCCGTGGGATATCGGAAATGATGCCGTAACAAGAGCAATGCACAAAATGGATGCAGGCTTTGAATTCATGTCTAAAATGGGATTCAGCTACTACTGTTTCCATGATATCGACCTTGTAGACCCGGCAAATAACTGGAAAGATTATGAGAAAAACCTTCAGACTGTGGTTGAGTACGCCAAACAAAAGCAGGCAGAAACCGGAATTAAACTTTTATGGGGAACCGCCAATGTTTTCACCCACGAAAGGTACATGAACGGAGCTTCTACCAACCCGAATTTTGATGTAGTAGCATGCGCGGGAACTCAGGTGAAAAACTCTATCGATGCAACCATTGCTTTAGGTGGAGAAAACTACGTATTCTGGGGCGGAAGAGAAGGATATATGAGCCTTCTAAACACAGACATGAAACGTGAAAAAGACCACCTTGCCCGTTTCCTTTCAATGTCCAGAGATTATGCGCGTCAGCAGGGTTTTAAAGGAACTTTCCTGATCGAACCTAAACCAATGGAACCTACAAAACACCAGTACGACTACGATTCTGAAACGGTAATCGGGTTTTTAAGACATTACGGACTTGACAAAGATTTTAAATTAAATATTGAAGTAAACCACGCAACCCTGGCAGGACACACTTTTGAACATGAGCTTCAGGTAGCGGTGGATGCCGGACTTTTAGGAAGCATTGACGCCAACAGAGGAGACTATCAGAACGGATGGGATACAGACCAATTCCCGGTAGATTATCTGGAAATGGTTCAGGCATGGCTAGTGCTTCTTCCGGCAGGCGGACTGGGAACCGGAGGGGTAAACTTTGATGCAAAAATCAGAAGAAATTCTATTGATCCGGAAGACTTATTCATCTCTCACATTTCAGGAATGGATGTTTTTGCAAAAGGACTTTTGGCCGCTGCTGATATTCTTGAAAACTCAGACTATAAAAAATTAAGAACAGACCGCTACGCTTCTTTTGACAACGGAAACGGAAAGGCATTCGAAGAAGGAAACCTTAAACTGGAAGATCTTCAGAGAATAGCACATGAAATAGGGGAACCTCAGCCAAAAAGCGGAAAACAGGAATTGTTTGAAGCTATCGTAAACATGTATATCTAATCTTAAAAAATGAAAAGGCTGCTAACACTAGGGATTTACCAGAACTATAATTATTAATAGCCTTTTATTCAACCCTAATATTTAAAAATAATAATTATGAACCGATTTTATTTAGCTAAAACCAATAAGGCGGCCCTGTTTTTTGCCATGGCCTTATTACCTTCCGGCTTCGCGTATGCCCAGGTTAAAAAAGATTCGGTAACAAAAGAGAGAAAGATAGATGAAGTTGTTGTTATTGGATATGGTACACAAAGAAAAGAAGCTGTCACGGGATCTGTGGCTACCGTAAAAGGAGATGTTCTTCGTGAAGTGCCTTCAGCAAACATTACACAGGCTTTACAGGGAAGAACTGCCGGGGTAGATATTTCCCAGACTTCTACAAAACCTGGAGCAGCCATGCAGATCCGGATCAGGGGAACAAGATCATTAACAGGGGACAACAACCCGCTTATCGTTCTCGATGGGATTCCGTTCGTGGGATCTTTGAGCGATATTAGCTCAAGTGACATTAAAAGTATAGACATCCTCAAAGATGCTTCTGCAACGGCAATTTATGGCTCAAGAGGTGCAAACGGAGTTATACTCGTAACAACAAACAGAGGATCAAAAGGACAAAAACCGAGATTTACGTACAACTCTTTTACCGGAGTTCAGACTCTGTTTTCAAAATACCCGATGATGGATGGGCCTAAATTTGCCCAGCTTCGTGCCTATGCCACACCTGCAGGAAACACAACGCCTTTGTATACCAATGGTGCAGACGAAAATAACAATAACAATACCGACTGGCAAAGTCTTTACTACAAACCGGCAATGATGACCAGCCACGATGTCGGTGTTTCAGGAGGTACGGAAGGAGGAAATTATAATGTAGGATTGTCTTACTTTAAACAAGATGCATTAATACCGCTTCAGAGCTACGAAAGATTCTCTTTGCGTACGGCAATAGATCAGCAGGTAGGAAAGTCCTTTAAATTCGGATTCACCACTAATACCAATTATTCGGTTTCAGAAGGAAACGGAGTAAATCCGGGAGCTGTTCTGGGATATTCACCGCTTGCGGATCCTTATAATGCAGACGGAACCTTCAAAAGAGTAATGAGTACTGCAGGAGGAATAGATCAGACCTGGATCTATACCCGTAAAACATTAGAAGGATTAAACGATAAATATGTAGATGAAACCAAATCTTTTGCCTCGTACAATAACCTTTACGGTGAGGTAAGTCTTCCTCTGAACGGGCTTAAATACAGATTGAATGTTGGATTAGACTTCCGTACAGCCAATAACGGAAACTACACGGGAGTTGGAGTATTCAATACCAATCCGCTCGGGCCGTCATCTGCAGGAAGAGGGAATAACCAGACCTATCACTGGGTAGTGGAAAACCTTTTAACTTACGACCGTACATTTGGCAAACATAAGGTAAACGCGGTAGGATTATATTCGGCAGAAGGAAACAGGTTTACAAGTTCCTACATGAGTGCAAAAAATGTACCTGCAGACTTTTTCCAGTATTATAATTTAGGACAGTCTCCTCAGGCGGACATTACCGTAAGACCGGAAGATCAAAGGTATGAGCAGACAGGTCTTCTTTCAGCGATGGGAAGAGTAATGTATACTTATGACAATAAATATATGTTGACCGCAACGCTTCGTGCAGACGGATCTTCAAGACTTGCTCCGGGAAATAAATGGCATACCTATCCGGCACTGTCTTTAGGATGGAACATTACGAATGAATCTTTCATGCAGAATATCAAGGCGCTGAATCTTTTCAAGCTAAGAGCAGGTTGGGGACAAACTTCCAATCAGGCAGTAGCTCCTTACTCAACATTAGGATCACTTACCGTAACGCCTTATAATTTCGGAGGTTCAAATGGTACAGGGGTTTACGTAAATCAGGCTCCCAACGCTGATCTCGGATGGGAATATTCTAAAACACAAAACTACGGTGCAGATTTCGGATTATTCAATAACCGTATTACCGGTAGTATAGAATATTACAGAACACATACTTATGATCTGTTATCTAATAAATCGCTGCCACCATCTTCAGGTCTTTCTTTTGTAACGAAAAATGTTGCGGAAACAGAAAATAAAGGATGGGAATTCTCTTTAAACGGAACAATTTTAGACAATCCGGACGGTTTCTCTTTGGATGCAGGAGTTAACTTTTATACCAACAGAAATAAGATTTTAGCACTTGCTTCAGGAATTGACAGAGATGTAAACAACCTTTGGTTTGTAGGCCATAATATTAACTCTCTGTATGATTATCAGTATATTGGTCTTTGGCAGGCAGGAGACCCATACCAGAATATTCTTGAGCCGGGAACGGCAGCAGATGTGGTGGGTTCTATTAAAGTGCTGTATACCGGAGGATATAATGCGGACGGAACTCCTGTACGTGCTATTGGCCCGGATGACAGGCAGATTTTTGATACGGCACCGAAATATCAGGGCGGATTTAATATTCGTCTGGCATATAAAAATTTCGAACTTAGTACCGTTGGGGCTTTCCAGCACGGCGGAATTTTAATCAGTACATTGTACGGATCTGCAAGTTACCTGAACAGGTTAACAGGTAGAGGAAACAACGTAGATGTAGATTATTGGACGGAAAATAATACAGAAGCATACTTCCCTCGTCCGGGACGCCATTTAAGTGGTGACAACCCGAAGTATTCTTCCACGTTAGCTATGTTTGATGCTTCTTATCTTAAGCTTCGTACTATTACTTTAGGATACAACATCGATAAAGATTTCTTAAAAGATCTGAAAATCACAAGTTTCAGAATCTATGTAACGGTTACCAATCCTTTAGTCCTGTTTTCACCATATCATAAGTTTTCAGGAATGGATCCGGAACCTAACTCTTTCGGAAATGAAAACCAGGCGGTTAGCGGATATCAGAGCCGTCAGCTTATTATCGGAACCAATAATCCGTCTACAAGAAATTATTTAATGGGTCTTAATTTAACTTTTTAAAACTGTACAGTCATGATAAATTTTAACAAAAAAATGATATTGGGAGCAATCTTTTTATCATTAACATTTACAGGATGTAACGAGATTCTTGACGAGCAGCCAAGGTCCGTCTATACTGTTGATTACTTAAGTACACCAGACGGTATCAACCAGAGTTTTACTTCTTTATACAGACAATTACGACTTTTATATGGTAACGGTTACTTTATGAGCAACTGTCAGAATGGTACCGATGAATCTACCTGGGCACAAAGTGCGGATGGTAATTTTAAAGAACTGGATATGTCAGGACAGGGGAATATCAATTCCAATACATTTCCTACAAGCATGGTTTGGGGTTCTGTTTTTCCATACATAAATACAGCCAACGGAATTATTGAAAAAGGGCCTGCTGCAGGTGTTGCAGAAGCCATGATTTCTGAAGCCAGGTTTTTCAGGGCGTTTGATTATTTTATGCTTGTTCAGACCTACGGAGGTGTTCCTTTGGATCTCGGTTCGGGAGAACTTAAATTTAATACAGCACCGGTAGCTACTTCCACAAGAAATACGGTACCGGAAGTTTACTCAAAAGTAATTTTCCCGGATCTCAAAAAGGCGGTAGACAATTTGCCAATTTCACCACGTGTAACGGGAGGTGTTACGAAAAATGCAGCTAGATTATTTTTGGCTAAGGCATATCTTACTTACGGTTGGTGGTTGCAGAACCCTAACAATATCCCTACCTATCCGGAAACACCCAGAACTGATCCGGACGGTCACAATGCACAATGGTATTTCCAGCAGGCTTATGACGTGGCAATGGCGGGAATTACCAATCCTGCACCGTACAGTTTACAGGCTACTTTTTATGATGTAAATGTAGGTTCCAATGATAGAAATAATGAATGCATGCTGTATGCAGACCATACTTCATCCAGCACATATTACAATGAAAGTGATCCTGTAGGATTCGGTTCAGGATGGGCTCCTGATAACTTTGCAGCCTGGATGCAGACCTGGAACTATACGGCCATCAAAAGCAGCAAAACAGCAGCGTGGGGCGCGAATGACGCTGTGAGTTCTATTCAGCGTGAAGCAGCTCAGTCACTGGGAAGACCTTGGGTTCGTATGTGTCCTACATTAGGTGTTATTAAAAATACTTTTGCCGATAAAACCCTTGATTCCCGTTACGATGGTACTTTTGTAACCACGTATAGAGGAAACTGGAATAAAAACGGAACAGGACTTACAACAGTACCGGTTCTATACAACGCAAACAGCCTTCCGGTACAGCCTGGAGGAGCTATTCTCAGCTTCCTGAACGACGATTCTCAAACTCCTACCTATCCTTCAGGGGCAGGACAAAGCGGAGTAGGAGCAGGAACACTGCCAGGAAGAGCAGACTGGGTAATTGCACCGAACGGTATCAGCAGAATTGTTTATCCTGGTCTTTGGAAAATCGGAACTTACCGTACGGATGATCCGAATGGCTTAGGTTATCCGAATGCAGGCCTTACCCGTCCGTTTAATGTTGCGAAATTCTCCGAATTTTACTTCATTGCAGCGGAAGCAGCCGTAAAAGGAGCTTCTGGAGCAATGAGCGCAAGAGATCTCATAAACGTTATCCGTGCAAGAGCAGGAAAATGGAAGTTCAATAATGCGCAGAATGTTTCTTATATCGCTGACAACAGCGCAGCTATGATCGCCGCAACGCCTTCAACAATCACTATTGATTATATCCTTGCAGAAAGATCCAGAGAATATTATGGAGAATTCTACAGATGGTATGATTTGGTACGTACCCAAAAATGGGAGCAGTATGCAGCCACTTACCAGATCGCAGGAGCTTCTTACGGAGACCATACGCCGCAGACGGTAACAAGAACAATAAAACCTTTCCATTATCTGAGACCGATTCCTCAGAATCAGCTGGATGCGATGGAAGTGTCTGCAGATGTAAAAGCAAAATACCAGAATCCTGGTTATTAATTGATTTTTATTCTTACATTCATATTAACAGCAAAGTAGGTGTTTACCAAAAAGCACCTGCTTTGTTTTAATAAAATTAAAATATAATATTATGGAAAAAACATGGCGTTGGTTTGGGAAGAATGATCAAATAAAGCTTGGCACACTCCGGCAAATCGGGGTAGAAGGAATTGTTTCTGCACTTCATGATATTCCGAACGGAGAAATCTGGAGTTTAGAGGCTGTTAATGATTACAAAAACTATATAGAAAGTCACGGTCTTCGCTGGTCTGTTGTGGAGAGCCTTCCGGTAAGTGAAGCAATAAAATACGGAGGTCAAGACCGGGATTTTTTAATAGATAATTATATCAAAAGTCTCGAAAATCTTGGAAAAGCAGGAATAACAACAGTATGCTATAACTTTATGCCAGTGCTCGACTGGGCAAGGACAGATCTATTCCACGAATGGGAAGACGGTTCATCATCATTATATTTTGATAAAGCTAAATTTGCTTATTTTGAAATTCATATTCTGAAAAGTAAAGACGCAGAAAACGATTATACACCGGAGATTCTTCAGAAAGTGGAAGAGCTGAAAAGCACGCTTACCGAAGAAGACAAAAACATTCTCATTGATTCGGTTATTGTAAAAACCCAGGGATTTGTTAATGGAAACATTAAAGAGGGTGATTTAAACCCTGTCGATAAGTTCAATAATTTACTGGCTTTGTATGATGGAATTGATAAAAACCAACTTCGCCAGAATCTTAAATACTTCCTTGAAAAAATAATGCCGGTTTGTAAAGAATGGAACATCCAGATGTGTGTACACCCCGATGATCCTCCGTTTGCGCTCTTAGGCTTGCCAAGAATCGTAACCAATGAAGAAGATATAGAGTGGTTTCTGAATGCCGTGGACAATCCTCACAACGGATTGACCTTTTGTGCAGGCTCTTTAAGTGCCAACCCGAATAATGATGTACCAAAGCTGGCTGAGAAGTTTGCCCGCCGGACAAAATTTGTTCACCTGAGAAGCACAAATGTTTTCGAAAACGGAGATTTCATAGAGGCACACCACCTTGGAGGAAGAGGTAAATTGATTGACGTAGTCCGCATATTTGAAAAGGAAAATCCTGAGTTGCCGATGAGAATTGACCACGGAAGACTTTTAACTGAAGATATCGGAAAAGGTTATAATCCCGGTTACTCTTTCTTAGGAAGAATGCTGGCTTTAGGACAGATTGAAGGCGTGATGGCGGCTGTACAAAATGAAATATCGAAGAAAAAATAGGATCCGAAGGATCCAATAATAGTAGCCACATATGAAACCTGTGGAAAATATATCAATCATCATTTATCATCAATTATAGTCATGAAAGATTTATTCAGCATTAAAGATAAAGTTGCCATCATTACAGGTGCTTCAGGCGTTTTGGGAGGAAGTCTTGCCAAAAGTTTCATAGAAGCAGGAGCAAAAATAGTAGCATTGGGCAGAAATCAGGAAAAACTGGATGCTCTTGTAAAAGAACTGACGCTATCAGGAGGTGAAGCATTTGCCGTAGAAGCAAACGTGTTGAACATTGAAAGTCTTGAAGCGGCCTCAGAAAAAATTAAGGAAAAATACGGAAGAATTGATATTCTGCTGAATATTGCCGGTGGAAACATTCCTTCCGCAACATTATCTCCGGAACAGTCATTTTTTGATATGAATATACAAGGCTGGGATGAGGTTACCGATCTCAATATCAACGGTACCGTTTACCCAAGCTATGTTTTCGGAAAAGCAATGGCAGAGCAGGGAAGCGGAAGCATCGTAAATATATCATCAATGGCAGCTTATTCTGCGATTACCCGAGTGGCAGGATATTCTGCGGCCAAATCCGCAATTACCAATTTTACCCAATGGCTGGCTTCAGATATAGCATTGAAATTCGGAGATAAAATCCGTGTGAATGCAGTAGCTCCCGGTTTTTTTATTGGTGACCAGAACCGGGCGATTTTGTTAAATCCGGACGGTTCTCTTACGGACAGAAGCAAAAAAGTAATTGCTAAAACGCCGATGCAGCGTTTTGGTGAAGTAGAAGAACTAAACGGGGCAATACAATTTCTCTGTTCAGATGCGGCAAGTTTTATTACCGGTGCATTATTGCCTGTTGATGGTGGTTTCAGCGCTTTCAGCGGGGTTTAAATTTGAGTTAATTTTCTTCATGTTAAAGTAACAGAACTACATGCAGGAAATGTATATCCTTTATAATATCAGATTATTAAAGTGATAAATAAAAACGAAACAGCTTAATATCAGTTTGCAGTTTGAAGTATTAAAAAAGTAAAAATGAAATCTAAACTTTGCAATATCGCAATCTGTCTTTTGATCAGTATATTTTCCTCTGCCCAAAAAGGAGGAAAATATAAGCTGTGGTACATCAAGCCCGCCCAGCAATGGGTTGAAGCTTTACCTATCGGCAACGGAAGAATTGCAGCAATGGTTTTCGGAGATCCTCACAAGGAAAAACTTCAGCTTAATGAAGCGACATTCTGGTCGGGAGGACCTTCCCGAAATGATAATCCGGACGGCCCTAAAGTCCTGGATTCTATTAGATATTATCTCTTCAAGGGAAATTATAAAAAAGCACAGATTCTTGCTGATAAAGGTCTGACGGCAAAAACACTTCACGGCTCAGCATTTCAGAATATCGGTGATTTCACACTTGATTTTCATAATCTTGATGACATTAAAGATTATTACAGGGAATTAGATATTGAGAAAGCACTTACGACGACAACTTTCATTTCCGGCGGAGTTCATTTTAAAAGAGAGGTATTTGCCTCAATTCCGGATAATATAATGGTGGTTAAACTCAGCGCTGACAAAAAAAATGCACTGAATTTCACAGCAAATTTCGACAGTGAGCTCAAAAAAAATACTCAGGCCGATGGTGTTACATTGCAGATGAACGGTTTATCATCAACTTTAGACGGTGTAGCAGGACAAGTGAAATTTAATGCCGTGGCAAAATTTATTACAAAAGGCGGAAATACTTCTATTTCAGGAAAATCTGTCTCGGTAAACAATGCAGATGAAGTTACCATTTTGATATCAATCGCAACAAACTTTACAGATTATAAAACGTTAAATACAGACGAAGTTCTGAAAAGCAGAAAATACATTTCGGAAGCAGAACATAAAAATTTTAAAACCTTATTTAAAAATCATTTAAAGACGTATCAAAACTACTTCAAAAGGGTTGATATTGATTTAGGAACTTCTGAAGCCGCAAAAAATCCTACTGATATTCGTGTTAAAAATTTTGCATCAGGTTACGATCCGGAACTTATCTCATTATACTATCAGTTCGGGCGTTACCTTTTAATTTCTTCATCACAGCCCGGCGGTCAGCCTGCCAATCTTCAGGGAATCTGGAACAATTCGAATAAACCGGCATGGGACAGCAAATACACCATCAATATCAATACGGAGATGAATTACTGGCCTGCCGAAAAAACCAATCTCTCTGAAATGCACGAACCTCTGATTCAGATGGTCAGAGATTTAAGCAATACAGGAAAAGAAACGGCGAAAGTAATGTACAACAGCCGAGGCTGGGTAGCTCATCACAATACCGATATCTGGAGAATAACAGGGGTTGTGGATTTTGCGAATGCCGGTATGTGGCCGATGGGCGGAGCTTGGCTTTCGCAGCATCTTTGGGAAAAATACTTATACAATGGTGATAAAAATTATTTAAAATCTGTTTATCCTGTACTTAAATCAGCTACAGAGTTTTATGAGGATTTTTTAATTGAAGAGCCTACGCACCAATGGCTCGTGGTAAGTCCGTCCATGTCTCCAGAGAACATTCCTCAAAGGCATCAGGGAAGTGCATTGGCAGCCGGAAATACCATGGACAATCAGCTAATGTTCGACCTATTTACAAAAACAAAAAAAGCAGCAGAAATTCTCAATGTGGATGCTGGAAAAGTTCAGGTCTGGAATTCTGTTATTTCAAAATTACCACCCATGAAAATCGGAAGATATGGACAGCTGCAGGAGTGGATGGAAGATCTGGATAACCCTGAAGATAATCACAGGCACGTTTCCCATTTATACGGATTGTTTCCTTCCAACCAAGTTAATCCGTTTACTGCTCCTGAACTAACGGATGCTTCGAGAACGGTTTTAATTCATCGTGGCGACATTTCCACAGGCTGGTCAATGGGCTGGAAAGTAAATCTCTGGGCAAAACTTTTGGATGGAAATCATGCAAATAAACTGATCAAAGACCAGCTTACCTTGGTCGAAAAAGATGGCTGGGGGAAAAAAGGAGGAACCTATCCGAATCTTTTTGATGCGCATCCGCCGTTCCAGATCGACGGAAATTTCGGCTGCACTTCAGGAATTACGGAAATGTTGCTGCAGACACAGAATGGCTTTATCGACGTGCTGCCTGCACTGCCTGATGAGTGGAAAAACGGAAAAATTTCCGGTTTAAAAACATACGGAGGTTTTGAAATAAGTATTATATGGGAAAATAATAAGGTAAAAGAGGTAATGATAAAGTCAGGACTTGGCGGGAATTGCAGAATAAGAATTCCGAATGAAATGCAGCTTTCAGGAAGCTCAAAACTTAAAAAAGCACAAGGTAAGAATCCGAATGCATTTTTCGAAATTCCTGAAATCAAAGCACCTTTAATTTCGGCAGATGCAAAATTAAATCCTTTTGAAATTAAAGCATCGTTGATATATGATTTCCAAACAGAGCCGGGAAAAACATACATCTTAAAAATAAAGTCCTGAAAGGACGACCTAATCAGAATAGGATGAAATCCTATTAAACAATGAAAAACAAACCCGAAGGGTTCAACAAAAATAGCCACAGGTGAAACCTGTGGAATAATGACAAAATAATAAAGAACCCGAAGGGTTCAACACTTAAAACAGAAATTAAGAAATTTATATATGAAAAAGAGACCCATGAATCCAAATTTTTTAAAGAACAGGACTAATATTCTGGCAGCAGCGGCCCTGCTTTCCATAAGCAATATTTCCGCACAGACATTCTCCAATTTCAATTACCGTGGAAACGATAAAATATACAATGATAATCCTTTACAGTCAGATGAATTTTATTCACCGATTCTTCAGGGCTGTTATCCGGATCCGAGCATCACTAAAAAAGGTGAAGATTATTATCTGGTGAATTCTTCCTTTTCAATGTTCCCGGGAGTTCCGATTTTTACGTCCAAAGATTTGGTAAACTGGAAACAGGTAGGGCACGTTCTGGACAGACCTTCTCAGTTGAAAGTTGAAAAAGGAGGAGTCTCGCAGGGAATTTACGCACCGGATATCAAATACAACAAATACAACGATACATTTTATATGATTACGACCCAGATTGCTGGTGGAGTAGGAAATATGGTCGTAAAAACGAAAGATCCCGCAAAAGGTTGGAGCGAAGTTCAGAAGCTTAATTTCGACGGAATCGATCCTGCGATTTTCTTTGATGAAGACGGAAAAGCCTATATCGTTCATAATGATGCGCCGCCAAAAGGAACCGAACAATACAACGGACACCGCGTGATCAAAATCTGGGATTACGATCTGGAAAAAGACCAGGTGGTACCGGGTACAGATAAAATTATAGTAAACGGTGGTGTTGACCTTACCCAAAAACCAATTTGGATTGAAGGTCCGCATCTTTACAAATATAAAGGAAAATACTACCTGATGTGTGCAGAAGGAGGAACCGGTGGCAATCACAGCGAGGTAATCTTTATGGCCGATTCTCCGAAAGGCCCTTTTATTCCTGCAAAAAATAACCCTATTCTTACACAGCGCTATTTTCCGAAAGACCGAAAAGAGAAAGTAGATTGGGCTGGTCATGCCGACTTGGTGGAAGGCCCGAACGGACAATGGTACGGGTTTTTTCTGGCCATTCGTCCGAATGTAAACAACCGTGTGAACAAAGGCCGCGAAACATTCATTCTTCCGGTTGACTGGAGCGGGACGTATCCTGTTTTCCAAAACGGATTGGTTCCCATGAAACCAACGTTGAAACTGCCTCAGGGTGCGCAAAATCAAACCGGGAAAAATGGCTTTTTCCCGAACGGAAATTTTACATATTCGGATAAATTAACCGATAAAAATCTGGATTTCCGATGGATCGCTATGAGAGGACCGCGTGAAAATTTTATCACAATAACAAAAAACGGAGTAAAGGTGAATCCTTTTCAAACCAATATCAAAGCATTAGCACCGGTTTCGGCTTTATTCCACAGATTGCAGCATGAGGATTTTGAAACATCTGTCAGTTTGGATTTTAAACCTAAATCTGAAAAAGAACTTGCCGGAATCACCTGCTATCAGAGCGAAAGATTCAATTATGTTTTCGGAATTACGAAGAAAGATAAAGATTTTTATATGGTCTTGGAAAGAACTGAAAAAGGGGAATCTAAATTGATAGCAAGCGAAAAAATTTCCTGGTCGAAAGCTTTTACACTAAAAGTAACCGGTGAAAAAGATATGCTCGGTTTCAGTTATTCTGCGGATGGTAAAAATTTTAAAAGTCTTGGAGAACCGGTTTCGGGAGATATTCTTTCTACAGATGTTGCGGGTGGCTTTACAGGAAGTTTAATAGGATTATACAGTACCTCTTCAAATGATATTGTTCCGAATTAATTAAATACTGATTCTAAATCTTCAGGATTTCAAAACCTTGAATGCTGTAAAATAACCATATCACCATGAATATCAAAAAATCATTTTATATAGTTTCTTTTTTGGGATTTATCGGGCTGAATCATCTTTCAGCCCAGATAAACCCTTTTCAGAAATCCGTTACAAAATTTACCAATCCCATTATTTGGGCTGATGCTCCGGATTTGTCCATCACCAGAAACGGTGATGATTTTTATCTCATTAGCACTACCATGCATCTCATGCCGGGAGCACCGGTGATGCATTCCAAAGATCTCGTACACTGGGAAATGTCTGGCTATGTTTTCAATACATTAAATGACAATTCGAAATATGATTTATTAAACGGAACAGTCTATGGACGCGGACAATGGGCCTCTTCCATCCGTTATCACAAAGGAAAGTATTACGTACTGTTTTCTCCCAATGACGAGCCGTTCAAATCTTATTTTTACATAACGGAAAATCCCGAAAAAGACAGTTGGAAATTAATCACCAGAACAAAACACTTTCATGATGCGTCCTTGTTTTTTGAAGATGATGACCGCGTGTATGTTTTTACGTCCAATAAAGTTTTTGAGCTCAGTCCTGATTTTAAAAATGTTATCGGAGATCAGAACGGAACGGAGATTTTTCAGAAAGATGCTGAAGAAACCGGACTTCTGGAAGGCAACCAGATCATCAAAAGAGATGGAAAATATTATTTGATGATGATTTCCTGGCCGCGAAATGCAAAACGCCGACAGGTCGTTTACAGAGCTGATAAAATAACGGGACCCTACGAAAAAAAAGTAATTCTTGAAGATAATTTTCTGGGGTTTTCTTACGCAGGGCAAGGTGCTTTGATCGACGATAAAAATGGAAACTGGTATTCCTTAATTTTCCAGGATCGAAACGGAGTGGGGCGTGTGCCCATTTTGCTTCCTGTAAAGTGGCAAAACGACTGGCCGGTGTTGGGAGATAACGGAAAAGTTCCTTTGCATGGAGAAATTCCGCTTCCACCTTTTAAACCTAAAAACCACCTGATCGAAAGCGACGATTTTTCCGGAAAGAAAATGAAAATCCAGTGGCAATGGAATCATAATCCGGTAAATGAAGCCTGGTCTCTATCTGAAAGAAAAGGATTTTTAAGACTGAAAACAAGCAGGGTTGTAGATAATCTGTTTGCCGCTCCCAATACTTTAACTCAAAGAATGGAAGGCCCGAAATCGAGCGGAATTATTTCCCTGGATGTTAAAGGGATGAAAGAAGGTGATGTAGCCGGTTTCAGTGCTTTCAACGGAGATTCCGGAATTTTATCTGTTGTGAAAGAAGGCAGCAAAAAATTCATCGTTTTTACTTCTGCTTCGGTAAGTTTGGACAATAAAACAAAAGCCATTACCGATGTGAAAGTGCAGGAAACAAAACGTATTCCGCTAAATTCGGACAAAGTTTTCTTGAAGATTGATGCCGATTTTAATTTAGGTAAAGACACAGCCGATTTCTATTACAGCACGGATCAGAAAAACTGGACGGAAATGGCAAAAGACTACAAAATGATTTTCGATTACAGAAGGTTCTTTATGGGGTCCAAATTTGCCGTGTTCAACTATGCAACAAAAACTTCAGGAGGATTTGTAGATGTAGACTTTTTTGAATTTAAACGAAAAGATTAAATCAATCTTAATAAAATTTTTTATCCAAACTAATAAGTGTATAAAATACAAATAAAAATATGAAAAATTCAATTGTATTTGCAATCGCATTTTCACTCACAGGAATTTTTGCATCAGCCCAGAATTTTGAAAAGCAGGCTCCTGTCGGTTTTGACCAGATAAAACAAAATATTCCCCATGGAAAAATTGACAGCATTCAGTATCCTTCCAAAACGGTAGGAACGGTAAGAAAAGCGTTGATTTATACACCGCCGGGTTTTAATAAAAATAAAAAATATCCTGTTCTGTATTTGCTGCACGGAATCGGAGGCGACGAAAAAGAATGGTATAAAAACGGAACGCCCCAAATCATTCTTGACAATCTTTATTCCGAAGGGAAATTAACACCCATGATCGTTGTTTTGCCTAATGGCAGAGCCATGAAAGACGATCGTGCAACGGGAAATATCATGGCAAAAGATAAGGTGGAAGCATTCGCAACTTTTGAAAAAGATTTGTTGAATGATCTTATTCCTTTTGTTGAAAAGAAATTTCCGGTAAAAAAAGACCGTGAAAACAGAGCCATTGCCGGACTTTCCATGGGAGGCGGACAAACCCTGAATTTCGGACTGGGAAATATTGATAAATTTGCCTGGGTAGGTGGTTTTTCATCTGCTCCTAATACAAAAGAACCTCAGGTTTTACTTCCGGATTCTCAAAAAGCAAAAGAATTAAAACTGATCTGGATCTCCTGCGGCGATGCCGACGGATTGATGCCGTTTAGCAAAAGAACCAGCGATTATCTCAGACAAAACAAAATTCCACACATATTCTACATTGAACCGGGCGGACATGATTTTAAAGTCTGGAAAAATGATTTGTACATATTTTCACAGCTCATTTTTAAACCCGTAGATCAGAGTGCATTTCCCAATTTTACCGTATTGGGAATTCCTGCTGAATCTAACATAAGGAATGCCCAGTTTCCACAGATTTTACCCAACGGAAAGGCTATTTTCAGGGTGAAAGCGCCGGAAGCACAGAAAGTGCAGATTGATCTCGGAAAAAAATATGATCTTACAAAAGACCAGGACGGTATCTGGAAAGCCACAACAGATTCTTTAAGTGAAGGTTTTCATTATTATTCCTTAGTAATTGATAACGTTGCTGTTGCCGATCCTTCCAGCAAAACATTTTACGGAATGGGAAGATATGCCAGCGGTATAGAAGTGCCTTTTGCGGATGATGGATACTACGCAATGAAAGATGTTCCGCATGGAGAGATCAGAATTCAAAGTTTTTTCTCGAAAGTAACCAATTCATGGAGAAGAGTTTTCATTTACACGCCTCCCGGTTATGATAAAAATCAGAATGAAAAATATCCTGTTCTCTATATTTTGCACGGCGGCGGCGAAGACGAAAGCGGCTGGGCAATGCAGGGGAAAACGAATTTTATTCTGGACAATTTAATTGCTGAAGGTAAAGCAAAACCAATGATCATCGTAATGCCGGATGCCAATATCGGACCTGCCGGGTTCGGAAGTTTCGGAGCCAGGAATCTGCAGATGTTTGATAAAGAATTAAAGGAATCTGTTATTCCATTTACCGAATCTAATTTCAGGGTTAAAAAAGATGCAGCGAACAGAGCACTTGCCGGACTTTCAATGGGCGGAATTTACACATTACATACAGGCGTTCAGAATTCTGATATGTTTTCTTCATTGGGCGTTTTCAGTTCAGGATGGATTCTCCCGTCTCTTCAGGAAGTAGCTGATAGTGAATATAAGTTTATGAATGACAACAAAGAAAAAATCAATTCCAATATAAAAAACTTCTGGATCTCAATGGGCGGAAAAGAAGATATTGCCTATAAAAATTGTCAGGTTATGATGAAAAAACTGGATGAGTTAGGCATTAAGTATTCGTATTCCGAGTATCCCGGAGGCCACACCTGGCCGGTCTGGAGAAACAACCTGTACAATTTTGCTCAGCTGCTGTTTAAAGATTCTGAATAGTTTTTTAGCAGTTACACAGCCGGGAAAATCTAAAAGAGACAATATATTTTTTATTATGATGATAAAAAAATGAAAGCTTAAAATTTAATTACAATCCAAATCACAAAATGAATTTCAATACCATCAGAAATAAAGCGTTTATCGTAACGATTGTATTACTTTCGGGAAATTTCAATGCACAGTCTTACAGAAAAACAGACTCAGGCATCAACGTTACTGTAAAAAATGCAACTGTTGAATTAAAATGGTATGGTGAAAATACGGTAAGAATCATTAAGTATCCATCTGGAAAAACATTCATAAAAAATAGTCTTTCCGTCATTCAAAAAGAACAGAAAACCAAATTTTCGGTTTCGGAAGGCAAGAACAATATTTTAGTAAAAACAAAAGATCTTCAGCTTTCTATAAACAATACAACAGGAGAAATAACCTATCAGCTGCCATCAGGAGAAGAGCTTCTTAAAGAATCGGGAAGCGCATTCAAACCTTTTGACGATGCCGGAAATCAGACTCTTTCTGTTTCACAGTCTTTTCAGCTTGAAAAAAATGAACCTGTTTATGGCTTGGGAATTTTACAAAACGGAAAAATGTCCCAACGGAATACAGACGTGAAAATGATTCAGAATAACACCTGGGATTTTGTGCCGTTTTTTCAGTCTGTAAAAGGGTATGGTATTTTTTGGGACAATGCATCTCCCACGCAGTTTACCGATACACCGGAGAAAACATCGTTCTCTTCGGAAGTAGGAGACGGGATAGATTATTATTTTATCTACGGAAAAAATGCCGACGGAGTGATTGCAGGAATGCGCAGCCTCACAGGAAATGTGCCGATGCTTCCTTTATGGACCTACGGCTACTGGCAAAGCAAAGAGCGGTATAAAAGTCAGGAGGAACTGGTAGAGGTGATAAAAAAATACCGCGATTTAAAAGTTCCTTTAGATGGAATCATCCAGGACTGGCAATATTGGGGGAATAATTATCAGTGGAACGCGATGGATTTCATCAGCCCCGATTTTCCCGATGCCAAAAAATTGATACAGGATATTCACGATATGAATGCACATCTCTCCGTTTCTATTTGGTCTTCTTTCGGACCAATGACCAATCAGTACCGTGAAATGGATAAAAAAAGGATGCTTTTCAATTTCAAAACCTGGCCGGAATCAGGAAGAGACACTTGGCCTCCGGATCTGAACTATCCTTCAGGTGTCCGTGTTTACGATGCTTACAACCCTGAAGCCCGGGAAATTTACTGGAAATTTTTAAATAAAGGGTTGTTCAGCCTTGGAGTAGACAGCTGGTGGATGGATTCTACGGAACCGGACCATCTTAGCCAGAGCCCCGAAGATTTAAATACCAAAACATATCTCGGTTCTTTCCGCAAAGTGAGAAATGCCTATCCTTTGATGACAGTAGGCGGAGTTTACGATCACCAGCGCGAAACCACAAGTGATAAAAGAGTTTTTATTCTCACAAGATCGGCTTTTGCCGGCCAGCAAAGATATGCTGCCAATACTTGGTCCGGCGATATCAATTCTTCCTGGGAATCGTTGAGAAACCAGGTTCCTGCAGGACTGAATTTCAGTCTGACAGGCAATCCGAATTTTAATTCAGATATTGGTGGGTTTTTCGGCGGGGTTTATAAAAGAAACGGAGGCCCTCAAAACAAAATGTTTCAGGAACTGTACGTTCGGTGGTTGCAGTATGGAACTTTCACACCCATGATGCGTTCACACGGAACTGATGTGCCGAGAGAAATTTATCAGTTTGGCCAGAAAGGCGATCCGGCTTATGATGCAATAGAGAAATTCATCAGGTTGCGTTACAGTATATTGCCCTATATCTATTCTGTTTCTTGGGACGTTTCTAAAAAAAATTCAAGTTTTCTGCGTGCTCTTTCAATGGATTTTTCGGCAGACAAAAAAAACTGGGATATCAATAACGAATATCTTTTCGGAAAGTCATTTTTAGTTGCTCCGATTCTGAATGCACAGTATACTCCTGAAAAAATAGTAAAAACCGATGAAAATGAAGGCTGGAATAAAACTGATGCCAACAAAAAAGAAAATTCACTTTCCAATGTAGATTTCTCACAAAATAAAACGGTGAAAGTCTATCTTCCGGCAGGCGCAGATTGGTTTGATTTCTGGACGAATGAAAAACACAACGGAGGTCATGAAATTCAGAAAACGCTTAATCTTCAGGTCATTCCTTTATATGTAAAAGCGGGAAGCATCATTCCGTTTGGTCCCGATGTACAATATGCGACTGAGAAAAAATGGGACAATCTTACCATTAAAGTTTATCCTGGAGCTAACTCGGATTTCATCTTATACGAAGATGAATTTGATAATTACAATTATGAAAAAGGAAAGTATACAGAAATTCCCTTTCACTGGAATGATAAAGCTGAAATACTTACGATTTGTGCCCGGAAAGGCGGATATCAGGGAATAATTGCGAAAAGGACTTTTCATATAATTCTACCGGATGGGCGGGAGAAAAAAGTCAGTTATTCCGGCAAGAGCGTAAGTGTAAAATTTAAATAATCTTAAAATAATAACGATGAAATATTTAGCTCTAATAACAATTTTAGGATTTTTTCAGATGTCATTCGCCCAGAATCCCATTATCCAAACCAAATTCACTGCAGATCCTGCACCGATGGTCTACAAAGACACGGTTTTTCTGTATACGAGTCATGATGAAGATGATGCTTTCGGATTTAAAATGAAAAACTGGCTGCTTTATACTTCCACGGATATGGTCAACTGGACAGACCACGGCGTTGTGGCTTCCCTTAAAGATTTCAAATGGACCGATCCGGAAAACGGAGCATGGGCGCCGCAGGTAATCGAAAGAAACGGGAAATTTTATATGTACTGCCCGATGCCCGGACAAAGAGGAATTGGAGTTCTGGTCGCTGATAGTCCGTACGGTCCTTTCAAAGATCCGATTGGAAAACCTTTGGTTAAAAATTCAAGCGACGATATAGACCCTACGGTCCTGATTGATGATGACGGGCAAGCTTACCTGTATTGGGGAAATCCAAACCTTTGGTATGTGAAGCTGAACGAAGATATGATTTCGGTAAATGGCAATATTGTAAAAGATCCATCTGTGGCCAAGATCAAAGGCTCTCCTGACCCTTTTCATTATCAGGAAGGACCCTGGGCGTGGAAAAGAAACGGGAAATATTATATGGCCTATGCATCTACCTGCTGTCCCGAAGGAATCGGTTATGCGATGGGAAAATCGGCAACAGGACCTTGGGAATTTAAAGGAATGATTATGGACAGCGACAAACGTTCCAACGGAAATCATCCGGGAATCATTGATTATAAAGGTAAATCTTACGTTTTCGGATTCAATTACAATATAGGAAAACAGACAATGAGCAAACATTACGAGAGACGTTCTGTCTGCGTAAGTGAAATGAAATACAATGCTGATGGTACCATTCAGAAGCTTCCGTTCTGGGATTCGGAAGGCGTGCAAAGAATTGCAACGCTTAATCCATATCAAAGAGTAGAAGCCGAAACCATCGCTTTTAGCGAAGGCCTTAAAACCGAGAAAATGACCGAATGGGAAAGAAATAATCCTTATGATACTGGTAAAAAAATCACCGATCGTATCGTTGTATCGTCGGTCAACAATGGAGATTATATCAAAGTCCAGGGCGTAGATTTTTCTAAAGGAACCCATTCTATAGAAGTGTCTGTAGCAGCATTGTACGGCGGAAAAATAGAAATTCGTACCGATGCGATCGACGGACCTCTTTTGGGAACGGTGACAGTAACCGGAAAAGCTGAAGGTGATATTTTCAAAACCATAAAGACGCCGGTTAAGAATATGAAAGGCATTCATAATGTATATTTTGTTTTCAGAGGAGACAGAGACCTTTTCTATTTCGACTGGTGGAAGTTTAATGAAATCTAATCTAAAATAATGTTGAAGAATACAATACTCCTTACAGCAGTAACCTTTTTATTGTCGGTCAATATTTACAAATCTCAGTCAGTAGTCTGGCTGGATAAGCTCGATCTCAGCGTTGCTACACAGGGAAACGGAAAACCGGGCATCAATACTTCGGTGGACGGAAAAAAATTGACGATTGCCGGAGAGACATTCGACAGGGGTTTCGGCACTCACGCCGAAAGTTCTTTATTGATAAAATTGAATGGTAAAGCCCACAAGTTTTCAGCATTAGTGGGATTAGATGATGAAATGAAAGGCCATGATCCTGCCGTGGAATTTGAAATTTACGGAGACAACAAAAAGCTTTGGTCCAGCGGAATCATGCATTTGGGCGATAAGGCAAAACCCGTTTCGGTATCATTAAAAGGAATAAAGCAGCTCGAACTTGTAGTAACGGATGGCGGAAACGGTCCTTATTACGATCACGCAAACTGGGTCAATGCAAAATTCGAAACCAACGGAATTGCTACTTTGGAAACATTCAATCCGATTGCTTCAGAACCATATATTTTAACTCCAAAACCTCCAGCAACGCCCCGTATCAACTCAGCAGGTGTTTATGGTGTTCGTCCCGGTTCGCCTTTCCTTTTCAGAATTGCAGCAACAGGGGACCGGCCGATGATTTTCTCTGCAAAAAAGCTTCCCGAAGGATTAAAGCTGGATCCCGAAACGGGAATCATTACCGGAAAAATAGATTCGAAAGGAACGTATGAAGTAGAATTATCTGCAAAAAATGCAAAAGGTTCAGCCTCAAAAAAATTAAGAATAGAAGCAGGGGACAGAATTGCACTTACCCCAACGATGGGCTGGAACAGCTGGAACTGTTTCGGACACGAAGTTTCTGCCGACAAAGTGAAACGTGCTGCCGATGCTTTGGTTAAAACAGGATTGGTAAACCACGGCTGGAATTACATCAATATCGATGATTCGTGGCAATTTAACAGAGACGGAAAAGACCCTTTGTTTCAAGGAAAGATGCGCGATGAAAACGGTTATATTTTAGCCAACTCCAAATTTCCGGATATGAAAAATCTGGGCGATTATATTCACGGAAACGGACTGAAAATGGGAATTTATTCTTCTCCCGGACCATGGACGTGCGGAGGATGTGCAGGGAGCTATGGCTACGAAAAGCAGGATGCCGAAAGCTATGCAAAATGGGGTGTCGATTACCTGAAATACGACTGGTGCAGCTACGGCGGTGTCATTGACGGATTACCGGATAATGATGCCGATAAAGTTCCTTCTCTTGCTTTTCAGGGCGGCGGTGATCCTGAGAAAGGCGTAAGACCTTTCCTGCTGATGGGAAACATGTTGAAACAGCAGCCTAGAGATATCGTATACAATCTTTGCCAATACGGAATGGGTGATGTCTGGAAATGGGGTAATGAAGTTCATGCTCAGTCATGGCGTACTACCAACGATATAACGGACACCTGGGCAAGCGTGAAAAATATCGCATTGGCTCAGGAGAAAGCTGCTTCTTACGCAAAACCCGGTAACTGGAACGATCCCGATATGCTGGTGGTGGGTGTAGTGGGTTGGGGTAATCCGCACCAGAGCCGTTTAAAACCGGATGAACAATACCTCCACATCAGCCTTTGGAGTATTTTTTCGGCACCATTGCTGATTGGCTGTGATCTCGAAAAACTGGATGATTTTACCTTAAACCTTCTGACAAACGATGAGGTGATTGCCGTTAATCAGGATGCTTTGGGAAAACAAGGTGTTTGCTTACATACCATCGGCGAACTCAGAATTTATGTAAAAGAACTGGAAGACGGAGGAAAGGCTGTCGCTTTCGCCAATTTCGGAAGGGAAAAAGTAAAGTTGCCATATAAAGATTTCAAAAAATTAGGAATTTCAGGAACTCAGACTGTAAGAGATCTCTGGAGACAGAAAAAGATCGCAGACATCAATACGGATAAAGAAAGCCTTTCATTGGATATTCCCGCGCACGGCGTTGCGTACTATAAATTTATTCCAACAAAATAATAATAACTATGATTCATCGAAATTTAAAATATATTACATTACCTTTTCTGTTGGCAACCACTGCTATTTTTGCTCAGAATCCGGTTGTTCAGACGCATTTTACACCCGATCCGGCACCAATGGTGTATAAAAACAAACTATATGTGTACACGGGAGACGATCAGCCTGGATTTGATTTTTATACGATGACCAAATGGCGGGTTCATTCAACTGATGACATGGTAAACTGGACGGATCATGGTGTTCCCATTTCTTTAGAATCCTTCAGCTGGGCGAGGGACAGAGCCTGGGCAGCACAATGCATCGAACGAAATGGTAAATTTTACTGGTATATCTGTGCTCAAACTGTTGATAATAATATGGCGATTGGTGTTGCTGTTTCGGATAGTCCTGTCGGTCCTTTTGAGGATGCAATCGGAAAACCATTGATTTCAACCGGAACATGGGATAATATCGATCCTACCGTTTTTATTGATGATGACGGACAGGCTTATCTCTATTGGGGAAACAGCAAATTATTTTATGCTAAACTAAATAAGGATATGATTTCTTATGCCGGGAAAATTACGGAAATTCCACAATCGGCGGAATCTTTCGGCGGATTGAGACGTCCCGGAAGAAGTGATGAGGTTTTACAAAAACAGGAAAAGTTTGATGATGTTTATGTAGAAGGTCCGTGGCTGTACAAAAGAAACAATCAATATTATATGATGTATGCAGGTATGACCGGAAAAACGGAGTGTTTATCATATGCAACCAGCGAATCACCAACCGGGCCATGGAAATATCAGGGGAAAATTATGACCGATCAGCCCACAAACAGCTTTACCAATCACGGCGGAATTATCGATTTTAAAGGGAAATCCTACTTGTTTTACCATACCGGACTTTTACCAAACGGCGGAAGTTACGGACGCTCTACTGCTGTTGAAGAATTTAAATACAATGCCGATGGAAGTATTCCAAAAATAAAAATGACTAGGGAAGGAGTAACCCCTGTCGGAACATTAGATCCTTACAAAAGAAATGAGGCGGAAACCATGGCCTGGTCGGAAAAATGCAGCACTTCAGAAAATAAAAAAACCGGAGTTTTTGTTTCCGATACCAGAGTGGGCGGATTTATAAAAGTCCGTGCAGTGGATTTCGGAACTGGCGCTACAGAATTTTCAGCTTCAGTAGCTGCAGGCGTGGACGGCGGAATTTTAGAAGTCCATCTTGATGAGGTAAAAGGACCAAAGATAGCGTCAATTGATATTCCAAGAACCGGTGGCTGGGAAGACTTTAAAACAATATCATCAAAAATTTCAGAAAAGGTTTCCGGTGTTCACGATGTCTATTTTGTATTTCAGGGGAAAAATATTACGGCAGGAAGAAAGCTATTTAATTTCGATTATTGGAGCTTTAAGAAAAAATAGAGCGCTACCACAAAGTATCAATGACGAATATGAAATTTTCAAACATAAAAAATCTTGTGATCTGAAATATGCGCAAAGTTGGAACTAAAACCTAATGTGTTCATGTGCAAAAAACTTTGTGGATAGACTTTGTAAAATTTTAGATAGATATAAAAGATAAGTTCATTCTTAAATGATGTCTGAACAACAGCTACAAATAAAAATATGAAAAATACGATACAATCTATATTGGGTTTGTTTTTAATGATTTCAGGAGCAGTTTCTGCCCAGAATCCTATCATACAGACCAACTACACCGCAGATCCGGCTCCTATGGTTTACAATAGAAGGCTCTATGTTTATACCACGCATGATGAAGACGATTCAACATGGTTTACCATGAATGACTGGAAAGTTTATTCCACCAATGATATGGTAAACTGGACCGACCACGGAACCATTCTTTCATATAACGATTTTGAATGGGCAAAACGAGATGCATGGGCTGCTCAGTGCGTGGAAAGGAACGGCAAATTTTTTATGTATGTTCCCATGTGGTCTAAAACCAACAATAAAGGAGCGATTGGTGTTGCCGTTGGCGACAGTCCGTTCGGGCCGTTTCACGATCCGTTGGGAAAACCGCTGGTGCAGAGCGAATGGGGTGATATTGATCCCACCGTTTTCGTTGATGATGACGGTCAAGCCTATATGTATTGGGGAAATCCGAAACTGAAATATGTTAAATTAAATGAAGATATGATTTCCTACTCAGGAAATATTATTGAAGTACCCATGACCGAAGAATCATTCGGAAAAAGAGACGGAAAACCCAATCCCGAAAGACCCTCAAAATATGAGGAAGGGCCTTGGCTGTATAAAAAGAAAAATTTATATTACCTTTTCTGGCCGGGTGGTCCGCTTCCCGAATTCATAGGATATTCTACCAGCAAAAATCCGCAGGGACCATGGAAATACGGTGGAGTTATTATGCCTGCCGAAGGAAAATCATTTACCAACCATCCCGGAGTCATAGATTTTAAAGGAAAAACATATTTCTTCTATCATAATGGTGCTTTGCCGGGCGGGAGCGGATTTACACGTTCTGTCAGCGTTCAGGAACTGGAATTCAACAAAGATGGTTCTATTTCACCATTTACAATGACTAATGGAATTACCAAAGCCACCGCAACAGTAAATCCTTACAGCTTTAATCAGGCGGAAACCATCGCATGGTCGGAAAATGTAAAGTCGTATCAGAACAAAGAAGCCGATGTTTTTATTAAAGCCAAAAAAAGCGGTGCTTACACCAGTGTGAAAAATGTGGATTTTGGAAAAAATGATGCCAAAGTATTTTCCGCAAGAGTAGGAACCACACACAACAGCGAGGTAACGATGGATGTTCATCTGGACAGTGTTACCGGACCGGTAGTAGCCACAATAAAAGTTCCCTTGACCGGCGGGGATGACCGTTGGGAAACCGTGAAAACAGAATTAAAAGAAAAAATGACCGGTATTCACGATGTATATTTTGTATTTAACGGAAAAGCAGCAAAGGATGTCATGTTTTTCGATTACTGGACTTTTCTTGAAAATAAATGATTATGATTAAAATAATATCTTACGTATCACTACTATTATGCCTGTTGAGCGGAATTTCAGTTTTTGCCCAGGTTGCAGAGGCTATCAGTCCCGATGGGAAACTGAAGCTGAATGTCTTTTCAGAAAACGGAAAAGCTCTGTACAATATATCGTATCAGGAAAAAGTTATGCTGGAGAAATCTCCGCTGGGTTTAATCACCAATGAATCTGATTTATCTCAAAATTTAAAATTCACCGACAGTAAAAAAGATCAGGTTTCAAAAACGTATACCAACGAAAAAAATAAAAAATCACAGGTCGATTATAAAGCCAATACATTAACAGTTAATTTCACCAATGCAGATCAGTTCAGCATCAGTATTGAATTTCAGGTAAGCAATAATAATATCGCATTCCGATATCATCTTTTACCGATGAAAGACCGCCTGAGCGCAGTTGTACAATCAGAAATTACCGGTTACCGGTTTCCCGTTCAGACCACTACCTTTCTTTCTCCCATAATGAAACCGATGACCGGGTTTGCCCGTACGGCGCCAAGCTATGAAAGCGGGTATAAAGCGGATGCGGAACTCGGAGCCAAAGCTGATTACGGATATGTTTTCCCGGGATTATTTCACCTCGGAAATAACGGCTGGATATTGCTTTCGGAAACAGGTGTGAACAGTTTATACTGTGCCTCTCATCTGGAAACGACTTCTGAAAAGAGTCTGTATAAAGTTGCTTATCCCAATATGGCTGAAAACAACGGATTCGGAAGTACGGGGGCAGCCATTTCCCTGCCCGGATCAACACCATGGAGAACCATTACCGTTGGTGCATCTTTACAACCGATTGTAGAAACTACGGTTCCGTTTGATGTAGTGAAACCGATGTATGAATCCTCCCGGAAATATCAGTTCGGAAAATCTACCTGGAGCTGGATTCTTTGGCAGGATAACAGTATGAATTATGATGATCAGGTGAAATTCATTGATCTCGCTGCTGCATTAAACTTCCAATATATCCTTATGGATGCGCTTTGGGACAAAAACATCGGCAAAGACCGGATGAAGGAACTCATTCAGTATGCAAAATCCAAAAATGTTGGGGTTATGCTTTGGTACAATTCCAATGGCGCAGCCAATGATGCACCAATGGGACCGAGAAATAAAATGAGTTCCTCCGTTGAACGCAAAAAAGAAATGAAATGGCTGAAGGAAGTTGGCGTAAAAGGATTAAAAGTCGATTTCTTCGGCGGCGATAAGCAGGAAACCATGCGTCTTTATGAAGATATTCTTTCGGATGCGAATGATTTTGGTTTAACGATTATTTTCCACGGAACCACCTTACCGAGAGGCTGGGAAGTCATGTACCCGAATTATGCCGGAAGCGAAGCCGTTTTAGCATCCGAAATGCTGTATTTTTCTGAAGATGTGCGTAAACAGGAAGCTTTTTTCGCTTCGTTACATCCGTTTATCAGAAACACGGTCGGAAGCATGGAATTTGGGGGGACTTTCCTCAACAAGTTTTTAACAAAATCCAATAAGGATAAAAATAAAAGATATACCACAGACGGTTTTCAGCTGGCAACAGCAGTATTATTCCAGAATCCTGTTCAGATGTTCGCCGTAATGCCGAATAACCTGACGGATGCCCCGAAATTCCAGCTGGATTTTATGAAAGACATTCCTACTCTTTGGGACGAAACGGTTTTCATAGATGGGTATCCCGGAAAATATGCTGTGATAGGGAGACGACATCAGGATCAATGGTATATTGCCGGAATAAATGCAGAAAAAACGGGTAAGAAATTAAAGATCAGACTTCCGATGTTCGCAGGAAAAACAGGGAAATTAATCAATGATGATGCTCAGGGAAATTCTTCCGAAAAAGAAGTCAAAGTTAATAAAAACGGTGATTTCACGATAGAAATCCAGCCTAATGGAGGTTTTGTGCTGAGAAATTAGATTAAAAATTTGGGCAGCTTTATCCGCCTTCCGCTCCCGCTTTTTTGCCTACGCTTCGCTGCGGCAAAAAGAGCTCCGCTCAAGTCGGGCTGCAAAAAATTCGCTGCAATCAAAGAATCCGCAGGATTCAATATCAATAGCCGTAGGTAAAACCTATGGATAAAAGAATAAGATATTACATTCAACCTCATAGGTTTCAAAAGCCTATGAGGTTTAGCAAAAAGAAAATAAAAAATATGAAGCATATAAAATTCTATATTCTGGTCATGCTATTCGGATTCTGCCTGCACATCAAAGCAGCACAGCCGTTCATCACCACGGAAAAAAATTCTGAAACCATTGTTTTAAAAGAGAAAAATTCAGGATTTTCGATTTTTACCAATCCGGGAATCGACAAAGGAATTCTCAGGGCTGTTAAAAGCCTGCAATCCGATTTCCAAAAAGTGTCCGGAGCCGAGCCGAATTTGCTGAATCAGCTTTCCGCACAGCAATCGCCTTTGATTATTATTGGGACAGCAGGAACAAAATCGATAATTGATGATTTAATCAGGCAAAAAAAAATTGACGGAAAATTATTAACAGGAAAAAAAGAAAAATACATTATCCAAAATGTAAGCAATCCATATCCGGGAATTTCCGAAGCCATCGTAATTGCCGGAAGCGACAAGCGCGGAACGATTTACGGAATTTACGAAATGTCCCGGCAGATCGGGGTTTCGCCTTGGTATTACTGGGCAGATGTTCCGGTTGAGGTAAAAGAAAATATCTATTTTAAAAAAGGAATCTACACCGATGGAGAGCCGGCTGTGGAATACCGCGGGATTTTCCTAAATGATGAAGAACCTTCACTCGGAGGCTGGGCGAGAGCTACTTTTGGCGGGTTCAATTCCAAATTTTATGAGAAAGTTTTTGAACTGATCCTGCGTTTAAAAGGCAATTACATCTGGCCTGCCATGTGGGGAAAAGCATTTTATGACGATGATGTGTTGAACGGACCGCTGGCAAATGAAATGGGAATTATTATGGGAACTTCACACCACGAACCGATGGCTTTGGCACAAACCGACTGGCATCGGTATATCAAAAAAAATAATCTTCCAAACGTGTGGGATTATAATAAAAACAGTGAAGTTTTACGGAAATTCTGGAAATCGGGGATTGAAAGAAGCAACCACTGGGAAAGACTTGTAACGGTGGGAATGCGTGGCGACGGCGATGAAGCCATGGGAGAGGGAACGAATATTACTCTGCTGGAAAAAATCGTAAAAGATCAGCGGAAAATTATTACAGATGTTACCGGGAAAAAAGCGGAAAAAACACCACAGGTGTGGGCATTATACAAAGAAGTGCAGGATTATTACGATAAAGGAATGCGAGTTCCGGATGATGTCATCCTTTTATTCTGTGATGACAACTGGGGCAATGTGAGAAAGCTTCCGGACCTTTCGAAACCTCTGCATAAAGGCGGTTACGGAATGTATTATCACTTTGATTATGTGGGAGGGCCTAGAAATTCAAAATGGATCAATATCAGTCCCATCCAGCGGGTTTGGGAGCAGATGAATCTTTCTTATGAACATAAAGTAGATAAGCTCTGGGTCGTAAATGTAGGAGATTTGAAACCCATGGAATTCCCGATCAGTTTTTTCATGGAAATGGCCTGGAATCCGAAACAGTTTAATTCAAAAAACCTTTTGGAATATACCGAAAATTGGTCTGCACAACAGTTCGGCGAAAAATATGCTAAGGAAATTGCAAGGATGATCAACCTGTATGCAAAATACAACCGCAGAGTAACGCCGGAAACACTGGACAGCAAAACCTACAGCCTGGAAAATTATTATGAATTTGAAAGGGTTCTGAATGAGTACAGAGCTTTGGCAATCGATGCTTTACGATTAAAAGAAAAAATTCCCGCAGAATATCAGGATGCTTATTACCAGCTGGTTTTGTACCCGATTGATGCCTGCAGCAATTTGTATGAAATGTACTATGCTGTTGCCAAAAACAGGCAACTGGCCGCAAAATATGATTTGCAGGCAAATTATTATGCAGACAGGGTAAAAGAATGTTTTGAAAGAAATGCTTATCTGGATCGTAAATACAATACTGAGATTGCCGGCGGAAAATGGCAGCATATGATGGATCAGATGCGTATTGGTTACAAATCATGGAATGATAGCAAAGAAAACATCATGCCTGAAGTAACATATGTTTATGACGATAATGCTTCAAAAGAAAAAGTCTTTCAGGAGAAGAATGGCTACATTTCGATGGAAGCCGAAAATTTTTCAGGATTGAATAATTCAGACCGGATCCATTGGGAAGTGATTCCTGATTTCGGAAAAACCAAATCTGGAGTAACAACTTTTCCTCAAAATGCTTACCCAAAAGCTGATGAAAATATATATCTTGAATATGATATTAACTTTGAATCCAAAGGGGAATTTGAGGTTCAGTTATTACTGGCTCCGACATTGAATTTTAATCATAATAAAGGGTTGCGTTACGAAATTTCTTTCGACGGACAGGCTCCGCAGGTGGTTAATTTCAACGGTCATTATAAAGGAGAACTGGGAAGATGGCAGTCAGAACATATTATTAAATCAGCTACAAAACATCTTATTTCACAGCCCGGAAAGCATAGATTACGATTCCGTGTTCTGGAACCGGGAATTGTTCTGGAAAAGATCATGATCAATACCGGAGGTTTAAAACCTTCCTATCTGGGTGCACCCGAAAGCGAAATCCTTCAATGAAATTTCAAAAAATAGTAACCACTATCAAATATGCCTATGAAATAATTATCTCTAATCTCAATTTCATTTAAATATTGTTTTATCAAAATGAAAAGATAACAGCAAAAGACCTGATATCACTTTATTTATAATGGTTGCCTGAATTATTTCAGGAGATTTTTCTTGGCGGTTTTTTAATCAGACTGTCTTGAAGGGGATTCTTTGCCCAAAACTTTATACCTGAACATCACAAAATTAAAACTAAAACATTATGAAAAAACTAGTCAGCCTTTTTACTATTCATGCGCTGTGCATGCTTTTTAGCAGCTTGTGTTACGGACAGCTTACCACTGTTAAGATCGATAAAAATATTACCTACCAGAATATAAAAGGTTTTGGTGGATTTGTCTGCAGCCCTCAGTTTGCGTATAATCATATGTCAACATCTGAAATTCAAACACTTTGGGGATCGGGAAGTACAGCGGGATATAACATTATGCGATTATATATTCCTGAAGACAGCAATAACTGGAATGTGGTATTACCTACTGCACAGCTTGCAAAATCAATGGGTTTAACCATTTTCGCAAGTCCGTGGACGATGCCCGCAGCATGGAAAACCAACAATCACGTAAATGCAGTGTATACCGATGCAAACGGCGTACAACAAATTGGTTATTTAAAACCGGAAAACTATCAGGATTATGCTTTATATCTCAATAGTTTCGTAACTTATCTTCAGTCTAACGGTGTGGATCTGGACTATATTTCCATTCAGAATGAACCTGATGAAATGGCACAATACCAGGGATGCATCTGGACTCCGACGCAAATTGCGACTTTCGTAAAAGATTACGGTCATCTCATCAACTGTAAGGTGATTGCTCCGGAAAGTGTAGGTTTTACTGATAATTTTGCCAACGCTATGCTGAATACCGCTACAATAGCTAATTTTGAAGTGTACGGTGGACATCAGTACGGATTGATGCAGTCTGCTTACAAGCAATTTCAGAATTATAATAAAGAAATATGGCAGACGGAATATCTCATCAACTGGAATTCAGGAAGTCAGACGCCGCGCGATTTTAACTGGAATCTGGATGCTTTCAACTTCGCTTCAAGTATCAATAATTCGATGCTGGGGAATATCAATGCCTGGATTCATTACGCTTCCAAAAGATATTACGGACTGATGGGAGACGGTACCAACGGAACTGCGGCAGGAGTAATAACGAAAAGAGGATATATTCTTTCTCACTTTGCCAAATATACAACCGGAAAAACGCGTATTGCAGCAACCTGGGGAGACAGTACGGGTGCGCTTCAGGGATCTTCCTACATTTCTTCAGACGGGAATCAGGTGGTTTTAATGGTCATTAATCCCTCATCAAACACTTATAATCTTAAAGTGGATCTGCCTTTTTATACGACTTCAGGAACAAAAATATTAACGAATTCTTCGTCTGATATGCTTACAACTCCGGTTTCATTCAGTACCCAGACTTTCCGGCCGGGAGTGGAAATAACACCGTCCAGCGTAATGACTTTCGTTTTTAACAAAAGCGCCGACAGGCCTGTTTCTTCAATGACAGGAGGAAATATTCGTTACAACAAAATAGAAACGCAGACAGCAACAAATTCAGCTTTCGGAACAGCATTTAACATCAGCAACACAACCGTTACTTTCTCCAATCCAAGCCCTTTGTTCAGTAACAATATGACCGCTTCCAATGGTTATCTTCAGCTGAATGACCGGTTTAATAAACTGATATTGCATGTTAACAGTTATACAACGGCAGGGCAGAGCTATTCGGATAATACGACTTTATACTACATTAACAGTCAGGGAATGGCCAAATCCTATAATTATGGAAGAATTAATTTTCCTTCGGGCGGAAACTTTGATATCACTTTAGATATTTCAAGACAGGTTCTTACGGACGGATGCAAAGGCATTTTAGGACTTAGAAATTCAAACTACAGTTCTGTACTTACGCTGAATTTGGGAGATGTTTATTTTAATGTGGGAAATGAAATTGCATCAAAGTTTAACGGCACGTATTCGGACAGCGACAGCAATATGATGGATGCGCTGGAAAACGGATATTATACATCTTTGGATTTCAGAACAGTTTCAGGAATCACCGCCACCAACTGGCAGCCTTTAAGCGTTAATTCAAACAATATATTTTATGTGAATTCAAATGTAAATTCTACCGCTAACAATGTCATTTCGGGGACAAATTGTTCAAACCTTGTTCTCTCAGATTCAGGAAAAGATTTTCAGGTACCATTTAATTTCACAGCAGGAGCAGCTTCCTACAGCAGGGTATTTAATGGTTATGATATACTGTTGCTGCCTTTCGAAGCCAATATTCCTTCCGGAGTGAATGTATATCTGATATCACCCGGAATAACGGCCATTTCCTGCACTCCGGTTTCTAACGGAATTATTCCTGCCAATACTCCAGTGCTTGTAAACGCTACAGGAAACGTTACATTTACCGGTACGGGAAATGTCTCTACCCCGAAAGCAATCACTGTCAGCCAGATGAATGGTGTTTATCATACAATTAAAGTTCCTGCCAATGCTTATGTTTTAAAAACAGAAAACGGACTAACAGGATTTTATAAAGTTGCAGCAGGCAGCGAACCGATGATTAATCCTTTCAGAGCTTACGTGAGTGAAGAAAATACATATGCTGCCAATATTCTTCCGTTAAATTTCTCAGTGCTTTTGGCAAAAGAGACAGAATTAAATCAGTCTAAAATATATCCTAATCCTGCAAAAACAGAAATCTTTATAGAACTGAGATCCAGTAATTCGACGGCTTCTATTTATGACTCAAAAGGAAGTTTGATAAAATCAGGTCTGAAAATGACTTCAGGTAAAAACAGGATTGATGTTTCAACACTTACTTCAGGAGTTTATTTTATTGAATTATCTGATGAAAACAATAAGGTCTTAACGCATAAATTTATAAGGCAGTAAGCTCTATATCAATTAATTTTATCCCATAGGCTGTCTCATTTCTGAAACAGCCTATTGCTTTAAAGGTGAAAACATACATTACAAATCAGTTAATAGATTTTTTATTTAAAATTCGATTGGTTAGCAATCTTAAGTTCTAATTTTTGTCAAATGGCAAATAAGCGTCAGTTAACAATTTGTAATTTTATAAAATGGAAAAATTTATTGATTATATCCTGCAATTTGATAATCTGAACAGTCAACAGCTGGATTTTATAAAAAGTAAAGCCCGTGAAATCGAACTCCATAAAGATGAGTTTTTCTGGGAAGCCGGAAAAACAGTTAAACAGATTGGGTTCCTTACAGATGGTATCATTAGGGTTTTTTATTACAACAATAAAGGCGAAGAAATTACGCGATATTTCATTGACGAAAAACATTTGATTTTGTCAGGAAATACAATTGACGAAATTTATATGCCTTCAGAATATTTGTCGGCCATTACAGACTGCAAGCTGGTTGTTTTTTCAAGACAGGACTGGAAAGAAATCTCCCAGACAATAATAAATTGGGACCATATTATTCAGAAAATAATTACCAAACATCACAGTGAGAAGATCGTTCGGAGAAGTGAATTGGTCTCACAGGATGGAACTGAACGCTATCTTGATTTTATTCAGAAATTTCCAACCTTGGTCAACCGTGTTCCTTTATCATACATCGCTTCTTATCTTGGGATTACCCAGTCTTCATTGAGCAGAATAAGAAAAAATATCCGTTAAAGTCACTTTTTTGCCAAATGACAAATCCATTCATTTTTCTTTGAACCAACTTTGATGTGTTAAATTTTAAATCAAAAAATAATGAATACACGAAAATTAGGCAAGAGCGGATTAGAAGTCTCAGAATTGGGTTTTGGCTGTATGGGATTAAGTTTCCCAAATGCACCGGCAAAGGATGAAAGCATACAACTGATTCGTTCGGCAGTTGAAAACGGAATCACTTTTTTCGACACGGCTCAGGGTTATGGCGAAAACGAGATTTTAGTTGGCGAAGCACTCAAACCGTTAAGAAATGAAGTTGTCATTGCAACAAAGTTTGGTTTTAAAGATGGTAATGTGAAATTCGGTTTAGACAGTCGCCCGGAAACCATAAAAGCAGTTGCAGAAGCTTCTTTGAAAAGATTGAGAACCGATGTCATTGATTTGTTTTATCAGCATAGACCCGATCCGGATGTTCCGATTGAAGACGTTGCAGGAACCGTAAAAGATTTGATACAGCAAGGAAAAGTAAAACATTTCGGATTGTCGGAAGCCAATGCAGAAACCATTCGTAAAGCAAATTCTGTTCTGTGCGTCACGGCTTTGCAAAGCGAGTATTCGATGTTTTATCGTGAACCTGAAAAAGAAATCATTCCTGTATTGGAAGAGTTAGGAATTGGTTTTGTCCCTTTCAGCCCTTTAGGCAAAGGCTTTCTGACGGGAACAATCAACGCTGATGTTGAATTAGCTAAAGAGGATACCCGAAATATGCTGCCACGTTTCAGTAGAGAAAACAGAGAAGCCAATCAAGCTTTGGTGGATTTGGTTGTATCGATTGCGACAGGCAAAAACGCAACACCTGCACAAATTGCATTAAGTTGGTTGCTTGCTCAAAAATCTTTTATTGTCCCAATTCCGGGAACATCAAAATTACATCGCTTACAGGAGAATATTAGTGCAACAGGCATCTCACTTTCAAATGAAGAATTGAAAGAAATAAATTCTACTTTGGCAACTATTAAAATTGTGGGCGAAAGATATCCTGCATATATGCGGGATTCTGCAGAAAGGAAATAGAAGATTTTAAATTTTATCGAAATTACATTTGTAATAAATTAAAAACCCATCGATTCTGTTGGGTTTCTTTTTTATGTATGCTGATGGCGATGAAATGAACTAATTTCAATAAATTAAGTGTGAATATTACATTTATTTAAAATAGAATCTTATATTTGTTTTTCTTATCAAATTATTAATGATAATCTAAATGGGTTATGATTTAACAAAAAGAATTAAAAAAAATTCCATGAAAAAGATTCTGTTAAATATATCAATCTTCATCTGCGCTGTCTCATCTGCACAGAATTTCAAATATCCTTTTCAAAACCCCAAACTTCCGGTCGATCAGAGAATCGAAAATCTTCTCGGATTACTAACAGTGGAAGAAAAAATCGGGATGATGATGGACAATTCCAAAGCAGTTCCCAGATTGGATATCCCCGGTTACGGCTGGTGGAATGAAGCGCTTCACGGCGTAGCAAGAGCAGGAACGGCTACCGTTTTTCCACAGGCAATCGGAATGGCGGCAACCTGGGATGTTCCGGAACATCTCAAAACTTTTGAAATGATTTCCGATGAAGCCCGTGCCAAATACAATAAGTCTTTCGATGAATCCCAGAAAACAGGCCGTTACGAAGGTCTTACTTTCTGGACGCCGAACATCAATATTTTCCGTGATCCGAGATGGGGAAGAGGCCAGGAAACCTATGGTGAAGATCCGTATCTGACTTCCGTTTTAGGCGTTGCTGCGGTGAAAGGCTTACAGGGAAATGATCCTAAATATTTCAAGACCCACGCCTGCGCCAAACACTTCGCAGTTCACAGTGGCCCGGAATGGAACCGACATTCTTACAACGCCGAAGTTTCCAAACGAGATTTGTACGAAACCTATCTTCCGGCTTTCAAAGCATTGGTGTTGGAAGGAAATGTGAGAGAAGTGATGTGCGCTTATAACGCTTTTGACGGACAGCCGTGTTGCGACAATAATACATTATTGACAGAAATTCTCCGCGGAAAATGGAACTACGATGGAATGGTCGTTTCAGATTGCTGGGCGTTGGCAGATTTCTATCAGAAACAATACCACGGAACACATCCTGACGAAAAAAGTACCGCTGCAGATGCCTTGAAACATTCGACAGATTTAGAATGTGGTGACACGTATAATAATTTAAATAAATCTTTAGCGAGCGGATTAATCACCGAAAAAGACCTCGATATTTCGATGAGAAGAATTCTGAAAGGTTGGTTTGAGTTGGGAATGCTTGACCCAAAATCTTCCGTTCACTGGAACTCAATTCCATATTCTGTTGTGGATTCTGAAGAACATAAAAAGCAGGCGTTGAAAATGGCACAAAAATCAATTGTGCTGATGAAAAATGAGAATAATGTTTTGCCTTTAAATAAAAACATCAAAAAAATCGCTGTTGTCGGTCCAAATGCTAATGACGGACTGATGCAGCTGGGAAATTACAACGGAACACCTTCTTCAATTGTTACTATTTTGGATGGAATTAAAGCCAAATTTCCAAACGCTGAAATCATTTATGAAAAGGGAACCGAAGTGGTCGATCCATCATCCAGAACTTCGCTTTACCAAAACTTTTTAAGCCAAAAAAAAGGCGAAAAAGGAATGAAGGTAACTTTTTTTAATAATAATGAATTCAAGGGAGAACCGGCTAACATTTCAATTAATAAAGGAGGAATCAACTACAACAGTTTCGGCGGAACCCAGCTTGCCCCGAATGTGGGAAGGGAAAATACTTCGGCGATTATTTCCGGTATTTTCAAAAGCCCTTACACTGGTGATGTTATTCTTTCACCTTCAACATCTGATGTTTACATACTTTTCGTTGACGGAAAAGAAATTGCCACGAGAAAAGGTCCCGATGCCAGACATCCTTCAGAATTTCCTGTGAAAATGGAAAAAGGCAAAGAATATCAGATCGAGTTACGCCACACCCAAAAAGGAAAATATGTGAGCATCACTTTCGATGTTTACAGAAAAGACCCTGTAAATTTTGCTGCGGTTAGGGAAAAAGTGAAAGATGCAGATGTTATCGTTTTCGCAGGCGGACTTTCTCCAAGTCTGGAAGGCGAAGAAATGATGGTAAATGCAGAAGGTTTCAAAGGCGGTGATAAAACTTCCATTGATCTTCCGAAAGTTCAGCGTGAATTGCTCGCTGAATTAAGAAAAACCGGAAAGCCTGTCGTTTTCGTGCTTTGTACGGGAAGTTCATTGGGATTAGAACAAGACGAAAAATATTATGATGCATTACTGAACGCATGGTATGGCGGACAATCCAGCGGAACTGCAGTTGCGGACGTTTTGGCAGGAGATTACAATCCGTCCGGAAAATTGCCAATCACATTCTACAAAAATCTGGAACAGCTCGACAATAATTTGTCTAAAACCAGCAAACATCAGGGCTTTGAGAATTACGATATGCAGGGAAGAACTTACCGTTATATGACCGAAAAACCTTTGTACGCTTTCGGACACGGGTTGAGCTATTCAAAATTTAATTATGGTGATGCTAAATTGAGTAAAAATACCATCAATACGAATGAAAATTTAAACATTACAATTCCTGTTAAGAATATTTCAAAGGTAGATGGAGAAGAAGTGATTGAAGTGTATGTGAAAAGAAATAATGATGCTTCAGCTCCTGTAAAGACTTTGAGAGCTTTCGAAAGATTCTTGATTAAAGCTGGTGAAACCAAGAATGTTCAGCTTACTATTTCTCAGGATTCATTTAAATTTTATGATGAAAAGGTAGATGATCTGGCTCCAAAAGCAGGAAATTATACGATTTTCTACGGCGGAACTTCTGATGAGTCAGGTTTGAAAAATCTAAAATTACAAGTTAAATAATTTTTGATGAAAAAATAATCGTGGAATTATATTCTGAAATTAATTACTTGAAATCAAAAAAGCGCACTTCCGCTCCGTAGGAGCGCCATCTGTGTAGAAATTATGATTTAAGGTCAAGCGGAACTCCATAGGAGTTCTATCTAAGTCCTCCAAAATAAAATTAGTAAATGAAAACAAAATCCAAAATATTCGCCACCGCATTTTCTTTAAGCGTCGCCTTCTTTTCAGCGCAAAACGGAAATGCCAAAAAGCATTTTCTCGATTTAGATGGATCTTCCACCAATATCAAAATCCAACCAACGATGTACGGAATTTTCTTTGAAGACATCAACTTTGCGGCAGATGGTGGCTTGTATGCGGAATTAATCAAAAATCGCAGTTTTGAATTCGACGAACCGTTGACAGGATGGAAACAGCCCAACACAAAGACATTGTCTCCTAATTTAGATTCCGGCTTTCTGACGATAATCACCGATAAATCCAAAACCAATAAAAACTACGCAAGATTCACGGTTTGGAATGATAAAAATTATTCGCTTGAGAACGAAGGGTTCAGGGGAATTGGCTTGCATCAAGGTGAGAAATACGATTTAAGCTTTAATCTCGAAAATGTTTCAGGAAATATTTCTGCGGTCAACGCAAGCCTGATTGATGAAAATGGAAAAGTAATTTCTTCAGTTTCTACCATCATAAAAGGTGGAGGCTGGCAAAAATATAATACTGTTTTCACACCTTCCAAAACCGTTGAAAAAGCAAAACTCCATATCACTTTTACCGGGAAAGGCATCGTAAATATGGATATGATTTCACTGTTTCCGCAAGACACATGGAAAGGAAGAAAAGGCGGGATGAGAAAAGATTTAGTTCAGAAATTATATGATTTGCAGCCGGGATTTTTACGTTTTCCGGGTGGATGTATTGTGGAAGGCAGGACATTGGCGGAACGCTACCAGTGGAAAAAAACGATTGGTAAAGTAGAAGACCGCGAAAATCTCATCAACAAATGGAACAATGGATTTGCGCACCGCCTAACGCCGGACTACTGGCAGTCTTTCGGGCTTGGATTTTTTGAATATTTCCAATTGGCGGAGGATTTGGGCGCAGAACCGCTTCCTATTTTAAGCTGCGGAATGGCGTGCCAATTCAATACTGCCGAACTCGTAAAAATGGAAGATTTAGATCCATATGTTCAGGACGCTTTGGATTTGATAGAGTTTGCAAACGGTGATTCCAGTACGAAATGGGGGAAAATTCGTGCTGAAATGGGACATCCGAAACCTTTTAATATGAAATTCATTGGTGTTGGAAATGAGCAGTGGGGGGCAGATTATATAGAACGTTATAAAGTTTTTGAAAAAGCCATTCACACAAAATATCCAGATATCAAAATCATTTCCGGAAGCGGACCGTCACCTGACGGAGAATTTTTCGATTATGGCTGGAAAGAGCTTAAAAAACTCAATGCTCAGATTGTTGACGAACATTACTATAATTCCCCGGAATGGTTTATGGAAAATGCCGGAAGATATGATAAATACGACCGTTCAGGACCAAAAGTTTTCGCTGGTGAATATGCAGCGCAATCCGTTGGTGTTGTAAAACCTGATAACAAAAACAATTGGCTTACCGCACTTTCGGAAGCTGCTTTTATGACCGGACTGGAGCGCAATGCAGATGTTGTGACAATGACTTCTTACGCACCGCTTTTTGCCCACGCAGAAGGATGGCAATGGACGCCGGATTTGATCTGGTTTAATAATTTAAAATCTTACGCAACTCCGAATTATTACGTTCAGAAATTATTTTCAAATAATAAAGGAACTGATTTAATTAAAATATCCGAAAACGGAAAGTCATTGAAAGGGGAGAATAATCTCTATGCATCGGCAGTTCGTGATCTTAAAAAAGGAGAAATAATCATTAAAATAGTCAATTCAAATCCAAAGGAAACTTCGCTTGAAATTAACCCAAAAAACATTAAAATAGGCAGTCAACTCACCAAAATTGTACTGACTTCTACAGGACTTTCCGATGAAAATAATTTCCAGTCAGAAACCATTTCGCCAAAAGAAGAAACGCAGACCATTAAAAGAGGAAAAATTTCTGTTGAAATTCCGGCAAATTCTTTGGTTATTTTGAAAATGAAATAGCTGTGAAATACCATGAATAAAGTAAAATTTAAAATTAAGTGTAAATATTACATTTATTTAAAATAGAATCTTATATTTGTTTTATCTCTTAAACAGAAAACTGAAGAATTCTTTAAGGTAAATTAAAACTTAAAGAAAAATCTTTGCATAATGTAATCCATTGCATCTGTTATTTTAAAAAGAGCTAAAACAAATAATCAAATAAATCACTTTCGTTAATGAAAAAATACATTATCGGCTTAGACTACGGAACAGACTCTGTTCGAGCCGTTTTGATTGATACGGAAAATGGGGCAGAATTGGCGACTTCCGTAAGCTATTACAAAAGATGGAAAGAAGGAAAATTCTGTAAGCCGGAAGAAAATCAATTTCGTCAGCATCCGCTCGACCATATCGAAGGATTGGAAAAAACCATTTCAACCGTTGTAAAAGAAAGTGGCATTACGCCTGAAAATATTGTTAGCATTTGTATTGATACGACAGGTTCGTCACCTCTTCCCGTAAATAAAGAAGGAATTGCATTATCCCTTTTACCTGAATTTTTAGAAAATCCCAATGCAATGATGGTGTTGTGGAAAGACCATACTTCCATCAGTGAAGCTGAAGAAATCAATCATCTGGCGAGAAACTGGGGTGGCGAAGATTACACAAAATTTGAAGGCGGGATCTATTCTTCTGAATGGTTTTGGGCTAAAATTCTTCACATCAACAGAGAAGATGAAACCGTAAAAAATGCGGCATACAGCTGGATGGAACATTGCGATTACCTTACGTTTTTACTTTCCGATAACCAAGATTTAGCAACATTTAAGAGAAGCCGTTGCGCTGCGGGTCACAAAGCCATGTGGCACGAGTCATGGGACGGTCTTCCTTCCAAAGATTTTCTTGGTCAGCTGGATGCTTCGCTGGCAGAACTTCGTGACAGATTATATGATAAAACCTACACTTCTAATGAAGTTGCAGGAAATCTTAATAAAGAGTGGGCAACAAAATTGGGCTTAACAACCAACACGGTAATTGCTGTCGGGACTTTCGACGCACATTCCGGAGCGGTTGGTGCAAAAGTCGAGGAGAATACGCTGATTAGAATTATGGGAACATCAACCTGCGATATTATGGTGGCTCCCAACGAACTTATCGGCGATAAAACCGTGAAAGGGATTTGCGGACAGGTCGATGGTTCAGTGATTCCCGGATTGATGGGATTAGAAGCGGGACAATCTGCATTTGGCGATGTTCTTGCGTGGTATAAAGATATTCTAACTTGGCCGACTCACAATATTCTGATGAATTCCAATGTGATTGATGAAAACCAAAAACAATTGCTGAAAGAAGAAATAGAAAATAATATTATCCGCAATCTCACCTTGGAAGCGGAAAAAATTCCACTTTCAGAAGTTGTTCCGGTGGCCTTGGATTGGATCAACGGACGAAGAACTCCCGATGCCAATCAGGAACTGAAAATGGCGATCAGCAATCTTTCGTTGGGAACAAAAGCACCGCATATTTTCAAAGCATTGGTGAATGCTATTTGTTTTGGAGCCAAGAAAATCGTCGATCGGTTTGAGGATGAAGGCGTTAAAATCAATAAAGTAATAGGAATTGGAGGTGTTGCCAGAAAATCACCGTTCATTATGCAGACGTTGGCTAATGTCCTGAATATGCCGATTGTAGTGGCAGCTTCAGACCAGGCTCCGGCTTTAGGTGCAGCCATTTATGCAGCCGTTGCGGCAGGAATTTATCCGACTGTCCAGGAAGCAAGTCAGAAAATGGGCTCCGATTTCGAAGCAGAGTATTTCCCTCAAACAGAAAAGGTAGAAAAATATGCAGAATTTATGAAGCAATATCAGATCCTGGCAGATTTTACCGAAAATAATATCAAATCAAAGAAAAAGTTGACGGTTGATAGTTTATAGCAATTTTAAAGCTAATAACCATCAACCAAAAAACTAACAACTAAAATAATTATGGCGCTTAATCCGTCTGTAGTTTATCCTTGTCAAAGGACTCCGCTTTTTTGTTCTGCCCAAGCAGGCGCGATTGATTCGTAGGAGAGAACCCGAAGGGTTCAATATAAATAGCCGTAGGTGAAACCTATGAATTTAAAAGACAGATTTTCCAACAAATATGTAAATAAAATGAGCATCTATAAAGAATTAAAAAGAGAATGTTATGAAGCCAATATGCAGCTCGATGCATTGAAGCTGGTCGTTTATACGTTCGGAAATGTAAGCGCGGTTGACCGTGATAAAGGGATTTTTGCCATCAAACCGAGCGGTGTTCCTTACGAATCACTGAAACCGGAAGATATCGTAATTTTGGATTATGATGCCAATGTTGTTGAAGGAAATCTAAGACCGTCTTCCGATACCAAAACCCACGCTTACTTGTATAAAAACTGGGAAGACATTGGTGGAATATCGCATACACACGCTGTTTATTCCGTAGCTTGGGCACAGGCACAATTAGACATCCCGATTTTTGGGACGACCCACGCAGACCATCTGACAACAGATATTCCTTGTGCGCCGCCAATGCGGGATGATTTAATCGAAGGCAATTATGAATACAATACCGGAATTCAGATTCTCGATTGTTTTAAAGAAAAAAACTTGTCTTATGAAGAAGTCGAAATGGTGCTCATCGGAAACCACGGACCGTTCACTTGGGGCAAAAATGCGGAAAAAGCAGTCTACAACAGCAAAGTCCTGGAAACCATCGCGGAAATGGCTTATCTCACAAGACAAATAAACCCAAATGCGCCTCGCTTGAAAGATTCATTAATCAAAAAACATTACGAACGAAAACACGGCAAAAATGCCTATTACGGCCAGTAAGTTGGCTTTTAGCTTTTGGCAATTGTCATCGTTCAATAAAAGACTACGAACCCGAAGGGTTCAACATCAGTAGCCGTAGGTGAAACCTATGGCGAAAATGCACAAATTCTACAGAACCCGAAGGGTTCAACATTAATAGCCGTAGGTGAAACCTATGGAAAAACGAAAAAATAAAAATTAATTATAAATCATCATTTATCAATTATAACTATGTTAACACCTCTCAATACGAAAGAAATCTGGTTCATCACCGGAAGCCAGCATTTGTACGGTCCTGAAACATTAGCACAGGTTGCCGAGCATTCAGCAAAAATCGTGGAAGCGCTCAATGCTTCGTCACAGATTCCTGTAAAAGTTGTTTTAAAACCAACGGTAAAAACGACAGAAGAAATTTTTGAAACACTTACCGCTGCCAATTTTGCAAAAGATTGTATCGGAATTGTAACCTGGATGCACACGTTTTCACCCGCAAAAATGTGGATTCGCGGACTGACCGCTTTGCAAAAACCAATGCTGCATCTTCACACGCAATTCAATCAGGATATTCCGTGGTCTACGATGGATATGGACTTTATGAACCTGAATCAGGCTGCTCACGGCGACAGGGAATTCGGATTTATGGTGAGCCGTCTTCGCAAAAACAGAAAAGTCGTTGTAGGACATTGGGCTGAAGAAAGAGTTCAGAAACAAATCGGAGAATGGAGTAGAGTTGCGGCTGGTTGGGACGATTGGCAAGGAGCGAAGTTTGCCCGTTTTGGTGATAATATGAGATTTGTTGCGGTTACGGATGGCGATAAAGTGGAAGCAGAAACCAAATTCGGATTTTCGGTTAATACTTGGGGAATCGGGGATTTGGTAAGCGTTGTTAATTCGATTGGTGATGGTGAAATCAGAACATTAATTGAAGAATATGAGGCTTCATATAAAATGGCAGAATCTCTTCTTTCCGGAGGTTCAAACAGAAAATCTCTGGAAGTTGCCGCAAGAATCGAATTAGGTTTGGAAAAATTCCTGAAAGACGGAAATTTCAAAGGGTTCTCTGATACTTTCGAAGACCTTCACGGCTTGGAGCAACTCCCTGGAATTGCCGTTCAGAGATTAATGGAAAAAGGATATGGATTTGCCGGTGAAGGCGACTGGAAAACCGCTGCATTAGTTCGTGCAATGAAAACAATGGGCCAAGGTCTTGAAGGTGGAAATGCTTTTATGGAAGATTATACGTATCATTTAAATCCATCAAATCCTTCTGTTTTAGGCTCTCACATGCTGGAGGTAGATCCGGTTTTGGCGGTTGACAAACCTTCTTGTGAAATTCATCCGTTAGGAATTGGTGGAAAAGCAGATCCTGTCCGTTTGGTATTTAATTCAAGAGGAAATATTGATTCTTTAAATGCTGCGTTGATGGATTTTGGAAATCATTTCAGACTGTTAATCAACAAAACAAAAGCATTGGAAATCACCGAAGAATTGCCAAAACTTCCCGTTGCAAGAGTGCTTTGGAAACCACTTCCTGATTTATATACCGCTGCTGAAGCCTGGATATTGGCAGGTGGCGCGCATCATACTTGCTACAGCGAAAATATCAGTGCGGAGCAACTGGAAGATTTTGCTGAGATTGCAGGTATTGAATCGTTGGTAATTGATGAAAACACAAAAATCCGTGATTTCAAGAATACACTTCGCTGGAATGAAATATATTATCGTTAAACTTGCAAAATATTCAGAAAAATGAAAAAAACAGGTAGGAACCTGATAATTCTTTTTGCCGTTTTATGTATTTTCGGCTGTAATAAAAAGGAAAATCAATCAAAAACTCATTCAAAATCCATGGAAAACATACAAGTTTCAGATTACGGAGTAACTTCAAAAGGGGATTCCATTAAAAGATATACACTTACCAATAAAAATGGAATGAAGGTGGAAGTCATCAATTTCGGTGGAATTATAACTTCACTTACCGCTCCCGATAAAAACGGAAAGTATGAAGATGTTGTACTAGGATTTACCAGGTCTGAAGATTATTTTAATGGAAATCCATATTATTTCGGAGCTTTAATTGGCCGTTATGGAAACAGAATTGCCAACGCCCATTTTAATTTGGAAGGAAAAGCTTTTAATATCGATAAAAATGACGGACCGAACAACCTTCACGGCGGGAAGGAAGGATTCCACACCAAATTCTGGAATATTGAGCCTGTAAAAGATCCAAAATTTCCAACATTGAAGCTGACTTATACGAGTGCAGATGGAGAGGAAGGCTTTCCTGGAAAATTAACAACAACGGTTCTTTATACGCTAACAGACGATAACGCTCTGGAAATTTCTTACGAAGCTGAAACAGATAAACCAACAATCGTAAATCTTACACAGCATTCCTATTTTAATCTTTCCGGAAATTTCACAAAAGAAATTACAGACCATGAACTGCAGATTAACGGCGATAAATTCTTACCGGTGAATGAAACATTGATTCCCACAGGTGAACAAAAATCAGTAAAAGGAACTCCATTTGATTTCACGGCTTCAAAACCAATCGGAAAAGATATCAATTCTGATGATGACCAGCTGAAAAAAGGAAAGGGCTACGATCATAACTGGATTCTTAACGGAAGCGGATTAAGAAGCATTGCCAAAGTTTATCATCCGGAATCCGGAAGAGTAATGGAGGTTTTGACCGATGAACCGGGAGTTCAGTTTTATTCCGGGAATTTCCTTGATGGAAAGTTTGATACGAAAACCGGTGGTAAAAATGAATTGAGAACAGGGTTTTGCCTGGAAACACAGCATTTCCCGGATTCACCAAATCAGCCGAGTTTCCCTTCTACAGAGTTGAAGCCGGAACAAAAATACCAGTCGAAAACAATTTATAAATTCTCAGTAAAAAAATAAAGTATGGGGAATTTAGCAACTCTTGATATCATTATATTTTTGGTATATTTTGTAGTCGTTGCAGGCTACGGAATCTGGATCTATAACAGAAAAAAATCTACAGCAACAGGCAGTAAAGATTATTTCCTGGCAGAAGGGTCACTCACGTGGTGGGCAATCGGCGCAAGTTTAATAGCCTCCAATATTTCTGCGGAACAGTTCATCGGAATGTCCGGAGAAGGATTTTTCGTAGGAATTGCAGTGGCAGCTTACGAATGGATTGCTGCAATTGCCTTAATCATCATTGCCGTGTGGTTTATTCCGATTTATCTTAAAAATAAGATCTACACAATGCCACAGTTCCTCGAAACCCGTTACAATAAGTCGGTTTCGTTGATTATGGCGGTATTCTGGCTGTTTTTGTATGTCATTGTAAACCTTACCTCCATTCTTTATCTGGGGGCTCTGGCCATTGATACACTGCTTGGCGGAGGAAGTTTGCATATCATCATGATCGGATTGCTTTTAATGGCTTTACTGATCGGACTTGGCGGGATGAAGGTAATCGGTTACACAGATGTAATTCAGGTAGCCGTTTTAATCATCGGAGGTTTTGCTACGGTGTATATGGCTTTGCAAATTGTTGACCAGAGAATCAACGGCGCGGCGGTAGGAAATGCACTAGCAGGTTTCAACACCCTGATTAATGAAGCACCGCAGCATTTTAAACTTATTCTTGAAAAACCGAAAGCGACTACCACAACGTTGGCTATGCCTGAAAACCTCAATGTTCAGAAATATGTTGTTTTACCAGGATTGGCAATGTATTTTGCAGGACAATGGATTGTAAATTTAAATTATTGGGGGTGCAATCAATACATCACACAAAGAGCTTTAGGAGCTGATCTGAAAACAGCAAGAACCGGGATTTTATTCGCGGGATTCCTGAAATTATTTATGCCGATTATCGTAATGCTTCCTGGAATTGCAGCTTATGTTCTGTATACGAAAGGGCATCTGCCTGGCTTCAATGGAGTGAAAGACGGTGCTTATTCTGCTATTTTAGGATTCTTGCCGGTGGGTCTGAAAGGTCTTGCCGTAGCCGCTCTTACTGCAGCAATTGTAGCGTCGCTGGCTGGAAAAGTGAACAGTATTTCAACGATCTTTACGTTGGATATTTATAAAAAATACCTGAAAGCAGATGCTACGGAAATTGAGATGGTGAGAACCGGAAGATGGGCGATCATTATTGCGATGTTCCTGGCATTGACGTTTACATGGACCGATGTTTTAGGTATTGGCGGAGAAGGTGGGTTTACCTTCATTCAGAAGTATACAGGATTTATCAGTCCCGGAGTTTTTGCCATGTTCCTTTTAGGAATGTTCTGGAAAAGAACAACGGGAACGGCGGCTTTAGTTGGGGTAATCTTAGGATTTGTTCTGGCGATTTTCTTCAACAGTTTTGCAGTGGATATTTTCGGCAAGGAAACATGGCTGTATACCGCTTTCACCTATGAAAAGTTAGAAGGAGGAGTTGTTCACACCATTACGGAAATTCCGTTTCTGATCAACATGGGATGGTCGTTTGTAATTACCATTGCTGTAATGATTCTTATAAGTCTTGCCGGCCCGAAAGTGAATCCGAAAGCTTTTGTTATCGATGCCTCTATGTTCAAGGTAGACAACAGAACGCTGGTTCTGATTGTGGTAACATTACTTTTGCTGACTGCGCTTTATGTAAGGTTTTGGTAAAATTTAAATATTTGAAAATAAGCAGGATATCAGTCTTTGATATCCTGTTTTATTTTTAATCCAAATTGCAGTTGTTTTGTATAATACTTTTGTATATTTGGCGCAAAACTGTTAACTATAAAAATAAATTAGATGAGTTTCTTCAGAAAAATTTTTTCAAAAAATAAGGTGACGAACAACGAAAATCATAAAGCTCCGGGATTAAAAGAAGTCTATACTGAAGAATACTTCAAAGGAAGATACACTGAGCAGAAGCTTTCTGAAAATGATCTGTTGGTAGACGGCTCCTTTAAAATGCTTGAAAGTTTTTTCATTGACAATAAAATTAAGCCCGTTATAGATCAGCCGGTTTACCATCCGCTGAATATCGATCAGGCTGTGCAGGAAGGAATGGGATTTTATGAATATTGCAAACAATTTGATCAGGACGACAAACAGATTGGCTTAATAATCACCATCGCATTTTCTTATTTCTTAATTAATGAGTGGGATTTTAAACTTTTTAATGATAAAACACCTGAATTTCCGCTGAGATTTATGACATTAAAATATGACAGGGACGGCGGTGTACTCTCGTTGTATCCATTTGAATATTCATTAAAAGTGCTAAACGGTGAAGCGAGATTCAGTGATTTGTTTGAAAAGATAAAAAATAATCTTGGAAATATTCCTTCAGCAAAAGATATTTTAGACAATTTAAAACGGGATCTTAATCAGGAATGATATGATTTGAATTATAATAGCAGCAGAAGAATTTTCAAATGAAAGATTTCAGCCGGTTAGTACAGGAACATTTCGGGGCGCTTAGTCAGGATGATTTAGCAGTTATTCATTCTTTCTTTAAAGAAGAAAAACTGAACCGGAATGAAAAATTTACAGAATCCGGACAGATTTGCAATAAACTGAGTATCGTAAAATCAGGAATTCTTCGGGTATATGCTTTGTCGGAAGATGGCAGAGAAATTACACAATGGCTTTCGACCAAAGATTTTTTCGTAACTGAATTGATGGGATTTTTCTTTAATCAACCCAATCGCTGGACAATACAGGCTTTCACCGACACAGAATTGTTATCCATTTCAAAAACAGATTATATAACACTTTGCCGGAAATTTCCAAAATGGATTGAAATTGAGAAACAATTTATTATTAAATGTTTTGCAATGATGGAAGACCGTATTTTTTCGCATCTTTCGATGACGGCGGAAGAACGGTATAATCGGTATTTTGAGCAGCATAAAGAATTATTTCATCTGGTTCCGTTGCAATATATTGCTTCAGTTCTGGGAATGGCGCCGGAAACATTCAGTAGAATAAGAAAACGAAAGGCACAAAATTCTTGATTTTTGTCAAGAGAACATGTGTTGAATTGTCAGACATTTGTCTGATAAATCTTAGACATGAAACATCTTTTACAGCTCGAAGAATTGGGACAATTTGGTCTTGCTATTTTTCTTTTTACTCAGATAGGATTTCAGTGGTGGCTTTTTCCACTTTGCCTCTTGCTTCCCGACGTTTCGATGGTTGGCTATTTAATCAATCCTAAGGTTGGAGCCTGGCTCTACAATTTTTTCCATCATAAATTGCTCGCAATCTTTGTTTTGGTTTTAGGATTCTACCTCAAAATTCAGACTGTAGAATTCATTGGAATTATTTTATTTGCACATGCTGCGATGGACAGGATTTTCGGATACGGATTGAAATTTGAGGATGATTTTAAGCATACCCACTTAGACTGGATTGGGAAGAAATTATAATGTTTAAATCTTAAACATAAATCCTTCGGCAAGCTTTTTTTTATATTGATCCTCATCAAAACGATATAGGAAAGATCCTTTTTTAGACGAGGTCATATCTTTTTCCTCTGTTTTTACCAGAATATCCAGTGCATTGATTTTACTGATGAAATTCCGTTTGTCGTATTGTTCATTAAAAATGGCTTCATAAAGACTCTGCAGATCTTTCATGGTGAATTTCTCCGGAAGAAGCTCAAAGCCGATCGGTCTTGTGGAAGCTCTTCTTCGTAATCTTAAAACAGCATCTTTTACCATCTCATTATGATCGAAAATGAGAGTAGGAAAATCCTGAAGATCAAACCATTTTGCATTATATTTTTGATTGATACGGATATTCTTTTCAATATTAATCAGGGCATAATAAGAAATTGACATGATTCGTGCGGTAGGCTCACGGTCAATCTGCGTATAACAGTTAAGCTGCTCAAGATAAATGTTTTCCAGGCCTGTCAATGTTTTAAGAACACGCTGTGCAGCCTCATCAGAGGTTTCATCGCTCCCGATAAACCCTCCCATTAAAGACCATTCTCCCATTTTGGGTTCGAAGTTTCTTTGCACAAGAAGAATTTTAAGATTTTCACCGTCAAAGCCGAAAATAATACAGTCAACGGCTACCAAATGTCTTGGATATTGAGAATAATCCTGGGTCATCTTTATATTTTATACAAAGGTAACTTATTTACCCTTATGATTATATATAAATGTATTTTTCACACTTTTTTAATGAAATTATTTTCTTTCGGTTAAAAAAGCAATGCTGAAGAACATTTCGGGAGAAAATATGTTGTCTTTAGACGTAATTATTTCCCAAAAATTGATTAATCAAATATAAAATTAATGTTAAAATTATGTTAATTTTTGAGTCTGATTTTACCGGATTAAAAAAAAATAAATTTTCAACCTTACTATTAAAAATACGATAAGTTCTTACATGTATTATTTTCCTCTTCTTTCAAATGTTATGTATTCATTTTGTACACAAACATTTAATTTTATGTTCCTGATTTTCTATACCATCAATAATCTTATTTTTTATGATAAGCTTTAATCGGTTTATAATTTTTAAAGTTTGTTAAAACTTGTTTTTATATGCAATCTCCGGTTCATATTTTTAAAAATGTTTTATATATAAATTCTTTCTTTTATTTTAGAAATGTTGAAATAACATTTATTAATGAACCGAAAAATCTCCATTATCGTATTCGCATTTTCATCATTTACTTTTGCACAGGTAAATAAGAAAATTCAGTATTTCCCGCTGAGAGATGTAAAGCTGTCGGAAAGTGTTTTTAACAAAGCCATGAAGGCTGATAAAAATTATATGATGTCTATGGAACCAGACAGGTTGCTGGCTCCTTATCTCAGGGAAGCAGGCTTGCAGCCAAAAGCTGAAAATTATCCGAACTGGGAAAATACAGGCCTGGACGGGCATATCGGAGGACACTATATTTCTGCACTTTCATTAATGTATGCTTCAACAGGAGATCCAAAGGTTAAGCAGAGACTCGATTATATGATTGATGAGCTTGACCGTTGCCAGCAATCATCCGTAAACGGTTATCTTTCAGGGGTACCTTCGGGTAAAAAAATCTGGAAAGAAATTTCGGAGGGAAATATTCGCGCTTCAGGTTTTGGATTGAACGACCGCTGGGTACCTTTATACAATATTCATAAAATTTATGCAGGACTCCGCGATGCCTATTGGTATGGCGGAAGTGAAAAGGCAAAAAAAATGTTGGTACAACTTACCGACTGGATGATGAATGAAGTTTCCGGACTTTCAGATGAACAGATTCAGGAGATGCTTCGCAGCGAACATGGGGGACTGAATGAAGTTTTCGCTGATGTGTATGAAATTACCGGAAATAAAAAATATCTTCAGCTTGCCCACAGATTTTCACATCAGGCCATTCTAAATCCACTGCTTTTAGGAGAAGATAAGCTTACAGGAATTCATGCCAATACCCAAATTCCAAAAGTAATCGGCTACAAACGAATTGCAGATCTCGAAAACAATGTGCAGTGGAGCAATGCTGCAGTTTTTTTCTGGCACAATGTTACTGAAAAAAGATCTTCCGTTATCGGTGGAAACAGTGTCAGTGAGCATTTTAATCCTGTTAATAATTTCAGCAGCATGATTAAAAGCATTGAAGGTCCCGAAACCTGCAACACCTACAACATGCTGAAACTTACCAAAGAGCTTTTCGCAACTTTGCCCAAGTCATATTATATGGATTATTATGAGCGCGCGCTCTATAATCATATTCTTTCTACTGAAAATTATGATAAAGGAGGATTTGTATATTTTACACCGATGCGTCCCGGTCATTACCGTGTATACTCACAGCCGCAGACAAGTTTCTGGTGCTGTGTAGGTTCCGGACTGGAAAATCACGCCAAGTATGGTGAAATGATTTATGCACATTCTGATAATGATCTTTATGTTAATCTTTTCATTCCATCAACACTCAAATGGGCAGAAAAGAAAATCCTGATCAGACAGGAAAATAACTTTCCTGAAACTCCGTCCACCAAACTGATTGTTGATCTGGCCGGAAAAGGAAATTTTAACCTGAAACTAAGATCTCCGCAATGGACAAATCCTTCTGAAGTAAACATTTCAATTAACGGGAAAAAGCAAAATGTACAGCCGGATGTCAACGGTTATTTTACTTTAACTAAGAAATGGAAAAAAGGAGATGTGATCGAAATGAATCTTCCGATGCATCTTTCTGCAGAGCAATTGCCTGATAAATCAGATTATTATGCCTTTAAATACGGGCCTGTTGTTCTTGCTGCGACATATGGAACCGAAAATCAACAAGGATTATTAGCAGATGACAGCCGCGGCGGACATATTGCGCACGGTCCGCAGATTCCGTTGAATGAAATTCCGGTTATTTTAGGAAATAATCAGGAAGTTATTAGTCATGTAAAACCGGTTGAAAATAAAGATCTTACATTCAGTCTTACAGGTTTATATCCGGAAGAAAAATTTGGTAAAGGTTTTCAGCTGGTGCCGTTTTACAAGATTCAGGAAGAAAGATATATTTTGTACTGGCCGCAGGCTGATCAGGATAAAATTGAATCTATCCAGAAAAAGAAAGCGGAAGAAGAAGCTGAAACCCGAAAACTTGATCTCATTACGGTCGATAAAATTCAGTTGGGTGAGCAGCAGCCGGAGTCTGATCACTATTTTGAAAGCAAAGATTCCAACACGGGATATATGGAAGACCGTCATTTCCGGGATGCAAAAGGATGGTTCAGCTACCGGATGAAAAATCAGCATAAAAATGCTGCTTATCTGTATGTTTTATATTTTGATGCGAACGCCAACCGTTCTCTCAATGTAGAAATCAACGGCAAAAAAGTATCAGCAAAAAAACTGTACGGAAAAGCCGGAAGCTCGCCTCAATTCATGCTTTTACCAATTCCAGAAACGGAAAAAAATAAAGAAATTCTTAGCGTAAAATTTTATGCAGAAGAGCAGATGCTTACTTCAAAAATAATCGAGGTTCGTTTGCTTACGCAGAACTACCAAAAGTCTGTTAATAAAAATTAAAACATCAACCCATGAAAATATATTGCTCAAAATTATTTCTAATAATAGCCATTTTCAGCGCCTGTTTATTTGATGCTAAAGTAAGGCTTCCTGCACTGGTTTCAGACGGGATGATTCTCCAGCGGAACCAGAAACTTAAAATCTGGGGTTATGCGGATTCGGGAGAAAAGGTACATATTAAATTTTTAAATAAAACCTATTCTGCAACTGCAGATAATAGCGGCAACTGGAACATTATGCTTTCTGAACTTAAAGCCGGTGGACCGTTTGTGATGACCATTAACGACATTACGATTAAAGATGTTTTAATCGGCGATGTTTGGGTGGCATCCGGACAGTCTAATATGGAACTTCCCATGAGAAGACTTAAACCTTTATATGGTGAAGAGATGAAAACGGTAAATAATCAGAATATCAGGTTTTTTACGGTTCCGCAGAAATACAATTTTAAAGCACCGCAAAATGATCTTGACGGCGGAAAATGGGAAAGCACCAATCCACAGACGATTCAGAATTTTTCGGGTGTAGCTTATTTTTTTGCTAAAAATCTATATGAAAAAAATAAAGTTCCTGTAGGCATTGTCCATACAAGTTTAGGCGGTTCTCCGGTTCAGGCATGGATGGATGTCAATGCTCTGAAAAAATATCCCGAATATCTTGAAGAAGCTGAAAAATGGAAGAATGATGATCTGATAAAATCTACAGAATCCGGTGAACAGGCTTTAAGCAAAGCATGGTATTCCGAACTGGATCAGAGCGACATTGGTTTAAACCAACATTGGGAAAAATTTGATCTTGATGATTCTTCATGGAAAACCATGAGTGTTCCAGGATCATGGGAAGATCAGGAAGGACCGTTTGAAGGTTCGGTATGGTTCAGAAAAGAGATCACACTGTCAAAAAGAGAAGCAGGAAAAGCAGCTTTCCTGAATCTTGGTAGAATAAAAGATGCCGATGTAACTTATATCAACGGGGTGAAAGTAGGAAACGTTACTTATGAATATCCACCGAGATGGTATGATATTCCTGCCGGTATTTTAAAAGAAGGTAAAAATAGTATTGCCGTAAGAATCACCAACGGAAGCGGAAAAGGACAGTTTATCGCTGACAAAACGTATTATCTTGAAATCGGCGGAAAGAAAATCGATCTTACAGGTTCATGGAAATATAAAATCGGTGCAAAAATGGATAAAATGGCTCCGGGCCAGACATTCATCCGCTGGAAACCAACCGGGCTTTACAATTCTATGATCAATCCGTTAATTAACTATAAAGTAAAAGGATTTCTCTGGTATCAGGGAGAAAGCAATACCGGAAAACCGAAAGAATACGGTGATCTTTTAACCACGATGATCAACGATTGGCGGTTAAAATGGAACGAAAAAGACGCTCCATTCCTGATCGTTCAGCTTGCAAATTTTATGGAAGCTAAAAATCAGCCGGTGGAAAGCAACTGGGCAGAACTCAGAGATCAGCAGCGTAAAGTTTCGCTCAATGTTCCGCAAACCGGACTTGCCGTAATCATCGATGTTGGAGAATGGAACGATATTCATCCGCTTGATAAAAAAACAGTGGGCGACAGGTTAGCATTGCAGGCCTTGAAAATTGCTGATAAAAAAGATATTGTTGCAGACGGACCTGTTTATCAGTCAATGAAAATTGAAGGAAATAAGATCATGCTTTCATTTAAAAAAGGAACCGATGATTTTGCTTCCGTTTCCGAATTAAAAGGTTTTGCAATAGCAGGTAAAGACAGAAAATACCAGTGGGCAAAAGCGAAAACAGAAGGTAAAAATATTATTGTCTGGAATGATGAAATTAAAAATCCCGTTTCAGTACGCTATGACTGGGCCGACAATCCTGACGGAAATTTAAAAAACAAATCAGGTCTTCCGGCTTCATCCTTCACCACAGAATAAAATTAAAAAAATCATATAGAATTTATATTTTGAGAAACAGGTTAGAAAATCTATGATCTATCAGTCTATCATCTATAATCGTTTATCAATTATCAAGCATCAATTATTTAATAACATATCTACAACCATATGAACAATCCATCACAGAAAATATCTGTCATTGAAAAAATAGGCTACAGCCTGGGAGACCTTGCCGCCAATCTTGTTTTTCAGACTTTGGTAACCTATCTCGCCTACTTTTATACGGATATTTACGGACTCAAAGCAGAAGATGCTTCGGTGATCACATTAATTGTAGGATTGATTGCCGGTTTTGGTTTCAACCCGATGGTTGGCGCCTTGGCAGACCGTACCGCGACAAGATGGGGGAAATTTCGTCCGTGGATTCTTTTCACGTCTGTTCCTCTTGGAATCACTGCTTTACTGGCATTTAGTACGCCGGATTTTTCTTATAAAGGTAAAATGATCTACGCTGCAGCAACGTACTCGTTGTTACTGTTGTTATATGCAGCGAATAACCTGCCGTACGCAGCACTAAGCGGCGTTATCACGGGAGATATGTCAGAACGTAACAGTATTTCTTCTTACCGTTTTGTGGCGGTGATGTTTGCGCAGTTTTTCGTTCAGGTATTTATGTTGCCAATCATTTTATCTGTAGGGAATGGTGATAAAGCTGCCGGTATCGAAACGGTGATGACCTGGCTTGCGATAATTGGCTCCGTAATGTTGCTGATTACCTTTTTCACCACCAAAGAAAGAATCATCCCAAAACCTGAACAGAAATCAACCTTGAAAGAAGATTTAAAAGATGTTTTCCAAAACAGGCCATGGATTATTATGCTTACTGTTACAGCTTTCATTTTCATAACCCTGGCGATGAAAGGCGGCGCTTATGTGTATTACTTTAACAATTATGTGGATGAAGCTTCACTTAAAAGTTTTATTTCACCGATTACCACATTTTTTAACTCGGTAGGAATGAATTTCTTTGGTGAAGATCCAAAGTCTGCCGGTTTCGGATTGTTTAATGCAGGTGGAATTATCATGATGATTGTCGGGATTACTTTTTCCAAAAGATTTGCCGATAAGTACGGAAAGCGGGATACATTTATCGCGTCACTTTTTATTTCCACGCTATTTGTACTGTTCTTTATTTTTTATCCTCCGAAAGCAGTAGGAGTTATGTTCCTTTCCCAGATTTTGCACGGATTCTTTTATGGCATCAGTACCCCTTTACTTTGGGCTATGATTGCAGATGTAGCCGACTATTCCGAGTGGAAAAACAACAGGAGAGCCACTGCTATTATCTTTTCTGCAATGATGGTAGGCTTAAAAGTAGGTTTAAGTATTGGAAGTTCTTTGGTAGCATTAATCATCGGTAAATACGGATATATTTCTGCTGAAGGAGGCGTAAACGCCGTTCAGCCTGAAACCGTTGCAACAGGCGCGAAAATGCTTGTGAGTGTGTTCCCTTCGATACCGTTTTTTATCGCATGCGGATTACTTTTATTCTATAAAATCAACAAAAAAATGGAAGTTCAGATTGAGAAAGATCTGGCCGAAAGAAGAAAATAATTATGACTATGAAACGATTAATTGTATTGGGCTTAATGACCCTGGCGGTCTCAAATGCAGTTGCCCAGAAAGCAGAAAATTCCCTGAAGAAAGCTTTTAAAGATAAATTTTATATCGGTACAGCCATGAGCCTTCCGCAGATTAACGGAACAGATGTGAAATCTGATCAGATTATCACTTCACAGTTCAGTTCCATCGTCGCTGAAAACTGTATGAAGTCGATGTTCCTGCAGCCTCAGGAAGGAAAATTCTTTTTTGATGACGCCGACCGTTTCGTGGCTTTCGGTGAAAAAAACAAAATGTTTATCGTCGGTCATACCCTGATCTGGCATTCACAGCTGCCAAAATGGTTTTTCGTGGACAAAGACGGGAAAGATGTTTCTGCTGAAGTGCTTAAACAACGAATGAAAAATCATATTACGACTGTTGTCTCCAGATACAAAGGACGCGTAAAAGGTTGGGACGTAGTCAATGAAGCCATTATGGAAGACGGAACGTACAGAAAAAGTAAGTTTTATGAAATTTTAGGCGAAGAATTTATCCCTTTGGCATTCCAATACGCCCAGGAAGCTGATCCTAATGCTGAACTGTATTACAATGATTATAATGAATGGTATCCTGAAAAGGTAAAAACGGTCATAAATATCGTTAAAAATCTCAAATCGAGAGGAATCAGGATCGATGGCGTAGGAATGCAGACACACGTCGGCCTGGATACTCCTAAACTGGCGGAATATGAAAAAGCAATAACAGATTATGCATCTGCCGGAGTAAAAGTAAATGTTACCGAAATGGAAATCAGTGCGCTGCCTTCACCTTGGGGAACTTCTGCCAACGTCTCAGATACGGTAGAATATCAGGCGAAGATGAATCCTTACACCAAAGGTCTTCCTGAAAATATAGAGAAAGAATGGGAAAATCGTTATCTTGATTTCTTCCGTCTTTTCATCAAACACGAAGACAAAATCAGAAGAGTGACGTTGTGGGGTGTTACCGATAAACAATCATGGAAAAATGATTTCCCGGTAAAAGGCAGAACCGATTATCCTTTACTTTTCGACCGTAATTTTAAAGCAAAACCAGTGGTTGAAAAAATTATTCAATTAACAAAAGAGAAAAAATATTAACAAACCACAAAAGCCACAAAAGAAATAATTGGAAACAGAGTAATTAGAAGAACAAAAAGCGGAATATTTATTACACTAATACTTTTTGAACTTTTGGAAAACTTATTAAAAAAAATCTTTTGTGACTTTTGTGGTTAAAAATAAAATCTATTATCTAAAAGTCTAAACTAAAATGAACAAAGCAAAATATCTATTCCCGAACGACTATATGGCAGATCCTTCAGTACACGTTTTTGAGGGGAAAATTTATATCTACCCTTCCCACGACCGCGAAAGCGGAATTGAAGAAAATGACAACGGAGATCACTTTGATATGAATGATTACCATGTGTTTTCTTTAGATGATGTAGAAAACGGAGAAATTACGGATCATGGTGTAGTGCTTTCCGTTAAAGATATTCCATGGTCGGGGAGACAGCTCTGGGACTGCGATGTTGCTTTTAAAAACGGCAAATATTTTATGTACTTTCCCTTGAAAGACAAAAACGATATCTTCAGAATCGGGGTTGCAGTGAGCGAGAAACCGTACGGACCTTTCGTCCCTGAAAAACACCCAATGATGGGAAGCTACAGCATCGATCCTTGTATTTTTGAAGAAGATGGAAAACATTATATGTATTTCGGAGGAATCTGGGGCGGACAGCTTCAGCGTTACCGAAATAATAAAGCCCTGGAATCTGCCGTAATTCCTCAGGATGATGAGCCTGCCATTCCGTCCAAAGTTGCCTTGTTAAGCGACAATATGCTGGAATTTGGTGAAGAACCTAAAGACATTCTTATCCTCGATGAAAAGGGAAATCCGCTTCTTCACGGAGACAAACACCGTTTCTTTGAAGCTTCCTGGATGCACAAATACAACGGTAAATATTATTTTTCGTATTCAACCGGTGACACTCATTTGCTTTGTTATGCAACCGGAGATAATCCTTACGGACCATTCACTTTTCAGGGTGAAATTTTAACACCAGTAGTAGGCTGGACTACCCATCATAGTATTGTTGAATTTAAAGGGAAATGGTACCTGTTTTTTCACGACAGTGTTCCGAGCGGAGGAAGAACATGGCTCAGAAGCATGAAGGTTGTAGAACTTGAATATGATGAAAACGGTAAAATAAAAACCATCGAAGGATTGGACAAAAATCAGTAAAATGCAATCAACTTTGTCAAAATTCTGAACCTTGACAAAGTTTTTAAACCAATTTCACACGCGGAACCCGAAGGGTTCAATAACAATAGCCGTAGGTGAAACCTATGGAATTTAAATTAAATGTAAAAAATTGCCATGCAGCATTTCCGAATTTATTTTATCGCATTTCTAATGATTCCGTTAATGACCTTCGCGGAAGACGGAAGCCAGCTTTGGCTTCGCTTTCCAGCAAAAAACGGAATTTCTGCAGATCATATTATTGCTAAAGGAAACAGTGCGACGCTGAATATTGCCAGAAAAGAACTGAGCAGTCACTGGCAGGGCCAAACCGTGGAGCTGCGAACAGATAAAACCTTAAAAAACCTGAAAGACGGTTACACCATAAAATCCGGACAGAATAAAATTGTCATTGCTTCAGGAAAGGAAATCGGATTATTGTATGGGGTGTATCATATTTTACGGCTTCAGCAAACCAACGTTTCCACTACCAATTTAAATATTACAGAAAAACCTTCGTACGATGTAAGAATTCTAAACCATTGGGATAATCTGGACGGAACGATTGAACGCGGTTATGCAGGACATTCTCTCTGGAAATGGGAAGATCTTCCGAATACAATTTCTCCCCGATATGAAGAATATGCGAGAACGAATGCCTCTGTCGGGATCAATGCTGTAGTATTGAATAATGTTAATGCCTCTCCGAACATGCTTCGTGAAGATTATCTGAAAAAAGTAAAAATACTGGCCGATATTTTCAGACCGTATGGAATCAGGGTTTATCTTTCGGTCAATTTTGCCTCGCCAAAAGTGTTGGGAGGAACCGAAAATTCAGATCCGTTAAATAAAAATGTTCAGAAGTGGTGGAAAGAGAAAGCCTCTGAAATTTATAAATTAATTCCTGACTTCGGCGGATTTTTGGTGAAAGCCAATTCAGAAGGCCAGCCAGGACCACAGGATTATGGAAGAACGCATGCCGACGGAGCCAATATGATGGCTGATGTTTTAAAACCATACGGAGGAATCGTAATGTGGAGGGCTTTCGTATACAGTCCGAGCAAAGACGACCGCGCGAAGCAGGCTTATCTGGAATTTGTTCCTCTTGATGGAAAATTCAGGGATAATGTGATCATTCAGATTAAAAACGGACCTGTTGATTTTCAGCCTCGTGAAGCATTTAATCCTTTGTTTGGTGCATTAAAGAAAACTCCTGAAATGGTGGAATTTCAGATCACACAGGAATATCTGGGACAGGCTAATCATCTGGCTTATCTCGCTCCTTTATTCAAAGAAACTTTGGAAAGCGATACTTATTCTGATGGCAAAGGCTCAACTATTGCTAAAATTACCGACGGCACATTAAGACCCGCAAAAATCACAGCCATTTCTGCTGTGGCCAATATCGGAGAAGATACCAACTGGACAGGCCATCATTTTGCACAGGCCAACTGGTATGCATTCGGACGCCTTGCGTGGAATCATGAGCTTACGCCAGAACAGATTGCCGACGAATGGATTACAATGACCTTTACGGATAATGAAAAATTCGTTAACCCGGTGAAAGAAATGATGCTTACTTCAAGGGAAACGGTTGTTGACTACATGATGCCCTTAGGACTTCATCATATTTTCGCAGGAGGACATCATTACGGTCCCGAACCTTGGGGAGATTACAAAGGCGGTAGACCCGACTGGTCGCCGGTATATTATCATCAGGCCGATAAAAATGGAGTAGGATTTGACAGAACCGTAACAGGAAGTAACGCGGTTTCACAATATTTTCCTCCTTTAAATGACATTTATGGAAATATTAAAACGTGTCCGGAAAATCTTATCCTTTGGTTTCATCATGTTCCGTGGGAGTATAAAATGAAAGATGGGAAAACATTATGGGAAGAACTTTGCTACAAATATGATTCAGGAGTTCATAAGGTGAGGGATTACCAGAAACTCTGGGACACGATGAAACCTTATATCGACGAACAAAGGTTTACGGAAGTACAGTCGAAACTAAAAATCCAGGCGAAAGATGCTGTCTGGTGGAAAGATGCTTGTCTATTATATTTCCAGACTTTCTCTGAAATGCCTATCCCGTATGATATTGAAAGACCTGTGCATAAGCTGGAAGATTTGAAAAAAATCAAACTGAATATGGGCCACCATAATTAAAAATAAGGCAACTCTTTTCTGTATTTGAAAGAAGAGTTGCCTTATAAAAAATAACTGTACTTGAAATTTTATCCGGTATTAATCGGAATAACTATATAATAATTAGTATATGGAATAATTAGTATTACACTAAATGTTCTTTATTTTAATGAAATGATCTTATTAAAAACATTTCCGTTTTCTTCTACCCGGATAATGTAATTTTCTGATGTATTTTTGTCCAGATCAAAAGTAACATTCAGATCTCCGTTTTCAGACTGCTTGGTTGCTGTGTAATAGTTGTTGTCTGAAAAATCTGTTACAGAAATCATTACAGGATTTTTTACAGCAGACATATGAAGTTTTACAAAGTTACCTGAAACAGTATATTCCGGTTTGTTGATAACACTTACAGGGGTTTTATCAACTTCCATCACATTATCTTTGTTAATGCTGATTCTGTATTTTTCAACTTTTCCTTCAGATTCCGCCACTAGATAATAAGTACCTGTAGAAAGTTCCTTAAGATCGTAAGATTTTGAAATAACGTTTTCCGCATCAAGTTTTTCAGAAAATATTTCGCCGTCTATATCGTTATATACAAACAATGAAACATTTTTAGCATTAGATATCTCAAAGTTTATTGTTTTTGCACTCACCGTTCCTAAAGCAATAGAAAAGTCTCTGTCTTTACTCATCAGGCTTGCTGAGATTAATAAGAATCCTGCAAGAAATGTAGATTTTAAAAATGTATTCATAATGACAAGTTTTTTGTTATCAATAATTTATACTGCAAATCTACAGCAGATCCTCTTTCAATTCTACAATACAATTTTCACATATATGTACAATATTAACCTAATTGTTATATTAATTAAATATTAATTGTTAATTTTACATATAATTAATTGAACAGCATATGAAACATGCCAATCCTGCTTTTGAAGCCATAAAACCTAATATCGGAAGCAGTTTTACAAGTCTGAAGTTTCAGCGTAATGAAAATATAAAATCCCACGTCTGGCATTATCATCCGGAAGTAGAACTAATATTTGTTTGCAAAGGTTCCGGAAAGAGACAGATCGGGAGTAATATCTCCTATTTTTCGGATGGAGATCTCGTATTGATCGGCAGCAATCTTCCACATTGCGGACTTACCAACGAAAATACCAATAATGATTACGAAATGGTCATCCAGTTCAAGCCGGATTTTTTAGGAGAAAATATTTGGGAAACTCCTGAAATGCAGCGGATTTCTGCCCTGCTTGAAAAATCAAAAGCCGGAATTGTTTTTAACGAAAATATAAAAAAAACAGTGGGTAAGAAAATTGCTGATATGCACGAAATGTCATCGCTCAACAAGCTGCTGAACTTCCTGGAAATATTAGATGAACTTGCCACCACACAGGATTACAGAATACTGAATGCCGGGAAATATTATCTACAGACACAAGTGGAGGATAATGAGAGAATCAACCATATATTTAATTATGTGAAGGACCACTTTAAAGAACAGATCACGCTGGAAGAAATAGCGGATCTTGCCAATATGAAAGTGCCATCGTTTTGCCGTTATTTTAAGAAAATTACCAATAAAACATTTACCCAGTTTGTCAATGAATACCGGATTACCCATTCGCTGAAACTCCTTGCGGAACAGCCGTTAAGCATTACCGAAGTCTGTTTTGAATCCGGATTCAACAATTTCAGCTATTTTAATAAAACGTTTAAAGAATACATTAAGAAAAGCCCGTCACAATACCGTAAAGAATTTAATTATTTTATGGAATAATTTTAAAAAAACAACCTTGTTTTATTTGAAATATACGTGTACATTTAACACTTATAAAATTCATTACAATACTCTTATTTTGATCCAGGAAAAATTAATTAATAATACGAAAGAGGCTTTTCGAAAAGCCTTTCAAACTCAACCGGAGCATATTTTCCTTTCTCCCGGAAGAATAAATATTATCGGTGAACATGTAGATTATAGTGACGGCTTTGTTTTACCGGCAGCCATTGATAAATATATCTGTTTTGCTGTTGAAAAGGCAGAAAATTCTGATATCTGTACTTTTTTTGCGAAAGATTTTAACGACAGTTTCAGTTTTAACGTGAAAGAAAAACAATCGCCGGTTTCGCAGACGTGGGTCAATTATTTACTTGGGGTTTTCAATGCCATTCAGGAAGAAGGAAAAATAACTGGAGGATTGAATATAGCTTTCAGCAGCACGATTCCTATGGGTTCCGGGTTGTCTTCATCAGCCGCTCTGGAATGTGGTTTCGCCTATATTCTCAACCAGATTTTTGACCTCGGTTTTTCTAAAAAAGAACTCGCCTTGATTGGCCAGAAGTCGGAACATACTTTTGTCGGAGTAAAGTGCGGAATTATGGATCAGTTTGCGTCCGTTTTCGGAAAAGAGGAAAAAGTCATCATGCTCGACTGTCACTCGCTGGATCATCAATATTTTAACGCGGATCTCAAAGGCTACAGCCTGGTTTTATTTGACAGTTGTGTCAAGCATACGCATCTTAATTCCGGGTATAATGACAGGCGCAGAGAGGTAGACAACGGAAAAAATGCACTTTGGAAAAAGTTTCCGGAAATTACAAAATTCCGGGATTTCAGTGTAGATATGCTTGATGCAGTGCGCGAAGAAATAGGAGAAATTTCATACAAAAGATGTTTCTACCTCCTGAAAGAAATCGGAAGGGTAGAGCAGGCTGCTGTTGCACTTTCTGAAAATAATGCCGCACGTCTCGGAAAATTGCTTACCGAAACCCATTCCGGACTTTCCAATGAATTTGAGGTAAGCTGTAATGAACTTGATTTTCTGGTGGAGCAGACCTTACAGGAAAAAGGCGTTATCGGGGCAAGAATGATGGGAGGCGGATTTGGCGGCTGCAGTATCAATCTTATCAAAGAAGATTGTGTTGAAAATGTAATCAGCAGAATCCGTGAAAAATACGAAGCTGAATTCAATATTCAGCTAAAAGTGTATCAGGTTAAAATTTCCGAAGGAATAAAAGAATATACCAACAATGAATGTAGAATTTGACAGTAAAAAACACCCTCACAGAAGATACAACCCGCTTCTCGACGAATGGATTCTGGTTTCTCCGCAACGCTCCAACAGACCATGGCAGGGACAGACCGAAAAAACGGTTCAGGAAGAATTGCCGGCTTATGATTCCGGATGCTACCTTTGCCCGGGAAATGAAAGGGCAAACGGTGAAAAAAATCCCGACTATCAGGGGGTCTATGTCTTCGACAATGACTTCGGATCTTTGCTCAGCGATAAGGTGGATTTTTCTGTTAACAATTCAGATTTTTTTTCCATAAAACCTGAAAGAGGAATTAATAGAGTAATCTGTTTTTCTGAAAATCACAGCCTTACTTTGCCTGAAATGGAAAAGGACGCTATTAAAGAGGTAATTGACGTCTGGCAGCAGCAGTATGATGAACTCGGAAGTAAAGAATTCATTAATCATGTACAGATTTTCGAGAATAAAGGGCAGATCATGGGGTGCAGTAATCCTCATCCGCATGGTCAGATCTGGGCTCAATCGTCGATTCCGACTGCCGTGGTAAAAACTCAGGAAAATCTTAAAAACTATTTTGAAAAATCCGGAAGATCACTGTTGGAAGATTACCTTAAAAAAGAACTTGAATCCGGTGAAAGAATGGTACTTGAAAATGAAAGCTTCGTTGTTTTGGTTCCATTTTGGGCGGTTTGGCCTTATGAAACGATGATCATCAGCAAAAGGAAAGCCGGAAATATCCTTGAGTTTTCAGAAGACGAGAAATATGATTTGGCCGAAATAATAAAAGATCTTACCATTAAATATGATAATCTTTTTGAAATTTCGTTTCCATATTCTGCAGGAATTCACCAATCTCCAACTGATGGAATTTCACATCCCGAATGGCATTTCCACATGCATTTTTATCCGCCGCTTCTTCGTAATGCAGAGGTTAAAAAATTCATGGTGGGTTATGAAATGCTCGCCGAAGCACAAAGAGATATAACTCCGGAACAAAGCGCAGAAGTACTTAAAAATCTTTCTACCATACACTATAAAAGCAGAAACTAAGTTGTTAATGCTTTAAAAAATTATATCTTTAAAATTCTAAGAAATTAAGATTAGTTTCCATTTTAAAATCTTTAAATTTAATTTCTTGAATATTAAAACAAAAATAAGAGGACCCTAAAAAGAGTTCTCTTATTTCTAATATTACTGAAACAGTAGGTATTAACTTAATTCTTCCAGATTTTCAAATCTTGAATAAGAAGATTTCAAATGATGAAGATGATCAGAAACCACCTGTGAACTTTCCGGACAAAGATCTCCGCTTTCTAAAGCATCCTCATAAGCATTGATTGCCGCTTTTTCCCCAAATACAACATTTTCAAGGGTAGACTCATCTTTGTTACCGGTAAAAGAATTTTTGATGTCGATCCATGCTCTGTGCACGGCACCTGCGGTACTTGTTGAATTGTCAGCCTCACCTCCTTTTTCATTAATAAGCCTGATAAGATCAGATTTCATAGTCTGAGACTGTGATACCATTTGGTCATAATCATTTTTCAGAGCAGAATGGGTGTCCCATACTTTGTCCTCTACTTTAGAAAATCCTTCAATTCTGTCGTTCGTGATGTTCAGTAAATCATTTAGTACTGATACTGTTTTTTCGTTGTTCATATTAAATTTTTAATTGGTGTCCTTTGTAGGTTACAATAAACATGCCTTGTTTAGGGACTTTCTAAATTTTTTTTTAAAAGTTTTTTGGCATAAAAAATGATGATAGTATATTATTGTACTAAGATCTAAAAAATTAGTATATTTATATAAAAATTCAATATCATGAATTACAGAATGACAAAAGAAGTCATTGATCTTCTCGAAAAGTTTGAAAAAGAAAATGATAAACAGTATTATACTGCTGATATCAATGGTTTTAAAGAATGGGTTTGCGATCGCACATCCTCAGGAAATTCACAAATAGACGAGCCTTATTGGGAAGGAAAAGAAAAAGGAAGATCTCCTGAAAGCGCTATTACTACTTTACTGCTACATTTGAACAGATATGCCAAAAACTATTCGAAATCTGCCATTTCGGATTCTGATTTTGTGACACAGGAAGATTTTATTTATCTTATTAATCTCAGAGCTTTTGGACAAATGACCAAAATGGAGCTTATTAAAAAGAATATTCATGATAAGCCTGTAGGAATGCTCATTATCACCAGATTGCTTAAGAATGGTTGGATTGAGCAGACAGAATCTGATATAGACCGAAGAAATAAATTGATAAAAATTTCTGAAAAAGGTAATGAAGCACTTGAAAAACAGATGACAAAGATTCGGCAGGCTACGGATATTGTTTCAGGAAATCTTACCTACAGTGAAAAAATGGAGCTTATCAGAATGCTTAATAAGTTAGATCGATTTCATTATCCTATTTTCTCAAAAAATATTGACAGTAAAGATCTTATTAAAACAGTTTACGAAGAACATTCATTTAAAAATTAACTATGAAAAAAAAGATTGCGGTAATAGGATCTGGATTTTCAGGACTTTCGGCTGCGGCATATGCTTCAAAGGAAGGCCATGAAGTTCATCTTTTTGAGAAGAACGGCAGCATTGGAGGAAGAGCCAGAAAATTTACAACAGATAACGGCTACACATTTGATATGGGGCCCAGCTGGTACTGGATGCCCGATATTATAGAATCATTTTTTAATGATTTTGGTAAAAAAGCCACAGATTTCTATACGCTTGTTCCTTTGGATCCGCAATTTGAAATGGTTTTTTCAGACGGCACCATGAATATTCCTCACAACTATGAAGAAATGAAAGAACTGTTTGAAAAAACAGAACCCGGAGCCGGAAAAAAACTGTATGCATTTATGAAAGATGCACAGTATAAATATGAGGTCGGGATGCAGGATTTTGTGAATAAGCCATGCCACTCCTGGTTTGAATTCGTATCTCCGAAAATAGCCAAAAGCGCACTGAAACTGGATCTCCTCACCAATTTTCAGCGTTTTGTAAGAAAATATTTCAATAATCCTAAACTGATTGTTTTAATGGAGTTCCCTGTTATTTTTCTGGGAGCTGCTCCAAAGGATATTCCTGCGTTGTACAGTTTAATGAACTACGGAGGATATAAGTTAGGGACATGGTATCCAATGGGCGGTTTTTCAAAAATTATAGAGGCAATGAAAAATATTGCTGAAGAGCAGGGAACCCGTTTTTATGTAAATGCGGATGTTGAAAAAATTAATATTAATCAAAAAGAGGCTTCTTCGCTGACGGTCAATCAGAAACAGATTGATTTTGACGTAATTATTGCATCATCAGATTATCATCACACGGAAACAAAACTTTTACCGGAAGAATTCAGGAATTATGATGAAAGTTATTGGGAGAAACGTGTTTTTGCTCCTTCCTGTCTCATCTATTATCTCGGGTTTAAAGAAAAAATCCCGAACCTTAAACATCATACTTTGTTTTTTGAAAACGATCTGGAACTTCATACCCATGAAATTTATAAAGATAAAAAGTGGCCTACTAAACCATTATTCTATGCCTGCTGTCCTTCAAAAACAGATCCGGACATGGCTCCCGAAAATTGTGAAAATGTTTTCCTGCTAATGCCCGTAGCTCCGGGAATTGAAGATTCTGAAGAAATAAGAGAAATGTATTTTATGGAAATGATTCTCAGGCTCGAAAAACATACAGGAGCAACCGATCTCCTGCTGAAAATTGACTATAAAAAAAGCTATTGCGTAAAAGATTTTAAGGAAGATTACAATGCTTATCAAGGAAATGCTTACGGGCTTGCCAACACTTTATCTCAGACCGCCGTTTTAAAACCTTCACTCAGAAACAAAAAAATAAAAAATTTATTTTATACAGGGCAGCTTACCGTACCTGGACCGGGCGTACCGCCTTCCATCATATCAGGAAAAATAGCTGCAACAGAAGCCATAAAAAATTGATTGCTATGAAAAAATTATTTGACGAACTTTCTTTCAAAGTAAGTAAAGAGACCACAAAACAGTACAGCACCAGTTTTTCGCTGGGAATCCTTGCTCTTTCTTCCGCTATCAGAAATCCTATCTATGCTATTTACGGATACGTACGTCTGGCTGATGAAATTGTAGACAGCTTCCATGATTATGACAAAGAAAAGCTGCTCCGTAAGTTTAAAAAAGATACTTTTAATGCATTGGAAGACGGGATTTCTCTAAATCCTATTCTCCAGTCTTTTCAGGAAACCGTCCATCAATATGATATTGATGAGAGCCTTATTCATCAGTTTTTGAAAAGTATGGAAATGGATCTTCAGAAAATAGATTATAATTCGGATCTTTACAAAGAGTATATATTGGGATCTGCAGAAGTGGTGGGATTAATGTGTCTTCAGATTTTTGTAAATGGAGACAAGGAACAGTACGAAAAGCTTAAGCCATATGCTATGATTTTAGGATCGGCTTTCCAGAAAGTAAATTTTTTACGGGATATGAAGGACGATTATTACACGTTGGGAAGGGTTTATTTTCCGGGACTGGACATGACATACTTTGACAACAATGTGAAATCATCAATTGAAAAAGAAATTGAAGAAGAATTCAGACAGGCATTGATCGGTATTAAAATGCTTCCGCCTTCCTCTAGATTCGGGGTGTATCTTGCATACAGATATTACATATCCTTATTCAGGAAAATCAAAAGAAAATCTGCCCAGAATATATTAAACGGAAGAATAAGAATATCCAACGGCGCGAAAATTTCTTTAATGATGAGCTGCTATGTTCAGTACAAAACTTCTTTATTTTAAGATTAATAAATACAACTAAAAAATGAATTTTCTCATTGTAGTAGCAACTTTTTTTGTGATGGAAGGAATAACCTGGCTCACACACAAATATATTATGCACGGATTTTTATGGTCTCTGCACAAAGACCATCATGACCACAGCAATGACGGCCATATGGAAAAAAACGATTACTTTTTTGTAATCTTTGCAGTTCCGACTATTCTTTTGATGTATTACGGGACTGTTCAGGGATTTAATTACTGGTTCTATATAGCGATAGGCATTGCCCTTTATGGGATGGCCTATTTTTTTGTACATGATATTTTTATTCATCAGCGGATAAAATTGTTACGTGATACACAAAACCCGTATTTACTTGCTATCAGAAGAGCACACAAACAGCATCATAAGCATATCGGAAAGGAGAAGGGGGAGTGTTTCGGTTTTCTTTGGGTGCCTGTAAAATATTTTAAATTATATTTTAATAAAAATAAATAGATGCAGCAATATACCTATCTTCTTATTAATTTTTTTACGGTCATCGTCTGTTTTATTTTTTCATTTCATCATAAGATTAAATTCAACAGGTATTTCGGTGCTTTTTTAGCTGCTTCATTAATTGTCGGAGTGGTATTTGTTGCCTGGGATGCGTGGTTTACAAAAATAGGAGTGTGGTGGTTCAATGACCAATATCTTTTAGGAATACGTTTTGCCGGACTTCCCCTGGAAGAGCTGCTTTTCTTTATCTGTATTCCTTTTGCCTGTCTTTTTACCTATTTCTGTTTGGATAAATTTTTTAAACTCGACTGGAAGCCGCTTCCGGAGAAAATTTTTGTAATAATAAGTATTATTATTGCTTTATGTATTGCATTCTGGTTCAGGGAAAAGATTTATACCTTTATTACTTTTCTGTCAACAGCGTGTAGCCTTTTTATTTTAAAATTTTTATTGAAAGTAAGATGGATCGGAAAAGTTTCTTTCGTTTACCTTCTTCTAATGCCGGGTTTTCTGATGGTCAACGGAATATTGACAGGCACCGGACTGGAATCTCCCATCGTAAACTACAATCCCGAAGAGTTTATGGGGATCAGAATATTAACTATTCCTGTGGAAGATACGGTCTATGGCTATGAACTTATTCTTTGGAATATTTTTCTTTTTCAAATGTTTAAAAAATCTAAAACTACCTCCTTGGTCGAAGTGGAGGCATAATTCAGCAGGTTTAAATCATATTTGAACAGTTAAAATAATGAACCGATGACACTCCGTAATATTACGGGCAGGTATTCAGGCTAATCGATGACGTTTTTTAATGCTCCGGATCTTTATATAACGCTTCTAAAGTGATAATCAACGTATCGCAACAGGTTAAACAACCCCAAAAGACACATTATTTACCTTACCGGATCATTATACTATGCCACCAGATGGCTGTGGAAACCCATATATTATCGAGAATTACTCATCCGAAGTATTCTGAAATAGGTCGTGATGAATGTGAAACCTTTCCGGACAGATAAACCTATGTCTCGCGATACGTTATACAACCCCGAAATACACGTCCTGAACCCCGCCGGACAGGTTACTAAATGTCGTCGGATAGGTTATGCAACCTATCTGTTGCGGTGAAAAACATCTCCAGATCATCAAATTACGTGTGCAGATAGGTGAACAACGTTTCGCAATACGTTATACAACCCCAAAATATACGTCCTGAACCCCGCCAGATACCTTACTAACATGGTCTGAGAGGTTATACGACCTATCTGTTACGGTAAATAACGCCTCCGGACCAATAAACAACGTCTCTCGATAGGTCCGGAACCTGTTTGGAAATATTTTTAATGGATCGAAATGCGGTAAAAACTCAGGAACCCGCTTTTATATAATGTAAAGATGCTTCAAAATTAAAAAATATCCTCAATTCAATAGGGGCGTGCTTAGCCCGCTTTTCTCTACCAAACACTACATTCGGTTTTAACCAAAATTTAAAAATAAACTTTACACAAATTCGAGCTCAATTTCTTTTTCAGGAATACACAATTCTTTATTAAAGCGAATAAGGAGTTAATAAATTTACGGTATTACGTAAAATATTCTATTCTGGGTTTTATTTAATGTATTATAAATCAATATTTTAAATCTTTAGGTTGTTTTTTGGCATTACTCAGGGAAATAAATATAACCTTTAAAATATTTTATCATGAAAAAAACTAAACCCATTATCGCAGTTGCTGTTTTATCGGCCCTTATGTTTGTTTCCTGCACAAAGGCAAGCAAATCAGAAAATCAATCCCAGGATGCAGCACAGACTACTACCCAGGCAAGAGCAGAATACATCGAAGTTGAGCCCAATGTAAGGCTTCACGTAACCGACCTAGGTGAAGGAAAACCGGTTGTTTTAATTCACGGATATCCGGTGAGCGACGCTTCATGGGAATATCAGTATCTTCCTTTAATCAAGGCAGGATACCGTGTAATCGGGATTACTTTGAGAGGATTCGGACAATCGGATAAACCATACGGAAAATACAATTACGACCAGTTTGCTTCTGATATTAAAACGGTTTTAGACAAATTGGATATCAAAGATGCTACATTAGGCGGGCACTCAATGGGCGGTGCTATTGCTTTGCATTACGTGGCAAAATATAACGCTGCTCACGTTAGCAAATTAGCTTTATTCGCTGCTGCTGCACCTGTTCATACCAAAAAACCGGATTATCCTTATCCATTATTTACCAAAGAAGAAATCACCAAATGGGTAGACCTTGTCAGCGTAGACAGACCTGGATTACTGAACACCATTGGTGAAAGATTCGTTTTATCTCCAACTTCTGTTTCACCGGGTATTGGTGCCTGGTTAGGCGGAATCGAAATGCAGTCATCGGCATATGCCATGGAACAGGCATTAATCGCTTTACGGGATGAAGATTTAAGAGGTGACCTGCCGAAAATTAAAATTCCAACGCTTATCATGCAGGCAAAACAGGACCGGATTGTGGCGTATGCTTTAGCAGAGCAAATGAACAAAGCCATCAAAGGATCTACCTTAATTCCTTTTGAAAACAGCGGACACGCATTATTCCTGGAAGAAAAGGATAAATTCAACGCAGAACTCCTTAAGTTTTTAAAACAATAATTAGCCCCGATTGCCTGTGGCTGAAGTTGCGGGCAATTTTTTTTAAGATTTAAATACATATTTAACCAAAATAAACTTTTATGAAACCATCTACAAACTTATTATCACCGGAGAATCACGCATTGGTACTGATTGATTTTGAAGGACAAATGGCATTTGCCACAAAAAGTATCGCCATCAGCGAATTAAGAAATAATGTCGCCATCATTTGCGGAGCATCAAAAATATTCAATGTTCCTACCGTTGTAACAACCGTTGCCGAACAAAGTTTTTCGGGTCCTGCATTTCCTGAAGTTCAGGAAGCCTATCCTATGGAAGCCTCAAATTATATCGATCGCACTACCATGAATACCTGGGAAGATGAAGCGGCTTACAAAGCCATTACAGGGACTCAAAAACAGAAACTTGTTCTTGCAGGTTTATGGACAGGGGTATGTATCGTAGGTCCAGCCTTGTCTGCGCTGGAAGAAAATTATGATGTATATGTCATTACAGATGCCTGCGGCGATGTAAGCGATGAAGCTCATGAAAGAGCTATACAACGTATGATCCACGCCGGTGTGAAACCTGTAACTTCTGTACAGTATCTGTTGGAGCTTCAGAGAGACTGGGCCCGTCAGGAAACTTATGTAGCGGTAACCGACCTGATGAAAAAGTACGGAGGATCGTACGGACTGGGAATTCACTATGCTCACAATATGCTGAATCATTAATATTTAAAATTAAAATGTTGAAGTCTTCATATTTCATATCCTGCCTCTCCGGAATTTTAATGGTTATCTTGTTTTCGGGAAAGATCTCTGCGCAGTCTTTTAAGCTGTTGCGATACGATGAAAACTATGAATATCTCAAAGATTCTTCAGACACTTTTTATAATAAGGTGAAATTTCTCCCGCTTAATAATGAGAAAAATATCTATTTATCTTTCGGGGGAGAAGCACGGTATGAATATGTAGATTTCAACAATGAAGACTGGGGCAGACTCAATCTCGGACACAATAACTTTTTCCTCCAACGGTATGATCTTCATGCAGATCTTCATTTGGGAGAACGTGTCAGAATATTTTCACAAGTGCGCAGTGCCTTGCAGAACGGAAGAAAAAATGGTCCACGAGGAATCGACGAAGATGAGCTGAATATTCAGAATCTCTTTGTTGATGTTAAAGCTTTTAAAAGCCAGGATAAAAATCTCGTTTTTCGTGTAGGAAGACAGGAACTGGATTACGGTTCCGGGAGGCTGATCTCAGTAAGGGAAGGTCCGAATGTCAGGCTTTCATTTACCGGAGCTAAACTGATGTATTCCCAAAAGAATTTTTCGGTGGATGCATTTGCGATGATGGCAGACAGCATTAATGCCGGAGTTTTTGATAATACAATATCTAAACAGCTTAATCTTTGGGGAGCTTATTCTAAAATCATCTTTCAGAAAGCCGGGAATCTGGATATGTATTATCTGGGAATCCGCAGGGATAATGCGGTTTTCGAAGCAGGAATTGCCAAAGAAAAACGACATACGCTTGGCGCACGTTTCTGGAAATACGGCGGTGGATTCATCTACAACCTGGAAGCCGCCTACCAGTTCGGAACTTTCGGGGATAAAGCGATTCGCGCATGGACAGGCTCGGTAGATCTCGGATATTTATTTGAAAATATAAAGTTTAAACCCAGCATTAATCTCCGCAATGATTATATCTCGGGAGACCGTTCCAAAGATGACAATACGCTTCAGACCTTTAATCCTCTGTATCCGAAAGGCGGGTATTTCGGGTTCAGTCCGCAGGTTGGACCAGTGAATCTTATTGATATTCATCCTTACGTTACGTTAGATCTTTCTTCAAAGCTTAAAATGCAGGCAGATGTTGTGTTCAACTGGCGATATTCTCTTCAGGATGGGGTCTACAGACCGAGCGGAGCCCTGAATCGTCCGGGCAGCAGCTCTGATAAAAGATATATCGGGACGGCATATTTAACCAATTTTACGTACAGTTTTAACAAATATATGGCATTGGTAAGCGGTATCCAGTATTTCAGGAAAGGAGCGTTCATTGAAGACATTATTCCCGGAGCTAAAAGCGGCGTGTTTTATAATATCCGTTTAGGCTTTAAATTTTAATTATCACTTAAAAAAAATAAACTTTCTATTTAACCACAATAGTATTTAAAAATCTTTGATTTTTATTCTTTTGAGAGCTTTGTTTATCTAAACTTTAAAATAATCTTTTGTCTCTTTTGCGGTTAAAATCAAATTAGTTTAAAAGGTAAATCACTAAAACTACTTATTATGCAAAATATAATATCAAAATATTTCGGAATCTCAAAAGTATTGCTTGTTGCAGTACTTGTAGGAGGTTCAATAACAAATTATGTTTCGGCTCAACAAACAGCAGACGCAAAAACGGCTGTCGGCACAAAGAAAGTATGGGGAACAGTAGATGGCGTGACCATTGAAGGTCTGGTGAACGGTCCTTCTGCAGCGGTGGCAGATCTCCAGATTGCCTGCATTTTTGAATATACGGAAGGTGATATTTTTAAATCTCCGGCACTTCCTGCAGAACTTAACGGAATGGTACACTTAGATGAGGCATTAAAAGGAATCATCACAGAAGTAAGAAAGACCGGAAAATTCAAAGGCTATGCTTTAGAAACATTACTGATGGATCCTCCGAAAGGAAGTATGGGTTCTAAAAAACTCCTGCTCATCGGGCTTGGCGACAGAAATAATTTCGATGCGGAATTAATGAAAAAAGTTGGAAGCGTAGCCATGAGAGAAGCATTAAGACTGAAAGTTCAGACCGTTTCATTTGCCAGTGACATTAAGGATGCCGGTATTGATTCTCCTACAGCACTTGTTGCCGGAAATGTAGTGTTAGGCGCATTTGATGCCTACCGCGCTCAGGCTTACCTTAATACTCAGCATGTATCAGAAAAAATGACCGTGAAAAAGCTGATCTTATTGGCCGGCCCTTCATTTTTTACGGTTGCCGGGGGCGGAATTAAAGAGGCGATTGATCAACTTAATGCTAAATAACCATGACAGCAGATCTTATTTTATATAACGGAAAAATCCACAGTTTCAGCAATGAAGCTCAGGATATTTCAGCAGTTGCCATTAAAGATGGAAAAATTATCGCAGTAGGAAATGACGGATTGACTGATCAGTTTGTCGGTGAAAAGACCAGAATCATCGACCTTAAAAAGAAAAGAGTGGTGCCGGGAATTAATGATTCGCATATTCATTTGATTCGCGGCGGACTGAATTATAATCTTGAATTAAGATGGGACGGCGTGCCTTCACTCGCCGATGCATTGCGTATGCTGAAAGAGCAGGTAGACCGTACGCCTTCTCCGCAATGGGTGCGTGTCGTTGGTGGCTGGTCAGAGTTTCAGTTTGCGGAAAGAAGAATGCCAACACTGGAAGAGATTAATGCGATTGCGCCTGAAACTCCTGTTTTTATTCTCCATCTTTATGACAGAGCATTGATGAACAGGGCTGCTTTGAAAGCAGTGGGATATACTAAAAATACACCAGCTCCTCCCGGAGGACAGATCGAACGTGATTCTAATGGAGAGCCGACAGGATTGATTATCGCAACACCAAATGCCATGATTTTGTATTCAACACTGGCTAAAGGTCCCAAGCTTTCTTACGAACATCAGCTGAACTCTACAAGACACTTTATGAAAGAGCTCAACCGCTTTGGAATAACGAGTGTTATTGATGCCGGCGGAGGTTTTCAGAATTTCCCGGATGATTACCAGGTGGTGAATGAATTGAATCAGAAGAAACAGCTGACAGTAAGAATTGCCTATAATTTATTCACACAAAAACCAAAACATGAGTTTGAGGATTTCAGTGAATGGATTGATACGGTAAAACTCTATCAGGGTGACGACATGTACCGTCACAACGGTGCCGGGGAAATGTTGGTTTTCTCTGCGACAGATTTTGAAGACTTTTTGCAGCCAAGACCCAATCTTCCGGAAAATATGGAGGAAGAACTCGAAAAGGTTGTTCGTTTGCTCGTTGAAAATCGTTGGCCTTTCAGGCTGCATGCTACCTATGATGAAAGTATCTCCAGGTTTTTAAATGTTTTTGAAAAGATCAATCAGGAAATTCCATTCAATGGGCTGCCATGGATTTTCGATCATGCGGAAACGATCAGCGAAAGAAATATTGAAAGAGTCAAAAATCTTGGTGGTGGCATCGCCATACAAAGCAGAATGGCCTATCAGGGAGAATATTTTACCGATCGTTATGGCTCAGCAGCTGCAGAAAATACACCGCCGGTAAAGAAAATGATTGCCATGGAAGTACCTGTAGGAGCAGGATCTGATGCCACAAGAGTGAGCAGCTATAATCCCTGGGTTTCTATGTATTGGTTAACAGCCGGTAAAACGGTTGGCGGTCTTCAGCTGTATCAGGAATCAAGGCTGGACAGAAGGACAGCGCTTGAACTTTATACCAAAGGAAGCGCTTGGTTTTCTCAGGAGCATCATAAAAAAGGAGATATCAAAGTAGGAATGTTTGCCGATCTGGCAGTTCTTGATAAGGATTATTTCACCATCGATGAAGAAGATATTAAAAATATTGAAGCTGAAATGACGATGGTAGACGGTAATATTGTTTACGCAAAAGGAGAATTTTCATCATTTGCGCCACCTTCTGTTCCCATTCTTCCGGAATGGTCGCCGACGAATCTGTATAACGGCTATTATCCTGTAGGAGGACACACTCAGAAGGAAATTGAAAAGAATTCAAAGTCAGCACATAAAGTACCGCTGACTTCCCAGATTCACAGTTGTGCAGGAAGTTGTGGTGTTCATTCCCACAATCATGATCAGGCAAGGATGAGTAATCTTCCCGTTAATAATTATCATGCGTTTTGGGGAGCTTTAGGATGTTCATGTTTTGCTTTTTAAATTAAAATTATGGAAATTATACAACAGATTCTCCATTCAGATGTAGGATCATCATTTAATAACGTATCGTTGTTGGCCTTCAGAATACTGCTGGGATTTGAACTCTTCAGAGTACACGGACTGAAAAAATTCAGACTGGAAAACGGAAAAAAGGAAGTCATTCCTAATCCTTTGGGACTGCCAACAAAGCTGAATGCCCTCGTAGCTTCTTTTGCCGATCTGGTAGTACCTTTTTTAATTATTCTCGGCTTGGGAACGCGGCTCGCGGTACTTCCAACAATTGGCGTGACAGCTATCGGATATTTCGTAGTTCACAGAAAAGATTCTCTGGAAGTACGGGATGTTCCTTTCATGTACACCTTATCTTTATTGTTAATTCTTGCTTTAGGTGCAGGAACATATTCACTTGATTATTACTTATTAAATACACTTTAAGAAAATGAAAACTTCAATTGGAATTAAAAATGAAAATTTAGCAAAAGTTGCTGAAGTATTGGTAAAAGTATTGGCAGACGAATTCGTGCTGTACACCAAAACAAGAAAAGCCCACTGGAATGTGGAAGGCGCAGATTTTTACAACAAACATCTGTTTTTTGAAGCCCAGTATCAACAATTAGATGAAATGATCGATGGCCTTGCAGAAAGAATAAGAACTTTAGGACATTATGCACCGGCTACTCTGAGAGAATATCTTGAATTAACACATCTTTCGGAACATCATCTTGATGCTAATGACAGTTTTACTTACATCAAAGAACTTCTTTCTGATCATGAAAGTGTTTTAATTCATCTTAGAGAAAATATCAATAATTTTGCTTCTGAATTTCATGATGCGGGAACCAGCGATTATATCACAGGTTTAATGGAAACTCATGAGAAAATGGCCTGGATGCTGCGTTCACATTTAAAATAACCTTATGGAGACCAAATCAAATATAGCTTGGGTAACTCTGCTGCTGACCATGATTGCAGGGTATTGCGATACGGTAACCTTTGTTTCAGCAGATTCTATTTTTTCCGCACACGTGACCGGTAACTTTATTGTGTTTGCCTATCAGCTGATAAAAGGATCTGAGCTGAATGCATGGGTGAAACTGCTGACTTTCCCCATATTCATTATGGCTGTGATTACAGGCGGAAGAATGGCATACAGATTTACCAATCATTATTTTATTATGTTTTGGGAAGGTTTGTTGCTGCTTCTAAGCGGAATTTTTGTAGCCGTATTTACGTATCTGGGAATTTTTGAAAAATGGATGATGTATGCCGTAGTGATGGCCACCGTATTTGCGATGGGGTTGCAAAATGCATTCGGAAAGCTTTACGCTAAAGAAACTTACGGGCCAACTACCATGATGACGGGAAATGTGACGCAGGCCTCTCTGGATTTCGGAAATTTACTAAAAAACGGTTTCAAAAATCCTGATGCCATAACCAGCCTGAAAAAACAGATGATAACCATCTTTGGCTTTCTTACCGGATGTTTCCTGGGAGCTTTTGCGGGGAAGCAGTTCGGGTTGATAACACTGATTGCTCCGGGAATAGGAATGCTGATCTGTTATTTTTACCATCGTAACAATTCAGAGTTTAAAATTTAGATTAGATTTGATAATCAATTATCTTTAGCAAATGAAGTCCAATCCTTATTTTTTTATTAAATCTCCGGTAGCGATATTCCGTTTACCATTGGTTTTTGTTCTTTTAAGTATTTCTTTGAAAGCCCAGACGAAGGAGAATCCGTATCTGTTATCAAAACAGATTAATTCTTCACAGAATGATAAGGAAAAAATTAAATTATACCTCAGGCTGGGAGAATATTATGTAACAAAAGCAGGAGAGAAAAAAAAAGATCTGGACAGTGCCGCAATCAGCAACAAACAAGCGCAAAAGCTAAGTTTGAAACTAAATGATAAGCTAAGCCTTGGAAAAGTGATGCTTCTGGATGCCAAAATAGATAAAGACAGAGGAAAATGGGACCTTGCTATTTCTAAAATGAAAAAGTCATTAAACTATTTTCTTTCTCAAAATATGCAGGAGCAGGCCGGAGATGCCTATAATGAACTTTCTTATATGTATACCAATGATTCCGGAAGTTTTGAAACTAAGGTAGAACTCAAGAAAAAGGCGATCGAATGTTTCGGAAAATCTGGTGTATTGGTTAAGAAAGCAGCGGTCCTTAAAGATTTAGCTGAACTTTATAGTGTCATAGATAATCCGGATGAGGCGATAAAACTCCTTAAGCAGTCCCTGTCAGCTTATCAGTCGGCCAAATACAAAGATATACACACGGTGTATAAGCTCTTGTCTCTTGCAGAAGCCCAGAAAAGTAATTATAATGAAGCACTGAAATATGCACATTTAGCAGAAAAAACAGCGGAAAAAGCAGGTGATTATTCTACGGAGCTGGCTTCTATTTATAATCAGATAGGGCTTGTTTATTACTACCTGAAAAAAAATCAGCTGGCTTTAGACTATTGGGAAAAAGGATTGGTTGTCGCGAAAAAGAATAAAGATAAACCATCGGTGAGATTAATTGCTTCCAATATTTCCACAATGCTGATCCGGCAGAAAAAGTTTGATGAAGGTATTGCGATCATTAAAGAGTACAAAAAGCTTTATCCGCTTGATGATAAAGTATTTGAAATGAGAGAAAATTATATTTTATTTCACACGTATACTACTCTCAGACAGCTTAAAAATGCGGATAAATATTATAAAAAACTGATAGAATATTACGGTGAATACGGTGAATACGGAGGAGGCCAGACAACGGTATTGCTCAGTTTTGCGATGTATCGTCTGTATAAAGACGATTATCGGGCATTTTATAAAAGTGTAAAATTGTTAGATTCCATAAATGCTAAAACGGGAAATGACATGGTGCGGGCACAAAATTTTATGCTTTGGTTTAAAGCAGACAGTACACAAGGTAAATATCTGGACGCCATTAAACATTATCAGTTGTATAAAAAACATTCGGATTCTGCTTTTAATGGTGAAAAAAGCAGGCAGATCAATAGCCTTCAGATTCAGTTTGATACTGAAAAAAAAGACAAGGATATTCAGCTGTTGACTCAAAAAGGGAAACTACAGGAAGCACGCATCAGTACAGACAGTATTCTGCGATATGTTTTTATCGGAAGTATCATTGTCCTTATCCTTTTTGCAGCGCTTTTGTATAACCGTTCAAGGCTTAAAAACCGGGCGAATAAAACACTGGAACTAAAACGTCAGCAGATCGATGAGCAGAATGAACAGCTTAAAAAACTTCTTGGTGAAAAAGAATGGCTCCTGAAGGAGATCCATCACCGGGTAAAAAATAATCTACAGATTGTTATCAGTCTGCTGAATACGCAGTCTGCATATCTTGACAATGAAGATGCTTTAATGGCTATTCAGAACAGTCAGCACAGAATGCATGCCATGTCACTGATCCATCAGAAACTTTATCAGTCTGATAATCTGGCAACAATTGATATGTCATGGTATATCTATGAGCTTATCAATTACATTAAAGAATGTTACTCGTCAGAAAAAAATATCAGCTTTGTAATGGATGTGGATAAAATATTTCTGGATGTTGCTCAGGCAGTTCCCCTGGGGCTTATTCTTAATGAGGCAGTAAACAATACCATTAAATATGCTTTTCCGGACAGCAGAAGAGGAGAAGTGCAGGTTTCATTTAAAAAATCAGAAAATGGAGAATACAAACTGATGATTTCTGACAACGGAATTGGACTTCCTGATGATTTCAATATTGATGAAACAGAATCTCTCGGAATGAATCTTATGCGCGGACTTACCGATCAGCTGGAAGGAAATTTCACCTTAGAAAGCAGAAACGGATTAAAAATTACAGTCAACTTTAGAAAAACTACAGATGTTGATGATCAGAATATCAATATCGTAAGACAATAATGAAAGAAAAAATTTTAATTGTAGAAGATGAATTTATCGTAGCCAATGATCTTAAAATCATGCTTAAAAAGGCGGGCTATCAGGTGACGGGAATAGCCTCTTCCGTGCAGCAGGCCAGAAAATCAATACAGGAAAAAAGACCAGACTGGGTACTGATTGATATTATCCTGAAAGGCGACCTCACAGGAATTGATCTTGCGTGGGAACTGCGAAAAATTAATCTGCCGTTTCTCTACATTTCTGCCAATACCAACCAGTCAATACTGGAAGCAGTAAAGGAAACACAGCCTTACGGATTTATGGTAAAGCCTTTCCGCGAACGTGATCTGATGGTGATGCTGGATATCGCAAAATACCGTTACGATATTGAAAAAAAATCCGGGATTGCAGATGTTCCGGCTCCTCAGAAAATAGAAGGAATCATTGGTAAAAGTGATTCGCTCCAGGAAGTGATTGAAAAAATAACAGTAGTAGCCCCTACCGATACTTCGGTTCTTATTGTTGGCGAAAGCGGTACCGGAAAAGAAAAAGTAGCTCATGCCGTGCATGAACTGTCAGACCGTAAATCAAATCCGATTGTTATTGTAAACTGCGCTGCTCTTCCGCATTCTCTCATAGAATCCGAGCTTTTCGGTCATGAGAAAGGAAGCTTTACCGGAGCAAATTCCATGAGAATCGGGAAATTTGAACAGGCCAATGGCGGAACGATATTTTTAGATGAAATTGGTGAGCTTCCTCTGGATTCCCAGGTAAAGCTTCTCCGGGTCCTTCAGGAAAAAGAAATAGAACGCCTGGGAGGAAATAAAACCCTGAAAGTGAATGTCAGAATTGTAGCGGCAACAAACCGTTCCCTTGAAAAAGAAGTCGCAGAAGGAAGATTCAGGCTGGATCTTTATTATCGCTTAAATGTATTTCCGGTAGAACTTCCGCCGTTGAGAGAAAGAAAAGAAGATATAGAACTGCTTGCCCATTTTTTCCTTAAAAAATATGCATCAGCTTCTAAGAGAAATATTAATTCAATAAACGGCAAAGCAATGGAACAGCTCCTGGGTTATTACTGGCCGGGAAATATCAGGGAGCTGGAACACCTTATCGAAAGAAGCGTTCTCCTTGCTAAAACTTCAGAAATTGAAAATTTTGATCTTCCTAAAAACACTGAAGTAAAATCTGATATCAGTTCGGGAGTATTAAAATCAATGGAAGAAATGGAAAGAGAACACATTATGAATGCACTCGAAAGTAGCGGCGGGAAAGTTTCCGGCATTGGTGGTGCAGCAGAGCTGTTAAAAATGCAGCCTCAAACTTTATACTCTAAAATGAAAAAACTGGGAATTGATAAAGGGTACAGATAAGCAGTGACAATTAACACATTCAATAGGTCATTATCCTGAGCCTGTCGAAGGATGGCGACTACCATTAAACGTAAAATAAAAAGCTTTAACAACTCACTTATTCAATAAGTGAAGCATTATCCTGTATATAAACATTAATATTAAATCACATCAATTATGGAAAAAGAAACCGTACGAATCGAAGGCTTCAGCGATGCCGTTTTTGCCATTGCCATTACCCTTTTAGTGCTGGATCTTCATATGCCGGAAGAAAATTCTGTGAAAAACAGCAATGATCTGCTCATCTTTCTTAAAAACCAATGGCCGGCATTTTTAGCATTCTTCCTGTCTTTTTTCAGTATTTTTATTATGTGGGTGAACCATCATAAAATTTTTAAACAGATTTACAGCAGGAATTCCGGAATTATGTTTTCCAACGGGCTGATTTTATTTCTCGTCTCTGCAGTTTCATATCCTACTTCCTTGCTGGCGAGATTCTTTAATGGAGAAGCTTCCGCAGCTGTAGTGGCAATTTATACGGGGATATTTGTATTAATCAATCTTGCGTATAATCTGTTATGGTTTCTGGCCAGCCGTAATAAAAATCTTTTACGTCCGGGCATCAGCGATGTAGCGATCAGGAAAATTCAAAACAATTACCTGTTTGGATTTCCTGTGTATTTGATTGCATTGATATGTTCTTTCAAAGCTCCCTCAGTGGCTCTTGTTATTATTTTAGGATTATGGATTTTCTGGGCATTATCATCAGGAAAAATAGAAATGGGAATTAAAAAAGAACTGGAATCTGAGCTTTAATGTTTAAAAATTTTAATCTTTATCTTTAAAATAATGTTGCTTATGGATGCCTAATTTCTGCATCTTGGAAATCAGTGTTGTGGATGGAAGTCCCAGCAATATTGCAGCTCCCTGCTTTCCTGAAATCCGGCCATTACATTTTTCAACAACCTTCAGGATATGTTCTTTTTCAATTTGCTGAAGAGTCTTAACCTGCCATTCCTGTGAATTTTCCTGCTGAAGATCAGTGATTTTCGGAAAAGCCATTTCTTTGATCATATTGTCTTTTGCGGTGATGATGCTTCTCTGGACCATATTTTCCAGTTCGCGGATATTTCCCGGCCATGAATTCAGGGACATCTGCTGAAGTACCTTCTGTGAAAATCCGATAATTTTTTTTCCGCTGTTCCGGCCATGTTTTTCCAGGAAAAAGTTTGCCAGAAGAGGAATATCTTCTTTTCGTTCTCTAAGCGGTGGCAATTCTATCGGGAAGATATTTAAACGGTAATACAGATCACTTCTGAATTTACCTGCGGTTACTTCTTTTTCCAGATCTCTGTTCGTGGCTGCAATAACGCGTACTTCTACCTTTATCCTTTTATTTCCACCGATACGTTCCACTTCTTTTTCCTGCAGCACCCGAAGCAGCCTTCCCTGAAGTTCCAGCGGAAGCTCGCCGATTTCATCTAAAAAGATCGTTCCGCCATTGGCCAGTTCAAATTTTCCTTTACGCTGTTCCGTCGCTCCCGTAAAGCTTCCTTTCTCATGCCCGAAAAGCTCAGATTCAATGAGATTGGAAGGAATGGCCGCACAATTGATGCTAACTATTTTTTTATGCGATGAAGGCGAAAGATCATGGATAGCCTGCGCAATAAGTTCTTTTCCGGTTCCCGTCTCACCATATATTAAGACTCCCGATTGAGAAGGTGCTACCTGTGCAATCTTTTCGTAGATTTTTTTCATTGCCGTACTTTCTCCGATAATTCCATTAAAACCTTTCTGAATCATTTTTTCCTGCGGTTCAACGGTTTCGGTTTCCCGTGCAGGAATTTTTAAAGAACCGGCCATCCGGAGAATCTGGATCGTGCGCATGCTTACAGCCAGCTGTGTGGAAACGGCAGCAAGTATTCTTTCAGGAATATCTTCTGGGGTGAGATAATTTTTATACAGTAGAAAAAGGATGCTTTCATGATCATGAAGGGAAGGAAGCGCTAGTCCGGCCGCCATACGCATTCCCGTATTTCCGGAGGACAAAAGCGATGAAAATTCCTGATTTTTCCGGTCACTAAAATTCTTAAGATCAAAGATAATGGGCTCTGCAGATCTTTGGCACTGCATCAGGATTTCATCTTTGGAAGAATATACGGTGTCAGATCCGAATTTCCTGTCTGCAAAACTGCTGTGGAAAACCCTGAAGTTTTTAGCATCGCGGTCACCATGTAAAATAATAATTTCATCATAGTTCAAAACCGGTTTACAGTGATTTTGCAGAGCCATACCAAACTGAAACAAATCCATAACCTTTGAAACCGCCATATTCACAGAAGATATGCCGAGATGTTCTTTCTGCATGTCCTGAAGCCGCTTGATGAGGATGAGATTTTGCTCAGATGTATTCATTTGTCCGGAATTGAAAGGTTAAAGATAATGAAATTGCTTTTTATTCGACAGCTTTAAAGAGATAGAGTAGTTTAAATTTATGTTTAGGAATTATTAACAATTTAGGTCAGCATCAAATAAATAATTTGAACAATAAAACGTCAATAAAAAAGAGATGAAAATTTTTCCACCCCTTATTATTGATTTTAGTTCAGGCTAAAGTTATTTCTTTTCATGATCTGCAATCGTAGAGTTTTTTTGCTGCTTTTACCAATTCATTGATTTCTGCATACAAGAGTTCCCAGCCTGTGACTTCTTTCATGGCGCTGATAAGATTGAGATAAGATTTTAAGGTCTTCTCCAGATCCCTGCGGATTGCAGAGGCACTTTTCATATTTCGAAGGTTCGCATTCGCTTCTGCTTGTCCCGCAAAAATTTGTTCAAAGAAATTTTGTTTGGACTTCATATCTTCAAAAGTGGGAAATAAAGAAAGTGCATTAAGCTTTTGAATATTTTCGGGTTTCTCAAGATCTTCAACCAGTTTTTTCATCCGGGCAGTTTGAGAAGAATAGCTCATCTTGTCGAGAGTCAGATCATACCGCAGAAAAATTTGAAACAGCTCTTCCGCCAACTGATAATTCGGTAATAAAGGCATTTTCCGGTAGGCGTTCACATAATTTTTAAAAGCTCTGAAACTAATATCTCTATCCCTGTCTGCGCGCGCTACGTCATTACCTTTCCCGCTGAATGTAGATTTTGTATAGACCACATCATAATCTGCATATATGGTTTTAACTTCTGAAAGTAATGGATGACCGGAGATGATTTCATATTTCCCTGAATCGGAAGCAACAATGATTCTTTGTGCTAATGTAGCTAAATCTTTTGTGCTGAGTTTTGCTAATGTAATTTTCATAACATCCGTGTTGAGCTTGTAAATACTATTGAATTTTGAAAATTAAATATAAATAAATTGTCATTTTAAACCAAATCTGATATTTTAAACTAAAACAGTTTTGTATTTCTTTTTATTCCGGAAGATTAGACTTTCACAGTGTTTTGCTTTTGTTTAATCTGGTGGATTAGACTCTCCACAAGTTTTGTTTTTGTTTAATCTGTCAGTTTAGACTAAAATACAGTTGTGATTTTGTTTAAAATGGCGGTTTGAAATGAAATGGTATTGTAAGACTCATTTCGTTAGCGCGAGGGTCCCGCTGGTGCTTAGATTTGTTATTTTTTATAAATATTTTATATTGGACACGAGCGAGACGCTCGCGCCAGCATCGTATCAGGATATACTGTCCAATAAAAATAAATTCTTCTCCGCTGGCGCTAGCGCGAGCGTCTCGCTCGTGCTGAATATCTATTATGTTTTTAATAAATATTTATGTTTAACATGAGCAAGACTCGCACTAACATTGCAGGTTTAAACATAAAAGAGTTTACCATTAATAAAAATTTCCTGACTATATTATATATTTACTGAAAAATACAAATGAGTAGAAAATATAAGTTTAACGAAAAAGAGGGAGCTTATTTTATAAGTTTTGCAACAGTTTTCTGGATTGATGTTTTTACCAGAATTGAGTACTTTGATATTATTATAGAATCTTTAGACTATTGCCGAAAAAATAAAAGCATGATTATTTTCGGATATTGTATTATGCCAAGTCATATTCATTTGATATTTCGGTCTGAAAATGGTAAACCATCAGAATTAATAAGAGATTTTAAAGGATTTACCTCTAAAAAAATGCTAAATGTTATAAAGGAGAATCAACAGGAAAGCAGAAGAGATTGGATGCTGTGGATGTTTAAAAAAGCAGGAAGTAAAAAATCTAATGTTACGGAATATCAATTCTGGCAACAGCATAATCATCCCATAGAAATATGGTCACTCAAAGTATTTGAGCAAAAACTTGAGTACACTCATAAAAATCCTGTCGAGGCAGGATTTGTAATGGAACCATGGGAATGGAAATACAGCAGTGCCCGCAATTATTGTGATGATTATGATGGTATTTTAAAGATTGATGTTAATTTATAATATTGTTTTTCCGCTCGAGGCAGGATTTGTAATGGAACCATGGGAATGGAAATACAGCAGTGCCCGCAATTATTGTGATGATTATGATGGTATTTTAAAGATTGATGTTAATTTATAATATTGTTTTTCCGCTGGCGCGAGCGTCCCGCTCGTGCTTATATTTTAATAATGATTTTATAGTGGCACGAGCGGGACGCTCACGCCAGCATTGAGAAAATCAGATAGTAAACGGAAACCGTTAAAAAAAGTTATTTTTTTATCCGTGATCAAATTTATTTGTTCTTTTGTAGAAAATAAAAATAGGAAAATGATAAAAAGTCTAAAAATTACGGGAGTAGTTCTGCTCTTGCTTTGTTCACAACAAATCTTCTCTCAGCAAAAATCAGATGATGATGCTTTGAAGTTCAAAAGTGAAAACACCCATAGAAATCTGCAGAAAAAGATAACAGTTTTTACCGGAAATGTTTCTTTATCATCAAAGGCCATCAGCTTTGAAAATGCAGAAAAGGTAATTGTTGATGAAACAACAAATGAAGTAAAAATTTATAAGCCAAAGAATTTTAAGATTGTTCATGTTGACGGTTTAATGAAAACAGGAAAACAGCCGGATGATGATGTCATTGTTTACAATACCAAAACAAAAACAGTTTCGATATAATTTTATTAAATATAAAAAACAAAAACCTGCCCAGCGGCAGGTTTTTCCCTTATATAAAAAATAATATTTAATGTCCCGATTTTGCATCGGCATCTTGCTTTACATGCGCCAGATACTTGGTACAGTAAGCTCCGAAAATCAGAATCACGATATAGCAGAATACGGGAATAATAAACGAATGCTGCACTCCGAAAACATCAGCCAGATATCCCTGGAATATAGGGACGATAGCTCCTCCTAAAATAGCCATTACAACTAACGAAGAGCCTTGACTCGTATATTTACCCAGTCCTGAAATCGCCAGTGTATAGATATTCGAGAACATGATGGAATTGAAGATTCCGATTCCCAGAATGCTGTACATCGCCATTTCACCATGATTTAACATAGCGGAAATTAACAGAACGACATTCACTGCCGCGAAAATGGATAAGGTTCTTGCCGGAGCTGCTTTCCCGATGAAGAATGCCACAAAATTCAACGCTATAAATACAAGGAAGAAGCTGATCTGTGCAAAAGTAAGATTTACAATACTGAAGATCACCAAAAACACAGCGGACGCTGCTCCCAGCATATACAATGCTTTTTTCCCCTGACTGATCGATTGGTTTAATGATATAGCGCCTAAGAAACGTCCAATCATGGCGCCACCCCAATATAAGGAAAGATAATTTTTGCTGACTACTTCAGATAAGTTCATCACCTGTGGCTGCTCCAGGAAACTGATGATGAAACTTCCCACGGCTACTTCTCCGCCTACATAGCAAAACATCGCCAAGACTCCGAATTTCAGGTGGTTGTGTTGCAATGCTCCGAAACCTTTCACGATTTCTTCACCTTTTACCTGAAAGTCAGGAAGCTTCACTCTTGAAATTAATAAAGCTACGAGTAAAAGAATTCCGGCAAAGATCAGATAAGGAATCTTAGTTGCTGCCGCAGAGAATGAACCGTCCGGTGCAGAAAATAATTCAAAAATAAGATGTCCGCCCAAAACCGGTGCGATCGTTGTTCCGAAGGCGTTGAAAGCCTGCGTCATATTCAGTCTGCTGGATGCAGATTCTTCCGGACCAAGCAGGGAAACATAGGCATTCGCTGTAATCTGCAGGACGGTAAATCCTAATCCTAAAATGAACAGCGCTCCTAAAAACAATCCGTATGAGGCAAAGCTTGCTGCAGGATAAAAGAGTACGCAGCCTAATGCCGCAAGAAAGATCCCGAAAAGGATTCCTTTTTTATAACCCACTTTATCTATCGGGTCACCCTGTGTACTCGATATTAAGAAGTAGATCAGGGAACCAATAAAATAGGCACCGAAGAAACAGAATTGCACCAGCATCGATTCAAAGAACGAAAGGTTGAAAAGCTGTTTCAGATAAGGAATAAGGATATCATTCATACAGGTAATAAATCCCCACATGAAAAATAAGAGGGTGATGGTAATGAGAGGAACTGTATAATTCCTGCCTTTAGCCTTTACATCATTGATCATAACATTCATTTATTTAAAAAAGTGGTTAAAGATACCTATTTTAAAGATAAAATCTTAATTTGAGACATTAAACTTATCATGAAAATTCTATGTTTCTTAAACATAAAGGAGCCTTGAAATAAAATACAGAAAAGTGTTTGGGTTTTAATTTTTGAATTAAATATGAATGTAAGCATTCTATATCTTCAGCTCCCTATATGTAAATCCTTATGGTTTCATATCCTCAAATGGTGTATCTGCAGAAAACACATGCTGAACTTTTTCAACTACCAATTCTTTCGGTAAAGAAAATTCCGCTGTCTGTCTGATGTCTAAAGAAGACGCTCCGACAGAAACTTTATAATTTCCCGCTTCAGCAACCCAAGCCGATTTTGCAGTTTCATAGGATGCTAAATCTTTCGGATTCAATGTCAGAGTAATCGTTTGAGATTCTCCCGGTTTCAGATCTTTGGTTTTAGCATATGCCTTCAGCTCAGATGTTGGTTTATCGATACTTTTGTTCGGTGCAGAAAGGTATAATTCTACCACTTCTTTTCCGTTTACTTTTCCGGTATTTTTAACATCAATACTTACTTCTAATTTATTATTAAAAGTTTTTGAACTTGTTTTAATATTGGAATAAGCAAAATCGGTGTACGATTTTCCGTATCCGAATTCATACGAAGGTTTTACCCCAAAGGTATTGAAATAACGGTAGCCGACATAAACACCTTCCTGATAGGTTACGTCTTTCGGATTATCTGCAGGTACTCCCGGGAAATTCTTTGCTGAAGCATGATCTGAGTACTTCACAGGGAACGTCATCGTCAGTTTTCCTGAAGGATTTACCTTTCCTGAAACCACATCTGCAACGGAATGTCCGCCTTCCTGTCCGGGTTGCCATGCCAGCAAAATAGCATCTGCCTTATCCTTCCATGAAGCTGTTTCGATTACGCCACCAATATTTAAAATCACAACAACTTTTTTCCCTTTTGCATGGAATGCTTTTGAGATCTTGTCCAGCATTTCGATTTCTTCTGTTGCCAGATTAAAGTCGTTATCTACAACTCTGTCGCCGCCTTCCCCGGAATTTCTTCCCAGCGTTACAAAAGCGATTTCTGAAGTTTCTGCTTTTTTTGCGATAAATGCATCATCCATTTTCATTTCAGGAAGCCTTTCGGGTAAAGCTAAAATCCCTCTTGCTTTTCTTCTTTCCTTTTCGGCGGCAACTTCTTTTTCAGCATGGGGTCTGTACAAATCAACTAATTGTTTGTCTAATTTATAACCGGCAGCAGTTAAACCTTCCAATAAAGAAACAGTGTGCTTGTTATTCACACTTCCGCTTCCTGTTCCTCCGGTAATCCACGCATAAGAAGTTACCCCGAATAACGAAACTTCTTTTTGTTTATCGGCAAAAGGCAGCGCATTATTTTCATTTTTAAGTAAAACCATTCCTTCTGTCGCAGCGTTTCTTGTTACCTCAGCATGGTCGCTTAAATTTGGTTTGTCGCTGTATTTGTATTGTGCGAAAGTCGGCGTTTTAAAAATATATTCTAAAATTCTTTTGACATTTAAATCTGCCACTTGCTGAGAAAGCTTACCAGAATTAAGAGCTTCCAGCAATACCTTTTTCTGCGCAGGAATTCCCGGCATTAAAAGGTCATTTCCGGCATTCATCTGTTTAACAACATCAGAAATTCCACCACTCCGGATAGATTCAAATCCCGGGAAACCGCCAAACCAGTCGGTCATTACGATTCCTTTGAAGCCCCATTCGTTTCTCAAAACCTGAGTCAGCAAATCTTTTGAGTCTGAGGTATACACACCATTTACTTTGTTATACGATGACATTACCGTCCACGGTTGGGATTCTTTAACAGTGATTTCGAAATTTCTCAGATACAATTCTCTCATTGCTCTTTCGGAAACGTGAGCATTAATCGTCAAACGGTTGGTTTCTTCATTATTTGCTGCAAAGTGTTTGATGGAAGTCCCCACACCCTGAGATTGAATTCCGTTCACAATAGCTGCTGCTGTTTTCCCTGAAATTAAAGGATCTTCGCTGTAATATTCGAAGTTTCTTCCGTTAAGAGGATTTCTGTGAATATTAAGAGCAGGAGCGAGTAATACATCAACGCCGTATTCCTTTACTTCATTACCCATTGCTTGTCCTACCTGCTCAAGAAGTGCTTTATTCCACGTTGAAGCTAAAGCAGTTCCCACTGGGAAGGCAGTAGCGTAATATGTTTTGGAATCGTTTTTTCTTGTTGGCGAAATTCTCAATCCTGCAGGACCGTCTGCCACTACCGTTGCCGGAATTCCGAATCTTGTCAACTCTGCAGTTCCTCCCGCAGCACCGGGAACCAGTCCTTGCTTAGAATCTCCTACAGGCCCGGTAAGAACTTCTATACCTGGCATTCCGGTTCCTATCAGCAGGTCCACCTTTTCTGCATTGGTCATCTGTTTGATGATGGCATCAATTCTTTTGTCGGTTGAAAGTCGGGTATCTTCCCAAGCATCAAGTTTTCCGTTTCCGTTGAGGTCTTTGAAGGTTTTTCCGTTAACCGTTACTGTCGGATTATTCTGGGCTTTAACAACTGGTGAAGCTGCTAATAATGCCAGGAATAATCCTGCATATTTTGCTTTCTGAGAAAGTGCTGTTAATGTTGATATATTCTTCTTCATAATTCTTTTTTTTATTGATTACATTCTAAAATCACGGCAACAAACTGTGCAGATACAGTCATTGCCGTAAAAAAAGAAACTATATATTAAAATTGATTTTGATTTTCTGATTATAAGCTCTCGCAGATCTTGCAAATTTTGCAGATGAAAAATCTGCTTAATCTGTGGGAAATAAAAACTATAAGAACTTGTGGAATTTCAGCCAATTCAGATAGATATCCGACCATTTATCGACAGGCAAATTCTGTTTTGCCATTCCGAATCCGTGACCGCCTTTTTCGTAGATATGCAGTTCGACCGGTTGTCCGGCCTGCAGCCATTTACTGTAAAGCAAAACTGATTTTGGAGCCAGCTTCAGTTGGTCGTCGCTGGCTGCACAGATAAACAGCGGTAGAGTAGTGTTCGGTATTTCTGTATTTAAAATTTCTTCACTTGGTCCTCCGTAAATGGAAGCAGCAAAATTTGGTAATGTGGAAGCATCTTTGCTATGAAGTACACTTTCCAGAATCACACTTGCGCCTGCAGAAAACCCGATAACGCCTAGTTTTTCTGTATTGATATTTAATTCTTTTGCATGCGTTCTGATGTAGGAAATTGCAGTTTTGATGTCTTCACCAGCCATTACTTTGATTGGTGCTGTTTTTGCGTCAAAAGCTTTTCTGTCTTTAATGTTTTCCATCATTTCGCGAGCAGGATCTCCGGTTTTGGTTTCCAGCAAACGGTATTTTAAAACAACCGCTGTAATTCCTTTCTCCTGAAGAATTTTTGCTAAATCTCTTCCTTCTTTATTAATAGAAAGACTTTGAAAACCACCACCGGGAGCAATAACGATTACGGTACCATTGGCTTTTGCCTTTGGGGCTTCGTAGATTTCTATTGCGGGAGCGGCAACGTTATACACCAAATGGGTTTTGAACAAATCGGAATCCATTTCTTTTTCAGAATACGTCCAGTTTTCTGAACCAGGTGCTTTTCCTTGATATAATGGAATTGATTTTTGAGCATTAATGCTATTTAATCCGAATAGGAAGATACTTGCTATAATTAATTTTTTCATTTTGATTTTAGATTTTAACGCAAAGAGCGCAAAGTTTTTTTGATTATTAAACTGTTTTAAAGTTCGCAAAGGCGTTGGCACTCAGCTAAGGACCAAATTAAATAACAGTTATTTTTGTTATTGATTTTAACAGCGAATCTCACGCAGCCCGACCTGAGTGGAGCTCTTTTTGCCGCAGCAAAGCGGAGGTAAAAAAGCGGGAACGGAGGGCGGAAATAGCTGCCCAAATATTTATTTTACTTAAATAATTGAGGAACAAATTCATTTAAATATGTTCTCCAATTGCTCCAGGTGTGACCGCCTTCGGATTCTACATATTGATATCTGAAATTCATTTTGTCGAGTTTCTGACGATAATCCGATACATTTTTGTACAGGAAATCTGTTTTTCCGATTCCGATCCAATAAAGTTTATAAGTATTGTTCTGCTGGGCTTTCAGCTTTGAATCTAAATTCTGGTAAACCGAGCTTTTCTTTTCATCCGGCGGAAGAATGGCAGGAGAAAAAAGACCGACATAATCAAACGTTTTCGGCTGATTGGCAGAAATGTATAATGAATGGAAACCTCCCATTGAAAGTCCGGCAATTGCGCGGTTTTTCGCATCGGCTTTTGTGCGGTAGTTTGCTTCAGTAAAATTCATAATTTCCTTGAAGTAGGTTTCCATATCACCGCTGAAAATATCCGGTGTTCTCATATCGATTTTATAAAAACCTTTCGAAGATTCTCCGGGTGCAGCGGAATTGCTGGTGTGACCGTTCGGCATTACGACGATCATCGGTTTTGCTTTTCCCTGAGCAATAAGGTTGTCTAAAATCTGGGAAGCTCTTCCTAATGTCATCCATGCTTCTTCATCGCCACCCATTCCGTGCAACAAGTACAGAACAGGATATTTTTCTTTGGAATTTTCGTAACCCGGTGGTGTATAAATCGTTAATCTTCGGTCTTCTTTCAGTCCATTTGATTTGTACCACCTTTTGGAAACGGTGCCGTGAGGAACGTTCTGAACTTTGTAATTTTCCGACTGCTTTCCGTCCACCAAAACCATACTCATCACCGAAGCGACATCGCGTACCTGATAAGAATTGTTCGGGTCATTGGCTTTTACGCCATCCACAATAAATGAATAGGTATATAAATCCGGTGCGAAATCATTTTTACTGAACGACCAAATGCCGTCTTTGTCTTTCTGCAAATCCACGGAACCTGGCTCCATTCCTTTCGACGGAAACCAGTTGCCCTGGAGTTTTACGCTGTTCGCATTGGGTGCGAGTAGGCGAAAAGTAACATTCTGACCGCTGATTTCCGGAGAAATTAAATTTTTCTTTCCGCTGAAATCTAGGCTTTCCTGAGCAAACATGAGTGAACCCAGCATTAATGAATATAAAGTGTATCTGATTTTCATATTAAATTGTTTTTATCTTTTTAACCGCAAAAAAAACACAAAAGTTTTTGATTTTGACACATTAGTCACTTTAGATTTAATTTTAAAATGCTGAAAAATCTTAGAACACAGAAGTTTTTAAAATATTGGATTTCCATTTTGTTAACTTTTTAAAGTATTATTTACAGCTATAATTCTTTTGTGTTTTATTTAAATTTTAATCTAAAAAAAACCGGACAAAGAATGCCCGGTTTAAGACATCAATTACGAATCAATTTATGATGAATCATTTTTTATACTTCTCTGTTCTTGCATCTTTGATAACACCAGACCAGTTCATTCCGTATCCGAAATCGTAGCTGTGACCTTCAGAATCTTTATGCGTTTCCATATCGTAAGGCACGTCTTCTTTCTGCTTTTCCACCGTTGTCATATTTGCTGGCATCTGAAGCGGAAGCAATCCGGAAGGTTCATACTTTCCTGTAATGATATCCAAAACGGCCTGATTGGATACGTTGAAATTCATAAGAATCGCATCGGCGTGCTTTTCAAATTCATTAAAAACCATCGGTTTTGATGCGGTTACAGAAACAATCACAGGTTTTCCGTTCATTGCTTTGTAAGTGTTCTGGATGGTTAATAAATCTGTAAAGTTGGTTGCTGTTGAAGTTTTATTTTTAAACGTTCTGTCGTGTACATTCGGTGCTACCACAGGATCTCCCACTGCAATACTTTTTTCACGGGCTTCTGTTGCTGTATAAGTCTGGTACTGAAGCGAAATCGGGAGGTAACCGTTTCCGCCCTCTGCCACATCAATGTCGCTGTATCCGCCTTCTTCACTGTGCGGACTTTTTACGAAAACCAAGGCAAAATCAGCTTTTGAAGGGTCTTCAGTGATGTTATAATGTGTCTTTACTTTTTCAATATCGATAGGATAATCTAAAGACGGTGCCGTGTAAATTCCCCACCAGTTAAACGTTGCCGGAGAATATCTCTTTGGAATATAAACCGTTTTTCTTTCTTTAATCGGAAGAATATTGGCTTTGTTTTTTAACATCACGATGGATTTTACCTGAGCTTCGTAACCTGCTTTCATAAATTCAGGATTACCCACTATTTTCTTGGTTTCTTCAACATTGACGTAAGGATTTTCAAACAATCCGATTCTGAAGAAATTTCGCAGCAAACGAACGGCTGACTGCTCAAATTTTGCACGATATGCTTTTTCACCATGCTCTTTCACACCCATCTGATACGCTTCCAAAACAGGTCCTTTATCATTATTTCCTCCGAACTGGTCAACGCCCGCTTCCAAGACTTTGTAATGACGTTCAGCGATGGATAATTTTTCTGCACCCCAAGGTTTTCCGGCAAATCCGCCCGGAGATTTTGGTTCGTCAGCGGTAATTAGCCAGTCGGTGCAGACTACGCCGTCGTATTTGTATTTACCACGAAGTAAATCGGTGATTAGATATTTACTGTATCCGTTTCCAACGTTTTCTCCGTTTTTGGTATCCTGGTTAAAACTAATCGTATAATAAGGCATTACCGCGGCAGCTTCTTTCGTTCCTCCATTGAGTTTGAAAGCACCTTCTGTAAAAGGTTTTACGTGGTTCTGGAAATTATTTCCCGGATAAACCGCGAATTTTCCCATCGCCCAGTGAGCGTCGCGACCGCCTTCTTCAGGTCCGCCTCCCGGCCAGTGTTTCACCATGGCATTCACACTTTTGTTTCCCCAGCCGTTTTTATTTCCGACAGTGGTCTGGAATCCGTCGATGTAGCCTCTTGCCATATCTGCTGTCAATTCAGGACTTTCAGAAAAGACATAGGCAATTCTGTACCAACGAGGTTCTGTTCCCAAATCGATTTGAGGAGATAAAGCGGTTGAAATTCCTAGCGCTCTGTATTCTTGTGCGGCAATATTTCCGAATTTCTTCACCAATTCTGGGTCAAAAGTCGCGCCCATAGCCAAACCATCCGGCCAAAGAGAGATTTGCCCGCCAGAACCTTCATTAAATTCGGCTGTTACTGTTGCAGAATGTCTCGGGTCTGTACTATTGTTGGCGGGAATTCCCAATCCCAAGCCTTCAATGTACGCCTGGATGTTGTTGCTCCATTTCGCGGCAACTTCCGGTGATTCTACTGTTGTTACCAGCACATGACGCAAATTATCTTCCTTTAAAAATTTCTTCTGCTGATCCGTAAGATCCCATGCATTGGCACCGCTTTCTTTATATAATTTTCCATTATATTTTCCGGCTCTGAAGCCGTCTGCTGGAGCAGGAACAGACTGGTGACCGCTGTATAGCATCAGACCTGCAATCTGCTCGATGGTCATTTTTGAAGCTAAATCTTTCGCTCTTTCATCAACAGGAAGTCTCCAGTCTTCGTATTTATCGAGTTTTCCGTTTTTGTTTAAATCTTTGAATTTATTTCCGCCAATGGTTAGAATTTTTACTCCCGAATCTGCGGAATATCCTAAAACCGGACCTTTAGAATTGGTAACCGTTTGAATATTCTGTGAAAATGCTGTTATTCCGAAAAATAATGCAGCCACATTTAAAACTGTCCTTTTCATTGTTTTACATTTAGAAATTAAAGCTTACTGAGAATTGTCCTGTTAATGGCATAATGTAAGTTCCCGTCAACAATTTTCCGTAGTATGGACTTGCATCGGTGATCAGTTCGGCACCGTTAATTGTTCCGCTGGCTCCTCTTTGATTCAGGAAGTTGATCACCGTTGCGCCAACGTTGATGTTTTTATTAACCGTATAACTCACACCGCCAAAAGTTTCCCATCTCGGAGCGAAATACAGTGCATTGGTAAGGTTTGCATATTGTTTTGAGAAATATCTGAAACTTGCCCAGAATCTCCATTTGTCAACGGTATAGCTTGGGTCGATTTCCATCAACACTTTAGCAACGCCCAATACATTGTTATCACTGTAGTTGTAATCTTTTCCGAAAGCATTGAAATTAAATTTCTTGTATACCGGATTCTGGAACGTCACCAAATAATGTAAATTGAATCCTTTAAATGGTTTTAAAACAAAATCAGTGGTCCAGCCTAATGTCTGAATATCATAATAAACCGTTGTCGTTTGAGCCTGAGAACTATTAGCTGGGTTTACAAGATTATATCTGTTAAGGTTGTTGTTTTTCTTAAGATAAGTCGCCTGAGAAATCAATTGGATCCAGTTGGTGTTCCAGAAAACCCCGAATGCTCCCAATGGACTTTTAATTTTATTGGTATTCGGTTCGAAAGCCTGAGAATAACTTTCCAGTCTTCTGTTTTCTTCCGTGTATAAGAAGTTGGCTAAAACTCCGAAGTTTTTGGTAATGTTGTACGTTGCATTCAGGCTTCCTGCAATCTGGAAGAAACTCTGACTGATATGATCAAACTGAGCAGGATCTGTGAAGTTGAAACCAATTGTTCTTGGCGTCAGAGAATATTCACCGTCAAGGATGTGATTTCTCAAATGCAATCCATAGCTTACATTGAAGTTGTCGGTAACTTTCCATTCATCCGTTCCATAGATTGACAATTTGTTTTCTGTTCCGCTGTGATATTCTCCGCCTGCATTATAATTGTAGAAACCGTCTGCATCTGTATTTGGGCCGATCAGTCTTTGCGGCTGCGGTTCAACAGTCTGAAAGAAGAAGGTACGGTCGGATGTGAATTTGTTAACGTGGTAAAATTGTTCCAACACTCCGAAGGTTACATTGTGATTTCCAAGCTGTTTATTTAAAGAAAAACGTCCCGCAACGCTGGTGATCGGAGTCTCCGGTGTGTACATTCCCAGAATTGTTCCTACCGGACCTGAATAAGACTGACCATTGGAAGCCAAAGTATATCCTGCTGAAGAGTCCGCATTGAAAATACTTAAAGGGATCATATTAGACATTTTCACTTTAGAAAAATGTGCTCTTGTTGAGAATTTAAAATTCCAGCCGCTGTCTAAAAGATAATTACCGAAAATATCGATATTATGCGATGTTGATCTGTTATCATTTCCACTCATCGAGCGCCACGAATACTCACCGGTAAGAATATCTTTTACTTTCATCAGCCCGTCTCTTACCACATAAGAATCTCTTCCGATTTTGAAATTATCGAGCTCGGTCACTTTACCTTCCGCTCCATATTGGAAAACGGCATAATTGGTTATACTGTAAGAATCTGCATATTTGTATAAAACCGAGATTTTACCCTTATCATTATTGAAATATTTGGTAATACCTGCTCTGAAAATTTTGGTTTCATCAGCATTTCTTGCGAAGCCTAATTTGTACGTACTCGGGTCAAAGTTGGCAAAAGCACCTACGGTATACGTCCATCCGTTTTTGGAAACCGGTCCGGAAACATTAACATCTCCCTGAAGCCATCCAAATGTACTTGTTGTAAATTTTCCTTTTACTTTAAGATCTTTTGTTCCTGTCTGAGAATAAGAATTAACTGCAAAACCGAGATCACCCATCGTATTGGCGAGCTGATCCATTTTTAAAAGCCCGGTTTTTTCTAAAGCTACACTTTGTCTCCATGTTTTATTCGGGAGTTCCGGCCAAAAGAAATAGACAGCGGGAAGATCATTTTCAAGAATCGTAATTCCGCCTACGGTGGAAGGTAATCCGATATTTACATCCCGCGGACTTGTATTGTTTGCTGCGTTCAGCATTACATTTCTGTTGTTATCTTCTTTTGACGAAGTGGTAACCGTTTTTACGCCTTCTTCATTTTTAACCACTGCTTTTACTGCTGTTTTCACTGAAGCACTGTCGGTTTCCTGTCCAAAAGCTGTTGCGAAGGAAAGCATCAATGCCAATGCTGAAATCTTAAGAGTTGATTTTCTCATTGCTTAGTTTTCTAAAATTCTATATAGTTGTTATCGTACATGTTTAAAGGCATAGCTCATCCTGCATCCAAAAAGTGTATGGATGAAACTTATTTCAGTACCGGAATTATTTTTACAGCCGGTATTCCTCAGCATCGGGTTTCTCGAAAATGGGTCAGCAGCTTTTGCTTTTACTGATCTGCTTTCGATTCAGTGTAAAGACGGTTGTCTTTCGATTCAATTCTTTATTTCTAAAGTGTAATCGTCGAAGCAATTTCGTTCAGATTAGTGTTTAAATTCATTGCTTCTGTATGAAGCAATACAATACTACATTCTTTTGTTCAATTATCCAAAAAAATGTTAATAAAATTTAATAATGTAATTTAGTTGTTTGATAATCAATTATTTGAACTTTTTATTTTAAAAATATAATCATTGTTTCCTATTGAAACAATGATTATAAATAACCAAATTGTTCCCGAAAAAGTATCACGATACGGCCCTTTTTAAGTTTTTTCAAAATTTTTACTAGATTTGTTTAATAAAATTTTCCCAAATTCCCGAATGGATTCCAAACAACAAATTCTAAATAAATCTAATGAGCTGAAAGAGGTTTTTTTACCTCACCTTTCTGCCGATCCCGTCATTTTCGGTTTTGATCAAAATGAGCTCAAGGTTCTTCTTCTTAAAATGAATTATAGAAAACAGTGGCTTTTACCGGGAGGATATGTACGAAAAGACGAAGATCTTGATGAAGCTGTCGTGCGTATTTTGCAGGAAAGAGCCGGAATCACGGGAGTATATCTTGAAGAATTTTGTGTTTTCGGCAAAAAGAACAGAAGTGAGTTTTATTTTGAGGATTTTGATGAAACGCTTTTTCACAAGCAGAGATTTGTCACAATAGGCTATTATGCACTCTATAATCCGGGCCGTTTTAAGCTTATAGCCGATGAATACAGTGAAACCTGTGAATGGGTTTACCTAAGTAAACTTCCTGAAATCGAGCTGGCAATGGATCATAGGGATATTATTGAAAAAGCATTGTTAACATTAAGAGAAAAAATTTCACATAAACCAATAGGTTATAATCTTTTACCTGAAAAATTTACGCTTTCGGAATTGCAGAAACTGTATGAAGTGATTCTCGGGAAAGAACTCAACAGAGGAAATTTTTACCGGAAGATTAAAAATATGGGGATTCTTAAAAAGCTTAATGAACAAAGAAAAGGAGGCGCTCACAAAGCCCCTGATTTATACTCATTCGATAAGAGAAAATATATGAAAGCTCTGGAAAACGGGCTCAACAGCTGGTAATTATCATGAAAATAAGTGCAGGAATTTTGCTGTTCAAAAGATCGGAAGAACATACTTTTTATTTTCTTGTTCATCCGGGCGGACCGTTTTGGAAAAATAAAGATTCGGGAGCATGGTCTATCCCAAAAGGAGAAGCCGAAGAAGATGAAAGTTTACTGGACCGTGCGAAAACTGAATTTATGGAAGAAACTGGAAAAGTTGTGAACGGAAATTTTATTGAACTGATGCCGATTACACAAAAAGCCGGCAAGAAAGTTTTTGCATGGGCGTTGGAACAGGATCTTGAAACATCCGGATTAAGCAGTAACATGATCACAATCAGCTGGCCGCCAAAATCAGGAAAGACCATACAAATCCCTGAGGTAGACCGTTGGGAATGGTTTTCTTCAGAAGAAGCAAAGCAAAAAATAAATCCCGCACAGGCAGGATTTATTGCTCAGTTGGAAAAAATTCTTTCATCCGAATAATCGTTTTTACTTATTCAGTGGTTTCTTTTTTGAAACTTACCACTTCATAATTTCCGTCGGTACAATATTTTTTACAGCTTTCATCGTTGAAAGACTCCGGGGATTTCAGAAAATCTTCAATAAATTTTGCACTTTCATCCGTATTCGCGGGCGTGATTATTACATGAAAAAGATTCAGTACAGATTCGTCGGCATTTTTCAGGGATTCCTTTTTATGTTCTTTTGCTTCGTTAAAGTTCATACTAATATTTTTGTTTTTGGCTAATGAATAAATTATGCCATCACAGATATTTTTGTTTAATAAGTAAATATTTTTAGAATTATGATAGAATAAATTCAATAGTAATGGCTTGATTTTAGATAAGTGTAATTTATTAAACTAAAATTGAAAATAGATGGAAAGGTTTAAAAGAATCGTTATAAAGATTCTGAAATGGATGGGGATTTCAATCGCATCCATTCTTTTTTTGATGTTTATTATCCCTATTTTATTTCCGGGAACCATTTCGGAACAGGTAAAAATATTTGCCAATCAGCATCTTGCCGGAAAGCTTGATTACAGAAGAACCCACCTTACATTTTTCAGGCACTTTCCTTCGCTTACTGTTTCGGTAGATGATTTTTTATTGAAAGGATCAAAACCTTTTCAGCAAGATACCTTACTCGCTGCACGTGAAGTTGCAGTAGGAATTAATCTAAAAAACCTGATCTTCGACCGTGAAGTTAAAATTGATGAAATTTACGTAACGGATGCCTACGGAAATGTTTTTGTTAACAGTAAAGGTGAAGCTAATTATAACGTATATGTTTCAAAACCTTCACAAAAGCCTAAAGATACCACGGGTTCAGGAACATCGATAAAACTTGATCTTATCAAACTTAAAAACTGGAATATTACCTACAGAGACCATGCAGCAAGAGTTTTGGTAGATGCGAAAGGGCTTAATTACACAGGACGCGGTGGATTAAGTGAAGATATTTTTGATCTTGAAACTGATTTGGATATTGATAAACTTGATTTCAGCCTCAATAGAATTTATTATGCTAAACAAAAGACACTGCATGCGGATCTTATTACAAGAATCAATACGAATGCGCTGACCTTTGTATTGAGAAAAAACGAATTACGAATTAATGATCTTCCTTTAAAATTTACCGGTTTTTTAAGTATTCTCAAAGATGGTTACAATCTTGATGTAAAAGCAGCTTCTGAGAAAACAACCATTCGGGATATGATCTCCGTTCTTCCGCCACAATATCTGGATTGGGCAAAAGATACTAAAATTGAAGGCAACAGCGACCTCTTCTTCAACCTTAAAGGTCGTTTTAGCGAGCAGAAAAACCTAAAGCCGCGACTTAAAGCAAGATTGCTCGTAAGGGACGGATTTGTTTCCAACGGAAAAGCGCCGGTTCCGATGAATCATCTCAACATGGATCTGAATGTTGATCTGCCTTCTCTTGATACGAATCAACTGGCAATCGATCTTAAAAATCTCGGTTTTGATCTCGGCCCGAAGAACAGTTTCAAAGCTGTAGTAAAAACAAAAGGTCTGGATGAAATGCAGATCAATGCCGATATAAAAGGAGCAGTGGATTTGCAGACGCTGGATCAGGCATTAGGTTTGAAAGATATTGATATGCGCGGCCTAATGGATACCAATATTAAAGCCAACGGAGTTTTCAGTCTGGATAAAAAGTTATTCCCAAAAACCAATGGTTACCTCAATCTTAAAAATGGCTGGCTTAAAACAAAATATTATCCGAATCCTATTCAGAATATCAACATTGTAGCCAACATTACCAATACAGACGGGACTTTCAAAAGTCTTGGTGTGAAACTGGATCCTTTCCGGTTTGATTTTGAAGGAAATCCTGTTTTTGTAAATGCAGATCTGCAGAATTTTGAAGATGTTTTGTATAAAGTCCGTGCAAAAGGAGTCCTGAATGTAGGAAGAATTTACCGCGTTTTTGCGAAGAAAGGCTTTGATGTGAGCGGACTAATTATGGCCGACCTTTCCCTGAACGGAAGACAAAGTTATGCGACTACCGGACAGTACAGCAAGCTTGACAATAAGGGTAATTTAATTTTAAAAAATATAAAAGCAACAACAGAATTTTTACCGAAATCATTTTTTATTAAAGAAGGAAACTTCAGGTTTGAAAATGAGAAAATGTGGTTCAGTAAATTCTTTGCGACATATGGAAAATCAGATTTTTCTCTGAACGGATATCTGCTGAATACGATCAATTATTTTATCGAAAGAAAAGGGACGCTGCATGGTAAGTTCAACCTGAATTCCAACTATGTCCTCATTGATGAATTTATGGCTTTAAAAAATGGCGATAATTCAAGGAAATCGATTGAAGTAGAGTATGCAAAAGTAGAAAATCCTAAAAGCAGCGGCGTAGTGATCATTCCTAAAAATCTTGACGTTTCTTTACAGACGAATATCAGGAAAGTAGAATTTAAAGGATTGGCATTAAATCATGTTAAAGGTCAGGCTTCCGTGGAAAAAGGCCAGGTTTATCTCAAAAATACGTCTTTTGATATCATCGGAAGTAAAATGAATATTGATGCCCGTTACCAGGATGAATCTCCGCTTACCGCAAATTATGATGTTGCCCTGAAGGTTTTGGATTTTGATGTACAGCGTGCTTACAAAGAAATTGATATGGTACGTGAAATGGCAACGGCAGCGAAAAATGTAAAAGGAATTGTTTCTGTTGATTACAAATTAAAGGGAGATTTCGACCGGAATATGAAACCGATTTATCCCTCTCTTGAGGGCGGCGGAATCGTTAATCTCCGGGATGTGGAAGTTAAAAACTTAAAAATGCTTTCTGCGGTAGGCGACAATATCGGTGCAAAAGCCTTCAATAATCCTGATATGAAAGGCGTCAATATTGAGACTCATATTAAGAATAATCTGATTCATGTTGATAAATTTACATTCAGGGTTTCTATTTTAAGACCAAGCATCAGCGGAACTACCAGCTTTAATGGTCTCCTTGATCTCAGAGTGAGAATAGGAATTCTTCCGGGCGGACTGATCGGGTTTCCTATTGTGGTAACCGGAACCCATGAAAATCCGAAAATTAAGATTTTCAGTAAAAAAGGACAGGGAATTCTGGATGCGGCTTACAACAGAAAACTCAATAAAGTAATCCGACAGGAGAGAAGGGCTGAGAAAAAAACAAAAAGACAGCAGCGTAAAGAAAAAGAAGCGCAGGAAGAACGCGCTAAAAATGCCGAAAAACAGATTACTAAAGACTTAAAAGAAAAATAAAATGAGCCAGCTAAGCCTGTTTGAAGCAGATGAATATTATGAATTTCCGGAAGAATTGTTGGAATATAGAAAGAGTTTTTTATCTGAACAGGAAGCTTCGGAACTTTTTAATCAGCTTATAGCTACAACACCCTGGAAGCAGAACACCCAGAAGATGTATGATAAAACAGTTGTTACTCCAAGATTAACGTCATGGTTCGGCGATAGCAGTAAAATGTATCATTTGGGAAATAACGATTTTCATGTCAATGAATGGTCTCCGGAATTAATTGGTTTAAAAGAGAAAATCGAAACATTTTCGGGGTATGAATTTAATTCAGTACTCCTTAACCTTTACCGGGACGGGAATGATTCGGTTGCGTGGCATCGGGATAAGGAAAGCGAACTGGGAAATCGGCCCGTAATTGCTTCTGTTAGTCTGGGCCAGGTAAGGAATTTTGATTTCAGAAATATTAATGATCATCAAAAGAAATACAGTCTTGCTTTAGATCACGGATCGCTCCTGATCATGAAGGGGGACTTGCAGGTCAACTGGGAACATCGGATTGCAAAGTCTGTAAAGAAAATGAATCCGAGAATCAATCTTACCTTCAGGCTGATTCGTGAAATATAGCTTGGAATATTTATTCTTGAAAATATTTTCATGGTTATAATAATAAAGTGAAAAAAATAAAAGGCATTAACATAATTTGGCAAAGAAATTGTGTATTGATAACCAAAGTATTAAAACATCCGCTATGAATATTTCTTATTACGATTTTAAAAATATGCCTAATCAGGATCAATTCAGCTTAGTGATGAATGAAGGACGTGTTATGAACGAAAGAACAATTAATACTCTTAAGTATGTTCTTTACGAAATATCTCATTTTACGGTTGAAATGATTTACAATGTTCAGAATAATAAAATTGAAGGAATTAATGTATTCCAGAATAAAGGAGCGTACGCGATCTAAGTAACACAAACTGACAGGAAATAATGCAGAGCAGCTTTTAAATAAGCTGCTCTTTTATTTTGTTTTAATAGGATTGGAAAAATAATAACGTCGAATTTTTATCATATTAATATTAAAAATTGTTTAAAACAAAAAAATCCTCAGAAATCTGAGGATAAAAACTAATAACCATGAAAACTCAAATTAAACATGAGTACTAGTATATATTAAAATATTATGCCACTAAGACTGTCCGACAGGATTTTTTAATATTATTTATAAGTTTTTAAGAAAAAATATAATTTTTGATTTTAATTTGGAGAAAAATTTAAAACACGAATTTTAATGTTCGGAATTAGTCGCTCTTGGCACGGTTTATTCAGTATTTACAAAAATATAAATATGGCACATAAAAATTTCAGAAAAGAAGATTTTGTTAAAGATGAAGGTTCAGATCTTTACCAGGTGGAATTCCGAAAAGGAAATATAGGCGAGGGAGCTGATTTAATTGTTGAAAGACAAAAAGAAGATGGAGAATACGAAAACCTTCAGGCAGAAATCAGGAGGCACAATGATCGTATTTTTATCTGCTGGAGTGAACCTTTCAACGGTAGAGTAATTTTCGACGAATAAAAAATCCCGGCTAATTTCCGGGATTTTTGTTTATTATAAGCGTTTGAGGGATGTGGCATAATAATAGGTGAGTTATAGATAATTAACCAAAACCAATTACAAAATGAAATCCAATAACGAAATTCACGAAAGCCTTAAAGGTAAAACAGTTGTCATCACCGGCGGAAGCAGCGGAGTAGGGAGAGCAGCAGCTGAAGCATTCGCTCTGGAGGGCTGTACTATCGTTGTGGCAGCGCGCGGAAAAGATGCACTTGACGAAACCGTTTCTTTATGCCGTGATCTGGGAGTTGCTGCACTGGGCGTTCCTACTGATGTATCAATCGCTGCCGATGTTCAGAACCTTGCTAATAAGGCATTACAGTTTAACGGAAGAATAGATATATGGATCAACAATGCAGGAGTAATGGCAAGCGGTAAGTTTGAAGAAATTCCTATGGATCTGAACGAACAGGTGATCAAAACCAATCTTTTCGGATATATGCACGGTGCATACAGTGTTCTGCCGATTTTTAAAAAACAGGAAGACGGAATTTTAATCAACAATATATCAATAGGAGGTTTTATGCCGGCTCCTTACAGTGCAGTGTACTCTGCTACCAAATTCGGAATTCGGGGGATGATGGAATGCCTTCACGGTGAGATTTCAGATTTCCCGAATATACACATATGCAATCTGTATCCGCAGATTCAAAGGTCTACCGGAAACATGCATTCTGCTAAATTTTCCGGACTGGATTTTAAAATTCCTCCTTTTGCTGCAGATCCCCGGGATACCGCTGCGAAATTTGTACAGCTTGCTAAAAATCCACAAAAAGAATTATTCCCGGATATTACCTCCAGACTTCTCACGGGAGTTTATAAACTTTTTCCAAAACCCGTTATCAATACCGCTTCTGCCGGAATGAGAATGATGATGAAAATGAAAAAGGCACCGTCAGATTCTGGGAATATCTTATCGCCTTCACCCGAACCGCATAGGATTTACGGTGATACCATGTTTCCTGTTCCTTCCAGAAAAACAGGATTGGCAGTAATAGCAGGACTTGGATTAGGACTTGCTTTTATGTTTCTTAAATTAAAATCATCCAACGAAAATTAAATCAGAATAAATTTAATTTTATAAAAGTTTCGGGCAAATCTTCGATTTGCCCGAAACTTTTTTTACTTTCTGATGATTTTAGACATAATCACACAAATTAATCTATTATTGTAAGCATAATTAATTTAAAACTGATATTTTTGTGTCCAGTGAATAAGTTGATGGGAATTTAGAGGTAAGCAATTATTTTAATCAATATAAAAATGATCAAAAAGCCTTTACACAATTTCCATATTCCCGTAATGGGATTAGCGTACACTATTGACAGTCCTGTCCGTGTGGCGCAGTACGGAATTTCATCCGTAGTTTCTATAATTGATGATGAGATTATAGAAAAAATGAAAAATTTTTACAGCAACCGGTTCAACCTGAATTATGCAAGTATTTCGACAAGGGTTGAGGACTACCGTGCCAAGAGAATTACCGCGTATCTCAATATGCTGGATGATATTGTGACCGAAAAATTTGAAGCCTTTAAAGAGGAACTTTCAAAAAACAGAATGGCACTTGCCAATTTTGCGGATATGCTTCCCAACACTTCGGAACTGAAAGCCGGTCTTGAGCATTTCATGACCCACAAAGAAGGAATTGCTTCTGCTATTAAAAGCTTTATCGAAAAACATCTTTCTCCGGGAAATATTGATGTCAATATCATGACGAAAGTTGATAAGGATAATTTTAAAAACAAGCAACAACTGCCAGTAACCTATAATGATGCACATGCCTCATTGCGTGGATTTGCAAATAGCAAATTGTCTTCATCGGTAGTGCTTTCGGCAGGAATGAATCCCAGACTTTACAGTTATATCGAAGAATTTGAAGATTTTTATCCTGATGAAAAAGGAAGCATTAAAAAGAAAATTATTCTTAAAGTAAGTGATTTCCGTTCTGCGATGATTCAGGGGAATTTTTTAGCTAAAAAAGGGCTCTGGGTATCGGAATATAGGATTGAATCCGGGTTGAATTGCGGCGGACACGCCTTTGCAACGGAAGGACTTTTACTGGGACCTATTCTTGAAGAGTTTAAAAATAAAAAACATGAACTTATTGAATCTTCCCATATTTTAATGAACAAAGCATTGGAGCAGAAAGAAAAACTTCCTGTTGTCCAGCCTTTAGAATTAAAAATTACGGTTCAAGGTGGAGTTGGAACAGCTGAAGAACATGAATTTCTTTTAAATACCTATAATATTGACAGCATTGGCTGGGGCTCTCCTTTTTTACTGGTTCCTGAAGCGACCTCAGTGGATCACGAAACCAGGAAACTTCTTTCAGAATCAAAAGAAAAAGATTTCTATATCAGTAATTTATCCCCGCTTGGTGTGCCTTTTAATACGGTTAGAGATTCTTCCAATGAAATCATCAGACGTCAGAAACAGTCGAGAGGCAGATATGGAAGTTCTTGTCCTAAAAAGCTGCTGGCTTTAAGTAAAGAATATTCACCGGAAGGAATTTGTACGGCATCGAAAAAATATCAGGAACTGAAATTACAGGAACTTGAATCGCAAAAATATGAGTTTAGTTCCGAAATATATCGTAGAAAAAGACACAATATAACCGAAAAAGCATGTCTGTGTGTTGGTTTAGTAAATTCCGCATATCTTGAAAACGGTATTGAAATAAAAGGGGAGCAACAGGGCGTTGTGATCTGCCCCGGCCCGAATCTGGCGTACTTTGATAAGGAAGTTTCACTTTTGGAAATGGTAAAGCATATTTATGGTAGATCTAATGTTATTTCACATAAAAACAGGCCAAATATTTTCGTCAACGAAATGAAAATGTATATTGATTATCTGAAAAAGGAGATTGAAGAGTTTTCAGGAAATATAACAGCAGGCCAGATAAAAAAGTGGAAAAATTTTAAGGAAAATCTACTTCAAGGCATTGAATATTATGAGAACTTACTGAAAAAAACAGATTTTTTCAAAACAGATCTTAATATAAAATGTCTTCTACAATACAATAAATCAATACTATCAGGCATTGTAATTCCTGAAAGTTAGTCAACTGAAAATTAATTTGAAATTGTCTATGTGATTATATTTAATCTAAAATCTTTAAGTCACATCAAATTAATTAAAAATTGTTCTATATAAAGTGCTACAGGAAATTGTAGCACTTTTGTTTTATATTAGCTTGAAATTACCTTTAATATCAAATTAATTATAATATAAGAAGTCGTAATTACTTTTGTGCAATTGCAGATTAAAAAAACTGAAGGAAAAATGAACAAAAGATTACTAAAATACAATATATCACAGTAATCCATTTTATACTTGATGCTGCATAAATTTTTAACTTTGAGTGGTTAATCAATCTGTTCAATGAATTTTCTATTTCGAGTCTTTCATCAATATGGCCAACCTCTTCAGCCTGTAGCTTCTGGACCCGATATATTAACTTTTTAGTCAGATAGTTTTCACCGATATCGCATAGATAAGCTATAAAAGGAAGTATAAGTGCATATTGCAGAAAAGGAAACATGGGGAATATAGCCGAATTATACTCTCTTGAAAGAAGGTAAAAATGCGTAATCAGCAAAAAAATACTTGTATAAGCAAATGGCATAAAAATATTATCCATTTTCAGTGATTTTGTAATAATTTTTTGGGTTTTCGGGTTGATTTTAAGAATGATTTCGTTAAACATTCTACTCTTGTACGGAAGCTGGAGATCAAATATAGAAAAGTAGATCACGCAATTTTCCTTTTTCCCCGATTTGACTTCATAATAGAGGGTTGGTGCAAACGAAGAAAGACATGCACTTGTAATAATGGTGCCAAATATCATAAGTATTGAAAGCCATAAAATAACCTGGTCAAAATTTTCAATACACAGGTCAAAGGTTTCTCTAAAAATATATATAAATAACATAATTGGAAATTTAGTTGGTAAAACTGGATTTTTCTTTTAGTTTAGGACTAAGATTTTTATAAATCTCTGCCATTCCGCGTTCCTTTTTATAATTTTCCCAGTCGAAGAAAATGTCAGGATATACAAAATCTTCTAGCTTAAAATCAGTAATTCCGAAATCGGATTTTGCTTTTTGAAGGAGCTTATCCCGATCTTCAAAATTTAATTTTTTGCCTGACAGAAAGATCGTAGCGGCCAGTGCGCCTCTGTAAAACAGTTCAATCTGCTCATACGATTTTGGTGCAAAATTCAGCCAGCTTATTTTTCCTGTATCTACACTTCGTACTGTTTTTCTGAAATTGCTGTTTCTGATTAAAAAATCACGATCATAAAAATAGCGCATCGTTGAAATCATGGATAGGGCAAGCTTGGATTCATTATCTATCAGTTTATATAAATCGTCATTATCATACTCTAACTTAATGCCGAAAGTAGGTCGGGTAGGTATTGTGTGATGATTGCTGTCATAGAAAACATTGATAGGAAAATTTGATAGCGCTCCGCCATCTACAAAGAGAATCTCATTATTTCCCTGAATAAAATTCTTATAAGAGCCCAATTTTGTTTTCCAGGTTTCATTGATATTAATAAGTTGGGTATTAGACATCGTAACTTTATAAGGCTTGAAGAAAAAAGGAATTGACATAGAAGCTCTTACGTACTCTGCCGGCGAGATGGATTCGTCGGTTCCCCAATAAAACTCATGCATTCCGGGAAATTCAACTTTAATTTGGTTGGTAATGTCTGCCGCAACAACCACAAGCTGCTGAAAAAATTTGTTACCACATGCATTTACGATATTTTTTGTGTTTATAAAAAGTTTTTTTAGTATTTCCTCAATTATTTTATCGTTATTATTAATAGAAATAAATTTTTTGGTAGTGAGAAATTCGTTGATTATTTTAAGATCCTGCCAATTAATTTGGCTAAAATTGGAAATCCCACAAATTAATTGGATAAGGAGATGATCGACGAATTTCTGATCTTCGGCAGCTAAGTTATTTTTTGTTAGGTAATCGTCAAAAATTTCTTTAAGCTGTATATCTATCATTCTGTCTTTTAACTCATGCCAATCATTCTTTGAATCGTGCTGCGTATCCTGTTCTCCTATTTTATTTTCAGCACCACCATCAGAGGAATTTGTTGTTTCTTTAGTATTTACTAATTTTTCTGTACTTTCATTACCATTGGGATCTGTATTTTCAAAATGAGGATGATCAGGGACATAATAACACCGGTAAAGATCATTTTCTGTAAGCATTTTCCTTTTAAGATCACTAACGGTCTTAATGCCATTATTTTCCATGAGCCCCTGAATCCATTCTTTGAAATTATCTCCTGGATTAATACCCATTTTTTCGCTATTGAAGTATAATAGCCGTAAACTTGTAATATTTCTAATAAGCAAGGCTATACAAATCATAAACCCTATAATGGCCGCCAGAAGAGTTCGGTTAATCCATATTTGCCATGAAGCGGGATAATGCGTTAGAATTCCGACTCCGGTACCGCTAACAATAATTAGTAACAATAATATAGGCAAAAAGATAACGGTTAATCTCAGCCTGTTTTTAATTCTCTTAAGAAGAGGTCCTCTTTCTTTATTTGAAAAAAACTGTAAAATAAAAGATCTCCATGAGGGATGCCCGTCTACCAGTTCCCGCAAATCTTTTTGGGATAAATATTCAATAATTTTTTCCGAACGGGTTTCGTAACATTGTCTGATAAATTCTTCTTTCATACCCATCATAATAGCATCTCGGCGGGAATATACGCAGTTGAGCATCATGGTGTTGATTGCTCCTGCGCTTGTGCCTGCGCTGTTTAAAAAGGAAATTCCCATTTTTTCTAGAATATAGGTATAGCCCGCCAGTGCAATGCCGTGGACACCTCCGCCTTCTTGAATCAAATCCACATATTGCCTTGATGATTTTGGATTAATTCCGTATTTTCTGAGAAGGTCTTTTTTAGAATCTTCCCAGTTGATATTATCTCTGATATCAGAAACATGTAAGGAATCATTACTATAAAGTTTCTCGAGATGATCCAGCATGTGTTCAACAGTTTGAGTGAAATCTGATACATTCATGGTATTTATAATTTTATTTGTGATTATAATAGTTCAGATCGGATGAACCGAAAAACATCTTAGCATGGTTTATAATTTGGAAACAATCACTTAAGGAAGCTGATCTTTCTTTATAACCATGATGAGAGTAAATGTCTTAATTCGAAACCAAATGAGTGTGAATCTGGTCTTTTAGAAAAATATAGGATAGTTTTTTAAGTATCCTCAATGCAAAAGAATAATTTCATAATAATGGTTTTTAGTTTATATAAAGATAATTAAAACGGATGGTATGTAAAATAACACTTTTGTAGTATTTTGCTTTAACATCTTCAATATTAGTTTATTAAGCAGGTAATTCTTTCCATTTAAATATGTATATGTTAGTTAGTTTAGAAAATTAACATGTATCAACTATAGAAGGAATTATTCAGATATTTGTAAATGAATATTATAGTACCAAAAAATATTATTGTGCTCTGATTTTATTCTTTTTGATGAAGATAACAGATGGAATGTTTTGTGTGATAACTTAATGCTTTAGTAATTTACTTTTTGTTACCACTTTTTGCAAAATGTACAATCGTTAAACTGCCTATTGGTCAGGCTTTCCTTGATTTTTCTTGACCCATTTTTTATTTTTTGAATGGGACATGAAATAGGACATATAAATCGTGACCTATTTTGTTTTTTTTTGATACTGCGCTAAAACAAAAAACGCTGTAAACATTGATGTTTACAGCGTTTTAGCTTATTTTGGTTTCCCAACTGGCGGAGAGTGAGGGATTCGAACCCCCGGACCTGTTACAGTCAACAGTTTTCAAGACTGCCGCAATCGACCACTCTGCCAACTCTCCAGAAACTCCGATTATATCGTCGTTTTCAGTGGTGCAAATATAGAAATATTTTTTATACCTGCAAAATATTTTTTATATCATATTTATGCACCATATTTTTCAGCTGTCAGATAAATGTTTTGGAAATTGAACCCCCTTTAGATTAATTGCTTGGAACCAACAGGTTATCAATTTTCAGCAGTACAGCATCAATATCGAACGGTTTACTGATAAATTCATCGGCGTTGCATCTGCTGATTACTTCATGATCTTTTGCGTGTGCACTCATAATCATAATAGGAATATTTGACGTTTCAGGACGTGTTCTCAATTCATTGCAAACATCAATCCCGTTTCCGTCGGGCATCATCACGTCCAGGATAAAAATATCAGGAACTACAGAAAGATCTCTGTTGTTGAATGCTTCTACTGTAGAGAAAGAGCGAACGTCGTAGTCTTCGAATGACAGGAGGAGCTGTAATGCATCTCTGATGCCTGTCTCATCTTCAAGTATAAAAATTGTTTTCATAACGGTTGCATCGCAAAAACAAAGCCAAATCATTAATGACGGAAAATTTTATAATAATTATTTAAAGATTTTAATTTTCGAATAAAGTGTATTATTGAATCTGACTGCATTTGGGGCATATTCCGCTGATGACAAAATTATAACTATGCGCCGTAAAATTTTCAGGAAGATTAATTTCAGGAACCACATTTTCAATACAGGTCACTTCTTTACAATTTTCACAATTAAAATGTAAGTGATTATGTGAGTGTCTTTCCTTATTGCAATGGTTGCACTTCGCATAATTGACAACCCCGTCCATATTGATAATTTTATGAATTTTTCCTTCTTTTTCAAGCCTTTCCAAAACACGGTATATCGTTACCCGATTGCAGAGACCATTGAGCTTTTCCTGTATTTCATGATGTGATAAAGCACTGGTAGCATTGCTTAAGAGATGGAGTATTTCTGTTTTTGCCTGGGTATTCCGTACCTGTTTCATATTGAATTGCTAATGAAAATATGATGTAATATGCAACAAAGTTACAATAAGAATTTGTATATAATCTTAATATATAAAATGATAGTGCCTAATATGATGACATGCTTAAACATCAGATAGATTTTAGTCTATAATCGCGTGAAAAATTAATCAAGGGTAATCCACACCGGAGCATGGTCGCTGCTTTTCTCCCATCCGCGGACATGCTTATCCACGCCTCCTGATTTCAGATTTTTAGACAGATAAGGACTCAGCAATATATGATCCAGCCGCATTCCCGCATTCCGGCTGTAGGAATTATAAAGATAATCCCAAAATGTATAAACAGTTTCTTCGGGATAAAGCGTACGGATAGAGTCTGTCCAGCCTTTTTTTAGAATTTGCTGGTATGCTTTTTTTACCTCAAGCCGATATAAAGCATTATCTTCCCAACGTTCAGGTTTGTATACATCAGATGCGGTGGGAATTATATTGAAATCTCCAATGACAACTGCGGGAAGATCCATTTCTATAAGCTGATTCAGTCTTTTTTTTAGACGTTTGATCCATGAAAGTTTATAATCGAATTTTGGTCCGGGATATGGATTTCCATTGGGGAGATAGAGACAGCATATAACGGTCTGGTTAATGATTGCTTCAATATACCGGCTTTGTTCATCTTCCGGATCTCCGGGTAAAGATCGCTGAACTTCGGTGATTTCCATATCTTTTGCCAGTATTGCAACACCATTCCAGCTTTTCTGTCCTTTCCAGATTGCGTTGTAGCCTGCAGCATTGATTTCACTTACAGGAAATCGTTCCTGCGGAGCTTTCAGTTCCTGAAGACATACAATGTCAGGTTGAGCTTCTTCCAGCCAGCGAAGTAGGACAGGAAGTCTTCCGTTTATTCCGTTTACATTATAAGTTGCTATTTTCATAAGCTGCAGGGATTTATTTTTTTCATATCCACAATATTTGTTCCATATGAAAGCTATGTTAATGCGTAATTTATTATAAAAAATAAGTTGTGGTATCATAAATAACTTATTTGTTAAACTTTGGCAAATAAATTGTTACTATCAGCGTGAGCAATATAATTGCTATTTATCTTTAACCATTTTACAATAATATTATGAAAAATTCAATTTTAACAGTTCTTGCGGTTGCTGCAATGGTAGCTTGTAAGAAAAATGAAACTACAACTTCCGACCAGTCTGCAGATTCAACGACAATGTCTGCTCCTGCAGATACCTCAATGAATAGGGGAGATTCTGCCACTACAGCGATGTCGGATTCCAATGCTGCGAACAGCACATTAAGTGCTCAGGATAAAAAATTTGCAGACGCAGCAGCGACAGGTGGTATGATGGAAGTAATGCTTGGACAGCTTGCTTCAACCAATGCTTCTAGTGCAACTGTAAAATCATTGGGAGCAATGATGGTAAAAGATCATGGAAAAGCCAATGATGAACTTAAAAAGTGGGCTTCTGCGTCCGGATATACCTTACCGACAAATTTGAACGCTGAACAACAGAAAAAACATGACGAGCTTAAAGCTAAAAAAGGAGCAGAATTTGACCGTATGTATGCAGATCTTATGGTAACAGATCACCAGAAAGATATTGCTGAATTTAAAAAACAGGCTTCTGAAGGATCTGAAGCATCTCTGAAGTCTTTTGCAAGCAGTACTCTTCCTACATTGGAGCATCATCTGATGGAATCTGAAAAAGCAAAGACTGCTGTAAAATAAACATATTCAATATTTATTATAAATCCAATTTAATTACGGAAGATCAAAACTCTTCCGTAATTTTTTTATCAATTATTTAATTACTTTTTACTTACATACCGATTGTTTTTAAGGTAAAACCGAAGCGGCAGTTGGGCATGTTCATCAGCATAAGCAACCCCGATCCGTGAGGTAGAAGCAATATCCTCCGTACGATACTGTAATCCCGAATCTTCAATCCAAATATCTTCTCCTGTCAACGATTTTCTGTTGAAGGTCATATCGATACCCAAAGCTTTGCAGACAGATCCGGGACCTGAAGAAATGGATTTGTCGGATGAAGACCTGTTTCTTCTGTTTTCGATAACCGAGAATCCCTTATATGGCTCTACAGATCTTATAAGAACACTTTTAGGATCGTTTTTTAGTGAAACCACAATATTAAAAAGATGATGAATGCCATAACATAAATAAATGTAAGAATATCCACCCGGCTGATACATAGCTTCTGTTCTCAATGTCCGCCGTCCGCCGTAAGCATGAGAAGCTTTATCCTCTTCTCCGAAATACGCTTCTGTTTCAGTAATAATTCCGGCGGTGATTTCTCCATTTTTCTTCGTGAAGAGTATTTTGCCTAAAAGATCCTGGGCAAGGAAAATAACATCTTTATTCTGAAAATATTCTGGTTTTAGCTTTGCCATAAAACAGCGTTTGATTGAAATGTAATAATTTTTTTACTGTTAAACGTATATTTTTCTTTCAATAATTTTAAGATAATTTTCTTTTTCAAGCTTTTTGATGCATCTTACCACGGTTTCGGTTCGCAAACCCGTGATTGCAGCAAGTTCTTTTCTGGTAAAAGGAACTTCAAAAGCAAATTTAGACATATTGTTGCTGAAACTTTTATGATATTCCAAGGCGCCTTTAATCCTGATTTCGGGATGAAGCGACGAATTGTTTTGCAGCATGATGTATTTATAATACAGCCGTTGGGACAAAAAACTGTTGATATCCATTGAAATATTGGGGTTTTCATCCAAAAGCTTCATGAATTTTTCTTTAGAAAGAGTAATAATGCTTGTAGGCTCAATGGCAACTGCATTTACGGGATATTTTTTATCAATAAAAAGCAAAAGTTCACAGACACTGAAACCATTATGCAAAACAGCAAGAATAAGTTCTTTGCCGTCTTCATTAAAATGGCTTAGCTTTATCCGTCCTCTTCTGATTTGGTAAAACAGTCTCGGCGTATCTCCTTCGTTGAAAATAATCTCAGAATTTTTCAGGTCTTCAACTGCTGCACCGTACGATAGCAAAAGTTCTTCTTCAATTAGCATGGATATGGTTTAAGGTTAAAAAGCTGTGAAGATGTATTCTTGACATCTTATCCTTCGAAGTTATTATTATAAAAGCGAAAAGATTATGACCTATATCATATCACCCTCATTTTCTTTAATATGAAATTTCATATCACCATCATAATAAAACAAATTGTATTTGCATTGATTAGAATCAATCATATTGTTAGAGTTCTTTCGTAAATTCGATAGAAGCAGAAAACAAAATATTGATTATCATATGAACAGCAAAACGAAAGACAAGGCAGTTCCAAAAGGAAAATTGTTGATTATCGGGGGAAAAGAAGACCGTAATGGAACAGAAGTGGAAATAAAGGATAAAAATAAAAATTTCATCCCTCACGAAATTCTTCAGCTTCTCATAAATGATAAGGCAGACAGAATTGAAGTCATTACCACGGCAAGTTCAGAGCCTGAAAGCATGCGCGAAACCTACACCAAAACATTTAAAGAAATAGGATATATTAATTTCGGATTTATTCATTTCACCGGAAAAGCTGAAGATGAATATGTTCAAAGAATCAGAAAAAGTAAAGCTGTCTTTTTCACCGGAGGCGATCAGAACAGAATTTGTAATGAAATAAAAAATACCGAAATCTGCGATGTACTGATGGAGAAATACCTCGGTGAAAAGGATTTTATAATTGCCGGAACCAGCGCAGGAGCTATGTGTATGCCTGAAATTATTATTTGTGAAGCCGAAGATGATGAGGCGATTTTGGAAAACGATATTAAACTCGCATCAGGACTTGGACTTTTATCGGGCTGCATTGTAGATACTCATTTTGTTCACAGAGGAAGGTTTGGAAGGCTGGCACATGCCGTAATGCTTCACCGTGAATGTTTCGGAATTGGTTTGGGGGAAGATACTGCACTTTTAATTGAAGAGGGAAAGAAGGCAATCTGTAAAGGATCCGGAATGGTGATCGCAATGAGTGCGAAAGAAATCGGAAAAACAAATATAGAAACAGTGGAAGAGGGCCATCCTGTATATGCAGAAAATATAAAAGTTCATATCATTACGGACGGCTGTTCCATCAATCTGGAATCCGGAGAATTCAGGGCTTCCTAAAACTCAGGAATAAAACAAAAGGAATATGCAATTTCAGCAGATTCCTTTTTTTATTTATATTTTAAAAATTGCTTATTTCAAGACCAGCAGGCCATTTATTTTTGAAACAATATGATCAAGATCAAAAGGTTTCGCAACAAAATCATTTGCTCCCGCATCTGCTGCAATATCATCTCCGTCAACGCTTGCGGAAAGTACGATTACCGGAAGATCTTTAATGTCCTGTGTGTTTCTGATTGCCTTTAAAACCTGGTCACCCGACAAAAGGGGCATCCAAAGATCAAGAAGAATAAGATCCGGTTTGTCGATCTGGATCTGCTTAATGAGGTTCGTACTGTTGATTTCGGTGAAGACGGTAAAACCTTCAGATTCCAGAAGCATCTCCAGGACATCAAGTATACCTTGGTCATCATCACAGACCATTATTTTTTTGCTATTCATTCTTAGTGATTTTTCATAATGGGTAATGTAAAACTAAACGTAGAACCTGCCCCGATTTCACTTTCTACCCAAAGTGTCCCGCTGTGGTTGGCAATAATTTCATGTGAAATATAGAGTCCGATTCCCAGTCCCGGAAATTTTTTCTGTATTTCTCGTGCCCTGAAAAAGCGGTCGAAAATTTTCGCTTTATCCTGAGTACTTATTCCCATTCCGTAATCTGTGACCGAAACTTTCACGAAATTTCCAACCCTGTTGATATAAATATCTACTTTATCTGATCCCGGAGAATATTTTATGGCATTCGATATTAAATTATTAATAACCTGTGAGATCTGCAGCTCATCCCCTAAAATAGTAGCATTGGTGGAGCCCGTTAATGAGATGTTGTGGCTCGGTGCAGATACGGAAAGATTATCAACGGTATCGCGAATGGTTTTGTCAATATCAAAAGGATCAAGATGGAGTTCTATATTTCCCGACTGTATCTTGGAGGTATCCAGAAGATCCGAAATAAGTACGTTCAGACGGTCTACATATACCGATACTTTATCAAGAGTTGTATTGAATCTCTCCGGAGAATTTTCCGGAACCATTCTCTGTAAAAGCTGTACAAGACCTTTTATAGTGGTCAGAGGTGTTTTAAGCTCATGACTTGCAATGGAAAGGAAATCATCTTTTCTTCGGTCAAGTTCTTTCTTTTCTGTAATATCTTCAATTGCAATAAGAATTCTGTCTTTATATTGACCTTCAAATTCAATACGATAAGCATTCAGGAGCATTACTTTTTTACCAATATGTGGAAAATCGTGTTCTACTTCATAATCAATTACCGGATTATTGGTCGGTAATATTTTCGTCAGGAGTTTTTTCAGAGGATCAATATCCCATTGATGATTACCCAGTTCAAAAAGGATTTTTCCTACGGTATCTTCTGAAGTTACTTTAAATGAATTTAAAAAATGCGTATTTGCACTTAATACTTTATAATCAGCATCAAGTACCAACAGACTTTCCCTCACGGTCTGAACAATACTTGAAAGAAAAGTCTCACTGTCTACAAGTTCTTTTGTTCTTTCAAGGATCTTTCTTTCTACTGAAGATTTTTCTTCCCTCAGCTCATGCTCTGCTTTTTTACGTTCCGTGATATCATTTTGCACTCCGATAAAATGAGTAATAATGCCTTCTTCATTTTTTACAGGAGAAATATAAAGTTCATTCCAGAAGAGTTTTCCGTCTTTTTTGTAATTTCTTATTTCAAGTTTGCTGTCTTTTCCTTTTCTGATGCATTCTTTAATGAATTCTCTTTCGGGCTGAGATCTGTCCTGTCCCTGAAGAAACCGGCAATTGTGCCCAATGATTTCGTCATGTGAATATCCTGTTATGGTTTCGAAGGCCTTGTTACAGTAAATAATTGGATTGTCCGGCTGGGTATTATCGGTGATGATAATTCCGCAGTTGGCCGAGTTCAGTGCCTGTATATAGATGTCAATGTTGTTATTCATCGGATTATAGCTGTTTTGTAAAGTTTCCAAGCTTTAAACTTTCATTGATATGCAAATATGAGAAAAAGCAAAATGTTTTGCAAATTTCCATAAATGCTACAAGGTTATTCGCAAATAATATGCCTTTAATATATTTTTTAAATTTAATCTTAAAAAAAATAATTGTTTTTTACTTTGAATTATAATTGGTGTATGATTAATCTCATAAGTATATATCTTTGTGCTTTATACTGAAACATGAAAAAAGTCGGAATTATAGGTTATGGTTGGTTGGGGTCAAGAATAAGCAGAAACTTTGCTGAAAGTTTTGAGATGCATGCTACCACAACATCACCGCAAAAGCTTAAAAATATTCGCTCTGAAGGAATTCAGGCGGATCTTGCAGTTTTTAATGAAGATGAAAAGCAATTTCCTGATCCATGGAATATTGCTCCGGAGCTTGATGTCATTATTATCACGGTTCCTTTTTCAGAAAGAAGAACATCAAAGGAAATACTGCAAAAAAAGCTTTCAAACTTAATTTCATTCATAGGAAAATTTGAAAAACAACTGTTTTTTATGAGTACCACAAGCGTTTACCCTGACGAACCGGGTATTTTTAAAGAAGAAATGTTGCCTTCAGAAAATGTTTTTACAGAAAATAAAATTAAAGAAGCTTTTCCACAGATTAACATTCTGAGGCTTGGCGGATTGATGGGAGATTCAAGGTTACTGAAGAATTTTAAGATCTCGGATCTGTCCGGAGTTGTCAATCATGTTCATTATGAAGATGTTTCAGCAGTGATCCTGAAAATGATTGAAAAGGATGTTCGTAGGAAAGTTTATAATGTTGTGGCGCCGCTTCATCCTTTAAAACAGGAAGTGATTGCCGCTCAGAATAATCAACATATTGATGATTTGCAGTATAATAATAAAGAAAGAATCATCTCGTCTGAAAAACTCATTACTGAATTAGATTTTACCTTTATACATCCTGATCCGAAAAACTTTCATCTGGATTAATAATATTAATTTAATGTAAATTCATTTATATAAGAAAATATTTTCAGGTTTTGCTAAAAAATGGTCTGCTTTATGCTAAGACAATAGTAAGCTGGTTAAAAGCTTACACCATAATCAAACACCTTAAAATATTAAATTATGAAAGAATTTACACAATGGGAAAATTCCCCGTCGCTTAACAGAGAAATTGAACGCCAGAAAGCCCTTAAAGTTCTTGAAAAAGCAAAAATGATAAAAAGAAAAGTTGTTTTCCTGCCTAAAGGAGCTACAGGAAATGCAAGATTGAACGATATTTTTTAACGTATCTATTTAAAAAGATTTTATTTATATTGCGAACAATACAATAGACCATAGCAGTTTCTGTTATGGTCATTTGTTTAAACAAGGCTTTACAAAGTCAAATGAACAAGGACCGTGAAAAAATGATAATCGATATGAGTTTTCCGGAACAAATTAATGCCGGTAAATCTTTTGTAGGATCTGAAGATATTATTTAAATCTGCAAAATTAATTATTGTAAGCTTCTGACATTCACATTCGGACTTTCTCCTTTCGGTACGATAAAGATTGCATCATCATTTACAGAATCGCCGCTGTCAAGGTAATATCCTGCAACAATGGGAATGACAAAGCTTTGGTATTTACCATCCTTGGTATAAGCCCAGTAAGTAACATTTACATTTTGAGGCTTAAGTTTAAGATCAATTTTTTTTGATGTAAGTTTAGCTCCTGTAGCATTAATGCAGTTAACTTCCACTAGTGTATTGCTGGGAACGAGCTGCGGAGCATTACTAAGCCGGACATTATAGCTTTTTTGAGTATTGTTCACCAATTTTGCAGATACCTTATAACGGTCGAATTCTTTGCCGCCAACAGTTATCGCTTCTTTATTAAGGATATTAAAGGTAACGGAAAGTCCGTTAACATCTACTGATTCACCATCTGTTATTTTCTGTGCACTGACAAAAGAAAAAGAGGTAACTAAAACGAAAATAGAAGAATAAAATAGTTTTTTCATAATAATATTGAGTTTTGAATGGTATATATTTTAAATAAAATTAATGAAAATTATGAATATACCACACTTCTTTACTAAAGTTTAATATTATAGAAGCTTAAATGATTTATGCTTGAAAACATTGTCCCTGGTTAAAACTTTATTTACCTTTATCATACCAAATTACTGATATGAAAAAATATACCATTGGAGCATTGTTGTTCTCGATGATGCTTATAAATGTTAATGCCCAATCCTTACAATCTCCTGACGGAAAGTTTGAAATGAACTTTCAGCTGAAGCAGGGAATTCCGTATTACAATCTGAAATATAACGGAAATGTAGTAGTGGAGGATTCTAAATTGGGGCTGAGATTATTTAAAGATACCGCCATTAAATTTGCTTCGGAAATCGCAAAACCCGAAGATGCCAAATTTGACCTCAACAACGGCTTTACCAAAACAGAAGAAAAAAAGGATTCTAAAAACGAAACCTGGCAGCCTGTGTTGGGAGAGAAAAAAAATTATATCAATCAATACAATGAACTGGCGATAACTCTTCATCAGGACGCTACCGATAGAAATATTGTGGTTAAGTTCAGGCTGTTCAATGACGGATTAGGATTTCGGTATGAATTTCCTCAGCAGAAAAACCTGAATTATTTTGTGATCCGTGAAGAAGACTCGGAAATTGATTTTCCAACGGATATGAAAGCATGGTGGATTGTTGCTGATTATGACTCCCAGGAATACCAGCCGCAGACAACAAAAATCTCTGAAATTCCCGGTCGATGGGATCAGGCATTTGATAAACATTCTTCCCAGACTTTAATAAAAAATGCCGTACAGTCTCCTTTAATGCTGAAAAAAGAAGGTAAAGATCCTTTGTACGTAAATGTTGGAGAGGCAGCGGTGTTAAATTATCCTGCTTCACATCTTGAAGTAGATCCGGTTAATTTTAAATTTAAAACACATCTTACTCCTGATAAGCAGGGTGCAAAAGGATATATCCAAACCTCTTCCGTTTCCCCGTGGAGAACAATCATTGTTTCTCCTAAAGCAGAAGAAGTTTTAGCATCTAAAATGATGTTTAACCTGAATGAACCTACAAAATATACCGATACTTCATACATTCACCCTACAAAATACATGGGTGTCTGGTGGGAAATGATCATCGGAAAATCACAGTGGGCGTATTCTACAGCCAATAATGTGCACATCGGAGAAACTGATTTTACAAAGCTCACCCCAAACGGAAAGCATGCCGCCAACAATACAAAAGTAAAAGAATACATCGATTTTGCAGCAGCCAACGGTTTTGGCGGATTACTTATCGAAGGATGGAACATCGGCTGGGAAGACTGGATCGGTCATAACAAAGAATTTGTTTTCGATTTCATCACACCTTATCCTGATTTTGATATTAAAATGCTGAACGATTATGCGCATTCAAAAGGAATTAAATTAATGATGCACCACGAGACCTCAGCATCTGCAACCAATTACGAAAGGTGGGCCGATCAGGCATTTCAGCTGATGAACAAATATGGTTATGATGCCGTGAAAACGGGTTATGTAGGGGATATGGTTCCAAGAGGTGAACACCACTATTCCCAGTGGACCATCAACCATTTCTATAGAATTGCAGAAAAAGCGAATGAATACAAAATCATGGTGAATTCCCATGAATCGGTAAGACCCGGAGGAGAGAGCAGAACGTACCCAAACTGGATTTCAGCAGAAGCAGCTAGAGGAACGGAACATGAAGCTTTTCAGGGTAATAATCCGGATCACCAGACGATTCTTCCGTTCACGAGATGGATGGGAGGATCTATGGATTATACACCGGGAATTTTCCAGACGAAACTGGATTATTATTTTCCGGGTGATAAACGTTTTGTAAAAACAACGCTGGTAAAACAACTCGCTTTGTATGTGGTTATGTACATGCCGCTTCAGATGGCTGCAGATTTACCGGAGAATTATCAAAAGCATATGGATGCTTTCCAGTTTATTAAAGATGTCGCTGCAGACTGGGATGATACGAAGATTTTATCGGCAGAACCGGGAGATTATATTATCACGGCCAGAAAAGCAAAAGGCACAGAAAACTGGTTCGTAGGAGGAATCACCGACGAAAACAAACGTGATTACACGGTAGATTTTTCATTTTTAGATAAAGGAAAAAAATACGAAGCCACGATTTATGAAGATGGAAAAGATGCGGATTACATCAACAATCCACAGAGTTACAATATCTACAAAAAACAGATCACAAGTAAGTCTAAAATCAATTTTAAAATGGTGAGAAGTGGCGGTTTCGCGATTTCAATAAAACCATTGTAAGCATATACATAAACTTGTCAAAGTTTTAATTTTCTGATCTGAAGAAAGAAAAGCTCCGGTTAATTCGATTAACCGGAGCTTTTAACTTTAATGGTGTCTTACACCTTTTTGGTGGTAATTAATATCCTTATTTACCGCTTCATAATTTTTTGGAATATTTCCGGACTGTTCATCAAATGCATGATTTCCCGAAAAATTCTGTTCCGTTACCGGAGTTTCAAAATGGATTTCTTTACCATTTTTATAAAGTTTATTATCAAAAGTCCGGTATATTTTATTCTCCTCATAGGTATTTCCGTCGGGAGCCGTAAAAGTTTTCACTTTCGGTTTCTTTTTTCTGTTTATTCCCCAGGCAACTGCTGTTCCTGCTCCTACAAGCGCTAGCGCTATTTTTATTTTGTTATTCATAATATGATGATTTTTGATTAATTAAATGTTAACTGTTACGGCTGACCGCTTCCTCCTGCAGCACCGTAAATCTGGCCGGTAGAAAAACTGGCGTCATTCGCGGCAAGTTGCACAAAGATTGAAGCAAGTTCTGCCGGTTGTCCAGGTCTTCCCAAAGGGGTATCCGCCCCGAATTTTACAAGATTTTCCTGTGTCTGTCCGCCACTCACTTCAAGAGCGGTCCAAACGGGCCCCGGAGCAACACCGTTTACCCGGATTCCTTTGGGACCAAGCTGTTTGGCTAAGGATTTTACATAACTTGTTGTTGCCGCTTTCGTCTGTGCGTAATCATACAGATTTTCAGAAGGATCATAAGCCTGAACCGAAGAAAGTCCGATAATAGAAGAACCTGGTTTCAAATGGGGCAAGGCAGCTTTTGTAATCCAGAAAGGTGCATAAATATTGGTTTTCATCGTTCTTTCAAATGCTTCAGTACTGATATCCAAGATTGATTCATGGGTTTTTTGATGTCCTGCATTGTTGACAAGGATATCAAGTCCGCCCAGCTGTTCCACAGCCTGTGCAACAAGTTTTTTACAAAATGATTCATCCCGGATATCTCCCGGAATAGCGATCGCTTTTCTTCCTGCTTTTCTGATAAGTTCAATAACTTCTGCTGCATCAGATTCTTCTTCAGGTAAATAATTAATCGCAACATCTGCTCCTTCACGAGCATAAGCAATTGCTGCAGCCCTGCCTATTCCGGAATCTCCGCCCGTAATTAGCGCTTTTCTACCCATAAGTCTTCCTGACCCTACATAGCTTTTCTCGCCATGATCAGGGACGGGATCCATTTTGCTTGCCAATCCCGGGAAAGGCTGCGACTGGCTTTTAAAAGGGGGCCGCGGATATTTTGTTGTAGGATCTGTGAGATCAGGACCTGTAGAATTTTTTGGTTTTTGATTTTGTGATTGCGCAAACGCTCCCGGAGAAACAGCAGCAACTGCAACAGTAGCCGCAATCTTTCCAAGAGCATTTCTTCTTGTGATTGATTTTTCCATAATATCAGATTTGGTGTGGTATGGCCTTAAATGCCTTTCAATAATGTATAGCAATGAATATTCCAAGCTGTACAAACTTTTATTTTTTTAACAGAAATTGCAGATAAGATTTGACGTTCATCTAAAAAAGACCAAGTTTTGAATGAATATTATATTAAATTTATATCTCAGCGGCAAGATAGTTGCTAAATTTTAATACCCAAATTACAATTTATATGAGCCTGCAATTAACCAAAGAACCCAAAAAAAGAAGTGAAAAAAATAATTCGGATCATTTTCTGAATGATGTTCTTACCGGTCTTCAAAGCGATCCTAAACATTTATCTTCAAAATATTTTTATGATAAAACAGGAGACGAGCTTTTTCAGAAGATCATGGCAATGCCGGAATATTATCTTACCCGATGTGAACTTGATATTTTTAAAAATAAAACGTCCGGACTTGCAGAAGCTATCCGATCCGATGAGCAACCTTTTGATCTGATTGAACTCGGAGCAGGAGATGCCATGAAATCGACATATCTGCTTAAATATTTAAGTGAAAAACGAGCCGATTTTACTTATATGCCGATCGATATTTCGGGTAATATTTTATCCGTACTTGAAAATAATCTTAAAGATAAACTTCCTGAAATCAATATTAAAACTCTTGAAGGAGAATATTTCCAGATGCTGAAAAAAGCAATGAAGCTTTCATCAAGAAGAAAAGTAATTTTATTTTTAGGGGGAAACATTGGAAATATGACCAGTAAGGAAGCTGAAAAATTCTGTACTTCACTACATCAGCTATTGAATAGTGAAGATATTGTTCTTATCGGTTTCGATCTTAAAAAAAATCCTTTTACCGTATTGAATGCTTACAGCGACAAGTCAGGAATTACGGCAGAATTTAATCTGAATCTTTTAACGAGAATCAACCGTGAGCTGGGTGGAAATTTCGATATTGAACAATTTGAACATTATGAGTCGTACGACCCGATTACAGGAGCGTGCCGAAGTTTTCTGATAAGCTTAAAAAATCAGCAGGTAAAAATTGAAGAAGAAACAATTGATTTTGCTGAAAATGAAGTGATTGATATGGAAGTTTCACAGAAGTTTTCAAAATCGGACATTGAATATCTCGCTGAAAAATCGGGATTTTCAATAACTAGGAACATCAGTGATTCAAAAGAGTGGTTTATAGACAGCATCTGGAAGGTAAACAAATAAAAACAAAAGCATGGAAATCATTACAAAGCCAAAATCTGTTTTAAAAAAGTTCATGGATGTAAGATCGCGTTCTGAAGAAATCTGTAAGCCTCTTGAAATTGAAGATTATGTGGTGCAGCCTATTGTGGATGTTAGTCCGCCAAAATGGCATTTAGGGCATACAACGTGGTTTTTCGAGACATTCATATTACTTCCGAATTTTCCTTCTTATGAAGTTTTTGATCCGCAATATAATTTTGTGTTCAACAGTTATTACGAAACCATTGGGGCAAGAGTGATCCGTACCGACCGCGGAAATTTAAGCCGCCCGTCTGTTTCAGATGTATACCGATACCGAAAATACGTTGATGAGAAAATGACCGAATTTCTCAACAGTTACCATATGAATGATGCAATTCTTCCGATTCTGGAATTAGGCCTTAATCATGAACAGCAGCATCAGGAGCTTTTAATTACCGATATTAAATATATTTTGGGACATAATCCCCTTTTCCCGGCTTATAAAAAAGAGATTAAGGAAAACCAAAATCTATCTGGTGAAAAAAGAATGCTTCATTTTTCAGAGGGAATTTATGAAATCGGATTTGATGCACCTGCATTTTGCTTTGATAATGAGATGGGAAAACATAAAGTTTATCTGAATGATTTTGCAATTTCGAATCATCTGGTTACCAATGGAGAATATCTTGAGTTCATGGAAGCGGGAGGGTATTCGGATTTTAAATACTGGCATGCGGACGGCTGGAACTGGGTAAAAGAAAACGATGCACAATCTCCTTTATACTGGCATAAAATTGACGGCAAATGGATGCATTATACTTTAAGCGGACTTCAGGAGGTAGATCCGGATGAAGAACTTTGTCATATCAACTTTTACGAAGCTTCCGCTTTCGCAGCATGGAGAGGAATGCGACTTCCGACCGAGCAGGAATGGGAAGCCGCTTCATCATGTTTTTCATGGGGGAAAAGATGGGAGTGGACTAACAGCGCCTATCTTCCATATCCCGGTTTTAAAAAAGAGGCGGGAGCCGTAGGCGAGTACAATGGAAAATTTATGGTTAACCAAATGGTTTTACGCGGAGCATCTGTAGCCACTCCTCCGGGACACAGCAGACGTACATACCGGAATTTTTTTCAGCCTGAGCTGAAATGGCAGTTTAGCGGAATAAGGCTTGCAAAATAAACATGAAAGACCAACTATCATACTTAAATTTTGATTCCGACAAGTATTTCTGGAAGCCGGATATAGATTACAGGAAACATCCTGAAAAATATAAAGTAGGAAAAGGAGAGCAGGGTGTTTTGATCTGTGAACCTTATAAGTCGGAAATTGGAAAATACTGGCGGTTTAAAAATGTGGATATCGCAAAAGAAAGTTCGGTGAAAATTTTTGAGCTGTTCAAAGAATATCTTGCTAATGATGATTTTGTAGGAGCCGACATGGCCCGGAAATATCTTCAAATGGGATTTACCCGGGCAAGGCGGTATTTCAACTATAAAAGCGGAAAAAAATATGATTCGCAAAATGATCATAAACCTTTACAGCGCGGAACAGGAGATCCCGAAAAAGAAAAATCAGCAGCTATTTTTTTCAGCAAATGGAAAGAAGCTGAAGCAGATGAACAGTACGCACAAATGAAAAAAGACTGGAAAAAGAATTTTGGATAACAAACAGTAAAAATATAACAATGTAACAATTTATCAGTGTACCAGTTTACCAATAATGAATTGTTATTGTTACACTGATAAATTGTTACATTAAATTTATTTCTTCACCGCATTAATCATTTCCCTTTTCCCCGGAGGTCCCTGTTTTTTTTCCACTATAAAATCAAGTTCCTGAAGAATCCGTCTCACACTTCCTTTTGAAGAATAGGTTGTTAACAAACCGTTAACCGCCATTTTGTCAGAAACCATTTCAAACAGAGGTTTTTCCCAAAGATCAGGCTGTACTCTTGCGCCAAAACAGTCGTAATAAACCAGGTTTATTTTCGGTAAGTCTATGTTTTTCAGTTCAAAAAAATCACATTCTATTTTTTTTAGATGAAAACCTTTAACAATTTCAATATCTTTTTCCCACTCAGTCTGATGAATTTTATGATAAATATTTTTGAATTCCGGGTTATCAAACAGGTCAAAATATGCCAAATCGTTCATTTCAGATTCATTTATGGGATATTTTTCCAATGTAAAATAGTTGATGATATGATTTTTGTCAGTTTTTAAATATTCATTAATTGTTACCAAAACATTCAAACCTGTTCCAAAACCCAGTTCTAAAATATTAATTTCGTAATCATTTATTAAATTTAATCCATTTTTAATAAACACGTGTTCCGCTTCCTGAAGCGCTCCGTGATGAGAATGGTAGTTTTCATTTAATTCGTTGATAAACAATGTTTTACTACCATCGTTTGTGGTCCTAATTTCTCTTTTCAAACTATTTTTTTACAAAATTACTCTAAAATTTTTATATTTAGAAAATTATGTTAAATTTGTAGAACATCATAAAAAATTTTAGAAATGATAATTCAAAAAACTGAAAACTCCCGAATTTCTACATTCGATCCAAACAATTTTTCTTTCGGTAATACTTTTATTGATCACATGATCATCTGTGAGTATGAGGACGGAAAATGGGGTGATGTAAAATTGGTTCCTTATGGTCCACTGATGTTTACGCCTGCGATGATGGGGGTAAACTACGGACAAGCTTGTTTTGAAGGTATGAAAGCCTATAAAGACAAAGACGGACAGGTTTTCCTTTTCAGGCCCGAAAAGAATTTTGAACGTATCAATAAGTCGGCAAAACGTCTAGCGATGCCGGAAGTAACGGAAGAAATGTTCCTTGATGGATTAAAAGCTTTGGTTGATATTGACAGAGACTGGATTCCTCACGGAGAAGGAATGTCCTTATATATCAGACCTTTAATTTTCGCAACAGAAGAAGCATTGAAAGCAAGAGTATCGAATAAATATATGTTTGCTATCGTTGCAACACCGGCAAAAAGCTACTATACAGCTCCGGTTTCCGTAAAAATTTCAGACCACTATTCAAGAGCGGCCAGCGGAGGAGTAGGTTCTGCAAAAGCAGCAGGAAACTATGCTGCATCTTTCTATCCTACACAACTTGCCATTGAAGAAGGGTATGAGCAGATTATCTGGACAGATGATGCTACTCACGAATACTTCGAGGAAAGCGGAACGATGAATGTTTTTGTGAGAATTAACGATACCATCTATACACCACCGACTTCAGAGAAAATCCTGGACGGAGTTACCAGAGACAGTTTTATCCAGTTGGCTAAAAAAAGAGGTATTGAAGTGAAAATTGAGCCTATTAAAGTAAAAGACGTTATTGAAGCTCAGAAAAACGGAACCCTGAAAGAAGTATGGGGCGTAGGAACAGCTGTGGTAACAACAGTTTTTGAAGCGTTAGGATATCAGGGAGAAAAGCTTGAATTGCCAAAATTATCCAGTGAAGAGAGTTATGCAGAATTGCTTAAAAATGATTTGGTAAGCCTGCAGAATAACCTCTCGGAAGATCCTTTCGGATGGAGAGTGCAGGTAGACCATGTTTTAGAAACTGTTTAATTTTTTTAAACTCTAAATAAATAAAAGCCGGGATTTTCCCGGCTTTATTGCTTTTACTATGTTTGTTATTTGTTTTTCATGAGGTTGTTTATGCCAAAATCTTTAGGTGGAAGTAGTTCAAGCATCTTAATATAACTTGTTATAAATACTTTGCCTGCTTAGATCCTTACACAATGACAATTGGAGTGTGAAAGCATCTCAACATGATTGTATAAAGCCTTTACTTGGTTTAGATCCTTACAAATTGGAATTAATTTTAAACGAGTCATAATGAACGTGAAAATTCCCCTCCCTTGGAGGGGTGTCAAAATTCCTGAGAATTTTGACGGGGTGGTTCTGAAAAGTAACACTACTGAATGATGAATTTCACTTCTTGAGTAAACGGTTAATTTTTAAAATTCACGATTGATCATTCACTTTCCACCTTTCCTAGCCGCGATTGCAGCAATTGTCTGAGCTCATTTTTCAGTTTTTAGGCAGGCATGAAGCCGCCGCCCAAAAACTGAAAAATAGCGAGTGCGGAAAGCGTGAAAAAGCTCCTGAAAAAATCAAACGGCACATGTATTAATAAGAAACGTCAAAAATTCTTACTCTTCATATTTGTGAAATATTTAAACTTTACTTTACAAGTTTTGTTAATCATTTCCGAAATGTGTATTTTCGCAAAAGTTTATGAAAAAAATACTCTTCATATCGATTCTCGGCTTATTCAGCTGCAGCAAGAATACGCAGACGCATCCACCCGTAGGAGGTGTGCTCAGCAAAAATGATCTTGATGTATCCAAACAAAGGATGAAAAACCTTAACAGCCAGGAAAGATATCACATCCAGGAATGGATCAGCGGCCAGCCGGTAAAATATTATCCTACCCAGCTGAATTACTGGGTAAATGTTCAGGGGTTTGATCAAAGACAGAGAAGGCAGGATGATACTTTCATTTCGTATTCGTACGATCTTTATGATTTCGATCAGACAAAGATCTATGACCAGCCGGTGCAGAGAAGAGATGCCAGATTCGGACACTTTGATGAGCTGAAAGCGGTAGAAGATGCTTTGCGTTTTATCCATGATGGGGAAGAAGTTACGCTTTTGGTTCCTTCGGCGCTTGCCTACGGTACATACGGAGATGAGAAGAAGATCGATAATGATATCCCTTTAATCATAAAATTAAAAGCATTATAATCAATGAAATTGTTTAACAAGAATATAATTCTGGCAGCGGCAAGCATTTCGCTCATGAGTTGTACACCAATTTATAAAAAAATGAACGTAGACAAAGAAACTTACGAAGGTCTTAATGACGGACTGTATGCAAATCTTCAGACAACGAAAGGAAATATGATCGTAAAGTTTGAAGACAAAAAAGCACCTGTAACTGTAGCCAATTTTATTGGTCTTGCAGAAGGGAAAATCGACAACAAGGCAAAAGCCAAAGGAGTTCCTTACTATGACGGAACTATTTTCCACAGAGTGATCAAAGATTTCATGATCCAGGGAGGAGACCCTCAGGGAACGGGAATGGGAGATCCCGGGTATAAATTCGAGGACGAAAGAAACGATCTTAAACATACCGGAAAAGGAATTCTTTCCATGGCCAACTCAGGACCGAATACCAACGGTTCTCAGTTCTTCATCACAGAAGTGGCTACACCATGGTTAGACGGAAGACACACCATTTTCGGCAAAGTAGTAAAAGGAGAAGAAGTAATTGATGCGATTGCCAATGTAGAGAAAGGGCCTCAGGATAAGCCTAAAACAGATATCGTATTGGAAAAAGTGTCTGTCTTCAGCAAAGGAGACGAGTATAAAAACTACGACGCTGCAAAAACCTTCACGGAAGGAAAAGCAAAAATCGCAGAAAGCAACAAAGCGTATTTAGCAAAAGAAGAAGCCGATAAGAAGAAAAAAGAAGAAGAATTCAAAGCCAACCAGGAAAAAATGGTGGAAGATATGAAAGCCGGAATGCAGAAAACCGAATCCGGGCTGTATTATAAAATCACCAAAACTACCGATGGGAAAGCTCCCAAAGCAGGTGATAATGTTTCCGTACATTATGCCGGAAAATTGGTTGACGGTTCCGAATTCGATTCTTCATTCAAAAGAAACGAGCCGATTGAAATTCCGATCGGAATGGGAAGAGTAATTAAAGGATGGGACGAAGGTATCCTTTTATTAAAAGAAGGTGAAACCGCTACCTTATTGATTCCGCCGGCAATGGGCTACGGAGAAAGAGGGGCAGGAGGGGTAATCCCGCCAAATGCATGGCTGATCTTCGATGTTGAGCTGGTAAAAGTAAAATAATCAAAAAACTTACCATATAATTGAAAAGCCGTCCGTAAGGATGGCTTTTTAACGATTTAACCCAAGATTAAAATAACCATGAATAAAAAATACTATTTAATCATCCTTTTATTGTTTTTTAATAATGCTTTTTCACAAATCAGCTTTTTGCCCTATGAAAACAAATGGACAGAATCCTGGCCGGAAGTTGTGGAAATAGGAGATGTAAATAATGACGGACTTAATGATGTGGTTTTAGGGCTGCAGAATTACGGTTCAAGTATAAATAATCATTCGATTTTGGTATATCTGCAAAATGTAAATGGAACGCTGGATGCACCGGTCAGATATCCTTACGCAAGTGATTTTAAAAACATAGGTTCTATTGACATCGGGGATCTTAATCAGGACGGGAAAAATGATATCATTGTCGGAATCAAATCGCCATCCTCTTTTTACGGGATCTTTTACCAGAATGCATCCGGAACGTTGGATCCTATAATTACCTTTCCCATCTCTGAAACCAATGAAAGAGTAAGAATTGCGGATATGAACAGGGATGGCAGAAATGATATTGTTCTTTCCAACTGGCAGAATATTCAGGTGTTATATCAGCAGAATACACCCGGAACTTTCCAGACTTTTACAATTCCTAAGCCTGCAAATGCTTATTTTCATCCGGCTCCGATGGTAGAAATTGCTGACATGAATAATGACGCCAGCAATGACCTGGTAATCCATATCCCGAATCTGCATGCAGTGTATACCTATTTTTCTGTAGGAAATACATTGAATCCCAATCCCGTAGTATTTGATACAGGCCAGACGTACGACGGTATGACGTTAGGAGACATTAACAATGATACTAAGAAGGATCTGATTCTTTGTAAAGGATCGAACGGAAATTCTAAGATCAGGATATTACATCAGGTTTCCGGCAGTGCACTTTATGCAGACCAGGGGGAAATTCCGGCTTATGAACTTCCTGATGCCGTAAAAATTGCAGATCTCAATAATGACGGGAAGAACGAAATTATTGCTGCTCACGGAGGCTGGAGTAAAGTAACGGTGTATTCCCAAAATACATCGGGGAATTATGCCAACGGCTATCAGTCATTTCCGGTGGCTTATGCTACGAGTTATAACGAAGATGGCGTTGCGGTTGGTGATATTAATAATGACGGCAAAAAAGACATTGTAATTGCTGATTATAATGTCGGCTTGGATATTTTATATAACATAAGTGCAGTTCTGGCAAACGAAGAGGTTGAAAAAAAATATTCATTGGCGATCTATCCGAATCCTGCAACCGATTATATTAGCATAAAAGGAGTTTCAGTATTTGACAGGTATAATATCTATGATATGTCAGGAAGAATGATCACATCCGGTAACCTGAACGGCAAAGACATTGATATTAGGAATTTATCAGCCGGAAAATACATATTGGCTTTACATGCATCCAGGAATGCGAATGCAAAACAGGTGATGACCTCTTTTATCAAAAAATAATGTAGAAATCACTTTGTAACGATTCCACCGAATTCCACGACCTATCAGCCAAAATCCAATGTCACTTCGGATAGGTTTTGAAAGTTCGTATTGGAAAGTTAATTATCTGAATAAGTTGATGCATTTCTCAGTTGTATTATGAAAAACACCGAGCTGACGTACATAAAAAATAGTAAAATTATGAAAACCAGATCACTGCTGTTTGTATTCGTCCTGATCTCCTCTTTAACATTTGCTCAGGCAAAGCAGAATCCCGACGATGCAGCCATTAAAAAGAGCCTTTCCTATTTCATGAATTCGGTGATGACTAAAAAAATCGACCAGGCTGTCGGCTATATTTACCCGAAATTCTTTACCGTTGTTCCGAAGGAACAGATGACCCAGATCCTGAACATGACGTACAACAATCCCTTCATGAAGATTGAAGTCAGCAACCTGAAATTCGGGAATATTGAAAAGGCGGAACTCATCAACGGGGAATATTTCTCCATTGCCCATTATTATTTTACCATGAAATGCAATATGTCTTCCCTGAATGACGATATGAAAAAGCAGGTCAACACCATGCTGGAAAAAAGATACGGGAAAAACAACGTGAAATATCTGTCAAAAGAAGGCATCTACACCATCAATACGAATATGAAAGCCTGTGCCGTTTCCAAAGACCGCAAAAACTGGAAGTTTGTGATTGTCGAAAAGGAATACAAACCGCAATTGGTAAAAGTGCTTCCGAAAAAGATTTTGGATAAAATATAGAATTTAAATGTTTTTATTGAAAGCCGTCCGTTGGGATGGCTTTTTACATAATAAATGATGAATTTAAGCTACAAAGGTAAGTTTAATGATTTTACATTTCCCACAAAAATCTTATTTTAGCCATAAAATAAGCCCATGATAAAAATCCTTTACACCTTATTTCTATTCTCAGCAGTTACGGTTTTCGGACAGGGGAAATTTTTTTTTGAAAAAGGGGAGGTACAGCTGCAGCAGCCTGTTGAAAAAGTCGGCCTGAGATATGAAAACAACCTGCCGTTTGTAAAGGTGAACATCAGCGGGAAAACCTACAATTTTATTTTCGATTCCGGGGCGCCGACGGTTATTTCCCAGGCGATTTACAAAGAACTCAACCTCAGGAAAAAATACAAAAGATCCATTAAAGATTCTGATGAAAAGGTGCAGCAGCAGATCTTCACCGAACTTCCGGAAATGAAAGTGGACAACCTTGTTTTTAAAAACGTAGGCGCTATTGTACTTGATCTAAACTCAGCGGAACTGGGATGCCTGAAAGTGGATGGCATTATCGGAGCCAATCAGATGGCAAAACTCTTCTGGAAAGTCAACTATTCCGAAAACACCCTGGATGCTTCTGCAGATCTTTCCAATTTTAACGTTCAGGATTATGACATTGTGATTCCTTTTGACAGTCAGCCGCAAAAGACGCCTGTCATTACCGCATCGCTTCTCCATAAAGATATAAAACTGACTTTCGATACCGGGTTTACAGGCAGGCTGGAAATTTCCGGCGATGGCATTGATCCCAAAATCTTTCAGCATGTGATCAAAACTTTCGGGACACGTACTACCGGCGCTTTCGGGACCGCCACTCCGGCAGCTGGATATATTTTCCGTGCCGATTCCCTGAAAATGGGAAATACAGTGTTTCAGGATGAAAAGATAGGCTCAGGAAAAACGGATCTTATCGGGAATGAATTCTTTAAAGATTTCACCTTCATCCTCGACTGGAAAAACAGCAAAATCTACATGAAAAGAATCGCCAAAAGTCCTTCAACTCTTGAGTCGTTCGGTTTCAGTTATAGGTTTGTCAATGGCAATGCGATGGTAACTTTTGTTTTCGAAGAAGACAATTTTCCACTGAAAATCGGGGACGCTATTCTCAGCATGAACGGAATTTCTTTCCAGAATCTTGATAAAGAAAAGTCGTGTTATTATTTCATTAACCGCGTGGAAAAGGATCTGGATCGCCTCAAATTACAGATAAAACGAGGCGGTAAGATTATTGATATACAAATGAATAAAAAGGTGTATCTGAAGTAGTTTTTCTAATGATGCTTATAATAATCGGAACAGTTTTTATCCTACCATAAATCTGCTAAATCAGCAAAATCAGCGGGAGAAACAAATTAATCTTTTTTAATTTTTAGCGCAAAGTATGCTTGGTTATTTAATTAAATATTGCGCTTATCTCCGTTCGCAAAGGCGTTCTACTCAGCAAATGACAGATGTATTTTGAAGATTAACAATTTTGAATTCAGCATTGCTATCATTTGCTGAACAGAGTGCCCTTGGGAGCGTAAATTAACAAACAATAAAATATCGCCTTGCGGACTTAGCGTTAATGTATATAATATCAATCATTTTTTAATTAGTCCCGCAGATCCTACAGATAATCCAGATTAAATCATGAGCTTTCAAATCAACCTGTTGATTACTCTTTGCTCCTTAAATAATACGGTTATTTATCATCAACTTTGCGATTGAATTCATACACAATAACATTGCATTGCGATCATAGTATTAAAAATAAGAAAACTTTATTTTTTATCGCAAAGAACGCTTGGTTATTAATTAATATCTTGCGTCTATTTCCGTTCGCAAAGGCGTTCTACTCAGCAAATGACAGATGTATTTTGAAGATTAACAATTTTGAATTCAGCATTGCTATCATTTGCTGAACAGAGTGCCCTTGCGAGCGTAAATTAATAAACAATAAAATATCGCCTTGCGGACTTAGCATTAATGTATATAATATCAATCATTTTTTAATTAGTCCAGCAGATCCCAAAGATTATCCAGATTAAATCATGTGCTTTATCAAATCAACTTGTTGATTACTCTTTGTTCCTTAAATAATACGGTTATTTATCATCATCTTTGCGATTGAATTCATACATAATAACATTGCATTGCGATCATAGTATTAAAAATAAGAAAACTTTATTTTATCGCAAAGAACGCTTGGTTATTAATTAATATCTTGCGTCTATTTCCGTTCGCAAAGGCGTTCTACTCAGCAAATGAAAGATGTATTTAAAGATTAACAATTTTGAATTCAGCATTGCTATCACTTGCTGAACAGAGTGCCCTTGCGAGCGTAAATTAACAAACAATAAAATATCGCCTTGCGGACTTAGCGTTAATGTATATAATATCAATCATTTTTTAATTAGTCCCGCAGATCCTACAGATAATCCAGATTAAATCATGAGCTTTCAAATCAACTTGTTGATTACTCTTTGCTCCTTAAATAATACGGTTATTTATCATCATCTTTGCGATTGAATTCATACATAATAACATTGCATTGCGATCATAGTATTAAAAATAAGAAAACTTTATTTTTTATCGCAAAGAACGCTTGGTTATTAATTATATCTTGCGTCTATTTCCGTTCGCAAAGGCATTCCACTCAGAAAATGAAAGATGTAAAGATTAACAATTTTGAATTCAGCATTGCTATCACTTGCTGAACAGAGTGCCCTTGCGAGCGTAAATTAACAAACAATAAAATATCGCCTTGCGGACTTAGCGTTAATGTATATAATATCAATCATTTTTTAATTAGTCCCGCAGATCCTACAGATAATCCAGATTAAATCATGAGCTTTCAAATCAACTTGTTGATTACTCTTTGCTCCTTAAATAATACGGTTATTTATCATCATCTTTGCGATTGAATTCATACATAATAACATTGCATTGCGATCATAGTATTAAAAATAAGAAAACTTTATTTTTTATCGCAAAGAACGCTTGGTTATTAATTATATCTTGCGTCTATTTCCGTTCGCAAAAACGTTCTACTTAGCAAATGACAGATGTATTTTAAAGATTAACAATTTTGAATCAGCATTGCTATCACTTGCTGAACAGAGTGTCCTTGCGAGCGTAAATTAACAAACAATAAAATATCGCCTTGCAGACATAGCGTTAATGTTATAATATCAATCATCCGGGAAATCTGCTGCAGGGGTGCAACAACCTTTCCCGGTTCCCGGAAAAGTCATTGCAGGGGTGCGTGGAACTTTCCCGGTTACCGGAAAGCTTCCTGCAGGGTGCAGCAGCCTTTCGGTAACACCCGAAAGTTCATTACTAGGGTGCGACAGGTTTTCGGGAAAGTATGCTAAGAAATCATCTCAAAAAAACCGCTCTTAAAAAAGAACGGTTGAATATATTTACCAGTTTTTATCAATCATATAAATAAGCTGGGTCATGGCTACTGCGCCCAAAAGAAGTTCCCGGCGGTTTACCTTTTCAAACGTATCTTCTTCTGTGTGGTGAATATCAAAATACCGCTGAGAATCCGGAACCAGCTCTGCCGCAGGAATGCCCATATCATGAAGAGGATATAAATCCGTCCCGGAATAGGTGTTTTTAAAATCATAAATTCCGTACGGTAAGAAAAGTTCCGACCAGCTTTGGATCTGCTTTCTTTTTTCCGGATCCATATCCAGGGAAATTCCTCTCGGGGTAAATCCTCCCGCATCGGATTCTATGGCGAAAAGATGTTTCTCATTGCTTTCTTTGGCAGTTTTTCCGTACTGAACACCGCCTCTAACTCCGTTTTCTTCATTGGCAAAACACACCACCCGGATCGTATGGTTATTCCGGATTCCCAGGTTTTTAAAAGTCCTCAATACTTCGATGCTCTGAACAATTCCAGCGCCGTCATCATGAGCTCCTTCCCCCACATCCCAGGAATCGAGATGTCCGCCGACGACAATGGCGCTTTGATCTTTCTTACCGGTAATTTCTCCGATAACAGAGTGGGAGCGCCTTTCGCCTTTCATCCCACAGTTGGAATTAAGCTTTGCCGTAACTTTTTGGGATTGCAGCAGTTCGGCAAGTTCATCTGCAGTAGTGCTTCCGATGGCAACGGCAGGAATTTTTTGTTCATCTGCATAACGCATTGCCCCGGTATGCGGTACGTCGTCAAATGCCGAGGAAAGTGAACGGATTATGGCAAACTTACCGCCCTTTTTTGCAGTTAAAGAAGCGGCAGTTGTTCTGTATTTCGCAGCATCGCTATATCCTAAGAATGTTTCGATATACGACTGGCTGAAAGGATAATTGAAGAAAACAATTTTATCCTTCACCTGTTCCGGAGAAAGTTTTTCATATTCCTCCATCGAGCGCACCATGATCATCTCGCCGGAAACGTCTTTGCCGCCGGTTCCTTCGGAATTACCCAACGAAAGCATTTTTAAGCTTTTCCAGTTTCCTTTTGCTGTTTTGATGTACAGAGATTCTTTTCCTCTCACCCAGACCGGAATCATCACTTCCTGGAGCCACACTTTATCTGCTCCGGCTTCCCGAAGTTTTTGTGCAGACCATTGTACGGCCTTCTCGTAGGATTCTGAACCGCTGAGACGGTGACCGATATTTTTGGTTAACTCTCTTAATTCCGTATATCCTTTTCCTTTATTTAAAATTTCCGTGGAAATTTTTGCAAACTGTATGGAGTCTTCTTTTACCTGTGCGGAAACAGCGATGGTTCCGGCTAAAAGAATGGTGCTTAAAATATTTTTCATATATTTTCAATACTAATTATAATTGGTTTGATGGGGAACTTCTTAGTGAAAGAAGCATATAATAATTTTAAATTAATTTATTAAAATCATTAAACTAATATTTAAAATCTTATATTTTTTAATGTTATAAATAAATTAGTTATCTGTTGATGTCTTTCCTGTTAAGCTTTAATTTCAACATCCAGCTGTCTTCCTTCCGCTTCAGCTTTTTTATCAAGAGAAGTGCCGACGGCAACGCCAATGCCCATCCCGATAGGTAATCCGATACTGAGCAGTGCAATGTTTCCCATCAGCAGCCCGAATGCAACACCAATTGGAAGCCCGAACGCGCCCATCCCTGCAGCCAGCCATAAATTGCGGTAGTAGTTTTTAGGGACGATTTTATGTTCTTTTTCAAGAAGTTTGATGATGCCGGTTTGCTTTTGTTTCAGCATTTTATATAAATCTTTATCCCTTAAAGAAGTGGCGCTGATTGCTGCGGTCTCGCTGTTGATCTTTTGTACTGTTTCTTCCGAAATTTTCTTTTTCTCAAGCTCGTTCAGGAGGTGTTGCAGCTGTTCATAGAGTGCTTTGGTTTTGGTATCGGCAAGAAGTTCAGGTTTCAGGTCAGGTTTGATGATTTCCATGTAATATTTATAGTGGTTATTTTTATAAAACGCAAGGTTGCACAAAGTTCTTTATATTTGAGATACAAATTTTGTATGAAACTTCGTTTTTCCTGCGATATAAGAGTTATTTAAATTTCCATTTTATTGCTACCAGTTGTTGTCGATTATAAAAATCATCTGTGTCATGGCGACAGCGCCGAGAAGAAGTTCTCTTTTATTTACCTTATCAAAGGTATCTTCCACGGAATGATGGTAATCGAAATATCTTTGCGTATCAACCACCAGTTCAGCCAGTGGAATATCAAGCTTTTTCAATGGCGAAATATCCTGAATGGCATCTGTCTGGTCAAAATCATAGACTCCGTAAGGAAGGAAATAGTTTTTCCATTCAAAGATCTGTCTTCGCCTCTGAGGAGACATATCCAGTGAAAATCCTCTTGGGGAATATCCTCCGGCATCTGTTCCTAACGCAAAAACGTGTTTTTCCTCTTTCTTTTTCACGTAAGCAGCATACATTTCACGGCCTTGTCCGCCATTTTCACTGTTTGCATACAATACAACTCTTATGGTGTGATTATTTTCAATACCCAGAGCTTTGAAGGTTCTTAAAACTTCAATACATTGCGCAACACCGGTACCGTCGTCAATTGCACCTTCTCCAAAATCCCAGGAATCAAGTTGAGCACCCAGAACGATTACTTTAGAATCTTTTTTACCGGGAATTTCCGCAATGATATTGGGATTGGTAGTTTCGCCTTTCGATTCTGCGGTCATGTTGATTTTAGCGGTAACTTTCTGCTTTTTCAGCAGGTTTTCAAGTTCATCTGCCGATTTGGCTCCTATGGTGAGAGCCGGAATTTTTACTTTATCATCCGGTTCATAATAAATCATCTTTGCATGTGGCGTATCATCGCTAGCGGTGGTTAATGACCGTATGATTAATGCTTTTGCTCCAGTTTTGGCTATCACAGAAGGTGAAATCAGCTTTGATTTTGCGGCAATAAGATAGGAATCACTTGTATTGATAATTTTCGGGTCCATAGGAAGGTTTACAAAAACGACCTTATCTTTCAGCTGACCTATCGACATGGCATTCAATTCTGAAGTAGTGCTGATCAATATGATTTCTCCGGTAAGATCTTTTCCTCCGGTGCCTTCAGAGTTGCCGAAAGACAGCATCCTGATATTTTTCCAGTCTCCGTTTCCTGCTTTTATCTGAAGAGATTCTCTTCCTCTTATCCAGACCGGAACTTTTGCTTGCTGCCTCCAGATCATTTCCACACCTATTTCTTTCAGCTTTCTTTCAGCCCATTCCACTGCTTTCATATATCCCGGAGTAGCGCTGAAGCGTGGACCGATCCCTTTGGTAAGTTCTCCCAGATTGTTATAGGCCATACCGTTCACCATGATTTCATCCGAAATTTTTTTAAACTCATCATGATAGTTGAGTTTTTGGGTGATGGCAGTCTTTTTTACCGGTTTTTTTACCGGTTTTTTCTGAGAAAATAAAAATCCACCCAAAAAGAGTGGAATGATAATGAAGATCTTTTTCATTTATTTTACCGTTCTTTTTCCATGCTAAAAGTAAGGAAAAAATGGTTAGTATTTATTGTTTCATATCGTACATCAGGAGTGCAGTAACCAATTTAGGTTCAATGAATGTACATTTCGGAGGCATACTCAGCTTTAAATCGGAAATTTTAATCATATCGTTAAAGCTTACTGGATAAATTCCGAATCCCGCTTTGCCACCACCGCTATCAATTCTTTCTTTGAGATGGCCGATTCCTTCAATATTCGATGTTCCTTTGATATAATCGATTTTTTCAGAGCTGTCCGGGTCTTCAATTTTCAAAATATTTTTGAAAACATATTTATCAAGAAGGTGGTGATCCAGGTTATCAAGAGACATTTCCTGTGAACGCAGGTCATGTTTTACGTGAAGTGAGTAGAATTTACCATCCATGTACATTGAGATATGGAATTTCTGCGAAGGGAAATAGGGCGTTTCTCCTTTTTCGTGGATAAGGAAGTAGGTTTCCAGCTCTTTTAAAAATTCTTCGTTTGACAGTCCGTTAAGATCCGTTACGATTCTATTGTAATCATGGATTTTAATAGACTGGTTGGAAACGATAAAGCTGTAGACGAAGTTGTAAAGTTCTGTTCCGTTATGTCTTTTGTTTTTGTCTTTCTGATGTTTGGCATTCAGTGCCGTAGAACCTATTCTGTGGTGGCCGTCTGCAATATAAAAAGAATCAATCTGATCAATCACTTCCTTGAACTGCTGTAATTTAAGACGGTTGTCGATCCTCCAGATTTTATGCCTGATTCCTTTGGTATCAACGTGGTTAAAGATCGGAACGTTTTTTTCCTCATGGTTCATGAGAAGTTCAATCTTCGAATTAGCAGGGTAGGTAAGCAAAACCGGTTCTGCCTGAAGGTTTACTTTTTCCAGGTAATGCGCAAGCTTTTCTTTTTTCTGCGGAATGGTACTTTCGTGCCTTTTAATCTTTCCGTTCCAGAAATCTTCAATACTAGCCAATCCTAAAAGTCCTCTGAAAACCTGTTTGTTGGGATAGATCTGCTCATAAAGATAATAGGCCGAATTGTCCTGAACGAGCTTATTTTCGTCCATCAGTTCTTCAAATGTAGAACGGATTTTTCTTAAATTCCTATCAATATCTTTGGATTTACTTACAACATAAGGTTTTATCATATTAATGTAAGTATCTTCAACTTGAGCTTTTTCCGCTATCTCTTCCTGTGTGAAGTTATCAAGAGGGTGAGTAGGGAAAGTACTCTCATAGTCTTTATGAGGTCTTATTCCGCGAAAAGGTTTAAAAACAGGCATATTTTATTGTATAGTTTCTTTTATTTTGATAATTTGTTCTGCAAGTTCCACCCCGATTTTTTCCTGGGCATCTACCGTATTTCCGCCCACGTGCGGAGACAGGGACAGAGCAGGGTTCATCAACAGAAGAACTTCCGGATTGGGTTCTTTTTCAAAAACGTCCAGTGCAGCGCCGGCAACTTTCCCGGATTCGATAAAATCGATCAGGGATACTTCATTGATGACACCGCCTCTTGCAGTATTTACGATATAGACTCCATCCTTCATTTTTTCAAATTGGGGAGTATCTATGATATATTCATTTGTTTTCGGAGTATTGATGCTGATAAAGTCTGCTTCTTTAAGGAATGCATCCATATCGTTGGTAGAAGTAATTTCAAAATTTAAAGTCTGACCGTCAAAAAATTCAAGCGTAAGAACTTTTGTTTTTGGTTTTCTTGTGAGAACAATGACTTTCATTCCCAGAGAAATTCCCATTTTCACTACTTCCTGACCTATGCTTCCAAAGCCGATTACTCCTAATGTTTTTCCTGAAAGTTCATGTGCTTTGCTGAACGACTTTTTCATTGCATCAAAATGGGTTTCCCCTTCCAGCGGCATCAGTCTGTTGGATTCATGAAGAAATCTTGCCAGTGAAAAAAAATGCCCGAAAACAAGTTCTGCAACGGATTTCGATGAAGCAGTCGGCGTATTGATGACATACAGTCCTTTATCAATCGCATACTCCACGTCGATATTATCCATTCCGATACCGCCTCTTCCGATGATTTTGAGGCCTGGACAGGCATCTATCAGATCCTGTCTTACTTTGGTAGCGCTTCTTACCAGCAGAACATCAACGTTATTTTCGTTGATGAAATTGATGACATGATCCTGCGCAACCCTGTTATCCAGAATTTCAATTCCTGCATTCTTTAATGCCTGTTCACCTGCTTTGGAAATACCGTCGTTAGCTAAAACTTTCATTTTTTATTTGATTTAAGATTTAAAAAATTAATGTATTTAAAAATTCCAAATCGGCTCGCAAATTAAGAAAATTTAAAATAATGGTATTCATTTTTTAATCTCTGAATTTTTAATCTTTAATTACTTGATCGATTTCATGACATCTACCAATACCTGAACACTTTCGATCGGTAAAGCATTGTAAAGGCTTGCACGGTAACCTCCAAGGCTTCTGTGTCCGTTTAATCCGCTTATTCCTGCAGCTTTCCATGCGTTATCGAATGCTTCTTTTTTGCTTTCATCGGTAATCTTGAAGGAAACATTCATCAGGGAACGATCTTCCTTTACACAGAATGTTTCAAAAAGCGGGTTGCGGTCTATTTCGTCGTATAATAATTTTGCTTTTGCCTCATTTCGGGCTTCAGCTCCTGCAATTCCGCCGTTTTGTTCAAGATGCTGCAAAGTCAGCAAAGACGCATATACCGGGAAAACCGGAGGCGTATTGTACATTGATTCTTTAGCAATATGCTGGGAATAATCCAAAATGGAGAACATGTTTTCTCTTCCTGTTTTGCCTAAGATCTCTTTTTTGATTACTACTAAAGTCACTCCTGCAGGGCCCATATTTTTCTGTGCTCCGGCGTAGATCAGATCAAATTTTGAGAAATCTAATTGTCTTGAGAAAATATCTGAGCTCATGTCACAAACCATCAGCGTGTCTACTTCCGGGAAAGATTTCATTTGGGTTCCATAGATGGTATTATTGGACGTGCAGTGAAAATAATCGTATTCTGAACCTACTGTGTAATCTTTTGGAATGAAAGAATAGTTTTCCTCTTTGGAAGAGCCCACTACATCAACAGTTCCTACTTTTTTAGCTTCTTTAACGGCTCCTGCTGCCCAGGTTCCCGTATCAAGATAGGCTGCTTTTCCGCCCACCTTCATCAGGTTATACGGAACCATAGCAAACTGAAGGCTTGCACCACCGCCCAGATACAACACTTCATAATCATCACCCAGATTCATCAGTCTTTTTACAATGGCGCGTGCTTCATCCATTACCGCCACGAAATCCTTGCTTCTGTGGGATATTTCCAGAAGAGACAAGCCGATTCCGTTGAAATCTAAAATGGCCTGTGCCGATTTTTCGAAAACTTCCTGAGGTAAAATACATGGTCCTGCGCTAAAGTTGTGTTTTTTGCTCATATTATTGATTTTTTGGCTGCCGCAATAGATTCATCTTACGGCTTCATTTATAATGTATTGATAAAATATAGGATTTCGGATATAAAAAACCGTCTCATAATGAATGAGACGGCAGTTTTTATTCTCCGTGTAAGAATGCTTTTTTATTAAGCAGTGCTTCTTCAGATTCTACATGATCTTCATCCGGAACACAGCAGTCTACCGGACATACTGCAGCACACTGCGGCTCTTCATGGAAGCCTTTGCACTCCGTACATTTGTCTGTTACAATAAAATAGACATCATCACTTACCGGTTCCTGCGGTGCATCTGCATCTACCGTAAGACCTGATGGTAATGTTACGGTACCTTTGAGTTCTGTACCTTCTGAAGCTTTCCAGTCGACTGCTCCTTCATAAATTGCATTATTCGGGCATTCCGGTTCGCAGGCTCCGCAATTAATGCATTCATCAGTTATTTTAATAGCCATCGCTAATTTTTTTTAAATTTGCACAAAATTACAAAATATTCCCCAATTTTGCAGTACTTATGAATATTGAAAATCAAGTTTTAGGACTTATACGGCTTAGTGATTATATAAAAGCATTTTTATCAAAAAAATCTGAAAATTATAACGAAAATGATGTTGATTTTGAACTTTTGATAAAGAAGTCTGAAATTGAGAACCCCTGGTTTACGGTTGAGAACCAGAAATTTGCTTTGAAACAATGGGCTGATCTGCTGACGGATGAAAATATAAATAATTGGCTTAAAGAATATTCCATTTCCAAAACATCAAAAAGAGTAGGGCTCATCTTGGCCGGCAACATTCCTCTTGTGGGATTTCATGATGTGATCTCCGTGGTACTGAGCAATCATATTCCAATAATAAAACTGTCTTCAAAAGATCGTTATATGATTCCTTTTTTACTTAAAAAATGGAAAGAATTTTCCGATGAAAATGTAACATTTGAATTTGTGGAAAGGCTCGAAAATTTTGATGCGGTAATTGCTACGGGAAGCAACAATACGGCACGGTATCTCGAGTATTACTTTAAAAATCATCTACACATCATCAGAAAGAACAGAACGTCTGTTGCCGTAATCAAAGGTGATGAAACAGAAGATGAACTGAAGCTTCTGGCTGAAGACATTTTCCGGTATTTCGGGTTAGGCTGCAGAAATGTAACCCGCCTTTTAATTCCGCAAGATTATGTTATTGACAGGCTTTTTGAAAGTTTCATTGGTTTTCAGGATATTATCAATCATAATAAATACGCGAATAATTACGATTATAACAGGGCGGTTTATCTTTTAAACCAGGAAAAATTCTGGGATAATAATTTTGTGATGCTGAAAGAAGACGATAAGCTGTTCAGTCCGCTTTCGGTTATTAATTTCAGCAGATATTCTTCTCTGGATGAAGTAAAGGACTTCATTGCTGAAAATGAAGAAAATATTCAGTGTGTTGTGGCGAAGGAAGAATTGGGATTAAACTCCGTTGCTTTGGGTGAAGCTCAAAACCCGGGTCTTGATACGTACGCCGATAATGTTGATACGATGAAATTTTTATCAGTAATATAATTCTTCGTATCTTGCTATCAACCAATCATAGATTCACATGAAAAAAATACTTTTTATAGGTGCGTTTTTTGCCTTTCACTGGGCTGTTTCCCAGCAAAAGAGCAGTATAAAGATTGTTGAGAGCAAGAAGATAGAGCTTACCTCGGAATTAAGTAAGGATAAAGTTGATTTATATAATCAGGCCTTCATGAAATTTGTTGCTGCGCTGAAATCTTCGGACAAAGGAAAAATCAAAATTCTGGTTTCTGATAAAATAGCCTATTATATGTCTGATGATATAATTTCAAAATTATCAGGCGGAATAAGCTTTGAACGGAAAATGGTAGTGTACAAATCCGGCTATCAGAAATTGTACGAAAATGAAACCTATCCGATCATTCAATATAAATATGCCGATGATCAGCAGACTCCGCCGAGGGATATTATCAATGTAATTTTTGAAAATGATGGTAAAATTCTTGGGGTAAAACCTGAATATGCAGAGTAGCTCATGAGTAATGAGCAATAAATAATGAGTAATAAATTAATATATAAACTATGATGACAGACGTTTTGGTTGCGCATTCTTCAGATATTGAAAAAGCCGACTTTTACAAAAAAACGTATTTACACGTTGCATTAGCAATTCTTGCGTTTATCGGTGTGGAAACTGTTTTACTGCAGGTTGTGCCGGATCAGTTAATCTTTGCCATGTTTGCTCAGCGCTACATCTGGCTTTTAATTATCGGAGTATTCTGGATTGCTTCTGTTTTGGCTACAAAATGGTCGCTTTCACTGAGCAAATCGACACAATATTTCGGGTTAGGATTTTATATTTTGCTGGAAGCAGTTATTTTTCTTCCGCTGATTAAAATTGCAACGCTTTATACCGGGCCGCAGGTGATTTTCCAGGCAGCAATGCTTACGATTGCCATGTTTTCAGGGATTTCATTCGTCGCATTTACTTCAAAAAGGGACTTTTCTTTCCTTAGAAACATCATTGTGATTGGAGGATTTATATCTCTTGGGTTGATTGTTGGGGGAATGTTATTCGGATTTAATCTTGGACTTTGGTTCTCGGTAGGAATGGTAATTCTGGCTTCTGCAACCATTCTTTATCAGACAAGTAAATTAAAGGATTCTTACAGCACGAACCAATATGTAGGAGCTTCTTTACAGCTTTTTGCTTCAATCATGCTTTTATTCTGGTATATCTTAAGTATTCTGATGAGCAGAAGAAGTTAAGATGGTGAGAAATGAGAGGTAAAAAGTTAGAAGTGAGAAGTTAGAAGTAAAAAGGTAAGAAGTTAACTTTTTTATAACAAAAATCCTGATGTTTTTTCATCGGGATTTTTGTTTGGAAGTTATGGGTAAACTTCGCAAAAATTTAGTTTAAAATCTTTCAATTTTAAATCAGATTTATTTATCAATCGATCCTAAAACCTTCTGAGCAAAAGAGTTTAAAGCATCTTTTTCACTCATTCCTGTTTGTACGTTGGCATGAACTTCCAGAGCTCCGCAGATATTGGTAATCAATTCTCCGGCAACATTAAGGTCTTCCTCGCTTGTTCCTCTGAATTCACAGAAACTTTCCAGTACTTCCAGTGTTTTTTCAAGGTTTTCAGGCGTCTGATTCTGATAAAACTGTCTTATGATGGGTAACTTCATTATAATTCGTTAAATAATTCGGTTAAACTCTCTGCTTTATTGGTTTGAACCTGATTCACCAGCTCACCGTTTCTGAAGATGGCAAACGTTGGTAAATTGTCTACTTTAGCCAATTTTCTGCTTTCCGGCAATTTTTCGGCATCTACATATAAGAAAGGAATACTGTCATTTTCAGAAGCTAATTTTTTGAATTTCGGCTTCATTATTCTGCAGTTTCCACACCATGTTGCACCGTACTGCACTACTACTTTTTCATTTTCGCTTACAATATTCTGCAGCGTATCTTCTGTTAATTCTGTATACATAAATTTATTTTTATAAAAATAACAATGTAACAATCTAAAAATTTACCAATGTAACAATTCAAAAAACTACTTTTAAAATTGTTATACTGTTAGATTATTACATTGTTATATTAAAAATTATTAATTTTTAGCTAAATATTCAGCGGTAGAAGTTCTGTCAGCTTTCATTGCATCTTTTCCTTCTTCCCAGTTGGCAGGGCAAACTTCACCATGCTTCTGAACGTGAGTATAAGCGTCAATTAATCTTAAATATTCTTTTACATTTCTTCCCAAAGGCATATCATTTACAGACTCATGGAAAATTTTTCCTGTTTCGTCGATAAGATAAGTTGCTCTGTAAGTAACGTTTGAACCTGTGAAAACTTCTTCACCTTCGTCATTGTATTCAAAATCCTGATCAACAATTCCTAAAAGGTTTGCCAGTTGTCTGTGCGTATCGGCAAGAATTGGATAAGTAACTCCTTCAATACCTCCGTTGTCTTTTGAAACATTCAGCCATGCAAAATGCACTTCGTTTGTATCGCAAGAAGCACCGATTACTTTAGTGTTTCTTTTTTCAAATTCTCCTAAAGCTTCCTGGAAAGCGTGAAGTTCGGTAGGGCATACAAAAGTGAAATCTTTCGGATACCAGAACAAAAGAACTTTTTGCTGATTTGCAGTTGCTTCTTCAAAAACATTGATTCTAAGATCATCACCCATTTCAGACATTGCGTCAATGGTTACATTCGGGAATTTTTTTCCTACTAAAGACATAATTTCTTGTTTTTTTATTTAAATTTTTCTGTTGCAAATATAGAAATACTTCGTCTATCAAACAAACAAGTTTTGATAAATAAAATCTATAATCATTTTAGCCTTAATACAAATAAAAAAGCCCTGAATTCAGGGCTTTTTGTTATTTATGGTGAATTTTAATAACCAAATATTTCCGTAAGATTTAATTTTTTTACTTCACCGAGTTTTTGCATGTCAGCCTCTTGTATTTTATCCTGAGAAGCTACAACACAGTACGTATAGTTTTTGCCTTTCATTTCTTTGTTGTGGAAAGTATTGATGTCTGCAAAAGTAAGTTTAGGAGCCTGTTCGTAAACGATCTTTCTCACGTCTGAATTGTTCCCGAGTTTCTGTGCTCTCAGATAATTAAAGATAATACCGTCCTGAGTGATCCTTTCTGCAGCAATAGATTTTTTCAATCCGCTTTTTGCTGTTTCGAATAGCTGATCAGATTTCGGAAGGGTAGTAAGCAGTTCATTCATGGCTGTTGTAGATTCATTGAATTTATCAGCCTGAGTTCCTACATAGGCCATAATCATATCTTTATCCTCTTTTTTTCCCGGAAGAGAAAAATAAGAATATGTAGAATACGCTAAAGCTTTAGACTCCCTGATCGTCTGGAACACTACTGATCCCATTCCGCCACCGAAGTAGTTGTTGAATAAACTTACCGTTGGTGTAATGCTTACATTATAAGGATCGCTGTTTCGTACCCAGAAGATTTCTGCCTGAACCATGTCATAATGAGCAAATAGAACCTGATTTTTATCTGTTGAAACCTGTGTGAACGTTTTAGATTTCGGCATGTCTTTAAGCGAGGCCGGAACATTATGAATGGTTGCTAAAGAAGATGATACTTCATTCGCAGATTTTGGCCCGTAGTGAAGGATTTTATGTTTATAATTAAATAAATCATGAAGCATATTCACCAGATCTTCTGCTTTTAATGCATCAAGCTCAGCATCCGTTAAAACATTATTGAATGGATTCTGTGCACCGTATTGAGCATAACTTCTTAGTCCGCTCATGATTGCACCTTTATTTTGTTTTGCGTTTGCTCTGGACTTTTTTACTCTTGCTTTATAGGAATCCAGGGCTTTCTGATCCGGTTGGCAGTTTTTAATAAGATCTTCGAATAGCGCAGCCGTTTTTTCGAAGTTTTCATTTAAACCTTCCAGCGAAACGTAGGTTTCTTCATTTCCTGCACTTACATTAAAGCTTGAAGCCAGTTTGTAAAACTCCTTGCTGATTTGTTCCGAAGATTTGTTTTTTGTTCCTAAATATTGCAGATACTCTGCAGCAAAAGGAAGCATTTTGTTATTCCATCTTCCGGAATCAAAATAATAATATAGTCTGAAAAGCTGATTGTCCGTATTCTTTACCGAAAGAACATCAACTGATTTCAGCTTGCCTTTATCAATATCTTTATTAAAATCAAGCCACATTGGAGCGATCGGCGATTCCGGCATCTCATCAACTTTTTTCAGGAACGGCGACTGATCTTCTCTGTTTACGGAAACTGCAGTGATAGCAGGTTTGTCTACCTTCAGAATATTTTTATCTTCTCCTTTTCTCTTGTAAACTGCTACGTAATTGTTATCTTTAAGATATTTTGAAGCAAAATCCATAATATCTTTTTTCGTTATCTTGGAGATTTCTTCAATATATTCTAATTGTGTTCTATGATCTACTTCAGAGGTAAATTCATCCATGAGAGACTCTGCTCTTGAATTATATTTTTCATACTTCTGAATAATATTCTTCTTCTCATTGTTAACAATGGACTGCATGAGATCATCTGAAAATTCACCCTTTCTCAGCTTATCAATTTCCTGAATCAGAAGGCTTTTCACCTCGTCCAGAGATTGTCCTTCCGTAGGATTACCCTGCAATAAAAGGACGGAATAATCTTTCAGAACATATGGGAAAGCATAAGCGCTGAGCAGTTTTTGTTTTTTAACAAGATCAAGGTCGATTAATCCGGCCTGGCCGTTGGTAAGCATACTTCCGATGAAATTCAGCATTCTTGCGTCTTTCGTTGTTGCTCCAGGAAAACGGAACCCGATCATTATATTTTCAGGATTCGGGCCGTAGACTTCTCTTGTAATAGGTGCCGTAATCGGACTTTCCTGGCCAACTTTATAATCAGGAATCGTTTTAGGCTTCATATAAGAGAATGCTTTATCGATTTTGGCAATCATTTCATCAGGATTAAAATCTCCGGACATGATAATTCCCATATTATTCGGCACGTAATAATTATTGTAATATTCTCTGATCGCTTTTAATGAAGGATTTTTAAGGTGTTCAATGGTTCCTATTGTGGTTTGTTTTCCGTAATTGTTGTTAGGGAAAATCGCCGCAAACATCGCTTCGTACACTTTTCTTCCGTCGTTATCCAGACCTCTGTTTTTTTCTTCATAAACGGCTTCCAGCTCGGTGTGGAAAAGTCTTAAAATCGGTTGTCTGAAACGTTCTGCCTGTACAGCAAGAAATTTATCCGTTACGTTGGCAGGAATATCTTCCGTATACACGGTCTGTTCATAAGACGTAAAGGCATTGGTTCCGTCCGCACCCATTCCCGACATCATTTTGTCATATTCATTGGCGATGGCATATTTTGCAGCTTCCCCGGAAACTTTATCAATCTCTTTATAGATTTCTTTTCTTTTGGCTTCGTCTTTCGTAGAGTTATACTTTTCATAAAGAGCGTCAATCTGATCTAAAAGAGGTTTTTCTTTTGCCCAGTCCTTGGAGCCGAACTGATCTGTTCCTTTGAATAGCATATGCTCAAGATAATGAGCAAGACCCGTATGATCTGCCGGATCGGTTTTGCTTCCGGCTTTGGTAGCAATAAAAGTCTGTATCCTAGGGTCTTTTTTGGTTGGACTTAAAATCACGGTAAGCCCGTTTTTCAGGGTGTAATATCTTGCAGCAGTAGGATCATTGGTTACATATTTATAAGTGTAACCGTTTGATTTTGCTTCTTTCCACTGGAAATCCTGTCCATAAGCATATCCGCAGTAGCTGGCCGCGGCAATGCTTGTAGCGATGGTAATTCTTTTAAAAAAATTCATTGTAGAAATAGTTTTAGTTTTTTATTGTAATTATATTTAACTGAATTGTTCTAATGTATTCTTGATTCTCTTCATTGCTTCAATGAGGTCTTCTTCAGAAGCTGCATAAGAAAATCTAATGCATTCCGGGCTCCCGAATGACACTCCGCCTACACAACCAACATGGGCGTTTTCGAGAAGGAACATGGCAAAATCGTCAGAGTCTTTAATTTCTGTTCCGTTTAATGTTTTTCCTATATAAAATGAGATGTCCGGAAAGAAATAAAAAGCAGCTTTTGGAAGTACCACTTTGAATCCGGGAATTTGTTTAATTAAATCATACACAAGATCTCTTCTTTTTCTGAAAGCGTCAATCATATACTGATATTCCGAAGGATCTGTTTTTAATGCGGTAATGGAAGCTCGCTGTGCTACCGTGTTGGCTCCGCTCGTCATCTGTCCCTGAATTTTTTCACAGGCTTTTGCCAGCCATTCCGGACATGCGGAATACCCGATCCGCCATCCTGTCATTGCGAAAGCTTTTGACATCCCGTTGATAACGGCTGTCTGCTCATATACTTCAGGAAACTGAGCAATCGAAGTGGTTTTCGTTTCGTAATTGATATATTCGTAGATCTCATCCGAGATTACTGTGACATGAGGATATTTTGCGATAACTCTCGCTATGGATTTCAACTCATCATAGGTATAATATCCACCTGATGGATTACATGGTGAACTGAAAAGCACCGCATTGGTCTTCTCAGTAATGGCTTCTTCCAGCTGTTCGGCTGTAATCTTAAAATCCGTTACATAGGAAGTGGGAAGCATCACTGAAGTTCCGCCCATCATTTTTACCATTTCGTCATAGCTTACCCAGTAAGGGTTTGGAAGGATCACTTCGTCACCGTCATTTAGCAAAGCGGCCAAAACATTTAAAATAGACTGTTTTGCGCCGTTTGACACACAAATTTGTGACGGTTTGTATTCTAATTCATTGTCTCTTTTCAGTTTGTGGACAATTGCTTCCCGAAGTTCCAAAAATCCGGGAACAGGAGAGTAGTGACTGTAATTCTGGTTAATGGCATCGAAAGCTGCCTGTTTGATATTATCCGGAACATCAAAATCCGGTTCACCTAAAGTAAGGCTGATAACGTCTATTCCGCCGGCCTTCATTTCCCGTGCCTTATTGGACATAACAAAAGTCTGTGAGTAACCAAGTCGTTTTACTCTGTCTGAAAGTTTCTCCATTTAATAATTTCTAATTTAACAAATATATAATAAAAAGTATTTTATGGAAAATTAAAATATAAGTAAACTTTTTTGTCCGGCTGAAAGTTTATCACTATGTTTGTAGTTATTCGATTGGATTCTGATTCCTAAAATATTAATAATGTATAAATTACTCTTTCTGCTCATTGTTTCTTTTGTTTCGGCTCAGCAGTACCGTTTTACGTATTCTTACCAGATGAAACCTGATGCAGGTAAAAAAGATTCTGTGATTACCGATTATATGAATCTTGATACAGATGGCATGAAATCTTATTTTTATAATACCGCCAAGTATGAAAGAGATTCTTCCTACGCTGTTACAAGAAATTTCGGTGATTTACTTCAGGCAAAATCTTATGATCAGAATTTAAGCTATATTGTAGAAAAGGATTATACAAAAAAGGAGATAAATTTTTATGATCAATTTAAAACCGTACATCTTGTAATTCAGGAAAGCGATGTTCCGAAATGGAAGATCGAAAAGGAATTTATGAAGATAAAAGGTATCAGCTGCCAGAAAGCCACCGCGCGTTATAAAGGAAGAGTCTGGGAAGCATGGTTCAGTAAAGAGTATCCCATCAACGATGGTCCGTATAAATTTTCAGGCCTTCCCGGAATTGTTGTCAGCATTAAAGATTCTGAAAACGATCACGTTTTCAATTTAATTCAGATTAAGAAGATTAACAAAATTTTTTCACTGCTTCCAAAATCTGTAAAAAAGATGACCTTTACGGAATATAAAAAAATAATGCGTGGTTATATTTTTAATAGTGAAGATATTGAAAATATGAGTGTTAATAAGCAGGAAGGCAGGGTTGATCTTCAGCTTAAGGACGGATATATTGCAAGGATCGGAACGGATGAAATGAAGAAGATGAAGAAGATGGATGAAGAAATGACAAAAAGGTTACGAAGAACCAATAATAATATTGAAAGAGAATAACTCTAAAAAAGTAATATCTGAGAATCTTTAGTTAATGTTATTTGAATAAAGTTTATAAAAACTTATTTTTGCTTTTTATAATATTTTACATGTCTACAACGTTACTACTAAAATACTTTCCGGATCTTACAGAAAAACAGATTGAACAATTCGGTAAACTGGAAAATCTTTATCATGAATGGAACGAAAAAATTAATGTAATTTCCAGGAAAGATATGGAATCACTCTATGAGAAGCACATTTTGCATTCTCTGGGGATTGCCAAAGTAATGGAGTTTGCTCCCGGAACCAGGGTTTTGGATATCGGAACAGGCGGCGGTTTCCCCGGAATTCCACTGGCGATTTTGTTTCCGGAAACAGAATTTACTTTAATTGATTCTATCGGAAAGAAAATAACTGTTGTACAAGCAGTTGCGGAAGGTGTAGGACTGCAGAATGTGAATGCCGTTCACGGAAGGGCAGAAAAGCTGAAGGAGAAATTTCATTTTGTGGTAAGCCGTGCGGTAACCCAGATGCCGGAATTTCTGAAATGGCTGAAAGGCAAATTTGAAAAGGAACAATTTAATCCCAAGCATAACGGAATTTTATATTTAAAAGGTGGAGATCTTGCGGAAGAGCTCGCCGGAATCAAATGTGAAATTTTCAATCTTAAAAACTATTTTGATGAAGAATTTTTTGATACGAAAAGAGTGGTTTACGTGTCAAAAGGCAATTTCAATTCTTAAATTTTAACATATTTTAGGAATAATTTTTGCTCAAAATATACTGATAATCAAAATTTGTTGTTATGAAAAAGCTTCTGTTTTTTGTGCTGATTTTAGGATTGTCCATTACTTCCTGTGATGATGACGACGATTATCAGACGATTGAATCTATCGATAAAATTAAAATAGACAGCGTAAAAATAGTGAATGACACGATGGATGTTTTCAGTATTCAGAGCATTAAAACGTATTCTACCTATCCGTCTCATTGTGAGGGATTTTATGGCTACGATTATGTTCATAACGACAATCTTACCAGAACGGTTACCGCTTATAAATATATAACCAGCGGACCTTGTACCCAAGCCACGTACACTTCTGCCAACCAGATAAATTTCAGTCCTCGTAAAACGGGTATTTATACTTTTAAATTCTGGAACGGAGGTAATAACTGGATCACCAAGACAATTGTAGTTGAGTAAATAAATGAAATGGATTTTTTTAGCCTGTTTTCTGATTTCCAATGTATTATTCAGTCAGAAAATCTATTGGAATGAAAATGTAAAGTTAGACTGGAGTAACTTTAAAAGTAAAATAAATAACCAGAGAGGAACCAATGTAGTCGCCTATACCAATTGCGGCTGGATTTATTCCTATGTAAAATCATCAAATCCGCAAGCACCGATTAAAATAGAAATCAATACGGTTTTTAACGAAGATAAATCATGGAAAGATGTTAAAAGGATTAACGATTATGTGCTTCTTCATGAACAAAAACATTTTGATGTAGCCGAAGTATACGCACGTAAACTTCGCAAAGAAGTGGCGGAAAATATAAAAACATCCTCGGATTTCGACAGGCATTTTAAAACAATTTATAACAGAATTCTCAAGGAATATCAGGATTTCCAGCGACAATACGACAGTGAAACAAAAAACGGAATTCTTGAAGACAAACAATCGGAATATAATCGTATTATTGCTGAAGGATTAGAAAATTACAAAAGCTATAAATCGTCTTGAAATTCCTGAATAAAATCATTGATGAACTTCTTGGGCAAAACACGGATCTGTCCGGGTTTAATGTCATTCTACCCGGAAAACGGCCTATTGTCTTTATACGTCAGATTTTAAAAGAAAGAAATTACTCCGGTTTTTTACCCAATTTTTTTACGATTGAAGAACTCATTCATCGTATTGCCGATACACAGGAAATTCAGGGAATTTCACTCTGGCTTTTTGCTTTTGATGTTTATAAAAGCCTTAATCTTATTCCGAATGACGATTTTTCAGAATTTCTGAAATGGTTTCCTACTTTGCAGAAGGATTGGGACGACATGATGAAATTCTCAGAGAGCGACCAGGCGGTGCTGCACTACATGTTTGATGAAGAAAGAATAAAAGACTGGGCGCAAAATCTTGGTGATGAAGACGATGTTCCCAGAAAGAAATTCCTCAATTTCTGGAAAAATATGAATGTTTTTCTTCCGGTATTAAAGAAAAAATTGCTGGAAAAAAACTGGGCAACCTCAGGAATGATTCATGAGACGGCAAGAAAGCACATTGATGAGTATTCTAAAAATACAAAAGAAGAATTTGTCTTTTGCGGTTTCAATGCATTTACTCCGGTAGAGGAAAAACTGGTGAGAAGCCTTCTGCAATGGAATAAAGCACAGTGTTTCTTTCAGGCAGACAGATACTATTTTGATGATGAAAGACAGGAAGCAGGAAAGTTCCTCAGAGATCATAAAACATGGAAAGAGTTTAATGACAGTCGTGTTTTTAAATGGATTGAGGACGATTTTAACCAGCCCAAAAATATAAAAGTGTATGAAGTTTCCGGAAATATTACCCAAACCAAGATTTTACCGGAAATTTTTAAAGAAATTGACAATAAAACCTATTCGAATACAGCTGTAGTCTTGCTGGATGAAAATCTTCTGCCTGCAAGCCTTGATGTGATGTATGGGATTCAGAACCTGAATATTACGATGGGCTTTCCGTTGAAAAACCTTTCTTTTTCAAATGCGGTCAAACAGCTTTTTTATCTTCAGAAGCAACTGGAAAAAAATAAATCTTCTTATTATTACCGCGATATTTTTCCTATTCTTGAAGAACTGCCGAAATCTGCTGAAGATGAATTGGTTATCAATAATTTTAAAACTAAAATTGAGGAAAGAAATATCGTCTATATTTCTAAAAAACTTCTGAATGAACTGCTGAGCAGTCTTTCCTACTTTAATTTACTCCAGAAAGCAAACTCTACCAACGATTATCTTGATGCACTGATTGCTTTCTGCCAGGAAATAAAATGGCTTGACATTGATGATATTCAGTATGAGAATGTTTCCCATTTTGAGAATGCGTTCAGGATTATTAAAAATCAGCTTTCTCCGTATCTGTTTGAGATAAAAATGGAGACACTGGAAATCCTGATCAATCAGCATATTAATTCAGAAAGCATTGATTTTCAGGGAGAACCTTTACGAGGACTTCAGATCATGGGACTTCTGGAAACGCGTCTTCTCAACTTTGAAAATGTTATTTTACTTTCCGTGAATGAGGGAAAACTTCCACTTGGAAATTCGCAGAATACCTATATTCCTTTTGATGTAAGAAAGTTCTTTGACCTTCATACCTTTTTAGAAAACGACAGTATTTATGCCTATCATTTTTACCGGCTTATTCAGGATTCTAAGAATGTTCACCTGTTGTTTAATGCATTAAGTTCGGGTGTAAATACCGGAGAAAAAAGCAGATTTATTACGCAGATCGAAATGGAAAGCTCCCATGAAATTGAACATCTTATTATAGAGAATTCTTCGGAGCCTATCATTACACAGCCCATTGAAATCAAGAAAACGGATATCGTTCTGGAAAGACTGGCAAAATGGAAATCAAAAGTTTCGGCATCGCACCTTACCAGTTACCTGTATAACCCTATTGATTTTTATCTTTCAAAAATTCTTAACACCTCTGAAACAGATGAGATTGAAGAAGAACTTTCTGTGAAAAACTATGGAAATCTTGTTCATTACTCACTTCAAGAAGTTTATGAGGCTTTAAAAGGTAAAGTATTAAAAGAAAATGATTTAAAGAATTCAATTAAAGCAATAGATCATTATATAGAAATTGCTATTGACAAACTGAAACACCAGCCGGAATTTTATGAAAAAGGAATGAATTTTATTCATCGGGCAATTGCTAAAAAAGTAATCGAAACAATTCTGACGTATGATCTAGAGCTAGTGAAAAGTGGAAATTCATTAGAAATTATTGATATTGAAAAACGCTTTGAAGGAGTAGATTTTTATTTAAATGAAAACGATAAAATCTCTTTTTTTGGTTTTATAGACCGAATCGACAGGCTCAACGGAACGCTTAGAATTATAGATTATAAAACAGCTAAAATCAAAAATCTCGTTGTAAAAATCGATGAAGATAAAATTGATGAATATTTCCATAACAGTGACCGAAAGCAGGCTTTGCAGCTTTGCATTTATCAATATGTGGTTGAAAATCTCCCCGAGTTCTGGGGAATGCCTGTAGAAACAGGAATCTGGAGTTTTGCCGAAGCTAAAAAAGGAGTAGTTTCTCTTCAGTTTGAGAAAGGAAATATTGAGGATGCTATGAAATCCGTAAAGAGCCTGATTGAAGAAATCCTGAATCCTAATATTAATTTTATTGAAGAAATTAAGACGTATTCAAATTAAAAAAAGGTGGCTGAGATTATCGAAGCCACCTTTTTTGATTATTTAAAATGCGTTTATTCCGGTAATATCAAGACCTGTAATAAGAAGGTGTACATCATGAGTTCCTTCATAAGTTATTACAGATTCCAGGTTCGCAGCATGCCTCATCATTGGGAATTCTCCCATGATTCCCATTCCTCCTAAAATCTGTCGGGATTCTCTTGCAATATCAAGGGCCATTTTCACATTGTTTCTTTTCGCCATTGAAATCTGTGCCGGGGTAGCTTTATGCTCATTTTTAAGAGTCCCCAACTGCAGGCAAAGTAACTGAGCTTTCGTGATTTCCGTTAAAAATTCTGCTAATTTTTTTTGTTGCAGCTGATAAGAACCGATTGGTTTCCCGAACTGCTTTCTTTCTTTAGAGTATTGAACTGCAGTACAGTAACAATCAATAGCAGCACCGATGACACCCCATGAAATACCATATCTCGCTGAATTTAAACAAGATAAAGGTCCTTTCAATCCGGTAACTCCCGGAAGTAAATTTTCTTTTGGAACTTTCACATTATTGAAAACAAGTTCTCCTGTTTTGGAGGCTCTCAAACTCCATTTATTGTGGGTTTCCGGAGTAGTAAAACCGTCCATTCCTCTTTCAACAATCAATCCCTGTACTTTGCCTTCTTCATTTTTAGCCCAAACTACAGCAATATCGCACAATGGCGAATTGGTAATCCACATTTTGGCACCATTTAAAAGATAATGATCTCCCATATCTTTAAAGTTGGTTTCCATAGAACCGGGATCAGAGCCGTGGTTAGGCTCGGTAAGACCGAAGGATCCGATCATTTCTCCGGCTGCGAGTTTAGGTAAATATTTTTTCTTCTGCTCTTCAGAACCGAATTCATTGATAGGAAACATTACCAGCGAACTTTGTACGGAAGCCGCAGAACGCACGGCAGAATCACCTCTTTCAAGCTCCTGCATAATCAGCCCGTAGGAAATCTGATCCAGTCCGGAACCACCGTATTCGACAGGAATATAAGGTCCTAAAGCTCCGATCTGTCCCAATTCTTTCATCAGGTTCGGGATATCGGTGTGGTTTTGTGCAGCATGATCAATCTGTGGCATTACAAAACTTTCTACCCAATCTCTTACAGACTGGCGGATAAGTTTGTGTTCTTCGGTAAGTAAGGAATCAATCCCGTAATAATCGGGAATGCTTGTAAGGGAATAATATGACATTATATTTTAATTTTCCTAAAAATAAGACTTTTAACTATTTCAGAGAAATTTTTTTGAATGTCTTTTTATAAGCTGATTTTTAATAGTTTATGTTGATGTATCGGTTTAAAAACAATAAATCAGTTTTCCTCTTCTTCGTTTGAAATAGGGTATTGATTGGTAGGATTGTAAATTCTGTTTTTAAATTTGTATAAATAGGGCGCTTTATTAGCAGATCCGTCATACAGTTTTTCAAGCCTGTCTAAAATATTTAAGCTTAAGATTTTGCGCTGAAAGTTATTTCTTCTGAATTTCTGTCCTAAAATTGTTTCATACAGGCACTGAAGATCTTTCATGGTGAATTTTTCGGGAAGAAGGTTACTTGCTGCCACTTCCGTATTGATATTCATTCTTAAATATTCCAGTCCGGTTTCAATAATTCTGTCGTGATCGAAAGCCATTTTAGGTAAGTTGTTGACTTCAAACCATTCGCAGGTTTCATTGAAAGCATCGGGAAAAGTATTTGCAATAGAAAAATCGATAAGGCTGCAGTAGCCCACTGTGATAAATCTCTGGAAAATCCAGTGGTCTTTCGGAACTTCAATACCTTTATTTTTTAACAGGATCTGATGCACATTATTCTCTGTTCTGTCGATTCTTCCAAACGTGTGAAACTGTTTCAGAAAAATATCCTTAAGATGCGTTCTTTCATGTAAAACTCTTTCTGCCGCTTCGCGAAGATCTTCATCATTGAATACAAAACCTCCCGGAAGAGACCACAAATCAAGATCATGGTATTTTAAAAGCAAAACCTTAAGAATATTGTTATGAAAACCGAATATGGTGCAGTCGACAGATACGTGTGCTACAAAATCTTTTGTATCAATAAGTTCCCGGAGTGTTTCCTTATTTTTTTCGGTATTCATTTTCATGGTGGTAAAAATAAAATTATTTTCTAAATTTCTTTATCTGCAAATCTAAAATAAATTAAACTAATTATAAATATCACAATAACAGCAGATAAGATATACAGCGGATAGAAAGACAGCAGTTCGTTTCCGAATAAAAGGGCCATAATAATAGAACTTACAGAACTTCCTAAAGACGAAAAAATAACAATAAGCGATGTAAAAAGGTTTGCTCTGGATTTATCTATCCTTGCAATCATTTTTGAATTGATAACAGGGTAGAGCGGGGCTAGAAATAATCCTATTACAGGAAACAGGAACAAAAGCGCCCTTGAATCTTCGGTATCAAAAAACTGTATTCCTATGATGATGATCAGTACCATTATGATAAGCGATATACAAAAAATATAATATCTTGACAGTGAAAATCTGTGAATGATATTTGCCGTAATTGTTCTTCCCAAATAAGAAAATAGTGCTAAAAATGATGAAGCCTGCAATGCAAAAAAAGAATTGACTTTCAAATGTTTCTTATAGAAAGAAGGCAGCCAGGAATTAAAACTCTGTTCAAGAAATACGGTAGAAAAAATAACCGCCAAAAATATGATTAATATCGGATTAAAAATTTCCGCAAGATCTTTTATAATATTATCTTTCCTTATTCTTTCCGGCTCTGAAACGGGAAGTTTTGAAAATAAAAAGATCGTAACAGCACATAGCAGGGAAACTGATAAAAATCCGAATTTCCAGAATTGTGAATACTGACTGGAAATAAGCCATCCGAAACCTGTATTCACCACAAAAATTCCTATCATAAAAGACGCCTCTACGCTGTTCATGGTTTTGGCGAGTGCTTTTTCTTCTGAAATATTATTCCTGATAATCCCGAAAACACATATTTTGCCAATCGCAAAACAGGCCCCGATGATTGCAAACCACAGCCGGTAAAACCAAAATACTTCCACAAATGGTAAAATAAGTGAACAGATCCCAACAATTGTTAAAGCCAGAATGAGTGATTTTTTCGTTCCGAATCTGCTGATAAAATTTACTGCAAAAAGTGAAATAAATGCAATCGGAAGATCCTTGAATGATTCTAAGAAACCAAGTTTTTCATAGGTAACTTTTGCCTCTGAAAGCTGGAGGATAACGATACCCATACAATTCAGCACCATCGAAAAAATTAGAAAAGTAAGTCGCAGCGGAAGTGAAATTTTTGAAAGTTTGGTTGTCATTTTGGGGACGGTTATCATTAAAATTTTAACAAAAATCAGCTTTTTAAAGATAAAAATTATGCCTTTAAACCCCCAAAAATAAACGAAAAATTAAAATAATTATTAATAAAATGTTAAATAAAAGAAAAAAAATATATTTTTATTGTCTCAATTTGAGAATTAAAAAACTAACTGTATATGAATGTAAGAATATCTAGAAGTTTGGGAATGGTTGCAGTGCTTTATTTTACTGCCAATTTCAATGCCCAGAACACAAAGAATGACACCCTCGAGAAAGAGCAGAAAATCGAAGAGGTTGTAATGATCGGTTATGGAACTCAGAAGAAGAGTAATGTTACCGGTGCTATTTCAAGTATCAAGGCAAGTGATATCGAAAATATTCCTGCCGGAAAACCTGAGCAGGTACTTCAGGGTAGAGCTGCAGGGGTAAATGTAATCACCAATTCAGGACAGCCTGGATCATCAGCTACGATTCGGGTAAGAGGTATTACCAGTTATTATTCCAATAACGATCCTTTGTGGGTGGTAGACGGTATTGTTGTGGATGGTATCGGATGGCTGAATCAATCTGACATTGAAAGCATGGAAGTACTGAAAGACGGTGCATCTTCTGCCATTTACGGGGTTTCAGCTGCAAGAGGAGTTATTCTTGTAACAACCAAAAAAGGAAGAAGAGGAAGACTAAATCTTTCGTATAATGGTTCTTACGGTACGGCAAGGGCATCACGCAAGCTGGACCTTTTAGATGCAACACAGTATGCAACAATCCTGAATGAAGCTTATGTAAACGGAGGGCAAAACCCTGTATTCCAGAATCCACAATCATTGGGTGGCGGAACAGATTGGCAGAATGTCATTTTTGGTACAGGAGAAAGATCAAACCACGAAGTAAGCATCAGCGGAGGAAATGAAAAATCTACATTCTACGGTTCATTCGGATATTTTGATCAGACCGGGATTGTTTTAAGTGACATTTCTTATTACAAAAGATTAACAGGACGTTTAAATTCAACACATAAATTAACAGACTGGTTGACGGTAGGACAGACCTTTGCCTATACGCATACAAAGTCTCAGGGAATTAATTCCAACGGTGAATTCGGAGGGCCTTTAAGCTCTGCCGTAAATTTGGATCCTACAACACCCGTAGTTGTAACAGATCCTGCTGTAGCCAACAGCAACACCTATTCAAATCCAAATATTGTAAGAGATCCTTATGGAAATCCTTACGGTATTTCAACATTGGTGGGACAGGAAATGTCTAATCCGCTTGCTTTCAGATATACGCAATTAGGAAATTCAGGATGGTCTGATGATTTCATCGCCAATATTTTTGCAGAAGTGAAGTTTTTAAAAGATTTTACATTTAAATCATCAATCAATGGTAAAAAAGCATACTGGGGCAACCAGAGCTTTACACCGCTTTTTTATCTAAACCCTAACTACAGTAATCTAAATTTTAACAGCTTAAGCAGAACTACCCAGCAAAAACTGGAGTGGAGTTTTGAAAATACATTAAACTGGCAGAAGAGATTCGGAGAGCATAACCTTAATGTTTTGGCGGGTACCGGATATTACGAATATAATATCGGATTCGGACAAACAGTGACGCACACCAATCTTCCTATCAGCAGTTATGAAGATGCATCTTTTAATTATTTTATTCCTCAGGATCAAAAGAATGTTAATGCATGGGATTACATCAATACTCACAAAGCATCTTATTTTGGTAGAGTTGTATATGATTATGCAAATAAATATTTATTCACCGGAACCATAAGACGTGACGGATCATCTAAATTCGGGTCAAATAATCATTGGGGGACATTCCCTGCATTCTCTTTGGGTTGGAATGTAGATAAAGAAAATTTCTGGCCAGAAAATAAAATTGTCAATACCTTAAAATTACGCGGAGGATACGGGGTATTAGGAAATGATGGTATCGGCGATTTCCTTTTTGCAAACTTTTATGTACCGGGAGCGAATTATACCAATGGAAACAATGTAATTATGCCGGGATATATCCCAAATACACTTGCAAATCCTGATCTGAAATGGGAATCAACATCACAGCTTAACGTTGCGGCGGATATTAAATTCCTGAATAACTTTAATTTAACGGTTGATTATTATAAAAAGAAAACTTCAGATATCTTAAGACAGGTTCAGATCCCGGGATATGTGGGAGTAACGGTTGCGCCTACGGCCAATATTGGTGACATGGAAAACGAAGGGGTAGAAGTTGAGTTAGGATACAAAAAAAACTGGACAGATTTTGGTGTTTCTGTTAACGGAAACTTTGCATACCTTAAAAACACGGTTACAAGTTTGGAATCCGGAAGATTATATATCGACGGACCAGGCTTCCAGTCTATGGGACCTGTTTCCAGAATTCAGGTAGGAGAATCATACGGTTCCTTCTATGGATATAAAACATTAGGAATTTTCCAAAATCAGGATCAGATTAATGCATACAGAAACGCAGGCGGCCAATTGATCCTTCCTGATGCGAAACCTGGAGATTTCATCTGGGCAGATACCAATGGTGATGGGAAAATAACTGATCTGGATAAAGTAAATTTAGGAAATTCGGTTCCGAAATATACCTTCGGTATGACGGTTAATATGAATTATAAAAACTGGGATTTAATGGTATTTGCACAAGGACAGGCTGGTAATAAGATTTTCCAGGGACTTAGACGTCTTGATATCTTAAATGCCAACTACCAGACTGCTATCTTAGATCGATGGACGGGTGAAGGGACATCCAACACCACACCAAGAGTAACAACTAATGACACCAACCATAACTATACATGGATGTCCGATTACTATCTGCAAAAAGGAGATTATGTAAGGGTAAAATTAGTTCAGGTAGGATATACTCTTCCACAGACAATGACGCAAAACTTCGGAGTAAGCAAACTGCGTTTTTATATAACTGCGGAAAATCTTTTCACATTTACAAAGTATACAGGATATGATCCTGAAATTGCTGCGGGTGACAGCTTTGGTATTGACAGGGCATACTATCCACAGGCAAAGACTTTCCTTTTTGGAGCAAATATCACATTCTAAATTTTACTGACAATGAAAAATAAAATATATAAAATAAGTATAGCAGCATCATTATTAATAGGGACAGGGCTTATCAATGTTGCCTGTACTACCGATAATCTTGAAGATGTAAAAAACCTGGGTGCATTCGATACCAATAATTTTTTCAGAAATGAACAGGAATGTTTCTTTGCTCTTGTAGGAGCATATGATCCTGTAAGAAAATATGCCGGAGGATTTGAAAATATGGTTACTTTTTTCAACGCAGGTTCCGATGATTTCTACGCCGGAGGAGGAAGTGCCACAGACGGGGCAGGAATTCAGGGATTATCAAACTATCAGCTGAATCCTAATACAATGCCTGCAAGCTATTGGAGAGATTACTATCAGGGTGTTTCAAGAACAAATGTCTTGATTGAAAAGGTTCCTCTGGCAAATATGAGTGATGCCATTAAAAAAAGATTTGTAGCAGAATCCAAAACGTTAAGGGCATTATATTATTTCGAACTGGTGAGAATGTTTGGTAATATTCCGTTGATTCTTAATGAAATTAAAGCTAATGACGATTATTATAATATTCCTCAGGCAGCAAAAACGGCAGTTTACGCACAGATAGAGGCAGATTTGGTTGCTGCTATTCCGGATCTTCCAATGACTGTTTCGGGAGATCAGAGAGGAAGATTTACGCAGGGTGCAGCCAGAGCTTTACTTGGAAAAGTATACTTATATGAGAATAAAAAAACGGAGGCAGCAGCTCAATTTGCTGAAGTAAACGGAACTCCGGGAGGAACAAGCCAGTACGGGTACAAATTAGTATCGGACTTTGCCAGCCTTTGGGTAACCGATAATAAATTCACGTCAGAATCTATTTTCGAAGTGATGCATACCAATAAAGGAAACTCGGACTGGGGCTTCTGGGGACAGGGAAATGATGAAGGAAACTCTATTAATATTATGGTTGCACCAAGAGGATACAGCAAATCTGCAACAACAGCTCCGGATGTAGTTGCCGGCTGGGCATTCAATCCTGTTACACCGGATCTGTATAATTTCATGCTGGGGGATCCGAGAATGGGTGCTACTATATTAAATGTAAAACAGTTGAAACAGGAAGGTAAAGCAGATTATTCACCTGCTTACATGGATTCAGGATACTTCCTTAATAAGTTTATGCCTACAAAAGATGAAGTGACTACATTACCCGGAGCTTCAGAGCTAAATTACCGCCAGAACTACATCTATATCAGATTAGCAGATACTTACCTAATGGAAGCTGAAGCACTTAACGGAACGGGAGCAAGAGCACAGGCTCTTCTTGATGCAGTAAGAGCAAGAGTAGGGCTGTCTTCAGTACCGGTAACTTTACAGGCGGTAAAAGATGAAAGAAGAAGAGAACTTGCAGGAGAAGGACACAGATGGTTTGATCTGGTAAGATGGGGAGAAGCATCTTCTAAATTAGGTTCAAGAGGATTTATCACAGGTAAAAATGAAATCCTTCCAATTCCTTATACAGAGCTTACAGGAACAATCCTAAAACAAAATCCTGGATATTAATTTAAAAATTATATAAAAATGACAACTAAATATATTTGTAAATCATTCTTATTAGGAGCTGCAGCCTTATTTCTTGCAAGCTGTACACCGGATACTTTGGATGATAACGGAAACGGACTTACTCAAGGCAGTGTGGATGCATCTTTTAAGGTATCTAAAACAGCTGAAAACAGATACAGACTTACAACAAATGCCAATAACTATATTACCACAAAATGGAATATAGATGATGAAGGATACAACATAGGAAAAAACATTCAGGATATTTTTCTTCCGGATAAAGGAACTTATGTAATACAGCATCAGGCATATGGTATAGGTGGTACCCTTGCAGGTACGGCCAGCCAGACAATTACCGTTCCTGCAGATGATCCTGTGGCCGGAAACATTATTCAGGGCGGAAGATTTGATTCAGCGGATGATGTTTCAAAATGGACGATACATCCCATAAGTGCTTCGGGGGCTCAATGGATAATGGGAAATGGTACGGGCGTAGCAACTATCGTAGCGAACGGCGGAAATCAGCAGGCAATCTATCAGGCTGTGAATGTCGTTGCAGGGCAGAAATATGCCATCGATATGGTAGCATCATCCAACTCTGCTCTGGTAGATACGTGGTTTGAGGTGTATATGTTGAACAGCATTCCTCCTGCGGGACAGGACGTAAGCGGAAAAGTGTACAGAAATATTAATACATGGGACGGATGCGGAAAATCGGCTTTTAAAGGAAGAGTTTCGTCAATAGGATGTAACGGTGACAAAAACGGAGGAATATACACAGCAACAACAACGGGAACAGTTTATCTTGTTATTAAATGCGGAGGAACTACAGTCAACGGTCTGAGTATTGATAAGGTTGAACTAAGAAGAACACAATAAACTTTTCCAAAAATTTGATATGAACTCACAATATTCATATAGTTTCTTATTCAGAAGTGCTGCACTTTGCGGTGTAGCGCTTCTTTCTTTTTTAAACTGTAGCAGCACATCTTCGGATCTGGCAAATAATAATGATAACTCCGGGAACAACGGAGGGGGAGGTGCCACGGGAGATCCTGTACAGGTATGGCTTACCAAAGGAGACCAGTCTGTAAAATTACAACAACAGAGTACCGCCTACTTTTCAGGAAATCAAAACTCGGGAACAACCATTGAAGTTGATGCTTCACAGGTATTCCAGACTGTTGATGGTTTTGGGTACACCTTAACCGGGGGAAGTGTGCAGGTGATCAATCAGCTGAATGCTGCTAAAAAGCAGGAGCTTCTAAACGATTTATTCAGCAGCTCGGGAATCGGAATCAGCTATTTAAGAATCAGCATCGGCGCTTCAGACCTTAACAGTGAAGTTTTTTCCTATGATGATATGCCGACAGGACAGACAGATCCTACATTGGCACAGTTTAGCCTTACGAAAGACCAGGCAGTTATTCAGATGTTAAAAGATATTCTGGTAATTAATCCGAATATTAAAATATTGGCTACTCCATGGTCGCCACCGGTTTGGATGAAAGATAACGGAAACAGCATGGGAGGAAGTTTAAAACCTGAATTTTATGGGGTATATGCACAATATTTCGTGAAATATATTCAGGCAATGCAGGCCCAGGGAATCAGGATTGATGCCATAACTCCTCAGAACGAACCTCTACACCCGGGTAATAATCCCAGCATGTACATGAGTGCGGGAGATCAGGCAACTTTCATTAAAAACAATTTGGGCCCGGCATTCCAGGCTGCAAATATTACAACAAAGATCATTGCTTACGATCACAACTGTGATAATCCGGCTTATCCTTTATCCATATTGAATGATGCTGCAGCAAATCCTTATGTAGACGGATCTGCATTTCATTTATATGCCGGAGATATTTCAGCATTGGGAACCGTTCACAATTTATTTCCTAATAAAAATGTCTATTTTACAGAACAGTGGACAAGCTCCACAGGAAATTTCGGCGGAGATTTGGATTGGCACACAAAAAACATTATTATTGGATCTATGAGAAACTGGAGCAGGACAGCTTTGGAATGGAATGTAGCCAATGATGCATCATTCGGGCCTCATACACCGGGTGGTTGTACGCAGTGTAAAGGTGCGGTTACCATTACCGGATCTGCAGCGTATGATAAAAATGTTGCCTATTATATTATTGCTCATGCCTCGAAATTTGTTCCTGCAAATTCTCAGAGAATTGAATCTACACAAGGGGATAACCTCTCAACCGTAGCTTTCAAAACTCCGGCAGGAAAAACGGTTTTAATTGTTCAGAACGGCAATTCAACGGATAAAGCATTTAATATTAAATATAATCAGAAAACGGCCCCTGTTACCATTTCAGGAAGCTCAACGGCGACCTATATTTTTTAAGTTTAATATGATTATCTGAAATTTGTAAAGAATAAAAACTTTGTGTCTTTATAAGTAGAAAAAGCATTTAGTTTAAAAATCTTTGCGGTTTTGCGTTAAAACAAACAGCAAAAAACAGATAGTCAAAAATAATTATAAATGAAAAGAGTTTATTTCTTATTGGCAATTACAGCCTTTGGAATGAATGCATTCGGGCAAAAGACCATTGATCAGAAAGTTTCTGAACTGTTATCTAAAATGACGCTGGAAGAAAAAGTTGGCCAATTGGTTCAGTACAGTGGTTTTGAATACGCAACGGGGCCTCAGAATTCCAATTCTGCAAGTGTTTTAAACGAAATAAAACAAGGTAAAGTCGGTTCTATGCTCAATGTAGCCGGAGCCGGTGAAACCAGGAAGTTTCAGGCATTAGCTTTACAGTCAAGGTTAAAAATTCCTTTATTGTTCGGGCAGGATGTTATTCATGGGTACAGAACAACGTTTCCTGTAAATTTAGGTCAGGCAGCAAGCTGGGATTTAGCATTAATTGAAAAATCAGAAAGAATTGCAGCAACGGAAGCTTCCGCATACGGAATTCACTGGACTTTTGCACCCATGGTAGACATTGCCAGAGATCCGAGATGGGGAAGGGTGATGGAAGGTTCCGGAGAAGATACCTATTTGGGAACGCAGATCGGCTTGGCAAGAATCCATGGTTTTCAAGGAAAAGGTCTTGGAAATCTTGATGCCATCATGGCCTGTGCGAAACATTTTGCGGCTTACGGAGCAGCAGTGGGTGGAAGAGATTATAATTCGGTAGATATGAGCTTGAGACAGCTGAATGAAACGTATTTACCTCCTTTCAAGGCTGCAGCAGAAGCCGGGGTTGCCACGTTTATGAACTCTTTTAATGATATTAACGGAATTCCTGCTACAGCCAACAAATATATTTTAAGAGATTTATTAAAAGGATCGTGGAATTTTAAAGGTTTTGTTGTATCAGATTGGGGAAGTATCGGAGAAATGGTTCCTCACGGTTACGCTAAAGACAATAAAGAAGCTGCGGAAAGAGCTATTCTTGCAGGAAGCGATATGGATATGGAAAGCCGTGCTTACATGGCGGAACTTCCAAAACTGGTTCAGGAAGGAAAAGTGGATCCAAAGTTTATTGATGATGCTGCGAGAAGGATTTTGGTTAAAAAATTCGAGATGGGATTATTTGATGATCCTTACCGTTTCAGCGACGAAAAAAGACAAAAGGAGCAGACGAATAATCAGGAAAACCGGAAATTCGGAAGAGAATTCGGTTCAAAAAGTATTGTCTTACTGAAAAATGAAAAAAATATTCTTCCGCTTTCAAGATCAACAAAAACCATTGCTTTAATCGGGCCTTTCGGAAAAGAAACTTCTGCCAATCACGGATTCTGGTCGGTGGCATTTAAAGATGATAACCAAAGAATTGTAACGCAGTTTGACGGAATTAAAAATCAATTGGATAAAAATTCAACCTTATTATACGCAAAAGGCGCCAATGCTGATGATCAGGACCGATCAATGTTTGCAGAGGCAGTGGAAACTGCGAAAAAAGCGGACGTTGTCATTATGACATTAGGTGAAGGCCATGCGATGAGTGGTGAAGCAAAAAGCCGAAGCAATATTCATTTTTCAGGAGTTCAGGAAGAACTTTTAAAAGAAGTTACCAAAACCGGGAAACCGATTGTCTTAATGATCAATGCGGGCAGACCTTTGGTTTTTGATTGGGCAGCAGACAATATTCCTACAATCTTATACACCTGGTGGCTGGGTACGGAAGCCGGCAATTCTATTGCAGACGTACTTTTCGGAACCGTAAATCCAGGAGGAAAACTTCCAATGACTTTCCCAAGAACAGAAGGACAGATTCCCGTGTATTATAATCATTATAACACCGGAAGACCTGCAAAAAACAATACCGACAGAAATTATGTTTCGGCATATATTGATCTGGATAATGATCCAAAATTTCCATTTGGTTATGGTTTAAGCTATACACAGTTTAAATATGCTGATATGAATTTAAGTTCTACGAACCTTAAAGGAAATCAGACTTTAAAAATCAGTGTCAACATCAGCAACAATGGGAGGTATGATGGCGAAGAAGTGGTTCAGCTGTATATCAGAGATCTGTTTGGAAAAGTGGTACGACCTGTAAAAGAGCTGAAAGGATTCCAGAAAGTTTTTATTAAAAAAGGAGAGACCAAAACCGTCAGTTTTACTTTGACTCCGGAAGATCTTAAATTCTATGATGATGAATTAAATTTTGACTGGGAAGGCGGCGAATTTGATATTATGGTAGGAACAAATTCACGGGATGTTCAGACGAAAAGAATTAATTGGTTAAAATAATACTATAGTTTACTTACTAAGAGCGGGATAAAACCCGCTTTTGGCAGTATAAAACTGAATGTTTTTACAAAATCATACTATGAAAATTACGTTTCAATATATATTTAATTTTATTATCGGGGGAACGCTCGCTTTTACTATGGTAAATTGTACGGCTAACAAATATCCCGGTAAAAAGCTGGTCTGGTCGGATGAGTTTAATTATAAAGGTCTGCCGGATTCCACCAAGTGGAATTATGATGTTGGCGGACATGGTTTCGGAAACGAGGAATCTCAGTTTTATACCAAAAACCGACTGGAAAATGCAAGGGTAGAAAAAGGAAATCTCATCATTGAAGCTAAAAAAGAAAATTGGGAAGAAAGCAAATATACTTCTGCAAGACTTCTTACAAAAGGAAAGTTCTCATTTGAATACGGAACCGTTGAAGTAAGAGCCAAACTTCCGAAAGGCCGCGGCACTTGGCCCGCAATCTGGATGATGAGCGAAAAAATGAAAACCTGGCCGGACGACGGTGAGCTGGATATTATGGAACATGTAGGTTATAATCAGGGATTTATCCATGCATCGGCACACACCAAAAATTACAATCACAAGATCAATACTCAGAAAACCGATACGATCTTTGTAAAAGATGTCAGCGAAAAATTTCATGTCTATAAAGCAAACTGGACTCCGGAAAAAATTGAAGTATACGTAGATGATAAAAAGTTTTTCACCTACGAAAACAAAGAAAAGACCTACGGCGCATGGCCTTTTGACCAGCCTTACTTTCTGATTCTGAATGTTGCGGTAGGAGGATTTTGGGGTGGATTAAAAGGTATTGATGATACCGTTTTCCCTCAAAAATTTGAAATCGATTACGTAAGGGTATATCAGGATAAATAAATTCTTCAGTGAAAAGATTTCTCAGAATTTAAAAGTGAATAGATAAAGAAGAAGAAATAAATGAAAAAGCTAATTGTAAGTTGTTTTGTGATAGGAATTGCCTGTAATATAAATGCACAGAGCTACTGGAAGAAGAATGCGGGAAAATCGGCAAAAGTTATTTTTACCCATTCTGAAACCAACGAAAAAATGGTTGATAAGGGAATGGTGAAGTTTGAAAAAATGCCTCAGCCTAAAGAAACGGATGCCTGTATTTTCGTGGATCCTGATTTCAGATATCAGAAATTAATAGGAATCGGAGGAGCAATTACGGATGCATCCGCTGAGACGCTGTACAAACTTCCAAAGAATAAGCAGAAAGAAATTCTGGAAGCATATTATGGAAAAAACGGACTTGGTTACACTGTAGTTCGTGCCAATATGAATTCATGTGATTTCTCAAGCGATTCTTATACTTACGTGCAGGATAACGACAATGCGTTGAAAACTTTTACCGTGGCACATGACGAGAAATATAAAATTCCGATGATTAAGGAAGCTCAGAAAATGATCGGTAAGGATTTCACTTTTTATTTTTCACCATGGAGCCCGCCGGCGTGGATGAAATCCAACAAAAGTATGCTGAAAGGAGGAAGGCTTGAAAATGCTTTTTACCAGAGCTGGGCAGATTATTATATTAAATTCATCAAAGAATACGAAAAGAGAGGCATCAATGTTTGGGGATTAACAGTGCAGAATGAGCCTATGGCTACACAGACCTGGGAATCATGCATTTACACGGCAGAAGAGGAAGGCGAATTCCTTAAAAATAATCTGGGACCGACACTCTGGAAAAACGGCTATAAAGATAAAAAAGTGATGATCTGGGATCATAACCGTGACCTGATCTACCAAAGAGCAACTACCACGCTAAGCGATCCCGAAACTTCAAAATACGCTTCAGGAATCGGATATCACTGGTATGAAACCTGGAACAACAAAACGCAGCTTTTTGATAATCTTTCTGAAACACATAAGGCTTTTCCGGATAAATTTCTTGCCTTTACGGAAGGCTGTAAGGAACAGTTTGACCTATCTAAAATCGATGATGTGAAACTGGGCGAACTCTACGGAAGAAATATGCTGAACGACTTCAACAAAGGAACAGCTTTATGGACAGACTGGAATGTTCTCCTGGATGAAACAGGTGGCCCGAACCATGTCGGTAATTTCTGTTTTGCTCCTATCATTGCAGATACCAAAACCGGTGAAGTTCATTATACTTACGAGTATTATTATATCGGTCATGTTTCTAAATTCATAAAGCCAAATGCACAGCGCATCGGAACCTCATCGAATCGTGCGGCACTTACTTCCACAACATTTATGAATGAAAACGGACAGCTGGTAACGGTAATCATGAACGACTCCGATACTGATATTGACACCAATCTCTGGATTGAAGGAATGGCAGCAAAACTATCTGCTCCGGCACATTCTATACAAACCGTAATTTTATAAAACTCTTCATATTAACATTATTTTTAAAGAATCAGCGGCACCTTTGGTGCCTGCCGATTCTGTTTTTCAGAATTAATATTATTCCTTCTTCAATTGCAGCCAATCCTGTACGGTGGCTTCACCTCCAACTCCTTTAATATAATATTTTTCTCTATCTTTTTTTAGGTAAAATATACCAGAAGATGTACAGTTGTCTTCCTTATCATTGTAAGATAATTCGAATATATTGTTATTTTCTCTTACAAGGTATTTTCCGTTACATCTTATAGGTTCATGATAAGTATTTGTTTCCAATATCGCTTCATTGCCTCTTATTTTAAATGAATAACTGATGGAAGCCATTCCTGTAGAGGTAGTTTCTGTTTCTACATGAATATTATAATTACCGTCAATACCTGAAAGATTGGAACTTTTATTATTGTTACTCAATGACAGATTTGCTTTATAGTATTTAAACGTTTTTGAATCATCATCGGTAACTTTTATTCCGATATAATCATCACCGAACCAGACTACATCTTTAATATTAAAATTATCTGAAGAAAAGCTCCGATATTCAGTGAATGTCTTGTTGCTGTTAATTTTAAGGATACCTAAAAAACTTTCATTTGTACCGTAAACGTAATTATAATAGTATGCTACATATTTTGTGTCAGGAGAAATAACAGGATTTTCTACTTTGTCATCGCCCGGCGATACAATGCTGTAAACAGAAGGATTCGTTGCATTAATCAGGTAAAGTTCGCTAAAGCCTAAATTATCGCTTATACTGTTTGCAGAAAATGCGTACATATTTAAAGATGGATAAAATCCTAAATAATCATATTGGGTTTCTCCTTCTTTTAATGTATTATCTCCTTTTTTTAACTGAACAATTTTATCGTTTATTTTTAGTTCATAATTATCATTTCTGGCCTGGAGTGGTAAATCTGTAATAATATGGGCCGTACTTTTCAGATTATCATATTCATTTTTAGTAATCTCTGTAAAATCTAATAAGGGCAGCGTTTCAAACTTTTCTTCAAGCCCAACCTGAAAATGTTTTAAATTTTTAATACCTACGATTTCCTTTTGAACAATCGGTTCTGATATTACTTTCTGTTCTTTAGTACAGCATACAAGAATTACCGATCCAATAAGTATTTGTGTTATATTTTTCATTGTTGATTGCAATAAAAAAACCAAAGTAAATTATACTTTGGTTTATATATTTAAAATAATTTAATTATTGCTCAGTATCATATTTATTGATTACTTTCTGCGTTACGCCGGAACTGCTGAATCCACCGTCGTGGAAAAGATTCTGCATGGTTACTTTTTTCGTAAGATCAGAGAATAAAGTAACACAGTAGTTGGCACAGTCAAGAGCCGTGGCATTTCCAAGAGGAGACATGTCTTCAGCATATCCAAGGAATCCTCCGAAGCCTTTCACGCCGCTTCCCGCCGTAGTAGGAGTAGGAGACTGTGAAACCGTGTTTACACGAACTTTTCTTTCACCCCAGTAGTTACCGAATGTTCTTGCAATACTTTCCAGGTAAGCCTTGTTATCAGACATATCGTTGTAATCCGGGAAGGTACGCTGAGCTGCAATATAAGAAAGGGCCAAAATACTTCCCCATTCATTCATACAGTCTTTTTCCCATGCCACGCGCATTACTTTATGGAAAGAAACGGCGGATACATCCCAGCCTTTTTCCAACCAGTCATAATTCATTTCCGTATAATGTTTTCCTTTTCTCACATTCACGGACATTCCGATAGAGTGAAGGATAAAATCGATTTTACCAAATTTTGCAACAGCGGCATCAAAAAGTTTCTCTAAATCTTCAATGGAAGTGGCATCAGCTCCTATTACTTCAGATCCTGTTTTTTCTGCTAACGCGTTCAGTTCGCCCATTCTCATAGCGATAGGAGCATTAGACAAAATAAACTCAGCACCTTCTTCATGACATCTTTCTGCAACCTTCCAAGCGATCGATTGTTCATTAAGGGCTCCAAATATAATTCCCTTTTTGCCTTTAAGTAAACCGTATGACATATTTTTAATGTTTATTAGTTTACAAATGTAGCAATATTTGTGTTTATTACATAATAAAAAACGGAGCCTCTTGTAAAAAGACTCCGTTTTTCTTGAAAATATTTATATGACTGAAATTAATTTGTTTTTTTATTCCATTCTGCCTTCACATCTTCTGCTGCATCTTTGGTTTTTTCCCATGCTTCATTAGCTTTGTCTTTTACGTTTTCCCAAGCGTCGGAAGCATTGTTTTTTGCTCTGTCCAGCCAGTCTTCATGTCTTGCCTCTTCATCATTGGCTCTTTTTTCGTTGATATAATCTTTTGCTCTGTCTGCAAACTCCTCAACTTTCCATTTTGTTTTGTCAGCTGCATTTTTTAAAGAGTTTTCAGTGTTATCTACTGCGTTTTCTGCTTTGTTGTATTCTGAATTGTTCATAATAAAATATTTTAGTGATATTACTAGTAAAACAATAACTATTCCTAAAATCGTGGTACACTGTTAAATTTTTCATAAAAACAATAAATTTATTCATAAATATTTTCATATAGTTGATTTGTAATTTATTGAGAATATTTATATTTGTGATTCAATACAAAAACACAAAAGATGAAAAAAAGCACTTATTTTAAAGTAATATCTGTTTGTATATTATTATTTAAATCTACTTACGGCTTCACTCAGGTTGGAATAGGTACAACCACACCTGCCAATTCTTCTATCCTGGATATCACTTCCGGAAACAAAGGAGTTCTTATACCAAGAATCACTCTCCTGTCAACCACAGATGTTACTACAATATCATCGCCGGCAGAAGGTTTACTGATATGGAACAACGGCCTTGGCGGTGTTTCTCCTTCCGGATTTTATTTCTGGAGCAATTCAAAATGGAACCAGATTGCTACGGTCTCTACAGTTTTACCAAGTTCGGGAAACTGGAGCACATCAGGAAATAATGCGGGAAATTATGGTGGCAATGCTACCAATCTTTCCATAGGAACAGCAACTTATGATGACCTCATCTTTAAAGTAAACGCTTCTAATATTGGGAAATTAAGTGTAGATGGATCAATAAGCTTCGGTAATTCGGCAAGCTCAAAATATCAGTCAACAGCTATCGGATACAATGCTGTTGCAGATAATAACGAAGCTGCCGCAGTGGGGAAAAATGCGTTTTCAGGAGGCTATAGATCTCTTGCCTTAGGTTTTGCAGCAAAAACTAACAGCAATAACGAAACAGCAGTGGGCAATAATACACTTACATCAGGACAAAACTCTACGGCATTGGGTTCCGGAGCTTCTGCAAGTGGGCAGAATTCTACGGCAATAGGTTATAACGCTTCAACATCTCAACCTAATGCAATTGTTTTAGGAGACATCAATGCAAATGTGGGTATCGGAACCGGTACACCCAATACTGCAGCGAAACTAGATGTTAGTGGGCAGTATAAATTGGGAAATAAAGGAACGGTGCAAAAGAATCAAATCAGTTTTGAAGTATTTCCTTCGGTGTCTATTACCAACCTTCCCTCAGGAAAAACTACAACGATGGATATTCCTGTTCCGCCGGCTTTGGTCATGACTTCTACAAGAGCAACTATTGTCGTTACACCGGCAAATGATTTTGCAGGAAATTCTACCTTCTCGATATCAAATCCCAGGTTGACCTCGGTTTCAAACATTACCATTAACCTTACCAATATTGCAGGTAGCGCCGAAAGCTTAAATTCAGCACATTTTTATGTTACCATTAATGAATTTTAGATTATATATTGCTTTATTGTTTCGTATGTTGTCAAGATTAAAATCAAATGCCTTACAATAATTACTGTATTTCAGTTTCAAAAGTGAATTTGTAATATATTCTTGACCTAAATTGATTTCACAATAGTAATTTTTTAATAATTCTAACTTATTTTTGAGATATAATAAATTTTAGTATGTTTGAGCTTCGAAAGATTAAACTAATAATACTTTATGAAACTTAAATTACTTCTTTTATTAATTTGTATCACAAGTACAAAATTATTTTCTCAACCTTATGGAAAACAAGGTACTAAAGATTTACCCAAAGTGGAGTTTCTGTTAACGGACGGTTCCAAGGCCGATGGTTTTTTTGTGGGATTTACTTATCCCAACGGAACATATCCTGCATTTTTTGACAAAGATAATATCTACAATTTCATTTATAAGAAAACGAAAAGTTCCGAAGATGAGAAATTTGGTGCAGATGAAGTAAAATCCGTAAAAATATATGATGAATATGGCGACGTAACAAATGAAATAAACAGACTCGACATGAAATATGTTGATAAAGACGGTAAAGTCAGCGATAAAAAGAAGAGGTCATTTCAGCCGTTACTTTATGATGGGAAAATCCAGATCTATGGTTCAAATATAAAAATGTGCAGCACTGCGATCTGTAATTATGGTTATTCTCAGCTTTATATCAGGAATGCTAAAGATGATTTTGCCGTTATGCCTGTAGATTACGACAAGTTGGGCTTGTTTGCGGGTTCTTTATATGACAAAATGGTGGAAGCCTTCAGGTATGCAGGCCGCGACTGCCCGGAATTCCAGAAATATATGAATACTTTTGAGGCAAAACTACAAGATAAAGATTTCAAAAAAGCATTGAATACGAAATTTAAAGATATCAGAAAACAGGCTTTTGATGAAGGCAAAAAAAATAAACTGGGTCATAATGCAACTCAGGATTTGCTCGGAGATTATATGCTTCAGGCTTACCTGGAATTCTATGGCGGCATTATAAAAGAATACGAAAAGAATTGTCCGTACTAAAAACATAAAGGATTGCGTTTCTGCAATCCTTTTTTAATTTATTTGATAATTCTTTCCAAAACCCATTCAATGAGGTTCTTTTCGGAAGCGTGATGATCTGATGAAAACTCGCCGCGTCTTCTGTTGGCAATGACATTATTTACGGTAATGGCTTGATGCCCTAATAATTTTGAAAACGCATAAATTGCGGAAGTTTCCATTTCAAAATTCGTGATGCCCAGATCATTCAATGTTTCAAGGAATTGATCATCCAGAGCTTTTAAACGAAGCTGTCTGCCCTGAGGTGCATAAAAGCCGGGAAATGTCGCTGTATTTCCGTGGTATTTCGCGTCTTTATATAATTCACCCAGTTCTTCTGACCATTCTGAAAAATAAAGCATCGGTTTTATATTTTCATACGGGAATTTTTTATAAAAGTTTCTGGAAAATTCGTTTTCAAAATGGTAATCCTGGTAAAAATGCATTAAACCGTCTAATCCAACCACATTTTGTGTTACCAGCATATTATCCACCTGAACATCCGGATTTACACTTCCGCAGGTTCCCATTCTGAAAAGCTTCAGAGAAGTATGTTCGGTTTTGAATTCCTTTTGTTTAAGGTCAATGTTCACCAAAGCATCCAGCTCATTCATTACGATATCAATATTCTCCGTCCCGATTCCTGTTGACATTACAGTGATTCTTTCACCACGAAGTGTTCCGGTATGGGTATAAAATTCCCTTTTATTTTTGCGGATTTCCACCGTGTCGAAATATTTTGAAACTTTGGCAACACGATCGGGATCCCCAACGAGAATAATCTTTTCAGCAATATCTTCAGGTAAAAGATTCAGATGATAGACACTTCCGTCTTCGTTCAGAACAAGTTCTGAAGCAGCAAGTTTATTGAGCATAATATGTTTTTATTTGAATTAAAGTTGTATTAAATCTGTCCCAAATATCCTCTTCATTATTAAAACATCGGTATAGAAACCGTTAGTTTAGTTCTGAATGTGATTTCGGGATTTAAAATTAGTAAAAATTCCATTATCTGAAATGTAAAGATTAGTTAATTCAAATTTAAAGTTGGGATAACCTGTAAAGCTTTTCCTATCGGTAGTTTTGCAGAAAAAAATTAATGAAGTTTTATTCTTTGATTGTTCTGTTTGTGTTGTTAGGTTTTGCTGTAATGTCTTTCAATCCTTCTCATAAAGGTTTTAAAAATGAAAATTCTGTGATCCATGAAGGTTTATCAGATTTTAAAACCAGACTCAGTCAATTGAAATCCGATGCTTATGGTTTTTCCGAAAACAAAATAACGCTTGAAGATTTGCGCAAAACTTTAAAGGAAACAAGAAATTCATTCAAAGAAATAGAGTTTTATGTAGCCTATCATTATCCTGAATTTACAAAAACACACCTTAACGCTGCTCCTTTATTTCATATTGAAGCGGCTGGAACAACTTCTTATACACTTCCTCCGGAAGGTCTTCAGGTTCTGGATGAACTGGTGTTTTCTGATGAAGCAGAAACCAAAAAAGAAGAAATAAAGACTATTGCCGATTTTCTTTTCAACAGTTATTCAAGTTTCTATTTAAGCTCACTGAAAAACGGTTTAAGTAAAGGAAGCAATAAAACATTGCCGTTGAGAATTGAACTCATCAGAATATATAGCCTCGGCGTGACAGGCTTTGATACGCCGGGCTCTTTAAATATTTCCGAAGAAACCCTGCATGCCTTTTCAGGAATGAAAAAGTATATTCAGGATGATCCTTATTTTAAAAATTACAACACGGAAAAAGCAGATCAGTTGTTTTCCGCAGGCATCACTTACCTTTCAGAAAATAAAGAATTTGAAACTTTCGACAGGATAGAGTTTTACAAAAAATACATTCAGCCTTTATACCGGGAACTGGGAAGCTGGGACGGAAGAACGGATGATCTGAAAGAATTTTCCGGATGGAATCCCGGAAGCAAAGATTTTTTCAGCAGCGATTTTCTTGATCCCTATTTTTATACTTTGCTGAAAAAGGATGAAGATAATGAAGCGTTAAGAAAGCTGGGCAAACAAATTTTCTATGATCAGAATGTAAGCGGCAACGGTAAAATGAGTTGTGCTACATGTCATCTTCCCGAAAATGCATTTACGGATCTTAAATCCAAATCGCCAAGCAATGTAGACGGAAAAACAGTACTGAGGAATTCTCCTACACTTTACAACGCTGTTTTTGCCAAAAGATTTTTCTATGATTTAAGGGCTTTTTACCTCGAGCAGCAGGCCGAACATGTTATTTACAACAAAGACGAATTCAACACCAGTTATGATAATATTATTAAGAAAATAAACGTAGATCCGGAATATAAGAAAGCCTTCAAAAAAGCTTTTAAAAAAGGAAATATCAACCGGGAAAATTTTTCAAAAGCGTTGAGTTCTTACGTTGCTTCCCTCTATTCTTACGAGAGTGATTTTGATAAATTTATGAGAAGTGAAAAAGAAATTTCTGACGATGCAAAAAAGGGTTTCAACCTGTTTATGGGAAAAGCCAATTGCGCAACCTGCCATTTTGCACCGAACTTTTCAGGTCTTGTGCCGCCATTTTTTAATGAAAATGAATCTGAAGTATTGGGAGTCACCAAAAGACCTATCGATCAAAAGCCTGTTGAAATTGATGCCGACAAAGGAAGGATCAACAGCCCGGTGAAAAAAGAAAATTCATGGATTTACGAAAATTCTTTCAAAACCGTAACCGTAAGGAATATTGCGCTTACCAAACCCTACTTTCACAACGGCGCTTTCAACAGCCTGGAAGAAGTTCTTGAGTTCTATAATGAAGGAGGTGGAGAAGGATTAGGATTAAAAATGAAAAACCAGACGCTTGCTCCGGATAAATTAAATCTCACTCAAACCGAAATCAAACAGGTTATTGCTTTTCTTAATTCTTTAACGGATATCAGCAATAAATAAAAAAGCATCCTTTTGTCATTCTGGAAAATCTCAACGTCATGATAATTTAGGCTGATATATATAATCTTTATTCCTTTTTGCGGTTAAATTTTTCCTCCCGCTGATTGCACGGATTTCGCAGATTTTTATCTTGAGATATTACATGTTGCGATTTTTTAGCGGCAATCTTGTATTTCAGCTTATAGTTTAAATACTCTTTGTTTTTTTGCGGTTAAAAATTAATGTAACATTTCCTTAACCTGATTAACATTAAATTTTCCATTAATTAATATTTCGAAAGAATTATTTAAACTCCTATTAATAGGCTCTTCACAGCAATAAAATAGATTTGCAGAGTCTAATAAATCGAAATTTAAAATGAAAAGAAAACTACTAACAGTTGCAGCTCTTGCAATGGTTTCGGGTACGCTGTTGAATGCCCAGACTTTTATCTTCAACAAAAATTCTTCATGGAAGTACAATGATACCAACACCGCGTTGGCAGACCAGTGGAAAAATGCAAACTATGATGTTACGGCATGGCAGCAGGGAAATGGTCCGTTAGGATACGGAGATCCTGTAACCACCCAAACCAATACAGGATTAATCACCGCCTATTTTGCGAAAGATTTCACGGTTAATTTAAATGATCTTTCCTCAACGATGGAACTGGGTGTGATGAGAGATGACGGAATTGTAGTTTACCTGAACGGGGAAGAAGTGGTAAGAGACAATATGCCTTCAGGAACAATTGATTTCACTACTTTGTCTTCAACAACCATAGACGGAGCTGCAGAAAGCGTATATAACGTATTCTCTATTCCAAAATCTAAATTTGTAAACGGAAACAACAGGATTTCCATCGAATTACATAACAGAGGCGCTTCAAGTTCGGATTTAAGAATTGATGCTTATCTGAAAACAACAGCTACGGTAACTCCCGTACCTTGTAACGCAACTCATATCAGCTGCTTTACATCCATTGTTCCTACAGCACAAACGAATAAATTAATCATTCCTACAGAACATAAATATCAATTGATCCTTAAAGAAGGAGACAGCTATACAGAAGGAGGAGGATTAGTAGGAGGCCAGAATGACTTCACAGGATACGTGGCTAAAAATTCAAGCAGCACGAACGGTTATCTTTCCGTAAACCACGAAACCAATCCTGGAGGTGTTACAATGGCGGAAATCAATTATAACGCAACAACCAAATTGTGGCAGCTTACAAGATCAAGAGCCGTAAGTTTCTCTGCACCAAGCCTGGTTCAGACCATCAGAAACTGTTCAGGAGGAGTAACGCCTTGGGGAACGATCATTACAGCTGAAGAACAGACCACTTCCAATGATGTTAATGCCGATGGAATGAAGGATTATGGCTGGCTGGTAGAAATTGATCCGGTTACTGCACAGGTAATTACTCAGAATACGGACGGTTCTAAAGGAAAACTTTGGCAGATGGGAATCATGAACCACGAAAATGTGGTGGTGAACAATACCGGAACGGTGGCCTATTATGGTGAAGATGGCGGAACACATATGGTGTACAAATATGTAATGGATACGCCGAATAACCTTTCTTCAGGAAATCTTTATGTATTGAAATTAGATCAGGGATTAAGCAGCGGGGATCCTGTAGCGACAACTGCAACCTGGGTTCAGGTGCCTAATAAAACAAAAGCAGATCAGAACAATACGTCATCTTTGGCGCAATCGCTTGGTGGAACTTCTTTCAATGGAATAGAAGACGTGGAAATCAGTCCGCTTGATGGCAAAGTATATTTTACAGCAAAGGGATTGAATAAAGTATACCGGTTAAAAGACGACGGAGCAACCGCTTCTCAGGTGGAAACTTTCGTGGGAGGTCTTACGACTAACTATTCTTTCGACACGGCACAGGGAACAAAAACTGAAGCCTGGGGAGACGGGAACGACAACCTTACTTTTGATGAGCTTGGGAACCTGTGGGTTCTTCAGGATGGTGGGAAAAATTATATCTGGGTAGTGGCTCCGGATCATACGCAGGCAAATCCTAAAGTGAAATTATTTGCATCCATGCCGGCAGGATCAGAACCTACCGGACTTACTTTCACGCCGGATCACAAATTCGGGTTCTTCTCTATCCAGCATCCGGATTCTACTATTTCTACAGATGTTGACGCTACCGGAAATACGATTGACTACAGAGGGAAATCTGCAACAATAGTAGTAGCCCTGAAAAACAATCTGGGTACGGCAGGTTCTCTTGGAACCATCGAAACACAGCCGGAAAACACAGTAACCGTTGCTCCGAATCCTACTTCAGGAATCGTAAAAATCAATTCTCCAAAAGGACTGAAAAACATTATGGTAACAGCTTACAGTATTGATGGTAAAATTGTTTTTACCCAGAAATATTCAGGATTAAACAAAGTTTTAGACCTTGATTTTACCAATCAGCTTAATACTTCAAGAGTTTTAATTCTGAACATTGAAGCGGAAGGAGGATTCCAGCAGACCGTAAAATTGCTGAAAAAATAAATTATTAATATTTTACACAACTGCCGGTAATCCATGGGTTGCCGGTAGTTTTTTTAGTTTATGAAAAAGTTATTTTTTTCTGTTCCGTTAATCATTTTTTTACAGGCAAAAGCACAGATTGATCCTGTAAAATACCCAACATATACCAATATAGATGATGCGTTGAAAAGTGGAAAAACAGTTTACAGCATGAGTTTTCGGGGGAAAACAATGTTTAATCTTCCTGTTGAAATTCAGAAGTTCGATTCTGTTTTCTTTCTGAATCTGATGGAAAATAAATTTGAGAAAATGGACGAATCTATCTTTAAACTGAAAGAGCTTACGATTTTGAACCTCAATGAAAACAGCATCAAATATATTCCCGATGAAATTGCAGAACTTCAGAAACTTGAAAGTTTTTCCATTAATTTAAATAATCTGACCAGTATCAATCCAAATTTAGGTAAGCTTAAAAAGTTAAAAACCATTCATCTTGATGCCAATAATCTGAACGTTTTTCCGGAAGCATTACTGGAAATTCCGGGACTGGAAGAAATTAACTTGCAGGGAAACCAGATCAGCTTTATTGCTAAAGATTTAGATAAAATTAAAAATCTGAGATCATTGAATTTATCTTCCAATCAGATTAATGATCTGGGAAAACTGGAATTTCCGCAACAGTTGAAATATCTTGAATTACAACAAAATTCTATTGCTCAGTTGCCCGAAGGTTTATTTAAATCTAAGCAACTGGAATTTTTAAATCTAAGCCAGAACAGCATCAGGGAAATCTCCCCTAAAGTCAAAGGGTTAAAAAATATGGTAAGTATGAATCTGGCCAATAATCAACTTACTGATCTGCCACCGGAATTTTCTGAGTTGAAAAATCTTAAAACCTTAATATTAACAGGCAATCCGATAAAAAAATCAATCCTTGAAAAACTAAAGAAAATGATTCCGCAAACGCAGATTTACTTTTAAAAGGAAAATTAAAATATTTTTAGCGCAATATGCACAAAAGTCTTAGCTGAGTGAAGCGCCATTGCGAACAAAAAATGTTTTCAAGTTTAATTAAAAAACTTTTTGCGGTCATAGCGTTTGAAGTATTTAAAAATTGTAAACTATCCGCCGACTCTTTTGGTCTTATATCCCATTTCTTTAAGGATATCCATTATTTTATCACGGTTATCCCCCTGAATGATGATCGTTCCATCCTTTTCAGAGCCACCGATTCCCAAGGTGGTTTTTATTTTTTTTGAAATTTTCTTCAGTTCTTCTTCGGTACCTTCCCAGCCCTCAATGACGGTCACAGGCTTGCCATTTCTGCCTTTCTTCTCAAATTTACATACCAGAGGTTCTTTCTGCTTAAATTTCTCTTCAGGCATTTCAAAATCCTGCTCATCATGATCAGGAAAAAGGTTTTTCAGTTGATCTCTTAAATCCATAAGGCAAAATTAATAAAATATTTAAGGCAGAAAAATACCAGCCCATTCAAACCTTCAAGGTTTAGATAAAACAATTTTAAATAAATTTTAAGTCCTTCAATTCTTCAATTCATTTCAAAATAAATAAATTTGTAATACAAAAGTTTATACAAAATGTCGAAAAAAGCAATATTAGCAATCCTTGACGGATGGGGATTGGGAATGAATCCTGATGTTTCAGCCATTGATAAAGCCAATACACCATTTATAGATAACTGCCTTAAAAACTTTCCGCATACAACCCTCGAAGCAAGCGGTCTGGCGGTAGGATTACCGGCGGGACAAATGGGAAATTCCGAAGTAGGACATATGAATCTTGGTGCGGGAAGAGTGGTATATCAGAATCTGGTAAAGCTGAATATGGCGGTGGAAAATGGTTCTCTAGGCCAGCAGAAAGTTATTCAGGATGCATTTGAATATGCTAAAAGAGAAAATAAGAAAGTACACTTTATCGGTCTGGTTTCAGATGGAGGTGTGCATTCCCATATCAATCACCTTAAAGGACTTCTTACGGCGGCACACGAATTCGGACTACGTGAAAACGTATTTGTTCATGCTTTCACAGATGGGCGCGACTGCGATCCGCACTCCGGAAAAGGTTTTATTGAAGATCTTCAGGAACATATGATAAAAACGGTAGGCAAGCTTGCTTCTGTTGTAGGAAGATATTACGCGATGGACAGAGATAAACGATGGGAACGTGTAAAAATTGCTTACGATGCAATGGTGGAAGGTGTAGGAGCGCAGACAACCAATGCTTTGCTGGAAATTCAAAAATCCTACGACGAAAATATTACCGACGAATTCATGAAACCGATTATCATGATTGATTCCACCGCAATTGGAAATGTGGTTCCGGTGGCTAAAATCACAGATCATGATGTTGTTATTTGTTTCAATTTCCGTACAGACAGAGGCCGTGAAATCACAGAAGTGCTTACACAGCATGATAACCCGGAATATTTCATGAGAAAGTTGCCATTGTATTATGTGACACTTACGAATTATGATAAAACCTTCCAAAACGTACACGTGGTTTTTGATGAAGAAGTATTGCATGAAACGATGGGTGAAATCCTGGAAAGAAATCATAAAACACAGATCAGGATTGCAGAGACTGAGAAATACCCTCACGTAACATTCTTCTTTTCAGGAGGAAGGGAAGAACCTTTTAACGGAGAGAAAAGACTGCTTTGCCCGAGTCCTAAAGATGTTCCTACTTACGATCTTAAACCGGAAATGTCAGCCTACGATATTACCAATGCCATTCTTCCGGAACTTGAAAATGAGACTGCGGATTTTATATGTTTAAATTTTGCCAATACCGATATGGTAGGTCATACAGGTGTATTTTCAGCGGCTGTAAAAGCAGCGGAAACAGTGGATCAATGTATTGAAAAAGTAGCGACTACAGCGTATGAACATGGCTATGCAGTTTTCATTCTTGCCGACCATGGGAATTCAGATGTTATGATTAACCCGGACGGATCACCAAACACGCAGCATTCAACCAATCTGGTTCCTTTTATCGTGATGGATAAAAACCATACCTGGAATCTGAAACCTGGCAAGCTTGGTGATGTGGCACCTACCATTTTAAAAGTAATGGGTGTGGAAATACCACAAATAATGACCGGAGATATATTAATAAGCTAAAATAATAATATAAGAGATAAATTGCCGTTATAATTATGTATAGCGGCATTTTTATGATTAATATTAGAACAATTAACAGTTTATTATGTTCTAAATAATAAATAAAAAACTTAAATTTGCAAATTAAACCTAAATTTATAAAATGTATCAAAAGCTTGTTAGGAAAGAAGTAATGGGAATTTTGGAAAAGGAAGTAGGCTCTTTTCTGGATAAATTTTTAACGCCAATCGAGAAGATCTGGCAACCTTCTGATTATCTTCCGGATCCTTCAAGCTCAGAATTTAAATATGATCTTGAAGAAATTCAGACGTTCGCAAGAGAAATGCCTTATGATCTTTTTGTAACCCTTATCGGAGACTGTATTACGGAAGAAGCTTTACCTTCCTACGAATCCTGGCTGATGGGCGTAGACGGTGTAGATCAGGAGCAAAGAGAAGTAGGCTGGGCACACTGGGTAAGAGCATGGACCGCTGAAGAAAACAGACACGGTGATCTTTTGAGCAAATATCTTTATCTGTGCGGAAGAGTAAATATGAGAGAAGTGGAAGTAACTACCCAATACCTGATTAATGACGGTTTTGATTTGGGAACAAGTATGGATCCGTACAGAAACTTTATCTACACAAGTTTTCAGGAAACAGCCACTAATATTTCTCACAGAAGAGTAGGGACGCTGGCAAAACAATCCGGAAACGGGAAGCTGGCTAAAATGTGTGGTGTTATTGCCGCCGATGAGGCAAGACATGCCAAAGCTTACAAGCATTTTGTGGCAAAGATCCTGGAAATAGATCCTTCGGAAATGATCCTTGCTTTTGAAGATATGATGCGCAAGAAAATTGTAATGCCTGCTCACATGATGAGACAGTCCGGACAGAAAGCCGGTGAACTTTGGGGACATTTTTCAGATGCGGCACAAAGATGTATGGTGTACACAGGTCAGGATTACATCAACATTATGAAAGAACTTCTTGACGAGTGGAAAATAGAACACGTTAAAGGTCTTAATGAAAAAGCCGAAAAAGCTCAGGAATACCTGATGAAGCTTCCGGCAAGACTTCAGAAAATTACGGACAGAATATCCACTCCGGATCTGCAGTTCCAGTTCAGCTGGGTAAAAAGTTAATCTATATTATTAAATTATAAAAGTAAGAGCGCCGGAGTATACTTGGGCGTTCTTTTTTGTATCTTTGCATTTTTAAAAACAAATTCACAGAATGAATAATAAAAAAATTGCAGTTGACTTTGACGGAACTATTGTTGATGATGCTTATCCCGCGATTGGCAAACCAAAGATTTTTGCTTTTGAAACACTAAAAAAACTTCAGTCGGAAGGATACAGACTTATCCTTTGGACTTACCGTCACGGAAGAGCATTGGATGAAGCCGTAGAATTCTGTATGAAAAACGGTGTTGAGTTTTATGCGGTAAATTCCAGCTTTGAAGGAGAAGTTTTTGATTCCGAAAATCAATCCAGAAAAATTGATGCGGATTGGTTCATAGATGACAGAAATCTGGGAGGATTTCCGGGTTGGGGTGAAATCTACAATATTATTCAGGAGAGAATAGAATTCCGGGTTGAAGGAAAAGAAGTCCTGGCTTATTCAAAGCTTAAAAAAGAAAAGAAAAAAGGATTGTTCTGGTAGAATATCCGATGTAACAATTTACCAATATAACAATCTACCAATCAGACATTGTTACACTGATACACTGTTATATTGTTACATTTTATAATTAAAAAATGATTCAATTAAAAACAATAGACGAGCTTCGTCTTATGAAAGAAAGTGCCCGATTGGTTTCCAGAACATTAGGAATGCTGGCAAAAGAAATCAAACCGGGAATTACCACTTTATATTTGGATAAACTGGCACATGATTTTATTAAAGATCATGGCGCGGAGCCTGCATTTTTAGGATATGGAGGATTTCCGTATTCCCTTTGTATTTCACCAAACGAACAGGTGGTTCACGGTTTCCCCAGCAAAGAAGAAATCAAAGAAGGCGATGTGCTTTCCGTAGATTGTGGTGCTATTTTGAATGGTTTTGTGGGCGATCATGCCTACACTTTTGAAATCGGTGAAGTAAAACCGGAAACCAAAAAGCTTCTGAAAGTTGCTAAAGAATCTCTTTACAAAGGAATTGAGCAGTGTGTCAGGGGAAAAAGAATCGGAGATATTTCTCATGCCATACAATCGCACTGTGAAAAAGAGGGATATGGTGTTGTAAGAGAGCTTGTGGGGCATGGTGTCGGAAGACAGATGCATGAAGATCCTCAGGTTCCCAATTACGGAAGACAGGGTAGCGGAAAAGTAATCAAAGACGGACTTACAATTGCCATCGAACCCATGATTAATCTCGGTACGGAAAAAGTAAAATTCCATAATGATGGCTGGACAGTCACTACTCTTGACAATCAGCCATCCGCACATTTTGAGCATGATGTTGCCGTGATCAACGGAAAACCCGTGTTGCTTTCCACCTTTCAGTATATTTACGATGCCCTGGGTATTGAAAGTGATGAAGAGAAAGCTTTTCAACTGGATTTTTAAATGAAAAAGGCAGCCAAATTTTTATTAAATAAAATTCCGCGTCCTATGCTTATTAGGTTAAGCATCTGGGCGAGGCCGCTTATTTACCAGCTGTTTAAAGGAGACCGGTTTGTTGATCCTATCGATGGACGGTCCTACAGGAAGTTTCTTCCTTACGGGTATGGTAAACAAAGAGAAAATGCTTTATCGCCAGGGACTTTAAGCCTCGAAAGACATCGCCAGATGTGGCTGTATCTCCAGAATGAAACGGATTTTTTTATTAAAAACCATAAAGTTTTGCACATTGCTCCCGAACAGGAATTTCTAAGAAAATTCAAAAGGATGAGTAATCTGGATTATATTTCGTCGGATCTTTTTTCTCCCATAGTGGACGTAAAAGCAGATATTCTCGACCTCCCGTTTGCAGATGAAAGTTTCGATATCATTTTCTGTAATCATGTACTGGAGCATATTGCTGATGATGCTAAAGCAATGAGCGAATTATACAGGGTGCTAAGACCAGGAGGATGGGGAATATTACAGGTTCCGATGAAAAACACGTTGCAAAAAACGTATGAAGATTTTACCATCACAGATCCCAAAGAACGACAAAAACATTTCGGGCAGTATGACCACGTACGCTGGTACGGGATGGATTATTTCGAAAGGCTTCAGAAAGCAGGCTTTGAAACAGATGCCAATTTCTATTCCCAGCGTTTTTCAGATGAAGAAATTGAAAAATACGGACTCAGGAAAAGTGAAATTTTACCCATTGTTTATAAAAAATAACGTCTCCAAACCGGAGACGTTTTTAGTTATTTATTCTTTAATAAACTTCAGGGGTTTTTCCGCTTGGGTTCAATAATATTTAAATAGATTATTTAAGCTCATACCTATTTTTTAATAAAGTTTAATGAGAAGAAACTGCTTTAAGACCTACAACAGAACCGATTAGTGTTACAATAAAAAAGATTCTCCAGAAGCTTACCGGGTCTTTAAAAAAGAAAATCCCCATTAATACCGTTCCCACTGCGCCAATACCTGTCCACACGGCATATGCCGTTCCGATAGGAAGGGTTTGGGTAGCCTTAATGAGCAACAGCATACTTATGGTAAGAGAGATCAGAAAACCTCCGAACCAAAGGTACATAGTAGTTCCGCTTGTTTCTTTTACCTTTCCCAGACATGACGCAAAAGCAACTTCAAATAATCCTGCAATAATTAAGATGATCCAATTCATTTTTTAAGTTTCTTCTGCAAATTTCAGCATTAAAAAGCAATTTTGCTTTAAATAAATATTTTTCTGTTAATAATTTTCAAAAAACCTTCTTTTTCGAGTTTCTTAATGGTGCGAATTACCGTTTCGACCCGTAAAGCGGTTATGGATGCGATATCTTTTCTTGTAAGCGGAACTTCAAATGAAAATTGCTCCTGATTATCACTGAAACTTTTCTGATAATTAAGGGCTCCTTTTATGCGGACATCAGGCCTTAAGGAAGTATTGTTTTCCAGCATGATATATTTGAAATAAAGGCGTTCGGATAAAAATTTATTGATATCCCTTGAAATCTGGACATTTTCATCCAGCAGTCTGATAAAATCACTTTTCGGAAGTTTCAGTACACTGGTTTCTTCGAAAGTAATGGCGTTAACGGGATATTTTTCATCAATAAATAAAAGAAGCTCACACACGCTCAGTCCTTTACTTAGGATCGCAAGAATAAGCTCTTTTCCGTCTTCATCGTAGTGATTGAGTTTTATTCTGCCTTTTATGATCTGGTAATAAAATTTCGGTGTGCTGCCTTCCTCGAAAATGACATACGAAGAATCGAGGTCTTCAATTTCTGCACCGTAAGACAGTAAGAGTTGTTCTTCAATTAACATAATAATAATCTGCTTTAATTGGAATTAGGGGTATACCACATTTTTAAATTTATCAAATTGAAAAACGTTTCAATTATGATCCTGATCATAAATATACAGTTATATTTTGATAAAGTTATAGAAATTTCACCATTATTAGATTGTGATTACCGTCATAAAAAGCTCATCGATTATTCAATAAGTTTGAGAATACCAAATTTTTAAATATGAAAAAAATAATTTTCACAGTGTTTATTTTTACAGTCACTATGGGCTGCACAAAATCAGAAACGCAGTATACTGATCAGGAAAACAAAGGGGAAACCGTTAACAACCGCCAATCTGACACCATTAATACCCTGGAGCAACGCTCTGACACGCTGCAGAACCAGGATAATCTTAAGAATGTACCGACGGATAATGAATAACGATTTTAAGAAGTGAACATCCTATTCGTGGAAACTTTAAAAGTAATATTCTTGAGGCTGTCCGCTGAAAAACGGGGAAGTTCTGAATACGGTACATAAATTAAAATACTTTACACTAACTGCAGAATAGTATAATATGGCAAAAGGAAGATTGTTAATCATAGGAGGGAAGGAAGATAAAAACGGGAACGACTCCGAAATGGAAGAAAAAAACAAGGATTTTTCACCAAATGAAATTTTAAAGCTTCTCACTGCTTCAAAAGATGACAGGATTGAGGTTATTACAATCGCAAGCTCCGAGCCGGAAAGTATTCGGGAGACCTATACCAAAACATTCATTGAAATTGGGTATACTAATTTTGACTTTCTGGATCTCTGCGATGATCAATTGCATACCGATTATCAGTTTAAAAGAGTCTCAGCAGCAAAAACAGTATTTTTTACGGGTGGAGATCAACGCAGGATTTATGAAAAATTAAAAGATTCTGCATTGAAATATTTGCTTAAGGAAAAATACACCAATGAGAAAGATTTTACCATTGCAGGTACCAGTGCCGGCGCCATGTGTATTCCGGAAATCATCATTATGGAAGCCGTAAATGGTGAAGCAATGCTTGAACATGACATCGAACTGAATTCCGGATTGGGCTTTATCAATAACTGCATTATAGATACTCATTTCGTGCATCGCGCCAGGTTCGGGAGGCTTGCACACGCTGTTATCCTTCATCAGCATTGCTGGGGAATTGGTTTAGGTGAAGATACGGCACTGCTTATTGAGGAAGGATATAAAGCAACGTGTCGCGGATCTGGTATGGTTTGGCTGCTAAACGCTGAAAATATTGGACAAACAAATATTGATACGGTGAAAAAAGGATCGCCTATTTATGTTGAAAATCTTAAAGTACATATCTTAACAGACAATTGTATGTTTGATTTTAACGAGAAAATTTTTAAAGGCGCAGAATAAACTTATAGGTACAGGAGAATATGTACCGTAGATCATAATCACACTTGAAAAACAATAAACCCCTGATAATACAGGGGTTTATAATTTGAAAGTATATATTTAAGTGAAAAAGTGTTGCCAGTCAATATTCAAACACTGTGCCGTGAATTATAATTTTAAAGGAAAATTTTCTAAGTTTATTTCATTTTAAATTAAAAATATTTCTAAAATATTGATTCAGTGGAATAAATATTGCTTCGTCCTTTACAATTTTTTTAATGTTAAATAATATTCACAGTAATGTGGTACCTACAACTATAATCGCTAAAACATTACTGTTTTTCGGAATATTGTGAGTATTTTTGATGTTGAACTAAATATAATTAATTATTGATTTTATATTTCTATGATCTTAATTGTTGATGATAACCAGAGCAACCTTTATTCCCTGAAAAAACTGCTGGAATCAAAAGATTTTCAGGTGGATACGGCTGACTCCGGTGAAGTAGCGTTGGGAAAAGCACTGAAGAATGATTATGCATTAATTATTTTAGACGTACAGATGCCCGATATGGATGGTTTTGAAGTGGCCGAAACACTTGCCGGTTATAGCAAAACCAAAGAAGTACCTATTATATTTTTGTCTGCGGTAAATACTGAGAAAAGATTTATTACACGGGGTTACGCTTCAGGAGGTAAAGACTACGTGACAAAACCGGTAGACCCCGAAATTCTTATGCTGAAGGTAAAAACGTTCTACAGTCTTCAGGAACAGAATCTCGCGATGAAGAAAGCGCAGCAAAGCCTGGAGCTTGAAGTAAAAGGCAGAAGGGAATCCCAGGTTACCATGAAGTCACAGATCGATCATTTTCATCTGATGCTGGAATCACTTCCGCAGATCGCTTTTACATTAAATGAAGAAGGAGTCATAGATTTTGTAAATGGCAAGTGGTACGAATATTCCCAATCTGAAAAACAATTTCCCGAGACTCATCCGGATGATTTCAATATCAAAGAAGAATTAAAGCGTTGCAGAAAAAAAGGAACCGCCTTAGAACTTGAAGTCAGAATCAAGAAAATGGAATCCGGTAAGTATCGTTATCATCTTCTTAGGGTAACTCCTGTCTACGACGGAGACTCAATCAAAAACTGGGTGGGAACTTTTACGGATATCGACGATCAGAAGAAAGTAGAAAAGGAAAAAGATGAATTCCTGAGTATTGCCAGCCACGAACTCAAAACTCCTTTAACAAGTATCAAAGCATATGTTCAGCTTCTTGAAAGGAAACTTAAGCTTGATAAGGAAAGTGCCGAAGCAGGTTTCGTGACTAAAGTTCAGGACCAGATCGAAAAACTTAATACCCTCATTACCGATTTGCTTGATGTTTCCAAAATAGAAAACGGTAAGCTTAAAATTAATAAAAAACCAACCAATCTGGAAAGTGTTATCAGTAATGCGATCGATACCATTCTTCAGACTCATGATGAAAATCGTGTGAAAATAAAACGCGACGGCGTGAAGCCCGATATTCTTATTCCGCTTGATGAAATCCGCATTGAGCAGGTCCTCATCAATTTTTTAACGAACGCTATTAAATATTCTCCTAAAAACAATCAGGTAATTGTTACCACTTTTGTAGATGAAGAAGAGCAGGAAGTAAAGGTAAATGTCACCGATTTTGGAATCGGTATTCCGGATTTCAAGCAGGAAGCTGTTTTCAGGAAGTTTTATCGTGTTGAAGAATCTTCCCTCCAGTTTCAGGGGATGGGGATAGGATTATTCATATGCTCTGAAATCATTAAGCAGCATCATGGAAGTATTGGTGTTTCCAGTAAAGTAGATGAAGGATCTACGTTTTATTTCACATTACCATTAAACTAATTTTCAATGCCGAAAAAAATTATAAGAAATCTTCAGTTTGGAGTAGGACTCTCTTTAGTGATACTGATTGCGAGTTCAATTGCCTCTTATGTAAGCATACAAAAACAGATGGAAAATCGGGAAAGCCTTTCAAAAAGCCGGAGATCCATCACTGCCGTTAAAGATGTTTTGATTTCTTTACTGGATGCTGAAACCGGGAGCCGGGGATATCAGCTTACCGGCCGGGAAAATTTCCTCGATCCTTTCAATCGCAGCCTTATTGAATTTCCAAAAGCAATAGAGCGGGCAAAAAACCTTGATATTACCGATGAAAATCAGGTGAAACTTTTACATGAGCTTGAACGAAATGTTAACACGAACATTTCAAATCTGAAACATTTTGTAGACAACAGGAAGAAAGGCATTGTCATGAGCCAGGAGCAGGTTCTTATGAGTAAATCATATATGGACAGATGCCGGAAAATTGTTCAGGAATTTGTACAAACCGAAGAGTCACAGCTCGCTATCAAAAACAAAGACCTTACCAGATCATCCAACACTACGGTTTTATTCATCATCTTTTCTGCCATTGCTGCCATTGTAGTAACCACATTCTTTTATCTGAAATTACGGGCAGACCTTATTCGCAGGGACAAGCTTGAAAGGGCACTTCAAGCTAAAGATATTGAAATCAGCAAAAGAGTAAGTGCAATCCGTGAAATTGCCAACAGGGTTGCCAACGGAGATTATAACCAAAGGGCGACAGATAACTCCCAGGACGATCTTGGAGATCTTGCCGAGTCACTTAATCACATGACCGAATCATTGAAAATTTCTTTCGATAAAATTAATGCCAGCGACTGGCGCCAGAAAGGTCTTGCTTTGCTTAATGAATCTCTTATGGGGAACAAATCGGTACAGGAAGTCTCAGATAATGCCCTGAAACAGATCATTGAATATGGAAAATGCATCAACGGATCAATTTATCTTTATGATGAAGGAATGCTGAAATTGAAAGCTGCTTTCGGACTGGAAAACAATATGAAAAAAGTTTTTGAACCCGGAGAAGGAATGGTAGGACAAACTTTCATTAGCAAAAAAACACAGGTTTATAATAATCTTCATGAAGAAGATTTTGTAGTAACCTTTGCCAGCAGTACCATAAAAATTTACGGAATATTACTACTGCCGGTTTTTGCAGACGGCAACATTATCGGGGTGCTGGAACTGGGATCTACTAATAATTTTGATGAAAGCAGAATTGATTATTTCATTGAATGTACAAGAAATATCGGGGTTGCGCTCAACGCTGCGAAAAGCCGCGAAAAAGAACAGCAGCTTCTGGAAGAAACACAGGCACAGTCCGAAGAATTACAGGTGCAGCATTCGGAACTTGAAAACCTGAATACAGAACTTGAAGCACAAACCCAAAAGTTGCAGGCTTCTGAAGAAGAACTGAAAGTGCAGCAGGAAGAGCTGATGCAGGCCAATGCAGAGCTGGAAGAAAGATCAAGATTGCTGGAAGAAAAAAATCATCTGATTGCAGAACGTAACAGTGAAATTCAGAAAAAAGTAGAAGAATTGGCTTTAAGCACAAAATATAAATCTGAATTTCTTGCAAATATGTCTCACGAATTACGTACACCGCTTAATTCAATTCTGCTTTTATCCCGTTTGATGGCAGAAAATCCGGAAGAAAACCTGAATGAAGATCAGATTGAATCGGCTAAAGTAATTCAAAGCTCAGGAAGCAGCCTTCTGACGCTGATTGATGAGATTCTTGATCTTGCAAAAATAGAATCCGGAAAAATGACACTGGAATATCAGGATGTGGAAATTAATGATATCGTTAAAGATTTAAAGAACCTCTTTAACCCGGTCTTCCAGGAGAAAAAGCTTCAGTTTAACGTGCAGATTGACAGGGAGCTGAACAATACCATTGAAACCGACCGTTTAAGAGTAGATCAGGTATTAAGGAATTTATTGTCAAACGCTCTGAAATTTACCACAGAAGGAAGTATCAATTTAAATATTAAAAAAGACAATAAGAAGAAAGACTTTATTGTTTTCTCTGTAAAAGATACGGGAATAGGTATTGCAGAAGACAAGCAGAAAATTATCTTCGAAGCATTCCAGCAGGCAGATGGTTCCACAAGAAGAAAATTTGGAGGTACAGGTCTCGGTTTGTCCATCAGCAGAGAAATTGCAAGGCTTTTAGGTGGTGAACTCACCCTGGAAAGCAAAGTAAATGAAGGAAGCGAATTCTGTCTTAGTATTCCGGTAAGCGCAATAACTGAATCTGAAATAGCACCAATGGAAACTGATCAGGATCTTGTAGAGATCATCCGAGAAGATGTGGAGGAAATAAAAAACATTCTGGATGACGGAGAAGAAGAGTATTATAACGCCATCAATTCCCTGGAAATTCCGGAAGATGTAGCTGATGACAGAGAGAGTATCCAGGATGGTGACAAAGTAATTCTTATTATTGAAGATGACACCAATTTTGCCAAAGCGCTTTTAAAATATGCCCGGATGCAGAAATATAAAGCTGTTGTAGTGGTAAGGGGAGATCACGGTATTTCTGCGGCATTGAAATATCGTCCGCACGCGATTCTCCTTGATGTTCAGCTACCGGTAAAAGACGGATGGCAGGTAATGGATGAACTGAAGTCCAACCCTGAAACCAGACATATTCCGGTACATATGATGTCTGTGCTGCATGTAAAAAAGGAAAGTCTGATGAAAGGAGCTATTGATTTCATCAACAAGCCGGTTGCATTAGATCAGATGACTGAAGTGTTCAGAAAGATTGAAGAAGTACTCAGCAAATCTCCGCAGAAAGTACTTATTGTTGAAGAAAATGCGAAGCATGCGAGTGCACTTTCGTATTTCTTAAGCAATTTTAATATCTCGTTATCGGTGCAGACGAATGTGGAAGATAGTGTAAAAGCACTTACCGCCAGTCATGTAGATTGTGTAATTTTAGATATCGGATCTTCAAAAGGAGATGAATACCAGATTATTGAATCCATAAAGAGCTATGACGGTCTGGAAAATCTTCCGATTATCATATTTACGGAACGGAATTTGTCTAAGTCAGAAGAACTGAAAATAAAGCAATATGCAGATTCTATCGTTGTAAAAACGGCACACTCTTACCAGAGAATTCTGGACGAAGTAGGATTGTTCCTGCATTTGGTTGAAGAAAAAAATAATTCTCTTGAAACCGTAAGAAGTAAAACACTGGGATCTTTAACTGAAGTATTAAGCGGTAAAAAAATACTGATTACCGATGATGATGTACGAAATATTTTCTCTTTAACAAAAGCACTGGAAAAATATAAAGTGGAAGTAGTTGTGGCAATGGACGGAAAACACGCCTTGCAGCAGATCAAGGAACATCCTGATGTAGATGTTATTCTGATGGATATGATGATGCCGGAAATGGATGGCTACGAAACGATAAAGCAGATTAGAAAAATGCCGATGTATACAAGGTTGCCGATAATTGCCATTACCGCAAAATCAATGATCGGGGAACGTGAAAAATGCATCACTGCCGGTGCTTCGGACTATATTTCGAAACCCGTGGATATTGATCAGTTATTATCCTTACTTAGAGTTTGGTTATATGAAATGTAAACAGCTAAAATTCTGATGAATAAAAAAATTTTGATTGTGGACGATGATCCGCGAAACATATTTGCCCTGAAACTGACCCTGAAATCCAGGGGATATCAGATAGAAAGCTGTACCATGGCTCAGGAAGCTATTAATATTCTTAAAAAAGACAATCAGTTTTCTGCTGTTCTTATGGATATGATGATGCCGGAGATGGACGGTTATGAAGCCACCAGGATCATCAGAAGCACGCCTGCAATCAGTGAAGTGCCGGTGATTGCCGTTACGGCTCAGGCTATGCCGGAAGACCGTCAGAAATGTATTGATGCAGGAGCCAATCATTACATATCAAAACCGATTGATGTGGATCAGTTAATAAATGCCATTGAAAAATTACCATAATGCTGGAACCTAGTATCATAAAAGATGAAGAGGTAGAATACTTGATTAAAGATGTTTATGATATGTATGGCTACGACTTTTCAGAGTATAGCAGGGCGTCTTTTAAACGCAGGGTAAACCGTATCTGTTTAATAGACCGTTTTACCAGTTTTGCCGAACTGCGCTATACCATTCTGAATGATCCGGAATATCTGAAGCGCTTCATTGAAGAAATTACCGTAAACGTTACGGAAATGTTTCGGGATCCGTTATTTTTTAAAGCATTAAGGGAAAAAATATTGCCCCAGCTGGGAACATATCCGCTGATAAGAATCTGGGTGGCAGGATGCTCTACGGGAGAGGAAGCCTATTCAATCGCGATTCTTCTGAAAGAAGCCAATCTTTACCACAAATCCCTTATTTACGGAACAGATCTGAATCCCTCAGTATTGGAAAAGGCAAGATCGGGAGTTTTCCCGCTGCAGCAGATGAAATTATATTCTGAAAATTACATATTATCAGGAGGAAAAAAGGATTTTTCGGATTATTATACAGCGAATTACGACAGTGTAAAATTTGATAAAAGTTTACAGGAAAAATTAATTCTTTCAACTCATAACCTGGTTTCAGACAGCTCTTTTAACAGTTTTCAGCTGATTATATGCAGAAATGTGCTGATTTATTTTGACCGGGGTTTGCAGGAAAGAGTTTTCCGTTTATTTGATAATAGTCTGGAAAATTTAGGTTTTTTAGCATTAGGTGCGAAAGAAACCCTAAGATTTTCTAAATTAGATGAAAATTATCATCAGGTTGACGATCAGAGAATCTGGAAAAAATTAGATCATAATTAATGATATTGAATAACGAAAATATAAAAACAGAATTAGTAATTATAGGAGGTTCCGCAGGAAGCCTCAAGGTTATTCTTGATATGATTAAAAAACTAAATGATGTAATATCTGTTCCTGTTTTGCTGGTGCTTCACCGGAAAGCACATTCTACCAATATTCTTCAGGCATTACTGCAGCAGTTATCGCCGCTGGATGTTGTAGAGATAGATGATAAAACAGAGATTGAAAACAATAAAATATATATTACCCCCGCAGATTATCATGTCCTTTTTGAGGATAAAAAAGTGATGTCGCTGGACAGCTCGGAAAAAATGAACTATTCCCGTCCGTCTATTGATGTAACCTTTAAATCTGCTGCTGAAATTTATGGTGAGCATCTAATCGGTGTACTTTTGTCGGGCGCCAATGCCGATGGTGTGGAAGGTTTATCTTATATCAAAAAAAACAGGGGGAAAGTATGGATTCAGGATCCGGAAACAGCAGAGGTTGATTATATGCCCAGGCATGCCATAGAAGCAGTACCGTATGACAAAATTATAAAACCCGAAAATCTATCCGAATATATCAATCAGTTATAATAAATATAAAAAGTAATCCCTAACAACTAAGTAAGAATATGAACAAAAAGAAAATCCTGATTTTTGATGATGACACTACGATTCTTGAGGTGATCAGCATCATTTTTGAAGAAAATGGTTATCAGGTGGAAATTTCCGAAACTTCGCACGATATTCTGGAAAGAGTGGCGCAATATAAGCCGGACGTTATTCTTATGGATAACTGGATTCCGAAAATCGGCGGGGTGGAAGCTACAAGACTTCTGAAAAATCATGAGGAATTTAAACACATTCCGGTCATTTATGTAACGGCCAATAACGACATCGTGGCTCTCGCCAAACAGGCTCAGGCAGACGATTATGTTGCAAAGCCATTCAATCTTGAAGATCTCGAAGAAAAGGTCGCCAATTTTTTACAGTAAAAAATGACAAGAAATTTACAAGCTATTTACACATAAATAATCCCGGTATTCGTACCGGGATATTCTTTTTATATCATCTGCATATGCTGAGAATCATTTCCGCGCAAAGATTTAATCTTTTCCATAATAAATTCCATACTGCATTTTTCATTATTAATTTCGATAATCAGTGATGTCAAAAACAATTTCAGTCCCGGTCTCGATAATATATTTTTCGTGAAAGTAGGAGCAACAATTGTTTTTTTAGAAACTAAATTTTCCGTTAGAGCATATTCTTTTTCAAGATTTATGTCAAGATCAAATTGTGATTTAACAGATATCGTTAAATATTTTTTAATCATCCTTCTTATTTCAGAGCTTGGTGTCATCTTAAGTATTTTTTAATATCTATAAAATATCCGTGCCATAATCCATAAAAATAAGACATTTGGCAATTTTTTATGATTGTTTAATGAAAGCTTAAAAGACGGATGATGAGCAATAAAGCTTCAACATCCGTGCTCTAAAATAAGGATGAATAATTTACTTACCTCCACCGCCGTTTTTCTCAACATCGGTCTTGGTGTTTTCTTTCACTTTCTGGTTTCCGAAACGTTTTACAAATGAAATGGAAGCACCGTACCAGTCCCATTTTGAAGAACTCCTTACAAATCCCTGCTGGTTGTACGTTGTGGCGTCATAATTCGGTCTCTGGAAAATATTCATCAGCTGAAGGCTGACTTCCATCTGTGTTTTAGGGAATATTTTGGTTGCAGAAATATTATGGAATACATTGGCTCTGTTGGTGGTGGAATTTCCATTATTCTGATTAGAAACTTCTACCCAGGCACTCAGGTTAATATTTTTATTAAAAAGGTTGGTGTAAGACAAATTGGTGGAAGCACTCAGGTAACTGATGTAGGCATTGCTTTTAATACCATTTTTCGCATTAAAATCACTATTGTCGATGTAATACCATCCAAGCCCGAGATTCACGGTAAATTTATTCTTAAAGAAAGTCTGGTTGGTGTTTGCATAAAGATAATATTTGTGAACTTTCCCGGTGAAGTTAGAAGGCTGAGTAATATTAATAGTTTCTTTTTTACCATTCACATCAATTTCTTCTTTAACATAATCCGTCCAGTAATCCTGATCGGTAAACATATACCTTGCAGAGATAAAATATTTTTTCAGGATTCCAAGCTTCATATACAGCCTGTCACTTGGATTGGGATTGAGTTCTATATTCCCGCGGCTGTAAATTCCGTCGGTATTCGGGGTCATAAACGGATTAAATTCTGCGTACCAGGGTCTCCAGATATTTCTGTTGTAAGTTAAACTCAGCTCATATTTATCGGAAAATGTATATTTCAGCAAAATATTAGGAAGAAAACTGCCGTAGCCGTCTTTTCGGTAAGCACTTCCTACATCCTGACGGATCCTGTAATCAATATATTCATAACGAAGCCCGATTCTTGTTTCCAGCTTTTTGAAGAATGTTCTGCTGTAGTTGGCATATAACGATGTAATCTGATCTTCATAATGAAAAACGTCATTTGCACTTAGTCCGCTCAGCATATTTCCGTATAAATTATTGGGGATCATGTTGTTGTTGAAGTTTATTTTACCGCCTACTTCAAAATTCGCACCCTCTTTTCCGATTGGTTGTGTATAATCAATCTTAGCATAATAATTTCTGTTTTCCGTATCTGTGATTACGCCCAGGTCTCTTGTGGATGATCCGTCTGCTACTGAGAAGATATTATTGATAAAATAGCTGTCATCGGATTGCCCATAATAATTGGTTCCCAGATTTACATCCAGAATTTTATTTTTTTCTTTATCATACCATTTGTAGAAGATATTGGTTCCCAAATTACGGTTAAGCCCTTTTGAATTCTGGTTTTGCTCGTAAGAACTTGTGAAATCGTTATTAATGAAATCTTTTCTGTTGGCTTCAGAATTGGAGTTAGAATTGCTTTGGTAGTATTCCAGAATGATACCTACCGTATTTTTATTGTTAATTTCAAATTCCGATGTTGATGAAACCGACGGACTTTTGCTTCTTCCAATAATATAGCTGTCGATCTGGTTGGTAGAATTATCCTGATACCATGTATAAAAGCTCGAATTTCTCTGAACATAAGTATTGTCACTATAGCTTCCGATAAGTGTTTGTGTAAAATTTTTCCTGTGATAATTCAGGTTAAAGTTGGTATACTGGGAATTTTTTGTATTCTGTCTGTTGTTAAGCGTAACACTGCCTTTTAGTCCTTCATCATCCCGTTTTTTAAGAACAATATTGATAACGGTTCCTGTAGCTTCATAACGGGAAGAAGGGCTTGTAATCACTTCTATTTTCATAAGATTGTCCGCCGGAATGGTTTTTAAATATTCCTTAAGCTCTTTTCCTGTAAATACGGATTTCCTGTCATTGATATAAACCGTTACAGATTCTCCCTCCGCCTTTATCGCATCATTATTATCAATACTTACCAGCGGTGTCATTCTCAGAACATCCCATGTTGTATTTCCTGCAAGGATTGAGCTGTTGGCAACATTGAAAACAGTGCGGTCTACTTTAGACTCTACAGTCGGCTTTCTTGCGGTTACCGTTACAGCTTCAATCTCTTTCTCCTGCGTTTTTATCGTGTCCTTTTCTGTTTGTGCAAAGGTAAGTATGCCGGCCAATAGGGCGATAGGTATTAAAATGGTTTTCATTAAAACTAAGTTTTAGATATAAGACACCTTTGTGTGGGTTATTGTTACATCGCTAGAATTAATTCTACCACATATTTTTCATTTATTTTATTTTTTTTAAATTATTTTTATTGATTATTTCTCAGCAAATATCCGTGTGTTTTTTATAAGCAGTTCATTATAGTGCTGTTATGGAAAATAAATAAGAGGGGCAGAAAAAAATATCAGGCAATTATAAATAAAAAAATTATAAATTAAATTTTCTTAATAATGCTGAAATAAAATGAAACAGCCGCGAATTACCGGCAATGTTTTTTTTGAAAGTGAATTTTTCAGTTTTTGCTAAATATAAATTATCCTTAAAAATATCTATTTTTGCTGAAATTGAATGCCATGAAGAATGCGATCAGCTGGATTCTCGTTTTATTTATTCTTGTATCAGTCTTAAACAATTGCCTGAATACTTCCGTAAAAAAGGAAATCAGGGAAAAGGCTGCTTTTATGGATAAACTGAGAAATTTGTATTCTTCCGGTGATCCTTCCAAATGGCCTAAACCTGTTCTTGATCCCGAATCTATCTCAACCTTCTCTGAAATAGGACATTTACCGGAAAATTCTTTTCCGTCTGATAATCAATATTCTTCCGAAAAAGAATTGTTGGGAAAAACACTTTTCTTTGATCCGCGTCTTTCAAAATCGGAACAGATAGCCTGTGCATCGTGTCATGATCCTGAGTTGGGATGGTGCAACAACAGAACTTTTTCTTTTGGCCACGACCGCCAGCTTGGAGTGCGAAATGCCATGAGTATCATCAATACAGCATATGCTAAAAATCCTTTCTGGGACGGCCGTGTCAATTCCCTGGAAGAACAGTCACAAAAACCCATTGAAGACCAACGGGAAATGAGCGGGCATATGGATATGGCAGCCGGTAAGATTGCTGCTATAAAAGGTTATCAGGTTTTATTCGAAAAAGCATTTGGCGATAAATCCGTTACTAAAGAACGTATTTCAAAAGCGATTGCAACCTTTGAGAGAACGGTTAGAAGTTCCGCCAGTAAATTTGATTATTTTATTGACGGCAAAGCTGATGTGTATACCGATGACGAATTAATGGGACTTCATCTTTTCAGAACAAAAGCTCAGTGTATCAATTGCCATAATTCAGGATATTTTTCCAACAATACATTTGAAAATATCGGGACATCGTTACTAGGGGAGCAGGGAGAGGATCTGGGAAGATATCTTGTAACAAAAAATGTAGATGATGCCGGAAGGTTCAGGGTTCCCGGATTAAGAGAAGTTTCCCGTACGGGACCTTATTTTCACAACGGATCTATGGCTACTTTACAGGAAGTAATAGCGTTTTATAGCAGAGGAAATCCCGAGTATTCCCAAAAACGGACTACCATTCATGAAGGCATTACTTTAAAATCGGAAAAATCCGGAATGGTACGAATGCTTGAACTGTCTGATAGAGAAATTGCCCAGCTTGAAGCTTTTCTGAAAACCTTGTCTTCTAAAGCAGAAAGAATTACAATCCCTGAATTACCAAAATAAAAAAGCAGTTATACAAAAAATGTAAAACTGCCTCCCCTAAGATTAATTTACTAATTGTAATTTTTAACTATATTATATTTGTTCTTTCTAAAAAAGAGAGCACTCCAGAAAAGGAGCGTCTCTCACATAAAATATTCCCTTTACTTTTTATTGAAACCATTCAGCGGAGTACGCTTAATGAGTTATTGTCTTTAGTAAAAATAGGGATAAAGAATAATATATTATACAATTGGAATTTATTAAGCAAAAAATACTTTTTTTAATGAATATTAAAGAATAAAATTCTTTATATTTGGTCCTGTATCAATATTTAAAGAATATTATTCTATGGACAATCTGGACGACAAAGATTTACAGCTGCTAAGATTACTGCAAAACGATTCAAAACTGACGGTGAAAGAACTTGCAAAAGAAGTAAACCTCTCACCATCACCTGTCTTCGAGCGGGTTAAAAGATTGGAGCAGGAAGGATATATTAAAAAATATGCCGCTATTCTGGATGCCGAAAAATTGAATCTTGGTTTCACGGTATACTGTCAGCTAAAGCTAAAGAGCAACGACAGCTATCTCGCCGTGGAATTTGAACGGGAAATCCTTGAAATTGAAGAGGTAGCAGAATGTTACAGTATTTCCGGTGATTTTGATTTTCTTCTGAAAGTGTATGTACGGGATATGAAGCAGTATCAAAACTTTGTTTTCAATATATTGGGAGCAGTTCCTTCCATCGGAAGTACACACAGTACTTTTGTCATGGCCCAGGTAAAGAACACCCATGGACTGACAATTTAAACAGTTATAATAACATTCGTCATTTAAAAATCAGATATACAACATAAGAGATTCCAGGAACCTGAAATCTCTTAATCAAATCATATAAAAAGTAATTCTATCTCTAATAATAAATTTTTCTGTTTTCTATTTTCACGAGGTTGCTGTTGTGCATTTTCTTGATGGTTCTTATTACTGTTTCCACACGGAGACCTGTAAGATTTGCAAGCTGCTGTCTCGTAAGCGGAACTTCGTATGAGTACTGGTTTTTATTGTTGTTCCCCTTAAGACAATCCATTACTGTTTTTATTTTCGATATTGGATCCGAAGAAGAAATATTAAAAAGCATAATATATTTATTGTATAAAATATCTGCAAGACACCGGAACATTTTTGAAGAAACTTCAGGATTATTCTTCAGAAGATTGATAAAATCATTTTTAGGAAGTTTAAGAATCTTGCATTCGGTTTTAGCCGTTGCGTTGGTAGGATACAATTTGTCGTCAAACAAAAAAGATTCTCCTAAACTCTGGCCCTGTCTTAAAATATTCTGAGTAAATTCCTTGCCGTCCTCATGATAGTTATTAAGCTCTACAATACCGCTGGAAATCTGAAAATAAAATTTAGGCATATTTCCTTCATAAAAGATCGTTTCACCGGGTTCATAATTTTCATAAAATGCCCCATATTTTAGTAATAAATCTTCACTAATTATCATATATTAAATTTTATCGTCCAACAATGAATTTTAGTTGAATTACTTTTAAATAAAATCAAATAATAAACCATGTGGTAGGGATATTATTAAAAAAAAATACCACATTTATACGATTTCTATAATATTTTAAATATTTAACCAAAAAAAAGAGACCTTTTGAAAAAGATCTCTTATTAATATGCTAAAATTTGCGTTTACATAGCTTTACTGTTAAGATTGGTATCGGCTACCTTAGTCAACAGTTCATCACATTTTTTTTCTTCATTTAGTGTTTCAAGAAGATATTTTAGGCAGTCTTCTTCTTTTAAGACTTTTGCAAATGCGGCAAGTGTTCCGTAGGTTGCAATTTCGTAATGTTCAACTTTCTGGGCTGCTGCAATAATTCCGGCATCTCTTACAGTTCCCGGCTCGGTTTCTTCAATAATGCTTTTTGCCTCATCAAGAAGTCCCTGCATGGCATCACATTTTTTTGCCTGTGCCTTTTTACCCAAAGCTTTAAAACATTCTTCAAGTCGTACTACCTGATTTTCTGTTTCGGCAAGGTGGTTTTCAATAGAGGTTTTCAGCTTTTCATCCGTAGCATTTTTCATCATTGTAGGCAATGCTTTTACCAGTGCTTTTTCTGCCCAATAGATATCTTTTAATGAATCTTCAAAAAGATCTTTCAGCTCTTTCGCTGCGCTTTTTTTAGCAGGAGTTTTTGCTGTTGATTTAGATGATGTTTTAGAAGAAGATTTAGAAGTTGTTGTTGTTTTTGCAGCCGTTTTTTTAGCTGGTGTTTTAGTTTCCATAATAAATTATATTTAGTGATTATTGATTGGTGATGAATCTGCAACTATAAGACCATCTTTGCACAAAATTCGTATATGTGGTATCTAAATATTTAGCTGAATATGAGGATGCTCATAAAAGCAGCAATGATTTTAAGTGTATATTTAAAAATTACCCAATCAAAAAAATAATTATATGACTGCTAAAAAAACACTGAATCTTACCTTGAAGATCTGGAGACAAAAAAACAGCAAAACAAAAGGACAATTTGAAATATATAAAGTTTCTGAAGTTTCTGTTAATTCATCTTTTCTGGAAATGCTTGATATTCTGAACGAACAACTGATTCGTGAAGATAAAGAGCCAATCGCTTTTGACCACGACTGTCGTGAAGGAATCTGCGGTACATGTTCTTTATATATCAACGGAAGGGCACATGGTCCGGATACCGGAATTACTACCTATCAGCTTCATATGAGAATGTTTACGGATGGTGAAACAATTGTTATTGAACCCTGGAGAAGTGTTGCCTTTCCTGTAATTAAAGATCTTATTACAGACCGCAGTGCTTTTGACAGGATTATGGCAGCGGGAGGGTTTATTTCCGTCAACACTTCAGGGAATACACTCGATGCCAATGCGATTGCTGTTCCGAAAGAAAATGCCGATAAAGCGATGGATGCTGCAGCCTGTATCAGTTGTGGTGCCTGTGTTGCCTGTTGTCCAAACGGTGCCGCGATGCTGTTTGTGGGAGCTAAAGTTTCTCATTTTGCACTGCTTCCGCAGGGAAGGGTAGAAGCCAGAAGAAGAGTTCTGAATATGGTAAAAGCAATGGATGAAGAAGGTTTCGGAAACTGTTCTGTGATAGGAGCATGCGAAGTGGAATGTCCGAAAAATATTTCGCTGGACAATATCGCAAGGATGAACAGAGAATATATTAATGCATGGATCACAACGAAATGATCAAGAAAGCAAGCTGGACTAAAAATTTGTAAGATAAACCTATTTATAATGCCTCTGAAATAATAATATATCTTCTGCAATTATTTACTCAAGACATACAAAACTGGGCATATGCAGAAGCGGCCACACTGCGGGAATGATATAAATTTAATTTTTAAAAATCAAGAAGACCTTGGGTAAGAAGTTTCCACTGTATCTTGGCGATACCGATCATTCCTCCGGCTGCAATCATGAAATTCCTGACTTTATCCATAAATACGGCATTAAAATTAGGTTTCTCATTCCTGCCGTAAACACCGACTTTCAGGATATTGCCTTCTTTAGCAATCATAATATTTGATGTTGCCGAACGATTGTAGAAATGAGCAATACGTCCTTTTGGCTGATGAGGATCCCTTGACGGTCTGCACGAAATAAGAAAAGATTCGCAATGATCTGTTTCCCGGTGGGCAATATTTACAATTTCTACCCAGTCATATCCTCCGGCTTCTTCCGTACCCGGGCCAGGAATGCCGATTCTTATGAAATCTCCTCTTTGAGGAATTCTCGTAACCGGCTGCCCGGATTCACTAAAATGTTTAAATTCTGAAGATGCCTTTCCGCAATACTTTTTCCATTCATTAATGGAAAAAAAACGTTTTTTAAGGATTTCAAATTGGGCATCTATTTCAATATCTTTATATGGCTTTGTACTTTCGGTATCATGAAATCCTCCGCTTTTCTGCTTGGGGACTCCGGGAATGTGTTTTGCTTTCATACAATTATGTTTATAGGTGTTTAACAAAGATAGTATCAATATTATGAACTAATTATGAGCAAAGTCACAATCATCTATTTCGAATTGAGTGCAATCATAATTTTTAATAAATTTATTTAAGATATTCGTTTAAATCAAATGAATAAGCGTAGAGTAGTATAGATTATGAACGGAGTAATTATACAATATTTCCATTGGTATTACAAAGGTAAGCTTTGGAATGAATTTGCAGAAAATGCAGAATATTTAAAAAGCCTTGGAATAAGCGCTGCATGGCTTCCGCCGGCTACAAAATGCAATCTGGGTCTCGAAGGAAGGGGATACGATATTTATGATCTTTATGATCTGGGAGAGTTTGATCAGAAAGGAGGAATTGCTACCCGTTACGGAACAAAAGAAGAATATGTAAATGCCATTGAAAAAGCGCATCACCACGGAATTGCAGTATATGCCGATATCGTGCTTAACCACAGAATGGGTGCCGATGAAGCTGAAAAAATAAAAGTTCACCAAGTGGACGAGGAAGACCGTAACAAGATTATTTCAGAACCATTTGAAGTAACTGCACAGACCAAATTTACTTTTCCCGGAAGACAAGGAAAATATTCGGATTTTATATGGGATTACCAATGTTTTAGCGGGATTGACATTGTTTATAAAGATGGCGGAGAACAGACCGGAATTTTTAAAATTCATAATGAATACGGTACAGAATGGACTGACGACGTAAGTCATCAATTAGGAAATTACGATTACCTGATGGGAGCTGATGTAGAATACCGGAATCCTCATGTTGTTCAGGAAATGAAAAACTGGATCAAATGGTATCTCGAAACCACCAAGGCAGACGGATTGCGATTGGATGCGCTGAAACATCTATCTTCCGATTTTCTGAAGGAATGGATTACTTACATAAAAACAGAGCTGAATCCTGATTGCTATATTTTAGGGGAGTTCTGGAAAGATGATGTTAAAAAAATAACGGCTTTTTCCGATAAAATGAATGATCTGATTTCCTGTTTTGATGCTCCTTTGCATTATAATTTTTTTAAAGCATCGGAAGAAGGAAAAGCGTACGATCTTAGCCGTATTTTGGAAGGAAGCTTGCTGGAAGAAAAACCTGTTTTTTCGGTTTCATTTGTTGAAAATCACGATACACAGAAGCTTCAGGCTTTGGAATCTACAGTGCGTGACTGGTTTAAACCTATTGCCTATGCCATTATTTTGCTTTCCGAAGATGCTTATCCCTGTATATTTTATCCGGATCTTTTCGGAGCGGAATATACCGATCTTGTAGACGGAAAAGAGGTAAGTGTTACCATGCCTAAAATTGAAGCGTTGCCAAAACTGCTGATCGCCAGGCAAATGTTTGCAATAGGGGAACAGATCAGATATTTTGATCATCCTGATTGTATTGCCTGGGTAAGAAAAGGTACCGATGAAAAATTCGGCTGTGTAACGATTATCTCCAACGGTGATGAAGGTTTCAAGGAAATAGATCTTGGACAGGAAAATGCGAATTCAAAATTTAAAGATTTTCTTGGTCACAGAACAGAGGTAATAACAACAGATGAAGCCGGTAAAGCAGTATTTTCAGTGAATGGCTGTTCAGTAAGCGTCTGGATAAAACTGCAGCCATAATTTTATAAAAAACCTGAGAACTTCAATATGAAATCCCCAGGCCATCCTAATTTACCGAATCTTTACTTTTTATTATTCTTTAATGATCTTTTTCACGGATGTGGCACCATTTTCCAATGTTACTTTCAGGAGATAAAATCCTTTAGCAGTACTGGAAAAATCAACCTGATTATCTGTAATCTTTGCATTAACAATCTGCCCGGAGGCGCTTATTATTTCCGCGGATCTTATTTTAGACCCGCTTTTAATTGTAACCGTTCCGTGGGTAGGATTTGGATATACTGAAAATGAGTCGTTATTTTTAACATCATTTACGGACAGCGCATTTAATGAAATTCTTTTTAAATTTGTTCCGTTCTCTGAATACGCTACAACCAGGTAATTATTCACAGGATCTACGGCAATATCATTAAAAGTAGAAACTCCGGATGAAATAAAATTTCCTCCCACTTTTATCCAGCTTCCGGTAGAAGCATCAAAGCGATATACAAAATTTCTTCCGTTATCGGAGCTGGAACTGTCCCAGACGGCAGCAATAACATATGGCGTTCCGTTTGGGGATACAGCAATGGCCGTGTTGTTTACAACAGTATCGGAAAAGTTGGCATTACCTACCTGTACCCAGGATGTACCGTTGAATTTTTTTACATTGAGTTTTCTTCCTTCTGCAGTACTGGAAACATATACTACAAAAGGAGTATCATTATACATCGCAATATCGGAATAAGAATTATCCGAGCTGTAAGCGTTTCCTGCCGGAGTACCGCCAACCAGTGTCCAGGAATCTGATGATGAAGCATTGGCGCTGATTCTGTAAACATTTACAGTACCACCTGTCACCTGACACGCATAAACATTATTATCAGAACCCACTGCCATTTCAGCAAAAGTGGCACCTCCCGCAAAGCCTGCATTTCCAAGTTGTTCCCAGCTTCCGTTGCTGTTATATCTCCTTACGGTTCCGGATCCGTCTGATCCATAAGCAAAAAGCGTGTTGTTAGATGATACCGCAAGCGCCTGATAGTTTACGATAGAATTGGTAGCTTGCGTAAGCACACTCCATGATCCTGCACTGAATTTTCTTACCGCCATTCCGGTAGTCGGGGAAAATGACTGATTACTGTAATAAATATTTCCCTGATTATCTGCAACCAAAGCGTTATAAGTGGCTGTTCCCTGAGTAATACCGGGAGATCCGCCAAGATAAGACATAGAGGTTCCGTCGAATTTTTGTACAGATCCCTGGGCAACAGATACATCATAATAAGAAACATAATAATTACCCAAGGCATCAACTGCCAGATTGTTATAACTCGAATTCCCTGCTGAAATAACTGAGGATGAGCCCACATTTTCCCATGACTGGCTGTGTACAAAACCAGTAAGTCCCAATCCAAAAAGAATGACAGCCTTTCTTAAACTAAAAGAAGCGTTTTTTACCATAATAATGTATTTGAATAAATGTTAAAAAATTAAATTACGGAAAGGGAATATTTGATGATATATGGTGTGATTCAGTCGGACAAATTTATATATTGGATTTAATTATTCATGTATTTTTTTAATGAATTAATAAGTATACAGATACTCATTTGATACTTTTAAGGGTGTTTAGTGTTTATTTTTAAACTTTTAATAATATTATTATTTTTTTTAGATCGATGTACAAGATAAAGAATCAGGCTTTGAAATAAATTTCAAAGCCTGATTCTTATGATTTTCGACAATGGCAATTTAAATAGTATCAATCCAGTTATAGATATCTACCGATTGAGGAATTTCTAGTTTTTTCCGTAATCTGTATTTTTTGTTTTGAACCGTCCGTGTTTCAATAAAAGTATATCTGGCGATTTCTTTCGTGGTAAGCTTTAATTTTAAAAGTGCACAAAATTCTATTTCCGACTGCTGGAGTTCCGGGTTGATCTTTAACAATTTGTCGGAAAATTCCGGGAATGCATTTTCAAAAGCAAACATAAAACCGGGATCATTATTTTGGATCAGTGTGATGAGATGATTATAAAGTTCATGAAGGTTGTGATTGTTTTCAATAGTCTTTTTCTTTTTAAGTCTCATATAAAAAAATACAGATGCAGCCAAAACAGCAATAACTGAAAAAATCCAGATTAAAAAACTTCTGAGCCTGTTTTTATTTTGTTCTTCTTCATCTTTATGGATAACTTCCTGCAGCGAATTGTATTTACTCTGAAGGATCTGCAGATCTTTTTGCTTGATCTTATTCTCATAATAAGCGGCACTGTCTTTTTTACCGGTTTCCGTATAAATTTCCTGAAGTGCAAGGTATGAATCGTTGAGATTAAGTTCAACACCGGTTCTGTGGATTATTTTGAGCGCTTTATGAAAATTTTCCACAGATTTTTCATACTCTTTTTTCTTTTTATAATACTTTCCGAGTACCATAAAGTTACTGGCCATGGATTTCTCTTCTGCCGTGACCATGGGTTTTATGCTGATCGATTTTTGAGCAAAGAAAAATGCGGAATCAATATCATATTCAGCATAAATGCTTGCGAGATTAGAGTAATTAAGATATTGAAAATCGGCATATTCATTCTTGTCATGAATTTCTTTACCGCTTTTTATTTCTTCCATTATCTTTTGAGCGGCCTTTCTCGGTTCGCCTTTGTCTAAATAAAGATTGGCAAAACTGCTGAGAAGATTGGCTTTTGCATAAAATACTTTCTTACTGTTCGATTGGTCCTTTTGAAGAAAGGAATAGGCTTTATTCAGATGAACAATGGCCTTGTCATAAAACTTATTAATGGAAAAGCTTTCAGCCATATAAACATTGGCCATGGCCTGATAATATACATCTTCATATCGTTCTGAAGCATTCTGAAGCTGATATGAAGAAAGAATAAGGCTGTCTACAAGGTTTTTATTGTAAAAATATCTGCACTTTTTCTCCAGAAGCTGCATTTCGGATATAGAATCTTTTAATATTCTGGAAGTTTTAATGAGACCGTTGATTTCAGGATAAGCCTTATTGATATCCGATGTGAAAAGTTTGGAATTTGCTTTTACTTTAAGTTTAAATTCTTCGCGGCTTGTTCTTGATTGTGAGTATGCTGTAATACAGACACATAAAAATAATAATAATGTCAGCCGGACGTTTTTCATTACTGAGAAATAAAAACTTTAGATTATGAATTTTGGGTAAATTTAAGAATAAAATTAATATTTAATTCATATTTTAAGATAATATAAATATAATTGGAAAGTATTTGTTGTATTGTTAATTAATATAGCAACGTGAATAGTAAAATTCTATTAAAATTTTAAATAATATATTTGTTTAAATTTTGACACTGAAAAATATTTTTATGGATGATATCAGGATGATTGTAACGGATATGGATGGTACTTTTCTCAATTCTGAGCATGAGGTAAGCCCCGAATTTCCGGAAGTATATGAAGAGCTTAAAAAAAGAAATATCTTATTTGTTCCGGCCAGTGGAAGACAGATGCTCGGCATTACCAAATATTTTGGGGATCTGGAAAACGAAATGGCATTTATTGCAGAAAACGGAGGTTATGTAATCTACAGAAATCAGGAACTGTTTGCCGATAAAATGGAACAGGAGCACATCGTTGAAATCATAAAATCTATCAGAAAAATTCCTGGTGCAATGGCGGTTCTGTCGGGTAAGAAAAAAGCGTATGTTGAAACCGATGAAGCTGCTTTTATCAAATATATTTCCCAATTTTATACTGATAATGAAATTGTAGATGATTTAACTTCAAAAAAAGACGATAGTGTATTTAAAATTGCAGTATATCATCCTGAAGGATCTGAATTAAACGTTTATCCTTTTGTAAAAGATTTTGAAAAATATAATCTGGAAGTTGTGGTTTCCGGGAAATACTGGCTTGATATCATGAATAAGAACATCAATAAAGGAAATGCTTTGGAAAAACTCCAGAATGCCCTGGATATTTCTCCACAGCAGACGATGGCTTTCGGAGATTATATGAATGATATTGAAATGCTGAAGAATTCCAAATATTCTTATGCGATGAAAAATGCACATCCTTCCGTAAAGGAAGCTGCAAGTTTTGAAGCATGCTCCAATGATAATTTCGGAGTTTTAAAGATCATAAAGAATTATCTGGATAAGAACTAAAAAAAGAAGCTGTTTCAACATTTGAAACAGCTTCTTTTCTGAATTAGAAAATATATTATAATTAAGATTCGGTGCCTACTAACCGGTAGCTCATGGTTGCCGGCTCTTTTCCGAACAGACATGAGAAAATATTCTGAAACTCATGAATATACTTACATCTGATCGAATTTCCATAGATTTTCAATCCCTCTACGATTTTTCTTGAGCTTAGGTCAATATCGTATTTAATAAATGCTTCCGGTCTTTCGTATCTGATACGTTGTTCAGAACTGTATGTTCTTGAAAAACCGAATTTTTCCAGCCATTCTTCAGTAATGTGTATCGGCTTTATTGATGCTGCCGGAACAGAAAAACTGTGAATGTCGTTTTCAATTTTCACAAAATAATCTTTTTCATTATCCTGAAAAATTTCAGTGATATTATAAATCTGATTTTTGTATTCTACTAAATTATTGATTTTTAAATCTGCAACGTTCATGATATTTTGTGTGTTTGAGTTATTATTCAAAGTTGGGTGAATGTGTTGATAGTAATGTTTACAAATACTATGCCTTATGTTTTGAATAATATCTTATTTAACGATTAATTTTTATTTTATTTATCTTGCAAACAACTGTATAACCCTTTACAATAAGCAGATTAACAGTTAGAAGCAGGAATTGGCAAAGTTAAAAATGTGGTACTCGTGTGGTAGGTGAAATTTTAACATTTTTGAAATTTATCAAATTTAAGTGATATAAAAATTTACGATATATAAAGTTATCTTATGTTTATTCTTTTCTTAAAGAAGATTTATTGCAGAAAATTATTACATTTAATGTTGAAAAATCACCGGATGATACAAAACTTTCCTTTCTATTTAGTACTGATTATTATTATTGTCCTTCTTATTATGCTGGCTAATAAAATTAAGGTTGCGTATCCTGTTTTATTGGTTGTTGCAGGTTTGATTATCAGTTCGATACCCAATATTCCTGTAGTAAAAATAGACCCTGAACTAATCTTTATCATTTTTCTGCCGCCTTTATTATATGAGGCTGCATGGGCAATTTCATGGAAAGAACTTTGGAAGTGGAGGCGGATTGTAGGGAGTTTTGCCTTTATTGTGGTATTTCTTACTGCTACAACAGTTGCATTCGTGGCCAATCATTTTATTCCGGGATTTTCTCTTGCGCTGGGTTTCTTATTGGGAGGTATTGTTTCACCACCGGATGCTGTAAGCGCTGGCGCTATTCTTAAATTTGTGAAAGTGCCGAAAAGAATGTCTTCCATTCTGGAAGGCGAAAGCCTTTTGAATGATGCTTCTTCCTTGATTATTTTCCGTTTTGCCATGATTGCCGTTGCAACGGGTCAGTTTATTTGGCATGAAGCTGCATTAAGCTTTTCATGGATGCTCATCGGAGGAATCGGCATAGGTGTGCTTGTCGGCTGGCTGTTTATGAAAGGCCAGAAAATTCTTCCTACGGACGCTAATATGGATACTATTCTTACCATTGTAGCGCCGTATCTGATGTATATTGCAGCGGAAGAAGTTCACAGTTCCGGCGTTTTGGCGGTGGTAAGCGGTGGATTATTGCTTTCGAATAACCGTCATAATTTCCTCAGTACCTCATCTCGTCTTCGGGGAATTAACGTTTGGGAAAGTCTCGCATTTGCTTTAAACGGAATTGTTTTTATTTTAATAGGTCTTGAACTCCCGGAAATTACATCCGGACTGGAAGGGGTGAGTATTTCATCGGCTGTCGGTTATGGTTTATTGATTACGGCTGTTTTGGTATTGGTAAGAATCCTTTCTGCGTACGGAGCCGTTGTTGTAACGCTGATTGCCCGAAATTTTATTGCGGTTGCAGACAGCAGGAATCCTGGGTTTAAAGTGCCGGCTATTCTGGGATGGACGGGTATGAGAGGAGTAGTGTCTTTAGCGGCCGCCTTATCGATTCCCGTAAAATTATATCCGGGAGGACCGGATTTTCCTCAGCGAAACCTCATTCTTTTTATTACATTCATTGTTATTCTCACCACGCTGGTTGTTCAGGGACTTACGCTGCCGCTTATCATCAGAAAAGTTGATCTTCCTGAATATGACGATCATCTGCCGGACGAAGAAGCGGAAGACATGATTCGTCGTGAGCTTGCTAAACTGACGGTTCAGCATTTAAAAGAAAATCATAGCGAGCTTCTCGGTAAAAGTGTTTTTCTGCAGCAGATTCATGAAAAATGGAAAGGTAAAATTGAAGAAGAATCTGATATTAAACTTTCCTCCGAAACCAAAAATGCCTATCTCCATCTTCTTGATGCACAAAGAGCATGGCTTATTGAGCAGAATCATGATGAAAAGCAATATTTTGATGAAGATCTTATCAGAAAGCACCTCATGAAAATTGATCTGGAGGAAGAAAGGATATTACTGGTTCATTAGGAACATCATAACCTTCTGCAGATATTCATCTTCTTTCAGAACTTTATTGTACGATTGCCTTGCATATACCGGTGATAGCTCGTAATTATCCGGTTTGGAATTGATATCTTCATTCTCAATATAGTTAAGGTGGCGGGTGTAGTCTTTAATAAGTTTGTTGATCGTCTTTCTTTTCATTTTGCATAAGGTATTGTTCTTTATCTTCTGCAGAGAATTAAGAATAAAAGATTTGTCACCGTGGAAGTTTACAACATTTTTCACAAAAGAAAGGTTGTGATTATCCTGCATTACAGAATGTTCATCTTCAAAAATCATGATCGTAAAAGGTATTAATTGTTTAAAATGGTTTCAAAACACTTATGGTTGATTTTGAAAATCAATTGACGGGTATGGAAAAAGACTTCCAAAATACCTTAATAAGGCAGTCTTTCTGAATAATAAAGTGAGTTGACATACTATTAATTTTAATGTTGGTGTGTAAAAAAAATAAAGACTTATTGTTTAAAATTTCATATTCAAATATCTAACCAAAAAAAGTAATTATTTTAAAATTATTAAATATTTGTAATAAATCCTCTTAAAATTGAAATAATTAACAATAAAAATGCAAAAACGTGGTATCTTCCGAATAATTATTAAATGAAAAACCTCTCTAATCAGGAGAGGCTGTAATAAAATTGACTATGTATTGAGTATTCTCAATCTATTTATTGCTTTCCAGCCATTTCAGACGGCGAAGATCCGGTAAATGTTTAACACTGAAATTTTCAAACACGGCATTAAAACCGTTCCCGTCCGGACATGCTGCCATAAGACCAACCATTACAGGTGAATTATCCTGAAGATAGGCATTGCGCATCATCGTATAGTTTTTATCATCAAAAGAGTAGAAAATTTCTACGGCGTCAAGTCTCCTTACGGCTTTTATCCAAACCTCCGAGGGCGTTTTATCAAGTGTGATAACACTCCAGTCGCTGGTAGTGTGGGTTACTACCGTACTCAGATTATACTTGCCGTCTACAAATTCAATTCCAGCTTTGATGTAATTTTCCTTATCAATCCTTAACATGAGCCCGGACTGGTCGAATCTGGTTTTGTAATTTCCTCTTATTTTCACCTTAGCTTCAAATTCTCCTCCGTACATGGTGTATAAGAACGGAGCATCATCAACAGTAAAGCCGTAATGAGAAATCCGCCAGTAATCGCTTTGAGGTGTTACAAACATATTCAGGGTGTTGTTTTTAATTTCCCATTTTTCAGGCTCGTTAAACCACATCATTTTTTCCAGTGTCTGTGCCATAGCTTTATTAATTATACATAGTGCAAAAAAACTTAAAAATATTCTCTTCATTCTTTATACGATATTTCCAATAGCTTTAATATTATTAACTTAGCAAAAATATCATTTAAAGACATTGTACTCAATACTGAAAAATAACCATTTATGGAGATCGTAAAAAAACTTAATCAGGTTCTTCTTCAGGAACAATATGATAACAGAAAATGCATGATGGACACGGAAGTGTACAAGAATATTGCAGATATGTATACAAAAACGGAGCATTCAATAGCCGTGCTCAGTGATATGCAGAATAACAGGAGTTATGTATTCAGTTCGGGAATAGCCTTGGAGCTTGGTCTTAATTTCCAAGATCGTCCTACAGTGATAGATTCTATATGGGAAGAAGAAATCCTAAAAAAAATGCATCCTGATGATAAGCTTAAGAAATATGTTCATGAGCTCAGATTTTTTGAATTTTCATTAGAAACGGAACCTGAAAAACGTTCAGAATTCAGCGTGCTTTCAAGAATAAGAATAAAAAATAAAGAAGGAATCTATAAATTTGTTGTACACAGGATGTTTTACTTTTTCTCACCATACAACACAAAATTACGATTTGCGCTCTGTCTGTATAATCTGGATTTTGATCAGTCTAAACTTTCACAGCCATCTTTTTCGATTATCAACTCGGTAAAAGCAGAAGTGGTTATAGAAGATAAACTTAATTATACCACTATTCTTTCTAAACGCGAATTAGAAATCCTGAAATATATTGGTGAAGGGTGTACCAGCAAGGAAATCGCAGGAATTCTTTCAATTAGCATCAATACAGTAAACAGGCACAGGCAGAATATCCTTGAAAAATTAAAGGTGAAAAATTCTGTAAGTGCTTTTAGCGAAAGTTTAAACTATAATCTTGATAAATTGTAAATATTTGAAAATAATATCTTTATCTTTTTATAATCCCTAAACGTTTATTGTCTTTTTATTGTTTTTTCATTGTATCTTTTGAAAATATAAACAGGTATTATGATTTTTTAATAGAAATTTTACAGCCTTATTGAAAAATACTAGTGAAATAGAGATTTGTTTTTTAAATTAATGTTATATTTGTTATAATAACAATTAACATAAAAAGGATGAACATTAATTTTTCAACAGCAACTTTCAAAGATTTTGAAAATATCCCGGGAATGAATATGATGGAACGAGCAGACATTTACTACGACTTTCTGGAGTATATGAAAAAGAACGGCCACAGATACAGATTACAGAATAATACAGGATGCAGCTCTGTAATGAGAGTCGGTACGGAAGAAATAACGAAAGAGTTCGTAAGTTTTGTAACAAGTGATTACCTGGGATTTACCCAGCATCCAAAAGTAAAACAGGCCGCTATAGAAGGGATAGAAAAATACGGTACGGGAACAGCTGCCACACCTCTTATCGGGGGGTATTATTCTTATCATAAAGATCTGGAAGCAAAAATATCTTCTTTTTTTGGCAGAACACAGGATGAAGCCGTAATTTTTACAACGGGATATACTACCAACAGCGCAACATTACAGATTCTTCTTCAGAAAGAAGATATTGCCATTTTAGATATGGCGGTACATGCCAGTGTTTATGAAGGATGTATCCTTACCAACAGAAAAACATTTCCTCATAATAATCTTGACGCACTGGAGCAGATTTTAAAAAAATCTGAAAACCAGTTCCGTACAAAACTCGTAGTTATTGATGGTGTCTATTCTCAGGATGGGGACATTGCTCCTATTGAAGAAATTTATAAATTAGTAAAAAAATACAATGCCTATCTGATGATTGATGACGTGCATGGAGTAGGGATTTTAGGAAAAACAGGAAGAGGAACAATTGAAAACACAGGATTGTTGGACAAAATAGATATCATTACCGGAACATTCAGCAAAACATTCGGTAATCTTGGAGGATATGTTATTGCAAATAAGACACTGGCCAATTTTATAAGATTCCAGTCACGTCAGCAGATTTTTTCTGCCACCACACCTCCTTCCACTGCAACAGGTATCATAAAGGCGATAGAATTGATAGATGAAGAACCACACTGGCGCATAAAGCTTTGGGAAAATATCAATTATTTTAAAAAAGGACTTGATGATCTGGGGCTTGACACCGGAACTACCTGCTCTGCGGTTATCCCTGTAAAAATAGGAGATCCTCATATTACAGGAGATGTAGGCAAAATGTTGCTGGATCGCGGGATTTATACAAACCCTATAATTTATCCTGCAGTAGCAAGAAAAGATGCAAGAATAAGAATGAGTATGACGGCAACACATGAGCGAGATCATATCGATAAAACACTCAATGCATTTGAAGATATCAATAAAAAATTGCATATTGCGAAAAAATAAATAACAAATGGCTAGAAAAGTTGTACAAGGCCCTATTAGGGATAAAGAAAAGACCAAGCAAAAGCTGCTGGGCGCGGTTGGAAAGATCTTAAGAACAAAAGGTTACTCGGGTCTGAAAGTAAGTAAAATAGCAGCTGTGGCAGGTTTTGATAAAAAACTGATTTATGAGTATTTTGGAAGCACCGAAAAACTGATTGACGAGTATATCAGAACTCAGGATTATTGGAGCAAAATGAATCAGGATAATATTGAAGTGGATATATCAGATGGTGGAAGGGAATTATCTAAAATGGCCATCCTTAATCAGTACGAACATATTAAAAAAAATAAAGAACTCCAGAAAATTATCCTTTGGGGACTTTCGGAAAGCAAACCGATTCTTAAAAAAATAGCAGACGAAAGAGAAGAGATGGGAGAAATGCTCTTTAAAAATATTGTAGACCCTTATTTTCAGGAAAAATCAACAAGATACCGTGCCATTGCCGCTGTTCTTGTATCGGGAGCATATTATCTTAACCTCTATACAGCGCACAATGCCAGTATGTTTTGCGGTATTGATCTGAAATCCGAAGAAGGTAGAAAAGAAATCGAAAAAGCAATCACTGAAATCATTGATTTCGCTTATGATCAGAAATAATGATGAGAAAAAATTTTCCTATTGACCAATGCTAAGTTTTTGTGGATAACTTGAAATTGAAAATTTTCAAATTACAACTATATTTCTTACTTTTGGCCAATGGAAAATTTTATCGTATCTGCACGTAAGTATCGCCCACAACAATTTGATACTGTTGTAGGGCAATCACATATTACGGATACTTTAGAACATGCGATTGGAGAAAATCAGCTGGCTCAGGCTTTATTGTTCTGCGGTCCCAGAGGTGTAGGAAAAACTACCTGCGCCAGAATCCTGGCCAGAAAGATCAATGAAAAAGACGGCTCCGTTTCAGAAGACGGTTTTGCATACAATATTTATGAGCTGGATGCGGCCTCCAATAACTCTGTAGATGACATCCGCGAACTGATAGACCAGGTACGTTTTGCCCCTCAGGTGGGTAAGTACAAAGTATACATCATCGACGAGGTGCATATGTTGTCTTCAGCAGCTTTCAACGCTTTTCTTAAAACTCTCGAAGAACCGCCTGCCCATGCGATCTTTATACTGGCAACAACCGAAAAACACAAGATTATTCCTACCATCTTGTCACGTTGTCAGATTTACGATTTCAAAAGAATCACTATCGAAGATATTCAGGGACATCTTAGAAGTATTGCTCAGAAAGAGAATATTCAATATGAAGATGACGCCCTTTATCTAATCGCCCAGAAAGCAGATGGCGCACTAAGGGATGCACTATCCATTTTCGACAGACTCTCTACATTTTCACAAAAGAACATTACTTTGGCAAAAGCCGCTGAAGTTTTAAATATTCTTGACTATGATCAGTATCTTAAAATTGTTGATCTTGCCAAAGAAGGTAAAATTCCAGATGTACTTGCTGCATTTAATGAGATCGTAAAAAAAGGATTTGATCCTCATATCTTTATTGCAGGACTTGGAAATCATTTCAGAGACCTTATGATGGCTCAGAATGCTTCTACGATTGACCTGATTGAAGTGGGAGAGCAGACAAAAGTTAAATTCGTTCAGCAGGCACAAAATTGGAATGCACAACAGTTGATTGATGCAATAGAAATATGTAATCACGCTGACATTAACTACAAAAATTCCAAGAATCCAAGACTTACGGTAGAAATTGCATTGATGCAGCTATCCTCACTTACTGCAGGTGCAGACATTTCAAAAAAAAAAAGTTTATAATATTAGCTCCTTTTCTCAATGAAAAACAGGAAATAAAAATACCTGCACAGATTATTGAAAAAAAAGAGGAGTTGGTTCAGTCTCAGACACAGGATATTACCAAGCCTCAGGAAGTAGAAATTAAGAAAACTACAAAACCTCTAACCAAGAGGGTAATTTCTTCAGAATTCAGCATTAATGCCCTTTTAAATAAGGAAGATATAGCTGAAGAGGAAGAAACTGTTGTAGTCAAAACAGAAGCTCTTCCTCAGAATCATTTTACGGAAACAGATCTGCAGGCAGAATGGAATCTATTGCTGAAACAGTTGCAAAAGAAAGATACATTCGTTTTCAATGCTATCAAATCATTCAAACTCGTTAAATCAGCCGAAAACCAGATTACCGTTTTCTTCCCTTCTGATTCTGCAAAGGTGGAGTTTGATAAAGTAGGCCGAGAGTTTTTTAATCACTTTAAAACAAAAGTTCACAATTTTTCTATTGAGATTATATACCAGCGTGATGTTGAAAATCTTAAGATTGAAGTAATGACCAAAAGAAAAATCTTCGAAAAATTCGCTGAGAAAAATCCGCTCCTTAAAGACCTTGACGACCTGATGCGATTTGACCTTACTTAAATTTTATAATTCAGGATATTCTACTTTAAATAAATTTTATATATTTGCTGAATATTTGTCCTGAAAATGCATTTTCGGCAAAATAAAATGTAACAAAAGCTTACAACAAACGATCAGCAATTGGAAAATTTAGTAAAACCATTTCTATCTGTTTTTAGACCCGCTACTTTTTTTAGCGGTTATTTTAGCTTTTCTACAGTGTATTACAGAAGTTCAGAAAAGAAGTATCGATTTTATTATTGGTATTGCTAACTGAATTTCTTTCCAAAAAATAACAGGAGAACAACAGCCTGATTCCTGATTCCATTAATATTTTTAACGGCATTTTTTAGAAAGAATTATAAAGTAACTTTATGATGCAATTGCTGTGGCTGTATATCAACAAAAATAAATAAGAATAATGAATTTAAAAGAATTGAAGAACGACTGGATTGATGCTTTCCCTCAACCGATGATGATTGCAGGGCCATGCAGTGCAGAAAGTGAAACCCAGATGCTGGAAACAGCGAGGAGAATAAAAGAAACACAAGCGCAAGTGCCTATTTTCCGTGCAGGAATATGGAAGCCGCGTACAAAACCAAACGGATTTGAAGGGGTAGGAGTAATAGGGCTCAACTGGCTTAAAAAAGTAAAAGAAGAGTACGGCTTCAGAACCGCTACCGAAGTTGCCAATGCACACCATGTGTTTGCTGCGCTTGAAGCTGATGTAGATATTTTATGGATTGGGGCGCGTTCTACTGTAAATCCTTTTACCGTACAGGAAATTGCAGTAGCACTCAGAGGAACAAAAAAGACCGTACTTGTTAAAAATCCGGTAAATCCAGATCTTGCCCTTTGGATCGGTGCTTTGGAGAGACTTTTAGGTCAGGACATCCAAAATCTGGGTGTTATTCACAGGGGATTTTCAACCTACCAGAAAACAAAATACAGAAATAACCCAAACTGGCAGATTGCTTTAGATTTTAAAAGCCAGTTTCCAAATATTCCTATGCTGATTGATCCGTCACACATCTGCGGAAACAGAACCGGCCTGGCAGATATTACCCAGGAAGCGCTAAACGTTGGATACCAGGGAGCTATTATTGAAACGCATGCTAATCCGGATGAAGCATGGAGTGATGCGGCCCAACAGATTACACCGGAAGTTCTGGCAGAACTTATAAGCAACCTTAAAGTAAGAAGTACTGATCTTGCAGGTTTTGAAGGAGACATGGGAAGACACAGGACATTAATTTCCGATATTGACTTCCAGCTGATTGAACTGTTATCCCAAAGAATGAAAATCTCCGAAAAGATAGGAAAACTTAAAAAAGAAAATGATATCGCTATATTCCAGCCGGAACGATGGAAGGTGATCACGGAATATGCAACGCAAAAAGCAGTGGAAACCGGCATGTCTAAAGAATTTATTGAAAAGGTATTTAAAACAATTCACGAAGAATCAATAGAAGTTCAGAATAATATTATGATCGACAGATAATCATATACTGATAATATTTAGTAATTCGGGGCTGAGAACTCAGGGGATGGTATAAACATTAGCCTGAATTCTTAGCCCTATTTTCTTATATTTGCAATAAGTTAATATATGAAAGGAAAAATCATTAAATCTACAGGAAGCTGGTATCAGGTTTTGGAAATGGAAACCGGGAGAATCTTTGAAGCAAGAATCCGGGGTAAATTCAAGCTTATAAAAACCAGGCTTACCAATCCGCTTGCTGTTGGTGATTTTGTAGAATTTCAGCTGGAACAAGATGATATTGCCTGGATCACGAAAATAGAACCCCGCAGAAATTACCTGATCAGGAAATCCGTAAACCTTTCGAAAGAAGCCCATATTATTGCTTCCAATATTGACCTTGCGTGTTTTATCTTTACTTTAAAACATCCGGAAACATCCCTCGGATTTCTGGATAGATTCCTGGCCTGTTGTGAAGCTTACAATATTACTCCTCTTATTTTATTCAATAAAATTGATGTTCTTCATGAAGAAGAGATTGAGATCGTAAAAGATGTAGAATTCCTTTATAATGAAATCGGATACGAGACACTTGAAATTTCGTCTTATTCCAGATTAAATCTCGATCAGCTCCAGGAACTTTTAAAGGATAAAACCTCTGTATTTTTCGGTCATTCAGGATGCGGTAAATCTACTTTGGTAAATGCTTTGCAACCAGATCTCAATTTGAAAACATCGGAAATTTCAGATACCCATCTTAAAGGAAAACATACAACCACTTTTGCGCAGATGCATTTCTGGAGTTTTGGCGGTAATGTAATTGATACACCCGGCGTGCGTGAATTTGCTATGATTGATATTGAAAAAGAAGAAGTGCAGCATTATTTTCCTGAAATCTTCAAAAAAAGAGAAGAATGTAAATTTCACAACTGCCTGCACATCAACGAACCAAAATGCGCCGTTATTGCCGGCCTGGAATCAGGAGAGATTCAGCATTCAAGATATTCTACTTATATCAAGCTGATGGAAGAAGCCGAGGAAGCAGCTCAAAAATAACTCAATTTTCTTTAAAAATAATTCACATTACTGTTCATTGATTTAAAATGAAGCAATAAATAGCTGGTTCTATTGCTGTTACGTTTAATGTCTCTTTTTTAATGATAAGAAATCGCTGAAAGTACTATAAATAAAAAACCCAGCCTAAGCTGGGTAAAAACTAATAACCATGAAAACTCAAATTAAACATGAGAATCGGAATATAAGAAACAATTATTATGCCAAACTTTTGTGAGTGATTTGTTAACAAATGTTATTTTAATGTTAAAATTTGTTTAAAATCTAACTAATCGTTTTTTTTTGTATTTTTGCGCCATTAAAAAAATATACATATATGTCTAACATTACATTCACCATGATTAAGCCTGATGCAGTTGCAGACGGACATATCGGTGCTATATTAGGTAAAATCGCAGAAGGAGGTTTCAAAATTAAAGCATTAAAACTTACACAGCTTACTGTAGCTGATGCTAAAAAATTCTATGAAGTGCATGCTGAAAGACCATTTTATGGAGAATTGGTTGAATTCATGAGTTCTGGACCAATCGTTGCTGCAGTACTTGAAAAAGATAATGCTGTAGAAGATTTCAGAACATTAATCGGTGCTACAAATCCTGCAGAAGCTGCAGAAGGCACTATCAGAAAAATGTTTGCAAGAAGTATCGGTGAAAACGCCGTACACGGTTCAGATTCTGACGAAAATGCTCTTATTGAAGCAAGATTTCACTTTTCAGGAAGAGAGATTTTCTAGTTAGAAAATTGCTTAAAAATACAGATCCGGTGAATGTTATTCACCGGATTTTTTATTGTTTGAAATAAGAAGCCTGAAAATCAGCTTCAAACCTTTATGAACAAAAGGAAATCCGTATAAATACCTAACGGTAAATTACGTATTTGTACGGATGGTTTTTATATAAAATTTCATCAATTTTACATCATAATTCAGAAGAGAATTACATAGTAAAAAAAGTCTTAACTAATAACCATAAGGACTCTGATTTTTAGCAAAGAAGAAAAGGCAGCCTCTTGAGCTGCCTTTTTGTCATATCTAACTTTAAAAAAATTTAAATTTTTAATAGTTCAATGGTTCTTTCCGGACTCTCTGCCGAAAAGACAGCATTGCCTGCTACCAGAACATCTGCTCCTGCTTCAAAAAGTTTCGCAGCATTGTCCACGTTTACACCACCGTCAATTTCAATAAGTGCGGTAGAATTGTTGCTAAGAATCAGATCTTTTGTCTCAGCAATTTTCTTATAAGTGTTTTCAATAAATTTTTGCCCGCCAAAACCCGGATTTACACTCATCAGTAATACAAGGTCAACATCAGCAATAATGTCTTCCAGCATGAGCACAGGAGTGGAAGGATTCAGGACCACACCAGCTTTTGCACCCAGACTCTGAATGTGATGAATGGTTCTGTGAAGATGTGTACACGCTTCATAATGTACTGAAACAAGATCTGCTCCATGATCGATAAATTCTTCAACATATTTTTCAGGCTCTACAATCATAAGATGCACGTCTACAAATTTTCTTGCATGTTGCTGAACGGTTTTCATCACCGGAAACCCGAATGAAATATTCGGGACAAATCTTCCGTCCATTACATCTACATGGAACCAGTCGGCCTGGGAGTTGTTTACCATTTCAATATCTCTCTGTAAATTTCCGAAATCTGCAGCGAGAAGGGAAGGGGCAATAAGCTTCGTTTTCATTTTACTTTTATACTTTACTTTGTTTTTATTTCTTATCTGCAAAAGTTTTAATACAAATACAGGAAAAAGCTGCCAAAAATAATGGTCTCAATAATTGCTAATTTAATATTGTTAATTTTGAGTACCAACAATCTGTCAATTATAAAATCCCAAAGGGACTATACTGAAGATGAGAAGCGTTTCGAGGACCATCTTGTACGAAGAACCAATTTTGGGAGGATCAAACCATTTATATACAATACCAAAAATAATATATCCGAAATATAATGCTGTCATAACAGATATAAATGTCGGCTTTCTGATAAGATGATTAAAAAAGCGCTTCATATTAATGATATTTCAGCTTCATTTCCGGCTGGATTTTTAACAGCGTTTCGTAAATCAGTTTAATCACATTTCCAACATCTTCTTTAGAAACCATTTCTACAGTCGTGTGCATATAACGAAGAGGAAGTGAAATCAATGCACTGGGAACGCCACCGTTAGAATGCGCAAAAGCATCAGTATCCGTACCGGTCATTCTGCTGGCCGCAGCCCGTTGATAAGGAATTTCCTTTGTTTTAGCCGTTTCAATGATCAGTTCCCGGATGGTATGATGAACACTTGGTGCAAAAAATACTACCGGACCGGCACCACATTTCTGATCGCCTTCCTTTTTCTTTTCGATCATTGGAGTCGTGGTATCGTGTGTGACGTCAGTAACGATAGCAATGTTAGGTTTTATGGTGTCTGCAATCATATCTGCACCATACAAACCGACCTCTTCCTGAACGGAATTGGTAATGTACAAACCGAAAGGAAGCATTTTTTTATTTTCCTTCAAAAGACGCGCAACTTCGGCGATCATAAATCCGCCGATTCTGTTGTCTAAAGCCCTGCACACAAAATAACGATCATTCATTTCAAAGAATTCGTCGGGATATGTAATCATACAGCCAACATAAATTCCCATATCTTCAACTTCTTTTTTAGATGTTGCACCGCAATCAATGAATATATTTTCAATTTTAGGGGTCGGTTCATTCTGATTGGTTCTTGTATGGATCGCAGGCCAGCCAAACACTCCTTTTACAATTCCGTTTTCACCATGGATGTGTACGATCTTGGAAGGTGCGATTGTCTGATCAGAACCTCCGTTACGGATCACATAAATAAGCCCGTCATCAGTAATATAATTTACATACCAGGAAATTTCATCGGCATGCGCTTCAATGACAACTTTAAATTCTGCTTCAGGATTGATAATTCCGTAACATGTACCATAATGATCTACCTCGATTTTGTCAACATAAGGCTTGATGTAATCCATCCAGACTTTCTGTCCTTCATGCTCATAACCGGTGGGCGAAGAGGTATTTAAATATTTTTCTAAAAACTTAAGGGATTTCTTATCAAATTTCATAAAAAGGAATGATTTTTGCGTTCTATTTTCTTTCTAATAGGTGTAAAAATAATGAAATTTAGCAAGATTATTTGTCTTTATCTTTTCTTTTTTGGGGTGAGTGTTTTCGGGCAGAGAGACTCTGTGATCGCAAAACCTTTAAGCCAATATCCTCAGGAACTTTTAAAGGTAGACGAATTCGGAAATAAATATTTTTATGATGAAAGACAGAAGGCCAAAATTTACGAGATCAATGGTGAAACGGTAGTGGTAATGGATGAACTTGTCTTGCTGAATAAACCAAGGTTTAATAACCAGCTCGACAGAAACTATTACTATTTTCTTAATAAAAAACTCTACAGGGTTTATCCTTTGTTTTTAACTGCCCTGCAACAATACAGGGATATTCAGGGTGAGATGAATAATCTGGACAGCAAAGCGAAAAGAAAATACATTAAAGACCGGCAGAATATGCTTGCCGACCAGTATGAGAAACAGCTGAGAGATCTTACAACAACCGAAGGACAGATCTTTGCAAAACTAATGAACAGAGCTACCGGCAAAAATGTTTATGAAATCATAAAAGAATTAAGAGGAGGATGGAGTGCCTTCTGGTGGAATGTAAAAGGTAAAATGGCAGATATAGACCTTAAGGATAAATATGATCCGCATGTAAACAGAACGGATGAATATCTTGAATCACTGCTTCAGTCTAACTGGAACTCAGGCTATTTGCAACCATACCCAGGAGCGGCAAATTTCAGAGTCTACAAATAATAAATCAATATAAAGAAAAATTCCTGTAATATTTTTACAGGAATTTTTCTTTCAGCTTATCGAAAACAACTTTATCGATGGGAAGAACAAAAGGATTGTCTGCTCTGTCAATATCAATCCATTCTGTTTTTTCAATGCAAGGGTCAAGAATAAGGAAATCTTCTTCATTAATGATATTCACGAGATAATAAACAGTAAGCAGTTGTTCATTCTCCCTAAAACGCGAAACCATAAAATTTTCCTGGGTGTAAAAATGTTCCAGGATCTCTATTTTAACATTCAGTTCTTCGTCAAACTCGCGGTGCAGGCATTCTATCAGCCCTTCCCCAAATTCAAGCCCGCCTCCTGGAAACTTCATTAAAGGTTCACCTGCATACTCCTCAAACAAAGTCAGAACTTTATTATCCTTCACCGCACAGGCATAAACCCTAACGTTTATCTTATCTATCATACATAATAATTTGTATAGCTAAAGTAAGAATTATGAAGGAGGAGACAAAACGAAAATCATTTATAAGATAAAAAATAAAGTTTCCATTCAGGATAAATTTTCTCTTCTGATTTGAATTACGTTTATTTTTGATTATATTTAAGTATAAACGTTTAACCAAAATAATCCGTAAATGTTATTATTTTAATTTTTTGCATAAAATAAACAAAAAAGTGTAATTTAAATAAAAGATTAAATAATTGTAAATCAGAAACTTATTTGTATCACCGTCACCCTTTAATAAATCCGCGAAACTACAATTATTTTTCAAACATCCAAAAAATAATCCTATTGTTTTTTATATCTATAATAGAATATTTTTGCGATAAAGCCAACAATTATGAAGCGAGCTTCAATAAAAGATATAGCAAGAATTGCAGGAGTTTCAGTAGCGACAGTATCTTATGTTCTTAACAAAAAAGAAGGAAGCCGGATTAGCGAAGCAACCCGGGATAAAATTCTGAAAGTTGCACAGGAAATCAATTATACACCCAATAAAATCGCCAAAAGCCTTAAGATGAGTAAAAGTAAATTGATAGGTCTTATCGTAGCTGATATTTCCAACGATTTTTACTCAAATATTGCCAGAAGTATTGAAGATGAAGCCATGAAAATGGGATATACACTTCTGATTGGCAGCTGTGACGAAAATCCTGAAAAATTCGGAAAACTTACCGAATTGTTTTCTGAACAGCAGGTTGACGGGATGATTCTTGCTCCTGTAACTGGATCTGATGATGCTATTAACAGGCTTGTACGCGAAGAATATCCTATTGTGACCATCGACAGATACCTGAAGAATATAGATCTTCCGGGAGTGATGATCAATAATTTTGAAATCTCGGAACAGATTTGTGACCATTTACTCATGAAAGATTTTGATGAGCTTATTTATGTAGGCTATGACACAGAACTGCCACATTTGCTCGACCGGCAACACGGTTTTGAAACAAGAGCCGAAAATTCTGATGTTACCATCAAACGGATTTTAACGGGAATTCATAATATCACCGAAGAAGTTCATCTGCAGCTTCAAAATAATCTTGATCTTTCTAAAAAAACGGCTATTTACTTTTCAAGCAACAAGCTCGGAATCGCAGGATTACGCTATCTTATCGATAATAATATTAAAGTTCCCGAAAGTGTTTCATTGGTTGCGTTTGATGAGACGGAAGCTTATTACCTTTTTCCAACCGAAGTAAGTTTTGTTCGCCAGCCTTTGGAAGAAATGGCCCGCGAATCCGTAAAGCTTCTGGACAGCCAGATCAACAGCTATATACAACACGGTAAAAGAGCGACATTGCAGGCAGAATTTGTAGAACGAAATTCTGTAGAATAATAAAAATTTATTGATTTAATGACAGATAAACAATCTTATATAGTATGTTTCGGCGAAGTTTTATGGGATCTATTTCCTGAAGGTTCCAGAGCAGGCGGGGCGCCCTTTAATGTAGCATATAATGTGCATAAAATGGGTATTGATGTAAAGGTGATCAGCAGAACCGGAAACGACAATCTGGGTGAAAAATTAAGACAGCAAATCATTAGCTGGGGGATTTCTACTGAACTGATACAGGTTGATCAAAATTATCCTACCAGTACCGTCATCGCAAAAATTGATGAGCATAATGAAGCAACTTATGAAATCACCAATAACGTAGCCTGGGATCATATCGAATATTTTCCTGAGTATGATAATTGGCTGTTCAATGCTGAAGCTTTTGTCTTCGGAAGTCTTTCTTCAAGAAACGATGAAACAAGAAATACGTTATTAAAACTTCTCGATAAAGCAAAGCTCAGGATATTTGATGTTAATTTCAGACCTCCGTTTATTGATAAAGAATTAATAAAAACACTTTTACATAAAGCGGATATTGTTAAGATAAACCAATCCGAGCTGCAGCAGATCATTGAGCTGATAGGGGAAAAATTTCAGACGGACGAAGAAGCGGTGAAAGCTATTCAGGGAAGTTTTGCTGTTGATGAAATCGTTTTAACCAAAGGAAGTAGAGGAGCGAGCTATTTTGTGCATGACAAAAGCTACACACTTCCGGCTGTACCGATTACGGTTGCAGATACCGTTGGAAGCGGCGATGCTTTTCTTTCAGGATTCATTTCAAAAAGAATTACCAATGAAGATCCGGAAGAAATTATCAGAAATGCAGTGGCACTCGGTGCATTTATCACTTCTAAAGCCGGAGCATGTCCGGATTATGATTATTCCGATTTTGAAAAATTTAAAAGAATGCACTTTCAAAAATGATTTAAAAATTTTATTTAATAAATGAAAATCATGAAAAAATAAAATGAAAATCTGTAATAATCTAGAATAAAATTCGTTCTATATTGAACCAACAAAATTAAAACGATATGAAAAATTTAAAGAAACTAACAAAGACGGAACTTAAATCCGTGTACGGAGGGCAGCCAAAACAATATTGTGTGTACTGCGAAAGATTAAATAAGCTTGTCTGCAGTGAAGCTCAAATTTCACAATGTCCTTAATACTTACAGCCGCTTTAAGCGGTTTTTTTATTTTCTATAGACCATTCTAATCTTTACTTTTATTCATTTTTCAAATTATACGCAAAAATTGTTACATTTATTGTATAATTAAATTGTAGTGAATCCCATTTTAGATGTCGTTCTACGCTCACTTTGTGTTTATCTTTTCATGGTAATCGCAATCCGTCTTTTTGGTAAAAATCAGCTTTCACAGCTTAATGCCGGCGATGTTGTCCTGCTGCTGCTTATTTCCAACGCAGTACAAAACGCAATGGTGGGGGAAAACACCTCGCTACAGGGAGGGCTTATAGCTGCACTTGTTCTTTTTATTGCGAATTTTATTGTTAAGCGTTTTATGTTTTCCAACAGGAAATTCGAGAGTTTCCTGGAAGATGATCCGGTAATTCTTGTAAAAGATGGTAAAGTGGATGAACAAGCTTTAAATAGGGTGAAAATTAGCAGAAGCGAACTAGATGAAGCGGTGAGGGAACATGGAGTAGACGGCATTGAGAATGTAAAACTATCTGTTCTTGAAGTTGATGGGAATATTAGTGTAATCTCCGAGGATGAGCATAGCAAACAAACACATTATTCAAGAATTAAAAGAAAATATAAGCGAAAATATCATTAATTCTATTTTTTGTTTTCAGGTAATATTGCATGTAAAGACTGTTTAACAACGGTTTTTATCATTTTTTAACATAAAATCATTTTTTTTTGGCATTAACATTGTTGCCTTAACCTGAATTTGAAAAGTGAAAAAATGAAAGGATTGATTAAAATTGTTGGAGTGACAACAGTGATGATGATGACTTCATGTATTGTTCATGAACATCATGGTAGAAGAGGGATGCCTCCGGGACATGCAAAGAAAGTGTATATCTACGAGAAAAGAGGACATGGTCCTGGCCACGGGCATCACAGAGGACATGGACGTCACAGGTGAAAATGAAAAAAAATAAAAAGCATCGGATTATCCGGTGCTTTGTCGTTTAGTTGTGTTTCAGTTGCTTTATAATTTGGCATTCCGCTTGATACCTATATATCAATCACAAAAACTGTTTTTATGAAAAATTTATCCAAAATGTTATTGGCGCTGGCGCTGTTTGCCGCGCTTTCTTCATGTCTTCCAAGACCACCGGCTCCGCCAAGGCCGCCGGAACCACCGCACAGACGATAAAAAAACAAGCCCGGAAATTTTCCGGGCTTTTATTATATTTAAAATCTTGTCTTTCTTGGATTCAAAAAAGTATTAAAAATCATTACTTCAGTTCCGAACCTGGCTTCTACACGTTCTGCAATATTCTTAAGTTCGCTTTGTACAAAGTCTTCCCTTAGATCATCATTATCAAAAACCAGCAGGAGATTATAATTTTTTCCTTCATCAATATAATCACTATGCACCTCAGACAGGATATATTTATTGACATCCAGTAAATTTTCTGCCATCAGAATCAATGTTTCATCGATATAATTTTCCCATTCTTCCAGATTGTTTTTCGTACAGTGGAAAGTTATACTTAATACGCTCATATTTTATGATTTTTTTAATATTTTGAGTAAAATTCTACGGCAAAAATCGGCAAATTTTTCGTAAATTAGCCCGTTAATAAAAATTCAAAAAAAATAATTTTCAGACATACAGCTAAGGGTCTGACTGTCATTATAATAAAATTTGTTTATGCAAAAAGAAGGAGAAAGACTGATTCCCATCAATATTGTTGATGAAATGAAGTCGTCTTATATCGATTATTCGATGTCTGTTATCGTTTCAAGGGCGTTACCTGACGTGAGAGACGGCTTGAAACCCGTTCATAGAAGAGTACTTTACGGTATGTATGGATTAGGGGTTTTTTCTAATAGAAAATATTTAAAATCTGCTAGAATTGTTGGAGACGTTTTAGGTAAATATCACCCTCACGGAGATTCTTCTGTATACGATGCAATGGTAAGAATGGCTCAGGACTGGAGCCTTCGTTATCCTCAGGTAGACGGGCAGGGTAACTTCGGTTCAATGGATGGTGATCCGCCGGCAGCAATGCGTTATACCGAAGCAAGATTAAAAAAGATTTCTGATGAAGTACTTTCAGACTTAGACAAAGAAACGGTTGATTTTCAGAATAACTTTGACGACAGCTTGCAGGAGCCAACGGTTTTACCTTCTAAAATCCCCAATCTTTTAGTAAACGGAACTTCCGGTATTGCGGTAGGGATGGCCACCAATATGGCACCACACAATTTATCGGAATCGGTGGATGCTATATGTGCTTACATCGATAACAGGGAGATCACTATTGATGAACTGATGCAGCATATTATTGCTCCGGATTTCCCTACAGGAGGTATCATTTACGGATATGACGGCGTAAGGGATGCATTCCACACCGGGAGAGGAAGAGTAGTCCTTCGTGCTAAAGTTGCTTTTGAAGAGATAGGAAACAGAAATGCAATCATTGTAAATGAAGTTCCTTATCAGGTAAATAAAGCCGAAATGATTGCCAGAACGGCAGAACTGGTGAAGGAAGAAAAAATCCCGGGAATCTACGAAATCAGAGATGAATCAGACAGAAGAGGACTTCGTATTGTTTATGAATTAAAAAATGATGCAATTCCGAATGTTGTCTTAAACTTATTATATAAATATACTTCACTTCAGACTTCTTTCAGTGTTAATAATATTGCGCTGGTACATGGGAGACCGGAGCAGCTGAATCTGAAAGACATCATCCACCATTTTGTGGAGCACCGTCATGAAGTAATCGTAAGAAGAACCCAATTTGAGCTTAGAAAAGCAAAAGAAAGAGCTCATATTTTGGAAGGTTTCATGAAAGTGATCGGAACACAGGATTCACTAGACAGAGCCATCTCTATCATTCGTCACTCTGCCAATCCGCAGGCTGCAAAAGAAGGATTAATAGAGGCCTTTGAGCTTTCTGAAATCCAGGCGCAGGCAATTCTTGATTTACGTCTTGCCCGTCTTACAGGAATGGAGCTTGATAAGATCCGCGATGAGTACGATACGATTATGAAAGAAATTGCTGATCTTGAAGATATTCTGGCTAATGAACCAAGAAGATTCCAGATCATCAAAGATGAATTAATTGAAGTTAAGGAAAAATATGGTGACGAAAGAAGAACCGAAATCGATTATTCGGGAGGTGAAATGTCTATCGAAGATATTATTCCTAATGAATCTGTAGTACTTACCATTTCGCATGCCGGATATATCAAGAGAACTTCGCTTTCAGAATACAAAATTCAAAGCAGGGGAGGTGTAGGAAATAAAGCGGCAACAACAAGAGACTCTGATTTCCTTGAGTATATCGTTTCCGCCACCAATCACCAGTATATGCTGTTCTTCACAGAAAAAGGAAGATGTTACTGGTTAAGAGTATTCGAAATTCCTGAAGGTTCCAAAACGGCCAAAGGAAGAGCGGTTCAGAATTTGATTAACATCGAACCGGATGATAAGATTAAAGCTTACATCAGAACCAATAATCTTAAAGATTCTGAATATGTAAACCAAATGAGTGTAGTAATGGTTACTAAAAACGGGACCATCAAGAAAACATCACTGGAAGCGTATTCAAGACCGAGAGTAAACGGGGTTAATGCCATCGAAATCCGTGATAATGACCAGCTATTAGGAGCTTATCTTACCAATGGTACATCACAGATTATGATTGCTACTAAAAATGGTAAATGTATCCGTTTCCCGGAAGAGAAAGTAAGAGAAGTAGGAAGAGGATCTATCGGGGTACGTGGAATTGCAATGGATGATGATGATGAAGTAATCGGGATGATTGTGGTAAACGATGTAGAAAAAGAAACCGTTCTGGTAGTATCTGAAAAAGGATACGGAAAAAGAACTGCCGTAGAAGATTACAGAATTACCAATAGAGGGGGAAAAGGAGTTATCACTTTAAATATTACTGAAAAAACAGGAAATCTGATTGCCATCCAGAATGTAACGGATGAAGACGGATTAATGATCATTAATAAATCCGGAGTTGCCATTAGAATGGGAATGGATGAAATGAGAGTAATGGGAAGAAATACCCAGGGTGTACGATTGATCAACCTTAAGAAAAATGATGAAATTGCTGCTATTGCAAAAGTAGCAATGGATAAAGAAGTAGAAGATTCTGAAGAGAATGAAGAAATAGAAGGAACAGTAGCTGATAACCACGAAAACGATACAGAAGCTCCGCAGACAGATCATAATGCAGAAGACAGTGAGAATTCTGATTCGGAAGAATAAAATTGTATAATTAATATAAAATAGTGATTATGAAAAAGCTAATTTTAGGGATGGCTATCGTAGCATCAGCTTTTGTTTTCGCACAAAAAGGAGATGTGAACGCTCAGCTACAAGAGGCTAACAAAACAGCAATGGATGCATATAATGCTAAAAACTATGCTGTAGCGGCTCCTAAGTTTATGGAAGTTTACAACTTACTTAAATCGAATGGACAGGACAATAAAGTATATATGTATTACGCAGGACTTAATTATGCTTTGGCAAATGATTATCCGCAGGCTTCAAAAATATATACCGATCTTATCAACTCTGGCTATACCGGCGTTGAAACAACCTATACTGCAAAAGATAATAAAACAGGACAGGTGTCAAGTTATGATCAGAAAACATGGGAAATACTGAAGAAAACAGCTTCCAAAGATTATTCTGACTTCAAAACTCAACAATCGCCTAGTGTAGAATCTGATCTTTATGAAACTTTAGCAACGATTTTACTGAATACCAAGAAAAATGATGAAGCACTGGCTATCATTGAGAAAGGTTTGGCAAAGTTTCCCAATAATGCTAAATTAAAAGAATATCAGGGAACTGCATTGTATGCATCCGGAAAAACAGATCAGTTTATGCAGAATCTTAAGGATCAATTGGCTAAAAATCCTAATGATGCTACCAACTGGTATAACCTAGGAGTTCTCCAGTCTAAAAACCCAGCGACGGTAAATGAGGCTATTACTTCATTACAAAAAGCTATTGAACTGAAGCCGGACTTTGGAAATGCTTACCAGAATCTTGTTTACGCCGTAATTGGTGATGATGAAAAAGCAGTGAATGAAATCAATGCATTAAGAAAAACAAAACCAGACGAAGCAACAAAGCTTATTGAAGCAAGAAAGGACAGATTCAGCAAAGCATTACCATACGGAGAAAAATGGTTGCAGGCAATGCCGAATGACCTTACAGCTGTTCAGACTATGAAAGATGTCTACAACACAACAAAAAATACAGCTAAAGCTAATGAAATGAAAGCTAAAGAAGCTGAACTTCAGGCCAAACAGGCAAAATAAATAGAAAAACCGAAACAACATTGTTTCGGTTTTTTTTATGTTTAAATCAGGGATTAAATACAATCTCGATTATCCGAGAACAGTTACTCCCTTCTGAATCATATCATAGATTGCATCTCTGCCGTTATCCGGCTTTACATTCACAGCTCTTGTCCCGTTAAAATGGAGACAAGTAACATATCCGTTGTCTACAGCATCAGTACATGTATATTTTACACAATAATCCATAGCAAGGCCAACAATCTCCAGGAGCTGAATATCATGATATTTCAAAAAATCATCAAGTCCGGTTTTCATGAAATGATTATTATCCTGAAAACCGCTGTAGCTGTCAATCTCAACATTTTTTCCTTTCTGGATAATGTGGGTAACTTTATCTCTGTTAAGGTCTTTGTGAAATTCTGCACCAAAAGTCCCCTGAATACAGTGGTCCGGCCACATGAACTGCGGAACGCCGTTTAAAATAATACTTTCTCCTACTTTTCTGCCATTATTGCTGGCAAAACTTTTATGATTAGCAGGATGCCAGTCCTGTGTCAAAACAATCTGATCGTATTCATTTTCTTCCATCAGGGCATTGATGTACGGAATTACCTCATTGGCTCCCGGAACCGCCAGTGCGCCGCCTTCACAAAAATCATTCTGCACATCTACGATTATTAACGCTTTTTTCATATTTAGAATTCTCGAATTTTTGATAAATTTACAAAAACAAACAGCAAATAGTCATCCAAATCAGATTTATCGGACAAATAGACATTTATGAAATTCTCTACATTCCGGGACTTCAGGACAATCGGTGATTAAAACGATTTAAATCTCAATAAAAAAATGAACGATATTGAACAAAAAAAGTTCCCTATAGGTACCTTTGAAGTACCTGAAAATATTTGTGATATTACACTCGACGAATATATAAAAGTCATCAAAGATTTTCCCGGAAAACTTAAAAACCTGATTGAAGACTTCTCCGATGATCAGCTTGACACCCAATACAGACCAGGAGGCTGGACCGTACGACAGCTGGTAAACCATATTGCAGACAGCCATATCAACAGTTTCATCCGATTCAAACTGGCGCTTACAGAAGAAAATCCTACAATAAAACCTTATGACGAAGCGAAATGGGCAGAACTTCAGGACAGCCTGAATATGCCTGTAAAACCTGCCATGAGAATGATCCGGGGAACGCACCAAAGGTGGACAACATTGTTGAAAAGTATGACCAACAAGCAGTTTGAAAGAACCTTTCATCATCCGGAACATAACAAAAACTATGATTTAAGACATTGCCTTGCCTTGTACGCCTGGCATTGCAACCATCATTTTGCTCATATCGAAAATCTTAAGAAAGAAAAAGGGTGGTAAAAAAAAGCCTTCATAACCCTGAATGTTTTGAAGAAATCATAAACAGAATTCATCTTCTGGACAAAAATTCCCATGCGCTGTGGGGCAAAATGAATGTCTGCCAGATGATGAGACACTGTAATCATGTGCTTCAGGTTCCGCTCGGGAAAATAAAACTTCCGGAAATTAACCGTTTGTTTGCAATGGTTGGAAAGATCACCAAGTGGGAGATTCAGGTTTTTAATAACGGAATTCCCAGAAATATGCCTACTTTTCAAAAACTTATTATTAATTTTGAATGTGATTTTGAAGAAGAAAAAGAAAACCTTCTGCAAACGCTTGAAGAATACAGCACATGTTACAAGAATAATAATCTCCCGGGACGCCATGTTCTTTTCGGTTTAATGAAAGAAAAAGATTGGGGATTTCTGGAATATAAACATCTTCATCATCATCTAAAACAATTTAAGGTATGAGTTTTTTTGACAAAATATTCGGTGGAAAAGAAGAAGGTTCTGAAAAGAATCAGCTCTGGAAATATATAGAATCTGAAGAGAATCTTAAAAAAGCAATCGAACATTCCTTCACCAGGAAGATTGCCATCTTCAAACATTCCACAAGCTGTTTTATCAGTAAAACGGTTTTAAGGAATTTTGAAAAAGAAATTGAAAACTCAGACCAAAAACCGGACTTGTATTTTTTGGATCTGCTTGCCCACAGGGACTTATCCAATAAAATAGCTTCGGATCTTGGTATAAGACATGAAAGTCCCCAGTTACTGGTGATTGAAAACGGAACAGTAATCAGCAATGCTTCGCATCAACATATATCGGCAGACCAAATCGTATAATGAAGAATATCAATAATTATTTATCCAAAGTTCTGGACGTTCCTTTAGAAAAAGTGAATTTGTGTAGTCTGCATTATGAAGTAAAGAAAATACCTAAAAACCAGTTTCTTTTGCAGTACGGCGAAATATGCAGATACATTTATTTTGTTGAAAAAGGATTGCTCAAAATGTATTCTATTGATAAAAACGGCAAAGAACATATTATTCAGTTTGCTCCGGAAAGCTGGCTTATTTCAGACCGTAGCAGTCTTTATTTCAATGAAAAATCCATTTATTATATAGAAGCGGTAGAAGATTCGGAAGTTTTGCTCCTCCATCCTGATTTTATCAATAAGCTGATTGGTGAGTTCCCCAACAGTCTTGAAAAAAGCGATATTCTTCTCCAGAAACATATAAAAAGCCTTCAGGACAGAATCAATTCTTTATTAGGAGAAACCGCTGAAGAACGCTATATGAAATTTATAAAAATGTATCCGGACCTGCTGATGAGAGTTCCACAATGGATGATTGCTTCTTACCTGGGAATTACTCCCGAAAGTCTGAGCCGCGTACGAAAGGAGCTTGCAAGAAAGAATTTTGTTCCGGACAGCAAATAGACTAAAATATTGAAATTGACCATAGCTAGCTATCGGTCTTTTTTTATGATCATAATCATGTTTTTTCTAATAGAATATATTTAACTTTGAAAGACACACCAAAATATAATATTATGAAATTTACAATTCCAGAGCATATTCGGCTTATCACTGCAAACGGATTCCGGACAGAATCCTGAAGATTGCAAATTACCTTAACAATAACCACTACTAGCCATTCTACCAACTGTTATTGAAACAGCTGATAAAAAATATACCTATTTCTGATAAAAAATTAACCGTTTATTAGTAAACGGCTTTTTTATAGTTATATATCAAAAAATCATTATTGAATTTAATAATGTCAAATAGTTAATGATGTTGACAATTAATAATTTTTATATTGAAAATAGATATTAAAAATTAAAACATAAACATTAATACATTAAATTGATTAAACAAAATGCAATAAGGTTCAAAATTTGCATTCATATTAATATGAACTAACCAATACTATTTACTAGGAATGCTCACTATTTAACATTTAAAAACAGCTAACATGGTTATTAAAGAAGAAGTTCTGCATTCAGTAGGCGCAATTATCAGGCATTACCAGCCTGGAGAAATTATTTTTAACGAAGGAGATGTGCCAAAATATTATTATCAGATCATAACAGGCCAGGCAAAACTGAATAATTACAGCGACGATGGTAAAGAGATCATACAGACTCTTTTGGAAGAAGGTCAAAGTATAGGAGAATCATTACTTTTTATTGATAAACTATATCCTGTCAATGCTGTTGCCATTACAAAATGTTCTGTCCAAAGGCTGCCTAAAACGGTTTTTCTTGATTTGATTAAATTGTATCCTGAGATTTCATTTGAAATGAATAAAACACTTTCTCAGAAGCTTTATTTCAAGCTGATTATGGCACAGAATCTATCATCCCAGAACCCAACAGCAAAACTTACGGTATTAATGGATTATCTGAAAAGTTTTCAGGAAAATCAATCACAATACTCTTTCATGATCCCACTTACAAGACAACAGATGGCAAGTCTTACAGGTCTTTGTGTAGAAACGGCCATCAGAACCATTAAAATAATGGAAAGAGATAAAATTGTAAAGATTAAAGACAGGAAAATTTTGTATTAAATCTAATTTTTTTTAATTTAATACGGTCTTAAAAACTTTTAAAAATGAAAACAGTCAGCTGCATGAATATCGAGCCTGAACTCCTTTTCTCATACGGTGCCGAAAATAAATTGTACAGGCATAATGAGATGATATACAGAGAAGGTGACCATGCGGCTTATTACTATCAGGTTGTTAAAGGAAAGGTAAAACTAAACAGCTATAACGAAGAAGGAAAGGAATTCATCCATAATATTGTCGGTGAAAAGCAAAGCTTCGGGGATGCCATGATTTTTGTTGAAAATTTCTATGTAATGAATGCTGTTTGCATCGCTGATGCAGAACTCATAAGACTTTCCAAAAACAACTTTCTTAATCTTCTTAAAAACAATCCCGATGTATCCCTTGAAATGAATGCCTGCTTATCGCAAAGATTATATTTCAAGGCTATTATGTTGCAAAACATGTCTTCACAAAACCCCGTTATCCGCCTGGAAGGATTACTCAATTACCTTAAAAGCTATCACGACGGAGATTGCGGACAATGTTTCCCTGTAGAACTCACCAGACAACAGATTGCCAATCTTACCGGTCTTAGGGTGGAAACCGTAATCAGAACTCTGAAAAAAATGGAAAAACAGGGAAAACTTACCATAAAAGACCGAAAAATTTTATATTAATATCTTTCAACATGATTTGGGTCATAAAATGGTGATATATTCTAACGTACATTTGAGTTAATTAATTCATCCATATTCTTAAAGCCTCGTACTGGGGTACATCTTAAGCTCTTTAGCTTTTATGTTCATGTAAATTAACCAAAACTCATTGCTGTCTAATACTAGTCACGGCCGGCAATACCATCACTATAATATTAATATAAAAAATTCAGTTATGAACACTAGAAATTCAAGAAATCGTAGAGGAAACTCCGGTTCATCAAGCAATCTCGAAGAAATTTATCAGTTAGGTTATGACCATGGTTATAACGATGCGTCACAGGACGAAGAATATGATGATGATTTCTCAGAGTATGAAGATTACTTTGACGAAGATGATGATGAAGACGAAGATTACGACGATGAAGACTATGATGATGAAGATTACGATGATGAAGATTATGAAGATGAAGACTACGATGACGATGACGACGATAATAGAGGAAGAGGCAGAGGAAGATCAGGAAACGGAAACCAGCAGAGAGACAGCCAGGGAAGATTTACTTCCGGAGGCGGTAGAGGCGGTTCTCGTGGAGGATCAGGACGTGGTTCTGGTTCTGGATCAGGATCATCGGGAAGAGGAAGAAATTCAGGAGGTTCCGGAGGATCAAGATCAGGAGGAAGAGGCAGATCTTCAGGTTCATCAAACTCAAACAGTGATAACTATGATCACAGACATGATAATCCGGGCAGGCCAAGAGGAAGCAGGAACGGAGGTGGAAGATCTTCAGGATCAGGATCCGGCTCAAATTCCGGTTCAGGCAGATCAGGATCAGGATCAGGAAATAATGGCGGTTCAGGTCGAGGTTCCAATTCAGGTTCTGGTAACGGATCATCAAGAAGAGGTTTTGCTTCCATGAGTAAGGCAGAACGTACAAGAATCGCTCGTATGGGCGGACAGGCCTCTCACGGCGGCGGAAGATCTTCAGGTTCGGGCAGATCCGGATTTGGAGGCAGACGTAATAATTCATAATTCTTTTTCCATGATTACCTCTTTATTAATTTTTTAAAGGGGTAATCTTTTAAAATCAAACACCACATTCACATTATGGCAACAAAAACATTAGATAATAAAGATAACAGTACTAACGGTACTGGGACATCATCATCCACCACTGGATCAACAGGTTCATCAAAAAAAACAGCTTCGGTAGACAATGCTACCGTAGATCAAAATGAGATGCAAAACTCTCCATTACACAAATTCTTCGTTTCTGCACTGAAAGATGTGTATTATGCAGAAAACGCGATCATTGAAGCGTTGGGAACAATGCAGGAAGCAGCTACCACCGACGAGCTGAAAGAAGCTTTTGAAGATCACCAGCTGCTTACCCGGAAACACGTAAGCAGACTTGAAAAAGTTTTCAAGCTGATTAATGAAATGCCTGAGAAAAAAGAATGTAAGGCTATAAAAGGGATCATCGAAGAAGGTGAAGAAATCATCAAATCCACGGAAGAAGGTTCCATGACACGGGACGCTGCCTTAATTATCGCTGCACAAAAAGTTGAACACTATGAGATCGCAACCTATGGCGGACTGGCACAGCTGGCTATTACCATGGGGCATGATAAAGCGGCAGACCTGCTTGAAAAAACATTACAGGAAGAAGAAGATACCGATTATGAACTGACGGAAATCGCTGAAACCTTCATCAATTTTGATGCGGAACAGGAAGATTAATCATACAATAATATCAGCCATATGGAGCTTTCTGTATGGCTTTTCTTAAATCTAAAAATAGCTAATGATAAAATTCTATTATTTCTGAATAGTTTATTTAAACTAAAAAATACCACACCAAATATAAAGAATTATGAAAGACAACAAACCGAACAACGAAAAACTGAACCAGCTGGAAGCTCACATGACATCCAATGAAAATGAAAAGCTGACGACCAATCAGGGGCTGAAAATCAATAACAATCAGGATTCCCTGAAAGCGGGAGACAGAGGTCCTACTTTGCTTGAAGATTTTATTTTAAGAGAAAAAATTACCCATTTTGATCATGAAAGAATTCCTGAAAGAGTAGTTCATGCACGTGGATCAGGAGCACACGGCGTATTTAAACTTACCAAAAGCCTCGCAGAATTCACAAGAGCCAATTTCTTATCCGAAGTCGGAAAAGAAACTCCTGTTTTCGTAAGATTTTCAACGGTTGCCGGAAGCAGGGGGAGTACTGATCTTGCAAGGGATGTAAGAGGATTTGCCGTAAAATTTTATACTGATGAAGGAAATTATGATCTTGTCGCCAATAATATGCCTGTATTCTTCATTCAGGATGCTATTAAATTCCCGGATCTTGTACATGCCGTAAAACCGGAACCTCACAACGAAATACCGCAGGCGCAGTCTGCACACGATACCTTCTGGGATTTTATCTCTTTAATGCCTGAAAGCATGCACATGATCATGTGGCTGATGAGTGACCGGGCAATCCCGAGAAGTTTTTCAAGAATGGAAGGATTTGGAGTTCATACCTTTAAATTAATTAATGATGAAGGAAAAGTACACTTTGTGAAATTCCATTTTAAACCGAAATTAGGAGTACATTCTGTAGCGTGGGATGAAGCTCAGAGAATCTCGGGAGTTGATCCTGATTTCCACAAAAGAGACCTTTGGGAATCTATTGAAAACGGGATGTTCCCGGAATGGGATTTCGGAGTACAGCTGATTCCTGAAGAAGATGAATTCAAATATGATTTCGACCTTCTTGATCCTACTAAGATTGTACCCGAAGAAGAAGTTCCGGTTCAGCTTATCGGAACATTAACATTAAATAAAAATCCGGAAAACTTTTTTGCTGAAACGGAACAGATTGCTTTCCATCCCGGACATGTGGTTCCCGGAATTGATTTCACTAATGATCCGCTCCTTCAGGGAAGACTGTTTTCTTATACCGATACACAACTTATCAGATTAGGTGGCCCTAATTTCCATGAAATCCCTATCAACAGATCCGTAAATGTTGTTCATAATAACCAGAGAGATGGTTATATGAGACAACAGATCGCGAAAGGAAAAGTAAGCTATGAACCGAATTCAATCGGCGGAGGATGTCCTTTCCAGGCAATGATGAAAGAAGGAGGTTTTGTTTCCCAGGAAGCAAGAGTTTCCGGAGCTAAAGTAAGAGAAAGAAGCAAAAGCTTTGTAGATCATTATTCACAAGCCAAATTATTCTACAATAGCCAGTCGATGCCGGAAAAAATGCACTTGCAGAATGCACTGATTTTTGAGCTTTCAAAAGTGACCATCCCTGCAATCAGAGAGAGAATGGTAAGCCAGCTTGCTTTTGTTGATAAAGCTCTTGCTTCAAAAGTTGCGGCTAAAGTAGGGGTTGAAGTAAAAGAACTCAACTTCCCGAATCAAAGTATTCCTGCAGACGCAGATCCTTCAACGTTACAAAGCGAAGAAAGAGAACCTGAAACAAAAATTTCAGAAGCATTAAGCATGCAGAATACCGTTAAAGATACCATTATGGGCAGAAAGATCGGCTTTATTATGGGAGACGGGGCAGATGCAGCAGCAATTAATGATTTAAAAACTCAGCTGGAAGCAGAAAATGCAGTGGTAGAGATCATCGGAACAAGTATGGCTCCCGTAAAGGTAAGTGACGGCTCATCACTTATTCCGAAACATTCTTTAACAAGCAATTCCAGCGTTTCCTTTGATGCTCTTTACATTGCGGCAGGAGAAAATTCCACCAAAGAATTACTGACTCCCGAAAACAAGCAGCCTGCTCTGAATTATATCAACGAAGCATACAAACACTGTAAAGCCATTTATTTTGGCGAAGGGACCGAACCATTATATATGAACAGTAATATAAGCATGAAAGATCATATCGATCCTGCTATCGTTATCGCTGAAGATGAAAATCCTGCAGATAAATTTATTACAGCAATTGCAAATCACAGAGTCTGGGATCTTGAAATAGAAAGAAATGCCAGAAAATAATTAGGAAGGCAGTAAGAAGGGGAGGTATCGTCCAATTTTAGATGTTTATCCGGTAAATTATGATAATTTCAAACTTGGACAGATTTTTGATAAAGTATTACTATCAAGGCCGGCCAGTGCAACGTTCATGCAATTATTGATGAATTGATGGATCATGTGCAAAGCGGCAGAGTAAAACTGGATGATATTATCCCCATCAGCTTTCACTTGAAGAGGTTTCAAAAGGATACGAAATCTTTGATAAAAGCAGACGGATGTAAAAGAGGTCCTTGATCCCCGTAAGACTTCACGTCTTAAAAAAAAATACACACTAACACACTAAATATTAGAATTATGGAATTTCAAAAAAATCTTCTGGAGTATATCAGCCAGTCATTAATGACCACTGATGAAACGATTTCAGTTGCAGAAAGCGTTACCTCAGGATGTTTACAGCTTGCTTTCTCACAGATGCCCAACGCTTTAATGTTTTACAAAGGCGGCCTTACTTCATACACCTTGCAGGAAAAAGTAAGGTTATTGGGAGTCGATGCACATGAAGCAGAAGAATGCGACTGTGTTTCAGAAAATATAGCTGAAACAATGGCCCTCAATGTTGCAAAACTTTTCGAATCCGACTGGTCGATTGCAACAACAGGGTATTGTACCCCTATACGCAATTCTTCATACAAAATTTTTGCCTTCTTTTCATTTTCTTACAAAGGAGAGATTATTTTAACGAAAAAGCTCGAACTTCATCCTAAGACACAGGCCTTAAATGCCCAGTTGTATTATACTGAATTTATTTTAGGATGTTTTAAAAGTGAGATCAATCAGTTATTAATTCTAAAGTAAGGTCTATGAACAGAAAAAATGAATATGCGCTGGTTACGGGAGCAACCAGTGGGATCGGTTATGAGCTTGCAAAACAGTTTGCAAGCAACGGATATGATCTTGTGATGGTTGCCCGCAATCATGATGAGCTGAAAACAAGAGCCGATGAATTTAAAAGTTTCGGCATTAATGTAATTACCATCGCTAAAAATCTTTTTATTGAAGAAGACGCCTATTCTTTATATTCTGAATTAAAATTAAATGGTATCAGTCCTTCAATCCTTGTGAACGATGCAGGGCAGGGCGTTTATGGAAAATTTCAGGATACGGATCTGCACCGTGAAGTGGATATTGTTAATCTGAATATCGTTTCTGTCCTTATTTTGACCAAAATGTTTTTGAAAGACCGCTTACCGAAAGGTTCCGGAAAGATCCTGAATCTGGCTTCTATTGCAAGTAAGGCTCCGGGTCCGTGGCATTCGGTGTATCATGGGACCAAAGCATTTATTTTATCATGGTCGGAAGCCATTAGAGAAGAATTGAAAGATACCGGAATTACAGTAACAGCCTTATTACCCGGGCCTACGGATACCGATTTCTTCAATAAAGCAGATATGAATGAAAGTAAGATCCTGGAAGATAAAGACAATCTTGCATCACCGGAAGAAGTAGCTATTGATGGTTTTAATGCCTTAATGAATGGTGATGACAAAGTTGTTTCGGGATTAAAAAATAAACTCACCGTAGCCATGTCCAATATTGCAACAGACAGCATGGCCGCACACAGAATGGGAGAAATGCAAAAACCGGTCAATGAAAAATAGATTATTATGGCAAATTTAAAATTAGAAAATAAAACAGCACTCATCACAGGAGCAGACAGCGGAATTGGTAAGGCAGTAGCATTACTTTTTGCAAAAGAAGGAGCAGATATTGCCATTATTTATTATTCTGATGATGAAGATGCAGAACAAGTAAAATCAGAAATTGAAAACCTGGGGAGAAAAGCTTCTATTTATAAGGGAGATGTTAATGATTATAAATTCTGTGAAGAGACCACCCAAAAAATAGTTTCCGAATTTGGAGGAATTGATATTCTTGTCAATAATGCGGGAACACAGATTCCATCGGACAATATTGTTGATCTTGAGGAAGAGAATATCAGAACCACGTTCAATTCCAATATTATAGGAATGATCCTCTTGACAAAACTTGTTTTTCCTCATTTAAAACAGGGAAGTTCTATCATCAATACAACATCCGCGGTAGCCTATCAGGGACATGAAGAACTCCTGGATTACTCGGCTACAAAAGGAGCGATTGTTTCTTTTACACGCTCTTTGGCTTTACAGTCGAAACCGAAAGGCATTCGCGTCAATGCTGTAGCTCCGGGACCGGTAGCCACGCCATTAACCAAAGAAACTTTCGGGGAAGAAGAAGACGATCCGAACAAGCCGCCTTTCGAAAGAAATGCAACACCGGAAGAAGTGGCTACAAGCTACTTGTTTCTTGCAAGTGAAGACGGCGCGCAGATTACGGGACAGGTACTTCATCCAAACGGTGGTATTGTCGTTAACGGATAATCAAAACCTAATAATTATGAAAACTACTACTTTATTGCTGGGGATTATAAGTCTTTTCGCACTGTCATCATGCAAATGTGATTTTGACGAAGACGAACCTAAAAACAAGTATGACGGAAACAATTCCGGCACCAACAAAAACAATGGCAGTACATCTGAAAAAGATACACTGCAGATCAAGTAAGTTTAACCAAAATTCTAAATCATGTACAGAGACGGGGCAAGAAAAAGTATATGGCAGGAAGAAATCAGGAAATTTTCCTCGGATGCCGACCTTCAGCAACTCTACGATGTCGCAGTAGTTGGTGGAGGAATCACCGGCATTTCTACTGCCCTAAAGCTGCAGCAGGCCGGAAAGAAATGCATTCTTCTGGAAGCTGCCAATATCGGTTTCGGAACAACCGGCGGAACAACCGCACACCTTAATGATTTTTTTGATACTACCTTTAATCAGGCCATCAGCGATTTCGGACAGGAAAATGCACAATTGCTGGCAGATACAGGTCAGGAAGCCATTCGGATTATAGAAAACAATATACAGCAATATCAAATAGACTGCGATTTCCAGAGAAAGATCGCTTATCTCTTCGCTTTAGACGAAAAACAGGAGAAAGAGCTTGCCGATATTGTGGAAGGTGCCGAAAAAGTAGGCCATACCATGAATTATGTAGATGAAATTCCTTTTCCGATACCATTTAAAAAAGCGGTGACTATTCCTGACCAAGCACAGTTTCATCCGATAAAATATATTAAAGGACTTTGTGAAGCATTCATCAGTTTAGGCGGGATTATTCAGGAAGACTGCCGTTGTGAAAGCCACGATGAACAGGAAAATTATGTTGCCTTAGAAACATCCAAAGGAGAAATCAAAGCTAAAAATGTGGTGTATGCTACCCATATTCCACCCGGACTCAGTGTTCTTCATATTACCAATGCACCTTACAGAAGCTATGCTATTGCCTTCAGCCTTAAAAACGGCAAATATCCTGAAGATCTGGGATATGATCTTATCGATCCTTACCATTATTACAGAACCCAGGAAATTGAAGGGCAGACACTGCTTATCGCAGGAGGTGAAGATCACAAAACCGGCCACGAAGAAGATACGGGCGAATGTTTTTCGCGCCTGGAAAATTATGTAAGGAAATATTTTGATGTGGAAACAGCTTATTACAGCTGGTCCAGCCAATACTATGAACCGGTAGACGGATTTCCGTATATAGGAAAACTTCCGGGAAGCAGCGGAAAGATTTTTACGGCAACCGGATTCAGAGGAAACGGGATGATATTCGGAACCATTTCTTCACAGATTTTATCAGATCTTATTGTTACGGGAAGCAGTAAATACGAAAATGCTTTCAGCCCGTCCAGAATAAAACCTATTGCGGGCTTTGCCGACTTTGTCAAAGAAAATGCAGTGGTCGCTTATGACTTTATTAAAGACAAACTTTTTGCAGAAAAGATTAATTCGTTGGCAGAAGTAAAAGAGGGTGAAGCAAAAGTTGTGAAATATGAAGGTGAATCCTATGCTTTATACAAAGAAACGAACGGAAAAGTACATTTGGTAAAAAGCACCTGTCCTCATGCCAAATGTGAAGTACGGTGGAACAGCGCAGAACTCAGCTGGGACTGTCCGTGCCACGGTTCAAGGTTTAACGTCAACGGAAAACTTCTTACCGGACCTACGGTGAAAGATCTTCCGAGAGTAGATACAGATTCAGAAAATTAACAATAAGGTTATGTCTAAAAAAGGGTTTTTATATCGAAACAGTTTGAGTATTGTTTTGATTATCTTTATGATTTCCTGTCTTGCTGCACAATTTTTTACGGGCTGGAAAACAGAAAATAAAGAATTGGCTGAAAACGGAGAGGCTGCATTAAGTATCGGACAATATGTTCACAGCGGACATTTTATCCAGGCTACTTTTGAAAACTGGGAAAGTGAATTTTTACAGATGATGCTGTATGTTGTTTTAACGGTTTCACTTCGTCAGAAAGGCTCAAGTGAATCAAAATCACTGGAAGGAGAGGAAGATGTAGACAAAGAGCCTGTTCCTCACGCTAATGCTCCATGGCCCGTTAAAAAAGGCGGAATCTGGCTGAAGATTTATAAACATTCTTTATCCCTGGCTTTTGCTCTCTTGTTTATCATCAGTTTTTCACTTCATTTTTACGGAAGCCTGAAAGATTATAATGAAGAGCAGATCTCAAAAGAAAAACCTACGACTACTGCAACAGAATATATCACCGAATCCCGTTTTTGGTTTGAATCTTTCCAGAACTGGCAAAGCGAATTTCTCGCCGTGGCCTCACTGGTAATTCTCTCCATCTGGCTTAGGGAAAAAGGTTCTCCGGAATCCAAACCGGTGGATATGCCACATAATGAAACACCTTAGTTTCCTCAATTCTAATTAAAAAAGGGCTGCATCATTTTAATGCAGCCTTTATTGTATTTAAACCGTTTTGTATATTTGATTCATTTCGTCACTTTGAGTAGATTTTTGAAAAAAATCGTATCGAAAAGTTTTCAATTTTGAAGATAAATCCATTCTCGATACATTTTTTCTCCACTTTGTTGCGAAAAACACTCGAACTGAAGAAACTACTATCAAATTCTTCCAAATGCACAACGGGTTTATTTATTAACTTTTATGAAGGTGATTTAAACCTGTGCCTTTCCTTCAACACCATCTGAGTTATCCGTTGTATTTCCGGTAACAGCAGCGGTTACAAAATTAACAAGACTTACGAGTTTGCCTACTTTAGTATCCCAGTAATAAGATTCTGTAGGTTCTACACGGATAATGGAAACATTAGGATCATCTTTTCCTTCCTCAAACCATGCTTTTGCCATTGGTGACCACTTATCTTCAATGGTTGAACGGTCTTTGTAAATGGTAGCATTCCCAAAAACCGAAAGATACTGATAGTCACCGTTATTCATAAAGAACAACTGAACTCTTTTATCATCTTTAATTTCAAAATTTTTGTTGCTTGTATCACCACTGATAAACCATAGATTTCCTTCGTCATCCGTTTCCTGAAGAGTCATTGGCCTTGAATTGATAGGGAGCGTCTCCAGCTCCGTACAAAACATACAGATTTTTGCACTTTCGGATAAATCCTTGATTTTTTTAATAGCGTCCTGGTGAGTAAGATTTTCTGTTGACATAATTTTATATTTTAGTGATTTGATAAAAATTACAGTTTACTATTCAAAAATCCGACCATAGTGACGTCTCGATTCAAAAATTATAAACAATACAGCACTTGTAATAATCTCTTTTTCTATATAGAAAATCAAACTATTTAGCTTTAAGGCATTAATTTATTCATGAATAATTTCAGACTATAGAAAAGGATACAAGAATATGATAAAAACCTGCGCAGGTTTTATCCAAAAGGTGCTTAGGTTTTGTCTAAAAGGTGCTTAGGTTTTGATCAAAAGCTGCGCTGGTTTTTAATCGAAAAAGATTCAGGCATTTTTTTATAAACAGGAAGGAGTTCAGTATTTGATATAAATTATTTCTGATTCTGAAACTTTCTCAGTATTTTTACTGAACTTTTAATTTAAAGAAAATGATTCAATACTTAGATAATATTCATCACAAAGATTCAAAAAACTTTTTTCTCATCGCAGGTCCTTGTATTATTGAAGGCGAAGATATGGCGCTAAGGATTGCCGAAAAAGTTGTGGAACTTACGAATAAATACAATATTCCGTACATTTTTAAAGGAAGTTTTAAAAAAGCCAACCGAAGCAGGGTAGATTCTTTCACGACAATTGGTGAAGAAAAATCGCTGGAAATTCTTAAAAAAGTAGGAGAGACTTTTAATATTCCGACAACAACGGATATCCACGAAAATGAACATGCTGCTTTGGCTGCACAATATGTAGATGTACTGCAGATTCCTGCATTCTTGGTTCGTCAGACCGATCTGCTGGTTGCTGCTGCAGAAACCGGGAAATGTGTGACCCTTAAAAAAGGACAGTTTCTTTCCCCTGAATCCATGAAATTTGCAGTTCAGAAAATAACAGATTCCGACAATCAGAAAGTGGCGATTATTGAAAGAGGAAATTCCTTCGGATATACCGATCTTATTGTAGATTACAGGGGAATTCCGACGATGAGAAATTACGCCCCGGTGATTCTTGATGTTACGCATTCCTTGCAGCAGCCTAATCAAAGCTCAGGTGTTACAGGAGGCCGGCCGGATCTTATAGAAACGGTGGCAAAAGCCGGAATTGCGGTAGGTGCAGACGGAATTTTCATCGAAACACATCCTACACCGGAAACCGCTCTGTCTGATGGCGCGAACATGCTGAGACTTGATCTTTTGGAAGATCTGTTACAAAAATTAACGCGGGTAAGAGAAGCAATACTTTAATTGGCATTTTTACCTTACTGAAATAACATTTAAAGCGATCTTAATAAATGTTAACAAAGTATAAATAAGTTAAAATAAAATTTATATATTCACGTTTGAAATTTTAAAACATTTCTTTTGAAAAAACTAGTTTTACCATTGAGCCTTATGGTTCCTGCATTAGTATTCTCCCAGGTAAGAAAAAAGAAGGATACGATGAAAACCGCGAATATTGAAGAAGTGGTGTTTCAGAAAAAAGTGACAGGAAAAACCAATGACCTTACTACGGTGAAAATATCGGCCAAAGATGCTCAGAATGTTGCGAGTATTTCCGGAGGTATTGAGGGAATTATCAAAACATTACCTTCCGTAAATTCAAATACGGAACTTTCTTCACAGTATATGGTTCGTGGCGGAAACTACGATGAAAACCTTATCTACATCAATGATATTGAAATTTACAGACCTTTCCTGATCAGAAATTCTCAGCAGGAGGGGCTTAGTATTATCAATCCGGATATGGTTTCTACGGTAAACTTCTCTGCCGGCGGCTTTGAACCCAGATATGGGGACAAGATGTCTTCGGCACTAAATATTTATTACCGTGAACCTGAAAAATTCGAGGTTTCAGGAGAAGGAAGCTTAATCGGCGGAAGACTTACCACAGGTTTTGCCGCAGGAAAGGATAAGGAAGGAAATAGGAAATTAACGGCTTTGTTCTCAGCCCGGTACAGGAATACCAATCTTGTTCTTAACACATTAAAGGAGGATACGGATTTCAATCCGAAGTATATGGATTTTCAGACGTATCTGAATTATCATTTCAGTCCGAAGTTAACACTGTCTTTCATAGGATTCTACTCTAATAATGATTATGAAATGATTCCAAAAGAAAGGGAAGTGGATTTCGGAAGCCTGCAGCAGCCTCTCAAGCTGAATGTTGCTTATGGAGGTCGTGAAGATGATAAGTATAAAAATATGATGGGAACCGCATCATTGAATTTCAAGCCCACGGACAAATGGCGATTTACCCTTGATGCATTTGCTTATCAAAACCGTGAAAGAGAATATTACAGTATTGCTTCGGCGTACGTTCTGCAGACTTTTGATCCGGTAACCGGAGATCCGGTAACATCATACGATGCAGGGGGGCAGATTGAGCATGCACGGAATGACCTTTTTGTAAAAACATACGGTGCACAGTTCAGGACGCGCTTCTCACCAAACGTGAATACGGATGTTGAAGTAGGATTCAAATATGAAAAAGAAAATCTTAAAGATTTTACCAATGAATGGCGGCTTGTAGATTCTGCAGGATACAGTCTTCCGCACGAAGCATTTATCGATCCCAGAAATGCAGGCGACTTAAATCTGATGTACAATATTGCAGGCAGAAACCATATCCAGCCTACAAGGATGTCTGCGTATGCACAATATTCCCAGAAATTTTTCTGGGGCAGCAATAAAGTATTTGTAAATGCCGGAGCTAGAGTTGCCCACTGGAGTTTTAATAATGAAACCATATTTTCTCCAAGAGCTCAGTTTGCCATTAAGCCGGATTGGGATACGGATATGTTGTTCAGACTTTCGGGAGGAATTTATTATCAGGCGCCTTTCTATAAGGAAATTAAAGACCTTGAAGGCAACTTCAATTCTTCTATAAAATCTCAGCGATCCATACAGGCTATTTTAGCCAACGACTATGAATTTTATATGTATGACAGGCCGTTCAAATTGACAACAGAACTGTACTATAAAAAAATGAATGACCTGATTCCTTATTATATGGACAATGTAAGAATACGGTATACAGGAAAAAATAATGCTTCAGGATATTCCTACGGAATTGATACCAGGCTTTTTGGGGAATTTGTTCCGGGTGTAGATTCATGGCTGTCTGCAAGCTATGCAAGAGTATATGAAAATATCGACGGGAAAGGGGATATTCCCAGACCGACAGACCAGCGATTCAGGTTTGCGATGTTCTATCAGGATTATATGCCGAGATTTCCTGCTATGCGTGTTAACTTAACTCTTGTCTACGCAATGGGCCTTCCTACGGGAGCACCGATGCTTACTGATCCCTATCAGTATCAGAAGACATTGCCATCTTACAAAAGGGTAGATCTTGGACTTTCTTATGCATTTATTGATCCTAAAGAAAAGAAAAATACTTATGGATTCTGGGAGAATTTTGAAGAACTTACTTTAGGTGTTCAGGTATTTAATGCCTTTAATATCAGAAATACGGTGGCCAACCAATGGATTACGGATGCCAATACCAATTTTATGTATCCGGTTCCGGTACGCCTTACCGGAAGGTTTTTCAATGTAAAACTTGAATTTAGAATCAAATAATGAATATAAAAGAACTTCTGGTAAGAGGTTCTTTTTTTCTGAATTGTGTAACAACCTTACAAAATTTTATAACAACAATACCCTATATATTTTTATATTTGTTCATTAATAATTTATCATTTAAGGAATGAAAAAATATGTCATTGCAGTTGTATTAACTGTATTTTCCATAATTTCGGCTTCAGCACAGTCTAAAAAGAATGCACAGGTTTCCGTGTTGTATCAAAACTATATTACCATTAAAACGGCCCTGGCTTCCGATGACGCTGAAAAAGCATCAAAAGCGGCATCCCAGTTTATTAAATCCTCTTCAGAAGTCAATAATAAAATAATTTCTGAAAAAGAATTAAATACGCTTAGAGAAGACGCTAAAATTATTGCAACTTCCAAAAATATTTCAGTTCAGAGAAAATCTTTTTATCAATTATCTGATCAAATGATAGCATTGGCAAAAGAATTTAAAGTATCACAAAATCCGGTATATGTTCAATATTGTCCGATGGCTGAAGGAAGCTGGCTGAGTGATGAATCAAAGATTATTAATCCGTATTACGGGAAATCAATGTTGTCGTGCGGGAATGTAAAGTCAACAATTAAGTAATAAAATGCTTAATATAAATAGTAGATTCTTCTGCATTTCAATGTTTTATAATCATTAATATAAAAACATCTTCAACTATATAATTGAGTTCAAATCGAAATCAACGGTATTAAAATCAATAAATATTTTATACTGCGCGTGCATCAGTCCCTGTCCGAAACTACCTTTTATTCTTAATTTTCCATTTACGCTAAATTTAGAATCAAAAGGAATTTTTTTGGGAACATGTTGAAAAAATTCGTCACTGTTGCTGATGTGTAAAATCGGCTGAGCCATGCCGAAGGGTTTTGTAAAAAGCATAATGAATATTTCCTGATCTAAAATAACAATATCTGCCTTGTTGAATTGATATCTGTAAGCGAGTTTGGCAACAGATTCCATTTCCATATCAAGTTTCTTGAATAGAATGTATTGTTTTCCTTTTAAAGATTGTAAGAAAGCTTTATGCTTTTTCTTATAATGTAAATGAATTGCCAGATTTCCAAATATGAAAAAGCAAACCATTGCGCTTAAAATAAAATACATTTCCATAGTTTGCAAAATAAAAACGGAGCCTGAAAATCAAGCTCCGCCATGTATTTAACTTAAAAATTATTTACCCAGATAAGATTTTAAAATCTTACTTCTGGTGTTGTGTTTCAATCTCTTGATCGCTTTTTCTTTGATCTGGCGAACCCTTTCTCTCGTAAGGTCAAAAGTTTCACCGATTTCTTCAAGGGTCATCGGATGTTTGCCGTTCAGTCCGAAATATAGCCTTACCAGGTCTGCTTCTCTCGGTGTAAGTGTATTTAATGCTCTTTCGATCTCAATCTGTAGCGATTCAAGCATCAGATCTTTATCCGGACTCGGTGATTCTCCTGAACGTAATACATCGTAAAGATTGGAATCTTCTCCTTCTACCAAAGGTGCATCCATAGACAAATGTCTTCCGGAATTTTTCATCGATTCCTTAATATCTTCCTCACTCATATCAAGAACTTCTGCCAATTCCTCCGGTGAAGGCGGTCTTTCATTTTCCTGTTCAAGGTGAGCGTAAGCTTTGTTGATCTTATTGATAGACCCGATTTTGTTCAATGGTAATCTTACAATTCTCGACTGTTCTGCCAAAGCCTGTAAGATCGACTGACGAATCCACCAAACTGCGTAAGAGATAAATTTGAAACCTCTAGTCTCATCGTACCTTTTTGCCGCTTTCATAAGTCCCAGATTACCTTCATTGATCAAATCCGGTAAAGAAAGACCCTGATTTTGGTATTGTTTAGACACCGATACTACGAAACGAAGGTTAGCCTTGATTAATTTTTCCAACGCGGCTCTGTCACCGGCACGGATCCTTTGTGCTAATTCTACTTCTTCATCCGCAGTAATCAATTCAACCTTACCAATTTCCTGCAAATACTTGTCTAATGAAGCAGTTTCCCTATTGGTTACCTGCTTAGTGATTTTTAATTGTCTCATCTATTTTTTCCTCAAAAAAGAGTTTCTATACTATTATACGTTGGAGATAAGCAAAAGGTTACAAATATTTCAATTAATTTTTATTGAATTAAATTACATCTGGGAAAATAATTGTAAATTATGCGTTCTGCACTCTTTAAGGCGATTTTAATTCCAGCATTACTTTAGAAATGTTATTCAGGGAATTTTATTTTTTAAGCCTTAATTGAATGAGCTTTTAATTTAGAATTGTTCTATTATTAGGAGCTTCTTCCCGCTTTCCGCACTCGCTATTTTTATATTTTCGGCGGCATGTACTTTGCCTGCCGAAAATATAAAAATGAGCTTAAACAAAGCTTCAATCGGGGCTAGGGTGGTAGTTATCCTATTAAATGTAAAATTAGTAACCACATCCACAATATTTGTCATCCTGAAAGGATCTAACCAAGCTTAAAAAATTACGTTGAGATGCTTTCAGCATGACAAATTACAGGTAATAGATTAAAAAAAGCGAAACCAAAGTTTCGCTTCAATATTATAACAAATAGTAATTGACTATTTACATTAAGTTCATCTTTAAAAAAGATCATTCAGCCATTTTGCCAGTCGTAATCCACCGTATAAAAGTTGTCTTTCCATCGTATTATTGAATTTATACTGATAGTCATAAGACAGTTTGGAATCATTTGGGGTCTGTGCATAAATTGTATTGGCAATTTTATGAGAATCATACAGCCAGTCTTCAAGAGTACCTTTCTGGATTTCCTTTACTTCTGCATCAGATTTAATGTCTAATAATGTTGCATACTCGGTATAGCTGTATTTTTGAGAATCTACGAGTTTTCCATCCCAGACAGAATGCAAATTGGTCTTATCTCCAAAGTAAGTAACATTAATTTTATTTCCTCCCAGATCTTCCGCTCTCCCTACATGCAAAGGCTGCGCAAGATCACCCATAATATGAATAAGGAAAATCAAAGCAATTTTTCTGTCTTTCTCAGCAGTTTTTTCATTTTTGATCTGACTGGAAAGAACATTCACCTGAGTATATAAACTTGGTCCGGCCTGTCCTTTCAGTTTTTCTTCAAAAATTTTGAAATCAGTCTGCGGATCGATATTTACATAATGCCACGATGAAGCCTGTTTCCAGGCACCTGTTGTATCAGATTTAATAAAATCCGGCCAGTTGGCCCAATAAGCCAGCCGTTCTCTCCCCATCATTTTTTTAATTTCCCGCCTTGCTTTCCCAGAAAGGTGATTTTCGGCAATTTCCGCAATAATTCTGTGCCCTGTCAATCCCCACGCATATGAATACAGCGAAGATGCCATGAATGCTAAAACCAAAATTTTAGAATAAATACTTTTCATTGTAAATAACATTTTCAGGATGCAAAGATACGGTTAATTTTGAGGTTAAAATTAAGGTAGAGAAAAGGAGTGGAAGATTTAATCAAATCTTAATTTCAATTTTAGATTAAGGTTCGGTCAAGGATAAGGTAGGTTAAATTTAGTGCGAACTAATTCATGTAATTTAATCTCAACCTCAGTCTTAACCTTATTTTTGCCGTTTCTTCTTTTACTCGTAATTATTTACTATTTTAGAATAAAATTAATCAACAATTATTTTTTCAATAATTTGAGATATAGTATTTTTATAAGCCAAAATCACAGCAGACACTATGTATGAGAACAATATTGTAGAGATGCATTACAATAAACTGCAAACAGATTTCAAAGCAGAAGCTGTAGCAGTAAACCTCTTGAAATATCACAGAGCAGTAAGCAATATATTTATCCAGCGAATCGGCATCAATGACCGGGCCTATCTTAAAGATATTAAAAGTATTACCAGCGATTACCTTGGTTTCGACGAAGAAGTTTTTATTATAGAAACCTATAGGGAAGGTATCTACGATTATCTGCCGGAAGGACTTTTCCACCCGCCATCTTTGGGTGCAACGAGGAAAAACGTGGAAAGTGTCGTGAAGGAAATCCGCAAACAGAAAAGGGTAGAAGAAGATGCACGAAAGTTCTTCAGGCCTTTTGAACTGGAAATTTTTTTTACCGAAGTAAGTGCTTTGCTGAAAGAATTCGACTTTGAAATTGCCAGTGATACCGATGCTCTGCTGAAAACGGTAAGTGAACTCTGGCCGCTTGTAAAAATGATGGATAAACAAAACGCCTATATATTCATCCATATTTTGCCTTTTTTTAATCAGATCCGTGGAGATAAAGCATGGTTTGAAAGGTGCATGACCGCTTTTCTGCAAATTCCTGTTATGGTAACCTTTGCTCCAAACATTATCGATGGTGTAGAAGAGAATGATGACTCTATGTTGTTAGGGAATTCCCGCCTCGGCGTAACTTATATTCCGAGTGGGAAACATATGGACGGACAGAGAAACTGGGTAGTTAATATCGGCCCTATTCCTTATGGGGAAATGAAAAAATATATCAATGGCAGCCCGTTCCGGAAAGTACTGAATGCCATGTATGATTATTTCCTTCCGGTAAGTGTGGATATTGAAGAGAATTTTATCACCGAAAAAGAAGCCTTTTCATTCGCTCTGGAAGATGATGAAAGAAATTCAAACCGACTTGGATACTCTACATTCCTCTGAAAATTTTTAACTATATTTACTAAACCAATTAAAAATATTAATTCGAAAAAGACACATGGAAATTTCTTCAGTAAAGGGAATCTTTTTAAGGTATATTCTCATGCCTTTATTTGCGGTTATTATGATGGTAATCCTCGGAATTATCAGAAGAAATAAGCCTGCGATAAAAATAAAAACCATTATCATCTATGTTCTGCTGTGCAGTTTGTGTCTTGCCATTCCGGGATTTTTCGGCTTCGCGGGAAATCTTTTCAATCCGTACTGGTATCTAATTGCACAAATCATTTATCTGATTCTGGGAATAATACATGTGAACCTTTCAGACAAATATTTTAAAAAACATTTTAGTTCTTTAACGAAAAGCATACTATTTGAATCCATTTTATCCGTTACCTGTGTCGGTTTTGGAGGATATTTGTTTTATTTAATATTCAACTGGATGAGTAAAGGTACAGGATATCCCATAATGGCCGCGACAAGTATTTTAATATTCCTTGTTCCATTGGTTTTCCATTACTGCTATGTTCAGTTAATTAGTATTCCGGTTGATATATATAAGACCTGGCGCTATTCTCCGGAACAGAAACTACCGGACTTTGAAGGAGCAGATTTCGACAGGCTGATGGTTCTGAATGTTGAGCTCAGCAAAAATCTTGAAGATGCCAACAGATTTCGGATTAAAGCCAAAACATTGCCTACGGGAATTACTTTCGGAGATTGGTTTTACAGGGTAGTGGACGATTACAACCATAAAAACCCGAATTCCGTGATTCATTTATCAGATCAGCAAAACGAATCGTATTATTGGATTTTCTATACGAAAAAGTCATTCTTCAGCTTTAGAAAATATATTGATTTTGAACAGGATATTACAGAAAACAGGATTTCTGAAAACGATGTGGTGATCTGTAAAAGGGTCATCCAGCATGAGGAAGAAGGAATAAGAAGAACACAATCTCACACCATTTAAAAAATATTGAATATGATACAGCCTATTAAGCATTTTGCCATCAATTGGGTTGACGGGATGAAGGTTTCCCAGAGACATCTTAACGATCAGGATAATTTTTTAATCGATACCATCAGAGATTCCAGTTCATTGGGAATCACCGCATATAACTATGGGCTTCTGCCTATTTCAAACGAATTTACAGACCGTAGTATTTTTGATGTCCACAATACGGCTACTAATGATGTACAATTGGTCATCAAGCGTTGCAGCGCAGTAACGCTTGCCGGTTACAGAATTGAACTGATTGACAGAAGAGTAAGTGTAAAATCTCTCGCAAAACTCATGAATGATGAACAGGCAGATGGCGATTACTATATTTTAATTTCCGTAAATCCTTTTGATAAAGTGCCTTTTGGAGATATTGACCCCGAGGAAATTCCGCCGCGTCACCCGAATACACAGCCGAACCATCATATTGAACTGCTTCCCGTAACATCGCTCAACAGCAGCTATTCCGGAGGAAATTACCTTATCATTGGCAAAGTAGATCTCAAAGGAAATATTGCCCAGGTAGATTCTAACTTTATCCCGCCATGTACTTCGGTTCAGAGCCATCCCGCACTGCTGGATTATTACAATACTTTTGCAAAGTCCGTCGGGAATCTTCAGCAATATGCCTTTAAAATCATTCAGAAGGCATCGCATAAAAACCAGAATACTGCTCTTGCGCAGAACGTTAAGTTTTTATGCAATACCATGATCAATACATTTGGGGATATGTATTTCCAGTTCAGGAATATAACACCATATCAGCCGCCGGTATTTCTGATTGAATCTTTTGCAAAGCTGGCACTGCGTCTTTACAATGCAACTCAGGTCCTTGTTCCGGCTGAATTGGAAGAAATGCTGAACTACAGTCTGGAATGGAGCGAAATTGCACCTCACACTTTACTGAATCAGCTGTCAATTGTAGCAGAAACCAATTACGATCATCACAACTGCGGCGAACCGTTGATCTATATTCAACAAATGCTGAGAAGCCTTGAAACAATTTTCTCCAAATTAAGCGAACTTGATTATATCGGTCAGCGAAAAGAAAATATAATTGTTAATGAGCAGGAAGTATCCAACAATAACAATCCTAAAAGAGGCTGGAGTGTTTTAGATTAATGTTGAAATATTCTTTAAAAGATAGTGATCCCGAAATTTGTTATTCGGGATTTTTTATATAAAAACTTGTTTTAAACTTTCTATCTAACCACAAAGACCAAAAAGATTATTTTAAAGTTCTTATTAGATAAATAATGTTCTCAAAGATAAAAATCAGAGATTTTTAAAAACTGTTGTCCTCTTTATCTTCATATTAATTAACTTTAAATATTAAAATATCTAAATCTTTTGCATCTTTTGCGGTTAAATTTAAAATCAGCTTAAACAGTTAAACAAAATTACAATCAAATAAGATTAAAATCATTTTACAAATGAATACAGAAAAAATACGACAGGATATCAGGGGGCTTTCGGACGGAAAAATTTTTCTCAATAATGCAGGATCGTCTTTAATGCCATCAATCGTAGTAGATGCAATGAAAGAATATCTTGAACTGGAAGAACAGATAGGAGGGTATGAAGCAGCAAACAGAAATGCAGAAACTCTGGAAAAATTCTATGATGAAACGGCCAGATTGATTAATGCAAAGCCTTCCAATATTGCTTTTGCAACCAGCGCTACCGAAGCTTATGCTAAAGCTTTATCCAGCATTATGTTTGAAGAAGACGATGTTATCATTACCACTGCAGACGATTATATTTCCAACCAGATTACTTTTATCTCACTCCAGAAAAAATTAAAGGTAAATATAATAAGAACTAAAAATCTTCCCGATAATGAGCTGGATCTTGAAGACCTGGAAAATTTAATTAAAAAATACAATCCGAAATTAATTGCAGTTACTCATATCCCGACAAATTCGGGATTAATCCAGAATGTGGAAGGTGTCGGAAGACTCTGTAAACAATATGATGTTTTGTATCTGGTTGATGCATGTCAATCGGTAGGCCAGCTTGCTGTAGATGTTGAAAAAATCGGCTGTGATTTCTTATCGGCAACCGGAAGAAAATTCATGCGAGGACCAAGAGGAACCGGCTTTTTGTATGTTTCAGACAAAGTTTTGGAACAGAATTATGCACCGCTACTCTTGGATATGAGAGGTGCAGACTGGACGGAGTTTAACAATTATGAGCTATTTAAAACAGCAAAAAGATTCGAAAGTTGGGAAATTTCATATGCCTCGTTAATGGGCTTTACAAAAGCTTTACAATATGCCAACAATATAGGATTGAACGCGATTGAACATTACAACAGAGGATTGTCTGTAAGATTAAGGGAAAACCTAAGAAACAGCGGCTTTAATGTCTGGGACTGGGGTGAAAACCTGAGCAGCATCGTCACTTTTTCCGGTCCGGACGGTGATCTGGAAAAAATTCAGCATGTTTTGAAAGAGCATAATGTTTTCTTTTCAGTAACGCATAAAAACTCCGCTTTAATAGATTTTGCACGGAAAAATATTAGTGGGATTGTGCGTTTGTCACCGCATTATTTTAATACCGTTGAAGAAATTGATGTTGTCTCTAATGTTCTAAAAAGAGCTTTTTTTAGATAGAATGAGGCTTCGACAGGCTCAGCCTGACAACGCTTAAACAATATCCTAAGTATTTCGTAATGTCATCATTAGCTTGTTGAAGGATTAGTTGTAAGATAAATATTTTTCCTGCGCTAAAGTAATTACTCATAAAAAAGAGAGCCTTTCGACTCTCTTTATATTATTGTTCCAGCTTTTCCTTAATGTATTTTGCGGTGTGCGATTTTTTATTTTTGGCAAGATCTTCAGGAGTTCCTGTAAATACTACTTCACCGCCGTATTTTCCTGCTTCCGGACCTATATCAATGATATAATCGGCGGATTTTATAATATCCGGCTGATGTTCAATCACAATTACCGAGTGGCCAAGATCAATCAAAGCCTGTAAAGATTTCAGTAATTTTTGAATATCATGGAAATGCAGACCTGTGGAAGGCTCATCAAAAATGAAAAGCGTCTTATCCGTTGTTACTCCTTTCACCAGGAAAGATGCCAGCTTTACACGCTGCGCTTCTCCGCCCGAAAGAGTAGAAGAACTTTGTCCCAGCTGCAGATATCCCAATCCGACTTCCTGTAACGGCCTCAGTTTGGTTACAATTTTATCTTCATGATTGTCTTTGAAAAATTCCAGCGCGTCATCTACGGTCATGTGAAGAATATCGGAAATATTTTTTTCATCATATTTTACTTCCAGAATTTCACTTTTAAAGCGGGTTCCTTTACAAACCTCACATTCCAGTTCGATATCTGCCATAAACTGCATGGATACATTGATTACCCCTTCTCCTTTACACTCATCACATCTTCCGCCATCAACATTAAAAGAGAAATGTTTCGGTTTGTAACCCATCATTTTTGCTACTTTTTGTTTGGCAAACAGGTCCCTGATGTCGTCATACGCTTTAAGGTACGTCACCGGATTGGAACGTGAAGATTTCCCGATCGGGTTCTGATCGATCAGTTCAATATGTTTGATGAGTTTTTTAGGAAAATCAACAGAGTCATAATCTCCTTTTTTACCGCCCATTCCCAACTGAATCTGGATGTCATTCGTAAGAATTTCCTTCATTAAGGTAGACTTTCCGCTTCCTGAAACTCCGGAAATAACGACAAGATTTTCCAAAGGAACATCTACATCAACATTTTTAAGGTTATTCTGACGGGCTCCTTTAATGTGAATCCACTCTTTCGCTTTCCTGCGCTCTTTAGGAATTTCTATTTCCAGTCTTCCGGTGAGATATCTGGAAGTTAGCGTATCTGCACTTTTCAATTCTTTATAGTCTCCTGCAAATACAAGTTCGCCTCCCAAATATCCGGCTTCCGGACCGATATCAATAATATAATCTGCCGCTCGCATTACATCTTCATCATGCTCAACAACTATTACGGTATTCCCGAGATCCCGAAGGTTTTTCAGAACACCGATCAGGTTTTCCGTATCTCTTGAATGCAGCCCGATAGATGGTTCATCAAGAATATAAATAGAACCTACCAGTGAGCTTCCAAGGCTCGTTGCCAGATTAATCCTCTGGCTTTCACCACCTGAAAGTGTGTTAGAAGTACGATTCAGCGTTAAATATCCCAATCCGACCTTTAATAAAAATTCAAGACGGGTTGTTATTTCATACAATAATCTTTTGGCAACTTCCTGATCATGATCGGAAAGTTTTAAGTCTTTTATTAAAGAAAAAAGTTCATCTAAAGGAAGTTCGATCATCGACTGGATATTATGTCCGCCAACTTTTACCCAGCTGGTTTCTTCGCGCAGTCTTAATCCTTCACATGTAGGGCAAAGCGTTTTTCCGCGGTATCTGGAAAGCATTACCCGATATTGTATTTTGTATAAATTTTCTTCAAGCATCCTGAAGAAATTGTCAATGGATGGGAATGTACTTTTTCCGTCACCTTTCCAAAGGTATTTTTTCTGCTCTTTGGTAAGTTGGTGATATGGTTTATGAATCGGGAAATCTTTGGCCTTTTTAATAAAGTCTTTTTTCCACTCGCTCATGCTTTCTCCTCTCCAGGAAGCCACCGCATCCTCAAAAATGGAAAGCGCCTTATTCGGAACTACGAGATCTTCATCAATTCCGATTACCTTTCCGTATCCTTCGCAGGTAGGGCACGCTCCATAAGGATTATTAAAGCTAAAAAAATGAACATTCGGCTCTAGGAATTCTATTCCGTCCAGTTCAAATTTATTGGAAAACTCTTTTACTTTTCCGGTATCTGTATTCTTCAGGTAACAGTATCCGCGTCCTTCGTAGAAAGCCATCTGGATAGAATCTGCAAGACGTTGCAGGAAACTTTCATCTTCTTCGTACGAAAACCGGTCAATCACCAGATTGATTTCCATATTCTTTTCGGGAGTAAATCCGAAGCTTTCCAGATCTTCTATTCCGGCTACATTACCATTGATTTCAAGTCTGGTAAATCCTGCTAACTTCAGAACATTAAGACTTTCAGCAAAATTATCGGCATCATAATTCAAAGGAGCCGTTAATAAAAATGACGAATCCTTTTTGGATGATTTAATAAAATCTACCACATCAGAAACCGAATCTTTCTTTACTTCTTCTTCGGAAACCGGTGAAAATGTTTTGCCGATTCTTGCAAAAAGCAGCTTCAGATAATCATAAATTTCCGTTGAAGTTCCTACTGTAGACCTCGGGTTGGAAGAAATTACTTTCTGCTGGATAGCAATAGAAGGGGCAAGACCTTTAATATCATCAACTTTCGGTTTTTCCAGTTTACCTAAAAACTGTCGTGCATAAGAGCTGAGACTCTCTACATATCTTCTTTGTCCTTCCGCATAAATGGTATCAAAAGCCAGTGAAGACTTTCCGCTTCCGGATACTCCTGTAATGACAATTAATTTATTTTTCGGGATAAGAACATCAATGTGTTTCAGATTGTTAAGATGTGCGTTCTTAACGAAAATCTGTTTTTTAATATCTATATCTGTTGTTTTAGCCATAGTAAAATTAAGACTAACAAAATTACGAAATTTTGGCGGATTTGTTAGGGTTAATGAGATCCAAATTCTCTAAAGGATTTTTTGAATATTTTTGCATGTATTTAACATAATTTTATTTTAAAAACATTGCATACTGTTATAAAATTATCTAACATTGCAGGATCAATGTAATTAGATATGAGAAAGTTCTTAAGAGATCTGATTGCACATTTGATGAGAAAAAGATAACAACGATAATTCCAAAAATGCAGTTTTTAAAAGCTGCATTTTTTATGACAACTATCATTTGTAAGTATTCGTGAACTCCATTACTTTTGGCATCACAAATAATTAGCTATAAATCTGACATATGATACGAAAAGCAGGAAGTATTTTTTTTCTCGCAACCTTATTTTTTGCACAGGCACAGGAAAAGTCTACCGATATTGAAGCCATTGAAATTCAGGGAAAACTTTTTTCCACCCCGTACAAAAGTGCCAACCAGAATATCTCGGTGATCACCAGAGAGGAAATTATTAATTCTCCTGCGAAAAGTATTGATGAAATCCTGCAGCAGGTAACGGGAATGGATATCAGAAGGCGAGGGGCCAATGGAGTGCAGAGTGACATCGGTTTTCGGGGAAGCTCTTTTGAGCAGGTTCTTTTGCTTCTTAACGGAATCAGGATGAATGATTCCCAGACCGGCCATAATTCGATGAACCTTCCTGTCGACCTCAGTGATGTAGAAAGAATTGAGGTGATAAAAGGTCCTGCAGCAAGGCGTTTCGGGCAAAATGCCTATGCCGGCGTCATCAATATCATTACCAAAGTAAATCCTGGAAAAAGGGTGAAAATAAATGTTGAAGGCGGAGATTATCAAACCTATGAGCTTGGATTCAACGCGCAGGTTGGAACTGAAAAATTTTCCAATTCGTTACAGGCTAATTCTTCCGGGTCGCAAGGCTATATGTATAATACGGATTATGAAATCAGGAATGTTTTTTATCAAAGCAAACTGAATATAAAAGACGGAAATATAAGGCTTCAGGCAGGATTTTCAGAAAAAAAATTTGGGGCTAACGGATTTTACGCTTCAAAGGCGGCAACTGAGCAATATGAAGAAGTGCAGGCTTCCGTGATCAGCCTTGCGCATCAGCAGACCTTTGGAAGATTAAAATTAAATTCAAATGTATATTGGCGAAGAGGGCAGGACATGTATTTATTTAACCGACAGAAGCCTGAAATTTACCGCAATATGCATATCGGAAATAATGTGGGAGGGGAAGTCAATTCAGGCTATGACTGGTCACTTGGAACAACAGGAATTGGTGTTGAACTAAGAAAAGAATTTCTGGCAAGCAATAATCTGGGAGAAAGAAACCGTTTTGTTTCTCAGGTGTTTTTCGAGCATCATTTTTCACTTTTAGACCATAAACTGAATATCAGTCCGGGAATATCATGGGCCAATTATTCTAATGAGGGAAACTTTTTCTATCCGGGACTGGACATCGGATACAGCTTTAACCAGAATAACAAAGTATACGGAAATATTGCCAAGGTACACCGTATTCCGACCTTCACCGATCTTTATTATACAAGCAAAACCGAACAGGGAAATCCTGATCTTCTACCTGAAAATGCAGTCTATGCAGAAATCGGGTACCAGTTTCAGACCAAGAATATTTTAGCTAAAGTAAGCGGTTTTTTAAGAGATACCAATGACGCTATTGATTGGACAAAGATGAAACCTGAAGACCCGGTATGGTATGCCCGAAACATAGGAGAAACCACGGTAAAAGGAATTGAGGTAGAATTCAATCACCAGTTGAAGTACTGGCTGAAATATACTATTGGCTATACCTACCTAGATAACATATTAAACAAGCCCGCAGATTTTTCGGCAAGATATTTATTAGATAATTTAAAGCACCAAATTATCGCGAAACTAGAAACACGCTTCCTGAAAAATTTCACAAATGAAGTGGTCTATCGTTATAACGAAAGGCTGAATAACGGCAGCTACAACCTGGTAGATGATAAATTAAGTTTTGTTAAAAAAGATTTCTCGGTGTATGTTCTAATTAATAATTTAACAAACATCTCATATACAGAAACATTCGGTGTTGAAATGCCACAAAGATGGTTTCATATAGGATTATCTTACAATTTTAATATTAAATAATTGTTAACTATTAATGAATCAAAGTTAATATTAACAAATTGTTAATTAATTTACATTTGCAAAAATTTTTTTCAGATGAAATTGTCATTCGGTTTAGGTTTGGGGTTATTTTTAAGTGTAATATCCCTCAAAGCACAGGAACATATTTCCAGTTTTAATGCATTGACCATTACCTATAAATTTCATCCGAAGTTTTTTCTATACGCTGAAGGACAGTCGAGAGGAATCCAGGAATACACGTATCCGGATTACTATGAAATAAAGGGCGGACTGGGTTATAACCTTACTAAAAATCACAAGCCTTTTATCGGATTGGGAAGATATGCCACTTACAAGGACCAGAAAATTAATAAAGAAGAATTCAGGGTCTGGCTTCAGGACGTCATTGATTTTAAAAAAGGCATCGTGAAATTTGAAAACAGGCTTCGTGCGGAAAAGAGCTGGTTCTATGAACCTCAAACCGACAAAAGCTCTGAAAGAATGCGCTACAGATACCGTCTGAACATAAGTGTGCCGCTGAATGCAAAAGAAGTGAAAAAAGGAACTGTTTTCGCCAATGTGTATGACGAAATTTTCCTTGTAAGCCCGATGAAGCCTACTTTCGCCAGGAACAGGGTATATGGCGGTTTCGGCTATCAGATTGACGACTACTTCGGTGTTCTCGGCGGTTATTTATGGCAGAGGGAATTTGAAGCTTCGGGAAATAAAAATTTCCACTTTGTATATTTGGCTTTAAACGTTAATATCGACGGGACGAAGCATCCCAAAAAGACCTATGACTTCCCTGGCGCGGATTAAGCTGTTTTCTTAATTCTTATTACAAACTGGTTAAATTGGATATTAGCAGTCCCTATCAATATTTTTCAATAAGATAATGATAGGCCTTAAGATATTTGTTAAATCTTTTGATGTCTTTAGGAGTCAGCTCTCGGTTTACTCTTCGAAGATCCATATTATCCCTTAAATCATTAAGTTTTACGGCAACGGCTAATGGTGAACGCTCGGTTCTTCTTACAAAATCGTCATACTCTTCATCCGGGTCAAACTTAGTAAGGCAGCTGATCGCAAAAATGATATATTCCGGAAAGCCTTCGCCACGCAGATAATCCAGGCTGAATTCCTGTGGATGGTCTTCAACAACATCATGGAGAACGCCTACGATTTTTTCATCCAACGTTTTTCCGTATTCCATGACACGCATGACATGGGCAATATATGGTGCATGGTATTTATCCGTCTGTCCTTTATGTGCCTTGTCGGCTATTTTTATTGCTCTGTTGAGCAGTTCTTCTTTTGTCATCGTTAATAAGTAGAGTACAAAAATAAAAAATGCCTCAACATCTGAAACATTTTTTTAATAATAATTTTGTGTATTACACATGCCGGCCTAATTCAAATATAATTATTTATTATCCGAATCTTTTTCAGGTATTATAGAATTAAGCATCTTATAATCCGTAGTATCTTTTCTTTTGTCTTTGAGGCTGGAATATACCGACTCATCAGGTTTTGCAGAAGGCATTTTGTATATTTTTCTTTGAGGATCGGACGGCTTCATTTCTTTATCGGGGAAATAAGACTTCTTGTATTTCGTAGTATCATGGGGTATCAGAAGTTTCTTTTCTTTCTGCTGTCCCGAAGCAGACACTGCAAACAATATAACCGGAAGTACTAGTATTTTCATCAGTAAAAATTTTTAATATTAAACTATAATTAGGCATAGTAAAAACAACTTAAATCTTATTTTTATTACATTCTACACTTCATTTTGGTATTCTTTGTTGCAATAAAAAAGCGTCTCAACATTGAGACGCCTTGAAATCAAATTTATATATAAAAGACTAATAAGCTCCTTTTTCAATATAATGGGCAGCAATTTTTTCTGTTAATGCCACTACATTCGGATGGTTGGTATATTTTGTAAACCTTCTTAATCCGGACAGCATCATTCTCTGCTCATCGCCTTCAGCGAAAGAAACAATACCTTCTTTTGCTGCAGTAATGATTTTTTCAACGGCTTTGTAAAGATTCAGCTGAGCCATTGCTGCTTCTACAGAATCCGGTGAGAAATGTTTTTCGGCTCTCAACACTGTAGATTCTGCCATATAGATCTGGTTAAGAATTTCAGAGGCATTCAGTAACAAATGCTGCTGTTTTTCAATATCCATCATATATTTCTGAAGCGCAGCACCTGAAACCATTAAGAATACTTTTTTAAGATTGGCAATGATTGCTTTTTCTTCACTCATAAAAGCAGAGTAGTCAGGAACCTCAAACGACGGAATTCCCATCAGTTCTTTGCTGATTGCCATGGCCGGAGACAATAAGTCTAATTCTCCTTTCATTGCTCTTTTGATCAGCATTCCAACGGCAAGAAGTCTGTTGATTTCGTTGGTCCCTTCATAAATTCTTCCGATTCTTGCATCTCTCCATGCAGATTCCATTGGAGTATCTTCTGAGAATCCCATTCCTCCATAGATCTGGATTCCTTCATCTGCTGTATTTTGTGTAAGATCTGAAACAAAAACTTTAAGAATCGATGCTTCTACCGCAAACTCTTCAACACCTTTTAATTCAGCTTGCTGATGATCCATTCCGCCTGCAACTAATTCTGCAATTTTATCTTCAACATTTTTTGCCAAACGGTAAGATCCCGCTTCACTTACAAAAACTCCGGTGGACATTTCCGCAATTTTCTTTCGGATTGCTCCGAAAGTTGAGATAGAAACGCCAAATTGTTTTCTTTCATTTGAATATTGAATAGAGTGGTTTAAGATCCTTCTTTGTCCGTCAAGATTAGCTGCCGCCAACTTAATTCTGCCAACATTCAATGCATTTAGAGCGATTTTGAAACCATTATTTCTTTCACCCAACATATTTTCAACAGGAACTTTCATATCATTGAAGAAAACCTGACGGGTAGAAGACGAACGGATTCCTAATTTATGCTCTTCCTCACCGAAAGTTAAGCTTTCAGGATTTTCAAGTTCAGAACGGTTGATGACGAAACCTGTGATGTTTTTATCATCATCTATTTTAGCAAACAAAGTGAATGTATCCGCAAAACCTGCATTGGAAATCCACATTTTTTGTCCGTTGATGATATAATGTTTTCCATCCTCAGATAATTTCGCTCTTGTTTTTCCAGAGTTGGCATCAGAACCGGCATCGGGTTCCGTTAAACAATAAGCTCCGAATTTCGTTCCAGTAGCCAGATCCGGAAGATATTTCTTTTTTAATTCTTCACTTCCGTAAAGGAGGGTTGGAAGTGTTCCGATTCCAGTGTGAGCTCCGTAAGCTGTTGCTAATGAACCATTTCCTCCCGAAACATAGTCGCAAGCAAGCATTGTGCTTACGAATCCCATTCCAAGACCGCCGTATTCTTCAGGAACGGTGATTCCAAGAAGTCCCATTTCTCCAAGTTTACGCATTGTTTCTTCTGTTAATGCATAATCTTTTTTCTCAAAACGATCATGATGCGGAACGACTTCTCTGTCTATAAATTCTTTCGCAGAATCGCGAAGCATTTTCTGTTCTTCATTCAGTTCTTCAAGACTGAAGATTTCGTTTGCAGGAATTTCTTTAATTAAGAATTCACCACCTTTTACTATATTTCCCATTTAATACTTGATTTTTATTTATTTTTTTGAGACTTTTAGATAATCAGATAAATATTTTCTATGATTTGCTAACAATATTTGTGTCTGCAATTCAAATGATGAACCTAAAGAAATATTAAAAAAATGACTAAAAGATTTTTTTATAATCATTCATCATTTCTTGTGTTTAATCTATTATCTATCTGTCTATTCTCTTTTTATCTTTAAAGCAATTCAAAAATACTTGCTGCTCCCTGTCCTGTTCCTACGCACATGGAAACCATTCCGTATTTGTTTCCGCGTTTTCTCATTTCGTCAAGAAGCTGAACGGTTAACTTCGTTCCGGTACATCCAAGAGGGTGACCCAAAGCGATTGCTCCTCCGTTTACATTGAGAATATCCGGATTTAAGCCTAATTCTTTTTTAATAGCAACAGACTGCGATGCGAATGCTTCGTTTAACTCTATTAATTCAATATCTTTTAATTCTAAACCTGCTTGTTTTAAGGCCTTTGGAATAGCGTATATAGGTCCCATTCCCATGATTCTCGGTTCTAATCCTGCAGCTGCATAAGCAACCAATCTTGCTTCCGGCTCAAGACCCAATTCTTTTACCATCTCTTCACTCATAACCATCACAAAAGCTGCTCCGTCACTCATCTGAGAAGAATTTCCGGCGGTTACGCTTCCACCATTAGCAAAAACAGGTCTTAATTTTGTAAGACCCTGCAGAGACGTATCAGCTCTCGGACCTTCATCTACTGAGAAATCGAATTTTTTAGACTGTATCTTCTGATTTTCATCCAGAAAATTATATTCAACAGGAATCGGAACAATCTGACTGGCAAATCTGCCTTCCTGATTGGCTTTTAAGGCTTTCATATGAGATTCAAAAGCGAACTGGTCCTGTTCTTCTCTCGTAATATTATACTGTTTAGCCACTTCTTCAGCAGTATAGCCCATTCCCCAGTAATAATCGGGGTTTGTTTTGGCAATATCTGTTTCAGGAACAGGTTTATATCCTCCCATCGGAATGTATGACATCGATTCTGTACCTCCGGCAATAATACAGTCTGCCATTCCGGCCTGAATTTTTGCAGAAGCAATGGCAATCGCCTCACTTCCTGATGCACAGTATCTGTTTACGGTAACTCCAGGGACTTTATCGGTGTTTAAACCCATTAAGGAAATCAGACGTGCCACATTTAAGCCTTGTTCAGCTTCGGGCATAGCGTTTCCTACAATCAGGTCATCGATTCTGTTTTTATCTAATTGCGGAAGTTCAGCCATTAATTTTTCAATTACGGTTGCCGCCATTACATCGGGTCTTGTGAATCGTAAACTTCCTTTGGGTGCTTTCCCAACGGCCGTTCTGAACCCTTTTACGATATATGCTGTTTTCATTTGTTTAAATTATTTCGGATTTACACCGGTTTTCACCTGATGCTATTTTATTTCGCCCTTTCCGGGCTCAAAAACTTTAGCTTTTATCAATTTTATATTATTCTGCTATTAACAGTTCGCTCCTACGAAGCTTCTGTTAGTTTCTCAACGGTTTGCCATTTTGCAACATATATTGAATTCTCTCTAATGTTTTTCTTTCTCCGCAAAGCTCCAGGAAAGTTTCTCTTTCAAGATTCAATAAATACTGTTCTGTAACCACAGTTGGTTCGGAAAGATTTCCTCCCACCATGACGTAGGCTAATTTGTCTGCGATTTTCTTGTCATGTTCGGAGATATAATTTCCGGTAAGCATCTGGTCGGTTCCTACATAGAACATTCCAAGCGCATCTTTACCTAAAACTTTTACCCTTTGTTCGATAGGCTGTGTGTAACCATGTTCTGCTAAGCTTTTAGCCAGCATTTTTGCGGTTTTAATCTGCGTTCTTTTGTCAACTGCCACGATATCTTTCCCATGTTCAAGAATTCCCATGTCGTACGCTTCATAAGCGGAAGTAGCTACTTTTCCCATCGCTATATTCATGAAAGCATCACGCAATCTGTTGTTTTTCACATCATCATTGTGGAATTCTCTTGAAGTTCTCAAGGTCAATTCCTTAGTTCCTCCACCGCCGGGAATAACACCAACTCCGGTTTCAACCAGTCCGATATAGGTTTCCGCTGCTGCAACCACTCTGTCGGCATGCATGGTCATTTCGCAACCGCCACCCAGTGTCATTCCGTGAGGAGCAACAACTACAGGAATAGATGAGTAGCGAACTCTCATCATTGATTTCTGGAAATAAGCGATTGCCATGTTCAGATCATCCCAATCCTGCTCGATAGCCATCATCAGAATCATTGCTAAATTGGCACCTACAGAGAAATTGGTTCCCTGGTTTCCGATTACCAATCCGTCATATTCTTTTTCAGCTAAATCAATCACTCTGTTTAATCCATCCAGAACTTCGCCTCCTAAAGAGTTCATTTTAGAACGGATTTCAAAGTTGATGATTCCGTCGCCCAAATCTTCAATAGCGGCACCAGAATTACTCCAAAGTGTTTTATTCTTTCTGATATTATCTAAAATAATAAAAGCATCCTGTCCCGGAATATTGTTGTATTCACCGGAGTTTTTATCAACGTAAATGCTTTGTCCTTCATCATTAACTTTATAAAATGTTTCTACATTTTTAACCCAGTCTGAAACTTCATACCCCGCATCTTTAGCCAATTCCACACCTTTTTGAACGCCAACGGCATCCCAAATTTCAAACGGGCCATTTTCCCATCCGAATCCGGCTCTCATGGCATCGTCTATTTTGTAAACTTCGTCAGAGATTTCAGGAACTTTATGAGAAACATAAGCGAACAATGCACCTAAAGATTTTCTGTACAGTTCTCCGGCTTTATCTTTTCCGCCGATCAATACTTTAAATCGGTCAATTGGCTTGTCAATTGTTTTGGTTAATTCCAGCGTCGGGAAAGAAGATTTCCCCTGAAGTTCATATTCTAAAGTATCAAGATTTAACCCATGAATTTCAGATTTGCCTTCTGCATTTTTTACCTTTTTATAGAAGCCCTGTTCTGTTTTAGATCCCAGCCACTTGTTATCAACCATTTTCTGAATGTAATCCGGAAGTGCAAAGACATCATTAAAATCATTAGCTTCAGCACCACTTTGGCGAACACCATTTGCTACCATAACCAAAGTATCCAGACCTACAACATCAGCAGTTCTGAAAGTTGCAGATTTCGGACGGCCAATTACAGGACCTGTCAATTTATCAACTTCGGAAACGGTTAAACCTAATTTCTGAACATTGTGAAGCAAATCCATCATAGAAAAAACACCGATTCTGTTGGCAATAAATGCCGGTGTATCTTTTGCTAAAACCGTTGTTTTTCCTAAAAATTTAGCACCATAATTCATGTAGAAGTCAATTACTTCAGGAAGTGTATCATGAGTTGGAATAATTTCTAAAAGAGGAAGATATCTTACGGGATTGAAAAAATGGGTTCCTGCAAAGTAATGTTTGAAATCCTCACTTCTTCCTTCTGTTAAAAAATGAATGGGAATCCCTGAAGTATTGGAAGAAATTAATGTTCCTGGCTTTCTGAACTGTTCTATTTTTTCATAGACCGACTTCTTGATATCCAATTTTTCAACAACTACTTCAATGATCCAGTCGGTATTTTTTATTTTAGGTAAATCATCATCGAAGTTTCCAACTTTAATTCTGTCAGCAAATTTCGGAGAATAGAGCAGGGCAGGACTCGCTTTTTTAAGTTTTTCAAAGTTTTCCGAGGCAATCCTGTTTCTTACTGCCTTATCATCTTTGGTCAAACCTTTTTTCTGTTCCGCTTCAGTGAGTTCAAAAGGAACAATATCGAGCAACGACACCTGAACGCCAATATTGGCAAAATGCGCTGCAATACCGCTTCCCATAATTCCTGAACCAAGAACTGTGACGTGTTTGATTCTTCTTTTCATTTGATTTATTATTTGTAATTGTTTAATTTTATTGCTATTCTGAATGGCGAAAGCTCCCGTTATGTATTTAAAAGATCCTGTTTGTCAGAAGACCTCTTTACATTATTTCCTGTTGTTTAAATCCGTAGCGATCTTCATAATTTCATTCATGACTTCCTTAAAAGTTTCGAGCTTTTCAGGAGCAATTTTCTCCATGATTCTTTTATTGAAGTTAACCACTACTTCTTTAGACATATTTCTTGACTGAAGTCCTTTATCAGTAAGTTTTATGATAACTTCTCTTTTATCGGTGGTCGTCTTTTCTTTGTAGATATATCCATTATCTTCAAGAAGCTTGATAATTCTTGTTAAAGATGTAGGTTCAATTGCCATTTTGGGACCAAGATTTGTACTTCTTGTTCCTTCTTTCGGATCTATTTTAAGAAGAGTGAGTGCCTGAACAGCCGTAGAATCGTGTTCCTGAGCCATTTCAGTGTACATCTTTGAAACGGCAAGCCAGGTTTGTTTGAGAATTAGATCAACATTTTCTATTTTATCTTTTTTATTATCCATCATTTTCATATCAAGGTTTAACCAAATATACTAAATATTATGCATGCATAGCATTTATTTAAGTTAAAATTTGTTAACGCATTGATAATAAAAAGATTAATTGATATGACGCGCATAATACTATGCATGCATAATATATCAATTTAATATAAAAGAGAAAGTATTAATGAATGGTTTTTAATAAAACAACAATATCTTCAAAAGATTCACATTGATGAATGTCTGCAAATCCTGAAATCGTCCACTGTTTATTGTGTAATTCAAACGTGAATCTGGAAAGATCTTTTCTGAAATTTTTCTGTAGTAATGAAAACAACATTTCTTTGTACACATCCGGAGCAATGATATGTGGCGGAACAAATTCCGGATTGATCTCAAAGAGCGTAGCACGGGTAAGTTCTTCATGCTGCAAAAGAATATCCTCCACCATACCGGTATATAAATTTTGATCTTTTACATACCATATTTTATCGGCAAATTCTTTAGCAAGCCTCCAGTCGTGAGAAGAAAACAGGATAAGTTTATGATGTTCTTTGGCTAAAGAACGAAGTGTTTTGAGAATAATGATTTTATTTTTTTCATCAAGATGCGTTGTCGGTTCATCAAGAATGATAACGGGAGAGTTTTGTGTAATAGCCCTTCCGATAAATGCTTTCTGCAGATTTCCATCCGAAAGGTTTCTGAGTGGCGTATGTCTATACTGAACCAAATCCAGTTTTTCAATAATATGTGCGACTTCGTCTCGGTCTTCTTTTTTAAGTTCAAAATAAAAAGGATAATAAATATATTTTCCCAATGAAATCAAATCTTCAACCGTATAATTCTGAGGAATAACCGAACTTGAGAAAACAACAGCGATCTGCTCTGCAATTTCTTTCGCCGAAAGTTCTTTTATATTTTTGTCATTAATGCTGATTTCACCTTTAAGAAGCGGAATCTGGTGTAAAATGGATTTAATTAAAGTTGTTTTTCCGACCCCGTTATTTCCAATAAGCAGACAAACCTCTCCCAGATTCAGATGGGTATCTGCATTTGAGATTAACGTTTTACTGTAACCGAGGTTTGCTTGTCTGATTTGTAGGTGCATTTTGTTTTTATTTCCCACGTATTTCGAGGATTTCCACAGATTTTTAAGCTATTACTAAATAATATGTTTAATTTTTATATTTATTTTGTCATGCTGAAAGCATCTCTACAAAGTTAATTTAGATTCCTACGGAATGACAAACTTGGAATAAAATTAAAGTATACTCAAAAATCTCCGCCATCTGCAAAATCCGCGAGAGAGTTTTAAAATTAACAATTTACTCATTCACAATTCATTTTCATACTTTATTCTGCTTCAAAAGCATTCCCAAAATCACAGGAATTCCAAAGACTGAACTTATCACATTCAACGGAATCTGAGTTTTTTCTGCGATTATTGAGAAGATCAACATGATCAGCATTCCTAAAAACATGTTTAAAATCCATTGCTGCCAGAGTTTTGCCGGATTATAAATTAATCTGCAGAAGTGTGGAACAATAATTCCTATAAACAAAACAGGACCTAAAAAAGCGGTTACCGAAGCGGAAAGCAGGGATGAAGCAACAATAATGAATATTTTAAGCTGGTTCAGATTAACTCCCAGGCTCTGCGCATACGATGTTCCTAACGAATTTCCGATTAAAGGTTTTATACTTTTAAAACAAACCCATAAACCCACTGAAACTAAAACTGACAAGACATAAATCTGATTCCTGGAAACCATATTATTCGCTCCGAAGGACCACAAAATATAATTTTTTAAACTTTGATTTTCTGCATACAATTGTAATAGAGAAACAACGGCTCCGGAAAAGGCAGAGATCAGAAAACCGAAAATAATTAAATAAGATTTATTCTGAAGTTTTTTGGTGACAGAAAGAAAAATCAGCATCATCAGTAAACTTCCTCCAATGGCAGAAAAGCTTAAAAAGCTGTTCTGGAGAATTTCCGGAATCAGCAGATCATGTGAAAAAAAAATGTAAAACGCCACCGATAAACTTGCCACAGAAGTTATACCGAGAATATCCGGCCCGGCAAGAGGATTCTGAAAGTATTCCTGCATCAGAAACCCGGAAGTCGGAATAGAAATTCCCGCCAAAAGCATCATCAACACGCGGTTTACACGAATTTCCGCAATCTGGCCATTTGCTGATTCTGTAAAAAAGTCCTGAAGATCTAAACTTAAGAACCCCGTATTCAGGTTAATGATTGCTGCCAATAAAATGGCAAGAAATAAAACCAAACACAGGATTTTAAATTGATCTGACATAAAAAGTCTGATGTTTTATTTTAAAAGAGAATTGATTTTTTCGGTAAGCTGTTCTTCGCTTATCATTCCCAAAGTTTCATCGGTCTTGTCACCTCTTCTCATAAAAGTAAAAGGAATTGCGCCCCCATCCCAGCTTTTAAAATTAGCAGCAAAAAAATCGCCTCCAAGAAGCTGTCCGTCAAGCAGAACTGTGTTGTTGCGGATTCCCTGTGCATCTACAAACTGGGGAACTTTTGTATTCCAGTCGGTTTTGCTGTCTACACTTACGAATGTAATTTTAACCGGCTTTCCTTTAAGTTCCTGTATTTTATTTTTAAAATGAGGGATTTCCTTCACGCAAGGTCCACACCAGGTGGCAAAAAAATTGGTAACGTATAAGGTGTCATTCTTTTTACCTAAAAACTCGGAAGTCTGTTCAGCAGTGTACATTTTTAAAGCAGCGGGAGCTTCTGTGGTTTCTGAAACAGAAGCAGAATCCTGCACAGCCATTCCGTCTTCTGTTTTAGCAGATTCTTTTTTACAACTGAAAACCGAAATCAGGAAAAGGGTGGATAAGATTATCTTTTTCATTATTTTTTATCTATTTTTGAATTGAAGTATGGAACAACAAATCTATAAGGGGAAACTTACAAAGTTTCATTGGCTAAAAATAACGAAAAAGGAAGAACTGACCAAAAATACTTTTTCTCTCGAATTTGAAATTCCCGGCAATATGAAAGAGAATTTCAGGTTTGAGGCAGGGCAGTTTGTCAGTATAAAATTCAAATCTCATGATGAAGATGTTATCAAAGATTATTCGATAACTTCCGCACCTTATGAAGAAAAAATAGCGTTGGGTATAAAGATAAATTCATCTGAAGGAGATGCTGCAGAATTATTCAGAAATTATCATGTGGGAGATCTTTTGTTGATAAGCGAACCTGCCGGAAGATTCACACTGATTTCCAAGCCAAGTGAATTCAGAACCATTGTAGGCTTTGCAGCGGGTATAGGAATTACCCCTATTCTCAGCCATTTTAAAAACATCCTGCATAATGAGCCCAGAACAAGGCTTTTCCTGTTCTTCGGCAATCAATCTTCTGAAGATATGATTTACCGTGAGCAACTCGATACTCTTGCCCGGAATTATGGCGACAGGCTCCAGATTTTTTATTTCTTTTCCAAAGAAAAACAATCAAACAGTTTATTCCACGGAAGACTTGATGATAAAAAGCTGAGTCTTATCATCAATCAGATTCTGCATCTGGATGATACCGATGAAGAATCTACGATCTGGGATGCCGTAGACGAAGTACTGATCTGCGGAAAAGGGGATATGATTAAAACACTGGCCAACGCATGTTATCACCACGGAATCCCCAAGAATAATATTCATTTTGAGCTTTTTGAGGAATATAATGACGATATTTATCCTGTGGAAAAAGAATTTCCTGTTATCGAAAATATTGATGTAGAGTTTTCCATGCTCGGGAAAAACTATTTTACTGAACTTCCGGATAATAAGGAGAGAATATTGCAGCAATTGCTGATTCAGAAGTTTGCCGTACCGTATTCCTGTAAGTCGGGTATCTGCGGAAGCTGCGAGTGCATTCTTGAAGAAGGTGAAGTAGAGCTGCTGGAAAATGAATATCTTACGGAAAAAGAAGAAGAAAAAGGACATATCCTGGCTTGTATGTCTATTGCTAAAAGCAAGAAAATAAAGCTTAACTTTGATCTGAGTTGAGAATAATAAGAAACATATTTAACCTCATGTTAATATCAGTGGAAATCATGATTCTGCTGATATGCCTTGCTAATGCCTGGGTTTTTGCCCTCACTGACGGGCGGACATACAACAAGATCTCTAAAATTCCGCCGAGAGAAGTCGCCCTGGTGCTGGGAACTTCACCAAAAATGCGATCCGGGCAATCCAATCCGTATTTTACCAAACGAATGGACGCGGCGGCATTGCTTTATCACCATGGAAAAATCAAAAAAATATTGGTGAGTGGTGAAAAAAGCAAAGGATACGATGAGCCTGCAGCCATGAAAAATTACCTGATCTACCAGGAAGGAGTTCCTGAAGAGATCATTATCGAAGACCCGAAAGGATTTAATACTTACCGCAGTATTCTACGCTGTAAAGATGTATATAAAAAAGATAATGTAATTATCGTGTCGCAGGGTTTCCACAATCTCCGGGCACTTCTTTTTGCGAGAAACAACAATATGAACGCCCTGGGATTTGATGCGCGCGATGTTACCAAACCCGAAAGTTACTACAGAAACCAGTTCCGGGAGATTTTGGCCAGAACGGTTGCTGTTGTTTATTTTGCATTAGGAATTTCTCCGGATTAGAACGGATATCCGAATGCAATATTCAATGTTGGTTTAAACGGCTGGAAGTACTTTATTCTCCATCGGTCGCCTTCAGGTTTATTAGGATCATACATTTTATATGCGAGGTCAAGTCTTAAAGTGATATAAGCAATATTTGCCCTTAACCCGAAACCACTTCCAACACCAACCTGTTTTAGGAATTTATTAAGCTTAAATTCATCCGCAGCAGCTTCATTAGAGTTTTTTAAAGACCAGATATTACCGATGTCGGTGAAAAGTGCTCCTTCGTAGGTTTCGTTAAATGGAACCCTGAATTCAATATTGGTAGTAAGTTTCAGATTTTCCGTAATATAAGTACGTACGCGTTCGTCAATTTGTGAATCTGAAGGACCAAGTCCGCCAAAAGGAACCCACGCCCTGATATCATTGGCTCCTCCGTTAAAATAGGACCTGATCACCGGCATACTGGAAGAGTTTCCGTAAGGAATCCCAAGACCTACAAACTGCCGCAATACAAGAGTATTATTATTAAATTTAAAATATTTTCTTATATCAAAATCAAATTTTACGAATTGTGCATACGGAACGCCGAAAATAGTTCGTTCCGGGCTGGTAATTACTCCGCCGTCATTTCTTTTCTGATTAAAAATGCTGAAGATATTTCCTGCAAGCTCTACTTTCCCGTTGAAATAGAATGAGTTCGGATAATCTTTTTTCCCGATTTCATTATACACGAAATTGTAGATAAACGAAGAGATTAAGACATCCTGTGTCTGGCGGTCTTTATTGATAAGGGTTCCTACAAAGGCTACAAACCTGTCGGCTCCCTGCTGGTCGAGTGTTCCCACATATTGTGTATCTAATGTAATTAATCTCGAAACTTCGTCTATCGTGCGTTGTCCTGCGGTGAATTCCTGCGCCAGGGAAGGGTTGAATGCAAAGTAATCACTGAATATTTCCCTTCTTATTTCATCATCATTCACAAAATAATCATAATAAGCATCTTTATTCTTGGTTAAACTCAGCTGAGTATTGAAAATTGTAAGTCTGTGAGATACTTTATCATTTACGGTGGCGAGATAATTTAAACCCGTATTAAAGTTTACCCTTCCTAGACCGATATTATTCTGGACTGAAGCTCCCAACACGATGGATGAAGTTGGGCTGTACCTTTTCGGAAGCAATTTATAGTAATCGAATGGCAGCAGTAACCTTGGAAAGTTCAGAGATGCCTGCGCGGAAATTTCATAAGCCAGAACCCTGCTGTTGATATCTTTGGTACTTCTTATCGATCCGAAAGTTCCCGACAGACTGGTGGAAAGGTTTTCTGCTCCGCCAAAAACGTTTCTTGTCGTAAGATCTACGGAAGGAGAAACCCCCAGATTCAGCAACTGGGAATAGTTGACATCCGTACCGAGCTTGAGTTCGTATTTCGGGAGCGGTTTAAGAACATACATTACATCGATGATACTGTCATTCGGTGCAGCACCGCCTCCGTGTCTTAAAGAATCCCTTGATCTGAGTATACTGAAGTTATTCATCGCCAAAAGATTCCTTCTGGTAAGATCAAATTTTTTCTGGTCGTAGACCTGTTTATTTCCGATTGTAATTGCTCTCCATATTGCTCTTGAATCATATTGATTATTAACTTTATGAAAACGTATTCCTCTTAAACTGTCTTTTTTTGTATTTTTAGGATAATCACTTACTTCATCTACAATGGCAACATCAATATTCCCTATTGTAGAGACTTTATAAGGGCTGTCCAGAGAATCTTTATGAATTTCAAGGGTTAAAGGTACCTGTTTTCTGCTTTTCAGAGAATCGGCTACGAAATAAATCTCGTCACCAAGGTTATTAAATCTGTAATATCCGTAATCCCTCATCAGGTCATTGATCCTCGTCACTTCCTTTTCAAGAACTGTCTGATCCAATATCTGTCCCTGTCTGATCAGACTTCCCCTGATCTTCTGCTGATAAATATTCTTTACGGCCGGATCTGTGATATTATAATAATATTCTTTGATATAAGTAGGATCTTTATGAGTAATAAAATAAGTTACCGCTGCTTTTTTTGCTGCTGAATCAAGATCATGTTTAAATTTCACTTCTGCATCCCAGTATCCGCGATAGGTAAGTCTTTTCTCTATTGATTCTGCACTTTTTTCCGTTTTAGTCTGATCAAGAATTACAGGTGCCGAACCCCAGTTGTGATATAACCTGTCGAAAAACAGGCTTTTCCCGACACTGCTTTTCATATTGTATTTAATGAAAAGAGAATCTCTTAATTTCTGATTTCTCAATTCATTGGGATATGTCATATACTCATTCAGAAGGGTATCATATTTCGGGTTGGCGGCATTGTAGAGCCACAAACTGAGCGGCATAAAAAGAAACTGCCTTTTATTGGGTTTTTGCTGTACGTATCCTTTCAGTTCACCGTCAAATGGAGTTTTTTTATCTTCAAATTCAAAATTATTTTGTACCAGCAGATATTCTCCGTCCGGAACCTTTTTTGTGGTGCTACAAGCATAAAGGAGACCTACAAATGTTGCAAATGATATAATTTTATAATACTTTTGAGGAGAATTCTTATAATGCTTACAGCTCATACAATAAAAGTTTTACAATCTTTAGATAAAAAGAAGTTCAGACAAAAATACAATTTGTTTTTGGTTGAAGGTAATAAAACCATCACTGAACTTTTCAATTCTAACTTTAAAATTAAAGAAATATTTTCTACCGATCCTCAAAAATTGGACCGAGCGGAAGCTCCGATAACCCATATTTCTGATAATGAGCTTAAAAAAATAAGCTTCCTGCAAAATCCCAAAGATTCTGTTGCTGTTTGCTACCTTGGTGAAGAGAAAAAACTGAATGATGGAAATCTTCAGCTTATACTTGATGGTATTCAGGATCCGGGGAATATGGGTACAATTATACGCCTTGCCGACTGGTTTGGTATTGAGCAGATTATCTGCAGTAAAGACACTGTTGATTTTTACAATCCTAAAGTGATTATGGCCAGTATGGGATCTTTTACAAGGGTAAATATTATTTACACCGACTTAGTAGAATATCTTTCCGGGACTAAGAATATCAATATCGGTACGGATATGGAAGGGGAGAATATCTATTCATTTAGCAAACCGGAAAAAATGAATCTGATTCTCGGAAATGAAGGAAATGGAATGCGTCCTGAAACCGAAAGACTTTTAGAAAAAAGTGTAATGATCCCCAGATTTGGGCAATCACAATCCACAGAAAGCCTGAATGTGTCTATGGCAGCCGGAATTATTTTAGGACAGCTTTTCAGTGAAAAAGGGCAATAGGGTTTGAGAGTGGGAGAGTTGATGAGTTAGAAATAACTTAAAACACTCAAACGCCCCCACACTCCAACTCAAATAAGTTGTTCCATACTTGAAACACTTTGGTTTTTCTGGTAGTTTTCCAATTTTTTTCTGATAAATCTCAATGCAATCGGAGCAAGATAGATTAATGCTACTCCGGCAACTTTCCTTTTCCAGTTTGAACTCTTAAGGCTTTTTCTGGCATAGTTTCCTACAATGGCAGTAACGCCGAGTTTAATCAGCATATCTGCAGCATCCCCTTTAAAAGCAGATCCCGCAATTCCCATTGCTGTATTTTTATTGATTAATGCTCCTTTTATTTCAGAAGTGATCTGTTTGGCGATTACGTCTTTTTTCAGCACTACTTTTTCGTCGCCGTCTTCATCTACTTTTTCTTCGAGATACTGATCTGTCAAACCATTGGTGAATGCACTTAAACTTTCTTTCGTATTCTTGAATGTAAGAAGATCTTCCAATCCTTCGATTTCCTGTTTCAACAGTTTTTTCTTTCTTCTTAATTCTTCTAAGCTCTCATACTTTCTGCCCATAGTTTAATGATTTAAAAATTTAATAACCTGATCTGCCACATAATTTACGATTTTCTTTTTTAATACCATTAAAATCATCATGATAAGAAAATAAAATGCTGCTACAATCAGAAATCCATAAGATGTACCGCCCACAGCTTTTCCTATGAGAAAAGCAATCCCAAAGTTGAACAGGATAATGAAAAAACCAAAGGCTACCAACATTAAAACAAGATAGGTAACAACTCCGGCTGAAAGTGAAGATTTTTCTGTGGCTTCAATTTTCAGGAGGTCAATTCTTTTCGATGCGTATTCTTTAATAGTTTCAATCATTGTTTTTCTTTAAAGTTACAAAAAAAGGAACTTTTGTTTATAAAGTTCCTTCTCATAATTTACCTAAAAAATAAATTATTTTATTGTTTTAGATCGTTTAGTTCAGATTCTACATTTTTTACTACATCTGCAGTTTTTGAAACAATCTGATCCTTGTATTTATCGTATCCGTCTTTCATAGTATGAGCTACGTTACTTGCTGTTTCTTTGAAAGTAGAAGAAATACTGCTGTACTGGTCTTTTACCTTTTCAGAAACCTCTCCGTATTTGTTTTTAGCCTGATCTTTAATATCATTAGCTTTTTCTTTAATTTTTTTTCTGGTTTCCTTACCTTCTTCCGGAGCATAAAGCATTCCTAAAATTACACCCGCCGCAGCACCTGCAAGAAGCCCTGCCAAAATACCCGCTGTATTGTTTTTCTTAGACATTTTCGTTTTTTTTAATAGTTAATAATACTAGTTTTACTTGCTTAATATTTGTACAATTAATATACCAAAGGAGCCAAACATCTATTAAAAAGTGTTAAATGTTTTTGATGTATGAAAGAATACTTTCTATCGTTTCTTCTTTCGAAATGGTGGTATTGTCTATAACGATAGCATTATCCGCCTGCTTAAGAGGGGCTATTTCCCGCTCACTGTCAATCTTATCGCGTATAATAAGGTTTTCTTTTACCTGTTGTTCATTGGCTTCGATTCCCAGGCTTATCAGTTCCTGATAGCGTCTTTTTGTTCTTTCATCAATACTTGCCGTCAGGAAAAACTTATAGTCCGCATTTGGCAGAACTACTGTCCCGATGTCACGTCCGTCCATAATAATTCCGCCTTTTTCTGCCAAAGAACGCTGAGACTGCAGAAGAAAATCCCTTACTTCCTTCTGTTTTGCGACAAAACTTACATTTTCTGACACTTCATTGGTACGGATCGCTTTTGAAATATCAATATGATTTAAGAAAAGAACCAGCTCGCCATTATCATTTTTAAATTCAAGTTCTATTTCATCGAAAGAAGAAAACAGACTTTGAAGATTAATTGATCCGTCGTCGCTCAAACAGTTCTGAAGGGCAAACCAGGTAACGCCTCTGTAGAGTGCACCCGTATCCAAATGAATAATCCCAAGTTTTTGGGCAATAATTTTAGATATTGAACTTTTTCCGGTAGACGAGTACCCATCGATTGCTATAACAGGTTTTTTCATGGCACAAATTTCCAGATTTTTTATTAAAAACCAAGTAAAGTTTGAGGATTTTATTGATGATGATATGCATCAAGTTGTATAAAAGTATTAGAACCGGCTTTCCATCAAATATTTAAATTAAAAATCCCCGAATAAATTCAGGGATATATGTAAATGATTTTACTTTAATTATTCTCCGGCATGGCTTACAAGATCTACCGAAACACCAATCTGATTAACATTGGTTGAATTATGATATCTTACATGTGCATAATCGATTCGGAATCTTGATAATTTAATTCCAAATCCGGCTGAAAGCCCGGAGAAATTTCTCTGATCGGCCACTGCCAGTTCATTTCCGCGTTTTACATTATATCCCAGCCTGATGTTGAATCCTTTTTCAGGGAACAGTTCTGCACCAATAGAGAAATGATCGGCAATTTTCCTTCCCACATTTACTTCCTGACCGTTTACATTGTATTGTGAAGAAATATCGAATTCCTGAAGATCGTGTGCCGTAATGGTAATCGCCAGCGGAATAGCTTTTAAAATCCGGGTGTATCCCAAATCTACGCGAAAAGGAAGATTTTCCCTGGTTCCGTTGAATGATTTAAACTGATATCCAAAATTTCTGAATACCAGAGAGGCCGTTTCTTTGTTCTTTTTATTATGATACGTAATTCCTGCGTTTCCTGATATGGCAGAAGAGGTGTAGTTATCAATCTTAGAAGTGATAAAATTTAATCCTCCGCCTATCGTCCAGTCTTCTTCAAACTGATAGGCATATCCAGCACCAATGGCAACATCGGAAGCCTTGAATGTGCCGTTTTCGAAACCACTTTCATCGGTTCTCGGAATGTCACCATAGCTCATATACCTTGCATTAATGGTAGCCATATGACCGTTGTCAAAATCTTTGGCATAGGCTATTGTTCCGTATTTGGAATCGGCAAGATATGATGCAGCATTCACGGAAAGCTGGTTATCGGAATCTTTATTGAGCAATGAGGGGTTTGCAATGGCAAAGGAAACATCATGATCTCTTACAGAAATTGCATCGCCGCCAAGAGCAGCCTGTCTCGCAGAAACCGGAATATTCAAAAACGGGTAAACGTTTGTTCCTGTTTGTGCATAAGAAACAATCCCTGACAGAAATAATGAAAAAATGACAATTTTCTTCAATTCAGTTTATTAGTAATGCAAAAATAATCCTTTTTCGTACTTTTCAAAATATTTCTCACATTATTTACCGGTAAATTTTAAGTTTTTTAAAAATTATGGTTTTATCGTTAAATCCTAAAGGTTTTTGAAACCTTAAAGCTGTGTTGGGAATATCTTTCAAAATAGCCATTTAAACAAGATTTAAAAATTTAATCCAGAATTAAAAATCAACCTTATTAATGATTATATTTGCAAAGTCAAATTTCTGACAAACCAACAGATAAAATTTATTTAATAATAAAGATGAAATATAAAAGAATCCTTCTGAAACTTAGTGGTGAAGCCTTAATGGGAAACAGACAATATGGTATTGACAACGAAAGACTTCAGGAATACGCGGCCGAGATCAAAAAAGTAGTGGACAAAGGTTGCGAAATTGCCATTGTGATTGGAGGAGGAAATATTTTCCGTGGTGTGGCAGGAGCTGCAAAAGGAATGGACAGAGTACAGGGCGACTATATGGGAATGCTTGCAACGGTAATCAACGGAATGGCACTACAGGGAGCCTTGGAAGATGCCGGCATTAAAACAAGATTACAGTCTGCCATCGAAATGGACAAAGTAGCGGAACCTTTCATCAAAAGAAGAGCCGTAAGACATCTTGAAAAGGGAAGAGTGGTGATTTTCGGGGCAGGAACAGGAAATCCTTATTTCACAACCGATACAGCGGCAACATTAAGAGCAATCGAAATCGGAGCTGATGTCATTTTAAAGGGAACAAGGGTAGACGGAATTTATGACAGTGATCCTGAAAAAAATGTAAACGCCGTAAAATATAATTCATTATCTTTCGACGAAGTTTATGCCAAAAATCTTAAAGTTATGGATATGACTGCTTTTACTTTAAGTCACGAAAATAAATTGCCGATTATCGTTTTTGATATGAACAAAGACGGAAATCTTGAAAGAATTGTAGACGGAGAAGCTGTTGGTACTTTAGTTGATTTGTAATTGCTTATTACTCATCACTAATCATTTATATTAATGTGTAACTTATCAAATTTTTATTATATAATGGAAGAATTAGATCTTATAGTAGAGTCTGTGCAACACGATATGGAAGCGGCTGTTAAGCACCTGGATCATGCATTTCAAAGAATCAGAGCGGGACGTGCGTCTACAAACATGGTTCAGGATGTAATGGTAGAATATTACGGGGCATTGACTCCCATCAACCAGGTAGCCAATGTTTCTATTCCGGATGCCATGACGATTTCTATTCAACCTTGGGATGCTAAAGCAATTAATGATATTGAGAAAGCCATCATTAATTCTAATCTTGGTTTTGCTCCTTCCAATAACGGGATCAATATTATTCTTAATGTTCCGCCGTTAACGGAGGAGAGAAGAAGAGAGCTGGCAAAACAGGCCAAATCTGAAACTGAAGATACGAAAGTTGTAGTCAGAAATGCAAGACAAAACGGTCTGAAAGAACTTAAAAAGCTGGATGGTGTTTCTGAAGATGTTATTAAAGGTATCGAAGCTGATATCCAGGTTCTTACCGATAAATATGTGAAAATTTGTGATGAACATCTTAAAACAAAAGAAGCTGAAATTATGAAAGTATAATTTTCAGTTTTTTAAATAAATAAAGCGGCTTTTAGGCCGCTTTTTGTTTTGATGTGTTATTAATTAATTATTGGGCTCTGCAATTACAATATAGCCTATGAATAACGACGGATCAGTAGAAGAATACTGCTTCATCAGAGCAATCTTACTTTTTGTAGTGATCCAGATATTTACGGGGATATCATTTTTAATCGATTTTTTAAAATTCTGAGTATATCGGTCTTTCATATCTGTATTCCCCTCGGAATATGTAGGTGCTGAATAATATTTGGCCAGATAATTATAAAGGTATTCCTTATCCATCTGCTTAATCTGCGTATCAGTATAACTGTACATATTATCCCAAATATTAGTTACTAAAACATAGGGATGCTGATTTTCAAAACCGTTGAAAAAGCCTAGCGTATTTTTCTGCAGAATATTGTTATATCCTGTTGCCGTATCTGTCGCCGTAAAACCGTTCCAGTTCACTGCTAAAAAATCATTATTGTCAGTAACATTTACAGAAGTCTGGTCAGTATATATTTTCTTCCCGTCCTTGAAACCTTCAATGCTCACCGTATAATTGCCAGGATAATAAAAATGATAATTAAAGCTTGTGGTCACGGAATTTCCATTTTGTGTTTTCTCAAAGATAATTTTTTCTCCTTCAGTATTTGAAATTTTAAAGGTCAGCACATCAAGATAATCTGCAAGTATTCCAAAATAGGTTGATTGATTTTTTTGAGAAAGTTTAAAATCAATATTTTCAAAAATATTAACACCGGATTTATCTGCTGTTATTTTAAGCCCTAAACTGGTTAAAGCGGGATCGTTTTTTATTTGTGTTTCTGTAGGATTGGAGTCTGCCATTTCTGTGTCAGAACATGAAAAAAGTAATAAACCTGCTACAGACAGCGCCAGAATTTTTTTATACATTTCACTTTTATTTGAATAAATCTACACAAAAGTATGTATTCATAAAATGATATAAAATCTTATGCGAACCTGTTTTATATGAGATAAATCAGAAAGTAAATCAATACACCTTATAAGCATTGTATTTCGCCTCTTGTGTTTTTATTTTTTAGAATAAGCTGATATTTTTTCATAAGTTCTGCAACATCGCATTTTATTTCTTTATTAGATATTTTTTCAGGATCTGTATTATTTCCCTTGGAACGTACCGTATAATTTTTCTCGAAACACTGAACCGCTTTATTATTTAGAATATAAATTCTTTTTTCTTTAATATCGTCTTTGGTTTCGGGCTTTTCAGGAGTTCCTCCGTCATCAAAATTCCAAACCGTTTCATCATTGAAAATAAAAAACACCTGATTATTTTTCACAAAATAAGTTGTAGATGAGGAAAAGTGACTGTGTTCTGCATAAAAATCCTTTACAACTGCAAGTTTTTTATTTTCGAAATATAAAGTGACTTCACCTTCTCTTTCATCACAATTATAAGTAAATCGGGTAGAATCCAGTTTTTTTGACCTAAGCATACTGTTGAGATTAGCATACTCATTTTTTATATCATCAATGGTCTTTATGGTGCCATTTCCTGATTTCAACGGGGTATCTTTTTTTACTAACTGCTCTTCAGAACGTTTTTTATCAATTATTTCCGTTGCTTCTTTCTTACAGGAAATGATCATCAAAAAGCTTAGGCTCATCAATATAATTTTCATATTTAAATGGTTTTGACTGCCTCATTAGTACAAAAAACATGCTATGACAATCTGCCTATGCTGAAAAGAAAAGATCCGGAAATTCCGGACCTTTCTATTATTACTGATATCTTTTATGTTCCTGATTTTTAACGAACAGCTTCGTGACGGGTTTAAAGAATGTCTTATATTTTTCCGCATCAAATAATTGCGAATCGGTAAGTGCCTTATAAGTCATCCAGATCCCGAACGGAAATAAAACGAGATTAGGAATCCAGGCTGCAAGATAAGGATTTACTTTACCAGACCAGGCCATATTTTCCACACCTACGTTAATGACATAAAATATAATGAAAATAACAATGGCAATAATCACAGGCAGTCCCATTCCTCCTTTTCTGATGATAGATCCGAGACTCGCACCGATCAGGAAGAAGATAATACAGGTGAATGAATAGGTAACAATCCTTTGCTGATAGATCACCACTTTCCCATAATATTTAACAACAGGATCAATTTCGTTATTTTTACCATCAACAGTACCTTTTAGGCTTTCAAGGCGGGTATACGCATTATTAATAATCTCCAGTTTTTTGTCATTTTTTAAAGTATCAAGCTTTAAAAGCTGCTTTGGTTTTGCTTTCGACCTGTTCTGTTTAGTGTCCATGTAAGTGATCACCGAATTGGTCTGGCCCAGAACATCATTATTAACATTTGTAAAGAATTTGTTGTTGTCCTTTTTGGTCTGATCGATGGTTTTATTAAGCTGGTTGAATGTCTGAAACCGGTAATCGTCCGTAATTCTTTCTTCTTCTATCGCTTTATTAATGATTTCACTTACATCAAAATGGGAGGTTAGCGAATCAAATTTTATAGCCTGATCAGGCTGTTTTAGACGCACATTTTCTGCTTTCCCCGCAAAGTTATCTTCATACACGTATCCGTTGTAAAGAATGAGTTTAAGATAATTTTTATTGGCAGCCGGTACGAATTTTCCTTTTTCTGCAACAATCGACTGTTGATTATCATAGGTTGTCGCTTTCTTATGAATAAAAACGCCTTCAATATTTTCACCGTTTTCTCCTGTTATTTTATCAAATTTCACCATGTATCCGGGAATCTGATCGATAAACTGTCCGGGTGTGAAGTTAAGCGCGGGTTTGGTCTGTGCAATATTGAAGAGCATATTTTTGGCCTTCCTCTGAAAATCCGGGATAATATTATTGGAGAAAAAATAAAGCATGATCGATAGAACAACCGTTACTCCCAATAAAGGCAGCATTACTCTTGTAAGGGAAATTCCCGCCGCTTTCATGGCGGCAAGTTCGTACCGCTCCCCAAATTCTCCGAACGACATGATACTTGCAAGAAGAATTGTAAGCGGTAATACCATACTGATAACGCTTACTCCAAGATAAAAGAGAAGTTTTAAAATCTGCCAGGTACTGAGTCCTTTTCCCATAAATTGCCCCAGCTGAACCCAGATGATATTTACAATAAATATGAAAAACAACACGCTGAATATAAAGAAAAACGGTCCGAAGAAGGTTTTTATGATATATCGGTCAAGAATTTTTAACATGTGCCAAAATTAATGAAAAAGCCACAAAGTTTCCTTTGCAGCCTTTATATTTTATGAAATTTTTATAATCTGTAAAACGGCGAGCCTTTAAAATGATAAAACGGGTATTAAAAGCATTTTTAAGTTTCACAGATGTTATTTTTAAAGTTCAGTAACCAGGTAATTTTTGTATTTACTTTTATCAAAAACAAACATTCCCGGATCCAGAGTCTGATTTTCTTTATACTCTTTAATGGCAATTACCGCAACATCTTTATTGGTTCCGTGCTGTTCAAGCTTTACCATCTGTTTTTTTGCCGAATCTACAAAGATGTAGACATGCTGTATTCCATTTGATTTTACCGGTGTCAGTTTGATAAAATCGGCATTTACACCATTCACGTTTTTCTTTCCGTTATAGGTTACGTTATAATCATTTCTATACGTTGAAAGATAGTTGATAGGGGAGAACATAGACCCGCTTCCGTTTGGTTTTGCAACGGTTACTTCCATATCTTCCGTATTGATATTGTAGATTTTGTTGCCATCAAAGATCTGTTCCGTTTCCATGATCTTTAACTTATACTTATCTCCGGCAGCATAATAAATTCCCGGTTCTGTCTTTGAAACCTGCCCGTTTGTTCCTGTTCCGAAAGAAAATTTAAAATAAGAATTCTTCTTGGAATTATAGTTTGCCGTAATATCATCCAGTATTTTTTTAGCCTTAGCATCAATCTTCTGGGCATTAGTAATTCCTACTGCACCCACAACCATACCGCTTACTATAATTTTTGAAATAATATTTTTCATTTTTATTTAAATCTTTAATCTTTAGACTTACTTTAGTGTTAGAAGTTAAACCACCGCTGGGCATTAACTGCGCAGATCTTTCAAAAACTGTTCCAAAGAATGCTGCTGTTTTTTATCATTACAAATAGAAATGGTAGACAATATTTTAGAATTTTCTCAGGTTATCCTTTTAAATCATCCAGAAACTGTTCAAGCGAATGAAGATCACTAATGAGAACCTCTCTGGCTTTAGCACCGTTAAATCCGCCTACAATTCCGCTTGCTTCCAGTTGGTCCATAATTCTCCCAGCTCTGTTGTAGCCAAGCTTTAATTGCCTTTGAAGCATGGAAGTAGAGCCCTGCTGTGTAGAAACAATAATTCTTGCCGCTTCTTCAAACAAAGCATCTTTCTCATTAGGGTCGAAAGCTCCTACCGTACTTGCAGAATCTTCGGAAACATATTCAGGAAGAATAAATGCTGAGGCATATCCTTTTTGTTCACCGATATATTCAGCAAGTCTTTCTACTTCCGGTGTATCTACAAATGCACACTGAAGTCTTAAAATTTCATTTCCGTTAAAATACAGCATATCTCCCTTACCAATCAGCTGATCTGCACCCGGAGAATCCAGAATCGTTCTGGAATCTACACTTGAAATTACCCTGAAAGCTGCTCTAGCCGGGAAGTTGGCCTTAATCATACCCGTAATTACGTTCACAGATGGTCTTTGGGTGGCAACAATTAAGTGAATTCCCACTGCTCTGGCAAGCTGCGCCAGTCTTGCAATCGGAAGTTCAACTTCTTTCCCGGCAGTCATGATAAGATCTGCAAACTCATCAACAACCAGAACAATATAAGGTAAATAACGGTGTCCGTTTTCAGGATTCAGTTTTCTTTCTGAGAATTTTTTATTGTATTCTTTTAAATTTTTACAGAATGCATTTTTCAGAAGATCATATCTTGTATCCATCTCAATACAAAGAGAATTCAGGGTATTGATTACCTTATTCGTGTCGGTAATAATGGCTTCCTCTGCATCCGGAAGTTTCGCCAGATAATGTCTTTCTATTTTTGAATATAATGAAAGTTCCACCTTTTTAGGATCTACCATTACGAATTTCAATTCACTCGGATGTTTCTTATATAAAAGTGAAGTAAGAATTGCGTTAATACCCACGGATTTACCCTGTCCCGTTGCACCTGCCATTAAGAGGTGAGGCATTTTGGAAAGGTCTGCCATGAAAATTTCGTTGGAAATCGTTTTCCCGAAAACCACAGGAAGATCCATATCCGTATTCTGGAATTTCTGGGATGCAATTACCGAACGCATAGAAACCATGGTAGGATTTTTTCTTGGAACTTCAATCCCGATGGTTCCTTTACCCGGCATCGGAGCAATAATCCGGATTCCCAGTGCGGAAAGATTCAGGGCGATATCATCCTGAAGTTTTTTTATTGCCGCAACACGGATTCCCGCTTCCGGAACAATTTCATACAAAGTTACTGTCGGACCTATCGTAGCCTTGATTTCAGCAATGCCTACATTGAAATTTTTAAGCAGTCCAACAATTTTATTTTTGTTTTCTTCCAGTTCTTCTTTATTAATAGAAATTTCCTCATTTCCGTAATCCTTTAAAAGATCAACAGTCGGCATCTGGAAATTAGCTAAATCTAATTTATGATCGTACAGTCCGTGTTTTTCTACCAGTTCCTGGGATTTCCTGTCGGAATCATCCAAAATATCCACTACAGGAGCAACTTCTACTTTAAATTTAATATCATCTTCAGCCACAATTGCTGTTGAAGCCGCCGGTTTGATGTCAAAAGCCTGTTCAGGACTTGGCATTGGAACAGAAGGCTTCGGACTCAGATCTACGTGTAATGGTTGTGAAAAATCATTTTTATCATCTTCAAAAGATGTTTTGTTTGGGGTTACGATCGTTTCAACTTCAGCAGCAACCGGTACATGTTCCGTTTTAACGGGCTTTATGGTTTCCGTAACGGTAATTTTGGAAGGAATATTCTCTGCATTTTCAGCTTCTTCAATGAGTTCATCATCCGCCTCAAAATTTTCATCAGAACTTGGCATCATGGATTTTACCCTCCCAATAGTATTTTCATTGAGGTCATTCAGCTTAGATTTGATAGAACTCGGACGAAGATTGAATTCTAAAATAAAATATAACGCAATGCTTGAAATTAAAACCAGCCAAAGACCATAAGAGCCAATAATTGTATTCAGGGAATCCATAATCTGATACCCGTACACACCGCTCAGAACACCCTGACCCTTTGTAATAGCTCCGAATAAAATGGGAAGCCAGCAAATAAAAAACAAGGAATGTCCAACAGTTTTCCACGGTTTAAACATTTTCTTTTTAAGAATAATCGTTCCGAAAACTAAAAACAGAAAAGCAATGATGAAAGAAGCCACGCCAATACTTTCGAAAATGAAAATATTTCCGAGCCAGTCGCCCAGCTTTCCGAAGAGGTTGGAAGATTTAATGCTTTTATCCAGCATGGTTCCGGCCTGACTCTGGTCTGCCTTCCAATTCATCAGATAGGAAACAAATGAAAAGGTGAGAACCACGGAAAAAAGAATGAAGGTAAGCCCGAAGAATACTCTCGGCTTCGATAAAAATCTGCCTTTTTCAGGCAATTCCTGTTGTTTTTTTTGTGTGTTTTTATCCATAATGTACTGTGGCAAATTTAATGTTTTTCAACATTAAAACTGGTGTATTACCGGGAAGAATATTATTATTTATTTGTCGGAAAATTATCAACGTGATTCCGGTTTACAGAAACTAAAATATTTAAAATAATTCAATTTTGATTTAATTTTTTTCATTAAAGTTTTTGTAAAGAGTGTTGTTGCCAATGCGCTGTTTTAGCAGATACCACACATTAATTTAAATAAAATTATTATAATCTCTAAATAACAAATTAAATTATCATGAAAAAATTCTTAATTATTATATTTTTATCAGTCTGTTTAATATTATTAAGAACGGTTAAAAATAACACTTATCAATGGCAAAGTGATAAAAAACAGCTTTTTTTCACGGCATTGTAGTTTATCATCCTTATTTTTGCGTATCAAGTATATATAACATGAAGAAGCTCCAGGATATTCTTATCTCGACCAGAACAATGGCTGTGTTGTTACTGGTGTACGCATTTGCGATGGCATATGCAACGTTCTTAGAAAATGACTACGGAACTCCAACAGCAAAAGCTTTAATTTATGAGGCATGGTGGTTTGAATTAATCATGCTTCTGCTTATTCTCAATTTCATAGGAAATATTGGAAGATACAGACTCTGGAAGAGAGAAAAATGGCCGGTGCTGGTTTTTCACCTTGCCTTTGTACTGATATTTATTGGTGGTGCCATTACAAGATATATCAGTTTTGAAGGGACAATGCACATCCGGGAAGGAGAAACCTCCAATGAAATTGTAACGGATAAAAACTTCCTTAAAATTCAGATTGAGGAAAAAGGTGATGTTCTTAATTATCAGGATATTCCGTATCTAATGTCTCCATTACACAAAGATTTACAGGCTACCTATGATTTCCATGGAAAAGAAGTGAAAGTCATTGCAAAAGAGTATGTTCAAAGAAAAAAAGATAGTCTCGTGGCTGACCCTAATGGCGCCGAATATCTTCATTTGGTATCAACAGGACAAACCGGAAGACAGAATATTTTCATTAAACCCGGAGAAACAAAATCAATCAACGGAACACTGGTGACTTTCAACAGAGCCATTGAAGGTGCGGTTGAATTTAAAAATGAAGGCGGAAAGTTATTCATCAAAACACCGGTTGATGCGAGCTATATGACCATGGCTACTCAGGCTACAGGAAGTACAGTAAAAGACGAATTCCAGCCATTGGCTTTAAGAAGTTTATATTCAATTAATGAATTAAAGCTGGTTGTTCCTGAAGGTCTTAAAAAAGGAAAATTAATGGCAATTGAAGGCGACAGAAAAAAAGATCAGGCTGTGCCTGATATGCTCACTGTTGAAATTCAGGGTCCGAAAACAAAGCAGCTGGTAGACCTTTCAGTTGAAAAAGGAAATCCGAATGCCTACAAACAGGTTACAATGGACGGATTGAATATCATGATTGGTTTTGGTCCGAAAATTTACAATACGCCTTTCTCACTTAAACTCGATGATTTCGTAATGGAAACCTATCCTGGAAGCTCATCTCCAAGTGCTTATGAAAGCCATATTAAAATCATTGATGAAGGCAAGCAGACCCCATTTAAAATTTATATGAACCACGTTCTCAATCATAAAGGCTACCGATTCTTCCAGTCGAGTTTTGATCCGGACAGAATGGGGACGGTACTTTCCGTAAATCATGATTTCTGGGGAACATTGATTTCTTACATTGGCTACACGTTCTTATTTGGTGGAATGTTCTTTATGTTCTTCTGGAAAGGAACTCATTTCTGGAAGCTTAATAAAATGCTGAAAGATGTCAACAAGAAAAGGGTAGTAACTATATTATTAATATTACTAAGCTTCGGACTGAATGCTCAAAAAATAGAGACCCACGGCACTACTGACGGCAGCAGGGAACATATCCACACAGAGGGAGAACAGCATAATCATGATGCTGAAGTTGCTCCGGCCCAATCAGGTTCTGCAGCTCCTTCCGAATCTCATACAAAAATCAGAAGCGTTTCCGCTGATGAAATTATCGCACAAAACAAAATCAGTGCAGAACATGCCGATAAATTCGGGTATCTTCTTGTTCAGAATTTTGAAGGGAGAATTGTTCCTCTCAATACACAGGCTCTGGATGTTTTAAGAAAGCTTTACAAAAGAGATGAATTTAAAGGGACTGATGGAAAATCACTTTCTGCTAACCAATGGTTTTTATCAATCAATACAAATCCTGATAACTGGATTGCAGTTCCTTTAATAAAAGTAGGAACAAAAGGTGGAGACGCCCTGAAAGAAAAAACAAAAGCAGATGAGGACGGATATACCAGTTTATTAAATCTTATTCCTTCTGATGCCAACGGAAATCTTCATTATGTGTTGGAAAAGGATTATAATACAGCCTTCCGTAAAAAAGCTTCCGAGCAGACCAATTATGACAAAGAGGTAATTGCCGTTAATGAAAGAGTACAGGTATTCCAGGAAATATTCTCAGGACAGTTTATGAGAATTGTTCCTGTGAAAAACGATCCTAACCATACATGGCACTCCTGGCTAAATCAAAAGTTTGAACCAGATACAGAATCTCAGCAGGTAATGGGACCATATCTTGCGGAAGTTCTTGTTGCCCAACAAACCGGTGACTGGAAAAGAGCGGATGCAGAGCTTACAAAACTTTCGGACTATCAGCAGAAGTGGGGTAAGGCAGTCGTTCCTGCCAAATCCAAAGTTGAGCTTGAAGTTTTCATGAATAAGGTGAATATCAATTTCAAACTATTGATTTTCTACACGATCATCGGCGGACTTCTTTTACTACTGGGATTTGTAGAATTATTCAAACCGAATAAAGTCTTAAACAAAACCATTAAAGCGATTATTGTAATCGGAGCTATAGGGTATTTCTTCCATTTCCTTGGACTGGTGGCAAGATGGTATATTTCCGGACATGCACCATGGAGTAACGGATATGAAGCGATTATTTTCATTTCGTGGGTGGGAATTACAGCAGGACTATTATTATATAGAAATTCAAACGCCTTGATTCCGGCAGCCGGATTTATGGTTGCAGTTATCATGATGGGATTTGCGCACGGCGGTTCGGCTCTTGATCCACAGATTACACCGCTGGTTCCTGTACTGAAATCGTACTGGCTAATTGTACACGTAGCCATTATTACATCCAGCTACGGATTCTTTGCCCTGTCGATGATTATTGCCGTGATCAGCCTTGTATTTTATATCATTTCAAATAAAGGAACTTACAAATTACACCACGATACAACTTTGAAAGAACTGGTGATTGTTTCTGAAATGTCTTTAACAATAGGTTTATTTGCATTAACGGTAGGAAACTTCCTGGGAGGAATCTGGGCCAATGAATCGTGGGGAAGATACTGGAGCTGGGACCCGAAAGAAACATGGGCTTTCATTTCCATTATGGTGTATGCGTTTGTTCTACACATGAGATTGGTTCCTGGTTTACGAAGCAGATGGGCGTTCCACGTGGCAACAATGTTTGCATTCTGTTCGATGGTAATGACATATTTCGGAGTAAATTATTACCTGAGCGGACTTCACTCTTATGCAGCAGGAGATCCTGTTCCGGTTCCGGCTTGGGTATATATCGGACTTGGAACAATGGCACTCTTATCAGCCGTTTCGTATTACAAGTTTAGAATCTTAAATAAAAAATAAGTTTAAAATTTATCATTCATACCATCCCTGAAATTAATTTTTCAGGGATTTTTTTATACTGACTATTTAATTTAAACCGAAGGACAAATGTCTGATTCGCGCAAGTTTTAGGGATTTTACGGATTGTATTAAAATTTTAGCATTCAGATTCCAAGCCTGAACTTTTGTTTCTTTAATTCAAATCAAAAAAATTTAAAATAAATAATTTTAATGTAAAAAAATCATATCTTTATGATATCAAATTAATATCAAAATTAAAAATCAATATCATGGAAAAAATCCTTAAACCGATGTCCGGATATATTACTTTAGTAATCTGTCTTGGACTTTTCATTGCTTCAATTTACCTGTTCGCAATAGGAGTTGATGAGAATATCACATTTGTTGTTCTTTCAATAGTTGCCTTTATTGTATTCTGTTTCTTCCTGAAAGGCCTGATGATAATTCAGCCGAACCATTCAAGAGTACTGAACTTTTTCGGGAAATATGTCGGCACCGTAAAAGATAACGGTTTGTTTTTCATTAATCCTTTATATTCTTCCCAAAGAATCAGTCTTCGTTCCGAAAATTTACAGGGCCAGACACTGAAAGTAAATGACAAAATGGGAAATCCCATCGAAATTGCTGTCGTTATCGTATGGAAAGTTGGCGATACTTACAAAGCCGCTTTTGATGTTGAACGTTATTCTGATTTTGTAAAAATGCAGAGCGAAGCTGCGGTACGTCATTTGGCAATGAGTTTTCCTTATGACAACCTGGAGGACGATCATGCCCCGATTACATTAAGAGAAGGCGGGGAAAAAATCAATGCCATTTTGGAACAGGAACTTACAGAGCGTCTTTCAAAAGCAGGAATTATTATCCAGGAAGCTAGAATTTCCCATCTTGCCTACGCATCGGAGATTGCAGGCGCCATGCTTCAGAGACAACAGGCTACAGCGATTGTTGCGGCAAGAACCAAAATTGTGGAAGGAGCCGTAGGAATGGTAGATTTAGCATTAAAGAAACTTTCCGAAGAAAATATTGTGGAGCTCGATGACGAAAGAAAAGCAGCGATGGTGAGCAACTTAATGGTTGTTTTGTGTGGTGAAAAAGCGGCAACACCTATTTTAAATGCCGGGACACTTTATAATTAAATCAAGATCAGAATTTTGTTTATACAAACGTCAGAAAAAAGTTAACAAGAATGAAATCAGAAAAAACTCATAATACTTCCGAAAATAAAGGCAAAAAATCTTTTGTTTTAAGGATTGATGAGTCTACCTATAAGCTTCTTGAAAAGTGGGCCAATGATGAATTCAGAAGTGTAAACGGACAAATTGAGTTTCTGCTTCATCAAAGCTTGCTCCATTCCGGGAGGAAGAAAAAAGAATAAGATGATACAAACAAACAAAAGCCGAGAAAATTTCTCGGCTTTTTATTTTATACAACTTTGAAGCGTATCTGCCCCAAAGTAAAATATTACCAGCCAAATCAGCCCCTTAATGGTAAAGAAGGCAAATCCTGCCCATCCAACACGCTTAAACCATTTTTTAAACTTCGAATTATTTTCCTGAGAGCTTTCCATTTCTGTGTGTCAAAAGATTACCATACAAATATAGTCATGTTTATAATTAGTCCAAATAAAAAATCCGTTAAAAAAATTTAAATTTTGCAGTTCGTTTAATATTTTTAACTTTAGGGAAAACGAAAAGTAAAATTTTTATGTCTAAAAAAGTAAAAGATTTTGGGATTGAAAACACGCTCAAAAATCTAGGAATTAAGAATGAAAATAAGGGGACTTCAACAGGCGGAAAATACTTTGCATCAGGGCAAACCATAGAAAGCTATTCTCCGGTAGACGGAAATCTAATTGCGAAAGTGAAAACTTCCGGAACATCTGATTACGAAAAAGTTCTTGAAGCTGCGCAAAATGCTTTTAAAGAATTCAGGCTCATTCCTGCACCCAAAAGAGGTGAAATCGTAAGGCAGCTTGGCCAGAAATTAAGACAGTACAAAAACGATCTTGGTAAACTTGTTTCTTATGAAATGGGAAAATCCCTGCAGGAAGGCTTAGGCGAAGTTCAGGAAATGATCGATATCTGCGATTTTGCAGTGGGGGTTTCAAGACAGCTTCACGGTTATACCATGCACTCCGAAAGACCGGGGCACAGAATGTATGAACAATATCATCCACTTGGAATCGTCGGGATTATTACCGCTTTTAATTTTCCGGTTGCCGTATGGTCGTGGAATACTGCTTTAGCATGGATCTGCGGAAACGTCACCATTTGGAAACCATCAGAAAAAACACCGCTTTGTGCAATTGCCTGCCAGAATATCATGAATGAAGTTTTAAAGGAAAACAATCTTCCCGAAGGAATTTCAAGTGTTTTGGTTGCAGATCATGAAATCGGACAAAAACTGGTTGATGATAAAAGAGTAGCCTTAATCTCATTTACCGGTTCTACCAGAGTCGGCAGAATGGTTTCTGCAAATGTGGCACAACGATTCGGGAAATCTATCCTGGAGCTAGGAGGAAATAATGCGATTATCATTACTCAGGATGCGGACATCAATATGTCAATTATCGGAGCTGTTTTCGGAGCGGTGGGTACAGCCGGACAAAGATGTACTTCAACAAGAAGATTGATCATCCACGAAAGTGTTTATGATGAAGTGAAAAATCGTTTGGTAAAAGCATACGGACAGCTTAAAATCGGAAATCCTTTAGACGAATCCAATCATGTAGGGCCTCTTATTGATACAGATGCCGTAAATATGTACCAGGAAGCTATTAAAAAAGGTAAAAAACAAGGTGCAAAATTCATTGTGGAAGGAGAAGTACTGAAAGGAAAAGGCTATGAATCCGGATGCTACGTGAAACCATGTATCGCAGAAGTAAAAAATTCTTACGAAATCGTTCAGCACGAAACTTTTGCCCCGATTTTATATCTTATCAAGTATAAAACATTAGAAGAAGCCATCGCCATTCAGAATGATGTTCCGCAAGGTTTATCCTCTGCAATCATGACGCAGAATTTAAGAGAGGCAGAATTATTTCTTTCGCATGCAGGTTCAGACTGCGGTATTGCCAATGTAAATATCGGAACATCCGGTGCGGAAATCGGTGGTGCATTCGGTGGAGAAAAGGAAACCGGCGGCGGAAGAGAATCCGGTTCAGACGTCTGGAAATATTATATGAGAAGACAGACAAATACCATCAACTATACAACAAACCTTCCTCTGGCACAGGGAATTAAGTTTGACCTTTAATTTAAAAATATTTAGAAATACGGAGATTTAAAAATTAAAAATTGTCAACTTTTAACAATACTAAATCTCTTTGTTTCAACATCATTAACTTATTTAATCAACCCTAAGATTAATTAAAATGGAAACAATTGACATACAAGTAAACAAAGTAAAAGAAATAGTAGGAAAGCACGTTCTGGCCGATGGATTCGATTTCGTAATGGATATTGAAAAATCGCACGGATCATGGCTTTACGATAAACTCACCAATAAAGAATATCTGGATATGTTTTCCATGTTTGCCTCAGCATCCATTGGTTACAATCATCCTTACCTCATGGAAAAATCTGAATGGCTGGGAAAAATGGCAGTGAACAAACCGACACTGGCTGATGTATATTCTGAAGAATATGCTCATTTCCTGGAAGTTTTCGAAAGAGTAGTGATCCCTGAAGAATTGCAGTATGCTTTCTTTATTGAAGGCGGAGCATTGGCTGTTGAAAATGCCATGAAAGCTTGCTTCGACTGGAAAACACGCAAGAATTTTGAAAAAGGACTTGATATTGAAGCCGGAATATGCATTCATTTCAGACAGGCATTCCACGGAAGAAGCGGATATACATTAAGTCTTACAAATACTTCAGATCCAAGGAAATATCAGTATTTTCCGATGTTTGAATGGCCAAGAATCCTGAATCCTAAACTTACCTTCCCGATAACGGAAGAAAACCTGGAGGAAACCATTAAAAACGAAAGGCTGGCTCTCTTAAATATTGAAGAAGCTATTTTAATGAATCCGAATAAAGTGGCATGTATCATCATAGAACCGATCCAGGCAGAAGGTGGAGACAACCATTTCAGGGATGAATTTTTATCAGGATTAAGAAGAATATGCGATGAAAATGAAGTTCTTCTTATTTTTGATGAAGTTCAGACAGGAATTGGAATTACCGGGAAAATGTGGGCATTTCAACACTTCACCGCAAAACCGGATATCATCTCTTTCGGGAAAAAAACGCAGGTTTGCGGTATTTTGGCCAATAAAGAAAAGTTTGATGAAGTTCCTGATAATGTTTTCCGTGAAAGCTCGAGAATCAATTCTACTTTCGGAGGTAATTTTATAGACATGCTCCGTTTCCAGCTGGTAATGGAAGTTATTGAAAAGGAAAATCTTGTTGAAAATGCAAGAGTTATGGGCGATTACCTTCTTGAAGGCTTAAAAAGCCTTGCCGAAAAATATCCTGAAAAACTAACCAACGCAAGAGGAAGAGGATTGATGTGTGCTGTTGACCTTGTCACTCATGAGCAAAGAAATACTCTGAGAGACGAGCTCTGGAAAGACGGAATGATTATTCTGGCCTGCGGAGATCAGTCGTTGCGTTTCAGACCACATCTTAATGTGACCAGGGAGGAAATCAGGCTTGCACTGGATAAAATTGAGAATAACATTAATAAAATTTAAATTACGGATTTGTAATTTTAAAAAAAATGTCATAAATTTAGATACTCAAACGTAACAGAACATGGAAAGAAGTACAAGAGTATCCGTTTTTGAAAGTGATAAACCTGCAGAAATTCAGCTGATTAAATCCAAACTGGATGATGCGAACATTACCAATGCCGTAGAAAACAACTACCTTACTTTTACAACTACGCCTACGGCAACGTCGCTGAAAGTATTGGTAAAACTGGAAGATGAAAAAAAAGCATTTGAAGTAATTGATGCCTATCTCCAGCAAAATGAAAATCAATAAAACAATTTCATAATTTTAAATTTTACTACTTCGAACCGAAAATTAATAACAATTAGTTTTCGGTTTTTTTTGGTTACATCACAACTGAATAATAATAGTTCAAAACCATCAGCAAACATTGAATAATTAATTATTCATGCAGTGTCGGTCTAAGCATCATAATTTAGCGTTTACGAAGTAGCATATTTAAAACAAAATAATCTTATTAATTAAAATTTTTCACAATAATGAATTCAGAAACCCAATTAAGAAAAGCGGAAATGGCGGACAGAGAAGTTATCTGGGACATTTTACAGCAGGCGATAGAAAGAAGAAGAAAAGACGGGAGCGACCAATGGCAACAGGGATATCCCAACAGTACTACCGTGGAAAGTGATATAGAAAAAGGGTTTGGATATGTTATGACCGTAGACGGAGAAATTGCAGTATATGCTGCTCTTATTTTAAATGATGAACCGGCTTACAGTACAATTGAAGGTGCCTGGCTGAGCAACGGAGAATTTGTTGTGGTCCACAGAGTAGCGGTGGATGAAAAATTTGCCGGGCAGGGAATGACAAAAAAGCTATTTGACCATATTGAAGAATTTACAAAATCTCATGGAATTCAGAGCATTAAAGTAGATACCAATTTCGATAACATGGCCATGCTGAAAATTCTTGAAAGCAAAGGCTACACCTATTGCGGGGAAGTTTATCTGGCTGGCGGAATCAGGAAAGCATTTGAGAAGATTATAATTTAAAGGAAAAGTTAAATCCAACTTCATTGATTTTTTAAAAAAAGTAAAATTTATAAACTCTATCAGGTTTGTTCGTTTAGTTCAGAACTAATTTTTATTTTTGCTCAAAATTTATATACAATGCATAAGAGTATAGAAATTGATGAGAAAATTTTCCAGGATGCTGTAAAATTCTATGGCACAGTTTTCAATATACCTCCTCTGGCATCAAAAATATATGCTTACCTGTTATTCGATTATGATAAAGTAGGTATTCCTTTTGATGAATTTGTGGAAGTATTTTCGGCCAGTAAAAGTTCCGTATCAACAAGTATTTCGCTTTTATTAAATGCTGAACTGATTATTGACCACAACAAGATGGACGAACGCAAACGGTATTTTTTCATCAATGACGGCTATAAAAAAATCAGATTTGAAAAAATAGTACAGAAAATGAAAGACGAATTAAAACTTTTAGACGACCTGGACCATTTTAAGAAAAATCATAATGGTTACGATGAAAAAATAGAAGCTTATAAAGCGCTTTTAAATAAAAATATAATAAATATTCAGGAATCTCTTAATAAACTATAAAATGAATAATAAGCTAGTTATACTTTCTCTTGCTGCCCTTTCCTTAGTGGCCTGCAAAAAAGAAGCTCCTAAGCAGGACGGCCCGAAACCGTATCCTGTTGTAAACGTGGAAGCGAAAAATATAGTGGGTTATCAGACTTTTCCGGCTACCATCCAGGGTAAGGTAAACAATGATGTACGTGCCAAAATCCAGGGATATATCACACAGGTTTTGGTAGACGAAGGACAGTACGTAACCAAAGGACAGCCTTTGTTCCGGCTTGAAACCAATATCCTGAACGAAAATGCAGCAGCTTCAAAAGCAGGAATTGGTGCTGCCGAATCTAACATTGCCGCTGCCCAGGCTGCTGTAAGTGCAGCAAACGTAGAGGTAAATAAACTGAAACCCCTGGTGCAGAAAAATATCATCAGTAATGTACAGTTACAGACTGCTCAGGCAAATTTAGCGCAGGCGCAGGCACAGCTGAAACAGGCACAGGCGGCTAAAAGCCAGGCGGTGGCCAATTATAAAGGAGTAGAAGCCAATATCCAATATTCCATTATCCGCGCTCCTATTTCAGGAGTAATCGGTAAACTTCCTTTAAAGGTTGGAAGTCTTGTCGGACCATCAGATCAGACGCCTTTAACCACCATTTCAGACACTTCAGAAATCTACGCATACTTTTCAATGAACGAGAAGGAATATTTTGATTTTCTTGAAAAATCTGTAGGGGCTACCATGCCGGAAAAAATCAAAAATCTTCCCATGGTAGAGCTACAATTAGCCAATGGAAGTATTTATCCTGAAAAGGGAAGAATAGAAGCCATTACAGGACAAATTGATCCTACAACAGGGACCATACAATTCAGGGTTTCCTTCACCAATGCTCAAAAGCTCCTTAGTAACGGAAACAGCGGAACCATAAGATTTCCTCAACATTATGACAACGTACTGGTTGTACCGGAAAGCGCTACTTACGAACAGCAGGGAATTGTCTATGTATATAAAGTTGATAAGAGCGACACTGCAAGAAATGTTGTTGTCAATGTGATCGACAGAATTGATAACATGGCACTGATAAAAACCGGTGTTAATAAAGGAGAAACGGTAATTGCAGCAGGAATCGGTGGACTTAAGCCAGGAACTGCCGTTAAAAAGCAACCTGTAAAAATGGATAGTCTTGTTCAATCTATAAAACCGAAATTCTAAAAAATGATTAAAAATTTTATAAACAGACCGGTTTTATCTACCGTAATCTCAATTTTGATTGTGATTCTCGGGGTACTGGGGCTTACTGCACTTCCGGTGACACAGTATCCGGACATTGCTCCTCCAACCGTAAGTGTTACGGCCAACTATACCGGAGCCAATGCGGAAACTGTAATGAAAAGTGTAGTCGTTCCTTTGGAAGAACAGATCAACGGGGTGGAAGGTATGGATTATATCACTTCCAGTGCAGGAAATGACGGTTCAGCCAATATCCAGGTGTTTTTTAAACAGGGAATTGATCCTGATATCGCAGCAGTAAACGTTCAGAACCGAGTAACAAGAGCAACTCCATTACTTCCAAGTGAGGTGACACGTTCAGGAGTTGTTACCCAGAAACAGCAGACCAGTGCTTTGATGTATATGTCTTTCTATTCTGAAAATAAAGACCTAGATGATGTATATCTTCAGAACTTTTTAAATATCAATGTTATTCCGAATTTAAAAAGGATTAACGGAGTAGGTGATGCCAACGTTTTCGGGGGTAAAAACTATTCCATGAGAGTATGGCTGGATCCTGCAAAAATGGCAGCCTACAGCATTACTCCAACTGATGTTACCAATGCCATCAATGAACAGAGTAGAGAAGCGGCAGCCGGTTCTATCGGACAGAACAGCGGAAGCTCTTTTGAATATATCATTAAATATGTTGGTAAGTTCAACGAAAAAGAACAGTATGATAATATCATCATCAAATCTCTCGGAGACGGACAAAACCTAATGCTGAAAGATGTTGCTAAAGTAGAATTGGCAGGACAGTCTTATACCGGAATCGGTGAAAACGGAAACTATCCTTCCATCAGTATGGGGATTTTCCAGACGCCGGGTTCTAATGCTCAGGAGATCATTAAAAATATCAAATCATACCTGAAATCTGCAGAAGGAACTTTTCCGGAAGGAATTAAATACACGTTTAACTTTGACACCAATGAATTCCTTGAAGCGTCAATTGACAAAGTAGTTCATACATTGATTGAAGCATTTATTCTTGTATTTATTGTAGTGTATATTTTCCTCCAGGATTTCAGATCAACGCTTATTCCTGCTATTGCAGTTCCGGTTTCCATTGTGGGTGCGTTTTTCTTCCTGAATTTATTCGGGTATTCCTTAAACTTATTAACACTCTTCGCATTGGTTCTCGCCATTGGTATTGTGGTGGATGACGCCATCGTCGTCGTCGAGGCCGTTCATGCCAAAATGGAAAACGGAATTTCCGATGCGAAAAAGGCAACCGTTGAGGCGATGGATGAAATCACAGGAGCTATTATTTCAATTACCCTGGTAATGGCATCCGTATTTATTCCGGTAACTTTCATTACGGGACCTACCGGAGTTTTCTACCAGCAGTTCGGTATTACGCTTATTGTAGCGATTATTATTTCTGCAATTAATGCCTTGACTTTAAGTCCGGTTTTATGTTCTTTATTCTTAAAGCCTCACGATGCACATCATACGGAATATAAGAATTTAAATTTTATTCAGAAGTTTTTCTATAAGTTTAATATTGCTTTCAGAACAACCACAGAACGTTACGGAAGAGGATTTATTTTCCTTTTAAGACATAAATGGGTTACCCTGATCATCTTTGCCGTTACAGGAGGAATTTTATACTGGGCAAGTACCACGATGAAAAAAGGTTTCGTACCGACGGAAGACAGAGGGATTATCTTTACCGATGTTCAGCTTCCTCCGGGCGCTTCCATGGAAAGAACGTACAACGCTTTGAAAACGCTTCAGGCAAAAGCCTTAAAAGTTCCGGGGGTTCAAAACGTTACCATTTCAACCGGTAGAGGATTCCTTTCCGGAAACGGAAGTAATAACGGTCTTGCCTTCGTGAAGCTGAAACCTTTTGATGAAAGGAAAAAGGATGGGCAGACATCAGAAGACATTACTAAAAGACTGTTCGGGATTACGGGAGCTGTTCCGGATGCCAAAGTAGTATTCTTCCAGCCACCGAGTGTACCCGGATTCGGGAGCAGCGCCGGTTTCGAGATGGTTCTTCTGGATAAATCAGGAGGCGAATATGTTGACTTGGATAATAAAACGAATGAATTTATCGGAAAGCTGATGCAAAGACCTGAAATTGAATTTGCACAGACTTCATTCAACACAAAATATCCGCAATATGAAATGCAGATTAACGTTCCTTTGGCCAAACAGCTTGGGGTCTCTGTAAGTGACATTCTTGCAACCATGCAAGGGTACATCGGAGGAATTTATACTGCAGATTTTACGAAGTACGGAAAACAGTTCAGGGTAATGGTGCAGGCTCTTCCTGAAAACAGACAGAAAATTGAAAACCTGAATGAATTATATGTAAAAACAGGATCAGGAGCAATGTCTCCGATTTCCCAGTTCGTTACTTTAAATAAAGCATACGGACCGCAGTCGGTAAGCCGTTACAACTTGTTTACCTCCGTAAAAATAACGGGAGCCAATTCCGCAGGATTCAGTTCTGGGGATGCAATTACAGCCGTTCAGGAGGTAGCAAAAGAAACATTAAACCAGAATTATGATGTTGAGTTTACCGGATTGACCAGAGAGGAATTGAATTCCGGATCTCAAACCGTGCTTATCTTCGCTTTAAGTTTGATCTTCGTTTACTTCATTCTTTCAGCACAATATGAAAGTTATATTCTTCCGCTGATTGTGGTAATATCTCTTCCTCTTGGGGTAATGGGAGCATATTTCGGGCAGAAAATCATGGGACTGGAAAACAATATTTATTTCCAGATTGCATTGATTATGTTGGTGGGGCTTTTAGCGAAAAATGCCATCTTAATTGTGGAATTTGCCGTTCAGCGAAGACATCATGGGGAAACAATCGTCATGTCTGCTATTAACGCTGCAAAAGCAAGGTTAAGACCTATCCTGATGACTTCATTTGCATTTATCTTCGGACTTTTACCATTGGTATTAGCAAGCGGAATCGGGGCCGTTGGTAACAGATCCATCGCTACAGGAGCCGCAATCGGGTTATTGATAGGTACTATTTTAGGGCTTTTCGTTATTCCTGTACTATATGTTATTTTCGAATACCTGCAGGAGAAAGTGAAACCTATTAAACAAGAGGACATCAATTTAGCAGAATAATTAAGCATGTTCAGGGTTTTCAGATTAAAAGTTTAATACTGATCCGTGGCCCTGAACTTTAAACCTTAAACTTCAAATAATGAAGAATATTTCAAATATTATAAAAGGACTCTCTTTTTCAGTGGTACTTCTGGCAGTTGTATCATCTTGCATGGCCAGAAAAGAATACAACAGACCCAATAATGTGGTCGATGAAAAACTGTACCGCACAGACATGCTTCCTTCAGACAGCACCAATATCGCCAATGTTTCCTGGAAAGAAATCTTTACGGATCCTATCCTTCAGAGACACATTTCTAAAGCGTTGGAAAACAATCTTGACATAAGAATTGCCTTACAAAGTATAGCTTCTGCAGAAGCATATCTGAAACAAAGCAAAGCGGCTTATCAGCCAACTTTATCTGTAGGTCCAAACTATACTTTTCAGACCCAGTCTATCAACACACAGTTCGGACAGATTATCGGGGAAAGAAGATATGTGAATCAGTTTGATATCACAGCAAGCATCGGCTGGGAAGCAGACATCTGGGGAAGACTGAAATCACAGGAAAAAGCGCAGTATGCCGCTTATCTTGGAACCATTGCAGCACATAAAGCCGTAAAAAGTGATTTAGTAGCATCCGTAGCTTCGGCTTATTATCAGCTTCTTACTTTTGATGCACAGAAAAGAATCATCAATGAAACCATTGCGGTGCGCGAAAGAAATCTTGAAACAACGAGAGCTTTAAAAACTGCAGGAACCTTAACCGAAGTTGCCGTACAGCAGAGTGAAGCATTGGTCTTTAATGCAAAATCTTTATTGATCGATATCGATACCCAGATCCAGCTTTTGGAAAATACCATAAGCTTTCTGATGGGAGAACCTTCGCATACTATAGAAAGATCCACACTGGAAGGCCAGAGCCTGCCAATTGATGTTAAGCTTGGATATCCTGCACAACTTTTGGCCAACCGTCCTGATGTGATGAGAGCGGAGTACAATCTGATCAATGCTTTTGAGCTAACTAATTCTGCGAAGGCACAGTTTTATCCTACTTTAAGACTAACCGGAAGCGGGGGAGTGCAGTCCGTAGATATTGACCATTTATTCAGTGTAAACTCATTGTTTGCCAATGTTGTTGCCGGTCTGGCACAGCCTATTTTAAACAGAAGAGCTATCAGAACCAATTATGATGTAAGTCTTGCCAACCAGGAAACAGCGTATCTGAATTTCAGAAAAGCGGTTCTTACGGCTGGAAAAGAAGTTTCTGATGCCATAAGAGTATTCTCTGTGCAGGATTCTTTTATTGAATTAAAACAAAAGGAGCTGAATGCTTACAAAAACTCTGTTGAATATTCTCAGGAACTGGTAAACTACGGAATGGCCAATTACCTCGAAGTATTGAATGCCAGCGTAAATTCACTGAATGCAGAACTGAATATTACCAATGCAGAATACAGTAAAATGAGAGCTGCCGTTGAGCTTTATCAGGCTCTTGGCGGAGGATGGAAATAATTTTTTACTGAAAAGTAAAAAACCATATAAAAAGCAAAACGCACATTAAATAATGTGCGTTTTTTAATTGCTGTGGAGAATACGGGGATCGAACCCGTCACCTTTAGACTGCCAGTCTAACGCTCTAGCCAGATGAGCTAATTCCCCATATTGCTGTTTTTAAAGCGGTACAAAAATAACTATTTAAACTATATGTGCAAACATTTTGTTAAATTTTATTTGAGAAGAAAATGACAATTACAGCTAACTGTCAATTTTTCAGGGATTTTAAAATAATCAATGGAAATTAAAATTATTAGAATAATAAAATCCGTCCAACTTTAATAATAATAAGGAAATTACTATTTTTTTCCAGCAACAATAGTTCATTCCAGATATTTTATTATCTTTGGAAATAATTAAAAATAGAAGAAAAACAGGCAAAAACTGACTATTTTTACAAGAAAATCAAAATACAACCAATTATTAATCAGGAGATAAGGAATTTCATTAAAAAACCCGTATTCTCCATATTTGTTTATAAAACAAAGACTATGAAGAAATTATTTTTACTTGTATTCACCGCTTTTTTATTCATCGGCTGCAAAGATGAAGATACCATCTACGACTTCATCGGCACCTGGGCCGGAACCTATTCGGGAACAGAAAAAGGAAGCTGGAACATCGTTGTGGCAAGCGACGGTAAAGTAACCGGAACACTGGATTCTGAACAGACTACGGAAAATTATTACATTTCAGGAACTCTTACCGAATCCGGCGAACTCAATGCTACAATCGGTTCTCCTGCGGACGGAGAATTTAAGGGAACACTTACCAGGGATAAAAAAGGAAACGGAACCTGGGTAAATGCAGTTCCGACGCCTACCAGATCCGGAACATGGAAAGGTGAAAAAACATCAAATTGATACAATCACTCAAAATATAAAAGCTATTCAGACGAATAGCTTTTTTTATTTCTGCCGGGTTTTATCAATTTCATACCACAAAATGAAGATAAGAAAAACATAATTTATTTATATTTGTAATCAGTTTGCCCGTAAAACAAAGAAATATGAAGAAGTGTCTGAATTATAAAATTTTAAATTGTAAAACAATTCATTCGTTGCTCATTGTATCTTTACTTACCGTTTCATGCGGAAGTTCGAAAAAAGTGGCTTCAAATAAAAGCCCCGGAAGCAAAGCTGTCTCAAATACCGAAAGCCTCAGAAACCTGGACTCGAAATTCAACGGCAAAGTTTCAAAATCTATTAACGAAATCCTTAAAGACGCCGAAAAATATCTGGGCGCACCATACAAGTTCGGAGGAAGTACCTCTTCAGGATTTGACTGCTCCGGATTTGCCGTAAAGGTTTTTGAAGAAAACGACTATAAACTTCCCCGCAGATCATCAGACCAGGCCGAAACCGGAAACACGATAGATATCCGAGAAGTAAAGCCCGGAGATCTTTTATTCTTTGCAACAGCCGGCGGGACAAGAGTTTCCCATGTAGGAATCGTTCATGATATCGGAAATGACGGCGAAGTAAAATTTATTCACGCTTCCACAACAAAAGGCGTTATCATTTCATCATTGAAAGAAAAATACTGGAATAAAGCTTATCTGCATGCAAAAAGAATTCTTTAAAGCCATTCTTTAAACAGTATTTCTGCTCATTACGGAAGAAAAATTTTCCTTAACTTTTTGTATCTTTGGCGCAAATAATTTTAAACTAGAAACATGTCGTTACAACAAACAATTGAAAATATCTGGGACAACAGAGAATTATTGCAGAATGAAGACAGCCAGAAGGCTATCAGAGAGGTTATTGCTTTGGTGGACAAGGGAGAGCTTCGTACAGCGGAGCCTACTGAAAACGGATGGCAGGTAAATGAATGGGTAAAAAAAGCAGTGGTAATGTATTTTCCGATCCAGAAAATGGAAACTATTGAGGTAGGTCCGTTTGAATTTCATGATAAAATGCCTTTGAAGAAGAACTATGCTGAAAAAGGGGTAAGAGTTGTACCGCATGCAGTGGCTAGAGAAGGCGCTTACATTGCTCCGGGAGTAATCATGATGCCTTCTTATGTAAACATTGGCGCTTACGTAGATTCGGGAACAATGGTGGATACCTGGGCAACAGTGGGAAGCTGTGCACAGATCGGTAAAAATGTTCACCTTAGTGGCGGTGTTGGAATCGGCGGTGTTCTGGAACCGCTTCAGGCTGCTCCGGTAATCATTGAAGACGACTGCTTTATCGGATCAAGATGTATCGTGGTAGAAGGGGTTCATGTAGAAAAGGAAGCCGTTTTAGGAGCGAATGTCGTTCTTACGGCATCAACGAAAATTATTGACGTTACAGGTCCTGAACCGATTGAAATTAAAGGAAGAGTGCCTGCACGTTCGGTTGTAATTCCGGGAAGTTACACCAAACAGTATCCGGCCGGAGAGTATCAGGTTCCGTGTGCTTTGATCATCGGTCAGAGAAAAGAATCTACAGACAAAAAAACGTCTTTAAATGATGCTTTGAGAGATAATAATGTTGCCGTTTAAGAATATATTCTAAACTAATACCAATATTTTGAAAGAAAAATTTCTTAAAATACTATTAAACCCTAAATATATATTTGGGGTTTATCTTATTATATCGGTGGTTACTGCTATTTCCAAGTATCTGAGAGGAGATTACGCGATTAACAATTACCTGATTTTCAAAAACGTATTTTTTAATACCATTCATCAGAAAAATCTGTTTATCCATTATCCTGATCTTTATTTTGATTTAAACCATTACGGAGTATTTTTCAGTGCACTTATTGCTCCTTTTGCCGTAATGCCGGACTGGCTCGGAATATCGCTCTGGAATGCTGCCAATACGTTTATTCTCATTTACGGCATTCATAAACTGCCTTTTTCCGATTCCAAAAAAGCATTGTTCGGTCTGTTCTGCCTTCAGGAATATATTACGGCAGCTTTAAGTCTGCAATTCAACGTTGCTCTTACCGGACTGTTGCTCTTATCTGCAGTGTACATTTACGAGAAAAAAGAAGTGAAATCAGTAACGGCAATATTGATTGGAGTTTTCGTAAAGATCTACGGAATTGTAGGACTTTCGCAATTTTTCTTCATTAAAAATAAAACAAAATTTATTCTTTCCGGATTAATCATAGCCGTAGTTTTCTTTGCATTACCAATGGTATATTCAAGTCCGAAATTTGTGATCCAGTGTTACACAGACTGGTTTCAGTCTATTGTAGAAAAGAACAATGAAAACCAGGTATTGGGAAATATGCAGGATATTTCATTAATGGGATTTTTCAGAAGGATTCTGGGAGATGCTTCCATTTCGAATCTTGTTTTTCTTGCCTTTGGACTGCCACTTTTCGCCGCACCGTATTTTAGAATCAAACAATACAAACAGTATGCTTTTCAGCTGATGATTTTAGCTTCAACATTGCTGTTTTTAGTATTATTCAGCTCAAGCTCCGAGTCTCCCACCTATATCATTGCAATAGTTGGCGTACTGATCTGGTTTTTCCTTCAGAAAGAAAGAACTCCTCTTGTTATCGGATTATTGGTGTTCGTAATTATATTCACATGTTTTTCAACTTCAGACCTGTTTCCGAAATATGTAAAAGAACATTATATCATTAAATATTCTTTAAAAGCCGTACCTTGCATTGTCGTCTGGCTGAGAGTTACGTATGAACTTCTCACCAAAGATTTTGAGAAAAATTACAGCCTTGAATAATCAGTATGAAGAAAATTTCGATCGTCATTCCTGCGCATAACGAAGAAGGAAACGTAGCTTTGGTACATCAGAAAATAAAAGAAGTTTTTGATGGTTTGGAGCATTACAGATTTGAAATCATATTTGTAAATGACGGCAGCAGGGACAACACCCAGCAAAAACTGGAAGAGCTTTCAGAACAGTTTGAAGAGGTAAAATTTATTGAATTTTCAAGAAACTTCGGACATCAGCCTGCGGTAAAAGCAGGAATGGACAACGCAAGCGGAAATGCCGTCATTTCAATGGACGGCGATCTGCAGCATCCGCCCGAACTTATTCCGGAGATGATCAAAAAATGGGAAGAAGGTTATGATATTGTTTTTACCGTTAGAAAATATCCCAAAGAAATTTCAGTATTCAAAAGAAAAACCTCTGATTTTTTCTATAAAATTCTTTCAGGATTGTCTGATGTTGATTTGACAAAAGGCGGCGGCTCAGATTTCAGGCTAATGGATGCAGGTGCCGTAGAAGTGATGAGAAATCTTAATGAAGATGATCTCTTTCTCAGAGGCCTTACCAGCTGGATGGGTTTCAAACAGACCGGAATCAGTTTTATTGCCAATGAAAGGCTTTCCGGAAAAAGCAGCTACAATCTTAAAAAAATGGTAACTTTTGCCTTTACGGGAATTACGGCATTTAGTGTAAAACCACTTTACATTGCCGCATATCTTGGATTCCTGTTTTCCGGACTTTCGGTGATAGGATACGCAACATATGTTATCCATTCTTTCATTGCCAGAACAGAAATTTCAGGGTGGGCATCACTGATTATGACCATTGTTTTTTTCGGCGGACTGCAGTTAATCATATTGGGAATCATCGGAATGTATTTAGGCAAAATCTTTAAGCAGGTAAAACAACGGCCCAATTATATCATCAAAAACAAAAATTTTTAACATGGTTTTATTAAGTTTTGACATCGAGGAATTTGATATGCCATTGGAATACAAAGGGGAGATTTCTTTTGAGAAACAAATCTCAATTTCTCAGACAGGATTAGAAAAAATCTTAGATATTCTGAAAAAACATCAGGCAAAAGCTACTTTTTTTTCAACCGTTGTTTTTGCGGAAAACAGTAAGAATTTAATAGAAAGATTGCTTAAAGAAGGACACGAACTGGCTTCTCATACCTGGTATCATTCGGATTTTAAAGAAGAACACCTGAAGCATTCTAAAGAAAAATTGGAAGGACTATTCGGTACAAAAGTGACCGGATTGAGAATGCCGAGGATGATGCCGGTAAGTAAAAATGCCGTTGAAAATGCAGGCTATTCTTACAATTCATCGATTAATCCAACCTTTCTTCCGGGAAGATACAATAACCTCAAAGTCTCCAGAACTTATTTTAAAGAAGGAAATGTGACGCAGATTCCCGCTTCGGTTTCTCCCAACTTCAGAATTCCTTTGTTCTGGCTTAGCTTCCATAATTTTCCTCTATCTTTTTATAAAAAACTTTCTTCAGACGTACTGCAGAAAGATCGATATCTGAATATTTATTTTCATCCCTGGGAATTTGCGGAAATTAAGGATGAAGCTTTTAAATTACCTGGCTTTACGGTAAAAAATTCAGGCGAAGATATGGTCAAACGTTTTGATGAATTTGTATCTTGGTTAAAAAGTAAAAATCATACATTCGGTACATTTCAGGAATTTCAAAAACAGATCACCTCATGAAAATAGCTTTTGACGCAAAACGTTTTTTCCATAATACTTCCGGATTAGGAAACTATTCGAGAGATCTTGTGAGAATTCTGGCAACGTATTTCCCCGAAAACGAATACATTTTATTAAACAAAAATAAATCCGAAAGAGCCACTGATCTGCTGAGTTTTCCTAACGTCCATTTCGTTGAAACTACAAAACGAAACTTCTCCCGTCAGCTGAAAATGGGGAAAGACGCACAGCAGCAAAACGCTGATATTTTTCATGGCTTATCAGGTGAGCTGCCTCTGAAATGGGACAAAAAACCTATTAAAAAAATCGTGACTATTCACGATCTTATTTTCGTACGATATCCGCAGTATTATTCTTTTTTTGATCGTAAGATCCATTTCTGGAAATTTAAAAAAGCCACAGATTCTGCCGATAAAATCATCGCCATTTCCGAACAGACAAAACGCGATATCATTCAGTTTCTCAACATTCCGGAATCTAAAATTGAAGTGATTTACCAAGGCTGTCATAAAGCTTTTAAAGAACAGCAGTCGGAAGATTTTATTCAACAGACAAAAGAAAAATTTGATCTCCCTGAGCGTTTTGTATTAAATGTGGGAACCATCGAAGAGCGCAAAAATCTCCTGAATATTGTTAAAGCACTAAAAGATACTGATATTCCGTTGGTGGTAGTTGGCAAAAAAACAAAATATTTCAAAAAAGTAGAACCTTTTGTCCGTGAAAATAAAATGAAGGTTTATTTTCTGGAAGGTGTTTCGATGGACGAATTAGCTGTAATCTACAAACTTGCAGATATCTTCATTTATCCGAGTTTATTTGAAGGGTTCGGAATTCCTGTGATTGAAGCGTTATTTTCCAAAACTGTAGTCATTACCAGCAATACGAGCTGTCTTCCGGAAGCCGGCGGACCGGATTCAGTTTATATAGATCCTAAAAATCCTCTTGATATTCAGGCAAAAATTAAATTTTTATGGCAAAACGAATCGGAAAGGAAACGCCGTGCGGAAAAGGGTTTTGAATTTGTGCAAAAGTTTAATGATCAGTCAATTGCTAAAGAATTAATAAAAATTTATGAAAATATTTTACAATAATATTTGCATTTGTAAAATTTATTGCTTTAAATTTGCACCATACAATTCAAACAAATGAAACCGAATTTTTTAACAGTACATCATTATCATCATCTCTGCTAAGACGGAATTGATTGATATGTGACTATGTTAAAAATCAAAATAATTAAAACCGTCTGAGTAAACAGGCGGTTTTTTTGTTCTAAATTCTTCCCGGGCAATTTATTTCAACTTACCATTTGGTTACTCAGACACAACAAAAAAGTGAAATGAGTACATTAAAAATAGCGATACAAAAAAGCGGAAGGCTTTATGAAGAATCTCTTCAGCTCCTTAAAGACTGCGGCATTTTTGTCAACAACGGAAAAGATCAGCTTAAAGTTTCCGTAGACAATTTTCCGATGGAAATCATGTACCTGCGAAATTCAGATATTCCCCAATATTTGGAAGACGGTGTAGTAGATGTTGCTATCGTAGGTGAAAATCTTTTAGTAGAAAAACAGAAAAAAATTGAGATTGTACAACCTTTGGGATTCTCAAAATGCAGGGTTTCTCTTGCCATTCCAAAGGAAGTGGAAACAAATGATATTGAGTATTTTCAGGGCAAAAAAATTGCAACTTCATACCCAAATACGCTAAAAAAATTCCTGCAGGAAAATAATATTTCTGCCGACATTCACATCATTTCAGGCTCTGTAGAAATCGCCCCGAACATTGGTCTTGCCGACGGAATATGTGATATTGTAAGTTCCGGAAGTACACTCTTTAAAAACGGATTGAGAGAAACCGTAAGCCTTCTTAATTCACAAGCGGTTCTTGCCAAAACCTCAGAACTCAGCACGGAGAAAACCGCTGTTCTCGGAAAATTCGTATTCAGGATTAAAGCCGTTTTAAAAGCGAAAAATTCAAAATATATCCTGATGAATGTTCCGAATGAAAAAATTGACATCATTTCGAAAACGCTTCCGGTTCTTAAAAGCCCCACGGTTATTCCACTGGCAGAAGAAGGCTGGAGCAGCATTCACTCTGTGATTGATGAAAACCGCTTCTGGGAAGTAATTGATGAGCTCAAAGACAAAGGGGCACAGGATATTTTAATAATTCCAATCGATAAAATGGTAATTTAATATGCAAGTAGAAAGATATCCTGAAAAGGAAAAATGGTCTGAATTAACAAAAAGACCTGTTATCAAAAGAGAACAGTTAACAGAAATAGTTGCCGGAATTTTCGATGAAGTTGAAAAAAAAGGCGACAGTGCTTTGGTTGAATTTAACAAAAAATTCGACGGAGCAGAAGTTAAAAATATCAGTGTTTCCCAAGAAGAAATAAAAGATGCAGAAGAACGGATCTGCGAAGAACTAAAGCAGGCCATTCAGGAAGCAAAAGAAAATATTACCAAATTTCATGCTTCACAAATTCCTGAAATTGAAAAGATTGAAACAACAAACGGAGTAATTTGCTGGAGGGAAAACCGGGCGATCGAAAAAGTTGGAATCTATATTCCGGGCGGAACAGCACCTTTATTTTCTACGGTTTTAATGCTTGCCGTTCCGGCTAGATTAGCAGGATGCGAAGAAATTATTCTCTGTACACCGCCCGATAAAATGGGAAATATAAATCCTGCCATTTTATATACAGCTAATCTTTGTGGTATTACACAAATATTTAAGACCGGTGGTGCTCAGGCGATTGCAGCAATGACATTAGGTACAGAAAGTATTCCCAATGTTTATAAAATTTTCGGGCCCGGAAATCAATATGTTGTAGCTGCGAAAGAATTTGCCCAGAACTATAATGTAGCCATCGATATGCCTGCCGGACCGAGTGAAGTTCTTGTGATTGCCGATGAAAATGCAATTCCGGAATTTTGTGCGGCCGATTTACTTTCTCAGGCAGAACACGGAAGTGACAGCCAGGTGATTTTTCTGGCAACAGACGAAAAGGTTTTTAATGAAACTATTCTGGAAACCCGAAAACAGCTTGAAGTACTTCCGAGAAATGAAATGGCAGCTGAATCGTTGAATAACAGTAATTTTATCCTGTTGAGCTCTATTGAGGAAGCTTTAAATTTTAGCAATTTATACGCGCCGGAACACTTGATTTTGGCCTTAAATAATTTTGAAAAGTATATTCCGCAAATCCGGAATGCAGGTTCTGTATTCCTGGGAAATTATTCATGTGAAAGCGCAGGAGATTACGCCAGCGGAACCAATCACACCCTTCCCACCAATGGTTTTGCAAAAAACTACAGCGGCGTTTCTCTCGACAGCTTCGTAAAGAAAATTACCTTTCAGAATTTATCGGAACAGGGATTAAAAAATTTAGGAAAAACCATTGAAGTAATGGCGGAAGCAGAAAGACTTTTTGCTCACAAGAATGCTGTAAGTATCAGATTAAAAAAACAAAATGAAAGAATTTAATATTAAAAAGTTAGTACGGAAAAATATTCTGGAACTGCAGCCTTATATAAGTTTCAGGGATCAGAACGAATTTGAAAATCCGGTTTTCATGGATGCGAATGAAAGCCCTTTTGGAGAATACAGCCGCTATCCTGATTCTACCCAGAAAGAATTAAAAAATAAATTGGCAACATTAAAAGATGTTTCAGCACCAAAAATTGCGGTAGGAAACGGAAGCGATGAGCTTATCGACCTTATCATAAAAATCTTCTGTGAGCCAAAAAAAGATTCGATTATGATGATGAATCCTTCGTTTGCGATGTACAGATTTTATGCTTCCATTAATGAAAACACCGTTGTAACATTAAATTTAGATGAAAATTTCCAGATCAGTAAAGATGCATTTTTAAAAGTATCAGAAGAGAAAAAGCCTAAGATTTTTTTTCTGTGTTCACCCAATAATCCTACCGGAAATTCTATTCAGGATATTGAATTTTATATTAAAAATTTTGATGGAATTGTGGTGGTGGACGAAGCATATATTGAATTTTCAGAACAGACATCTTGCATCGAATTGCTTGGAAAATATCCAAACCTAATCGTTCTTCAGACCTTCTCAAAAGCGTGGGGAATGGCTGGAGCAAGAGTAGGCATCGCTTACTCATCAGACGAAATCATAAGTCTGATTAATACTGTAAAAGCACCGTATAATGTTAACTCACTAAGTTTAAATAAAATTATGCAATTAATTAATTATAAGAATATTATTGAAGAAAATATAAAAAATACTTTAAGTGAAATTTCAAGATTAAAAAATGAATTGCTTACTATAAAGTGTGTTAAAAGAGTATTTCCTACCGATGCGAATTTCTTTTTGATTGAATTTAACAATGCTGAAAAAGTGTATCAGGAATTACTAAAAAATGAAATTCTGACCAGCAAGAGAAGTCCGCAGATTCCGGACTGTATCAGAATTAATGTCGGAAAAAGAGATGAAAACAATAAGCTGATTAACGTCTTAAAAAGTATTTAATTAAATCTGAAATCCCAAAGGTTTTTAAAACCTGTGAGGTTTAGCAAAAGAAATTAAAATAAAATTAGAAATGAAAAAAGTACTCTTTATAGACCGCGACGGAACATTAATCTTAGAACCCCCGATTGATTTTCAGGTTGATTCTTTGGAAAAGCTGGAATTTTATCCCGGAGTTTTTCAGAATCTTTCAAGAATTGCAAAAGAAGTTGATTATGAATTGGTCATGATCACCAATCAGGACGGACTGGGAACGGAAAGTTTCCCTTATGAAGACTTCATCAAACCTCAGGAAAAAATGTTAAAAGCATTTGAAAACGAAGGAATTGTTTTCAGTGATATTCTAATTGATAAAAGCCTTGAAAACGAAAATTTACCCACAAGAAAACCGGGGATCGGAATGCTTGGAAAATACATTTACGGAGATTATGATCTGAAAAATTCCTTTGTCATCGGAGATCGGTTTACGGACATTCAGCTGGCTCAAAATTTAGGTTCAAAATCAATATTAATAAGTAAAGTTCAGAATAAGGAAGCTGATTTAATCACAGTAAGCTGGAGCGAAATTGCACAGTTTCTGACCAGCATTCCGCGAAAAGCAAAGGTTTCAAGAAAAACCAATGAAACAGAAATTGCAGTTGAAGTCAACCTTGATGGAAACGGAACATCCGAAATATCAACAGGATTGCATTTTTTTGATCACATGCTGGAGCAGATTTCAAAGCACGGCAATTTAGACTTAAAAATTGAAGTAAAAGGTGATTTGCTGGTTGATGAACACCACACCATAGAAGATACGGGAATTGTGCTTGGAGAAGCTGTTTTAAAAGCTTTAGGAAAGAAAAAAGGTATTGAACGTTACGGATTTCTCCTTCCAATGGATGATTGTCTGGCACAAGTTGCCATCGACTTTGGAGGAAGACCTTGGATCGTTTGGGAAGCTGAGTTTAAGCGTGAAAAAATTGGAGATGTTCCCACAGAAATGTTTTATCACTTCTTTAAATCATTCACAGATTCTGCAAAATGTAATCTCAATATTAAAGTAGAAGGCGAGAACGAACACCACAAGATCGAATCTGTTTTTAAAGCGTTTGCCAAAGCGGTGAAAATGGCAGTAAAACAGACAGACCGTAATTTTAATCTACCATCAACCAAAGGAAGTTTATAATGATTGCCATCATAAAATACAACGGAGGAAACGTTAATTCCGTACAAAATTCGCTTAACCGACTGAATATAGAATCTGTGGTGACCGATGATTTTGACCTGATAAGAAATGCCGATAAAGTGATCTTTCCGGGAGTGGGAGAAGCATCCTCCACCATGAAATTACTAAAGGAAAAAGGTCTTGATCAGTTAATTCCGACATTGAAACAGCCGGTTTTAGGCATTTGCCTGGGAATGCAGCTGATGTGTAAAAACAACGAAGAAGGAAATACGTCCGGAATGGGAATTTTTGATATCAATGTTAAAAAATTCCCTGCAACAGATATTGTTCCACACATGGGATGGAACACAATTTCAGACTTTAGATCCGATATATTTTCAGGAATTGAAGAGAAGAGCGATGTGTATTTTGTCCACAGTTTTTACTGCGAATTATCTGAAAATACAACGTCTATTTGTAATTACATTCTGCCATTCAGTGCTTCACTGCAAAAGAATAACTTTTATGCCATGCAGTTTCACCCGGAAAAATCGGGAGATGTGGGAAGCCGTTTATTACAAAACTTTTTAAAAATTTAAAATGAAAATTATTCCTGCTATAGACATCATCGACGGAAAATGTGTGAGACTGTCAAAAGGAGATTACGGTACTAAAAAAATATACAATGAAAATCCTCTTGAAGTTGCCAAAGAATTTGAAAATTTTGGAATAAAATACCTGCATCTGGTAGACCTTGATGGTGCAAAATCTAAGCATATTGTCAACCAGAAAGTTCTGGAAGCCATTGCGAAAGAAACTTCCCTGGAAATTGATTTCGGAGGAGGTTTGAAAACTTTGGAAGATATTGAAATTGCTTTCAATTCGGGAGCAAAGCAGATCACCATCGGAAGCATTGCGGTTCAGGATCCTGATTTCTGTTTTGATCTGATTGAAAAATATGGTCCGGAAAAAATCATGCTCGGTGCCGATTGTGACAACAGAAAGATAAAAACTTCAGGCTGGCTGGAAGAAAGTTCCTTTGATATAATCGATTTTATTCTTAAGTATCAGAATAAAGGAATTAAAAATGTGATTTGTACAGATATTTCAAAAGACGGAATGCTTCAGGGCGCTTCAGATGAACTTTATGAAGAAATTTTAGAAAAAACAGACATCGGACTCATTGCAAGCGGCGGAATTTCAGATATGAAAGATCTATTTAAAATGAAAACAATAGGCTGCTCCGGAACCATTATCGGGAAAGCGATCTATGAAGGAAGAATAAACCTGCAGCAACTCCAAAATTTTATAGAAAATGCTTAAAAAAAGGATTATTCCGTGTTTGGATATCAAAGACGGAACAACAGTAAAAGGAATCAATTTTGAAGGATTGCGAAACGCAGGCGATCCTATCGAGCTTGCCAAAAGATATGAGAAAGAAGGAGCTGATGAATTGGTTTTTCTGGATATTACAGCAACCATTGAAGAGCGTAAAACTTTTGTAGAACTTGTACAGAAAATTGCCAGGGAATTAAGTATTCCATTCACAGTGGGCGGCGGAATTTCTACTGTGGAAGACGTAAGAAAACTTCTCAAGGCAGGAGCAGATAAAATCAGCATTAATTCTTCAGCCGTAAAAAATCCACAGCTGATTTCAGAATTAGCCAAAGAATTCGGGAGCCAATGCATCGTGGTCGCCATTGATACGAAACTGGTGAACGGTTCAGACTGGGTTCACATCAAAGGCGGGAGAGAAATAACAGAACTTAAAACCTTCGACTGGGCAAAAAAAACCGAACAGCTCGGAGCCGGAGAAATTCTGCTTACTTCAATGGACGGTGACGGTACCAAAAACGGTTTTGATATCAGAATAACCAGTCTTATTGCGGAGAGCGTAAATATCCCGGTCATTGCTTCAGGTGGTGCAGGAAATATAGAACATTTTGAACATGTTTTTAATCGTACAAAAGCTACAGGAGCTTTGGCGGCAAGTATTTTTCATTTCGGACAAATAAAGATCTATGATCTCAAAAATAATTTAAAATCTAAAAAATTGGCATTACGATGAATATTAATTTCAATAAAAATAAAGACGGAATTGTGCCTGTGGTGATTCAGGACGACAGAACCTTGCAGGTTTTAATGTTAGGTTATATGAACGAAGAGGCATTGAAAAAAACAGAGAAAGAAGGCATTGTTACTTTTTTCAGCCGTTCAAAAGACAGGCTTTGGACAAAAGGAGAAGAGTCTGGTAACTTTTTAACGGTAAAAAATATTTCTGTTGACTGTGATCAGGATGCGATTTTAATCAAAGTAATTCCCACCAACGTGGTTTGCCATACAGGAAGTTTCAGCTGTTTCGGAGAAAAGGATTCTAAAGGGTTTTTGTATGAGTTGGAAGAAAAGATCAGCCAGAGAATTGATGAAAAAACAGAAGATTCTTATACCTATGCGCTATTCCAGAAAGGAATTAATAAAGTGGCTCAGAAAGTGGGAGAGGAAGCGGTGGAAGTGGTCATTGAGGCCAAAGACAGTAATGATGACTTATTTAAAAATGAAGCCGCAGATCTGCTGTACCATTTTTTAATTTTACTGAAAGCAAAAAATTGTACTTTAGAAAACATTGAAGAAATTTTAAACAGACGGAATCGGTAAGTTTTTTGAAAGCAGATGAAAATAAAAAATCCTGAGCAGTAACTCAGGATTTAATTTATATTTTTTGATAATTATTTTCCGATAATTATTTTTCTTACCGCTTTGCTGTCTTTGGTTTTTATGATTGCTAAATAAGCTCCGTTTATTAATCCCGAAACATTAACTTTTGTTTCATTTTCTTTATTTAGAATTACTCTTCCATTCATATCTGTAATTTCAAGATTAAAATTCTTAATATCTTTCGGAAGTTCAATATTCAGGATGTCTTTTGCAGGATTCGGATAAATTTTTACTGTTTCCAGGCTGTTTACATTTTTTTCTTCTGTAGCCAGTAGTGTTGTTGAAGCAGTCGCGAAATGCTGTAATGCTCCCACAGCAGCTTTTCCTACATTGAAAACATAAGTAGGATCTACGTTTATGAATGTATCATTCACCGTATGCTCATTATAGCTCCTTACATTTTCATAAAACCCTGTAATAATATCCCCATTCTGTTCAAATGGAATATAATCCGAAGCGTAGGCATTAGACATTACCGTTTGCAGAGGAGAGTACAGTGTTGTACAGTTTGCCAGCTGCTGGGTAAAAGCAAGAGACTGGGCATTGTTTCCGCTTTGTCCGGACTGGTCGCTTTCACATTTTATGGCATTGTTATTATTGCCGATTTTACCTCCAACCTGATCAATATTAAATACCACTCTTATATTCAGTTGTCTTACGTTATTCTGAAAAACTACATTATCCGCATAATGGGCACTTCCATACAGCCCCTGTTCTTCCCCGGAAAAATGAATAAATTTAATTGAATAATCTGTAGGAATATCCTTCAGAATCCTTGCTGCTTCAAGGATAATGGATGTTCCGCTTCCGTTATCGCTTACGCCGGGCCCGGTGATCGTGTCGTAATGCCCGCAAATAATTACATAAATATTAGGATACAGTGTTCCTGTTTTCGTAATGATTAAATTTTTTGAGCTGGTGCTGCCGAATGTGAAAGGGTCTTCCACGATCTGGCTGGCAGTATATCCATACGATTGGTATTTCGCTTTAAGCCAGTTCAGAGCATTGGTATTGGCTGGAGATCCGGTAGTTTTAATGCCAAGATTTTCAAATTCCTGAAGAATTGTCGTGATATTAGTCTGTGAAACCTGGTCTGCCCTGTTTTTATATGCCTGAATAAGACTTTGGGCCTGAAGGTTATAAAAAGCCAATGAAATAAGCAATAAAGAAGTTAGTTTTTTCACCCTTAAATAAAATTTTACGTATTTAATAATTTAGCAAATGTATATAATAAAAAAATCCCAGGCAAAAAAACCCGGGATTTATATTGATAACAAAAATTTTACATTATTTTACTTGATCTACAACTGCTTTGAAAGCTTCAGGGTGATTCATTGCTAAATCTGCTAAAACTTTTCTGTTAAGCTCAATGTTGTTCTTTTTAAGAGCTCCCATAAACTGAGAGTAAGACATTCCGTGCTCTCTGGTTCCCGCGTTGATACGAGTGATCCAAAGTGCTCTGAAGTTTCTTTTCTTCTCTTTTCTACCACGGTAAGCATATTGCATTGCTTTTTCTACCGCGTTTTTAGCTACAGTCCAAACGTTCTTTCTTCTTCCGAAATAACCTTTAGCGTGCTTAAAAATTTTCTTTCTTCTAGCTCTTGAAGCTACCGAATTTACTGATCTTGGCATAATTAAATTGTTTTTTTGAAATGTGCGGTAATTGTTTCATTACTCTTAGCTGCTCCATTTCAGGGTTAAAATGTTGAATTTGTTTTTAATTCTTATAAACCGGATATAGATTTATAAAAACTACTTAATTGCTAATTGACGTTGTACACTTTTCTCGTCCACTTTAGCTACGTAAGAAGTAGTAGTAAGATTTCTCTTCTGCTTTGTTTCTTTCTTAGTTAAGATGTGGCTTTTGTAAGCGTTTTTTCTTTTGATCTTACCAGATCCGGTAAGAGCAAAACGTTTCTTAGCACCTGATTTCGTTTTTAATTTTGGCATTGTTTTGCTTTTTATTGTTTTGTTATCAATATCTGTTTTTGGTTTCCGGCAATTCCCGGAAATAATAGGGTGCAAAATTACAAAAAATTATTAATATTTCCTGTGCAATTCTATATTTTCTAAAAACATTTCATTATTCGGAATAAGAGTAAGGATCATTTCATTATTCCTGTAACTGATCTTGGATTCAGGAAAAAATAAGTTTGCGGAAGATCTGCTCAGTTCCCATTTTTCCGCTTCACTATTTTTAATGGAAAGAATATATTTTTTTCCTTTTTGTAAATGTTTCAGAAGTCTTTTGTTTTTGAAAACACTTTCATTGTCTTTAACTGAAGTGATCAGATAAGCCGGGATTTTCAATATATTTTTTTCTTTGATGATACCGGCACTTTTACCGTATTTATTGAAGTACAAAATATGTTCATCCTGATTTTGCCTGGCTAGTACTTCCACATAATTATTAATAAAAACCGGATTGTTTTTCATCTGGTCGCCCACATTAAAACGGGGAACAGCGCCCATGTGATAAATGATAATATCGGGATTTCTTCCGAGAACATAGTTCGCATCGCCCAATTCATGAGCCAGCATCCCGGTACCGAAATTTTTCGGCGGATGACGCGGTGTGTAGTAGTCATTTAATCCAAGCATATCTACTGTTGGAAGCTCAGAAGCATAAGGAATACAGCCGGCTGCTGTAACAGCAATTAAAGTTGTTTCCGGAAAAGTATTTTTCAAGCTTTTACCTAAATTCAATCCGCGGAATTCCCATCGTTCTTCAATCGCATAATGATTATCCGGAATCAAAAGCTGTATAAAAGGGTTTATTAACAATAAAACAATAAATCCGACCCTGGTCATTTTTGTTTTAAAGCGAAACTGCATTTCATTTAACCCAAAAATAATAACAAATACAAGTAAAATCAGCACTACATAATAATGACGGAAAGCCGGAAAAATATCGCCGCCTACTGTGACTATATAAGCTGTCCATACCACAATATTCAGCAATAAATAAAAGCCGAAAAGATTTTTCTTTTTGTATACAAGATAAAACAAGCAATACAATCCAAGAGAAGAAAATAATAAAGTCCCGAAGAATGATTTGAAAACATAAAAGCCGCCCCGTACAACATGATGCAGAGTTATTTTTACTTTAACCAAAGCGGTATTCGGAACCAGTTCACCATAAAAATCATACCTGAAAAGGAGTTGTCCCAATAAAAATAGAGCCGGTATCATTCCTGCGAAAACAAAAACTCTGATAAGACCTTTCCTGCTTTTTCTGAAAATAAAAATTAAAAATATTGTTGTTAAAATAGTGAACAGAAAACCATCCGGCCTCGTAATTGCCAAAAGTCCAAGCCATAATGACAGAAAATAGACGTGTCCTTTATTTTTATCGTTAATAATTTTTGAAACTTCAGTCAAAGTGAGTGTAAGGAGAAAAATGTATAAAGGCTGCTCCAGTCCGCCAATGGCCCAAACGGTAAAACACGGAGTCGTTACCAAAAGAAATACCGTGAGAAAAACATATTCTTTTCTGACGTTTATTGTTTTAAAATAAGAACAGATTACGGCAAGTGTACCTACGGAACATGCTATTCCCAATACTCTGGCTGAAATAATGAGATTCATTCCTAATTTTCCTAGAAAAGAAATCATAAGAATCCACAGCAGATTTGAATAGCCTTCTACAGGATGGCCATCGTTCCAGGTAAATCCTTTACCTTCAATGAAACGCTGTACATAGCGAAGGGAGATCAGACTGTCGTCTGAAAGAAAAGGGTAGTGGTAATAACAGCCCAGCGCGAAAATAATCAGGATGAATAAAAAAAAGGAAAAATATCCTGGCTTCATGTATTTAAATTAAAAAATTTTAATAATAATTGCAAAATAACGAAAAATTATAAAAGCAAAGGGCATTAAAATTTAATAATAAAACCGCCTGATAATGGGCGGTTTAAATTTAAATATAGCGTTTTAAGCGGTTGACTTTTTAGTAAAAATCACTAAGATCAACTTCAGCGAAGGTTTTTCTTTCAACGTTATTTCCACCTAATACCAATTTAATTCTTATTCCTGCAGGAATAGAACCACCGCTTCTGGTATATAACTGCATTTTTATATGAGGATTGGATACATTTTCACTTACAGAACTGTTGGTATGCCAAAGTGGATTCCCGTTATTGTAAATTACAAGATTTCCGTCATTTTGCGCAATGAGCCAAGGTGTACCGCTGTCACGATGCGTGTTTGTACTCCAGATAGCACGCGTAAAGCCCGGCCTATCCTGATAAAGCACAAGATTACTGTCTCCCTGCATTTCCAATCTGTAGGTATAGATATTATACGATAAACTGATTGATTGGCCCGGATCCAGCCTTTGTGGATGGTTCGTTGTTTCTTTAACGAAAGTTACTGTTGAGGAAATTCCGCGGGCTGCAATTTCTGAAGTTTTTAATTCTTCGTTTTTAAGGCCTGTGTTTTCAAATGTTTCATCCTGAGCACAAGAAGTTAATAACATTGCTGCTGCAAATCCTGTTAAAAGTTTAATTTTCATATTTTATTTATTTGACGTTGCAAATATATAGATATTTATAATATATCCCATATTAAAGATATAATATATACTGAAAAACCCTTTATTTAAAGTATTGTTAATATTAAATTAAACATTACTATAATCTCTATTTTGTGATTTAAAATATTCTTGAATCAGGTTATTAAATAAAAAAAGCTCCAATAAATTGGAGCTTTGTATTGTAAATTGACGGAGCTACCGCCACATATAATTATTTAGCCGGTTTTTTAGGACTCATCATCATAATCATTCTTTTTCCTTCAAGTTTAGGAAGCTGGTCTACTTTTCCAACGTGCTCCAGTTCCTGGGCAAGCTTTAAAAGAAGAATCTCTCCCTGATCCTTAAAGATAATGGAACGTCCTTTAAAAAATACGTAGGTTTTTAACTTTGAACCTTCTTCAAGGAATTTTTCAGCATGCTTCTTCTTAAATTCGTAATCGTGCTCATCAGTCTGAGGTCCGAAACGAATTTCTTTTACCACTACTTTTACCTGCTTGGCTTTAAGTTCCTTCTGTTTTTTCTTTTGCTCGTATAAGAACTTTTTATAGTCCAAAACTCTAGCAATAAACGGTTCAGCCTTATCAGAAATTACTACAAGATCCAGCTCTTGCTCTTGAGCAATCTGTCTTGCTTTTTCTGTAGGATATACTCCCGGCTCTACGTTATCGCCCACCAAACGAAGCTCTCTCACACGAATTTTATCGTTGATCAAGTGTAAGTCCTCCTGTACAGGACGTCTTTGTGGGCCCCTGTTGTTAAATCTTTGTGCTATTGTATTATAATTTTATTGGTTAACTCTAATTTAATTTGTATTCAAACTCAATAGTTTTAAGTCTGAATTAAAATCCTTGATTCTAGATCGCAGATTCTTTTTTGAAATAAGAAACGAAGTCTTCTAAATTCATTACTCCTAAATCTCCTTCACCCCGTCTACGTACAGAAATTGTGCCATCCTTCTCCTCATTTTCTCCTACAACCAGCATGAATGGAATTTTGTTTAATTCTGCATCGCGAATCTTCTTACCTGTCTTTTCGTTTCTATTATCAATCTGACCGCTAATATCGTGATTTTCTAAAAATTCTGAAACTTTTTTAGCATAATCTGCATATTTTTCACTGATCGGCAGAATAATAAACTGCTCCGGACTCAGCCATAGAGGGAAGTCTCCTGCAGTATTCTCCAGAAGAATAGCGATAAAACGCTCCATAGAACCAAAAGGCGCTCTGTGGATCATCACCGGTCTGTGCTTCTCATTATCATTCCCAATATAGTGAAGATCAAATCTTTCCGGTAAGTTATAGTCAACCTGGATCGTTCCAAGCTGCCATTTTCTGCCTAAAGCATCTTTCACCATGAAATCAAGCTTAGGACCGTAGAATGCGGCTTCACCATATTCAACAACAGTTTTCAAACCTTTATTTTTTGCGGCTGTGATGATAGCATTTTCCGCCTTTTCCCAGTTCTCATCGGAACCGATATATTTTTCTCTGTTTTCAGGATCTCTTAATGAAACCTGAGTAACAAAATCTTCAAAACCTAAAGACCTGAAAACGTATAGTACAAGATCAATAACTTTTTCAAACTCTCCCAACAACTGATCCGGAGTACAGAATAAGTGTGCATCATCCTGAGTAAATCCACGAACTCTTGTCAAGCCGTGAAGTTCTCCTGATTGCTCATATCGGTAAACCGTTCCGAATTCTGCGTATCTTTTCGGTAAGTCTCTGTAGCTCCATTGCGAAGTTTTATAAATTTCACAGTGGTGCGGGCAGTTCATCGGCTTCAGCATGAATTCTTCACCTTCATTTGGGGTTTTAATCGGCTGGAAGCTGTCTGCACCGTATTTATCCCAGTGTCCGGAAGTTACATACAATTCTTTGGCGCCAATATGCGGTGACATTACGAATTCGTATCCTCCTTTTTTCTGAGCCGCAGAAAGGAAATTCTCAAGTTTTCTTCTCAAAGCAGTACCTTTTGGCAGCCAAAGCGGCAAGCCTGCACCAACCTTTTCAGAGAAAGCAAAAATTCCTAATTCTTTACCTAATTTTCTGTGATCTCTTCTTTTAGCTTCTTCAAGCCTTTCAAGATATTCTGTTAATTCTTTCTGTTTAGGGAAAGAAATACCATACACTCTTGTTAATTGAGGATTTTTTTCATTTCCTCTCCAGTATGCTCCTGCTGCATTTAAAATCTTAACAGCTTTTACAATATTCGTATTCGGAATATGTCCTCCACGGCAAAGATCTGTGAAATCATCGTGGGTTACAAAAGTGATTTCTCCGTCATTAAGATTAGAAATCAATTCTACTTTATAAGGATTATCTGCATAGACTTTTAATGCCTCATCTTTAGAAACAGGATATAAAGAGAAAGTTGAGCCTTTTTTAGCATTTTCCAATACTTTCTTCTCAATTTTCTCGAAGTCTTTTTCAGATAAGCTTTCGTCCCCGAAATCTACATCGTAGTAGAATCCACTTTCGATGGCAGGACCGATGGTTAACTTAGCATTGGGATAAAACTCAAGGATCGCCTGCGCCAGAAGGTGGGCAGAAGAATGCCAGAATGCTTTCTTTCCAAGATCATCATTCCAGGTAAGCAGCTGTACCGTAGAATCCGTGGTGATAGGCGTGGTTGTCTCTACTTGTTTGTCATTAACAATTGCGGAAATGGTGTTTCTAGCCAATCCCTCGCTTATAGATTTTGCCACATCTAGCGGAGTAACTCCCGCCTCGAATTCTTTGACACTACTGTCTGGAAGTGTAATTTTTATCATTGTTTACTAAGAAATTTTAAGATGCAAAAATACGGAATTTTTATTTAAAATGCTACAGATGTATCTATTTGACGGAATATTTAATACTAAAAAGCAAATAAAAACGTTTTTAAAGATTGAAATCATATCAACCTTTTAATTATGAATATATTAGAATAGATTTAATTATTTCTTTTATACCTTACTTTCTCTTTAATTATTTCAATAACATCAACATTTCTTACTTTAGATTTTACCCAGCCGTGAATATCTATGTACAATAAAGACCTTCTGTAATATTCATTCTGGGAAAAAAACTCAAGTTTACGGTCGAATTGTTTAAATGATTCAGTCTGCTGATCCGGTGTTTCGTTATTGAGATGTTTAAAAAATCTGATGCTTTCAAAATGGAATTCATCAGGTTTTTTCATTTTTCTGGTAAACTTTAAGGTAGCTTTTATAAAATCATCATAATCTTCATCATTTGCCGATTCATATTTTGCCATTAAAATAAGAATTCTTGTATGAAACAGCAGATCTTCCTGAACATTTCCTTTTGATTCAATTACTTTTAACGCGTACCTTATCGAGTCTTTAAATTTTTTACTTCCGAAAAACATTGCTGCCATTTTAAGATACAGAATCATGAAATGATGCTCATCAATTTTATCGCGCAGCCTTTCCATTTTCAGCTCAATTTCAGGAACTATTTTAGTTCCGGAAAAAAATTCACCTTTCACAAAGTGGATATTCATTAAAGTATTATAATGAGTCAGAAAAACAAGAGATTGCAGATTTTCATTTTGAGAAAAGCTTGAAGAATAAACCACTTCATTGAATTTTCTGAAACGCTGTTCCAAAATATTAATATTTCCATAAAGAAACAGGATTTTAAGGAGATAAGTATTTCCTTTGATATACCATACCGGATGACTCATAATCATCTCCGGATTGTTGTGAAAAAGGTCTACCCAGAGAAAGGCATATTTCAATGTGTATTTATATTCCTGCAGCAGCTGATTTTTCCATACATGAGCCTTAAAATACCATAATTTTTCTGTAAAATTCAGTTTTTCAAAAGTGATTTTTCTAATTTGATCATCAAAGATTTTCATGATTTCATCACGCTCTTCATCAGTTTTCACATACCCGTGCGTCAACATTTCGCTGTACAGTTTCAAAGAAAGATTGGAAAGTTCAGTGGCATAATGATTCTGTTTGCTGATTTCTGTGGATTGTCTGATCAGTTCATCGGCACGGCCTTCAATACTTCTCGTAATAAATTGTGATTCAATTACTTTTTCAAGGTCAATAATTTCGGAAGCAATGGTTTTTTCGTCAAGTTCCAGAGCAGTCTGTTTTGTTTTATCCAAAATTTTCAAAGCCTGCCTGTAAAGGCCTTTCTGGTAAAGAATATTGGCAAAATCAAGCTGTTCGCGCAGCTGAATCCTATAATTCTGATGACTCGGATTCATTCGTAAACTTACCAGAATTTGTTTGTAAAGATGCGCTTTCAGATTGGACAACTGCTGTTTTGTTGAAATTTTCTTTTGAATAATCATGCTTTCATCATATTCTTTCATTTTATCCATTTCAGAAAAAAGAAGCAGGAATTTTGCATCCACATTGATCCCGAGCCGGTTTACATACAGCCTGAATTGTCTTTTTTCCGAAGTCGTAAGAGACTTAATGAGGATGAATAAAAAATCTTTATGCAATTCTGCCATTGTAAATTTTTAAATTTTAAAATACTGATAAACAAAATTTTATATTCAATTTACACTAATTTGAATATTGTAATTTTTATAAAAACCAGAAATGAATAAACGTTTCATCTTTTTAGTTTTGAATCAAAATTAAGTAAAATACTGCATTATGAATTCCGAAAAAGTTGAAATTTTTGATACCACGCTACGGGATGGTGAGCAGGTTCCCGGCTGTAAACTGAATACGGAACAGAAACTGGCTATTGCGGAAAAGCTGGATGAACTTGGAGTTGATATTATTGAAGCTGGATTCCCGATTTCCAGTCCGGGAGATTTTCATTCTGTTTCCGAAATTTCAAAATTGGTGAAAAATGCAAAAGTGTGCGGATTGACAAGGGCAAATCAAAAAGATATTGAGGTTGCAGCGGAAGCACTGAAGTTTGCGAAGAGGCCAAGAATTCATACAGGAATAGGAACTTCAGATTCGCATATTAAATATAAATTCAATTCTAACAGGGAAGATATTATTGAAAGAGCGGTACAGGCCGTAAAATATGCCAAAAGCTTTGTAGAAGACGTAGAATTTTACGCCGAAGATGCCGGAAGAACCGATAATGATTATCTCGCGAGAGTCTGTGAAGAAGCTATTAAAGCAGGAGCTACAGTCCTCAATATTCCGGATACAACAGGATATTGCCTTCCTGAAGAATACGGGGAAAAGATAAAATACCTGAAAGAAAATGTAAAAGGTATTGAAAAAGCGGTGCTGTCATGCCACTGCCACAATGACCTTGGACTAGCGACTGCAAATTCAATTTCGGGTGTGATTAACGGAGCGAGACAGATAGAATGTACCATTAACGGGCTTGGAGAAAGAGCGGGTAATACTGCTTTAGAAGAAGTTGTCATGATTTTGAAACAACATAAAAATTTAAAATTATACACAGAGATTAACTCCAAAATGCTCAATTACATGAGTGTTTTGGTGTCTGATCTGATGGGAATGCCGGTACAGCCCAACAAAGCCATTGTGGGAGCTAATGCATTTGCCCATAGCTCAGGAATTCATCAGGACGGCGTGATCAAAAACAGGGAAACCTACGAAATTATTGATCCTGCAGAAGTAGGGGTCAACGCTTCAACTATTGTACTTACTGCCAGAAGCGGACGCTCTGCGCTGGCATACCGGTTCAAGAACATCGGCTTTGATGTCACTAAAAATGAGCTGGATTTTTTATATCAGGAATTCCTCAAAATGGCTGACCGCAAAAAAGAAATTGATAATAACGATTTAACTGCCATTATTGAAAGGGTAACAAGAAAAATAGGATAAGGAATTGGTTTTCAATTAAACAAAACAATGGACACTAAGAGAACACTTTTTGACAAAGTCTGGGATGCTCATGTGATAGAAACGATTCCCGACGGGCCTCAGATTATATATATCGATAAACATTTGATCCATGAAGTAACAAGCCCGCAGGCTTTTGCAGAACTGGAATCCAGGAACCTTGAAGTTTTCAGGCCGAAACAGATTGTAGCGACTGCAGATCACAATGTTCCGACATGGGATCAGGATAAGCCGATACGCGATGAATCTTCCAGAAACCAGGTTCAGCAATTAACGGAAAACTGCAGAAAAAACCATATTGAATTATACGGTTTGGGGCATCCTTACCAGGGAATTGTCCACATCATTGCTCCTGAGCTGGGGATTACCCAACCGGGAATGAGCATCGTATGTGGCGACAGCCATACTTCTACGCACGGCGCTTTTGGGTCGATCGCTTTTGGAATCGGAACCAGCCAGGTGGCTCAGGTTTTTGCAAGTCAGTGTTTATTACTGAATAAGCCTAAATCAATGAGAATTACCGTAAATGGTAAATTAAATAAAAACGTTCAGCCAAAAGATGTCATTCTTTATATCATTTCAAAAGTAGGGACCGATGGCGGAACGGGATATTTCTGTGAATATGCCGGAAATGTCTTTGAGGAAATGTCGATGGAAGGCCGAATGACGGTTTGCAATATGAGCATCGAAATGGGTGCCCGCGGTGGAATGATTGCTCCGGACGACACCACTTTCAACTATGTAAAAGGGCGAAAATTTGCGCCGGGAGGAGAAGAATGGGAAGAGAAGCTGGAATACTGGAAAACTTTGAAATCCGATGAAGGAGCTGTTTTTGATGCGGAATTTGCCTTTGATGCTTCCGACATTTATCCGATGGTAACGTACGGTACAAATCCCGGAATGGGAATCTCAATCAGTCAGAATATTCCAGATCCGCAAAATGATTCTGAAGAAAAGGCTTTGAAATATATGGGATTAAAAGCAGGACAGGCGCTTTCCGATATTAAAGTTAATTATGTTTTCATCGGAAGCTGCACCAATGCAAGAATCGAAGATTTCCGTTCGGCAGCCAGCTATATTAAAGGAAAAATAAAATCGGAGCATGTTCATGCATTGATTGTTCCCGGATCTCAGCAGGTAGCTAAACAAATATATGAAGAAGGCCTGGACCAAATTTTTGTAGAAGCAGGCTTCCAGATCAGACAGCCGGGATGTTCCGCTTGTCTGGCGATGAATGATGATAAAATTCCGGAAGGTGAATATTGTGTTTCGACTTCCAACAGGAATTTTGAGGGACGACAGGGACAGGGTGCAAGAACAATCCTGGCGAGTCCTCTAACAGCTGCTAAGGTTGCTGTGGAAGGGAAAATTTCGGCTTTTGAAAACTGATGGAGATGAATTTTACTTAAAACTTGTCTAAACTTTTACCACAAAAGATTTAAACACTTTAGTTTTTTTAATTTAATACTTAAGTGGAAAAAAAGAACACGTAAGTTAAAAAATCAAAGATTTTCTCTTTGCAGACTTTGAAATACTTTAAATAAATCCAATAAAGTCTTTTATATCTTTTGCGGTTAAATTTAAAAATTAGTTTAAACAAGCTTTTAGTAGGTGAATTGTCAATAGTGAATTTTAGAAATTGGTTATTGATTCACAAAGTGAAATTAACCGTTCACTTTCCTAGCCCCGATAGAAACGGTTACCCCGGAGCAAGAGCTGGAGAAATGCCGGAATATAAGGATTTAGTATTGGAGAAGGCGGGAAGAATGGGAGCGAGGAGTATGAGTGGATAGCGGGATTAAGCTCCTGAAAATTAATTGAATAAATAACTATAATTGATTTAGCACAAAATGCAAAAATTAGTCATTATACAATCCCGGGCAATTCCGTTGCCGGCAGAAAATATAGATACCGACCAGATTATTCCGGCCCGGTTTTTAAAAAGTATTGATAAAAAAGGGTTCGGTGAAAACCTTTTCCGGGACTGGAGGTACCGTGTTCATACGAATGAAGCAAATCCCGATTTTGTATTAAATAATTCAAAATACTCAGGTGAAATTCTGGTGGCGGGAAATAATTTCGGCTGTGGAAGCAGTCGGGAACATGCAGCGTGGGCGTTGACGGATTATGGTTTTAAAGTTGTTATATCCAGCTTTTTTGCCGATATTTTTAAAGGAAATGCTTTAAATAACGGGTTGCTTCCTGTAAAAGTTTCGGAAAGTTTTTTAAAGGAAATTTTAGATGGCATTACCGAAAATCCTGAAGCAGAAATAAAGGTTGATGTGGAAAGCCAGACCATACAATTTGGAAATCGTTCCGAATATTTTGAAATTGATTCTTATAAAAAAATCTGCCTGATGAACGGGTACGATGATATTGATTTTCTGATCAGCAGGAAAAAAGCCATTCAGGAGTTTGAATTAAAAACGCAGAAAATATATGAAAACAAGTTTTAAAATTGCCGTTCTTCCCGGAGACGGAATAGGACCGGAAGTAGTGAACGAAAGCACTAAAATTCTGAACGCAATTGGCGAAGTTTTTAATTATACCTTCGAATTCACGTACGGATTGATGGGCGCAGAAGCGATTTTTAAGACGGGAAATCCCTTACCGGAAGAGACGCTGCAAATCTGCAAAGAGTCTGATGCAGTACTTTTCGGAGCGATCGGAGATCCGTCTTTTGATCATAATCCTGATGCAAAAGTTCGTCCGGAACAAGGTTTACTTAAACTGCGAAAGGAGCTCGGACTTTTTGCCAACATCCGTCCTTTAAAAACATATTCTTCCCTGATTGACAAAAGCCCTCTGAAAAAAGAAATTATTGAAGGTGCCGATATCCAGATTTTCCGGGAGCTTGTGAGCGGAATTTATTTCGGTGAAAAATTTACCGATGAAGAAGCAGGATACGCTTATGATATTTGTAAATACAATCGTGATGAAATTGCACCGATCGTTCATATGGCTTTTCAGGAAGCGCAAAAACGCAGGAAAAAATTAACCCTGATTGACAAAGCTAACGTTTTAGATACTTCCAGATTATGGAGAAAAGTCTGTAAAGAGATTGCACAGGAATATCCGGATGTGGAACTTGATTTTATGTTCGTGGATAATGCAGCAATGCAGTTGATTTTAAACCCGAAACAGTTTGATGTAATTGTAACGGAAAATATGTTCGGGGATATTATTTCGGATGAAGCGAGCGTGATCGGAGGGTCTATCGGTCTTCTTCCTTCGGCTTCCATCGGAAATGAAAATGCTTTATTTGAACCAATTCATGGGTCTTATCCGCAGGCAAAAGGAAAAGGAATTGCCAATCCTGTGGCGTCTGTTTTAAGTACAGCAATGATGCTGGATTATCTCGGACTGGGACAGGCGGCGGAAAAATTAAGACAGTCTGTAGAATATGCCATTGAAAATAAATATGTAACAATGGATCTGAATGCAGAACAGCATTATTCGACGGGTGAAGTAGGGAGCTTTATTGCCGATTACATTAAATATTCCGAAAAGTCTTATTATAATTTTGAGAATGTAAAAATCGGAAAATCTACGATTGTCTGATTAAAAAAATAATTTCGCTTCGCTGAAAATTAGATAATATAGTTAACAGTCCATAAAATTCAGACGGCGGAGCGAATTTTTATACGGTTTGATTTTTATTTGTATATTTTTTTTCTAAAAAAGGTTCCGCTTTTATAAGCAGAACCTTTTTATGTTATCCTTTGATATTGTCCGTTTTTCCGGATTCGTTGTTTTTTGAAGATTTCTGAACGTCTTCCTTGCCTACATCAGAAGGATTTGTTTTCTTTGATGCTGCAGGGATATTCTGGAAATCCTCATTTTGCTTTTTTGTTTCTGCGGTGTTTGCAGATTCCTTTTTTTTGTTTTCTTCTGAGTTCATTGCTTTAAATTTTACAGTTTTAGAATGCCCAGCTTTCCTGTCTGGTCTTCTATTGTATAATTCAAAGCCTTTGCCAAAACAAAAATCGTATTGAGATTTTCCATGAGCTGCTCTTTGCCTTCACTTTTCAGCCTGTTCTGATCGATAGAATTTATAGCTGTAGTTTTAGCTTTCTGAGTAACATTTTTAATGTCTTTTTCAGAAATTCTGTTAAAGAAAGAATCATCCAGCGACTGGATTTCCACACTTGGCGTAATTCTTATCTCCGGCTCCGGAAGTTCTGTAATAATTAATTTTTTATTAATGGAATCTACTTCCATTTTCATTTTGTTCAGATCATACGAAACCTGCGCATTGGTTTTAGTATAAGTGATAATACTGTTACTGGATACTTCTTTTCCAAAAAATTCGTAGCCCATTTTGGTCTTTTGCATGGAGGAAGTATTCTGTTCCAGAACGACCATTTTATTCATCTTTGAAATCTGATTGGTCAGAATATAATAATCTGACTTTTCAGTTTTCTCAGCAGGATTTAAACAGGATCTGAAGCTGAAAAACAGGATCATCATTAGAATGACACCTGCCAGAAACGGTAATATTACTTTAAAATTTCTCAAGATTTATTTATTAAAAATTTCTTTAATTACGGACTGGTCATCCTTGTTTAATATTTCAGCAAGATCTCTTTCAATATATCCTGTCGTCGGCATTTCTATAATCCTGCCGATTTCTTTACCATATCTTTCTACAATAATTGTAGGTACTTTCTGAACGTTGTACCGTACTTCATCTCCTGTCGGGGATTCCTTTTTACGGTTGACTGCGATAATGGTAAGCTTGCTTTCGGGGAATTTTACTTCCTCAAGAATCTTCATGAGGCGTGGGAAATCCCTGTGGCTGTCTTCACACCATGTTCCCATGAAAACAACCATATTATAAGAATTAATTTTCCCTTTTTTAAGTTCGCTGATGGCTTTTTGGTCCAGTGCATATTCGTCGTGCTCTTTTACATACCAATCCGAATACGGAGCTTCCAGGAATTTTTCTTTCAGCTGATTTCCCAGCAGCATTTTCCCGTCGCTGGTGGTTTCCACTTCGCGGCCCACAACGACTTTTTGTGCAGAGAACTGCTGAAGGGCAAGGAACAATACGGAGACCGTAAGAATACTTTTAATAATTTTTTTCATTCTATTTTTCAATAATTGTCTTCAGATCGGCAGGAGAATAATATTTGTTTTTCAGAACTTTATGATCTGCTTTCCTGTAAACATTATACTTTTCACCTGATTTTTCAAAAAATGATTCTACCTCTTTTTCTTTGTAGAATTCTACAGTTTCCTGTGCCTGCTCTTCATTGTCACAAGCCTTCGACATGTTGGATCGCTGTACTTCGTTGAACAGTTCTACAAATTTACTGCCAAGTCCGAATTCCAGAACCGCACCGCTTAAAACATACTGAAGATCACACAAAGCATCGGCAATTTCTACGATATTATTATCTGCAATGGCCTGTTTCAATTCGTTCAGTTCTTCCTGTAAAAGTTCAACCCTTAGGTTGCATCTTTCCGGCGAAGGAATTTGCGGAGTATCTAAAATAGGGGCTTTAAAAGTTGTGTGGAATTCTGCTACCTGGTTCAGACTGTCAATTTTATCCATGAATATTTTTTATTTAGGCAAATATAAAAATTAGGTTTCAGAAATCAGAATTCAGGACTTAGGTTTTTATAATTAAATGAAAATCATTAGTTCTTAATCTTGAATTTTAAATTCTAAATTTTGAATTGCAAATCAATCATGATTTATTACTTATTACTAATTGCTCATCACCCATAAAAAAAGGCTGCCCGTTTCCGGACAGCCTTTACTCAATATTAATTGATCAGTTATTAGTTTTTAATGAATCTCTTGGAGGTTTCTCCGATCTGAATCATATAAGCTCCTTTAATAAGACTGCTTACATTGACAGAACCTCTTTCGAGTTTTCCAGAGTTGATTAGTTTTCCACCCATATCGAAGATTTTATAATCTTCTGCCGTCGTATTTGATATATATAAAATGTCTTTCACCGGGTTTGGATACAGTTTAATATCTGTTATAAGATCTTTCGTACCGATTTCACCTCTTCCGGAAGATACGATGTTTAATGTATAATCTTCCACCTGTCCGTAGGTATACGTTCCGCATGAAGAGGAAGGAACCGAACTGTACTGCATCATGACCCTCATTCTTGTGCTACCTAAAGTAGCTGTTGAAGGAATTGTGATAGAACCTGTTACGGGACTTGTGGTAGAACCTGTTTTAGACCAGGCCAGTTCTCCGCTGTCTGTAAAGTCTCCGTCTCCGTTGTAGTCGATATATACTGCATACGCTTCACTATAAACCGTAGACGTCCAAACAGGAGTTACCGAAATTGCATAAGCTGTTCCCCTTGTAACATTGGTAGAGATTGATGTGAAGTTTTCATAACCGGCAGTTCCTGTAGAGGTATTATTAATCGTACCGAATTTCACATTACCGATTCTTTCATCTGCTGTATTATTTGCAGATGCCGAACAATAGGAAACAGTACTTCCGGACAATGTGGTTACGCTTACCGAGTTGCTTGAAGATGATACGTTTCCAGCCGCATCTTTTGCTCTTACCGAGAAAGTATATGTTGTAGAAGGGCTAAGACTTGTTACGGTATACGATGTAGAAGCCGTAGAACCGATTAAAGAAGCTCCCTGGTAAACATCATAACCTGTTACCGCAACATTATCCGTTGCTCCGGACCATGATAGATTGGTGCTTGTAGAAGTAGTTCCTGACGCTGCTAATGAAGGTGCTGTCGGAGCCGTAGTATCTACTGTTCCTGATCCTGCATTTACTGTGATGTTGGCATTATTTACATCAAAGAAAATATGATTGGATCCTTTTACCATGATTCTTCCCGTGGTGGTAGATGAATTAGGAATCGTTACTGCCTGAGAACCGTCGTTTGGAGTTCCTGCCAACAGGGTAGTCCATGTATTTCCGCTGTCAGTAGACCAAAGAATATCCACATTTGCTGCATTTACGCCATTTGCCGTTGTTCCCGCAACATTCCAGGTCACCGTTTGAGATGTTCCTCCCGTATATGTTGTTGCTGAATTCTGAGAGCTTACGCTGAATGGTCCTGCAGTTCCGTTTACCGTTATCACAGCATCATCAGAATTGTTTCCTGAACCACCGGCTCTATTGTCGCGAACCGTAAATCTGAAATTATAGCTTCTTGCTACATTAGATAAAGCTTCCACGGTAATTTCCGAACCAGCCGTTGTTGTAGCTCCGGCTAGAACAGAAGACATTCTCGGAAAATATCTTACCGGTGAAGCGGTTGGAGTAAATGATCTGAAAGTAGGCCCTGAAGCTTTTGTTGCACTTGCCGCGGAGCTTGCACCGGTCTGGGAAGAAGAAGCATTATCCATTTGTTCCCAGATATAGGTTAACGAATCTCCATTGGCATCTGTTCCGGTTCCCGTTAACATAAACGGTGTCCCTTTAGGAATAGTGTAATCTAACCCTGCGTTAGCTGTAGGAATTGAATTTCCGGTATTGGTGCTTACAGGACAGGTTTTGGCTTTAATATTATTGGTAATCTGCTGAATGCTGATTGCATGGAAGAACGCATCGGAGTGAGGCTGAATATCCTGGCTGGTAATTCCTGCATATCCCATAATTGTTGATCCTGATCCCGGTTCCATATTGGCGCCAGTGCCTTCATTGCTCATAGAAAAGGTATGGTTTCCGCCAAACTGATGTCCCATTTCATGGGCTACATAATCAATATCAAAATTATCTCCTGAAGGAATTCCGTCTGCCGGAGAAGTATAGCCGCTTCCTTTGGATCCGTTGGTACATATACATCCGATACAGCCTGCATTCCCACCACCTCCGGAAGCTCCGAACAGATGACCGATGTCGTAATTGGCTTCGCCGATAACTGATGTTAAAGTCGACTGTAGCTGGGAGTTCCAGTTATTCATCTGTGCAGCAGCAGAGTAGGGATCCGATGAGGCGCTTGTATAAATCACAGCATCATTATTGGAAATTAAAACCATTCTTGCCGAAAAATCTTTTTCAAAAACGCCGTTGACGCGGGTCATGGTGTTATTCATTGCAGCTAAAGCATTCGCTTTAGTTCCTCCGAAATAAGCCGTATATTCTCCAGTACAAGACAATGCAAGTCTGAATGTTCTTAATTTAGCATCATCCGCATTAGGCCTTGCCTCCATATTGGTAGACACTGAAGCACCTTTCTGGGCAACATCCAGCACGGTACATTCAAATTTATTGAGATCGTCTTTTTTATCAGATTTTTTATAAACAATATAAGTGGAAAGATCTTTGGTGTACGGTTCAATAAAAACCGCAGATTTATCACCATAAATTTCCATGGACGAAAGTCCTAATGGTGAAACACTGAAATAAACAGTTGAAGAAGGATTTTCAAGACCTTCACCCACATATGCTTTTATATCAGGATATTTTGCAGCCAGCTGAGGATCGAAATTGGAATTTTCTCTGACTTTGAAGTTTTCCATTCTTCCTTCAGCATTGGGAAAAGAGATGATAATTTCAGATTTTTCTCCGGCAGCCAACCTTTTTGGAGCTTTAACAAGAGCATTTTTTAACCCATTAATATCAAGGCTGTAAATTTTAGGATTAATAATATTGCTTTTGTTTTCGAAGATGTTGGAAGTTATTTTTCCTGAACCTGAAGACCAGAGACGATCGGTCTGCGCGAAGGAAATGCCAGATAGAAAAAGCATTCCCAACAACGTTAATTGTTTTTTCATATAAATTCTTATTTGATTGTGGAATACCAAATCTAATAAAAATATGATTACGAAAAACAAAATTTTTTAAGAATATTTTAGATATTCCATCTAAATAATTATGCAATACATTAAATATTTCTGTTTTTACATTTTCTCCTAAAAAGAAAATAGCACACGCAAAACACGTGTACTATTCACTTTTTAATGATATAATTCTAATTTTTTTAAAATGAGTTATCATCAGCAGTAGGACCGTACATTCCCGGAACTTTATTTCCCGTGGATCTCAGGTAAACAATTAGTTCTCCTCTGTGATGATATAAATGATTAAACAAAAAAGCTCTTATAACCTGAATCTTCGGCATTGGAGGAAAAGCGACATTTCCATTCATTTCCATTCTCCATTCATTCATCATCGTACTTTCATCCCAATTATTCAGGACGTCGTGAGCTTTGGCTACATTTTCTTCAAACTTTTCCACAATAGTCTGCGTTTTTGAAATGTCGCCCTTATCATAATGATAAGTTCCCATATCAAAGACATCTTTGTTAAATGTTCCGTCATACCAGTTGTAGACTTCTGCAATGTGGGACGCCAACTGTGCCGTTGTCCAGTTTTTTTCAGAAGGTTTCCATTCTAATGCACTGTCCGGAATTGCATTTAAAAGTTTTCTGGTGTTCTCTGCCTCATGCAGGAATTCACCTAAAAGTGCTTGTTTAATCATTTGTATTTATTTTAAAAATGTTTTTTTATTTTGTAATATCTCTTCCGATTACGAGTCTCTGAATTTCAGAAGTTCCTTCACCAATAGTGCAAAGCTTTGAATCTCTGTAGAATTTTTCAGCAGGGAAATCTTTGGTATAACCATATCCTCCGAATATCTGAACGGCATTATTGGCGATTCTTACACAGGCTTCGGAAGCATATAGTTTTGCCATTGCACCTTCTTTGGTCATCTTCTGTTTTGAATTTTTCAAAGTAGCTGCTCTTTGGATCAGCAATTCTGCCGCATCAATTTCCGTAGCCATATCTGCAAGCATAAAGTTAATGGCCTGGAATTCTGAAATCGATTTCCCGAACTGATGTCTTTCTTTAGCATATTTTAAAGCAGCTTTGTAAGCTCCTCTTGCTGTTCCCAAACTTAAAGCAGCAATTGAAATTCTTCCTCCGTCAAGGATTTTCATGGCCTGCTTGAAACCTTCTCCCACTTCTCCCAAACGGTGAGAATCCGGCACACGTACATTATCGAAAATAAGTTCTGCTGTTTCAGATGCTCTCATCCCCAGTTTATTTTCTTTTTTCCCGGAACTGAAACCCGGCATTCCTTTTTCAAGCACAAAAGCAGTGGAATTATTTTTAGCTCCTTTTTCTCCTGTTCTGGTCATCACTACTGCGATATCTCCTGAAATAGCGTGGGTAATGAAATTTTTAGCACCGTTGATAATCCATTCATCACCGTCTTTTACAGCAGTAGTGGACATTCCGCCGGAATCAGAACCTGTATTGTGCTCAGTAAGTCCCCATGCACCGATTACTTTTCCTGATGCAAGCTGCGGAAGCCATTTATTTCTTTGCTCTTCATTCCCGAATTCATAAATATGATTCGTACAAAGGGAATTATGTGCTGCTACGGAGAGACCGATAGAAGGATCAACCTGAGAGATCTCATCCAGAATGGTAACATATTCATGATATCCAAGACCTGAACCACCATACTGCTCAGGAATAACAATTCCCATAAACCCCATTTCTCCTAATTCATGAAATAAATCTTTAGGGAACGTTTGACTTTCATCCCACTCCATAATATTAGGTCTAATATTCTTTTCAGCAAACTCTTTTGCTGTTTCCGCTATCATTTTAATGTTGTCAATAGTCTCTGTATTCATATAGATATATAGTTAATTCCCAAAGATAATTAAATTGACGGAACGCCCAAAAAAATTATTCAAAGCATTCTACTCCTGTTGCAATTTTTTAATTTTCAGGTTTTTATATTTTAAAAGTTAATAATATTTAATAAAAAATCCCGAACTTTAAGGATATTAATTTACTATTTTAGCCACCCAATTTTTACGGCATGAAAAAATTTCTACATCTTATCATTCTTATAGGATCTTATTCTGCAGCGCAGGCTCCGGCGGGATATTATAATGGAACTACGGGTTTATCTGGATATGCTTTGAAGTCCAAGCTCCATGATATTATCTCTGAAAAAAATATCAACTGGCATTATGGCGATCTCACCAATTATTACAACCAGACTGACCTGGATCGGTATTATGATTATGGTTCTTCTAACACAACTATATTACTGGATATTTATTCTGAAATTCCTTCCGGTCCGGATGCTTACGAATATACGACTGCAAATATCATCGGGAGCGCCAGCGCGGAAGGCATGGGCTGGAACAGGGAACACATGATGCCTCAAAGTACTTTTTACAGCAATTATCCTATGTATTCCGATTTATTTTATGTAGTTCCCACCGATGCCAGAATCAATCAGCTGCGGAGCAATTATCCATACGGGATTGCGGGATCTCCGGTTTATTATACATTTACCAATTCGTCGAAAATCGCAAAATCTGCTATTCCGGGAATGGCTTATACTGGTCGGGTTTATGAGCCGATTGATGAATTTAAGGGAGATGTAGCAAGAAGTCTCCTTTACTTCGCCGTACGCTATGAGGGGAAACTGGGAACTTTTAATTTTGACAATAATACCAATCCTGCTTCAGATACCAATCCTCTGGATGGAACCGAAGAAAGAGCTTATGATCCGGCCTATATTGCGATGCTGCTTCAGTGGCATCAGCAGGATCCTGTTTCTCAAAGGGAAATTGACAGAAATAATGCAGTATATGCTATTCAGAAAAACAGAAATCCCTTTATTGATAATCCTTCGTGGGCAAATGCAATATGGAATCAGACGACTGACAATACTGCACCACAAAGCCCTGCAAATTTAACGGTTACACAAAACAGCGCTTACTTTGTTACCCTCAGCTGGACACCAAGTACAAGCACCGATGTAATAGGTTATAAAGTGTATCAGAATGGAAATCTGGTGGCAACAACAAAAGGGTCTACTTTCAGTGCGGATCATTTAACACCCTCCACCACATATACCTTTACAGTAAAAGCATACGACAACGGCTATTTACTTTCTCCAGACAGCAATGCCGTTTCCACGACAACTTTAGCGTCAGATGTCTATACTAAAGATCTTTTTGTTTCGAAATATCTTGAGGGAAGTTCGAATAATAAAGGTCTTGAAATCACCAACAGAACAGGCCACGCCGTCAACCTGAGTGATTACAGATTATCGATTCAATTTCCGAGCGGCTCCAATTATTATTTCCCTGACCCTTATGAACTGGAAGGGATCGTACAGAACAATGAAACATTTGTAGTTTTAAATCCGAATGCTAATTTTTCATGCTATACCATCAACCAGGCAAAATTTGCGACAGCGGCTCCACAAATGACATTTTCCGGCAGCCAGTATTTAGAATTAAGATATAAATCTACTACCGTTGATGCAATTGGTGTTCCTTCCACGAATAATTTTTTGGTATTAGGAAATGTTTCTTTATACAGAAAAGCGGGTATCAACCAGCCCAACACAGTTTTCAATAATAATGAATGGGATTCTTATTCTTCCGATTACTGCCAGAATCTGGGTGTGCTTTCCGTATCAGATCTCATTTCATCAGAAAACGCATTCAGAATTTATCCGAATCCGGCCAAAGATGAAATATTTGTTGAAGGAAAAACAGATCAGGTTAAGTCGGTACAAATCCTTGATTTTTCAGGAAAATTGATATATTCTGAAAACTTACCATTTAAAAATAAAAAGAGCATTTCTATACAGAATCTTGTCTCGGGATCTTATCTCCTTAAGATTGATTATGCGGTTTATCAGTTTATTAAAAAATAATTTTCAAGGTATTAATGAAAGCAGGATTCGGGGCTTCAAACAAAGTTTGAAGCCCCGAATCCTTAAATAAACAGATTACAGCGTGCAATTATCCATTCAAAATAATTTATCTTAATTTCTTTACCCTTTACATCAAAAAGGTTTAAAAACATTCATTAATTTTAGAATTTTACTGTACTATATTTCATGAAAAATCATTAATTTGGTATTCTCTTCTGTCAAACGACAATTATGATGTAATATAGAAGCAGAATTATGGACACACCAAATTACAGAATGCCTTTTGTGCCGTCTACCCTGATGACGGAAGGAGGAAGCATCGACACATGCGATATGGGAGAAAGCATTGCCCATAATATTATGCTTTTGATCACCACCAAAAAAGGCGAAAACAGATATGATGAAAATTACGGAAATGATGTCTGGAACCTTGAATTCGACAATGGCGTTACCAGCGCCGTCTGGGAAACGGTCTTTATTAAAAGTCTCAAAAGGCAGATTCAGGAATATGAACCCCGGATTGTCAATCCGCAGATCGATGCACACATTCAGATTGTGGAGCATACTTACGACACAAAAGAACATACCGAAATCAAAAAGAAAGTAAAAATTGCCATCAATGCAAAAATGGAGGCTACAGGAGAACGTTTCAGCTTTTCTACGGAACTGTTTCTCAGCCCGATGTCAATTGATTAATTTCTAACACCACAATCACAAACTATGAATTTAGATCAGAATATATATTCCAAAGAATCAGTAAAGGCGAGAATGCTTCAGAATGCCACTAAAGTATGGGGACTGAAAAGCCCGCAGTCGCTTGATCCGTTCGTAAAACTGCTGATTGACGCTTTCAGCACGGAAGTTTTTAAAGCCAATAATGAAATACAGACGGTAAACGCCAGAATTCTTGAAAAACTGGCAAAACTGTTAACTCCGTCTATCTATACTCATCCGGTTCCTGCACATGCTATTGCTTTTACACAGCCTTTCGAGTCTTCAGAAATTATGTTGGAACATACTGAATTTTTCTTCAGGAAACATATGACATCCACCATAAAATCGGAATCCGATAAACAAATCAACATTCCTTTTACACCAGTGGGGAATGTAAGGATTAACAACGTTCAAACCGCTATAATGTTTGTCGGGAATACCTGCTACAGCATTGATGAGCGTTTGAATAAAATTCCGATTGCAAGGTTTCAGGGAAAACCTGAAGACTACCGAAAAGTAACCATTGGCATTGATGTCAGTAAATATTCCCAGGAAACTTTTCCGAAATATATAAGCATTTACTGCTCTAATCCGGCATTTGAGCACCTGGATTTCACGTATAAGTTATTGCCTTACATTACGGTTACAAGCAATGGAAATCCGCTTTTTATCAAGGAAGGATTAACGTATTACAAAAATACTCAGGCTGAAGGATATGAGCAGATTTTTTACGAACAGTCTATCCGCAATAAAATCATTGAAGATGTAAAAAGTATTTACCATCATAAATTTATTGAAGTAAGCGGAATTTCAAACTCATTATTTTCCGAACCCGGCCAACTTCCGGAAAATCTGAGTTATGTTGATTATAAAGAAGAAATCACCAAACATATTGAAGGGAAACGCTACCTGTGGCTTACCTTTGAATTTCCACCACAGTTTTCCGCAGAAATCCTTGATAATTTTTCTTTCGTCCTGAATGCCTTTCCAATCTATAACCGCGGCTGGAAAAAAACAGAATACAGCCTCGATATTATGGGAAATAATATTCCGCTGGTCACCGATGAAGGTGAGCATTTCCTGTATGTTGATGAAGTTCAGGATGGCGACGGAAGAAGATACACCGAGATTCCGTTTACCCCGAACGACAATCTGAAAAAAGGGCTATACACCGTAAGAAAAGGCGGAATGGAACGTTTTACCAACAGAAACGCTGTCGACATGATCGCCAATGTTCTTGAACTCACACGCGACGAGATCGCCGCTTTCTCTCTATTAAACAGAGATAATGTAAAAGGTTTGCTGAGCGAAATGTCTGATAAAATGAAGTCCATGGTTCAGAAAGTAAATAACGCTAAAAGAAGCATTAAGCAGGAGCTGAACTATGTAATTATGGAACCGGTTGAGAAAACGGATCATACCTACGCTTCGTTCTGGATCACACATTGCACCCTTGCCAACCACATGCGTCCGGGAACGGAATTGTCCAACCAGTTGAAATCTCAGGTTCTTATATTACTCAGTGAAACCATTGGTGGAGCTGAAGAGCAGAAAGGAACCGATAGTATTCAGGCATATAAATATGCTTTAACCACAAGGGATAAAATTATTTCCCTGGAAGATGTGAAAAACTATTGCCGGATGGTACTGAAGGACGAACTGAAAGAAGTCCGGGTAAAACGTGGGACCATGATCAGCAATAAGCCGAAAGAAGGTTTCATAAGAACCGTAGAAGTTGAAATTGTCCCGAACAATTATTCATTTTACGGAAGACTCTACTGGGAAAATATGGCCAATATCCTCAGGAACCAGATTATTCTTAAAGCCATCGACGGCATAGAATATGTAGTGAAGGTAACCAATGAAGACACCGATTTTTCCTGACCAATAATTATACAATAAATACCATATCAATATTTTTATGAAAAAAATGATGACGATTGCACTTGCCCTGTCGGTGAGTGTAACAGCAGTGAGCTGCAAAAAAGGACTTGATAAAATAGAAAATGCAGTAGAAAAGGCTGGGGAAGACCAGTCACAGGCCATTATTGATTTTAACAACAATTTCCTAGATTCCTACAAAAGCACTTCCAGACATGTAGAGAACATTGTTGAATATGCTGAGGCCGCAGTAAAAAAATCTAAAGAAGAAACCGTCTACAGTATGCCGATGGTCATTAACTCAATGGATTATTCTTTAAGCAAAATTAAGGGTGTTCCTTCCGGTTTTGATAGTGAACAGAAAATTATTGAAACAGAGCTCATTACCTATAAAAGAAAGCGTGAAAGTATTGATAAAAAATATGAAGAGCTAAAATCCTATATCACTTCGGAAGATTATAAGGACGATCAGGGAGCAAAAGCCCTAGCTTTACAAAAAGATATTGATGAAGAAGCAAAAGCATTTTTCCTGGCAGGTGATAATATTGTTACCAAAATAAAACCTGCTACCGAAGCCGCCGAAGAAGTTATCTTAAAAGATCATCCGATGAAAGATTATATTGTGTCATCCAAATCGGTGATGAATGATCTTGATGCTACCATGGATGTGCTTGATAAACAATATACACAAGGTTTCAATGAAGCAGAAGTGCAGAAAAAATATGACGAACTGGAAAAAGCAGTTGATCTAAATGCAAAAAAACAATTCGACGTGAAAGGGCAGCAATATGCTTATAAGAAAACCCTGTTTGAAAACTTCAATAAAAGGGCGACTGAGTTTCTGGATAAATACAGGAAGCTGATCAGGGATTCTAAAGCTGCCAGTAAGATTCCGGACAGCAATATTCAGGAGATCAGTTCTGCTTATGATTCTGTCCTGAGTTCCTACAATTCTTTTGTACAATAAATTCTAGATTAATATAATTTATACCGGTAAATTAATACCGGTATTTTTTTTATAGATTAATCTTTTGAAATTAAAAATCATATGGAAATGAAGGATCAATATTCTAACGTTTTTTAACACAGAAAATTCCATAAAATTCCGTAATTTTGCACATCGTGATTTTCATGTAAAATCACACCAAATTATGAGTAAATCAACAGAATATATAGAAGTTTACGGTGCGCGCGAGCACAACCTGAAAAACATCAATGTCAAAATCCCCCGAAACGAACTTGTTGTGATTACCGGTCTTTCAGGAAGCGGGAAATCATCGCTGGCTTTTGATACGATTTTCGCAGAAGGCCAACGCCGCTATATCGAAACATTTTCGGCCTATGCAAGACAATTTCTTGGAGGGCTCGAACGTCCTGATGTTGACAAAATTGAAGGGCTCTCTCCCGTAATTGCCATCGAACAAAAAACGACGAACAAAAACCCGCGTTCAACTGTAGGAACCGTAACGGAATTGTATGATTTCCTGCGTCTCCTTTTTGCCAGAGTTTCGGATGCCTACTCCCAAACCACCGGAAAAAAACTGGTAAGCTACACCGAAGAGCAGATTCTCGAAACCATCAAAGAAAATTATAAAGGCGAAAAGATCATGCTGATGGCACCTGTCGTAAGAGCCAGAAAAGGCCATTATCACGAGCTTTTTGTACAGATGGCTAAAAAAGGATATGGACAGGCAAGAATTGACGGTGAATTGCAGGACATTGAATATGATTTAAAACTTGACCGTTATAAAACCCACGATATCGATATTGTGATCGACCGCTGGATTATCGGGGAAAGTGCCTCGGAAAACAGAATGGAAAAATCCCTGCGTACGGCAATGGAAATGGGAGAAGGCCTTATCGGAATCCAAAAGCTGGGAAGTACCGATATTGAGTATTTCTCTAAAAATTTAATGGATGCCGAAACCGGTCATTCACTCGCTTTACCGGAACCGAATACCTTTTCGTTCAACTCTCCTAAAGGAAGCTGTCCAACCTGTAAAGGGCTGGGAACCATTAAAAAAATCAACACTGATTATTTTATTGAAAATCCTAAATTATCAATCAACCAGGGAGGTTTACTGCCTTTGGAAGATCTTAAATCCAATAAATGGATTCTTTCCCAGATCAAAAATATTCTTGAAATCTTCGGCTTGGGAATGACCACTCCTATGAAAGACATTCCGGCAGAAGCATTGGATTACATGTATAACGGCTGTCATAAAGAGTTCAACAAAGACCTGAAATACGCCGGAATTACGAAAAAAATTAAAATAAGCTTTGATGGTCTTATTGCCTTTATGGAAGAAATCATCGAAGACAGGGAATCTTACGAAGCGATACTTCTTGAAAGACATTTCACAACAGAAGAAACATGCCCGGAATGTAAAGGAACGCGTCTGCAGCCTTCAAGCCTCAGCTTTAAGATTGACGGAAAAAATATTGCTGAAGTTAATGCCTTAAGCCTTATTGATTTAAAAGAATGGCTGGCCGATGTTAAAGATAAATTTTCCGAAAAAAATGCAATTATTGCCCACGAAATATTAAAAGAGATCGAAACAAGACTCCAGTTTCTGCTGGATGTCGGGTTGGATTATTTAAGCTTGAGCAGAAGTTCCAGAACACTTTCCGGAGGAGAATCCCAGAGGATTCGTCTGGCAACACAGATCGGATCGCAGCTGGTGAATGTTCTTTATATTTTGGATGAACCAAGTATCGGACTCCACCAGAGAGACAACGAACGGTTAATCAATTCCCTGAAAAACCTTCGTGATATCGGAAATTCCGTATTGGTTGTGGAGCATGACAAAGATATGATCCTGGAAGCCGATGAGGTACTGGATATCGGTCCGAGAGCCGGAAAATTCGGTGGCGAAATTCTCTGGCAGGGAAAACCCAAAGATCTGTTGAAAGCAGATACGATCACCGCACAGTACATCAACGGAAAAAGAAAGATTGAAATTCCCGAAGAACGACGTAAAGGGAACGGTAAAAATATTGTGTTGAAGGGTGCAACCGGAAATAACCTTAAAAACGTTACCCTTAATGTTCCTTTAGGAAAGCTGGTGGTGGTTACCGGAATCTCAGGAAGCGGAAAATCATCCCTGATCAACGGAACTTTATATCCGATTCTGAACCGGCATTTTTACAGAGCTGTTCAGGAACCTTTGCCGTACAAAAAAATTGAAGGTCTTGAAAACATCGATAAAATTGTGGATGTAGACCAGACCCCGATCGGAAGAACGCCGCGTTCCAATCCTGCAACCTACACCGGAATGTTTACAGACATCCGAAATCTTTTTGCAGAATTGCCTGAAAGTAAAATCCGTGGGTACAAACCCGGAAGATTCTCTTTCAATGTAAAAGGCGGAAGATGTGAAACCTGTCAGGGAGGCGGATTAAAAGTGATTGAAATGAATTTCCTGCCGGATGTTTATGTTCATTGCGAAACCTGCAACGGAAAGCGATTCAACAGGGAAACTTTAGAGGTTCGTTACAAAGGAAAATCGATTTCCGATGTGCTGGATATGACGATTGATGAGGCGGTGGAATTTTTCCAGCCGATTCCAAAAATTTATTCCAGAGTGAAAACCTTACATGATGTAGGTTTAGGGTATATCACATTGGGACAGCAGTCAACGACGTTAAGTGGAGGAGAGGCACAGCGTATTAAATTAGCTACGGAACTCGCCAAAAGACAAACCGGAAATACGTTATACATTCTGGATGAACCAACCACCGGACTTCATTTTGAAGACGTAAAAATCCTGATGGACGCAATTAATCAGCTGGTGGAATTAGGAAATTCCTTCATCATTATTGAACACAACATGGATGTCATCAAAATGGCAGACCACATCATCGACGTCGGTCCGGAAGGCGGAAAGCACGGCGGACAGATCGTTGCCCAGGGAACACCCGAGGAAATCGTGAAGTCGAAGAAGAGTCTGACAGGGAAGTTTTTGAAGAGGGAGTTAGAATAGGGAAATATTAACTTAATTATAAAGGAATTTGTGAATGCAGATTCCTTTTTTTATTTTTATAACAATCTAATACCATGAAAAAACTAATTATTTCCAACTTTATTTTTCTGATAATGCTCAATACCCTTTTTATTTTAAAAGAGTTTATGATGCCATCTTATTCGGATTCACGATTTGAAGATTTTACATATACAAAAGTTGAAACTGAAGGTACATTTGGTTATGGCTTATTGAGAATCTCAGTTTGGTGGCCCATTTATTTTTTATTGTTATCTTTAATAAGTGCTTATATTTTAAAATGTTTAAAGCTTATATTAAAAAAAGTATGGCTGTTGTTGATTTTGGTATTCTTTCAGATTTTCCTATGCTATTGGATCAATAGATTAATCTTCACAAATATTCTCGGTTTTTTTCAGATTGAAAATATATTACTTTCTGTCTTTTCCATATTTATTTTCTGGTATTTTGTAATAAGGAAAAATCCCAATTAATAATTCAGCTTAACAATCATCTGGAAATTGGTCGTAAAATCGAAGAAAAGCTACAATAAATTTTTACAGAAAACCATAGGTAACACTTTGTTAAAGATTTTAACTTTGACAAACTTTACCCCTAAAACTTAATAGTTTTTAAATTTTTCATCTCGAAATTAACTCCCAATATTAAATTTTAAAAATTTTTAAAATTTTAAAACACTGATAATCATTAAATTAATTTCTAATGTTAACTCAATGTTAACTGTATGTAAAATTAATATGAATTTTTTTATATATCTTTGGTAAAGAGTTAGTAAATAATTTAAAATAACACTTAAAACCAACGAGTTATGAAAAATAAAATTCAGATAGTAATCGCTTCTTTTTTAGTTTGTGGATTGGTAACCTTAATGAATACGGCAAAAGGGCAGGCAACCAATAATAACACCATTCAGGAAGTACAGTTGAATAAAGCCGATGCATTCAGCGAAATAAGAAATCTTCTGATGGATAATTTCGATTTTACCAATTCCGATTACAAGCAGGGAATTGTAAATTCTGAAGTGAAATTTGACATCGCCGAAAACGGAAAGATTGTTAATGTTCACTCCAAAGGCGACTGCAAAAACGTAAGCAGAGAAATCGAGAACGTATTGAGCAAGCTGCAATACAGAATAGACAGCAGAAAATTAAACGAAAATATGATCGCTTCTACCTATGTAATGCCGGTAAGAGTGGATATCAACAACAGATAAAAGTATATATTTAATTGAAAAAGCCCCCGGAATTAAAGTATTTTCGGGGGCTTATCATTTTAAATCCCGAGAATAGGCCGAAAGACCAGATTTGTTTTATTAACTTTGCAGTTCAATATAATTTTTATGCACAAAGCAGGATTTGTAAATATCGTCGGGAAACCGAATGCCGGAAAATCAACCTTACTCAATCAGTTGATGGGCGAGAAGCTGGCCATTGTTACCCAGAAAGCACAGACAACACGCCACAGAATTTTTGGAATTTATAATGAAGAAGATTTGCAGATCGTATTTTCCGATACGCCGGGAGTTCTTGACCCAAAATATGGCTTGCAGGAAAAAATGATGGATTTTGTAAAAGATTCCCTTCAGGATGCAGACGTATTCCTGTTCATCGTTGATGTTACAGACAAAGCCGAGCCTTCAGAATTTTTAATTGATAAACTGAATAAAATCCCCGTACCGGTCCTTCTATTGTTGAATAAAGTGGATCAGACCAACCAGGAGGGACTTGAAAAGCTGGTTGAAATATGGCATGAACGAATTCCTAAAGCCGAGATTCTGCCAATTTCCGCACTGAATGCTTTTAACACCGATATTATTTTACCGAAACTGAAATCATTGCTTCCGGAAAATCCCCCGTATTACGACAAAGATCAATATACCGACAAACCGGAACGGTTTTTCGTGAATGAAGCCATCCGTGAAAAAATCTTACTGAACTACGATAAAGAAATTCCCTACTCGGTAGAAGTGGTAACGGAGCAGTTCAAGGAAAAAGAAGGAATTATTTTCATCGATTCTATTATTTATGTAGAACGGGATACCCAGAAAGGCATTGTGATCGGACATAAAGGCGAGGCTATTAAAAAGGTAGGAACAGAATCAAGGCTGGACCTGGAAAAATTTTTCAATAAAAAAATTCACCTTAACCTTTTTGTAAAGGTGAAAAAAGACTGGAGAAAAAACGACAGAGATCTGAAAAACTTCGGTTACCGATAGACTAAAAACTGCTGAAAAGCCGTTATATAAGAAGATTTTTCGTTATCTTTAATTAAATTTTAACTTAATGAACTATTTGAACACGACAAATTCTAATACAGTTTTTAAAGATATTATTTTATTGGTAGTGAGAGTTTTTATCGGTTTCGCGATGCTGTCTCACGGATTTCCCAAGCTTCAGATGCTTCTGGATGGCGGAAAGATTGAATTCTTCGATTTTCTGGGAATGGGACCAACCGTATCTTTAGTTCTTACTGTTTTCGCAGAATTTGCATGTTCCATACTTCTTATTTTAGGATTGTTTACAAGAGTTGCCTTGGGATTTTTAATATTTACGATGATCATCGCAGCATTTGTGGTTCATGGAGCAGATCCTTTTGAAAAACGGGAAATGAGTCTTATTTATCTTTCAGTATATCTTTTGCTCATTGCTTTCGGACCCGGAAAATTCTCTGTAGATCATATGATCGAAAAAAGAAAAAGAGCCAGTGACTGGTAATCACAATACAGGCAGCAATTTTTTGCTGCTTTTTTTTATTTTGTTTCAATAAACGGAAAGAGACTCAGGTTAACATAAAATTCATTAAATTCGTCAAAAAGAGAATTAATGAAGATAAAGTTAACCATCTGCCTTCTTGCGTTTCTTAATTTCTATCAGGCGCAGGAAAACATCAGTTACCAAAAGCCATCTGCCGAAATTTTAAAGTTGGCAGACTATGAAAGACCCCCGAGTGTCTTAATGAACAGCAAAAAAGACTGGATTGTTTTCAGCTACCGACCGACTTATAAAACCCTTGAAGATCTTAGCCAGCAGGAAATGAAACTTGGCGGACTCAGAATAAATCCGGTGACTAATATTTCAAGCTCAGCTACCTATATTAATAATTTAAAAGTTCGAAAGCTGAATGATAAAACCGAAGTTCAGGTTAAAAACTTACCGCAAAACCCTAAAATTGCGTACACTTCATTTTCCCCGGACGAAAAATCTTTTGCGTTTACCAATACCACTAACAAAGGTGTTGAGCTCTGGATCGTCGATCTTGAAACTGCAACGGCAAGAAAAATTACTTCAGATAACCTGAACGCCAATCTGGGAAGCCCTTATACCTGGAATAAAGATTCAAAAAATTTATTGCTAAAAGTTCTTCCTCAGAACAGACCAGCACTGATTGATTCCAGTAAAGATCTTCCGACAGGACCTATTGTTTCAACTTCTGATGGCAAGGTTTCACAAAACAGAACGTATCAGGATCTGCTTAAAAATCCTCAGGATGAAAAGAATTTTGAAATTCTCACCGCTTCCGAAATCTATAATGCAGATCTTCAGGGAAATCTTAAGAAAATTAAAGATCAGGATATGTACACCGGCCTGAGCTATTCTCCGGACGGAAATTACCTGATGGCCACAACCATTAAAAAACCATTTTCTTATATTGTTCCTTTAAGCCGTTTTCCGATGACAACAACAGTTTACGACACCAACGGAAATGTTGTAAAAGTGGTTAATGAAATTCCTTTGAATGAGATTATGCCGAAAGGCTTTTCATCGGTAAGAATGGGAAAAAGAGATATGGGATGGAGAAGCGATATGCCTGCAACCCTTGTTTATGCTGAAGCGCTGGACGGTGGGGATCAGTCAAAACCGGCAGATTTCAGGGATGAAATTTTTACCTGGGAAGCTCCTTTCAGCAATGCCCCGAAATCATTCTTCAAAACAAAACAAAGATATGAAGGAACCAGCTGGACCAACGATCATTATGCTATTGTTTCAGAAGGCTGGTACGATACTCGAAATACTAAATCTTATCTGATTGACCTGAATAACGGAGAATCTAAAGTAATCGACGACAGAAATTATCAGGATGTTTACAATGATCCGGGAAATTTTAACACCACCAAAAACCAATACGGAAGATATGTGGTTGATATGAAAGGAGGGAAGTCCTACCTTATTGGTGCCGGGTTTACCAAAGACGGACAGCACCCGTTTCTGGATGAGATGGATATGAAGACTTTAAAAAAGAAGAGACTTTACACCTCCAATCTTAAAAATGCAAAAGAAGAAATCATCGATATTTTGAATCCTTCAAAAGGGGAAATTTTGACAACCCAACAGTCGTCAAGCCAATATCCGAACTATTACAAAAAAAATATAAAATCCAATAAAGCAGAACCGGTAACCCAGTTTGCCAATCCGTTTGAAAGCATCAAAGACGTTTATAAGGAAGTTATTACCTACAAAAGAAATGATGGAGTAACATTAACAGGAACCCTTTATCTTCCTGCAGGTTATGACAGAAAGGCAAAGACCGAAAAACTTCCGTTGCTGATCTGGGCTTATCCTACGGAATATAAAGACAAAAATACGGCAGGCCAGAATACCCAAAATCCGAATGATTTCACTTTCCCGTATTACGGATCTTTCGTATACTGGACGACCAAAGGCTACGCTGTTTTGGATGACGCTGCATTCCCGATTATCGGAGAAGGAAAAACAGAACCGAACGACACTTTCATTCCGCAGTTGGTTGCCAATGCTGAAGCAGCCATTAATGCTGTTGATCAGCTCGGATACATCGACCGTAAAAAAGTTGCGGTGGGAGGACATTCTTATGGAGCATTCATGACAGCCAACCTTTTGACACATTCCAATCTTTTTGCCTGTGGAATTGCAAGAAGTGGTGCGTATAATCGTACATTGACACCTTTCGGATTCCAGAGCGAGCAGAGAAATTATTGGGATGTTCCGGAAATTTACAACACCATGTCACCATTTATGAATGCCGACAAAATGAAAACACCATTACTATTGGTTCACGGTGATGCCGATAACAATCCCGGGACATTTACCCTTCAGACGGAACGGTACTTCCAGGCGTTGAAAAATCTTGGCGCACCTGTAAAAATGGTTCTTCTTCCCAAGGAAGCTCACGGATATGTTGCGAAAGAAAACATTCTGCATTTGCTTTGGGAGCAGGATCAGTTTCTGGAGAAATGCTTGAAAAAATAATAATTTTTATAAAAATCCGTTCTGATCAGAACGGATTTTTTAGCTTAATAACCATATAATTCATGAAAACTTTCTTTTGTCTTTTATTCCTGCCAATAATGTTCTTTGGGCAATTATCACCAACAGTTAATAAACTCTATAACCTGCTATCACAAAGTGAAAGATATGAATCTAAAAATATTAGTATTGACGGACATAAAAGTGAAGTTTATAAAATCAATGAAAAGATCAAAAAAATAGCTTCCGATAGTGAAGTTGAATTTATTGCATTCAATGGTACTCCTTCTACAAAGCTTTATGCAATGAGCATCCTTTTTGATAGAAAATCCAAGTCCCTTGAAAAGCTCTTCAGGTATTATATTAAAAGTAAAGACTCTGTTCAAGTAATGATGGGCTGTGTGGTACAAACAAATACCATTGCTCATTTATTATACCAGCGAGTTATTGCAGAAAAACAAATTATCCATGAAGCTGATTGGGAAAGAAAATGGAAAGACAGTATGATTGCCAATCATCAGCAAAATACATCTAAGTACATAAATTTAAAAGATATTATGAACACTACATCAGAATGGAAAACTGATGAAATTGATTCATTAAACTGGCGTTTAGACAAGATAATCCTAAGCAATCCCGAAAGTCCGAAGGTTATGGTGGAAGTACTTGCCGGATATCATTTACTTGAAGGCGTAAAAGTTCCTTACTTTGAAAAGTTAGCTTTTTTCGAAAAAAAATATAAATCGGAATACATTAATAAATACCTTAAATTTTGCAGATACGCCATTAAAGAATCTATTGATTAAATTTATTGTCTAAATAATTAATCATCTCACGAATATTTTTAAACTCCATAAAAAATTCAGATTCCGGTTTTTGTTCGTGGTGTTCGTGGACCCAGGTAAGATGATAAGGAATGTGAGCTGCGTAGCCGCCCATTTTCAATACAGGCAGAATATCCGATTTTATTGAATTTCCTACCATCAGAAAATGTTCGGGCTTACAATCCAGATGCCGGACCAGTTTCTGATAATCGCTCGTTTTTTTATCACTCATAATTTCAATATGATGAAAATAATCCTGCAGTCCAGATTTCTTAAGCTTTCGTTCCTGATCCAGCAGATCACCTTTTGTAGCAACTACCAATTGATACCGCTCTTTTAACTGGTCTAATGTTTCGGCGACACCGTCCAGAAGTTCAACAGGCTTCTGTAAAAGATCGTGTCCTATTTCAATGATTTTCCCAGCTAGTGATCTGTAACTTATTTCATTCGAGAGTTTCCCTGCCGTTTGCATCATACACAGCATAAAACCTTTTACCCCATAACCATACAGATGAAGATTCTTCATTTCAGTAGTAAATAATTCTTCAGAAACCGTCTTATTGGGCAGTTTATCTTTAAAAAGTTCACAAAAGGCCATTTCGGCTTCATGGAAATACGTTTCATTTACCCACAGGGTATCATCGGCATCAAAAGCAATCGTATGGACAGAATTCATAATACGTTAAAATTAGATTTTGTAATTTTCCGCTCCAAAATTCAGAAATAAATATCAACCAAAAAAGGACATTTGTCCCGGATTATCATGCTGAGAACGAATCAACCATTTTTAGATTATCTGGAAACGCTTTATCAGAAGCAGCCGGAAAAGGAAAATATTATTATAAAATCTTACGCCAAAGGAGAAAGATTACTTACGCAGAATGAAACTTCCACAAAAATAATGCTTATCAGAAGCGGCATTACCAAGTGCTATTTTATAGAAGAAAATGACAAAGAGTATATTGTTGAATTTTTGGGTAAAGGAGAAATTATCGGGGAAATTGAAGTTATTAAAAATGTTCCTTGTCTTTGCTCCATTGAAGCGATAACGGAAGTTACCGTGTATGCAATGTCGATCCCGTATTTTAAAGATCTGCTTAAAAATGATTTGGGGCTTAATAACTTTCTACTGGATGTTTTTGCGGAGCGTATCGTTAATACTTCAAGCAGGGCATCGTATCAGCAGCTTCATACGACGGAACATACACTCAATCAGTTTCTGGAATTAAAATCTAAAGAAATGGAAATTTCAAAAGAAGATATGGCTGCTTATCTGGGAATCAGCGTCAGAAGCTTAAACCGAAGCCTTAAAGAACTGAAAGATCCAGACGCCGAAGAATAATCATATAAAAAGAAAAATCTTCATGTATATTTGCAGATAAATGCTGCCGTCCTATGGAAGAATTAACCTTTAGAAATGCTACTCTTGAAGATTTACCGAAAATTGTAGAAATCTACAATTCTACCATTCCTTCCCGAATGGTGACCGCCGATACCGAAAACATTTCTGTGGAAAGCAGAATACAGTGGTTTCACGATCATAATCCTCAAACCCGGCCGCTCTGGATGGTTGAAGATATAGCAAAAAATATTTTAGGTTGGGTAAGTTTTTCTTCATTTTACGGAAGACCGGCTTATAACGGAACGGTGGAGGTCAGCATTTATATGGATGAAAACTGTCGCGGAAAAGGATTCGGTAAAAAAGTTCTGCAATATTGTATTGATAATGCCGGAAAATTCGGGGTAAAAACCTTGCTGGGGTTGATTTTTCTTCATAACGAACCGAGTCTGAAGCTTTTCAGACATTTCGGTTTTGAAGACTGGGGAACATTTCCTAATGTTGCCGTATTGGATAATGTAGAAAGAACATTGGTCATTCTCGGCAAAAGAATAGGATAATTACCTGATTTTTTTTGCCTGATCTACCAACCTTTTGATTCTGGAATCTAAATCTTCACTGGAAAGCGTCTGACGGAGACTGTCTACTTTTATCGGGAAACTCAGCGGGGTAAAAGAATTGGCAAATTTCAGGATAACTTTTGATTTTTCAATTCTTTTAAATGCTTCTACAAGCCTCTGTTCCTGAAGCTGCATGTTGAAGACTTCCGTGTAGGCCTGTCTTACAAGGAAATGGTCAGGATCGTAATCTTCAAGCACTTTAAAAATGAGACCTGCGGAACTTTGTAACGATTTATTCGAACGCTGCTGTCCCGGGAAATTCTGAATCACCATTCCCGAAATTACCGCAATATCCCGAAATTTACGTCTAGCCATTTCTGCAGCATTGATGCTTGAAATAACGTCGGTCATCAAATTATCACGAGTCAGAATTTGTTCTAAATTATCTTCATTCAACGGAATTTGTTTATCACTGAATAATTCAAAACCATAATCATTCATCGCCATGGAAAATGAAATCGGCGCCAGTTTTGAAATACGGTACGCAATGAGTGCAGCCATTACTTCATGAACAAGCCTTCCTTCAAAAGGATACATAAACAAATGATAACCTTCACGGTTTTTAATTAACTCTACCAAAAATTCATTCTCTTCCGGAATGTGAGAACGTTCTTCCTGGTTAGCCAGAAGAGGATGTAGAAACTTTAATTCTTTTTCAGAAGATTTAGGATTAAGAGCTCCTGAAAGCTTTTCTCTTAAAAACTGTCCGAGATTGGAACTTAAAGGCAGCCTTCCGCCCAGATAGCTCGGTGCAAAAGCCTTTCCTTTGGAAGCCCGTACGAAAACCGTCATGTCTTTAATCATAGCAACTTCCAAAACGCGCCCGGCAAGAATGAATTTATCTTCTTTTTTTAATCTTGAGATAAAATATTCTTCCACCATACCGATATAGCCGCCGGAAATAAATTTTACTTTCAGCATAGCATCACTTACAATGACGCCCATATTCATCCGGTGAAGCATGGAAATTCTTCGTGAAGTTACTTTATACAAACCTGTTTCATCAATAACTACTTTATGAAATTCTTCATAGCTTTTCAGTGCCTTTCCGCCGATGGTTAAAAAATCGAGAATATTTTTCCATTCCTCATCCGTCATTTGCTGAAATGCAAAAGTTTCTTTGATCTGCGGATATATATCCTGTGGATAAAATCCGTCACCAATCGCCAGCGTCATCAGGAATTGTACCAATACATCAAAACACAGAACCTGAGGATCACGAGGCTCAATTACGTTATTTTTTACAGCTTCTTTCAATGCCGAAACCTCAATTAGTTCTAAGGAATGGGTCGGAACGCAATAGATTTTGGAAGTTTCGAAAGGGGAGTGGCCACTTCGTCCGGCCCGCTGCAGAAATCTTGCAACTCCTTTTGCAGAACCAATCTGAATAACCGTATCTACCGGTTTAAAATCGATTCCTAAATCTAAAGATGAGGTAGATACCACCGCTTTCAGTTTTCCGTTGCTGAGGTTTTCTTCAATCCAGATTCTGAGATGAGCATCAATCGAACTGTGATGAATGGCAATCTGTCCCGCAAAATCCGGATAAGCATCCAGCAAAAGCTGATACCACATTTCGCTCTGGCTTCTGGTATTGGTAAAAACAATCGTTGAATTGGAATTCAGGATAATCGGAACCACCTTATCTGCAAGTTTATGCCCGAGATGTCCAGCCCACGGAAGAATTTCCACTTCATCCGGAAATACGGAGAGAATATCGATTTTCTTTTTCTCCTTCGCTGTAATTTTTGCTTTTTTGATATTATAAGGAATCAGAACTTCCATGGCTTCATCCAGATTACCGATGGTAGCTGTAATTCCCCAGATTTTAAGTTTCGGAACATATTTTCTCAGCTGTGATATTCCGATCTCAACCATTACGCCGCGCTTGGAACCGAGGAGTTCATGCCATTCATCAATCACGATGGTCTGTAAATCCTGAAAAAACCGCTGATGTTTCTTTTGTCCGAGAAGCAAATGAAGGCTTTCGGGTGTTGCAACCAGAATTTCAGGCATGTTTTTAACCTGCTGCTGACGAATTTTCGGATCTGTATCTCCGTTTCTGACACCCACTGCCCAATCTAATCCGATTTCCTCAATAGCTTCCTGCATCGCTTTAGCAATATCTTTAGAAAGTGAGCGAAGAGGCGTGATCCAGATCATTTTCAGGCCTTTTCCGTATTTTTCGGGCCGATTGAGAAAGTCTGAAATTAATGCTAAAAAGACCGAATAGGTTTTTCCGAAACCTGTTGGCGCGACAACCATTCCGCTGTAACCATTCCCGAATTTTTTCCAGGTTTCAATCTGAAACCTGAAAGGGGAAATGTTTTTATCAGCCATCCATTGCTGAATAACGTTGAAGCCGTTGGTATTTTCGAATGTTGTCAATTAACTGTTATTTATTATGGCAAAAGTTTTAATAGTAATTATAAATATATTCCAATAATTATTCCATCAATTTAATGAAAAATATTTATCTTAAAATTTGTTTAATTACCAAAAATTGGTAACTTTATTCAATTAAAATAAAAAAATGGGAAGAAATACATCAGTCTCTCTAGGAGATTATTTTGAAGATTTTGTTGATTCTAAAGTTTCCGAAGGCAGATTTAAGAATGCCAGTGAAGTAATAAGAGCGGGATTAAGGCTTTTGGAACAGGAGGAAAATAAAATACAGATGCTTAAAAATGCGATTGAAGAAGGTATAAGCAGCGGGATTGCTCATGATTTTAATGCTGAGAAACATTTAGAATTAATGAAATTCAATCTGAAAAAAAATGGGTAACTATTTTCTAACTCATAAAGCTGTAGAAGATATTACAAAAATATATGAATACACGTATGAATTCTGGTCTGAAAAGCAAGCTGATTTATATTATGAAGAATTGATCAACTATTTTCAACTATTATGCGAAAATCCATACATCGGAAAAAATTATACAGAAATCAAATCTGATATTTACGGTTTTACAGCCAATAAGCATATTATTTTTTACAGAATTTTAAATACAGAAACAATTGAGATTGAAAGAATTCTGGGCACCGATATGGACTTAAAAAACAGAATGAAAGAATAAAAAACACAATTACTGTATCAGTTTCTTAATTTCCTCAAGGTCGTCAATTTCATCAACCTTTTTATCTTTACGCCATCTCAGAATCCTTGGAAATCTTAAAGCCACACCACTTTTATGTCGATTGCTGAACCCGATTCCTTCAAAAGCAATTTCAAAAACAAGTTCAGGTTTTACTGTTCTTACCGGTCCGAATTTCTCAATGGCATTTTTATTGACAAACTTGCTGACTTCCATAATTTCCTTATCCGTAAGACCTGAATAGGCTTTTGCAATGGTTACCAGCTTTTCTTCATTTTTTACGGCAAACGTATAATCGGTGTAATACGCGCTTCTTCTTCCGCTTCCTTTCTGGGCATAAATCAAAACTGCATCAATTGTCAGCGGGCTGATTTTCCATTTCCACCAGTCGCCTTTTTTTCTGCCGGAATGATATAGTGAATTTTTCTGTTTCAGCATTAAACCCTCACTGTTGATGTCTCTGGAATTTTCCCGGATATTGTTTAGTTCATCCCAGTTTTCGAATTCTATAACTTCTGAAATTTTAATATGCTCCGGATTTTCATTCAGCAATAATTCTTCCAGCATAGCTCTTCTTGCAGAGATCGGTTTTTCCCGTAAATCATTATTTTCAAGTTCCAGAAGATCGTATGCAAATACCTGAATCGGGACTTCGGAAAGCATTTTTTTAGTTAAAGTTTTTCTATTTAGTCTTTTCTGCAACTCATTAAAATTTAATACTTTATCGTCTTTCACTGCAAGTATTTCTCCATCTATAACAAAATCACCTTTCATGTTCTGAACTACTTCTCTTATTTCAGGAAATTGATCGGTAACCAGTTCTTCACCTCTGGACCAGATAAACACTTCATCATTTCTGCGAATGATCTGTCCGCGGATTCCGTCCCATTTGTATTCAATAAGCCATTCATCAGGTTTTCCCAATTCTTCCAGATCTTTCTCTAACGGATAGGCAAGACAGAAAGGATAAGGCTTGGAATTATCGGGATTGATATTTTCTGCGGAAATCAACTCGCGAAAGGAAACTTCATCAGGCTGCCATTTTCCCATAAGGCTGTGCATTAACGTGCTTGATTCCTGGTGGGAAAATTTCGTTAAAGCATTAATGAGTGTTTTATCGGAAACTCCAATCCGGAAGCTTCCGCCTAATAATTTATTAAAGATCAGACGTTCTGTATAGTCAAGTCCGTTCCATGAGTTGAGAACAAATTGTTTTTTTTCCTGATCGGTTTTATTTTTCAGATTAATAATTTCATTCATCCAATCGGATAACGAGCGGTCTATTTTTTCCTCCGGCGGAGGCAAAATCAATGAAATTGTTTCCCCCAGATCTCCCACAGAAGAGTAACTTTCCTGAAAAAGCCAGAATGGCAGCCTGGTAATTTCCAGTGCCCATTCTTTCATATAATTTGTGTTGACATTCCGCTTTGGTCTTTTACCGGTAAACAGGGCTATAAACCAAACTTTATCTTCATCAGGCGCACGTTCCAGATAATCAATGATGGCATCGATTTTTGCATTGGTTTTATTGGTGCTTTCCAAGGCGTTAATAAGCTCTGCGAAATGTTTCATTTTTTATTTATTGTAACAAACCTTGAAGGTTTAATTTTCTATGACTTCTTTTTCTTTTTCTTCCTCATCATCATCTCCGTATAATGTTTCTACGACATCCGATTTAATTCCGATTTCATTCAGATATTTGGAAAAGACTTCGGTTTGCCCGTGTGTCACGTGTACAAGTTCAGCTTCGGTAGCTTTTATAGCCTGCAAAAGTCCTTTCCAGTCGGCGTGATCACTCATTGCAAAACCTGCATCCGCACTTCGCCATCTTCTGGCTCCGCGCACCTGCATCCATCCTGAACAGATTGCTGTTGCCGCATTCGGAATTTTTTTAATGACATTCGAATCCAATAAAGCAGGCGGTACAATGACAATTTCATCCTGAAGATGCTTTACACTTTCCCTGAAATCCGGAATTTCATAATCAGGAAGATCAATTCCTACGGTTTCAAAAGCTTCATTCAATTTTCCTATGGAATAATGAACGTGTATTTTTCCCAGTCCTTCAACCGCTTTCATAATTCGCTGGGCTTTCCCCAAAGAATAACCGATAAATACGGAGGTTTTCTGATTTTCTTTATTCCTGAGAACCCAGCTTTGAAGTTTTTTATTCAGATCATCTATCTCCAGCCAATTATAAATGGGAAGTCCGAAAGTACTTTCGGTAACAAATTCATTACACCGTACCAATTCAAACGGAGTACTCAATCCGTCATCCTGAACTTTATAATCTCCGGAAACTACACTTACGTATCCTTTATATTCCAGTCTGATCTGTGCGGAACCGATGATATGACCGGCAGGATGAAGAGAAACTTTTACGCCATTGATATTGATCACTTCACCATATTCTACACTCTGGCATTCTATATCTTCACTGATCCTTTTATATAAAATCGGCTTTGTGAAGTGATGACAAAGGTATTTTTTCATTCCCCATCTTGCGTGGTCTGCATGTCCGTGTGTGATTACCGCAAGATCAACAGGTCTCCACGGATCAATATAGAATTTACCCTGCGGACAATAAATCCCTTTGTTTGTAAATGTAATTAATTTCAATGGTGTAAAGATTTAGAAACCTATATTCAAAAATCCAACCAAAATCAGATGTACTTACTTTTATCTTCTATTAACATACTTTTTGTATTCACTGAAAGAATTTCAACCGCTTTTTCCATCTCATTAGTACTGAAATTTCCGAAACCGAGACGCATTGCCGTGAGATTGCGGTTCTGATAAAGCAGGGTTTTAGGAATAAACAGATTATTTTGGGCACATTTTTTTGATAGCAGCATGAGATTTAGCGGGTTTTTCCATTCTGCCCAGAAAGCCAGTCCGCCGGAAGGTATTTTAAAATCAATATATTCATCCAGATGATGTTTAAGCAAAGCAGCAAAATGATCCCTCCGTTCTTTATAGATTTTCAGGGACTTTTTGAGATAACGGTTAATTTCTCCTTCGGCAATCATTTCCCCAAGAACATGTTCCATTAAAATATCGCCCTGCCTATCGATGATACCAAGATATTTTCTCATTTCGGTCATCACATTTTCCGGAGCTACAATAAAACCTGTACGAAATCCCGGAGCCAAAAGCTTCCCGAATGAGCCAATGTAAACAACCATTCCTGCTGTATCTGCGCTTGCCAACGGAAGAATAGGACTTTTATCATAATGAAAATCATAATCATAATCATCTTCCAGGATTATAAAACCGTACTCCTGAGAAAGATTTAAAAGCTCAAGCCTTCGTTTGGCACTCAATGTAACCGTAGTAGGATAATGGTGATGAGGCGTGAGATACAACATCCTGATTTTTTGTTTTTCACAAATCTTCCGGACTTCTTCCACATTGATCCCCTCTTCATCAATAGAAACTGTCCGGATATTAACGCCGGTCCGTTGAAAGATCATATTGACAGAGAAGTAGCTCAATTCCCCCACCAAAACCGTATCTCCCTGAGACAATAGTATCTCGGAAACAATATACATGCTCATTTCGGTGCTTCTTGTAATAAGGAGATTATTTTTTGAGATTGCCAATCCTCTTGATAAATTTAAATATTGCGAAAGATGTTGTTTAAAAAATTCACTTCCATCAGAATTGTATTGTCCGATCTTGTGTGCTTTTCTCTTTAAAATAGAACTGTAAATCCCGGAATACTGATCTACCTGCGTAAGTCGGATATCAGGAATTCCATCATTAAAAATATAGTCGCATTCAGAATGTTCAAAAGGATTATCCAGAATATTAGAAGTTTTAAAAGAGAATCCGGTTTGTTTAGGATAATTTTCAAGTTGATTTTGTCTGACAGGTTGTATTGTCGAACTATTCTGTTCTTTTCCTATCACAAATGTCCCTTTATTGGGGAAGCTTTCTATCCAGCCCTGAGCAAGCAGCTCATCATAAACGGAAATAATTGTATTTCGGTGGACCTCCAGAAGATTACTGAGCGTTCTTGTTCCGGGAAGCTTGGTTCCGTATGGAAGAAATCCCCGCTGAATAGCATTGATCAGCTGATTGGAAATCTGAATATAAACAGAAACATCAGATGATCTGTTTATTGCTATAAAACTTTGATAAGGAATTAAAACCGGACTACTCATTATCTTAAAACTGGTACCATATAACCATCCGGCAATATACTACTTTTGAAGCAAAACCATAAAATGACGCTTTATAATCTTCTTGAAAGAATTGTTAATAATGATGAATACCATGCTAAATGGCTCAACACCTTATCGTATATGGAAAATGCGGGAGCCAGAAAAATTTCTGCCAGCGAACATCCTTCTGAAGTAAATCTTATTCAGCTGAAACATGCCGCAGAAGAACACCGCCATGCGTATTATCTAAAAAAACAGATCCCTAAAATTACTTCATCATTTTGTGAAAATTACAAAAAAGAATATTTACTTGCATCTGCTTCTACCAGACATTATCTTCATCATTTAGATGTTAAAACTTGTAAATATCTGCAACAGCATTTTACTTTAACAAAAGAACATTTAAAATATGCCGCCTATCTTTTTGTAACGTATGCAATTGAAGTTCGTGCTGATGAACTATATCCGGTTTATCAGGAAATCCTTACGAAATACAGCTCAAAGATTATGGTTAAATCTATCATTCTTGAAGAAGAAGGCCATCTGGAAGAAATGATCATTCAGCTGGATCATTTTTGCGAGCAGTGGAAAATTCATGCAGAACATATTTTAACAATAGAAAATGATCTATACCAACAGTGGATCAACAGCATTTCACAGGAAGTTTTGAAAACAGAACATGCTTAATCACTTTTTACCGTTGGAGGAAGCTTTAGAAAAAAGAAAACAAACAGGAATCTTAAGAACATTACGAGCTAGAAATGAGGGTGTGGATTTTTATTCCAATGATTATCTGGGATTTGCAAAAAATAAAAATTTCCGGAATCTACTTTTAAAAACGGTTCAGAAAAACCCTGATTTGCTAAAAGGTAGTACCGGTTCAAGACTGATCAGCGGGAATACTAATGTTGTTACGGAAACGGAAGAATTTATTGCTAAAGAACATCAATATGAGGCTGCGCTTCTGTTTTCTTCGGGATACAATGCCAATCTTGCTTTGTTTGCTTCACTTCCAAACCGTCATGATACTATTATTGTGGATGAAAAAATTCACCGTTCAGTACATGATGGCTGTAAAATGTCAAATGCTAAAAAAATAAAATTCAGGCATAACGACTGCGGACATCTTGAAGATATTCTGAAAAGACAACAGGGTAATATTTATATTGCTGTTGAAAGTTTGTATTCGATGGACGGAGATTTTTGCCCCCTTCAGGAGATTGCAGAACTTGCAAAGAAGTATCAGGCTGGACTTATTGTGGATGAAGCTCATGCTTTCGGAGTTTTTGGATATGGCCTTGTTCACCGTTTAAGTATTCATGAAAAAGTCCTTGCTACCGTAGTGACGTACGGAAAAGCATTGGGAACACACGGAGCCGCAGTATTAACGAACGACATAATAAAATCATACCTCATCAATTTTGCCTCGCCATTTATTTACACGACGGCTGCTCATGATTTTTTATGGATAAGCATTTCTAAAGGATATGAATTTTTAAATGAAAATAAAGCAGCATCCGTTCAGCTGCAAAAAAACATCAGCACTTTCCGGAAATGGAATGTGAAGAGTCCTTCCGATGAAAACAGTCCGATCCAGTCCGTTATAATACCTGATAACAATCAATTAAAACTATTATCACAAACTTTATGCGATAACGGGTTTTTAACCTATCCCATTTTCAGTCCCACTGTAAAAGAAGGTGCTGAAAGACTTAGAATCTGCCTCCATAGCTTTAATACAGAAGAAGAAATCGTAAAGCTTACAGAACTTATTAATGAATTTACCTGAAGAAATTATGGATCATAAAACAGTACTTCCAAAAAACGAAAATTCAGAACAGCAATTATTATTCATCACCGGAATCGGCACGGAAGTAGGAAAGACCGTCTGTTCTGCAATTGTAACAAAATATTTTAATGCAGAATATTGGAAACCCGTACAATCCGGTGATCTTGATTTTTCCGACAGTATAAAAGTAAAAGAGTGGACAGGAAAAAATACCGTTTGCCATCCTGAAAAATATCGCCTCAAACTGGCTTCATCACCTCATCAGTCGGCAAAAGAAGAAGAAATTACCATTGATCTGAACAGTTTTAAGCTTCCTGAAACAAGCAATAATTTAATCGTCGAAGGAGCAGGCGGTCTCATGGTTCCATTAAATGACAAACATTTTATCATTGATCTGATTCAAAAGCTGAATATCCCCACTGTGCTGGTAGTAAAAAATTATCTGGGATGCATTAATCACACTTTATTATCGATCATGGCTTTAGAACAAAGAAAGATTAAGCTAAAATATATTATTCTAAACGGAAATTTTCCCGTGGATACCGAAAGGATTATTCTTAAAAATATTCAGCCGGAAACAACCATCATCAAAATTCCTCATTTAGAAGAAATAACAATTGAAAATATAGAAACTGCTGCAAAACAATTAGAAATATTATGAAAGAACACACAATTTTAAGAAATGACTGGACCAGGGAAGAAATAGAACAAATTTATAATCTCCCGCTTCTCGAGCTTATCTACAAAGCCGCTACTGTACATCGCGAATGGCATAATCCTGAAGAAGTTCAGATGTCTACTTTACTTTCCATAAAAACCGGCGGATGCCCTGAAGACTGTTCTTATTGCGGACAGGCTGCAAGGTATCATACCAATATTAAAATACAGGCCTTATTACCGACAGAAACCGTTATTGAACACGCCAAAAAGGCAAAAGAAGGAGGCTCTTCAAGGTTCTGTATGGCGGCGGCATGGAGAGAAGTACGCAACAATCGTGATTTTGACCGTGTTATTGACATGGTGAAAGGTGTTAATGAACTCGGAATGGAAGTCTGCTGTACTTTGGGAATGCTTACAGAAGAACAGGCGGTCCGCCTCCAGGAAGCAGGCCTGTATGCTTACAATCATAATCTGGACACATCAGAACAATATTATGAAGAAATTATCTCAACCAGAACTTTTGACAACAGAATTAATACAATCAATAATGTGAGAAAGGCTGGTATTACGGTATGTTCAGGTGGAATTATCGGACTGGGAGAAACACATGGCGACAGGATTTCCATGCTTTTAACCTTAGCAACAATGCCAAAGCATCCGGAATCAGTTCCCATCAACGCACTGGCAAGAGTGAAGGGAACTCCTCTTGAAAATAACGAAAAAACCGATACCTGGGAAATGGTAAGGATGATTGCCACAGCAAGAATTATCATGCCTTCTTCTATGGTTCGCCTTAGTGCAGGAAGAATTGAAATGACTGATTTTGAACAGGGTTGGTGCTTTATGGCAGGAGCGAATTCCATTTTTACCGGAGAAAGAGAAACTCTTTTGGTAACCCCGAATCCGGGAGTTTCAGAAGATTTGCAGCTTTTGAAAACATTAGGATTAAAACCCATGGCAAAAGAAAAAACAATGTGTTAGAACGTGAAATATAAATGGTTAATTTTAAATATTATTTATGAATTTATCTGAACGCGATAATGCCGTCAACTGGCATCCTTATACACAGATGAAGACAGCCAATGATATCATTCCGATTGTAAAAGGAGAGGGAATTTATCTTTTTGATGAAAAAGGAAATAAATATATCGATGCGGTTTCTTCGTGGTGGGTTACCCTTCACGGGCATGCACATCCATATATTGCACAAAGAGTTTCGGAACAGCTGAATACTTTGGAACAGGTTATTTTTGCGGGTTTCACCCATGAACCTGCCATACAGCTGTCAGAAAATTTACTGGAACTTCTCCCTGAACACCAAAAGAAAGTTTTTTATTCCGATAACGGTTCTACGGCGGTTGAAGTAGCTTTAAAAATGTGTATTCAATATGCTCATAATCAAAATCATAAAAAAACAAAGATTCTGGCTCTGAATAATGCTTACCATGGAGATACTTTCGGAGCGATGTCAGTCAGCGGAAGAAGTGCCTGGACAAAGCCTTTCGGTGAAATGCTTTTTGAAGTCGTTTTTATAGATGCTCCGACCTCGCAAAACCTCGACAGTTTAAAAGCGTTCATCAAAAATATTTCAGATGAAATTGCCTGTTTCATTTACGAACCACTTGTCCAAGGTGCTGCAGGAATGTTAATGCATAAAGCAGAAGATCTTGCGGAATTAATGAAATTCTGCAGAGAACAGAAAATTCTGATGATTCAGGATGAGGTATTCACCGGTTTCGGAAGAACTGGAAAATTATTTGCTGCAAACCATCTTTCTGAACAGCCCGATATTATGTGCTTTTCCAAAGGTCTGACAGGCGGTACGATGCCAATGGGTATTACCACCTGTTCACAGAAGATTTTTGATGCTTTTTTATCAGAAGATCAATACAAAACATTGTTTCACGGACATTCTTTTACTGCCAATCCGCTAGCCTGTACAGCGGCTATTGCCAGCATGGAACTTCTATTGAAACCAGAAACATTGCAGCGTATTGCTGTTATAACTGAAAAACATTCCGGGTTTGTAAAAACATTGGAACAACATCCAAAGGTTGAGAAAGTACGGCAGACAGGAACAATCCTGGCATGGGAAATCATCAGCAGCCAACAGACTTCCTATTTTAACAATATGGGTAAAATATTGTATAAAGAATTTCTGAAAAGGGGAATTATCCTGCGTCCTTTGGGAAATGTAATGTATCTGGTTCCGCCATATTGTATTACTGCTGAAGAATTGGAGCTTATTTATCATCAAATCACTGAAGTTTTGGATCAATTTTAAAATCAGACAAGAAAATCAGATACAGACTTGGCGCATTATTTGAATTTTCAGAGCAAATCAATTCATTATGCAATCCATATTTCTATTACAATTCGACTGGAAAGAACTATTTCTGGGAACAGAGGAATGGTCTTTTCTGCTTGAAATTGCTCTCAGGACGATCATTATGTTTATAACAATAATTATCGGACTTAGAGTGCTCGGGAAGAGGGGAGTCAAGCAGCTTTCCCTTTTTGAACTGGTAGTGATTATCGGTCTGGGTTCTGCGGCTGGAGATCCTATGTTTTACAGAGAAGTAGGTATTGTGTCTTCAATTCTTGTATTTGTGCTGATTATTTTAATGTACACAATGGTAACTTATCTTATCGGGAAGAGCAAAAAGTTTGAGACTTTACTGGAAGGAAGATCAATATGCCTTATAGAAAATGGTGAATTTTCCATTGATAATTTTAAAAAAGAAAATTTAGGAAGCGACGAGTTTTTTGCAGAACTCAGATTAAAAGGCATTTCACAGCTTGGTCAGATTGATCAGGCTATTGAAGAAGTTTCAGGGGAAATCAGTGTTTTCTATTTTGAAGATGAAAAAGTGAAATATGGACTCTCCATTATGCCGGATTCGCTAAAAGATGCTGTAAAATACATTAAAGAAGAAGGATATTATTCATGTATCTTTTGTGGATATACAGAAGAAAAACCTACAGGAAGCGCCGGAAATTGCCCAAAATGTAAAAAGGACAAATGGGTGCCGGCCAGCAACAGAAAACGTGTTACATAGAAAAAGGCTCCTAACGGAGCCTAAAAAAACACAAATGATGAAAAAAAATTATTTCGATTCACAAATATAGTAAAATTTTACCTAAGTCAAAACTTAATTCAACTTATTTTAAAAAAATTCCGTATCAGAATATTGCTTATTTATCCTGCATTAAGCCTTTGTGAAGTAGTACAAAAACCAAGTGCAAGCAGTGCCAAAACACTCACAGCGAAAATTTTTGCTGCTTTTTTTATTCCCTCTCCGTTATTTATATTGTTATTCGGAATACAAGGATTTGCCAATGTTTTCATAGATTAAAGTTACAAAATAAATCATATCCTATTTACAAAGAATCGGTGATATTAATTCATTTATGATCCCCGTCATAAAATAGCTATTTGTGACTTATTATTTTTGAATCTGAAATATACTTCATATTTCAAGTTTTAAAAGGCAAACAAACTTCTCTCTACAGAGGAGTTTTTTCTTGATTAATTTTATGATATATTCTGTAAAGATTTCACATGAAAATCCCCCTCCCGAAAAGAAAAGGGGACCACACCTAATAGTAAGAAATTTGCTTTAAACAATAAACAAAGATGCAATTGTCTGAGCATCACTTCCGGTTAATATTTCATCGTAAGCCGCAGAACCTGCCGCCGCTCCAAAAGCCGTTGCCGTATTGTATCCGGCCTGGGTTGTATTCTGTTCTCCATCATACACCGGATTTGTTGCTGCAGGCATATTTCCGCCGTCAGCTAATTCTATCCAGCCTTTATTTGCTCTCATTCTTCTTACCTGTGATGCATGTCTTGCTTCCACGGAGTGGATTTGTAAAGCTGCCTGCAAAACCGTTTTGTTACTCATCACATTTCCCGCCTGTCCTTTATAAGCACGTACTCCGGTATCTTCAAAAGCCTGGGCTAATATTAAAAACTGACTGTAATCGGTAAAAGGAGCAAAAGCACCACCTGCCGTAAAATCAAATGTAGGCTTTGCACCCGGCGTAACTCCTAGCGAAGTTAAGGTGTTTTTAAGAAAAGTTACATGCGCAGACTCATGTTTGGAAATTTGCATAAAAACGGGTCTGTCCGCATTGGAAATTAAGCCTGCAGTAGAAAGCCCGATTGCATAATATTCATTTTCAAGATATTCCAGCACCAAAGCCAGCTGCAGTGCATCTGTTAAAGTATTTTTATAAGTGTTTCCTCCTGTAAGGCCAGCCGCTTTTGCAGGGGTAGTCATAAGCGTTCCCAATCCCAGCGGAACAGCAGCAACCGCAGCCTTTTTCCCGAATGCCGAAATGCTTGTAAGAGTTTCTAATCTTGACGCTTCTTTGCTGAAAAATTTATCGTCAGAAAGTTTATCCAGTAATTTAAGAATGTTCATAATGTAATTTTTTGAAGTGAATAATTAACCGATTCCCTGTTCTTTCCATGTGAAAGGCGTTTTTATAAATCCTCCCGCTACCATAACGATATCTTTAGGCTCTTTTGCAAGATCAAGGCCGTTGCTATCGATGATGTCATCACCAGAAAATGCTGCCGTTCCGGGATTGATAAGATTTCTGATCGCTGAAGCATGTCTTGCTTCTACTGATACAATTTTCCCGGCAATCACCAGATAGTCTGCATTTGTGATATATTTTCCGGCACCGTTATAGGCAGCAACACCCGTATCTTCCAATGCTTTTGCAGTAGCCAATACAGAGTTTCTATCATTAAAATTTACATTCGGGTACTGGAATTCCAGGGTGGGTAAAACGTTGGAGGTAGCTCCACTGATTGCCGCTTTAAAAAAATCACGGTGTATCACTTCATGATGATAGAGGTCAGTAAATAATTCTTTCTCTGCATTTGAAATTCCGGAATAAAAGTTATTCACCACTTTAGTATAAAAGTCCGCTTCAAGTTGCTCAAGAGCATACGCATAGTTCAGAACACCCACATCGCCTTTTCCAAGGTCAAAAACATCGGTCTGCATAAAGTCGTAACCCTCGTTGTCTTCACAACCGATCAATGTGAGTCCGGCCATTGCCAGACCTATGCCGCTCAGCTTTAAAAAATTTCTTCTGCCTGTATCAAGGGTCGCTCCCTGATTAGATACATTAATCGTTTTTTTCATAATATTATAGGTTTAAGTGTTATCGGTTTGTTTAAATAAGAGAATAAAAAAACAGCATAACAAATATGCTGTTTGACAACTAACACCACTACGGCATCAAAACCGTATCTATTACGTGAATCACTCCGTTTGACTGATTAACATCAGCTATCGTAACTTTTGCATCGTTTCCTTTAGCATCTCTTACATACAGGTCTTTCCCTTTAACCCAGAAAGTAAGCTCTTCGCCTTCTACTGTTTTCATCATGCTTTTACCGTTTCCTGCTTTTACAGCGGCCCAGATTTCTTTAGCATTGTATTTGCCTGGTAAAACGTGATAGGTAAGAATTTTTGTAAGCATTGCCTTATTTTCCGGCTTTACAAGATTTTCAACTGTTCCTTTCGGTAGTTTTGCGAAAGCTGCATCAGTAGGAGCCAATACAGTGAAAGGACCTTCTCCTTGTAGCGTCTCCACAAGACCTGCTGCTTTTACGGCTGCCACCAATGTCTTATGGTCTTTAGAGTTTACCGCATTCTCAATAATATTTTTAGAAGGGTACATAGCTGCTCCGCCAACCATTACGGTTTTTTCTTTCATACTCTGTGCTGCAACGTTACCACTGAATGCGAATGATAAAACCATCATTCCGAAAACTGCGATTTTTGATTTAGTGTTCATTTTTTTTGATTTTTAAGTTAATATGTATTTGAAAATATCTTTATCTAAAACCATTTACGAGACTGGTTTTAATTTAGATTTAAAAAATGTAAAATAATTTATAAGTTTCTATCAATCAATATATTATTTTTTGAAATTAATCATATACCTTAATATTATTATCAACTTTCAAATAGTATCTTATTATATTTAAACATTATTAAACATATGATTAATTTTATTATACATTTAAAAGATGGTGTGAGTATTGCTTATTATCTGTTTTATTTTATTACATTTGAAAACAAAAATATTCGCTATTAAAACACAGTATTCGGAAGAACAGCTGATCGTGTCGCTAAAAGACAGAAACGAAAATGGTTTTCATTATTTGTATGACCATTATTCCGGCGCACTGTATGGTGTCATTCTCCGAATCGTACAGTCAAAAGACTATACCGAAGAAATCATTCAGGATGTTTTTGTAAAAATCTGGAATTCTATCCATCAGTACGACTCATCAAAAGGAAGATTTTATACCTGGATGATCAATATTGCCAGGAATACTGCTATTGATTATTTAAAATCAAAAAGCTTTCAGAACGAACTCAAAAACCAACCCTTGCCGGATTTCGTATATAATTCTGCGGAACTTTCCACTACAAACAATTCATCGGATTTTATCGGATTTAATAATGTATTGGATAAGTTGGAAACCGACAAGAAGGAACTCATCGATCTGGCATATTATCAGGGATACACCCAGAACGAAATATCCGAAAAACTGAAAATCCCCCTGGGAACAGTAAAAACAAAAATGAGGAACGCCCTGATGAAATTAAAGGATTTGTTAAAAGATTATCAATAAATTGAACACTAAAGAATACATATCATCCGGAATTATAGAATCTTATATTCTAGGTCTTGCTTCTCCTGAGGAAGCAGGTATTTTGGAGTGTGTGATGAAAAATAATGCTGAAGTGAAAGCGGCTTTCGAAGAAGCGCAGAAGACATTGGAAGATCTTGCCACAGCACAGGCTGTAACACCCCCCAATGATCTCCGTACCAAGATCTGGAACAAAATTCAGCAGGAACAGAGTACCGAAGAGCCATTACCTGTAGTCTCTGCAGATATTCCTGCAGCCAAACCTCAGGAAGAAATAAGGATCCAGGGAAATAATAACTGGAAAGTATATGCTGTTGCGGCTTCCGTTTTATTCCTGGTAAGTGTTGCGGGTAATATTTTCTGGATGAACGATCAGGCGGCAACCAGACAGGAAATCGCCAGAATGACCACTGAAAAGAAAAGCCAGCAACTGGCTATGCAGAAAATGAATCAGAAAATGGAAATGATTTCCAATCCTGACATGAAGATGGTCATGCTGAAAGGAGTGGAGAAACATACGGATTCCAAAGCAATGGTTTTCTGGGATACGAAAACAAAAGCTGTTTATCTTAACGCCGACAAACTTCCGAAAGCTCCGGAAGGAATGCAGTATCAGCTCTGGGCGATTGAAGACGGAAAACCGGTAAATGCAGGAATGTACACCGAAGAAAAAGACAGCAAAACTGCACTCGCCAACATCCCGAAAGCACAGGCTTTTGCCATTACGCTCGAGAAACAGGGTGGAAGCGCGGTGCCAACTATGGAAAACATGTATGTAATGGGCGAAATTTAAAAAAATATTTCAACAAAAAAATATAGAAAGATCAGCAATTGGCTGGTCTTTTTTTTGATTTAAACGTGAAATTCAACAGCTTTTTGGTATGAAATTCTCTGTTAAAAGCAGTAAACCAATCATTAACTAATATGGAAAAACGGACAATTAAAAATACAGATTTACAGATCGCTCCCATAAACTTCGGGGGAAATGTTTTTGGATGGACCCTGGATGAAAAACAGTCTTTTGATATTCTGGACAAATTTACAGGTGAAGGTTTTAACTTCATAGACACAGCGGATACTTATTCCTGGTGGGTAAATGGGAAAGGAGGACAATCTGAGGAAATCATCGGAAAGTGGATGAAAAGCCGAGGAAAAAGAAATGATCTGGTGATTGCCACAAAAGTAGGGTCAGAAACAAAAGAACACGGATTTGATATCAGCAAAAAGCATATTTTGAAATCCGTTGATGAATCCTTACAACGATTGCAAACCGATCATATTGATTTATATTATACCCATTTTGATGATAAAATCACGCCCGTAGAAGAAACACTTCAGGCTTATGATGAAATTATAAAAGCTGGAAAAGTACGGTATATCGCTGCTTCCAACATTTCACCTGAGAGGCTAAGAGCCTCCTTTGAAGCTTCGGAGAAGAATAACCTTCCGAAATATGTTGCCCTACAGCCGCATTACAATTTAATGGAAAGAGAAGGTTTTGAAAAAAATTATGCTCCTTTAGCTGAAGAATTCGGATTGAGTGTATTTCCTTACTGGTCGCTGGCTTCAGGATTTTTAACGGGAAAATACCGGAGTGAAGATGATCTGTCTAAAAGCAAGAGAGGAGAAGGAGCCAGAAAATATCTGAATAACAAAGGTATGGAAGTCTTGAAAGCATTGGATGAAATTAGTGCAAAACACAATACAAAACCAGCAACGGTAGCACTATCCTGGCTGCTTGCCCAACCTCTGATTACCGCTCCGATTGTAAGTGCAACCAGCGAATCTCAATTGGAAACATTATTTGCTGCCCCAAAACTTCAACTGGAAAATGATGATCTTGAGCTATTAAATAAAGCAAGTCAGTAGCATTAACTTATAGAAAAGCCGTTCAGAAATAATTTTGTACGGCTTTAATTGTTTAAATTAATTTTATTTATTCCGAATATTCTTTTAACAGCTGTCTGTAGCTCATTAAAATTGTGGATTTTGAAATAAAGCCGATAAACTTATTCTGAGAGTCAACAACCGGCAAATTCCAGACACCGGCATCATCAAAAGTCTGAAGAATCTCCAGTGGCTTATTTTCAGGATGAATGACAGCAGGAGGAGCTTTCATGATCTGACTGAGTGATACTGAAATGCTATCATTCGCAAAAAGATAAGGACGAATATCATCCAGTGTAAGGATTCCGCGAAGTGTCTGATCATCATTGATGACAGCGAAAATATTCTTACTGCTGTTTTTTACCCTTTCAAACAATTCCGTAATCGGTGCATTTTCTTTCACCGTCTCAGAATAGCGGTCAATAAAATCCTCTGTTTTTAATGAAAATAAAATATTTTTATCATGTTTGTTGGTAAAAATTTTCCCCTGATCCGCCAGGGATTTCAGTTCCGGGGAAATTGGTGAAAACCATTTTGCTATCAGATATGAAATGATAGAAGCAATCATCAGCGGGATAAAAAGATCATATCCGAAGCTGGATTCCGCAATCAAAAAAATGGCTGTAAGGGGAGCATACATCACGCCGGCCATTGCTCCGGCCATTCCCACCAAAACCAGATTTGTTACCGGTACGTCCGGAAGCCCGATCTGCTGGCAGATTAATGCAAATAAATAGCCTACGGTACCACCGGCAAAAAGCGATGGAGCAAAATTCCCTCCGTTTCCGCCGCTGAAAATCGTAAATGAAGTTGCAAATGCTTTTAACAATAATACGAGAATTAAAAAGACAATAATGGTAAAATTACCAATATCAAAATATCTGAAAAGGCTGTTTTCTATAATCCTGTGCATATCTCCGTTGGTAAAAGCTTTTACTGTTTCATAACCTTCTCCGAATAAAGGAGGAAAAAGCACACATAACAGTGAAAGAACCGCCCCGCCAAACATCGCCTTACGAAGTCTCGACATGTTTAACTTCTTAATAAAATGCTCGACCTTTTGGGAGATGATCACAAAGTATCTTGCGTATAAACCGGTTATAATTCCTAAAATCAGGTAATAAGGAACATTTTTATAATTAAATGCTTCGCGTGTATAAAACCTGAACAGAACATCTTCCTGCAATAAGATTCTTGATAACAAACTGCCGCAAACCGCAGCTACTACAAGCGGAATGAAGTCCGTAAAAACAACTCCTGTCAGCAGAATCTCAAATGCAAACATAATTCCGGCAATCGGAGCATTAAAAGCAGAAGCAATTCCGGCAGTGGCACCTGCTGCCAGTAGGAGGGTCCGTTCTTTATAACTGAGCCGGTAGGTCTGTGCAAAGTTTGATCCGATCGCTGCACCGGTAACAGCAATAGGGCTCTCCAGTCCGGCAGAACCTCCCAAACCGACTGTAACAGCGCTTTGTACGATCTGCGAATACATTTTCACGGAAGAAACAATACTTGAATTCTGTGCAATTTCATAGAGAATTGCACCAATTCCTTTTCTGTCCTGACCTTTAAAGATTGTCAAAACAATACTTGTCGTTAAAACAATTCCCAGAAAAGGAAATATAATATAAAAAAGAATCTGGTACTCAAAATGAACTTTTGTAGTGATAAAATGGTGGATCGCATGAACCAGCGATTTCAGCAAAACACCGGCAAGACCTGCGGTACAGCCAACCAAAATTCCAGATAGCACCAGAAACTGGTTCCTGCTTAATCTGTTATTGAGCCAATGAAGAATGAGTTCGTAGCTGCGCGCTTTTTCAAGCCCGTATTTTTGAAAGTCTCTTTTGAACTTTAAAAAGCTCAGAAACTTTTTCTTCTGATGAATATTCACTTTTGAGATTTTATACTGTAAAAGAATATTTACAGTTCTGTAAATTTATGAAATATATCATGAATATTAAAATTATGACCTTCCTGTGGTATCTCTTTTCGGCCTTAAAATTAAACGGATTGAAGGATTATTGGTAATGAAAAGCCGCATCCAGTTGAATGCCAGACGTACTTTGCTGCTGAAGCTTACCAATGGAATAATGTGGATAAATAACCACGTAAGCCACGCTATAAAACCTTTAAATGAAAATTTAGGCAAATCAACTACCGCATCAAATTTTGAAATAATAGCCATGCTTCCTTTATCATTATAGGCAAAAGGTATTAAAACTTTTTCATCTTCAATTCTTTTAAAATTCTTTCCTAAATTTTTAGCATGCTGAATAGCGACCTGCGCCAGCTGAGGATGCCCTTTCGGATATTTTTCCTCCGTAAGCTGCAACGCTATGTCGCCTAAAGCAAAAATATTGGCTGTGCCGTTCACTTTATTATAAGCATCTACCAGCAGTCTTCTTCCTTTTCCGATACTTTCTTCAGGAATACCGGGAACCTCTCTTCCAACCACCCCGGAAGTCCAGATCAGTGTTTCGGTCTCAATAACCTGTCCGTCCCCGAGAATTACTTTGCAGTCTTTATAATCTTTAACCGCCGTATTAAGGATAATTTTTACACCCAGCTTTTTAAGTCTTTCATATGCGGCTTCCTGAGCCATTTTACTCATCGGTGAAAGAAGAGTAGGTAAAGCATCAATCAGAAAAATATTGGAAAGTCCCAGCTTTATTTCCGGATATTCTTTTTCTGCAATATATGTTCCCATTTCCGCGATCATTCCGGCAAGCTCTACACCGGTTGGGCCGCCACCTGCAATCACTATGTTCTGAAGTTTCTGTGCCTCCTTTACATTTTTATTTCTTGCGGCTTCTTCGAGAGTAAGGAGCATGTGATTTCTCAGATATAATGCTTCATCAATGGTTTTCATGGGTAAGGCACATCGTTTTACATTTTCCATTCCGAAGAAATTGGATTCTGTTCCCAAAGCCAAAACAAGATAATCATATTTTAAAGTACCGCTGTCGGTTTCAAGAATATTATGTTCAGGATCCACTTTTACAAGACTTCCCATATGGAAATTCACATTTTTATAATTTGAAATTAATTTTCTGAAAGGATAACTTATATTGGAAGCTTCGATGAATGAAGTTGCCACCTGATAGATCAATGGAGGAAAGAAATGATAATTGTTTTTATCAACCAATGTAATTCTGAAACGGCTGTCATTCACCAACGATTTAATAAGGTTGACTCCTGCGAATCCTCCTCCGACGATAACGATATGTTTTTTCATAAATATATATTGAAATGGTGCCTGAAACAATCCAATAATAAAGCCAAAAAATTAGTCTGTGGTATCCATTTACGCAGGATTATTGTATACTATTAATGAATATTTTAACCTTAATTTTAAACAGTCTTCAAAAAATTACATAAATTTCTGATTTTCAAATGCTTAAAAAGGTTTTATTTAAAATATTCTTCTGAAACCTTCAATTTATCCGGATAACTTCTGAAAATTATCTGGATAAATCTTCCAGATCATCTGGATCATTTTTCCGGTTTATGCGAATAAATTTTTAACAGGCTGAAATCTGAGCAAAATGATCATTCAAAAATATCAGAAAAACAATGTTTAAAAAAGCAAGTGCACGATGTTTGTATCTCTTAGTTCACCAATCATTAAATAGTATCATATATGAAATCAGACATTTTAACGGAAAAACACAGGTTAGGATTAGGTGGTGTGGCAATAGGAACTGCCTTTGAACCCCTTACGGACGGGCAGTCTTATGAAGTACTGCAAAAAGCATGGGATCTTGGAATACGCTATTACGATACATCACCCTGGTACGGGCTTACAAAAAGTGAAAGGCGATTCGGGAATTATCTTCACGGTCAGAACAGGGAAGAATTTGTTCTATCTACCAAAGTAGGAAGATTATTCGTAGAAGTTCCTGAAGATGAAGTTCCTCCAACAATGTGGCAGGATCCTTTGAATTATGATTTTGAGCATAATTATACTGCAGATGCCATCAAAAGGTCTATCGAAGAAAGCCTGGAGCGATTGCGACTTGATTATATTGATATTGTCTACGTTCATGACCTTTCCGAAGATCAGGTGGGTGACCGATATCCCTATTTTTTGAAACAGGCAAGGGAAGGAGCGTTTAAAGTATTATCCGAACTGAGGTCCGAGGGTGTTATTAAAGCCTGGGGAATGGGTGTTAACAAAATAGAACCTATTCTGGACTGCCTTGATTCTGCGGATCCGGATATTTGCCTTTCTGCGACACAGTATTCTATCCTTGAACATGAAGATGCGGTAGACCGGCTATTGCCGGCAGTTAAAAAGGCTGGTGTAAGGCTTGTTTCCGGAGCGGGCTACAACTCAGGGTTTATTACCGGAAGACCAAGATATAATTACAAGGATGTTATTCCCAAAGGAATGACCGAAAAACGGGACCGGATTTCAGCAATCGCCAAAAGGTACGATATCGATATTGTAGATGCAGCCCTTCATTTTGTTTTGGCCGCTGACGAATTTGCTTCAATTATTCCCGGAGCAAGCAAACCCGAGCAGGTAGAAGATAATGTGAGTGCACTTCAAAAAAATATCCCATCAGATTTTTGGCAGGAACTGCGGTCGGAGGGATTGATTTATGAAAAAGCACAGGTTCCCGGTTGATAAAAATATAAAGTCTCCTACAAGGAGGCTTTTTTATTGAAAATATCACGAAATAATATTTTAGCCTAATTAAAAATTTAAAACTTTTTTATTATCACTAATCAAATAGTTATATTTAATTATATTTGCTGTTCATTTGAAAATAATTTAAATATATATAATGAAAAAGTTAATAATAGCATTTTCCTTAGCTTCAGGACTTTTCCTGACCTCCAATTTTGTGCAGGCTCAACAGAAAATCGGGCATGTAAATTCCGATGATATCTTTGATAATTTGTCTGAAACAAAAACAGCAGAAGCTTCACTCGATACTTTTACAAAAACAAAGCAAACTGAAATAGAAAAGCTGATCAGTACCTATGAAAGTAAACTCAAAGCAGGCCAGGAAAAAGAAAAAACAATGACAGAAGCGAATAAAGCCGTATTAATTAAAGAACTTTCTGCCACACAAACCGAGCTTGAAGCTTTAGGAAAAAATATAGAAGATGCAAGAGTGAAAGCAGCACAGGATATTTCAAAAAAACAGACTGAACTGTTCACACCTATTCAAAAGAAAGTTGCCACCATGATTGCTACCGTAGCAAAAGAAAAAGGTCTTGCTTATGTATTTGATATTGCAGCTTCACAGGGCAACAGCAATATTGCGTATATGGATGGCGGTGAAGATATCACACCTGTTGTGAAGTCTAAATTAGGTGCAGCCCCTGCAAAGCCTGCGGGCAAATAATATAATCCGATTATCATAATTAAAAAAGCTGGAAATTAAGAAGTTATACCTTCCCATTTCCAGCTTTTTATTTTTCGTTTTTTGTAAATCTAATCGAGGGGTCTTCTGCCTGATATAAGATTGTAAAGAACTACAATAATTGCAATAACGAGCAATATGTGAACTAAATAACCCGTATCCATTCCAGGTACGACACCTAACATTCCTAAAAGCCACACAACTATACAGATAACTGCGACTAACCATAATATACTTCTCATAACTAAATATTTTAAGTGATTCGGTTAACTATATACACATATTGTGCCTTTTTATAAAGAATATGTTAAAAATATATACCACAAAATTAAAAAGTTTTATAAATACTTATAAAATATTTTTAGCTCAGAGGACTCCAAAATGAATCAGGGCAGATTCAATTCCATGATTGTCAACATCTTCAGTTATATAATCTGCTATTTCCTTGACATCATCATTGGCATTTCCCATGGCAACGCCAATTTGCGTGAATTTCAGCATCGCGATATCATTTCCGCCATCCCCAAAAGACATGGTTTCGCTGATAGCGATACCAAAATAATCGCAAAAATGTTTGATTCCGGTACTTTTTGTGGTTCCGCCATGATTTACATCCGCAAACAAAGGACTCCATCTCGATGCTGAAGAATTTGGCATCACCTTTTCCATAAACGTATTTTCATCCTTTTTTTCAAGGAAAATGTTGGCCTGAAGCACATGATCAGTATCAATATTTTCTTTATCATGAACAGGCGGGACGGGAAGATTAACATGGCCATACATTCCTATAACTTCCGGTGTGGCATCATTGATTTCCACTTTATCTTCATACATCAATGAATAACTTAAAGGAAAATCTTCTGCATACTGAACAAGATTCTTTATATCAGAAGAATCTATGAATGTTTTATACATTACTTTTCCTTCCGTAGTGATGCAGTAGCTTCCGTTGAAGGTAATAAATCCATCAAAAGTAATATGCCTGATGTGATCTAATGAGTTAATGGAACGCCCGGTAGCAACAATTACTTTTATTCCTTTTTCGCGAAGGCTTTGTATGGCTTTATGGGTAGATTCCGGGATTGTATTGGTTTTAAAACTGATCAATGTACCGTCAATATCAAGAAATACGGCTTTTATATTTGGTTTTTCTGATGAACTCATATTGAATTTTGTGAGATATTTATACAAAATACGTACAATTCTTTTGGTTTTAGTTTAAAATTAAAATAAGCTTTGTAATTTTTACAGAAGGTATAATTCTTGTACACCTCCTGATACACCAAATTACAGTATTATGAACAATAAAGAAGAAGCATCAGTATTAAATGATCTGTTGCACATTACCAATGACAGAATTGAGGGTTTTGCAAAAGTGGAAGGGAAAGTATGGGAAAATTATCCCGATGTAAAACCGGAATATGCCAAGTTACATTCACTTTCCAAAGTAATGAAAAACGAACTGATTGATCTTATTCATGAAGATGGGGAAGAGGCAGACGATTCATCTTCAGTGGCAGGAGCCCTGCACCGTACGTGGATTGATATTAAAAACTCTTTTACTTTAGGAAATAAAGAAGAATCTACCATTGAAAATGTGATATTCGGGGAAAAAGCAGCGATTGAAGCGTACCAGAATGCCATCGACAGCGGGAAATTGACCCAGAACAGCCTGGATATTGTTTCGGAACATTTAAAACATATCAAAGATTCTTACCACCAGTTCAGCAAAATGAGTGAATATAAAAATAAATAAATACACGATTATTAAACTAAAACAGGACACTTCTTATTGAAATGTCCTGTTTTAATTTTAATTAAAGATTTCATTCATTTCCGTCAGGATGATCGGCTGTCCGTCCGTAATGATAATAGTGTGCTCATGCTGTGCCATGTAACCGCCTTTGTTGCCAACCATTGTCCAGCCGTCTTTGAGTTCAACAGCAATATTCGAAGATGTTGAAATAAATGTTTCAATTGCTACAACAGTATTTTTTCTGAACCTTCTGTTATCAAAACGGTTTCTATAATTCATCAGTTCATCCGGTTCTTCGTGGAGGCTTTTCCCAACACCGTGGCCGCCCAGATTTTTAATTACTTTAAAACCTCGTCTTTTGGCTTCAGTTTCCATCAGCAGCCCGATATCAGAAATTTTAACGCCTCCTTTAATATTGTTTATCGCCTTATGCAGAATTTCTTTAGAAGCATTTACCAGCGTTGCATGCTTATTAAGATCTTTTCCGATAACAAATGAATTTCCGTTGTCTGCCCAAAATCCGTTGAGCTCTGCAGAAACGTCTATATTAATAAGGTCTCCTTCTTTTAACACTCGCTGCTCAGAAGGAATACCGTGACAAAATTCATTGTCGACACTTATACAGGCGCAGCCGGGAAATCCGTAGGTGAGGGCAGGAGCAGATCTGGCTCCAAAACTTTTAAGAACTGCAGCCCCGAAATCATCAACCTCTTTCGTAGTCATACCCGGTTTTGCAAACCCGCACATCTCTTTTAAAGTAAAAGCAACGGCTTCACTTACTTTTTGCATTCCGATTAATTCAGACTCATGGGTTATAGACATCTTAAAAATTTGATACAAAGATAATGACTTATTATTATGTATTGCACCTCAGATAAACGATACACGTTCCGTATTAATACTTAGATTTCATTTTGAGTATAATTACGGTTGATCACATACCTGTTTCCGCTGTAATTTTACCCTAAACTAATACCATGGAGACCAGAAACCATTTAAACGGGGCGCATCCTGAAAAGCCATACGAGTAAGGTTCTAAAAAACACCATATTATGAATCACGTAAAGTACAGGGTGGGGAAATGGCTTCCATCCGACAGGAATTTCCTGAACAAGTGGATTGAAAAGAAAATTGCACAGGTTAATGCATATCCGCTTCCGCTAAATCCCGCTATTGAAGATCTTAGAAATGCCATTTATAATGACGCAGTGCTTTATATGGGCTTTACAAGTATGTATGACCAGATTCCTCAGGGTTATAATGATCAGGTTAAAAACTTTGAAACCATGCTTCAGATCATGAATCAGATTCTTCAGGAAGGGCCTTGCTATAGTAAGATTGAAGACCAAATCGGGTTGGTAGGATTTCCCATCAATGCTATCCTGGATTGGGCAATGGGTACGGAAGGCGGTTATCTCGCATTTACCAATACATTGGTCAATCAAAAACTGCAGGTGATTCTGAATGAATGGAAAAATTTCCTCGAGTCTCCGGAGTCTACCTATGTTCTGGTAGACGGCCCTATATACCAGCCACAGCCGGATTATACTGCTCCTGTAGGATGGTTTTCGCAGGAAGCACTGGAAGCTATCGCCAGCATGGACCCGTTGAGAGGGCAGGGCAATGATCCTTATGATGCGCTTCAAAATTTTATTTACAATTATCAGTGCCAGCCGGATCAGCCACATTTCGGGTATAAAAGCTGGGACGATTTTTTCACAAGAGAATTTAACCCGGGTGTTCGGGAAGTGAGTGAAGAAGATAAAAATTCGGATGTAATTGTAAATGCCTGTGAATCGGCTCCGTATAATTGCGTTACCAATGCTATGATGAAAGATAAATTCTGGATGAAAGGCCAGCCGTATTCGCTTCTGGATATTATGGATAATCATGAACTCGCCCAGGAATTCGGTGACAACAGTACTGTTTACCAGGCGTTTTTATGTGCTAAAACATATCATCGCTGGAACAGCCCGGTTGATGGGACAATTGTAGCTATCCAAAATGTACCGGGAACATATTATTCCGAAGCTCCGGCTGAAGGGTATGATCCTGCAGGACCGAATGATTCTCAGGGATATATTGCTGAACTGGCTGCCCGTGCATTAATTTTCATTAAATCAGATAATGAAAAAATCGGACTTATGTGTTTTGTAGCCATCGGAATGGCGGAAGTTTCCAGCTGTGAAATTACTGTTGCACCCGGAGATTACGTAAAAAAAGGCGATCCACTCGGAACATTTCATTTTGGAGGATCCACACATTGTCTGATTTTCCGTCCGGGAGTTAATATCAATTTCGATTTTCACGGACAGACACCGAGCCTGAATACCTACAATATTCCTGTAAAAGCAAGAATTGGTGTTGTAGAATAACATACAATATTATGTTATAAACCATACTGAATAAACATTTTCTAGTCTAATTTTATTTTGATAATCATAATAATATTATATAAATTATTACATGACAAAGTACATTATCCGCAAATCTTTTGACGGGAAATACCGATGGGTTTTAATAGCGCCGAACGGGGACAATTTATTAACCAGTGAGGCGTACACTTCAAAAGAAGGCTGTTTAAACGGAGTACAGATCAGCAAAGAAAGTCTGAAGGATTCAAATTTTAAAATGTTAATGACAGCAAAAAAATATCAACCGTATTTTACGCAGATTGCTGATAATTATCAAATATTGGCCAGAAGTGAAATATATTCAGCGGCTTATGCCAGAGATGCTGCATCAGACACTGTTAAAAATTATGCAGCAGATGCAGTAATTGAAGATCTTTCTTAATATAAATAAGGCAGCTGTGATAAATAGCTGCCTTATTTAATAAATGCAGTTTCATAAATAAAAATATTTTAAGAAACAATTTATAGCTTTAATGTTTAATTACTGACCAATTTTAAATTAAGAACAAAACTGATATTTAGCGTCAAATTAATGATTTAGAATACATTATAAAAATCTGAAATATATTCTATTTAACATAATATAAATTATAGGACTTTTAAAATTTAAGATAAATACCCTTTTTATTATAATTTGTGTAGTTAAATAACTTCACATATATTTGTAGACAAATAATTACACATGAACCTAAGACGTGATGTTTTTCAGGCCATTGCAGATCCGACACGCCGATCAATCTTAATACTGCTGGCTTCGCAGTCTATGACAGCCGGCGCTATTGCATCTAATTTCAATACCGCAAGACCGACCGTTTCCAAACACCTGCAGATCCTTTCGGAATGCGAACTGCTTAAGCCTGAACAAAACGGCCGGGAAATCATTTATCATCTCAATGCTGAAAAAATGAAAGAAATTGCCGATTTTATCGAACCGTTCCGCAAAATGTGGGATGAACGGTTCAATACGCTTGAAAATATTATGAAAAACTATACAACAAAATAATTTATGGAACTCAAAACAAAAATCACTGCCGAAGACGGCAAACAGGAAATTTTCATTACACGAGAATTTGATATTCCTTTAAATCTTCTTTTTAAAGCATATACAGATGCGGAAATTGTCGGTCAATGGATGGGAACAAATGTGTTATCATTAGAAAACAGAAAACACGGCAGTTACCAGTTTGAAACCAGAAATAATAACGGAGATATCATTTTCAAAGCACATGGAAGCATCCACGATATTATTTGGGACCATTTAATTATCAGAACATTCCAGATGGAAAATACTTCTTTCCCAGCACAGATGGAATTTTTGACATTTGAGAAAATCTCAGAAAATAGAAGTAAAATTACCATTCAGAGTATTTATAAATCGGTGGAAATCAGAGATCAGATGCTAAAATTACCTTTTGCCCAGGGAATCAATATGGCTCACAACAGATTAGAGGAAGTTATCTTATCTCTACTAAACAATAACTTGAATTCTAAAATAAAACATTATGACTAAAAAAAAACTATCAAAAGAACAGAAAGAAGCACTGCTGGAAACCTTACGAACACGATTTTCAAAAAATATGAACCGGCATAAAAACCTGGAATGGAACCAAATAGAAGAAAAACTGCTTGAAAACCCGGACAAACTCTGGTCTTTGAACGAAATGGAAATCACAGAAGGTGAACCTGATGTAGTAACCTTTAATGATGAGACGAACGGTGAAATTTTATTCTTCGACTGTTCCCCCGAAAGTCCGAAACGCAGAAGCCTTTGCTACGACTATCAGGCGTGGAATGCCCGAAAAGCCAACAAACCGGAAGGAAATGCTGTTGACAAAGCCGCTGAAATGGGTATAGAAATTTTAACTGAAGCACAATACCGTAAACTCCAGGAACTTGGTAAATTTGATCTTAAAACTTCAAGCTGGATCCGAACTCCGGAAAAAATCAGACAAATGGGCGGAGCCGTTTTCTGTGACAGAAGATACGATACTGTTTTTCTATATCACAACGGTGCTGAATCTTATTATGCCGCGAGAGGATTCAGAGGTTGCCTTAAAGTTTAGAGTATGATTCTCAAAAGAATAAAATTCAATATTTTTATGGTTAACATTTCCCGCGGATTTACAGGGATTTCTAAAATATACCCAATTTTTTCTTTACATCTGATGTGACTGATGTGTTTAAATTTCTTTTGCCATTTGTGGTTATAAAAATTCTCTTTTCCATATTGGACCATAAATTGATTTGTTTATTCCAATTTAATTTTGAAACAAAATAGTATTGCTATTTTAGCATAAATATTAATTCAAATAAAAAGGGATATGAAAAAAGTAATCTTATTAGGAGCATTCTCAGTTTTCTTGGTAAACTGCAGCAAAAAAGCAGAAGCTCCCGCTGCCGAAACAGCACAGCCTGATACCGCAGCTACTGCAGAAAAAACAATCGATACACTTACGGCAAAATCATTTTGCTACATGGGTGTTACCGGAAAAGACACTGTTTTTGTAAGCATCGATGACAACCTGGGAACAATTACCGGAAAAATGGCTTCTAAAAACAGCGAAAAAGACAGCAATAAAGGTGAATTATCAGGATTTAAATCCGGAGATACACTGAAACTGACATACGAATTTGCTTCAGAAGGCAAATCAGGAAACAAAAATGACATCTATTTTCTCCAGACCAAAGACGGACTGAGCGAAGGAATCGGTAACAGAGATCCGGAAACGGGTACAAAATATGCCAATGAAAACAAAATCAAATACGCCGGCGGAAGAGTCCTAAAAATTGCAGACTGTAATCTTGTAGCAAAAGCTTTACAGTAAAAACTCCAGCAAGGGAGTCCTGAAAGGACGACTTACCCAAGGATAGGATAAAATCCTATCAAACAAAACAACATTAAAAAAAGTCCTGAAAGGACGACTTATCCAAGTATGGGATAAATCCTATCAAAAAATACAACATTCAATAAAAAACAGCCTTCAAACGAGGCTGTTTTTTTATAGTTCATTTTTAATAATTCCAATAAATTCTTCTACAGGTTCATCCGCGGTATTCCAAGAGGTAATGAGGCGGATTGCCGAAAAGTCATCATCAATTTTTTTCCAGACATAAAACTCAAATTTTTCAGACAGCTTTTCAATCAGGCTATTGCTTAAAATAGGAAAAATCTGGTTGGTATAGGTATCGGAAAGAAACCGCACTCCCCTTTCCTTCATCGCATTTTTAATTTTCATCGCCTGCCGGTTTGCGTGTGCCGCAAGTTCAAAATACAGATCATCTTTCATCAATTCCAGAAACTGAATTCCAAGAAGTCTTCCTTTTGCCAGCAAAGCACCTTTTTGTTTGATATTAAATGCAAAATCCTGCTGCAGTTCCTTATTATTGATCACGATGGCCTCTCCTATCAATGCTCCGTTTTTGGTTCCGCCAATATAAAAAGCATCAGTAAATTCTGCCACTTTTTCGAGGGTAAGATCAGTAATTTCAGCAGTAAGCCCGTGTCCCATTCTTGCTCCATCCATAAAAATATAAAGATTATTTTCCTTGCAAAATGATGAAAGCTTTTCAAGTTCAGCCAAGGTGTAAACGGTACCCAATTCTGTAGAATTTGAAAGATAAACCAACTTTGGCATGACCTGATGCGGAATATTTTTGTGACTTTGCAATACAGGGATAATATCTTCCGGTGTCACTTTTCCGTCTTCTTTATCGATACATAAAATTTTGTGACCGGTAGCTTCGATGGCTCCGGTTTCGTTGTTTAAAATGTGCCCTGTTGCTGCTGAAATAACACATTGATAAGGTTTTAAAATGGAAGAAATTACAATAAGGTTGGCCTGCGTTCCGCCCGATACAAAATAAATATCTGAATTCGACTGTATTTTCCGCCGTATAAGATTTTTTGCTTCCAAAGAATATTGGTCCTCTCCGTAGCCTGCCTGCTGATCATCATTATAAGATAATAAAGCTTTTAAGATATTGGGATGACAGCCCTCGGAATAATCGTTTTTAAAAGAAAATTTCATAATGTAAAATTAAAAAACTAAAAAGAAACTCTCGTACATTTTCATAAAATTTTGTTAGATTTGTAATTAAAATCATCTAACATTTGAAAACAACACTCACGGAAGAAAATTATCTGAAAGCTTTATTTCATCTTGTCGACAGTGAAAATAAAGTAACGATTAATGAGCTCAGCAAATTTTTATTCGTAAAAATGCCGAGTGTAAACAATATGATGAAAAAGTTTGCCGAAAAAAACTGGGTCATTTATGAAACTTATAAACCGCTTGTCGTTACTGAAAAAGGATGGCGCGAGGCTGCTTTAGTAGTAAGAAAACACCGGCTTACAGAAATGTTTCTGGTAAAAAAAATGAACTTTGGCTGGGAAAATGTGCATGAAATTGCGGAACAGCTGGAACATGTCCATTCTACCCTTTTCTTTGATAAAATGGATGAAATTCTGGATCATCCGAAATTTGATCCTCATGGAGAACCTATTCCTGATAAAGATGGAAATATTATCGCACAGGATCTTCAGAAATTAAGTTCATGTAACGTGGGAGAAACCGTTGTATTTGCCTCTGTGACGTTGTCTGACGATTCTTTTCTTAACTATCTTACTGAAAGAAATTTACTTTTAAATAAAAAAATAAAGATCTTAAAAATTGAAAGTTTTGATAAATCTTTCACTGTAGAAGTTGACGGAAAACAGGAAGTTTTAAGCAGAAAAGCTACCGATAAAATTTTGGTTAAAATATAAATCAGACTTATCCACATTTTTTTGTGGATAACCTGTGAATTTTAACATTTAATTATTGTTTATAAGAATTTTTATTTCTAAATTTACTATGTAATACAATTGAAGTGGAAACATATTTTGCTTTTTTCAACTCTGAAATCGCAATTAAATTTATAAAAATTTAAGCATAGCATTGTCGGCTATGCTTTTTTATTGTTGTCTAATTAAAAAAATGAGATGTTTTATCTACTGAATCCGTTCCTAAAGAACGGATTCTTTCATTTAATTAAAATATTTTATACATTTGATGAAAGGTCTCATAGTTCAACGGATAGAATAGAAGTTTCCTAAACTTTAGATCCAAGTTCGATTCTTGGTGAGACCACAAATCTATAATAAAATAAACCGACAGTAAAACTGCCGGTTTATAAAACAAAAATTGATATGGATATGATTGATACTATGAGAATTTCATAAATGTCAACCTTACAAATTTATATTTATTTAGAATAATTAAAAATAATAAAGTGATGATATTTGTCAGTTTTACTATATTTATTCACTATTCAGTTCTTGTCAGCTGATCCAGCTTTTTAAGCAAAGTGGGAATTCTGAAATTTCCGTGCATTTCTTCTACTTTACATTTAATTTCATCAACATCCGCTCCTATGGCTGTCAAAAAAAGAGGCGTTTTACTGTCTCCCCTGTACACCGATCTTCTCTGATCATCAGGTGAATTAAATCCGTTTTTCGCAATTCCGATAACCGGAAATTTACCTCTCAGAGTTTGAAAAAGATGACCGCCCAATCCTGTTTTTCCTTCGTTGTCCAGTGTTACATATCCGTCAACTATAATCAGGTCTCCCTCTTTCAGAGTAATTTTTTTCAGAAGACTTAAGACACATGGCAGTTCTCTTTTGTAGAATGCTCCGCTCTCATAATCGGCGGTAACTGCTGTTGTCTCTGTAAAAATCTTATTTTCAATTTCAGAATCCCAACTTTCAAAAGCAATACACACCGTTTTTGCTTTATCACCGAAATAATAGGTGTCAAATGCGTAAATCATTTATAAATTAACCATTATCAGTTTGAACTGACAAATTTTAAGTATTAAAAAAATTCTCCGAAATGCCACAAAATACCAGACGGATCATTTAAAAAGCATTCTTTTCCCCAAGGCATCGTCTTCACCGAAGATAATTTCACTCCCGGATATTTATCCGTAAGGTTGAGGGAGCTAAGGTAATTCCAAAACTCATCCGTATTCTCTACTTCAATAAAGATCATGGTATTATCAATCCAGTCTTTTACATAGGCGTCCTGAAGATAGAATGCGGTCTCGTTCCATCGGAAAAGTGAAAGCTTCGGTTCTAAAATAACTTCTTCGAAACCAATATTTTTATAAAATTTTCTGCTGATCTCAAAATTTTCGGATCCGACAAAAGGCCGTATGGATTTTAGTTTTTGACTCATTATTATAGATAAATTTTAATATTTAAATACAATAAAGGCAAATTATTTAAACAATCTGCCCTTACTTGTTTATTTATTTTTTATCAACGATAATTCGATCAGGTCTGTTGGCAATTTCCCATGCAGTAGCAAAGACAAGCTGTGTTCTTTTTGCAAGCAGATCATAATCAATTTTTTCTACATCATCGGTTGGTTTATGGTAATCTTCATGAATTCCGTCAAAGAAAAAAGCAACCGGGACATTATTTTTGGCAAAATTATAATGATCAGAGCGGTAATATAATCTTTGGGGATCGTTCGGATCATCATATTTATAATTCAGTTCCAAGTTATTCGTTCTTTTATTGGCTTCTTCGTTAATTAGCTTCAGCTGAGAACTCAGCATTTCAGATCCGATCACATACACATACTGTTTTCCTCTGTTTTCAGGATCATCTCGGCCGATCATATCAATATTAAGATCAACCACCGTATTGGCAAGCGGAAATACCGAATTATCAGTATAATATTCAGAACCGAAAAGGCCATGCTCTTCTCCGGTAACATGAAGAAATAATACGGATCTTTTAGGTCCTTTCCCTGATTTTTTTGCAGCCTGGAAAGCTTTTGCAATTTCCATAACGGCTACCGTTCCGCTTCCGTCATCATCTGCACCATTATACACAACGCCATTTTTTGTGCCGACATGATCATAATGCGCGGAAACAACAACTATTTCTTCGGGCTTTTCAGATCCTTCAATAAAAGCAAGAATATTTTCAGAATCCGGAAGATTTGAACCCCCTCTTTTTTTCATAAAATCAGAAGGAACTTTCTGGTAATAAGAACCAAGAGCCTTTGGAAATGAAATTCCCAAGTTTTTATAATAATTCACCATATATTCGCCCGCTCTTTTCTGTCCGGGACTTCCTGTATCACGCCCTTCCATTTCATCGGAAGCAATCACATATAAGTTCTTCTTAAGATCTGCAGCTTTAATTTCCTTATAAGCAGATACAAAAGCTCTATCACCTTTTACAGCTGAATTTTGAGAAGAAGAAACATCGGAAGTGGTTTTGGCAGTTCCACAACTTACCAGTAAAACTGCTGAAAATACAGGAACTAATAGTTTTCTCATTTTTATTATAATTTGCTTAAAAATAACAAAATTAATTTACATTCCTGCGAAAGGGTAATTTTCTTATATTTGATATAAATGCAAAATATATGGAGAAAGTTTACGGATTTACCCATTACTCCTTTTTTTCTGAAATGTCTGAACTGGCTGTGAAAAACAACAGCTTCGATCTTTCTTTGGGCCTGGCCGATTTTGATATTGATCCAAAGCTGAAATCTTTTCTGAAAGAAGCAGCTGACTTCTCCACACATCATTATGAGCCTCTTGCGGGAAATCCTCTGTTGATTGACAGTATTATTCGTTATAACTCCAGAAGAAACAACAGTATTTTTCTGAATCAAAATGAAGTTACCATTACCCCATGCGCAACTTTTACTTTATATACAGCACTGAAATGCATTATCAATCAAGGAGATGAAGTGGTTGTTATACAGCCTTCCTATTACACGTACGGTCCTTCTATTGTTCTGAATCACGGAACGCCTGTTTATTACAACTTAGAGAATGATTTTACTATCAACTGGGAAAAACTTGGTGATTGTATTTCCGAAAAAACCAAAGCAATTATTGTAAATTCTCCGCAAAATCCTACCGGGAAAGTATGGTCTCAAAAAGACTGGAATCAACTATATGAACTCATAAAAAACCAAGAAACTTATCTCATTTCAGAGGAAATCTATGACACTTATTGCTATGATGAAACTTCACACTACAGTGCTTTTCTACATCCCGAGCTTAAGAAAAGATGCTTTTGTATTTTTTCTTTTGGCAAAATGTTTCATTCTACAGGATGGAAAGTAAGTTATCTTTTATCATGCGAAAATCTTACAGCAAAGTTCAGATGTCATCAGCAATATATTTCTTACAGTGCCAATTCGCCCTGCCAGTATGCGATAGCAAAATATCTTGATATTTTTGATCCCTATCACAATCAAAATCTGATGCAGAAGAAACGTGATATTTTTAATGAATTGATTAAAGAAACACCTTTTATTGTTGAACATATAGCTGAAGGCGCTGTTTTTCAGGTGGTTAATTTCAGAAATATTTCCACAACAATGACGGATGTAGAGTTTTCCAAATGGCTTACTGTGGATAAAGGAGTAGCCTGTCTTCCGCTTTCCGCTTTTTATAATTCAAAAAATAATTCGGATTATCTACGTTTCAGCTTTGCTAAAAATGATGAGCTTATCACTAATGCATTGGAGCATCTGAGAAAAACCCTTTAATATTATCAAAGCGGCTTAAGAATTGCGGATTTGTGATTTATTAATAACAAAAAAGCACCGCTTTTGCAGTGCTTAATATTCTTAAATTATACGGTTTAAAGACTTAAAACCCTTACATCTATTCTTCTGTTTTTCGCCATACATTCATCTGTATCATTTGCTGCACAAACAGGATGCTGTGCTCCGTATCCTTCTGCTTCTACCCTGTCGCCGGCAATTCCCAGCTCCAGAAGTTTCAGTTTTGCGGTTTGTGCTCTCAGGTTAGAAAGTTTAAGATTGCTTTCTTCATTTCCTGAATTATCGGTATAACCACCTAATTTTATTCTCATGGTTGGATATGCATCAAGAATTTCCACCAGATTTAAAAGCTGTGCGTCTGAACCAGGTCTTAATTCACTTGCTCCTGTTTCAAAATAAAGATTTTCTATAGTAAACCATTTATTAGGATCCAAAACAGCCTGATCTTTATTATTTACCAACTCATACATTTTGTAAAGTTGACTGCTTTCTCCTATGGATATTTTTTTACCGCCTTTTAACTGTAGCTCTTTTAATGTTCCTGTATCATATACAAAATCACCATTTTCATTAAGATATCCTTTTATTTCTGCAGGAACCACTGCTACAGCTGTATTTCCTGAAACAGCATTAGCAACCGTTGTACCTGTTAAGCTTTCAATTTTTGCCTTTCTGTTGGCATCGATTTTATCTTTGTGAAGAACAGCCAATGTAGGGGCAATAACCAACGAAACAATGGACATCAGTTTAATTAAAATATTCATCGAAGGTCCGGATGTATCTTTAAATGGATCTCCTACCGTATCTCCTGTTACGGAAGCTTTATGAGGGTCTGAACCTTTGTAATACATTTGTCCGTTGATGTTTACTCCTTTTTCGAAGGATTTTTTGGCATTATCCCATGCACCACCGGCATTATTCTGAAACATTCCCATCAAAACACCGCAAACTGTTGCCCCGGCTAAAAATCCGCCCAACACTTCAGGTCCGAAAATAAAGCCTATCAATAAAGGTGAAACGATGGCAATTGCTCCGGGAAGCATCATTTTTTTAATAGATGCATCGGTAGAAATAGCAACGCATTTTTCGTATTCAGGCTGTGCTTTTCCTTCCAGAATTCCCGGAATTTCCCGGAACTGCCTTCTTACTTCTTCCACCATCGCCATAGCTGCCTGTCCTACAGCGGTAATCGCAAGAGAAGAGAAGATAAACGGAATCATCCCTCCGACAAATAACCCGGCAAGAACATCGGCTCTGTAAATATCGATTCCGTCGATTCCTGCAATTCCTACAAATGCTGCAAATAATGCAAGCGCCGTTAAAGCCGCTGAAGCGATGGCAAAACCTTTTCCTGTGGCAGCCGTTGTATTTCCTACGGCATCCAGAATATCTGTTTTTTCACGGACTTCTTTAGGCAGTTCACTCATTTCCGCAATCCCTCCTGCATTATCGGCAATCGGTCCGAAAGCGTCGATGGCAAGCTGCATAGCCGTTGTAGCCATCATTCCTGCTGCTGCAATAGCCACTCCGTACAATCCGGCACAAAGGTAAGAACCGTAAATTCCGCCGGCCAGAACAATAATCGGTAACAGTGTTGATTCCATGCCCACGGAAAGTCCTCCGATAATGTTGGTGGCATGACCGGTAGAAGACTGTCTTACGATACTGGAGACAGGCCTTTTTCCCATTGCCGTATAATATTCTGTAATAATGCTCATTAATGTTCCCACAACCAATCCTACCATGATGGCTCCAAAAACACCCATTTTAGTAAATTCATGTCCCCGTAAAACCATTTCATCAGGCAAAATATAATTCACCAGAAAATAAGAAGATATCGCAGTAATAACAATGCTTCCCCAGTTTCCTAAATTTAAAGCATTCTGAACATTTGATGTGGATGAATCTTCATTATCATTTATTCTTACAAATAAAGTTCCTATGATAGAGAAAATAATTCCCGTTCCGGCAATAAGCATCGGAAGAAGAATCGGCGCAAAACCACCGAAGGAATCCTCCGAAACGGTTTCTCTTCCTAAAACCATTGTTGCCAAAACTGTTGCGACATACGAACCGAAAAGGTCGGCGCCCATTCCTGCAACGTCTCCTACATTATCTCCTACGTTATCGGCAATAGTAGCCGGATTTCTAGGATCATCTTCCGGAATACCAGCTTCCACTTTTCCCACAAGGTCAGCCCCGACATCTGCAGCTTTAGTATAAATTCCTCCACCTACTCTTGCAAATAAAGCAATAGACTCTGCACCCAAAGAAAAACCGGTAAGGATCTCAATGGTTCTTTCCATTTCCTGAGAATCCACATGTGCATTGGGAGCAAAAATCTGCTTGATGATTAAAAATAAAGCACCCAAGCCAAGAACAGCAAGACCTGCGACCCCCATTCCCATAACGGAACCTCCGGTGAAGGAAACTTTTAATGCTTTTGAAAGGGAAGTTTTTGCCGCTTCTGCGGTACGTACATTGGCCTTTGTAGCGATCTTCATTCCTATAAATCCTGCAAGTGCCGAAAATACAGCTCCTACAACGAAAGCAACTCCAATGCTCCAGTGAGAATTGTCATTACTGGAACCCATGACAGCCAGTAGAATACCTACAATGACAACAAAATAAGTCAAAATCTTGTACTCAGCCTTGAGAAAAGCCATTGCACCGTCAGCGATGTGTCCGCTGATTATTTTCATTTTTTCGTTCCCTGCGTTTTGCTTATTTACCCAGTTACTTTGAATAAAAGTATACAGTAAGGCAACGACACCGAAAACAGGAATTAAATAGAACAGATCCATAGTTTATTATTTTAATATTAAAAATTTGTAATTAGCTTTATAAATATAACAAAATTTTCTAATCATCTATGAACTAATCGAAAAGATAATTTCGTAATTTTAAACATCACCAAAAAATGAATTAATGATCATGAAAGACTTATTCTATAAAATCCTTCTCCTGCTATTTTTTTATAACTGCCAGAGCATTCCTCAAAAACAGAAAGCAGACATCCTGTATTATGACGGTACAGTTGTGACGATGGAAAATGATCTTCCGCAGGCGGAAGCAGTAACCGTCAAAAACGGAAAGATTCAATTTGTAGGATCAAATTCTGATGCTAAACGATATACAGACCGAAATACAAAGAAAGTCGATTTACAGGGCAAAACGCTACTGCCGGGCTTTATAGATGCTCATGGTCATCTTACATCCAGAGCAGGAATGATGCAGGCCATTGATCTTTCGCCAACACCTTATGGTACCGTAAATTCTATTAAAGATTTACAAAATGTAATAAAAGCTTTCATCAAAAACTATAAGATATCTGAAGAACAGCCCATTATAGGTAACGGATATGATGACGCTATAATGACCGAACACAGGCATCCTACTAAAGAAGAACTGGATGCGGTAAGTAAGACCAATCCTATTATTGTTATTCATGCTTCGGGGCATGCCAGTGTTGCCAACAGTGCAATGCTTAAATTTTTGGGTATTACAGAAGCTTCACAAGATCCTGAAGGCGGTCATTACGGAAGAGATAAAAATACAGGAAAGCTTAATGGAAAATTAGAAGAAAATGCCAGCTTTGGATCTTTGCTTGCTCTAACTCAAAAAATAGGTAACACAGCTAATGCCAAGACTCTTGCTCTTGATAACCTTATGAAAGCACAGGAAGAATGGCTCAGTTACGGACAAACCACAATTTGTGACGGAAGGACGATGGGAGAAAATGTTAGCCTTCTTGAGGAAGCGGCATCGAAAGGATTGTTTAAAGTAGATGTAGTCTATTTTCCTGACTATGAATATTCTAAATCCAGTTTCAATTCTTTTCAACCGATGTATATGCAGTACAAAAACCGCCTGAAGCTTGGTGGTTTTAAATTTTCGGATGACGGATCTCCGCAGGGAAAAACAGCATGGCTTACCAAACCATATCTTGTACCTCCTGAAGGACAGAATGCCGATTATAAAGGTTTTCCGATATTCTCCGATGACGTACTTTATGCTGATCTTAAACACCTATTTCAGAATAATATTACCGCACAGCTTCATGTAAACGGAGATGCAGCCATTGATCAGGCTTTAAGGATCATTCAAAAATTAAAGGATGAAAAAATATATCATCCTGATTTACGGGTTACCCTGGTTCATGTACAGAACAGCCGCCCTGATCATATCATAAAGATAAAAGATCTTGGTCTGGTTCCTTCTTATTTTTCTACTCATGCCTATTTGTGGGGAGACTGGCATTATTCAAGTGTCTTCGGTCCGGAAAGAGCATCCTTTATAAGCCCGGCCAATTCGGCTTTAAAGGCAGGAATCTTGTTTACCATTCATCACGATGCACCGGTAACACCTCCCGACCTCATTACTGCAGTTTATGCTGCCGTAAACAGAAAAACACGTTCGGGGATGATTCTTGGTCCTGATGAGAGAATTCCACCCATAGAAGCTTTAAAAGCAATAACCATTAATGCGGCTTACCAATTGCATGAGGAAGAAAGAAAAGGTTCAATAAAACCCGGAAAATCAGCAGATCTTGTCATATTAGATCAGAACCCACTGACTGTTGAGCATGACAAAATCCGTGATATTAAAATTTTGGAAACTATTAAAGAAGGGATCACGGTTTATCAGAAAAAGTAATTGCAAACATTTTTTATATCAAAAAAGCAGATTGTCACCAATCTGCTTTTTATATAGTCAATAAGAGTATTTTACCCTCCGTATTTGTTTGCGTAATCTTCCTGAGAAGCTTTGATTACTTTTTTAGCGTGTTCTGCTCCGTACACTTCCTGGATTCTGCATTTTGCAGGTTCGTCCGGTAGATTTTTATACGTTAAAAAATAGTGCATTAATCGTTTCACTTCTGCTTCAGGCAATTCTGAAATATCTCTGAAATGTCCGAAAGCGTGGTCACCGATCATTACAGCAACGATTTTATCATCAGCCTCTCCTCCGTCGATCATTTTAAATCCGCCGATTGGAATAGCTTCCATCAAAAGACCTCCAGCATGAATATTGTGTGAACTTAAAACACAGATATCAAGCGGATCGTGATCTCCCATTGTAACATCATTCGCACCTCTTTCGATGGCTAAATTCATTACTTCAGCATCGCAATACGTTCTCGGAACAAAACCGTACAATGCCGGAATAATGTTGGAAAACTTCTGTGGCCTGTCTACCTTTAAAAATCCTGTTTCTTTATCAACTTCATATTTAATGGTATCAGAAGGAACGATCTCCACGAAAACATTTACGACATTCGGCGCATCTTCTCCTGCAGAAATACCATGCCATGGATGTGCTTTAAAATTTGGAATCATTATTTAATTTAATTTATTTATAATTATGTTATTATTAAAATTTCTCTTCTAAGGTCTTCTATTGTGGCGGAAATATAGTCTTCACCGTTTATAAAATTCATGATAAAAATAGTCTTGAACTCATCGAGTGTTGCATTTCCGCTGATTTCATTATAGGTTTTGTGAAGAAGTTCTATGATGGCATTTTTAGAATCAACAATATTCTTCCAGGAGTTTTTGGTGATATAAAGTTGCTGGGAAGCATTATAGTCAAATTCTTCGTTAATGGCCTTTTCTGTAAGGAAAATAAACTCATGAACGGCAAGACCTTTATCAAAACGCTGAATAAGATGGGAAGGTTTCAGTCTTTCCATGAAGAGTGTCATTCTCTCGTATGACTGTGCTTTGTTGCCGGTATTCGACTTTACGGTAAGGAGTTTGATTTCCTGTTCTTTAAGCCTGATGTAGGTAAATACGAATTGTCTCAGCAAAACCAAAAAAGGTATTGCAATAATTAATGCAAATGCATACGGTAAATATCCTGAAAAACTAGCCATAATTGAGGTAGCAAAATTAATGATATTTTCTGAATTTACCGTGAAAATCATATAAGTATTCCGATTCTTTTCTATCTTAAATTTTTAGAGAACGAATCACTCATATTAATTTTTAAATTCCCCTTAAAAGACTTCAATTTTTATCGGTATAGTTATCATAAATTCTTTGAATAAGAAATAAATATACTGAATATTATGAAGAGAGTTTTTCTAAAATTTTACTTTGCAGGTATGTATATTCTTGGAGTTCTCCGCCAAAGCTCTTAAAAAAAATTTCGATCCCGCGAATGTTGCTTCCCATAAAATTAAATTCTTTCTCATGAATATAATTATTCAGGATTTTATCAATTAAAAAAGAAGGTCCGTTTTCGGTTTTATAGTTTTCGTCATTAATTAAAGCCAGCAAAGAAAGCTGTGTATGTTCATCTACCAAAACGGCAACGTTAATAAGCTTTTCCTCGAGGTAGGCTGCACAAAGCTTCAATGCATTATGATCATGAAGAAAACTCATGTAATCCCTGAATTTTTTAACATCAGTTTGTTTTTTAAGACCTTTAAAATGCTTTTCGATAAATGCAATGTGATTTGTATTGAACTCAATCTCTTTATAAATAAGATGCTGGGCACATTTTGCGGTTGATTTTCGTCCTTTGAAATATTTTTTTCTTCGTAAAAGTACATAATCCGAAACCGGAATCTTATAGTTCTTTTTGGTTTTCAAATTTTCTGAAAATGAATTACAATGATTAAAAGAATATAAAAATACTTTATAATTTTTTTTCAGGAATTGTAAAAACCGGTCGTTTATTTTTACATCATCTTTTTCTGAAAAAATCCCTAATTGCTGACAGAACAGCGGCATAATCACAAAATTGATCCCGAACTTTTTTTTCATTGGTACGGGCAAAACAGCTTTGTAATCATCATATACTAAGATCTCCCAATTTCCTGAGAGTTCATCCAATACTTCCTTTTTTGCATACCAGTTTCGCTGCTCAGAGTTTTCCAAGCACATTGTATATTTCTGAAAATCAATTTCATGATATTTAACTCTTCTAATCATAATAATCCGTCGTCTGAAAAGCTAAAATAAGAATTCTGTGTGATGATAAGATGATCGAGAAGCTGGATATTCATTGTTTCTCCTGCGGTCTTTATCTTCCGGGTGATCTCAATGTCTTCACGGCTTGGCTGCAAACTTCCTGAAGGATGATTGTGCGCAATGATAATTCCCGTAGAAAAATGATCTAATGCTGTTTTAAATAAAACCCTGATGTCTACAATGGATTGATTAATTCCTCCCTGTGTCAATTGGGTAAAATGAATGACCTTATTGCTCCTGTTAAGAAAAATGGCCCAGAATTCTTCTGTTCTCAGATCCGACAAGTGGTTTCTAAAAATTTCGTAGGCGGTTCTGCTGCTTGAGATTACAGGTTTTTCCGGCACTTCCTGTCCGGCCCTTCTTCTCCCGATCTCCAGAGCGGCAGCAATGGAAATAGCTTTTACCTCTCCCACTCCTTTAAATTTCATTAAATCTTTTACAGACAGAAGACTGAGCTGATTCCAGTTGTTATCTACCGAGCCCAGAATCCTTCTTGCCAGTTCTACTGCTGTTTCATCCTTATTTCCGCTTCCCATGATGATCGCGAGCAACTCGGAATCGGAAAGTGAACTTTTACCTTTCAATAAAAATTTTTCCCGGGGCCTGTCATCTTCAGCTAAAAATTTAATAGACATAAAGATAAATTAAAAACCTTCAATTTTTGGAGTAATTGAAAAAGTTGCACTACCGCCACCAATCTGAACCGGCATATTTCTTTCAGCAGAAATCAAAGCTTTTGTCTTACTGTCGAAAACATATTTACCCTTAATATCAGTATCTTTCATCATTCCTTCTACACCCTGCATTTTTGAGTTGATGGCAAATTCAACCTTATGATCTTTGGTGCCTTTATACGTAAAACTACTTGTAACCGGCATAATAGATTTTGTAACCGGATTGGAGGTATCTACCTTCCATGTGAATCCCTCTTCTACTGTTTCTCTTGGAAAAGCAAACGGAATAATATTGTATTGGGTTAAATTGCTTTCATCTGCAGCTTCTCTGGTAAACTTCTGTTTTTCAAGTATATTACCGAATTTATCTATTTTAAATGTAAAAGGATTGTTAATCATCGGCTTAATTTCATCTCCCATTCCATCATCATTGTTAGAAGCCTCTCTTGAATCAAAATGAATTTCTTCCCCAAACATTTGCTGGTTAAAAGTCATTCTAATAATTTCTCCTGTAATATAATAGTTGGAGTTTTTGTCTACAGAATCTACCCGGAATTTTACTTCGGTAGCTTCATTCATTCCCCCGTTATTATTGCCATCCGTAGAAGATGCATAAATTAAGGTCTGCTCAAAACCTTTTGGAAGATTAAGCGACAGATTTTCTTTTTGAAGTTCTTTATTTTGACAAGAGATCACCATTAAAAGTGATGTGGCAAGGATAGAGATGTTTTTCATGAATTATTTAGTTTTAATAAAAAGCGTATAAAATGATCGTTTTTTCCGATTGATTAATAAATTTTGAAGTTTCGTTAAATGCTTTTTTGGAAAGCATGGGACAGCCGAAGCTTAAACATGCAGGCTTGGAAGACTCCCGGTAGGGAATACAATAATAAGAATGAAGCACAATGGCTCTTGATCTTGCATTGCTGTTGGTATCATCAAGACCGTCCAGTCGATACGCTTTTCCGAACTTTCCGGAATAACTTTCCCTGATTTCGTATTTTCCCAAAGACGACTGGTGTGAACCGTCAATATTACTGAATTTCAGGGCAGAGGAATTTTTAACTACAGATCCGTCCCCGTGAGCAACAATGGCTTTTTGTAAAATTTTATTGTTTTTAAGGTCGTAAACAAAATACCGGTATTTTCCGGAATGAATTTTAAAATTAATAAAAATCGCAAGGTCCTGGTTGTAATCTTTTCCCTTTATAAATTTTTTAATCTCCGAAATTCTTGATACAGGCAGAACAGCAGATGAATCTGAATCCTGAAATTCAAATTTTGAGCATGAAATGAGGAATAAGAGGGAGAGAATAAAGTGTTTCATCATTTGCGGAAATTTTTACTCAATAATCATCCCGTCCTTCATAACCAGTTTCCTGTCGGTGATTTCTGCCAGGTTCGGGTTGTGCGTAACAATTACAAAGGTCTGGTTATATTTATCCCTCAGATCAAAAAATAACCGGTGAAGGTCATCCGCATTTTTAGAATCAAGATTTCCTGTAGGTTCATCGGCAAAAATGATTTTCGGAGAATTGATCAAAGCTCTGGCAACAGCCACTCTCTGGGCTTCTCCTCCCGAAAGCTGATTGGGCTTATGATGCAGCCTCTGCTCTATTTTAAGATCTTCAAATAAAGCATACGCCTTCTCCATGGCTTCCTTTTCGTTGGCTCCGGCAATTTTTGTCGGCAAAAGTACATTTTCCAATGCCGTAAATTCGGGAAGCAGCTGATGAAACTGAAATACAAAACCGATATTCTGGTTTCTGAATTTAGAAAGCTGTTTATCGTTCATATTGATAAAAGATTCACCGGCAATGGTAATCTCTGTATCAAACTTCGATGAAGCTGTAGGCTGATCCAGGGTTCCCAAAATCTGTAAAAGGGTAGATTTTCCTGCTCCCGATTCTCCTACAATTGAAACAACCTCACCAATTTTGATATGAATATCAACACCTTTTAATACTTCTAAATTCCCATAAGATTTATGGATATTTCTTGCTTTAATCATAATCCAAAAATAGTGATTTGATTTGAATCCTGAAAAGCAATAAAGAAGGAATTTTATTATGTTATATTTTAGTCATCTGAGATTTTTTCTCAATCTTATTGGCTAGCCAGCTCACATAAAACAGCTGAAAACTGTGATAAATCATCACCGGTAAAAGGAATAATACTTTCTCATCTTCGGCAATTCCGAGAACCATCACAAAAAGACTTCCGTGAACCAATGATTTCTTTGATCCGCAGAATGTTGTCGTTATGATATCTTCTCTTTTAAAATGAAGTTTTTTAGAAATCAGTTTCAGGATTTCATACACTGAAAAAAACAAAGTGATGACGCTTACCGCAATAATGATAAAAATAACCGGCGAAACGGAAGCAAAAACATTTTGGGAAAAAGCTTCTGAAAAACTTTCATAAACAATCAAAAGAATAATCATTTTATCAAATTCTGCAATGATTTTACTGTATCTGGTTACCCAATTTTTCAATAATGGATTTAAAAGCAGACCCAGAATAATTGGTAATAAAACTTTGAGTAATAATTGCTGAACAATCTCAGAATTATCCATATTTTCCTGTCCGGGCTGAATGAAAAAACTCATTAACAAAGGCGTCATTACAATTCCTATAATTCCTGAAATTGATGCATTAAATATAGCCGAAGTAACATTTCCTTTAGCAATGGAAACCATAACAACCGATGATGATACGGTGGACGGAAGACACGCAAGAAAAAATAGGGAAAGCCAGGTAGTATAATAGGCAGTATCTTTTGCAAATCCATAGAACAGAAATACCAGCAAAGGAAAAAGAATAAAAGTCCCGCACTGTACCAAAAGGTGAAGTTTCCAATTGGATATATCTTTTACAATTTCTTTAATATTAAGCTTTAATCCGTATAATAAAAAAATAGCTGCTATTCCCCAGTCAATGAATCCTGATAAATTGAAATACTGATTATAATCATCTCTGAAAGGAAATAGCTTTCCTGCTGCGACCATTATGATCAGTAATAAAAGAAAAATATTTTGTTTGTCTAATGTTATTTTGCCCAACTTCATAAGCCAAATATAGCAATCATCATTCTAAAATTTACGGATAGTCATTAAATTAGCTTAAAAATAAAAAAGCTTACCAAAAATACTGGTAAGCTTTCTATTTATTTAAAATTTTTCCTGAATTACAGTAACAAAGTTAAAGGATTTTCAAGATACGTTTTTAAAGTCTGTAAGAACTGAGCTCCTGTAGCACCGTCCACCACTCTGTGATCACAAGCTAATGAAAGCTTCATGATGTTTCCAACTACGATCTGTCCGTTTTTCACAACCGGTTTTTCAATAATTGCTCCTACTGAAAGGATTGCAGAGTTGGGCTGATTGATGATGCTTGTAAATGTTTCAATACCGAACATTCCAAGGTTTGAAATAGAGAATGTAGAACCTTCCATTTCATTTGCTTTAAGTCCTTTGTTTTTCGCTCTTGCAGCCATATCTTTCACTGCAGCAGAAATCTGGGTATAGTTCATCTGATCTGTATTCTTAAGAACAGGAACAACTAGTCCGTCCGGAATTGCAACCGCTACACCCACATTGATGTTTCCTCTGTGAATGATCTTATCACCTGCCCAGCTTGAATTTACCTGCGGATGTTTTCTTAACGCAACAGCCGTTGCTTTGATGATCATATCATTAAAAGAAATTTTGGTATCCGGTAAAGAGTTGATTTCTTTTCTCGCCTCAATTGCCTTATCCATGTTGATTTCAACCATCAGATAATAGTGAGGAGCGGTGAATTTACTTTCAGAAAGACGTTTTGCGATAACGTTTCTTACCTGTGAATTCGGGGTTTCCGTATCTTCACCCTGAACGAAGCTTAATGCCACCTGTGCGGCAGGACTTGCAGCCGGAGCTGAAGCGGCCGGTTTAGATGCAGAAGGCTGGTAATTTTCAATATCTTTTTTAACGATTCTTCCGTTTTCTCCTGAACCCTGAATGCTATTAATATCAACACCTTTATCCTGAGCCATTTTCTTTGCTAAAGGGGAGATCGCTACTCTGTCTGTAGATGAAGAATCTGCAGCAGGAGCAGCTTTTTCTTCTGATTTAGCTTCCGTTTTCTGTTCAGCAGGCTTTTCTGACGATGAAGAAGCTGCTTTAGGAGCACCAACTCCTGAAACATCCGTTCCTTCTGGTCCGATAATCGCTAAAACTGAATCAACAGGAGCAGCACCACCTTCTTCAACACCTTGCTTTAATAATACTCCGTTGAATTCTGATTCAAAATCCTGAACCGCCTTATCGGTTTCGATTTCAGCAAGGAGATCGCCTTCTTTTACGGTATCGCCAACGTTTTTGTGCCATTTAGCCACTTTTCCTTCCGTCATTGTATCGGAAAGTCTTGGCATTGTAATCACTTCCACACCTGCAGGAACTTCAGCATCAGCCTGTTCTATACTGGTTGCATTATTTTCTGTTTTATGGTCTTCGTCCACTTTTTTCTCTTCAGAATCATTGGATTTAGGAGCTTCACCACCAGTTAATCCTGAAATATCTTCTCCTTCATTACCGATAATTGCCAAAACAGAATCTACAGCAGCAGCGCCTCCTTCTTCTACTCCAACGTATAAAAGGGTTCCTTCTACTTCAGATTCAAAATCCTGAACGGCTTTATCAGTTTCAATTTCTGCTAAAATATCTCCTTCCTTTACTTTATCTCCTACTTTTTTATGCCATTTAGCCACTTTTCCTTCCGTCATTGTATCGGAAAGACGTGGCATTGTAATTACTTCTGCCATAATTTATTTTAATTTGAAAATTTGGTAATTTGTTTATTTGAAAATTAAAAAAGATGTGATAATAAATCATTTTCAAATTTTCAAACTTTCAAATTGACTTATTATCTTTTAGTTTTCTAATTTGTCTAAGAACGGGTAATCTTGTTGAGCGTATACATACTCATAGATTTTTTCTGCATCCGGATATGGTGAGTTTTCCATAAATTCGATACACTCTTCCACGAAATCTCTTGATTTGTTATCCATTGCTTCCAATTCTTCTTCGGTAGCCCAGTTGTTTGCCAGGATTCTTTGTTTGATCAGTTCAATAGGGTCATCATTTTTGTGAATCGCAACTTCTTCTTTAGATCTGTATGGTTCCGCATCAGACATAGAGTGACCTCTGTAACGGTATGTTCTTGCTTCGATAAAAGTAGGGCCATCTCCTCTTCTTGCTCTCTCGATTGCTTCATAAGCAGCTTCAGCCACTTTTTCAGGATCCATTGCATCTACTGCAAGACAAGGCATTTCGTAACCCAACCCTAATTTATAAATATCCTCGTGGTTGGCGGTTCTTTTTACAGAAGTTCCCATTGCATACTGGTTGTTTTCCACAACAAAAACTACCGGAAGTTTCCAGTTCATCGCCATGTTAAACGTTTCATGTAATGAACCCTGTCTTGCCGCTCCGTCTCCAAAGAAGCAGATATTTACCGCTTTTCTGTCAAAATACTGATCTGCAAAAGCGATCCCGGCACCTAAAGGAATCTGCCCACCTACAATACCGTGGCCTCCGTAAAACCTGTGTTCTTTGCTGAAGATGTGCATAGATCCACCCATACCTCCTGACGTACCTGTAGCTTTACCGCAAAGTTCGGCCATAATTCTTTTAGGATCTACCCCCATCGCCATCGGATGGATGTGGCATCTGTAAGCAGTGATCATACTGTCTTTGGTTAAATCCATTGCATGGGTAAATCCTGCGGGAATAGCTTCCTGACCGTTATACAAATGTAAAAAACCTCTGATTTTTTGCTTTAGATAAAGAGAACGGCATTTGTCTTCAAACCTTCTCCACATTGTCATATCTTCATACCACTTCAGGTATACCTCTTTAGAAAATTCTTTCATGTGTTGAGCTCTTGCTTATTTATTATGAAATAGTTGAGCAAAATTATAAAAAAAACTTTGTTTTTATTGTATACCTGCCCATTGTTTTTTTGCTTATAATATTATATTTACATTGTCAAACTTAATTATGGAAGAAAAACAGCCTTCATTTATTCATAAAATCTCAAGAATTATATCAGACTTTTTTAATCCCCTGGTATCATTAATTATTTTTTTTATTTACATGAGCATTAAAAATTATGCTTTAAACGATTCCCTCCTCTATTTTCTTCCGATTGTATTAATGATCATTCTCCCTGTAATTATCTGGCTGGTATGGAATGTGAAAACCGGAAGATATACCAATATGGATGTTTCTAACCGAAATCAGCGCAAAAGTTTATATTTTTTCATTGCTGCCTGTGTAATCTCTTATCTTGCTTTTAATTATTTCAAAAACGGATATATTGATTTTGTCATGCTTTTCATTCTGATTCTGCTTATTGCCATGCAGATCAGTAACTATTATATTAAAAGTTCCATGCACACTGCTTTCAACGTTTTTGTTGCAGCGTTGTTTTTCGCTATTGATACAGGTGCCGGACTGATATGGCTGGGTATAGCAGCGCTGGTAGGTGTTACACGGGTTATTTTGAAAAGGCATACACCTAGGGAAGTATTCATGGGCGCCGGAATTGCCATTGTGGTATCTTTTATTTATCTTTATTGCAACATTCAGTTTCAACATTAAGAATTTCATATGAAAATAAATCATCTTACATCTGCTGAGGAAAACTTAATGAGACTTTTGTGGAAGCTCGGGTCTTTTTATCTGAAAGATATTATGGAACAGCATCCGGAACCGAAACCACATCAGAATACAGTTTCAACTTATCTAAAAATACTGACGGAAAAAGGATATCTTTCAACAGAAAAAGAAGGAAGAATATTCAGGTATCAAACAATTGTACCGGCTGAAGAATACAGAAAATTCTTACTTATCCAGCTTTCCGATAATTTTTTCAGCAGTTCCGGAAAAGAAATAGTAAGCTTTATGATTCAAGAGCAGTTGATTTCAGCAGATGATCTGAAAGATTTTAATATTGATATTGATCCCGTATTGAAAAAAGAACCTGCGTTTGAATATGCCAATGAAATTCTCAATCCTAAAAAAGATAAAAAGAAAAGCAAGGATAAAAAGAAGAAAAAAAAGAAAGAAAAGGAATAAAACTTTCAAAATAAAAAAAGGCTGCCTCAACCCTGAGACAGCCTTATTAATTCAATATATATCTTCTAGTCTTTAACTATTTTGAAAGACTGATCTTTTCCTTCGGATTTCACCCTTAATAGATAAACACCTTTTTTCAGGTCTGAAACATTTACCTGTCTGGCATCTTTGTCAATGGTTCTGATAAGCTGTCCTGTAAGTGAGAATATTTCAATACTGTTAAGCTTTTTATCAGAATTGATGTTCAACACATCTTTTACAGGATTAGGATAGATTTTAACATCCTCCGTATTTCTTGTTACATCATTTACAGCCAGTGAAGATCCATCTACAACAGAAACATTATCTACATCTATACCTCTTGCCCAGTTTGAAGTTCCCTCAAACGCAATAGTATAATTTGCAGACTTATTCGGAAGCGGTATCGTTACATCAAGCCATGCTGCATTTTCCGTTGTATATGAGCTTCCTATCTGTGTCCAGGCATCGGAAGGATTTGCTTTATAGTAAATTCTCAGTTCATCCACATCGCCAAACCAGTTTACATTCGCAAGACTGAATCTTAACTGAGGCGTGGTAAGTGCGGAAATATTTAAAACAGGCATTAATAACTTCGCTTTATTTCCCGCGGTTGTCGTTCTGAATTCTGCCATTCTCGGAGCAGATTTAGGCGTTATTGAACTGTTTCCGTTTGCTGTTACGTAACTCCATGTCGCAGTTCCCCCTCCTGAAACGGCTTCATTCGCCCAACATGAAGGGATCGTTGCTGTATCAAAGTTTTGCGTATAAGGGAATGATGAAACCGGAGTACAGGTTGTTGTAAAAGATTTTACAGCAGTCCACGCACTGAAACCGTTTGCTCCGCAGTTGGATCGTACATAAAACTGATATCCTGTTGAAGGTGTAAGACTAGGAATAGTAGCAGAAGTAGTTGACGAAGTAATGACCGTACCTGTGCCCTGAGTAAATCCTGTAGGACCATATTCAATCTGATACGTGGCACCTGAGGTAGGAGATGCAGCCCAGCTTACATTTGCTGAATTTGATAATACTGAGTTTACCGTAACACCTGAAGGAGAATCACATGCCGGAATAGCTCCCACGGAAATGTCGTCCAGATCAAAAAAGAACATATCGGTTGTAGCAGAGTGAAAACCTATATAAATAGTCTGTCCTACATATGCGGAAAGATTATAGGTATACCTGTAAAAATTAGCCCCGCTTGCAGGTGCTACAGAAGCAGCTAACGTATTTGTAAAAGCGGCCGCTGTAGGCGTTGTGGTTGAAATTCTTACACTGATTGTTTCAGGATACTGAGGATCACGGCTTCTGGCATAAAAAGAAAGGAAGTCACTCACACCGGCAGTTACCGTAATAGCAGGAGTAACCAAATAATCATCATGGGCTGAAGAACCATAACCTATCGAGGCTGTATTTGTACCACTGTAAGCGGTAATATTTCCTCCAGTATAGTCTACAATAGACCATGTATTGGTATCTCCGCCGTTTAGGACTGTCCAACCTGCCGGAATTGTTGTTCCAGCATCAAAATTCTGGGTGAATTGCGCATTGGCAATAAATGGCATTGCGAATAATGCCAAAAGTAATTTTCTTCTCATAATCATTAATTTAATTATGTTAACTTACAAATATTCTGTGAGTTAACCAAATAAAATCATGAAAAAATATGAGAAAGACAATATCCTTACATTTTTGATAATATAATTACAATATCATAACGACATAAAAAAAGCGGCTCTTTTCAGAGCCGCTTATATTTTTTACCAACGTTTTCCACCGCCGTTACCGCCACGGTCTCCACCGCCGTAACCGCCACCGCTTCTGTTGTTACCTCCGTAACCTCCACTTCTGTTACCACCTCCGTAACTTCCGCCGCCTCTGTTACCTCCGCCTGCGTTGTTACTGAAAGTTCTTCTTGGCTTTTCCTCTCTTGGTTTTGCCTCTGAAACATTAAGTGTTTTTCCGTTGAATTCTTTCTGATTAAGAGCCTCAACAGCCTGCTGACCTTCAGCGTCTTCCATTTCGATGAAACCGAAACCTCTTGAACGGCCAGTTTCTTTGTCTGTAATGATTTTTACTGAAGAAACTTCTCCAAATTCTGAGAATAGATCTTGCAACTCGTAGTCTTTCGTTGCGTAGTTGATGTTTGAAACAAAAATGTTCATCTGAGTTAAAAAATTAAAAATGTTAAAAATGATTTGGTTTATAAAAGAAAAACAACATAAAGAATGAACAAATATTGATTCCAGATATAAGACAGGTGCAATATACAACTTATAATTTCATATCAAAAGCTTTTTTTAAAAAAAATTAATAAAATTTTCAATCAAAATATACCTTTGTTAAAAAGTATTAATTCATCATCAAATATTTATGAATATTTATTAAAACATTAATTTTTGATAAACTCTAAGCTAAATTTATAATAAAATTTTTCTTCATAACTGAAGTTCATTGAGAAAATAAATAATTTTCTTTCAGATGTTAAATGTAAATCAGTTGGACTTTGCCTGTTTTAAACACTAAATTTGCACAGGGAAAAATCAACAATTATGAATTATCATACCAGAAAATGGGTAAAACCCGAAGATCTCAATCCTAACCAGTCTTTATTCGGTGGAAGATTATTGCAGTGGATTGATGAAGAAGCAGCATTGTACGCAGTAATTCAGCTTGAAAATAAAAAAGTAGTTACCAAATTTATCTCAGAAATTAATTTTGTAAGTTCTGCCAAACAGGGAGACATTATTGAAATCGGAATTGAAGTTTCTGGATTCGGATCAACTTCTCTTACCCTGAAGTGTGATGTAAGGAATAAAATGACCCATCAGACCATTATTACCGTGGATAAAATTGTTATGGTAAATCTTGATGAAAACGGAAATCCTGCGCCACACGGCAAAACTAAAGTAGAATTTGTAAAAGACAGGCTGAGCAAGCAGATCCCGGAATGAAGATCTATATAAAAAATATGGTGTGTGAAAGATGCATCACTGCGGTTTCGGGTATTTTTAACGAAATAAATATCGACGTTAAAAGTATAAGTCTCGGTGAAGTGGAGACTTCACCTGATGTTCCTGAAGAAAAACTTTTGCAGTTGGAAAAATTACTGGAAAAAACAGGTTTTGAAAGGATTAAAGATTCTTCCCGCCAGATTATTGAAAAAATTAAAAACCTCATCATTATAAAAATCAGCGAACTGGATATTGATGAGGATTTTCTCCTCTCTGATTTTCTGAGCAATACATTTAATAAAGAGTACAGCACACTCTCCAAGACTTTTTCTCAAAACGAAAATATTACCCTGGAGCAGTTTTTTATCCTTCAAAAAATTGAAAAAGTAAAAGAACTCCTTCTTTACAATGAGTTTACCTTAACAGAAATTGCAGGAAAACTTGGCTATAAAAGCGTTCAGCATCTATCGTCTCAGTTCCGGAACAGCACCGGTTTTACACCCACAGAATTTAAAAAACTGAAAGTCCACAACCGGAAACCGCTGGATCAGATTTAAACAAGTTTTAGAGTTTTAGAGTTTTAGTTTTATAGTATTTACTTTTGCTGACAGTGAAATATTTAATCAAAACTTATATAACATTACAATATTACAACTCCTACTCTATAATTCTCCAACCCTACACTCAAAGTCAGACAAAATTCTGTAAACATTATCCTTAAATCTATAACAGCCTTCCGGTACAATTTTGGAAATTTGTATGATAAATAAAGAATCATGCAATATCAATATACAGTTTTAGGAATGACCTGCTCCGGGTGTCAGAAAAAGATTTCTGAAAAACTCAATAGTCTGGAAGATATAAAAGCCGATGTTAATCTTGAAAACAGCACGGTAACCATTATTTCAGATAAGAAAGCAGATCTGAATTTTTTAAATGACGCCCTTAAAGAAGCCGGAAATTACCGTTTGGAAATCCCCTCTAAACAAAATAATGTTTTTGTAAATCCTCAGGATCGTGTTTCCCCTTCATCCGTATATTATTGCCCAATGGAATGTGAAGGCGAAAAAGTGTACTTCCAGCAGGGAAAAAGATGTCCTGTCTGCAATATGTACCTCGTTCCTGTTGAAGATAAATTAGCAAAAGATCCCAATTACAAACCAGCATATTCTTCTTCAAATCTTCCGGAAAATTTCAAAGATCATATTGGTGAATATTATTGTCCCATGTTTTGCGAAGGCGATAAAATTTATCCTGAACAAGGAGACTGCCCTGTCTGCAATATGCATCTGGAAGAAATTACTGAAGGGCTGGTTAAAAATTCAGGAACACAAAATCATCATCATTCACACCAACATGATCATCATCACGAGCCGCCAAAAGTAACCGATGCTATGGCGGGAAAGTATTACTGTCCCATGTTTTGTGAAGGCGATGAAGTCTACGACTCAAATGTTGGCTGCCCTGTCTGCGGAATGGATCTCGTAAAATATCCTGAAAAAAAGATGGCAAAATACACTTGTCCCATGCACCCGGAAATTATCCGTGATGAACCCGGAGACTGCCCGATTTGCGGAATGGACCTGGTGAGGATGCCGGAAAAAGAAGACGATAGTGAAGATGAAACCTACAAAATTTTAAAGAAAAAATTTATTATTTCACTGGTGTTTACACTTCCTGCTTTCATTCTCTCTATGGGAGGAATGTTTATTAACTTTCCGTTTTCTCATGAGGTTCAGGGAATCATTGAATTGATTCTAACGCTTCCCGTGCTCTTTTATTCGGGGTGGTTCTTAATAAAAAGAGGCTGGGTTTCATTTAAAACATGGAACCTAAATATGTTCAGTCTGATCGCTCTTGGTGTTGCGGCAGCTTTTATTTTCAGTATTATAGCATTGCTCTTCCCTGATATTATTCCTCACCAAATCCGCGGAGAGCATCATGAAACGCCTTTATATTTTGAAGCGGTATGTGTAATTTTAACGCTGGTCATTTTAGGTCAGTTAATGGAAGCGGCAGCTCACAGGAAAACAGGAAATGCCATCCGGGAATTAATGAACCTTTCTCCCGACGAAGCCAATGTTATCATCAACGGGGAAGAAAAAAAAATACTGCTTTCACAGGTTAAAATCGGTGACTTTCTCAAAGTGAAACCAGGCGAGAAAATACCTGTTGACGGAAAAATTACGGAAGGAAGTTCCAATGTTGATGAAAGCATGATCACCGGCGAGCCGCTTCCTGTGGAGAAAAAAATTAATGATAAAGTTTCATCAGGAACCATTAACGGAAATCAGGTTTTCATTATGAAAGCTGAAAAAGTAGGCGAAGATACATTGCTGTCACATATCATAAAGATGGTTAACGAAGCCAGCAGAAGCAAAGCTCCTATCCAGAAGCTTACCGATAAGGTTTCAAAAATATTTGTTCCGGCAGTTATTTTGGCAGCTGTTCTCACATTTATCCTTTGGCAGCTTTTCGGCCCTGAAGAAAAGAGAAGTCTTTTTGCGTTTGTGAATGCTGTCGCCGTTTTAATTGTTGCCTGTCCCTGTGCTTTGGGCCTTGCCACACCGATGTCTCTGATGGTAGGAATTGGTAAAGGTGCCAGAAACGGAATTTTAATAAAAAATGCCGAAGCGCTTGAACAAATGAATAAAGTAAATGTTTTAATTACCGACAAAACAGGAACCTTAACCGAAGGAAAGCCTTCTGCAGAACATATCGAGACGATGAACGCCGATAGAAATTTAATCCTGAAATTAGCTTATTCTTTAAATCAAAATTCGGAACATCCTTTGTCCAGTGCCGTTATAAAAAAGGCAAAAGAAGAAAATATCAAAGCAGAAAAGGTTGAAAAATTTGAAAATATCTCCGGTAAAGGAGTGAAAGGAATAATTGACGGAAAAACAGTGTATGTAGGAAATGAGAGTCTTCTTTCGGCTCATCGTATTTCCATTCCTGAAAAGCTGAAACAAAAAGCGGCAGAAGTGCAATCGAAGGCCCATACCGTTTCTTATGTTGCAGAAAACGAAAGCGTATTGGGATTCATAAGTTTTACCGATAAAATAAAGGAAAATGCTAAAAGATCAATCCAGCAACTGGTAAATGAAGGAATTGAAGTGATTATGCTGACCGGAGATAATGAACACACAGCAAAAGCCGTTGCTGATGAACTCGGAATCAAACATTTTAAAGCCAATTGCCATCCTGAAGATAAACTCAATGAAGTAAAAAAACTACAACAGCAGGGAAAAATTGTTGCCATGACCGGCGATGGGATCAACGACTCTCCTGCCCTTGCCCAGGCCAATATCGGGATTGCAATGGGAACAGGAACCGACATTGCCATGGAAAGCGCCGAAATCACTTTATTGAAGGGTGATATCTCGGGAGTGGCAAAATCAAGGATTCTCAGTGAAAAACTTCTGAAAAATATTAAAGAAAATCTGTTTTTTGCCTTTATCTATAATGTCTTGGGAGTTCCGGTTGCGGCAGGATTATTGTATCCGTTTTTCGGAATATTATTGTCACCAATGATCGCAGCGGCAGCTATGAGTGTAAGTTCACTTTCTGTCATTTTAAATTCGTTGCGATTAAATTCGGTCGATCTGAATAAATAATTTAATCTTCCGGAGATTTCACGGATTTGCCAGATACTTGGGAAAATCTTAATTAAAAATCACCTATGGAAAATATGAAAAAAGAAAATCTATACATCGGCTGTTCGGGTTTTTACAATAATGACTGGAAGGGATCGCTGTATCCGGAAGATGCCAGAAGTAAAGACTTTCTTACCTTATATTCTCAGAAATTCAACTGTGTTGAAATCAATTCCACTTTTTACAGAAAGCCGACTGCAAAAACATTGATCAAATGGACGGACGAAACTCCTGATGATTTCAGATTTTTCATTAAAATTCCGAAAACCATTTCTCATGAAAAAAGGATGAAAGAGTGCAAAGAGGAAATCATTGCTTTTTGTGAACATATTGAATCTCATCTGAAAGAAAAATTGTCCGGTTTCCTGTATCAGTTTCCGCCATCTTTCAAAAACACTCCGGAAAATTTAGATACAATTCTTCAAAATGTTGATTTCAATTATTTAAATGTTATTGAATTCCGCCATGATTCATGGTGGAATGAAGAGGTTTTTAACATACTTAAAGAAAATAATATTGTCGTGTCAGGTGTAAGTTTTCCCGGAAATCTGCCGGAAGATGTCATCATTAATCATCCTGCTATTCTTTATTACAGGCTTCATGGTAAACCTGTGCTCTACAAGTCCGGGTACAGTGAAGAATTCCTTGAAGATTTAGCGAAAAAAATTAACACAGCTCAACATCAGACCTTTATATTTTTCAATAATACCTGGGGAACTTCAGCTGTCAAAAACGGACTATATTTAAAAAGTATTCTGGAATAAAAAAACACTTCATAAATAATTTATTAAAATAAAATTAAAAAGCAAAATAAGCCTATAAAAAGGTATAATTTTTGTTAATAATTATTTGGATTTTTAACAAATTTTAACAACTCAATTCCATTTAATTTTATGACAAAAACTTTTGCGGAAAAGTCTCTAAAAAAGACTTTTCTTGGGATGTTTGCATTGATGAGTGCAACTTCAGTTCTGTGTAACAGCTGTAATCAGAAAAAAGACAAGAAAGAATCAGAAAAAATGATTCAGAAAGACCATCCCGTCGCAAAAGCTGTCCCCAAAATTGATGAAATTGTTCCGCCCGACAAAAGAGTAATCTACCTCACATTCGATGACGGGCCCAACCGTGGAACGGAAAACCTTCTTAGAATTCTACACAAAAGAAATGTCTGCGCCACTGCTTTTCTCGTAGGAAAACATGTTTACGGCAGCAAAAAACAAGAGCAGGACCTTCAGCTTCTTAGAAAAGATAAGCTAATAGAACTTGCCAATCACAGTTTTACGCATGCTCATAACAAATACACTGATTTTTATAAAAATCCGGTAGCGGTTGTTCATGATTTTGATACGGCTAAAGACAGCCTGAAACTCTACGATAAAATTGCAAGAACACCCGGAAGAAACATCTGGAGACTGAACAATATTACCGTTACCGACCTGAAAAGCTCCGCAGAAGCCGCAAACAGTCTGAAAAAAGCGGGTTATAAAGTCATCGGATGGGACCTTGAATGGAAACCAACCAATAAAATGGCTTTAAAAGGAAATCATGAAGCCATGATGAAAAAAGTAGACAGTATCTTTTTTAACGATCTTGAAAAAACTTCCAGGCACCTGGTTTTTCTTACCCATGATCAGTATTTAACAGATGCAGATTCTATTAACGAGCTTGATCTTTTTATTGAGAAACTTCAGAAAAGTAACCGTTTTGTTTTCAGAAAAATCTCGGAATATCCGGGAATTAATGAAATACTGAACTGAAATATTTCTTTAAACTTTATTTGATTTTTAATTACCACAAAAGACCCAAAAGATTAAAAATATATTTAAAGTTGTTTATTAGTAAGATATAATAAGATCTCATAAGTTTTTAAAAATCTTTAATTTTTATTTTTGTGATCTTTATTTATCTAAATAATTTCAAACTAATCTTTTGTGTCTTTTGCGGTTAAATTAAAATTGACAATCTGATTACATTTTAATTTAAAATTCAGAAATTTGCAGGTATGAGTATTCAGGAAAATTATAACACTGTAAAAAGCAGGCTTCCTCAGCATGTAGAATTGGTGGCAGTTTCAAAAACCCATCCCGTTTCTGCGATTCAGGAAGTTTATGATCTTGGGCAACGGATTTTCGGGGAAAACAAAGTACAGGAGCTGAGTGAAAAATATCCTCTTCTTCCAAAAGATATCCAATGGCATCTGATAGGACATCTCCAAACCAATAAAGTAAAATTTATTGCTGAATTTATTGATACCATCCAGAGTGTGGACTCGGAAAAACTGATCCGGGAAATCAATAAAGAAGCGGCAAAACATAACCGTACCATCAAAGTTTTACTTCAGGTAAAAATTGCTGAAGAAGAAACTAAGTTCGGCCTCGAAACAGAAGAAGCAAAAATTCTGTACCAGAAATACCTCAGCGGAGAGTTTCCAAATATTCTTATCACCGGTTTAATGGGAATGGCTACTTTTACTGAAGATGAAAACCAGATAAAAAAGGAATTTTTAAACCTTAAAAAGCTTTTTGATGAATTAAATCAACAACAGCCTTTAGAAACATTATCAATGGGAATGAGTGACGACTTCCCGATTGCCATTGAATGCGGAGCCAATTCGGTGCGTGTGGGATCGGCAATTTTCGGCAGAAGAGATTATTCAAATTAGTGTATTAGGTATAGTTTTTGCTAATAATTCAATCAAAAAAATCTAAATTTGCAACTATGCAAAAAATCCTTATTGTAGAAGACGAAAAAGCAATCTCCGGAGTACTCCAAAGTATTCTTTCCGATGAACTTACAGAATATGAATTTGTAATCGCCGAAGACGGCCTTGAAGGTTATAAACAGGTAGAAAAAGAAGATTTCGCACTGGTGATTTCAGATATTAAAATGCCTAAACTTTCCGGAACCGAACTTTTGAAACAGAGTTTAACCCTTAAGCCGGAATCCACTTTCATTATGATTTCAGGACACGCAGACATTGATTCTGCTGTTTCCTGCCTTAAAGACGGCGCATATGATTTCATCTCCAAACCTATTGATATCAACAGACTGATTACCAGTGTAAAAAATGCTTTAGCCAAAGAAAGCCTGAAGAAGGAAAACAAAAACCTTCAGACAGAAAACAAAACGCTTAAAAGAAAGGTAAGCAAAAAATATCAGATGATTGGTGAATCTGCAGGTTTAAAGAAGATTCAGGATATGATCGAGAAGGTAGCCGTATCTGATGCAAGGGTTTTAATTACGGGGCCAAACGGAGCCGGAAAAGAGCTTGTAGCTCACGCTATCCACAACCAGAGCGACAGAGCCAGAGGGCCAATGGTAGAAGTAAACTGTGCCGCGATTCCCTCCGAGTTGATAGAATCTGAGTTGTTCGGGCACGTGAAAGGATCTTTTACGGGAGCAATTAAAGATAAACAGGGAAAATTCGAGCAGGCCAACGGTGGAACTATTTTCCTGGATGAGATCGGTGATATGAGCCTTATTGCCCAGGCAAAAGTTTTAAGAGCATTACAGGAAAGCAAAGTATCTCCTGTAGGAAGTGATAAGGAAATAAAGGTTGATGTAAGAGTTCTTGCCGCTACCAATAAAAACATGCAGAAAGAAATTGAAGCCGGAAGATTCCGTGAGGACCTTTATCACAGACTTTCTGTTATTGAAATCTATGTACCGCCATTGGATGAAAGAAAAGAAGACATCAAATCTCTGGTTGAACATTTCGCCGGAATAATCTCTGATGAGCACGGAACTGCTCCTAAGAAATTTGATGATAAAGCTATCGAAGCTTTAAAAGCACTTTCCTGGACAGGAAATATCAGAGAGCTGAGAAACGTTGTGGAAAGGCTGATCATTTTAGGAGGAAACACTGTTTCTGCCGACGACGTTGCAAGTTTTGTAAGGAAATAATGTAAGTATTACTTCAAATAAATTATGAAAATTGCAGTATCAAATGTTACTGCAATTTTTTTTGATTAAAAACGATATGAACCTTAAACTATTATGAACTTTTTAAATAAAAACTATACAAAAGAATGCCTTACACTGGCCCTTCCGGTAATGCTTACACAGGTTGGACAGGTTTCGGTAAATCTTTTTGACAATATTATTGTGGGAAAACTGCTGGGAGCTGATGCACTTGCCTCTGTTTCATTGGGAAATGCTGTTTTTTTCTCCATGTTTGTGCTTGCTTTGGGATTTTCCTTCGCTATTCCGCCGCTTGTTTCGGAGGCTCATTCGAAGCATGACCATAAAACCATCAACTCGGTTTTCAGTCATGGCTTTATCATCAATATGACAGTCGGAATTATTTTAATGGGAGTTCTGCTTTTAGCAATGCCGTTGCTTTACCATTCGGGGCAGCCGGAAAAAATTATTCCGGATACGGTAGATTTCCTTACCATTATGGCAATCAGTATTGTGCCTTTTATGGCTTTTCAGACTCTTCGGGAAGTTTCGGAAGGGTTATCGTATACGATTGGTGTTACAAAAGCCACAATTATTGCGAATATTATCAATATTGTTTTAAATTATGTTTTCATTAAAGGTTTGTTCGGGCTTCCGCCAATGGGAGTAAAAGGTTCCGCATTAGCCAGTCTTATTGCCAGAATATTTATGGTGGTGTTCCTGTATTTCGTCCTTTTGAATCAGGAAAAAACCAGACGCTATATCAAAGATTTTTCTTTAAAAATTGAAGTGTTTTCTAAAAAAATGTTTGATAAAATGGTGAGATTAGGTTTGCCGACTGCCCTCCAGATGTTTTTTGAGGTAACGGCTTTTGCCGGTGCAGCTTTTATCTGCGGACTGATTTCAGCACATGATATCGCTTCCCACCAGATTGCTTTAAGCATGGCATCATTTACATTTAATTTATGTATCGGGTTCAGTGTTGCTTCTACAGTGATGATCGGCAGAAAACTGGGCGAACAAAACTTTACGGAATTAAGAAAAGTTGGAATTAACAACCTGAAGATCGCTTTTATTTTTATGGCCATCTGCGGAATTGTTTTTATCCTGGGGAGAAATATCCTGCCTACTTTTTTCACCAAAAAAGAAGAAGTTGAAGTAATTGCACTGGCTGCAAAATTAATGATCATTGCCGCTCTATTCCAGCTTTCGGACGGAATTCAGGTTACTGCGTTAGGAACCCTCAGAGGAATGCAGGATGTAAAAGTTCCCTCCATCTATACTTTTATTGCCTACTGGATTATTACGATTCCGCTAGGATATTTTCTTTGCGTAACCTTAAAAATGGGAGCTTTCGGAATGTGGATTGCATTAGGTCTCGGACTTACAATTTCCGCTTTATTTCTGGTAAAAAGGTTTCTTAATCTGTCTGCGAAAAGAATTAAAAGTAATATGAAAAATGAATTGAAAGCACAATAATCAACAAGTATTCTGAAAAGAATGAATGTACAGACAAAAAAAATAAAGATCCGTCAGGAAACATTTACCCTTACCAATCAAAGGGCTTTATTCTGGGAAGAGCAGAAAGCCCTTATCCTTTCAGATCTGCACATCGGAAAAACAGCTCATTTCCGGAAAAACGGAATCGCATTAGCCAACCAGATCATGAAAAATGATCTCGAACGGCTTTCGATCCTTATTGAATATTTTAAGCCAGAAAAATTTATTGTCGTTGGAGACCTTCTGCACGCCGGTGATAATTCTGATGTAGATGAATTCTGCAGCTGGAGAAACCAGTACAACGATCTTGAATTCCATCTTATTGAAGGAAACCACGACAGGATTTCCAAAAAACTGGAATCCAAATTATGCTTAAATTTTAAATCTGAATTAATGGAAATTGAAGATTTTATGCTGATTCATGATTTTGAAAAAAAGCATTCTAAGTTTCAGATTACCGGACACATTCATCCGGGATTTGTAATCAATTCCGTGGTAAAAAAAATAAAGCTTCCCTGTTTTGTTGTGACAGAGAACCAGCTTTTGTTACCTGCATTCAGTGAATTCACCGGGCTTGACACCAAAAATCTCCCTAAAAAAGGAAGATTTTATGTATTTACTGATGCCGAAATTTATGAGATCTAATCTTATTCCAGCACTTTTTTCATCATCAGGTCGGTCTGTTCATCATTTCCTAAGCGGAAGATATGTTTATCAAATTCTGTAAAACCGTTTTTAGTATAAAAGTTTACCGCTTTTTTATTTTCTTCCCAAACACCCAGCCAGATGTACTTTTTATTCTGCTGTCGAGCAATTTCCAGAGCTTTATCAAACAGAAGCTGTCCTACTTTTTTACCTTGATGGGACCTTTTAACATAAATTCTTTCGATCTCAATAGCCGTCCCGTCCTGAAGCTCGGTCTGAGCCTTTCCTGAATTTACTTTCAGATATCCTACCGGACTTTCATCTTCCCACGCGATAAAAAATTGTGATTCCGGGGTATTAAGTTCTTTCAATATTTTTTCTGAAGCGAAACTTTCAGCCAGATATTTCTGCATTTCTGCCTCTGAGTTATGTTTTGAAAACGTTTCATAAAAAGTTTCCTTTCCAATTTGCTGAAGGGTTTGAAGATCTGCTGAAACAGCTTTTTTCAGAACTATTGATGTCATACTATTTTAAAAATAAAATTTTATTAAATGCTTCTGAAGCAAGATGTACCTGCACCGTCCAGTCATCTGCAGCCTCGCTTCCCGCATCATCGGAAATATATTTCAGGCAGAGGAATGGAATGTTTTCTTTCATGGCAATCAATGCTAACGGGTAAGCTTCCATATCAACAACATTATAATCTGCTTCAGAATGATTCATTTCAAAGCTGTCTCCGCTGCCGCAAATTCCTTCAGGAAGGCCATTTCTTTTTAATCCATATTCGAGAACAGGCGGAATGCCGGACAATGGTGTTTCGTACAGGCTAAATCCAAGTCCTCTCACATCCATATCCCGCTGGATAAATTGTGTACAGCAAACGACTTCTCCTTTGTGGAAACTCTTGCTTCCGGCAGAACCGAGGTTTATAATTAACTTTGGCCTTCTCCGGTGAATTTCTTTCGTCAGCTCCATTGCAGCATTTACTTTTCCAATGCCAGTGATGAGTTTATTTTTATCATTAAAGACTTTTCCTGCTTCAGAATCTAAAGCAAATACGAAAAGAGTTTCGTCTAACGGAAAACTGTGATTTTCATTTACTGTAATCATAAAATGATTTTTATTTGAATATTATCTAAATACTGCATCCGTCTGTTCCACAGGAATTATCATCTCCCGAAAGATTTTTCAGCGGAGCTACGGTTTCGTCATAGGTCTGCTGAAGCGCACCGGCGAAAAAATCAACAGGCTGTGCTCCGGAAACGGCATATTTTCCATTCAAAATAAAAAAAGGAACTCCTGAAATTCCGTGATCTTTCGCTTCGGAAAAATCATGTTTTACCTCATTATCAAATTCTTCTGATGTTAAAACCTTTCGGGCTTCATCTGTATTTATTCCCAGAGAGCCGGCAATATCAACAAGTGTATTGATATCTCCCACATTTTTTCCTTCGATGAAATGAGCAATAAAGAGGGCTTCTTCCATCTCATTGGCTTTTTTATACTTCTTTGCTAAATGTAATAATTTGTGTGCAGAAAAGGTATTGGTAATGATCGCTTTGTCAAAATTAAAGCTGATTCCTGCCGTATTTCCCATCTGTGAAACCTGTTCTACCATCTGTTTTGCCTGAACTTCAGGTACTCCTTTTTTCTCTCTGAAATAGTCAAAGGTTGTTTTTATTTCCTGAGGATTCAGTGTTGGATCAAGCTGGAAGCTTTTCCATTCTACTTCTATTTCATCTTTGAAAGGCAGTTTTTCAAGCGCTTTTTCAAAATTATTTTTCCCGATATAGCAAAACGGACACATGACGTCTGACCAGATTTCTACTTTCATCGTATTTATTTAGTTTAATTATTTATATTTTATTTATTTTTCTGCTGAAAAGGAGATGCGCCGTTAAAGCCAGAGCGCCCATTGCTGTTCCTACAAAACAGACACCGCCCCACTGGTAATAATGCCACGCAACGGAAGCAAGCCATGTTCCCAGAGAGCCGCCTATAAAATAAGACACCATATAAACGGTATTGAGCCTGTTTACAGCATTGGATTTTATTAAAAAGAAGTCTGTCTGATTCATAATATGGGCAGATTGAACGCCAAGATCTACCAGAACAACACCCACAATAAGTCCCCAATAGGTTTCCCCGGCGAAATAAGTAAATGCCCAACTGATCAATACTACTGATAAAGCATAAATAATAATTCTGTTCAGATCGAATATTTTTTGCAGCTTTCCAACCCTTGCTGCAGCTAAAGCTCCGGCTGCTCCGGCCAGACCAAAACTCCCCACCACTGATGAACCGGCATTAAACGGTGGTTTTTCCATGTGGAAAACTAAAGTCGTAAACAGCGCGCACATGGAACCGAAAGCCATTGCTCCGCGGAATGAGGCGAGCCGTAAAACAGGCTGTGTTTTAGCCAGGTGAAATACCGATTTCATCAGATCGCCATAGGTTCCCTTAAAATTCGGGGGAAGTTCAGGAAGTAAGGTATATACAGCAATCCAAACAAAGATCATCATTCCTGATGCTATTCCGAACATGGTTCTCCAGCCCCAGATTTCTCCAACAACACCCCCGATGAAACGGGACAAAAGTATTCCCAGCAAGAGTCCGGACATAACCAATCCGATATTTGATGATTTTTGTTTATCCGTTGAAAGTTCCGCTGCGATAGGTATAAACAGCTGAGGAATTACAGAGGTTACTCCTATGAGCAGGCTGGCAATATACAGCATCCACAGTTCCTTTGCAAATGTCATCCAGACCAATGAAAAAAATACTAACAGCAAATCTATAAGAATAAGCTTTTTACGGAATAGTTTGTCTCCTAGCGGAACAATCAGTAAAAGCCCGGCTGCATATCCCAGCTGGGTAAGCACGGAGATTTTTCCTGCTGCAGATTCGGAAACCTGCAGATCTTCCGAAATCAATGAAAGTAAAGGTTGGTTATAATAGATATTTGCTACAACAAGCCCTGAAATGATGGTCATGAGCCATATTACAGTACGTGAGATCCCACCGGTAGAATTCAACTGCATAATATTGTTTAAGGATGTGCGGAATTAACGACACAAAAATACTTATTTTATGATAAACAATACCTGAACTTTTATCGCTTTTAGCGATGATTCTAATTGATGGAAAAGGTTTCCGGAATCAGAATTTATAAAGAAATTTGCACCATGAAGATTATACCGCTGAAAGAAGGAAATTTTTCTACAAATAAAAACAAAAATTTCACCCTCTTAACAGAAGAAAATATCCATACGGCAAAAGGAATTAAAATGTCTGTAACTCCTTATCTCATTACTACAGAAAAAGATGTTATTTTGCTGGATGCAGGAATCGGTTGGAAAAACGAATCAGGAAAGACCGTTATCTCCGAGCTTATGGAAAATGAAAATATTGCACCGGAAAAGGTAACCAAAATATTGCTTTCACATCTGCATAAAGATCATATTGAGACTACTGTTACGCGTACAGGAGAAAATTTTAAAGCAACCTTTCCCAATGCTGAAATATTCATACAAAAACGGGAACTAGAATATGCTATGAACAACAGGGACAGCCACTCTTTTGATTTTGACACTCTGGAAAAACTGATCAGTCTGGACAATATTGTATGGATGGATGAAGACGGCGGATCTATTACGGATGAAATTTATTTTGAGGTTGCCGGCGGCCATACTCCTTTCATGCAGGTTTTCTGGATAAAAGATGGTGAAGAAACCGTTTTTTACGGAGCTGATGACCTTCCGCAAGAGTCCTATCTGAAATATCATCTGGCTTATAAAAGTGATTTTGATGGAAGAAAAGCGATGGAACTAAGATTGAAATGGCAAAAAGAAGCAATTGAAAATCATTGGAAGATTTTGTTGTATCATGATCTGGACAAAGCAATTCTGCAGTTTTAAAAATAAAAAATGGTTTAAAGTTCATTAAACCATTTATAAATATCAATATTAGATGCAATATTCAATTTTTTTCTCAGCCTGTTCTTCCTGTTTTGAATGGCTTTAGGAGTAACAAAAGTATAGGTTGCAATCTCCTTTGTTGTTAAATTGAGCTTTAAATAGATACAAAAAATAAGCTCAGAATTTTTTAAATTGGGCTGAATACCAGACAATTTCTTAAAAAAGTCCGGATCCACTAATCTGAATTTGCTCAACAGACGTGGAGAATTTTCTTTTGCTAATGCCAAAATTTCATCCTGCACAAAAATCTTTTGGTTTAAATCTTCTAAATTGAATTCAGTCTTTTCGTTTTTCATAATGTTTTCTCATCTCTACTAATTCCTGTTGTAAGCTTCAGCATTATTTTTTTTTATAAAAACCTCCTAAGAGTTATTCCCCGTTTTTTAAAGTTTTTATTTTTATGCTTGATATTTTATCATTTTGAAAATTGGCCTGTCTTAGTAGTAATTACGTTTTTCCTGCTTTTTGCATTTAATTTTAAAATATTTTCACAAAAAATGCGATTATATTTTAGGTAAAGACAAAGAAAGAAAAAATGATTAAAATTTTCCTGAATTAAAATACCACATACATACCACGCCAGTTCCTTTAATGCTGCCTTTATCCTTTACATCAGGTCGTTTAAAATATTTCAATAATCTGAGAACAAAACTAAAGTATTCTGAAATTGTTTTTTATGATTGTAATCAATAGAGATAAAAAATGTGAATTATTTTTATTATGAACTACATAAATCATTAATTTATAATAAGAAGCAGATCGTATTCATAGTATTACTGCGTTATAGTAACAATTATATTATTTTGTCACGTTTTCTGGTATGAAACAATTATTTTCCAGAAAAGTGTACATCTTAAAAATAATTTGTACAACTTAAATACTTGTAAGAATTTTAGAATTTATTTTCCGAGAGAGAGAATATGTGAATTTTCAAATCAGTGAATAATCATTTACAAATTTGAATTTTTGATAATAAGCATGTAAAGAATTTCGACAGAATTTCAGTTCTTATTTGGCAGAACCGATTAGAAAAAGCTCAGTATTTTCAAAATCACATTTTGCTGAATGCTTTTAAAATCTTCTCAAAAGTATTGATGTTTCTACTCGTAAATTGATCTTTAAGACTTTTCTTACCTAAAATTTTACCGAATACAGAATCCAGAGTATTTCCTTTCGGTACCTGCCAGTAAAAAATATGATCAATGATTTTAGCTTCTTCCTGCGGAGTTTTCGCTGCAGATTCAAATTCCTTCATCAAAATATTTTCAATTCCCTCATTTCCGATAAAACTGTAGCAATGAAGGTTTTCATTTTTTGCAAAAGGATTTCCGTTCCAGAACTTTTCGGTTTCGGGTTGAGATTTTATAAATAAAAAAGCTTCATATGAAAAATGATCAGACATTGCTTTTTCAAGAATGTTTTTTAATTCTTCCGGTTTTTTTTCCGAGGTGAAAAGAATGTTCCCTGAAGCAAGTACCGAAATTACATTCTCTGCTCCTGCCTTTTTGAATACATCACCTACTTCGGCCATTTTCATATTGGTCCCTTTCACATTCACTCCCCGCAAAAATGCACAGTATTTCATTTTTTAATTTAAATTATGACGTTGAAAATCTTTCGAAATTAATCAATTCTTTCATATAAATTGTAATCTGACCCGGAAGGTTTTAAAATATAGATTTTCTGCAAAATAAAATGATTACTTCTCAAATGATCTTTCACACGGAATTCTTTGATGAGTTTATAATGAAGTTTTATATATTCTGCATTTTCAGATTTAAATAAATCATCATAAGAGAGCAGATATTTGGGCTTTCTGTTCTTTATTGTGTTGATCCAAAAGTTCTTTTTGTCTTTTCTGATTTCATCCTGAACTTTTTTGTCAACCAGCCCTACTTCATCAATTGTTTTCAGTCCTGAAAAATAAGGAACATACCCTGCCGGTTCAAGAAAAATCCATTGATTTTTATCTTTTTCATAAGAATTTAAAAAAAGACCTATTGTACGTCTGTAGTTCCATTCACCATTTCCGGTAGCGATCGCATGAACTGTCTGAAAAGTCAGCATAGGAATGCTGTAGAATATTATTAATAATGTCAGCCAGAGGTTTCTTTTTATTTTCTGCTCGAGAACAAAAAGTAAAACAGGAACAAAAAGTAAAATCTGAGGCACCCAGTAATACCAGTCGAACATACTTTTCTGAGACAGGAAAATCAGCTGTTTTACCCATCCGAAAATGAAAATAATCCATAAGAAAAAGTTTCTCTTTTCTTTTTGCCTGATTAAATAAATAAAACAAAGCCATTCAAAAACAAGCAATACAATAGTGAACGGATTGAAATTTCCCGGAAGCTTGAGCATTCCCCAGAAATTTCCGAAATTCTGTATAAAATGATCCAGGTTTTGATGGAATGTATAATATTTATCATAGGCCAGTTTTTTAGCGACAATCGTATTATTAACAATTTCTCCGAAATACAGCCAGTTAAAGGCCAATAAACCGGCCGCCCCTAAAATTCCGCCAAAAATATAAAGCCAGCGTATTTTTTTATTCCATAAAATATCAATGATAAAGACAACTCCCAGAAAAATTACGGTATCAATTCTGGTGAATATAATTAAGACCGGCAATACGATCTGAGCCCATTTTTTACTTTTACCAAAACCATAATACAAAAGCATCATTTCAAGAAAGAAGAGAATGCCGTATTCCATTCCGAGAATCGAAATTTTTATAGCCGGTGGCAAAATTCCTATTAAAAAAATAAATAGAGCTTTATTCCAGACATTTTTCAGCAACAGATGTGAGAGAAAAAGGCTGCCGATAGTAAAAAGTATCGAATTGAAAATAAGCAGCGGCTCAATAAAATTTTCCTTTCCGAAAATCAGGTTAAAAATATAAGAGACAAAAACATATAAATGCGTTGTGGAAGCTGAAATTTTATCATTCCCGTTGAATCCGATTACTCCGTAATCCAGGAGATTCTGAGCAACCCTCCAGGTAATGAATGCATCTTCCTGAATGTAGCGGGTTAATAAAAATAATAATTTTAAAAGTACTGTAACAAGTACCGCATAAACCGGGATTCTATGATTTTTTATTTCTTTCATTGTGTTTCTTTGTCAGGACAAATATACTCTTTTTAATTATTTGATTCCCAACATAAAAAAAACGGAACCGAAGTTCCGTTTTTATTTATTATTGTGTCGCTTTAATGATTGCGTTGGTAATCTGGCTTTCCTTTTCTTTCGAATAAGTGGAGTCAAAAGGTTCCATAATATCAAATAAATATTGGTAGAATGGTGTGATCTTCTGTACCTGCTCAGATTCATTCATTGCTTTTTCCTTGCCCATTTCTTTAAGATTTTCAACAAAAGTATTGAATTTCTTGTCGATTGGTTCAATGGATTTTACGAGATAATCATATGCTTTTTCTTTCTGTCCAATTCGAGTGTAAGCATCCGTAACCGCAGAAATGACTAATGAATATTCCATCGGCTTTGTTCTGATCTGCCTTCTCAGATAGTTCTGATCCGACTTGCTGAGACTCATATAGTAATCGTATTCTTCAAAAATACCTTTCTTCAGTACTTCTGCCAGCTTTAATCCTTTACTTTCCTGACCTGAAACGATATATCCGTAAACCAATGAACTCAATGAACGAGGATCATTATATTTTTCTGCAGGAATCTCCCTTGATGCCAGATCAAGAAGTTCAATTGCTTTTCCTTTTTGTCCCATTGTAGCCAACGCCGCCGCTGCTCTGCTTGCAGAAGATCTGTAGCTGATGATATTGGAAGTAGCCGTCTCATCGAAATGTGTATTCAGATCTTTAAAATTACCCCATCTGAAGTTTTTAACAACATTATATAAAGAATTCGCATCTACTCTTCCCAATTCACCGTCCGGTGTCTGAGGAGTATGGATAGGAATCAGCCTGTAGCTAAATCCGTCGAATTGAAGATATTCATCCAGATAGAAAACATTCTCACTGTCGTAGATTCCTCCTGAAGAGAAACTGATTGGCCTTTTCCAGTCGAAATTAGCCAAAATATCAAGCATAATCAGATTGTTTTTATACAATGTATTAGCTTTGTACGTAATCATGATCTGATTTACTGTGTTCGGGAGATCAGCTGCATTGATAATCCCTGAATTTACCGCATTGGTTTTATTTACAGGAAGAATGAATTTATTAACCGGTAAAATATTGTATTTTTCATATTTTTCCTCTCCGAAATACATTTTCAGAAGCTCATTTTTCGCAGAAGATGAATGTTTAAGAAAATTCAGAGCTTCTTTCATCGTCATAGAATCCTGAACAAGATATTTTCTGAATTCCGCAAACTCTGTTTCAGGAGCTCCCTGTTCTTTAAGCATTGAGAAAACCCCTTCCCAATCTTGTTTTTTCATCATATAGATCTGGTCGTTGGTACCGTCTCTGTAATCATCATGCGTTAAAACACCCGGAACAGCCGCCGCATTATATGTTCTTCTTTTGATCTGATCAATATTCCATGGAGTGGAAGCAAGGGTAAAGTTAACCACTTTTACGTCGTCTCTGAACTGCTCCGTCTCCTGGATCGCCCAAACCGGATATGTATCATTATCACCATACACGAATAAAATATCATTCTTAGGCAAAGATTTCAATACAGAATATCCATAGTCATATGAGGTATACCGATTGTGCCTGTTATGTACATTATAATTCTGGAAGCCCATCATAAAAGGTACTCCCAAAAGAACCACTCCCGCAACGATATTGGCTGCGTTAGATTTAACTTTAGACTGCAGGAACCAGAGAATGGCCGCCGCACCCAAGCCAATCCAGATGGCAAAAACATAAAACGAACCCACCATTGCATAATCTCTTTCTCTTGGTTCAAATGGTTTTACACCGGTATAGAAAATGATTCCCACACTCATTAATACGAAAATTGAAAGCATGGCATAGAATCTGCCGAAGTCTTTATTCAATTGGAAAAAGAAGCCGATAAGTCCTAAAAGCAGTGGTAAAAAGAAAAATTTCACCGTACTTTCATTTTTAAATTTTGCAGGCATTTTATCCTGATTTCCTACAATGGAATCATCAATAAAAGAAATTCCGGAAATCCAGTTTCCACGAGTGCTTTCCATATTTCCTTCAAGATCATTCTGACGTCCTACAAAATTCCACATCAGGTATCGTACAAAGTAATATCCATTCTGGAAAGTAATAAAATAATCCAAATTCTGTCCTAAAGAAGGTCTCTGAACATTGATAAGATCGTACGGTCTTACTTTTAAATAATCGGAAGCAGTAATCGTTTTATCTTCATATTTTTTTCTGAGTTCATCAAAAATCTGCTTTGCTTCAGGGCTGTCTGAAACATCTTCGTTGCCATAATTAAAGCTAAAGTCTGGCGCGCCGTACATAGAAATGTAGTTGGCCATAACATCTTTATCTTCATTAAACATTCTCGGCATAAAACCGACATGCGCTTTATTGAATACATAGTTGAAGCGGTCTCCGGTCTTTCTGTACGTTCCGGTTTTCTCATCCTTTTCATAGATCTCACCGGTTTTTTGTGTCTTGAAGCTTCCGTCTTCATTTTTTTCAATTCCTTTAGCATCAAGATAAGCGGTATAGTTTTGACCGTAAATCGTTGGCCAGTCACCGTACTGTTCTCTATTGTAATAATCCAGCATCCCGATAGCGTTGTCCGGATCATTAAGGTTCATCGGCGGATTGGCATTTGCCCTGATAGGAATCACCATCCAGCATGAAAAACCAATCATCATAAATACTACAGATAAAGCGATGGTCTGAAATATATTTCTCTTCATCTTTCTGGTGTAGGAAATGAGGAAATAACAGATCGCAATCATAATGATAAACGCAGCAATTGTTCCTGAATGGAAAGGCAAACCTAATCCATTAACAAAGAAAATTTCAAGTTTTCCGAACATGGTCATGATGAACGGGAAAATTCCTTTAAAAACAATCGCCAGAATTAAAAGCGTTATACCGTTGGCCCAGATAAAATTTTTCCAGGTAAAAGTGTATTTTCTGGCATAATAAATAAAACATACAGCAGGAATCGCAAGCATACACATCATGTGTACTCCTACAGAAAGTCCCAGAATAAAGAATATCAGAATAATCCATCGTTCATTGTCCGGAAGCTGGTACTCATTTTCCCATTTGGTAATCAACCAGACTAACAGTGCAATAAACATAGAAGCCATGGAATATACTTCCCCTTCCACCGCGGAAAACCAGAAGGTATCTGAAAAGGTAAAACATAAAGCTCCTACAATTCCCGCAAAAAGAATGGAAATTTCCTGATGTTTGGTAATTTCGTCAAAATCCTTATTTAAAAGTCTTCTCACCAAATGAGTGATAGTCCAGAATAAAAACAGGATCGTAAACGCACTGAACAATGCGGACATCGCATTGATTACGATAGAATAATTTTCGCCATTTCCCAATGCAAACATGGCTGCCACAGCACCCACAATCTGAAATAATGCGGCTCCGGGAGCATGCGTTACTTCAAGTTTTACCGCCGAGGAAATATACTCGCCACAATCCCAAAAACTGAAATTCGGTTCTATGGTGGACAAGTATGTAATAAATGCAATGACGAAAACTACCCATCCTAGAACGGTGTTCCATCGCCTGAAAGTCCAATTTTTCATAGTATTAAATCAATTACGCGAAAATAAGGCTTTTCTATGATTTAAGGCGGTTTTTAACAAAATTTAAAGAATTTGGCTCGTTTTTTGAAAAGTTTATCTGTTGAATAGTAATATAAAATTTTTTTTATCTATTTTAGAGGTTAGAAATCAAAACAAAAGTTTAGAAATAAATTTATTTTTTTGTATTTTTGCCGACAGATTTTTATTGAAAAATAACAAATAATGAGTAATGTTTACGATAATATACTTGGCCTAATAGGAAATACTCCTATGGTGAAGATTAACACTGTGACGAAAGAAATTCCTGCAACTGTTTATGCCAAGTTAGAATCATATAATCCTGGACATTCCACAAAAGATCGAATCGCACTTCATATTATAGAAAACGCTGAGAAAAAAGGTTTATTAAGAGAAGATTCCGTAGTCGTAGAAACTACATCGGGAAATACAGGATTCTCAATCGCTATGGTTTGCATTATTAAAGGATATAAATGTATTCTTGCAGTAAGTGATAAAACTAAGCCTGAGAAAATTGCCTATCTGAAGGCATTGGGAGCTACTGTTTATATTTGTCCTGCCAACGTTCCTGCAGATGATCCGAGATCATATTATGAAGTTGCCAAAAGAATAGCTTCAGAAACACCCAATTCAGTATACATCAATCAATACTTCAACGAACTGAATATTGATGCACATTATCAGACTACCGGCCCTGAAATCTGGGAACAGACGCAAGGTAAAATTACTCACCTTTTTGCGTGCACGGGAACCGGCGGAACACTGTCCGGATCAGCAAAATTTTTAAAAGAGAAAAATCCAAACATCAAAATCATTGGTGTTGATGCAGACGGATCTATTTTAAAAAGCTATCATGAAACAGGAGAAATTCATAAAGAAGACGTGCATCCTTACCAGATTGAAGGAATGGGAAAAAATTTAATTCCTTCTGCCCTTCTTTTCGATAAAGTAGATGAATTTGTAAGGGTAAACGACGAAATGTCTGCTTACAGAACCCGTGAGATCGCCCTGAAAGAAGCTATTATGGGAGGATATACTACAGGAGCGGTTACCCAGGCATTAATACAATATGCCCAGTCTCACGAATTTTCAGAAAATGATATGGTAGTTTTGATTTATCCTGATCACGGTTCCAGATATATTACCAAAGTATACAGTGATAAATGGATGGCAGAGCAGGGTTTTGTAAACAACTGTGTTCACAACTACGATGAAGTTTTTAAAACCGAATTTATTAAATAAGGATAAAAAAGTTATACAAATCAAGCCTTTTTGTAACCACAAAAGGCTTTTTTACTTAAAATATTAATAAAAATGTTGGATATTTTTGACAGAATAAAAGAAAATCCAGGACCTCTTGGACAATTTGCAGATTATGGTGAAGGGTATTTTATTTTCCCGAGATTAGAAGGACCTATCGGCCCGAGAATGAGATTTCAGGGAAGAGAAGTTATTTTCTGGAGTGCGAACGACTATCTTGGAATGTGTAACCACCCGGAAGTGTTGGAAGCTGATGCGAAAGCTGCCGCAGAATTCGGAATGTTTTACCCGATGGGTGCAAGAGCAATGTCCGGAGAAACGGAGCAACACCTGCAATTGGAAAAAGAGCTTGCTGATTTTGTACAAAAAGAATCTGCCTATTTATTAAACTTCGGATACCAGGGAATGGTTTCTACCATTGATGCCTTGGTAGGAAGAAATGACGTTATCGTTTATGATGTTGACTCTCATGCATGTATCGTGGATGGTGTCCGTCTTCACGCAGGAAAAAGATTTACTTACAGACACAATGATATTGCAAGTCTTGAAAAAAACCTTGAAAGGGCAACCAAAGTAGCCGAAGAAACCGGAGGCGGTATTCTTGTAATTACTGAAGGGGTTTTCGGGATGAGAGGACAGCAGGGAAAACTGAAAGAAATCTGTGAATTAAAATCAAAATATCAATTCAGGTTATTGGTTGATGATGCACACGGATTCGGAACACTGGGTGAAACCGGGGCCGGGGCTGGTGAAGAGCAGGGATGCCAGGATCAGATCGATGTATACTTCTCTACTTTTGCAAAATCAATGGCCGGGTTCGGGGCTTTTATCGCAGGTGATAAAGAAATTATCAGATACCTGAAGTTCAATTTAAGATCTCAGATCTTTGCTAAGTCTCTAACAATGCCAATGGTAATAGGAGGTTTGAAAAGACTGGAACTGTTAAGAACAAGACCTGAAATCAAAGCGAAGCTTTGGGAAAATACCCACAAGCTTCAAAACGGTTTAAAAGAAAGAGGTTTCAACATTGGTGATACCAACACATGTGTAACTCCGGTAATGATGCAGGGAACTCCAGTGGAAGCAACCCTTTTAGTGAAAGACTTGAGAGAAAACTATGGAATCTTCACATCTGTAGTAGTTTATCCTGTGATACCTAAAGGAATGATTCTACTAAGATTAATTCCTACAGCATCACATACCGATTCTGAAATTAATGAAACACTAGCCGCTTTTGAGGCTATTCACGATAAACTTGTTGGCGGTCATTATAAAGATCAGGAGCAAAAACTGCTTGCCGAACAAGGTTTAAGTTTTAAAGAAATTTAAAAAGTATACATTAAAACCACTGAATGATCAGTGGTTTTTTTTTGAACTAATATATTCTGAAAACCTTAACTTTGCAAAAATTTTACTGTTGAAAGACCTGCTTCTAATCACTCCGCCTTTTACACAACTTAATACACCCTATCCTGCTACCGCTTATATCAAAGGTTTTTTGAACACTAAAAACATTTCATCTTTCCAGGCAGATTTGGGAATTGAGGTTATTTTGGAGTTATTTTCCAAAAACGGAATCAGCAACATTTTCAACAAAGAAATTGAGATCAGCGATATTTCTGAAAATTCACAGCGTATTTTTTCATTACGGGACGAATATATCAAGACCATCGATCAGGTAATTTCTTTCCTGCAGGGCAAAACACCAACCCTGGCAAGACAGATCTGTTCCATGAATTTTCTTCCGGAAGCTTCACGTTTCAACCAACTGGATGATATGGAATTTGCTTTCGGAAATATGGGGCTTCAGGATAAAGCTAAACATTTGGCAACCTTATACTTAGAAGATATTTCAGATTATATTGTAGAGAATATTGATCCCGATTTCGGTTTTAGCAGATATGCGGAACGTTTGGGAAAAAGTGCCAATTCGTTTGATGAACTTTATGCAAAAATTATTGGGAATGAGACATTTATTGACAAAATCACTTTAAAAGTACTCAATGAAAAATTAGCTTCTGCTCAGCCAAAGCTGGTTTGCTTTTCAGTTCCTTTTCCAGGAAATTTATATTCTGCATTCCGATGTGCAAAATTCATTAAAGAAAATTATCCACACATAAAAACAGCAATGGGTGGTGGTTTTCCAAATACTGAATTGCGCGAAGTTAAAGATCAAAGGGTTTTTGAATTTTTTGATTTCATTACTTTGGATGACGGAGAACTACCAATCGAACTGCTTTATGAAAATATTTGTCATTCTGAACAAAGTGAAGAATCTCAGTTCAAAAGAACTTTTTTAATTGAAAATGAAAAAGTTACCTATAAAAATAATTCTTCCAGGCACGATTATAAACAAGCCGACATCGGAACTCCCGATTATTCAGATTTATTGCTGGACCAATACATTTCGGTGATTGAAATTGCCAATCCGATGCACAGTTTATGGAGCGACGGAAGATGGAACAAACTGACAATGGCTCACGGATGCTATTGGGGGAAATGTACTTTCTGCGATATTTCTTTAGATTATATTAAAATCTATGAGCCTGTTTCTGCAAAAATTCTTGTAGACAGAATGGAAGAACTGATTCGTACAACCGGGGAAACAGGATTTCATTTTGTGGATGAAGCAGCACCTCCGGCTTTGATGAGAGAAGTTGCTTTAGAAATTCTGCGGAGAAATCTTGTAGTAACCTGGTGGACTAATATTCGTTTTGAAAAAAGTTTCACCCAGGATTTATGTTTTCTTCTAAAACTTTCCGGATGCGTTGCTGTTTCGGGAGGACTTGAAGTGGCAAGTGATCGTTTGCTGAAATTGATCGATAAAGGAATTTCAGTTGAACAGGTTGCGAAAGTGACCAGAAATTTTACGGAAGCAGGAATCATGATCCATGCTTATCTCATGTATGGTTATCCTACTCAGACCGTTCAGGAAACAGTGGATTCCCTGGAAATGGTTCGCCAGCTTTTTGAAATGGGAATTTTGCAAAGTGGATTCTGGCACCAGTTTGCAATGACTGCCCACTCACCTGTCGGATTAAATCCTGAAGAATTTGGAGTTACCCCAATAAAACAGGAAATTTATTTTGCAAACAATGATGTGGATTTTACAGATCGCACAGGAATCAATCATGGAAAATTTAGTTTGGGTTTAAAAAAATCACTTTTCAATTATATGCACGGAATTAATTTTGAGCTTCCTCTTCAGGAATGGTTTGATTTTAAAATTCCAAGAACAACCGTTCATCCGGATTATATTCATGATGCCTTGCTTGAAAATGATGATTTTACATTTAAAGGAAATTCGAAAATAATTTTTTTAGCCAAAAACGTAATCGCTGAGAATCGAATAAAAACAAAAAAGAAGTACAATTATGCGTACACGAAAATTACAGTACACTTAAAAACCAATATTGTAACTGCTGACTTTGATGAGCTGCATGCTGCATGGCTGATAAAAATATTCAGTGAATACTCAGTTGAAAATATGAAAAAGCCTACACTTCAGCAACTTAAATCTGATTTTGAAGAAAATTTTGAAAATTTTGAATTATTCTGGTTTTCAAAACCGATGCAGCAATTGAAAGAAAATGGAGTAATTTTGAGTCTGTAAATTTTTAATAATATTCTTAAAATAAAAAAAACTCCAGATTATTTCCGAAGTTTTCTATAATTTTTAAAACTATTCAAGCTATATTAATGCAAATTTCTACCATCATTTCTCAATACCATCTCTTTTAACTTCTCCTACAATTACTTTTTCCTGGATTTTGATAAAATTCGGATCCAGAATTGCCATTCTTTCGGCTATGGCTTTATAGGTTGGAAATTTCAGAAGAGATGCACGTCCTGACATTTCCCTGTATAAGGTAAACGTTTTTCCACCAGCTGTTTTAATTTGTTTTGTAGTGGTAATGTATTTTCCGATGTATTTGCTGTTGGCATCATAAATTTCAATATCTACAAAAGTTTTATCAGTAATCGTATCTTCAGATCCAAAGCTTACAGGCAAATTGGTAAAATAACCTACTGGTTTTCCATTACTTAATATTTCACCGACATTATTGACGGTTATATTTAATTTATCAATTTTGCTTCTGGTGGTATATGCATCTTTCGTTTTGCTATCAAGTTTTCTTTTAGGAGCAGTTTTGAAAAGTTCATCTAAATTTTTGATATTGATTCCTCTTTCGTCAATAATCTTCAGGCTTTTTACACAGGTATAAGCAGCAGATTTTTCTTCCCCCGAAAATGCAGATGGTGAAACATAATCCAGCTCAAGTGTTTTATCCTTATTATAAATTCTGTTTAATTTAATATAACTGTCTCTTACAGAGTCTACTATACTTTTATCTACAAATTCCACAGTGTAGATCGGAGTCTCTTTAAGATCCATAAAAGTATAGACATTAGATTTATTAAAAACTTTGGCAACGTGCACACCTTCAAGCGTTACAATTCCTCTTTTGATTTTTACTGTTTGAGCATGAAGCAAAAAACCCAGAATTGTAAACATGATAATTAAACTCTTCTTCATAAAACCAGATTTTACATAACATAAAAAAAGTGTAACCAAAGTTACACTTTCTTGAAAAATATATTTAGCTTTTCATTTAATTATTCACAAAGGATAATTCCTTTATTATGATTAAATTCTACAACACCGCTTTTGATAGGATAAGAAAAAACAGAATCTTTCTCATTTTCTTTGGTAAAATACTTATTATACGCTTCATCAACAGACTTTGTGTACAATTTCACTTTACCACCGATCAAAGAAGAAACAATTCCTGCGTGGTTTTTCATGATGTGGAATTCACCATTTTTTCCAGGCAATAATACCGAGTCTACTTCTCCTTCAAAAACTACGTATTCTGGTGTTAAAATTTTTATATTCATTTTAATTGCTTTTGGCTTTTGGCTAATAGCTATGGGCTATCAGCAATTAGCATTATTATGCGTTATCAGCTAACATTTTTTGTCCGGCTTCGATTGCTTCTTCGATGGTACCTTTCAGGTTGAAAGCTGCTTCCGGCAAGTGATCCAATTCTCCATCGATGATCATGTTAAATCCTTTGATGGTATCTTTAATATCTACTAAAGATCCAGGAATACCTGTAAACTGTTCTGCTACGTGGAAAGGCTGAGACAAGAATCTCTGAACTTTTCTTGCACGGTAAACCACTGATTTGTCCTCTTCAGAAAGTTCTTCCATACCAAGGATGGCGATGATATCCTGAAGTGCTTTGTATCTCTGAAGAATTTCTTTTACTCTCTGAGCACAGTTATAATGTTCTTCACCGATTACTTCTGGAGCAAGGATTCTTGAAGTAGAAGCCAATGGATCTACCGCTGGATAAATACCTAAAGAAGCAATTTTTCTATCTAGTACCGTTGTTGCATCCAAGTGGGCAAATGTAGTTGCCGGAGCCGGGTCAGTTAAGTCATCCGCAGGTACGTAAACCGCTTGTACTGAAGTAATTGAACCATTTTTAGTTGAAGTAATTCTTTCCTGCATCGCACCCATTTCAGAAGCAAGCGTCGGTTGGTAACCTACCGCAGATGGCATACGACCAAGAAGTGCAGATACCTCAGAACCAGCCTGTGTAAAACGGAAGATGTTGTCTACGAAGAAAAGTACGTCTCTACCTTGTCCGCTTTCACCACCGTCTCTATAATATTCAGCTAATGTAAGACCGGAAAGTGCTACTCTCGCTCTTGCACCAGGTGGCTCATTCATCTGTCCGAAAACGAATGCCGCTTTAGATTCTTTCATAGCTTCCAAATCTACTTTAGAAAGATCCCAACCTCCGTTTTCCATAGAGTGCATGAAATCTTCACCATATTTGATGATTCCTGATTCCAACATCTCTCTCAAAAGGTCATTTCCTTCTCTCGTTCTTTCACCTACTCCGGCGAAAACAGAAAGACCTCCGTGTCCTTTTGCAATATTATTAATCAACTCCTGGATCAATACGGTTTTACCTACACCAGCACCACCGAACAAACCGATTTTCCCCCCTTTTGCATAAGGCTCGATAAGGTCGATTACTTTAATACCTGTAAATAAAACTTCAGCAGAAGTTGAAAGTTGATCAAATTTTGGAGCTTCTCTGTGGATAGGAAGTCCTCCATCCTTAGAAATATTCTGAAGCCCGTCGATAGCATCACCAACAACGTTGAAAAGTCTTCCGTTTACAGCCTCTCCGATTGGCATTGTAATAGGATTTCCGTATCCGATTACATCCTGCCCTCTTTTAAGACCATCAGTAGCATCCATTGCGATACATCTTACCGTATCTTCTCCAATATGCTGTTCTACCTCTAAAACTACTTTTTCACCGTTATCCTTTGTAATTTCTAACGCGTCATAAATGCTTGGAACTGCTTCCACATCAGTAAAGACAACGTCGATTACCGGACCAATAATTTGAGAAATTTTACCTTTAATTTGGTTTGCCATTGCTAAATTTTTTCTTGGTGCAAATATAATGATTCTTGCTTAACCCGCAATTGGTAAAAAACAGATTTTTATCATACTTTTATTCAATGTAGCAATATACAGTTTACCAATTAAATCGCTGGTGATAGAAAGTGCTGGCTTTATATATTGTTAAATTAATACATTGCTATATTGTTACATTAGTTTGCTTATATTTGCAGTCAAAATTTTTTCATTTTGAAAGTTTTCAGGAATTTTAATGATTATACGTCTCAAAAACCTTTAGCATTATCTTTAGGGATGTTCGACGGGGTACATCTCGGGCATAAAAGTATAATCGATGAATTAATAAAAGTAGGTACGGAGAATCACCTTGAAATAGCAATACTTACATTCTGGCCTCATCCAAGATTTGTTTTTAATCCGAATGAAGATTTAAAGCTTCTCAATACGCTGGACGAGAAAAAATTTCTTATGGAAAAATATGGTATTGACACTTTATTTTTAAAAGAATTTGATGAAGAATTCAGAAATCTTACCGGCGAGGAATTTGTAAGAAAAATTTTGGTTGATAAACTTAATATTAAGTATCTTATTATTGGTTATGACCATTCTTTCGGTAAAAATAAAAGCGGAAATTTTGAACTGCTTCAGAAACTTTCCAAAGAACTGGATTTTGAAGTTGAGCAGATGGAAGCCATTAATATTCATGAAAATAACATCAGTTCCACCAAAGTTCGAAATGCTCTTTTATCGGGGAATATTATTGAGGCCAACGAAATGCTCGGCTATTCCTACTCTGTCTCCGGAACAGTTGTTCATGGTAAAAAAATAGGGCGCACCATTGGTTATCCAACTGCCAATATCGAAACAGATCAGGTTAAACTTTTGCCGAAAAAAGGTGCTTATATTGTAGAAGTTTTTCTTAAAAATCAGCAATACAAAGGAATGCTGAGTATCGGGACCAATCCTACTGTGAATGGAGAAAAGCTCACTGTTGAAGTGTATATTCTTGATTTTAACGGAGATATTTATGACGAAAAAATTACCGTTGCCTTCAGGGATTTCCTGCACGATGAAATTAAATTTGAAGGTCTTGAAAAACTGATTGAAAAACTGGATGAAGATAAAAAACGAACTGAAAATTTCATTTTTAAATAAAAAAAGCTTACAATTAATTTGTAAGCTTTTGTTTTTATTTATACCCTAAAATCTGGTTTTCTGCATTCATAGCCTCTTCTACGAATTTTTTAAATTCGGTATACTGCCCGACTTTAATATTATCCCAGGGTGTATCAGCAATCCTGGTAATTTTCAGCTTGTTGTTCTTTACCAGCTCATAGTTGATAGAATATTTAAAATTGTTGTACGCCAATGTTTTATTTTCCGGAATTTCAATAAATTTCATGGTCTCCGGGATATTCAGATAAACTTCTTCAAAATAATTTTTCTCTTTCTCATATCTTGTGTACACAATATCCGTTTTCCGGTTTTCCGTAGCTACAATTTCTTTTGTGAAAGGCTTTGTTACGAAAGGAATTTTCATAATTTTCAGACTGCCTACAGACTGCGGTTTATCATTTACACTAAACTGAACTTCGTATGCCAAAGGTTTTGAAGTAAGATCTTTTCCTTCCAGAAGTTTGACGGTTTTTACACTGATGACTTTATCCAAAACAGACCCAATTTCCTCTTCTACATTTTTCTTGCGGGAATCATCGGTCTGAGATTCCTGAAAGAAATTGTTGTAATAACTTTTAGATTCTCCTGTTACGTATTGTTTTACGGTAAAATTCTGATCATCTCCGTTTACGTTAACTTCACTGGTGGTTTTAAATATTGACTCTGCATTATTGGCAGACGGGATTTCTATAAGACCTGCATTTCCCGATGAATTCTTATCCGTATCGATAACCAAACCTTTTGCTTTGTAGTTGCCTTTTACAAGGGAATTAAAAGGAAGAAATTTGTCCGTCATTTCAAGGAAGGTTTCTTTTCCTTCAAGATTTACTTTTACGATACAGTGATTAAAGCTTAAGTTCGGTAAAAGCAAACGCTGTGCGGAATTATCGTTGGTCTGTACCAGCACGAGATTGGATCTAAGTCCGGCCTGGTTTCCAAGAATTACAAACAATGTCGAAAGATCTTTACAGTCGCCCAGCTTTGTACTGAGTGTTTTAGAAGGCTTCTGAGGAATGTAACCGCTCTGGCGGAAATCTACCGAACTATACGTTATATTTTTTTCAATATAATTATAAATTTTTTCTGCTTTCTCTGCATCGTTCATTCCTGAAATTCCTGATGGAAAAATTTCTTTAAATGCTTTTTCCACCACTTTATCCGAGACAAGACTTTTTCTTGTAAGATCTGAGTACCAGGTCGCAATTTCCTGCCATGTTTTGATGGAATTTGCCGTTACGGAAATGGTTGTATCATAAAAGGTCGGTCCGAAATATTCATCAAAATTCACTTCTTCCAGATTATTAAGTTTCCAGGTCTGGTATAATTTCCCATCTGCTTTCTTCTTCGCAGACACTACTTCTTTATTATTGCATTTAACCTGATAATTTAGATTTTCCGGCGTTATTACGGTGAAGACAGATTCTACAACGGGATATTGCGAATTAAAATAAGAGCTTACATTAAAATCTTTATAAAATCTTCCGCTCTTTCTTTCTAAACTTTCTATCTGGATAAGAATGACATCTCCCACGGCAAGATTGGTAAATACAATCTTTTCCGATGATCTTTCTCCCGGAATAATACTTCCGTCCGGCTTTACGATTTCTGCTTTGATGACATCATCATAATAATCGATTCCGTATTCCTTCAGTTCTTCGATTCCGTTCTCGGAAGTAATTTCATAAGCGTATGTGCTTCTTTTCTTAAAGCCTCCTTCATCATAAACATTTACAATATACTCATCCAAGAGTGTTGTAACGCCTTTTTTTCCTTTAGCTGCGTTCTTTCTTCGGTCGCTTACAAGCTTATAAAGATCTTTGATGCCTACTTTATCAATTTCATCTTCTGTATGGTCAAGATCTCTTAAAAGTTTGTGCATCTGCTCATTGTCCGTATTATGAGAAAGAGAAAGTTTGGCAAATTGTACAGCTTCTGTTTTTTTGTTCAGTTTTGCCAGATATTCTGCTTTAGCAGCCGGCAGCGAGTAAGAATATGGGAAATTGGCCAAAGCATCTTCAAGTCCGGTTCCGTATTCAGGGTTCTGAACATTTTCGTCGAGAAGGTTCAGGTACTGGACTCTGAAAGAATTTACGGAAGGATATAATTCCATATATTTTTTAAGAATTTTTTTCTGATCTTCTACACGATTTGATTTCTGGTACAAGCTGTAAAGCGTGTTCATAATATCAGGACTGCTCTTCTGTGCATATACATCTTCAAATTTTTTGATGGTAGAGCTCTGGTCCTTTTTATCCATATCTTCCAATGTGGTAAAAATACTGAAGAACCTTTCGTTGTTGGCAAAATCTTTTTTAAGATTCGCAATGTGCGACTTGGCTTTTTCCATATCCCTGTTTCGCATTGCGATAACTACATCAAAAAAACCACCTATAGATTTAGCTTTGGTTTTGTTTAAAATATTCCTGTATTTTTCAAGTTCCTGAATAGACATATTCTGGAATTTATTTCCATCCATCATTTTCAGAAGCGGCACGAGAAAATATTCAGAATCGTTAATCTCTATGTTTTTGTATATTTCGTTGACCTTTTCTTTATCCTCAAGGTTGTTGTAATAGGAAGCCAGAAGACTCTGTACTATCGATGATTTGGGATAGCTTTTCATCATCTGGTCAATAATTTCTTTTGCCTGATCGTTCTGGAAATTGTTAAGATAACCTGCGGCCAGTAAATATTTATAGAAAAAACTATCCGGATTCTCAGCGACTTTTCCTTTTAACAGTCTTTCAAACTTCAGGGGAAGTTCTTTTGCCTGTAATTGTGCAGGGGAAGTTTTCTGATATGCTTTATACGTATCAAAATACTTCAGATCAGAGATCTTCTGATAATTGGTATCATACGGCACCACCATAAAGGCAGTTTTAGCATCTTTTACATCAAACTTCAGCAGAAGCCTGTTCATCCCCTTTGGTAATGAAACTTCCACCAGATGTGATCCCAGATTTGTATAGCCATCTGTTGTGCTTGCCAGGATTTCCGTATCATTCAAAAACAACCGGAATTCTGCATTGGTATCTACTTCCAGTAGAATTTTTCTTTCAACCGGATTTTCGATGAAACTTTGGGCATACATGATCCCTCTGCCATATTCCGTTTCATTGATGAAAAATTCAAAACCGTCGTTAGATGGAAATTTTCTGTTATACCAGCCGACATATCCGAAACTGTTGGCATTGAAGAGCTTGTCGCTTTTGGCTATATTTTCAGGTTCATATTCATTGTAAAGTCCGCTTCCGTTAAGGTTTTCAAATACACCTGCATACTGCCATTGATCAATGCGTTTAATTTTAGACAAAAAATCGTCTGCACTTTTGTAGTTATTCCTGATTCTGTCTAGTGTCGCTTTAAATTCAATAACCGATACATTTTCTCCATATAACGGATGCTGTGCCAAGAAATCAACCTTTTTGTATGAGTTATCATCAAATCCCGAGTTTTCATAATCTGCCAAAAGAAATGTTTTTTTTAATATCGGGTACAAATAAGAATCATCCAGCTTAAAATCGGCAAAATTTTTAATGAATGTTTCGTCAAAAATCATCTGTCCCATTTCTTCATCAATCATTGCATCGAGAAAGAGATTTTCAAAGTCTTTTGTTGTATTATTTTTTAAATTTTTATCATAAAAGTTTCGTGCTTCTACTCTTTTATTGTTTAGCAAAAGTTCCCAGGTTTTAGACTGTTCTTTAGATTGTGCAAATGCACCAACGGACAAAAAGTAGACCGCGGAAATTAGTATTTTCCTCATGTTCGGATTAGTTTTATTTAGGAATTAAGTATTGTATTCTGAATTTTTCTGGTTAAAGATTTAAAAACAAGTTCGTAGGAATGATCAATAAGCTGAAGGATAAGCTCTCTCTTCAGTCCGTTGATCTCAACGGAATTCCAGTGGGTTTTGTTCATGTGATAAGCACCGGTAATCTGCGGATATTGCTCGCGAAGTTCTGTACTCCATTCAGGATCCGTTTTTACGGCGATTTGCAATGGCTGTCTTTCTAAAGACATTAAAAGAAACATTTTTCCGCCAACTTTAAGGACAAGTGTTTCGTTATCAAAAGGAAAACTTTCAGTAACACTCTTTTTAGCATTGCAGTACTCTAAAATTTCGTTAGCATCCATGGTTTATGTGTAATAAGTAATTGGTAATGAGTAATTTTTTATTGACGATTAATGATGATTGATTAATGATCTTATCTAAAGTTTATTTTATCTAATTGTTTATTGTTCCAAATTTAGTAAATTTAAGAAGCAAACAACAATTCACAAAAAGATTATTATGAAAGCTTTAATCATTGGTGCTACGGGCGCTACCGGAAAAGACTTGATCAACCAGCTGATTACAGACAAAGATTTTGAGGAAATTACAATTTTCGTGAGAAAACCGGTTGATATTCAAAATGATAAGCTAAAAATACAGGTAGTGAATTTTGATCATCCGGAAGAATGGAAAGATAAAGTAAAAGGTGATGTTGCTTTTTCCTGCCTGGGAACAACCTTAAAAGCAGCCGGAAGCAAAGAAGCACAGAGGAAAGTAGATTTCGAATATCAGTATGAATTTGCCAAAGCTGCCAAAGAAAATAACGTGGAAGATTATATTCTGGTTTCTGCATACGGTGCCAATCCGAAATCCAAAATATTTTATTCCCGAATGAAAGGCGAGCTTGAAGAGGCTGTTAAAAAATTACATTTTGAAAAAATCACCATTTTTAAACCTGGAATGCTGAAACGGAAGGACTCCGACAGAACGGGGGAAGTTCTTGGGAGCAGGATTATCAAGTTTGCGAATAAATTAGGACTTTTAGAAAGCCAGAAACCGCTGCCAACAGATATTTTAGCAAAGGCGATGATTAATTCTTCAAAAATAAAAAGCAACGGCTATTCCAGCATAAAACTGGGAAATATTTTCTGTTTTGCCGAGAAGTGATACTTGATAGATATAAAAAAGACAGTGTAACAACGTCCGGATTTGAATGGGTACATTGCTACACTGTATGTATTGATATATTATAATTTTCTAACTGAACTCGGCAGCCAACTTTTTTTTGATGTCCGGAACACCTTCTTTGTTCTTTATTTTATTATACATCTTATTGGCTTTCTTAATCATCTTTTCGTCATTTCTGCTTTTCCCAATTTTTATTAATGAGAGTGAATACAGCGAAAGATAACCTTCATCATTTTTATAAGTACCATAGGCGTCTTCTAGGTACGGAAGCCCAGCTTCATAATCTTCTTTCATGGCATACAGCATTCCATACATATAGACTACATCATCTTTAATCTTCCCTGATCTTTTATATATTTCCTCTGCCTGCTTAAGATTTTCCAGGCCTTTATCGTAATCTCCTATTACAATGGAGGTATTCCCGATTCCATAATAGCCTTCAGGATTATCCGGAAAATATTTTACCATTTCCTCGTACTTCTCACGCGCTTTATCAACTTTTCCGAATCTCATAAACTGTATGGCAAGATTTTGCTTAAATATCGGAGCTTTATTTTGGGCAAGGCTGTCTGCTACATAATATAAAACCAAAGCTTCCTTGTGCAGATTTTGCAGTCTGGCATAATATCCTGCAAGGAAAAAAACATCACAATATTTAGGATCTTCTTTTGCCGTTTTGAATAAAGCCATGGTTGGTAAGAGATAATTTTTAGGGAAATTTAGAGCAGAAATTGCATCTTCAAATATTTTTTTTGAATCTGCTTTTTCCGGTGTGCAATAATTCGTTTTTCCTAAAAAATAAGAATCCTGGGAGAATCCTTTTATGGAAAAAATCAGGATAAAAATGATCATCAGTTTTTTCATGGTTTAAAATTAAAAAAGTGGATAAAAATCCACTCAATAACGATATTTTTTGTTATTTATTTCAAATACTTGGTAATTGCTTCATCAGTAGGCTTCGTAGTACTTACAAATGAATCAATCAGTTTTCCGTTTTCGTCAATTAAGAATTTTGTAAAATTCCAGAGAATCGTAGTATTTTTTACTCCGTTCAGATCTTTTTCAGTTAAATATTTAAAGATTGGTGCCGTATCATTACCTTTTACGGAAACTTTTGCAGCCATCGGGAAAGTAACCCCGTAATTTTTCTGGCAGAAAGCACCGATTTCCTTATTGGTTCCCGGTTCCTGCCCTCCGAAATTATTGGCCGGAAATCCTACTACCACCAATTTGTCTTTATATTCCTGCGAAACTTTTTCGAGATCAGCATATTGCGGTGTAAATCCGCACTCTGATGCCGTATTCACGATAAGAATTTTCTTTCCTTTGAAATCTGCAAAGTTGATCTGCTTTCCTTCTTCCAGGGCATCCACCTTGAAATCATATATTGATTTTCCCATAAGTTGATTGGTTTTGGCTTTAGATTCTTCACTTTTTTTCTGAGCACAGCTGTTGAAAAATGCAACTACCGAAAGAAACATTAAAAATAACTTTTTCATAACTCCATTTTATTATTTGATTAAAATTTGAATGTATTGTCCGGAAATACTTTATTGATATCAACTCTGTTGATCAACATTACATAGTCACCGTCTTTTTTTGCACTTGATGATTCTATCCTGAAAGGCAACAACAAATTTCCTACCTTTTTATAATCTGAGTACAATAAAGTTTCATCTTTTTTTACTTCTTTTACAAGCATATAGCTTTTCGCATCAAAGTAGTAGACGTTTACATTAACATTTTTCGTTAATTCAACTTTATGACAGTAAATATTTCCAATTTTTTCCTTTCCTAAATATTTAGCGTCAAAACCTTTGCTTTCCCAGTCGATAAAGTCATTGTCAAAACTTTCGGGGCTGTAATCCGGATATTCCTGAACTTTATTGGTTGCATAGTTCATAGCATATCCTTTTTTTCCATCATACCCTTCAATGGCAGTATCTTTCCCTCCGATGGTGATAACCGTTTTCGTAAGATTGGGACGCTGCTGATAGATTTTGATCGGGTATTCATCTCTCACGCCTAAAATCACTTTTCCCTGAAGTAATATGGAATTTAAAAGTTTCCAATTGGTTAATCCTCCGGATAATTCTATATTTTTATCAATAATATCCTTTGCAGTCTGGGCAACAATTGAATGCGAAAATATCAGGACGAATACTAAGAGTAACTTTTTCATTAATTTCATTTTATCACGCCAAATATAAGGCTTTTTTAATTTGAAAATTTGAAATTGCAGCAGTATGAAAATACAAAAACTGACATCATATTTCAAATTATCTATTTAAAAAAATTCTCAAATTAACTTTCTTGCTTTTTCAAGATCTTCAGGTGTATCAATTCCTACTCCTACAAAATTGGTCTCTATCATCTTGATCTTCATGCCATATTCAAGATAACGGATGCATTCTATTTTTTCCGAAATTTCCAGGGGCTTCATTTCCAGTTTTGAAAACTGAATCAAAGCATGCTTTCTGAAAGCGTAAACGCCAATGTGCTTAAAATACTCAACATGATAGGAAGTTTCGCGGTGAAAAGGAATCACAGAGCGGCTGAAATACAGCGCAAAACCGTTGTTATCGGTAATTACTTTTACATTATTCGGATTTTCAATTTCTTCTTTTTCATGAAGCTTTATTTTTAGGGAAGCTAAAGAAATTTCCTGATTTTCGTCGTGATGAAAGACTTCGATGAGCTGTTGTAAAGGTTCAAGTTTTAAAAATGGTTCATCTCCCTGAACATTGATCACGATATCGCAATCAATATTTTGTACCGCTTCCGCAATACGGTCGCTTCCGGTTTCATGCTGCCCGGTCATCACTGCTTTTCCGCCGTTCTTTACAATTTCATCAAAAATAATTTCGGAATCCGTTGCTACAAAAACTTCATCAAATAAACCCGTTTCCACCACATTCTGATACGTTGTTGTGATAACGGTTTTTTCTCCTAACATCTGTATCAGTTTTGCCGGAAAACGGCTTGCTTCGTAACGTGCGGGGATAACTGCAATGATTTTCATTTTTATATTTTTTGATGTAAATTTAATTTAAATAATTAACCAGAAAAATGATTCCGTAAATCCATGATAGATATAAAAAAGAGTAAAATAACCCAAAACCTAAACTTTTCGCTAAATTTCCTCTACAGTATTTTGAGTTTTTAAATACCAATCGTAAAGCACGGAAAAAAATCCAGTACAGCATGGCTGCAAATAATAAAATCATTACCCAAAAGAAAACACCTAAAAAATAAAGCAGGAAAGTAAAAAGAACTGCTATTACGAACCACAAAATAATTGAAAGGATAATACTTCCGATACCATCACCAACAGTGGGCGGATCAAAATTAAAACTATCAAGTAAAGGCATTTTGTCTGCAGCCTTCTTTACTCGTTCGCTGTTTAATATATTTCCAACATTTTCCTTTAATTTAAGCCCATAATATAAACCTAAACTGATGAAAAGGAAAAATGCAACTCCCAAAATTGAAGTTGAAAAAACAAAATTCTGTAATAAAGTCCTTTGATAAGATAATCCCGACAACCAGATACTTAAAACAACTACAACAATAACTGTCAAAGTACATAAACTCAACAGTTTGGTTTCAAGAAAGTTCTTTGAAGGAATTTTCATTTTTTATGCATAGAAATATTACATTTAAAAAACACTTCGACTCCGCTCAGCGTGACATCTCTAAAAAAAAGCTGCCAATACTGCATAATTAGTCTTAGAGTTGTCATGCCGGGCTTATCGAAGCATATATTTTAAACTATTTCAAATCGTTCAAAGCTCTTTCCAGTTTCGGCATCATGACTTCAATTTCGTCGATAGCCAAACCTCCTACAGAAGCTCTGAACCAAGGCTCAGACTTATCTTCTCCGAAAGCAGAGAAAGGAACCAGCGCAACTCCTGCTTCATTAATAAGATAGAAAACAAGATCAGAAGAGTTTTTAATCACTGTTCCGTCCGGTTTTGTTTTTCCGATGTAATCTAATTTAATGGTAAGATAAAGCGCGCCCATCGGCTCGATGCTGTCAACAGTTAATCCTTTACCTTTCAGATCCTGGATTCCTGCATGCAGAACTTTCAGACTAGCTTCTAACTTTCCTTTAAAATCTTCAACAAAAGCATTTACATCATCAGGGTTTTCATAATATTTTGCGGTAGCTTCCTGTTCAGGTTTTGGCGCCCAAGCTCCTACATGTGTAAGAAGCGCTTTCATTTTATCCATGATATGAGCTGGCCCGAATCCCCATCCTACACGAACGCCCGTAGCGGCAAGACATTTTGAAATACCGTCGATGTACACTGTATATTCTTTCATTTCCGGGAAAAGAGAAACCGGATCTACGTGCTCTGCACCGAAAGTAAGGTTAGAGTAGATCTGATCATACATTAAGTATAATGGTTTTTCATCATCCCCTCTTTTTTTGTTTTCCGCTAAAACCAATTCGCAGATTTCTGAAAGCTGATCTTTAGTAAACATCGTTCCCGTAGGATTCAGTGGTGAACAGAGAGCCAGCAGAACGGCACCTTCAAGATGCGGCCTTAAATCGTCTGCCGTAGGAAGAAAATTATTTTCAGGAGTTGTTTTTACTTCTATTGCATCAGCTGAAGTAAGGTATGCATAATGATTATTGTTCCAAGAAGGAATTGGGTAAACTACTTTGTCTCCTTCGTCTACGATAGTTTTGTATACAGCATAGATCAAAGGTCTTGAACCAGCTGTGATCAGAATATCGTTTGGAGAATAATCCAGGTTCCATCTTGTTTTTAAATCTTTTGAAACTTCTTTTCTTAAAGATAAAAGTCCGTTAGCAGGCGGATAATTTGTCAGATTATTCTGATACGCTTTCTGAATTTCCTCCTTTAATTTGGCAGGAATGGGATAAATATTAGAATTAAGGTCACCAATCGTCAGGTTGGCAATCTCCGCTCCTTTTGCCTTTAAATCGTTTACTTCATTACCAATTTTTACAATTTCAGAACCGATCAGGTTCGCCGCTAATTTTGAAACTTTCACTTTATTTAATTTAAATTTATTTAATATAATAATTAAACAATATACTCCTGTAACAGTGTAACCATGTTGTAATTGGTAAACTGCTAGATTGATACATTGCTATATTTAATTGAGTTGTAAATCTCTTTTTACCTCCTGAATTTTAGCTTCCAGAGATTTTAATTTATCCCTGAAATCCGCTTCAGAAGTAATATCATCTTTTACCGATATGTAAAACTTGATCTTAGGCTCCGTTCCGGAAGGTCTTACACAAACTTTAGTCCCGTCCTGAGTGTAATAAATCAATACATTCGACTTTGGAATGTCGTCCATTACCTTTTTCTCATTCTTTGAAACGATGAAATTCGTTTGTTCTTTAAAGTCTTTTACTTCTTCTACCGGCGATCCTGCTAATGATTTTGGCGGGTTTTCACGGAAGTTCTTCATCATATTCTGAATTTCTTCTGCTCCGTCTCTTCCTTTTCTTACGAGATTTACCAAACCTTCATAATACATTCCGGTTTCCTGATAAATTTCAATAAGATATTGATACATTGTTCTTCCGTTCGCTTTACACCATGCTGCGATTTCGCAAGCTAAAACAATACTTCCGCAAGAATCTTTATCACGCACAAAATCTCCTGTCATAAATCCGAAGCTTTCTTCTCCGCCGCAAATGAATTTTTCCTGGCCTTCAAAATCACGGATCATTTTTCCGATCCATTTGAATCCGGTTAAACCAACTTTACAGTCAACCCCGAATTTCTGTGCAATATCAAAGAAAATATCAGAGGTTACGATAGTAGACCCTATGAATTCTTTCCCGGTAATTCTTTCCTGCTTTCTCCATTCATTTAAAATATAATAAGTCAGGATGGTATTCGTTTGATTTCCGTTCAGCAGTTGAATCTCTCCATCCAGGTTTCTTACGGCAATTCCCAATCGGTCTCCATCCGGATCTGTTCCGATTACGATATCAGCATTGGTAATTTTAGCAAGATCCATTGCCATTTCCAGCGCTGCCGGTTCTTCAGGATTGGGAGAATCTACCGTTGGGAAATTTCCGCTTGGGATCATCTGTTCTTTTACCAGGTCAATCTTTTTGAAACCTGCTCTTTCTAAAGCCTTAGGAACAGTGGTATACGTTGTCCCGTGAATGGATGTGAAAACAATATTCAGGTTTTCTTTTCCCACATTCTGATATGTAGAATTTTTGATGCATGCATCAATGTAGACATCATCCTGCTCCTCTCCGATCCATTCTATTAAATCATCATTTCCGTTGAATTTGATTTCTTCAAATTTTACGGAATATACTTCGTTAATAATCGCTTCGTCATGTGGCGGAACAATCTGCGCACCGTCATTCCAATATACTTTGTAACCATTGTATTCCGGCGGATTATGAGATGCCGTTAAAACAATTCCTCCGTGGCATTTCCTGTCTCTTACCGTAAAGGAAAGCTCCGGGGTTGGCCTGTGATTTTTGAATAATAATACTTTGATTCCGTTTGCCGTTAAGACATCAGCTACTAATTTTCCAAATTCCCTGGAGTTATTTCTTACATCATAAGCAATGGCAACTTTAATTTCTTCACCTTGAAACTGCTTTAACATATAATTCGCAAGTCCCTGTGTAGCTTGACCTAAGGTATATTTATTTAAACGATTGGTTCCAACACCCATAACTCCTCTCATTCCACCTGTTCCGAATTCTAACTCTCTGTAAAAAGAATCTTCCAGGTCCGGCGAATTACCCTCAATTAATAATTGGACGGCACTTCTTGTTTCTTCATCAAATGACTCGTGTAACCAAAGTCTTGCTTTTTCTAATGTTGTCATATTTGTATTTCGTGTATTTTTGGGCCGGAAGTTGGAAGATGGAAGCAAGGAAGTCTTCCAGCTTCAAACTTCCAGCTAATTATTATTCTTTTATCCTATTTCTAAATGCTATAATCTGGTTCATTATATTATAGCTTTCATTATATAATTTATTAAAATCATCTTCTGAGATATATTTCCTATTTTTCGCTTTATATAAGCAGGTTACCACTTCAGCTAAAGAGCGGATAGAGTATCCTAAAAACTTTCTAAACTCTAATCTTGACTGTAAAATACTTCCTTCAGAAATATTAAGAGCAATAGAATCAGAAGCCCTTCTAATTTGTGATGTTAAATTAAAGGATTCATCTTTTGGGAAATTTTGAGATAATTTAAAAATATATTCCCCAAAATTCATAGATTTCTGCCAAATAGTTAGTTTCTCAAATTTAAAACTCATCAGCTATTATTTTTTCCATCATATTATTTGTGTGTTTAATCTTCCATCCTCCAGCTTCTCTCTTCCAGCCTTTTCTTATCTATTAATCCAGTTTTTTATTTTCCACTTTTGCGTTTTTATCAATTTTAAATGCACGGATCGGATCGTTATAATATGTAAATTTCGCTGTATTCTGAATCTGACCTTTCAATGAATCTTTCACATTGACTTCAGCATAATTTCCGTTTTTAGATTCGATATTCAGGTTTTCAATTTGCCAGTAAGGAGCAATCAGGCTTGCCGTATCAGAGATTTTTATAACAGCATCTTTGGTCTGCCCCAAAAAGTTTGCTCTGCTTCGGTTCTGCATCCCTACTTCTGCTCTCCTTGTGTTTACCGAACCCATAAATGTAGCGTAATTTTTTAAATTAAGCTTAAAATTATCGGTTTTAATTTCACTTGAAATATTCATTTCTACAGAATCTGAAATAGCAATTTTTTCAAGGTTGTATTTTGAATAGATGGTAATATTATAAAAATCAACTCCTTTTGTCCCCCGTTTTTCTTTAATCGTTAATGTTTTATCATCAACATCCACATCAAGATTATCAGCAACATTAGGATAGGTTTCAATCTCCACAAAGTTTTTAGTTCCTCTTGCGTAGAATACACGAAACTTTCCTTCCAGATCCAGATTTACAAATTCCGGAACTTCCACATCTTTTCTTTCAATATTTCCTTTTGGAGAAACTTTTCCGCAGGAAATTACCGATAATACTAAGAATATATATACAATACCTTTCATATTCATTTAAAATACTTCATATAAGATTAAACCTATAACCGAACTTTCCAGTCCCATTAAAAAATACAATCCCGCTACTCTCCAAGCTAATTCCCATGTTGTAAATGAATTTTTAAATGCATTCCAATACGTAACAGCAGGAAAAAGAACAGCAATACCGAATAAGGCTCTGTCAATACTATTGAAAATCCTTGAAACCGGTTTCCACAGACTAATAAGACTTACAATATCATCCAACAAAAATAAGGTTAAAATTCCTAAAAGACTAACAGTTCCGATGATAAAATGCTCCGCAATATTCAATTTTATTCTTCTGAAAAGAAAATATGCATTGACTGCAAGCATCGGAATAACAATAAATAAAATAGCTTTTGAATATTTTGACAGGAAATCTTTAACCTCGGAATCTTCGGCAAGAACCTCTGCCGGTGCAAATTTTTCATAATAATGCAATCCCAGTACATTAAAGCTGAAAAGAACCAGTAACAACGGGATAAAATTGTTGTATCTGATTCTTTTTCCTGCAATATAATTCATCGCCGTCTTTCCGGGACTGAATATAATATCTCTTAAAGTATTGAAAAACCGGGCTTCAAAATGCCAGATCGATCCTAAAATATCATTTTTAATAATTGAACGGGGAGTTATTCTTGCCGTGTCGGTTTTCTGTCCGCAATGAGGACAAAACTCATCGGAAACTGAATGACCACAGTTTAAACAACTCTTTTGATTCATCTTAAATCACCTCATCAATATTATAATTTTTATGCTCTCTGTTTGTTCTGATGATCATTTCTCCTAAGAATCCCGCGATAAAAAGCAATGTTCCCATCAGCATCATCGTTAAAGCAATAAAAAACCACGGATTATCAGTAATCAGATGGCCATACATCCCTCTTGCTACATCAATCAGTTTGGAAACACCCAGCCAAAGTGCAGAAAGGAAACCTACAATAAACATTAATGTTCCCACTGCCCCAAAAAAATGCATCGGTCTTCCCCCGAAACGACTTACAAACCAAAGGGTTACCAAATCCAGAAAACCTCTGATAAATCTTTCGGTTCCGAATTTTGAAGTTCCGTAAGGTCTTGCCTGGTGTTGCACTTCTTTTTCCGTAATTCTCCTGAAGCCTGCATTGGCAGCCAAAACAGGAATATAGCGGTGCATATCTCCGTATACATCAATGGTTTTTACCACCTGTTTTTTATAAGCTTTCAGTCCACAGTTGAAATCATGAAGATAAACTCCCGAAACTTTTCTTGCTGCAGCATTAAATAATTTCGACGGTACATTTTTCGTCATTACATTATCAAAACGCTTCTTTTTCCAACCTGAAACAATATCGTAATTTTCATTGATCACCATTGAGTATAATTCCGGTATTTCCTCAGGAAAGTCCTGAAGATCGGCATCCATGGTAATAATAACATCTCCGTTTGTTCTTTCAAAAGCTGCATGAAGCGCCTGTGATTTTCCGTAGTTTTTAGAAAATTTAATGGCATGGATCTGCGGATTCTGAACTTTGAGATTTTCAATGATGCTCCATGACAAGTCTGTACTTCCGTCATCTACAAACCAGATCTCGTACGATAAACTGTTGGATCTGCATACTTTATCAATTCTTGAGAAAAGCTCTTCCAGAGAAGCTTCTTCGTTCAATAACGGAATAACTATAGATAAATTCATTTAATTCTGATAAAAAATTATTCTTTAATTTCTGTTTCCTGGTATATCGTTCTTGTTCTGAAAAATGCTCCGAAAAACAACGACAAAACTACATAAAATATAAGTATTGCTGCAAAATATCCTGAAAAATGACTTGCGGTAAGCATATCTTTACCTTTAACTGCCTCCGGCGTAAAACTTTGAAGCCTTTCTATGTATTTCTGATCAAGCTCATCAATATCTTTCTGATGTTTTAAAATCTTTCTTGCAGAAGTATATTCTTTATCCAATTCGGATTTTTGTCTGGTGACATATTGATAATTCAGAAGTTTTTTGGCATCGGTATCTACGAAATTCAGAAAAGCATAGATACTGAAAATCGATAAAATCCCACCAATAAACATAGGGATGAAAGCTCTTTTAAAAGCATCCCTGAAGCTCACTGTTTTGTGACTGCTCCAGTATGTTTTTACAGACCAGAACGCAGTCCCTGCATAAATAATGGGCAAAACGAAAGCATTGGCTTTCAATGAAATATCAAAATATTCAACTCCTGAAAAGAAGTAATACACTACGAAAAAAACAATCATCGTAGCTCCAAATAATAAAATTCCTAAGGTGGAAGGGTTTTTCGTCATATCTAAATTTTTAGAAAATTTCTGAAAAATTATTGCTCTAAATCTCAGCAAATTAGCACTGATAAAGTATTTTTGCAGTTAATTTTCTTTAATAACACTTTTAATTTTATAAAATATTCCTATCTTTGCAACGGCAAGTCCTAAACAACCAGCTCCTGAGAATCCTCCAGGGTGGGAACGCAGCAAAGGTAATTGGTCGTAGCGGTGTGATTTAGGTAGCTTGCCATTTTTTATTGATTTAAGTTGAAGAGAGGTAATCTGAAGATTATCTTTTTTTGTTTCCAAAAGTTTCAGCATTTTCAAATTACCTTTCAACATTATTTAAAATTCAAACTCCTCTCCCAATCTTGGCAAAACAAGTTCGACATTTTTATCCGCAAAATGTTTTAACGCACTTTCATGGTTAATTTCAATGGCAGGGAAAGTATCAAAATGGCATCCGATCACTTTCGGTGTTTTCAACAATTCTGCTGCTGCAAAAGCTGCTTTTCTCGGACACATGGTGTAGTGACTTCCAACCGGAAGAATAGAAAGGTCCAAATGGCCGTATAATCTCGGAAAAAGCTCCATATCCGCCATCACACCGGTATCCCCTGCAAGATATAGGTTTTTGCCTTCAGGTAACCTGAAAATGTACCCTACCGGTACCCCTCCGTAGCTTCCGTCAGGAAACGAACTTGTATGATGGGCCGGAACCATGGAGATTTTAAGATCGTCGATTTTTGCCGATCCTCCTAAGTTCACATCATCCGTATTTTTTGCGCTTTTAAAATATCCGCAGATTTCAGGAACTGCTATAATCGTTGCTTCAGGATGATGCTGCAAAACCTCTTCAACGTCTGCAATATGATCCCCGTGCGCATGAGTCAGTAAAATATAATCGATTTTCTGTGCAGAAATATCAAAACCAGATTCTGCTTTTTTGTAATTGTAAAAAGGATCTGATAAAATTGTTTTGTCTTTGTAGGTGAACAAAAAACAGTTTTGTCCCAGATATTGTATTTTCATTTTAATTTATTTTTGAATTGTTATAACTAGAGATGCTTCAACAAGCTCAGCATGACACCGATAATGCTAAACCGACTTTTATTTAATGAAAGAAATTAAGCCCTAAAGCTGTAAGAACCGCCATCATAAACGTCATAATTCCTACCTGCTTTAAAAACGGATCAAGTTCCCGCGGGTTTTTAACAGCCATAATCTGTCTTCTGATTTTCATTAACGGAAGCATCAGAATCATCACGATAAAAACATAATAATTCTGAGTCTGGAAAAATCCATTCACCGCTAAAAACATTAACATTAAAATTAATGGAAGCTGTAACAGGATCATTTCATAAATCATTGCGTTTTTAAACCCTAACCTTAAAGCCAGACTGTTTTTTCCTGATAGTTTATCGCTTTCGATGTCCCTCATATTATTGAGATTCAGGACTGCCATACTCATCATTCCGATGGCCGTTCCGGGAAGCAGCATATCCCAGCTGAACGATTTTGTAAACAAAAAATAACTTCCGCAAACAGAAACCAGTCCGAAAAAGATAAATACGAAAATATCTCCCAATCCCATGTAACCATAAGGTTTTTTACCAATCGTATATCCAATGGCTGCTAAGATACTTGCAACTCCAAGGCCTATAAAAATGTAAAATTCATTCATATAATCCGGGATGAAAGCTACATAAAGCAATCCAACTGTTGCCACAAAAGACAAAATTGAAAGCAGGATCACTGCATTTTTCATCTGTTTCGCCGTTATTCTTCCTGAGGCTACCGCGCGTGCTTCCGCTTCGGTAACTCTTTTAGCATCGGTACCTTTTACCCCGTCGCCGTAATCATTGGCATAGTTTGATAAAACCTGATACAATAAAGTCACTAAAAGTGCGAGTGCAAAAATTCTCCAGTCCCATATTCCGCCTTCACCGTACAATCTCCATCTGGCAATGAAAGCACCCATAATAATTCCGCTTAAAGAGAGCGGCAATGTTCTAAGCCTTGCGGCTTTTATCCAGTCAGTCATAGTTTATAAGTAATGAGTAATTGGTAATAAGTAATGCCGTTATTGCTCATTACCTATTACCAATTGCCTATGTTTAAGATATCCATTGATCTTCCCCGAAATTAGGTTTTCTTTTTTCAAGGAATGCATTTCTCCCTTCTTTCGCTTCTTCCGTCATGTAGGCAAGACGCGTTGCTTCTCCGGCAAAAACCTGCTGACCAACCATTCCGTCGTCGGTAAGGTTCATGGCGAATTTCAGCATTCTGATGGAAGTCGGGGATTTGGCTAAAATTTCCTGTGCCCATTCGTAAGCCGTGTCTTCCAGCTCTGCATGAGGAACCACTTTGTTTACCATTCCCATTTCTAAAGCTTCCTGCGCAGAATAGTTTCTACCTAAAAAGAAAATCTCACGGGCTTTTTTCTGTCCTACCATTTTTGCCAAGTATGCAGAACCATAACCTCCGTCGAAACTGGTAACATCAGCATCCGTTTGTTTGAAAATAGCGTGTTCTTCACTCGCTAATGTTAAATCACAAACTACGTGAAGAGAATGTCCGCCTCCGACAGCCCATCCCGGAACCACTGCAATAACGACTTTCGGCATAAAACGGATCAGTCGCTGAACCTCCAGAATATTCAATCGATGTCTGCCGTCTTCTCCCACATACCCCTGATGACCTCTTGCTTTTTGATCTCCACCGCTGCAGAAAGCCCAGCCACCGTCTTTAGGACTTGGCCCTTCTCCCGAAAGCAGCACAACTCCTATCGAAGGATCTTCATAAGCATCGTAAAAAGCATCATATAATTCCGATGTCGTTTTGGGTCTGAAAGCATTGCGAACTTCCGGTCTGTTGAAAGCGATTCTTGCGACACCATTACTTTTTTTATAGGTGATATCTTCGTATTCTTTGGCGGTTTTCCACTCAATCATTTTTGTAAAAATTTTTCCCAAAGATACGGAATTGCATAGAATTTTAACATTGATTTTCCATGATAATAATTGAAAAATACGGCTTTTTCCTGAAAGTTTATACTGCTGAATCAAGAGCATAAAAAAAGACGCTGATTGAGCGCCTTATATTATTAAATACTTGTTGATTAAAGCATTTTAAGATTATTCACCTCCAGTTCCGTAAGGATTCTCCAGTGACCTCTTTTGATGTTCTTTTTCGTAAGACCTGCAAACATCACTCTGTCCAGCGCTTCCACTTCATATCCTAATCTCTGGAAAATTCTTCTGATAACACGGTTCCAGCCGATATGAATCTCTATCCCGACTTCGTTTTTAGGTTTTCCTTCAATAAAAGAAATCTGATCAACCACTGCTACTCCCTCATCCAGACGAATTCCTTCAGCAATAAGCTTCATATCTTCATGCGTCAGTTTTTTATCTAACGTAACGTGATAGATCTTTTTTGCATCAAAAGACGGGTGCGTAAGCTTTTTGGTCATATGCCCGTCATTCGTTAAAAGAATAACACCTGTTGTGGAACGATCCAATCTTCCCACAGGAAATAAACGGTACGGCGAAGCATTGGCTACAAGATCCATCACTGTTTTTCTGGCCTTATCATCTTTGGTTGTGGAAATATATCCTTTCGGTTTATTCAGAAGAACATACACCGGTTTTTCAGGAGTAATATTTTGTCCGTCAAAAACAACTTTATCAGTTTTCTGAACCTGATATCCCATTTCATTCACCACTTTTCCATTTACCTCAACAAGTCCTTGTGTAATAAGATCATCCGCTTCTCTTCGGCTGCATATTCCGGAATTGGCAATGTATTTATTCAGACGAATGGTATCTTTGTGAATATCCTTATCAATTTTCGTTAACCGTCTTTTTTGTACAAAAGATTTATTTTTATCCTCCCGGTTTTCTGTTCCCGGTCTTTTTCCGTATTTCAGGCTGCCTCTTTCGTATTTATCTCTGGTATCAAAATTATTGGGTCTGCTTCCTCCTCTTTTCGGGGCAGATTTACCGAAAGTTTTTTTCCCTTCTCCTGCACTGGTAATAAAGGGTTCCTGTTCAGTTTTTCCGTATTTTTTATCCATTCGAGCCTGGTAACTGGTGTCACCGCTTCTCCTGGAATCTGAATTTCTCTCTCCTGCCTTAGGAAAAGACTTTTTAAAAGGTTTTGATTCTGAAGAATTTCCAGATCTGGAAGCACGAGAATTATCAGAATTTTTCTTGGTTGAAATTCTTGGTCTCTTTGGTCGTTCTGAATTATTATTATCTCTGCTCATTCTAAAAATTTCTGCAAAGATAGTATATTTAATAACGAGTTAAAAATTAAGAATCATAACTTTGCATATCGTGATACGATAACATAAAAGAAAATCTGAAAATGATAACAATATTAAATGATAATTTTTCACAGCTCAACGATTTTTTAAGCACGAGATCATTCAGTAAAATTTTCATCCTGGTTGATGAGAATACGCATGAATATTGCCTTCCTGCCCTTTTAGGGAACCTGGAAACCGACCTGGCATTTGAAATTCTTGAGATAGAGCCGGGCGAAGAAATGAAAAATATTCAGACTGCCAATCAGCTTTGGGAAATTCTTACGGAAATGCAGGCAGACCGCAAGGCGCTTGTCATCAATCTTGGAGGTGGTGTAATTACGGATATGGGCGGCTTTGTTGCATCTACCTATAAAAGAGGAGTTCCGTTTATCAATATTCCCACTACTCTTTTATCGATGTGTGATGCTTCCATCGGTGGAAAAACAGGAATTGACCTGATGCATTATAAAAATATGGTGGGAACCTTTACTTTCCCGGAGCAAATTTTCGTTTATCCCAAATTTTTAGAAACACTCCCTTATAAAGAACTCCGAAGCGGTTTCGCGGAAATGCTGAAACACGGATTAATTGCTGATAAAAAGCACTGGGAAAATCTTATCAACATTTCTAAACTTGATGCTGATGCTGTTGTTCCTCACATTGAAACATCAATGGAAATTAAGCAGGACGTTGTTCAGCAGGATTTTCAGGAGAAAAATATCCGTAAGACACTGAATTTCGGGCATACGATAGGACACGCTATAGAAAGTCTTTGCCTCAGCCAGGGAAATCCTGTTCTCCACGGGGAAGCTGTTGCCATGGGAATGATTACCGAAACCCATCTGTCCTTTGCGGAAGGGCTGATCTCCGAAGAAGACTGTACCATTATTATTGAAAATATTCAGAAATATTATCCTTATCTGGATATCAGTGATTTTAAGGATGAAGATATCTTTGAGCTGCTGATCAATGACAAAAAGAATACAGATAATAAAATCAATTTTTCATTAATTTCGGGAATCGGTTCATGCACTTTTGATTATCAGTGCAGCAAAAAAGGGATAGCTTCTTCAATTGAATTTTATAGAAAATTGAATGATGCATCAATGTAATTTATTTAAAAAAATGCTGTTTTTGACAAAATTGTCAATTTAGATTATTTCTAAACATTTAGTGAAAATATTTTATAACTACTTAATTAACAATAAAATATATAATTACACATTTTCATAAAAATGCCTTTTAATACTGACTTTTATCATGCTTTTATTTTTTGGCAAGCAATTTGAAAGATACTCCCCGTCAAATTAGTTTGACAGTAGTAAAATTTAAAATTAAAAAGTAAATTATCAAAAAATTAAAGTTATGAAAAAGTTAATTTTAGGAATAGCACTTACAGCTGGTTCATTGGCATTTGCCCAGACTACGACTACCACTTCTACTTCATCTGCTTCTCCTGTAGCATTTGGTGTTAAAGCAGGAATGAACGTTTCTTCTTTGACAAATGAATCTGGATTAGATGATCAAGGTTCTAAAATCGGTTTTAACGCTGGTGTTTTTGCTAACATTCCTGTAGCTACATCATTCAGCATCCAGCCGGAGGTTTTATACTCTCAATATGGCGATAAGTATGATCAGACTATTGCAGGAACACGTTATTCAAGTGCAAGACATTTAGACTATATTACTGTTCCGGTAATGTTCCAGTATAATATTATTCCAAATCTTTATTTAGAAGCAGGTCCTGAATTCGGTTTTTTGGTAAATGCTAAGAATAAATTAAAGAATGAAACGGATAACAATACAATTAATGAATCCGGAGACTACAAAGACAGCTTAAATAAATTCAACTTCGGTATCGGTCTTGGTGCAGGATACTATTTCACAGATAATATCGGTATTACAGCGAGATACGTTGCAGGTCTTACTGATATTGCGAAAGACAGACCAAGTAACTCTGATGCAATCAGAAACAATGTATTCCAGGTTGGTTTAGCTTTTAAATTCTAAAACAATTTTGATTTCAATACTAAAAAGGTCAGGTTTCGAAAAACCTGACCTTTTGTTTTTTATTATTTATTAAGAATTTAATTAAATAATTCCACTTCTTCTCCTTTACCTACAGGATATTGTTCTGTAAAACATCCGAAACAGTGATTGGCAGAACCAAGAATTTCTTTCAGGTTTTCAACACTTAAAAATTCAAGTGAATCTACACCCAGATAATCTCTCAGTTCAGCAGTTGTCATATTTGCTGAAATCAGATCATCTTTTGAAGGGGTATCAATTCCTAAATAACAAGGAGCAATAATTGGCGGAGAAACACTTCTGAAGTGTATTTCCTTCACCCCGGCATCTTTTAAGATCTTAACCAGTCTCTTGGAAGTAGTACCACGAACGATAGAGTCATCAATGATCACTACTCTTTTGTCTTTAATCTCTGAAATAATAGGATTGAGTTTAAGGTTTACCACTCTTTCTCTCATTTCCTGAGTAGGAACGATAAAACTTCTTCCGATATACCTGTTCTTAATTAAAACAGGACGGAAAGGAATCCCTGAAGCTTTAGCAAAACCAATAGCAGCCGGAACTCCGGAATCCGGAACTCCAATAACAACATCTGCTTCTACCGGAGCCTGATGCCAGATCTTCTCTCCTGATTTTTCCCTGATTTCATAGACGTTTATATTTTCTAATGAAGAATCCGGTCTTGCAAAGTAAATATATTCAAATGAACAGATTCTCTGTTTTCCTTTTTCTTCATCAGCCATATAAGAATGAAGTTTTCCGGGCTCGTTTTCATTGGTGTAAACGATTTCTCCCGGTAAAATATCACGAACATACTGAGCGCCTACTGCATCCAATGCCACAGATTCTGATGCAACAACATAGGATTTTTCATCTATTGCTCCCAACACAAGAGGTCTGATCCCGTTGAAATCTCTGAAAGCAAAGAATTTGTTTCTTGTCATCCCGACAACAGAATATGCACCTTCGATTTTTTCCATGGTCACTTTAATAGCTCCACGAAGTCCGAGATCAAGGTTTTTCTGAATAAGCCTAAGGATTACCTCAGAATCTGAAGTTGCCCTGAAAACGACACCTTCTGCCTCCAGCTCCGCCTTCAGTTCCTTTGCATTGGTAAGGTTACCATTATGCGCAATGGAAAGAATAATCTGATCATATTCATTCTTTGCAAAAAAAGGCTGGAAATTATATTTTTTCTTATCTCCTGCAGTCGTGTAGCGGGTATGCCCGATTGCAGAATTTCCCATAAAAGTTTCCGGATCCGGGATTTCTTTATAAACGTCCAAAACCAGTCCCTCATCTTTCATGTTGGTGATTCTCCCGTTCTTCAAAACAGAAATACCACAAGCTTCCTGGCCTCTGTGCTGCAATGCAAAAAGACCGAACTGCGAAAGCGAAAACGTATCGAGGTCATTATCAGAATACATCCCGAAGATCCCGCACTCCTCATTAGGAGCATCCAGTCTTTCTTCTTCCTGCGTCCTGAAAAGATTTCTTCCGTAGGTCTGGGTTTCAAACTGCTTTAAATATTCACTTTTATGAATGTCTAAACTTTTCATTTCTATTTTTTCTAATCTAGATTGTATTAGGTAGATCTTTTAATTAGATGAAAAATTAAATATTATGTTAAATAAAAAACTTACATCTCATTAGTTCCTGGAATTATTTACCCAGAGCTTCTTTCAGCCTGTTGTAGATCTCAACGTATGCTTCGGTAACTTCTCCAAGATCTCTTCTGAATCTGTCTTTATCCAGTTTCTTCATGGTATCTTTGTCCCAAAGTCTGCAAGTATCCGGGGAAATTTCATCTGCTAAAATGATTTCACCATCTGAAGTTTTTCCTAATTCGATTTTAAAATCAACCAGGATTATATTCATTTTGTCGAAAAGATCGATCAGGATATCGTTAATATCTGAAGTGAGCTCATACATTTCGTCAAGTTCTTCATACGTTGCAGCTCCTAAGAAAACTGCGTGGTGATCATTGATAAGCGGATCTCCCAACTCGTCTTTTTTGTAACAGATATCGAAAATAGTAACCGGAGACTTGATTCCTTCTTCTACTCCCAGTCTTTGAGCCATACTTCCTGCAGAATAGTTTCTTACCACCATTTCGAGAGGAATAATAGATACTTTTCTTACGAGCTGCTCTCTTTCGTTCAGTTGTTTTATAAAATGAGTTTTGATTCCTTTTTCATTCAGGTATTCAAAGATAAGCGTAGTGATTGCGTTGTTCATTTCTCCTTTCAGGTCTACAGAACCTCTTTTCTGAGCGTTGAATGCAGTAGCATCGTCTTTGAAACGCACAATTACCTGGTCAGGATTATCGGTAGCAAATACCTGTTTTGCTTTACCTTCGTACAACATTTCTAACTTTTCCATTTTCTAAAATTACTTTTTATTAGATTTATATTATATTTATTTAATTAAAATTCCTGTTAAAACTGCCAGTCCAAAACTTAAAAGCGTTCCGATCAGTACATACTCGGTTAACTTTCTCTGTTTTGCCTGGGCAAGGTCGCTAAATCTGAAAACAGACTTTGCAGCCACCATAAAACCTACCCCTTCCCAATGATTCACTACAATAAAAGTGAAAACTAATAAACGTTCCAAAATCCCAATATATTTCCCTGCACTCGATAAAGATTCGGTTTGTATATTGTTGGTTGTCTCCGGAACTGGCGTCCATGAAGACAATAATATTTTAATAAAAATCGAAGCGGGCGCTGTTAAAAACAAGGCTGCCATTACAATTTTTAACAATTCCTGATTTTGAAGAAATTCAAAATTAAATTCATTAAAGTAAAAAGAAACTCCTGCGATCACCAAAACATGGAAAGCCTGATCGATGAAAAACCAGTTCTTCTTATTTTTATAAGTTTGAAAACTGAGTTTACATGCATCAATAATAAAATGCGAAACACCTATCAAAATAGCGACCCACCAAAGCTGTAAATCCCAAAGGAAAATAAAGCTTAAAACCGTGTGAATCAAAACGTGAATATACAGATATACGCTTTTCAGTTTTTTGCTCTCTTTGTCTGCAACCCATGAATCCGGCTGAAGAATAAAATCTCCGAGTAAATGCGCCAATATGAGTTTAATAAAAATCATGTTTAGAGTTCCGAAATTTTCTTTCTGAAATATTGATTGGTTTCTACAATTAATTCGTAATTGGCACGCTTCAGTCTCTGGCTTACCGAGGACTGTGAGATGGCAAATTTCTTGGCAAGATCTTCCTGTGTGATTTCTTTATTCATAATCATTTCATGAATAATTTCAGCAGTGGCCATCGTCCAGTTGTCGAAATCTTTTGAAGACCATTTGAGCAGAATATTAAGATCTCTGTCTACAGAGTCGTTGGAAGTTTTAACGGAAACAGTATGTCCGTCGTTTTTAAGATCATTGAGTAATCTCCCTGAATGAACGTAAGCGGTTCCGTTAGATTCCGTGATTTTATCTGAAGAGAAATTTTCTTCGCCAATACCTATGGCAATTCGTACGTCTAAATTTTCCTGACTTTTAATGAGTGATTTTATCGCTAAAAAACGCCAGAATACATCGTCGATATTACATTTGAACTGAAATTCGTCGCCTCTGTAAATTTCCCATGTCTGGGGAGCGCTTCCCCAATTTTCGAGAAGATTTTTAAGTCTGGTAATCCAAACTTCCGTATCCGCCTGTTGTGAATTAATAATATCTCCGGTAATGACCGCTATCATTCTGCAAATATAAGCATAATTACTTATAAATAAAAAATATAAGCCGATTGACTTATAGATATTGCATATTGCTCCATCTGCTTATATCGATTTTATATGGTTGTCTGCTACTTTTATGTCGACTGGTAATGGTACAGACGAATACCCTAGCCTTGATTGCAGCGGCATCCTTTTGGGGTGCGGCCGGAGCCAAGCGGAGGCCGTAACCCAAAAGATACAGCGGAAAGCAAGATTTAGCTCCTGAAAAAATAAATACACCCACGGCAGAAATTCCAGGTTGTGCCATTCATTTTTAATGCGTGCTTATGATCCGTCAAACTCCTGCGCAGGAGTTTAGGTTTTTGTCAACTCCTGCGCATGAGTTGAAAGGCTTGCAAGTAAAATGTTGTTTTTGGATGTTAACTTTACCTATTTATCTCTGAAAACAAGGTTAAAATAACACTTAGTAAAGGATGATTTACTCCATGTCTGGAATCGTGACGGATTACGGCCGCGGATTTTTCCTATTGATAAAATAGTACACCGGAAGTCCAAGCAACACCAAAACGAAGCCAGGCCAGGTGTACTGCTGCTTGTAGATCAGCAGTAAAATGCAGAAGACAGTACCTATTAACAAATAGATAACAGGCGTAACAGGATACAGCCATGTTTTGTAAGGCCTTTCCAGCTCAGGTTTTTTAAATCTCAGATAAATGACCCCGAAAACGGTAATCATGTAGAATAATACAATAACAAAAGAAATCATATCCAGAAGATTTCCGTATTGACCGCTAAGACATAATATCGAAGCCCAGATTCCCTGCATCCATAATGCATTTTCAGGAACTGCATTTTTGTTATTTTTTTCTGCCTGCCTGAAGAACATTCCATCTTTGGCCATGGTCTGAAAAACCCTTGCTCCGGCAAGAATCAACCCGTTGTTGCATCCGAAAGTGGAAACCATAACAAGAACTGCAATAATAACAGTTCCCGCACTTCCGAAAATAAAATGGGAGGCTGCCACCGCTACCCTGTCGTTTTCTGCAAATGCGATGGAATCTCTGTCGAGAGCATTAAGATAAACATAGTTCACGGCAATGTATAATATCATAACCGCTGTTGTTCCGTAGATCATTGATTTAACAACATTTTTCTTAGGATTTTCAATTTCACCCGATACAAACGTTACACTTTCCCAGGCTACGGAACTGAATACAGAACCTACCATCGCTGCTGCAATTCCTCCAAGGAGGGTCATTCCGCCAATGGGTTCCCAACCTTCTTTTAAGAAATTTCCGAACCGGTCTTTGGTAAGATTGTTAAAAGCATCATATCCGAAGCTGAAATTTTCGGCAAGATGGGATACGTCAACCAGAATAAATCCTGCCGCAATTAATCCCAACAAGGCAATGATTTTTGATCCTGTAAAAATATTCTGCAATAGCTTTCCACTTTCCATGCCTCTTGTATTGATGTAAGTAAGCAAAAGGATAATGGCGATGGCAAGCATCTGAATCCACGTAATTTTAAATTCCCCACTCTGGAAAATAGGTGCTGCATCATTAAGAGAAGGAATCAGGTAAGCCGTAAATTTTCCGAATGCCATCGCTACAGCAGCAATCGTTCCTGTTTGGATCACCGTAAAAAGGCCCCATCCGTAAAGGAAACCCATTCTTTTACCGAAGATTTCTTTCAGGTAAGTGTATTGTCCGCCTGCTTTTGGAAATAAAGCTGAAAGTTCGCCGTAGCTTATCGCTGCAGCTACTGTCATGATTCCTGTGATGATCCAAACGATAATCAGCCAGAAGCCTGAACCAAGATTACGCATCATATCTGCGGTTACAATGAAAATTCCGCTTCCGATCATCGACCCCATTACCAACATGATGGCGTCCCAAAGTTTTAGTTTTTTCTGCATAGTGAAGTATAGGCTCCAAATATAAATAAATATAGGATTGGTTTGTTTTAAATTATAACTGAAGTGTCTTATTCGTTTTTAACGCAACAGTCGCAAGGATTTTATTGAATAACGGGGAGTATATTTCCGGTCGCTAAGGCGTTTTACTCAGCTAATGAAAGAACAGTTTATTGAATGATCAAGAGGCATTTATTGTTTTAACACGAAGGGAGCACTAAGGTTCATTGAATAACAGGGAGCATATTTTTCGGTGCGAAGGCGTTCCATTCAGCAAAGGCTTTATGTATAATAGTCTGCTATCATTTTGCTGAGTGAAACGCCCTTGCGAACGGATTATGCAGGAGGATTGATTAATTTTCTTTGTGGACGTTGCGCTAAAAATTGGTACTCGTCGGTTTTTAACCCAAGAGACGCGAGGGTTGCTGAGTAACTAGGTGGTTATTTTTTAAGCACAAACACATTTCATTCAGCAAATAATAGCAAAGTTCCTTTACTGAGTGAAACGCTTTTGTGAACGGACCATAATTGATTAATAGCGTTGCGTTAAAAAGAATTAAACATAGCGCATTAATTACCGAAAAGCAAACCTGCTTTTTATCAAGTTTACCGTCGTTTTGTCATTCAGATTTTATTACTATTTTTGAAAAAAAATCAATATGAAATTCAAATCATTATTATTTGCAGCAGCAGTAAGTGTTTCAACTTTAGCATTTGCACAGGAATCAAAAAAATCCGGTCCGCCGGCTGGAAACGCTGTTGTAGGTGATGTCTACGGAGGAGGTGTCGCTTCTAATGCAGAGTCTAAAGCAATTTCCGTAGATAAACTTAGCAAAAAGCTGAAAAAGGATAATAAAAAAGTGGAAAATGTTGCTGTAAAAGGTAAAGTAACAGATGTTTGCGATAAAAAAGGATGCTGGCTGACGATTCAGACGGAAGACAACTCCCAGTTTTTTGTAAAAATGAAGGATTACGGATTCTTTGTACCTACTGCATTAAAAGGGAAAAATGTAGTGCTTGAAGGTTCTGCCGAAAGAAAAGTAACTTCTGTAGACGAGCAAAAACATTATGCAGAAGATGCTAAAAAACCACAAGCTGAAATAGACGCCATCAAAACACCGAAGGAAGAAATCAGATTTGTAGCGAACGGAATTAAGGTGGTTAATTAATCACGATATCTATCAATTAGTTTATTCTCCAATAACAACATAAAATAATCAGCGGAACCTTTGGTTCCGCTGATTATTTTTAATCTTCAATGAAAAAATTTACTTCCGCATCAAGTTTGGGATATTTGGTCGGACAAATAAACTTTTTGTTTGTACAGTCTATTTCTTTCCATCCTTTCCGTTTTTTAACATCACCTACTTCCATAACAAATGGTATGAAAGAAATTTCATCCCTGCCTTCTTCTTTCAGTTCCCTATACTGAACAGCAATATCCAAAACACATTCATGATCCGTGTTCAGCTTTACATTACGGTAAATAATATCATAATGCGTTTCTTTATTTTCAGGAATTTCCAGATAAGCTTCCCATCCTTCCGTCCCGGAATTCAGTTCGGTCATTGCACTTAATGCATAATAAAGTGCAATGGTATAATATTTCCGGGTTTCTGCTCTTGTATAATCGTCTATAAAATGTCCGCCTTCAAAAAGAATGGTTGGCATTCCGGCTTTGATGAAATTATCTCCGGTAGATGCAGGATAAAACTCATCAGAATATCTGCCGATCTGGTTTGGGATCAGTTCTTTCAGCTTTCCATAAACCGATGCTATAACAGCCATACATTTTTTTCTGTTTTCCGTTATAGTCCGTTCAACATTTTCCGACGGGGCCAGAAATGAAAGAGTAGCAGGATGAATTCCGTCTGTAGTAAAAATCGTTCTCTGCTCATGAAGGTTTAGTGCATAATCATATTTCTTCTTTGCAACAGCTTCTTTCAGTAATTTGATTTCCTTGCTGGCTTCATTATGAAAATCCCTGTTCAGGTCAATATCGGAAGCATTAAGCCTGGTCCATCTTTCGGATCCGTCAGGATTAAGCATAAATATAAAATCCAGTTTTATTTTGCTGAACAACTCGGCTTTCAAATCGGGAGCTTTATCTAAAGTTGTAAACAGATCAAGCATAGCATGAGTAGCATTCGATTCATTTCCGTGCATCTGGGACCATGCAATAATATTGATATCACCGTTTCCGATTGTCAGCTGATAAACCGGTTTACCCAGATAAGACTTTCCTATCTCATTAATATAATCGCCAAGATTGGTCTGTAGGAAAAAAAATAATTTTTCAGGGAAAATATAGCGATTTGGGAAATTGGGATTTTGCTGATACAGCTTTTCAAAATTCATTGTGTAATAATTTACAAGAGTCAAAATTAACAAAATTTCGTTGATAAATAAAATTAACATTTGTAATATCATCAAACAGTAAAAATTGCCATTTTGTCTGTGGATAAAATTGTGGATTAACAATAATTCAATTATAAATATTTAAAATTTTAATATTCAGTATTTTATGAATTTTAATTAAATTTAAAATTGAATATTACTTGAAGTGGAAAATGGTATCCTTATCTACATTTGCTTGTAATTCCCTTAAACAAGTTTTGATGTGGAAAAAGATTAAATTAACTTGGTATACAAATGTAAATTGTTGATAATTTAGATCTTTAATTTGTTTGAAAAGCAAGATTTATGGTTGAATTTAATAATGTAACATAATAAACCAAATATTAAAATCCTATTAAATATGCTATTTCAGATACAGCTGATGATTTCCCTGATAATAGTATGTAATAGAAATATGGTTACTGAAATTTGAGCTATAATAAACCTTTTTGCCATTTAATCAGATACATGTAAAGCCCTACTCTATTTTCAGGTATTTTAATCCGCGAAAAGCTTCCTACAACGCATGAATACTAAGATAATTAGTCATATCTAATATAAAAATTAACATTATTGCATTTACTTCATGTATTACTTTAAGTAAAAAAATTTATTTGATCACTTGTGGAAAATATGTTAAATAAAAATGCTTGCATTTAATAAATATAAATATAAGATTCTATTAATCAGTATATTAATTATTTACATCTGTATATTAAAAATCTCGTTACTAATTTACTTTTGTATTTGTCAATTGTAAATTTTATTTTTACATTTGTAAAAAGATTGATAAACCAATTTTATGAGCTTAAATGAAAGAATTTCTAAGGTTATTGAATATTCCGGGTTAACTCCCTCTGAGTTCGCAGATGAAATCGATGTACAACGTTCTTCTATTTCGCATGTTACTTCAGGCCGGAATAAACCTTCTTTAGAATTTATCATCAAAATAAAATCCCGCTTTCCTGAAATCCTCTGGGACTGGCTCGTAACGGGTGAAGGGCAAATGCTGAAATCTGAATTACCGGAAATTACCAAAACTGAAGTTGAAAGTTCAGATAATAGTGAAGAAGAAAAATCTAAGCCGACTTCTCTCCCGGATCTTTTTACGATGATGAATGACGATGAAGATTTTGGTGCTGAAGAAAATGAAATGGAGGCTCCGAAACAAACGCCTGCAGAATCCTTTATACCGAGCCAAAGTCAAGGAAGAGAAAAAATAACCAATTCTCAGCGATTAGAAAATTACATTCCAATAAATACCATTCAATCAGCTGATAATAAAAATGTTGCAATAAAGCGTATTGTTATCTTTTATGAAAATGGAAAATTTGAAAGTTTTGAGCCTTAAAATGAAAATACTGATCATAAAAAAGCCTTACAAAATTGTAAGGCTTCTGTATTTTATCTGAATAATTATCTGCTGTTCTTTCTTCTTTCCAGTTCTTTTTTGATAAGACCGAGTTCCCTTCCGGTTTGTCCGGCAACAGAAGTATTCTCCTGTGCTCTTCTCGTAAGATATGGTACAACATCTTTCACCGGTCCGTATGGAAGATATTTCGCAACATTATAGCCTTTATCTGAAAGATAGAAAGTAATATTATCACTCATTCCGTAAAGCTGTCCGAAATGGACATGGTTATTCCCGTTTTCAAGATTTTTTGCTTTCATTTTATCCATTACCAGCTCTGAAGAAATTTCATTATGGGTTCCAAAGAAAGCTGAAACTTTATCAAGGTGATTCATTACAAAATCAATTCCGGCATTATAATTTTTATCTGATGCCTCTTTTGTTGGCTGGATCGGATCCGGATATCCTCTTTCTGCAGCTCTTGCCCTTTCCTTTTCCATATAGGCACCACGAACAATCTTATAACCGATAAAATAGCCTTTCTCCCTTGCTCTCTCAACATGCTCTTCCATATATTCAAGCCTTCCGGTACGGTACATCTGAATGGTATTCCATACAATAGGTTTTTCCTGGTTATATTTTTCCATCATGTCTTCACAAAGCTTGTCGGCAGCATCCTGCATCCATGTTTCTTCTGCATCTACCATTACTTTCTTATCATTTTCGTGACACAGGTTACACACTTCATCAAATCTTTTCACCACTCTTTCCCATTCTTCTTTTTGGCTTGAAGTAAGTTCATTATTTTTTCCAACCGATTCATATAAATCAATTCTTCCAAAAGCGGTAGGCTTAAAGACAATAAAAGGAATTGCCGGGTTTCCCACAGAAAATCTTACGATGTCTTTAATCTCTTTGCAAACGGCATCAAAAGTTTCTTCATCTTCTTTACCCTCAATAGAATAATCGAAAATACTGCCTACTCCTCTTTTGAAAAGCTGTTTTACCACTTTCATACTCTCTTCACGGGTTTCACCACCGCAAAACTGTTCAAATAAAGTATTTTTGACAATTCTGGTAACGAAAGGGAAATTATTATGTACGGTAAAATTAAGCAAAGAAGTTCCTACTTTTGTGAGTGAAGGCTGCTCAATCATCTTGAACATCCAATACGCTTTTCTTAACTGTGCATCAGATTTATCCGCAAATGCGATTTTAGTATCGTTGAAAATGGGCATTACTTATATAGATTTATAGTTCCACAAAGGTAAGGATAAGGAAAGGTTTTTTAAAGAAATTTTTCTACAATTTACCTTCCAGTCCGCTAAGCAGCATTGCTATAATTCCGGCAAAAACCCAGAATCTTAAAATATTAATGGTGAAAAATTTATTCTGTCTTGAACTATTGATAATAAGATAAATACATAGAATAAAAACAAATAATCCCACTGCGAAATAATAAGCCATAAATCCGGCAATTCCCGTTTTCAGAATCAGCTTCATAGAAACTGCTATTGTTACGATAAGCAAAGAGACGATAATTCCATTTACAGTTTTAATATCAAAATAAGTAGGGATCGTGGTGTACCCGAATGTTTCATCTACTCTTTTTGTCAATGTATCTTTCACAATGTCAATACATAATAAAATCAGGAAAAGAAACACAGCCATTAAAAGAACTTTCTTTGAAAAAGTCTGATAATAAACCATCATGCCGAAAAAAGGATACAGCGTAAGACTTACAAAAGTAAGGTTATTGAGAATTAAAATCCGGCTCAGTTTATGGCTGTAAAACCACATAAAAAACTGATAAACAATAAAAAAAATAAATACATTGTGGGAGATCATCCATGCAACCCCAAGAGAAATCAAACTTAAAATAAGATATGCATACAAAAAATATTTCTGCTTGATAAAACTCTGAATTCTTGTTCTGAAAGGCTTTACAAGATGATCCTTTTCAAAATCATAAAACTGGTTGATAATGCCTCCTGCCAGAATTGTAAGTACGGTACAGAAAATAATACCGTGAACTTTAAAATCAAAGACGAATTTTCTGAAACTTTCATCCTGGTTAAAGAGAAAAAAAGTAGAAACATAAAGGGCTAAAGTAAGGAGTGCCGCAACAAAAAAGCGAGCTCCCAAAAGAAAGCCCACAAATTGTGAAAATCTGTAAATAATAGATTTTTTGACGTATTTTTTTTCCTGGAAATTTTCTTTTTCAGAATTCATTTCCAACTATTTAGAATCTATAAATCACTTCTTTATTAAAACCGTCAAGCATTTTTTCCGCTTTTTCGTAATCTTTGGTAAAACCTAAAATATAACCACCACCACCGCTTCCGCAGAGCTTTAAATAATAGGCATTAGAATCAAGGCCTTTTTTCCAAACATTAAATAAACTTTCAGGAATCATGGGTCTGAAATGTTCATATGCCCAATGAGAAAGTTTTTTCAGATTTCTGAAAAAAGGATTCATGTCTTTTTTCAGAAAAGCATCAATACAGGCGTTGTTATAACGTATAAATTCTTCTTTAAGTGTTTTTCTGAAACCTTCTGTTTTCATTTTTTCAAAGAAAATCTGAACCATTGGTCCTGTCTCGCCGGTCATACCGGAGTCGATCAGAAAAATAGCGCCTTTTCCGGCTTCACTTGCAGGAATTGCCACTTTGTCAACACTTTCTTTGCTTTCGATCAGGATCGGAAGGTTCATATAACAAATCAAAGGATCAATTCCGGAACTTTTGCCGTGAAAATAGCTTTCCATTAATCCAAAAACATGGCGAAGACTTTTCAATTCATCTTTGGAAATATTTTCAGGTTCATGCTTTGATATTGAATAGCGCTCAAAAATAGCGGCTACCAATGCGCCGGAACTTCCTACACCATATCCCTGAGGAATATTGCTGTCAAAAAATAATCCTGAAGAAATTTCTTCTTTAAATCTTAAAACATTAAGCTCAAAAGTTTCGGGAAGGTTCAGATCTTCAAGATATTCGGCATATTTTTTTAAATGTTCATTAGACTTTTTTTCGAATTCGGAATCTAATGATGAGAACTTGAGGGTACCTTTATAGAAGCTATAAGGTAATGTCAAACCTTGGGAATCTTCTATGATTCCATATTCTCCGAACAAAAGAATTTTTGCGTAAAATAATGGGTTTGTCATTTAATTTAATAAATTTTTTGCAAATGTAAAATTATTCTCCTGAATATAAGCAAAACTTAAGCCGAATATTGATAGTTTTTAACATTCATGATTACAATTAATTTTAAAATATCAAAAATCATCTTAGTTTTTTATTAAAGTTAATAAAAAAGCCTGAATAATCAGGCTTATATTGTAAAATATTTAAATTATTGTTTTATTAATTTTTTAGTGACTTTTTGTTTTTCCGTTTCAACGGTTACCACATAATTTCCGGTCTGCATTGAGGAAATATTGACATCCAGCCTGCTTCCTTTTAATGAAGATTCTGATTTTACCAGTCGTCCGGCTTCGTCGAAAATTTTAAATGATTTTAAAGCTTCTTTAGAAGAAATGGTTATGATATTTCTTGCAGGATTAGGGTAAATACTTACGCTGTTGTCTTTGGTATTGACATCTTCAACAGCCAGCACGGAACATGAGAAATTTGCTTTCCAGCCGATATCATTCACTTCAACATCAGAAACAAATCTTACCGTAATAGCTCCGGAAGGATGTGTAGAAGTAAATGTTCCCGGTAAAGTTGTTCCCGTTAAGGCATTTCCATTGGCAAACAATGGTGAACTTGTAGAAGGTCCGTTGTAAATATACATAAAATCATAATCCTGTTCCAGTGCGAATTCTGTAAAAGTCATAGAAAGTGCTCCGGAAGACGGATAAAATGTTTTTACAACAGTTTGGTTGTCACCATAATTTGCAGTCGTTCCGCCCGTATCTGTGAAAATCGCTCCATTACACCAGCTGCCATCGGTCATAAATAATTGAGTTCTCTGGTATGCAGCAGAACAGTCTGTTCCTACAGATAACAAATAATAGGTTGCAGGCTGAAGATTTGAAAAACTTAAGGACTGGGTTGTACTATTTCCGCTGGCAACAGCAGTTCCGTCAAATTTTGTAAGTCTGTATTTCCATGAAGCTGATGTAGCATCATTAAAAGTTGCACTTGCTGAAGTCTGGGTAATATTTGAAACGGACAATCCTGAGATTGTAGTGCTGCAGGCCGTTGTACAATCCATTCCCAAACATGATTTCGAGTCTACGGTACTCCTGATCAGTGCACCAGGCTGAGGACCGAATCCGTTGGCAAAATTAATTCCCACTCCCGAAACCAAATGACAGTAACTCATAATGGTACCCTTAACACTTGGCGCAGGAATCGGGCCTGTAGGGCATGTTCCTTCAGGATATCCGGCTACTGTTCCGCATCCGTCAATTGCCGTGGAATTTCCGTTCCATGCACAGGCATGGGTATGAGGAGAACCTAAACTATGCCCCATTTCATGAGTCATTGCTTCGATTGTCCATGAATAAACAGGAACGTTGCTATACGTTTGAGCGGCTCCTGAATATGCGTGTCTGCTTGTTGTACAAAGTGAATTTACATATGCTACACTTGTTGTAGAAGGCTGATTTACCAAATGCGCAAGATCACCGTTGAAAGATTGTCTGTTTGCCCTGAAATTTGCGAGATTAGCGTTCGGATTACCTGTATAAGGATCTGCTGTAGTCCAGACAAAAACTTCATTCAGTGCAATTTTTATATCGTCGTTGTTGTAAAGTGTGGCAATATTGTTATGAATGGCAGTAAGCCAGTTTGTTGTAGTGGTAACATTAGAACCATTGTTTACATAAGGGGTATAACATATCTCATAATATATCCTTACGCAGTTTTGCGTCATAACCTTCCCTGCATTTTTTTGTGCATTCGGATCAAAGGATATTTTCTGATTTTGATTTTCCGCCAATTCATCCACGCCGCATACGAACGGATTGATTCCTGTAAGCTTTGAATCTGAATAACTTACAAAGTCTGAAGAATTTTTTGCTTTTCCCACAACAATATTTCCCAATTCAGGAGTAGATGCAACCCCCACAATATCGGCATCAAAAAAGCTGAATGCAACCACAGACTGGTTATCTCCCTTTACAATTCCCTGATAATAAACTCCGGGAGTATAATCTACTATTTCCCCTTTGCTGGTAGTAACCTTGAAGTCTTTAGTGAAAATTTCATTTTTGTAAAGTTCCATGGTGATTTGTTTTCCATCGAAGGGAAAAGATACTTCAAGGAATTCCGGTTTGTCGTGAACAAGCTTTTTAAGTTGTCTGCTATCTACATTCAGAACAGAAATATCTGTAGCTGCCCTTTTATATTCAGTAAGTTTTTCCGAACTGTTATTTAAGGTAAAAAGATCATATTTTTCAAAAGTTTTCTTTTGAAACCGGTATTCTGAAATTTTCGCTGCAACAGGGCGAAGACTCTGAGAAAAACCCAATACCGCACATTGTAAAATGCAGATCGTGAGTAGCTTTTTTATCATTATTTTTAATAGATTTAACAATTTGCAAATAAACGAAAAAAAACATAAAATTAATGTTAATATGATATGTATTATATAATAATCCCTTAATTAACACAAATTTCCATGCATAAAAAAAAGACGCTTACAACAGCGTCTTTTTTATTTTATTTGTTTTTAATCGTTTTTAGGAGTAGTGAGTTTCAAAAACCTTATAAGAATTAATCCTACAAAAAAGAAGATTGCCATTGAAAATGCTGCAAACCTCATCCCGGAGGCAGATGGAAGCATAACATCAATTTTAGCAAAAATAGACCGTAGAGCATCGTACTTATCAATAAATAATGCAAAAACAAAAGTTCCTACAATAATGGCAATTTTTTCCAGTACATCATAAAAGCTGAAAAATGTAGTGTTTTCCATTGAATTTTCCGGCAAAAGCTTGGAATAAGTGGATCTTGACATAGCCTGAAGACCTCCCATTACAAGCCCGACAACCGCTGCAACACCATAGAACTGGTATTCAACCGTAGGATTTTCCTTATTAAGGAAGTATGCCCAGATACAGGCCACAATCCACAATACTACGGCGATGGATATTACATTTTTATTTCCGATTTTTCTTGATAATCTTGAGAATATAACTGCACCTATGATGGCTTCAATCTGGATAATGAGAAGGGTTCCTATAAGCTTATCCTGAGGAAGATTTATTTCACTTTTCCCGAACAGGGTCGCCATCAGGAAAATAGTCTGCATCCCTACACTATAGAAAAAGAAACTGGAGAGGAAAAATTTAAGATTTCTGTGTTTAAACAGCTCCTTTCCTACTTTAAATAATTCATTGAAACTTTCTCTGGCAATATCTTTATAGAAGCACAGGTTATCTTTCAATACTTCAAAAAAACCGCCCTGTTCTTCGTGTTTTTTAAAGATGTTTTTATAATTTAATAATACAAGATCTTTCGGAAGCTTTTCTTTAACATCACCGAACTGAGGAAGATGCTTAAAGGTATATTGTGAAAAACCAAACCACCAGGCGCCTGTCAGCAGGAAGCTTACCCTTGTGAACAAAAGTTGTTTTGCCGGGTCTCCCTTGGCCACAACCTGTATTAATAGTAGACAAATAATTACCAAGACAACCGAACCGATATAGCCGTAAACATACCCTTTTGCGGAAAGTGCATCCTGTTTGTCCCTTGTAGCGATATCCGGAAGGAACGAATTATAAAATACAAGACTGCCCCAAAATCCGACACTTGCCGTAATACTGAACAGAAGCCCAAGGAAGACATTGTGCATACCGGTAAACATGGCCAATCCCATACAAGAAGTTGCCCCCAGATAACAGAAAAACTGCAGAAAGGATTTTTTATTCCCGATAGTATCTGCTAATGATGAGAGAAACGGAGACAACAATACCACGATAAAGAAAGAAATCGTTAACGAATATCCGTACACGGCATCCGGCTGGTATTCTTTTCCAAAAATGGTAATCATGTGTCTTACCGGAACATCAATCCAGGACTTTGTTTCTTCCACATATTCTTTCTTTTCGTACGCTGTAGTAAGAATGGAATAATAAATGGGGAAAATGGTAGAAGTAATAACGAGAGAGTATACTGAATTGGCCCAGTCATAGACTGCCCAGGCTTTCATAATCTTCGGGTTATTCTTTATGTTTTGAGTTTCGTGGTTCTCAATTTCAGACATTTCAAATAATATTAGTAGCACAAAAATAGGAAAAGGATCGAATATTCGTAAGTTTTTATTTTGTTTGGGAGAAATTTTATTATTGGCTTAAAATTAAATTGTTTTCATACTTGTTTATTATCACTGTGAAAAGTATTTTATCGCAAGAATAAATAAAGAAGATCTTAATTATTTTGAATGTTTTAAAGATAACAATGACACTTCGTTTAGTGAAGTAATACCAAATCTGTATTTTTGAATATGGTCAAAGATTGAATAACTGTCAAAACCTAGCCCTGATCGAACGGCATGTCTGAGCTCTTTTCCGGTTTTAGTTTTTGCGGCGGCTCCGCCTGCAAAAACTAAAACCGGAAAAAGCGAGTAGTGAGAGCAGGAAAAAGCTCCTAAAAAGATAATTCAACAAACTTAAAAACTCCTCATAAAAAAAATCCGAAAGCAAACACTTCCGGATTCTGATTTTTATCTAACAACTATTTATTGTAAATTTTCGATAACGATGGCAGAAGCACCGCCTCCACCATTACAGATGGCAGCTGCACCATATTTGCCGTTATTTTGTTTCAAAACATTGATCAGGGTAACAATAATTCTTGAACCTGAACTTCCAAGCGGGTGACCAATAGCTACTGCTCCACCATTTACATTCACTTTAGAGGCATCTAATCCCAGAATTTTATTGTTGGCAAGGCCCACCACAGAGAAAGCTTCGTTGAACTCGAAGAAATCGATATCTGTAAGTTCCAATCCTGCTTTTTTAAGCGCAATCGGTAATGCTTTTGAAGGTGCAGTAGTGAAATCTTCCGGAGCCTGAGCCGCATCTGCATAAGAAATGATTTTTGCCAATGGCTTAAGTCCCAATTCTTCCATTTTCTCTTTAGAAACGAGGATCAAAGCAGAAGCCCCGTCATTTAAAGTAGAAGCATTTGCTGCTGTTACCGTTCCCTCTTCTTTTTTGAACACGGTGGGAAGCGTTGGAATCCTGTCGAAGCTTACAGATTTGTATTCTTCATCTTCAGCAAATATTACGGGTTCTCCTTTTCTCTGCGGAATTTCTACCGGTACTACCTCATCGGCAAATTTTCCTTCGCTCCATGCTTTTGCAGCTCTTTTATAAGATTCGATGGCAAAATTATCCTGTTCTTCTCTGGAAATGCTGTAGTCTGTTGCGCACTTTTCTGCACAAACACCCATGTGAACTTTATTGTACACATCTGTAAGCCCGTCCAGAACCATTCCGTCCTGCATTTTTACGTCACCTAATTTAGTGGCATTTCTTGCGTTGTAATAGTGTGGAACCGAAGACATATTTTCCATACCTCCAGCAACGATCACATCAGCATCACCCGCTTTTATCGCCTGTGCAGCCATCGTTACAGCCTTCATCCCTGAAGCACAAACTTTATTTACCGTAGTGGAAGGCGTTTCGTTTGAAAGACCAGCTCCCAAAGCAACCTGACGCGCAGGTGCCTGACCTTCTCCAGCCTGTAAAACATTCCCCATATAGATTTCCTGAACCTGTTTCGGATCAAGATTAATTTTGTCTAATGCTCCTTTTACGGCAACAGCTCCAAGCTTTGTAGCAGGAACAGCTGATAAACTTCCCAGAAAGCTCCCCATTGGAGTTCTTACTGCGGAAACAATGAATACTTCTTTCATTTTTATAATTCTATTTTTATTCTAAATATACTTCAGGAATTCGTTATTTTAAGATTTATATCTGTGTTTATATAGATTGATATTATTTTAAAAATCAATCATTATTTTCTGCCGGCCACAATAATTATAATGGCTCCCAGAAATTCAACAATCCATCCCCATCTGAGTTTTACAATACCTGCGAGCTTATCCTGCCAAGATTTAAAAGGCATAAAGCTGAAATACTGTAAAGCCTGAAACTTCACGGCAAAAAGGGTAAATATGAATAACAAAATCAGAAGAACAGCAAAAATTCTCGAGATTTTAATACTGTTATTAACAATACCGAACAAGGTTCCTGCAGCAAGAACCCAGCATGCAATAGCAAGAAAATGATCGAGCTCCCAGTAGTTCCAGTTTCCGATCACGGGAACGTGAACAAGCGGCAGAAAACTTCCCGCTACCACCAATATTAACCCTAATAACTGAATATTTTTCATAAATCTTAAAGTGCCAAAATACAAAAAAAAACACACTTACAATAAGTGTGTTTTAAAAGTAAATTTTACCTAACTATCATTCATGAATGATAATACAATTAATAAAAATTTAACTATTATGTAATATAAAATTAGAATCATTATATAATCAGAAATTCACATTCATTATTTCCAGACCAATTTGAAGTCCATATTTGTGACTGAGGGTTGTATTATTATTAAATGCAGGCGTAAAATCTTTCTGAACATAAATATTGAATCCGGCATATCCTATTCCCAATTTCGCTCCGAAAATCAGATCGTTAACTCCGTGATTAATGCTTTCCCTTTCTACAATTCTTCTGCTGTAATCATTGGAATAACGATTGTAAATATTGCTGGAAACTCTTACTCCACCATACACTCCGGCAACTACAGTAAACTGACTGGCTTTATTATCAAGATATTTTGTTCCGTTATAATCCACGTATTTAGGATTAAGCACAAATCTCAAATCAACAGGAATAAAAAGATAATGGTTGTTGATATGCGTATCTTTCAGATTTCCTTTAGTAAAATCTTTGATATCTAAGATTTTATTTTCCTGAGTAAAAGTTTTTCCATATTTAGCCTTTGACTGATCCCAGCGGTATCCCAGTCCGATACGATAAAAAATGGGACTTCTGTAACCTCCGAGCTGATTTTCATAGCGGGCTACATACACAGCAGAATTGAAAATCGTATTCTTAAATTCCGAACTGCTGTTTAAAAAAGCAAAAGGCTTGTCTTTGGTGGTATAGCTTGTTCCAACAATTGAAACAGCGTATTCCCAGGTACGGAGGTAGTCCGCAGGATTCTTTTTATCCTCATCCATGCGTATTTTCAAACCTCCAAGTCCTACAACAATTTGATTTTTATCTTTTGCCAGAGAATCAATGGGTTTTAATACGGCATCCTTCACCATTTCGCGGGTTGCCTCTTCAAATTCTATTTTTCGGGCGTCTATTTTTTCATTAATGGATTGTTCATATTTTGAAGCTATATCCGCTTTAAGCCTCTGTTTTTCATCAGCTCCGATTTTATTTTTCTTAAAGTCCTTATCAATATCGTCAAGCTCCTTATTCATTTTTATTTTCTCAGAAATGACAATGCTGTCTATTTTTCTGGAATAATCTGTCATGGAATTATTAACGGGCGGATTTTCCTGCGAAAACGCGTATGAAAATGACATAAGAGCCGTCATTAAGGCAATTTTTGTTTTCATATAAATAATTATTATTTAAAACACTATTTTAGTGCTGGTCATTTTCTGGCCAGTATGTATTTATAAAAAGATTTTTATTTTATTTGGGATCTACGTAAACAGTCACTCCGAGAACGGTTACATTTTCCACTTTAGGTTTGGGCTTTTCAAAATTAAAAATCCCAAGTTTGATATCATTTTTCTGGGAAGTTTCCCTGGCTTTATCAAATTCTCTTCCTAATAACAGCTCGTTTGAATTGATATATGTTGGTTTGGCCAATTTATTCTGTGCAATTACCGGTGTGTGGTTTTCTATTTTGGCAGGTGCAATATCTATTTTTACGTTTTCAGCGGCTAAATGTTGTAGTTCGACTTCAGGAATTACGGTTTTAAACTTTTTCTCTGTTGTATTTTTTTCTAAAGATAAGTCCGCTTTCTTTTTCTGATACCGGGCGATTTTAACATCAGTTGTTTTGTCTTTAATAGGTGCTTCCGATTTATCAGAATTTCCCTGGTTTTGTAATTCGGGATTGATAGGATTTACCGTTTTTTCCAAACCTTTTTTTACAATGTAATCTATTTCATTATTATCAAAAGTACTTTTCTCAGTATTAAAATAAAAAACAACACCAATGGAAACGAAAAGTAACAATACCGCTGCATATTTCCACCATTGAAAAGATTCTTTTAAAACTCTTTCCGGCTTACTCTCTAGCTTATCGTCCAATCTGCTCCAAAGATCGGGTGAAGGCTTTATTTCAAGCTCTTCGTAGCGGGATTTTAATTTATTTAGCATATTGTTTTTCATCCTTTTTCTGTTTTAAAAAATCTGTGATCCATTTTTTGGATTTACTGAGCTGACTTTTGCTAGTCCCTTCAGAAATATTAAGAATTTCTGCTATTTCATGATGTTTTCTTTCTTCAAAGACATAGAGGTTAAAAATAATCCTGTAGCCATCCGGCATTTTAGAGAAAATTTCATCAACATTAATATCCTGCACTTCTTCGTTCCATTCATCATCGCGATACTCAATTTCACTAATCTCCACATCTGAGTATAATATATTTTTCCTTTTCCTGATAAAATTGATGGAATTATTTACCACTATTTTTCTCAGCCAGAATGGAAAACTTTTCCATTCCTTACATTCTTCAATCTTTGAAAAGCAGACAAAAAAAGAATTCATCACAATGTCTTCCGCATCATGGATATTGTTGACATATGAATTTGCAATGGCGAGCATTTTTGCCGAAAACATTTCGTAGAGGGCCTTTTGGCCTTTCCGGTCATGTTTTTTTGCCTGTTGAAAATTCTTTTCTAAATGCTTCATGTATCTGTTTCTATCTATAAGACGGAAGATATCCGGAATAGTTGCCTGAAAAATAAAAAAAATTGCACTTTATAAGAAAAGTGCAATCTAATATATTCGTTATCAATATATAATTAATGTTTAACCTGGGAAATTTCTTCCGGATTGTGTTTATGCTTAAATAATACCGCGAATAAAACCGCAAGAATTAATGCATAGGCAGCAAATGAAAGCCAGATGTTATGCCAGTCTTTTACCATTACCACTGATGAAAGTGTGCCGTCCGGATTCACCATAGCATTAAAACTTTTCTTTAAAATTTCTAAAAATGTAGGATTATCCGGAGAAGTTTCCAGGTAAGCGGATAAAGAAGACGCTGTGGTAAATTTGTGAGTGAAAAATTTGTCGATTGCCCATCCAGCAGCATAACTTCCGAACACCGCCCCAAAACCATTGGTCATCATCATAAACAGTCCCTGTGCTGAAGAACGGATTTTTTTATCTGTGGTCGTTTCCACGAAAAGTGATCCTGAAATATTGAAGAAATCGAATGCCATTCCGTAAACAATGCAGGAAAGGACAATGAGGCTTAAGCCAAACCCTTCAGGAACGCCATATGCAAAGAATGCAAATCTTAACACCCAAGCGATCATTGACATAAGCATTACCTTTTTAATTCCGAATTTTTTCAAGAAAAATGGAATTGCTAAAATAAACAATGTTTCAGACACCTGAGATATCGACATAATAATGGTTGAACGTTTTACAACGAAAGAATCTGCATATTTTGGAAAATGTTCAAACTCACTTAAGAAAACATCACCATAAGCATTGGTAAGCTGTAATGCCGCTCCCAATAACATGGAGAATAAGAAGAACAGGGCCGTTTTATAATCTTTGAATAATTTAAAAGCATTCAGTCCCAGCTGTTCCGCTAGCGGTGCGTTTTTATCAATTAATTTCTGAGGTGGGCATTTAGGAAGTGTTAATGCATAAATTCCAAGAAATACCGCAACTCCCCCTGCAATATAAAATTGTCCTTCCGTAGCTTTATTTCCTGTAAGATTGGTTATCCACATGGCCACGATAAAACCTATTGTTCCCCAAACACGGATTGGCGGAAAATCTTTCACCACATCCAGATCACTGTTTTTAAGAACCGTATATGAAATAGAATTAGCTAATGCAATCGTAGGCATGTAAAAACACATGGCTAAAAGCATGACATAGAAAAACGAATCGGGGTCTGCCGAATGCGGTAAAAAGAAAAGAACAATTCCGTAAAGAATATGCAAAGCTGCAAATATGCGTTCTGCATTTACCCACCGGTCGGCAATAATACCGGTTATGGTAGGCATAAATATGGAAGCAATCCCCATAGTTCCGAAAACGGCTCCAAACTGTGCCCCATCCCAGTGTTTTGTCCCAAACCAGAAATTGGCCATTGTAATCAGCCAGGCTCCCCAAACGAAGAACTGAAGAAAACTGAGGATGGTAAGTCGTAATTTTAAATTCATCTTTTATATAAATATCTTTTAATCGATTTTCTTTTTCCTCCTTTTAATTTCTTCCTGGATTTCCAGAGCAGTGTCATAATCTTCTTCCTTCACCGCTTCATCCAGCAATTTCTGTAGCTCCTCCATAGAAACTGATCTCAGGCTATCTTCCGTATTCACCGTTTCCGAGAAGGTCTCCTCTTCTTTGGAAACATCTTCCAGTTCCAGAAGTATTCCTGCTTCATTGAGAACCTGCTGTGTGGTAAAAATAGGAGCATCAAATCTTACGGCCATCGCCACGGCATCAGAAGTTCTTGCATCAAGAATAAGTTCTTCTTCCGTTGTTTTATTTTTAAAATTAATATTAGAGAAGAAAACGCCGTCCACAATCTGATAAATGATAACGGAAACGAGTTCATAATTGGCAGAAACTATAAATTTTGTGAATAAATCGTGTGTAAGAGGGCGAGGCGGATGTATATCTTTCTCTAACCCCAGAGAAATGGATTGTGCCTCGAAATTTCCTATAACAACAGGTAATTTTATATGTGTTTCTTCATGTTCCAATAATAATGCGTACGCCCCTGATTGGGTCTGGCTGTACGATATTCCGCGAATAATTAGCTGTTTATAATCCATAAGTACAAATATAGATTAATTTTTGAAAGTTTTTTTTACTTTTTAGACAAAAATAAAAGCCCGAAAGGGGCTTTTACAGGTGATTATAATGATTGGTGAATTGTGAATTTTATTTTCATAACTCAATTTCGTTTTGCCGGTAAATTTTTAATTTAAATTAACAAGCCTAACGAATTGACTCTCCACAATTGACTTCTCTTATCCTTTTATTGCTTTGATTTTCTCTGTTAATGCAGGGATAATCTGGAAAGCATCTCCCACAACACCGTAATCAGCTGACTTGAAGAACGGTGCTTCTGCATCGCTGTTGATTACTACGATTGTTTTTGAAGAGTTTACTCCTGCCAGGTGCTGAATTGCTCCCGAGATACCTACCGCAATGTATAAATTCGGGGAAATCGCTTTACCGGTCTGTCCAACGTGTTCTGTGTGAGGTCTCCATCCGATATCAGAAACCGGCTTAGAACATGCTGTAGCAGCTCCTAAAACGTTTGCCAGATCTTCGATCATTCCCCAATTTTCCGGGCCTTTCATCCCTCTTCCTGCAGAAACTACCACTTCAGCTTCTTTAAGATCCAGTTTTCCTGAGCTCTGCTCGTGAGAGATTACTTTCGTGTCTTCATTAACAACAGAAAGGTTTTTTACCTCTTCTGTTCCTGAAACCGGGTTTTCTTTAACCCCGAAAGCATTTTGTGAAACGGTGATGATAACACCCGCCGATTCAGCTTTTGCATGCATAAAGCCTTTTCCTGAGAAAGCTCTTCTTTTTACCTGAAGCGGTGAAAGACTTTCCGGAGCCGCCAATACGTTGGTAATTAAAGAATGACCGTTCATTACAGCCAGCATTGGAGCGATAGATGATGCATCAGTAGTATGAGGGAAAACGATGATATTGCCGCCTGCCACTTCACTTACTGCCTGAGCATAAGCTTTTGCCGAGAAATTTTTAAGACCTTCGTCTTTGATGTTGATTACATTGGATGCTCCATATTTATATAACAAATCTGAAGAATCTGTTGGATTTACAGAGATCGCCGTTACGGTATCTCCAGCCTGGTCTGCAACAGCTTTGGCATAAGAAACTGCTTCAAAGGCTGCTTTTTTGTAAACTCCGTTTATATTTTCTGCGTATACGAATACTGCCATTTTAAATTTGTTTAAGGATTAATGTTCAAGATTCAAGGTTACCAAATTATCAATTGTCTTGAAATCTTTTTACTTTTACTTGATTCTTATTAAATTACTTTCGCTTCTTCGTGAAGTAATCTTACCAGCTCGTCAAGATTGTCCGGAGACACCATTTTTACGGCAGCTCTTGGCGGAACGCTGTCAAAAGAAACACCCTGAACTTTCACTTCTGATGAAGAAGATTCTACTACCTGTAAAGGTTTTGTTCTTGCAGACATAATTCCTCTCATATTCGGGATAATCAGATCTTTTTCATCTACCAATCCTTTCTGACCTGCGATTACTGCCGGCAGCTTTACAGAAATAGTTTCTTTACCTCCTTCAATTTCTCTTACTGCAGTTGCTTCACTTCCATTCACATCGAGTCCTACGGAAGCATTTACAAAAGGCTGATTTAATAATTGAGCAACCATTCCCGGAACAGATCCACCGTTATAGTCGATAGATTCTTTACCGCAAAGGATCAGGTTATAACCGCCATTCTGAGCTACAGCAGCGATTTCTTTAGCGGTTGAAAAACTATCTTTAGGATCAAGATTTACCCTTACCGCATCATTTGCACCGATAGCCAGTGCCTTTCTTATAACAGGCTCCGTAGTGGCATCACCTACGTTGATTACGGTTACTGTTGCACCCTGAGATTCCTGTAATTTAATTGCTTTTGTTAATGCAAATTCATCAAGCGGATTGATCACCCACTGAATTCCGTTTTTGTCGAATGCGGACTTATCCGCCGTAAAGTTAATTTTAGAAGTAGTATCAGGAACACTACTTATGCAAACTAATATTTTCATATGTTGTTTTAATTTTTTATTGCCCTGAAGCCTTAAAGTTTCAATCGCTAATATAATTAAAAAATATATTATGCATGCATAATACTTATTAATTTATTATTCAGCGCATTAGATGTATTTAATTTGCTGGTTTTGTTGCCCTAAATTCGATCTTACTTGGTAAAACCCTTGAATTCATATTTAAAATATCAAGAACAAGGCTGCCCATATCTTCCGGCTGAATCTTCCATGCATCTTTTTCAGAAGGAATATTACCGTTGAAATGGGTTGCCACAGAACCCGGCATGATGACGGTAGATTTGATATTGTATTTTCTGAGGTCGATCATTGCGGCCTGTGTAAATCCTACTACTCCAAACTTTGAAGCATTGTAACCTGCTCCGTTTTCGAAAAAGTTAGCTCCTGCCAGACTTGAAATGGTGATATAATAGCCTTCTGTTTTTTTAAGCTCTTCTACAGAAGCTTTTAAAGTATAAAAAACTCCTGTTAAATTCGTTTCAATCATATCATTCCATTCTTCTGCTGACAACTGATCTACAGGCTTGAAAACACCAAGTCCTGCATTGGCAATAACAAAATCCAGCTTCCCGAACTTTTCGACCGCATATTTCACGGCCTCCTCTTCGCTTTCAAGGCTTCTTACATCAGAAACGATTCCCAGAACATTTTCAGAATACTTTTTTAATTCCTGTTCGGCTTTTTCAACATCATCTCTTTTTCTCCCTGAAAATGCGACAGAGACCCCATTGTCAAGTAAAACTTTTGCAATTCCGAATCCTATTCCTTTGGTTCCGCCTGTAATATAGGCTACTTTATCTTTTATCATATTTTTTGATTTAGTTCTTAAAAATAAGAAAAACGCCCCGTTTGGAGCGTTTTATAAATACTAATATTTGTCAGTATTTTATTTTTTAATGAATTTTTCCGTAACGAGACCATTAATAGTTTCTACAGAAATAAAATATGTTCCCACAGAAAGATGTCTCACATCCACAATATTGCCATTTAATTTTACATCAATATTTTTACCTGATAAATCTGTAACATGTACTTTTTTGATTTTATCTTCAGATTTGATATTAATCACATCCGTTGTAGGATTGGGGTAAATTGCTAAAAGCACTTGTGCATTCTTTGGCTTTCCAATGTCATCAACACCCAACAATGCCTGGTTTGTAAATTGAACGTTAACATTGTCAACTCCAGCGGTATTTGCAACAGTATTTGTAGCAAGTGTAGTATTTACTGCATCAAATTCACTAGCTACATCTCCTGTGAAAATTGAGTATGTAGTATTTCCTGTGAAAGAATATGATGCGCTTGTCGTTCCGTTCGTATATATGAAAGAATGTGCCCCAGTAGTTTTATTGTAAATATATCTTACTGTTACCCATGTATTTGCCGGAAAAACCTCTGCACCCAGACCTAAATTTAATATCCCTGTCTGTGTAGGAGTTGCTACGACCGTAACTCTTGCCTGACCGTATATTTTTTTTGTTTCATAATCGTAAACAATTCCTCCAATCTGTGCAGCACTTGAATATAGCTGTAGTCCAACTCTACCTTTTCCTGTAGCTGAACCTGTATAAATCTCCATTTGTGCCATTACTAAATTATTAGCTGCTGTTGCCGTGGTGGTTATACCTTTATAAGCATATCTATTATTCGTGTTTGCTCCTGTTGAAGGCGGTGCACCAGCTCCTGTTGTCAAATTAATACTTTTTCCGTGAGAAGCGTCAATTGTTGTAACCTGATAATCTGAAGCAGCTCCTTGATAGATATACCAACCGCTTTGTCCTGCTGTAGCTCCCGTAGGATCTGTAGCTAAATTACCATTAGTCAGTGTATTGTAATTTTCATTAATAAGTGTTTGAGCCTGCCCGAAACCTATTAAATAAGAAGATAAAAATAGAACCGATAAAACTTTTTTCATAATGATATTATATTAAATTATACTCGTTAAATATATATTTATTACAAATATAAACAAAACATTATTTAAAAAAATTAAAAAATCCCCAAGAACAGCGTCAAGGGGATTAATATTTATTATTTGGAATAATTCTCAAAAAAAAGCGGTATACTCTCGATTCCCTTATAGAAATTGAATAATCCGTAATGTTCATTTGGTGAGTGAATTGCATCAGAATCCAATCCGAATCCCATTAATACCGACTTCGCTCCCAGCACCTGCTCAAACATGGCGGTAATAGGAATACTCCCACCGCCTCTGTAAGGAAGAACTTCTTTTCCGAAAGCAGTTTCCATAGCGTGTTTTGCAGCCATAAATTCTTTTGTATCGGTTGGTAAGACATACGGCATTCCTCCGTGATGCGGCGTAACTTTTACCTTTACATTTTCCGGAGCTATTTTTTTAAAATAATTTGTAAATTTTTCGGTAATTTCTTCGGGAGTCTGATAAGGGACAAGACGCATCGAAATTTTAGCAAAAGCTTTTGATGGAATTACCGTTTTGGCACCTTCGCCTGTATAGCCGCCCCAGATTCCGTTGCAGTCTAATGTTGGACGAATAGATGTCCGTTCCAGTGTAGTATACCCTTTTTCACCTTCTACGCCGTTCAGTCCGATTGATTTTTTAAACTCTTCAGGATTGTCTTTCAATTTGTTCATATCATTTCTGTCGGCATCTGAAACTGTTTCTACGTTGTCATAAAAACCGTCAATAGTGATATGCCCGTCTTCATCAATAAGTCTGGCAATCATTCTTGAGAGCACATGGATAGGATTTGGAACTGCGCCGCCGTATAATCCCGAATGCAGATCTCTATTAGGCCCCTCCACTTCTACTTCCACATAGCTTAAACCCCGTAAACCTGTTGTAACTGTTGGCTGTTCATTGCTGTAAATATGGGTATCGGAAATTAAAATACAATCACAGGAAAGTTTTTCTTTGTTTTCGTTTACAAAATCTCCGAGACTTACCGAACCTACTTCTTCTTCCCCTTCCAGAATAAATTTAACATTACAGGGAAGTGTATTGGTTTTCATCATGGCTTCAAATGCCTTGAGGTGCATGAAGAACTGTCCTTTATCATCCGCAGAACCTCTTGCAAATATTGCTCCCTCAGGGTGAAGTTCCGTTTTTTCAATATAAGGCTCAAAAGGAGGTTTTTTCCAAAGTTCCAAAGGATCAGCGGGCTGTACATCGTAATGTCCATATACTAAAACGGTCGGCAGATTTTTATCTAACATTTTTTCCCCGAAAACAATAGGATATCCTTTGGTCTGACAAACTTCCACATCATCAGCACCAGCATTTTTAAGATGTTCTGCCACGACATCTGCACATTTCAAAACGTCATCTTTATACGCAGGATCTGCAGAAATAGAAGGAATTCTCAGTAATTCAAACAATTCATCTACGAAACGCTGCTTGTTTTCGTTGATGTAATTTAATGTCTCTTGCATTGTAAATTATTATTTTGTTAAAAGTAAAAAATTTGCCCCGCCGGAACAAACAAAAACACATAATTTTCCTCAGGTATACCGCTGGTTTATACAGAGCAGTACCCTTAAATCTTATATAAAAATTATTAATTCACTAAATAATTGCTTTCAAAACCTAAGAAATTTTAGGAATGTTTTTACTTTGCGGCGGCTTCGCCGCCGCAAAGTAAAAACAACAATGCAAAAAAAATGTCCCGCGCATATGCGCGGGACATTTTTTATTTTTACTAATAAATTAGTGTTCAGCTTTTGGCGTCTGAGAACCTTCCGGTATCGGAGTAGCGTCAGAATGCTTATTATCTTCTTCTTTATGCTTCGGAGCACCTGCAGTATCTGTTTTTGCAGGAGCTTCATGTCCGTCGTGTGCATCTCCTCTGTATTCAGAAAGATTATCCTGCTCGCCACTTGTCTGTTCGTCATCAGAGTATCTTTCCACGCCTTCCTCAAGTTTGATAACTTTTTTGTTACCTCCTGCCTGGATCTTTTTACAGCTTACCGCAACAGTAGCAAGGGCTAAACATATAACTAATTTTTTCATATGGAAAATTTATTTTTTAAAGATATATGAAATCGCATTATTACAGCCATGTACCTTATTTCAGCCGTCAGCGATTGCATGCTTATTTTTTTAATTGCCCAAAATTAAGAAATCTTGTATTTTACAGCAACATTTTTAGACTGATTTTAAAATTATTTTGCCTTTTTTGGATTGCGTAAAAATAAGATACTTTTCACCTCCATCTTTTAGGCTGTATTTTTTTTTAATCTCTTCCGGTTTTAGAGGATAATTTTTTGAAATAGTATTATACTGGCTTTTCTTTTGGATCTTTTTGGCATCAACAATTTCCATTTCAAATACTCTTCCGGGAAAATCATTTATCTGCGAATCAGAAGTATAAATATGAGTATTTGGATGAAGCTTTTTCAGGCCGTTTTTATAAGAAATAAGGTTAAAAATACCTGCTTTTAAAATGGCATTATTAGGGATATAGATATATTTTTCGGGCTCCCCATACTCTGCATGAGCATTTTCTTCATCTCCAACTGTAAATTCAAAAACAGGATCATCACTTTCGAGATTTACACAATGGCAGGAAATTGTATCATTTTTTTGACCGGATAAGAAAACGACAACTTCTTTCACATCATTTTTAACCGCAATAATGTCGATTCTGAAAATATTTGGTAAAACAGATACCAGGTATTTCAAATCTATTAACGGAGAAAGTTTAATGACAACCTTTTGAGCAGAAGACAATAGTCTTTGCTGAATAGCCAGAATATCGGGCGAAAGATCTTCCAGCAGGAAAACTTTATTTTTATTGCTGTCTCTGCGCGCCGGATCAAGATAAATCACATCAAATACCTCTTTATTTTCCTCGAGAAAATCTTCAAGTTTCTGATTGACAAAAGTTGCTTTTTTTCCTAAAATATTCCAGTTATTGCATACAATTTCAAGAAGATCCGGGTTTTGCTCTATTAATGTGATTTCCTTAAAATTTTCAGATAAATAATAAGCATCAATCCCAAATCCTGTAGTCAGATCAATAAATTTTTCACCCTCCAAAAGTCTGGATTTATATTGAGCTGTCTTTTCCGACGAAGATTGTTCTACATTAAGCTGTGGCGGGAAAATAATACCTTGTTTTAACAAAAAAGGAAACTTTTTCTGTGCTACCTGTTTTCCTTTGATCTGCTGTACAATCTCATGCATAGAAACTCCCGGAAATGGTGATTTTTTCAATAACAAAGTGTGTAAATCTGTATTGAGATTTGCGTTGATATAGTCCTGTATGTTCTGATCTAATATTTTAACCACAGATTTCTCAGATTTGCACAGATTTGTAATATATTTTAGTAATCTAAATTTCCGTTTATTTTCCTGAATATGCTTTTTGCTATATAATCTGTATAAAAATTCACTAAAATACCTAATTTAAGATCAGTGAGCTTTAGATAAGTCAATAACTGCTGATGATGAATATTTTTAATTTCTGTTATGGCTTTTACTTCAATTATTACTTTATTTTCAACAATAATATCAGCAATAAAACCCGAATCTAAAAATGTATTCTTATATTTTATTTTCATGGGGACCTGTGATTTTACGGTTAAACCGTTGTTTTGAAGTTCCTGAACTAAAACATTCTCATAAACTTTTTCCAGCAAACCCGGCCCCAATTCATTATACACAGAAAAAATACATTTTCTGATATAAAAACTAATTTCGTTTTCTTTCATTATCAAATGTGTTTTATACTATAATCTGTGCGAATCTGAGAAATTTGTGGTCGTCAAAAAAACTAAGATTTAACAGTTAAGCTGCACTAATTCATCTTTTATAAAAAATATAATCCGTTAAGATTGGATCTATTCCGTTTTGTTTGAGTAAGGAATTGATTTGTCCACGGTGATAAGTAGAATGATTAATGGCCTGAAAAAGCATTTCAAAAACGGTATTTTCAAAATTTGCACCTCTGGAATTCTGGTAATTAATTTTTTGATCCGGATCAAAATTATTGATAATTTCAATACTTTTCTCAAAATTGTATTGATTTATTTCTTCCAGCATTTCAAAAGGATTAATCTGCCATACTTCAAATGTCTTTTCTCCTAAAATTCTTGAATTCCAGATTTGCTGAGCATTTAAAATATGATTAATGAGACTTATTGTCTTTTCATCAACTTTCTCAATATTTTCACCAATAACTCTGATCGTTTCACTATTAAAGTGAAAAGTGTACTCAAATAAATCAATAAGTTTTTCTTTCATTATTCAAACATTTGAGCCCATCTTACAGGTTTGATTTCGCGCTCATGATAAAGGTCTTCGGCAGATTTTTTAACATCCAATTTTGGGTATAAATTAACGCCGATCAGCCTTATTTTTCCATTTTCCACCCATTTCTGTTCTTCCAGAGCATGATCATAAATCTGTTTCTGGATAATTCCTTGTTTCATAAGTTCAAGGTAACCGCCGGCTTCCTCGATTTCAACAAAATAATTCCAGGACTTTTCTGCGATCTGACGTGTAATATCTTCTATAAAATAACTTCCGTTAGAGGCATCTTCGAAAACGTTAATGATACTTTCATAAGCAAGAACAATTTGTTGTTTAAAAGAAATTTCTTCTGAGTTTTCTGTTGATCTGTCCACCAAATAATTGTTGCTGAAAACAGCATCTGCTCCACCGATCATTGCCGAAGCAAGCTCCAGGGTAGAACGGATCAGATTATTCTCATTATCCGCAACCGCTTTATTTCTCAAGGATGTTTCTGCGAAAATGTACGGAATTTCATCAACATTATATTCTTTAGAAAGTTGATTAAAAGCAAGCTTGAAAGCTCTTAATTTAGCCATTTCAAAGAAATAGTTTGCTCCTATTGCAATTCTGAAAATCAGTTTATGTAAAATTTCCTGACCATAAATTTCTATCAGTTCCTTGGTTTTTGCCAACGCAATTCCCAGTTGCTGATAAATTGACGCTCCTGCATTCTGATGAAGAGATATATCAATGCATATATTTCTTTTAAATTGTTTTGCCAGTAATTCTTTAACCAACTGATCATTGATCAATGTTTCTTTTTCATCAAAAACATCAATTAAAGAAAAGTATTGATCATCTTCTTTAGGACTGATGTGTCCTGCAAGATCAATATTATCAATAAAAATAGTCTTCTGTACAAGATTTTCTATATTATGATCCAAAAGAAATGCATACACATCTTCTTCAAGGCTTTCATGATACCTGGCCACAAGATGGGTATTTTCTTCAACTTTCGGAAGATTGATCAATGGCTGCGGAATTTCATCATAGAAAGGTTTTACAGTAATTCCTTCTAAATTCTCTTTAGTAAGAACAGAATAGATGTCTTCGGTCTTAAGTTGTTTCTTAACTAAGTTTTCCCAAGCTGTGTTTGACATGGATAATGAATTGGATTATTGTGAATGATCAACAGTGAATTTGCTTTACAAGCGAACTTTTAACCTGACAGCAAAGCAAATTGACAATTCACTTATTGACTTTAAAATTATTTTTTCGCTATGTTGGTACTGTCTACCACGAGAATAAAAATTTCCTCATTCGGTTTTTTCATGAAATAATTTTCTCTGGCGTACTTTTCTTTTTCAGACTTATTATTCATCAGCTTTTTATAAAATGCATCATTTTTTTCGTACTCGGTTTTATAATATTGAAGCTGTTCTTCGTATTTACTGATCTCGCCATTCAGCTCATTGATTACCAGAAATGAGGTTTTATCGAAAAAAATCATCCAGACCAAAAACAGGCAGATCGTAATGGTATATTTATTCAGCAGATATTTCTGAATGAATTTAAATGTTTCCGATTTCGGCTGAATGTCTTTGATAAGTTTGCTTCCTTTCATTGTCTTAATGTTTTCTCAGAGAATTTTTGATCACAGTCGTTAAAAAATCAATGGCTACGGAATTTTGCCTCATATTAGGGATAATAAGATCCGCTTCATTTTTAGAAGGCTCAATGAATTCCTGATGCATCGGTTTCAGAGTTGTCTGATAACGGTGAAGCACTTCATTCAGGTCTCTTCCCCTTTCCTGGGTGTCCCTTCGTATTCTCCTGATCAATCTTTCATCGGAATCGGCATGTACAAATACTTTAAGATCAAATTCCTTTAAAAGTTCTTTATTTGTGAGAACAAGAATCCCTTCCACTACCAATACGTTTTTAGGCTCTACAGTAACATGGTCTCCGGTCCTTGAATGGGTTACAAAGCTGTAAATCGGCTGCTCAATAGGCTCGTTGTTCTTTAAAGCTTTTACATGTTTTATCAATAAATCAAAGTCAATAGACTTAGGATGATCATAATTTAAAGCTTCTCTTTCTACTAAAGTAAGATTATGATTATCATGATAATAATTATCCTGGGAAAGGATGTTCATTCCTTCAATATCAAGCTGCTGTATTATTTTGTCAACAACCGTAGTTTTGCCGGATCCGGTGCCTCCTGCAATTCCTATTACAAGCATTCTGTTTGTTTCTTTATAGTTTTTACAAATATACTATTTTAGTTGAATGCAAATAAAATAATGCCGACTGAATTATTCAAAACAAAAAATCCGATGTATGATAACACCGGATTTAAATTTTTATTTTTTGATGAATTTTGTTGACAATTCCAAACCTTTTATCCTCAGAATATAGTCTCCGACTGCCAAATGAGAGACGTTGACCGTATTTCTTCCGTTGGCTATGGTTGTTTCTAATACCTTTCTTCCTTCCATATTGAAGATTTCAACTTTTTCTTCCTTGCTGATCTTCATGGAAATATTCAAAACCTCTGAAACCGGGTTCGGATAAATGGCAATGATTTCTTTTTTAGAAAGATCATCTACGCTTAGCTGACATGAATAAGCCGGCAGTGTATATCCTGCAGCTGTAAATTCTGTGGTGATCTGGTTAATATCATTACAATTAAATCCAAATGTTCCCAGCATATCAATTGCAGCCTGCCTTACGGCAATTGCAGCATTCTGCTGATTGGTATTGGAAGTGGTAAGGCTTAATCCTTCAAGAAATGCGCGATCTGTTTTTTGTTTTCCGATAGCATCATAAATTCTCATGAGTGCAGAGGCCCAAATTTGCCCATCCGTATGGATAGAACCGGTTAACCCGCCCGGATAAATTGCGGCATAATCTGTAACCCTTCCGTCCCAGAAAGGATTGTGCCCATCCCAGCTGAACATCCATTGATAAGCTGCATCAGTGGGCTGCCACTGGTTAAGGCTTCTGCTGTATGATTGCGCCCAATAGTCTCCACAACCTTCACTCAAACCGTTAACCTGTGAAAGATTTCCGTTGGTAAGCCAGTCGTGAATTCCGTGACCAAGCTCATGCAGAATAACATCTGCATCTTCAGCATCGTCTACGCCTCCTTCCCCGAATACCAGAATCTGGCTATTGGGATCATAATGTGAATTGTCGGCACCACCTTCTCCATGCGGGTCAAATGCAAGAACACCATTGTTCATAACCGGAATACATGGGATTCCCAATGTTACATTAATATAACGAAGATTGTTGTCAAGATGCCAGTAGGCGTTGGCTGCTTCAAATCCATCCTGATTTCTGTTAAATAAAAATTGGTTGCTCGTTTGGGTAAAAAGCCCTTTGTTAGGTGATTCCAGTTCTTTGATCTCCGCATAAGTACCTTTCAGCTTGTATACACCTGCTGTCAGCTCCAATTCAGGAATTGTAACTAAAGTTCTAGCCGCGTCCAGACTCGCATTTGTAGCATCATTTCCGTCTACATATTGTCCGCCGTAGGCAACATGCATTTTAGATAAAGGATCCGGGTTAAAGATGTACGCAGAACCTGTTACCAGAACGTTTTTTTTAACTTCCTTCTGTTTTTTATTTTTTTCAGGCTTTTCTTGTTTTTCCTTGTGTCGAAAAGCAATGTCTTTCACACTGATTACTTCACCTGTTTTTGCATCAATTATCGTTTCCCAGCTTCCCGGATTTTCATATGAACTTGTAAGAACACGATACACCAGCTTTGTTTCCCCCTGCTCTGTAAGATATACAAAAAGCTTAAAGTCTTCATAAGTGATATCTCCTTTTGAATGAGAAGCAATATGCGCTTTTTTCAACGCATCCACCGATGAAACAGAAGGGTTAATATCTATCTGCTGAACATTTTTTTTGAAACTTTCAGTAGCCGTATAGCTGATCTGGCCATTTTTATTGAAATGCATCACAATTTCTGACTGAAAGACAGGAACATTTCCTATCATCTGCTGAAAACGGAGCGTTTCTCCAGAATTTCCTTTTCTCACATAGTTTAATTTCAATGTGCTGAAATCCTGAAGCCCTATACTTCTTGAATTTTGAGTAATCCAGTTTCTTGCAGGATTTTCCAATGATGACTGCTGACCGTATAAAGCCGTACATGACAATAGGCAGCCAACAAGCAAAGAGTTAATTTGTAATTTCATCTAAATTTTTATAATTAGCGGCGACAAGTTACAAATTTTTGATAAATTTTTATGGATCTGGCAAAAAATCTATAGATTTTTTATAAAAGAAGAGCTTCGGCATTTGCGGAAGCTCTTCTTTTATAAAATTTCACTGGTTAATTCTCTTGAAAGTAACTTTTCGTGCATTGGTTTCAGCAGATCCAGAGAACCCGTTTTTACGGTACATTTGCCTTTAAAATGGACAAGAATTGTACATTGTTCTGCTTGTTCCAGAGTGTGTTTGCAAATCTCAATCAGGCAATCAATTACATAATCAAATGTATGAACATCATCGTTATGTAAAACCAGTTTATACACTTCATCCGTATCGTCCAGTACAAGCACCTCCTCTTCATACTGCCGTTTCGGATCTTCGTAATCTCTGATGCTGTTAAAAAAAAACATTACAATTTTATTTAAGGTTAAATCAGACCTCGCCTATTTTTTCAGCCAGATCATTTATAGTATTTGGTTCTTCGTACACCAGCTCTACCAACTCTACACTTTTATTATTCATTTTTAATATTTTAAAATGATAATTTTCGAGATCGAATTCCTGGTTTTCTTCCGGGATATCTTCCAAAGCATGAAGAATAAATCCTGCAAGGGTATTGTATTCGCTTTCTTCCGAAAGAGGAAGTTTTTTAGGTATGAATTCGTTGATTTCGTCAAGTGGCTGTGTAGCCTGTACCCAGTAGGTATTCTCTCCTATTTTATCAACAATTTTTTCTTCATCATCTTCTTCATCCTGAATTTCACCTACCAGTTCTTCCAGAATATCTTCAAGGGTGATAATTCCTTCCGTACCTCCGAATTCATCTATCACAATGGCAAGATGCTGTTTTTTCTGTTGGAAAATTTTAAGAAGGTCTGAAATCTTTTTACTTCCTACCACAAAAAATGCATCACGCATCAGATCTTTAAGATCATCATGGCTAAGTTCACCTTTTCTTTTAACAAATTCCCTTATAATTTCTTTGGTATAAAGAATACCAATCACATTGTCGATAGAATCAACATACACAGGAATTCTGGAATATCCACTCTCCATGATTTTGTTGATGATTTCATTCACATCCTCTTCAAAATCGATAGAAGTAATATTTTGCCGTGGCACCATGATCTGCTTGGCAGAATGATCTGTAAAATCGAATGCATTCTTGATGATTTCATAATTCTCCTCTTCAATTTCTCCGCTGTCCGCACTCTGCTTTACCAAAAGCTGAAGTTCTTCGGTAGAGTGTATTTCGTGTTCGGAAGCAGGGTGAATTTTTACCAATCTTAAAAAAGTATTGGACATTAAGTTCATCAACCAGATAAATGGCTTGAAAACAGTGTAAAATACTCTTAACGGAATAGCCGTTGCCATTGTGGTAGATTCTGATTTCCGGATGGCAATAGATTTAGGAATAAGTTCTCCGAAAACAATATGCATAATTGTGATAAGAACGAAACTTGTGATTACGGAAATTGAGGTAATCGTTGTTTCGGTGAGATCAATATTAAGGGAGCTGAAAATATTTTCAACAATATGATGTAATGCACTTTCTCCTACCCAACCCAGGGCAAGGGAGGCCAAAGTAATACCAAGCTGTGTTGCGGAGAGATATTCATCAAGATGTTTGATGATATGCTCTGCCTGCTTTGCCATAGAGTTTCCTTCTGCGGCTTTTAACTGGATTTGTGAGTAACGTACTTTAACAATTGAAAATTCTGCGGCTACGAAGAAGCCATTTAGTAAAACAAGTAATAAGGCCAGCAAAAGCCTGACTATGTCCGAATCCATTTAGAAATTGTATATAATTTATTGTACAAATATATACAAAATAAAAATAACAAAAAAAGCATCGTGGTATACGATGCTTTAATAAATATTTGTATGAAATATCTTTTAAGAGTTTTTCAAAGCTTCTGCTCCGGAAACGATCTCCAGGATTTCGTTTGTAATTGCAGCCTGTCTTGCTTTGTTATAGAAAATTACAAGATCATTTTTCAGAGCTTGTGCATTATCTGTTGCTTTGTGCATGGCCGTCATTCTCGCACCGTGTTCAGAAGCTACTGAATCAAGAATTGCTTTGAAAACCTGAGTCTTGATCGATTTAGGAATCAGGTTATCCAGAATCTCAGTTCTGTTAGGTTCAAAAATATAATCTGTTTCTACCTGAGGTTCTGTATTTTCCGGCATAGAAATCGGAAGAAGCTGTTCTGTTGTTACTTCCTGGGTAGCAGCGTTGACGAATTTATTATAAATTAAATATACTTCATCAAATTTACCTTCTTTGAAACTAGTCATTACTGCTTCCGTAACGTGAGATACTGTATCGAAATTAAGGTTATCGTATACAGAACTTGCGTTGGAATATACCGTACGACTTCTTCTTACAGCATCAAAAGCTTTTTTACCTACAGGAAGAACTTCAATTTCATATTGAGAATTATTCTTAAACTGTGCATTAAGCTCTTTAACAATAGATGAGTTAAAAGCGCCGGCAAGACCTCTGTTTGAAGTAACAGCGATGAAAAGTATTTTTTTCACCTCTCTTTTCTGAGCATACACAGAAATCTGATCAGGATCTGAACTTGAATTTACATTCTGGATAAGCTCCTGCAGTTTTTCAGAATATGGTCTCAGCATTACGATAGCGTCCTGTGCCTTTTTCAGTTTCGCTGCGGAAACCATTTTCATAGCACGGGTAATCTGCATCGTAGATGAAATTGACGTAATTCTGCCTCGTATTTCTTTTAAGTTTGCCATTATTTTGGTTCAAGGTTTAAGGTCTAAAGTTTAAGGTTTAAACATAATAATTTAAACCTTAAACATTGAATTTTTAGTTATATTTAGAAGCTAAATCGTTAGCTGCCTGCTTAAGAACGCTCGTGATTGAGTCATCGATTTTTCCAGCTTTGATAGCAGCCATCGTTTCAGGGTGCTTAGATCTCAGGAATGCGATATACTCGATCTGGAATTCTTTTACTTTTCTGATAGGAACGTTTCTTAATAAATTCTCCGTTCCTGCGTAGATCATCGCTACCTGGCTGTCTACAGGAAGTGGAGAGTTTACCGGTTGTTTAAGAATTTCTACGTTTCTTTCTCCTTTAGAGATTACTGCTAAAGTAGCAGCATCAAGATCAGAACCGAATTTAGCGAATGCTTCCAATTCTTTATATTGTGCCTGGTCAAGTTTCAATGTACCAGATACTTTTTTCATTGATTTGATCTGAGCGTTACCTCCTACTCTGGATACAGAGATACCCACGTTAATTGCAGGACGCACCCCTGAGTTGAATAGATCAGATTCAAGGAAGATTTGTCCGTCTGTAATAGAGATTACGTTGGTTGGGATATACGCAGAAACGTCACCAGCCTGAGTTTCGATAATCGGAAGCGCTGTTAATGAACCTCCCCCTTTTACGATTGGTCTTAAAGACTCAGGTAAATCATTCATCTGGCTTGCGATATTGTCATCAGCGATTACTTTCGCAGCTCTTTCCAATAATCTTGAGTGAAGATAGAAAACGTCTCCAGGATAAGCTTCACGGCCCGGTGGTCTTCTCAATAGTAGAGAAAGCTCACGGTACGCAACCGCCTGTTTAGATAAATCATCGTAAACGATCAATGCCGGTCTACCCGTATCTCTGAAGAACTCCCCGATCGCAGCACCTGCCATTGCAGAATATACCTGCATTGGAACCGGATCTGATGCGTTAGCCGCAACGATTACCGTATATGCTAAAGCTCCTTTATCAGAAAGTGTTTTTACGATTTGTGCTACAGTAGACGCTTTTTGTCCGATAGCAACATATATACAATATACAGGCTTCCCTGCATCATAGAATTCTTTTTGGTTGATGATCGTATCGATCGCAACAGTGGTTTTACCCGTCTGTCTGTCACCGATGATAAGCTCTCTTTGCCCTCTCCCTACAGGAATCATAGAGTCAATGGCAACGATACCTGACTGTAAAGGTTCAGTTACCGGCTGTCTATAAATAACTCCGGGAGCTTTTCTTTCCAATGGCATTTCGTATAAATCCCCAGTAATAGGACCTTTACCATCGATAGGGTTACCAAGAGTATCCACTACTCTTCCTAACATTCCTTCTCCTACTTTGATAGAAGAGATTCTGTTTGTTCTTTTTACTGTATCTCCTTCTTTTACCAATTTACTTTCACCAAGTAGCGCAACACCTACGTTGTCTTCTTCAAGGTTCAGTACAATACCTTCTACATCACTAGAAAATTTCACCAACTCTCCGTATTGTACGTTTTCTAACCCGTATACACGAGCAATTCCATCACCGATGGTTAAAACTGTACCTACTTCCTCAACGTTTGATTGAGTATCGAAGTTGGCCAATTGCTGTTTTAAGATCGCAGATACTTCTGCCGGATTTATTTCTGCCATTGTATGGTTGTTTTTTCTTTAATTTAATTGAAAATCTTTTTTAACTTTATTAAGCTTAGATCTTACTGAAGCATCTACCTGCTGATCTCCCACTCTTAAAATGTATCCTCCTAAAATTTCAGGTTTTACATTTACAATAAGGTCGAATTTTGAATTGGCGTTCACTAAATTGGTAGAACCCAAAATCTGATCAATATTCTCTTTGGAAAGTGGAGTTGCTGTTGTAAGTACGACTCTCTGTACTCCGTTGATATCTTCAACTTTGTTGATGAATTCCTGAGCGATATTTTTCAGCTGGTTTTCTCTTCCGTGTCTGATTACCAAAGTAATGATATTTCTGGAAGATGCCGATAAACCTTTAAAAATTTCGTTTGCTACTTCTACTTTCTTTTTAGAATCGATGTAAGGGGTAAGGAAGAACTTTCTTAAATCCTCAGATTCAGTCATGATCTTTACTACATCTTTCATTTCAGAAAATACAGTAGCCGTTTGCCCTGATTCGTTGGTGAAATCAAGTAAACCTTGTGCGTATCTTTTAGCTACTTTAGATGTAAGCATTCTTAGTTAAGGTTTGATTTGTTTAAATAATTCTGAACTAATTCGTTTTGAGCTTCGCTGTTGTCAAGCTTTTGCTTAAGGATAGATTCTGCGATATTTACGGATAATGTACCGATCTGAGTTTTGATATCTGCCATAGCAGCATTTTTCTCAGCATTGATGGTTTGTTTAGCCGCTTCGATCATTTTATCTCCTTCAGCTTTAGCAACATCTTTAGCCTCACCTACGATTCTATCTTTAATTTCTCTTGCTTCTTTAAGGATAGCATCTCTTTCGATTTTCGCCTCACGAATGATTCTTTCGTTATCCTCTTTTAAAGTTTCCATTTCTTTTCTTGCCAATGTAGCTTGATTAAGAGCATCAACAATAGAAGTTTCTCTGTCGTTGATTGCATTAACAATCGGTTTCCAAGCGAATTTTGCAAGAAGAAACAATAGGATAACAAAAGTAAGGGTCATCCAAAACAAAAGTCCAATTCCAGGTTCTATAATTCCCATATCTGTAAATTCTTTTTTTTAATCGTTATTATGGATTTTTTAAAATTCCTAGCAGCCAGCCAACCGCTCGGCTGCTAAGAAATGTTTTTGAGGATAATTACTTGATGAAAGCACCAAAGATAATCGCGATAAGACCAGCACCCTCGATAAGACCAGCAGCAATAAGCATTGCTCCTTGAATCTTTCCAGCTTGCTCAGGTTGTCTTGCGATAGCATCCATAGCGTGACCACCGATTTTACCGATACCCATACCTACTCCAAGTACAGCTAAACCGATACCTACGTAAATTAATCCTGCTCCAGTTGTGATGTCCATAATAAATAAATTATATTAGTTAAAAATTATTTTAATATTTTCTTTTAATTAGTGAGCGTGCTCTTCGTGACCGTGCTCATGTTCGTGCTCTGCTACTGCGATACCGATAAATAGAGCGGACAATACCGTGAAGATATATGCTTGCAGTGCCGCTACCAATAATTCCAATACAGAAACAAATAATGCTAATGGTACAGATGCAAATCCTAAGAACGGAGATCTGAAAATGAAGATTAGTGAAATAATCGCCAGGATCATAATGTGCCCCGCTGTAACGTTAGCGAAAAGTCGCATCATCAAGGCGAAAGGTTTTGTAAAGATCCCGATAATCTCAATTGGAACCATAATTGGGTACAATAAGATTGGAACCGGCGGCATGAAGATATGCTTCCAATAATCTTTATTAGCACTGAATAAAGTAATCAATAAAGTAATGATTGCTAAAACTGCAGTAATTGCGATGTTCCCTGTAAGGTTGGCCCCGAAAGGAAAGAAAGGAATCAATCCGAATAAGTTATTAAACCAGATAAAGAAAAATGCGGTTAATAAATAAGGCATATATCTTTTGTATTTAACAGATCCTATATTTGGTATTGCTACCTCGTCTCTTATGAATACAATTACAGGCTCTAATAATTTCCCTGCACCTTTTGGCAACTGAGATTTTTTATAGTTTCTTGCCATCCCCATGAAGATCACCGCCATGAAAATTACCGAAAGAAACATTGACGCTGCATTCTTTGTAATTGAAAGATCAAAGAACACTTCATTTGCTTTTTGCTTTCCGCTGATTATTGAAAACAGAGTAGCTTTCTGAATTCCTTTAGTTGAAACAACCTGTCCTTCCTCTAAAGTATACCCGTCATGCTCATGACCGTGAGCAATACTCTTTGAAAGAAAAGTGTGCCATCCTTCATTATCTTTAATAATCACAGGAAGCGGAACAGACACATGATGCTCTTCACCGTTATCATCTTTTGTAGTCCATAAATGCCATTCATTTGAATCACCGATGTGTTCCATGATCATTTTAGTAGCATTAAAACCTTCTTTCTGCTCTATTTTTTCCGCCGGCTCTTCGCCTTCAGAAGTATGTTGAGCAATCGCTAAACCGCTCACAAACACAAATAAAAATGCGAAAAACAATGAAGAAATCTTTCTATTCATATCTCTTTTTTAATCGTGTGCAAATATATCGATTTTATTAAACTTTACCAATATTAAAAATTGATTTTTATCATCAAAAAAACTAAGATTTATTAATGAGTTTTATTATCGGTATATATATAAGGAGTGATGCTATTATAAAACATATCACTATAAATAGAAAATTTTCTTTTGTTTTCTCTATAATAATTAATGAAACAATGAGCCAGATAATATCTTTTGATATATTGATGGCTAAAAATTTCATTCCCGCGTCTGATTTTCTATACATATATTTTTTAAAAATTATAAAAACGCTAATGTTTAAGATTGAAATCAGCAGGATAATGATTAAACTATCGATAAAATTCATTCCACAAAAATAGAATTATAATTTTGATACATTACAAATCTCTTTATCTATATATTAATATATACTAAAAATTTGCTTATTTTTGCAAACCTATAATTTACAATACATATGTTTAATAGTTTACAGGATAAATTAGACAAAGCGCTACATAATATTTCAGGACGTGGAAAAATCACGGAAATCAACGTTGCGGAAACCGTAAAAGAAATTCGTAGAGCATTGGTGGATGCCGATGTTAATTATAAAGTTGCAAAAGATCTTACGAAAAGAGTTCAGGATAAAGCACTGGGACAGGATGTTCTTACATCGCTTACTCCGGGACAGCTGATGACGAAAATCGTTCATGATGAACTTGTAGATCTTATGGGGGGCTCCCAGGAAGGAATCAACCTTTCCGGAAAACCATCTGTGATTCTTATTGCAGGGCTTCAGGGTTCTGGTAAGACAACATTCTCCGGAAAATTGGCCAATTATTTAAAAACAAAAAGAAATAAGAAACCTCTTTTGGTAGCATGTGACGTGTACCGTCCGGCTGCGATCGACCAGCTGAAAGTATTAGGCGGACAGATTGGCGTTCCTGTCTTCACGGAAGAAGGTTCTATGGATCCTTCAAGCATTTCTCAAAACGCCATTAATTTTGCTAAATCAAACGGTCACGATGTGGTGATTGTAGATACTGCTGGTCGTTTGGCCATTGACGAGCAGATGATGAAGGAAATTAAAACTGTTCACTCTGTTATTGCACCAAACGAAACACTATTCGTTGTAGATTCCATGACGGGTCAGGATGCGGTGAATACGGCAAAAGCATTCAATGATACTCTAAATTTTGACGGAGTTGTTTTAACAAAATTGGACGGTGATACCCGTGGTGGAGCAGCTTTAACAATCCGTTCCGTAGTTGAAAAACCTATTAAATTCATCTCTACCGGTGAGAAAATGGAAGCACTGGATCTTTTCTATCCGGAAAGGATGGCAGACAGAATCCTGGGAATGGGAGACGTTGTTTCCCTGGTAGAAAGAGCACAGGAACAGTTTGATGAAGAAGAAGCCAAAAAGCTTCATAAAAAAATCGCCAAAAACGAGTTTGGTTTTGATGATTTCCTGAAACAGATCAATCAGATCAAAAAAATGGGGAACATGAAGGATTTGATGGGAATGATTCCGGGTGTAGGAAAAGCGATCAAAGATGTGGAGATCAGCGATGACGCATTCAAACATATTGAGGCAATCATCTACTCCATGACTCCAGAAGAAAGAAGAAAACCTTCTATCATCAATACACAGAGAAAAAACAGGATTGCCAAAGGTGCCGGAAGAAAAATTGAAGATGTAAACCAACTGATGAAGCAGTTTGACCAGATGGGTAAAATGATGAAGATGATGCAGGGACCTCAGGGAAAACAGATGATGCAGATGATGAGCAAAATGCCGAATATGCCTGGAATGGGCGGAATGTTCGGTAAATAAGCACACCAAATTAAATCAAATCAATTAAAAATATTTTTATGGAAGTATACGGAAACAATCAAGGTAATTATAATCAGCCTTACCGGTCTGAAAAAAAAGTAGCCGCCGGTATTCTTGCTATCCTTTTGGGTGGACTGGCTATTCATAAATTTTACCTGGGATATACAAAAACGGGAATCATTCAGCTGATTTTAAGTCTTGTAACCTGCGGTACTGTTGGCGGACTTATCGGTTTAATAGAAGGGATCATTTATCTTACGAAATCTGATGAGGAGTTTGACAGAACCTACGTTCAGAACCAGAAAGAATGGTTTTAATTTTAAATAAAAATATAAAATGCGGCTCAATAAATTTGAGCCGCATTTTTTTTACTCTGTCAAAGTTTCGATCTTTGACAACGTTTTTTATTTATCAGATTTCTGAGCTTTAGCTTTAATGAAGTAAGAGAAGCCTGCATTCACTCCGAAAGTGTTTCTTGTTGTTTTATAATCAATTCCGGAATAAGTTTCTTTATTATAGAACTGATCAAAGCCAAGACCTAAATTAATCCCCAAAGATTGGGTAGCCATATAGGTAACTCCTGCTTTCGCTTTCCATGCAAGACCATCCGTTGTTGTATCACCTGACCAAAGCAAAGGATCTGCAATAGAATTGGAAATATTGAATTTTGTTTTAGTAGATGCATATCCGATTCCCGCTCCTACAAAAGGGAAAAATTTGCTGTCTGTATTAAAATAGTAAGTAGCAGTCGGCATAACGGAAAATGTAGATAAAGTCACTTTACTCCCATCATTTTTAGTAGTATTCGAATCAAAACCTAAATCAATTCCTACTGCCAATCCGTCGATAACAAAATATCCAACAGAAGGTGTAATTGAAAAAGAGCTGACTTTAGTTTCATCATATTTTGTTCCGTTTACCTTAGTATTGGTGTTAATACTGTTGAAACCCATTCCTGTGTTTCCGCTGATTACCCAATCTCCTTTTGTCATTTGAGCGTTGGAAAGTCCAAAAAGTGCAACTGCACCTGCAAGTAATAGTTTTTTCATGATTTTTTAATTTAAAAAGTTTATGTTTAGTTTTGTTTTATTATTTAGCAAAAAAATATTTTACCCCGAAAGTAACCGAAGATAAATTTAAACCGAAATTGAATGTATCAGTTCCATTTTCCTGATCTTTAATCTTCATGTTTTTATACCCAAACTCTCCGATGGTAGCTTCAATCGTCCAGTTTTTATTGATGAAATAATCCAGTCCGGGTTTCACATTTACACCGAATGAAGTATATTTTTGTTCGATATTTATACTTTGAAAATAGGTATATCCATTCATATCAAAATAATTTAATTGTAGATCTGCCGTACGTTTTCCAATTTCTACAGGAATTTCAAGCTGTCCGAAAATATATAAATTATCCGAAAGTGTCCAGTATTTTCTGATGAATGGTCTCGCTGTAAAAGCATTCGCCTTAATGGTCGACTGCAGGGTTTCAACACCAAACCCGAGATTATTGACATCCGTATTTTCTGCTTTGCTGCCAGTATAGCCTATTCCCGTACCTATTGCCAAATTAGGGGCAATGAAAACACCTACTGTAGGAATGACACTGAAATTCTGACTTTTATTTTCTGTATTATTGTCTTTATTCTGAGAAAAACCTGCCTGACCGGACAGATAAAGCGTCCCCGTTTTGATCTGGGCATTAGAAAGACCGAAAAGCATAACAGTTCCGGCTAAGAGTAATTTTTTCATGGTAATTTAGTAATGAATTATATGTAGAAAAAGCCCTAAGCAAAAACTTAGGACTTTAGATTATATATGTTTTGTTTATTATTTAGCAAAAACATATTTAACACCGAAAGTAACTGAAGATAAGTTTAATCCGAAGTTAAAGTTATCAGTGCTTTTGTCAAGATCTTTGTACTTGAAGTTGTTGTATCCGAATTCTCCGATAGTAGCTTCGATAGACCAGTTTTTGTTTAAGAAATAATCTAAACCTGGTTTTACGTTTACTCCTATGGAAGTGAATTTAGATTCAGTATTGAACTGAGATGCTGTACCACTGTATTCAGCTTTATCTTTACCAAACGCCATTGGAACTTCCAATTGACCGAAGATGTATAATTTCTCACCTACAGTCCAGTATTTTCTTACGAATGGAGCTACTACAAATGCATCAGTGGAAAGTTTAGTTTCAACATTAGTCAACGCACTTGTTGTAGTGTTAGAAGTGTTTGCATACCCTACACCTAAACCAACAGCTACATTATTTCCAACGAAATATCCAACAGTAGGTACAATAGTGAAATCTTCTACTTTAGAATCTGTATTGTTATCCTGAGTTGAAGAATAACCTACCTGTCCTGATAAGTATGTAGTTCCTTTAGCGATCTGAGCATTAGATAAACCGAAAAGTGCAATAGCACCTGCTAATAATACTTTTTTCATTTTTTAAAAATTTAATACTTTCTGACGGCAAATTTACAGTGGTACACGCTAATATTAAAATTTGTTAATGTGATTAATATCATTGCTTGTTTTTGGCTTTTTACAGCTATAAATCGTATTAAAAGAATGGAGTTGAAGTTTTCACAATTATATGAATAAAAAAACTCCAATTTTTCAATTGGAGTTAAATATGATTGATTTAAAAAAAATTTATCTCAGGAAAAAATTCGCTCCGAAGTTAATAGCTCCGAAGTTGAATCTGTCATTCCCTCTCCAGTAAGGATCTTTATATTTGCTACCGATATTCTGGAATCCAAGATACAATTCTGTATTTTTCATTTGATATCCTACTCTCGGTGCTACGTACAATCCACTATTGATATAATTCTTTGTAGAGATCGCTGCTCCCAGATCCAATCCTACAAAAAGAGGAATTTTATTAAAGGTATATTTTCCGGAAGCTGCAATCGGGATAAAACCGAAATCATCAACATTGTCTTTCCCGAAAAAATGAGAATATCCTGTAGTAGCACCAATATCCAGACCTTTCGTAATATTCCACATGTATGCTGCGTCTATACCGATTGTTACACTTGCCGCATCTGCAGCGTCACCAAGCGGAGCACCAATATGCCCCCCAAGTCTGAAACCTTCCTGCGCCTGCGCAACACCACCTAAAAGTGCAAAAGCACCCAGTAATAATAGTTTTTTCATTTTAATAAGTTTAAATATTTAATATTTGAATGATTATTCACTGAAAAATGTGGTATGTTAAAACCATAAAAAAGCGGAACAAATTTTGTACCGCTTTATATTTTTAAGTAAATAATTTTTCTTAGTTACCTCCGAATTTGAAACCTACACCTATTTGTGCAAAGCTATTGGTAACTTTACCTCCACTTCCGTCATTAGATAAATTTGAAACACCAAGGCTGTATCTTGCATCAAAGAATAATCCGTTTTCCAACATGTATTCTACACCTACGAACGGAGCAATATTTAATTTTTTGATATCGTCTTTAATGTCTACTTCACCGCTATCTCCTTCCACTTCTACATTCATGAAGTCAGACCCGATTACTGTTTTCTGTTTAGCGCTAAGAATAACTCCGAAGTTTGCACCAGCTGCAACTGAAAATCCTTCTGTTATGAAATATTTTGCTGAAACAGGTACCAAAAGAGTTCCCAGATTAACCTCTGTTTTTTCTCCAACATACATAATACCAACATTTACACCGTCAATCTTTTCCTTACCTCCTAGTGGTGAGTATAAAACTTCCGCCTGAAAACCGAAGTTATCATTGATCTTATATTCTGCCATACCACCAATGTAAAAAGTGTATTTAGGATCCATGTTTCTTTTTCCTAAATCATCCTGATTCTGATCAATTTTAAGTGTAGACATTGCAAAACCGGCTTTAGGACCAAACCTGAATTCCTGAGCTTTTGCGCTCATCCCGATAACAGCAACTGCTGTAAGAAGTAAAAATTTCTTCATTTCGTTAATAGTTTTTAAAGTAATTCGGGGCAAAAATACTCTTTTTTTTTAAAATTCCAACATTTGTGAATTTTATTTTAAATCAAAAAAAATACAGGAAATATAACTTCCTGTATTATAATATTTTGATTAAATAATTTTCCAGTTACTTAGTCGTTTCTCTGTCTTTTTTCTTCATCATTGTAGGCTAAAATAATCTTTTTAACCACCGGATGCCTTACCACATCTTCTTCCGTAAGATGCACAAATCCTATTTCTTTTACTCCTTTCAGAATACGCATTGCTTCTTTTAGGCCAGACTGTTGTTTTGGCGGAAGGTCAACCTGGCTTGGATCTCCCGTAATGATGAATTTTGCATTCATTCCCATTCTGGTTAAAAACATTTTCATCTGAGAATGCGTGGTATTCTGAGCTTCATCCAGAATCACAAACGCATCGTCAAGCGTTCTCCCTCTCATAAATGCTAAAGGAGCAACCTCAATTACTTTTTTCTCAATAAATCCTTCCAGTTTTTCGTGAGGAATCATATCCCGGAGTGCATCATATAAAGGCTGTAAATACGGATCCAGCTTTTCCTTAAGATCTCCCGGCAGGAAACCAAGGCTCTCCCCCGCTTCCACTGCAGGCCTTGTAAGAACAATTCTTTTAACGGTCTTATCTCTCAACGCTTTTGCAGCCAATGCAACACTGGTATACGTTTTACCCGTTCCCGCAGGTCCGATTGCAAAAACCATATCTTTTTTTTCGGTTTCTTTCACCAGTTTTTTAAGATTGGTGGTTTTGGCCTTAATGATTTTTCCGTTTACCCCTTTTACGATGATATCCTGATCGAAAACAAGCTGTTTTTCGTTTTCATCTTTTATATTGAGAATATTTTCAACATCTTTCAGGGTTATAGAATTATTTTTTGAAATATAATTTACTATGTCATCCAGTTTCTGCTTAAAAATATCAAGCGCTTCCTGATTTCCCATGGCGAAGATAAAGTGATCTCTCCCGGTGATTTTAAGGGTCGGAAATGTTGATTTTATTAAATTGAAATATTGGTTATTAACTCCATAGAAGATTTTCGCATCGATATCCTCCAAATCATATGTTAATTCAAACATGCAGTATCTTTATTAATTTTAGATTTTAAATGTAAAGCTTTTTTCGGAAATTTATATCAAATTCTTTTCCACAATCATTCGGGCATTCTTTTTATTTTAAATAAATTTGCATTTCTACTATTCTATAAACAATCAATGTCAATTATTACACTTACTTCAGATTTCGGAAATTTGGATTACAGAGTTGCCGCTGTAAAAGGCAGTATACTTTCTCTGAATCAGAAAGTTAATATTATTGATATTACCCATGATATCCAGGCTTTCAACCTTGTACAGACATCGTACATCGTGAGAAATGCATACAAACACTTTCCGAAAAACACGGTCCACATCATTTCTGTAGACAGTTTTCACAACAAATCGAGAAAAAATATACTTTATAAATCAGACGGACATTATTTTATTGCTGCTGACAACGGGCTTTTAAGTCTTGTTTTTTTTGATATCAAACCTGAAGCAATTTATGAAATCACTTTAAATAACAGATTTGATGATATTGTTAACTTTACATCAACCGATGTTTTTGTTCCTGCAGCAGTACATCTTGCCAATGGCGGACTGCCGGAAGTCATCGGTAGAAAGATTGATTCTGCCAAACAGCTTCTTTTTCCGAAACCTGTTTTCAATGAATCTGAAAAAATGATTATCGGGGAAGTTACTTATATTGATAATTTCGGAAATATAATATCAAATATTAGCAAAGATTTTTTTGAAAGTTCAGGAAAAGGATATGAAAATTTCACGATAAAATTCAGAAATTTAAGTCTTTCACGTATATTTTTAAGTCATACGGAGGTGGTTTCGGATTGGGAAAGAGAGACAGAATTTCACGGGCAATCTGCAGCAATTTTCAATGACAGCCAGCTTTTGGAGTTAACCATCTACAAAGGAAGCAAGAAAAACGGCGCCAAGTCTTTGTTCGGACTAAATGTAGGAGAGAATATTTACATTGAATTTTTCTAAAATTTAATATTTCATAAAAAAATCGATTTTTTTTATATATTTGTCAAAATCTAAAAATTAAAAATGGCAGAGTACAAATTATTGCTTCCTTCCATGGGAGAAGGTGTGATGGAAGCCACCATTATCACCTGGTTATTCAACGAAGGAGATCATGTGAAAGAAGATGATTCCATAGTGGAGATTGCAACTGACAAAGTAGATTCAGACGTTCCGACACCAGTTTCGGGGAAAATCGTTAAGATTTTAAAACAGAAAGACGAGGTTGCAAAAGTAGGCGAAGCTATTGCTATTTTAGAAATTGAAGGAGAAGGAAGTGCTCCTGCTTCTGAAGAAACAACTGCAGAAACTCAGGCTTCTGCTCCGGATGCCGAAACTTTAAAAACGATAGAAGAACCTTTAAAAGTATCTGCTTCCACAGAATTTTCGGGAGATCTTTATCTTTCCCCACTTGTAAAATCAATTGCACAACAGGAAAATATTTCTGAAGCCGAACTGAAATCCATCAATGGAAGTGGTCTGGAAGGAAGAATTACCAAAGAAGATATTTTAGCATACGTTAAAAACAGAGGCAATCAGTCTGTTCCACAAGCTGCACCGGCACAACAGACCGCTCCGGCTGCAAAACCTGTGGCGACATCTGCTCCTGCTTCCACAATCACGGCTGCTGCCGGTGATGAAATCATTCCGATGGACAGAATGAGAAAGATCATTGCCGAAAACATGGTGAAAGCCAAACAAATTGCTCCACACGTAACTTCTTTCATCGAAACAGATGTAACCAACGTTGTAAAATGGAGAAATAAAAATAAATCCCTCTTTGAAAAACGTGAAGGTGAAAAGCTTACTTTCATGCCGATTTTCGTAAGAGCGGTGGTAAAAGCCATTCAGGATTTCCCGATGATCAACGTTTCTATTAATGGTGAAAACATCATTAAAAAGAAAAATATCAATATTGGTATGGCAACCGCTTTACCGGACGGGAACCTTATTGTTCCGGTAATTAAAAATGCAGACCAGTTATCTCTTTCAGGACTGGCAAAAGCAATTAATGATCTGGCGTACAGAGCAAGAAATAAAAAATTAAGACCTGAAGATACTCAGGGCGCAACATATACTATCTCCAACGTAGGAAGTTTCGGAAACCTTATGGGAACTCCAATTATCCCTCAGCCGCAGGTAGCTATTTTAGCAATCGGGGCAATCGTTAAAAAACCGGCTGTTCTTGAAACGCCTGACGGAGACGTGATTGCAATCAGAAACTTAATGTTCATGTCTCACTCTTACGATCACAGAGTGGTAGACGGTTCTCTTGGAGGAATGATGCTGAAGCATGTTCATGACTACCTTGAAAACTGGGATCTGAACACAGAAATATAAGTAATGAGTATTGGTAATTAGTAATTAAACTTAATATTCATTAAATTAATTAAGATGATAAATTCTAAATGATGTAATTGTCTTGTTGAGCTTATCGAAACATCTTTACCATACAAACCTTCGGACTTTTCCGAAGGTTTTTTTACTATCTCGAATAAATTATATCTTTAAAAGAAATTCATTGCAATGGAAATTGATTTTAGAAAACTTGATGTCAAAAAACTTTTTGATTTTTCAAAAGAAGAAGAAAACTTGATTTTTCAAGTATATGATCAACTATTCGAGATCTATGATATAGCTGTTATTGATATCAAAGACTCACCATTTCATGAATTTGATTCCGGTAAGGAAATACCGATTTTCATACCCAGAATATGCTACTTTATTACGGATAAAAATAAAGAGCATTCTTTTTATCTTTTAATTGTTAACAAAATCGAAAACTCAGTACAAGGCCGTCGTTTACCTGCTCAGACAGAAACTTTACAAATTTGGGGAATGAAATCACTGGAAGGTAATTTTGGCTATATTTCAATCAATAAAAAGAAGTGGGCAGACAGAATCGCGGGAATATTCAGCAGCTTTAATATCAACTTTAAAGATAATTCATTCAGTAACTTTTATGTTTTAGGAAGTGATAAATATAAAGCCATGGCTTTTTTGGACGCAAAAAGAAAGGAAATAATAAAATCTTTTCCTGATGAAGATTTTAAGCTGGAAATTAAAAACAATATTTTATGTTTCGGACTTCCTAAAAATCTTTCTATTGAAAAAAGTATAATTATTGCAGAATTTTTAAACCAAATATAATTTCTGTACTTTTATACTGATCATCCAAATATAGAGAATGCTGAAAATTTTATCCCTAATCCGAAGATCATTAAAAAAGTCCTTCGACAATATCCACAACGAACAGCTGAAGCATAATCTTTTGCAGGCCATACCATTTTGGATAGGTTCCGTGATCACAGGCTTTGTAGCTGTTATGTATGCTAAAATCTTTGCATGGGGAGAACATCTTCTGAATTATATCCTGAACTGGCATTTGTGGATGATTTTCATTATTGCTCCCATCGGTTTTGTATTGTCGTGGTGGCTGGTGAAAGAATTCGCTCCGTATGCAAAAGGCAGCGGAATCCCTCAGGTAATGGCCGCGGTAGAACTTGCCAATCCGAAAGAACACAAAAAAATAAGAAGTTTATTAAGCTTAAAAATCATTGTCTTTAAAATACTTTCATCCGTCGTTCTGGTGATCGGGGGCGGTGCAGTTGGCCGGGAAGGCCCCACCATTCAGGTTGCAGGTTCTGTTTTCAGAAAAGTGAACGAATATCTTCCGGATTGGTGGCCTAAGATTTCCAAGAAAAATATGATCATGACAGGTGCTGCCGCAGGACTTGCCGCAGCTTTCAACACCCCTCTCGGCGGAATTGTTTTTGCGGTGGAAGAACTTTCGAAAACCCACATCAATTACTTTAAAACTGCTTTATTTACAGCGGTGATCATTGCAGGTCTTACAGCACAGACACTGGCCGGATCTTATTTATATTTAGGCTATCCGAAGACTAATGATGTTTCATTAATGGTCATGTTCCCGATTATGCTTGTTGCGGGAATTGCCGGAATTCTCGCAAGTCAGCTTTCGGTAATTATGCTTAAAATCACGGACTGGAAAAAGAGAAAACTGAAAACCGACAGAGCAAATGTTGTCTTTCTTGTGATATCGGCATTGCTTATAGCATCTGTCGCCTACTTTATCAACCGCGAAATTCTGGGTTCCGGAAAAGAAATCATGGAACGTATTCTATATACCGATGAAAAACACGAAGACTGGTATGTTCCTGTTTTACGGATGTTCGGTCCGGCACTATCTTTTACTTCCGGCGGTGCGGGAGGAATTTTTGCGCCTGCCTTAACGGCCGGAGCTACGGTTGGCTCCGTAATTTCAGGATTTATTGATCTGAGCCCGAATGAAACTAATGTCGTGGTTCTCGGAGGGATGGTCGCCTTTTTAACAGGGATTACAAGAGCTCCGTTTACATCAGCCATTATTGTCCTGGAAATGACCGACAGACATTCGTTAATATTTCATCTGATGCTTGCCGGAATGATTTCTTCCATTGCCTCAATTCTTGTCAGCAGGCATTCTCTGTATGATCTTATTAAAGTTGGTTTTTTGGAAGAAATACGGAAAGAGAAAAATTAATTGTTTATTTTAATCTAAATTAATAGTGCTAAAATTTCCGGAATGAAATCTGCCAGATGGTCTTGAAAATTTGAAAAATGTTGTCGCAAATATTTCAACGCTGTCATTTCCTAGCCCCGATCGAACGGCATGTCTGAGCTCTTTCCAATGGTTTCGGCGGCGGCTTCGCCGCCGAAACCATTGGAAAAGCGAGTAGAGAGAGCGGGAAAAAGCTCCTTTTACAAAGAAATATATTTTTGCCAGGTAAACCTTATGGTTTGCCTTACCAATTTTAACAAAATTCCTCGGCTTTATTGTTTATTACAAATATATTCCCTACTTTTGCACCTCGAAATAATTAACAAATTTTTTAACATTATGAACAATTACGAAACTGTTTTCATTTTAACTCCCGTTCTATCTGAAGCTCAGGTGGAGGAAGCAGTGAACAAGTATGTAGATCTTATCAAAGAAAAGAACTGCGAAATCGTTGCTAAAGAAAACTGGGGATTAAAAAAATTAGCTTACCCGATCCAATTGAAAAAGAACGGATTTTACACTTTAATTGAATTTAAAGGTGAAGGTTCTGTAGTAGCTGATCTAGAATTAGCATTCAAGCGTGACGAGAGAGTAATCCGTTACCTTACTACAAAACTAGACAAACATGCTGTTGACTACGCTGTAACTAGAAGAGCAAAAGTAAAAGCAGCTAAAGCTTAATTATTAACCCTATTTTTTAAAAAGACAAGACATGGCAATAGACGAAATGGCTAAACAAGCCTCAGCTGGAGGAGAATCTGAAGTAAAATTCCTTACTCCGCTTGATATCAATACAAAATCTGAAAAGAAATATTGTAGATTCAAAAAATACGGAATTAAGCACGTTGATTACAAAGATGCTGATTTCTTATTACAGTTCGTAAACGAACAAGGTAAAATCTTACCAAGAAGATACACTGGAACTTCTTTAAAATACCAAAGAAAAGTTTCTGCTGCAATCAAAAGAGCAAGACACCTTGCGTTACTACCATACGTAGCTGACTTATTGAAATAAAAAAAATTGCAATTAGCCATTAGCATTAGCTTTTGGCTTTTTGTTGCTGAATAAATAATTAATTCTAACTTGATTTTAGATAATAGATTTAAGGTTTGAGACAAAATGTCTAACATCTGATTTCTAAATTCTAACATCTAAAAAAGGACAACAACAATGGACATTATCCTAAAAAAAGACGTAGAAAATTTAGGTCTTGAATTCGACACCGTAAGCGTAAAGCCAGGTTATGCTAGAAACTTCTTAATTCCTCAGGGATACGCACTTTTAGCAACTCCTAAAAATAAAGCAGCTCTTGAAGCTACTTTGGAAGCTAGAAAAGAAGAAGAAGCTAAGTTAATCGCTGCTGCAAACGCTGTAGTTGAACAATTGAAAAAAACTTCTATTACTATTCCTGCAAAAGTAGGTTCTGGTGATAAATTATTCGGATCTATCAACAATGCAGATCTTTCTGCAGCTCTTGGAAAAGCAGGAGTTTCTGTAGAGAAGAAATACATCAAAATCCCAGGAAATACAATAAAGAGAACTGGTAAAGTAACGGCTAACATCAGACTACACAGAAATGTAGAATACAATTTCGAATTCGATATCGTATCTGATGCTCCGGTAGAAGCTGCTCCTGCTAAAAAAGAAGAAGCAAAATCTGAAGAAGCTTAATCTACAAGACTTGTATAATACAAAACCACTTCAATTTGAAGTGGTTTTTTGTTTTGCTTAATAAAAAAATCGCGAGTTTAGTTTATGACTTTGGAGCCCATTGCTTAAAAAACTCTTTTACTTTTTCAAGGCTGTACCCTTTTCCTTCTTCCAATACATCACTCTGCTGAACATGGATCATTTTGCCGTTTTTATCCAGGATAATGAACACAGGATAACCGAATTTTTCGCCGGGATTTCCATAGGCTTCAAAAACTTTTTCATTTTTGTTGTCAGGGGAATAATTGAGGTGATAATATTCGTAGTTTTTATCAACAATTGATTTCAGCTCCTGTGTTGTTTGTACAAACTGGTTGAATCTGAGGCACCAGATACACCAATTTCCGCCAGCTTGGATCATTATATTCTTTTTCTCTTTTTTTGCTTTAGCAATAAGGTTCTGAATATCTTTTTCAGCATCAGCTTTCGGATCATATGGCTTTGGTAATTTAGCCTTTTCTTCCGCAGCTTTCTTTTTAGCATCCAGTTCAGAATGATCTGGCTTTACCAACAATGACTTTTCATCATTTTTTCTTTCGTCTGTCGGCTTAATATTTTGAGAAAAGGCAAAAAAACTTAATCCCAAAAAACCTATTAGTGATAATTTTTTCATATTGTAAAATTAAAAAAATATGAGTATTTGCATGCAAAAATACAACCATATTTTTATTATCCGTAAATTTGCCTGTTTTATGAATTTTCTGATAAAAATATTAAACTTGATTTCCAAGCTTCCTCTGAAAATATTATATGTTTTTTCAGATATTATGTTCTTTCTGAATTATTATTTGGTGGGCTATCGGAAAAATGTAATTACTAAAAATCTTAAAAACTCCTTCCCCGAAAAATCTGAACAGGAAATAAAAGAAATAAGAAAAAAATTCTACCGTAATTTTTCAGATTATCTGGTAGAAACTATTAAATCTTTTGGTATTACAGAAACGGAATCAAGAGTAAGGATGCAGCATATTAACCAGGAAGTTTTTCATGAAGCAGAACAAGAAGGGAAAAACATTATCTTATTGGCAGGGCATGTATTCAATTGGGAATGGATTAATGCTTTGGCGAAAATAATTCCGCAGGATCACTGCCATCCCGTGTATAGAAAAGTAAACAGTGATTTCTGGGAAAATCAGATGAAAAATGTCCGAAATAAATTCGGCAATGAGGCGCTTGAAGCAAAAGAAGTAATCCTTAATATTGTACGGTCCAGGAACGACGGAAGCTCGGCCTACATGTTTGTGGCGGACCAGACTCCGCATTTTGCCCATATCACCTATGGCTTGGAATTTCTTAATCAGAGAACTCCTGTTTTTACAGGCTATGACAGACTGGCAACGAAAATGGATCTTGCGTTCATTTATTGCGAGATGAAGAAGGTGAAACGCGGGTTCTATCAGGTCAATTACCACAGAATCTATCCGGATGGAGAAAAATTTGTTGAACATGAAGTAGTAAAAAAATTCCATAAATTACTGGAAAATACAATTAATAAACGCCCCGACAATTATCTCTGGTCTCATAGAAAGTGGAAATATCAGGATTCTATCAAAAATTTTGATTCTGAAAAAATTTAGTAACGAATGTCAAAAAAATTAGCGGTTGTCATATTAAACTGGAACGGAAAATCATGGCTGGAAAAATTTCTTCCGGACGTAGTTCGTTTCTCTCCTCAATCTGATATTTATGTGATCGACAATCTTTCAACAGATAATTCTATTGCTTTTTTACTGAACCATTTTCCAGAAGTAAAAGTTATTAAAAACGATAAAAATTACGGTTTCGCAGGCGGATATAATGAAGGTTTGAAGCATATCAAGAACGAAATATACTGCCTTCTGAATTCTGATGTTGAAGTGACTGAAAACTGGACAGGTCCTGCGATTGAATTGTTGGAAAAAAATCCCGATATAGCAGCGGTACAGCCGAAAATCTTGTCATACGACAGAAAAAATTATTTTGAATTTGCAGGTGCCGCAGGTGGACTGATTGACAATTTGGGATATCCATATTGCAGAGGAAGAGTTTTTGCTGACATTGAAGAAGATCACGGACAATATAATGATGAAGCTGAAATTTTCTGGGCTTCGGGATGCTGCTTATTTATCCGCTCAAAAGATTTTTGGGAACAAAACGGTTTTGATGAACGCTTTTTTGCCCATCAGGAAGAAATTGATCTCTGCTGGAGATTAATTAATTCAGGAAAGAAGATTTTTTATACCGGAAAATCTGAAGTTTTTCACGTTGGTGGCGGAACATTGAATAAGCAAAGTGCAAAAAAAACGTTCCTTAATATGAGGAATAACCTTTTAATGCTTTTGAAAAATTTGCCGTTTCCACAGTTAATTGTCGTAATATTTTCAAGGCTTTGTCTTGACGGATTCGCTGCTTTATATTTTGGTTACAAATACGGAATCTCTCATTTTTGGGCAGTAGGAAGAGCGCATTTTGCTTTTTATACTTATATTCCCGGAACATGGAAAAGGCGGCAGAAGAATCAGAAACATCAATTTTATCAATCTAAATGGTTGATTTTTAAACATTTTTTGAAATGAAAACAACTCCACTAGTCTTATTATTTTTACTTTTCTTTCAGCAGTCATTTTCGCAGAAAAATGCATGGTCTGCTATTGATAAAAGTTACAGCATTAAAACAATATCAGAAAAAAGTACGGAAATTTTAAAAGATACAGATCCTGTAAATGTTAAGATTTTTTCATTTCGTGATATTGTTGATAATCTCGATCCTGAAAAAGAAAAACCGGCATCCGAGAAGAATTTGTCTTTTAAAGATATCCGTGATAAAGTTGATAAAAAAGGTAAAGTTAATTTCAAAAGAAACTCTGTTTATCTAGTAAGGCTTAAAGAAGGCCTTAATGGCGGAAGGTTCCGGATTACCATCAATAAAAATGCTGACAAAAAAGCGGTAGAAAATTTAAATCAATACCTCAGCGAAAAAATTACGCACGGAAGCATTTTAAAAGAGACCATTGATACACCGGAAAGTAAAAATATGACTACGGGATTTATTATTACGGTAAGTGATAAGGATGGCGTTGATATTAATAGTTTAAAACAAAAATACAGCAATATTATTAGTGATATCACCAAGGTTGCCACGAACAAAAGTACACTCTTTTTTAAAATAACAACTTAGAAATTATGGATTTTTGTGCAATAGATTTTGAGACCGCTACGCACGAGAGAAATTCTGCATGTGAACTGGGAGTTTGTATCGTACAGGATTCAAAAATTATCGAAACCAGGACATGGCTCATTAAACCGCCGAGTTTCCCTTATTTTAATCCTTTTAATGTCGACGTACATGGAATTGTAGCAGACGACGTAAAAGACGCTCCTACTTTCGATGAAATCTGGTATGAAGTGGAAGAAATGATGTACGGAATTTTAATGATTGCACACAACGCAGGTTTTGACGCCGGTGTATTACGCGGTTGCCTGAATCATTACGGAATATTTACTCCAAAGCTGAATTATTTATGCAGCATTCAGCTAGCCAAAAAATCATGGAATTATTTACCAAGGTACGGACTGAAACATTTGGCAGAATATCATCAGTTAAGCTTTAATCATCATAGAGCGGGCGATGATGCAGAGGTGTGTGCAAAAATATCTTTACTGGCTTTTGAAAAGCTGTTTTTAAGCAGTAATGAGGAAATAAGTGATGTTATGAAATTAAAAATAAAAAAACTTTAATTTTTTAATTTCTATAGGCAACATGCAAATTCCAGAATAAAGAATAATTCCGTATTTGAGAATTTTAATTGCTTAAAACTTCTGATAACAAATTAAATTTCGGAATATCAATTTCAAAATTTTCCTGGGTTTCCATATTTCTCACGAGGTATTTTCCACTCATATTTCCGACTCCGGAACGAAGCATTACATTGGAAAAATAGGCAAAATTTTCACTGACAGCAATTTCGGGTGTTAAGCCTATAACACCGTCTCCGATGATTTCCGTATAGCCGAATCCCACATCGAAAATCAGCCATTTTCGCTTTAAAATCTTTATCGGAAAGCTTCCGTCATTTTCGATCGTTATGTTATACTTGAAAACATATCTGTTTTCAGATGGATAACTGTTTTTGCTATCATATTCAGGTATTACTGAAACTTTGATATTGGAGGTCATTTTGGAGAACATCATCTTGGTATTTTCTTAAAATATACAAAAATCTCGCCCTTTTTGGGCGAGATTGAAATTTATATCTTATAATTTGTTTTTATACTTATAAGCCCAGGCCTTTTCTTTCGTCCCCGTTCATTAAAATTCCTACCGGATTGTCAATGGCTTCTTTTACCGCAACCAGGAATCCAACAGACTCTTTTCCGTCGATAATTCTGTGGTCGTAAGACATTGCTACATACATCATTGGGCGGATAACCACCTGCCCGTCAACAGCTACCGGTCTTTGAATGATATTATGCATTCCAAGAATTGCAGATTGCGGAGGATTAATAATCGGTGTTGACATCATAGAACCGAATGTACCACCATTGGTAATGGTAAAAGTACCCCCTGTCATTTCGTCAACTGTAATCTTCCCGTCTCTTACTTTTGTAGCAAGATCTTTGATATTCGCCTCAACACTGGCAAAAGACATGTTTTCCGCATTTCTCAATACAGGAACCATTAATCCTTTAGGACCTGAAACGGCAATTGAAATATCGCAGAAATCATAATTTACTTTGAAATCTCCGTCGATGGATGCATTAACGTCCGGGTACATTTGCAATGCTCTTGTAACCGCTTTTGTGAAGAAAGACATGAAACCAAGTCCAACGCCGTGTCTCTGAGCAAATTCTTCTTTATATAATTTTCTTAATCTAAAGATTTCGGACATGTCAACTTCATTAAATGTTGTTAGCATCGCCGTCTCGTTCTTCACAGAAACTAATCTCTGTGCTATTTTTCTTCTAAGAACTGAAAGTTTTGTAGTAGTGGTAGATCTTGAACCTGTAGCGGTAACCGGATTTCCTCCCAATGCAGGAACAGCAGCAAGTTCAGCATCTGATTTTGTAATTCTTCCATCTCTTCCGCTTCCTGAAACCTGTGCAGCGTCCATTCCTTTTTCATCAAGGATTTTTTTAGCTGCAGGAGACGGAGCGCCCGTTGCATAGGTTTGTGTTGCAGCAGGTTGAGCAACAGGTTGTTGAACCGGTACTTCCTGTTTAGCAGGCTCAGCAGCTTTTGGAGCTTCTTCCTGTTTTGGAGCTTCAGCAGCAGGAGCAGCACTTCCTGAAGGTTTTGCAGCATCCATATCGATTAAGCAAACCACTTGTCCTACCTGTACCACATCCCCTTCTTCAGCTTTTAAAGTAATTACACCGCTTTCTTCAGCAGGCAATTCCAGCGTTGCTTTGTCTGAATCTACCTCCGCGATGGGTTGATCTTTCTCTACATAATCACCATCTTTTACAAGCCAGGTTGCAATTTCAACTTCTGTAATTGATTCGCCCGGTGAAGGAACTTTCATTTCTAAAACTGACATATCGTATTTTTTATTTTTTTATTTATTATTTTTTCTGACTTTATGGGAGATCGATGAATAGATGGATAGATTTTAGAATCTTAGCTTTATTCTTGTACATCTTACTTATAACATCTCACCTCTCACTTTATTAAAATTAAGCTGTTACAGGTCTTTTTACCGGAGCATCATTTCTGTCGAATACTCTGTTGATCACTGCATTCTGGTTTTTCTCAAACATTTTGTGACTTCCGGGAGCCGGAGCACCGCTTGGAACCGGAGCGATTACCTGGATTCCTGTATCTCTGAAGTTTCTCAGGATATAAGACCATGCTCCCATATTTTCAGGTTCTTCCTGAGCCCAAACAATTTCTTTTCTGTTTGAATATTTTTCGAAGATGGCTTCAATAGCGTTATTCTGTAAAGGATATAACTGCTCGAACCTTACCAATGCAATATTTTCAGCATTCAGCTCTTCTTTTTTAGCTAGTAATTCAAAGTATAATTTTCCTGAACAAAGCACTAATTTTTCAACTTTTTTAGGATCTGCAGAAGGATCATCAAGAATTGGCTGGAAACCTCCGTTTGCAAAATCTTCAAGTGGAGAAACTACTTTCGGATGTCTTAGCAATGATTTAGGACTCATTACGATTAACGGCTTTCTGAATGACCATTTCAGCTGTCTTCTTAATAAATGGAAATAGTTTGCAGGAGAAGTGATATTGGCAACCACCATATTTTCATTGGCACATAAGGTAAGGAATCTTTCCAGTCTTGCTGAAGAGTGTTCCGCTCCCTGACCTTCCGAACCGTGTGGCAATAGCATTACCAAACCATCCTGAATTTTCCACTTTTCTTCTGCAGCAGCCAGATACTGATCAACAATAATCTGGGCACCGTTTACGAAATCTCCGAACTGAGCTTCCCAAATGGTTAAAGTATTAGGTGAAGCCATTGCATAACCGTAATCGAAACCTAAAACCCCATATTCTGAAAGATGAGAGTTATACACATCAAATCTGCTTTCTGAAACGTGTCTTAGCGGGATATATTCTTCTTCCGTATCTTCAGTCTTTACCACAGCATGTCTGTGTGAGAAGGTTCCTCTTTCTACATCTTCCCCGGAAATTCTTATGTTATGGCCTTCCACTAAAAGGGTTGCATAAGCCAGCCATTCTCCTAAAGCCCAGTCTAAAGAATCGGCTTCGATTGCTTTAATCCTGTTTTCAAAAAGTCTTGTAATTTTGTTTAGGAACTTTTTATCAGCAGGAAGCGTAGACATTTTAACGGCCAGTTCTTTCAGCTTTTCAAGGTCATATTTTGTATCAACAGAATCCTGAACTGCGCCTCTTTTGGCGATTGGATAATTGGTCCAGTCATCTGCCATGAATACATCCATCACGTTTTTTTCTATTTCTTTGGATGCATCGAAATTTTCATCTAAAAGCGCTTTGAATTCCGTTTCCATTTTAGCAATAACATCATTTGAGGTTACGCTGTCTTTCAACAATTTATCTTTATAGATTTCTCTTGGATTCGGATGTTTTGAAATGATTTTATAAAGATTCGGCTGCGTAAATCTTGGCTCATCCCCTTCATTGTGTCCGTATTTTCTGTATCCTAACAAATCAATGTACACATCTTTACCGAATTTTGCTCTGAAATCAGCAGCAAAGTGGATGGCATGAACAACAGCTTCTGCATCATCAGCATTTACGTGCATTACAGGAGATTCCGTAACTTTTGCAATATCTGTACAATACGTTGAAGATCTTGCATCCATGTAATTCGTTGTGAAGGAAACCTGATTATTAACTACGATATGAACCGTACCACCTGTTCTGTAACCTTCCAGTGTCATCATCTGGGCAACTTCGTAAGCAATACCCTGTCCGGCAATAGCGCCGTCACCATGGATTACGATCGGTAAAATTTTAGAATAATCACCTTTGTACTTATCATCTACTTTTGCACGGCAGATTCCTTCTACAAGAGCAGCAACCGTTTCAAGGTGAGACGGATTCGGGGTAAGATTGATGGAAACTTCCTCTCCTGAGGCTGTTTTAATTTTTTTAGATGAACCTAAATGGTATTTTACATCTCCCGAGAATACGTCTTCTTCAAATTCTTTTCCTTCAAACTCCGAGAAGATTTGCTTGTAAGACTTTCCGAAAATATTGGTAAGAACATTCAGTCTCCCTCTGTGCGCCATTCCTAAAACAACCTCATCAACGCCCAACTGTGAAGATCTTGAAATTAACTGATCCAATGCAGGAATCAATGTTTCACCACCTTCAAGAGAAAATCTTTTTTGTCCGACAAATTTTGTATGAAGATAATTTTCAAATGCAACAGCCTGATTTAATTTTAATAAAATCTCAGTTTTTTCATTTGCTGAAAGACCCGGATGGTTTTCGTTAACCTGGATCCATTTTTTAATAAAATCTTTTTCTTCAACGTTGTTGATGTGCATATACTCTACCCCGATAGAATCACAATAGATATTCTCAAGGTGTGTGATAAGCTCTTGTAACGTTGCAGGACCCTTCATCCCTGTTTCAACCGCACAATTGAATTTTGTATTTAAATCCGACTTATCAAGGCCGAAGTTTTCGATGTCTAAAGTCGGAGTATAATGTCTTCTTTCTCTAACAGGGTTTGTTTTCGTAAACAGATGTCCTCTCGTTCTGTACGCTTCGATAAGGTTTACCACCTTAAATTCTTTTTTGATATGCTCAGGAACTTCACCGTTTGATGCAGCCTGTGCTGCCTGCTGTACTACCGGAGCAGAAGCAGCCGGAGCCTGTGTGTACTGACTATAATCGTCTTCCCCGTAATTCTCCAAAGCAAAATCGAAACCTTGAAAAAAGGCCTTCCATGATGGTTCTAAAGAATCGGGAAATTTTAAATACTGTTGGTATAAATCCTCAATTAACTGAGAATGAGCTGCGTTTAGGAATGAAAATCTGTCCATTATTACAGTTTATCTGTTATTAAAATTTGTTTGTAGAATTAAACGTCAAATTTAATAAAAAAAACCGACTTGGAACAGCCTGTAACTATTAAAAAAACTATAAAAGAAATAAATTTAATGAATTTACTTAAATACTGATAATGAGAGTTTCATATTCACATCTCCATCCTCTACCGGGCGTTCCAAAAACGTCTGCCGGATATCACCAAAACGCATCTCATCTTTTTTGGCTTTCTGAATAAGCTGCTGAATTGCTTTTATTCTCCCGTCATAAGTCCCTTTATAATACATGATATAGTTTTGGGTAGGAGATTGAGTCCTGAAACTGAAATTGTTATCCGTAAGCCCGAATTTTTTAGACAAAGGAATTCCAAGAAAATAAGAAACTTCCTTATCTTTATAATTGTCGGCATCCGTGATCATTACCGGAAAACCAAATTCATCCTCTTTTTTGCCCAGATCCATCGTGGTGTAATTATAAATTTTGTTATAATTCATCACAATATTTCTGTAGAGCGCATCTTTTTTGTTGGAAGTGCTTACGTTAATTCCCAGGAGAAGCTTTTCTTCCTCATTTTCAACCATAAGGCTATCGTATTTTATAGCTGCCATCTGATTGTCTTTTTCAACTTTATTACCTAAAACATTGTTGAGATTAATCATGCTCTTATTAATATTTTCAGCAAAACGGTCTTCTGTCCAGAAGTTTTCAACGCGTCTTAAAACAGACAGTTTAGGAGTATGTACAATCCAGGTGATTTTTGTTTTTTCTGCAGCTACGGCCTTAAATTTCACATCAACCACAGTAGGACTTTCATTGTTGTCTTCAAAGAGCTGATAGCGTAAGGTTCTGTTTGGATTTTCGTAGCGGAGGAACATTTCCCCATTTGTATCATTTTTCGGGTCTGTGTAGCTTATGGAACTTCCCTGCCCTTCATAGGGTGTATAATAATCAATATCAACGGAACTTGAACTGGTGAAGAAATTATTCCACCGTGTAAAATTCTGAAGATTATTAAACTGGTTAAAAACTTTTTCTACCGGATAATTGATTTCTTTTTCGATTGTAAAATCTTTGCTTTCATCCACAAAATAATACATGGAAGCCGCATAAGCCCCGATCAGTAATAAAATAATAGCTGCTATGATTTTAAAGAAACGCATCGTACAAATGTATTGAAAATAACAAAAGTGACCAATATGATGATCACTCTGTTTTAATTTATTTTTGATAAAGTTAAACTAAGTTTAACTTTTTTAATCTTCTTATCCGATATGAGTTCCCGGTGTAAGTACCGCACCCTTTTTCACTACAATAATACCGTCCTGAACGGAGTATGTACCGTAGTCGCCGTCACTGATATGTTTTCCTCCAATGATGCGTACATTGTCGCCAATGTGGCAGTTTTTATCTAAAATTGCTTTTTCAATATAACAGTATTTTCCAATTCCCATATTAGGCTGTCCATTTCTGTCATTGTTGATAATTTCTGCAGGATCCTGATAAAAGTCAGCGCCCATAACGTAAGAATTTACGATGGTACTTCCCTTATCGATTCTTGTTCTGTTTCCGATTACGGAATTTTCGATTTTATCTGCCATGATAATACATCCGTCACCGAAAACCGCCTTACTTACGTAAGAACCGTTAATTTTGGATGGCGGAAGCATTCTAGCTCTCGTGTAGATTGGTGATGAAGAGAAAAGATTAAACTGAGGAAAGTCCTGGCAAAGATCCAGGTTTGCTTCGTAGAAAGATTCAATGGTTCCGATGTCTGTCCAGTAGCCTTCATACTGATAGCTTAACGTAGTATATTTCCCGATGGAATTAGGGATAATGTCTTTTCCGAAATCGTCTCCGGCTCCTTCATCAAACATTTTTTTCAAAATGCTTTTGGTGAAGATATAAATCCCCATTGAAGCCAGATATTCTTTTCCCGCATGTTTGTTTTCTTCCGAAACTTCAGATTTTAAACCATCTAAGATATCATATCCCGGTTTTTCAACAAAAGAGGTTATGTTGCCTTCGTCATCAGAACTCAAAATTCCAAAACCTGTAGCATCTTTGGCGTTTACCGGAATGGTTGCAATAGTAACGTCGCCACCTTTTTCGATATGGAAATCCAACATTTCTTTGAAATCCATCTGGTAAAGCTGGTCTCCCGAAAGAATCAAGATATAATCATAATCATATTTTTCTAAATGTTTCATCGACTGGCGTACTGCGTCAGCCGTTCCCTGATACCAATTTTCGTTTTCAACATTCTGTTCTGCGGCAAGAATATCTACAAAACCTTTGCTGAAAATATCGAAATGGTAAGAGTTTTTAATGTGTGAATTTAAAGAGGCAGAATTAAATTGCGTTAAAACCAGAATTTTGTTCATTCCTGAATTTAAACAGTTTGAAATAGGAATATCTACCAACCTGTATTTTCCAGCGATGGGAACTGCCGGTTTAGATCTTGTGAACGTTAATGGGAACAACCTTGTTCCTCTACCTCCTCCTAAAACAATGGAAATGACATTGCGATTCATAAATTATTTTGCGTTTTATTTTATTAAGTTTACTGTTCTGTTTTTGGTGTCTATATATTTACTTCAGAAATTTAATTTCAGACAATTCTCAAAATTAATTTTTATATAAAGCTATATATTTTTCCGCTGACTTTTCCCATGAAAAATCAAAATTCATATTAGCATGAATCAGATTTTCCATTACACTCTTTTGATTGTAAAGCATTAATGCCCTGTTCATCGCGTGAATTACATCATCTACTCCGGGATAGCTAAAATTAATCCCTGCTCCACCCGTGGAAATATCAGCTACTGTATCTCTCAGACCTCCGGTGTAGCGTACAATCGGTACCGTTCCGTATCTCATGGAGTACATCTGATTGAGACCACAAGGCTCTACCCTTGAAGGCATCAGCAAAAAATCCGCCGAAGCGTATATTTTATGGGAAAGATGTTCTTTATATCCCAAATCCAAAGCAAAATTGGTATACGTATAATCGTATTCTTTAAGCTTATTTTCAATATAACTGTTACCGGATCCTAAAACCATGATATTGAGTGCTCCGTAGCTTTGTTTAATGCTTTTCCAGACAATATCAGGAAGAAGATCGGCGCCTTTTTCTGTAGCAAATCTTCCGATAAAGGCAAACAAAGGAAGTTCAGGCTTCAATCCATATTCTTTACAAAGTTTTTCTTTGCCTTTCCTTTTCTGCTCAACAGCATTTTTACTGTTAAAATTAAAATCCAGCATCGGGTCGGTTTCCGGGTTCCAAACTTCGGTATCAATTCCGTTGATAATTCCGTATGCCTTACCAAATTCGTCCCTTACAAGACTCTCAAGACCGCGGAAGCTTACATAAAGCTCTTCAAGATAACCCTGAGAAACGGTTGTAAAAGCATGGGCACATTTGATCATGCTTGCGAGAGGATTGATTAGTCCGTTCCAATCCATTAATCCCCATTTATACTGATCGAAGGATGGAAGAAACCGGGCCATTTCCCAGCTCATCATTCCCTGATATTCACCGTTGTGGATTGTTGCTATAGTTTTCACTCCTTTAAGGGAAGAAAATTCAGGACAATATTCAATCATAAAAGGAACCAATCCTGTATGATAATCATGGCAGTGTAAAACATCCGGACGGATATTCATCGCACTTAACCAGTGAAGAACGCCATGCTGAAAACCTAAAAACTGAAAATTTTCGTCCTGGTAGCCGTAAGGATTGTCTCTGTCTAAAAGTCCCGGGATTTTTACCATGTACAGTTCGAAGCCCAAAACATTTGATTTCTCCTTTAAAACCTGCACCTGAAGCATATTTCCTCCCTGGTGAATAAAGCCATCAAAAACTATGTCAAACTCATGATCGTAGACAAAAGATTTGTTGTACCAGGGCATAACAACCTTCGCTTCAATATCTTTAATTTTATTCTGATATTTCGGCAAAGCGCCCACTACATCGGCCAAGCCTCCTACTTTTGCCACCGGATAACATTCCGTGCTTAGATGATAAATTACCATTTTCTATCTTATCTTTTGTGGTGTTTAATTCTATTTTGCTTGTATTGCTTGTCTTTTCTTTTTAAAATAATCCCTGCCATCGGAGGAAGATTAAGGCTTATAGATTTCTGATGTCCCATATACTCCTCATACTGTTCATTAAAAATATCGGCCTTCACGCCGCTTCCTGCATACTGCTCATCATCAGAATTTAGAATTACTTCCCAATGGGTTCCTGCAGCTACACCAATTTTGTAATCAATAACTCTTGGAGTCAGGTTAAGAATTACCATGTATGAATCATCTTTTCGCTTACCCTTTCTCAAGTAGATGTAGACAGAGTTATCCACATCATCTGCCTGTATCCATTCAAAGCCTTCCGGCGAAAACTGATTTTCGTAAAAAGCAGTTTCATTCCTGTAGATATGATTAAGATCTTTTACCAGTTTCTGTAATCCTTTATGAACGGGATATACAAGCAAATGCCAGTCCAGACTTTTTTTGAAATTCCATTCATTGGTCTGCCCGAACTCATCGCCCATGAATAAAAGTTTGGCTCCAGGATGCGTAAACATATACACATACAGTGCCCGGAGATTGGCAAATTTCTGCCATTCGTCACCAAACATCTTGTAAATTAGGCTCGATTTACCATGTACGACCTCATCATGAGATAAAGGCATCATATAATTTTCATTATACATGTACATGGAAGCAAAAGTCAATTTATGATGATAAAATTTTCTGTCAATAGGATCTTTTTTAAAATAATCCAGTGTATCGTGCATCCAGCCCATCATCCATTTCATACCAAAACCTACACCCCCATTGTGAACAGGTTTGGTAAGCATTGGAAAATCCGAACTCTCTTCAGCAATGGTAATAATGGAATCACCAAACTCTTTATACACTGCCGTATTAAATTCCTGTAAGAACGTTTTTGCTTCCAGATTTACATTTCCCCCATAGATATTGGGTTCCCATTCGCCCTCATTTCTGGAATAGTCGAGATGGAGCATGGAAGTAACCGCATCCACACGCAGTCCGTCTGCATGATAACGTTCCAGCCAAAACATAGCATTTGAAATTAAAAAAGATTTTACTTCATTTCTTCCGTAATTGAAAATATAGGATTTCCAGTCGGGATGAAAACCTTTTCTCGGATCTTCATGTTCATACAGGTAAGAACCGTCGAATCTGTGTAATCCGTTGGCATCACCAGGAAAATGGGACGGAACCCAGTCCAGAATCACTCCGATATTGTTGCGGTGAAGCTCATCAATTAAAAACATCAGATCCTGAGGCGATCCGAAACGTGAAGTAGCTGCAAAAAAACCTGTAATCTGGTATCCCCAGCTCGGATCATACGGATACTCCATAACAGGCATAAATTCAACGTGCGTGAATTCCATTTCTTTGATATAAGGTACGAGCCTTTCCGCTATATCGCGATAATTTAAAAATTTTTCAGGATCTTCCTCATTTCTCATCCAGGAAGCAATATGAAGCTCATATACGGAAAGCGGAGCTGTAAGGCTGTTTTTTTTCCAGCGGCGGTCCATCCATTCTTTGTCATTCCATTCATACCATGTTGTTGAAAACAAAGATGCTGCCTGAATATTCTGTTCCCAGCTTAATGCATAAGGATCACTTTTTTCAAGAATTTCTCCTCCGGCAGTTTCTATGGCATATTTATACAAGGTTCCCCAAGTAAGACCGGCAATGAAACCCTCCCAGATTCCTGAGCCGTCCCATCTGGGAAAAAGAATATGATCTTTGGAATTCCAGTTGTTGAAATTTCCGATTACTGAAACTTTTTTGGCATTAGGAGCCCAGACCGAAAAGTAAACACCCGGTATTCCGTCTTTTTCAGCAGAATGTGCTCCGAATTTATCATACAGCTTATAATGTTTACCTTCTCTGAAAAGATAAATATCTTGATCCGTAAAAAGTGTATATGTTTTAACCGAATTCATCACGGTTTTAGTTTAAATTTTATTATTTTCCTGAAAGTACTAAAAAAATCAGAAAGAAAGGTTAATTATTATTGAAGAAATTATTATGTTTAATTACCCGTTATCACTAGTTTCTATCAAATATAGAGCTTTTTGAGGAGTATAAGATCATTTTAAAAATAATTTGCCATAAAAAGATTTTATTATAAATTTATCTTTGAATTGTTAAACACACCTGGATGAGATTTAAACTCCGTACCGAAGAACATGATGAAAGAAATATCTACCTTACCGGAAATTTCAACAGCTGGAATCCGAAAGAAGAACAATATAGACTTGATCAGCTGGATCCCGAAAACTATTCCATCGAAATTAAAGATGAGTTTCTGCCTGAATTAATTGAATATAAATTCACCAAAGGCGGCTGGGAAAATGTGGAGCTCGACCAATACGGAAATATTACACCCAACAGAAAGATCAATAAATCCGAAGCTGAAACTTCGGATGTGGTAAAAAAGTGGAGACTCAATTGGGGACCTTTTAAAAAAGAGTTTTTTCCTATTGCAGAAGTTATTTCCGAAGCATTTTATATTCCCCAGCTCGAGCGTCACCGTAAAATCTGGGCCCTTCTCCCCTATGATTATTATGTATCAGGCAAGAGCTATCCGGTTCTTTATCTTCAGGATGCCCAGAATCTTTTTAATGAAGGAAGTGACTATGGAAACTGGGAGATCGACAAAAAGTTATCTCTGCTGACGGAATACGGACGTGGTGATATTATCATCATCGCTATTGAACACGGAAGCGAAGACCGGATAAAAGAATACATTTTTGATAATGATCATATAGCAAACGGCTCTGAAGGTAAGAAATACATCCGTTTCATCACCGATACGCTTAAACCTTTTGTTGACGAAAACTACCGTACCAAAAAAGACCGGGACAATACCGGAATCGGCGGAAGCTCTCTGGGAGCACTGATTAGTATTTACAGCGGTTTTCTATATCCTGAAGTATACTCCAAACTGCTTATTTTTTCACCTTCGTTGTGGGTTGAGCCTAACAATAATTTCCCAATGATGAATTTCAGGGTTCCTTTTGACATGAAAATTTATTTATATGGCGGAGGTAAAGAAGGCTCTAAAATGGTAAAAAGAATTCATATTTTCGAAGAATACCTGAAACAATGGGAAAAGAAAAACCTTTTCGATTTCGAATTCAGGACAAGTATAAATCCGGAAGGCACACACAGTGAATTTTACTGGTCTCAGGAGTTTCCAAGAGCTATCGAATGGCTCTATTATAATAGTAAAGAAAATCCTGTAGAAGTAAAATCCCGGCAAAAAATCAATAAAAATTAAATTATGAAACTAATCAATAAAAAAATAAAAAATTATACGCAGATATTCCACCTTTTTACAGAAGAAGAATGGAACAGAGCTTCTAAAAATTTCAATAAAAATATTACTGCTTTTTTCACGGGTAAAAAACACGAAGTGTTTATTAATGTGCAGGATGAAGGAGTTGCCTACTTCATTGGCTTAGGGAAAGAAGATTCACCGGTTTTTGAAATTCAGCAGATTGCTGTTAAATTCTCTCAGACGCAAAAAGAAAAGCTGATGGCAGTCCCAACATTGGTTGTTGGAGATTTTATGACGGAAAAGCAGTTTGAGGAATTCACAAAAGGTCTTCTCCTGGGAACATATCGTTATCCTTTTGAGAAAACCCACGCCTTCTGGAATCCAAAATTCGAACTTCATTTTGAAAATTTAAGCCAAAAAAAACTGGATATGATCAGTCGAAAGTCTGAAGCGCTGAGCAACGGACAGACTGCGTGTCAGGAATGGCTCAATAAACCTGCAAATCTTAAAAGGCCTGAAACTTTCAGCCTTTATCTAAAAACAATAGCTAAAAAATATAATTTTAAATATACTTCATTCAACAGGAAAAAATGTGAAGAACTGGGCTTGGGAGCTTATCTTTCGGTAAACCAGGGAAGTGCTTATGATGCTGCTTTTACAATTATTGAATATAAAACTGAGGTTAAAAATGCCAAAACATTCGGGCTTGTAGGAAAATGTGTTCTTTTCGACACGGGCGGAATTTCCCTGAAAAATCCGGACAATATGCATTATATGAAGTCGGATATGGGTGGCGCGACAGCCGTTTTAGGAGCCTTGATATATGCAGCAGAAATGCAGCTTCCTGTAAATATCATTGCTATTCTTCCAGTTACAGACAACGCGATTTCTCAGAATGCTTTCCTGCCAAGCGACGTCATTACAGCCTACAACGGGAAGACCATCGAAGTCCTGAATACAGACGCAGAAGGGAGAATGATTCTTGCAGACGGACTTTCTTACTTATCAAGAAACTACAAAACAGATATTCTTATTGATCTGGCCACCTTAACAGGCAGTTCGGTAAGAATGTTCGGTGATACCTGCGGAGCGATGTTTTCCAATAATGAAGAGCTGAAAAACCTTCTTATAAAAACCGGTGATAAAACCAACCAGCGCCTTTGGAATCTGCCACTTTGGGATATCTGGAAAGATGATATCCGTTCTGATGTTGCTGATCTTAAAAACATATCCATGAAACCTATTGGAGACTGTATTGTTGCCGCCAAATTTTTGGAGCAATTCATTGAAAACCATCCAAGATGGGCACATCTTGATATTGCCGGAGTGGCTTTCGGAAATGTAGGATATGCCAAAGAAAAAGCAGCTACTGGCTTTGGAGTGCAGTTACTGGCAGATTTAATTGAAAATTATCACTAAAAATTAGTTTATTACAAAAATTCTCTGTATAATTGAAACAGTATTTTCAAAATTGTATTTTATTTTAAATTTTAACATTAAATAAACAAATAAAAACAACTTTTATTTTTGAAAATTCATCAAAAACTAAAAAACATTATATGGAGAAGAAAACAATAGTATGTATTTCGTGCTATTATAAGGGGTATGACTTCATGGATGAAATGAAAAACCTCGACAACAAGGTAATTTTGGTGACTTCCGAAAACCTGAAGGAAAAAAACTGGCCATGGCATGCTATCGATGAGGTTTTCTATATGCCCGAGCTAAAACCTTCCGTTTGGAATCTTGATCATCTTATCCAGGGCTTTTCCCACCTCATGCAGACGAGAAAAGTGGATGCTGTGGTTGCCCTTGATGATTATGATGTAGAAAAAGCAGCCCTGATCCGTGAAACATTCCGTATTCCCGGGATGGGCCAGACCACGCACCGATATTTCAGAGATAAATTGGCGATGAGGCAGAAAGCAAAGGATTCTGGAATCAATGTTCCCGAATTTACAGCTGTTTTCAATAATGATGAAGTAAACCTTTTTGTTGATAAAGTATCTCCTCCATGGGTACTGAAACCCCGCTCCGAAGCCTCTGCATCCGGCATCAAAAAACTGGCATCCAAAGAAGAGCTTTGGGAAGAGCTCAATAAACTTGGTGAAGAACGGCATTTATTTCTGCTGGAAAGCTTTAAGCCCGGCGATGTATATCATGTTGACAGTCTGACTTTTAATAAAGAAACGACTTTCACTTCCGCTTCAAAATATTTAGCACCACCCATGCAGGTTTCTCATGAAGGCGGTGTTTTCAGGACAAAAACCCTGGGAAGATATTCCGATGAATTTAAAGCTCTTGAGGCTGCCAATGTAAAAGTCCTTTCCAGCTTTGGACTGATGCACGGTGCAACCCACACAGAGTTCATCAAAAGTAACGAAGATGACAAATATTATTTTCTTGAAACTTCTTCACGTGTGGGAGGCGCCCATATTCCTGATTTGGTAGAAGCATCAAGCAGCATCAATATATGGAGAGAATGGGCCAGAATTGAGGATGCCTTACTAAAGGGGAAACACTACGAAGTTTCAAAACCTACAGGATACTATTCGGGGCTAATTATTGCTTTGATCAAAAACAAAAATCCTGATTATGGAGAATTTGAAAGTCCGGAAACTGTAAAATTCTTACCCATTGAACATCATGTAGGAATTGTTTACAAATCCAATGATCCCATCATTATTCAGGAAAGGCTTGACAGCGCTGCAGAGAAAATCCTTGCCGAAATGCTGAATATTCTTCCTCCTAAAAGTAAACCGACAAGCTGAGAAGTTAGAAGTTAGAAGTTAGAAGTTAGAAGTTAGAAGTTAGAAGTTAGAAGTTAGAAGTTAGAAGTTAGCGAAAATAATTGATTATCATTCACAATACAATATGCCACATATAGAACATACAGATTATTATTCACATATTTTGGGAAAAAGCATCAAAGTTGAGGTTACCGGACATTACGGCTACCCAATTATTATGTTTCCTACCTCACAGGGGCTTTATACACAAAACCACGATTTTCAACTGAACGGAAGTATCAACTGGTTTGTGGAGCAGGGAAAAGTTAAGCTTTATAATATCCAGACTATCGACAGCTGGAGCTTTTATGATGATAATATTCTGCCTCACCATAGAATTAAAAACTATGAAAGATACGTCCAGTTTCTGATTCAGGAATTTGTACCCTATATTCAAAAAATTCATAAAACTCATCGCGTTGCGGTTGCAGGAGCAAGTTTCGGGGGCTATCATGCGGCTAATTTTGCTTTCAGGTTTCCGGATGTTGTCTCGCATCTGTTCTGCCTTTCGGGCGCTTTCAGTATCAGAAATTTCATGGAAGGATATTCCGATGATCTCGTGTATTTTAATTGTCCGAGAGAATTTGTAAAGAATGATGAAGCCTGGAAATACAAGCATATGCATATTGTACTAAGTACTTCCGACCAGGACATCTGCAGGGATAAAAACATTGAAATGGCGGAAATCCTGCGTTCCAAAGGAATTGACTTCTGGTATGATGAAAGAAAATGGATTAACCACGACTGGCCACTGTGGAGAATGGTTTTCCCAACATTTATCGGAGCATTTTTCTCTTAAATTTAAAAATACAGATTAACAAATATTAAAAAATACATTATGGTTAAAAAAGTTGGAATACTATTCGGAATGGAAGATACTTTTCCCTGGGCATTTATTGATAAGGTAAATGAACTCGGTAAAGGCGAAATTATTGCAGAACCGGTAAGTATTGATAAACTTGAACAAGGCGCAGATTACGGATATGCCGTAATTATTGACAGAATTTCCCAGGATGTTCCGTTTTACAGAGCTTATCTTAAAAATGCTGCATTAAATGGCACCTATGTCATCAATAACCCGTTTTGGTGGAGTGCTGATGAAAAGTTTTTCAATAATGCTCTGATGACAAAACTTGGGATCCCATTACCTAAAACCGTATTGCTTCCTTCTTATGAAAGACCGGAGAACACTTCGGAAACTTCTTTCAGGAATTTAAAATTTCCTCACGACTGGGATTATATTTTTAATTACGTAGGTTTTCCGGCTTACATGAAACCTCACGATGGCGGAGGCTGGAGAAATGTATACCGCGTAGAAAGTCCTGAAGATCTTTGGGCAAAGCATTCGGAAACAGAACAGCTGGTGATGATGGTACAGGAAGAAATAATTTTTGATGATTATTACAGAGTATATTGTCTGGGTAAAAAATATGTTCACATTATGCCCTATGAACCCCGAAACGCGCACCATCTACGATATGCAACAACGCATAAAACCCAGGGTGAAGAGCTGGAAAAATTATTAAAAACCATTCATGATTATACCATTAAAATGAATGAAGCCTTAGGCTATGATTTCAATACGGTAGAATTTGCCGTGCGGGACGGAATTCCTTACGCCATCGACTTCTGCAATCCTGCCCCGGATGCAGACAGGAATTCTGTAGGTGAAGAAAACTTTGCATGGATTGTTGAGCATGCCGCAAAACTTGCTCTGGAAAAAGCAAAAGAATACGTTCCGGGAAAACCGAATATCTCCTGGGGAACTTTCGTAAAAGATTCTGTACAATAAAAAAACATTAAATAAACACGAAAAAAAATGCATCAATTCACTATTGGAATCGAAGAAGAGTATCAAATCATTGATGTTGAGAGCCGTGATCTGGTCTCTCATGTTTCGAAAATTATCGAAGGCGGAAAAGCCGTTTTAAGCGAAAACTTAAAGCACGAAATGCACGAATCCATGATCGAAATGGAAACGGGAATCTGCCAGAATATTCAGGAAGCCAAAACGGAATTAACCAACCTGAGAAGACATCTTATCAAAACAGCCCATGAACAGGGACTTCGCGTTTCCGGCGGGGGAACACATCCTTTTTCAAACTGGGAACACAACACCATTACCAACGGCGAACGATATATCAAAATCGTTGATGACATGGGCGATGTGGCACGTGGAAATCTTATTTTCGGGCTGCACGTTCATATCGGAATTCCAAACCGTGAAGAAGGAGTGAGAATACAGAATGTGATGCGATATTTTCTTCCGCACGTTTATGCGCTGTCTACCAATTCACCATTCTGGATCGGAAGAAATACCGGTTTCAAGTCTTACAGACAGGAAATTTTCGTAAAATTCCCAAGAACCGGGATTCCAAGCTTTTTTAATTCCCTGGCTGAGTTCGATAGCTATGTGGATCTTCTGGTGAAAACAGGAACCATAGACAATGCCAAGAAGATATGGTGGGATCTTCGGGTTCATCCGTTTTACCCTACCATTGAATTCAGGATTTGCGATATGCCTTTAAGAATAGATGAAACCGTTTGCTTAGCTGCAATTATGCAGTCTCTTGTAGCAAAAATTTATAAACTTCATCAGCAGAATTTAAGTTTCAGGAGCTATAGAAGGTTATTGCTGAACGAAAATAAATGGAGAGCATCCAAAAGCGGAATAGAAGCGCATCTTATCGATTTCGGGAAAGAAGAATCCGTACCATACCCGGATCTTCTGAAGGAACTCCTTGAATTTATTGATGATGTGGTAGACGAATTGGGATGCAGGAAAGAAGTAGAATATGCATGGACCATTCTTGAAAACGGAACGGGTGCAGACCGCCAGCTCAGAATATTTAATGAAACCGGCGATCTTACAAAAGTTGTTGATTATATGATCTCTGAAACAGAATACGGCATTACTCATGGAGAAGTTTTACATTCATAATATTTGATACATTTGTATAAAATTTGAAATAAGATGAAGGATATTCGAATTGCTTTGCTGGATATGAATAATAATCAGATCAATCAGGGATTTAAAAATATTAAAGAAATTTCTGAAGCCTTCAGGCAAAGCTGTACCGGGGAAAATGTAAGCATTACAACATTTGATGTGAGGTTTAAAAATGAAATTCCCGGTATTGAAGATTTCGACATATTTATTTCTTCCGGAGGTCCCGGAAATCCGCACCGTGAAGGGTTTGAATGGGAAGATAGATTCAGTGCTTTTTTAGATTCAATTCACAATCACAACCGGATCAGCCAGGAGAAGAAATACCTTTTTTTAATCTGCCATTCTTTTCAGCTGGCAAGCATTCACTGGAAACTGGGCAATATCTGTAAAAGAAAATCCTATTCATTCGGTGTAATGCCCATTCATAAAACAGAGGAAGGCGAAGAAGAATTTTTATTTAAAAATCTCCCGGATCCTTTCTACGCGGTGGATTCCCGTGCCTATCAGTTTATAGAACCGGACCATGAGCGGTTTGAAGAACTGGGAATGAAAATTACTGCGATTGAAAAATTCCGTCCTCATATTGATCTGGAAAGAGCGGTAATGGCTGTGCGGTTTTCTGAGGAAATCTTCGGTACACAGTTTCATCCTGAAGCGAATCCTGAAGGAATGATTGAAAACCTGAAAGATGAAAAAAACAAATTGGCCATGATTGAAAATTTCGGAATGGAAAAGTATCTTGAAACCATCGACAGAATTGATGATGAAGATAAAATTACCCTTACGCAGTCCCAGATTTTACCGAGATTTTTAGATTTTGCAAAGCAAAATATTATCAACAAAGTAAATGTTCTGATTTAGCAAAATATAATTAATAACATAATCGGACAATCGTCCGATTTTTTTAAATCACAACGAAAAAAGATTATGATTTCAGAATACAGAAAAAAGTTTAATCAGGAATTTTCGCAGGAAAAATATGCTCAGCTTAAAGAATATCTAAAGCAAAAAAGCGGACTGGAACCGGCATTCAGAATTTCTGAAAGTCCTTTATTCCTTACCAAAGATTTTGAAGCTAAACTGATCAATGCGAGCGAAAGTATTATTAATCAGATAAAAGCTTTATCCCCGGATATTTTACAAAAAGCTGTTCCTGATAATTGCAGAGTTCCAAATGATACGGAAAAACCTCATTTTTTTACCATCGACTTCGGAATCTGTAAAAATGAAACGGGAGAATTGGAACCGCAATTAATTGAGCTTCAGGCTTTCCCTTCTTTATACGCTTTTCAAAGAGTTTTTGAAGATGCCTTCTGCGAAATTTATCCTTTCCTTTCTGAATTAAAAAATACAATGTCTCCTGACGATTTTAAAAACCATTTCAAAGATCTTATTATCGGAGATGAAAATCCGGAAAATGTTATCCTTCTGGAAATTTATCCTGAAAAGCAGAAAACAGCCATCGATTTTGTCCTGACAGAACAATTACTTGGAATAAAAACGGTCTGCCTCACCAAAGTAAAAAAGAACGGAAAAAAACTTTATTATGAGAATAATGGAAAGTTAACCGAAATTAAAAGGATTTATAACCGTGTTATCTTTGATGAATTAGATCGGATTCCGGATCTGAAAACTGAATTCGATTTCCGGGAAGATGTTGATGTAAAATGGATTACCCATCCCAACTGGTTTTTCAAAATTTCAAAATTTTTACTGCCTCTTTTACAACATCAATTTGTTCCGAAAAGTTATTTCCTGCATGAATTTCCCGAAACAGAGGATTTGAAAAATTTTGTTTTAAAGCCGTTGTTTTCTTTTGCCGGAAGCGGGGTGAATCTAAATCCTACGAAAGAAATTACGGATGCCATTGAAGATAAACAAAACTACATTCTGCAGAGAAAAGTAGACTATGCTCCTATTTTTGAGGATATCAACGAAGATTATTCGAAAGCAGAGATTCGTTTATTATATATCTGGCCTGAAAATAATGAAAGCCCGATTCTGATGGAGAATTTAGCAAGAATGACTAAAGCAGCAATGGTAAACGTCGATTTCAATAAAAAAGATGCCATCTGGATAGGAAGCTCGAATGCTTTTTTTGAGAAGGAATAGTTTACTAAACTATAATAAAAGTTAGAAAAATTTCGGCGGCATCTTCGATGCCGCCGAAATTTTATAGAAAGCCAAAACTTTAGAAATATAATTATAGCATTTTATCGTCTTCCATTAATTCCCGTGTCTGATAATCCTGAACCAGATCAATTGCATTAGATATAACGTCGCTTAAAGCAGTGATAAAAGTACCTTCTTCAGCCATTCCCATTGCATGTTTCAGGGCTTCAATTTCTTTAGGAATAATTTCATAGCTTACATCTTTGCCCGAAGACTGCATACCTTCGATAATAAGTCCGTTAATTTCATCTTCCGTACGTCCGCGGAGATGCTTCTCATTTCGGATGATGATATGATCAAACATTCTTCCTGCGATCTTTCCACACTCTTTAATATCACTATCCCTTCTGTCTCCTACCCCTGAAATAATCCCGATTTTTTTCGTTGCTTCAATATTTTTGAGATAATCTTCAATCGCTTCATAACCCGATGGATTGTGTGCGAAATCAATCAGCACCTTGAAATTTTTAAACTTAAATACATTCAAACGTCCCGGAGTAAGCTGTGCACTTGGAATAAAAGTCCGTAAAGAATTGGAAATATCTTCAATCCCGAATCCATATAAATAACAGGCAAGACTCGCAGCCAGTACATTTTCAATCATGAATTTAGCCTTACCTTCCATGGTAATCGGAAAATCCTTTGCCTTGCCGATTCTTATTTTCCAGTCTCCTTTCTTGACCGTAACAAAACCTTCCTCATAAATACAGGTAATACGTCCTTCTTTCGCGAATTTCTGGATATGCGGATTATTTTCATTCATACTGAAAATGGCAACATGGCTATCCAGGTCATTAACAATTTTCATGGAATATTCATTATCTGCATTCAGAATACTCCAACCGTTTTTCTTTACACTATCGAGCACTACTCTTTTTACACGGGTAAGATCTTTAAGGTTATGAATATCATTCATGCCGAGATGATCCTCTTCAATATTGGTTAAAACCCCAATATCACATTGAGAAAATCCGAGCCCGGAACGTAAAATTCCGCCACGCGCAGTCTCAAGCACCGCAAACTCTACGGTAGGGTCTTTTAGAATAAACTCTGCAGAAAGCGGTCCTGTAGTATCGCCTTTCGACAGCATGGTATTCTGAATATAAATTCCGTCTGAAGTCGTAAAGCCAACTCTGTAGCCGTTACTTTTTACGATGTGTGAAATAAGTCTTGTGGTGGTAGTCTTACCGTTGGTTCCTGTAACCGCAATAATCGGAACGGTAAAAGGTTTTCCCGGAGGATACAGCATATCTACTACTGGTGCGGCAACGTTTCTCGGCAATCCTTCGCTTGGCGCCAGATGCATTCTGAATCCCGGTGCGGCATTAACCTCAATGATGGCACCTCCACTTTCTTTTAAAGGCTGGGTAAGGTTTTCAGCCATAATATCAATTCCACAGACATCAAGACCGATAATTTTGGAAATTCTTTCAGCCATGGTAATGTTTTCAGGATGTATCATATCTGTTACATCAATCGACGTACCTCCGGTTGAAAGATTGGCGGTAGATTTCAGATAAACGACCTCCCCTTTCTGGGGAACCGTTTCCAGGGTGTAGTTCAGTTTTTCCAAAAGCTCGGTGGTATCTTTATCAACCTCGATTTCCGTTAAAACATTTTCGTGTCCGTACCCTCTTCTCGGATCTTTATTTTCTTTTTCTATCAGTTGCTGAAGATTCAATTCCCCGTCGCCGACAACATGGGCGGGAACTCTTCTGGCAGCAGCCACCATTTTATTATTAATGACCAGCACCCTGAAATCATATCCTGTAATATACTTTTCTACAATTACTTTTTTGGAATATTTCTGGGCATGTTCCAGTCCGATTTTGGCAGATTCCCAATCATTGACATTGATAGAAGATCCCTTTCCGTGATTTCCATCCAGAGGTTTAATAACCACGGGATATCCAATTTTTCTTACAACGCTGTCAAGTCCTTCTTCATCCATAATAAGATCTCCCATAGGCACAGGAATCGCAGCATCATGCAGCATTCTTTTGGTAAGTTCTTTATTGCAGGCGATATCTACGGCAATAGAGCTTGTTTTCCCTGTAATGGTTGCCTGGAATCTCTGCTGGTTCACCCCATATCCAAGCTGTACCAAAGAGTTTGTCCCTAAACGGATCCACGGGATTTTTCTGGAAACCGCTTCTTCTACAATGCTTCCGGTGGAAGGTCCTAAACGAACCCTTTCACGGATTTCTTTAAGCTTCTGGATACAAGCGTTAAGATCATATTCCTCACCTTTAATCAAAGCTTCTGCAATTTTTACAGATTCTTCCCCTGCAAAAATTCCGGCATTTTCTTCAATATAATTAAATACGACATTATAAACCCCGGGTGTTTTAGTCTCGCGCGTTCTTCCAAAGCCAACTTCCATTCCGGCAAGAGTCTGGATTTCCAGGGCGATGTGTTCAATAACGTGGCCCATCCATGTTCCCGTCTCAACGCGATGAAAAAAACCTCCTTCCACTCCTTCGGAACATCTGTGAGTAAATAAAGAAGGCAATAACTTTTCTATTCTTTCTCTAAATCCTTCGATTTTATTAGTAGGAAAATTTTCCATCTCTTCCAGATCCAACCTCATCTGTATCAGCTTCTTTCGTCTGATACTCCAAATGTTCGGGCCGCGCAATGCCTGTATTTTTTCAATTTTCATAGTCTATTTGCATTTTTAATAGTTAACAATAACTGCATTTAAAATCAAAGATAATGCAAAACCCTAAACAAAACTATACCACGTTTGAATATTTATTAAAAATAATCATTCTTTAGTATTCATTCTAAAATCCTCAAAATCAATTTTATGTACCCTGAAATTTTTTCAGCTGTTAATATTTTTTTAAATTTGCAGCCTATGACGAAACCTGTTGGAAAATTAATTGTAATTGGTGGTGCAGTAAACAAAGGAAGTTTTGCAGAAACCGATTTTGATCAGAATATAGAAAAAAACCTGAATTTTTTTGAGCGAGGAATACTTAGAAAAATCATCAACGAGTCTAAGCATAAGGAAAACTCTGTAATTGAAATTATTACGACAGCCTCGCAGATTCCTCAGATTGTTGGCTCCGAATATAAAAAAGCCTTTGAATTTTTAGGGGCAAAAAATGTAAATATTCTGGATATTCATAACCGTGAAGAAGCCAATTCTGATGCAATTGTCGCAAGAGCAAATGCGGCCGACGTGGTGATGTTTACGGGCGGAGATCAGCTTCGTCTTACATCTATTCTGGGCGGAACAAGATTTCACGATACCATTTTACTGAAGTATCAGGAACAGGATTTCATTTATTCCGGAACTTCTGCCGGTGCTGCTGCTGCGTCTGAAAACATGATTTATCAGGGAAGCAGTTCTGAAGCATTGCTCAAAGGCGAAATTAAAACCACACAGGGACTAGGACTGATCGACAATGTCATTATTGATACGCATTTTGTACAGAGAGGAAGAATCGGAAGACTGTTCCAGGCTGTGGTAAATAATCCGAGAACACTGGGAATCGGGCTTGGAGAAGATACCGGTCTGTTTATTTATAATGATGTAATGACGGCCGTAGGTTCCGGACTGGTAATTCTGGTTGACGGAAGATTCATTAAAGATACCAATCTTACGAATATTAACCTTGGAGAACCGATTTCTATTGATAACCTCACGGTGCACGTGATGTCCATGAATGATCATTATGACCTTACAACAAAGGTACTGACGATAGAAAATTCACAATTTAATCCTATTCCGCAGGAAAAATAGCAAATCATATTTACAATGAATATTAATTATCATTCGCAAAATCATAACCGGTTTTGAAAAATTTGGCTATCTTGTCTTCTAAATAACAATATACAATGAAGGTAATCATTCACGGTGGATTCTTTTCAGAAAGCGATCAGAGTCATGAGGTAAAAACTGCCAAACAGGAGTCTCTGAAAAATATTGCCAAACAGGCTTTTGATTTTTTACATACCCATTCTGCTTTTGACACCGCTGCTTTTGCTGTTTCTTTACTGGAAAATGACGAACTGTACAACGCTGGTATCGGTTCCCAGATTCAAAGTGACGGAATTATCCGGATGAGTGCTGCAATTATGGATGGCGAAACCCAGAAAATGAGCGGTGTGATCAATATTCAGGATGTGAAAAATCCTGTTTTTGTAGCGAAGGAACTCATGAAGGAAGACGACAGGGTTCTGGGAGGTAGTGGTGCTAAAAAGTATGCTGCAGCCCATGGTTTTGAAAATTTTTCAACTGAAATTCCGAAAAGAAGACAGGAATACGAGGAAAAATTACACAACGGCGGAAAAGGAACCGTTGGTTGTGTGGTAATTGATAAAAGCGGAAAATTAGCCGTTGCTACCTCCACCGGAGGAAAAGGATTTGAAATCCCCGGGAGAATTTCTGATTCTGCAACTGTAGCCGGAAATTATGCCAATTCTTTCTGTGCTGTAAGCTGTACGGGAGTGGGAGAAGATATTGTAAGTAATGCAACAGCAGCGAAAATTGTTACAAGAGTAACTGATGGAATGTCCCTTAGCGAAGCTTTTGACAAAACCTTTGACGAACTGAAAACAATAGACGGCTTTGCAGGCGCTATTGCAATTGATAAAGATGGAAATCTTGCCCACAGAGATTCTCACCCGACTATGGTTTTTGCAAGTTTTGACGGTGAAAATTTAGAAACCTTCAATTAATTTTAACATTATTTTATAGTTCTGATATTTTTTTTGGCACGTATTTTACATGTTTACTAATAACAAAATTTTAATATTAACATTTAAAAAATAGAAATCATGGGAAATAAAACAAAAGGTTTATTGGCACTGGTTGGACTTGGAGCTTTAGCATACTGGAAGTATAAAAACTCAAGTCCTGAACAAAAACAAATGGTAAAAGATAAATTCAACAATGCAAAGGACAACCTAAACAAATGGGGGAATGATATTAAGGACAGAGCCAACAATGTTGCTTCCCAGGTTCAGGAAAAAGCGGATGAATTTAAAAGCCAGGCACAGGATACTGTAAATAAAGCACAGGAAACTGTAAGTTAAGAATAGTTATTTAACATTCATATATTCAGAAAAGTCATCGTAGTATTTATTACGATGACTTTTTTTGCGCATCAATGGCGAAAACCAAAGGAACTTTATTGCCAAATTTTGATATTCTCCATTTACCTTTTTCAGATTCTTCAACATGTCTGAAACATGGATACGGCGACCAGTCGAATTCTTTAAACTGATGTATTATCAAATGATTATCAATCAGACTTTGTAATACTTCTGTTAAAGAATGGTTCCACATCACATATTCCTGAACGATATCCGCAGAAGGGTCTGCATAGGTTCCTTCGTATGTTTCGATTATAGGCTTTTCATTAAAATAATTATATTTCACTTCTTCAAAATCATCATCAAACATCCAAATAACAGGATGAAATTCTGCCATTATAAATTTCCCATCCGGTTTTAAGAAATGAGAAATTACTTTTGCCCAGCGGTTTAGGTCCGGAAGCCAGCCTATTGTTCCGTAACTGGTAAAAACGATATCAAATTTTTCATCAAGAACATTGGGTAGATTGTATAGATCTGTACATATAAATTTCGTGTCTGTATCACATTTTTGTGCAAGTTGCTTTGCTTCGGCAATTGCTTTGTCTGATAGATCTATGCCTGTTACTTTGCCGCCAAGCCTTGACAAGGAGATGGAATCCTGACCAAAATGGCATTGCAGATGCAGAACAGATTTATCTTCCAGATTCCCTAAAAGTTCCAATTCAATAGAGTTCAGTGAGCTTCTGCCTTTTAAAAATTCGTCCAAGAAATAAAAATCTGATTTCAAATGGGGATCTACTTTGGCATTCCACGACTTCCTGTTGATTTCTAAATAGTTTTCCATGATTAATATTTTATGTTTAAAAGTATAAAAATAAATGTAACTATAATTACAAGCTCACTTAAAAGCAAGTCAATTAAAAAGTCAGAATTTTTTAATTTGTTTCGATGTAAAAGTATATTTTCGTGAGGTTAATCTACATTTTAGCAAGGTAATTTTACTTTCTTGCGTAGTAAAGTTACATTTTACCATTGCACTTCTACATTGGCACGATGTAAATTTACTTTCTTGAAAAATAAGGTTACTTTTTTATATAGTAAAGTTACTTTTTTGCGAGGTAAAGTAACATTTTAACCTTGTAGTTGTACATTTTTCTAAAGGTTATTCGATTCTTTAATATATAATCGCCATTTATAATAAGTTCAGTAAATATCCCATTACGGAACCCGATACAACGATGAGAGCACTGTTGATTTTCCTGTATCGAAAACTTATATAAAGGCATACAACAGCAATAAGAATTGTACGCCAGTCGGTAACAGTTTCTATTCCCATACTGATGCAAACAGAAACAATAATGGCAACAGAAGCCGCATTTACCGCATCCAGAAATACTGAAAAAATTTTCGAGTTTCTCATTTTCTTTACCAACGGATTCAGCAGAGCGACAAATAGGAATGAGGGTAAGAAAATCCCAAGGGTTGAAACAGCAGCCCCAACCCATCCGTTAATCTGGTACCCGATAAATGTAACCGAAGAAAAAACCGGTCCGGGAGTAAACTGTCCTACTGCAATAGCGTCAATAAGCTGTTTCCGGTTCATCATTCCACTGGTAACGAGTTCTGCATCCAGAAAGGCAAACAGTACATAACCACTTCCGTAAAGAATGGAACCTACTTTCAGGAAAATAAGAAAAAGTTTAAAGTTTAAACATGGTATCAAATTATATTCACTACCCTGTAAATAAATGATAGGAATAAGATTTTTCAAATCCCCGGATCTTCCGGGACGTAGAAAAGTGATCAATACATAAAGAATACCGGCTCCGAAAAGAAGAAAAATTTCATTGTAACCTAATAAAGATCCCGTTAAAACAAGTAATCCTAAAATAATAAGACCTATCGACTTAAAAGATTTTTCAGCTAACGGAAAGATGGCCGATAAAATCACTGCAATAATCGCCGGCTTGATCCCATAAACAAATGGCTGAATTTCAGGCAGAGCACCATACTTTTTATACAGCCACGCGAATATCCCGGTAATAAAAACTGCAGGAAGTATAAAACATACTCCTGCAGTAATTAAGCCTTTCCAGCCTGCTTTTTCTCTTCCGATGTGGATGGCCATTTCCGTACTGTTGGGTCCTGGAATTAAGTTGGTAGCTCCTATCAGATCCAGAAAATGCTGCTGTGAAATCCATTTCCTTTTGGTGACAACTTCATTCTGCATCATTGATATATGTGCAGCCGGTCCTCCGAAACCAATTATTCCCAGCTTGAGAAAAAGTCTGGCTATATCTTTTAAATTTTCTGTATTTTTCATGGCATTTCCTGAGTAACAAACTTTGTTCTTGGCAACAAAGCCTGTGCACGGGAAATTTCCTGATACGGTATATTATTCCCTGCAATATATACTACTTTCAGTTTTTTCATTTTTTCCAATCCGGGAGGAAAAGCTGTAATTTTATTTTCCCGGATATCCAGAACTTCTAGATTTTCTAGATTATAAAATTCAGTTAAACATTCATTGGTAAGTTTATTCTTATCAATAAAAAGCCCGGTAAGTCCAGTCATACTGCCGATTCCGGCCGGAATCTGGCTAATCTGATTTTTGTAGATATCCAGTCTTTTGAGATTTGAGATTTTATATAATTCCTTAGGAAAAACTTTAAATGCATTATTGCTAAGGTTCAGCGTTTTTAAATTTTGAAGCTTAGAAAATCCATTTGGCAAGGTTGTCAACACGTTATCTGAAAGCCAAATATCATTAACCATATTTAAATATCCTATTTCTTCGGGCAGCTCAGACATTAGATTTCTGCCCAATGACAAAGTTTCCAAATTTTTCAGATTCTTTATGGAAGGCGGAAGATTCCTTCCCGGTTTTCCTTCAACATTTTGTAAGCTTCTGATATCAAATCCTCTTGATAATGCCAACCTTTTCAGTGTTTTTAGCTTCCCAATATCCTGCGAAAAATCAAAATAGCTGAACTGATAATATTCTAAATCTTCCAATGATTTAAGATTAAAAATCACAGGAGACATCTTTTCAGTAAGCATATTATGCAAAGCCAATTTTTTCAGTTGATTTAAAGAAGAAAATTCTTTAGGAAAATCTTTAATTTTATGACCTCCCGTAAGCATAAAAGACTCAAGATTCTTTAGTCTGGAAATTTTCTCAGGTAAGCTTGTCAACTGATCTGATTCACTTACTGTAAGATATTTAATATTCCATGAAAAAATATGTTCCGGAAAAGAAGTGATTTCCCGAAGCAAAACTCTGTCGCTTTCTTTGCTGAGGTCCTGTTTAGGAGGATCCGGCATCCTTACCTGTGCCTGAGTAATAACAGAAGATATGAGAAATGCTAAAAATAAGATATTCTTCATCGCTCTAAGATTGTAAAAATTCCTCTAAGGAAACCGTGTTCTGCTCTCCGGCTTCAAGATCTTTATAGGTAACATTTCCGTCCTTAATTTCTTCTTCTCCCAGGAAAACAAGATTTTTAATTCCTTTCTTCTCTGCATACGTAAACTGTTTTCCAATCTTGGCAGATTCAGGATAGAGTTCGGCAGAGATTCCTTTTTCTCTCAGCTGTTTTATTAATTTCAGAGCTTCCAGGGTTTCGTTACCTCCAAAATTAGCAAACAGGTATTCTACTTTTGAGGTTGCCTCTTCAGGGAACAACCCAAGTTCTTCTATAACAAGATAAATCCTGTCTAAACCGAAAGAAATTCCGATTCCCGGAATATTTTTAACCCCGAAAACTTCCGTAAGATTATCATATCTTCCGCCACCACCGATAGATCCCATTTGGACTTCGTCCGCTTTTACTTCAAAAATGGCTCCGGTATAGTAATCCAAACCTCTTGCAAGCGTAATGTCGAATACCAGATTCTGAATATCTACTCCCAGATTTAATGACTGCGTGATTACGAACTCCAGTTCTTCAACACCTTTTAAACCGGTTTCATTTCCGGCAAATTTCTCTTTTAGCTGTAAAAGATTTTCCAACGCATCATCTGACTGTTCAAAAAGAAAATCCAGCTTATCGATAGATTCCTGAGCAATCCCTCTTTCAAGAAGTTCCTTTACAACACCTTCTTTCCCTATTTTGTCCAGTTTGTCAAGAGCAACTGTAAAATCTATTAATTTATCTGCAATTCCTGCAAATTCCGCAAGGCCTGAAAGAATTTTTCTGTTATTAATATGAATGGTTACAGCAAGACCTAATTCTGCAAATGATTTTAAATATAACTGAACAAGATCTACTTCCTGCAGAAGGCTTTCACTTCCCACCACATCGGCATCACACTGGTAAAACTCCCTGAACCTTCCCTTTTGAGGTCGGTCTGCCCTCCACACCGGCTGAATCTGGTAACGTTTGAATGGAAAAGTGAGCTGATTATGGTTCATTGCTACAAATCTTGCAAAAGGTACGGTAAGATCATAGCGTAAAGCTTTGTCTGAAATCTGCGAGGTTAATTTCTGATGATTTTTGTCTTCCCAGTCCTGTTGATTTACTTTTGAAGTATAATCTCCTGAATTTAAAATTTTAAAGATCAGGCGGTCTCCTTCTTCTCCGTATTTTCCTGTTAATGTCGAAAGATTTTCAAAGCTTGGGGTTTCCAATGGCTGGAACCCGAATAATTCGAAGTTTTTCTGTAAAATATTAATGATGTATCTTCTTCTGGCAACTTCCAATGCTGTAAAATCTCTCGTCCCTTTTGCTAAACCTGGTTTCATTCTATAATTGATAAATGATGATTAATGTATAAGTGTTGCAAAAATAAGGAATTGAACTGACTTTTAAACTAAAATCCAAAGCTGAAGAAACAATCTTCTTCAGCCCTGAATATCTTCATCATTTGTGTTTTTGTGTTATATCAGATACTATCTAAAATTTCAAGGATTTCCTCGCCGTAATTCTCTATTTTATGCTTTCCGAATCCCTTAATATCCAGCAGCTCTTCTTTGCGGGCCGGCTTATATTTGGCAACGGATATAAGTTCTTTGTTGGTTGCAATAAAATAGCCCGGCAGATTTTGCTCTTTTGCTTTATCGGATCTCCATTCTTTCAGGGCATAGAGAATTTTTTCCTCGTCTAAGCTCAGCGCTTCATTTTCGGCTGTATATTTGGCACTTTTTGATTCTTTTACGGTAGTTACAGCCATCTTCAATGCTTCAAAATATAAGAGTACCGACCAGTAATTTTCATTGTTTACAAAAGCCGTCTCCACTTTACAATTTGATGTTTTCCGAGAAATTCATCCAGCATGTGCTGATCATGATGTAAAAACTCCTGATCCAGCCGGACTTTAAAAACTTTTACTTTCATCGCCTGTGTTTTTTACTGTTATTTACCTCCCAGAAGCAGAATCTCATCTACCCTAACTTCCGTGATATAGCGTTTTACGCCGTCCTTATCATCATATGATCTGTAGGTAAGTTTTCCTTCTATGGCAATTTCTTTTCCTTTCGTAACATATTTCTGGAAAATTTCAGCGGTTTTACCAAAAGCAATGAGATTGTGCCATTGTGTTTCTTCTACTTTTTCGCCTTTCGCATTCGTGTAATAATCACTTGTTGCAAGAGATACAACGGCTTTGCTGTTTCCGTTTTCGAAGTTTACCATTTCTACTTCCTTTCCTGTGTAACCAATTAATGTTACTTTGTTTCTTAGTGACATAATTTTGTTGTTATTTAGATTAATATTCAGATCCGAGACGTTCACTGTTTTCTCAGATCTCTGTTGCAAAGATTGGGGAAAGCTGAAACTCAAACCGGTACAAAACTATTTAAATTCGTTTGTAGTCGTTTGAAAACGAATAATGCAAAATATCATTCTTTTTATCCGTTTGAAAACGGATAATTTCCATACCTTTGAGTATATATGAAAAAAGCAATCAAAAGGACATTCAGAGTATCAAAATACGTGATTTACAGGGAAACACTTGTTGATTATAAAGAACATTTCTGGTCTTTTCTGGGCGCATTTTTCGGAATCGGGATTATTGCTTTTATCCAGTCGCATTCAGTATCCGCTACAGAGAATATTTTTCTGATCGGATCTTTCGGTGCTTCAAGTGTTTTGATTTATGGTGCAATTCAGAGTCCGCTGGCGCAACCGAGGAATTTGGTAGGAGGACATGTGATTTCTGCTTTGGTTGGCGTTACGGTTTATAAGATTGTTCCTGATATTATCTGGCTTTCGGCTCCCCTTGCCGTTGCTTTTTCAATTGTTTTAATGCAATATACCAAAACCCTTCACCCTCCCGGTGGCGCTACCGCACTGATTGCAGTAAGCTCCACAGGAAAAATCCCTGAACTGGGATTCTGGTATGTGTTATCACCGGTTCTTTCCGGGTGTATTATTTTATTACTTACGGCACTTTTTTTCAATAATATAACATCCAACAGAAGCTATCCTGCACACAGCAGGTTTAAGAAACTATTAAAGAAAAAACATGCACATCCACACAAATTGAAAAAATAAAAATTATGAATTGTCTTGAATGTGACGAAAAAATCATCGGAAGATCCGACAAAAAATTTTGCAATGACGCTTGTCGGAACGCCTACAACAACAAGCAGAATAAGGATTCCAACAATCTCATGCGTAATGTTAATAATAAACTTCGCAAAAATTACAGAATCCTTGCTGAGGTGAATACGGACGGAAAAACAAAAGTCACCCGTTCAAAATTGGATGGGTTGGGTTTTGATTTTGATTATTTTACTAATCTGAAGGTCTATAAAAATGGGTCAGAGTACAAATTTATATATGATTATGGCTATAAAATTCTGGATGATGATTTTGTTTTAATCGTTAAAAACCAATCATAACAGTAAACGCACTTATTCATGAAAGATATTATTCTCATTACCGGGGCCGGCGGACTTATTGCCCATGAACTTTCCAAAAAACTTGAAAAAGATTTTACCGTTCGCTTTTTAACAAGAAAGAAAAAGCACAGTAATGAATTCGAATGGAATATTAAAAATAAAACGATTGATGATGCGGCATTTGAAGGAGTTTCGCACATCATTCATCTGGCAGGAGCCAATATTTCTGAAAAACGATGGACCGATGAACGAAAAAAAGAACTGATTTCCAGCAGGGTTGATTCTGCCGATCTGATTGTGAAAACACTTCAGGAGAAAAAAATCAGGCTGAAATCTTTTATTTCTGCTTCTGGAATCAATTATTACGGGACAAAAACTACCGATGCAATTTTTACTGAAAATAACCAGCCCGGAAATGATTTTTTAAGTGAAGTCGTAGTCTTGTGGGAACGTGCTGCTGATCAGTTTAAAGAACAGAATCTTGCCGAAAGGGTGGTGAAAATCCGCACTGCGGTTGTGCTCTCTGAAAAAGATGGTGCTTTGAAGAAAATGCTACCTCCTATCCGAATGGGAATCGGCGCTCCTCTGGGAACCGGGAAGCAATATATGCCTTGGATTCATATTGAAGACATTTGTGCCATTTATGAATTTGCACTGAAAAATGACACCATGGATGGAGCTTTTAATGCCGTTTCACCGCAGCATACAACTAATGAGAATTTAACCAAAAAAATTGCTGAGGTTTTAAAGAAACCGCTTTTCATGCCTAATATTCCCGGATTTGTTTTAAAACTGATTTTTGGCGAACTTGCAGATGCGCTGCTGGAAGGCTCAAGAGCTTCCGCGGAGAAGATTCAGAATGCAGGTTTTCAATTTAAGTTCCCCGATTTAAAAAAAGCATTGGAACATTTATTAAAAAATAATTAACAAGATTATACAATCTATGCACAATACAAACGTTCAGATAGAAAAGACGGAAATATTATCAGACAACTGGTACACCTTAAAGAAGGTAACATTCAGCATCCAGAAAAAAGACGGCAGCTTTCAGCAGCAAAGCCGTGAAGCGTATGACCGGGGAAACGGTGCGGCTATTTTATTGTATGATAAAAGCACGGGAAATGTAATCCTCACCCGACAGTTCAGATTGCCTTCTTTTCTAAACGGAAATGAAACAGGAATGATGATTGAAGTCTGTGCCGGACTTCTGGACGATGATAATCCGGAAGATTGTATTAAAAGGGAAACCGAAGAAGAAACCGGCTACAAAATTTCTCACGTTGAGAAGATTTTCGAAGCGTATATGTCACCGGGTGCCGTCACAGAAATTCTTCACTTTTTTATCGCCGAATATTCGAAGGATATGAAAATAAATGATGGCGGCGGACTTGATGATGAAGGTGAAGATATTGAAGTGCTGGAACTTTCTTTTGAGGAAGCTTTGCAAATGATTGATACCGGAGCGATTAAAGATGCCAAAACCATTATGCTGCTGCAATATCTAAGACTTAAAAATATTCTTTAAATCTTAACTAAAAATTAGTGAAACATCATGAAATTATTATACACAGTCAGCCTCACCTTACTTTTATCAGCATCTGTTTTTGCCCAGAAAACCGAAAAGCCAGGACCAAAAGATAAGGCTGCTATCGAACATTTTAAAAACGATTATAAAAAGAAAAATTACAAAAAGTTTTCGGGAGACCTTGTGATGAAAGATAATCAGGTACAGTTTGATAATAAGGTTATTTTTTACGATAAATCTGATAAAATTACGAAAGCCATTCTTCAGGAAGGACTGGTTTACCCTCAACTTTTAACCGATTTCCAGGTTGATAAGTTTGAAAATGAAGACAGCGACAGAACCCAGAAGAGATTCGCCAGGCTACAGAAAAACTGGAAAGATTCTTTTGATGTAAACAATATAAGGTTCTTTAATGCTTCCGAGCTTGTTTTCTTAAGTAATGATGAAAAGGTAAAACGTTTCAAAATACTGTGTAAAGATCCCAAGTTTCCCAATACAATGGTGTATTACATTGAACTCACCAATAAAAATGCAGTGAAGGATATGCCGTTACAGGATTTTGTTAAGGATTCTAAAGTGACACATATTTTCCAGAAAACGGAGTAATTGAGGAATAATGTATTCTACAGAACTGACCAATTACTTTAATGCTATCTGCGAATTCAGACAGCTGCATCCTGTGCAGAAAAATATGCTTTTAAGAACCAATGATCCTGAAATGATTTCAATCGGAGATGCTCTGAATAGATTAAAAATATATTTACAACAGCAATATCGGGAAATCAATAATATTCCGCTTACCATAAAAGTTTCCCGGGGCATTGTGAATCTTCCCAATGTTCTTTATGCATGTATTCTTCCTCCCGGACAGCTGGTTCGCAATGGAATTTATACTGCCCTCTGCTTTGATGTGCTAGGAAGAGGTGCCCTGATCGGATGTGTGGAATCTAAAGTAACCTCTAAAGGCTTAACGACTGTACAGCGTAAAAATGGCCACGGATTATTGTCTATTGATGTAGACGGAGGGAGCGAAAGAACCAAATACAATAATGTTTTTGTTAATCCGAAAGAGTTTTATTATCCATTAAATAATTCAGAAATATTGGACAAACATATTCACGAGTCAATCAAGGTGTCGTTGGCATTGCTGAATATTTGAAGTAATCTGGTAAATAACTGCATTTTAAACTAATAAAAATTTAATGTTATTTTATTAAAACAAATTAATAATGAATAAGTTATATTCCAATTAAATAGTTTAATTTTGCATCCCGAAAAAAGGATCCAACCATAATGAAAAAATTAGGCGAATACAGAAAGCTTCTTGAAGTTGATAAAAATGTGACACTGAGAGAACTGAAAACCATTTACAGGAATACGATGAAGGATACGCATCCTGACAAATTCATCAATGATGAAGCCGGTAAACTGGAGGCGGAAGAAAAAAGTAAATCGGTGATTGAAGCCTATCATTTCCTGGTGAGCATTAATCCGGAAACTCAGGAAAAATACAAGGAAGAATATACGGAGACGACTACGACTTCCAATATTCAGGATTTCTATCTGGAAAAATCCATACTAACCATTCAGCATCTTAACGGTAATATTTATGAATACCTGGGTGTTCCTAGAAATACCTACATTAAAATGGTGAACGCAGATTCGCCAAGCCGTTTTGCAAGAAGACATATCTATGGCAGCTTCGTGTACCGAAAGGCAGGTGAAGTAATGGCAGATTAAATCTTACGATTTAATATAAATATAAAGCTTTCGGGATTCCCGGAAGCTTTTTTGTTGGATTAATCTTAACGCAAATAATTGCAAAGTTTTTTAAAATTATCAAAAATATTTTTGTCCGCAAAGGCTGAACTATGTTCGTAAACTTTCAGTTTATACTCAGCAATTGAGCATTGATGTTATCATTTAAAATTGCTTCTTGCTCATCGCAATGAAAAAAAGCGCACCATTTCTGATGCACTTTTAAGGTTAATTAAGGTTGTTGTTATATTAGTCTAAATGTTTCGGGGTATAACCGTCTTCACTCAGTTCTCTGTGATCATAATCGGCTTTCATTTCAGCTTCATAATCCACTTTTTCATGTTTGCCCATTCTTCTCAGGATGGAATCAAATAAAGAGTAAACCACTGGTACAATAATCAAGGTAAGGAATAGAGATGATGTTAAACCACCAATAACTACCCATGCAAGACCTTTGTTCATCTCCGCTCCGGCTCCTGTAGCCAATGCGATCGGTAACATCCCGAAGATCATCGCAATTGTTGTCATCAGGATCGGACGAAGACGGGCGTGATTAGCCTGTACCAAAGCATCATGGGTGTTGGCTCCTGCAGCTTTTCTCGCATTGGTAAAGTCGACGATCAGGATCGCATTCTTTGCAACCAGACCAATCAACATGATCATCCCCAACATGGTAAAGATGTTTAATGAATTGGCAGTAAGTGCAAGAATCACCATTACTCCGATCATTGCCAAAGGAATGGAGAATAATACCACAAACGGATACACGAAACTGTCATATAAAGAAACCATCACCAGGTACACCAATACGATAGCTGCCAGTAAAGCAATTCCTAAAGTACCGAAACCTTCCTGCTGGTTTTCCATGTCTCCGCTCCAGATATAATCTACACCTACAGGTTTGTTTTTGCCATCCATGAATTGTTTAGCCCATTCATTGGCCACATCTCCCACCGGTCTACCTACAGCTTTGGCTCTTACTTTTACAGAAGGTGCCTTATCTCTACGTTCCAGCAAGCTTGGTCCTGAACCCATTTTAACTTCAGCAAACTGACTTAAACGAATCTGCTGTCCCTGCGGATTGGTAAACATTAAGTTTTTAACATCATCAATAGATTGTCTGTTGGCATCTCCGAAACGAATGTTAATATCATATTCATATTCTCCGGCTCTGAATTTCCCATCTGTATTTCCGTTGAATGCAGTCTGCATCGTTTGTCCTACACTGGAAAGGTTTAATCCTAAAGAAGCCATTTTATCTCTGTCTATATTTACCTGTACTTCAGGGTTTCCTGTATCGGTAGATAATTCAGCATCTACAGCCCCGGGAACTTTTTTCAGTAATTCCAGGATTCTTGTTGCTTCCTTTACAGCGGTTGCGTTATCCGGTGCGGTTACCACCATTTCGATCGGCGCATTTTCAGCACCCATGATTCCGATTGGAGCAGTTTTAAATTCAACTCCGGTAAATTTCTCTTCTAACGCTCTTTTTATTTTTGCCGCTTTGATATTTGTGCTTTCAGAACGTTCAGACTTGTCGGTCAAGTTTACCTGAACCTCAGACTGGTAAGTTGTAGCCTGAGCCCCACCGAAACCGGTTGACTGCTGCCCTACCGTGGTGATAAGGTCTACAACGTCTTTATCATTTCTTAAAAACTTTTCAACATCCAATGTCAGCTGATTTGTTTTTTCAACAGTTGCATCTTTTGATAATTCCATCTGAACAAGGAACTGTCCTCTGTCGATCGGCGGGAAGAATTCACCTCCGATAAATCCGAATGCCACCAGCATGAAAGAAGCAATTAAAACAACGAATGTTATTACAACTGTAGAAATTCTTCTCAAGGTTGTTTTCAGACACCATTCCAGAATTCCTGTGATCCAGTGGGTAAATCGGTCGATCATTCCTTCAAACCAAAGGATGAATTTTTCAAACCAGTTTTTTCCGGTTAAATGTTCCAGCTTACCGAATCTTGAAGAAAGCCAAGGAATAATGGTAAACGAAGCCAGCAATGACAACAATGTAGCAATTACTACCGTAACACAGAACTGTGCCAGAATATTGGCCACCAAACCGGAGCTCATCGCAATCGGAAGGAATACTACCACGATTACCAGGGTAATTGCCGCAACCGTAAATCCAATTTCCGAAGCTCCGTCGTATGCTGCACGGATTTTACTTTTTCCCATCTCCATGTGACGGTAAATATTTTCCAGTACAACAATCGCGTCATCCACAAGAATACCTACCACGAGCGAGAGCCCTAATAAACTCATTAAGTTTAGTGTATAACCCATAAGATTCATCCCAATGAACGTTGCTATAAGGGAAGCCGGGATTGATACCATTACGATAAATGCATTTCTGATACTGTGAAGGAATAATAACATCACAATAGCAACAAGGATAATCGCAAGGAACAAGTCGAAGATAACGTGGTTGGCAGATTCCAGGGTAAAGTCTGTTGTATCATTTACAACTTTTACTTTAATTCCCTGAGCTTTGTATGCTTCCTGTACCGTTTCAATAGTTTTCTGAACACTTTCCGAAACGGAAACCGCATTTGCATCAGACTGTTTTTTCACCTGCATCAAAATAGTAGGAAACTGATTGAACCTTGCTACTTTTTCAACATCTTTCTGGGAGTCAAAAACCGTTGCAATATCAGATAAACGAACCTGTGCTCCATTTTTATTGGAAACCACAAGATTGTTCATTTCTTCTACCGATTTATATTTTCCTGATAACCTGATGGTAGATTTTGAGGTCCTTGTTTTCAGACTCCCTGTAGGGAAATCAAGGTTTGAAGATAAAATTGCCTGCTGCACATCGCCAATTGACAGCCCATACCCCTGCAGCTTCTTCTCATCAAGATTCACCTGAATTTCTCTTTCCTGTCCCCCCACAAGATCTACCTGCGCCACGCCGTTTACACGGGAGAAAATCGGTTCTATTTTTTTATCTAAAAGGTCGTACAGATCTTTGCTGTTTAATTTATCTGATGAAATACTCATCGTGATGATCGGTAAATCATCGAGTGAGAATTTATTCAGTGACGGGGCATCCACATCATCCGGAAGGTCTGCCAAGATCGCATTTACTTTTCTCTGAGCATCATTTAAAGCATAATCCACATCTGCTCCGTCATTCAGCTGTACCATGATTACGGATAAGCTTTCATAGGAAGAAGATTCTACTTTTTTCACGTTTTCCAAAGAACCAACGGCGTCTTCGATCTTTCGGGTAACCGATGTTTCCACCTCTGCGGGTGAAGCCCCCGGATATACCGTAGAAATTGTTACCATATTGGTTTCAAACTTCGGAATCAATTCGTATCCCATGAGTGTATAACTCAGGATACCACCCAACGTAAGGATCGTAAATAATACGATCACCAACGATGGTCTTTTAATCGATATTTCTGCTAACTTCATAGATCTTCTACTTTACGATATTTACTTTAGACCCGTTATCCAGATTGATCTGTCCGCTGGTTACCACCTGTTCGCCTCCATTCAGTCCACTTAGCACCTGAACTTTATCCCCGTACACTTTCCCAACGGTTACTTTAATCAATTTTGCAACACCATTTTGAACAACAAATAACTGTCCTGAACTTACACCATTTACAAAAGCTTCTGCAGGAACCGTAAGCATGTTCTGAGTTTCCGCGCCATGGTTGGTTTTAAATGTTGCTGTAGCATACATCCCGGCTTTCAGGTTTCCTTTGTTCTGAACTTCAATTTCAACAGGGAAATTTAAAGAAGCATCACTTTTGGGAGCAATGAATGTAATTCTTCCCACAAAAGAATCTTCAGGAAGAACATTTACTTTAATAGGAACCTCCTGCCCGATCTGAATTTTCCCGATCTGGCTTTCGTCAACTAAAACTGAAAGCTTTAATGAATTGATATTTACAATTTCAAATAAAGCAGTTCCCGGTGCGACTACCATTCCCGGTTCCACCATTTTCTTGTTGATAGTACCGCTGATTCCTGCGCGAACGCTGGTATCGTTTATTTTTACCCCCTGCGCACGAACTGCCGCCTGCGCATTTTTAAGCTGTAATCTTGAATTGTCAAGCTGCTGCTTTGTCACCCCTCCTGTTTTGAAAGCATTTTCGTAACGCTGATTATCAATAATAGCATTCTGCAAGTTGTTCTGAGCCTGGGTAACGTCTACTTCGATGGCATCTTTTTTAATAGTCGCCAAAACCTGGCCGGCACCTACTCTTGACCCTTCTTTAACCAGAACACTTACAATTCTTCCGGAGATTTCAGAAGACTGGTTGGATTCCTGCTTTGGAATGAATGTTCCGTTGGCAGAATAATCCGTATCTATATTTTCTCTGGAAACCGTAACCACATTCACATTGATTTTGTCTACCTGCTTGGCTACTTCTTTTACTTCCTGAGTCTGCTTTTCTTTATTTCCTGCAATTTTGTACGCCGCTAGACCGACCAGTACAGCTGCCACGATAATATATATTAGAGTTTTTTTCATTGTAGTTTATTATGGGTTTTGTAATGTGTTTAATTGTCCTTTTGCTTTGATTAATTTAATTTCAGCCTGTTTATAATCCAATAAAGCATTTGCATAATTCTGCTTAGCCTGAGTAAGGGCATTTTCAGCATCCAGCACTTCGGTAAGTGTGGCAAGACCATATTGATAATTGGATTGTGTATTTTTCTGAACTCTTTCGGCAAGACCAACGTTATCCTTCATGCTTTCGATATTAATGATCGCATTTTCCATATTACTGATGGCATTTTTATAATCAAGGTCGAGACTTTCTCTGGTATTGTTAATATCCTGATCAAGATCCTGAATATCAATTTCAGCCTGCTGAATCTGCGCTCTTGTTGATCCGCCTGAGAAAATCGGGATTTTAATTGCTAAACCTATAGACGCATAATCACTCCAGTTTGTTCCCTGGGCGCTTCCCGTAAAATACGGAAATTTATTACCCAGTCCCTGCCATCCGTAGTTTGCCTGCAGGCCAACCGTTGGATACAGTAAAGCTTCAGTAGCTTTTTTGTTGTATTGTAAAAGTTCTTTCTGTTTGTTCAATACTTTAATCTCTGAACGGGTTTCCAAATTGGCAGCGGTATTTAATAATGCTGTATTCGGCTCGATGGTTTTTTCTTCCAGTTCAATAGGTGTACTGATCGGGATTCCCATATAGAATTTCAGTGCATTTTTTGAAACTTCAACGGCATTTACAAGCTGTTGTCTGTTTGAACCGATATTCGTAAGCTGAACGTTGGTACGGTCAAGATCAATGGATTTTGCCAGTCCGTTATCCACGAGACTTTTAATAACATTTCTCACTCTTTCCGTATTGGCATAGCTGGCTTCTACGGTTTTAAGGTTTTCTTCCTGAACAAATACCTGATAATAGGCAGTCGCTACGTTTTCGATAATCTGTTCATTGGTAAGTTCAGAATTAAGCAGATAAAATTCTCTGGTAGATTTAGCCGCTTTTAACCCTGTAAAAACCCTTTGATCAAAGATATTCTGATACAGCGACACTGAATTTACCGACTGCCATTTTGTTCCGAAAGTAACGGGAACAAGCTGTCCGGGCATCCCGATAATTTCTCCGGGAAGCACAGATTTCTGAAGAATCGGATTAAAAGTATTACTGATGTTGGCACTGATCTGCGGAAGGGCTCCGGCTCTGGCCTCATCAATTTTGTATTCAGCTTTTTTCACCTGTAAAGCAGCTTTTTTAGCTTCCGCCTTATTTTGGAGCGCCTGTTTAATGGCCTCCTGAAGGGAAACCTGCTGCTGTGCAGATAGTGATGAAAAGCCGAAAATCATAAATGCAGCCGCTATTCCTATTTTAAGCTTTAGTGCAGTTATTCGTTTTCTTTTCATAATTTTATACTTCGTTTATTTTTTTAATGTAATTGCTGTTGCTGTAGTTTTTATTTCTAAAAGACGATTCATTTTTTAAAATACTTTAACATTTTTAATTTTTAAATAACATATTTAAAATGATGTCTTTCCGTTCTGAAATAATTTTATCGAATGTCACTTCATCTATCATTAGATTTTCCATTAATAAAGGTCTTACGGCACTTGGAAAAACCAATAGGGAAATCATATTCAAGACAAACTGAATGGGTGCCATTTTTTCAATATTTCCCAGCTCCATTTCTGCTTCTACTTCCTGATACAGTTTTTTTAATTCATCTTCTTCAATATCTTTTTTATGGCAGTTTCCTTTGTTGATCTGTGAAACGATATAGGTTTCCAAATATGGATACTGAAGACTGGTAGACAAACTTCCTTCGATGAACTGGCCAATCTTTTCCTTAAACGGTAAATCAGAATTCATAATGATTTCAGATTTTTCGTGTTCTACTTTCTGCGCTTCATCAAAAATGATCTGGATCAGATTATCTCTTGATCGAAAATAATAGTTGATCAGCGTTCTGTTGACCCCGGCCTCATCAGCAATCTCCTGTGTGGTGGCATCAAACTTCCCTTTCACAAAAAATAAATTCTTTGCAGTTTCTTTGATTAATTCCTGTGTTTGGTCTTTTTTTGTTTGATTTGACATTTTTGTTAAACAAATTTGTGCAAATATAAATCAATCAAATGTTTTGACAAAATTGTTAAACAAAATAATTAAAGAAAATAATTATGATATGCATCAGGTTTTAACATAAAGAATTTAACATAAGAAAAAAACCAGTAAATAAATTTTTTAGGTGCAGGTTTATAATTATTTTAGATAAAAATTTATTAAAATGAGTACAAATAATCAAATCAGTGTGGAAATTCCTTAAAATGTATTAGACAGCGTAAATCAAAAACTTCAAGAGTGCAAAACTTTACTGTTGCCATATTTACAAGCTCTCACTGTTGATGAGAGAAAATCACTTTTTAAAATGGGTGATAAAACTATTGCAACGGTACAAAAGGTAAAAATGTATATTACCACCAACCCTGAATTTGCACCAGTATATATGGATAAAACTGAATTTCTAAAAGATGAAATGGTGGTTACAGGATTAAAACCTTTAGCCAATTTAGCAGAACAATTAGCCTCTGACCTGGATGATACTATAATGCTTGCAGGAAGTGAAGCACTGGTTGCTTCAATGATGTACTATGGAACAGTTAAAGAAGCAGCATCCAAAGCAGTAACTACTGCGAAACCAATATACGAAGATTTAAGTCAGCGATTCAGTAAGAAGGCAAATAAAATTAATTCTAAAAAGGAATAGCATTAATAAAAGACCTGACAATTTGACTCTTTTAGTATCTATTTTGATATTAAAAGAGTCTTTTTTTATATTTAAAAGGTGTTCGTTGTCACAAAATGTGACAACGAACACCTTTTAAATGTTTTTATTGATATTTTTATATCTAATCAGAAACTAAAAGAATGTAAGCAATAACTTAAAATATCAATGCACATACAACAAGTATTAAATAGTTAAAAAAATTATAAAACAATAAATTAAAAATTATATTTCAAGCCCCCTATAACATAACCGTGTAATGCTGTTGTTGATGTTTCTTCAATTCCCACCTGGCGTGTATATGTATTTATATACTGAAAGGAATTGAGATTCAAAATATTACTAAATTGTAAATTGTACTCTAAGTTTGATTTTTCCATTCTATATGAAACCTGACCGCCAACTAAAAAATTTCTAAGTGTATTTTGTTCAGTTTTCTGAATAAAATATTCTCCTAATAAATTTCCGATCCATTGTTTTTTTATAATCGTTCTAATCCCCAAAGATAATTTTACATTATCTTGTTTAGCACTAGTACTGTAAAAACTTTGATCAAATACTCCTTTTGTATAGGTATATCCTAAATCAAACTGTACAGGTTTATTTTTAAAGTTGGTAGAAATCTTTTGAGAAATTTCGAAGTTTTTAATGGTCGAAGTATTTTCATTACCATTTATAAAATTAATATTTTTAACTAGAGTACTTGTTAATTTTGTTTTAAGTATAAAATTTTCACTAAATCGCCTGTCGCCTGTCAATAAAAATAACAAACGATCATTATACATCCCTGTCGTATTTTCTATTCCTGTAAATGTACCATAATTGATTGTATTGGTGGTGAAGTTAGGTTTGGTTTTATCGTACATCAGCATAAGAAAAAGACTATTCCCTTTTTCAAAATTGAACCTATGCCAGGTAAATTTATAGGTTTTTATATTACTTAAAAAAGAAGGTATAATACCTGCATTTTGGAAATAAGATAAATCTTTAGTATAAAATAGATTATTCTGCAGAATTTTTAAGGTGGGCAGCTCATACCTTGAATTATACTCTAGCTCAAAATCATTACTACTTTGATTGAATCTTATATTAATTCTTTTTTCAAGGTAATGTTCTTCAAAATCATTAACATTGAGAAAATGAGAGGTTAAAGCAGCAGATATATCAAATTTTCCTATTTGCTTATATATGCTTAGACCATTAATGTAACGATATATTTTTAATGTTCTTCTTTCATTGCTTTGTAATACCCATTCTATAAGTTCTGAATCTTCACTTTTATAAGAAAAGCCAGAATGAAAATTGAAATTAATAAACTTATTTTTATTCTTTACATAAAAATCAAATGCATATCGATTTGACTGAATTGTATAGTTCTGAAATAATAAACTACTATTTGTCTGGAATAAACTGTTATCAGAATACATATTCAGATCTGCTGAATACTTCTGGTTCAACTCGCTGAAAGCTAGGACAAGTTTTGAATTATTTAAATCCTTATTCCAAGATAGAAAATTGCTGAATGTAGTGTTTTTTATCAAATCATCAATTTCGTAAAAGTTATTGTTTTCGGAATAGCGATTTGTATTCTGACTAAAATTATCTTTTGTAGGATTGTAACCAAAGTTATAGTATAAGAAACTGTTATCAGAAAAACTATTTTTGATTTTAACTTGGGTTGTTCCTAAAAAACCTTTATTACTTTCTGATTTATGTTCAAAGAAACTAAAATCCTGTGGTTGTCCTTCAAATGCAGTTCTTTTTGTAGCAGAGAATTTTTCAAGCTGTGCATTGTTGAAAATAGAAAAAGCAGTAATAATGAAATTCTTTTTTGATTTGGAATATTGCAATGCGCCAAATTGATTGCTTTTAGATTGTACCCTTCCATCGTTATTAAGAAATGTAGGAATATCTATATTGTTGTTACCGGTGTTATCTATATCTTCCTGCGTATTCATTTCATAAAAATCCGTAAAGCTAATAGGGTCTTTAGCAATATTATTAAAGTCTGTTATAAGAGCTAAATTTCCTAATTTACCGAATTGAAATAAGTTAGTATGACTTAAATACGAGTTTTTAGTGCCATAGTTACCTTCTATATTCCCTGTAATTTTTCCTTTATACTCATTTTTCAATTTCAGATTAAGAGCAGTTGAACGGTTTCCGTTAATGGTGGTATAGTTTTGCCAAAGATCAATCCCTTCAATCATTTCAGCCGAAATGTTCTGGGTTGCCATTTTATGATTCTTCCCAAAAAACTCGTTCCCCTCTACTAAAACCTGTCCTACCGCCTTTCCCTTATAGGTTACTTTTCCGTTCTCATTAATGTCTAACCCAGGAAGTTTTTTGATAAGATCTTCCGTAGTTCTTTCTGTACCATCTCGTACTGCTTTCAGATTAAAAGCAATGGTATCCTCTTTGACAGTAGCAATTTTAGGACGAGATTTTATTTCTACGGTTTGTATAGTGGTGATCTGTGGCTCTAAGACAATACTATAATTTGTTTTTTCTGTTGTATTAATTTCGACGATTTTTGTTTTATAGAATAAAGATGTAAATTTTAACGAAAAAATTCCTTTTTCTGAAGCTTTGAAATTACAGATGCCCTTATTATCTGTTTTTTGAAATTCTATGGTTTTTCCATCCTTTAAAAGTTGTGTATTGACTTCTAAGATAGGGCTTCCGTTTATTTCTTTCACTTCGATATTAATATTTTGTGAAAAAGAATAACTAAAAAAAAACAGGATAATAAGGGTTAAATATTTAAAACTCATCATAAGTTAATGTTTATATACATAACCATTTCATAAAATCTTTCATTATAAAACTTACTATTGATGAAACACATTAATCACTGCAATTACAAATTAATATTATTTTCTGTCTTCTTTACCTTTTTGCTTTCTTCTATAAACTCACCCATTTTTTTAAAGAACTCTTCCTCATTTAGCACCTTAATTTTAGGATTTAAATTTTCAAAGTCTTCTTTTTTTGCTTCATTACTTACCTTGGTAGCATAAACAATGTATTCGGAGGATTCTATTTTTAGAACTAAACCAGGCAGATTACCATATGCATAAGGACCTGCACTTACAGGAATATCCTCTGTATACCATACTTTTGTGAGAACCCCTTTATCTGATGTAAGTTCTGCTAACTTACATTTATATTTTTCGATATACTCCATATCATCTTTATACTCTACTTTAGAAAATTTTGGGATATAATTATAATAATATTCATCTCCATGAAAATTAAAATATTGATAAAACCCTTTATCACCTTTTATATGATATATCTTCGTTTGTATATCTTTATATTCAGTTTTTGGTCGTATGGTTGTTTGTTCATCGACTTTTTTGCTTTCCTCCTCGTGAGTAATAGATGTTTTAGGAATACTTTTGTAAAAAGTATTTCCATCTAAAACATATAGTATTTCTTTTGTAGGCTTTTTTAACTCTTCTATTACTTTATTTTTAAATACATCAGAAGATTCAGCTGGTAATGAGCTATTTAAATCTTCTTTTATGATACGATCATATTCAACTTTTAAATTTTGAGCCTGTAAATTCATAAGGACTAAAGAAAATACAAATGATAGAAAGCTTAACTTCATTATAAACGAATGTCTGTATGTGTTTCTTTTACTTTTTTAATTTCTTCAAGGAAACTATTTCTTGCTTTAGAGAACTCCTCATCATTTAATACTTTTAATTTAGGATTTAAGTTCTCAAATTCTGAACTTGTACCATCATTAGTAATTTTTGTAGCATAAATAACATATGCCGGAGAATCAACTTTTAAAACCAAACCAGGAAGATTATTAAACATATATGGACCAGCACTTACTGGTACATCTTCAGTATACCATACTTTGAATAGACTTCCATTAAGAGTTATCTCAACCAATTTACATTTATAATTTTCAATTAATTCAGTTTCATCCTTATACTCAATTTTATCATATTTAAAAGTAGCGTAATGATAAAATTCATTATCGTTATAATTATGATATTGATACAGTCCGTTATCGCCTTTTTTGTGATATATTTTGACTGGAGCTTGTGTGAAAGTATTTTCTTTCCTTTTTACTGTATTTTCATCGACTTTTTCAGTCTCTCCTACATAATTAATATCGGGATTAGGAAAATTTTTGAAAAATGTATTGCCATTTAGAAAATACAAAGTGAACTTTTGCGCTTTTTTCAACTCATCTCCAACTTTAGCTTTGAAAGAATCGTCACCATTAATAGTACTAAGGGTATTATTTGTATTTTTGTTAACCCGGTCATAGTCCACTTTTAAATTTTGAGCTTTTAGATTTCCTAAAAATAATAAAAGAATTAAGAATATAGTTTTCATATTATTTTCATTTGATTATTACACATATTAAAATCTTTATAAAACAAGCGCCTACTATATAGGCGCTTATTGCTTCAAATTTTAACAACCATACCAGTAAGTATAAAAAGTTGTTTGTGTCTGTTGATATGTATAAACAACTCCCATAACCTCCTCTTGTACGGTGTAAGTTCGTGTTGTAAATACTGTTTTGTGACAGATATTCTTGATTTTCTCAGCTTCTTCCAAAGAGCTTACGCGAATAGTTTTAGACTTTACAACTGCTTTTGTGTTTTTAGAAAAGTATTGTACCTGTGTGCTGCTTTTAGCAAATCCTAAAGTAGTTCCAGCAACTAATACAGCTGCGAATAAAAATTTTTTCATAAATGAAATTTCTGTTTGATTAAAAATAAATTTATAACACTACAAAAAACATTTGTGCACTTGTGTTTTTTCTAATGGCTAAGCTAATTAAATCCCTCCGAGTTGAAAAATACTTTTGATAAAAATATTTTTACTTTTATTAAAAAAATATATACTTTTGAGGAAATTAAATATAAATGACAGAAATGGAGAAAATTATTGAGAAAATTGCCCAACAAAGGAGTAAAAAAGGCTATACTTTTGAAAATATGGCTCACGAACTAAACATTACCCCGGCTGCATATCGTAAAATAGAAACGGGAGAAACCAAATTAAGTGTAGAAAGGCTGATGAAAATATCTGAAATTCTCAATGAAGATTTATCCAACCTTTTGGATATTGATACTAAAAATATATTTAATAATCAATCTAATGAAGGGAATGGTTATGTAGAAACCATCAATAATGACTATAAAGATGTTATTAATGATATCAAAGATACCTACGATAAACTTATTAAGTCTAAAGATGAGCAAATTCTTTTACTAAAAGAACAGATTACTTTTTTAAAAGAGAAATAACAAAAAAGAGCAGAAAATTCTGCTCTTTTTTGTTTTATAATAATTTGATTTTATCGTCAAGGATATCAATAACTTTATCTTTATAAAGTCCGCCAATGGCTTTTTTAAAATTCTTCTTACTCATCTGGAGCTCATCTTTGATCTCTTCAGGAGACGACTGATCGGAAATGTATAGGAGACCGTAATTTTCTTCCAGTTTATCCAGAATTTTCTTTTTAAACTCATCAATATTTTCAAAACCTTCCGGCTGGAGTGAAACATCTATTTTTCCGTCTTCACGGATGGCCTTGATATAACCGGTTTCTTCGGATAAAGGATACAGTTTTTTGAAAACATCAGAACTGTAAATAAGACCTATGTATTTTTTATTGATAACCACATTCCAGCCCAACTCGCTTTCATTCATCATGATAAGATCTACTTTATCTCCTTTTTTGAATGGCAGCTCCTGATATTGCGGATTTCTTTTAAATTTTGTGGTTCCGGTGATGAGTTCCAGGTCTTCATCAACATAAATGTGTACAAGATATCTTTTACCTTCTACAATTTTTGTTTTCTGCTGTTTGTATGGAATAAAAAGATCTTTGATAATCCCCCAATCCATAAAAGCACCACTCGGAAGGCTCTGCACACAGCTCATTACGGCAAACTCTCCCACTTCCGCCAATGGAATTTCCGTAGTTGCCTTCAGTTTGTTGTCATCCTGATATACAAAGACTTCAATTTCATCATCTATTTCTTTATCTTCCTGAATGAAAATCTTCGGCAAAAAAGCTTTTTCACCCGATTCGTCTGTTAAGATCCATCCTGAATTATTTTTATCTGAAATTTTTAAAGCCTGAGTTTTTCCGAGTTGCATTGATCATAAAATTAGTGGGTAAAGGTACGGAAATATAAGCCGAACTTGCAAAAATGAAAAATGGACAAAAAAAAGAGGAAAAACTTCCCTCTTTTAGTTGAACTGATATTTGAATCAAATGTTTTATAATTTAGAAATATAATCCATCAGTTCCTTTCTGCTGCTTTCAAAATCCAATGCTTCTCCAACAATAAAATACTTTTGCTTATCCACACATTTCGGAAATAATGATTTGGCTAAAGCCAGTTTATTTTTATCAAAACTAAGATCTTTTACCAACATACTGATTTGCTCCGAGGTAAACATCGCATGTCTGCCCTGCTGATTGATAAATGCCAGTTTTTTATCATCAAACCAGGCTCTATCCTTCATTGTATCCATAAACTGCTGAAATGTCTGATTGTCCATCACATTAGGATAGCTTATATTTCCGCTGTTTCCGTACGGATTGTTCCAGATATCATTCCAGCTGTTGAAGCCGTAAGACTGAACAGGATAAGAATCCAGCAAAAATAAACCTTCATTGGTAAAAAAATCAAGAACCAGTCTGCTGTTGTTTCTTACATTCAAAGTAGTTCTGTATAATAAATATCCGCTTTCATAGATTGAAATGGGAATTCTTCCTGCCGGCAGATCAAAAAACCGGAATTTCCCTGAATTATTGGAGATAAACTGATCGCCTATTTCCACACTGAAAAATCCCTGTTCGGGAATTCTAAGAAAAACTTCGGAATACCCATATTCCTGATTCCAGCGGTACTGCGGACTATTTGTTCTGAAACCACTATTTCCCTGGTTTCTGAAACCTGGATTATTTTTGCCGTTTACACCGGATTTTTTATTATTTACAGATCCAATTTCAGTTTTGGAAGCTTCATTCTTCAGGAGCTCACCTGCTTTTCCTGCTTCCTGCGCAAATGAAGTGACTGCGAAGAGAAGCAAAACACTTATACATATACTTTTCATAACACTTGTATTTAAAAATACCTTTTCATAAAAAAAGAAGAGGCTTATGCCTCTCCTAATTTACAAATATTTTTAAATGATTGAATTTTTTTAATTCAATATTACATGTGAATCGGTCTTTTTGCCGTAGCATCCAATGCCGCTTCTTTAATGGCCTCTGCATAGGTAGGGTGTGCGTGAGAACTTCTGGCGATATCTTCAGCGCTTGCCCGGAATTCCATTGCAATAACACCCTCTGCGATAAGATCGGCAGCTCTCGCTCCTACGATATGCATTCCTAAAACTTCATCCGTTTTTTCGTCTGCAATGATCTTAACCAGACCATCAACATCACCACTTGCGCGGCTTCTTCCTAAAGCTCTCATTGGGAAAGATCCAACTTTATAAGCAACACCTTCTTCTTTAAGCTGTTCTTCAGTTTTACCGACTCCTGCAACTTCCGGCCATGTATAAACCACTCCCGGAATTAAGTTATAATTAATGTGAGGCTTTTGTCCTGCTAATGTTTCAGCTACAAAAACTCCTTCCTCTTCCGCTTTGTGAGCTAACATTGCTCCTTTAATAACGTCTCCGATCGCATAAATGTTAGCTACATTTGTCTGAAGGTGATCGTTTACTTTCACTCTTCCTCTTTCGTCAAGCTCAACACCTGCTTTTTCCAGTCCGAGTCCGTCTGTATACGGTCTTCTTCCTACAGAAACCAGACAATAATCTCCTTCAACCGTTACTTCTTCTCCTTTTTTATCTTTGGCTGTGATTTTTACCGTATCTCCATTTCTTTCCACTGCAGAAACTGCTGTAGAAAGCATGAATTTCATTCCCTGCTTTTTAAGAACTTTCGTCAATTCCTTGCTTAAAGCGCCATCCATTCCTGGAATGATTTTATCCATAAATTCAACAACGGTAACCTGGGCGCCCAATCTCAAATAAACCGAACCTAATTCAAGACCAATTACTCCACCTCCGATTACCACAAGATGTTTAGGAATTTCTTTAAGGTTTAACGCTTCCGTGGAAGTAATTACTCTTTCTTTATCAATCGTGATGAAAGGCAAAGAAGACGGCTTGGAACCTGTAGCAATAATGGTATATTTAGATTCAATCATTTCTGTAGAACCGTCATTCTTCGTTACTTTGATCTGGGTTGCAGATTCGAAACTTCCGACTCCTTCAAAAACAGTGATTTTGTTTTTATTCATCAGATAGCTGATTCCGTCTGTATTTTGTTTGATGACCTCATTTTTACGCTCGATCATTCTTGCGATATCAGCCTGAGGTTCGTTGATAATGATTCCGTGGCCGGCAAAATTGTGTTTTGCATTCTCAAAATGCTCTGAGCTGTCTAAAAGCGCTTTCGACGGAATACAACCCACGTTAAGACAAGTTCCTCCCAAAGTAGGGTATTTTTCAATAATTGCTGTTGTGAAACCTAATTGTGCAGCACGGATTGCAGCAACATAACCACCAGGACCGGAACCGATTACGGTAACATCGAATTGACTCATGTTATTTTATGAATTTGTTTATTATTAACTTTCTTATGCTTACAAATTTAACGATTAATTATCAGGTGGGAAAGTGAGATTTGTCAAATTTTCTGGAAGAAAGCGGAGTTAAAAACCTTTTCAGCAAAAATCTTTAATATCTTTAAATTTCTCAATGATTTCTTTACATTTTTCATCAAGCAAATTTTTATATTTTGCATCTACTAATTCTAATTTTGAATTAAGTTTCTTAAGATATTCCATATTGTAAAGTTTTCTTTCTTCACCGACAGGATAAAATTGAATTTCGTTATAGAACTTCTCAAAAATATTTAAATCAATATCTAATGGTTGGATATCATTTATTCTTCCAATAAGATAATGCATTTTAAAATATCCGGAATGAATCTCAATTTGATTTGTTATGATAGCAATAGCGTTTGATCGCAATTTTTTAATAAATCTGTAACGTTTCAGCTCTTCAAACTTATTCATATAAATTCATAAGATATCTAAAGATATTATAAATCGGCGCTCAATTTTCCCTGTCCAAATTCTCCTGTGGAATCAAAATAAGAACCTCCGTACACATACCAGTCCAGGCTTTCCAGATATTCTACAGCATTTTCGGGGGTAATTTGTGGCCTGTCTTTTTTAAAAACAATTCCTCTGTACCATCTTCCTGATTTGGAGTAATGTTCAAATTCAACCAGGTAATGAATCCATATTCTCTGGCAAAGCTTACACTGCTGAATGCTTACTTCCGCATGTCTTCCGTTCGTATGGTCAATTCCTAATTCCGAACTTCTGTATTCCGTATAATTTGATGTGGGTTTCTCGCAGGCGCATCCTATTCTCTGGATTTTATTCATGAGGAATTATTATAGTTTGGATAAAATTAAAGGCATCAAAAGTATAAAATAAACTGCATAAGAACAATACAACAGAATCATTTCACCATGCTCAACAGTACCTTTTCATAGGCATCCAGAATAATATTTTTAGAAAACCTGGATTTGATAGAGCTTTTAATCAGATCTTCATCATGATTTTTATGAAGAATTTTTAAAATTTTCTGTGAAAAATCTTCATAATTTTCTATATCGGAAACTTCACCATTAGTTTCATTTTGTATGATTTCGTTAATGCCACCCGGACAATTATTGGCCAGCGAATAGATTCCGCAAGCCCCTGCTTCAAGCAAAACGTTAGGAAATCCTTCGTAGCGCGAAGAGAGAATAAAAAGGTCCGCATATTTCAGGAATTCATATGGATTTTCTTGTCTGCCGTGGAAGATGACGTGTTCAAGACCAAGGAAATCCTTCATCTGATGCAACATTTCGCGGTCTTTTCCGTCTCCCAGAATGTGAAGCAGAATATTTTCATTTTTCAGTCTGGAAAAAACTTTCAGGAGATTATCAAAACCTTTTCTTGCCGATAAATTTCCGATAGCTACTACGTTTTTGTAGTTTAATTTAAAGCTTTCAGGCTTTTGTGCGGAAGCAAGCTTTGATTCAATAAAATCAAAATCTACGGGATTGTTGATTTTAACAATCTTGCTCGATTTTATGCTGAAATTTCTAATAAGATCCCGCATCATATCATCGCTTTGCGCAATAATCTTATCGTAATTATTATAGAAATTATAGAAGAATTTGATTTCCTTTCTGGTGACGTGCCGGGTAACCACATTCGTTTCCCTTGCGATAAATTTTGTTTTCGGAAAAAGCTTGATAAACAATGATAAATATGCATTTACCTCTCCAAATCCGGAAAATACAATATCGGGTTTTCTGCGGTATATTTCCCGCAGAATAGGTTTTAACGAATGCCTGATTCTTTCAGTATTAATGTCAATGATTTCTACATCTCTATTGAGAAATTTCAGATATCCGCCCTGTTTGCGTAACAGCAAAATCTTAGGCTCGAAACGATCTCTGGAAAGATGATTCGCAATGGTGGTAACAATCCTTTCTGCGCCTCCGGTTTCAAGATCCGGCAGAATAAATATGACAGAAATCTTTTTCATCACTGTAAAATTAGTAAAAAGTTTTCTTAACCTTTGATCCTAATCTATAATTAATGATTTTAATGAAAAAAAAGATTTTAATTTTATACTAAATACTTGTCTCTAAAAGAAAGAAACTCCTCGTGTGAAGAGTTTCTTTTTTATTTTTTTCCTTGAAGATACCAGTCTATAAATACTCCAAAAAGAAGTAAAAGGAAATAACATCCCATCAAGAAAATTATAATATACAAAAGATATTTTAATACATCTTTCATTTAGTTGGCAACATCACTTATGAATTTTATTCTCAACATTCTCACCTCTTCATCCGAAAGTTCATCCCCGAATTCATCCAGCAGCACTTTCATACTGTCACTTTCGGATTCGTTCATGAATTCCATAAAACCGTCTACAATATCTTCATCAAAATTATCTTCAATATAATAATCAATGTTCAGTTTGGTTCCCTGATAAACGATGCGTTCCATTTCCTTCAGCAATTCGTCCATAGAAAGATTTTTGGCTCTTGCAATGTCTTCAAGATCAATCTTTTTATCAGTACTCTGAATGATAAAAACTTTATGGCTGGATTTATTAGCCACCTGTTTGAGCACCATATCCTGAGTACGTTCGATGTTATTATCCTCTACATATTTACTGATAAAATCCGCAAATTCTTTACCGTATTTTTTAGCTTTTCCTTCACCAACACCGTAGATTTTGGCAATCTCTTCAACTGTTATAGGATATTGCACCGTCATATCTTCCAGACTCGGGTCCATAAAAACTGTGTACGGCGGAATTCCGTGCTTTTTGGCAACTTTTTTCCTTAATTCTTTTAACTGATTGAATAAATTCTGGTCCAATCCTCCGGCAGACTGCATCTGAACCTGATCACTTTCGGCTTTTGTTTGCGTAAGGTCAAACTCCCTGTCTTCGGCGATAAGGAAAGAATGTTCCAGCTTTCCGTCTAAAACCAGTTTACCCTTTTCAGCAATCTTTAAAACACCGTAAGTTTCAATATCTTTCTGTAAAAAATTCTGAACCGTTGCCTGTCTTAAAATTGTTTTCCAGTGATTATCTTTTTCCTCTTTTCCAAAACCGAAATAAGAGCTTTGTTCCAGCTTATAGGATTTTGTAACAGCCGTTTCCTTGCCGGCAATAATGGAAATCAGATCTTTTGCTTTAAACTTCTCACCCGTATCTTTTATCAGCTGCAGGACTCTTTTAAGATCATCTGTAGCATCTTTCAATTTTGGAGGGTTTGAGGAATTATCACACATTTTCGCGCCATCTCCATTTACCGGATCAAAATTTTCACCGAAATAGTATAAAATATATTGTCTCCTGCTCATGGACGTTTCGGCATAGCCTACTACTTCATTAAGAAGCTGTAACCCGATTTCTCTTTCCGACACCGGTTTCTGAGCCAGGAATTTTTCAAGTTTTTCAATGTCTTTCGGATCGTAAAATGCAAGACAGTAGCCTTCTCCGCCGTCACGTCCTGCCCTTCCCGTTTCCTGATAATAGCTTTCCAGCGATTTCGGGAAATCATAATGAATGACAAAACGTACATCCGGTTTATCAATTCCCATCCCGAATGCAATGGTAGCGACAATCACATCAACCTCTTCCATCAGAAACTTGTCCTGATTGGCTACCCGCACTTTCTGATCAAGACCTGCGTGATACGGTAAGGCATTGATACCGTTTACCTGAAGAAGCTGAGCAAACTCTTCCACTTTTCTTCTGCTAAGGCAATAAACGATTCCCGACTTTCCTTTATTCTGATTGATAAATTTTACAATTTCCTTATCTACATTTACTTTCGGACGTACTTCATAATAGAGGTTCGGTCTGTTGAAACTCTCTTTAAAGACCAGAGCATTCGTCATTCCCAGTGTTTTCTGGATGTCATCCTGAACTTTTGGGGTGGCAGTTGCCGTAAGGGCTATTACCGGGACATCGGCAATTTTATCGATAATGGATTTGAGATTTCTGTATTCGGGTCTGAAATCGTGACCCCATTCTGAGATACAGTGAGCCTCATCTATGGCGAAAAATGATATTTTCACTTCCTTCAGAAAATCCAGATAATCTTCCTTGATAAGAGATTCCGGCGCCACATAAAGAAGTTTTGTTTTTCCGTTTTTTATATCGTCAAAAACCTGTTTGGTCTGTGTTTTGTTTAAAGATGAATTCAAAACATGGGCTACTCCGCTATCAGATGAAAGTCCGTTCACGGCATCCACCTGATTTTTCATTAATGCTATCAAAGGTGAAACCACAATGGCTGTACCTTCGGAAATAAGTGCCGGAAGCTGGTAGCATAAGGATTTTCCACCTCCGGTAGGCATTAAAACAAATATATCTTTTCCGTTCAGAAGGTTTTCAATAATTTGTTCCTGCTGCCCTTTAAAAGTAGAAAATCCGAAATATTTTTTCAATTCGCCTGATAAATTGGCTTTTTTTGCGCTCATCTAATTTTATTGCTAAATTTGCATCTAATCCAAAGTTATGAATTTTTCGCTTAAAATAAAAGCGAACGAATTTATAAAAAATTATATTTATAATAAAAATTCTTTTAGAAATAACGCTTTTTTAATTGATTTTTATATGCTTCATATACGTAAAATGGAAAGATCCGACATTATCTCAATAGCGAAAAGCACTTTAGAAATAGAAATTTCAGAACTTGAAAAGCTCCGCCACCGATTAAATGATGATTTTGCCCGTGCTGTGGAGATTGTCCATTCTGCCAAAGGTAAATTAATCGTGGTAGGAATCGGAAAATCTGCCCATGTAGGCAACAAAATCGTTGCAACCCTGAATTCCACGGGAACACCTTCCCAATTTTTGCACGCTTCAGAAGCCATCCACGGAGATCTTGGAGTGATCCAGAAACAGGATGTGGTGTTGTGCATTTCCAACTCCGGAAATTCTCCTGAAATTGTAAACCTCGTTCCTTATCTTAAAGAATATTCTTCGGCGCTGATCGGGATGACCGGAAATAAAACAAGCAAGCTTGCAGAGTTTTCAGAAATTATACTGGACACGCATGTCGATATGGAAGCCTGTCCCAATAAACTGGCCCCGACAAGTTCCACCACTTTACAGATGGCTTTGGGAGACGCTCTGGCCATTGCTTTAATGGAGATGAATGATTTTAAGGCTAATGATTTTGCTAAATTTCATCCCGGCGGAAGCCTAGGGAAAAACCTGATATCGAAAGTGGATGATTTTTTGTCTTCGCAAAAACCGCAGGTAACGGAACATGATACCGTAAAAGACGTTATTATCTCCATCAGTGGTTCCCGTCATGGAATTACTGTTGTTACCAATAACGATGAGATTATCGGAGTAATTACCGACGGAGATTTGAGAAGAATGCTTTTGAAAGGCGATGATATTTCAAAAGTACTGGCCAAAGATATTATGTCTGCCAAGCCGAAAACCATTGAAAGAACAGCTTTGGCAAAAGAAGCCATGAAAATTTTAAAAGAAAACAATATCGGACAGCTTGTTGTGACGGAAAACGGAAAGTATTTCGGGATTATTGATCTTCACAAGCTGCTGGACGAAGGAATTAATTAAGCTGAAAGATTTAACGTTATATAATACCGAAACTTTTTTCATACATTTGAAACCTTAAAAATAGCATCCTGTGAGTGAAAAAGACATGTCTTTCCTTGGACATATTGGAGAATTAAGAGGTCACCTCATCCGTTCGATTCTTGCCATCATCATTGCGGCAGTCATTATCGGATTTAACATCAACTGGATCATGGATCATATTTTTTTTGGTCCCACCAGAAACGATTTTGCCACCTTTGAAATGGTCAATCACTTCTCAAGAATGATTTTGGGTGAAGACAGCATTCACCTTCCTAAAGATTTCCCGGTACGTGCCAGCAAATTATACCAGCAGTTCAATGTTATGATGGCGGTATCCATATTTGGCGGTATTGTTCTGGCTTTTCCATACATTGTTTGGGAACTGTGGCGGTTTATCAGCCCGGCCCTTCATCCCAATGAAAGAAAAAACTCTATTTTCATCATCAATTCCGTATGGATTTTGTTTATGACGGGAGTATTATGCGGATATTTCCTGATTCTTCCGTTTGCCGTTAATTTCGGAGTTATTTTTAAAATTTCGGATATCATTATTCCGCTTTACGATTTAAGTGATTATACAACTTTATTTTTACAGGTTGTTCTCGGAATGGGAGTTATTTTCCTTTTCCCGATTCTTATTTATTTCCTTACAACCATAGGAATATTAACCCCGGTTTTTATGAAAACATACCGTCGCCACGCGATCGTTCTCATCATGGTGGTAGCAGCAATCATAACGCCGGCAGATGTTTTAAGTATGATGATGGCAGCATTGCCATTGTTATTGCTTTACGAATTCAGTATTGTGATGTGTGCCTATACCTACAAAAAGGTACAGAAAGCGGCAGGTAATCTGCCGGCTGTTAAGAATTAATTTCAAAGACATTAAAACATATTCCCGCGGAGCTTTCTGCGGGATTTTTTTAGGAGCTTTTTCGTGCTTTCCGCTGCAATCTTTTTTTCAAAAAGGATTTCCGCTGCAATCACGGCTAGGATTTTTGTCGGGAATAGAATTAGTTTTAAAAAATATTGATCACAAGCCTTTTTTAGATTAATGTTTTTTGACACCCCGTCAAAAATTTTTGAATTTTTGCCACCCCTCCAAAGGAGGGGAATCTCACGATAGGGTAATTGATTACAAAATGACACTTATAAAGAATGTAACAAAACTTAATTTTTTCAGTCATATTAACAGATTTGCTATTGAAACAGATGCCAGAATTAATTTATTCTTTATTTTAGTCTCATTAATTTAATTTAGATGAAAAAACTTTCATATACGCTTTTATTTGCTTCAGGATTGGTTTTCGGCCAGTTTTTCGAGACAGGTAAAACTTTTACGAAACAGGACACTTTGAAAGGTTCAGATACGGCATTCAGAAATTTCTGGGATGTAAAGAAGTACGACCTTTCCGTGGAACCGGATTTTGAAGCGAAAAGCATAAAGGGCTATAATAAAATCAGCTTTGAAATCACTAAAGATATTAAAAATCCTACGTTTCAGATAGATTTTCAGCAGCCGATGAAAGCTGATAAAGTGCAAGCAAGCTTTCCCATGGCAGAGTATAAACAGGAAGGCGATTTTATCTGGATTAAATCTGATAAAGCATTTAAAAAAGGAGAAAAATATACGGTTGATATCACCTATTCAGGAAATCCGAGAATCGCGAGAAATGCGCCGTGGGACGGAGGATGGATATTTACCAAAGACGAAAAAGGAAATCCGTGGATGAGTGTTGCCGATGAAGGCATTGGAGCATCCATCTGGCTTCCTACCAAAGATATATGGAGTGATGAACCCGAAAACGGGATTGTTATGAAAATCATTACGCCGAAAGATCTGGTTGGTGTTGGAAACGGAAGGCTCATCAGTAAAAAACAGGAAGGTGATAAAACCGCTTATACATGGGAAGTTAAAAATCCGATCAATGCGTATTCCATTATTCCCAACATCGGAAAATATGTCAATTTTAAAGACGCTTTCAAAGGAGAAAAAGGCAAGCTGGATCTTGATTACTGGGTAATCGATTATAATCTTGATAATGCTAAAAAACAGTTTCAGCAGGTAAAACCGATGCTTTCTGCGTTTGAATACTGGTTTGGTCCGTATCCTTTTTATGAGGATTCTTACAAACTTGTAGAGTCGCCTTATCTCGGTATGGAGCACCAGAGTAATGTGGCCTACGGAAACGGATATACAAACGGATATCTCGGAAATGATCTTTCAGGAACCGGTGTCGGGCTAAACTGGGATTACATCATTATCCACGAAAGCGGCCATGAGTGGTTTGCCAACAATATCACGGCAAAAGATCAGGCAGACATGTGGGTACACGAAGGATTTACCATGTATTCCGAGGTTCTCTTCACAGAAAAGTTTATGGATAAAAAATCTGCAGACCTTTATATGCAGGGAATCCATAAAACCATCAGCAATGATACGCCAATCATTGGAAAATACGGCGTTAGGAATGAGGGAAGCGGCGACATGTATTCTAAAGGAGCAAGCATGCTGCACACCATTCGCCAGGTAATCAATAACGATGAAAAGTTCAGGGAGATTTTAAGAGGAATCAACAAAGATTTTTATCATCAGACGGTAACCACACAACAGATTGAAAATTATATTTCAAAAAAATCGGGAATTGATTTTTCAAGCGTATTCAACCAATATCTGAGATCTGTAAAAGTTCCTGTTCTTGAATATGAACAAAAAGGAGAAGAGCTGAAGTTCAGGTATACTAATGTGGTTAAAAATTTCAGTTTGCCTATAAGAATCGACAGTGATCTTACCATTAATCCTACCGAACAATGGCAAACCATAAAAATGAAGAAAGGAAATCCGGTACAATTCAATAAAAATTATTATATCAGGTATAAAAAAGTACAATAATAAAACACAGCAAAGGACAAATCTTTTAATAAAGAATTTGTCTTTTTTTTATAAAAAATTTAACAGACGCGGTGTAACAAATACAGATTTTCAACAACTATTTAACTATAATTTTAAACTCAATGAAAAAAATAGCACTTAGCTTAGGCGTTTTAACTACGTTTCTGATGAATGCCCAGTCGATTAAAACTACAATCGATCTAGTGAACGTAAAAGACGATAAAGTGGCCGTAACCATGGAATTTCCGAAGATGAAATCCGGAGATGTAAAGTTTCACTTTCCAAAAACGGTACCCGGAACCTATTCTGTAGATGATTACGGAAGATTTGTGGAAGGCATTAAATTTTTAGACAACAAAGGAAAAGAAATTGCATTTACAAAAGTCAATGACAATACCTATGCTCTAAAGAATGCACAGAATCTATCTAAAGTCACCTATCTGGTAAACGATAGTTTCGATGATGAAATGGATACTTCAAAGCACAAGGCTGTTTTTTCGCCATCCGGAACGGACATTGAAGCAGGAAAGATTTACCTGATCAACACCCACGGATTTGTCGGATACATCGACAATATGCAGGATGTTCCTTATCAGCTGGTGATTCAGAAGCCGGCAGATTTTTATGGGACAACGGCTTTGGTAGACCAGGACCAATCGGATGCTACAGATACCTTTACGCTGGCCAATTATGCAAAAGTTACCGATTCACCATTAATGTACACCAAACCTGATTATATCACCTTCAATGCAGGAGGTATGGATCTGGTATTGGGAGTGTACTCCCCTTCCGGAAAATATAAAGCTGCAGATTTTAAAGATAATCTTGAAAAAATGGTGGTTGCCCAAAAGAAATTCCTGGGTGACATGAATACCAATAAAAAATACGCGATCATGCTGTATCTTGCGGGTGGAGACGGACCTCAGATCAAAGGATTCGGTGCGCTGGAACATCATGAATCGACCAGTGTTGTGCTTCCTGAAATGATGCCGAAAGAAGCAATCGACAAAACCATTACCGACGTTGTTTCGCATGAGTTTTTTCATACCGTAAATCCATTGAAAACGCATTCTGAAGAAATCCATTACTTTGATTACGCAGATCCGAAAATGTCTCAGCATCTCTGGATGTATGAAGGCGGAACGGAATATTTCGCCAACCTTTTCCAGATCCAGGAAGGGCTTATTACCAGAGATGAATTCCTTCAGAGAATGAATGAAAAAATCACTAACTCAAAGAACTACAACGACACCATGCCTTTCACGGTGATGAGTAAAAATGTTCTTCTGGACGAATACAAGGACCAGTACAGAAATGTTTATGAAAAAGGAGCACTTCTTGCCATGTGTCTGGATATCGAGCTCAGAAAACTTTCTAACGGTGAAATGGGATACAGGGATATGATCAGGAAACTGTCTCAACGATTCGGTGAAAATAAGCCGTTCAAAGATGATAAGCTTATTGATGAACTGGTTGCCGTAACAGGATATCCTCAGGTAAGAGATTTTTATAATAAATATATTGCAGGAAGCCAGCCGACACCTTATGCACAATACCTTAATATGGTGGGTGTTGAACTGAAGAAGCAGGAAACGCCGCCGATTTTCTGGTTTATTAAAGATCCGAACCAGACAGGATATGACGAAAAAACAAATACTTTCGTGTTTGATGAAAGCTCTGCACTTTCACCTTTTGCAAAAAGCATCGGCTTCAAAATTACCGATAAGATCCTGGCTTTGGATGGAAAAACCATCAACATCCAGAACGTTCAGGATTTCATTAATTATTCCAAAACGATTAAAGAAGGCCAGAATGTAACGGTAACGGTTCTTAGGGACAACGGCGGGAAATCTGAAAAGATTGATCTTAAAGGTAAAGCGGTTCTTGATAAAATGACCATAGAAAATTTACAGTTTAAAGCTAACCCGACACCGGAAGAAAAGAAACTTCAGGATCAGTGGCTTACGGGAAAGAAGTAATATCAGTAAAATCAAATAATTAAAGCGGGGATTTTTTCTCCGCTTTTGTTTTGGATAAATACGGTCAATATTTTTGGAGCTTTTTCCCGCTTTTCGTTACAATCTTTTTGCTTCAACTGCCGTCGGGTTAAGCCTGCGAGGCTTGCAAAAAGGATTTTCTCTACAATCGGGGCTATGAGAGACGAATGGTCAATTTCTGTGAGTCTATGGTGAATTTTCTTATTTAAAATCAGATTATTCATTTCAAATCACCGCGTCAAAAATTTCTTTGAAATTTTCGCCACTCTCCAAAGGAAAAACATTATGAATCGGGATAGAAATTCCGTAAGTTTGTTTATGTTGGAAGCAACTAAGAGCATAAAATCAACATGAAACTCAATCAAAAGAAGGCCAAGCTAAAGATTTAAAAAGCTTATATATGTAAAAGAAGATTCTACATTTCGCTACGCTTAAGAATTCCTACTTTATTTTATACGACATTTATTACTGGATAGATAAAATTCAAATAAGCCCTTGTCATAATTACTATTCTTTAGAACATCGAAAACGGTATTGATTAATTGACCTGATTTTTGATGGTGACAGAACTTTGCGACAGTAGAAAGATATTCATAATCACTATATTCTTTTTTAGCCATTGATTCTAGAAATGGTAGAAACTCTTCCGAAGGAAACTTTTGAATGGCAAAATAAGAATCTTTTCCGAAACTTTTAATCAACTTTATATCGTCTGGATTCTTAAATTCAGCTATAAATTCTAACAAATATTTAGATTTATATTCAACTAATATATCTTTTATTTCATTATAATAATATGGATTTTTCGGAATTTTATGGGTTATATTTTCAATTAAAGGAATATTCAATGGTTTTGAGTTAAAAATATAGGCTGTCAGTTCATTAATAAGCTTATTATTACGTTTATCATCGGTAATTTCATCAAAAAAAATGCTTTGTAGCGGATAAGTTTCTAACGATAAACCTTTCAATTGATCTTTATAATGAACTGTTTCTTTAAAAAGTTTTATTTTATCAATTCTTTTTCTCTTATATATTTCATTTAAAACTTCATTTTTAATTCTGGGTTTGAAATCATTTTTATAAATATAGATAAGTTCATCATCTTCCACTTTTACCTGAAATTGTTGTCTTAATATTTGAAGTCGGTCAATTGTTTTAATATCTTCATCTGAAAAATGATCAAATGGAAGTTTTTCAAAAATCCGGTCTATGGTATCTGTAAGAATTAAAATCTCCTTTCTAATTTGTGAATCAATACTATAAAAAGATAAAAATAATAATACTGCCAATATTTTTTTCATCATGCTTTTTTAACTGTTATTCTAAAAGTCGTTCCTTTTCCCACTTCAGTCTGTGCAATTTTGATATCGCCTTTATGGTACTCCTGGACCACTCTTCTTGCAAGAGATAAACCTAACCCCCACCCGCGTTTTTTGGTAGAATAGCCGGGTTTAAAAGCATTCAGTGCCTGCTGTTTTGTCATGCCGCTTCCGGTATCCTGAACTTCCACTATAATATTTTTATTTCTCTCGATTACCGAAATGGAAAGCGAACCTTCCCCTTTCATGGCATCAACGGCATTTTTCACCAGATTTTCAATCACCCAGCTCATCAGGATCTTATTGTGCGGTACGGAAATCGTATAGTTCGGAAGATGCAGCCCGAAATTAATTTTTCTGGAAATCCTTGTTTTCAGATAATCATAATTCTCCTGAATGGTTGCGTTAAAATCCGTATCATTTAATTCGGGAACAGAACCTATTTTGGAAAATCTCTCCGAAATGGTTTTTAATCGTTCAATATCTTTTTCAATTTCATGAATACCTTCCGATTCGGGATCATCCAGCTTCATGATTTCCATCCAGCCGATCATTGATGATAAAGGAGTTCCGATCTGGTGTGCCGTTTCTTTCGCAAGTCCTGCCCAGAGATAGCCCTCATCCGTTTTCTTAATGGTCCTGAAAAACCAAAATGAAAACAGGAAATAACACAAAATAAAAAAGCCAAGAATATAAGGGGAATATCTAAGATTGTTTAGCAATGGAGAATTGTCATAAAACACGACCTGCTTATCTCCTTTTGCAATTTCAATTTCAATAGGAGGATAGCTCTTGCCCATTTTCTTTGCTAGAGCAACAATTTGACCGGAATTATTTTCAACATCTTTCGGCAGATTCTTATGTTCAATCACATTATCATTTTCATCTAAAATAATAACCGGAATGGTAGTATTTGAGCTGTAAATCTGTAAAAGCAATGCCTGAACTTCTAAATTAGGATTATCCACTTCCTGCTGAAATTTCAATGCACTTACTAAAATGTCAACTCTTTTAATTTCTTCCTTACGGAGAAAATTGATCAGAATGGTGGAGGCGATCACAATGGTCAGAACAACGATCGTCATCAGGACAAAAATGATCCAGTTATTCAGTCTTGCAAATATTGATTTTCTCAAAGCAGATTATTTTAAAACACTCAGGATTTTCTGCAGCTCTGTGCTTCCGCTTCCCTGATAATTATTGATGATAATTGAAAACACATATTTTTTTCCTTCTTTCGAAGTATGAAATCCTGCAAAAGATTTAGTGTCTCTCATGGTTCCGCTTTTCATTTTCATTCCGTTATCCTGAGTCGGGAAACCATCATAATAAGATTCGAACCAGGGCTGTTTTTTAGCATAAATCAGTGCCTGTACTTCGGCTCTTGCGGCTACGTAATTCTGTGGGGAAAGTCCGCTTCCATCAGCAAAATTAATCATGTTGGGATTAATTCCTTTCGACTTCCAGAATTCTTTCAGGAACGCTACACCGCTTTTAAAATTAGGATTTCCTTTTTTCTCTTTGCCTAAAGTTTTGATTAATGTTTCACCGTAAAGATTGATGCTCTTTCTTAAAAACCAATAGATGATCTTATCCAATGTTGGAGATTCGTAGGTGAAAATCATGTTATTTTTAGGAAAAACTGATATTTTTTTCCCTTCAATTTCAAGCTGGGAGTTGGTAACGGTTTTTCCCGAAAGCTCAATTCCTGCCTGCTGCAGCCATTGTTTAATCTCTACACCAAGTTGTAACGGAGGATTGGGTGTAGCTCCTGAGACCGTTACTGTTTTGGAAGGCAATGTTCCGTTTATCAAAGCGACATTAGAATGTGGCGCGGTAAAAATCAGGCTTTGATCTGAGGTTCCGCCTACTTTCACGTCATTGAGCCATTTTACACCCTCCAAAGGATAAGAAAAACTTTTGAATTCATTTCCGTTGATATTGATGTCAAACTGGTTTTCGCGCCAGTTGACTCCCCAGACTCCTGCTCCGTAATAATTCCCGAGATCATCCCACGGCCAGCCTCCGGGAATTGTCTGGTGATCAAAATAAGAATCATCAATAACAAGATCCCCTGAAATTTTTGTGATGCCTGCTTTTTTTATGGCTTCTAAAAGCTGCTGTTTAAAATTTTCCGGTTTATACCCATCATATCTCCAGCTTCCGAGCGTTGGGTCCCCTGTTGAAGTGATAATAAAGTCTCCTTTCAGATTTCCTCCGGAAATATTTCCCGAATAACCAGCCGTCGTTTTATAGGTGTAGTTTTTACCTAATACTTCAAGAGCCGCTGCTGCAGTAAATATTTTTTGAGTAGAAGCTGTAGACAGTCCTTTGTTTCCCTGATAATCATAAATAAAATTTCCGTTTTCGTCCGCAACGTAAAATGATAAGTTTGATGACACGGCACCTGAAGAATTCATCAGATTCTTTGTAGCTTCATCAAGTTTTTGGGATATATCCTGGGCAAAAACAACCTGCACGGATAAAGTAAGGACAGCTAATGTTTTTCTCATTCTTTAAGCTTATTTTCAGTCTATATAAAGAAAAATGATGATTACTGATGTACGACAAGTTCACCATGACATCACTATAATTCTTGCTGGTTAATAGCACGCAATAGAAATATCAGCATATACGGTTGAAATATCTTTTAATCAGAAATCAATTCAAATATAATTAAAAATAAATTACAGTTCTGTTCCGGGCTTGATCTCGTACGGTTCTTTATCTTTTTCGAAAATTCTGGTAAGCTCCGTTCCTTCAACGGTAATTTTATTATTTTTCCCTCTGATCCAGTTTCCTTCACGAAGTCCGACCACTTTAAGATCATTCTGTGTAAGAAATTCTTTAATTCGGGTTTCTCTTGTTTCACCGTTGTGTTTAAGTTCCGGATTCGGATCCAGATAATGCGGATTAATATTAAACGGAACGAGCCCCATACAATCAAAGCCTGGAGGATACACAATGGGCATATCGTTGGTGGTTTTCATGTTCCGTCCGCCGATATTGCTTCCGGCACTACAGCCAAGATAAGGTTTTCCGTTTTCAACATTATTTTTCAATATTGACATCAGGTTTTCTTCATGTAAAGTTTTAACCAACAGAAAAGTATTTCCGCCACCTGTAAAGAATCCTTTTGCATTATTCACTGCCGCTATTTTATCGTCAAATTCATGAAGCCCTTTTACTTTAATGTTGATTTTTTCAAAGAAAGAACATGCTTTTTGTGTATAATGCTCATGTGAAATGCCTCCCGGTCTGGCAAAAGGAATAAAAATAATTTCATCAATACCCTGAAAAAGGTTAGTGATTTCCTCTTTTAAATATTCCAGATAGTCTCCGCCAAAAAGTGTAGAAGTTGATGCTAATATGATATTCATCGGTATTAATGTCATTAAAAAGGTTAAAGTGACAAAGATAGTTTATATGTCATGAATCTAAAATTAATATAAAAGACCTAATTAACCCGTTAATTTTTTCAAAAAAAGCTTAAAGGTTCTAAAATATTAACTTTTATGGAATCATTATTGAATTTTATTATATGCAATTGAAAAATATTAGAATTATGAAAATGACTAAAATGAATATCAGAACCCTTCTTTTAGGTTTAATGCTGACAGGAGGTTTAGGTTTTGTGAGCGCACAAACGACTCAGACAGACAGCACGGCAGGTACAGCTAATACAACTGCAGCCACAGCAGCAAGTACTGCTCAGGCGTCTAATCCAACTATTGAAGCACTTAAAAAGCAAATAGAGGCTAATCCGAAGGATACAGAAGCTTTAGCTAAATTAGCAGGAGCATATCAGGAAGCTTCAGATTGGACTAATGCGATAGATACGTGGAAGAAAATATCGGTTCTTTTACCGGATTGGGCTCCATCGTATTACAGTCAGGCTTACGCCTATCAAAGTGCAAAAGACGATGTCAATGCCAGATTGGCCTATGAAAAATATATAGCTACCGTAAAGCCTGAAGAGGTGGAACAGAATAAGAAAAACCTGGCATATGCGTACTTTTATGTAGCATTCTCAGAGCAACAAACTGATCCGGCCAAGGCTAAAGAACATATTGCAAAATCATTGCAGTATGATCCAACCAATCAGGATGCCATCAAGCTGAGCCAAGCTTTAAATTCATAGTTATAATGTAAATCCGGAGAATCTTCTCCGGATTATGTTTTATCGGTTTATTTTCTTTCCGAAAAAATCAGTCTCTCCGTTTAGATACCGGATGATCTTTTCAATATTCCTTTTAACTGCGGTTTCCGTTTTAAGGTTATTGATGTAACGGATCAGTTCCAGCTTTGCGGAAGGAATAAGGTTTTCAAAATTTTGCAGCGCCAGAGGATTTTCATGAATGGTTTTATACAATTCAGGGTGTATGGAAACTGTTCTTTCGGACCTGTCAAACTCAACTGAGACTTCTATCATTTCACCAATTCTTTTCGGTGAATCCTTAAGCATCGTCAGGTTAATATATAACCTCCACTCTCCCAAATATTTCATTAAATTTTGCTTGAACGGCTTACCATTTACCTTTCCTTTTACCGGAATGGGACTTTTGCATTTTCCTGCAGCCTGAAATATCTCATTCAGGATATCCTCAGGCACAAAAACGAAAGGGTTGATCCCAATAATTTCAAGCCTGGCTGTAAATGGATTGTTTTGCATATTTTAAAGATACATTTTTATGGCTGTTTGTTCAGATAATTTCCTGAGTTTTTACTATGTCTTCAGCCTAGCCTTGATTGAAGCAATTGTTTGAGCTCATTTTTATACTAATGGGTTACGGCGATGGAGCCACTGCAACCCATTAGTATAAAAATAGCGAGTGCGAAAAGCAAGAAAAAGCTTCAAAAATAAAAAATAATATCGCTTTTCGATGCAATCAAATTGCTCCTTAAAAAATCATAAATACAATTCAACGGAGTCAAAAAGCTACCAATAAAAATATGAATACTTTAATTTCGATATTAATCTGATTAAAACAATTAAAATTTTCCACTCAGAATGGAATGTTTATCTTTGTATTAAATAAATCTGTAAAGACATGAAATTTTTTATTGACACTGCTAATTTAGAGCAAATTAAAGAAGCTAAAGATCTTGGAATTCTTGACGGCGTTACGACCAATCCTTCATTAATGGCAAAAGAGGGAATTCAGGGTGCTGAAGCGATCAGAAATCATTATAAAGCAATTTGCGAAATTGTTGATGGAGATATTTCTGCGGAAGTTCTTTCTACAACATATGAGGAAATGATTAAAGAAGGTGACGAATTGGCAGCCATCCACCCGAATATCGTGGTTAAAATCCCGATGATCAAAGACGGAATCAAAGCATTAAAGTATTTTTCAGATAAAGGTATCAGAACCAACTGTACGCTGATTTTTTCTCCCGGGCAGGCTCTTTTGGCAGCAAAAGCAGGTGCTACCTACGTCTCTCCTTTCCTGGGAAGACTTGACGATATTTCAACAGATGGATTAAATTTAATCCAGGAAATCAGACTGATTTTTGATAACTACATGTATGAGACTGAAATTTTAGCCGCGTCTATCCGTCATGCTATGCATATCATCGATTGTGCGAAGATTGGTGCTGATGTAATCACTTCACCGCTTCCTCCGATTTTGAGCCTTCTTAAGCATCCGCTTACCGATAACGGACTGGCTCAGTTTATTGCAGATTCTCAGAAACTGGCTTAATTTAATTATAATAAAAATCATTAGCGCGGAAACTTTGTTTCCGCGCTAATGATTTTACTGTTCAATATTTCTCACAGGTTTGCAGGGATTTCCCACTGCCACAACATTTTCCGGAATATCTTTAGTGACCACACTTCCTGCGCCTATTACGGCATTTTTTCCAATCGAAATCCCGGGAAGCACTACTACATTTCCACCGAACCATACATTATCTGCTACCTGTATAGGATCCGCCGTTTCAAGGCCCTCATTGCGTTGTTTTACATCAATGGGATGGCTGGCCGTGTAAAAGCTGCAATTGGGCCCGATAAATACATTATCGCCAAAAGTAACTTTAGCACAATCCAGAATGACAAGATTATGATTGGCATAAAAATTTTCTCCTGCTTCGATATTGTAACCATAGTCGCACCAGAAGTGGGGTTCTATACAGATATTTTTGCCAGTCTTCCCTAATATCTTTTTCAATAATGATATTCTTGCCTCTGAGTCGGAATTTCTGAGCTGGTTATATTGCCCGCAAAGATCTTTCGCAGCAATCCTTTCCTGTATGAGCTCCTGATCATAATTGGCATTGTATAAAAGTCCGTTCGCACATTTCTCTTTTTCTGTCATATCTTGTGATGTATATTGGTTTTAAGTCTAAAGATAGCAAAACAAAAACAGGATGAAAATATTCCATCCTGCTTTTAAAACAATTTATAATTTATTTTACTAAATCCAGCTCAATAGGATTACTATCCTTTTTTTGATTTTCTTTAGCGCTTTTTTCTATCAGTTTATAAACATCATTCATAGTTGTTTCTTCTGCTTGTTTTGTGCCATTACCATTCGTTATAATTTTTGTTGAAATATTTGCATTACTTCCAAAACTATTAAGTAATTGTTTCAAACCAAGTGAAGGGTCTTTATTGTAATCTTCCGAAAGTTTTTTAAACTTTTCTTTTGTTACTTCAATTTCATTTCCATTGATTACAGAAGCTAAATTATCAGGAATATCCTCTTCACGATCACCTCCCTGAACGGCTTTATTTCCCATTAAAGTTATTATATGTGAAGCAGTAGCATCTTCTATCTTTATTATAAGACCCGGCAATCCGTAAAATTTGTATGGTCCGTCCTGAAAAGGAATTTCTGTTGTAAACCATGCAGTCCATTGTCTGCCTCCGAAATTTGTTGTGGCTTTCTGCGTATTGTACTTACCTATTTTTTGTGTATCCGGGAAAATTTTCCAGACTATCTTCTGGTCTTCTAAAACTTTATAAGTATCAATAGAAAGGGCTTCTATAATATATGTTTTATAATCTGGATATTTTTTTATTACTTTATAATCTTTTTTTCCTATAGTGAATAACTTAGTTTCATTCTTATCTATTTTGTAACTTTTATAATTCCCGTATTCTTTTGTTATTTTATCTTTTATTTCATTTTCAAAATCCGAATCAGATATATCCTTTTTCAAAGAATCTACTATTTGGCGATGCTTATCTTTGTAGTAATAAGAACCATTTTTCTTATCTATATCCAGTACCATGAGATCTCTTTTGACATCCGATTTATCATTGATATCCGGAATATATTTATATTCATAAAAAAAGCGGTTGATTTGCGCATTAATGCAGACGCTTAAAAGCATAAAAAGTAAAACATTTTTTTTCATAATTGTGCAATTTTTAAACTTTATCAATGATTTCTAATTCATATCTATTGATAAGGTTCAGATTAAAAATTAATTTATTTAGTTATTTATTTAATTTAAAAAATATTATTGGAATTTTTATTTGATCAAAAATAAGAAAATCTTAATTACTTACTAAATCCGGTTCAATGGGATTATTGTTTTTTGCAAGAGATTCTTTGGTTCTTTTTTCCATTTCGCGGAATACCTCATTGGGATCTGATATTTCTTTGCCGTCTGCCGTTCTTACCTTAAAACTTACTCTTGTATTATCACCACCATTTCTCATCATCATTTCTCTCATGTTTTTAGAAGGATCATTTACATAATCTTTCCATAATTTTTTATATTGGGATTTCGAAATTTCAAGCTCTTTTCCTCCGATTCCCATAATTTTTACATTACCGGGAACGTCCATTTCTGTTTCTGAAACCGGAGCTGCCATTTTCTTATTTCCTACAAGGGTCATAACATGAGAACCTGTAGTATCTTCAAGTTTTACAATAAGCCCCGGCAGTCCATAAAATTTGTATGGCCCGTCCTGAAAAGGGATATCTGTACTGAACCATGCAACCCACTCCCTTCCGCCATAGCTGGTGGTCGCTTTTTGGGCATTGTACGCTCCTATTTTCTGTTTTTCGGGAAGTATTTTCCATTCCGGTTTCTGATCTTCCTTTACTTTATACTGATCCATGGAAATCCTTGTGAAAAGATAGGTTTTAAAATCGGGATAGCTTTTTGTCACTTTATATCCTACCATTCCCTGATTGTCCCTTCTGCTGATATTGATATTTCCGCCACCGCTTTTAATCTGCTTCTGCACTTCAGCCATAGAGGTGGAATCGGCTACAAACTTATCTCTGCTGTAATAATTTGAGCCTTTCTGATCAATATCCAGCAGCATCATTTCTTTTTTCACATCCTCTTTGTTATTGGAATCAGGTATAAATTTGTATTCATAGAAAAATCGGTTGACTTGTGCACCGGCTGTAATGCTTATGAACAGGAGAAAAAGACTGATATTTTTCATAGTATATTATTTTTTAAAAAGCTCTGTCAATATTTATTGTTTTTATTAACAGAGCTGATGGGAACTTTCTATTTCTTTGTTTCGATTCTTACCTCTCCGGTCGTTTTTCCGTCCGTATTACTCTTATTGATATTCACACTTCTGATGGATTCCGGTTTTAGGGCTTCCATCTGTTCTTTTGTGGATTCTTTCCCGTCAATATAAATCTTCAGTTCTTCAATACCTTTTGTATTTTTAAATCCTGAAGTAATAATAGATGTACCGTTGTTACTGAATTTTATATTATCGGCATTGATTTTTAATACCCGATCCCCGGGAACCGTTCTGAAGGTATTGCTATAAATAAAAGGTCTTCTTCCGCCTTCCAACGCTCTTCTTTCTGCTTCCAGTTTTGCCCTTTCACCTTCCAGCTTCGCTCTTTTTTCTTCCAGCCTTGCACGTTCTTTATCAAGCTTAGCTCTTTTTTTGGCAGTTGCAGCAGATTCTTTTGCTTTTTCTGAGGATCTGAAAGCCATATCGGATTCAGGAGTCCATTTCATATCCCCGGTAGTTTTAAATTTATAGACTTTAACTTTCGGGGCATCCGGGGGTGCGGGAACATCAGGAAATTCAATATTCATTTCCGGAATTTCAGGCATGTCAAATTCATATTTAAAATCTTTAACCTCCTTCAATACATCTTTAAATTCTTTGGAGTTAAAATACTCATCAAATTTCATATCTTTTCCATCGATTTTAATGACCATTGCAGAATTAAGAAAATCTTTAGAACTTGCTATTTTTCCGATTTCACCGGATAGTTTTCCGATCTCTTCAAGATTTTTATTGTATTCATTACTTTCCGGCTTAAAATTTTTCAGAGCCTCAGTTCTTTCCTGAATCTTTTTGCTCAGCTCGGCAATTTTCCTGTCATCATCTGATTTTCTGTATACTTTTGGAGTAACTATGGTTTTATTTTCAGATGATTTTGGAGAAATAGTGTCTTTTTTAACAATACTCTTATTTTCTTCTTTGATTTGAGAAACGGCCTTCTCAATCTCCATATTCGTTGCTTTAATTTCCTGGTTTTTAGCATTTACCAGATAAGCAAAAGCTACTGAAAATACAACCGGCAACGCAAAAATTCTACGCGCATACCCGAATTTTGTTTTAGGTTTTTGTAACATTTTTAATCGTTTTTTTAAATTAGAACTTAAAAACGGACTGGTGGCAGGCAACTGGTTTCCGGAAAAGTGGCTTGCTAAAAGCATCTGCGCAAATGCTTTGGTGTCCGATTGTTTTACGGCTTTTTTATCAGCCAGATATTCGTGAATTAAACTAATTTCTTTTTTAATGAGATGAAAGAACGGATTGAACCAGAAGACAGACGTAATAATTTCCATAAAGATTTTATCGAATGAATGTTTCTGTTCGATGTGAACCATTTCGTGTTTCAAAATCTGCTTTCCGACATCTGAATTCAACATAATTGAATTTTTCCAGAAAAGATTTTTAAAGTATGAAAAAGGCGCTTCACTAAGGTTGGTATGGTAAAAGTTGATTCCGTCAAAGCTTTCCTTATGAAACTGACTTTTCAACCGGTGGATTCTGAAAATCCCGTAGATCAATCTTCCTAAAAAATAGAAAGAAACCAGCCCCAAAGCTGAAAAAATAATTCTAAAATAAGTGGAATCATGGGTTGCATTTTTATTGTTAAAATTCTGTACGGTATCTATTAATTTATAGATATCATTACTCACCTCGATAGTAAAATCTTCAACTTTCACTAACGGCAGCAGCAGTGATATGAGCATCGCAGACAAAAGATAAAATCTGTTGTAATGATGAAATGTCCTGTCTTTTAAAGACAATTTATAATACAAAAACATTACACCGGAACATAAAATAACTTTCCCAAAATATAGAAGTACAGTTTCCATAGCCTATCAGTTTTTCTTTTTAAGTTCGTGCAGCAGCATTTCAAGATCTTCCACAGTCATTTCATTCTTTTCTACCAGAAATGAAACGGCGCTTTTATAAGAACCCTTGAAATAATTTTTAACCAGACTTTTTATTGTTTTTCCGGAGTACTGCTCTTTGGATACCAGTGGAAAATACTCATGCTGCCTTCCGTACACATGATAATCAACAAATTCTTTTTCCTTTAAAACTTTAAGAATTGTGGAAACGGTATTTGTATGAGGTTTCGGTTCGGGAAAAAGATCGAGGACATCTTTCAGAAATCCTTTTTCGAGTTTCCATAAATACTGCATTACCTGCTCTTCTGCCTTAGTTAACGTCTGAATTTTCATACATTTTTCATTTATCATTGATTGTGATACGATTCAATTTCAATATCACTAAGAAATTAGTTATACAAATGTAGAAATATTTCCTGTTCAAACAACTACTTTTTTAGTGATAACAAAGATTATTTCATAATTAACTGAAAATCAATATTATAATTTTTATTAAAATTTGTTAAATTTTTAACTCCTGCAATTTATAACACAATTATTATTCATTAAAAAGAAAAATTTTCATTTAAATTCTTAAAACTTGTTAAATTTTATTAAATAAAATTAAAATGAATTTGTCTTAACTCAGAAAATATATTTATTTTAGTGCTTTAAAAATTTCTCATGAAAAGATATAATTTGTTATTTGTACTATTACTCCTGATTTTTAACGTGACCAATGCCCAGAAAAAGGGTACTCCAGCAGCAGATTTCAGTGCGATAGGTGAAGCGAAAACCAAGATTGAAAATACAGTTCCTTTAGTTATCAAACATTTAAAAGAGATCAGCGAAAAAGAAAATGACCCTGCAATCCTTACCAACGGAACCAATGCATTAGCAAAGGAATATGGAAAAGTAGAACTGGAATGGCGTCTTTACAGAGGAAACATGAACAACTGTATCCTCAACAATTCTTCAAAAAAAGCTAAAAAATGCATGGAGTATCATAACTCAATGTTCAGAGGCACCCTTATCAATTACAACAACTATATTACAAACCTTACCAGAAAGAATGGTTATCTTGGAGTAGAAGGTGATACAAAATTTGAATTGAATCCTTCTGAAGTAACTACAAAACTAAGCGAATCCTATTTCAATGGAAATGACGCTGCCAACAGAATGAAAGGGAATCAGAAAAAAGAATTTTTAAGTCAGACTACAGCAGACGACAATGCACTTAAGCCTTTTAATCAGCTTACAGTAGAGTAATCAATCTGCTTTTAAACAATATTCCCGCTTCTAAAGGCGGGATTTTTTTTGCCCTTTGTATAAATTAGGGTATGGCATAATAATTAGTACCATTCTAATAATAATACGAAAAAGATGAGCACATTAAAAAAAGGAGATATGGTACGATGGAATTCCAGCAATGGAGAAACTCATGGCGCCATCACAAAAGTCCACACCAAAGATTTTGTATTTATGAACAGGCAACGGAGAGCTTCCGAAGATGAACCGCAGTATGAAGTAATGAGCGAAAAAACAGGAAAATCCGCTGTACATAAAGCATCAGCATTAAAGAAAATGTAAAGGCCACAAATTTGCGGCCTTTACATCTATACTATTATTTTATTTTATCATAAATAAATTTGGTAACAATTGCTCCGAAGAGATAATAGGCAACCGTCATTATTTTTTTCTGATTATTCTCGGCAACCGGTGTATCATCCAGTCCGAGTTTTTCAGGAAGCGCAACTGCGCCAAGTCCCATTAAAACTCCGGAAGCTACATTAAAACCGGTAGTCGCTGTTGCGGCGTAATACATTCCGTTTCCAATAACATCCCCTGCCAATGTTGCAGCATACAGCTGATCATGATTGGTAACTTTTGCGTCTACTTTATCCAATGCTTTGTTTAAAGCTTCTTCTCCCACTTTATTAATCTCGGGAACATTATCGAAATTTTTTCTGATGGCTTCGTGCAGAAGGCTTAGCGCTACGGCACCGCCTAAACCTGCCAGGATTTTTTTATACATACTATTATCATTTAAATGGTGTAATAGTCTATCTGCATAAATTAAGCCATTGGGAAAACAAAAAGTACCATATAAAAATAAAAAGAGTATTGCCTGTTGACAATACTCTCTGTAGTAGCGGGAACCGGACTCGAACCGATGACCTTCGGGTTATGAGCCCGACGAGCTACCTACTGCTCCATCCCGCGGTGTATTTTTTAAAACGCCACCACAGCGTTCTTAGTAGCGGGGACACGACTCGAACGTGCGACCTTCGGGTTATGAGCCCGACGAGCTACCTACTGCTCCACCCCGCGGTATATTTTTTGTAACGTTACCGATAACGTCAATCTTAGTAGCGGGAACCGGACTCGAACCGATGACCTTCGGGTTATGAGCCCGACGAGCTACCTACTGCTCCATCCCGCGATATTGGATTGCAAATATACGACAATTTTTTGAAAATCCTAATTTTTCTTTTAAATAAAGGACTTTCACCAAAACTATTTTAATATTTGTATCTTTGAACTATGGCAAAAATATTGAGAATTTATCCCGAAAACCCTCAGGAAAATCTTATTAATGAGGTTATTAAAACTTTAAATAATGGCGGACTGATCATTTACCCGTCCGATACGGTGTATGCGCTGGGCTGTAATATTTTTGACATTAAAGCCATGGAAAAGCTTGCACAGATTAAAAAAATGAAGCTGGAGAAAGCCCAGTTCTCAATAATTTGTAATGACCTGAGCCATCTTTCAGATTTTACGCGGCCTATTGATACTTCTGTGTTCAGGTTCCTTAAAAGTCATCTTCCCGGTCCGTTTACTTTTATTCTGGATGCCAATAAAAGCCTTCCTTTGGCTTACAAAGGACATAAAACCATTGGTATCCGGGTCCCGGATCATCCGATTCCCCAGCTGATTGTGGAAAAATTAGGACATCCCATTGCATCAACGTCTATAAAAGATGATGACGAAATCATTGAATATTCTACCGACCCGGAACTGATCGCCGAAAAATATGATCATCTGGTAGACATTGTTATTGATTCCGGATACGGGGATAATGTAGCGTCTACGATTGTAGATCTTACTTCCGGAGAACCGGAACTGATCCGACAGGGAAAAGGGATCATTTAAAAACGATTTTAAATTATAAAGTTTAAACAATTTATTATTTACTGATATTCACATATCTGTATTTTAACTATGAAAATACTTACCTCACCTGCCAAATTGATGAATACTGAAAATACTACGGATCTGCTGAAAACAACAGTTCCGAAATTCATTGATGATGCAGCTTACATACAGTCTTATCTCAAAGAAAAATCACCGAAATACCTTTCAGAGTTGATGGAAATTTCAACCAAGCTGGCGGATGAAAACTGGGAAAGGAACCAGAAATGGAAAGCAAAACCTACGGCAAAAGAATCTGCTCCGGCACTCTATGCCTTTACCGGTGAGGTCTACAGGGGTTTAGATTCCAAAACACTGGATAAAAATGCGGTGGATTACCTGCAGAAAAACCACAGGATTCTTTCCGGCTTATACGGGCTGCTGAGGCCTTCGGATAAAGTCATGCTGTATCGTTTGGAAATGGGACGGCCATTTGAATTTGAAAATTATAAAAATCTATACGAATTCTGGAAAGAGAAAATCACAGATCAGCTGAATGCTGAAATGAAAAAGAATGAAATTCTTCTTAATCTGGCCAGCAATGAATATTTTAAAGTGGTTGACCGGAAAAAGCTCAATCATACAGTTATTGATTTTGACTTCTATGAATTAAAGGACGGAAAACCAAAAACCATCGTCGTATATACCAAACATGCCAGAGGAATGGTAGTACGCTTCTGTGCTGAAACCAATGCTAAAACGCTGAATGATGTTAAAGCATTTAATTACGAAGGCTACAGAATCGATGAAGATAAATCAACAGATACCAAACTGGTTTTTACAAGATAAATGACGATTTCAGAATATAAAAAACATTTTAAAACAGAGCTTTCCGGATTGTATACCGATTCCGAAAACGCTTTTTTAAGTTTCATTTTTATTGAAAAAATTACAGGATTTAATTCTTTTTACCAGAGAAGATTCTCAAATCAGGAACTGTTGCTTGATGATGAGAAAAAGCTGTCTGAAGTTCTTTCTGAATTAAAAACAGGCAAGCCTTACCAATATATCCTGGGTGAAACGGAATTTCACGGAATGTCTTTTTTTGTGAATGAACATGTCCTTATTCCCCGGCCGGAAACGGAAGAATTGCTGGAATTGGCTATAAAAAAAATTCATGCCTCAGCATTACCAATTGAAAGCATGAAAATCCTCGACATCGGAACGGGAAGTGGAATTATTCCTCTGGTTTTGAAGAAACACTTTCCTGATGCTAAAGTTTCTTCTGTTGATTATTCTGAAAAAGCTCTGGAAGTGGCAAAAAAGAACGCTGATTTCCATCAACTGAACATCAATTTCATCCATGCCGATTACCTTAATTTTGTCCTGGAAGAACAATTTGATGTGATCATTTCCAATCCGCCCTATATCGGAATTGATGAACAGGACGAAATTGAAGATTCCGTAAAAGGTTTTGAACCAGAAATGGCGCTCTTTTCGCCGACCTCAGACGCCCTGATTTTTTACCGGAAAATTGCTGAAGATGCTCAAAAACAATTAGCAGACAATGGATTACTATTTCTTGAAATTAATCAAAAATTGGGCCCTGAAACGCTGGAGTTGTACGCCAAAGATTTTGCAGAAGCAGAACTGATAAAAGATTTATCCGGAAATGACCGGTTTATTTTTGGAAGAAAGTAATAAAACCAAATTTAATGGAAATCAAAATACACGATACCGACACTTCCAGAATTACAGAAGTTATTTCGGAGATAACATTTATTAATTCTTCCTAGAAGGACTGGATCTTTGAATATTACCGGTCCAAACAAAATAATTTTGACAATTCCTCATATTTTAAGCATAATTAACACATTCAACACATCTATTTTGCAAAAAATAAAAAAAATCAAATTTTATTTTTCATTATTAAATTTTTATTTTTAGTTTTAGCGCTTCAATATTGATAACTCACTTAATATTTTTTGTTTGTGCACAAAACAACTATATTAAAATTCCCTATGTCAGGGCTTATATGGCATAAAATTTTTAAATAAAAAAATTAACAGGAATGAAGAAAAGATTTTCTTCATTAGAAAACAAAAGATTAAAAAGTTTAGATTCGATATTTGGAGGGTCACCAGGTTTTACAAATGATTTTTGGTCACAATCTTCAATTAGTCAATGGAATTGTTCGGATATTGACACTTATGTAGATGGTGTACACGTTCAACGTCAAGAGTGTTTAACAGATGATTGCGCTGATTCAACTATTATTACAAAATAATAAAAAATTACTGTCCTATTTTCATAGGACAGTTTTAAAATATTATTGTTTCTTCATGATACTCTCAACCATTTCTTTTAACTCTACACATGATTAAAAACCTATTTTTCTTTATTAGTTTACTTATTTTCTTTTCCTGTCAAATAAAAAAACAAAATCATATTAACTATTTAAATAAGGTAAATGATATTGATAATATATATAGACTAAAAAATGATACACTTACAACGATTGAAAAATATAGAAAATTATTTAAAAAATATCCTCCCCATAATTCCCATCTAATTAATGAGTTTCAAACTTATATTACCCTCTCTGATAAACGTAATGAAAATTTTGGAGGCAAAGAAAGTTTATATAAACTAATTCCATTGATCGCTCCCAATTGGAAGTACAATAAGTATGACAAGTACCTAATCTCAATATTTAAAAAATATGATATCGATAGTATTGAACTAGAAAATCGTATAACTACCTGGAAAAAAAGTCTTAATAAGAAATTAGTAGATTCATTTTCTATAGCTTTCTTTCGAAATCAGGAATTTCGAACACCTAAATACATTGAAAAATTGCAAACTATTAATGATAAAAAAAATTCGGAATTATTTCTTTGGACATTTAATAATTTTGGCTTTCCATCAGTTAATACAATAGGACTGTGGGGAAATAATGATATTTTTATGCCTATGGGAAATATTTTGAATCATATGGCAGGATTAGATAACAAAGATTACAACTATTTTAAAGAGAAGATTTATGAATATGTGAAACAAGGAGAATGTACTCCAGAAGATTATGCAGAAATGATTGATAAGAGAGCTTTTATTGAGGGTAAAGAATGTGTTTATTGTAATGTCAGCAATTCAAATATTAAAGACAGTTTACAAATCAATAAAAATCGAAGGGATATTGGTTTACCAAGTCTTAAGCACAGCCGAAAAATTAACTCCGATTATTTAAAAAAATTAAAATGATACTTATAATTTCAGAAAATAATGAAAGGACCACAAATGAAGTTATACGTTGGCTTATTTCATTTGGAAAAAAATTTATTCGTGTTCATGAAGATGAGATTTTTACAATTAGAATAAAAGAAAAACGCATATATATTGAAAGTAATAGAAACTGTTTTTTTATTGATGAAATTACACATGTATGGTATAGAAGAGGCGGATTAAAATTACAAGAAAAAAATATGACAACTTTGCCGTAGATCTTCATATGAATGAACACCAGCACTGGTTAGAAAATTATGTGAGAAATTATCTCGAAAATAAAAGTCATATTAATAAAGAAACTAATTATCATGTTAATAAATTGACTATTTTAAACACTGCAAAAGATATTGGTTTTGACGTTCCTGAATACTTTTTAGCAGAAACTACTGATGATATAGATGTTGATAAATATATAATTAAGCCTATTGCGGGTAATGGTATTTTAAAGTTTGAAGAATATTATGGGGTTATGTATACTTCAATGGTTAAGAATAAAGAAAAAGAAGATTTTTATATTACTTTTTTTCAAGAAAATATTGAAAAAGATTTCGAGATAAGATCATTTTATTTAAACGGAAGAATTTGGTCTATGGCAATATTTTCGCAAAATGATAATCAAACAAAAATAGATTATCGCAAATACAATAAGCAAAAGCCTAATAGAAATGTCAGGTATAACCTTCCAAAAAATATTGAGGAAAAAATCAAAGCTTTAATGAATAAACTGGATTTAAATTCCGGTTCTATTGATTTTATTAAGAGTAATAACAATATTTATTTTTTAGAAGTAAATCCTATTGGACAATTTGGAAATGTTTCATTTTATTGTAATTACAATTTAGATTATGAAATTGCAAGAACTTTATGAAAAAAATTATTAACGAAAAAAACTTGCTCCCACTTACATTTAAGTATATTGAATTTTCAAAAAAAATGGTCAAGGTCAAAAGTAAATCTACCTTAACATTTTTTGTTGAATGTGAAAAATTTCAGACAGAATACCTTATTAGAAAAAGACCATATAAATCAATCACAAGACTTTTATGGACTATTTTAATTTATTTAGTAATATTTTTATTACTAAAGGTGTCGGACGAATTCTCATCAACGACTTACAAAGAAACGAAGTAGAATTATTCCCACTAGAGCTTAACAATATAATAGAAGATCTTAATAAAAATTCAATAGAAGATACTATTAATTTATATGATAAAGAATCGCAAGAATTTGTAAAAGAATATATAGCTATACTTCTAGATAAAGAATATGGATTCATTACAAAGGATAACTGGGATAAAAATTTTCCTTCACTATCCTATCAATTTTACACTCCAAATATTATTACTAATGCTTATTTAGAAATTGATAATATAAGTACTTTATCTAAAGTAAATCAATCATTATCAAATTTAGGGACTGAATATATTGTAATTCACTATAACAATGTTTTAACTGTTTCAGATATTAAATTTATTGAACAAATATTTAAAAATTCATCTGTAACATCAATAGAGCTTATTTCTCAGTATAAAGAATTTCACAATGAATTATTTTTTGAAGAAATAGAAGATTTTTGCGAAAGAATTTATAGTTTTTCTTTTTATGACTGCAATAAGATTCCATTTAAAATAAAAGATAAATACAAGTTTACAATATCATTTGTAAAAGAAAAAATAAATAAAAATTCTTGTGGAAAAGTAGATTTACAATATTTTAACACTAACCTTCCTAAGGTTTTAGAGGCAATTAACTATAATTCTTGCCTGTATAAAAAAATTGCCATAGATATAAACGGTAATATTAAAAACTGTCCTGCTATGTGTAAAAGTTATGGAAATATTAAAGATACAAGATTAGAAGAAGCTTTACAGCATAAAGATTTCAAAAAATATTGGAGTCTGACAAAAGATAATATTGAAGTCTGTAAAGATTGTGAATTCCGATATATTTGTACAGACTGTAGAGCATTTACAGAACAATCGCATAGTAGTAATGATGGACTGGACATTTCTAAACCTCTGAAATGTGGCTACGATCCACACACTGGCAAATGGCAAGAATGGAGTACCAATCCATTAAAGCAAAGGGCTATTAAGTATTATGGCATTTAAATAAAAAACCAATGAAATTGTTCATTGGTTTTACTTTTTTATCATTTAATTTTAAACTATCCTATCCTTTTACGTACAAAGATTTCATACGCGAGATAAATCAGCGGGAGCGACATAATCCCCAAATAAAGAGAGTTGGCGATCGCAGCCTGCGGCTGAACAGCAACCGCATACACCAGCCCAAAAAAGGCACCTCCCAAGTGTGCAGCATGGCCAATATTATCATGTTGATTAGGATTCAGCATCATATAAACGGAATAGCTGAAATACACAAGCCCGAATACAAATCCCGGAATACCTATCGGAATAAAAAACATATAAATTTCAAGGTGAGGAATCATGGCGATTGAAGCGAACAAAATTCCCGAAACTCCGCCACTTGCTCCAATTGCAGAATACCAAGGCTGTCTCTGGTATACAAAAAGTGAAAATATATTCCCAAGTAAGATGGATCCCAAATAAATCAGGATAAAGCCAAAATTACCAAATGCCTGCATCACCACCGGCCCGAAAAAGTAAAGCGTCATCATATTAAACAAAAGATGAAAAATATCGGCATGCAGAAATCCTGAAGAAAGCAGGCGAATATATTCTTTTCTGTTGAGGATAGCTCCTACATTGAATTTATATTTTTCGAAATTACTGCTGCCGTTGGGTGCAACGAAGCTTATGATCGCGGTAATTGCTATAATGAGTATTAAAATATTCATATTTTCTTAAATTTAATTATCGGAATTGTCTTCACTTTGGAAAAGATCACCAATCATGCCATCTTCATCCATTCCGGCTGTTGGCTCCGTGTCTTCGTATACTTCAGGTTCTTCCTCTTCAGGCTCCGGAACAGTTATGTTAATGGTCTTTACTTTAAATTTCGTAAACTGGTTTCCGATCGCTTTAATCCCTTTTACGGCAATAAACTCATCAATATTTATGGTTTCGGGCTCTCTCTCCTTGCCTTTATCTTTAGCGAAAATAATTTCGGCAGTAGCGCCGTTGGCAACAATTACGTTTTCAATAAATGATTTCGGATGTTCCGAAGGCATAAAGGTCTGGACATTCGGAGTGTTTTCAAATAAGAATCTCTTAATGAAATAAATATCTTTTTCACCATCGAAATAAATACACGTTACCGGTTGGTTCGGTTTCCACTTTTCCAATACCAGATATTGATCGTCAAAACGGTTTCCGAGGTCAAACGAAACAAGCTTTGCTTCGCCATTCGTATTAATGGTCAGTATTTTATTATCGCCTTTAAAACTTCCCAGCAAAGTACCGCGCCCGTCGGCATTCAGTCTTCGCACGGTATCATCAAACCAGATCTTTCTCGGTGCAAGCGTAGAAACACCTTCTTCTTTTAGGTCTACCTTTTTCACCGAATATTTGGTTACCAGGTTTCCTTTGGAATCCCGGCCTTTGATGGCGAGTTCGGAAAAATCAACATCCATTTTATTCTTCCTGATTCTTGGATTCGGTTTTAAAAGAACAGACACCGTTTCTGCTTCTCCGTTTGGATTGGCGGAGAAATACAGTACTTCCGAACCTTTTTTGTCTGAAGCCAAAGGATAATCCGTATTTCGGGTAACTCCCGTCACAGAGAAGCGCTTCATGTAATACGGACCTTCCCTGCCTTCTCGGTAGATCATATTATACACCGTTCTTTTATCATTTTTCTTCCAGATGGCAACGTGCAGAATATCTTTCCCGATAAATGTTTTTGCTTCCACTTTTACGACTTTCATGCTTCCGTCCTTTCTGAAAGTGATGATATCATCTATATCCGAACAGTCAAACAAATACTGATCTTTTTTGAGCGAAGTTCCGATAAAGCCTTCCTCAAAGTTGGCGTAGAATTTTTCATTAGCCACTGCCACTTTAGTGGCATCAATGGTATCAAAAATCCTGAGCTCTGTCTTTCTCTGGCGGTCTTTTCCGTATTTTTTCTGAATATTGAGGTAATAATCAATAGCATACTGAACAAGGTTATCCAGATGGTGTTTTACCATTTCGATTTTACCTTCAAGTGCCGCAATATTTTCTTTAAATTTATCTAAATCGAATCTTGAGATTCTTTTGATTCTAATTTCCGTTAATCTTAAAATATCTTCTTCTGTAACTGCTCTTAAAAGATGCGCGGTGTGAGGTTTTAATCCTTTATCGATGGTTTTCAACACATCTTCCCAGGTTTTCACTTCTTCAATGTCGTGATAGATCCTGTTTTCAATGAAAATTCTTTCGAGGGAAGAAAAATGCCAGCTTTCCTGCAACTCGTGAAGTTCGATTTCCAGTTCTTTTTTAAGCAATGAAACCGTATGATCAGTATTCATTTTTAAAATATCGGAAACATTCATGAACATTGGTTTATCTCCAACAATCACACATGCATTCGGTGAAATCGTAACCTGACAATCCGTAAATGCATACAAGGCATCAATAGTTTTATCCGGAGAAACATCATTATGAAGATGAATCAGAATTTCTACTTTGTCCGAGGTATTGTCCTCAATTTTTTTAATCTTAATCTTTCCTTTTTCATTGGCTTTGAGAATGGAATCAATAAGATCACTTGTCGTCTTTGAATACGGAAGTTCTGTGATGATCAGCGTATGTTTATCCAGCGGTGATATTTTTGCCCTGGCTCGTACTTTTCCGCCTCTATGTCCGTCATTATATTCAGAAACATCCAGATAACCAGCCGTTAAAAAATCCGGGAACAGTTCAAATTTTTTCCCTTTAAGATAAGCAACGGAAGCACTGATTAATTCATTAAAATTATGAGGAAGAATTTTAGTGGAGAGCCCCACCCCGATTCCTTCCACACCCTGTGCCAGCAGCAACGGGAATTTTACAGGAAGATCAATCGGCTCGTTATTTCTGCCGTCATATGATTTTGCCCATTCTGTAGTTTTCGGATTAAAAACCACTTCCAGCGCAAAAGGAGTGAGCCGTGCTTCAATATATCTTGCTGCAGCCGCAGAGTCACCGGTATAAATATTCCCCCAATTCCCCTGGGTGTCTATCAGCAGTTCTCTCTGCCCAATTCCCACCATGGCATCCGTAATGGAAGCATCACCATGGGGATGGTACTTCATGGTATTTCCAACAATATTGGCTACTTTATTGTAACGTCCGTCTTCCAGCTCACGCATCGAATGCATGATTCTTCGCTGAACAGGTTTAAAACCATCATAAACCGACGGAATGGCCCGGTCTAAAATTACATAAGAAGCATAATCCAGGAACCAGTCTTTATAAAGCCCGGAAACTTTCTTTAGGCTTTCACCTTCGTGCGGGTGTTCTTCTGTCATTATTTATATATTAGCTCTGTTCTCTTTATTTGTTTTGGTCACTTTATTTAAAGAAAATCTCAAATCTGCAAGTTCTTTTCTTGTAAGATATGAAATCTCGTATTTTAAAAGGGTAGTACCATTGTTTTTACTGGAGATTGAAATGTACAGTCTTTTCACAAAAAACATATTGATAATCTCAAATTTCAGCAGTTTATACTTTGGGAATTCGTCATTCAGAGGCTTTTGCAGAAAAGGAATTACATTTCTGTTCCTGAAATGAAGAGCTTCTCCCTCACTGTCGTATTCAAAAATCTGCCTTCCGCTGAGATAAAACAATACGATTAAAAGCAACGGTACGGCGATCAGCAGCAAACTTTCTTTCCCTAAGACGTTGAATTTGTTCTCTTCCAGAAAGTAGGCGCCGGTACCGGCTGCCAGCAGCATGATCAGCACTGTGTTGATAAAGTTGTATACCGAAGTTTTTTTACGGTTACTAAGTCTCATATTTTTTGTGTTTTTGTGGTTTATCGATTTTATTTTTTCATCTGCAATATTTCAACTCATACTTCTTTTTTATCAATCTCAGGATCTTCTACTACGAGGTTTTCCAAAATAAAAACCTGTCGGTCCGGTGTATTTTTACCCATATAAAATTCCAGCAGCTGATCAATCGTCTGATCTTTTCCCACCACTACGGGCTCCAGACGGATGTCTTTCCCGATAAAATGCTTGAATTCATCCGGGGAAATTTCACCCAGACCTTTAAATCGTGTTATTTCAGGGTTTTTCCCTAATTCATTCAACGCTTTAACTCTTTCCGCTTCAGAATAACAGTACCTTGTTTCTTTTTTATTTCTTACCCTGAATAATGGGGTCTGAAGAATGTAAAGGTGTCCGTTTTTGATAAGATCCGGGAAGAACTGTAAAAAGAATGTGATCATCAGCAGGCGGATGTGCATCCCGTCTACATCAGCATCCGTGGCGATAATCACCTGATTGTACCTCAGGTCTTCCAAGCTTTCTTCAATATTCAGGGCAGCCTGCAGCAGATTGAATTCCTCGTTTTCATACACTACTTTTTTCGTTAATCCGTAGCAATTTAAAGGCTTACCTTTTAATGAAAATACGGCCTGTGTTTCTACATCCCTGGATTTTGTGATGGATCCTGATGCAGAATCCCCTTCTGTAATGAAGATCTGGGTTTCCCCTTTTCTTTCATTCTTCTGATCATTGTAATGCTGCCTGCAATCCCGAAGCTTTTTATTGTGAAGAGAAACTTTTTTAGCCCGTTCTCTGGCCAGCTTCTGAATTCCGGAAAGTTCTTTTCTTTCTCTTTCGGAAATTAAAATTTTTCTTTGAATAGCCTCTGCTACTTCAGGATTTTTATGTAAAAAATTATCGAGTTTACTCTTCAGGAAATCAATTACAAAAGTTCTTACGGTAGGCCCGTTTGGTCCGATATCATTTGAACCCAGTTTTGTTTTGGTCTGAGATTCAAAAACAGGTTCTTCCACATTGATGGAAATTGCCGCTACAATTGATTTTCTGACATCCGAAGCGTCGAAATTTTTATTGAAGAATTCACGGATTGTTTTCACATAAGCTTCACGGAAAGCATTGAGATGCGTCCCTCCCTGCGTAGTGTTCTGCCCGTTAACGAAAGAAAAATACGTTTCCGTCTGGGATTTATCCGTATGCGTGATTGCCACTTCGATATCATTATCTTTCAGATGAACGATAGGATAAAGTGTTTCATTTTCCAGCTCCTCTTCCAGCAAATCTTTAAGTCCGTTTTCGGAATAAAAAGTTTCGCCGTTGAAAAATATTTTAAGCCCGGGATTCAGGTATGCGTAATTCCGGAGCATTCTTTCGATGTATTCTTTTCTGAATTTAAAATTCAGGAAAATATCGCCGTCCGGAATAAAAGAGATCTCGGTTCCGTTTCGGTCTGAGGTATCTTTTTCATCGTAATTTTCGGTGATCATTCCTTTGGAAAACTCAGCCATCTTTAACCTCCCGTCCCGGAATGAGCGGACGCGGAAATATTCGGAAAGTGCATTTACCGCTTTTGTACCTACTCCATTCAGACCAACGGATTTTTTGAAAGCTTTGCTGTCGTACTTACCCCCGGTATTCATTTTAGAAACAGCATCCACTACTTTTCCAAGTGGAATACCCCTTCCGAAATCACGGATGGTAACCTTACCGTCATCTACTTTTATTTCGATTCTTTTACCGGATTTCATCCTGAACTCATCAATGGAGTTGTCCAGTATTTCTTTAAGTAAAATGTATATACCATCATCGGCAGAAGAACCGTCTCCCAGCTTCCCGATGTACATTCCGGGGCGCAAACGGATGTGTTCCTGCCAATCGAGGGTTCTGATATTATCTTCGGAATAGATTGGATTTATTTCTTGTGACATATGTAATTTCAGCAAACATACAAAAATACGAAATTGAAGAAATATATCCGAAGGTTTTACATTATTTTTCACGAATATTTTGCTGAAAACCCACGGTTTTACAAGTACAAACCTGTAATTACTTTATTTCACAAAATAAAAAAATAATAAACCGAATTTAATTAAAACTTTAATCAGGAAATAAGATAATATTGTGGAATTTTCAACTCTGCTTTTGGCAAATTGAAATAAACATCCAAAATAAACTATTGTTATAATGTTTAAATTTTGTAAACTATTTATAGATATAACTTACAAGTAACAATTTGAAGAAAACTATTGAATCTTTTGATTACTTTCCGATATTAGCTTGGTTTATAATACCTTATAATTAAATACAAGCTGTAAAAAAACAAAAATATCTCCAGTGAAAGTGAATTTTAAATTTGGTTGCTTATCTAAAATTTTTAAATTTACAATTCAATTTTAAAATAAAACACTTATGATTACAACCGCCAATCTGGAAAAGTACCGCAATGGAGACTTTTTACAATTTGTAAACAATGTATTGGAATTATTACCTCAAACCATTGCCAACCAATTAAATCTGGGCAATCAACGAACAGCCCTGCAAACAGCAGCACAAAATTTCAACAATGCCTATCTGCCTTATACCGGCAGTGATATTACACCAGAAATCCAAGCGCTGGATGCTCAGAGAGACAACGCCGTTATTGGCATCAAAATGATGCTGGAGGCATGGCAGTACCACTTCGATCCTATCATTAAAAACAATGCTTTTGCTCTTTTAGACATTCTCAACCGTTTCGGGGAACGTATTTACAAGCTTCGGTACCAGCTGGAAACGGCAACCATCAATAGCATCCTGGCAGAGTGGGAAGAAAAACACAGCGACAAAATTTCCCAGCTGCAGCTCACTGCCTGGGTAAATGAATTAAAAACTTCCAACCAAAATTTTAATGACAAATATGTTGCCCGAACCGTACAGCTTTCGGAAGTAGAAACAGGCGTACTGGCTAATGCCAGAATAATATCTACAGAAGCCTACCGAACGCTGAAACAGCATATAGAAGCCCATGCTTTGCTTACCCCGAGTACAGAATACGATCAGTTAATTGCAAAGCTCAGCAGCCTGGTAAATCAATATAATCTTGCCGTTACCAAATATACCAGCACGAAAGAAAGCGGAGGTGAAGACCAAAACCCAGAATCTCCGCAAACGCCTTCCTAGAGCTACCGCCCAAGGGAGGAAGGTATCGGGAGCAGCCGAAGCCGTTCCGCCGAAAAGAGCAGGCTTTCGGAATTCTCCGAATGGATCCCGCCAAAAGGATAACATGGTCGGGGAATTCCGAAATGAGACCGCCCAAAGGAATGGGTCTTCGGAAACGTCTGAAACAAAAACACCGGAGGGAGCTTCTTTTCTTTTACAAGTAAGTGATTTAAATAATAAGAGACGAAATACTTGAAAATATTTTAAAGATGTTCCGTTTTTATTTTGCGTATTAAAAGGACAGCACAGAAAATTTTAAAAAACCGAACAGACTGATAAAATATTGAAAACGGGCAGGACGAGCCGAAAACCAGCCTTCTTAAATAAGCATGATATATTTTGCTTTTGGAAGAAAAGTTTAAAATCTCTCTGTTGAAGAATTAAACAAAATAAGTAGGTGAAAAAAAATTAAAATTCTTTAAAAACATGAAAAAGCTAGTTATTATGTCAGCTTTTGCACTTATGGCAAGTGCATCTTTAACAAACAATCAAATACAAGCAAGAACAGGTGGCTACATCTGGAAAGATTCCGCAGGATGTTACTACCAGATTGTAACTCATAGTATATTGTGGGGTTTAATCGAATGGGAAGAAGAACCAAGGCTTATTGGTTGCGGACCTGGGTTTGCATAATAGCTGATTCATAACTCTAAAGCTACCTCAAAATAAATTTGAAAATTATTCAAAAAAGAATAATTTTCAGATATAAATACAATATAGCAGTTTTGAGGTAGCTGCTTTTATAATTAAGAATAATGAAAAATATACTACAAGTCTTTCTAATTACGATGAGTTTATTTATTAATGCTCAGCAAGAATTCAAAAAAGATACCTTAACGGAAAAATATACAGATATAGAGACTGTTGTAATCAATGACAAAGATTATGAGAAAATAGATTATGCATATGGGTTAAAACAAGAAATTAACAGTCGATTAGCAATTGGTAACTCTCCTTCTTCCTACGAAATGGGGCTTAGGTTTGAAAATAATTTAAAACAAAAAGGTAGAATAAGTAATGTCGTTTTATTCTTACATAAAACAGATTCCGACTATAAACTTGTTGACTTAGAGATTAATTTTTACAAAATTAATGCTTTAACCGGTGAGCCGGGTGAAAAGTTAAATACTCAACAAATTATCTATACTCCCAAAAACAGAAAAAGAACTAATGTAAAAATTAATGTTGAAAATTACCATATTTCTTTTCCTGAAGAAGGAGTTTTGGTCGCTGTGAAGTGGCTGCATGACGGGGTTAAAGATAAAAACATTGGTCCTTCCGTTAGATTAACAACTTATAATGAAATATTAACCTACACTCGCTACGATGAAAAAATTGGTTGGGGAGCATTTAGTCTTTCAAAAAAATCTGGAGCGTACACTAATGTAATGATGGGATTAGAGGTTTACATTAAAAAAAGAAAAAACACCAGTGAATAAAAAATATCTATATATTATTATTGCCTTTTTAATATTAATAATTTTATGTTTGCTCACCTATAAAACTTCTGAAAAAGTAGTTTTTAACGGAGACAAAGAAAATTTAATACATGATTTTGGTACTTTTGATAAAAATAAAAACGTAATATATGAATATACTTTCAGGTATATTAATTCTAAATATGATAGTTTGAAAGTATATGGAGTAAAAGAAGGTTGTGATTGTACTCAAAGCAATGTAAAAAAAGGGCTTTACTTTAAAAATGATACTGTTTTTATAAAAATTAAATATGATCCTACTAAGTATAATGATAGTGGAGCTACTATTAAAAAGTTTTTTTTAATAACAGATAAAAGCATTTCAAAATTCGATACAATATTACCTTTGACTTTGAAGGGAATTGTTAAATAACTAAATCTTTGACACTATTTAAGTCAAAATACAACTGTATATCCTAATATTAAAAATTTTGAATTAAATTCGGTATTCTAAAAGACTTTCATGATACAACTCCCACTGTCAAAGCTTTCCAACGTAGGAACAACCATATTCAGCCAGATGACACAGCTTGCCAATGAAAACGAGGCGATTAATCTATCACAGGGATTCCCGGATTTCATGCCGGATCCTGAGCTGTTAAACTATGTTGATCGTTTTATCAAAAAAGGATTTAACCAGTATGCGCCGATGGGCGGAATGATCGGTTTAAAGGAAGAAATCGCCAAAAAAATCGAGAGTGCCCATCAGGCAGTTTATCATCCGGATCTGGAAATCACGGTCACCGCAGGAGGTACGCAGGCTATTTTTACGGCGATTGCAAGTTTTATAAAGAAAGATGATGAAGTGATTATTTTTGAACCCGCATACGACTGCTACGAACCTACGGTTGAGCTTTTCGGTGGCATTGTAAAACGTTTTGAAATGAAAGCCCCGGATTATGAAATCGACTGGGACACCGTAAAGAATCTGGTTACGAAAAAAACAAGAATGATCATCATCAACAATCCTAACAATCCTGCCGGAAAAATTTTAAAAGAATATGACATTCAGCAACTGATTTCAATTGTTAAAGACACTTCCATTCTTATATTAAGTGACGAAGTATATGAAAATATAATTTTTGACGGGAAACCGCATTTAAGCATCTGCAAATACCCGGAACTGAAAGAAAGAAGTCTGCTGGTGGCTTCTTTCGGAAAACTGTTTCATGTGACCGGCTGGAAAACAGGATATTGCGCCGCTCCGGAAAACCTGATGAATGAATTCAGAAAAGTGCACCAGTTCAATGTTTTCTCTGTTAATACACCGATGCAGCTTGCTTTGGCAGAATACATGAAAAACCCTGATCATTACAAGGGTTTGAGCGCCTTCTTTCAGGAAAAAAGAGATTTTTTAAGACAAGGATTATCGAATACTTCGTTTGAGCTGCTGGATTGTGAAGGAACGTATTTTCAGGCTTTGAAATATGATGCAATATCCGATAAGAGGGATATTGATTTTGCACGGGAGCTTACCATTACTCATAAAGTAGCCAGCGTTCCGTTTTCATCTTTTTATCAAAATAAGCGGAACGAACATGTGATCCGACTATGCTTTGCCAAAAAACAGGAAACGTTGGAAAAAGCAATCGACAATTTGTGTAAAATATAAATAAAAAAGGTGGCTTCGAGAACCTCAGCCACCTTTTTTGTGACTCAGAGAACCTCAGTCACTTTTTTTTGTGATTCCGAAAACCTGAGCCACAAATTTCGAGAATAATAGCCACCGATGAACCTGAGGCTTTTCACATAGAATTGTATTTACACAAGAGTCACAGAAAATTTTTTGATTTGTTGAAAATATTGTAGACCACATCAGAAAAAAAATCAATGATTTTTTAAAAACTTATGTGTTCTAAAATATACGCAAAACTTTATCCCTACATCTAATGTGGCTCATGTGTTTAAAAAGCTTTTGTGACTTTGTGGTTAAAACTTCCACGCGTTGCACGGATTTTCACAGGCGATAGTGTAGTTTCAGGGCCTCTTTTTCTAAATTGGTGATTTTGACAGTATCAATTACCAATTTAAAACCGATGATTTTGAGAACCTCAATCACCCGTTTTAATTATTATTATAAAAACATTCCGCCGGACGCTTCAATTCTCTGGCCATTGATCCATCCAGCATCTTCAGTACAGAGGAAAGCCACCACTCCACCGATATCGTCCGGTAATCCTGCTCTTCCTAAAGCTGTATTGGCTGCAACCATGGCATTAATATGCTCATCATCCCTTGTTCTTCCTCCTCCGAAATCCGTTTCTATCGCTCCCGGTGCCACAACATTTACTTTAATTTTTCTTGGACCCAGCTCTTTAGCCATATACTTTGTCAACATTTCAACGCCCGCTTTGATCGAGCCGTATACAGAAGATCCCGGTAATGCAAATCGAGCCAGGCCTGAAGAAATATTGATGATTCCTCCGTTATCATTCATGTACGGTAAAAATTTCTGGGTCAGGAAAAATACGCCTTTGAAGTGAATATCAACCACATCATCCAGCTGCTCTTCGGTAACATCAGGAATCGGTGCATACAGTGCTGTTCCGGCATTATTGATCAGAAAATCGATATTTCTGCTGCCTGTATTTTCCTCAAGATGATCTCCTACCGTTTTTACAAAAGCGTCAAAGCTTCCTGTATCTTTCGTGTTGAGCTGATAAGCAATGGCCTTTCTTCCCAATGCCTGGATTTCACTTACTACTTTGTCCGCTTCTTCTTTGTTGCTATTATAAGTGATAATGACATCTAGGCCTTTCTGAGCGATCTTAACTGCTGAATTTCTTCCTAAACCACGGCTTCCGCCTGTAACTAATGCAATTTTTGTTCTTGCTTCCATTATGTTTTATTTTTTTGATGAAACAAAGTTCAGCTATTTCGGGCCGCGACCGTTTGCTTTAATCAAACTGAAATTTGCAAAATTCAAATCACGAACGGAATTCCATCGGTGCCAGTGAAGTTTTCTTTTTAAAGAAGTTGGAAAAATGGGCGATCTCTTCAAAACCCAGAGCATAAGAAATTTCGGAGATATTCCAGCGGGTCTGCCTGAGCATAATTTTCGCTTCCTGCACAATTCTTTCGGCAATGATTTCCGTTGTGGTTTTTCCGGTGCTTTCTTTTAGTTTTTTGTTTAAATAATTCACATGAACCGCTAACCTGTCGGCGTAATCTTTTGCAGTTTTCAGCTGTAGTCTCTGGTCGGAGGACTCGATGGGAAACTGTCTTTCCAGCAATTCGATAAAGAGGGAAACTACCCTTAGAGAAGCATCATTGGAGGTTGATAATTTTGAGGCAGGCTGCAGTTTCTGTCCGTAATGAATAAGCTCCAGCACGTAATTCCGGATCAGATCATATTTAAAAATATAATCGGAGTCTATTTCTTTTTTCATCTTCAGGTACAGCTGTTCGATTTCGTCTGCCAATTCATCATCAATTTCAAATAAAGGAATATTTCCGGGCTGGAAGATCGGCAGGTCTTCGAGGGTGTTGTATGATTTATCTTTAATAAAGAAATCTTCGGTAAATACACAAAAACTTCCTGACTGGTTATTGTCTTCGGGAATCCAGTGGTAAGGAACTTTCGGAGTTGCAAACAATAAAGCATTGTTTTTTATCTGAATGATTTTATCTGCGTATTCCGCTCTGTTTCTACCTCTTATCAGGCTTATCTTATAATATTTTCTCCTGTTGTAGGGCATTTCGGAAGTAAGCTTCACCTTTTCTATGGTCTGCGCAATATCAAATACATTAAAATGCCCGATTTCTTTATGCAGGCCTTTGGGAAATATACTTTCGATATCCGCTCCCAGCTTGGAAGTCATTTCACGGTAAAAATCATCCAGTGATGCATAGGAAGTATGTGCTGTTTTTTCCATATCTAAATTTGTATAATTCAAATGTACGAAATATTGAATATAAAATTAAATGTCAATTCCTCCGATCATTTCAAGCTCCCATTTCCCGTTTTTGTATTCTGCAGAATAGTCACGCTCATAACTGCTGCCTGATTTTGAGATATAATATTGATCCGGATTGTTTTTATCTTTCTTTATTTTGGAAATCGTATCGCTTGTGACATCTGTCATCTTCACATAATAGGTTTTCTTATTGTCGTTTTCCGGTATAAATAAAACCCTGTAATCCGTACTGACCTGGTGAAAGTAATCGCAATCATTTTCAAAAACAGTGAATGTGTAATGCATTTTATTTAAATTACCTTCAGTGTCTCCATATTGAAGCATCAATAATTCATAAAGCTCGGTAAACTTATTTTTCGAAGATATGAACATGGGATTAAGGTCATCAAAATCATTAATTCCGTCACCGTCAGAATCTTTATCATCAGGGTTCAGACCAAAGCATTTCTCAAAAATATCATTGTAGCCATCATGATCCGTATCTTGTATAAGATCTTTTAAATTTATTCTGAAAAAATTACCGTCACGGATCGCTGAATAGTCATCATATCCAGGCAATCCGGGAACCTTCACTATTTTTACGAGACTACCTTCCAATTCAAGAAAACCACCATTGATAATGGGTTTTTGCTGAATAGTATTAATATAATAATGACTAAAACTCAGACCCAAAAAGTATGCGGAAGATTTGTTATTTTCAATAGCAAGCAGCCAGAAGCCAAGATTATTTGTTCCTAATGCATACAGTTTGTTTCCGAACTGCTGTTTTTGAGAGAAAGAAAATTGGTCTGAAAAGTAATCTTTAAATACTTTATATTCTTTCTGATGCGCCTTCCATCTTTCCTCCTGAACTTCATCGGATTCATAACGGTGTATTGATTCAATACTATCTTGTTTAAAGGACCGGTATTTTTTAAGATGTATAATTTCAAGATAATCCGGTTTATTCTCCATGATCTGATCTACGGTAAAGGGCTTTTTTTCCTGATAGAAAGTTAATTTCTCTTTCAAACCGGCAAAGCAACGGTCTTCCACAGTTTCCGAACACGAAAAAAGGAATATAAATGCGAGAAAATATATAAGCTTCATGAATAAAAGTTTCGGACATGAATGCAAAAAACGCTCCCAAAATAGATCGGAAGCGTTTTTCTATAACTAACTTTAATATTTTCTTATACGTTGAATCTGAAGTGCATGATGTCGCCATCTTTCACAATATATTCTTTACCTTCAACAGAAAGCTTTCCGGCTTCTTTTACTTTCGCTTCGGAACCGTACTGCATATAATCATCATATTTAATAACTTCTGCACGGATAAAACCTTTCTCAAAATCGGTGTGGATTACTCCAGCCGCCTGAGGCGCCGTCCATCCCTGCCCAATCGTCCAGGCTCTTACCTCCTTAACTCCTGCCGTAAAATAGGTCTGAAGTTTTAACAGATCATAAGCTTTTCTGATCAGACGGTTAACACCCGGTTCTGTAAGTCCCAATTCTTCAAGGAAAATCTCTCTTTCTTCGTAGGTTTCCAGTTCGTTGATATCTGCTTCAATCTGAGCAGCCAATACCACTACTTCCGCTCCTTCGTTTTTAGCCATTTCTTCAATTTTGCCGATCCATTCGTTTCCGTTTTTAATGGAGTTTTCATCCACATTACAAACGTAAAGCACCGGTTTATTAGTCAGCAGCTGAACTTCTCCGATGATTGTTTTAGTAAAATCATCCGTTGAAAATTCTCTGGCGTTTTTACCGTCTTCCAAAAATTTCTGAAGGCTCTGAAGCGTTTCATACGTCAGAATATCTTCCTTCTTTCCGGATTTAATGAATTTCTTAGCTTTTTCAACCGCTTTTCCAACGGTTTCAAGGTCTTTCAGCTGAAGCTCGATATCGATTATTTCTTTGTCTCTTAACGGATCTACGGAACCTTCTACGTGTACAATGTTTCCGTTATCAAAACATCTTAATACGTGTATAATGGCTTCACATTCGCGGATATTGGCCAAAAACTGGTTCCCCAGTCCTTCTCCCTTGCTCGCTCCTTTCACCAATCCTGCAATGTCCACGATTTCTACAACCGCCGGCAAAACTCTTTCAGGTTTTACTATTTTTTCCAGCTCAAACAATCTCTGGTCCGGTACGGAAACTGTTCCCAGGTTGGGTTCTATGGTACAGAAAGGATAGTTGGCCGACTGGGCTTTTGCGTTGCTCAGACAGTTAAAAAGAGTTGATTTACCTACATTCGGTAAGCCTACGATTCCACATTTCATAACGTTAGATTCAAATTTAATGTTTAAAATTCAAGGTTTAATGTTTAGAGTTAGGCTTAAAGTTTATATAAACATCAAATTAAACCCGAAACTATAATCTTTGAATTATGAGTGTGCAAAGATAGTGATTTTAAAGGGAGTTTCATAATAAAAAAATCTGCCAGCAACCTGACAGATTTTTATGTATTGAATTCACCGGAATTGTTTTATGGATTGTCACCCGTCGCTTCCTGAGCAAGCGGAACATCGTTTGGTGCATTTTCCAGCGTTTTATCTAAAGTAAACAGAGACTCGTCAGTAGCACGGTCACCACCTGCAATTTTCAGTTTATCCATAAGGTTCATCGCAAGGGTTTCTTCTTCGATCTGTTCCTGAACGAACCACTGCATAAAGTTCCATGTCGCCCAGTCTTTTTCCTCTAATGCCATATCTACCAGTCTGTAAATCGCAGTCGTATTGTCCACTTCGTGTTTGAATACGCCTTCAAAACATGCGGTAAGAGATTCAGGATCGGCTGGTGGAGCAGGTATAGCTTCCACTTTCGGTTTTCCTCCCCTGTTCAGAACATATTCCATAAATTTGATGGAATGGTTTCTTTCTTCCTGCGCGTGTCTGTAAAGGAAATTGGCAATTCCCTGGTATCCTTTATCGTCTGCCCAAATTCCGTAAGATAAAAAAACATGTGATGCATGGATCTCTTTATTCATCTGATCACTAAGCGCTTTTTCCATCGCTTCGGAAAGTCTGTTGGTATTCATAATTCATATTTTTTAGTGATTATGAATCAATACGATGCAAAAATGATTCCGAGAAGATTTGATCACCCTATTTTGTTTTTGTGGTATTTATAAAACATTGAATATCTTAATTTTACATAAACAATTTATAGTTATTCTAAACTTCTGTACTTATGGATCGTCAGTTTTTGTCAGCAATGCTTTTCAATCTTCCGAAGATTTCTGACTTCGCTGAATGTCTATTTATACTTTTTAGGGAGCTTTTCCCGCTTTCCGTTGCAATCTTTTTGCACCCCACCGCTGTCAGGCTTTGCCTGTCGAAACATGCAAAAAGGATTTTCTCTGCAATCGAGGCTAGGGTGAATGTCATTAATTTTACAATTCAACTTTACAGAACCACCCGTCTTCTCCCTGTGGTCGAATCCACCCATCCAAAGGAGGGGAATTTGTTTCCGTCATTTATTTTAAATATCAGATCGTAGGTAAAGCACCTCCATCAACCGAATAATTCACTCCTGTGATGTATTTCGCTTCAGGGGAAACAAGATAAGCGACAAGACTTGCAACTTCATCAGGTTCAGCCATTCTTCCCATCGGAACATTCAGCTTTTGCATGACTGATTGATAAGCTTCTTCCGGCGTAACGGAAGATGACTGCGCCATATTCTGAATGAATTCCAGCATGAGCGGTGTCTCTACCAATCCGGGCGATACTACATTAACACGGATTCCATGGGCGGCCACTTCATTGGCCAATGCTTTACTGTAAGCGTTCAGTGCTGCTTTTGCGGAAGAATATGACATGGTCATTTCCCACACCGGCAGTTTCGCCGCTCCCGTAGAAATGTTTACAATCACTCCGCTTTTTTGTTCGATCATTACCGGCAATAATGCTTTGTTGATCCGTACCACCGACATAAAATTCGTCTGCCAGTCATTATTCCAGTGCTCATCGGAAAGTGTACTGAAACCTCCGCCCGGACTTAAATTGGCTCCCGCATTATTAACGATAATATCTATTCTTCCGTATTTTTCCAGAATCTCCGCAGCAATGATTTTCGCACTTTCAGGCTCAGCAAGATCTGCTTGAATAAAATATTGTCCTTCTTTATTTTCTGCAGGAGCTTTACGGGCTGTTATTACCACCTGAATACCTGAATTGCTTAAACGATCGGCGATCGCTTTGCCAATGCCTTTTGTTCCTCCTGTTACCAGAGCAACCATTTCCTTTAATGAATGATTCATATTTTTTTTGTTTAAATGAGTTGCAAAGTAAATTACAATACTTTACTTTTGCAAGTAGTTACAACAATGTATAGTAATAACATAAAGTAAAGTATTAAACATAATCAATCAGTTATGGCTAAAAAAAATATAGAACATCCTGAAGAAAAATGTGCGCTTCAGGAAATACTGGGCGTTATTGGCGGAAAATGGTCGATGTCCATCATTTATGCACTGTTCACCGGTAAAAAACGTTTCAGTGAACTGGAAAGGCTTATTCCCAATATCAGTACCCGAATGCTCGTGAAAGAACTGAAGAATATGGAAGCCAACGGAATTGTGATTAGAGAGGTATTTGCAACGGTTCCTCCAACGGTTGAGTATACTTTAACGACAAAAGGCGAAAAATTAGAACCTATTATTAACGAACTGCATAAATGGGGCGTTGAATATGTGATCTGATTATTGAAAAAGAATCTTTTTTCAACCACAGATTTCTCAGATGGCCACAGATGATCGTGTGGTTTTTTTGTTATTCTGAATAGAGCAAAGCGGAATGATGAATTTTTTTATTGCCCGCAGATTTCGCAGATGATTGTGTTATAGTTGTCATTCTGAGAGCAGCGAAGAATCTCTATAATAAAAGTTTAAGATTCTTCACTACTATTTTTGAGACAGCTTCAGTACTTATTTAATCTGTTTTGCTGTATAATCACTTTCGTTTCCTAACCGGTCGATAGCTTTTATAGCAACTGCATTTAAGGTTTTTCCGTCTTTAGACTTCGGAATTTCTTTTGAAAGCTGATCAAGCGTCAGGATTTCGGTTTCCCAAATACCGTTGTACTGCGTAAAAAGTACCCATTGGAAAACCTCCTTTATATTTTTTGTACTCCAGCTTACCTGTATAAAACTTCCGTTATCATTAATGAACAGGCTTGGTGTCTGTAAAGGTATCGCTTTCAGCCAAGGTGTTTTCGGAACCAGGGCTTTCTCTTTATAAGGTCCGTTCTTTAGTGCCGGAAGCATGCCCGGATTTTTGGTGAGTCCGGCAATACTCCAATGGATTTCGCCGGCATTATTTCCCAACACCTGTCTTGAAATATTAATCTGATTTTTAATTTCTGCAGGGCGGTCAGAAGATCTTATTTCCACGGTATTCAATCCCGGCCAGAGATGACGGTTTAAGGTATTTTCTGATTTCCACCATTGCAATAAAGGTTCAAAAGGCTGCCCTTTTGATTCTACCGGCCAGTACAGCTGGGGCGAGAAATAATCTACCCAGCCTTTATTCAGCCATAATTTAGCATCAGCATATAATTCGTCATACTGAGAGGATCCTACAATCCCCTGCGGATAACCCGGTTTCCAGATTCCGAACGGGCTGATCCCGAACCGGACATAGTTTTTCTCAGCATGGATTTCCTTATAGATCCTTTCCACAAATTTGTTTACGTTATCCCTTCGCCAATCTGCTCTTGATAATGTCCCTCCGTTTCTGAGATATTCGTTCCAGCTTGCATTATCAGGAAAATCTGCTCCTTTGTTGTAGGTAGCATACGGATAAAAATAATCGTCAAAATGAACAGCATCAATATCATAACGCTTTACAATATCTTTCACTACATTGGAAACGTGGCCCTGGGTTTTCGGATTAGCAGGATCAAACCAGTACATTCCGTTCTTCAATCTGATCACAATGTCCGAAAGTTTATTCACCATTGACAAACTGTTGGGCGTTCCTCCGTTGGAATGATGGGCACGGTAAGGATTCAGCCAAACGTGAAGCTCGAGACCTCTTTTATGGGCTTCTTCAATCCAGAACTGCAGCGGATCATAATTGGGATAAGGCGCCGTTCCGGTCTTACCCGTCAGAAAGTAGGACCAAGGTTCGATATTACTGGTGTATAAAGCATCGCCGGAAGGTCTCACCTGGAAGATCACGGCATTGAAATTATTATCTTTCAGCATATCCAGCATGCTGATCGCCTCTGCCTTCTGCTGATCAACGGAAAGGTTATTTCTTGAAGGCCAGTTGATGTTGGCCACACTGGCAATCCAGGCGCCGCGGAATTCTCTTTTAATTTCAGGGAGCACCGTCCTGAAGGTTTCATCGGGCGGAATTACAGCTTCCGGTTTTGGGCCAGCTGGTGGTGAAGTTTTATTTTTAGCGGTATTTTTTGAAGGCATGGAAGCTTTTACTGCATTATTCTGTGTGGAACAAGCCATGAATGATGTAAAAACTCCTGATAATATGATTAGTTTTAAGTAATTTATTCTCATATCTGCAAAACTACATTAATTTATTTTGTTGATTTAAATTACGATAATAAAATTAGTTAAAAGCTAAGAACGTAAAGATTTTTTTGAGTAGTAATGTATTTTTAAACGCAAAGCGCGCGAAGGTTTTTTGACTACTAAGTGTTTTTAAGGTCGCAAAGGCGTTCTACTCAGCGAAGAGCGTGAAGAGATAAAATGCTCCCGCTGATTTCACGGATGGCGCAGAAGATCTTATTCCGTAAACTGTTTAAAGCTTGTAAATATGCTGAGCGCTTTTATTTTATCAGGAGGTTGTCATGCTGTAAGCATCTTGATATCGAAATGTTTTTAACGCAAAGGACGCAAAGAGTTTTTAACTACTAAACGTTTTTAAGGACGCAAAGGCGTTCTACTCAGCGAAGAGGTGAAATGGTACAGAAAGCAAATTAAGTTTTTATTCTCCCGCTGATTTCACGGATGGCGCAGATCTTATTCCATAAACTGTTTAAAGCTTAAATATGCTGAGCGCTTTTATTTTATCAGGAGGTTGTCATGCTGTAAGCATCTTGATATCGAAATGTTTTTAACGCAAAGGACGCAAAGAGTTTTTAACTACTAAACGTTTTTAAGGACGCAAAGGCGTTCTACTCAGCGAAGAGGTGAAATGGTACAGAAAGCAAATTAAGTTTTTATTCTCCCGCTGATTTCACGGATGGAGCGGATCTTATTCCGTAAACTTTTTAAAGCTTGTAAATATGCTGAGCGCTTTTACTTCATCGGGAAATTGTCATGCTGGAAGCATCTTGATATCGTAATGTATTTTTAAACGCAAAGAGCGCGAAGAGTTTTTTGAATACTAAGTGTTTTTAAGGGCACAAAGGCGTTCTACTTAGCGAAGAGTGCAGAGAATTTTAGAAAGTAATGTATTTTAATTTCTCCCGCTGATTTCACGGATGGCGCAGATTTTTTTTAACCTTTACTTATCAGGAGATTGTCATGCTGGAAGCATCTTGATATCGTAATGTATTTTTAACGCAAAGAGCGCGAAGAGTTTTTTTTGACTACTAAATGTTTTTAAGGGCGCAAAGGCGTTTCACTCAGCGAAGAGCGCAAAGAGATAAAATGCTACAGAAAGAAAGCTAAGTTTTATTCTCCCGCTGATTTAACGGATGGCGCAGATTTTATATAGGTATTATTTAAACAAAAAAAGCTCCGGAATTCGGAGCTTTGATATTAGTGAAAGTGGGATTAGGCTTTTGCTGATCTTTCCACTTTTTTTCTTTCTTCTTCGGAAAGGAGTTTCTTTCTCATACGGATGAAATTCGGAGTTACCTCGATGGCTTCATCAGCCTGGATGTATTCCATACATTCTTCCAGTGAGAATAAGATTTTCGGAGCAACACCGGTATCTTTATCTTTACCCGCAGCTCTCATGTTATTCAGCTGTTTTGCTTCAACGATGTTTACCACAAGATCTCCAGGTTTGTTCTGTTCTCCGATAATCATTCCTGCATAGATTTCCTCTCCCGGATCTACGAAGAACTTACCTCTGTCCTGTAGTTTGTTGATGGAATATTCTGTTGCAGGACCTTGGGTTTTGCTGATCAACACCCCATTGTTTCTTCCCGGAATGGCTCCTTTGAAAGGCTTGTATTCCGTGAAACGGTGCGCCATAATGGCTTCTCCGGCGGTAGCGGTTAGCATCTGGGAACGCAATCCGATCAGACCTCTTGAAGGAATTTCGAATTCCATATGCTGCATTTCGCCTTTCGTTTCCATAATGTGAAGATCTCCTTTTCTCTGGGTAGCCAGATCGATTACTCTTGAAGCATACTCTTCAGGAACGTCTACTACCAAAGATTCGTAAGGCTCACAGCTTACTCCGTCGATTTCTCTAAGGATAACCTGTGGCTGACCGATCGTCATTTCGTACCCTTCTCTTCTCATGGTTTCGATCAAAACCGATAAGTGAAGGATCCCTCTACCGAATACAAGGAAAGTATTGGCATCGTCGGTCTGCTGTACTCTTAATGCTAAGTTTTTCTCTAATTCTTTGGTTAATCTTTCTTTCAGGTGGTTAGAGGTAACATATTTGCCGTCTTTCCCGAAGAAAGGTGAATTGTTGATAGAGAACGTCATGTTCAAGGTAGGCTCATCGATCGCCGTTCTTTCCAATGGTTCAGGATTTTCCAGGTCCACGAAAGAGTCTCCGATCTGGAAAGCGTCGAAACCTACAACAGCACAGATATCACCTGCCTGAACTTCAGTTACTTTTTTCTTTCCTAAACCTTCGAAAACGTATAGTTCTTTAACTTTTCCTTTTGCAATTTTACCTTCTGCCTGAGCCAGTCCGATCCACTGGGATTCTTTAAGCTCGCCTCTTGTTACTTTCCCGATGGCAATTCTTCCTAAGAAAGAAGAATAATCAAGAGAAGTAATCTGCATCTGAAGGTTTCCTTCCGTTACTTTCGGTTCAGGAACATATTGAAGGATACCGTCCAGCAAAGGGAAAATATCTTCAGTCTGCTCCAATGAAGTGTTGAACCATCCCTGTTTTGATGATCCGTAGAACGTTGGGAAATCCAACTGCTCTTCGGTAGCGTCAAGGTTGAAGAACAGATCAAATACCTGATCGTGAACCTCATCCGGACGACAGTTCGGCTTATCTACTTTGTTGATAACCACCAATGGTCTTAATCCTAATTCCAGTGCTTTCTGAAGTACGAATCTGGTCTGTGGCATCGGTCCTTCGAAGGCATCCACCAAAAGGATTACCCCGTCTGCCATTTTCAATACCCTTTCTACCTCTCCCCCGAAATCGGCGTGACCCGGTGTATCGATTACATTAATTTTCGTGTCTTTATAAGTAACAGAAATATTCTTGGATAAGATCGTGATTCCTCTTTCTCTTTCAAGGTCGTTGTTATCCATAATTAACTCCCCACTCTCCTGATTTTCCCTGAAAATATTGGTAGCGTGGATGATCTTGTCAACCAATGTGGTCTTCCCGTGGTCAACGTGTGCGATGATCGCAATATTTCTAATGTTTTGCATAAAAGATTTTTACGGGTGCAAAAGTAGTGATTTTTAATGAAATACTTGCTAATAAGTTGTGTTAATTAACAAATTCATAATGAGGGTGTTTTGTAAATTTATATAATAGTGTTTAAAGATTAACTTTTATAATGCTGATTTTTAACATTAAGATTTTATAAGGAGTCTAAGAATATCTTTGATATTTAATAAGCCGGGAGCTCTTGTTTATGCTACCTAATTAATTTTTACCGCAAAAGAAACAAAGACTTTGATAAAGTTATTCAACAGGTAAAAGAATACAACAGTTTAACATCTTTGATTTTTTTCTTTAAGAACTCTTTATTTGAATAGTCCAACATTTGGTTACGTCGAAGCTTGGTTTATGGCTATGCATTTAAAAAGATAAAATAGATAAACAGAGCCTGAATCAGGACGATTAATGCGAACTTCAACAAAAATGATCTCTTTGAAATTTTATGCCTGAAAACAAGCATTCCCAGCAAAGCTCCGATCGTTCCGCCTAAGAAAGTCAGGGACAACAAGGTGGACTCCGGGATTCGCCGTTGGTGCTTCACCGCTTTTCTTTTATCGATTCCGAAGATGATAAACGTGATAATGCTGATGACTGCTATTGCGTAAAACATGCTGCAAATCTAAGATAAAAAAATGAGCCTGATTTTTTACCTTTGCATTCTAAATATCATCTATGACGATACAGGATCTCGCGGGAAGTTATGCCATTCAGGGCAGCAATCAGGAGGAGGCAGGCGGCAGTTCCTACCAGGGAATCCTGACTTTATCCCTCGACGAAAACAACCGCATCATTGCCGAATGGCTCATCGGCGACCACGAACAGCACGGCACCGGCTTCTACAAAGACGGCATTTTAGTCATCAACTTCCGCTACGAAGGTGACGACCAAAAGATCTATAAAGGGGTTGCTGTTTATCGTTGGATCAACAAAGATGTGCTCGACGGCTTCTGGTCTGAGAAGCATGGGGATCCGAGGTTTCTGGGAACTGAGTATGGTGTGAGGATTTTTGGTGGCGGGGTGGTGAATTGATGGGTCATTGCGAGCGAAGCGAAGCAACATCAAACAACTATTTCAGCATTAACCTACTCTATTACCTATGAACTTTCCTAATTTGATTTTCTTCAAATGCTCTTCTTTACTAAAAATTAATGAATAACTATTGCTTTCTAATTTCTGTGAATACCAAAGGTAGTTATCCAGTTTTTCAAAGTTATTAATTTCTGAAAGCCGATTAAGTTCAGATAATGCCTGTACAAAATTAGCGTCTGTAATTTTTTTGTAGCCAGTTTTAATATGATATTCTATAATCACTTTTGGATAAGCTATTTTTACCAAGCTATCATAAATAGGAAATTGGTAACCCGTAAGAAAATACAAATATTTAGAAATAAGAGAAACCGCTTTTTTCTCTTTTTGACCTACAGAATTATAACCATACTTTTCATAAAATAGTTTTTCTAAAACCTCAGACTTTTTGTTATTTATATATGTAGTCGCTTCATCAATTAGTTCTTCATCAGAATATTGAGCCAATGCTTCTGCCAATTCTTCCAAGCCATAATAACGTTTATTCATTTGTGTAGAATATAGTGAGTCTATTAAATGCAAGCGAAGTTTAACTCTATCAAATCGATCTTCTACGAACATCTGAAAGCATTTGCTAATAAATGCTTTTTCTTTGGCATAATGCGAAGATTGTAAATCTAAATAAGCTTTATCAACTTCAGTCCTAAAATCAAGTAAAGATTGAGAATTTTGTTCCATCTGATTGAATTCTACATTAATCTTATTAGATAATACCCCTCATAATTTTATCGATTAAATCGACAATGTACTTTGCAGATTCCTGGCTACATTCATCCTGAACAGTTCTATTATCATTTATTCTGTAGTTGATTGCTTTTATCAATCTAAAATTATTGTTTTTTGCTTCTTTACGCAAAAAACTGTCTACGTTATTATATACTCTGCTTGCAGCAATAATGATATCACATTGTAAAAAGCAATTATTCAGATGAGAGCGTAGATGGGATTGTAACTCATCACCCATCGACGACATTCCTATTACAAAACCGTTGCAATTGAAAATTTCATAAATCTCTCCCCTTAGTAAAGGCAACGAATAAGTATGATGAACATTGATGTATTTTTTTTCTAATTCGTGTTTGATAATCTAAATTGTTATTGTTTTCCCACTTCTGGCTTTACCCCATATTTGTATGAGTGCTTTTTGATTCATAGTTTTTTAGTTTTATGTTTTTAATCTCTTCTGAATTCAAAAAATATTTATTTAATTTTTTCACAACAAAATTAAGACCTGACATTGCAGGTGATGAATCTTCTTTTAATAATCCAGTAACTGAACGGATGAAAAGTCCTTGAAAAACAATTTTCTTTTCTTCTTCTGATACATCTACATTATCACTTAGAGAAATATAGAGTTATTGTCTTTCGCATTCACATAAATTAACGCACCTAAAGTAGTCCAAGGAGTTTTTCCCTGTGAGTTAAGCTGTTTATCATGAATGAATGATTTTACTAATTGGGATCGGTGTATTTCATTTTAGTTTTTCTCAGATTTATCATTAGGGGATCTCCTGATATCTAGTGCTTTAGCTAGCTTTTCAAATTTAGTATTATCATCTCGTTTTTCATTTAACAAATTTCTAAAACCATCTTTATCTTGTTGCGAGACATTTCTATAAATTGTCTTTATATAATCTGAATTATTAATTAGCAATTCGATGAATGTAGTATCTGAAAGAAAATCATTTTTTATTACTAATCTAAATACATCAAATCTATCTTGTAGTAAATTATATTTTATAAAGTATGGTAATAAATTCTTAGCTTTTCCAATGTTGAGCACAATTGATGAGTTTAAAATTCCATCTAAAATATTTTTGAATGTGTTAATAATTGATATATTGGAATTGTTCGAATCATAGACTTTTAAAATGATCCACCATTGTTTACTTATCGTATTACCAGTTTTTAATAATTCAATAAATTTATTTTCATATACATCTAAGGACTCCTGAGTAAGATTTTTTAATTCTAAATATGCAAAATATTTGAAATGAACATCTGATTCATTATCAAAAACAGCCTCATAAGTATCTTTGTCAAAATTTTTAAAATCTGTATTAAAAACTTCTAAAAAATCTTTTGTCATTCTAGAGTCCTGATTCTTAATGGAATCGTTAATAAATTCATCATCTAGCTTATTAACGTCAAAATTATCCTTATTAATTGCCCACTTATTTAATTCGATAAATAATTCACTATCATCTATTTTTAAACTTTCTTTAATTTCTTGATATTTGTTTATTAAATCAATAACATTTGCTGTCTTTTTTAAAGAAGGTAGCGGAAACATTGACGAAATAATCTGTTTAAACAATGGTGCATTTTCAAATGTCTTAGATAATAAAAGTAATTCACCATAAGAGATGTACTGCAAAATTATTTGTGCAATTTTACCAGCCCTCTCTTCATCTTCCGTATTAAGAACATTATTAAAAGTACTTTTGTAAGAGGAACTAAATGTATTTCCTTTAGCGATTCTCATAGAAATTAATTCGTTTATAATTGGTAAATCTGATGAAGTATTATTAGCATAAATATTATAAACCTTAACATCTTCTAATAAGTTTTTCAAATCACCAGCTTCTTTCACAGTTTCTTTTATTTTAACTAAAGTATTATTTGCTAATTCAATATCATTTTGATCTATAAATTTGTTCAATGCAGTTCTTAGCGATTCTCGATATTGCCTAAATTTTGCAGTTTTAGCAAGTATATCAGTATGCTCTAATTCAAAAATTTCATCAATTGTTAATTTAGAGAGATGCAAATCCAGTTGATAATAATTTGGCTTAAATTTATACTTTTCAAAATCATCACTTTTGTATTCAATTAATTTTATAAAATTACTAGCAGAGATTGGTTTTTCATTTAAAGTAGCGCTAATTCTATTATCTCCTAAATCTTTTGAGATATCGTCTATCAAATCTGCATAATTTTCTATATTACTGTCATCTATTAATGTATAATAATTTGCTAGTAATTTAGATAAGTAAATATCATCAGAAATATTTTTCAATAAAGTTAATTGCCATTTTTCAATTTCTAACTTGCTACCAATATCCAATCCTAGTATCCTACTATAAAATAAATCCCACGCTTGACTAATATGTAATTTTGAAAGATTTGTTTCCTCATTTAATTTTGATAATGTTAAAATTGGATTTTCTAAAATCTCAAGTTCGGTAATTGCAGAATTGAAGATAGAGTCAATAAATTCAGATTTGCATATTTTATTAAATTGCTCTACATCATTTTTATTCATTGAATCTTTCAACTCTTGAGTATATATGAGTTCTATTGCCTTCTCCACATCAATATGATAAACTATTGCAGTTAGTTGTTTTGCAAAATCTTTATCGTTGCTATAAAACGCTTGTAAACCTTTTAGGTATTCTAAATTTGTTATAGCATTTAGAGGATTCTTTAAAATATCGTCTTTTTTTAGAACAAAAATTGCAACATATCTTTCTTTAAAATTGTTGTCTAATAATTTGATTGTAAGTATTTCGTTTATAAAATATATAATTTCTCGTGGTGTTATTCTTCGATTTAAGAACTCATAAACTTGGACAACCAATCTTAATTCATCTTCATCATAGCTTGCAAAAGCTTTTTTCCATTGGTCAGTAAAAAACTTTTTCCAGTTAGACATAATTGGCAAAGTAATTCTAAATACAATATCAAAAGTTTTATTTACATAATCATCCCCAAATTTAGTATCTGAACCGTTTAATTCTTTAAAGGCATTTTGGATATGCTCTCTATCAAAAGGAATAATGACTTTAATATTTTTATATTTTTCCTCCGCAAAAAATATATGTATAGAGGACCATATGTTTAATATATGTCTTTTGGGAAGTCGATCAAAATTATCAAAAACTATAACAACTTTTTGATTTAGATCCGAATCAATATCTCTCATCCAACTACGGAATTCTTTTACAGTAGGTTCTTTTTCACTAATTAACTCTATTTTAGTTTCATCAACTTTTTGATTATTATATATTTTAAATAACTGTTGTGTCGCGTCAAAGCTATACTTTTTAAATCTTTGAAAAGCTGTCAACTTATTCTGTTTATCATTTAATCCTTTGTTTCTCAATCTTAAATAATAGTATATGAATAAACTAAACAATAAAAGGATTGGTAAAATAACAAGTATAATTTGCCAATAAAAATGCAGTCCTTTTGCAAATGTATTTACCGTGGGAATATATATTATTAATAATAGTGAAATGATGAAACCAATACTTAAATGAGGAATGTTTGTAGTAGTTGTATTTTTCTGTTTACTAGTAAGAATTTTTAGTTTCTCATTCCAATCATTTTTTCCATTAACAATACCAGTAATTGTTATAAAATCAGTAATCTCAGAAAGTATTGAATGTCTTTGTTCATCTTCTTGATGCCCCCAAACATCATAAACAAAAAATTTATGAGTATTTTCAAGTTTTTTATCAAGCAGTCTAACCAAGTTACTTTTACCAGAACCCCATTCACCATCAATGCCAATAATCTTAAATTCTGGATCATTGATAATTTTGTCACTAATTACTTGCGCTATTTTATCTTGTGATTTATTTTCGAACAAATCTTCACCTAAAGGTTGATTCGTCAGAAACTTTAATACCTTCTCGTTTGTAGAATTCTCTGTCATAGTTTTATAGTTATCAGTTTTAGTTTTTTATTACCGCACAACCTTCACAAACACTCCAATTACCTTAAAATTCAACATTTCTTCATCCCTTAAAATAATGGGTTGATAAGTTTTTGTAGATAAGGGTTCCAATGTAATTTCTTCATGATGCCACCCTTCTTCATCAACTGCTTTTTTACTTGAGTATTTTTTTATGGTATAATGAGCTCCGGTTTCACTGTCAAAAATATCACTGCCTTCAACCAAAATAATTAAACCATTTCTACTTCCTCCTGTATATTTCCTAAAAAGACAAAAACTACCATTAGGAATAACTTTATTCATTGATTCGCCGACTACTCTACATATAAAATAATCATGGGGTAAGTTTAGATTATGAACTTCAATAAACTTTGCATCTCCTGCGGATTGCAGATCTGAGAAACTACCTGCTGCAATTTCCAAATCATAAAAAGGAACAGTGTTTTCGGTAGGCTCGTCCAAGATTTCCAGAGGTGCTTGTTGTTCATCTTTTTCTTGATAGATCGGAATAAACTGAGAAAAATATTTACGAAGATTATGATTAGAGACATAAATATAGGTACCCTCAATCCCCCTTAACAAAATAGTCTTATAGATATTGATCACATAATCAAGCAGAACCTTAGAATCGTTGATAGAATTCTTTCCATTTTTATCTTTGTACCGGTCTTTATAGATAATAAACTCTTGAGTCGAAAAATCATAATCCAATTCAGGTCCTATAATAATTCCCGCATAATTGAGATCATATCCTTGAGTAGTGTGAATACACCCCACTTCATTAATTGCATTGGAGGAATTTACCCAATCTTTATCAGTACTGTTCCACTGTAATAAAGTATCTTCAATAACAATATCGAACTTCGATTTATCATTTTTAGAAATCCATTCCCATGCAAAACCAGCAATCATTCTGGATAAACCTTTTTGATCTTCTTTCAACTGTATTTGATTGACCATTTCATTGATATCATCAAATAACTTAAAATCATAAAAGCCAATATTAATTTTCGGATCGTCAATATTTATATTTCTATCAAACAAATGATGAATTAACTTTACATAATTATTCCCTCCTTTTACACGAAACTGGGTTCGTAGCTTTTCATTCCGCGTCGTTGGAAGATTTTTTAAAGCATAAAAACTTTCCTTTGAAACATCAGATGGTTTAATAGATTGGAACTGATCATAAAAGATAATTGACTTTGTACTTTGCAATTGTACCCAATCTAATTCTGAAGAAGTATATTTATCAAGACCTAGAGTTTCAGAGTTCTTATCAAAAGTTCCAAAATAGGAGCCTAAATTCACTCTTCTTCGCAAACGATGACCTTCATCTACAATTAGCAAATCATATTTTTGCTTTACAATTTCGGAAGGTCCAATGACCATTTTACTTGAGAGCCCTTTTATATTTTTAAAGACATTAGAAATAGTCTGGCGAAAAGAAGCCATGGGAATGACAAGAGCCATACTTAACTCGCCATATTTTTGTTTTACCAATTCTAATAAATGAAAAATATCTATATCATTTTCATCAAAATCTGATTCATTAAAATCACCCAGATTTGTTTTTAAAAGTTTAAATAAGAAAATAGCTAAAATAGATTTACCTGTTCCAGCACCTCCTTGTATAAGACTAACTTTTGCATTATCATCAAGAAGGCAATTCAGAATCATTCTAAGCCCCTTTATCTGTTCCCTTGATAACGATTTATAAGGTGAATATTTGAATAAATCAGAATTATCAATATCGTGAAGATAATGTCTAGCAATACCTAAGGCTTTTAATTCCCCCCAAATGTTCTTAAATAATTCCCAATAGATTTCTTTTTGCTGATAATATTGATGATTTGAAATACCTAGATTACCATTTTGCAGAGAATACGTTCCATCTGCAGAAATATATTTGATAAGATTCGATTCAACATCTAAAGTTGCAGATTTATTAAACTGATCACTTAAAATTAAATTGACAGTATTTAATCTCTGCTTTCTTTCACTTTTAGAATGTGTTTTTAATCTGCTGAGAACATCTGTTGTTTCACCTACATAAGCCTCTTTAGTTTTATTCTCTTCTAAAAAATAGACGAGTGGCCAGTTAAGAAAATCTCTATGATTATCAATTATTTCAGATTCCAGATTATTGTCAAAAGGATATTGTCGAATAGAAAAGTTCATAAATTAATATTAATTCTACAATTCATTATATTTTGTTGCATTACCTCTTGATTTATCAACCGGATATTTTTCTGCATTTTTTCTAATTTTATCTAAAATAATTTCGTGAATATCTAAGTCATGCTTATTGGCTAAAAGTAAGGCATACATCAGAACATCAGCTAATTCTTCTTTAAGCTTATCAATATTAAAATCTTCATTTTCTTTCCATAAGAATAATTCTAAAAGTTCTGAAGCCTCAACAGATAAGGCAACAGCCAGATCTTTCGAGTTATGAAATTGTTCCCAATCCCTTTCATTCCTGAATTTTATTATTTCGTTTATAAGCGTGGTCATATTTTCCATAATTTCTAACTTTATCAAAGTTTAGACTATTAAAACTAAACTCCCTTAATATGATCAAAGATATTAATAGCTTTTCACTCTTTAAAGTATTTACAGTACTATTTGCAATCAATAGAATAGTAAATTATACATTGAAGATCTACATTAAGTTAATATTTTCGTAAAAATTGAATTATAGAATTGCAGCAACGCATTCTGCTCGGTAAGAACAATTTTCATGGTAAAAGTTTTTTTCAAATATAAATAAAAAAACAAAATCATTATTTACTGAAAACCGTAAAGACATTATGATTTACTCAACAATATTACAGTGACATACGATGATCAGGACATCATCCGTACAAACACCTACCCCTCATTTTAGTCATTTTCACGGATTCGCAAATCACAATTTGTCCCGAACTTTACTCTGTTATTTAAAAATAAATAATCAGCATTCATTCAACAAAAACGATCAACCAAAAACAAAAATATCATGACAAATCCAACATTAGATGCTTATCAGCAGATATTCGGGATGGCCTGCCTTGTGGGCCGTTCCTCAGGGTACAAAGGTACCGCGAGTGAATTACAGCAACAGCTGCAATACGACCTTTCTTTCTACCTGAATAATGTTCCGCCTGTAACCGTTCTGGGACAGACCGGTCCTTCTATCGCCGATGCTTCGGTTACGCCGGTGCTGGGCAGCTGGAACCTGGTTTGGGGCCCTGCTCTGTTGCAGGAAAACAACGATGATGTTTCCGATAATGCCGTATTTGTAGCGCAGTGTGATGCCGTGGCATTTCCGGGCGGACCTGTAATGCCAACCTACGTCGTAGCCATCGCCGCCACCAACCCCGATTCCTTATACGACTGGGAATCTGAAGATTTTTCCGTTTCACAGGTGGTCAATTGGAGTACGTATAATCCATCCAGTTTCAGTCCATCTGATTACAACGGTACCGATCCCTATATTTCACTCGGAACCGCTACGGGAATCAGCAATCTTCTGGGACTTACGACTGTAGAAACTGCCGCAGCTCCGGGAACTACGCTTGAGCAATTCTTAAGTAGTGTGCAGCTTTCCGAAAATACTGCTGTAATTTTCTGCGGCCACAGCCTTGCGGGAGCCCTCTCTCCTACTTTGGCGCTGTATCTTACGGAACAGAAAAAGCTGGAGGCTTTTGATCTTACGCTGGTGTATCCTACTGCGGGAGCCACTCCGGGAGAGACTAATTTTGCCAATCTTTTCAATAATACATTTCCTGCATTGCCATCCGGCTGGGAAAAGCAATCGCTTCCTTACCAAAGCTGGAATACGATGCACTGGAATGACCTGGATGTCGTACCTCACGCATGGCAGAAACAGGATCTGCAACAGATAGCCGATCTTTACGGCCCATCACCCAATTTCTGGACTGAAGCCTCATTGCTGGCACTTCAGACGTATGCAATCGTAGATTCTACACAGTCGGGTGCTGTGTATACCCGGATTCAAAACAGTTCGCTGCCCGGAACGCTTCAGCATTCCATGGGAACTTCGGCAATTAATGTTCCTCCAAAATCAATACAGGATTTTGTAGAACAGTTGTTCATCCAGCATGTTGAAATGTATTCCGGTATTCCGACCAACGGTTCAAATCCTGAAGTTACCGGACTGATCCTTCCGCAGCCTTTGCCACCAACACCATCATCCTACACCAAAACAATACCTGGTATTTCTACTGTAACCGAAGCCGAAATGATTGCAAGAATCATTTCCCAGATCATCGGCTGGATTTCCAAACATGCCTTATCAGACATGAAATCCGCAGTGAAAGAAGAAAAATAACGCCGATATATTGATTTCATATAAAAGCCACCTGTTATAGATTTGCTGTAACGGGTGGCTTTGCTTTGGTAACGATGCCTTCGGGAACCTCAGGCATCGTTCCATATAACTATCAGATAAAAACAATGTATCAAAGGTGGCTGAGGCACTCGAAGCCACCCCTCCTATAGAGCCTCACGCATCGTTCAGTATAACTATTAGATAACAACAATGTACCAAAGGTGGCTGAGGATCAAATCACACTCTGCCTTCGAGAGCCTCAGGCATCGTTCCTGTACAATTCTTATAAAACACTAATACTCTAAATGAGGCACTCGAAGCCACCTTACTCTTTTGTTAGATCCCGGTAGGCAATTGCCAATTTCGGAAGAAGTTCCGGCATCCCGCTAATCAGTGCTTCTTTCTTTTTTCTGTTCCATCCCTGGACTTGTTTTTCGCGGTAGAAAGCAAGATCAATCCGGTGATATTCTTCATAATATACCAATTTTACGGGAAGTCTCTTTTTAGTGTGGCTGGCACCCTCTTCAATTTGGTGCTGTATGATTCTGCGATCAAGATCATTCGTACTCCCGGTATAATAACTTCCGTCGGAACAGAGAAGAATGTACATCCATCCTTTCATCATTTGCGTTTTTAACAGGTCAAAGATAAAACTTTTGACATTATACTCTGCCTTCGGGAGCCTCAGGCATCGTTCAGTATAACTATCAGATAATAACAATGTATCAAAGGTGGCTGAGGCTCTCGAAGCCACCTCTCCTACAGAACCTCAGGCATCGTTCAGTATAACTATCAGGTAACAACAATGTATTAAAGGTGGCTGAGGCTCTCGAAGCCACCTCTCCTACAGAACCTCAGGCATCGTTCCTGTACAAATTCTTATAAACACCAACACCTCAAAGGTGGCTGAGGCTCTCGAAGCCACCTAACCAAAAAAAACTCCACCGGTGTGGTGGAGATCAGTGTTACACTAAAGTAAAGCTTCCCAGGTGAACACTGTTCGAAGCCAATGTTTCCGTAGAATTATGAAAATAACTCCAGACCTGAATTTCTTTACCGTTATACAAGGCGGGAAGTGTAGCATCTACCGTAAGAGCGGTACGCAGGGCAATGGATTCGAAAATCTCGAATTGGTCAAGCTCTTCACAATAACAGACTACATTCACTTTGTCGCTTTCGGAAGCAGTGCCTTGTACCGAGTTATTCTCCCAGGTCAGCCTGATGATATTTCCGGGCTGTGCCGCTGCACCCACATTCTGAAAGCCGGTCAGGTCTCCTTTCGTAATCAGCACCTTATTATACATCAACTCCGGGATGGTACCTGCCATCTGTATTGCTTCGCTGATGGTGTAGGATACCGCCAAATTCACCCTGGATTTTGATCCGCTACGCGATCCGAAATACCGGGTCTGGATATTTTTTAACGGCTGCAGGAAACTGATCACCAGCTTAAATTTATCCTGCTGAAGCTGTTGCTTTTCACTTGGCGGCCTGCTGCTTGGTTTGGGAGTACTTCTGATAATATCCTGTCCGCGCCAGCTGGCTCCTACAATTGTTCCTACTTTTCCTGAAAATCCTCCGAGGATTCCTTTTGTTATTCTTGCCATTTCAATTAATTTTAAAGGTTAACAGAACGAAGATATAACGGAATATCTGTATTTTAACGACCCGTGAAAAGCGTGACCGGTTTTGACCGGCAATGCCTGTTTCTGACTGGTGCGGGTATCTGATTCTTCGGGAGTTGTTCGGGTCAGCTTCGGGAGTTGTTCGGAAAAAGCATGCTTTTTCCGAACAACTCCCGAAGAAACATACAACAACAGCCAAAGCGTTACCCTATGATGACAAATTATTCAAAATGATTATAAGTATCACATTCTGATTCATTTTCGTCAATTTGAGTAGATTTTTTTGAAAAAAATCGTATTGAGAAGTTATTTCCATGGATCTTTTCATTCACCGGTTCTCGATACATTTTTCTCCGCTGCGCTGCGAAAAACACTCGAACTGACGAATCTACTATCAAAATTTTTCAAAATGCACAACGGGTCATAAGTATATACAGCCAAAAAAAATACCCTCATTTTCTGAGGGTAGCTGTAAAAAAAGATTTCGGGTAAAATATTTTCCTGCCGATTCTGACATAAGGAATTTTCTGTGATTTCCTGATCCTGAACAAGGTACTGTCGCTGATATTCAGCAGTCTTTTAACATCGGCACTGTCATAATACTGAACTTCATTATTTTTTGATTTTTCAAGGGTTAACAGGATTTCTGAGAAAATTTCGATAATAATATTCATCAGCTCATCATGATGAAACGGAGGATGTGACTGGTTTTTCATTTTTGTGCTCTTTAATGGTCAATAATAATTTTGCTTTTTCCAGTTCAAACGTAAGGGAATTAAATTTATTGTTGCCTTCCTGAGCAATATTTTTTCATACAAAAAACGTCATTTTTTTTATTTTAACCCAATGCTTTTTATGACAGTATATTTTTCTATAAAATTCATCTTATTGAGTATGAAAATCAATATACTACAAAAATTAAAAAATAGCGTTTACAGGCATTTTTACAGGCATTTTTTTTGTCACATAAAATTCATTTAAATTTCTTTGTCCGGAGATTTATTTTTTCTATTTTCGCACCGGATTTTAGAAAACTTCCAACCTGAAAACAGGAAAATGCATCTTTAAAATAATACGACATCTTTTGTCGTGTGTGAGCATTAATTTTGCAGCAATGGAAATTATTTTTCTAATCAATAGTCATTAAAAAACAAGAACCATGATAAAAACACATCCTTATCGGGCCATTTCTCCATAGCGCTCCGAATTCTAATACAGGAATTCTGTATTCTCAGACCTTTCAATTTTAAACAATAATAATACTTATCATTAAACACTTTGTATGAATAAATTCTACTCAGGAGCATTTTTCTTATGTTCCGTACTGGGCGTTTCTGCCCAGGAAGTGATCTGGCAGAAAGACATCAAATCCTCCATCCAGGATTTTCTTTCCCAGGTTACCACTACTATTGATCAGCAGTATTTGATAACCGGCAGTTCTATTAGAGCTGGAAGCGGGATGATGGAAGCTGGAAGTAAAAGCCAGATGCCAAATTCCGACACCCAGCAGCAAAACAACGGTTACGATTTTCATTTGGTTAAATTAAACCAGCAGGGCGAAGAAGTCTGGGAGAAATATTTCTCGGGGCAAAACCATGATTTCCTTTCGGCTACCGTGAATACCCAGGATGGCGGATTCCTTATTTCAGGAACTTCGTTTAGCAGTAAGGGGTTGGATAAAAAAGAAGATTCCAAAGGCGGAAGCGATTTTTGGCTGATCAGAATCAATGAATTCGGAGATGAGTTGTGGCAGAAAACGATTGGAAGTAGTTCGGATGAGGAAGCAAGAGCAGTAATTCAGACAACGGATATGGGATTCTTTGTGGCGGGAAATATAATGACAGGTTCCCTTCGAGAGCCTCAGGGAACGAGAACTTTGGGTTACGGATCCAAAGATGTTTTGGTCATTAAATTAGATAAAAACGGAAAAGAATTATCGCAGCTTATTTTAGGCGGAAAAGGTTTGGATGAAGTAGAGAAAATGATTCCTACGAAAGACGGCGGGGCTTTACTCGGAGTTTATTCGAGAAGCGGAGCGGTAGCTGGAAGCGGGATGCCGGAAGCGGGAAGTAAAGCCAGCAGCCAGATGCCAAAAGCCAGCGGCAATTTTGGGGAGGGTGATTACTGGATTATCAAACTCAATAAAGAAGGCAAAGTAGAATGGGAGAAGAATTTCGGAGGAAAGGGAGATGACCATTTGAGAACATTAGCTTTAACCTCTACAGGTTATTTAATCGGAGGCGAATCAAGGTCTGAACGGTCAGGGAATAAAACCGTAGGCATCGAAGAAGGAACCGACTTGTGGCTGATTTCTTTAAACGAAAGAGGCGAAGAGATCTGGCAGAAATCCTACAATTTCAAGAACCGGGATGTGCTGATGGGAATGAGCGTAATAGCCGGGAAGCAGGAAGATGGAAGTGGGAAGTCTAAAGGCGTTTTATTGGGAGGTTATACCCAGGCTGAAGGAAGAATTGAAAGTGATGATGAAACGTTCTGGATGCTGTATCTGGATCAAAATGGTAATGAGCAGTGGAGAAAACATGTAAAAGGAGAATCCAGGAAAAAAGAGGAAAGACTTTCGGATATAAAGCTGAACAGGGATGGTTCTATAGTTTTGGCCGGAACCAGTGCAGAGGAACTGGGAAAAGAGAACTGGAAAATTGTGAAGCTGGGAGATAAGCAGATCGACCAGCTGATCGAAAAACAGGATATCAAGATCTACCCAAATCCGGTGAGTGATTATGCGTATGTGGAGATTGGAATGGAAGATGGAAGCTGGAAGCTGGGTGATGGAAAGTTCGAGGCAGAAATTATTGTATATGATATGGGCGGAAGACAATTGCAGAGCCTGAAAACAAAAAATAAAGTCACGAAGATCAATACACAGAACCTGATTCAGGGAGCGTATCTGGTGACGGTGAAGACCAATGATAACAAAACAGCGAGTGCTAAATTGATTAAGAAATAATAATGATGAAAACAAAAAATAAAATATTGGTGTTTATACTGCTTAGCAGTATGTATGCTCACTACGATGCACAACAAGAAATAAATTTTGGGGATTTTTCAAGACCTGTTCCTTCCGTTTCTTCTTTGGCTGCATATAATAATACCCCTGTCTCTTATGCTTCCGGAATCCCGGATATTTCCATTCCTCTATTCGGATTGCCTACCAATAATAAAAATATCAATCTTAATTTAACACTATCCTATAACCCAATGAATGTGGCTCCAGGAGAGGCCGCAAGTGATGTAGGAACAGGCTGGTCGTTATTTATGGGTGGTGTAATCTCAAGAAGAATTATCGGCGAACTAGATGAAAAATATGATGATGCAGGCAATGGACATTATATTAAAAATGCTTTTGATGATATTTATTATTACAATCTCCCGGGACTTTCAGGTAAGTTTAAAATCATAAGAGATATTGCTTCAAACACCTTCAGGGTCGTTAATTTATCATCAAATATTGTAAAAATCGAATATACAAGAGAAAGCAATCCTGCCACACTTATTTTGAATTCTTTTATTATTACCGATACTAAAGGCATCAAATATATATTTAATGACTACAGTAGAAGTAATTCTGAGCAAAATTCATTTATGCTGGGAGGAAGAGTATATAAATCTGCGTTTTTCTTAAGCCAGATTAAAGATGCCAACAATGTGGAAATTGCTAATTTTTCCTATCAAAAAGATATAAAATATAAAAATAACAGCAATGTTTTTATTCAATATCAGACCTGTAAATTAAAAACCATCAGCTCTCCATCATATGGAAAAATAGAACTCAACTATCTTTATAACAGTTCTATGGAAAATACCATGAATGATCCTTACAGCATTGATAATGTTCAGTTAAAAGATAATTACAACCATGTGATTTCAAAATACACCTTTGGATACGGTGAATATTTGTATCCTTTTTTTAATGGGATCAGTACGATTTCTACTAATAAAAGAATATTAACCCAGCTAAAAAAAATCAACAGGAACAATATTGTTTCCGAAAAAACCGAGTTCCAGTATAACAATCAGGAATATGAGCAATTTCCCGGAGACGGCCTTACTCCATATGGATTTAATCTTACATATTTTTGTCCGGAACCGGATGTTACAAAAAATCCGAGAACAATCGGCTTAGGAGTATTAAAGAAAATCATTAATCCTACTGGTGGCGCCATTGAGTATAATTTTGAACCGCAGGAAATATATATCGACAAGAATGCTCCCGCCTATTTAAATCCTATTTTAAACGGTGAAAGTTTTGTTGATCCACAACTGCAGTATCTGAAGCAATTCAAAGAAATTGTTTATGACACCAACCAAAATACGGACTATTTATTTACGGTTACAGGCACAGCAGGAGCTCCAAAAAAAGTGTATGTGGAGTTTCATGTGGATAACCTTTACACTCCGCCGTATTGGGACAGCAACACCCCTACCTACGTTGATTTCAGTATCAGAAAAGGTGCTGAAGTAATTCCTGGAAACGGAAGCTGTCCAAACCCTCTTTTTGACGGTACTTACAGGGTAGTATCCTACGATCTTCTCCCGGGAAGCTATGTGATAAAGTTTACGGGTTCGGGAGGGAACGGTAAAGTATACATGCATGATATCGGTCATATTCCTACTCCTTTTAAAAATAAGGATATCACTAACGGAGTAAGAATAGCCAATATTAAATATTATGAAAATGCATCAGCTACCAATCCTGTAAAGACTGTTCGATACAGTTACGATAGCTTTGTAAACAGCAATAATTCCACCGGTTACAGCTTTAGTCCTGAAGATGACTTTGGAAATATGATGGTTTCCACTTTCACATTATACAAAAACGTTAAAGTTACCAATGCAGATGATAATATAGGATATACCAGATATTATTATAAAAATCCGGATGATTATCCTGCCTACAGTTCTTCCATAGCGGGAAACAGCGTGCAGTTCTGGTCCTATTTTAATCTTACAAAGAATGGAATACTAGATAAGAAAGAAATCTACAACTCCCAAGATCAGCTTCTGGTTTCCGAACAAAATGATTATGTATTTGATAATATACCAGGGTCTGAAAACTATCCTATGATAGGGGACGAAACGTATTCAAGAGCCGCTTATTATAAAAAAATGACCGGAACTTCCAAAAGCTATCTTGGTAACCAGATTGTTGAAGAAAAAACAGAGACAGAATTCAATTCTGAAAATCTTCAACCTTCTATAGTTAGAGAAATAAATGATAATGTGATTACCGAAAAAACATTTACTTATCCAACTCCGCAAGGAGGTGGTTATACCCAACTTATTTCAAACAATATCATTGGAATACCTGTAGCTGAAGAAACTAAAGATAATGGAAAGACATTAAGTAAATCTCAGACAAAGTTTGATAATTCCTCTTCTACTTATCCTACTTCCGTTTTGACAACCAACATCAGCGACGGGACTACAAAGACCGCTATGAAATTTGATCTCTATGATGAAAAAGGTAATCTGCTTCAGTTCACTACATCAGTAGGAATCCCAACGGCTATTGTTTACGGATATGATAAAACACAGCCCATTGCTAAAATAGAAGGCGCAACTTATGCACAGGTGTCTCCTTATATACAGTCTATTATAGATGCTTCCAATGCAGATGCGGCGAATCCCTCTAATGAACCGGCTCTTCTTACCGCATTGGATAATTTCAGGAAAACCTCTGCATTACAGAATTTCCGGATCACAACCTATACTTATGATCCGCTTATAGGAATGACAACCACTACTCCCTCAAACGGTATCAGAGAAATATATTTGTATGACACCGACAACAGACTGACGAAAATTGTGGACATGAACGGGGTTACTTTGAAGGAGTATCAGTATAATTACAAAAACTAAACACATGAAGAAAATAATAGTACTGCTTAATTTGTTTGTGGTTGCTCTTACTTTTGCGCAAACTAACCTTACCACAACAGAAAATTATATTTACGAAAAAAACTGCTTAACGGAAGACTGTTCGAAAAAAACAGAATCCGTACAATACTTTGACGGCCTGGGACGGGCAAAACAAAGTGTTATTGTAAAAACAACCCCATCCGGTAAGGACATTGCGGTTCCCGTAGAGTATGACAGCTACGGAAGACAGCTGAAAAGCTATCTCCCGATCCCACAAACAGGGACGCAGAACGGAGCTATTTACAGTAACCCTCTCTCCAATGCTTCTTCGCAGTATGGCGCAGAAAAGATCTATACCGAAAAAGTACCGGAAGCCTCTCCGTTAGGAAGAATACAGCAGCAAAAACAGATCGGAAATGACTGGGCTTCACATCCCGTAGAATTTTCATATGCTTCCAATACCACCGCAGACGAAGTAAAAAAATATACGGTGGCTACAACCTGGCTGGAGGGAAGAACAAACAGTGTTTTAAATCTTTCAGGAACATATACTGCGGGCACATTATACAAATCTGCCGTTACGGATGAAGATGGTAATACAACTACAGCATTCAAGAATAAAAAAGGGCAAACGGTTTTAACAAGAAAAAAAGACGGAACTCAGAACGTGGACACGTATTATGTGTATAATGAATACGGTCAGCTGGCTTACACCATTCCCCCGTTGGCTTCTGCTTCGCCTACACTCACGACTTCCGTACTGGACAACCTTTGCTACCAATACCGCTATGACGGGTGGAACAGGCTGGTAGAAAAGAAAATCCCCGGAAAAGGCTGGGAATTTATGGTGTATGACCAGCAGAACAGACTGGTTCTGGCGCAGGATGCCAATTTAAGAACAACCAATAATAATTTTGCGGCCAAAGGCTGGATGTTTACCAAATACGATCAGTTCGGAAGGGTGGTCTATACCGGTTTCTTCTCCAACACGGCTACCAGGACAGCCATGCAGACGGCATTAAACAATATGTCCGCTAATGCAGCCAATAATGAGACAAGAAGCACCACACCGTTTACCTTAAACGGGATGGATGTGTACTATACTAAAACTGCCTTCCCTACAGGAAGTATGAAGATTTTAAGCGTAAATTACTATGATACGTATCCTTCATACGGCTTTAACCCTGCTTTTCCTACAGCCATTATGGGAAAAAGCCTCCTTTCCGATAATTCCACGGCCAATGCCGTCAGTACGAAGGATCTTCCGGTAATGAATCTGGTAAAAAATATTGAAGATGATAACTGGACAAAAAACTATGTCTATTACGATACCAAAGGAAGAATTATAGGGACCTATTCTATTAACCATTTAGGCGGTTATACGAAAACAGAATCTGATCTGGATTTTGGAGGAGTTCCTCAAAAAAGCAATGTCTACCATGTAAGAAAGCCCGGTGAATCCGGAATAACGGTTAAGCAACGTTATCTGTATGATTCTCAGAACAGATTGCTTCAGCATTATCATCAGGTCGATACAAAACCTGAGGAGCTGTTATCTGAAAATACATATAATGAACTTTCCCAGCTGGTTAACAAAAAAGTAGGAAATAATCTTCAAAGCATCGATTACACATACAATATCCGGGGCTGGCTTACGGAAGTTAATAAAAATCAGATGGATGCGGCAGATTTGGGAGGAAAATTGTTTTCCTACCGCATTAAATATAACCAAAAAGACGGGATAGCCAACCCTGATCCCGCACAGTTTGCAGGAAAAAATGTAGTGCCGAGATACAACGGGAATATTGCAGAAGTCGACTGGCGTGCGGTAGAAAGTGTAGGCGTTAATCCTTCCCTTACCCCAAAAAGATATGGTTATGCTTACGATTCTTTAAACAGAATTACGGCAGGATATTATCAGAATCCCAACAACCCGTACAGTAAAGAAAATACGGAATCTGTATCGTATGACCAGAACGGAAATATCACCAGCCTTTACAGAACTTCCGTAACGGAATACGGAACCAATACTGCTACGGTTATTGATAATCTCAGCTATGCATACGCCGGAAACCAGGCAACCAGTATTCATGACAGCTCCCAAAACTTTGCAGGTTATGAAGGCGGAGGAAATACCATTGTTTATGACCAGAACGGCAATATGACGAACATGCCGGACAAAGGAATAAGCTCCATCAAATACAACTACCTGAATCTCCCGGATTACCTGAATCTAAACAGGTTCGGCAATGAACAGGTAACAATTAATACAAAATACAGGGCAGACGGAACCAGGCTGAGAAAAGAAAATACCACCATTATCACCGGTGTTAACGGGGATACCACTACTACCGGCATTACAGATTACCTGGATGGCTTCCAGTATTTTTCTTCCGTTAATCCGTCAGGCGGAGGAATGGGATCAATGTCAGCCCGCGCCATGCAGCCGCAGACCTTTTCAATTGACCAGGCAAAAACCACACCTCCTGCCAAGACTCCTGACCTGAAGTTTTTACCAACTGCGGAAGGATTTTATGATTATACAAAAGATCAGTATATTTACCAGCACAAAGACCATCTGGGGAATGTAAGGGTTTCCTATGCCAGAAACAGTGCAGGCGCTCTTGAAATTGTTGACAATAATGATTACTACCCGTTCGGGATGAATCATCTGAATTCCGGAACGGCATTCTTTGGACAGGGAAGCTATAAAAACCATAAATACAACGGAAAAGAGCTTCAGGAAACGGGAATGTACAGCTACGGCTGGAGAGACTATATGCCGGATCTGGGAAGATGGAATGGGATCGACCAGCTAGCAGAAAGTTATCATTCTACCAGTACCTATGCTTATGTAGCCAATAACCCGATTTCCAATACAGATCCGGATGGAAGATGGATCTATGAAGACGGAAGCATTGGACAGGCACCTTCAACATGGAGTATGCTGGGACCAAAATACAAACCTTATCTGTCTTACAGTACATCTGACGGAATGGGTTATAACAGCGGTGCCGGAGTAAGCGGATCATATTCCTTTACCGGAAATAATGCTGCCACCATGTTCAATTATTTTGCCAATGGAGGGAAAATTGACGGGATTGTATTTAATAAAGGATATGCAGAATGGTGGACGGATGGCGATATACAAATCTATGGCTCTATTACAAATGATGAAATAGATGTAAATTTACAAGCAAAGATACTTCATAAAATGAAAATTTATCAGAAGGAACAGTTTTGGGATGGTGTAACCAAAAAGCTTGGTCCTTTAAGTTTTGCTAATGATGTAAAAATTCAATCATTTGAAGCCGCTATCAGAAGAAGTGCTGGATTAACAATCAATGAGTTCAATGCTCTAAATAAAACTGCACAAGAATTAAGAACCCTAAGTGCATTAGGTTATACTGGAACTAAATATCTTAGTGTATTTAAAAACTTAGGTGTAGCTGCATCAGTTGTTACAACTGCATACTCTGCGACTAAAGTTTATAATCAATATCAAACAGGTGGGATTAATGAGGTTTTCAGTCATAGGGATGTTGTTGATACTACGGTTGGTTTGGTTGGACTCGGCACAACTGCTTTAGTCACCCTTGGCCTAGTATCAAATCCTGTTGGATGGGCTATTGGTATTGGTGTTTTAGTATATGGTACAGGAACGATGATTTATGATATGACACAACAACCTTAATTCTTAAAATATGCAAGAATATAATATAAAAATTTTTAGGCAATCAAGAGTTTTATTAAGTCTTTTTTTGCTTCCTCTGCTGTTTTTGTTATCTATCTTTTTAGGTGCTTCGCTAAATTCAATCATTATTCCTATTTCACTTATGGTAGTTTGGATTTTCATATCCTACTATTTTAGTTTTGGAAATCTCAAAATAATAATCAAGAATGATAATGAATTATTCTTTGAATGGGAAAAGAAGTTTATTTTTAATTATAAATCGATTGATTCTGTAAAAATAAGGGACATAAAAACTATTGTTGTAGATAACGGCAGATCGCTAAAGAAAATCAAAACGATTGATCATACGATCTATATTAATAATTCTAATATCAATTCAAATGATGTAGTTAAATTTATAGAAAAGATTAAAGAAGATAATATCAGGATTATAGACAGTTGGGATGAGTTTAAAGAAAAAGGATATCTCAAAATGGCTTATTTTATTAATACAATAATATTAATTATATCATTTATTGTATTTATAATCTTTACAATTCTAAAAGGATTTAATCCTGTGTACTTATCTATTTTTTTATTATTTATACCACAAGTAATTTTATATCAAAAACATATTAAAAGTAAAATACAAAAATAATATGTTAATGTAATTGTTTCTGATCTTGAGAAATATTCGCTCAAGGCACCTTCAACATGGAGTATGCTGGGACCAAAATACAAACCTTATCTGTCTTACAGTACATCTGACGGAATGGGTTATAACGGCGGTGCCGGAGTAAGCGGAGCATATTCCTTTACCGGTAATGATGCCGCCACCATGTTCAATTATTTTGCCAATGGAGGAAACATGAGTGGGATCACCTTTAAAAACGGATGGGCAATGTGGGGAACATTAGAGGGAAATCCATTCTTAGAAGGTTATGACGGAGATATGTATGTAAGTAATACGGGGAGCGTGGTTTTGCATAGAGCAAAGGTTGAACAAAAAGATTTCTTTACAAATTTAGCAAATAACCAATATTTTAGTGCTGGTCATTTGGGAATTAGTGAATCTATATCTCGTTTTGGTAATTATTCTATGGTTAGAGCATTAAATCATAGCTATATCAACTTTACTGTTTTAAATGATTTTGCAAGACCATATATAGGAACAACAGTTGCTGGAATAAGAATGAGTTCCACTGTTGCCGCTAATATTGGTAAAGCTGCCAAATATGGAGGTGTAGCTTTAGGAGTTGTATCGATCGTTGCTACAGAGCTTCAGTATGCAGATGGGCAAATTGGTGATACTGAAAGGATAATGAATCATATTATGACAGGTGTGGGATTTATTCCAAGCCCATGGACAATCGGAGCAGCCTTATTATATGGAGCAGTAACAGGAGGTTATCAAGCTATAACAGGTAGAAGTATCTTTAATGATATGGGACTTGGTCCTAAAAAATAATTATTATGATAAAACTTATTGACTATGTAATTTTTCATTTAGATTGCTTATATAAAAGAATGGATAAATTTAAAGATAAAGATAGAGGATTTGAAAAATTTTGGTTAGTTGCAATTATTTCTTCTTTTATTAATTTAAATATTTCAAGTATTGATAATGTTCTTTTAAATAATTATTTTCATACACTTAACAAGTATATTTTTTTGTTTATTATTCCCATTATAATGTATTTTGTTTATCATTTTTTTGTCAAAAATGAGAGATTTTTAGAGTATGGCTTTAAGGAAAGTAAAAAAGGTTATTTAATATTATTTATGTTATTTGTAACAATGATCATATTAATGATTATGGTGAAGCCAATAACACATTAGTAATATCTTAGGCATACTAAATTATTTTGCAATTTCCGGAAAAAGTTAATTAATACAACGGAAAAGAGCTTCAGGAAACGGGAATGTACAGCTATGGCTGGAGAGACTATATGCCGGATCTGGGAAGATGGAACGGCATCGACCAGCTAGCGGAAAGTTATCATTCAATAAGCCCGTATACATATGTAGCCAACAATCCTGTATCAAATACAGATCCGGATGGAAGATGGATCTATGAAGACGGAAGCATTGGACAGGCACCTTCAACATGGAGTATGCTGGGACCAAAATACAAACCTTATCTGTCTTATAGTACATCTGACGGAATGGGTTACAACAGCAGTGCCGGAGTAAGCGGAGCATATTCCTTTACCGGAAATGATGCCGCAGCGATGTTCAATTATTTTGCCAATGGAGGAAGCATCAGTGGGATCACCTTTAAAAACGGATGGGCAATGTGGGGAACATTAGAGGGAAATCCATTCTTAGAAGGTTATGACGGAGATATGTATGTAAGTAATACGGGAAGCGTGGTTCTGCATAGAGCATGGTTTGGAAATATAACAGATTTGGGTTCTTTTTGGAAACCGACGAGTACAACAACATTTGCTGGAGTGACAAGCTTAATTATGGAAAACCCTTTTATTAAAGCGGAAAATACCATGTATCACACTAAAGGAAATGCAGGAATATCAAATATAGATTATAGAAGAGTAAGAAATATTAATACGGGTAAACAAAATAACTTAGTATCTATGCAACTAAACTTGTCTTATCTTAATCTTTATAATGAACTTACTACTGCATCAGATACTAACGAATAATGCAAATGTAAAATCTGTAGCTCAATCAAAGATTCAGTTACAATAATATTAATATTTTGAGAACAAACAGGAGAAATTAAAAATCACATACGTGGAAAATAATTTTAATATAGAAGTTGATAAATCCAGTAAAAAAACTATTATAATATTCATAATAGCTTTTGGATGCATTTTATTACTTACGATAATGTATTTGATCATAAATTCAAATAGATTAGTAAAGGAAAAAATATTAGCAATCGAGAGAAATGCTAGAGTGGTCGATATTTATAACAATAAAAAAGAGCATAATTTTCTCTATGTTAAATATTCTAATGGAAATCAAAAACTTTTAGAATATCCGTATAAATTGGGAGATTCCGTTTCAAAGAAAAAGGGTGATTCTATTGAGTATATTTTTAGAAAAGACAGTATCATAAAAAATAATCTTTTAGAAGACTCCCGAAAAAATGGTTTTTTAAAATAAAAAAGCTGCCTTTTCAGGCAGCTTCAATGATTTTATAGCTAACAATATTATTTCTTCGCTTTTACATCTACAGCGATCTCAATGTCCTTGCTGATCATCCATTCTGCAGGATCGGCTTCGGAAGTACCGAACTTGATCCCCCAGTCTGCCCTGTTTACCGTAAACTTAGCCTGAATAGAAGCCGAAGTTTCCGTTACATCCACTTTTGCAGGGAATGTTACGTTCATCGTTTTTCCGGATAACGTAAGATTTCCGCTTACTGTTTTATTGGCCCCTGCAACTGCATCTGCAGAAGCATTCTTAAGATCGGTTACACTGGTAATTTTGAAATCTGAAGTAGGGTTTTTAGCAGTATCAAAGAAATCAGGGTTTTTAAGGTGTGCTTCAAGATCTGCAGGTTTCTTGTCTTTTTCCGTTACGGAAGCAGGATCTACCTTGATTGAATTCATATCAATCACAAAGCTTCCCGCAGCAAGCTGTCCGCCTTCAATGCTCAGATCTCCGGATTTGATGTTGAGCGTCCCCCAACGCGGAGCCATACCCCCTTTGTGGAAAGCTTTCCAGTTTACTACAGAAGCAGCCGTATCAACAGCCAGTACCTCTCCTTTACTTTCAGCTACCGTCTGTTCCTGTGATGTTGCCGCATTTTCAGCAGATTTTTCTTTCGTACATGAAGCAGCAAAAAGACCTACTCCCACAAGAGCAATTACACTCAGTTTTTTCATATTATCAATTGTTTTAAAAGTTTATTACTGATGATCCGAAATGGTATTTCCGGTTTTGATTTTTCAAAAATAGAGAACTTCTTGATGACATCACTTACCATACATCAAGAAATCTCACGGTACCACAGTATTCAGTTGATGAATATAATAAAAATCTGTTTAATACAGCGCTGTGTTTTAATAATATCTTAATCCTGATTACCGTTTTTCTATTGTTTCATCATTTCTAATCATGTAAATTTGCGCACTAATTCCAAATGAAATTCAGATTTATGACAAAAAAAATTATTTTCCTATTAAGTATTTTCATGGCTTTCTGCAGTTTACACGCGCAGGGCAAAGCAGAAAAAGCGATAACCACATTCTTTGAAAAATATCCCCAGGAAAAAATACACCTGGTTTTCAATAAAAACAGCTTTGTTGCCGGAGAAAATCTATGGCTGAAGTCTTTTGTTTTCAATGGATATGACCTCTCATCTATTTCCACATCTATGTTCGTGGAATTGTATGACAGCAATAAAACCCAGATCAGTAAAAAAATTCTCCCTCTTCTTAACGGACAGGGCAGCGGAAGCTTCGCTTTACCCGAAAACCTGAAAGAAGGAGTGTATTATATTAGAGCTTACACCACCTGGATGTCCAATTTCAGTGAAGATTTTCAGGCATTGCGGCAAATTGTTGTGTACAATCCATCATCTCCCGAGAAAGTAGTTTTAAATGATACTTCAGAATGGACTGCTTCTGTTTTTCCGGAGAGCGGAACATTGGTAGAGGGCATCAATACAAAATGTGCAGTTCGGTTACAGTCAAAAGGCATCACCCCATCCGAATGGAGCGGTTATGTAGTAGATGCAACCAAACCTGATGTAAAAATAAGCTCTTTTAAAGGCTTTGATCAAAACGTAGGCGCCTTTTCATTAACCCCGAAAGCGGGAGTACAATACCAGTTGATCATAAATGATTCTAAAGGAAACAGAAAGGTTGTTGATTTGCCTGCTGTTTCCGATTCGGGGATAAACCTTCAGGTTTCAACCGGAAATGAAGCGGTAAAGTTTTCTTTAAAATCTAAAAACACAGCATCAGGAACTTCATATACCGTAATCGGTACCATCAACAATCAGTTGGTTTTTAAAGTTAATTCTGATAAAATTTTTGAAAAGAACTTTTCAATTCCCGCACAGCAGCTTGTTAACGGAATTCTTCAGCTCACCGTGTTCGATGATAAAGAAAATATTGTAGCCCAAAGACTTACTTTTGTTCAGCCGGGATTATTAAATATTAAAAAACCGGAAATCAAATCTGTAGCGTTCAATGAAGCTTCAAGAGCTTCAAATGCTTTCAGTATCGCTCCGAATGAAAACAACGATGCTTATACGGTACTTGTAATGGACGGAAGCCTGGAAAGTTCTGAGGATGAAAACAGCCTCTTGAGTACGTTATGGCTTACCGGGGATATTCCTTCTAAAATATATGCACCGGCTCAATACTTCACGCCAAACCGTAATCCTGAAGCGTTGGATGCTCTTCTGATATCAGAAAAATGGAAAAGATTCGACTGGCGTAGCATCATGTCGGGTACGTTCCCAATCATCAGTTATCAGCCGCAGCCCTATATTTCGTATAAAGGAAAAGTGACGGTACAGGGAAGACCTGCCTCGAATGCGGAATTAAATCTTTTATTCGAAATGCCGCAAGGCGGAACAAATCTGTCTCAGATAAAAACGGATGATAAAGGATTTTTTACCCTAAAAGGACTGATCTTTGAAGATGCCATTAAATTCTCTTATCAGCTAAATGATCCTAAAATCCCAAAGGAGCAGGTGCAGGTGATTTTCCAGCCGGATTATTCATTTGTTACTTTGAAAAAAGCATTGCCGGAAAGCAATTATCATCTTGTACCACGTGAAAATAATGAGCAGCCGACTGAAGCCGTAAAGAGATATATGGCAACAAAAAATACGCAGAGCAATATTGATGAAAAAGCAACGCTTATTGAAGAGGTGCGATTAAAAGCCAAGAAAAAAGATAAAACAAAAGAGCTTAACGATAAATTAAGCAGTCCGTTATTCAGAAGTATGAATGAAACGGTTTTTGATTTTGTAAATGACGACAACTCAGCACAGGGATACATGAATATTTTGCAGTGGCTTCAGGGAAGAGTTGCCGGACTGACCATAGAATCCAATATGGGAAACTATATTCCAAAATTAAGAGGAGCTAACATCAATATTTATCTGGATGAAATGAAAATTGATGCCTCACAGATCAATTCAGTACCCATCTCTGATATTGCGATGGTAAAAGTCATCAAAGATTATTTTGCCGGCGGATCCGGAGGAAGCAGCGGGGGCATTGCCATCTATACCAAACGTGGCGGAATAACCGGTTCTTTAAGTGATTCCGCAACTTCTACAAAATTAAAAAAGTCCGTTATGAATGGCTTCGATAAAGAAGCTCCTTTTGTCAGCCCCGATTATAATGACCGTGGATTTAAAGACATTTCTCAGGATCTGCGGACCACCCTGTACTGGAGTCCTTATGTAGAAACAAACACAAACGAATCAGCAAGGATACAGTTCTTTAATAATGATGAGGCTAAAAATTTTAAAATAATCATTATGGGATTCGATACCAAAGACTATGTTCCCATCTACTATAATGAAATTGTTCAATAAAACTAAATGAAAACAGTACCACTCGTACTGTTTTTATATTTTATAATAGTCTTAAAATAATTCAGGACATCCGGGAAAAATCAAAGATTTTTTTAAACTTATGTATTCTTAAATTTGTGCAAAAATTATCCTTACATCTAGTGTGACTATGTGTTTTAAAAGCTTTTGCAACCTTTGTGATTTATAAACTTTAAGCATCCTTTTTACAATACATTCCTCTTTTATAAAAAAGTCTGTATTTTAGCCGCTTAAATTTTAAAATGAACGCCACACGTTATATACAGCAGATTCTTGATATTCCTGAAAAAAATATTGTCCCTACCCTTCAGCTGTTGGCCGAAGACTGTACCATTCCTTTTATTGCCCGGTACCGGAAAGACAAAACAGGAAATCTGGACGAAACACAGATTGAACAGATCTCAAAGATCAGCAAACAGTTTGAAGAGATTGTCAAAAGAAAAGAGACCATCCTGAAATCTGTAGAGGAGCAAAATGCTCTTACCCCAGAATTAAAACAAAGAATTGAAGAAAGCTTCAACCTGCAGGAGCTTGAAGATTTATATCTTCCGTTTAAGAAAAGAAAAAAAACCAAAGCCGATGCTGCAAAGGAAAAAGGTCTTGAACCTTTAGCTAAAATGATCATGAGCCAGAAAGCCCAGGACCTGCAGTCTCTGGCTTCAAGATACCTCAATGAGAAAGTCGGGACCGAAGAAGAAGCACTTCAGGGAGCGAGAGATATCATGGCTGAATGGATCAACGAAAACATGTATGTCCGCAAAAACCTGAGAAGGATCTTCCAGAGAAAAGCTGTGATTACCTCGAAAGTTGTAAAGGCAAAGCAGGAAGAAGAAGATGCTAAAAAATTCTCACAATATTTTGAGTGGGAAGAAAACCTCAGCAGAACTCCCTCCCATCGTCTCCTGGCCATGTTGCGTGCAGAGTCTGAAGGCTATGTAAAAACAAATGTGGGAATTGATAAAGATGAAGCGATTGAATTTATAGAAAATGCAATTATTAAATCCAATAACGAAACAGCGGAACAGATTGCGCTGGCTATAAAAGACAGCTACAAACGCTTGCTGGAACCTGCCATTTCAAATGAAACACTGCAGGAAGCCAAAGAAAAGGCAGATAAAAAAGCCATCGAAATTTTCTCTGAAAACCTCACACAGCTGCTGCTTGCCCCTCCACTGGGAGAAAAGAGAATTCTCGCCATCGACCCGGGTTACAAAAGCGGATGCAAAGTCGTTTGCCTGGATGAAAAAGGCGATCTTTTGCATAATGAAACCATTTATCCTCACGCACCACAAAATGAATCCGGCATGGCTATGAAGAAAATACGGTCTATGGTAAATGCTTATAATATTGATGCCATCTCCATAGGAAACGGAACTGCGAGCCGCGAAACGGAATTTTTCATCAAAAAAATTGCTTTCGACAAACCGTTACAGGTTTTTGTAGTTTCCGAGGCAGGAGCATCCGTATATTCTGCCAGTAAAATTGCAAGAGAAGAATTTCCATCGTATGACGTCACCGTTCGTGGTGCAATATCCATCGGAAGAAGATTATCGGATCCTTTGGCAGAGCTTGTGAAAATAGATCCTAAATCCATCGGCGTAGGGCAATATCAGCATGATGTAGACCAGACCCAACTGAAAAATGAGCTGGATTCTACTGTGATGAAGTGCGTCAACGCAGTGGGGATCAATCTTAATACGGCCAGCAAATCATTGCTGAGCTATGTCTCCGGGATCGGTGAAAAAATGGCGGAAAATATTGTAAATTTCCGTGCCGAAAATGGTGCTTTTGAAGACCGTAAACAACTGAAAAAGGTTCCGAGACTGGGCGAAAAAGCTTTTCAGCAGGCCGCTGCGTTTGTAAGGATCAGCAATCCGAAAAATCCTTTGGATAATTCTGCCGTACATCCTGAAGCATACGGAATTGTGGAAAAAATGGCAAAAGATTTAGGCATCAAAACGCATGAACTCATTGCCAGTAAAGAAAAAATTGCACAGATTACACCTGAAAAATATATCACAGACGATGTCGGAATTTTAAGCATTAAAGATATTTTAAAAGAGCTTGAAAAACCGGGACTGGATCCAAGAAAAGCAGCAAAGGTTTTTGAATTTGATCCGAATGTGAAGAAAATTACGGATCTGAAAATCGGGATGATTCTTCCCGGAATTGTTAATAACATTACAGCTTTCGGGTGTTTTGTAGATCTGGGAATAAAAGAGAGCGGACTGGTACATATTTCCCAGTTGAAGGACGGATTTGTATCTGATGTGAATGAAGTGGTAAAACTACACCAGCACGTTCAGGTAAAAGTAACGGATATAGATGAAGTCAGAAAAAGAATACAGCTGAGTATGATCTTATAAATTATTGTGAAAATATCAGAAATTAAAGAGCGAAAAGTGATTCACAGGCCGACTTTTGATTTTGACAGGTACGGTAAAAGGATCTATCATGCCTACGAGTATTATCTGCCTTATAATCCCGGTTTTAAAGGAAATGAAACCCAGAGATTATTTGCCAAATGGATTGATATGGCTTTATTTTCTGCACTTTTCTATTATTTGTTTCATGAAAATATCCTGATAAGTATCGGGTTGTCTATTCCGGCCGTTATCATTTCGGGGTCAACAACCGAAACGTATTTCGGCACAACATTAGGAAAAAAAATATTCAGAATGAAAGTGATTGATGATGAAGGAAATTACCCTGTTTTTCTTCACTCCTTAAAAAGAAATCTCCTGTGTCTTGCGAATTTATTTCCTCTTTTTACGGAATATAGTTCAAAAACCGCTGCAATGGGTAGAAGAACAGGAATACAGATGAATTTCCGCATGCATCTCAATAATAAAATCTGTACCACTTATATAGTTAAAGAAAGTAAGATGATGGAAATAAAAAGTATACTGGATGCAGAGCATCCTAAACATAACGGACTGATCGACTCCGATAACTGATAAAACAAAGCCGGCTAATTCAGCCGGCTTCATTATTATTTTTTAGATTCTTCAACAGAAACTTTTCTGAAATCCTTGAAAAGTTTGCTTAGTTCTAAAGCTGCTTTACGAGCTCTGGTACCAGCTGCTTTGTTTCCTTTTTCTGCCTGTTGGTTTGCTTCAGTTGTAAAAGCTTCAAATTCCGCGTTGATTTTTTCAATTAATTCTTTCATTATTTTTAAAATTTAGGCTGCAAATATATGTTTTATGGCAATTCCAGCCTAATAGAGAAGAAAAAAAATAGAATAATTAACCAAATTTAATCTTTTCCTTGTGGTTTCAATTTATTTTTTAAATAAAATCTTATCTTTTAATGTTTTTTGTTCGGCATCCAAACACATATCTTTTACATTTATGAAATGAAACTTAATCCTAAAAAAAGTCTTTAAAAATTAATTTAAAGACTTCATTCATTTTACTTTTTCTGAAATTTATCTCCTCAGCAGATATTTGTGCTGTCCCTGAAGTACAAGTTCCGATTTCTGATTATAAACGGTCACTTCAGTCGTTACTACTCCCAGGTCACCTTTTGGTTCCAGATTGGTAATCATCAGTGAAGAATATAAAGTATCTCCGGAATGCACTTCTTTCAGAAATCTGCATGACTGTTCTAAAAAACTGACGAAAACATTCCCGAAATAATGCGGCAACAGCGTAGCTCCCGGTGCAGTAAAGGCTAAAACCTGTAATCCGTGTACTACCGGTGCCTCATGGCCGTACCTCTTTGCATATTCCTTATCGTAGTGAATAGGATGATTGTCGCAGGATACTGTCTGAAAAGCAGAAGCATGTGCATCCGTAAGTGTTCTGCTTGGAGCTCTGAAAACCTCTCCTATTTTCAACTCGTCGAAACCTCTTTGCGGGACAATAGAAAAATCTTCAGGATTAAAAACAGGTGATTCGGCATTTGAATTTTCCATAAAATTAATTTGGCGTTAAGAGTAAATATTAGCTTTCACCAATAAATATTCTAAAGTTTATGCTGTGATAAAATCCAAAAGATCTTTGTTAATAGTTTCATGCTCGGTAGTTGGCATTCCGTGAGGGAAACCGGGATAGGTGATCAGTTTTCCGTTCTTTAATAATTTAATGGACTTTAATGCAGCATTGGCAATAGGAACGATCTGGTCATCCTCACCATGCATCACCAAAACCGGAATATCCACCGCTTTAAGATCTTCACTTAAATCGGTCTCTGAAAACGCTTTAATTCCGTCATAATGAGCTACGATTCCGCCCATCAGTCCCTGTCTCCACCAGTTTCTCTGGACACCGTCTTTTACATCAGCGCCTTCTCTGTTATACCCGTAAAAAGGAAAAGTAAGGTCATAATAAAACTGATTTCTGTTGTTCATGGTCTGATTTCTGATATCATCAAAAACCGACATCGGCACACCATCCGGATTGCTTTCACTCTGCACCATCACAGGAGGAATTGCACTGATCAATACTGCTTTTTTAGCTCTTCCGTTGGCATATTTATTCACATAACGGATTACTTCACCACCGCCTGTTGAGTGTCCGATGTGAACCACATCCTTCAAGTCTAAAAATTCAACCAATTCTGCAGCATCAGAAGCATATTGCTCAATGGTGTGGTTATAAATATTCTGGCTGGAACGTCCGTGACCTCTCCTGTCGTGAACGATTACCCGGTACCCTTTTTTCAGAAAGAAAATAACCTGGGCATCCCAGTCGTCTGAAGATAATGGCCATCCGTGGTGAAACATTAATACCGGTCCTTCACCCTGGTCTTTGTAAAAAATTTCTGTTCCGTCTTTTAATGTAAGTGTACTCATTGTTGTAATTTTTTGATTAATGTTTAAATTCAAAATTATAATTACAAAATATGCCACTTAATAAATAACTATTTAAATATCAATTATTTAAATCTAAATATAATTATTTTAAAATACGAAATACCGTAATATTATGAGGAGTGTATGATTAAAACGGATAAAATATATGAAAATCAGGAATCCCCGGTGAGCCTTTTAAGCATTCCTTTAAAAATAATTCCGTGAAAAGGCAAAACGGCAAACCAGTATAATCTTCCTGAAATCCCATGCGGCCTGAATACGGCTTTTTGCCATAATTTCCCGCGGTAAATTTTAAACATCAGCCAGGCTTCTCCAGGAAGTTTCATTTCAGCAAAAAGAATCAGTTTTCCTTCCTGTCGATCTGCATATAAAACCCTCCAGAAATCCAGGGCGTCGCCTTCATGAAGTCTGTCCGGATGCGTCCGCCCCCGCCTGAGGCCGGGTCCGCCTACCAGAAGATCCATAAAACCGCGAATTTTCCATAAACTCTGTCCGTACCATCCGTTACTGCCGCCGAGCCGGAAAATTCTTTCGATACATTTTTCACGATCATCATAAGCGCCGCTTCTAAGATCAGTAAAACAGCCGTAATGAGGAACTTCCATAAAATCTTTGAGGCTGGTATCTCTCCTGCTGCTTATAAAACTGTCTTTCCAGCTCGAAACAATTTCATTTGCCTGAATTTTTGCAAGCGTTCTTTTTAAAGCTGTTTCATAGGAAAAAGGCTGTATTCCGGTAATACGTTTTATTTCAGACAGACTTTCGGGTCTGCAGATTACTTCAATTTTCATGCTTCCTACCAATGCTGTTGCAAGATTATATGACGTGGAAGTAATAAAATAAAGCCAGTATGAAGAAAGTTTCGGGGTCATCACCGGCAGTGTGAAGATCTTTCTTTTCAGGTTTCTTATCCGTGCAAATTCCAGAAGCATCTGCTTATAGGTAAGCACATCATCACAGCCGATATCAAAACTTTTATGATAACTTTCTTCTTTAAAAAGAACAAAGATCAGGAAATCCAGGACATTAGCGATACCAATGGGCTGACATTTGGTATCCAACCATCTTGGAGCTACCATTACCGGCAATTTTTCTACCAGATCCCGAATGATCTCGAATGAGGCACTTCCCGACCCTATAATAATTCCTGCCCTTAAAACCGTAACAGGAATCTTGGATTCCATTAAAATTTTTTCAACCTGAAATCTCGAACCCAGATGTTTTGAAAGTTCTTTTTCATTTACCAGACCCGATAAATAGACTATATGCTGACATTCGGTAGTTTCAATAAATGTTGCAAAATTATCTGCACATTTCTTTTCAGAATCTTCATAATCATTACTATTGCTCATAGAATGCATGAGATAATATGCCCCGGAAATGTCTTTGGGAATATTTTCCAGAGTTTCCGGTTTCAGGAAATCTACTTCCACCACTTCGATAAGAGATTCGTCGATATCCGTATTTCTTGAAAACCGGCTTGCATCTCTGCAGCAGCACACTACTTTATAGCCTTGTGCAGCGATCACGCTGATCATCCTTTTTCCGATATATCCGGTGGCTCCCGTAAGCAGTATTTTTTTCATATCATATGATTCTGTGAATTATTATTCAATCCCCGAAAAAATCATACCCTTTCGAGCAGATGTCCAAAATAATCTTTCTTTTTGACCAGATAACTTTCATTGACCTCGTTTGAATCGATCTCAAGAGGCAGCCTGTTTTCAAGGATAATTCCACTGTTTTCAAGAGATCTCAGCTTATCCGGATTATTGGTAAGAAGGTTTATTTTTTGTATTTCCAGCATTTTCAGAATCTCAACGGCAACATCGAAATTTCTTCCGTCGGCCGGTAAACCCAATTTAAGATTGGCTTCCACTGTATCCAAACCTTTTTCCTGAAGTGCATATGCTTTAAGCTTATTAATAATTCCGATGTTTCGGCCTTCCTGTCTCAGATAAATGATGACCCCTCCGTTTTCAGCCATAAATTTCATGGCGGCATCGAGCTGCTGCCCGCATTCGCATTTTTTGGAATGAAAAATTTCTCCGGTAATGCACTCCGAATGAAAACGAACATTAACAGTTTTATTAAAATCCGTGTTTTGTGCAACCAGAGCCAGGTGCGGATTCCAGTCGGACTCATTTTCGGAAATTGCGTACATCGAGAATACTCCGAAATCGGTTGGTATATTGGATTGTGCCTGTATCTTCATCATAATAATTTTATTTAAGTGATTTTTTATAATACAAATTTATACTTTATTTATATATAAAGTAAATTAATTTACTAAATTTGAATATTATTTATTTAATATAAAGGATAAGCATATGAAAACCATCGTAATAGTAGGCTGCGGTAGCGGTATCGGGCTTGAAACAGCAAGAACACTTTCGGAAAAATACAATATAATAGGAATTTCCAGAACTAAACATCCGGAACTTGATAATATCAATCTAAAATTTTATGAAAAGGATATTTTATCGGATAACCTCGAGGACATTGCTTTTCCAGATGTAATCGACGGACTGGTTTATGCACCGGGAAGTATTAATCTTAAACCACTTAACAGACTTTCTGAGGAAGATTTTACCCATGATTTTGCCATCAATGTCCTCGGTGCCGTGAAATGCATACAAAAATTGCTTCCCAATCTGAAAAAATCCGGGAATGCATCAATTGTTCTTTACAGTTCTGTGGCAGCAAAAACGGGAATGCCGTTTCATGCTTCAGTTTCAGCCAGCAAATGCGCTGTAGAAGGTCTTACAAGAAGCCTTGCAGCTGAATTTTCAGCACAGAAAATAAGATGCAATGCCATTGCCCCATCCTTAACAGATACTCCACTTGCTTCACAGCTGTTATCTACCCCGGAAAAACGAGAAGCTTCAGCAAAAAGACATCCGCTGCAGAGAATCGGGAACGCCGGTGAAATGGCCAGATTAACTTCTTTTTTACTTTCTGATGATGCTTCATGGATTACAGGCCAGATTATCGCTATTGACGGAGGTTTAAGTACCATAAAACTGTAATATTTGATATAAAATGATATTTTTACTCTAAATTTGTACTATGAATACTGATTTTTTTATCGATCTGCTTCATCAGGTAAAAGATTTTGAAAATTCGGATGCACACAAACCGAATTCCAGTGTTGAAGACTTCCGTCTCTGGCTGAATGATAAAAAATACAGGGAAGAAAGCCCTACAAAACTATTTACCACTGAAGAACATGAAGTTTCGTTTACAGAAAATGAGATCTGTAAGCAGGTGTTATTGTTGGGCAGATATTCCAGACAGCTTATCCGGAAAGGTTTGGGAGAATTCCCGAATCTTGCCAATGAAGAGTTTACTTATCTCTATCGTCTGAAAGATGAACCGGACCTTACAAAAATTCAGCTTATTGAAAGAAACGGCCATGAAAAACAGACCGGAACCCAGATCATTAAGCGCCTTCTGGAATCCGGTATGATTGAAGAAAGAAATGATGCGGAAGACAGAAGAAGCAAACGACTGAAACTCACAGCAAAGGGGGAAGAAGTTTTTCACGAATCGGTAGAAAGTGTTAATAAAACCTCTCAACTTCTTTCGGGCAAACTGGCCAAAGAAGAACGGGAAGAACTTTTAAAGCTGCTAAAAAAGCTGAATGAATTCCACTCTCATCTTTATCACGAGTATAAAAATTCCGGTTTTAATGATATGATACAATTATTATAACAGTTGATTTATTTTTTTGTGATAAAAACTATATTTTACTTACCAATATTTATTTACAGATACAAAAAGTTCAATATATTTGTTTATTATATCATTAATAAGAGAACTGTCTAACCATTCCCCGTTTCAATGAAAAAATATATTGGGTTTTTATTACTCGTATTGCTTCCGTTTTATGCATATAGCCAGCAGGATCCATCTGCAGATGAATTATTTGTGAAGGCAAGAACTGCCGCATTCGACGAAAAAGATTATACAAAATCAATTGACCTTGCCAAACAGGCGTTGCAGAAAGCTCCCAACTATACGGATATTTCCGTTTTTTTAGGAAGAGTATACACGTGGAATAAGGATACCGGGTCTGCAAGAGCGATTTTTGAAGAGCTTGGCAAACGAGAGGTCCGGGATGAAGATTATTTCATTGCATATGCTTCTCTTGAATATTGGAATGATGATAATACGAAAGCCATTGAAATTGTTGATAAAGGACTATCCTTTCATCCTAAATCTGAAGCATTATGGCTTCTGAAGGCAAGAGCTTATTTTGCCGACAAAAATTATAAAGAAGCTGAGGATGCAATCAAAAATCTTTTAGCCATTAACCCTAAAAATACGGAAGCGATCAATCTTGCAGTAAGAATCAATGATCTGGCTGCTAAAAATGCAATCAGTGTTACCTATAATTACTCTCATTTTGACAAACAGTTTCCAGATGACTGGCACATTGTAAGTGTAGGCTATAAAAGGGTAACTCCCATAGGATCTGTAATCCTGAGAGCAAACTATGCCAACAAATTTGCGGAAAACGGTATACAGGCAGAGCTGGAAGCTTATCCGAGATTATCCGATATGTTCTACCTGTATGTAGGCGGAGCCTATTCTAATGATGTGGGCATCTTCCCGAAATACCGCACAGGAGTTTCATTAAATGCAAATCTCCCGCACAGCTTTGAAGCGGAAATCGGTTACAGACAGCTTTATTTCAGCAATAATATATGGATGTACACGGCTTCTGTAGGAAAATATTACAAAAATTTCTGGTTCAATATCCGTACATATATTACTCCTGACAATAAAAATATTTCCCATTCTTATACAGGAACGGTGCGTTATTATACCAAAAGTGCTCAGGATTATTTTGCATTCCAGATCGGAACGGGAATCAGTCCTGAAGAATCCCGCAACAATCTCCTGGAAAATGAAACCTTCAAGCTGAAAACCTTTAAAGTAGGCGCCGAATATAATTTCTCAGTTAAACGAAACCTGTTTTCGATAGGTACTATGTATTTCAATCAGGAATACCGGCCTAATGAAAAAGGAAATCAGTTTGACGTTACTTTAGGATATACAAGAAAATTCTAATGTTCATAAATACCTTCAATCATTTATAGCGTAAATAATAATTTAAGGATGGCTGCTGAGCTATCCTTTTTCATTACTTATGGATAATAGTCTTCAACCATTTTCTGCAATGGCACATGAAGATTTTTTCGTAATGACTAGATGATTTAATTAAGAAAAAAAAGTTTATTGAAAACAATTTCAATAAACTTTAAATATTATCAATAATAACAGATATTACAGAAGATTACACCAACTATTTTACTGTTAACTTATTTGGCTTTTTTCTTAAAATTGGTGAATACGGAATCCGGCATCAGTTTTTGCGTCTGATAGAATTTGGAATTCATTCTTTTAAACTGATCAAAACGTCCTTTTACCCTTTTTAAGACCTCTGGATTATCATAGCTTTCTTCATCAAGGTTATTAAGAATAAAAAGTTTGTCGTCGTGCAGATAGTATTTGTCGGAAACAAAATCCGTGAGAAGACTTTTACTCTGCATGATCGGATAATCCGCTTTGGTGATCTGTACATCCGAAGACAGTCCTTTTCCAACCCATGTTACGGTAGATGGCGTAATAAGATTATAATTTTTCCGGTAATATGCCAGAAAAGATGGTGCTATGTCCAAATGACTTACTGTTTTCATGAATTTTTTAGGCCCTTTCAGCAATGGTGAATAAATCATCATTGGTACATGGAACCTGTCAATTTTATCCTGAATAAGAATTTCCGGCATACTGTGATCTCCTGTAATAAAGAAAATTGTTTTTGCAAAATCCGGCCTTTTACGGTAGTTTTCAAAAAACTGTTTTAAAGCATCATCAGCATTTAAAATGGAGATCAGCTGATCTTTATATTGTCCTGCCCATTTTTTCTGGTCAGCAGTTAAAAGATTTGATGCTAACTTCTCATTGTACATTTTTTCATAATACGCTTTATTATTAATCAAAAACGGATTGTGGGTGGAGAGTGTAAGAACCATGTTAAAATATGGTTTCGACTGCACTTTCTGTACTTCAAGTACTTTTCTGAACACTGCCTGATCTTCATAACCCCAGCTATCGCCTTCATTATTTGCAGGAAGCCTTTTATACCCTTCACCATAAGATCCGATATCTACAATATGATTCACTTTGCTGTATTCAAGATAATTCCTGTAATTATCAAATTTCAGGTTACCTCCATAATAAAATCCGGTTTCAAAACCGTTAGCTTGAAGAATATTGAAGAGATTAAAATGATCCGGAATTTTTTCCATTTCAAGAAATCCGTTTTTACCGAAGGGCAAAGAACCTGTAAGCGACGGTAACGCAGCAAAAGTTCTTCCTGCACTGCTCAGACCATTTTCCCAATAAAGACTCTGATTGGAAAGAGAATTCAGGAAAGGTGTAAAATTCCCGACATATCCTTTTGGAGAAGTGTAGGCGTGTCCGAAGCCTTCCAATGTGACAAATACAAGATTCGGGATTTCATCGGATTTGTTTAAATATGCTCCCAGAAAATCCTGGGTATCTTCTTTTTTCCAGAAAGGAAAACCTTCATTCAACATCGTATTGGAAGATGCTATCTTTTCATCGTCACCACCAAAAAATTCTGTAATTTCAGGATGATCACTTATAAAATTTTCTTCATTGGCTTTAAAGAAATATTCCCATTTGCTCTTTCCTGCATTCTGACTGAATTCATTAGCCTTATCAAGTGTTTCAGAATGTAGGGCTTCCGAAGGAATAAAAAATGCAATTAATCCAAGCGACAGAAAAGTTATACCCGGATAAATTGATTTGAAGCCGGAACGTCCTGACATCCACAACGGAACGAATGATACAGCCAGCAAAATAGCAAACAGCGCATAATTTTTAAAATTGAGCATTCCGCTGGCCTGAAGAATCTGCTTCATTTCTTCTTTACTGTAGTATATAAGGTCTGCCCCCAACAAATTTCCTGTTTCGGAAAAATAAAGAAATAAAATATACTGTAAAACAACGACAAGTCCGCAGGCAGCTATTGCCAGCGTTTTGGCCCAGCTTTCTTTAATAAAATTAATGATGAGATACAGAATACCAAATCCGAACATAAGTTCGAAGATAAAAAGAATATTGTCTGCAAAAAGAGAACCTGCCACTGCAGAAGTGTCAATTTTTGTAAACATATATCTGTACCAGAACCACTCTGCCAGAATTCCGACAAGAAAAAGGACACTGAAAACAGAGGCTAAAGCGCCCCATTTTTTAAGTCCGTGTTTCAGGATAGCCCAGATTTTTTCTTTCAGCGGTAAATTTTTTGTATTCTGATTAAAACCCTGCCTCGTCATTTCCCCCCAGCCATGAGACTTTTTAAAATAATCGATAAAGCCATTTACACCCGCTTTTACAACAATTGGGTGAAAATAGAATGGTTCTGAAAATGCTGTGCTGATCAATGCAAAGAAGTCCTTTCTTTTACCATACACCTGCCGGCTTACCATGTCTACCAGTATTCCGTAAACCGAATAGAGGAATCCCATGGATAATACCAAAGCAAACAAAACAAAGAAAAAAGGCCAGTTGATGATTCCTAAAAGAAGAAATATGATAAATACGATGTACCCTGAAAATTCTACCAAAGGTCCTAGAAACTCAAAGAAGAACCAGTATGGAAGACTTATCATTCCTAACTTTTTATATTTAGGATTAAACATCATTTTGCGATGTTTCCAGAGGGTTTCTATAGTTCCTCTCATCCAGCGGTTCCTTTGTTTTTTGAGGATATCTTTTGTTTCCGGAACTTCTGTCCAGCACAAAGGATCCGGAATGGTAATTACTTCATACGGCTCATTCCGTTCTTCCATATATTTTCTCATCCTCACGACAAGTTCCATATCTTCTCCTACCGTATTCCTGTCGTAACCTCCGCAATCCAGAACTATTTTCCTGTCGAAAACCCCGAATGCCCCGGAAATAAGAATAAGCCCTGAAGCTCTTGACCAGGCCATTCTTCCCAATACAAATGCGCGGATATATTCCAATGCCTGTGTTCTTCCCAGCAGCGTTTTCGGCATATTTACACTGACTACTTTTCCGTCTTCGATCACACAATTGTTTGCCAACCGGATCACTCCGCCACAGGCAATAATTTTTTTATCAGTCTGTTCAAGAAACGGTTTTGCCAGCCTCAAAATCGCATCCTGTTCCAGGATACAATCTACATCGATACATACAAGATACTCTCCGGAAGAAACATTAATTCCGACATTCAGCGCATCTGCTTTACCCCCGTTTTCTTTGTCTACAACGATGAGTTTTCTGAAAGCCTGATTCCTGCTTTTATATATTCCTTTTATTTTATTGGTTTCGATTTTTCCCTGAACAAAATAAGACACACATTCCAGATCGTAAGCTTCAATAAGCTTCTGCATAGAATCATCCTTACTTCCGTCATTGATAATAATGATCTCAAGGTTATGATAATATAAAGAAAGCAGGGATCTTACATTTTCAACAATGGTCATTCCTTCATTGTAAGCAGGAGCAAGAAGGCTGAAAACAGGCGCATTGGGATTGGCAGCAATAATACTGTAATCGGTAAAAACATTTTCTTTTTTATATCGTAATACTGCTCCGAGCGCGTAAATTCCTACCCAGCCGTAAATAATTGCCACCGCCGTACCGTACAATAAATACAGCCATATAACAACATCATAAACAATGTGTGAAAATTCTAACATACTTTTTCCTGCAATGCGTATTTAATAATTTGGACTAACTCTTCCGAGTCTTCTTCATTTTCAGCGAGCTCTGATAAATAATCTCCATACCCCAGCTCATATAGTGCCTGCGCAGCATTCACCTTTATTCCGGAATGAGCATCTCCGGAAAGCTCTTTTTTAAGCAGATCTATACAGCACTGATCTTTTGAGATTTTCATCACCCTGAGAATTTCAATACGAACTTCATCCGGCTGATCATAATAAATTCCTGAAAGATACTGGACGGTTTCCGGGTTTTCCAGCGACATGAGCGTCTGCACGGCTTTTACACGGACTTCAACTGAAGAAATATTCAGCAATCCGATGAGTTTCGGATAGAAATTAAGAAGCTGAAACTTTTTTATTAATTTAAGCGTAAAAATAACAACCGAATCGTTTGTACTTTCAAGCCATTTCGATATAGCATCTTCCGAATCTGCGGGTAATGAAGAAATAGATAGCAGAAACCGGAGCTGCTGCCATTCTGAAATCCTGGTGGGAAAATCATCTAAGAAATGAAGACCCTCAAATCCTTTGAACCGTACCATCGCGAATTGTGCTTCCTGGTAAACCTGGGGTGATGGATGTGACAAATACTGCTCAACCTTCGGAATAGCATCCTGAACTTCCATTACGGTAAGTTCCCGTATTCCCCTGGCAATGAGATAAGCTTTCTTCTGATTCAGCTTTTTCATCGCTTCTTTACGGAGATCATATTCCCTGAAAAGCTCCGTAATTTTATTTTTTGCCACACCTGAAAACTTTTTTTCCGAATCCACAAGTTTCTCAAGAAACAGATTCCTGAATGAAGCGTTTACAGAAAGAGCTTTAAAGTAGATATCTTCCGGGATCTCATCATCCGCATATACAATTACATCAGATATTTTCTTATTGATAACTTCAGACCAGCCGGCTCTTCGTACAGATCTGTTGTATTCTATGATGTTGTAAATAAGTACAATCAATGCCAGCATCAATACCAATGACAACATGACAATAAAAACAACAAAAAGAAAATGTATCGATGAAATTACCATATATCTTATTTTGACAAAAATCTTTTAACCCTCAACATCAATTCACTTGGACTGAACGGTTTTACGATAAAATCCGACGCCCCCAGATCAAAAGCATTAAGCACCACCTCTTCCTGTCCCATACTCGAAAGCATAATGACAGGTACATCTTTTCCCATTGTTTTTATTGCTGAAAGGATTTCTATTCCCGAAGCAAAAGGCATCATAATGTCGGTAATGGCAAGATCAACGTCATTTTCCTTTAATGTTTCAATAGCTTCTTTCCCGTTTCTGGTCAAAATTACTTCATGTCCTTCTTTCAACAATTTATGTTCTATTGTTTTAAGAATCAGTTCATCATCTTCTGCGATCAAAATTAGCATAACTCTGATTTTTTTACTTTATTAAATTTTTTATGATATTTATTCCTCTTTTTACTTCTTCTTGTATTTCTTTATTCATGGCTGAAAAGTCCATTTCTTCTTCTGCCTTCTTTTCCCACCTCAGTGCACATTCAGCGAGTTTAAAAAGGCCGGCAATTCCTCCTGTTCCTTTCAGTTTATGAAGAATCATTCTGGTTTCTGCAATATCTTTTTCCTGTGCTGCTTTTTCTACATTTTTTTCTACCTGTACAAGTTCCTGGATGAGCAGATTGAGAAACATTTCCTTAAAATCATCGTCATCATCCCCAATCTGTTCTTTCAGCATATTGATATTGATGTATTTCTCAGGTTTTATTTCTGATTGATCTTCATTTTTTTCATGATGATCAGTTTTTTTATTATTGCTTCCAACACTGATGTATTTTTCGAGCATTTCCTGAAGATCGGTCTGTCTGAGAGGCTTAGGAAGGAAATCATTCATTCCGGCTTCCAGACATTTTTCTTTTTCACCCAGGATATTTCCTGCGGTAACGCCAATAATCGGAACATCAGCATAATCCGGAAGCATACGGATCTGTTTTGTGGCTTCAATACCGTTCATTACCGGCATCTGGACATCCATAAGAATGGCAGAATATCGTTTTTTCCTGCATTCTTCCAATGCTTCCAGCCCGTTTACGGCTTCCGTAAGATGTGCATCAGGAGCAATGGATGTCATCATTCTGTTATTCAACACCATATTTACAGGATTATCATCTACCAGAAGGACTTCAAGGTTACTCATGAAAGAGTGGGATTCATTTTCAGGATGTTCCTGCGCTGCAACTTCTATCACACTACTTTGCGCCACTCTTCTCAGAGTTTTGTATAAATCATCAGATTTAATAGGTTTCAGAAGGAAATAAGAGTTATCCTCTTTTTTAAATGAATTAATAATATCATGTTCCTCTGAAGAGGTATGAAGAACCACCAACGGTGAAATTTCTTTTCGCTGATTAAACAATTCCCTGATCTTATCAATGGTTTCCAGTCCGGAAATAACCGGCATGTGATAATCCATAAGAATTACATCGAAGCGCTCCCCTTTCAGAAGAATCTGCAGTGCTTCCATTCCGTTGGCAGCCAATGTAGAATCAATATTTTTATACGCAAGCATGTGCTGAAGAATAATCCTGTTGCTTTCGTTATCATCTACCACCAATGCTCTTTTTATCGTCATATCTTCCTCTTCCCTGGATTCGGAGATTTCATAAGGCATTTCTATATCAAAGAAAAATACAGAACCTCTATCCGGCGCACTGATCAGCGACAAATGACTTCCCATATATTTCAGAATATTGTTTGAAATGGTAAGGCCAAGCCCCGTTCCGCCATATCGTTTGCTGATCGAACTGTTTTCCTGGGTAAATGCATTAAAAATATATTTCTGCTTTTCAACCGGAATACCAATTCCCGTATCCCTTACAGAAAACCGCAGTGAAATATTTTTATCATCCATACGGAGTTTCTCCACTTTCAGCTCAATCTCTCCTTTTTCCGTAAACTTAACGGCATTTCCAAGCAAATTGATCAGGATCTGTTTTAATCTGGATTCATCGATCAGAAGTGTTTTCGGTAGTCCCGGCTCGATATTCAGGAGAAGTTCGATATTTTTTTTCTGCGACTGATAAAGGATCACATTGATGACCTGGCTCACCATGTCATACACATCGCTTTTCTCAATCAACAGCTCCAATTTTCCGGATTCTATCTTGGAAAAATCTAAAATGTCATTGATAATGTTGAGCAGGTTTTCCCCCGATTCATTAATATAATTAAGATATTGGGTCTGAATTTCATTCAGTGGTGTTCTGAGAAGAAGATCAGAAAATCCGATCACTCCGTTGAGAGGCGTACGGATCTCATGGCTCATATTGGCAAGGAATTCAGATTTTGCCTTACTGGCCATATCGGCCACTTCCTTCGCATTTCTCAGTTCCTCATTTACTTCGACTGCTTTTGTGACATTCTGTACGGAAACAATCACACCACCTACTTCATCTTCAGTAAGATACCAAGGTCCCACCTTCAGATCATAATGCTGAGTTTCTTTCTGGCCCTTCAGCTGAACAGTGAAATCTTCATTGATATAGGTCTTTCCTTTGAGTGCATTTTCATATATTTCTTTTCTCTCCTCCGGAATATCTGGCGATATGGCGAACAAGTTATTTCCGATAAGATCCACATCGTTCATATTAAATTCCTCCCTCCATTGGGTACTTACGGAAACATAATTGAGATCCTTATCAAACATGGCCAGAGGAATCGGAACATCCGTCACAAACGACTGCATCATCGCTTCTTTTCTGGTCACTTCCAATAACATTTTTTTGAATGCATCAATATCCTGGATGATCCCGAAAACCCTGCTGCAGACCTCACCCTCAAACTCCGGGAGCCCTTTTACCCTTACCCAGATCGTAACTCCGTCATTGCGGACAAGCTGCAATTCTTCATCAAAAGGAACTCCTTCTGTAACTGCCCTGTTAAAGAGAAATTCCATCCTTTCACGGCTATCTTCTTTATAGAATCCGAGCGCATTTTCAAAATCAGGCTGGAAATTATTTTTGATTTTATGAATTTCTTTTGTACTCTGGGACCAGAAAACAGTTCCTGTTTTCATATTGACTTCCCAGCCTCCTACCTGGGCAACGGAGCTTGTTTGCTCCAGCATTTTTTTAGTGTAAATAAGATCTTTCTCAAGCGTCATTCTTTCAGTTACATTAAGAGCAGTGCTTACTACATAAGGTTTTCCTTCCTTATCAATCTCCACCATATTATGGTACATCCAAATCAGTTCTTCACCTTCTTTGGTTTTGAGGATCATGGTTCCGAAATCTTCGTTATTTTGCTTGATGCGGTCAAGATATTGTTTTAGTAAAAGCCAGTTTTGTTCCGGCACAAGATCTTTCAGATTAAGACCCGCAACCTCATCTGCAGAGTAATGTAATGTTTCTCTTCCTTTTTCATTTACGGCAAGAATATTTCCTTCCATATCATGCATGCTCATCAGGCCGATGGCATTTTCAAAGAAACTTCTGAAACGTCGTTCCGAGCTTTCCAGCTGCCTTCTTTCTTCGATCTGCTGGGTAATATTAATTCCGAAACAGAATATTTCGGAGTATTTCTGATTTTGTGTAAGATACCATTCTACAATGACCGAAGTCCCGTCTTCAATTTTTGTAGAAGTTGTAAAGGTGGCTTCTTTCATGCTGCCAGGAAATTTTTCAAGTTCCGGCAAAGATTTTTTATCCTGTTCTAAGAGGGTTAAAAAATTATGTTCTATCGCTTTATCTTTAGTAACTGAAAAAACTTTTTCAAAAGAAGGATTAATATCTTTCAGCATAAATTTATTATCCAGCACACAGATAAGATTATTTGAAATATTAAATGTCTGCTGGAAATATTCTGCATTGATGATCTCTCTGTTGCTCATTAAAAGTCTGGTTACAACTTCACCAAGTTTTTTGAGTGCGGAAATCTGGTTTTCCGTAATATTTTTGGGTTCAAAATCGATTACACAGATTGTTCCCAACGCAAATCCTTCATCATCAATAAGCGGAACACCGGCATAGAAGCGGATTCCCCCTTCCAGAATCATAGGATTATCAGAAGATCTTTCATCTAAAAGCGTATCATTGATAACCACTACTTCCGAGCTTGCTACGGAATACTGGCATAAAGTATCCTTACGGTCTACAGAATCTATGGCAAGACCTATACAGCTTTGAATCCTCTGCGTATCTGCTTCCATAATTGATATCAGTGATGCCGGACAGTCCGTAATAAGACATGCCGTTTCTGCAAAAACATCCAGTTCCGGATCTTTGCCAAGATTGATGAGATCAAGAAGCTCTAATTTTTTTACTCTTCCAGCCTCATTGTCAGGAAAAGGATAATTATTCATATTGATAACTAATTTCTTTCATAATGTTAAATATAATTAGAAAATTGCTAAAAAAATAGTTTTTTATAAAGTTTTAGTATTATATCACATTTAAGAGATTAGCATTTTCAGGCTTAAAACTAATAAAAATTTATCTGAGTATCAAAAAAGTACATTACATATGCATCAATGTGGTATTTTTCTCTCTTATGGATATTATAAATTTAAAAAGCTTCTCAATGGGAGAAGCTTATAGAAATGACTGCAAAATGAAGTGATAGATATTTCAAAGATATTTGATATCTAATAACATTTTTATGATTCTTGTCATAAAATATTTTTTTTCACCTTTTACGACATTATGATATTGATCTGTTTTCATGATGCTTATCAAGCTCCAGCTTAAAGCAGCCAAGAATAAATTCTGTATAATACAATTGTGCGTTTACCTGTTTTGTACGGGAATGCAGATCAAGTTTTTCCGAAAGAAGCACCTCTCCTTTATAAACAATAGCAAAATAGGCAAATAGCTTTTGTTTTGATTCCGGAACCGGTGTAGCATATCCTGTAACAGCTATCGACCAGTCGCTTTTAAAAATCTTTGAAACATTCAGCGCCATAGTTTCGGCAATATTAGGGGATACACAGTCGCAAGCCAGCGCTTCAGATTCATCTACCTGCAAAAGATTGATTTTTTCATCAGGTGTATAAGCTGTAATACCGCCTTTATAAAATTTGGAAGCATCTTTCATCTGCGAAAAAGAAAACTGTAAAAACCCCGAAGTAACACTTTCTGCTACAGCAATGGTTTCATCTACTTCCAAAAGGTAGTTTCCGATATATTTAAACAGATTTTGCAGTTCCATAATAAAATATATAAGAGATCTTACGGAGAGTTCTTCTGAACTGATTCCGATTTTTGAATTTTTTAAAATCATTAATTCTGTCTGTTTTGTAATTTAGATCTGAAATCGCCAGACCTTCTTTTGCGAAGCAATCAATTTCAGTAAACCTGAGAATTTAATACAATTTCTGTTCTTAAGGCTTTGCCGGAAGGTCTTCTCCTTCATATGCAAAAGCGTTGCCAGTAAAAACAAACATGGTACCTGAATTTTTCAATTTTTTAGCATAAAAATAAATTGCAGCGAGTAGACTTGTTCTTATAAAAAAGGATTAAATGAATTTAATCTAATTTAGACAATGTGAAAGATAATTCTTATGATTCTGATCAATACGAAATGATTATAGTATAATTTCAAATTATGGAAATAAGAAGAATTAATTTATCTCTTTTAATATAAAGTCAGGTTAAAAGTCTGCGTACTTGTACATTCAAGAAATAATAAAATAAGAATGTTTGTGTGATAAAAAAATAATCTGAATTTTGTCTCCACTTTGTATAAAAGACCCGTCTGATAATGAATTAAATTTAGTAAAAAAAGATTATAAAACCAGAGAAAATATTAACATTTTTATGATTTAAACATCTGTAATGCAATTATGGATAATATTATCCTGGAATAATGCACAATGCTAAATAATATAATTCAGATTATAATTTTATATGAGTAATTTAAAAATCACATCACGTATATAGTATAAATAAATACCATTTTATAATTATAGATAAATTTTATTACTAAATTTACATATAAAATAAATTGGTCATGCAAGAACAAACAAAAATTACAAAGGAAAAAATATTCGAATTATATGGCGATTATCTTCTAAACAATGGTGAAAAACCTAAAAATGTTTATCTCTTTGCAAAAGAAAATAACTTTGAAGAAATAGAATTTTATCATTATTTTTCAGGATTTGAGCAGATTGAAAAAGAAATCCTCAATCACCTTTTCATTAAATCCCTTGAGCTGGCTAATGAAGTTAATTCTTCTGATGAAATTGCCACAAAAGAAAAACTTCTGAATGTCTATTATATTTTCTTTGAAAACCTTACCATGAACCGGTCTTTGGTGTTATCAGTTTTAGGAACTCATAAAATACAAAATATCAGAATCCTTCAGAATCTTCGGGAAACACACAGACAATTCATTAATACTTTAGATTTTAAAGAATGGGAAATTTTTGAAAAAGCGAAGCAGGATATCAGAACATTCAATGAAAAATCGAGACAGGAAGCATTGTGGCTTCATTTAGTTTCTGCCATTGAATTCTGGAAAAAAGACACTTCGCCTGATTTTGAAAAAACCGATATTTTCATCGAAAAAACTATTGATACCGGTTTTGAATTAATTGATAATGAACCATTAAGAAAAGTATTGGATTTGGGAAAATTTCTTTGGAAGGAAAAATTTAAAATGAGTTGATGTATGGTTTTTGGCCACTTGCTTTTAGCTTTTAATCCAATTATTGCATTTAAGACTTTGCTGAGTACAACGCCTTTGCCTCAATTTATGATTTATTGTTAGAATCGGCGAAACTTCGTCTTGCGAACCTTAAAACAGTCAGCAATAAAAAAATCATTGTGAACATTGCGTTAAAAAGATTTGATAAACAAAATTTAAAAATGAAAACACTCAATAAAATTCCTACAGGAAAAATTGAACGGACAAGCAGCCTTCTCAAAGCAGGAGCAAAAGTCGGGGTCAATTACCTGAAATATTACGGAAATAAAATTACGAAAGATGAAGATGAAGCCCGTAAGATTCTCAATGAAGATAACGCATCAGACATCTACGATTCATTAAAAGAGCTGAAAGGCTCTGCTCTGAAGGTAGCCCAAATGCTGAGCATGGAAAAAAATATTCTTCCGGTAGAATATGTAGAAAAATTTTCGCTTTCACAGTTTTCCGTTCCGCCCTTGTCGGGCGCTTTGGTGAAGAAAACATTCAGAAAATATTTCGGAAAAAATCCGGAGGATATTTTTGATGAATTTTCCTCCGAATCAGTCAATGCAGCAAGTATCGGGCAGGTTCATACCGCAAAAAAAGACGGTCAAAAAATGGCGGTTAAAATCCAGTACCCCGGTGTAAGAGAAAGCATTTCCAGCGACCTGAAAATGGTAAAACCCATTGCCATGAAGATGTTCAACATCAAAAAAGAAGGTTCGGAATCGTATTTTCAGGAAGTGGAAGACAAATTATTTGAAGAAACCGATTATAATCTGGAGCTCAGGAGAAGTCAGCATTTTGCAGAAGAATGCAGTCATCTTCCGAATGTCAGATTTCCGCATTATTATCAGCAATATTCTTGTGAAAAAATCATCACGATGGACTGGATGGCCGGAATTCACTTTTCGGAATTTACCAAAAAACAAAATTCTCAGGAAGATTTAAACAAAATCGGACAAACCCTTTGGGATTTTTATATGTACCAAATGCACGTTCTTAAAAAAGTTCACGCCGATCCGCATCCCGGAAATTTCCTTATTTCGGAAGATAAAGAATTGCTGGTTATTGATTTTGGCTGTATCAAAGAGATTCCGGAAGATTTTTACACTCCGTATTTTGAATTGGCGAAAGAAGAAAATTTAAAAAATCCTGAAGTTTTCCGTGAGAAATTATTTACATTGGAAATTCTGCGCGAAGAAGATTCGCCACAGGAGAAAGAGTTTTTTTCCAAATTATTCTACGAATTGCTGGAACTGTTTACAAGACCATTCAACCGGGAAAAATTCGATTTTGCTGATGAGTCTTTCTTTCAGGAAATTGCCGACCTGGGACAGCGATACGCCAAAATAAGCAATATAAAAGGAATGAATACCAACCGGGGTTCCAGACATTTCATTTATCTGAACCGAACATTTTTCGGACTGTATCATATGATGCACGATCTGAAAGCAAAAGACGTGGCGATTAATAATTTTAAAAATTACAGTGAGTAATATTTAACCGCAAGAGCCACAAAAGATTTTTGATGAATTTATAGTTATTCAAAAGTACGAAAAGAGTTTAAAACAGAAATTCAATAGATTTTGTTAGCTTTTAAGTCTCTATATTTTATAATAATTTTTTGTTTCTTTTATGACTTTTACGGTTAAAATTATAATGATAAAACTTAAAATATGCCATCAGGATTACCCTCCAAAATCTGTGAAGTCTGCGGACTGCCCTTCAACTGGCGGAAAAAGTGGAAGAAAAACTGGGACGAAATAAAATATTGCAGCGAAAGATGCCGAAAAAACAAAAAATCAACATCCTCTGGTTCACCAAAGATCTGAGAACGAGAGATTCTGAATCGTTATACAACATTTTGCAGGAAGATTTACCTTTTCTTGCCGTTTACGTTTTTGATGCTGACTTTTTTCAACAACAACAGTTCGGATTTAAAAAAATCGGGAAATTCAGAGCAAAATTTTTACTGGAAAGTATTGACTATTTAAAACAAAATTTAAGCGGAAAAAACGTTCCTTTCTTAATAAAGTATGGTAATCCGGAAGATGTTTTCAGAGAAATTTCCGAAGAATTTGAAATCGTGAAGATTTTCTGCCAGGAAGAATGGACAAAAGAGGAAACCGTTATGCAAACAAAAATCCGGCAGATCATTCCAGATGCAGCTTGGGAAAAACCGTATTCCCAGTTTCTTGTACATCCGCTTTTTGTTTTCAAAACGTTGAATAAAATTCCGATGCTTTTCACTACTTTCAGGCAAAAGATTGAAAAAAATCTGTTGATCCGCCCTGAATTTGAATCGGAAAATCTGATGTACAACAAAGAATATATTGTGGCTGAAAGTGATGAAATTTCACTTGAGACTTTAGGTTTTGAAGATTTTGAGCCCGATAAAAGAAGCGCTTTTCCTTTTTCCGGAGGTGAAGATACAGCTTTAAAAAGGTTACATTATTATTTCCGGGAAACGCAGAGTCTGAGCAAATATAAAGAAACGCGAAACGGTTTGTCAGGAACAGATTACAGTTCCAAGTTTTCACCTTGGCTTTCGGACGGAAGTATTTCAGCTGTAACAATTTACCACGAAATTAAAAAATATGAAGAAGAATCGGAAGCCAACGATTCGACCTATTGGCTGATTTTCGAACTGCTCTGGCGGGATTTTTTCAGATATATTTCCTTACAGCATAAAGATTTGATTTTCAGGAAAAACGGAATTAATCATCAAAAATATTTCTACAAAAATAATGAAGAAGCAATTCAAAAATGGAAAGATGGAAAAACTAATTCCGATTTTGTGAATGCCAATATGCTCGAATTAAAAAATACCGGCTGGATGAGCAACAGAGGACGACAGAATGCAGCTTCCTATTTCTGCAAAATTCTGAAACAGGACTGGAAAATAGGGGCCGCCTATTTTGAAGAAATGCTGATTGATTATGATGTGCACAGCAATTATGGCAACTGGATGTATCTTGCCGGAGTCGGAAATGATAACCGCAATCGTATTTTTAATCCCGAAAAACAGGCAGAAATGTATGATCCTAATGAAGAATTCAGAAAATTATGGCTAAAAGAATAAAACATACCGCCCAACTGGTTTTTCCGCATCAGCTTTTTAAAGACACTGATTATCTGCATAAAGACCAGCCTGTATTCCTCCTGGAAGAATTTCTGTTTTTTAAACAATATTCATTTCATCAGCAGAAAATTGCATTTCACAGAGCAACCATGAAATTTTATGAAAATGAACTAAAAAAATCAGGTTTTGAGGTGGAATATATCGAGAGTTCATCGAAATTTTCAGACATCAGGAATCTAATTCCGAAACTTGAAAAAGAGGGTTATACAACCCTAAGAACTACAGACGTCTGCGACCACTGGCTGGAAAAAAGACTTCAAAAAACAATTCTGGAAATTGAAATTCTGAACAGTCCTCTTTTCATCAACACGAAAGAAGACCTTAAAGAATATTTTAACGATAAAAAATCCTATCATCAAACCGATTTTTACAAACAGCAGAGAATTACCCGAAATATATTGATGAAAGCCGGAAAACCGTTAGGCGGAAAATGGACCTACGACACGGAAAACCGTAAAAGATACCCGAAAAATAAAAAAGCTCCTGCGATCCATTTTCCGGTAAACAATGAATATTATGAAGAAGCTAAACAATATACCGAAAAATATTTCGCAAAAAATTACGGAACGCTTACGGAGGAACAGCTCTACCCTACTACTTTCAAAGAATCCGAAAAATGGCTGGAACAGTTTCTGGAAATGCGTTTTCATGAATTTGGAATCTATGAAGACAGCATGGTGGAAAAAGAGCACTTTCTCCATCACAGCATCCTTTCTCCGCTGATGAATGCAGGATTGCTAACTGCTGAAAATGTTCTGGAAAAAGCGATTTCGTTTGCTAAAGACAATGATGTTCCGGTAAATTCTCTGGAAGGTTTCGTACGACAGATTTTAGGATGGAGAGAATTTGTGCGTGGTGTTTATATTTATCAAGGAACCTATCAGCGGAATAAAAATTACTGGAAACATCAACAAGAGCTTCCCGAATCGTTTTATACCGGCGAAACGGGAATCCGACCGATTGACAGTTCGCTCCAGAAGATTCTGAAAACCGGTTATGCCCATCACATCGAACGGCTGATGATTTTTGCCAATTTTATGAATCTCTGCCAATTCAATCCAGATGAAGTTTACCAATGGTTTATGGAAATGTTTATTGATTCGTACGACTGGGTAATGGTTCCGAATGTCTATGGTATGAGCAGTTTTTCAGATGGTGGAAAGATGAGCACAAAACCATACATCAGCGGAAGCAATTATATCAAAAAGATGAGCGATTATCCCGATGGAGAATGGACGGAACAATGGGATGCGCTGTTCTGGAATTTTATTAATGACAATAAAGATTTCTTTGCTAAAAACCCTCGTCTGGGAATGATGCTGAGAACACTGGAGAAAATGCCGGAAGAAAAACGAAAGCAGCATTTTAAAACGGCAAGGGAATTTATCGGAAGTTTAAAATGATTTTTAGACATAAACAATTGATTGGTAAATTTAGTAAAAGAGCAAAAAAGCTTTGTAAATAGAGGCTTTCCTTCGTCAGGCTCAGGATAAACTAAGCTCAGCCTGACAATGCAAAGTAAAAGTTAGTATTAGAGATGTCATCCTGAGCTTGTCGAAGGATCTTACAATAAAATTTATAATATGAATAAAAACCTCAACATACAACAAATCGACAGAATCATCGAAATGGCATGGGAAGACAGGACTCCGTTTGAAGCCATACAATACCAGTTCGGAATAAGTGAATCGGAAGTGATTGAACTGATGCGTTCGGAACTGAAAGAATCAAGTTTTAAACTTTGGCGGAAAAGGGTAAATTCCGGGATAAGCCAGAAACATTTAAAAAAAAGAAATGAAGAAATCAACCGTTTTAAATGCAGCAGGCAAAGAGTGATCAGCAATAATAAAATTTCGAAAAGATAAGAGGCTTACAATTTATTTATTCTGATTCTTTAATAAAATAATGAAGAAAATTTACAACAACCTATAAAAAACCAAAGCAAAAAGTTCTGCTTTGGTTTAATTGATAATAGAGTTTAAGAATAAATTACTAGCCTTTACTTCAATTTGATCTATTCATATTTAGAAAAATCGACAGCAAATATACATCTGTTGACCTGACTTCCATTTTGTGCTCCTGCATTCGGCTCATATTCCGTGAGGCTCCAGAGGTAACTATATTGAGATTCGTAGTAGAGTGATTCTGCTCCATAAGGCCATCGGTAGCGCACCGTATCGTCGGCTCCGTCTGTATAACGTGCTAATCTAGCATTTGATCCGTAAGAATTGCTTGGAGATCCTGTACATGAGAGCCATGTTCTGTTCCCCTTTCGGAATACGCCCTGTATTCCATGCGCATGATTATCCGGAAAAAGACTATTCTTTGGAGCAACCTCTGAAATTCCGGCATTCTGAAGTATCCCACTTGCATTAATCGGGAAACCAAACACCTTTGGAATAATGGAAGCATCAGCACTACCTGCATAATATTGCCCGGTCCACAACTCAGTTCCTTCTTCATTAACCTGTACAGTAGAAAACGGATTGGCATTATTGATCTTCTGATACCCAACCTGAGGCAATATATATCGATAATTAAAGGCGAATAAATTACCATTGGCATCTTTACCACACTTATCATTGGTGGTATCGCCGGTGCTCACTTCAATGATCTTGTTCAAATCAAACACCCGAACCCCTAAATTGGTACTGCTGAGATATATTTTACCTTTAAAATAAGCTATTCCGCCCGCATGCACATTCAGAGGCGCGTAGGAACCGTATTGTGAATAGGCTGTTGTATTGGCGGGAATATCAGGCTGTACCAACAGCATGTGGCGGTATGTAAGATAGGTGCCTGAACTTGGACTGATGTCAATAAGAGTAATACGGGATCCTTTAAATTCGGCATCATTTTTTGCATACCAGCTTACCAGCAGATAACGGACGCCATCTTTGGTAAATCCTGCAATTCCCTGCGGTCTCCAGATTGATGTTGTTTCATCATCGGTATTCCAGCGGATTCCCCTTACCCTGTTTTCTTCCGGAATATTGAATCCGTAAACCTCTGTGTAGGCACTTCCGCCGATTGCCTGCCGGTTTTTGTCGATCTGAGAAGGATTTAAAAAACTAAAACCGGAGCTGATATAAGCACTTGTATCAACATAGGCATTGACAGTAGCATCCGTAGCTGCTTTATTGGCATGGGTTTGTGATGAAAGCTCTTCTTCCGTTGAAGCTGAAGCCCATTCATTATTCTGGCATCCGACACCTGTAAGAACAAGTAAAAGCATCCAGCCGAGGAGTTGTTTCTGAAGCATAAGCAATTTAAATTTTTAATAGTTATAATTGCCTGCGAAACTATCAGATTCTCTTTTGATTCAGGTCTCGTAATCGTTAATTATGTATTAAGTTTATGATTCCGGAACGGTTGTAAAATCTTCAATACCGAAAATTTCAAGTCTGCTTTAATATAATGTAGCTGCTTTATAAAAACATAAAAAACCTCGCATTTTGCAGGGTATTTATTATTGCTAATGGATTAAAAATCTGCGGGATCGGATCTCTTTAATTTTATTGTTGATAATCGGTTAATATTTTTCCATTCTTCGCATTGATTACTAATGTCCTCACTCTTTTATTTTTTTCTTCTTTAAAAATCCAGACATCTTTATTTACTGATTGAATATGGTTGCTTTTTGTTTTATAATATTGATTTTCTATGCTCTGAAAATCGATATTTTCAAATCCATTTTTTCTTGCTATATTTTCAGCTATTTGTGGAGAAATAAATTTACCTTTTTTTATTTTTGCGCAAATCAAATTAATATTATCAACTTGCAACTTAATAGATGATTTGTCGTATTGTGAAGTATATCTAAAAAAAGTATTATAAAACACTAAACCATTAATAGTAAATTTATATTTATAAATTATTAAATAATCATATTTTTTATCACTATTCATAATTTTGTTGAAATTTGATGTATCAGATAAAGAAAATTTTAGTTTCGTAGGTACAAAGCCTTCGTCCTTTGTCAATTCTCCAAAATTTATATAAGTATTTTTTTCATCCAAATAAAAATTAAAACACTTATTACTATTTTCTACAATGACAGATTCAATAGCCTTATCATTTAGTTTTATTTGAGATTGAAAAAAATAGCTAAACAGAATTAACGTAAATATTATATGCTTTTTTTTCATAAAATTATTTTCCTGAATTTTTCCATTAGAACCACTCTTATAAATTTAAATAATTAAATTGAAAAAAGAATGTTGCACTTTCAGTATCAGATGCTATGAAAAGACGTCTTTAATAAAAATGCTGGTTAATTATAACATACAAAAATCTCACAAAATCCCGAAGCTTTTGTTATTCCTCAAGGATTATAATCTACGAGAGCGCGTCGGGAACATATAATACCCCTTCCGAAGTCGGGATGATCTCAGCTTTATTTCATTATTAGTCATCGTTCCCGTTTCATCTTTCCATGCATAGGTGAACTTATACTGGAAGCCATCCAGGTAATCCGTCTGCAGTCCTCCAAAGAGCTTCTTTATTTTTACTCCGTCTGCCCGGTAACCATAATCCGTTACCTGAGCATTCTAGGTGATCTTCTTCGGTAAATTTAAATAATTATATTCAATGAAGATAAATGATTAGTGTTTTGCTAATAAAAATTCTTTAATAAATATAATTGCTGTATCAAATACAAAACCCATCGCAAAAACGGTGGGCTTATTATTATCAACTCAAAGTCGGGAGACTTTGCGCAGCGGATAAATGCTCACTAACAAAAATAAGATTTCCTTAATAAAAGTGGAGCTGCATTATAAACAAAATGAAGCTGTCTTAAAAGTAAGACAGCCTCTTTCCTATTTTTATTCTTGATTATAGATTATAAATCCACGATCTTGGTTCAATAAAAAATATTTTCTACTAGATCCTCTTGATCAATTGTTAAGTCACTAAAAACTTTCACTTGATTTTTACCGTCCACACAACTCCATAAGATTAATAAACCCTTAACCGGAGTGAATCTATTATTTTGAGAATTCATCAAAAAATTAAAACTATTTAATTTCTGATCACAATTTACTCTATTCACATTCAGTTTTTGATCAAAACCATCATTAGTTATTAAATAAGAACGACATCTATTTGTTTTTTGAAAAACATATGTATATTCGTAATGGCCGTCCCCTTGATAAAAATATTTAATTAAAAAAAAATTATTTCGGTCCTTTAGTTTTAAATTTTTAAATCCTGAGTATAAAAATTTTTTCTCCAAATAAGAATTATCTATTGAATTAATAAATTCAATATTTTCTGACAACTTATTCTGTTTTGCATTAAACTGTGGATTTTTCTTCAGTTCTTCGATAACTAATTTTTTCCATTTGAAAGTCGTAAAAACATAATCACTATTACTTTCAGTCCTATTTTTAGACTTCTGAGCAGAGCATGATACTAATAATATGAAAATGACTAAATATTTTATATACATAGAATTTATTCTGATTGTTCTTTTGGTAATTTTCTGGGAGTTACGTTTTGCTCTTTTCTTAACTTATTTTCTTCGATCCTAACTTCTAATTCATCAATGGGCAACGTATAATTTCTATTATCTGGATCTCTAATAGTCGATTTGATATTTTCATTTACAGTAATGTAGCTGTTTTTATTATTGCTTACGGATTGTAAATCCATGAGATCGGGGCTATGTTATCGTAAATAATTCAAGCTTTTTAGAAGAACCGGATGAGACGAAAAATATCTCTTTAATATTATTGATATTGCCATTGGTAAAAAGCCTCTTAAAAATAATCTTGGTAATGTTTAGAGAAATACAAAGAAGCCAACTTCATTAAGTTGGCTTCTTTGTAATCTTTCAAGGATTATAAGACATTAGTTTATTCTTCATCTTCTAAATTTTCGTATTTATAATCATTAAGAACCAATATCCCAAAATACTTCCATTCAAATTCATCTTGGTAATTAACTCTAATTATTAATTTCTTTTTTGTTTTTTGAAGTACATCTATGGATTTAATTATTTTGTGATGTGACGGATATTTTCCATTTCCATATGGTGACGACGCTATAAATGTATTAGAATTTTCTCTCTTTAAAATAAATCCATCAAACATCCCAAATTTTATTTCCTCTTTAGATTTATAGTTTTGATTATTCAGACATAATATTGTTTGGGAAATTTTATTTGTGTCATCATACTTGTACAAAACTCCTTTATCAGAATCATATTTCAAATACTCATATTTCATTTTTGAAGTATCCTGCTTAAAATAATCAAATATACCTAAATCAATCTTTTGGTTGTTAAGCAGTCCTGATTTATAAGTCACTACAATTGGCTCATAAAATTCCAATATTTGTCCTTTAACACTTCCTGCAAAAAATAATATTAAAAAATATATAAGTATTTTCTTTTTAATTTGTTCCATTACTTATTTTTCTTTTGTTCTTCTCTTACTTGGACAAGTTGATTTACTATCGTTTCCGAACTAGATCCCGATGCTCTTGGAGCTATCAGCTTAAATCCGTCAGCTCCATACTTAGTATGGTCTGTATCTGCATCGCCAGTAGTATTTTCTATATGGGCATAAATTTCATGATAGACCGCTTCTGCTAAATCATAATTACTATACCCCACCTTCTTTTCATTCCCTTTATCATCTGTAAGTGCTGTGGTGTATCTTGAATCGCTACTGTTTTCTTTAAAAAAATTTTCATTTAAAGAGATCAAATGTACATTTTTATCGCCAGATTGGGATATATCAAGATTATTAAACTCTGAAGAATCAGAATAACCTTCTGGTATTGAAACCTTACCATCTTTTGCAAGTCCCATAGATTTAACATCCGTAATTGTTTCTGCCACAGTAGTCGAATTTGTACCAAAATTTTTAGAGTTAATATATATGTCATCCGTTTTACTGGTTCCATACTTATCCCAGATTCTTTTTCCTTCCTGCGTTTTATATAATATATCTTTTGAAGCTTTGAAAGAGCCATTTGCTGTTAAAATAATAATGTCTTTTGTACCACGTCCATCTGGATCAATAAATCTAATTGGATTATTTACTGCATAATTATATGTGCTATGCCTTCTATATTTCTCCGCCAACGGATCCACAACACCCCATCTCCCGATATCCGGCATATACATCCTTGCCCCGTAGTCATACATTCCCGTCTCCTGTAGTTCTTTACCGTTGTACTTATACTTATAGGCATTTTCACTCACTGCCTGAATATTGTGATCAAACAGCATCCCAAAAGGATAATACGTGTTATTGGAAACAATCTCTCCCGGGATGAAAGAATCGATGCAGGTCATGCCTCCGTCTCCTGTAGGATAACAATTCGAGACCCTTGTATCCCTTCCTCTTATCGTTCCGTCGTGATCAGAATCTGCATACCCGATTCGTACATTCCCCAGATGATCAACATAATTGTAAACATACAACCCCAAAAGCGTATCATAATACCCTTCCGAAGTCGGGATGATCCTCAGCTTGATTTCATCATTGGTTGTAGCTCCCGTTTCATCTTCCCAGGCATAGGTAAACTTATACTGGAACCCATCCAGGTAATCCGTCTGCAATCCTCCAAAGAGCTTCTTTACTTTCACCCCGTCTGCACGGTATACATAATCTGTTACCTGAGCGTTTTGGATAATTTTCTTGGGTAAATTTAAATAATTATATTCAATCGAAGAAATATTTTTATCCGGAAAAGAAGTCATATTCCCATTGCTGTCATACCCGATATTGGTTGGGGTGGCTTTATAAGGGAAACCTGAAAAACCGGTAACGGCATCACTAACTTTCTGCAGCCTGTTGCTCAGGTTGTTATTTTCATAGTCGTAGGTAAGATTATCTGCCAGTAAAACTGTCGTTCCTAATTTCTGGGCGGTCCGCTTCATGGTTTTGATATTTCCGTTCAGGTCATAGGTTACCTTTTCGTAATATTCCCTGATCGAAGGATTCATATCGTTCTGGTAAAACCCTGCCGATAAGCGGTTGAGTCCGTCATAGACGTAGCCGTACCTTTTCAGCGGCTCATTTTCCTGAGTGGAGGTCTTCCAGTCTACCTCGGCAATATTCCCGTTGTATTTCGGAAGGACCTGCAAAGAGGTTTCTGAGGTGTCCGGGGCCTGCAATCCTTCCACTTCATTGTATTTAATCTTATACCCGAAAAGATTGTTTCCAAGGCTGTTCGGATCATTGATCTGGGTCATCCAGCCACGAATATTATATTTATAGCTGATATCCTGAAGCGGTGTGGAAACGGATGCTCCGCCCACTTTCTTTCCGGAAAGCTGCGACAGTTCATTATAAGTGTTTCTTGCCAGATATTCCACCGGGTTGCTGTCTACCTGATGGGTATGCGTTAAAAGCCTGTTCTGACTATCATAGGTAAACTTTTCCGTAACGACTTTTTGAGGATCTGTGGTTATCCGTCTATGGTACGTGCTGGTCTGAAGGATGGCGCCCGAAAAATCCATCTTATGATTGGTAACGGTATAGCCTCCCGACTGGTATTGATTTCTTCCCCCGAAACTTCTTCCACGCGTATCATACCAGGTGTAGCTTTTGGTCCATTCATCATTTTCAATATTTTTTACAAAACCCGCCACAGGGAGTCCTTTGGTAGAAATGCCGGTCGAATGGTTATCTGTTAAAAGAGGGTAGGCAAAAGCATTCGTTACCGCAGGAGATCCTGCAGGATAGCTGTCATAATAGTTAACAGACAAAAGCTTGGTAATGGTGTTGGGATAATTACTTGCAGCAGCATTATCATAGTATACACTTGTACCGCTGTTGCTGAAACCTACCGCCGTAGATCTGGTAACATTATTACTTCCTTTTGAATCAACATAGCCCTGCTCTGCTACCCTTCCCGGACTGCCGTAATTCTCAGCGCTCGTGTAAATACCCGTATAGACTATCCTGCCAAATTGATCATATTTGGTAAAAAGCCACTGCTTTGCCCCTCCCATATTGGCATCCTGGGTCATCACCAGCCTGTCCTGCTTGTCATACACCATGTATTCCCAACCTTTGCCCGGAAGCTTCTTTTCTACCAGGCGGTTCCTGCCGTCGTATTTGTACTGGTAGCAGAGGTTGTCCAGATCAGAAGCTGAAAGGGTCTGAGCATTGGAGGCTAAGGGCGGAATGACGTATGCCAGTTGATTGTATTCATTGTACACATAATACGTATCCACTTTTTCCGTGGCGCTGAGCATCTTTCTTACCAACAAAACCTGGCCTTCCCCGTTTTTAAATTCAATGGTCTGGTTTCCGTCTTCATCAGTTACCGTGTTTTTATAGAGCTGTGCGGCCAGATAATTCGCACTCTGGCTGATTTGTGAACTGGTAGCTCCATTAACCCAGCTGGTTACCGTGGTGTATTTTTTAACGGCATCTTCAGCCGTATTTGCATCATAACCAAACTGTACGGGTTTAGTATCCCACGCATTTCCCACCTGCTTCTGTTGTAAGAGCCTGTCTAAAGGTGAGCTTTCCAGGATTTTCTCTGAAAAGATCTTCTCAGAACCGTACAGCGTGGGCTGGGTAGCATTGCTCAATGGAGATGTGTAGATTGCTCCATTCTGGGTTCCCTGCTGGGGAACCGGAAGGTAGTCTTTCACCTGTCTTCCAAAACCGTCGTATTCGATATGGGTGACCACATCTTTCCCCGTTGGGGAAGCTTTGACATTCACCACCTGCTTGGGTCTTCCCAATCCGTCGAAATACTGAACGGTTTCTGCGGATTTGGTGGGTGTTGTTCCGTTATAATCCAGATAGGTTTTGGAATACACGTAGTTTTCTGTAGTGGTCAGCTGTGCCTGGGATAAACCAGATATCAGCAAAGCGCCTATAGGAATTAATATTTTTTTCATCGTATTAGTTTTTGTAGTTGTACTTGAATTCTTTTAACAGCTTTCCGGTCTGGCCTTCTCTTACTTCTTTCAGCCTGCCCGCGGAATCATAGAGATACACTTCCCGGATTCCTGAAGGAGGGGTAATGCTGGTTACCCCGATCAATGGATCATAAGTGTAGGTACTAATCTGGTAATTAACCATTGTACTGTCTTTCCTGAAATTATCCAAAGCTGTGATCAATGCTGCTTCATTGGAAGGATCGGAAGCATCAAGGTCGGAAGCTGAGATAATGGCCGCCGCCAGACTGCTTACCTGGGCATAGGTTGCTCCCACGATTTTAGCAATAGGCTGGGCCTGGTTATACCCCCATACAATGGCAGTAGGAATACCGTCTTTCGTGGTATACTGCTTTAGGTTGCCTTTGGAATCATATTGATTATAGGTGATTTCCGTGGAAATTGTATTTAAAAGATTGGTAGACTTAACTTCAGTAGGCAGTGGTAGTCCAGAAGTTTTTGTATCGGCTTCTGATTGATTGAGAGGATAAATAGTTTCTATCTTAGAAATTGTTTTTCCTATATCCTGGGCATTGATTTTTTTTGTAGCGACAGTTTCTAGTGGCACTCCGATAATATTATTGGTGATCAGATACGTGTTATTTTTATCAGATGCATAGTTATAACTGATTTCATTCACTGAGTTATCAGGATAGGTTGTACGGGAGGATTTTAACTTTAAATTTGTTAAGTTATAAGTATAATCGCTGGTGGTTGTCAGGATTTTTTCGTTTGCATTTGAATCGTAATAATCTTTGTTTATTGAATTTGTAAGTTCTGCCCAGCCGAACGTATCTTTTTTCCTGTAATAGCCAATATAGTTAGCTGGTTTTCCACATGACGACGCATTAGAGCATCTGATATCACTGCCACAAAAAGGAGCTGAAAATGCCGAAAGCAAATCCGAATACGACAAGTAAGTACTAGCATAAGGGCAATCAAAATTGAAATAATATAAAGATAATCCTGTAACTTCTACATAATCATGGAAATTATAATTATTGCTGATTGTGTTCAATAATTTGTTGTTATTATTATACTTTTTATCTGAAAGAAGAAGCCCTCTTTTATAGTCCTGATTACTTGTTTCTATGAAAGGATAACTTACAGCAATTGCTGGAAATTGTTCAGGATAATCAATAGGAGATGTATAGGTGTATTCTGTTTTACCTTTCCCCTGTTCAGTAACAGTTACATTTTTATACCCGACATCAGAGCCTTTTGTTACAATAGCAGAGAGGTTGTTAAGTTCTGTTTGAACTTTATATGTTACATATCTCCAGTCAACATTTAAACCACACGAAGTCCCAAACTCTTTAAATTTTCTATTTACCTGATACTCCATTACAGGTTTTGGATAAACCAGAGAACCGCTGCTCTTAGTATTATCATCAAACAAGTGATACTGATAAGAAAGCTTTCTTTCAAAACCAATTGGATAAGTATGCAATTTAATATCATTATCATTTATAGTGGGGCTTCCTTTGAAATAATAAATATTTTTAATCCTGATTCCTCCTCCATAAAGCCACTTATTGATTTGTGCATTTAAGGTTTTCCCATAGATATCAATATGGGCAGTTCCGGTTACAGGTAAGTTACTTACCGGATTTTGCCCAACCTGGGCTTGATGATTCCATCTGAATCCAATTCTATAAGTATATCCTTCTTCTAATAGATATTCATTGTAACATTCTGGCCCTGCTGTCAGTGAGGTTGAAGAAACTAAGTTCTGATTTTGATATTTGTATAAATTTAAAAAGCCCGCAATACCTGAGTTGTTATCAATAATAGCTTTTATAAGCAATCTCTTATCAGTTAATATTAATCCAAGATCATAAAACTGCTCAACGCTGTTACTGCTGTTTAAATTTGTATTATTGATGTGAGAGATTGTCCAGTTATCCGAATTATTTAATATTTCATTATCTGCACTTGTATCTCCTATAAAGGAATAAGTATTAGGTTCATATTCAAAAACGGCAGATCCTTTGGTAGGATAAATAATTTGCGTAAGAACATCCTTTGCGATATTCTGCTTATCTACTTCATTATTAGAGAATCCTGCTAACGGATCATCACAAAAATTTTCTGCAGATCTGTAATACCCCCATAAATCTTTAGAAAAGCCCTGATAGGATTGAAGGTTATTAAAGTATTTAAATCCATATTTTAAAATTTCATTATCACTTGCTGTTTTATTGATAATTTCTTTTAAAAACAGCTTGTGATAGAAATCATAATTAAAAACAAAACTTTTAATTTCTACGTTATTCCAATTCTTAACAGTAATTTTCTTAAGATAAGGCGCTTCACTTTGCTGAAGAATATTTTCATCCTGCCTGTTGCCTTTTTCAAAACTGAAATAAATACGAGCTTTATCAATAATGTTTATTTGCTGGAGTACTTTACTTTTTGTTTCTGTTGTAGTACTTGTAGAAACTTGTAATGGCAATAGATTATTGGGTATGTAATTGCCACAGTTTCCCATTTGGTGAATACTCAGATATGTTTGTGAATTTACCGGCGTAAAATCTCTGGCCATAACAGGCTCATTTTTCACAATATTATTTCTTACATTTTTCTCCACAAAAACATTACCATCATACATTAATTCTGCAATAAGATTATTTTGGAATTTTATTTTTGATAAATGGAAAGCACTTATGTAGTCGTTATATTGTTTACTTCCTGACGTAAAATCCAAAGAAGGATCAAGAAGCTGATTATGGGAAAAGGTAAAGTTACTTGAAGTCTCTTTAATATCAAACGTAAAGGTATATCCTTTTTCATCAACGATTTCAAATTTTTTATTAATATCATCGTACGTTATTTTTAAAGTGTCAGTGGTTAACTTTTTGACTTGATAAGTCCCATTAGTAAGCTTTACTATAATAAACCGACCGCTATATCCCATAAAATTGTATTGATACAGATCATACTCCGTGTCAAATCTCTGTTTTTCACTGGCTTCAAAAAAGAAGTTATTGATATTATAATCATCGTGATCAAATGAATAATTGTCATCAAGAACATTAATTATGTCATTATAAGAATTAAAATAAATGCCTTTTTTTTGAGAAGCAACATCGTTGTAATCATCAGGATAACCACCTCTTATTGTTCTGGATATTGTACCTCCGGCAAACAAGCTCCAGCCGAGGCCTGTATCTCCGGCTACTTCATTATGTTTAATTGATAATGGGTGATATTTTAGGGATATATCAAAATTTAAGTTTCCTTCAACTCCGTATATTGGAATTGAAATATCAGGAATACCATTATAGTTACTTACCGGGGTCTCTTCAAATTTCATCAAAGCTGCAACCGTTGGAGATGCAGGGATTACCTGGGGTACATGATTATCTGTAGAGGTTGTGTTGGGACTTTGCCCGAAAAATGTATATAAAAATAGTACAAAAATTAAAGTATACGATTTCTTTTTCATATGTATGTTACTTCTTAATCAATTTAGCACTCGCTGTTTTGTTATCATTGGTTTTCACCGTTACCAGATACGCTCCCTGAATCAGGTTCTGCGTATTGATCTTCGTGACTTTATTTTTTGTTTTCAGGCTCTGCAATTGTCTTCCGCCCATATCATACACAACAATTTCTGCCTCGAACCCCTGCCCTGAGCCTGTCGAAGGGATTCCAATCTCCACATACGCATAATCTGATACAGGATTTGGATAGATCTTAATATCCTGCTTTTCAATCAGCTGGTCAATCTGCCTGTCACCCAGCTTTACGATCTTCCAGTTTTCTTTGCCAAGCTCTTCGGCGCTCGTCCCAGCCAAAACAATCGAACCGTCTCTGTTTAGTTTTATATCCGAAAGTCGTTCCTCTCTTTTCCTGGATTCTCCTTTTACATGCTTTCGCCACTGCTCATTGCCATTCTGATCCAGATACAGCATCCAGAACGTTTCATCATCACTTTCTATCCTTCCTTCAGCCTGGGTATAGCCTCCCAATAAAACGCCTTTAGACTTCCCGCTTCCATCTTCCTGCTTCCCGGCTATTACACTCATTCCCATCAATACATCCCGGTTCTTGAAATTGTAGGATTTCTGCCAGATCTCTTCTCCTCTTTCGTTGAGTGAGATCAGCCATAAATCCGTTCCTTCTTCGATGCCTACGGTTTTATTCCCTGACCGTTCCGATCTTGATTCGCCTCCGATTAAATAACCTGTAGAGGTTAAAGCTAATGTTCTCAAATGGTCATCGCCCTTTCCTCCGAAATTCTTTTCCCATTCTACTTTGCCGTCTTTATTGAGCTTGATGATCCAGTAATCACCCTCCCCAAAATTGCCGCTGGCTTTTGGCATCTGGCTGCTGGCTTTACTTCCCGCTTCCGGCATCCCGCTTCCAGCTACCGCTCCGCTTCTGGAATACACGCCCAGCAATGCGCCGCCGTCTTTCGTAGGAATCATTTTCTCTACTTCATCCAAGCCTTTTCCTCCTAAAATAAGTTGCGATAATTCTTTTCCGTTTTTATCTAATTTAACGACCAAAACATCTTTGGATCCGTAACCTTTTGCTGAATTCTGGACATTTCCTGCCACAAAGAATCCCATATCCGTTGTCTGAATTACCGCTCTGGCTTCTTCATCCGAATTACTTCCAATCGTTTTCTGCCACAATTCATCCCCGAATTCGTTGATGCGAATCAGCCAAAAATCGCTTCCGCCTTTGGAATCTTCCTTCTTGTCTAAGCCTTTCCCGCTGAATGAAGTTCCTGCTAAAACGAATCCACCGTCCTGAGTGTTCACCGTAGCCGAAAGGAAATCATGGTTTTGCCCCGAGAAATATTTCTCCCAGACTTCTTCGCCCTGCTGGTTGAGTTTAACCAAATGAAAATCGTAACCGTTGTTGGGCTGCTGGTTGTTGGCTAAAGCAGCGGTCCCTGAGGCTCTCGAAGGAGTGGTCCCTGAGCTTGTCGAAGGGATGCTGCTTCCTGTTATTAAATACTGCTGGTCGATAGTGGTGGTAACCTGGGAAAGAAAATCCTGGGTGGAGGATTTAATGTCTTTCTGCCAGATCACTTCCTGGGCAGAAACCCCCAGAACAGAGCACAAGAACAGTGCTCCTGAGTAGATTTTATTCATTCCTAATGTTTATTTCGAGTTGTTGATTATTAATTTTAAATCGCCGCAAAAATACTTATTTTATACAAGCTGGGGAAAAACTACAATATCAATTTATTATGAATTTGATCAGATAAAATATTTCCCCTTATTATAAATATCATTTGCAAAACTATAATCCATTAACGACAGAACATGTCGTTTCTTATATTAACATGATGAGAAAAGGAACAAAAGTTGCAGTTGTAATAGACTTACTTTTACCTATCTTTGTTATATTTATGACTCCTGAACATTCAACAGATAATATTTTCAGTCCTGATTTAATCATACAGGCACTGGCCTCCTCTCCTGCACCAACTGCCATATATTCAGGTGAAAATATGATCATCCGCTTTGCAAATGAAGGCATGCTGGCTTTATGGGGAAAAGATTCGTCTGCAATCGGTAAACCCTTAATGGAGGCGATTCCGGAGTTGGAGGGACAGCCCTTTTTGGGATTATTACAGCAGGTCTGGCGTTCCGGTAAAACCTACTCTATATCGGAGGCTCCTGCAAAACTGATCAAAAACGGACAGGAAATGCTCGATTATTTTGATTATGAATACAAAGCACTTACTGATCAAAACAATAAAACATGGTGCATACTTAATACAGCACTTAATGTAACTTCGCGCCGTGAATTTTTACAGCAGATACGAGAGAAAGAAGAAAGAGAACATGCACTCAATGAGGAAATGGCTGCTACCCTTGAAGAGCTGACTTCCACTAATGAAGAACTCAGTGATTCTATAAAACAACTTGCACACAGCAGGGAGTACATACGAACGATTATTGAACAGGCTCCTGTTGGAATTGCAATGCTGAAGGGACCAGACCACATCATTGAAATTGCCAATCCTGCCATCCTTAGCATTTGGGGCCGCAAGGAGTCGGAACTTGTTGGCTTTCCCCATGAGGAAGCCCGCCCCGAACTACAGGGACAACCCGTTAACAAATGGCTCAGAGAAGTTTACAATAGTGGAAAACCTAAGATAAATAATGAATTTACAGTCAGATTACGGCACAATGATGGCTTAAGAGAAGCTATTGTCAATTCCATATATCAGCCTATATTTTCTGAAGGAACTATTTCCGGAGTTCTTATCATTCTTGAAGAAATTACTCAGCAGGTTTTAGAGCGCCGCAAAAGTCAGAATGATCAGCAAATGCTTGCTCTTGCCATTGATGCCGGAGCACTTGCCACTTTCTATTATCAACCCGCAACCAACCTCTTTTCCGGGAATTCCTTACTTAATAATTGGTTTGGATTGTCATCAGAAGAAAATTTAGACTTATCTATTGCATTACAGGTCATTCTGCCTGAAGATAGAAACAGGGTTATTAATGCTATCACCAATGCTCTCAGTAAAGAATCTGACGGCCATTATTTTATTGAGTACCGAATACAAAATAACACCGATAAAAAAATAAGGCTGCTACAGGCGAACGGAAGAGTTTTTTATGACTCACAGGGCAATCCTTTAAGCCTTAACGGTACGCTTAGAGATATTACGGAACAGAAGAAAGAAGAACAGCGAAAAGATGATTTTATGGGAATGGTGAGCCATGAACTTAAAACACCACTCACCTCATTGAAAGCTTACCTTCAGCTGTTGCAAAGAACGAAAGCAAACGAGGAAAATTCCAGACATCAAATTATGCTGGAAAAATCTGTAAAGCAGGTGGATTATATGAACAATATGATCAATGGTTTTCTTAATGTATCAAGACTCGATTCCGGACAAATGCACATTGAAAAAACAGTCTTCGATTTTCAGTCATTATTCACGGAAATTGAACATGAGATTCTTTCCACCAACCATAGCCGCAGCTTTATTTTCAGAGCTTCCGGTCAAACATTAATCAATGCAGACCGCGACAAAATATCGCAGGTTATCCATAACCTTATCGGAAACGCCATAAAATACTCACCTGTCAATACATCGGTCATTATTGAATATGCAGCCATCGGCCAAAATAGCTTACAAGTTACTGTTACCGATCACGGAATCGGAATCTCCGAAGAAGATCAGCAACGAATTTTTGAACGTTATTACCGTGTAAAAGACATTAATAGCAGAACGACATCGGGATTTGGTATAGGACTTTACCTTTGTAAAGAAATTATTGATCTTCATAACGGTACAATAGAGGTCCAGAGTTCAAAGATGGAAGGTACCACATTTGCATTCGTTTTACCGATTGAGTGACAAAACCTCCCAGCTAAGTATCTGTCTGTAAATATATACCGGAATTCCTACAAAGAAAAATTCCGGTAAAATTCTATTTCATTAAATCTTTAACAATATCTAATCCTATTTTTATTTCCTGATGTATTTCATTGCTCATGGTATAAAAATCCATTCCATCTTCTCCTATCTTCTCCCATTTCAGAGCACACTCAGAAAGCTTGAAAAGCCCGGCACTGCCTGCAGTTCCTTTAAGTTTGTGAAGGATCATTCTGGTTTCTGCAATATCTTTTTCCTGGGCTGCCTTTTCTATATTTTTTTCTGCATGAGAAAGTTCCTGGATCAGCAAATTGAGAAAAACTTCTTTGAAATCTTCATCATCTCCAATCTGCTCATTTAACATATTGAGATTAATATACTGTTCCGTATTCATTTCTGACTGATTTTCATCATCAACAACATGAGCATCCGTATTATTATTCCCGTTAATACCGATATATTTTGTAAGCATTTCCTGAAGATCTGCCTGTCTGAGAGGCTTGGGAAGAAAGTCAGTCATTCCGGCTTCCAGGCATTTTTCTTTTTCACCCAGCACATTTCCTGCAGTAACGCCAATAATCGGCACACCGGTGTAATCCGGAAGCATGCGGATCTGTTTCGTGGCTTCAATACCGTTCATTACCGGCATCTGAACATCCATAAGAATAATGGAGAATTGTTTTTTCTGACACAATTCCAAGGCTTCCAGCCCGTTTACGGCTTCCGTAAGATGTGCATCAGGAGTAATGGATTTCATTATTCTGTTATTCAGTACCATGTTCACTGGATTATCATCTACCAGAAGAACTTCAAGTTCTGATACAAATGAATAGGAATTTTTCTCATCCTGATGTTCAATAATAATTTCTAATGTATTATTTCGGGCCACCTTTCGCAGCGTTTTGTATAAATCATCAGATTTAATAGGTTTCACCAGCAAAAAGGCATTTTCCTTTTCCCTGATTGACGTAATTACTTCTAATTCTTCCGAAGAAGAGGAAAGTATTATAATAGGAAGATTATCCTTTCTCTGTTGGAAAAGCTCCCTGATTTTATCAATAGTTTCCAGTCCGGACATGAGTGGCATATGGTAATCCATGAGAATCACATCGAACTTTTCACCTTTCATGAGGATTTCCAGCGCCTCCATTCCGTTGGCAGCCAGTGTAGTCTCAATATTTTTATAACCAAGCATATGATCAAGAATAATCCTGTTGCTTTCATTATCATCTACCACCAACGCTCTTTTTATCGTCATATCTTCCTCTTCCCTGGATTCGGAGATTTCATAAGGCATTTCTATATCAAAGAAAAATACAGAACCTCTATCCGGCGCGCTGATCAGCGACAAATGACTTCCCATATATTTCAGAATATTGTTTGAAATGGTAAGGCCAAGCCCCGTTCCGCCATATCGTTTGCTGATCGAACTGTTTTCCTGGGTAAATGCATTAAAAATATATTTCTGCTTTTCAACCGGAATACCAATTCCCGTATCTCTTACAGAAAACCGCAGTGAAATATTTTTATCATCCATGCGGAGTTTCTCCACTTTCAGCTCAATCTCTCCTTTTTCCGTAAACTTAACGGCATTTCCAAGCAAATTGATCAGGATCTGTTTTAATCTGGATTCATCGATCAGAAGTGTTTTGGGTAGTCCCGGCTCGATATTCAGGAGAAGTTCGATATTTTTTTTCTGCGACTGATAAAGGATCACATTGATGACCTGGCTCACCATGTCATACACATCGCTTTTCTCAATCAACAGCTCCAATTTTCCGGATTCTATCTTGGAAAAATCTAAAATATCATTGATAATGTTGAGCAGGTTTTCCCCCGATTCATTAATGTAATTAAGATATTGGGTCTGAATTTCATTCAGTGGTGTTCTGAGAAGAAGATCAGAAAATCCGATCACCCCGTTGAGAGGCGTACGGATCTCGTGGCTCATATTGGCAAGGAATTCAGATTTCGCCTTACTGGCCATGTCGGCCACTTCCTTCGCATTTCTCAGTTCCTCATTAATCAATATTGCATTTGTTATATTTTGTACGGAAATAATGATACCCCCCACTTCATCTTCAGTAAGATACCAAGGTCCCACCTTCAGATCATAATGCTGAATTTCATCTTTACCTGGTATTTTAAGGGCAAAATCTCCATTAGTATATGTTTTACCCAATAAAGCATTTTGGTATATTTCTTTTCTTTCCTCCGGAACATCCTGTGATATGGCAAACAAGCTGTTTCCGATAAGATCCACATCATTCATATTGAATTCCTCTCTCCATTCGGTGCTCACGGAAACATAATTAAGGTCCTTATCAAACATGGCCAGAGGAATCGGAACATCCGTCACAAACGACTGCATCATCGCTTCTTTCCTGGTCACTTCTAGAAACATTTTTTTGAATGCATCAATATCCTGGATGATCCCGAAAACCCTGCTGCAGACCTCACCCTCAAATTCCGGGAGCCCTTTTACCCTTACCCAGATCGTAACTCCGTCATTGCGGACAAGCTGTAATTCTTCATCAAAAGGAACTCCTTCAGTCATAGCTCTGTTAAAGAGGAATTTCATTCTGTCCAGGCTATCATCTTTGAAGAAGCTGACCGCATTTTCAAAATCAGGCTGAAAATCATTTCCGACTTTATGAATTTCTTTTGTACTCTGGGACCAGAAAACAGTTCCTGTTTTCATATTGACTTCCCAGCCTCCTACCTGGGCAACGGAGCTTGTCTGCTCAAGAATTTCTTTTGTGTAAGAAAGATCACTTTCCAATTTATCCCTACGGATAAGGTCGGCTTTTAGCTGTATATAAAAGAATATTGTTACCGCAATGGCTGCAACAGCAGAAAAAATAATAAACAAAACAGTGGATTGAGAAGAGCTGTTCAGATCATTATCCTTTACAGCAAGCTGCATTTCTTCATATTTTACAAATTCCCCAACCAGCGTACGGCATTGATCCATAGCTGTCTTGTTCTGAACGAGTTCTTTTGGGGTCATTACTATTCCGTTTTTGCGTCTTTCAATGAACAATGCATTTGCTTTCATCATTATATCTGAAGTGCGCATCAGCTCATTCAGAAGCTTAAGCTGGTGTTTATCTCTAATATTTAAATCATTTATAGTAGAAATAAGCACAGCATATTGTTTCATCCCTTTATCCAGAGGTTCAAGAAAATTTTTCTGCCCTGTAAGCTGATATCCACGGATACCTGTTTCCGTATTTAAAAGAGAATTTAAAACATCTTTAACTAAACTTATTGACTCTTTACTTTTCAATAAACTTTCTCTGTTTTCCATTTGCTTTTGTATGCTAATAAAAGATGCAACAGAGCCTGCAATCAGCAGTAATAAGGAAAGTGCTACTCCAATCCGGAGATTTCTTATGATTTTTTTCGGCATTAAAAATTCTTTATGGTAAAGTAAAAAAAATAAATTCTTATATAACTAATTTAATTTAACAATTTATCATAATATACGCCAAAATAATAAGCATATATTAAAGAATCAGAGAATTAATATTTTTGAAAATCAATTGATAATTGTTCAGAACACCTACAGAAAAAGCTTATCCTTATTTTTAAAAAATAATTCTCCAGTTTGATTATCAGATATATCTAAAAATCCGAAGAAATTCTCCGGATTTTCATAGCCTCTTCATTTATGGTGATGTAGCGACTGTAATAGGGAAATCGACTGATTGTTCTCCCATAGTCAAAAATTTTTTTTACTCTTTATTACTAAAAGCATTTTTTTTAACATAAGCCGCTATATGTTCTATAGGAATCAGGTCAAGTAGATCATCTACGTTAATTATTTTGTGCTCATCCAGAATACTTTTTACGGCTTTGGATGCTCCCGGATATGTGGTAATCCGTTCCAAAAGACCGTATACATTAACCATTTTTTTATGCGTGTTTTCTGAATCACCACCAAACCAGGAACCATTGAAATGATGGCTTACATAATTTTTAGGCAGATCTTGTGAAAAATAAATCGATGGATATAAGGTCACATCATGTTTTAGCTTTTGAATGGTGTCACTATAGCGATCCGCACTATACTTTTTTTCAAGCATTTCTGAGAAAATATCAGTATTTATACGTTCTTCAAAACCTTCTTGTTTATTGTAATAGTCTACAAAATCTTTAGATAACTGATGTTTTGGTTCGGCCATCCAGAAAGCAGAATACGGTACTCCTTTAACCTCAAAACCGCATACTGCTTTTTCATTCAAGAATTCATCCAAAGGCAGCTTCAGTTCCATGTCGGTATCCATATACACCCCACCATGTTCGTACATCACTTTAGATCTTACATAATCTGAAACAAAAGCCCATTTTTTTTGGGCAAATGCTTCCTTCACATAATTATTATCATCCAGAGGGGCATTATTTTCATTCCACTCGATAATTTCATAATCCGGGTGAATTTTTTTCCAGGTAGCGATGCAATGTTCGGCCAGCTCATCTTTAGGATGCCCTCCAAACCAGCAGTAGTGTATTTTCTTTGGTATCATAACTTAATATTTTAGAATTGGTTTGATTTAACCATACAAACATTAAACCTTTATCGAAAGCAAAAGCAATAAAAATATGCTTTTACATCAGTTTCTTGCAGATACCCTGTTTATTTTTTTCTAAATCTATTGATTTTATGCCTGATAGGTATGATATTCGATACAGCATTGATTGATTATTAATAATATTCTTATGGAACATATTTCAGATCGCAGGTACCAGCCCAGATCCTATGTTGAAATTTCCACGCCGGAATGGGTGAAAAATGCAACACTTTATGAACTCAATATAAGACAGTTTTCTGAAGAAGGTAATTTTAAAGCGATAGAAGAACAACTACCAAGACTTAAAAAGCTGGGGATTGATATCATCTGGCTGATGCCGATACACCCCATCGGGGAACTTCATCGTAAAGGAAGCTTAGGAAGCTACTATTCTGTTAAAAATTATTTTGAGGTTAATCCTGAATTCGGAACTGAAGAAGATTTCAAAAGCCTGGTAAAGAAGATTCATGATGAAGGGATGTTTGTGATTCTGGATTGGGTAGCCAATCATACAAGCTGGGACAACACCCTGGTTGCAGAGCATCCAGAATGGTACACGAAGTCGAGAAAAAATACTTTTCAGTCTACAAGATGGCGTGACTATGACGATATCATTGAATTAGATTACAGCCATCCTGAGCTGCGCCGGTATATGACTGACGCTTTGAAATACTGGATCAGCAAATTTGATATTGACGGCTATCGTTGTGACATTGCGAGTTTCGTGCCCCTTGATTTCTGGGAAAATGTAAGATCAGAGCTGGACACCTTAAAACCTGTTTTTATGCTGGCTGAAGGTGAAGACCGGGATTTGCACAGGAAAGCATTTGACGCCACTTATAACTGGACTTTATGGAATATCCTGCATCAGATTGCTGTTAATCATTACAGTGTTAAAACGTTAACTGAGGCCTATCTTGCAGAGCATGTATCCGTATTTCCCAAGGAGGCTTTAAGAATGAACTTTATTGATAATCACGATAAAAATTCCTGGGAGGGGACACCTTCCGGTAATTTTGGAGATGCTTTACAGGCAGCCACCGTCTTTACTTTTATGATGGATGGTATTCCTTTGGTTTACAATGGTCAGGAGGCCGGACTTGACCGTTCACTGGAATTTTTTGAAAAAGATCCCATCAATTGGCAAACGCATAACAATGCAAAACTTTATGCTACGATTTTTGATCTGAAGCACCGCAATCAGGCATTGTGGAATGGCCGTTTTGGAGGTGAAATCGTAAGAATTATGAATGATAAGATGGACCAGATCATTTCGTTTGTCAGAGAGAAAAACGGCCATAAAGTACTTACATTTATTAATCTGAGCAAAGATCATGTACTCGCACAGTTTGATACATCTTTTGATAAAGGATCCTATGAAAATCTTTTCTCAGGAAAAGAACAGATTGTAGATGGTACCCTGATTATTGATTTGGAGCCATGGGATTATGTTGTACTGCACCATACTCCATCAAATTGAAGTAAAAATTTCAATACAAATTGCATTTGGCACTAATTATGAATGGTTTATATTATTACATTAACCTTTAAATCTAATTGTTATGGGAATTAAACCAGGACCGAAAAAAGTTGCAGAATCAACGGATAAGTTAGATCAGCGCCAAAGAGATAACAAGGAAACTCCAAAGAATAAAAAAGAACTTAAACCTCATCACCACAAAAAAGGTGACTAAAAGTATTTTTAAAATTAAATTCTAAAATATCCCGGCATAAGCCGGGATATTTTTGTACTAAATTTAGTTGAGATCTGCATTCAACAAACTTCCTTATTTGCCGTTTAGCAATAGTATTGGTGTTAATTACATCAACTTGTCAAAATGAATAGGAAGGTCATATATTCTTTTTCCTGTTGCATGGAAGATAGCATTTGTAATAGCAGGAGGCATTCCTACTCCACCGATTTCTCCCACTCCTTTTACTCCCAGGTCATTCACAAATGAATCATTTTCTTCTACAAAGATCACTTCCAGGTCATGAATATCTGCATGTACAGGAATATGATATTCCCCAAGATTGGCGTTCATATATCTTCCGAATTGATGATCGAGTATGGTTTCTTCGTGCAGTGCCTTGCTGATTCCCCAGATCATCCCTCCCAAAACCTGGCTTTCCGCTGTTTTAGGATTGATAATTTTACCGGCTGCCACCGCCGTAACAGCTCTTTTCACTTCAATAACGCCGAGTTCTTCATCCACTTCTACTTCAACGAAAACTGCACTGTGAACAGCTCTTGCTTTTTTTCCGTAAGTTAATGGATTGGGCATCGCAGAATTAGTCGTTCGGATGGCTTTACCGTCGTTTGCTTTTAAAATTTCTTTGATATCAATCTGTATTTCAGGCTGATCTTTATGTATAATAAAACCATTTTTAAAAATAACGTCCTTAAATTTCACATTTTTAAACGATTCTTTTAAATCTCTGGCTTTTTTAAAAAGTTTCTTATTCAGCGCCTGACAGGCATTTTGTACCGCAGGTCCCACTGTTGCAGTAGTAAACGATCCTCCTTGGATAGGTGCAAAAGGCATTTTACTGTCGGCATATGAAAATGTAATATTTTCAACCGGAAGGCCAAGTTCATCGGCTGCAATCTGGGTCATGATTGTTTTCGTGCCGGTTCCGATGTCGGTAACGGCACTTTTTATTTCAACTTTTCCATCAGCAGTCATGATCGCTTCTGCGCGTCCCAAAATACGGTTGGCATCCCAAATTCCGGTAGCCATTCCGTAACCGACGAGCTTATTTCCACGCTTCATACTTCGGGGTTCAGGATTCCTTTCCTTCCATCCGAATTTTTCCGCACCTTCAAGATAACATTTTCTGAGTTCCTTACTGGAATATTCCTTATCGCTGCTTTTATCAATTTCCGAATAATTGATAAGTCTTAATTCCAGCGGATCTATATTTAACTGGTAAGCAATTTCGTCCATTGTCACTTCGATAGCGTGCATTCCGGTACTTCCGCCGGGAGCTCTCATGTCAAGCGGACTGTAAACATCTAGTGGAACAATCTCATGTTCCAGCAATGTATTTTCTGCAGGGTATAGCATATTGGCCCAGTTAACAACAATTTCCACATAATCTTCAAACCTCGACGTTTCTCCGATTGCTTTGTGATAAATTGCATTGACTTTACCTTCTTTATCAGCCCCAAATTTTGTATGCTGCAACGTTGGAGGCCGATGTCCTATCATGTACATCTGCGAACGATCTAAGGTTACACGAACATTCCGTTTTAAAGCCAATGATGCCATTACTGCCATAAAAAGCTGCTGTTGCGGACGAAGACCAGAACCAAAACCACCACCAACAAACGGTGAAATCACCTGAACGTTCTTCATTTTCAGCCCAAAAACATTGGCAACATACATTTGGGAATTGATGGTTCCCTGGGTTTTATCGTAGATGGTCAGTTTATCTTTTCCTTCGTAAATTACGGTAGAAGCATACATTTCCATAGGATTGTGATGCTCGGTGCCATGACTGAAATGACTGTCCGTTTTTACAAACGAATTTTCATATTCTTTTTCAAAATCACCGGTAGGTTTTGGCGGAGGCGGTTTCAGTAGCGATGCCAACCCTTTCTTAGGATCCCTTGCTTTATCCAAATTCGTTTTAAGATCTGTTTCAAATTTCTCCTCTTCATAGACGACTTTTATTTTTGCTGCAGCAAAACGTGCTAACTCAAAAGTTTCTGCTACGACCAAAGCGATTGGCTGACCATTGTATTTAATCTCATTATCTTTAAGCGGTTTAAAAACAATTCCCGGAGGAGCATCCATATCGGCATACTGAAAATCAAACCAGGCCGTCGAAGGTCTGTTTTCGTGGGTGAAAACCTCAACAACGCCTTCCATTTTCTTTATTTCTGAGGTATCAATGGCTTTAATTTTACCTTTCGTGATCGTGCTGTTTACGATATATCCATATAACAAATCGGGAGCGTCATATTCTGCGGCATACTTTGCTTTTCCTGTCACTTTCAGATGCCCTTCCAAACGACTTATTGGTTGTCCGACAGACGGTGTATTTTCCATAAAATTTTAATTAGCATTAATAGTAAATTATAAAGAAGGTTTTGCTCCAGGTCTCTGAGAGGTCGGATCGATTGCCATCATACAGTTTCTCACGATCGCTTTTTTAGCCAGATTAATTTTAAAGCTGTTATGTTCAAAACCTACCGCTCCCTGTAAAATAATATCTGCAGCGGCAGCAAAACTTTCAGCATTTGCCACTTTGTCCTTTAAAAATTCTTCAGCTTCTTGTACACGCCACGGTTTGTGTGAAACGCCGCCCAACGCAATTCTCGATTCTTTAATCATTCCATTTTCAAGTTCCAGACCTGTCGCAACCGAAACCAGTGCAAATGCATAAGAACTTCGGTCCCTTAATTTCAGATAGGAATAATTTTTTGAAAATCCTTTTTCAGGCAGCTCAATTCCTATGATGACTTCCCCTTTTTTCAGGTTATTGTCTATGTTTGGAGTGTCTCCCGGAAGTCTGTGAAAATCTGAAAATTGTAATTTACGGTCTCCATCTGGTCCCGATATATGAACAACCGCATCCAAAGCAGCAAGCGCAACACACATATCCGAAGGAAAAACAGCAATACAGTTTTCGCTGTGACCTAAAATAGCATGAATACGGTTGTATCCTTTAATTGCAGAACATCCGGATCCGGGAGTTCTTTTATTGCAGGGAGTATTTATGTCGTAAAAATAATAACATCTGGTGCGCTGTAATAAATTTCCACCGTTGGTCGCCATATTTCTGATCTGCGCCGAAGCTCCTGCCAGAATTGCTTTTGAAAGCAACGGATATTTTTCTTCGATAAGTGGATGGTAGGCTGTATCTGCATTGGTCATTAAAGCACCGATAACAATTCCTCCGTTATCAATTTCAACAATATCACCTATTCCCTCAATTTTATTAATATCAACTAAAGTTTCTGCCTCAGTAACAAAATATTTCATCAGATCAATAATATTGGTACCACCGGCAATGATTTTGTTGTCTTCGTTTACATTGGTCAGTGAAACTGCCTCATCAACACTGTATGCTTTTGTATAGGAAAAATTATTCATAAGCACCTTGTTTTACTGATAATACAGCGTTAATAATCCCTCTGTTGGCACCACATCTGCAAAGATTTCCACTCATCAGATCCTGAATTTCTTCACGGGTATTCGCTTTGTTTTCATTTAATAATCCGATGGCACTGCAGATCTGTCCCGGAGTACAGTATCCACACTGAAAAGCATCATGATCAATGAAAGCCTGCTGTACAGGATGTAGATTTTCACCATCTGAAATGCCCTCAATCGTTGTAATTTCAGCATCAGCCTTCATCACACATAGACTCAGACAGCTTAGAACTCTTTTACCATCAATTAAAACGGTACACGCTCCACACTGTCCGTGGTCGCAGCCTTTTTTTGTTCCGGTAAAATGCAGATTCTCTCTGAGAGCATCAAGAAGTGATACCCAGGGAAGTACATCCAGATGATGTTCCTCTCCATTTACTTTTAGTGTAATAGATTGTTTTCCGGTATTTGCCATATCTCTGTAATTTGGTTACCGGTATTGATACAAAAAAGAAACCGTTATCCATGAAAATGTCTTATCTAAGGCAGATTAACTACTAGAAATGTTTAAATGTATTCAATCTAAATAAGAATAATGACTAAAAAAAATATTCTGTAACCTTCAGATACAGAATATTTATATGATTGTAAAATTTGAAATGATAATTTATCTGCGTGATAATGCTATAAGTATTTTATCTGGGGTAATGGGCAAATCTCTCATCCGTACACCGATAGCATTATAAATAGCATTGGCTATTGCCGGTGCCGTACCAATAATTCCAACCTCTCCGAGACCTTTGGCGCCGGAAGGATTGATATTCGGATCTGGTTTATGAATAAAATCAACCTCGATAATGGGTGCATCAGCATTTACAGCAAAATGATATCCTGCCAGATCATTACCGATTAATGTTCCCAATTTTGCATCGATCTGGTTTTCTTCCATCAAGGCCATTCCGATACCGCCAACCGCAGCTCCTGACATCTGATTTGCCGCAGCCTGACTGTTGATGATTTTTCCGCCATCTGCCACGACAGCCAGTTTTTCTATTTTCACTTTTCCGGTTCGCTTATTGACGCGGACTTTGCAAAAATGTGCCGCAGATGAACAGAACGCAAATTTTTCACGCTCACTTCCCGGTTTTGATGCTACTTCAAGACGTATTTCAGTCAGATTATTCTTTTCAAATAATTCGTCATACGAAACAGAAACTTTAGAATTACTTTTTAAACTGATGCCCGTATCCGAAAGAATAATATTTTCAAGAGCCACTTCTTTAAAGCTTTGATTAACTGACGATGCATATTCTGCCAGCTTTTGTTTTAATTGATTGCTCGCGTCGTAAACCGCTCCGCTTACAGAAGACAGCCCTGTACTTCCGCCCTGGCTTGGTGCGGGAGGAAGTGCTGAATTTCCAAGCTCTATACTGATTTTATCTTTTGAAATCCCGGTAATTTCGTGTGCGATATTCTGCATTCCGGTTCCCGTACCAGTTCCGATATCGGTCATTGCCGTCTGGACAGTGATGGCGCCATTTTTATGCATGATAATAGCTGCTTTTGCTTCTCTTCTTCCCGCATTCCACATTCCGACAGCCATTCCGTAGCCAATATACCAATCTCCATCACTAACAGTGGTGGGAATTGATTTTCTGGCCTTCCATCCGATCATTTCAGCGCCTTTCTTCAAACCTTCGTCGAGAAAATGGGTAGACCACGGCAGATTGGAATCAGGATGTTTTTCCAGTGAGATATTTTTTAACCGCAGTTCTACAGGATCCATTTTAAGCTTGTAAGATAATTCATCTATGGCAGATTCTAAAGCAAATACCCCGGTACAGTCACCCGGGCCGCGCATCCACGTTGGAGTACTTAAATTTAAAGGAACACTTGCAGCTTCTGTCTTTAGATTGGGAAATTTATAAATTAACCTCGTCACACGGGTAATACCATCATTAAAGTTTTCATATACTGAAGTTTCGTTCTTCGCCTGATGTAAAATTCCTAAAAGGTTTCCCGACTGATCTGACCCTATCTTAATTCTTTGCCAGGAAGCCGGTCTGTATCCTGTCGCTGCAAACATCTGCGGACGGGTGAGCATGAGCTTTACAGGACGCCCGACCTGTTTGGCAGCCATCACGGAAGCTAAAACGTGGGGCCAGACTCTTAATCCGGAGCCGAAACCACCGCCTACAAATTCACTGAATACTTCTATATTTTTTTCAGGAAGTTCAAATAATTTGGAAAAGGTTTTCTGAACATTGTTTACCCCCTGGTTTTTATCATAAAGACGTAAGCTATCATTTCCTGTCCAGTGGGCAATCGTAGCGTGCATTTCCATAGGATTGTGCACATCTGCCTTAATATTGTATTGCTCATCTACCATGAACGGTAAATTTTGCCAGCTGTCAACGCTTCCTCTTTCTTTTCCTTCTGCTTTTAAAGCAACGGACTCTTTCTCAGAATCAAAATCTACCGCAAAACGGTCTTTCTGATACTGAGCTTCTACCAATGATGCTGCGAAAGTCGCGTCTTCCAACGTTTCGGCGATAACCATTGCAATAGGCTGACCTTTGAAAAATATTTTATCCGTATGAAAAATTGGTAAGCCAAATTTTGCTTCTTTGATTTTTTCTTCACTTGCCAACCCCGGCACCGAAGGTTTATGCAGATGGGTAATGATATCAATAACACCTTCCACTTCTTTGGCTTTATCAACCAATATCGATTGTATTTTACCGGAAGGCACCGTACTGTTTACCAGAACAGCATAACACACGTTTTTTACCTCATATTCGGCAGCATATTTACCGATTCCGGTCACTTTTTCTACCCCTTCAACGCGTCCTTCTGGTCTTTTAGACTTGATTTTCAATAATTCGAGTAATCCCATAATTGTTACTTTTTAATTTTCCACCCTTATTGATTGACACAATTTTGTAATGCTGTTACCATCGCTCCCTGAAGCATCGGAATCTTATAGCCGTTCTCAGACAGTGGTTTCAAATCTTTGGTTGCCAATCTTGCTGCTGCCTCAAAGACATCTGTTGTAGCGCGTTTGCCATTCAGAAATTTTTCCACGTCAAACCAACGCCAGGGTTTATGTGCCACGCCTCCTGAAGCCAGGCGTGCATTTTTTATTGTTTTCCCGTCAAGATCCAGTGCTGCTGCGACAGAAACCAATGCAAAGGCATACGAAGTCCTGTCTCTTACTTTCACATAGGCAGAATGTTTCCAGAATGCATTATCCGGAACTTCAATATTCGTTATTATGGCATCCTGCGGTAAATTATTGTCCAGCCAGGGCGTATCTTCCGGCAACTTATGAAAATCCTTAAATGGAATTTTAATTTCTTTCTGATCCTTCGTTTTTGCCGTTACGTTAGCATCAAGGGCTACCAGTGCTATACAAAAATCTGAAGGATGAACAGCGATACACTGATTATTATAACCTGCAATGGCACTCATTCGGTTGGCTCCATCAATAGCGCTGCAACCGCTGTTGGGCTTTCTTTTATTGCAAGGTGTCGTGACATCATAGAAATAAGGACATCTTGTACGTTGCAACAGATTTCCTGCCGAACTTGCCATATTTCTGATCTGTGGTGATGCACCGGCCAAAATAGCTTTTGAAATAAGAGGAAATTTCTCAACAACTTCTTTGTTATTTGCGACTTTACTGTTACTGGCCATTGCGCCAATCTGCAATATATTATTCTGATAATTTACTGTATCAGATAATGCTGTGGTTACATCAATCAGCACTTCCGGTTGAGCAATATTTTTCTTCATCAGATCTACCAGATTCGTTCCGCCTGCAATATACTGACTGACTGCTGATTTCATGGCAGAAGCTTCAGTATCAGATTTTACTTTTTCAAAATTAAACGGTCTCATGGGCTGCAACTTTTTGAATGGATTGAACAATTCCGTTATACGCTCCGCAACGGCAAAGATTACCGCTCATATATTCTTTAATCTCCTCTACAGAACCTGTGTGGCCTTCCTTCACGCACGCAACGGCCGACATAATCTGTCCCGGCGTACAATACCCGCACTGAAAGCCATCACATTCAATAAATGCTTTCTGCATCGGATGAAGCTCATCTCCGTTTGCCAGACCTTCAATCGTTGTGATCTCTTTTCCCTGAGCCATAGCCGCCAGTGTAAGGCAACTCAATGCCCTTTCACCGTTAATATGGATGGTACAGGCACCGCACTGTCCGTGGTCGCAGCCTTTTTTAGATCCCGTAAGATTTAACTGTTCTCTGAACAAATCCAATAACGTAGTTCTCGTATCAACATAAAGCGTATGACTTTTTTTATTGATGGAAAGCGTAAGCCTGGATACGTTTTTCTTTGGAACAAGATACTGCTTTACATCCTGATAGAATGCTTTCACTGAAAACGGAATAGCCATAAAACCGGCTAGCAATCCCGAGACTTTGAGGAAGTTTCTCCTACTGTATTGTCCTTTCAATTCCATAAGTTATTTTTTTTCAATATAGTATAAATTGTATGTGGATTAGGTTTTAACAAATATCATTAAATATTATTACAAATCAATGATACACATTACAGTTTCATATACCAATATTACAGTTTTTAATTAAGGCTGCTAAAAAAACAGATATTATTTATGTAAATTTGAATATATAATAACTTTTTAATGATTTTACCTCAACAAAAATCATACTCAAGTTTTAAAATAATGATTAATCCTTAAAATGTATTCTGATGAAAGAGATCAATGATATTGTAAAAGCTTATAAAAAAGCACAGATTAATGGGTTAAAAGCAGCTCTGGCAACAGTAGTAAAAGTGGAAGGTTCCTCTTACCGGCAAGCCGGAGCAAGAATGTTGGTTACGGAGGACGGCCAGCTTACAGGAGCCATCAGTGGCGGATGCCTGGAGGGAGATGCCCTGAGAAAAGCATTGCTTGCCATTCATCAGAAAGACAATAAACTCATCACCTATGATACCAGTAATCCGGATGATGTCGAATTTGGAGTTCAGTTGGGCTGTAATGGGATTGTCCATATTCTTTTCGAATATATTGATGAAAACTCTTCCCAAAATCCTATCTCCCTTTTAGAAAAGACAACTGAAAACAGGAATGAATCTGTCATCGCAACCCTATTTTCACTGGAAAAGAGAAATAAGCAGACCGGAACTGTCGGGTTAATAAAAAAAGAAAGTACGATGATATCAGACTCTGGTTGTATTTCTAAAAGTGAGCTGAATCATTTTTATTCAGAAGTTTTAGAAAAAAAACAAAACCTACTTGCCAAACATTCATCGAATGAAATTTTACTGCAATATATTCCTCCGCAGACAACATTGATCATTGCAGGAGCCGGAAATGATGTTAAACCTTTGGTGGAAACCGCTTCTATTTTAGGCTGGAAAACAGTAATTGCAGACGGAAGAGCAACGCATGCCCTGAAAAAGAGATTTCCACTCGCCGATGAAGTATTGCTTGCAACACCCGAAGAAATTATCAAAAACATAGAGATTGATGAAGCAACGGTTTTTGTTCTGATGACCCACAATTACAATTATGATCTCGATTTGCTGAAGCTCATTATTCATCAACCTGTACAATACATCGGATTATTAGGACCAAAAACTAGGTTCAACAGAATGATGGACGATCTTAAAAATTCAGGAATTGAATTAGGTGAAAAAGAATTAAATAAACTTTTTGGTCCGGTTGGAATAGATATTGGTGCTGAAACGTCGGAAGAAATTGCGATTTCCGTCATTGCAGAGATCAAAGCGGTCTTAACCGGAAAAAAAGGTTCATCGCTACGGGATAAACCGGAAAAAATGCATACTGATATTCTCAGTATATAAAAAAATTATGATAACAGATCAATTCGGAAGAACCCATAATTATCTTCGGATATCTTTAACGGATAATTGTAACCTGCGTTGCTTTTACTGTATGCCGGAAGAAAATTATGATTTTACACCGCATTCAAAACTGATGCAGGCTGATGAAATTGATACCATTGCCCGATTATTTGTACAGCACGGTGTCAATAAAATCAGACTTACCGGTGGGGAGCCGTTTGTGAGAAAAGATGCTTCAAAGATCATCAGAAATCTGGGCAAACTGCCTGTACAACTGACGTGTACCACCAACGGAATTCGTATTGATGATATGCTTCCCGAAATTATTCAGTCCGATTTTCACAGCATTAATATCAGCCTTGATACTTTACAAAAGGAAAAATTCCTTAAGATTACCCGCCGCGATTACTTTGACCGCGTCCTCAGAAATATTGATCTGTTGCTGCAGCACAACATCAAAACCAAAATCAATGTTGTTGCCATGAAAGAGATTAATGACGATGAAATTTCAGATTTTATCGCTTTTACAAAAGATCATCCTGTAGAAGTGCGGTTTATCGAGTTTATGCCTTTTAGTGGAAACAGATGGACCAGTAATCAGGTTATGACGCAAAAAGATATTCTGGATATCATCAGGGAAAAATATGATTTTATTCCTCTGCCAATGGGTTTTCATGATACGGCGAAGCAATTTAGCATTAATGGTCACAAAGGAAGCTTTTCGATCATCAGTACGATGAGTGAGCCGTTTTGCAGTGGCTGCAACAGAATCCGACTTACCGCAGATGGAAAATTAAAAAACTGCCTGTTTTCAAAAAAAGAAACCGATCTTCTCACACCTTTACGAAACGGTGAAGATATTTTACCGATTATAGAATCTGCGATCTGGTCGAAAGCAAAAACACAGGGAGGACAACTGAATGAACAGTTCGAAAAAATAAATGCTTCCATCATTCAGAACAGAAGCATGATCAATATTGGCGGATAATGAAAAATACAGGCATTATATTACTGGCAGCAGGAAATTCTTCGAGAATGGGATCTCCGAAACAGCTTTTGGTGTATCAGGGAAAAACATTTATAGAAAGAATAACTGATACTGTTTTAGAAATATTTGATCCGAATCAAATCGTTTTGGTTCTTGGAGCCCGTCATCATGAAATATCTTCTGTCATTAAAAATAAAAATATACACACCGTTATCAATGAAAACTGGGAATCAGGAATGGCTTCCTCCATACAATCAGGAATGAAAGCACTGTCCGTTCTTTTTCCGGAAATGGAAGGATGTTTTATTTCAGTTTGTGATCAGCCTCATCTTACGGATGATTTATTTTCAAAAATGCTTCAGTTGAAGGAGACTTCAGAAAAGGAAATTGTTGTCGCAAAATATGCCGATACATTAGGCGTTCCGGCTTTATTTTCAAAAAAATATTTTAAACAATTAATGGAACTTACCGGTGAACAGGGTGCCAAAAAGATCATTCAGCAGAATATGAACGATGTGGAATCTTTTGAGTTTGAAAAAGGTGCTGTTGACATTGATACTCCGTCAGATTATAATCATTTAAAAAACAAACCATGATAAGTGTAGAGGAAACAAAAAAAATAATCGAACAAAATATTCCGGAAAGAAAAACCCGGATTCTTCCTTTGAAAGAAGCCTTCGGACATACAACTGCAGAAGATATTTATTCAAAATATGATATTCCGAATTTTTCACAATCCTCAATGGACGGCTACGCGATCCGTTTTGAGGATAAAGATCTAAAACTAAAAGTTTCAGGCGAAATGCAGGCGGGATCCGCGGAACAGTTTCATCTCGAAAAAGGCAATGCCTGTCGTATTTTTACGGGTGCTCCGCTTCCTATCGGCGCAGATACCATTGTTATGCAGGAAAAAGCCCTCATTGAAAACGGATATCTCACGGTAAATGACAACGAACTCGAAAAAGGTTTGCATGTACGAAATGCCGGAAGCGATGCTAAAAAAAATACCGTTGCGATCAGTTCAGGAAGTTGTCTTTCAGCCGCCGCGATCGGATATCTTGCCGGAATCGGATGTACGGAAGTCAAGGTTTTTGCTGCTCCATCGGTTTCGTTAATTCTTACGGGAAACGAACTCGTACAACCGGGAGAAAATTTAAATTTCGGGCAGGTTTACGAATCTAATTCTTATCAGCTTGAAAGCGTTTTAAAACAATGTGGAATTACTACTGTTAAAAGCTTTTGGGTAAAAGACGATCCTTCAGAAGTTGAAAAAACGCTGGATCTGGCCATTTCCAAAACCGATATTGTGATTTTGGTAGGTGGCGTTAGTGTAGGCGATTACGATTTTGTAATTGATGCCACAAAACAATGTGGTGTTGAACAGAAATTTCATAAAATAAAACAAAAACCCGGTAAACCATTTTATTTTGGAACCAAAGGAGAAAAACTCGTTTTCGGATTACCCGGAAATCCGTCATCGGCATTGACCTGTTTTTATTTATACATTGCGCCTTTACTTTCAGAAATGATGAAACGTCCGGCGATTACGGAGAAAACCAATGCAACTTCCACTTCTTCGTATGGAAAGAAAACCGGTCTTACCCATTTCCTGAAAGCAACCTATGAAAACGGAAAAGTAACGCCGCTTCACGCACAGGAATCGTATCGTCTTCAGTCTTTTGCAGAAGCCAATTGCCTGATGATTTTACCGGAAGATTCTGAAGGCTGTAAAAAAGATGACGTGGTTGAAATTATACTGCTAAAATAGAAATCACGCAATGAACGTAGAATTTTTTTATCTGATTTTATTTGTGATTGCGGCTTTATATGCAGCAGTCGGGCACGGTGGCGCAAGCGGTTATCTGGCGTTAATGGCTTTATACGGAATAGCTCCCAAAGAAATGAAGCCGACCGCTTTGGTGCTTAATCTGTTCGTTTCACTTACTTCTTTCATACAATATTATCGTGGAGGACATTTTAAACTCAGGATCTTTATTCCGATTGCTCTGGCGTCTATTCCTCTGGCTTTTTTAGGTGGAATGATTCATATTGAAGACACTTTGTACAAAAGAATTTTAGGTATTTTACTGCTTTTTCCCGTTGTCCGTTTTTTCTTTTTTAAAAGTCCGGATGACAGTGAACTGAAAGATCCCAAAATCTATTTATCTTTACTTTTCGGAGGAGTGATCGGTTTATTATCGGGAATGATCGGCATTGGCGGAGGAATTTTGTTATCTCCGGTTCTTATTTTACTGAAATGGACCAACCAGAAACAGACCGCCGCGATCAGCGCAGCCTTTATTTTTGTCAATTCCATAGCAGGTTTGGGAGGAATGTTCACCAAAGAAATTTCCTTCACTAATGATATGTGGATGTATATCATCTGTGCATTTGCCGGAGGATTGCTCGGAGCATATTTAGCTTCAAAAAAACTGAATCAGAACGGTTTGAAATATGTTCTTGCCGTTGTACTTTTAATGGCTTCCTATAAATTAATATCAAGCACTATTTAAGATTATTAAATGAAAAATTTTATTCTACTTCTTACGGTTTTCTGTACTTCTCTTGCTTTTGCCCAATCTGCAAAAAGCATTGAGATTGTCGCTCCGGATAACCAGAAAACAATTGTTACATCCGCTGAACTTTTAAAATATCCACAACATACAATAGACAGCATACAAATTACCAATCATTTAAAAGAATATAAATCTACCCTTAAAAATATCAAAGGCGTTTTGCTAAGAGATATTCTTTCAAAAATTTCATTTAAAGAAAAATCACCAAAAGTTTTAAGCGAATATTATATTACCTGCATTGCAGAAGACGGTTATAAAGTTGTTTTTTCGTGGAACGAAATCTTTAACACGACGGTTGGTGATCATATTTTAATAATTCCAGAAACCGAAAACAGACCTAAAGATGGTATTTCTACCCTCTCCCCGACCGATTTTGCGACCGGGAGACGATATGTAAAAATGCTGAAAACAATACGGCTAAAGAAAGTAAATGAATGAGCAATATAAAAATAATTAGCTTTGGCAGACTGAAAGAGATTTTAGGTCCGGATTTTGAAGCTGAAGCAGAAAACACCGATGAACTGCTCAGTCAGCTCAATGAAAAGTTTCCACAGTTGAAAGATTTAAAACTGAGAATTGCTGTGAATCAGAAGATTATTTCAGAGAATACTGCTTTAGAAAATAACGATATGGTAGCTTTAATGCCACCTTATTCAGGAGGATAAATTATGTTGAATTCAGAACGATATGACAGACAGATTAAATTACAGGGTTTCGGCATCGAAGCTCAGGATAAACTTGCTTCAGCGAAAGTTCTGGTAATCGGAGCCGGTGGTTTAGGCTGTCCGGTTCTGCAATATCTGACCGCAGCCGGAGTCGGCAATATTGGTATTGTGGATGATGATCAGGTTTCATTAAGTAATTTGCACCGGCAGATTCTTTACACTTCGGATGACATCGGAAAACTGAAAACCGAAGCCGCTCTCGACCGGCTGAATGCCATGAATCCCGAAGTACAATTAAGCATTATTCCTGAGCGGATTGTCACTGAAAATGCGGTCAGAATAATTTCCGAATACGATGTAATTATAGACTGCAGCGATAATTTCCCTACGCGCTACCTGCTTGATGATGTGTGCAGAATTTTGGGTAAATCCTTAATTTTCGGGGCAATTTATCAGTATGAAGGACAGATTGCCATTTTCAATGTTAAAAGCAATGAAGGTGATGTTACGCATTACAGGCATCTTTTTCCTGAACCGCCAGAGCCGGGAGAAGTTCCGGATTGCAACGACGCAGGTGTTCTGGGCGTTTTACCCGGAGTGATAGGAACTTTACAAGCTACAGAAGCGATTAAATTACTCACAGGAACCGGCGAAGCATTAATCAACAAATTAATGACCATCAATATACTGAATTATCAGACTGCTGTTTTTGAAATTCCTTCGTTAGATTTAACGGATAAAAATATTCCTTACAGCATCGAAGAATTTGAGAATATGAATTATCAGCTTCACTGTGGAATTGAATTTGCCGGAATTAAAAATATTTCTCCTTTAGAATTTACAAAAACAGTAAAACTTCCCGACACAATTGTTATTGATGTTCGGGAACCGGAAGAACAACCAAAACTCAATCTTCCATATATTTCCATTCCTTTATCCCAATTAAAGGAAAATACAGACCAGATCAGTGACCGCAATATTATTATTGTCTGCCAATCCGGTAAAAGGAGTATAACCGGAGCAAAAATTTTACAGGAAATTTTAGGCACGGAATACAATATCAGTCATCTGGAAGGCGGCATTAATCATTTAAATAAAGAAACTCATGAGCAAGGTTAAAAATATATTCCAGAATAGTCCTATTTCACCTCTATTTATCGCGGAAAGCATTATGAAACATTCCACGAAAACGGAAATTGGTGCGCATCAGATATTTCTGGGACAAATCCGGGCAGACAAAATTGAAGATAAAACCGTAAAAGCAATCGAATATACAGCTTACGAAGATTTAGCACTCACTCAAATGGAAACGATCCGCGAAGAGATTTTTGCAAAATATAATCTTGCCTGTATGCATATTCATCACAGTTTAGGTATCGTGAATGCAGGAGAAATCTGTCTTTTTGTATTTACCTCATCTAAACATCGGAAAGAAGCAACCTTAGCCTGCAATGAAGTCGTTGAACGCATCAAAAATGAACTTCCGATCTGGGGAAGAGAAATTTTTGAGGATGAAACGCATCAATGGAAAATAAACCAATAAACCATGGTAGATATTACTTTTAAAACCTTCACCCTGCGAAAAGCAATTGCAGCGGCAACCATAAAAACTTCAGACATTTCAACGGTAGAAGCTGTACAAAACGGAACGGTTCCGAAAGGAAATGTGCTCGAATTTGCAAGAGCTTCCGCTCTACTGGCGATTAAAAAGACCAGCGATGTTATTCCTGACTGTCATCCTTTGCCAGTTGAATTTGCTGCCATTAATTATGAAATGAGTGACTTACATATTAATATCACTGTTGAGGTTCACACCATTTATAAAACCGGCGTTGAAGTCGAAGCGATGCATGGCGCTTCTGTAGCCGCTTTGGTGATTTATGATATGCTGAAGCCTATTGATAAAAATGTAGAGATCTCCAATATCCGACTTTTGGAAAAAAAGGGCGGAAAAAGCAGTCAGAAAAGCATAGAAACTGAAAATCTTACCGCTGCAGTAGTAGTTTGCAGTGATTCTGTTGCTCAGGGACTTAAAAATGATACTTCCGGAAAATTCTTGGTAGAATCTCTTAAAAATCAAGGAATTATCAATGTTGATTATTCAGTGATTCCGGATGAGATTTCTGTTATTCAGCAAAAGATAGAATTCTTTAAAAATAAAGGCTGTCATCTTCTTGTTTTTACAGGCGGAACCGGGCTTTCTGAACGGGATGTTACTCCGGAAGCGGTTTTACCGTTTATTACCAAAGAAATTCCGGGGATTATGGAGACCGCCAGAAACTACGGACAGGATCGTGTTAAAACTTCCATGCTTTCGCGGGGAATTGCCGGATTTTCCGACGATATGCTGATTTTGACATTTCCAGGATCTCACGGTGCGGTAAAAGAATATGTTCAGGCTCTTTTTCCGCAGGTTTTACATGTATTTTCCGTAAAAAAAGGAGACGGACATTAATTTCTGCTTCTCAACTTTAGAACTGTTTTCTCTATTTTTTCCACAGCTTTTTCAATCTCTGAAATTGTGGTATATTTCCCTATGCTGAATCTTATGGAAGATAATGCATCACGATCATTCATTCCCATTGCCTGAAGAACGTGCGAAGGCATTGTGGTGATAGCATTACAGGCAGAACCGCTGGAAACACATATATTTCCTAAAGAAAGGATTAGTTCTTCGGAATTGATCCCTTCAAAACAGATATTGGTGGTATTGAAAATCCGTACAGAATGATTTCCATTGATAAATGTTTGAGGAATTTTCAGCAATACATTTTCAAGATGATCTCTTAGTTCTTTTATTTTTTGTACATCTTTATGCATTTCCTCAAGAGCGATCTGCGCAGCCTTTCCCATACCCACAATTCCCGAGACATTTAAAGTTCCGCTTCTCAGATTATTTTGTTGGCCCCCTCCCTGAATCTGTGAATGTATTTTATTTTTAACGGAAGAAGAAATATAGAGCGCTCCTACACCTTTAGGTCCGTAAAATTTGTGGGCGGAGAAAGCCATCAAATCGATATTGAGTTTTTTTGCGTCAACTGGTATTTTCCCTACGGCCTGCGTTGCATCACAAAAAATATAACAGCCATTCCGGTGAACAATTTCGCCAATTTCTTTGATGGGATGAATGACTCCTGTTTCGTTGTTAACCAACATGATACAGACCATTAATGTTTTTTCGGTAATCAAAGATTCCAGTTCTGTAAGATTGATATTTCCCAAATGATCAACAAGGAGATAATCAACCCTGAATCCGTCTTTTTCAAGTTGCGCGCAAGTATCCAAAACAGCTTTATGTTCTGTGGTAACCGTAATAATATGGTTTTTATTCTGATCTTTTTTAAATCCTTTTAAAGCAAGGTTTACGGATTCTGTAGCTCCCGATGTGAAAATAATTTCTCTGGAGTCGGCCCCGATAAGTTCTGCTACTTCTTCCGTGGCATTTTCAACTGCTTCTCTTACAGTAAGTCCGAAAAGATGAGAACTTCCTGAGTTTGCATATACCTGATTAAAGTAAGGCAACATCTCATCCAAAACCCGCGGATCAACCGGAGTTGTAGCGTTATAATCCAGGTAAAGGAAATCATTATCCATCATAACATTTTAATTCATTTATAAAAATAGCGAACTTTTTTAGATTAGTTTTAAATTTAGCCAGAGCTTGTGTACTGCCGAATATTGTATGTTTTAAAGTAATCTTTTTGCCGAAAAACATTCATTATATTTGTATTTAGATTTACAATATGCATTCCAAGACTGATTTTCCAAAAATAAACGGATTGGTACTCGCCGGAGGGAAAAGTCTGCGAATGGGAAATCCAAAAGATAAAATCAACTGGCACGGCAAGGAACAGCGGTATTATATGGCTGATCTGTTGTCTCCATTGTGCGATCAGGTATTTATTTCCTGCAGAGCGGATCAGCTTGAAAATTTCAATAATGAGTACCAGGCTATTACCGATACTTTTTCAAACATGGGGCCTTTTGGCGGATTGCTTTCTGCATTGGATTTTCAGAGAGACAAAGCGTGGCTGGTCATTGCCTGTGATCTTCCTCTTTTAGACAAAAACCCGATAGAATTTCTTATCCAATCCAGAGATCCGGAAAAAGTGGCAACGGCTTATGAAAGCCCTTCTGATGGTTTACCGGAACCTCTGATCGCTATATGGGAACCTAAAAGCTATCCTTTGCTTCATCATTTTCTTTCAAAAGGAAACACCTCACTCCGAAAAATTTTAATTAACAGTGATACAACAATCCTGAAACCAGGCCACCCGGATTTTATGATGAACGTGAATACTCCCGAAGATCTGGAGAAAGCACAGAAAATATTAAAATTTTAATTTTTTAACCAAACAATTTTATTCTATACCTGTTCCTGCTGCTGCAATGATGTGTTCGTCGATCTTTTTAAAAATATCGGGATTATGTTTTTTGATTTTAATCCGGACATATTTCGAAGCGGGCATATTGGCTCCGCTCACCACATTATTAATGGAGACCAAAACATTGGTTTCCGGGAAATAGGTCATGGTACTTTTCTGCGGAATAGGATATTTTACGACAATGAAAAGTGGTGCAATCCTTTCTTTACCATCATCATAATTGAACAGATCTACATGATCTCCTTCTTTTAATCCAGCTTTTTCGATATCTTTTTCGTTCATCATAACCACTCTCCTTTCGTTGAAAATTCCACGGTAGCGATCATTTAAACCGTATACAACGGTATTGAACTGATCGTGTGTTCTTGTGGTTCCCATCAGATATTCATCTTCGTCAAGCAAATTATCCGGTACCGATGTAATGTTGAAGGCTGCTTTTCCAGGAAAAAATTCGCTGTTGAATATGCCGTCTCTTGCAGCATTCGGAAGATAAAAACCACCTTTCTGTACTACTCTTTCATTGTAATTTTCAAATCCCGGGATGCATTGCTCCACATCATGACGGATAGCATCATAACTGTTGATGAATTTATCCCAGTCAACTACGGAACAGTCTCCCAAAACAGCTTTTGCCATTCTGCACGCAACATGGATTTCGTTAATAAGATGTTCCGAAACGGGATCTAAAACTCCTTTTGAAGCCTGTATTACTCCCATTGAATTTTCCGTACTTACATGCTGAATTTCTCCATTCACTATATCTTTTTCACTTCTGGAAATTACCGGCAGGATGAGCGCTTCTTTTCCATGAATGAGATGATTTCTGTTGAGTTTAATAGAAACCATGACCGACATTTCGAGATTACGCATGGCTTCTGCAGTAAAAGCGGTATCAGGTGCCGCAGAAAGAAAATTTCCTCCCATGCAGAACATAAATTTCACTTTTCCTTCGTGCATTGCTTTCAGCGCATTTACTACATCATATCCTCCTTTTCTCGGAACGTTAAAACCATAATATTCCTGCAGCTTGTCTAACTGTTCTTTTGTGGGATGGTGATTGATAAGTAAGGTCCTGTTTCCCTGAACATTGCTGTGACCACGGACCGGGCAGACTCCTCCCCCGCGAATCCCGATGCTCCCCTTCATTAATAAAAGGTTTACAATATTATAGATCATTTCTACACCGTTATGCTGCTGCGTAATTCCCATTCCCCAACAAATAATGATGCGTTTTTTTGAAGCAATCATATGTGCTGCTTCCTTCAAATTTTCTACCGGAATTCCGCATTGTTCCGACAAAAAATTTATGTCATACCGTTTTAATTCTTCAGTCAGGGCTTCAAAACCGGCTGTTTTATTCGTTATAAAATCATGATCAAGAATTTTTCCCGGATTTTTCGCTTCTTCTTCTAAAACAAGGATTTGAAGCGCTTTTAAAAGTGCCATATCTCCGTTGATCTTTACAGGAAGATGTAAATCTGATAATTCAAAAGGCTTATTCAGTAATGCACGGACATTCTGAGGATCTTTAAAGCCTTTCAGACCGGCTTCCGGCAGTGGATTAATTCCTATAATTTTCGCTCCGTTTTTCTTTCCTTTTGTAAGGGCAGAAAGCATTCTCGGTGAGTTGGTTCCCGGATTTTGTCCGATAATAATAATTAAATCAGTATCATAAAAGTCTTCCAGTTTTACAGTTCCCTTTCCTATTCCGATACTTCTGGAAAGTGCATATCCTGAAGTTTCATGGCACATATTGGAGCAGTCCGGAAAATTATTGGTCCCGAATTCCCTGGCAAATAGCTGATACACCCACGTTGCCTCATTACTCGTTCTTCCTGAGGTGTAAAATATGGCTTCATCCGGCGAATCCAGTGCGTTTAATTTTTCTGAAATTTTTGCAAAGGCATCATTCCAGCTTATCGGCTGATAGTGCGTTCCTCCTTGCGGAAGATACATCGGTTCTGCAATCCTTCCCAGCTGGCTGATTTCAAAATCTGTCATTTTTGCTAAATCATATACAGAATTTTCTTTAAAAAAACCTGCACCGATTTTTTTTGAAGTAGCTTCTTCTGCCAAAGCTTTGGCTCCGTTTTCGCAATATTCTCCTAATTTAGAACGCTCATCATCCGGATCGGGCCAGGCACAACTGGGACAATCGAATCCGTTAAACTGATTCATGCTGAAAAGAGCTCTCCCACCCCGAAGAACGGAGGCATTGAGAACGAGCTGATCTATGGAGTGGACAACGGCAGGAACTCCCGCTGCCCAATTTTTCGGAGACTTTATTTTAAGGTCCGCTAACTGATATGGAGATTCCGCAGAAGGTGTTTTGCTGCTTTCTTCTTTTTTACTGAACAGATCTTTGTTTTCCATGATTTTCTACATTTAAAAAAATGAAAGACTTAACATTTAATATTCGGATTAGGATAATTGTCGCTTTGATCTTCCAGGGTGTTATCAATACAGACAAAATCTTTTTCCACCAAAATCTTTACCAAACCGGATTGTCCTTCAAAACCTACTCTATCGGTAGAAATCCACTCATCAATCATGGTTTCAGGCATTTTCAGAATAATTTTATTTTCAATGAAAACTGTTGAAAGTTCCGAATCTTCTGTTTTTTCAATAGCATAGACAAAAGAACGGTTGATGAATGCTGTAGTGTTTGAAATCTTTCCGCTTTTTCCTAATTCTGCTACTTCGGATTGAGTTAAACGGTATCTTACTGAATGGTCTTTAATTCTTATTTTCATAATAAATTTTCAATTTTAAAATGGCTTCCGCAGTGGTAAATATTAAATCGGTTGTTGCGCAGAAAGCCTAATAAAGTCATATCGAATTCTTTTGCAAGTTCTATTGCCAGACTTGATGGGGCTCCTATTGCAGCAACAGTTGTAATTCCCGCCATTGCGGCTTTCTGAATCAGCTCAAAGCTTGCTCTCCCGCTGAGAAGCAAAATTTTATTGCCCAGTGGAAGTAAATTTGCAGACAGCGCATATCCTATAAGTTTATCCAAAGCATTATGCCTTCCCACATCTTCGCGTAAGGCAAGAAGGTTACCTTCCAAATCAAAAATACCGGCAGCGTGTATACTACCGGTGATGCTAAAATTATTCTGAAACGACTGCAGCTTTTCAGACAGCTGATACAGTATTTCCAGAGAAACTTCCGTATTTTCTTTTTTATGTTCTTTAAAAATGCTCACTGTTTTAATGGATTCTATGGAAGCCTTTCCACAAACACCACAGCTGGAAGTAGTATAAAAATTTCTTTCCACTTTCATAAGTTCAGGAACGAAAGATTCATTCAGTTCGACAATGATGCTATTTTCGCTGTTCTTTGAACATGCATTCTCTGGATAACAGATGGTTTTTATCTGTTCGTTACCGGTAATAATTCCTTCTGTAAATAAAAACCCGACCGCCAGTTCCGGGTCATTTCCGGGGGTTCTCATGGTGACCGATATATTTTTAGATTCTTTTTTACCCGATAAATAATATATAATCCTTATTTCCAAAGGTTCTTCCACAGAGACATCATCTGTATAACGAAGACAGGTGCTATCCTTTACCTTAACGATTTCTATCTGCTTTACTGATGTACCTGATAACAGATGCGCTTTCATAATTTATAACAATTGTAAATAAAGGTACAAATTTTATCTATCAAATAGAAAATGGGCCGAAATCATTTTACAGCTATACTTTTCGCTTCTTCTTTTATTAGTGAATGCTTTTTAATTCTGTTAAACATATTATTATGTGATTCGTTTTACTCTTCCTCCTCTGTATTTTTCAGTTTCATCAAAAGCGTATAGGCATTTTTGGTCACGATCTTTTTATTCTTAAAATCATCAAAATTGAGGATCTGGATAAACCCATTTTCCGTTTCTCCCAAAGTAACCGGAGTCAATCGGTACGTCTGCTTTTTAACCTCAACAAACACAAAGTCTTTGCCTTCAAAATTCACAATACTTTCTTCCGGAACCGCATTGGAAAAAGAAGTGCTGGTTTCAATTTCGGCATTCATATACATTCCCGGAACCAGGCTGTGATCGTATTTATCGAAATGACAATGTACTTCCGCTAAACCGCCCTGACTGATATCCTTGCTGATCAAAAGAATTTCGCCGTAATATTTTTTGCTTGGATCAGCGTTAGTGTACGCTGCAAAACGCTGTCCTTTTTTCAGATTTTCCAGGTCTTTTTCGTACACTTTAAGATTCAGGTGGATATCATCCGGATTGATGAGCTCAAAAAGCACATCCGAAGGATTTACATATTTCCCAATATTCACATTCACTTTGCTCACAAATCCGTTGATCGAGCTGTACACCGGAACACTCTTCGTGATGTTTCCTGATTTTAAAGATTCAGGATTGATATTGATGAGTCTAAGCTGCTGCGCTAATGAGTTCATCAGAATTCTCTGGCTGTTCATTTCAGATTGGGCGAGCTGCATCGCTTTGTCGCTGCTTGCCTGACTTTGGTTCAGTGTTTTCTGACGGTTGTAATCCAATTCTGCAAAATGTGCTTTGGATCTTGCCATCAGATAATCCTGCTGAAGCTGAATGAATTGCGGATTTTCGATCACTGCAATAACCTGACCTCTGGAAACCGGCATTCCCGGAAGAAGATTGCTGGATTTCAGATAACCGCCAAGCGGAATGCTTACAGAAACCAGGTTCTGTGGCGGAACATCGATCATTCCGTTTAATTTTAGGGTTGAAGCAATATTTTGAAGCGAAAGTGTTGTTGTTACTATCGGTGCATTTTTGAGCTGAGCATCAGTTAAGGTAACTACATTTTCATCTTTCGGGAGACTTTTTTCCTGCTTTGGAGCTTCTTCTTTTTTGCATTGGATGAAGACAAAAAAGCTGATTAATAAGGTATATATTGAAATTGATTTCATTTTTTTACGGATTTAAAGTAAGGTATTCCAGTTCAATGGCACTTTGGTTAAGTTTCCAGACGGCATCGGTGTAATTGTTTTTAAGCTGTACCGCCTGGTTCACGAGGATCACAAATTCAAGGTAATTGATTTCACCGCCGATGAATTGTCTTTTCGCCGTTTCGGTAATGACCTCTGCATTTTTCAGATCGGAACTTTCATATTTTGAAACAATTTCCAGACTGGACTGATAGATTTCTCTTGCTTTTTTAAGCTGATTCTGCAGATTGAATTCCGCATTTTTCAGCTCACTTTCTGCGACAGACTGCGCCACTTTTGCAGCTTCAATTCTCGCTTTTTGACCTCCGGAAAATATCGGAAGCGAAACACCGACCTGAACCGAATGGAACTGAGGTGTTGCATTATACAATTTATCATCCGGCCCCAATCCTTTAAAACTGTTCAGGTTATATGCCAACTGCAGACCGGGAAGCATTTTCGCTTTTTCCAGTGCGATCTGTTCTGCGGAAATATTTTTCTGCTGTTCCCAGATTTTCAGCAAAGGATGATCTGCCGGTTTTTCGTTTAAAGAATTGGCAAAAGATTTTGAATCTTCGGGAATGAAATCTGTTTCCGTATTCAAAAGCCACTGAAACTGGATCTTTAAAACCGCTAATTCCTGCTGCAATTGTTTTAACTGAATTTCTATCGCCGATTTCTGGCTGGAAGCGGTTGTTTTTTCCAGAATATTGCTCTCGCCTGCTTTCAATCTGAGATTTGCTTTGTCTGAAAAGTCAGTGTACAGTTTCAGGATTTCATTCAGCAGCTTTTCTTTTTCTTTCCAGTACAGAATGTTGTAAAAGGTTAGACTGACTGCTTTTTTAAGTTCATATTCTTTCAGGGAAACATTCAGCAAAGATTTTTTCCATTCTTCCGTGTATACATTTTTCTGTTTCTTATACACTGTCGGAAAAGCAATGTTCTGGGAAACGCCAAATTTCATATCGTTATACGCACTGTTGATCTGTCCATAATCGAACGTCACACCAGTCTGTGGAATATCATTAGCCGATTTTATCAAAGCTTTGGAATATTCAGATTTCAATTTTTCGTTTTTAAGATTTCTGTTGTTTTCCAGTGCGGTATTGATCGCAGTCTGAAGATTGATCGGCGTTTGCGCTTTCAACCCGAATCCTGCAAAGCTGAATAACAAAATGAATACAGCTGTTATATTTTTGTGATTATTTTTCATATGTAGATATTTATTGTTTTTTAAAGGTCATATGTAATCGCGTTTTCTTCATAGGCGTTTGCGTTTTCCAAATGATGGCGATTTCATTTTAAATCCTTTTTCAATGGTTACATAAAGAAGCGGCAGTACAAAAAGCGTAAGGAAAGTTGCAACGAGCAAACCTCCGATCACCACGGTTGCCAACGGACGCTGAACTTCGGCTCCTGCTCCGTTGCTGAGCGCCATCGGAATAAATCCTAAAGATGCCACGAAAGCCGTCATCAAAACCGGACGAAGTCTGGATTCTCCACCATCAATTACAATTCTCACAATATTCCGGATTCCGCTTTTGTATAATCTGTTGAATTCTGAGATGAGAACGATTCCGTTGAGAACCGCCACTCCGAAAAGGGCGATAAATCCAACGCCTGCACTGATGCTGAAAGGCATTCCTCTCAAAGCCAGAAGAAATACGCCGCCAATAATTGAAAGTGGAATTGCGGTGTAAATCAGCAGACTTTCTTTCACCGAGCCGAATGCTAAGAACAGCATCACAAAAATAAGCGCCAAAGCAACCGGAACGGCAATCATTAAACGCTGTTTTGCATTGTTCAGGTTTTCAAAAGAACCTCCGTAAGTCATATAATAACCTGTCGGAAGTTTTATCTCTTTGTTGACTTTACTCTGAAGTTCTTCCACGATGCTCTGAACGTCCCTTCCTTTGATGTTGAATCCAACGACAATTCTGCGCTGTGCATTTTCTCTCTGAATCTGGTTTGGTCCGTTTTTCACTTCAACTTTTGCAAGCTGAGAAAGCGGAATCTGGTTTCCGAAAGGGGTCGGAACCAACAGGTTTTTAATATCATCCACATTTTTACGGACTTTGGAATCGAGACGGACAACCATATCGAAACGTTTTTCGCCTTCAAAAACGAGACCTGTACTCTGCCCTGCAAATGCGGCATTCACAATCCGGTTGATGTCGGAAATGGATAAATGATACTGTGCGATTGCCGGACGGTTGTACTCTATCGTTACCTGCGGCATTCCGGCAATCGGTTCGATGTAAAGGTTTTGGGCTCCGTCTACAGTTTCAATAATTTTCCCGAGTTTCTGGGCATTTTTTGAAAGCACGTCCAGATCATCTCCAAAAATTTTAACCACGACATCCTGTCTTGCTCCCGTCATCAGTTCATTGAAACGCATCTGCACCGGAAACTGGAAACTTACCGTTACCCCGGGAACATCCTGCAGTTCTTTGGTCATTTTATCTGCCAGTTCCGGGAATGTGGAAGCGGAAGTCCATTCTTTTTTATCCTTCAGAATCACCATTATATCCGCGGCATCCATCGGCATCGGGTCTGTAGGAACCTCCCCGCTTCCGATTTTTGTCACGACTTTTTGTACTTCGGGAAATCTTGATTTCAGGATGTGAGCAGCTTTCTGTGTACTTTCAATAGTTGTGTTGAGATTGCTTCCCGACAAAACCCTGGTTTCAACGGCAAAATCCCCTTCTTCAAGCGAAGGAATAAATTCACCTCCCATTCTGCTGAGAATGAAAATTGCCAAGATAAAAAGTACAGCCACGATGGAGAATACCATTTTCGGAAATCTTAAAATTTTAAGCAATGTTTTGAGATAGATTTTCTCCACTTTTTTCATCATCCGGTCGGATAAGTTCGGTTTCAGGTTTCTTTTTCTCAAGAGCAAAGAACTCATCATCGGAATGTACGTTAACGACAATAAAAATGCACCTAATAAAGCGAAAGCAACAGTCTGAGCCATCGGTTTAAACATTTTCCCTTCAATTCCCTGTAAGGTAAGAATCGGAAGATACACGATCAGGATGATGATTTGTCCGAAAACGGCACTGTTCATCATTTTTCCGGCAGAATCGGTTACAATGGTATCCATTTCTTCTTTTCCGACGGAGAATATTTTTTTGAATTTTGAATTATGGCTGAACTGGTGCAGAACAGATTCTACAATAATCACCGCACCGTCGATAATCAAACCAAAATCCAGTGCACCGAGACTCATCAGGTTTCCGCTGACTCCGAAAAGATTCATCATACAGATGGCAAAAAGCATTGCGAGAGGAATCACAGAAGCCACCAACAGGCCTGCGCGTACATTTCCAAGGAACAGAACCAGTACAAATACAACAATTAATGCACCTTCCGTAAGGTTTTTTTCTACGGTTCCGATGGCGTTGTTTACCATTTTGGTACGATCCAGGAACGGTTCTATTACTACTCCTTTCGGAAGTGTTTTCTGAATCTGTGCAATTTTTTCTTTTACGTTTTTAATGACCTGATTGCTGTTTTCGCCTTTCAGCATCATGACCACTGCTCCGGAAACTTCTCCTTGATCATTAAATGTCATGGCACCATATCTTGTGGCAAAGCTGGTTTTCACCTCTGCAACGTCTCTTATAAATAATGGAATTTCATTGGTTTTGGAAGCAATCGCAATATTTTTGATGTCTTCGATATTTCCGATCAGACCTTCGCTTCGGATGTATAAAACGGTGGGACCTTTTTCGATATAAGCACCTCCGGTGTTCTGGTTATTGGTATTTAATGCATCGAAAACATCGTTAATGGTGATTCCGTAAGCATTTAACCTGTCGGGATTTACGGCAATTTCGTATTGTTTCAGTTTTCCTCCGAAACTGCTGACTTCGGCAACGCCTTTTACACCGAGAAGCTGTCTTCTTACGATCCAGTCCTGAATGGTGCGGAGTTCTGTGATGTCGTATTTTTTCTCGTAGCCTTTTTCGGGACGGATCACGTACTGGAAAATTTCGCCCAACCCTGTGGAAATAGGACCTAATTCGGGGGTTCCGATTCCCTGCGGAATCTGGGTCTGAACCTGCTGCAGCCGTTCTGCAACCTGCTGTCTTGCCCAGTAAATATCGACGTCATCCTCGAAAACGATGGTAACGAGCGATAACCCGAAACGTGAAAAACTGCGGATTTCTTTTAATCCTGAAATATTATTGTTTGCCTGTTCTATGGGAAATGTCACCAGTCTTTCAATGTCTGTTGCCCCAAATGAAGGGGCAATCGTAATGACCTGAACCTGGTTGTTGGTAATGTCCGGAACAGCGTCGATCGGCAGTTTGGTGACCTGATAGGAGCCAATGCCTATCAATCCCAAAACCAACAGCGCAATGATGAGTTTATTCTTTACAGAAAACTCAATGATTTTTGTAAGCATAATGATTTGTTGAGCTTATTAGCAGATGATAGATAACAGATGATAGATAACTATGCTATAGATAAATATCTCTATTTGAATTTACTATTCCAGCAAATGCTTATGAATAAATAAGTTTGATCGCCTGATAAAAAATTAATGAACCTATGGTTGATCAACTTAATATCAAAACGTTCTCAAAAATATTTTTGAGAAGAATTCAGAAAAAATCAACAAAATTTCGGCGGTTGCCAGATAGAATTGAGAATATCTTTATTGTAAAAGATGCTTTTGTAAAAAGTCTGTTTGGATTTAATAATCGGGTTGGATTCTTTGTCGGATAACTGAAAAGTAAAAGGTATCGCCGGTGTACAAACGATCACAAGATGCGCAGCGTGCGAAACGAATGGCAGTTGCTGATCTTTGTTATAATCTGAATCTTTTACCGGGTTTTCGTAATGGATTTTAAAGAACGAACCGATTGTGATAGCAGGATTTTGCTCCTTATGCTCCAGATAATGTTCAACAAGAACCGGTACTTTCAAAAACTGATACAGCTCGGTTGTAGAAACCAAGTATAAACTAAGCAATAGTATTGAGATCAGTTTTTTCACTTATGCAAAATTATAAAATGTTTCGTTAAGAACAATTTTAAATAAGCTAAATCATTTTTTGCAATATTAAAAGCTCTATATTATATATTGGTACTCATTATATAAGTGATCTTTTTCTTAAACATTTCTTAAAAGGATTTATCTTTATTTAAGAAACACATCTTTTCAGCTTTAGTTTATTATTTTTTGTAAGCCATCAAAATATGTTTTACTACAGGATTCAAATCTACATTTATTGCCGCTACTATTTTTTATTTCGAAATTTTTGTTTAAATTTTTATATCCTATGTTTTAAAAATCAAATTATTCACTGAATCCTTTGGATATTAAACAGACCTGGTAAAATTGACCGCCGTGGGCATAATGACGGGAGATAAACGCCAAAAATCGTAAATTTACAATCTATTAAAAAAGAAACGATGAGCAATGATTACAATTACAAACCGATAGACAAGATCGTGCAGCCTATGCAAAGATTTATTCAACAGGAAAAGTCTGGAGGACTGTTGTTGGGAATCAGCGTTATATTGGCCCTTATTTTGGCAAATACACCTTTGTCTCATGCCTATCATGAAGTTTTGGAACAATCTTTTGGCTTCCAGTGGAACAATGAAACCTATTTTAATTATACCATTCACCACTGGATTAATGACGGTCTGATGTCCATATTTTTCTTTGTGGTAGGTTTGGAGCTGAAACGGGAGATTATCGGGGGAGAGCTTTCTAATGTCAGAAAGGCTATTTTACCTATTGTCGCTGCTGTTGGAGGCATGGTAATGCCTGCCCTTATTTATCTTCTTTTCAATCCTTCAGGTGAACCACACAAAGGCTGGGGAATCCCGATGGCTACAGATATTGCTTTTGCATTGGGAGTTCTTTACCTGCTGGGAAATAAAATACCGTTGGCACTCAAGGTTTTTTTAACAGCACTTGCTATTGTCGATGATCTTGGAGCAGTGCTCGTTATCGCATTTTTCTACACCGCTGAAATCAATATGGTATTTTTACTGGCCGGGTTTTTCATTCTTGCTTTAATGTATTTGGGAAACAAGCTTGGCATACGATCCATTATTTTCTATGCAGTTTTGGGAATCGGCGGAGTCTGGACCTGTTTTCTCGTGTCGGGAGTTCATGCTACGATCGCCGCCGTACTGGCTGCATTTACGATCCCGGCCGATGTGAAGATCCGGGAAAGTGTTTTTATTGCCAAGATTAATTCCTATCTGGAACGATTTAAAAATATTGATCCTGACCAGAATACACCCACCCTCACCAATGAACAGCTACATGTCCTGGAAAAAATGAACGAGGCAACCCTGGCTGCCACTCCCCCATTGCAAAGACTGGAACATGCCATGCATCCTGCCGTTTCATTCCTGATTATCCCTATTTTCGCTATAGCGAATGCCGGTGTCTCGCTAACTATTGATATAGAGAGTCTTTTTAACAATAATATTGCAGTAGGTACTGCTTTAGGTCTGTTATTGGGTAAAGTAATCGGCATTGCAGGATTCAGTATTTTGTTTATAAAACTGAAAATTGCCAAAGTTCCTACGGGAATGACAATTAAAAACCTTTTCGGACTTGGATTTTTAGCTTCCATAGGATTCACCATGTCACTTTTTGTAACCTCACTGGCCTTCAGCCATGAAGAATACCAGACTCAGGCAAAAATAGGTATATTTGCGGCATCACTTATCGGTGGAATTATAGGATATGTGATTCTCAACCGATCTGCAAAATAACTAAGGATGATTAGAATATAGATTAGGAATATGACAAACAGGGTCACCGACCAGATGTATTATACCAATTATAAAATAAAAAAAGGAAAAAGCACTCTTAAAATGCTTTTTCCTTACAGGTGACCCCGGAGGGATTCGAACCCCCAACCGACGGAGCCGAAATCCGTTATTCTATCCAGTTGAACTACGGAGCCATTTATAAATGATAACTGATGAATTATAAATGATTAATCATTCATCAATTATCATCTATCAATTATATTTAGAATGTAATCTTTACGCCTCCCAAAATTTGTGCACCAAGAACTTTGTAGCCTTTGTACGTTTGGTATTTTGAGTTTAGAAGATTATTTCCGAGTGCGAAAATACTGAAATTTTTGTGAATTTTATACTCTGCTGATAAGTTTAAATCAGCATACCCTCCAACTTTATCATTTGTATCCTCTGTAGACAGGTAGGTTACCGGATTGCCAACTCCCTCAAGCACAAATGAATTCGTCGTTCTGTCGCTTGCAAAAATCCCTTTAAAACCAAGCATTAATTTTTGATCAAGCATGGTATATTTTGCTCCGATTGACGCCGTTACGAGCGGTACATTATAGATATCCGAGTAATTATCGAGGTCAAATTTGGTAAATTTTACTTCTGTATCCAGGATAAGATTTGCCAGCGGGAAATATTGAAGGCTACCTTTAATATCGCCCACATTACCATTATCATAAACAGCAGAAAAAGTATTGGCATAATTATAAGCGGAACGATTAACCGAAGTATAATCGAACAAATCATTTGCTCTGAAGAACATGATATCATTCATTTTTCCGTACCCTGCAGAAACATCGTATTTGAACATTTCATCAATATCTCCTCTTAAACCCACATAAAAATGATATTTTGTTTCAGTAGGTCTTAAGTACTGATCGGAAACGATAAAAGGGTTTTGCTGTAAAAGATCAGCATATGTATTCAGTTTAAGACCTCCGTCTACCCCACCGTAGAATTTAAACTCATCAGCGGCGGCATACTGGAATTCAGCCTGTGGAAACCAATACGTTTTATTATTTTTCATCTGTTCAGCCATCATCATATTCTGATTTTTCGAATTCAGAAATGCAAACGAAGAACCTAACATTAAATATGAATCTCCTTTTCTAAAGGTAACTTTAGGAGCAAGATTCAGATTAACAAAATTGGATGAATTCTGATCAAGAATGGCAAATTCGCTTTTTACAGCTTCTACACCTACTCCCAGATCAGCGTTAAGGTTAAAACCTGACTTCCCGATTTCAACCGCATGTTTTGACAAATTGGCTAAAATGGAGACCTGGTTTTCCTGAGCATCAAAATGGTCTTTCAAAAAAGATGACTTTACCCGCACATCATTCAGAATTTCATTGGAATAAAAATCATAATATCCGTTTACTTTAAATTGATTAACTCTCTGGTCCAGATCAACATCTCCCGGCTGCAGTGCATAAATTCCGTAGTAGTTATAACTGTTTAAGCCATATTCAGCATTCAGGTTGAATTTCCCTTTATCTCCGTAAGAATTGAGAAAGGCGCCCAAAGTAGTGGAACTCTGCTTGGAATCCCAGTCATATTCTTTTTTAAGGCCTTGTGTTGAAAGAAAATGGGCATCAACACCCACCTCAATTTTGTTTTCCAGTGTTTTGGAAATATTGGCATCTCCGAGAATTTTCCCGTAATTTCCCATTCCGAACTGGATATAATTATTTTGCGCAGAACCTTCAAATTTTGGTGTAACATCCTGGCCCTGGATGGTAGAAGTTTTAAAATCCGAAACTGCGGGAACATCCGTTATTCTGTATTGTACAGGATTCTGGGATTTTTCTTCCGGCGGATAATTTTTAATGGTTTCTACCGAAGTTTTCTTTTTTTCGATCTTCTTTACTTCCGGTTCTCTTTTTTTATTAAGAATCAGTTTTTCTTCTTTGATCTGGGAAAACGCCACCGACGAAACCCCTAAGAATAATATAGATAATATTTGAATTTTCCTGTTCATATTTTCTTTATTTGAAAAATATAATTAGAGATTATTTATTGGAAGCCATATAACTCCCCAATAATGCTTTCCCTGCTTGTTTATTATAAGTTTTGCTCAGTCTGAATATATTAAATAGCCATAAACTCTGATTAACTTCTAATTTAAATTGATAATTTTTAACCGTATTGTTTTCTGAAACATCGTAGCTGAAAGTGTCTTTGGTACGATAAACCGAAGGCAATAATCCTAAAGTCAGCATACTTCCCGCCATTAAATTGCCACACTGAAAGCTTTGATCCGGAACTAATTCATACAATTTTATTTTTGCGACATCCATGCTATCGTCTACAATTTCATAAATATCAGAGTGTTTTAAAATAGTATATTCACGTTTCAGTTCTTTATTGATCACAAAAGCTTTCTGCTTCTGAAAATCTGGCTGTATTCTTCTGTATTCTTTATTGCTAGCATTATAAGAAGGAAAACAGCTACACAAAGAAATAGAAAAAAGAAAAAAATATGTTATAACCTTAATTTTCATGAAAGCTATTTTTTAATCTGCTTTTTAACCTCTTTTGCTTCCGCTACGATCTCCGGAAAATCTTTATAATTTTCGATAATCTGATCGCATGTATAGCTCGCCTGGTAATTGTCTTTTAAACCAACATAGTTTTTCGCCATTAATACAAGAGCTTTTGCTCCCCAATATTCCTCCGAAGAATAATTATTGGCCAGTTTAAAAATCGTTTCATTGGAAGATTTAAAGGCCTTTGCTTTACTCTGATAAAATGCTTTTGCATAAAGCGATTCTGCCGCAACTTCCGTATTAGAAGATTTCTCCAAAGAAGCATATGCAGCCTGTGCATCCTTATCTTTTCCGGCATTCATCAGACTTCTTGCTTTAATCACTTTTGCAGTCTCAATAACGGCCGCCGAGTTTTTACCGTTGGCAATTACCGCATCGGCAAGCTTTTCAGCTTCAGCAAAATTCTTTTCTTCAGCGTATAATTTCATTAATTCTACATTTGCATAGTTTTTAACATTTACATTTGAAGAATTTTTGATGTTTTCTAAATATTTTCTGGCTTCTGCCGAATCACCCTGTGCAATATAGATCTGGGCAAGACGGGTTTGCGCATCATCCTGATAATCGTTTTGCACATTGGCAATTTCCTGTAAAACCAACAATGCTTTTGTTGTATTTTTTGTCTGGTAGTAACTTTCTCCAAGCTCATATTTTGCCTGGTAAAGACCTTCTCCCGTAGGATTTTGGGTTAAATATTTTTCGTAGTACGAAATAGCATTCTGATAATCTTTTTTAGCAAAATACTGTTTTGCCGTGGAAAGGTTGATCTCGTCAATTTCAGCAGCACCGATGTTGACTCCGATATTTTTAGCAAAATTCTGATAGCCGGCAACATCTCCGTTTTTAGTGAAAATTGGCTTCGCAGCCTGCGCTATTTTTTCAGCATAAGCTGTATTTCTGTACTGCTCACCAAGAGATTTTAATTCAGATAATGCTTTATCATTCTGGTTTAAATCAATATAATTTTGTGCCCTGTAAATTGAAGCATTCGCAACCAGATCTTTATCCGATGAGTTTCTGATTACTTTGGCAAAGAAATCATTCGAGTTGGCAAAATCATCCTGCGCCGCATAGGCTGTTCCTATTTCATACTGAGCATCATCATAATACTCCGAATCCGGATATTTTGACAACAGGTTTTTCAGATTGGAAATTTTAGCCTGCGTATCGCCTTTAAATCCTAAGGCCATTGCCTTCTGATACAATGTATAATCTGTGGCATCTTCATTTTTCTCATAGATGGCGATCGCTTCATTCAGATTATTATTGGCGTAATTGATATCTGCCAAACGAAGTTCAGCATCATTTTTAAATTCAGGTTTCGGATTTTTTAAATATTGGGTGAAATACTGTTCTGCCTGATCAAACTTTTTAGACTTGAAATAGGCATATCCCAAATCGTAAGGAAGCTGCTGTTTTTCAGGGAAATTTTCATTCAACAGCTTTTCATAGCGTACAATGGCAGAAGGATAGTTTCCTTTCTGGTAATACACCTGTCCCAGCCAGTATAATGCCCTGTTGTTAAACTCTTTATTGATATTAAACCCCAAACTTCTGAGGAAATACTGTTCCGCTTCATCATAATTTCCCTTGTTGAATTCTTCCGTTCCCAGTAAGTATGAAACTTCCTGGTCAATTTTATCAATTTCCGGAGATGAATTCTTAAGCCTGTCGATTGCATTCAGTGTTTCTTTATAATTTCCCGAATAGAGGTAAGATTTCACCAAAAGTGATCTCATCTCTGAAGCATTGGTTTCCGGATTTTCGGTAATATATTTCTGAATTACCGTGGAAGCGCTTTCAAAAGGATTCCCGATATCATAACTTAATTTTGCATACTGCTCGTGGGCCAGCTTCTTCACTTTCGGATCATAGTTCATCTGGTACGAAGAACGGAAAGCCGAAAGCGCTTCCTGTTTTTTATCCACCGCGAGATACGCATTTCCAAGCTGATAATAAGCATTTTGAGCCAGCGCTGAATTGCTGTTTAATAATTGGTTATAATAGGAAACCGCTTCATCATATTTTTTAAGCTGAGCTGCCACAAATCCCATTTCATACAGATCATTTTCCGAAGGATTCTGCTGAACGCTCAGATAATCTTTAAGGTGGGGATATGCTGACGTATAATCGCCTTTCATGAAGTAACTTTCTCCGATGATTTTATGAACTTCCGCTTTATAAGCTTCAGAAATATCTTCATTCAATAAAGCTGTACCTTCTGAAATTGCCTTATCATAGTCCTTATCATTATAATACATCTGAACATAATAAGGACGAACGAGTTTGGAATATTTAGGCTGATCTTTTACCGAATCGAAATACCGGAATGCTTTGTCATTCTGTCTATCAGAATAATATAAATGTCCTAGCATGTAAGCAATATCCCCTTTTTGGGAATCGTCTGCTGTTTTGTAGGCTTCTTCAAGAGCATCAGTTGCCCCTTTAGAATCTCCCATCATGAATTTGGCATATCCTAATTTCAGAACATATTGCGTATTTTCTTCTTTTGAAAGCTGATACTGATTTACTTTTTTAAGTGTTTCCAGGGCTTTCGGAAAATCCTTTTTAGCAAGATAATAATCGGCTAAAGGTAAATTGGCCTGTGCAAAATACGCCGAGTTCGGATATTCTTTAATAAAAGCCGTTAAACCTTCTTCCGCATGATTTTTCTGAAGAATAACTCCAATCACATTATCAAAAAACTGCGCCGCTTCCTGTCTTGACCTTGACAAATTCTGGTTGTAGAAATATTGCCGGGCATATTCATATTGAGAAGCGTTGTATATTTTGGTCTGATAAAGATTTTCAGCAAGGTTGAAACGGTAATTTTCTTTTTGGGTAAAGTATTGAGACTGCTGTGCATCGGAGATTCCGAAATAGAACACCGCAGCCGCTAAGAGTATTTTTTTTGATTTCATTAATTTTAAATTTTAAAATGTTTAAGGCTGATAATCAGCTTTACTATATTTAAAATTCTGCGGAAAAATTATCCACAATCCATCAACGAAAATATTGAAAAGATATTGTATATACAAGTGTTTTAACACATTGTTAATAAGTGGATAAATTTTTAAGACTTCTTAACTTTTCGGTAAGAAACCTTAAGAAAACCCGAATTATTTCAGATAAATAATTACATTTGCTTTTTTCAAATCAAATTTTAGAATTGAATGAGTCAGCTTTTTAGAAGGAAAATCTATTCAGAGTCAGATACATCCACAAGCCTTCATAGGGTTTTGGGTGTTTGGGATATTGTGTTCTTTGGTATTGCAGCGATTATTGGTGCGGGAAGTTTCAGCAGTTTGGGAGAAGCGGTTTTCAGAGGAGGTCCCGGAGTTATTTTACTGTATCTGATTTGTGGTTTTGCCTGCGGATTTACGGCACTTTGTTATGCTGAATTTGCCAGCAGAATTCCTACTGCAGGATCGGCTTATACTTATGCCTATGCAAGTTTTGGTGAACTTATTGCCTGGGTTATCGGCTGGGCATTGATTATGGAGTATTCCTTCGGAAATATCTATGTCGCCTTTTCGTGGTCGGATTATTTTACCAGCTTTTTAGAAAGATTGGGCATGCATATTCCGGACTATCTTACCTGCAGTTATACGGAAGCTAAAAAAGCCTTTATGAACGGCTCAGAAAACAAAGAGCTCATCAGTGCATGGAAAAATGCACCGTTGTTGGGAAATTTAAAATTCATTGTTGACGTTCCGGCATTGGTTATCAACGGACTAATTACGTGGCTGTGCTATGTCGGCGTTAAAGAAAGTAAAAACTTTAATAACGTTTTAGTAATTCTGAAACTTGCCGTTATTGTTCTGATAATTTTGGTAGGTTTCGCTTACATTAATACAGATAACTGGACCCCTGTAAATCCTGAAACACAGGTTGCTTCTTTTATGCCGAACGGCTTTGCAGGCGTTATGAGTGCAGTTTCAGGAGTATTCTTTGCCTACATCGGTTTTGATGCTTTAAGTGTACTTTCCGAAGAGACAAAAGATCCGCAGCGTACATTACCTAAAGGAATGATCATTTCCCTGGTGCTGTGTACTGTAATTTATATCGCTTTGACTCTGGTGCTGACAGGAATGGTAGATTACAGAAAATTCGACGGTGTTGGAGATCCGCTTTCTTTCATCTTTGAAAAATCCAATGCCAATGTTGCATGGATGGAACTCGTGGTTTCTTTTGTTGCTATTGTTGCTATTACGACGGTTTTACTGGTATTTCAGATGGGGCAGCCGAGAATATGGTATGCGATGAGCCGTGACGGACTGATGTCTCCAAAATTCCAGACGGTACATCCAAAATATAAAACCCCTTCTTATGCAACCGTAGTTACCGGAATTGTAGTTGGTATTCCTATATTATTTACCGATAAAAGCTTCATTCTTGATTTTACAAGTATCGGAACTATTTTCGCATTTGTACTGGTTTGCGCCGGCGTTCTGATGCTCCCTGCAAAAGAGAAACTGAAAGGCAGATTCCATCTTCCTTATATTAATGGTAAAATCATTTTCCCGGTTATTTTTATCGGTAGCCTGATCGGTTTCTATTTCTGGCAGCCTGAATTTTTTAACACGCTGATGGATTGGAATGATCCTAAAGAAGGAGAATTCAGAGCTTCTATATTTTTCTTTATATTGATTAATCTTTTTCTTTGCATCTTTACTTTTATAAAGAACTTTTCATTGATTCCATTAGTCGGGTTAAGCTCATGCTTATATCTTTTAACCGGGATGAGCCATGACAACTGGTTTTGGTTCGGGCTATGGTTTGCAATAGGACTGATTATTTATTTCTGCTACGGATACAGAAACAGCAAGCTCAGAAAAGCTTAACATATAACAAATACGGAGCCGGATTCTTTAAAAGAATCCGGCTTTTATTTTTTGGAAACTTTAAAATTTGGCGAACTTATTGCTTAGATTCTATTAATTAAAATACAAATGCCATGTCTGAAAGAATAAAAACATTCAAGGAATTTTACCAGTTTTACCTTACTGAACATCGTAAAATGGGAACGCGAATTTTCCATTTTGTAGGAATTTTATTGGTATTTTTTGTAATAGGATACGTGATAAGTTCAGGAAAAGAAAGGTTTTTATGGTATGTTCCAATATTTGGATACGGCTTCGCATGGTTTAGTCATGCTGTGATTGAAAAGAATAAACCGGCAACATTCCGTTATCCGCTGTGGTCATTGATTTCAGATTTCAGACTTTTTTTTGAACTCCTGATCGGCAAACAGAAATTCACTGGAATTCCGGTTCCGAAGAAGACGGAAGAGATTTAGAGCTTTTATAATCAAAAAAATTTCGGGCGGGTTTGCAAAGCAAACTCGCCCGAAATTTTCCTTAACCTTATTTAAATCTTTTCTTAAAGTTAAACTTCAGCATATTCATCAGCCCCGGTTCAATAATATCAATTCCCAAACCGAAATTACTGTCCGCCACCGTGTGATGATCTGTTCTGAATTTTTCAAATTCATCTTTCGGAATTTCAAGATTCACGAGAGGACTGTATTCTATGTAGGCTGTTGCCCCGTTCTTAATTACTTTCTTTCGGCTTTTAAAATCAAAATACGGATTGCTAATGCTACTTTCCTGCACCGTGTATTTTTCTTCCGTATCAATCTTTTGGTCGGTGTACAAGTTGATTTCATATTTCTCACTGTCAAAATTATGCCAGAAAGGAAGATCTTTATGCATATAATCCCGGGCGCTGGCTTTCACCAAATTCCGGTCGAAATACATCAGAAAACGGTTATTTTTAGGATCCACATAATATGGATTTTCTATAATGGACTGATACTGAATTTTAAATTCATTCTGTTTTTTGTCATCACTTACGATATCTATTACAGCATCTTTAAAAATATTTCTGATATCCGTTCCGTTTCTGTCTCCCGAATAATTAAGGCTGTAAAAAAGGAAATTATTCCAGCTGTCGATCACTTCTCTCCTATTTGTGTTTTTAAAATACCTTCTCATGGCATTGGCACGGTTACCTTTATAAGTTGTGGTAAGGGTGAGTTTTCCTATTGTATTCTGAACCCGGAAATCTACTTTTTCATCTACACAGAAATAAGGATAGCGGTACGGTTTTCTTTGCTTCAGTTCCTGATCGGGTTTCACTTCCAAATAATGCATGAAATAAATGAATCCGCGGTTTTCAAGTGTTCCGAATTCATCACGAATCGTAGCGTCTATAAAAAACTCTTCACCTTTATAATTAATTTTCACAATCGCATGATTGAATGTCAGCAAAGAAGGCAGATAATATTTAATGTAAAAATCTGTGTGAAAATTTACCAGAACAATAGAGGCCTCCACTCCGATGTAATCCAGAATTACCTTTAAGAGAACAGATTTGGCCTTGCAATCGCCTTGTTTATTATCATAAGTTACAGCAGGTTCCTGTGGCTTGTGGCCATTCATCTCATCAGCATTAAAAATGTAATAGATATTGTTCTGTACATATTCAATCGCAAACTGGATTTTCTCATCAAGATCCTGTAAAGCATCAAGTTTCTCAATAAGGTTCGGTGCAAAATCCTTTAAAGAAGCATTGTTAAAGATTTCCTGATAAATCGGTGCAATATAATTGGAAAGCTCTTTCCAGGTGTTGTCCGTTGCAAAATCTATGAATGGGAAAATTTCACGGTTAGCATCTACGGGATTGATATAATCAGTCTCTTCAAAAACGAATTTTTCCCCTTTTTCAAGGTAATGTACTTCCGGCTCCTGCACATTGCCGCTTTCATCCCTGAAAAATGTTTTCTTATAAGCAATTTTTTCACTGCGTTCATTGATGAAGGTAAATTTATAGCTGCCGTAGGCCCAGTAATTATCAGGACTTACCCAAACGTATTTTGAAAATTCTTTTCTCAGAAAATCGCGTTCGGTAAAGGGTTTCACTCTTGAATCTTCCATAATAAGAATATCATAGAGCCGGAGATCTTTTATGGTAATATTGATTTTCTTGTTGCTGCTCAGAATCCCTCCGCTGCTGTGATTCTCGCTGTCCAGAACTTTAATTTTCGTATCCGGGATCTTATCAATCAGAACACCATCTCTTAAAACACTGATGCGGTGAATATGGTAGACTTCATTTTCCTCAACAACGACATCTGAAACAGAAGCTCTTTCAAGATTGGCGGGCTCATTTAAAGTGTAGGCCATACAGACATATTCACTGTTTTCCGTATTGCTGGTGTAATACTTTTTATCTAAAAAATAACAAAAATCCTTTCCTTCATTGTTTTGCTGTCGGGCAAAATCGGAATCCTGTATTCTGTCTATGAGTTCCTGATCATCAATATTTCCAGCCCATTCTTCCGGTTTCCGGATTCTGTAATTTTCAATTTCGATCTGATTATCCATATTATATTTTACTAATTGTGTCTTGGTGGTATAAATAATAAAAGGTTAAATTAGGTATTTAAAATCTTAAAAACAAGACCGGAAAATGTTAAGATAATTTAAAAATGAGGCATAAAAATTGACTTCTCTGCTTTGAAAATTCAGCACAGTCTCATCAGGCAGATTTCAAAAACAAAAAAATAACCTCAGCAAAACTGAGGTTTTATTTTAAAGATCGTTATTGTTATTGTTGTGATTATGATCCTTTGGCGGTTTAGGATAATTTCCTTTGGTAACTTCTCCCACTGTGTTTGCTGCAGTCATCGCTACGACAAGATCATTCAGCATGTTGCTGGCTGCAGTTGGAGAATTAGGCAGAAGCACAAGATTACTTCTGTTGCTGGAACCTACGGAATGTAAGGTGTCATAATGCTGGGTAACTACAATCAAAGCAGAAGCTTCGTGGGAATTGATTTCCACATTGTTCAGCATTCTTACGGATTCTTCAAGACCTTTGGCAATTTCCCTTCTCTGGTCTGCAATCCCTTGTCCCTGAAGTTTTTTGGATTCCGCTTCTGCTCTTGCTACGGCAACAATGCGGATTCTCTGGGCTTCAGATTCGTATTCTGCCGCGGTTTTCTCTCTTTCTGCCGCGTTGATTCTGTTCATCGCGTGTTTTACCTGTTCATCCGGATCAATATCTGTTACTAATGCTTTAATAATATCGTAACCATAACTTTGCATGGCTTCCTGTAATTCTCCTTTTACAGCAATAGCAATATCATCTTTTTTTACGAAAACATCATCCAGCTTCAGCTTGGGAACTTCCGCCCTTACCACATCAAAAACATAGGAAGTAATCTGGTTTTCCGGATTTTCGAGGCGATAATACGCATCTCCCACCTGTGTTCTGATCACCTGATATTGTACTGAAATTTTCATTTTGATAAAAACATTGTCTAATGTTTTGGTATCAATCATCACATCCAGCTGCTGAATTCTAAGGTTCAGTCTTTTGGCAATCTGATCAATAATCGGCAGCTTAAGATGAAGCCCAGAATGCTTCACGGCCTGGAATTTTCCAAAGCGTTCGATGATGGCTGCCGTTTCCTGTTTCACCACAAAGAAGGAAGCAAATAAAATAATTAATCCGATAAAAATAATAGGTACTAAAAAAAGACTCATAGTTATAATTTTTGATATAAATTTGTATTCTTCATAAAGATATGGTTTTTAGATTTAAAAAGAAAACCGGACACTCTATTGCATCCGGTTTTAATATATCCTCTCTACAGTCGTTATAATAAGATTACATCGTCATACCAATATCAATTCCTTTTATTTTACGGTAGAGATCCGTGGCAAAATTATCCGTCATTCCGGAAACAAAATCTATTATTCCCAAAACCTTTTGGTAATCGCTTCCGTTTTGATAAACAAATTGCTGCGGAAGGAGTTTTAATGCTTTTTTGTCGTAGGACTTTCTTTCGTCCTCATGCTTCAGAATAGAAGGAATAAAGTGATCCAAAAGTTCATACATTACGTTATAACCTGCATTTTCGATTTCAACTACGGCTTTATGATTGTATATTTTCTCAATAGAAAAACTTTCAATATCCTGTAATGTCTTATTCTCGGATTTATAAAGATCCAAAAGCGCTGTATCAAGATTTCCTTCCAGAATTTTATCAAAGTTTTGTTTATACATTTCCAGCGATTGGTTGATCAGTGCGTTAATAACCTTGGCGCGAAGGTATGAGATCTGTTCATTTTCATTGGAAATAGAACTCAGTTTGGTCTCAATGCGCTTTACATCATCTGATTCGGACTTTACCAGTTCAAAAAAAAGGTTTTTGCAATCGGCGGTAGAAACAATTCCGAGGCGGTGTGCGTCTTCCATATCAATAATATTGTAGCAAATATCGTCAGCCGCTTCTACCAGCCATACAAAAGGGTGTCTTTTGAAAATATGAGGATCTTCACTTTCTGAAATCAGATTGGTTTCTTTAGCAATTTCAAGAAAAATATCTTTTTCATTCTGAAAGAAACCGAATTTTTTACGATGAATAAACCCTTTCTTTTTGGCAATGGCTTCACAGGGATACTTAGCGATACTTGCCAAAGTTGAAAACGTAAGCTGTATTCCTCCGGCATCTTTTCCCTGCTGTTGCTGCGCCAAAACTCTTATGGCATTGGCATTTCCTTCAAAATTCATCAGATCTGCCCATTCTTTTTCATTGAATTTAGGCTTTAGGTCTGTCTCGTTTCTTTCAAAATAGCTTGCAATAGCATCTTCCCCGGAATGCCCGAATGCAGGATTTCCAACATCATGACAAAGGCACGCCGCGGCAATTACATTTCCTAAATTATGGAGATAAAAATTTTTAGCATCTTCTGTAAGATCATTTTTATACTGATCGTGAATGAACTCACCCATTACGCTTCCCAGACTTCGGCCCACAGAAGAAACTTCCAGTGAATGCGTAAGGCGGTTATGTACAAAAACACTTCCCGGCAACGGAAAAACCTGAGTCTTATTCTGAAGTCTCCTGAATGCCGATGAAAATATAATTCGGTCAAAGTCTCTCTGGAAATCCGTTCTTGAAGCTTTTGTGTTCGGATTGTTGCCTGTACGCTGATTCGTGAAAATCTGGTTTAAGTTCATCATGTGCCAAAATTAGCTCAAATTTATTTTTTTTCCGACACATCCTCATCATTTTTTATCATCTGTTTATATTCTTACAGCTGCTAAAGCTTGTTGTGGCAAAATTATTGTTATCTCGAATATAAAATAAGATCATGCCCGAAGGTCCTTCCATACTTTTAATGAAAGAAAGCATTCAGAAATTTGAAGGCGGAAAAGTTCTTGAAGTTTCCGGAAATGCCAAAATCGATAAAGAAATCCTGGTTGGAAAAACGCTGAAAGAAATAAAAACCTTCGGAAAACAAACGTATCTTGTATTTAATGATGTCGCGGTAAGGATTCACCTGCTGATGTTCGGTTCTCATAGTGTGGATGAACAGACGAAACCCGACCGGCAGCTAAGGCTGTCTTTACTATTTTCCGGCGGAAGCATTTATTTCTATACCTGCCATGTAAAAATGGTGGATTCTGAATTCTTAGCCGGCATTGATTGGGAAGCTGACGTCATGAGTGACAGTTGGAATCCTACAAAAGCATTAAAGAAACTTAAAGCAAATCCCGAAATGATGGTTTGTGATGCTTTGATGGATCAGGATATTTTTTCCGGAGTCGGAAATATTATTAAAAATGAAGTTTTATTCCGAATTGAGGTACAGCCCGAAAGCCTTTTAGGCAAAATGCCGGATAAAAAAATAAAAGAACTGATGAAAGAAGCCCGAAATTATAGCTTCGATTTTCTGGAGTGGAAGAGAGAATTTACACTTAAGAAACACTGGCTGGCCCACACTAAGAAAATTTGCCCGAAATGCGGCCAAAAATTCATCAAAAAGCAGACAGGTAAAGGAAAAAGAAGAAGTTTTTTCTGTGAAACCGATCAGCAATTATATCATTAATTTCTACTTACTTTCTATCTTACACATTTTAAAAATTATATGATTTGTTTTTTATTGAGCCATGTAAATAACACATTTACAGCAACATTTCATTCTCATATTTTGAAATAATTTTCACCTCTAAAGGATTTAAAAATTAAATTTTGTTCATATTAAAGTATTTTACTCAAATTTAGGTGATTTAAATCAGGTTTTATTTGAAGCTATGCGACGCATTTCGATTATTAAGTTTTGAAGCTTCAACATCTTCTTTTGAAAGAATCACAAAAAATTAAATAAAAATTAACAAATTCATAAATTAATTTTCAGTTATATATTAAATATACGTAAACTAATTTTAGCCTAAAAGTTAATTTAACACACTTAAAACACTGATATACATCATAATTTTTACTTTCAGATATCATTTTATTGTCGTAATATTGCAATATCAAATCAACAATAATTAATCAAATAATTAAAAATACAATAAAATGATCGCTTACATCGGAATCGCAACATGTTTAGTAGTTTTTTCTTCTTATTTCGCAACAGTTAAGAGAGAAGAAAGAAACTAATTTAAATTCTGTGGCTAGGAAGCCTAAGAACTCACAAATGAATTATATTGTTTATGTTTTCAACTTTTAATGGTTGACTGCTCTTTTACTCAGCGGAGTAAAAGGGCAACCAAAACATAAGACAACTTACACTAAGGACAATTTTTAATTTTTATAATAGCCGATAAGGTCGAACATGTATTTGTTCGGCTTTTTTGTTGAATAACCTTTATATTTGCCGGTAAAATCTCCCGATGAACCTCTACAACCTTATTATTCAGGATAAAGAAGAAATAGCGCTCACAGATGTATTCCTTGATGCATATAATAAGGAACTGATCACACAGCTTATCAAAGAAAACACCTATGCTCCGGAATTACAGGAGTACGGACTTCCGGTAAATAATAAAGTACTGCTTCAGGGAAGTTCAGGCTGCGGAAAAACCATGACCGCAAAAGCGATTGCCCATGAATTGGGTAAAAGTATTATTATTCTTAATTTAAGCAATATTGTTTCTTCAAGAATCGGGGAAACTTCACAGAATATCAAAATGATTTTTGATAAGGCAGCAAGAGAAAGATCGGTTCTGTTTCTTGATGAGCTGGACCAGATCGGCAAAGCAAGAGGCAGTGATGACAAAGACGTAGGCGAAATGAGAAGACTGGTGAATACCCTGATTCAGTTGATCGACTATTATCCGGAAAATGCATTGCTGATCTGCGCTACCAACCATCCTGAAATTATTGACACTGCTTTACTTCGCCGCTTTCAGCTGAAAATTAATTATGAAATGCCTTCCGAAGAATATCTTGATCTGTTTTATGATAATATTCTCGATAAATTCCCGGAAGATCTTCAAGATATTGTTAGAAAGTACAATATTTCTTTTGCCGAAGCTAAGGATTATGCTTTTACGGTGGTGAAAGGGAACCTCATCAAGAAGCTTGAAGGTGAGAAAATACAAAACTTTAAGTAATTGTTACACCGTCAGTTCGAGTCTTTTTCGGAGCAAAGCGTAGAAAAATGTATCGAGAACCGGCGAATGAAAAAGGCTTGTAGGAGTAACTTTTCGATACGATTTTTTCAAAATCTACTCAAAGTGACGAACACAAAGTTAATCGACAAAAAAGCCCTTTCATCATTGAAAGGGACTTCTTCTAATATAATATGAATGAACTAAGTATTTTTTTTTTATTGAACAACAATTTTAAAATTGCTATTTAAGTTCTCCCCGGAAACATTCAGAATATAATTTCCTGCAACCTTTCTGCTTGCAATATTAAAATTAAATACGCCATTTCCATTAGCATTAATCTTTTCTTTAAAGATGATTTTTCCCGTCATATCAACAACGGTCGCGGTAAGGCTGGATTTCTTATACTCAGGAAGTTTGATGGACAGCTGGTCTTTTACAGGATTCGGATATACTGTTCCCATATTCTTGCTAATGCTGAATTCATCATTACTCAATACAGCCTGGTTATAAAGTGAATAAACTTCCGCCGCCGTTAATGCATAGTTGTACATTTTAAGCTCATCAAAGGCACCTTTATATGGAGCAGAAGCATTGGCAGTCGCCTGAAATTCCAGCTCGCCGATATTTCCGATGATAAAATCACTAGACTCACCAATTCCTGTAACAGCCGTTTCATCTCCTTCGGAACTTAAAATACCATTGGTATAAATTCTTATTTTATGAGCAATAACATCACGCTGGATCACAACATGCACCCAATTATTGGTAAAATAATTAGCGATGGGTGAAGTAATCTCTTTTTTAGTCACATTATCGTCAATTGCAAAACGGAGCTGCCCTCCTTTGATTTCTACATTAAAGCGTTTTCCGGTAGCTCCTGTAGAAGCATTAGCCGTTATAGAACCTTTGCAAAGAACGTATAAACTTGTAGAGGAAGAAGACGGAATCATGCTCGCCGGTGCTTTCATCCAGTAAGAAACCGTAAAAGAATTAGCATTAAATAAAATCTGATCCTGGTGAGGAATGCTTGCAATGTAGATATTGTTTGGAGCTGTAGCAAGATCCAGGGCATAATTTTCTTTTCCGGGAACCCGTACATTGGCATTATCATAGGAAGTATTTAACGTTCCATGATTGGCAAAAGATGTCACATCTGCAATCTGTGTCCCTGACGAAGGTGCTTCTGTAAAAGGCCAGCTTCCGACCAGTGTCTGTGTTAATGCACGAAAAGACCATACATCACCTGTCGCAGTACCCAAAGTATTCGTAGCATCTACTCTCCAATAATAATTCGTTGCAGGGTTAAGGTTGCTTAACTGATAAGAAGGTGAAGCGCTGTAAGAGACCGTTCCGATATTACTTAAATTTCCCGGATCTGTTCCGAAATAAACGGAATATGTTGTTGTATTTGTGCTTCCATTCCATTTTAAAAGCAGATTTCCGCTGTTTAATTCTGCACCGGTATTTCCATTTGCAGGAACGGGATTGATTGCTTTTGTCGGAGGTGAAGGAATTGGCGGTGTTGTTACTGAAGCATTTGAAGTGTATACAGAAGACTCTGAAGCATTGACTGCTTTTACCCTGTAGTAATACTGCGTATCTGGGGTTAACCCAGTTTCGTTATATGTTGTCGTATTCGCACCTAATGTCGCAATCACCGAAAAATTTGTCCCGTTGTCTGAACGTTCCAAAACGTAACCTGTTTCGTTCGTGGCATTATCATTCCAGTTAACCGTTAGAGAGCTTACAGCAGGATTTCCTGTTGTCATTGCATTGGTGAAATTCAGATTGGTTGGCGGAATAATAAAATCCGGAGCCGTTGTATTGGGTAAACCGTTAATGTAAACTTCAATATTCAGATACGGTGCATTGGTAGCACTTACTTCCAGAGCGTCGAAAACATTTTTATCAGTTCCATGGGCATCTTCCCAAGCATCTGGCATTCCGTCATTATCGGTATCCAAAGGAGCCGGTGCACCATAAACGTGTCCTGCCCCTCCATTGGTAAAACCAAATTGGTTGGCTAAATCAGTCTGCACATAAACATAGGTAGCGGTAGTTCCTTTCGACTGCAAGTCTGAAATCATTAAATTATCCACCTGGTCACGTCTTGGATAAGATGCTCCCACTCTTGAAACAATATTGTCGTATGCTTCCTGGGCACTTAATGCAGGATTTTTCACCGGATAATCATATGGAGCACTTAATATCGCTGCAGGATCACCGACCGGATAGCCCGTTAAATCCTGAGGAACCAGGGAACCATCGAGTAATCCATTCTTATTATTATCGAAATAATTTCCGGAACCATAGAGGTTAAAATTAGCATTCCCGACGCTGAAAGGGGTAGTCACTGTATTGCTTGTGTTAGGTCCTCCAATAAAATAATTGTTGATGATATTCGCGAAAGAACTTCCCGCAGAATCCCCGCCCATGATGTAAGCTTCTCCGGATTGGGTATGCCCATAGGTATTTCCATAATTGCCCCAGTTGTACACCACATTGTTTACAAACTCATTAATGCCTTTTATTTTATTATTACGCGTCTTGTTGCAGATGTATAAATTTCCGATCAGGCTTATTTTACCTCCCGGTGGAGGCTGCATCAGTCCGCCGGCAGAATGATTGTGACGGTGCATTCCCTGACCGATAATAGAATTCTGAATCGTTATATTATCAGGCGCTGTGCCGTTATTATCCCAGTTCACCGAGAAAACTTCGTCCGTGCCCCAGGTAAAAGTCATGTGATCCAAAATGATATTTGCTCCGTTGGCAATTCCTGAGGCATCCTGGTTTTGAGAAGTACCTCCGTAACGGATTCTGAGATATCTTGCAATGGTATTATTGGCTCCTGTAAAGGAAACTCTCGGTCCCAAAAACACAATTCCCTCTCCGGGAGCGGTCTGTCCGGCAATCGTTGTATTGGCTGCAACAGCAACAATGGACTGTAAATTCACAATACCTCCCACTTTGAAGATGACAAATCTTCCCGGCTGGCTCACTGCATCACGGAATGAGCCCGGTCCGCTGTCATTTAAGTTGGTAACTAAATAAACCTGGGGATTGGCAGCACCTCTCGCTCCTGTCGTAAATCTTCCAAAACCGGTAGCTTCCGGAAAGGCTAATGTCTGTGCCTGTAAATCAAATGTGGAATAGGTTAATCCGCAAAACAGTAAGGCCGTAAGGGTGTGTTTAGGTAGTAATGATTTTATCATATGATTAATTTTGTGTTAACTAATCTAAACACAAACGTAAATACAGGCATCCTGCTGCGTCCTGCTGAAACCTAAAAATCAAATGATTGCGGATTAAATCAGTATGTAATAGAATTAATTATTCTGAGAAAAATTTATCAAATCCTTACAGCAAGCATCATAAGAGATCATTCAATTGCTTTTATAGTTTCCTTCAAGGGTTTCGAACAGGTAATCAATCATTTCAATGAAGCGATCAGGTATTTCAAAGAGGCGGTCAACGGCTTCAAATGGGCGGTCAAGCACTTAGAATAAACAATCAACCGTTTCGAAGAGGAAATCAACAATTCCGAAGAGGAAATCAAGCACTTAGAATAAACAATCAACCGTTTTGAAGAGGAAATCAACAACTCCGAAGAGGAAATCAAGCACTTAGAATAAACAACCAACCGTTACGAAGAGGAAATCAAGCGTTCCGAATGGACAATCAAGTACAATTCACTACATTTCAATAGTTTATAAGGTTTATAAAAAAATCCCTCTCATCACTGAAAGGGATTTTATATTTAAAAAAGTTTAATTACATATAAGCTTCAATAGGCTCACAAGTACATACTAAGTTTCTGTCTCCGTAGGCTTCGTCTACTCTTGAAACGGAAGCAAAGAATTTATGATCTCTCACCCACTCCAGCGGATATGCTGCTTTCTCTCTGCTGTAAGGTTTATCCCATGAATCAGAGATTACCAATTGTTCCGTGTGAGGTGCATTTTTCAACACGTTGTTTGCCGGATCTGCATCACCGTTTGCAATCTCATCAATTTCATGCTTGATCGCGATTAATGCTTCTGCAAAACGATCGATTTCAGCTTTGCTTTCAGATTCTGTAGGCTCAATCATCAATGTTCCCGCCACAGGGAAAGAAACGGTCGGCGCGTGGAATCCGTAATCCATAAGTCTTTTCGCAACATCTGCCACTTCAATTCCTAAAGATTTGAACTGTCTGAAATCTACGATACATTCGTGTGCTACTTTTCCGTTTACGTTGGAATATAAGATCGGGAAATGCTCGGCTAAAATTTCTTTTAGGTAATTAGCATTTAAAATAGCATGCTCTGTTGCTTTTTTCAATCCTGAAGTTCCCAACATTTTGATGTATGCATAAGAAATATTCAGAATTAATCCTGAACCGTAAGGTGCTGCGGAAATACCGTCTATTGATTCTTTAGAACCGATTTTAATGTTCGCATTGGAAGGTAAGAAAGGCACCAAATGTTTAGCCACACAGATCGGGCCAACGCCAGGGCCTCCTCCACCGTGAGGAATTGCGAAAGTTTTATGTAAGTTTAAGTGACAAACGTCTGCCCCGATATTCCCAGGACTTGTGTATCCTACCTGTGCGTTCATGTTAGCTCCGTCCATATATACCTGTCCGCCATGCTCATGGATCAAAGAAGTAATTTCTTTAATGTTGGCATCGAAGAATCCGTAAGTTGAAGGATATGTGATCATTACACAGGAAAGATTTTCAGAATGCTGTTCTGCTTTAGCTTTTAAATCATCGAAGTCGATTTCACCGTTTTCAAGGTTTTTCACTACCACGATCTTCATTCCTGCCATTGCTGCAGACGCCGGGTTTGTTCCATGCGCTGATTGCGGAATTAAAACAACATTTCTATGGCCTTCACCTCTAGAGATATGATATTCTCTGATCACCATTAAACCTGCGTATTCTCCCTGTGCACCGGAATTCGGCTGTAAAGAAGTTCCTGCAAAACCTGTGATTTCAGCTAAATCTTTTTCCAGTTCGCTGATCATTTCCTGATAACCTGCTGCCTGATTCACCGGTACAAATGGGTGAATTGCTCCCCAGTTTTCCCATGAAAGCGGTAGCATCTGCGTTGCTGCGTTAAGCTTCATTGTACAAGAACCTAAAGAAATCATAGAGTGTGTCAATGATAAATCTTTTCTTTCCAGGCGCTTGATGTAACGCATCAGTTCTGTTTCCGTATGGTATTTATTAAATACTTCTTCCGTAAGAATTTCGTCTTTTCTTAAATTCTCATCAGGAATGCTGTATCCTTCTTTTATTTCTAATTTGAAACTTTGCTTATCTTTAAACTGAGCAAAAGATGCCATCAGATAATTCAGTTTATCCAACGTTGTACTTTCGTTGATCGCAATACTTACCACACCTTCCGTGAAATAATTCAGGTTGAGTTTATGATCAAGCATCATTCTTATCAGTCTTCCTTTTTCATCTTCACTAAGGTTGATTTTTACCGTATCGAAAATCGGTTCTTCAACGATGTCATATCCTAATGCTTTAAGCCCGTTTTTAAGAGCATTTGCTTTAAAGTGAATCTGATCTGCGATATAGTTCAATCCTTTCGGACCATGGTAAACAGCATACATTCCAGCCATTACTGCCAAAAGAACCTGTGCTGTACAGATGTTTGATGTTGCTCTCTCTCTTTTAATGTGCTGCTCTCTGGTCTGTAATGCCATTCTGAGGGCACGTTTTCCGTAAGCATCCTGAGAAACCCCGATAATTCTTCCCGGGATATCTCTTTTATAATCTTCCTTACAAGAGAAGAATGCCGCGTGAGGTCCTCCGTATCCCAACGGAATACCAAATCTCTGCGTTGTCCCTACAGCACAGTCGGCATCCATTGATGCAGGAGATTTTAGCTTAACCAAAGCCATCGGATCGCAGGCAACTACTACCTGTAGATCTGATTTTTTATATTCAGCGATATTTTGAGTATAGTCTAAAACGATTCCGTTTTTACCAGGATATTGCAATAACACACCGAAGTAAGAACCGTCGAATTCATGAGAAGCATGATCTCCTTCAACGATTTCAATTTCCAGTCCTTCTGCTTTTGTTTTTAAAACGGATACAGTCTGCGGTAATACAAGATCTGAAACGAAGAATTTATTAGCTCCTGCCTTTTTCTGATCTTTTGTTCTGTTATTGAAGAACATGTGCATGGCTTCTGCTGCTGCGGTGGATTCGTCCAGCAATGATGCATTTGCCAGGGCAAAACCTGTAAGATCACATACAACAGTCTGGAAATTAAGAAGCGCTTCCAGCCTTCCCTGTGCTATTTCCGCCTGATAAGGAGTATATGCAGTATACCAGCTCGGGTTTTCAAAGATATTTCTCTGAATAGCCGAAGGTAACAGCGTATTATGATATCCAAAACCGATATAGCTGGTGTAATCCGTATTTTTCGATGCCAGCTCTTTCGAATGATTCAGCATTTCATATTCTGAAAGTGGTTCTGAAATGTCAAGATCTTTCTCTAAGCGGATAGAAGAAGGAATGGTTTGAGAGATGAGCTCTTCAACACTTGAAACGCCAATTTTTTCCAGCATTGCCTGTTTATCGGCTTCATTTACTGAAATGTGGCGGCTCACAAACTGTTCTGTATTCATTTTTATTTATTAGATTTTGTTGTAAAAAAGATTCGTAAAATTACGATTTTTTAGAAAATTGTACAAGTAAATTAAGAACGTACAGAAATTACAAAAAGTATATTATCCTATTCAAAATTAAGAGGTTTTTATTGTCATTTTGAAATAAAAATAAGGCAAATACTCAATTTTGCATAAATTATTTCAGGCTTTATTTTTTTTAATTCTTTAAAAACTAACCTAAAAACATGGACAAATGAATACAATTTTATTATAAAATTATTACAAGGGATGAATTTTTCATTTATGCACTAACGATTTATTATTCAACCTAATAAATTTCATGAAATTTTATTATCTGTATTTATTCTAAATTAATATATTTGCATCATGAACATGATTCTCCCATTTAAAGTACCGCCTTTAGCACCTGTATATTCTGCAAATTCTGAAGAAATGTATTGTGGTGATAAGAAATCCTGCTGCAAGAAATTTAAAAAAGGAAAACGGTGCAAGAAATGCCCCGGAAGAAAGAAGATGGCCTAATGCCCGAAGCTTTTTATTAAAAAATACAGGGCCAGGATAAGTAAACCAACAGCCACAATAATTTTCATGATTTTTGGCTGACCGTGCGGGTTTGCAGCTGTTCTCGGCTGTGATCTGAATAATTCTTCTGCTTTTTCTTTGAATTTTTCTGTATCGCTTTCAAAAACTTCGGTAATGGTAATGCCTTGTACCGCCGTTTTATGCAGCAATGAATTGGTAGCATGCAGCAAAATCTGAAATTTTCCGTCTTTAAATTCCGTTATTTTAAATACTCTTTCTCCATACGCTTTTTCCAGCCCGAAAGGCAAAACCTTCACTACATCCGCATTTTGTGTCTGCCAGGTCACGATAATTTCCTCCCCTTTTTTTGCATGGATTTTATTGGCTGAAAACGTCTTGATGGATGGCGGAACCGTATACCGAAAGCTTTTCTGCTGACTTTCTAAATTCTGATCATAAGAATGTCTCCTGCTTTTATCGCTCAGCGTTTCATAAGCTTCCTGTATTTCCCTGAAGCGGTCTGCAAAGAAATCATCATTCTGATTTTTGTCGGGATGGTATTTTAAAGAAAGTTTACGATATGCTTTTTTGATGTCTTCTTCTGAAGCATCGTGCGGAATCCCTAGAAAATAGTAATAATCTTTCATTGAATGATACAAAAATAAGGAATTTGTGTTGGCGGGCAAAGGGTATAATTCTTTTTAACGTGAGGTTCGCGAAGTTTTTTTAATGTTTTTAATTTAATCTAATGTTGTCGTGCTGAAGCATCTCAACAAGCATTTTAAACGCGAAGTACACGAAGATTTTTTTTAAGTGGCTGAGAATATTTTTTTGTTCGCAAAACGAAGTTTCGCCGATTCTAATAATAAATCATAAAATTGAGGCAAAGGCGTTTCTCTTAGCAATACTGAATGCGTTAGTTGCATTATGCTTTCAATATGGCAACTTTTGTCGACATTTCTAAATATTGAAAGGAACGACTGCCACCCTAGCCCAGATTGCAGCAATTGTCTGAGCTCATTTCTTTGTTTCCGGCTCGGCGGCTTGTCGCCGAGCCGGAAACAAAGAAATAGCGAGTGCGGAAAGCTGGAAAAAGCTCATTAGAAATTGCCGCAAGTGGAAAGCTTGTCATGAATTGATACTTTTTTAGACTGCTTCTTCGCTTTGCTCACGCAATGACTATAAAAATTCCGGCTCGGGAAGCTTCGCTTCCCGAGCCGGAATAAACAATCTCAATTTAGTTACTTTCTATTATGCTTCCGCAATATTTTCTTTCTTTTCAAATCTGCTGTGGCATCTTGATGCGAATTCCTTTTTGAACTTTCCCTTCATTTCCTGATATTGCTCGTCATTCATTTCCCTGATTTTATCGGCCAGTCCGAAAGGTGATTTTTCCTTGATTCCGTATTCCTCAAAAATACCTTTTACAAATCTTTTTCTTTGGGCTGCTTTTTTAACGATCATGGCAACACCTGCAATAGCTAATGCTCCAAGAGCACCTTTTAATACTGAATTTTTCATTTTCTTAAATTTTAAATTTTACTACTTCTTTTTATAAAGACGAATCGTATTGAACTTTACTTTACTACTTCTTAAATTTCAAATTATTCGTTTGTTTTTTTATTTCTTCCGAAAAAACCGCTTTCGCATCTGTTTTTCCAGACTTCCTTAAATTTTTCTCTTTCTTCAGGAGAAAGATGCATCATTTTCTCTCTCATTTTTCTTTCCTTAAAATCTCTCATTCCTTTTCCGAAATGGAAGCCTCCGAAAAGAATCTTACTTAAGACAAGAATTCCCATGGCCTGCCAATACGTAATGGATTTTATGCCTAATATTTCGGGAAGAAGATGATTCCAGAGGGCCATCACAATCCAGGTAACTCCTAAAAAAATCAATGGCGGACACAGTATTAAAAAAATCCAGCCTTTTTTATGTTTATGATTCATATTTTTCTTTTTACTAACTATTTAAATCTTCGTATAATTTTCTCAACCGGTTTCTCAAGTGTTTTACCGCGTAATTTTTTCGGCTGATGATGGTTTTGATATTTTCATCGTGTTCATCGGCTATTTCCTGAAGGGTTTTATCATTGAGTTCGTTTTCAACATAGACAATTCTTTGTTTTTCAGGAAGTTCTTCCAGTGCTTCAAATAATTTTTTCCAGATTTCATCCTGAAACATTTTTATTTCCGGACCGGCGCTTTCATCCATCAGCAGAATATCTTTAATGGAGAAATCGCCGTCTTCATCCTCATACACGAAATCTTCAAGGTTTTCGGTTTTTTTCTTCCGGTATTTGTCGGTGATTTTATTAGCCGTTACCCGATACAGCCACCCACCCACGTTTACAATCTCAGAAAGATTCGTAAGACTACTGAACTGATACCACACCTCCTGCAGAATATCTTCCGCATCCTCCGCGTTTTTCACTTTGGGACGAATATAAGACATCAGCTTTCCTCCGTACTTTGAAACGGTTTGCGAGATGATATTGTCCTTCTCCTTCTGTGGCATTGTTATTTTTTCGACAACCTCCATATTGCTATGACGGTTGAAATTTTTGTTTTACTTTAATAAATTTAAAATATTTTTCGGGAACTCAGGATTTTCTTTTATTAATCGTATTTTTTTAGATATAGTTTTTATTTGTAGAACTTGTATCATTTTTTTTAAGGAGCTTTTTCCCGCTATCCACTGTATCTTTTTTGTTTTTCCATTCCAAAGCTTCAGCAAACAAAAAAGGATGCCGTTTCTATCGGGGCTAGACTATAGAGTCTATCGGTAAAAATGCAGTCATTATAAACAAAAAACGGAAAGCTCAAGGAACTTTCCGTAGTTTAATTATAAAAATGTATTGGATTTACTGATTAAAATTTTTAGCAAAGAAGCCCATCATGGTTTTGTAAAATTCAATACGGTTGGGTTCTTTTCCGAATCCGTGGCCTTCATCATATTTTACCATATACGGAACTTCAAAACCTTTAGCCCTTAAACCTTTTACAATCTGGTCAGATTCATTGATGTTCACTCTCGGGTCATTCGCTCCCTGAACCACAAACAAAGGTTTTTTAATTTTATCAATCTGGAAAACCGGCGAAACTTCTTTGGCAATTTTGGCTTCTTCAGGACTATCAAGATCGTACCAGATCTGCTTCACCATTTCTTTGTACGGCTTCCAGTATTCCGGGAAGGAATCGAAAAAGGTAAAGATATTGGATACCCCGACATAATCAACTCCGCAGGAATAAAGATCCGGAGTTTTAATCAATCCCATTAAAGTGGCGTATCCGCCGTGGCTGCCGCCGTAGATGGCAACTTTATTTTTATCAATCCAGCCTTGTTCAATGACGTATTTTACGCCGTCTTCCACATCATCCATTGCTTTTCTTCCGATTTGTTTATAACCCGCCTGCTGGAATTCCTTGCCATATCCGCCGGAAATTCTGAAATTTACCTGTAATGTCGCATATCCTCTGCTGGCAAATAATTGTGTTTCCGGATTAAAGCCCCAGTCGTCGCGAATTCCCTGCGGACCGCCGTGGGGATTAACAATTAAAGGAACTTTTTTACCCTGCAGCGCTTCCTTTGGCAATGTGATATACCCACGAATGGTTAATCCGTCCCTGCTTTTAAATTCAATTGGGCGCATTTCCGCCATATCTTCTTCTTTCAGCTGAGGCATGAGATCAAAAAGAAGCTTGATGGTTTTGGATTTGGTATCGTATTCATAATATTTTCCATAAACCTTATCGCTGTCTGTAATGACAAGCAGCTTATTATCTTTATCATCAGAAGAAACAACATAGAATTGTTTGTCTCCGAATTCAGAAGCCAGTTTATCATGAACTTCTTTATAGAATTTACTTACGGAAATCGTTTCATTTTTAATTCCGTTATAGCTGATGTAATCGAGTTCGTAATTTCTGTTTTTCCCTGCCAGACTGATCGAACTGACATCAAAATCAGGATTTGAATATATTTCCTTAATGATTGCATCTTTTTTTAAATCGTACAGGACAATTCTTGATTTGTCACCGTCAAGATTAGTTACGATGTACGCTTCATCCTTATTTTTGGAATTTTCGTTAAAACTTACGATGTAGAAGGTATTTTTCCAGTCTGTAGATTTCAGAAGATTGAATTTCCCGGTCTGCATGTCTTTGTAGTACAGCTTTGAAGTGAGACCGTTTTCAAGAACAACATATCCGCGCAGGTTTCCGTCTTTATCAAAAATATAATCATCAATCGGGCTTTTAACATCTTTGTTCTCATACAGCTGCGTAATTTCCCCGGTATTGAAATTGATCTTATACGGCTCAAAAATCTGCTTGTTGTTTTTGTTCATAGTAACTACTACAAACGGAGTATCTTTGATAACCCTTACGGTTCCCAGTGTAATTCCTTCGAAAGGAGTGAGATCTTTTAGATTTTTACCATCAATATCTGCAGCATATAGATGCAGATTTTCGTTTCCGCCACGGTCCTGTGTGTAGAATAAGCGTTTTTTATCCAGCCAGCCGTAGCTTCTGATCAGATCATCCTTTTCTTCCAGTGCTTTGGTTACTTTTCCTGTTTTCAGGTCTTTTACATAGACGTGGTTTTTGCTGTCTTTGTCTTTTTCCTTATAGGAAAGATACTGGCCGTCCGGCGAAATTTTAAATTGTGAAGCTTTCGGCCTTGCAAAGTAATCCTCCACTTTATATTTGAAGTTTCCTTTATCATAAGAAATAAGCTGGTCGAACGTTGTTTTTGTAGAAACCAGGGAAGGATCTCCCGGCAATTTCGCGGTATTGGTCTGTGCATTCATCATGAGGGCGGTTATTACCAATTGTGATATCCCGAAAATTTTAGCAGTGATATTCATATTTCATGGTTTGGTTAAAAATGTCTCTAATATATAATAAGACGTCCTACGCTGAAGAATTGTTACATCAAATGCTAAATATGTTTTAAAGAAATCTTATTTAAATAAATTAATTCAGATAAATCCCGAAGTACCAGGTCCAGGCAATCAAAATAATCTGCATCGGAATTCTTTCTTTATAAAGGTAACTCATTCCCGGGCCTGTAAAATCTGCTTTAAAAATATTGATATTTTTCTTTGACGAATTGATGTTGGCAATAAATACCAATACGTAAAAAATTATCAGTAAAACAGCAGTCAGCTCACGAATGGAGGGTATCATGAGACCAATTCCTGCAGCAATTTCTATAACTCCGGTAATATATACCCAAAACATTTTGGCAGGTATAAATTCCGGGATCATCATTGCCATTCCTTTCTGGAATTTAAAATGTGAAAATCCCGTAAATATAATGAAGACAGCCATTCCCAGATTTCCGGAAAACAAAAAGTTCCAGTCACCCTCAAAAATTTTCGTTCCTGCTAAAGCAAGAAAGAATGTTGCAAAGAGAATTGTTAATAGTTTCATATTGCTATAATTTCCCCTTAAAGTGTTAAAGTATTTTCCGCGAGATTTTTAACTATTTCAAGTCCCTGTGTGAACCCTTTGTTCATGTGCTCTTCCCAGTTTTTATCCACCTGAACCTCAGCATGAAGTTTGGTTCTTCCGTCAAAATCAATCAAAAAATACTTCTCGAAACATCCGCTCCACTGCTTCACTTCCATGCTTTCAGTGTCTTCATTTCCTTCTTTATTTACCATCCCGAGATGTTTGAAAATAATCTGATCCGGTTCTTCCATATTATCTATGGTTGAAACCATTCCCTCACCTTCACTATTCAGGAAGTACGTTTTTCCGCCAACTTGCCAGTCTGATTTCATTACAGATGCAGAAGCCGGATTGAAAAATTTTGTCCATTCACGATATGTTTTTTCATTCCACAGTACGTCCCAGACTTTTTGTTTGGGAGCGCTGATGATGATTTCATAAGATAATGTTTCCATAGCTGAAATTTTATGTATTAACTTGTTTAAAATAACTTCAGAATTAACCGCAAAAGATACAAAAGATAATGTTAAAGCGAATTTCCAGAATAATCAAAGTGCTCAAAAGAATAAAATCAAATATTTTTAAAAACTATTGTGAACTTTTTCGTTTATAACTATCAACTTTAAATAAAAGTTTAGTTCATCTTTTGTGACTTTTGCGGGTAAAAGTTTAAACAGACTTATTATTTAAAGTTGATTTTCAGAAAGATTTTTAACATTGGATAATGCAACTGGAAATTTTTCTTCAAAGAATGATTTGAACTCTTCTGTGGTTGCCACTTCAACGTAAAGATGCGTGGTATTTTCATGTTCCTTGAGGATGTATCGTTCTGTAGCTTCTCCCAAATCGCGTGGTGTTTCTACTCCTTCATAAATTTCTCCAAGATGAAGAAAAGTTATTTCCTCACTGGGAATCAATTGAACGATCTTACTGTACATTCCGTTATTTTTAGGGTCTAGGAATTTTATAATATTTCCTTTTTCCAAACTTCCCTGATAAAAAGAACCTTCTGTAAAAGCTGATGTCCATTGTCTGAAAGAGAAATCGTCCCAAAGTACAGTCCAGACTTTTACCGCTTCCGCATTAATTTGAATATCAAAATGTAATATTTCCATAAATTGTATAAGTAGCTGTTATTATGTTATTTGTGTATTATATTATTTTATCCTCCGACATAATCTCCGCCATTGATATGGATGATTTCGCCGGTAATGAAACTTGAATCCTGTGATGCTAAAAACACGTAGGCCGGTGCAACTTCCGATGGCTGCCCCGCTCTTTTCATTGGGTTATCTTTCCCGAAATCTGATACATCATCGAAGGTTTCTTTAACCAGAGGTGTCCAGATAGGACCAGGCGCAACGCCATTTACCAGAATATTTTTTTCTGCAATATTGGTTGCCAGAGAGCGGATAAAGGTTGCTATTGCACCTTTCGTGGACGAATAGTCAATGAGGTGATCACTTCCGCGATACGCTGTTACAGAAGTGGTACAGATAATCCGTGATCCGTTTTTCATCAGCTGCAGGCAGTCTCTGGTAAATGAAATCATTGAGATGATATTGGTATTGAACGTTTCATGAATCTGTTCGTCTGTGATGTTTTCAATATCATTTTTTGGGAACTGTATTCCTGCATTATTGACGAGAATATCTAAGGTCTCCCAATCTTTTTTTATTTTTTCAATGCATTTTTTCTGAAAATTCTTTTTTGAAATATCACCTTTCAGCAAAACGCATTTCCTGCCTTCCTTTTCTACCAATTTTTTAGTTTCTTCCGCATCGTCGTCACTTTCTTTATAGATGATGGCAACATCTGCTCCTTCGCGGGCAAAATGCACGGCAACAGCCTGTCCTATTCCGCTGTCCCCTCCTGAAATAACCGCTTTTTTATCCAACAGTTTCTCGCTTCCTCTGTAGCTCTCGCGGATAATCTCCGGCAGGATACCTTCTTCCGGTACTTTTGATTTAGATTGTGACTTGTTGTGTGTTTTCATAAAAGATATTTCCTTTACAGCATCAAACAGCAAGCCGAAGCCGAAAATATGGTATCTTATAAATATGAATTACATTTTAATTTTTAGTTTTTCAGATTATGTAATTGAATTATTTTTTAAACATTAAGAAATTAAGTTTATTAAAAGTAAAATTGATTATTTAAAATAATCATAGCAGTTTTTGATCTATTGAACGCAAAGGTTCGCAAAGATTTATTTATTACTAAATGCTTTTAATTTCGCAAAGGCTGAACTACATTCGTAAACCTTCAGTTTATACTCAGCAAAAAAGTCAAAGCTTTCAATTATGACAAATTACGGACAATCATAACATTTAAATTGATTCTAAGAATGATAGGCTTTTTCCAGATCTTCTATAATGATTTTCTGCATTCTCATCATCGCCTGCACTACTTTCTGGGCTTTTACAGGATCCGGATCACTCATCAGTTCTATTAATTTTTTAGGAACAATCTGCCAGCTGAATCCGAACTTATCTTTTAGCCATCCGCACATGCTTTCCTTTCCTCCGTCTGAGGTCAGGCTTTTCCAATAGTGATCGGTCTGTTCCTGATCTTCTGTCATCACCACCATTGAAATTGCTTCGTTAAAATCAAACTGATGATTATAAGAGCTGTCCATACAGAAAAAGCTGTAACCATCAATCACAAAATGCGCATGCTGAATATTTTCTCCCGGTTCTGCAATTGGGTGTCCCTCGCTTCCCTCTCCGTATTTCAAAATACTGCCGATCTTAGAATCAGGAAATGTTGAAGTATACAATTCCATAGCCTGCATTGCTTTGCCATTGTTTTCATGCATAAACATCAGGGTAGGAATTATTTTTTGTGATTCCTGTTTATTTCCGAGGAATATTTGCCAGGTAACGTCATATTGATCTTTCAGCCAACCGTATTTTTTGCTCCATGAATAGGAATCCAGTGGCATTAAGGCCATCCCGCCTTCCATCAGCTGATCCCAGTACTGTTGCACTTCATCTTCCGTTTCACAGATTACCATAAAAGAAACCGAAGCATTTTTTTTAAACTGAGGACCGCCATTGAGAAGCATTATTTTCTGGCCGAAAAGTTCAATGTTCATCACCACCGGTGTATCTGCGGTAATTTTTCCGCCGAATATTTTACAGTAAAATTCGGCAGATTCTTTAGCGTTTTCATCGTACCAGAGGCACGGAAAGATATTGTTGTTCATTGTTTTAATTTAATATTGAAATAATAAGCTTAATCGTTCTGTATTATTTTAACGCAAAGGCGCAAGGGCATTTCATTCAGCACAGGATAGTGGTTTAATTTTTTTCAGGTATTGTATTAAATATTCCTGAATTTATTTAATTATTATTTACCGGATGCTAGGCGTCACTATTTTTAAAATACATATTATTTTCCGTCATGTAGATTTTCAGTTTTTCCAGAGCATTTTTACCGAAACCATACATTTGCAGGATTTCCTTCTCGGAATATTCCGAAAGTTTTTCAAGGGAATCTATTTTTTCTTTTCCTAAAGCTCTTCTGGCCGGCATGGGAATAATTCCCTGCAGGAAATCGCTTGTTACAGTATGGCTCACGGCGCAAATTGAGTTCAGGCACTTTGCCATTATTACCAAGTTGATCATGACCGAAAAAAGTATTACTTAATGATTTTCAACATATTTATGAAAGTTATTAAGAATTGCGTACCAGCCGTCCCGCTGCATTTCAACAGGATTTTGCTTTTCAGGATCGAATATCTCAGTAACTTTTGTCGTGTTTTCATCAATTTTATCGAAAATCACTTTTACTTTTCTTTGATCTTCCATGTGATAAGTGATGCTTTTCTCAGGAATAATTTCGTCATAAATTCCGACAAGATCAAACCCGAAACTTCCGTCCTTTGCCTGCATTCTTGTTGTAAATCGTCCTCCTTCTTTTAAGTCTACTTCAGCAGAAGGACACTCCCATGTATCGCTGGCAAAATTCCATTGGGTAATGTGTTCAGGGCTGTTGAAATACGTCCATACTTTCTCAACGGGCTCCAGAATTGTAATTTCAATTTTTATTGGTTCCATATCAATATCTATTTTGGTGTTTTGAAATAATTGCTCTTCACTTTTCAATACTAAGGTACACTATTTTATATATTCTTCATTATAATTGATCATCCAATGGATACCATATTTGTCCTGGAAACTTCCGAAATAATCGCCCCAAAACTGGTCTTCAAGAGGCATTTCAATATTGCCGCCCTCAGAAAGTCCTTTAAAAAGTCTTTCCGCCTCTTCTCTGGAATCGGGGAAAATAGAGACATAGTTATTATTTCCTACCTTGAGGGTCTGCCCAAAACTCGGAACGATATCAGAAGCCATCAAAAGATCATTACCGATAGGAAGCGCAATATGCATTACCCTGTTTTTTTCTTCGTCCGATAAATTTTCGGTTCCGGGTGCATTTCCCATTCTGTAAATTTCTCCGAGAAATTCTCCTCCGAAAACGGATTTGTAAAAGTTGAAAGCTTCTTCCGCTTTCCCGTCAAAGTTTAAATAAGAATTTAATTTAGCCATGATTTTTTATTTTAATGTTTATTTTTTTAACGCAAGGACCGCAAAGATTTTTTTACTACTATACTTTTTTAAGTTCGCAAGGGCGTTCTACTCAGCAAAAGCATAAGAGTTACAGGAACAATCGTTTCTAAGAATTTAATTGGCCTTGATTTAAGTATTTTTTTATTTAATGTTTATTTTTTTTAACGCAAGGACCGCAAAGATTTTTTTACTACTATACTTTTTTAAGTTCGCAAGCGCGTTCTACTCAGCAAAAGCATAAGAGTTACATGAACAATCGTTTCTAAGAATTTAATTGGCCTTGATTTAAGTATTTTTTTATTTAATGTTTATTTTTTTTAACGCAAGGACCGCAAAGATTTTTTTACTACTATACTTTTTTAAGTTCGCAAGCGCGTTCTACTCAGCAAAAGCATAAGAGTTACATGAACAATCGTTTCTAAGAATTTAATTGGCCTTGATTTAAGTATTTTTTTATTTAATGTTTATTTTTTTAACGCAAAGACCGCAAAGATTTTTTACTACTATACTTTTTAAGTTCGCAAGGGCGTTCTACTCAGCAAAGAGAGTTAGATTTAAATGAGCTATTGATTTTGAAAAATTTTAATTATTTAAAAACTTTTCTGCCTCGATAACAGTAAAATCAATAAGCCTGTCGTCAGTATTGCCATTAAAATCAGCCATCATGTAGGAACCGTGGGTTGCAGGAAGAATCAAGAGATTTGAATCTTCGACAAGCCGCCACATTTCCACCGTATGTTCCGGTTTCATTACATCTTTATCCCCGGAAATAAATAATACGGGAGAAGATATGCCTTTCAAAATTTCTTCACTCCAGTCTTCGAAAGTCTGCATCCTTTTGCTGTCTTTATCGAACATGTTTTCCAGGGCAGAAAAGTCCGGATTCAGGCTCAAAAAATTAATTTTAAGCGGTTCGGGCATTGAATCGAGAGTAGCATTGTTCATGCTTTCGAAGAAACCGTCCAGCATTCCGTTTTTTTTGTAGAATGCAGATGCAACGATCAGTTTTTCCACCATTTCAGGATACCGATGAGCAACCTGCATTACCGTATTTCCACCATTACTGAATCCCCAGAATGAAGCTTTTTCTATGTTGATACTTTTCAGAAGTGCAGCAACATCATGCGCATCCTGTTCAAAAGTTTCCGCAATATCACGATGACCGGACCTTCCGTGATTCTGAAGATCAATGCCGATAAGCTGAAACTTATTTTCAAGCCTTGCAATAACTTCTTTATAATCAAACAGAATGGAACCTCCGCCGCCATGAATCAACACCAAAGGTTTTCCGGAACCGTAGATTTCGTAATACATCTTAATTCCGTTAATTTCCTGATACCCTTTTTCAGCCGGAGTCATTTTTAATATTTTAAATCTTTATCGAATTCATATTTTAAGCCTTCATAACCGAGAATTCTCCGCATCAGTCCGATTTGCCCGCACAGATAATCTTCCCGACCGATGCACATTCCGATGAAATTCAGCACGGTTTCCGGAAAAAATTCGATATTCATTCCCATGGGAAAAGCTTTGTCCAATTCTTCGTCTGAAGCTTCCAGTAATTTCTGATACACCAGAGGCGATATTTTGTGAAAAGCATCCTTTAACTGCTCCAACGAAGGGTAGGCAAAACTTTCATTTAAACTTTTCCCCTGAAAAAAAAGATCTTTAAATTCAAATTCTTCCTGAATTCCGAGCACCGATCCTAAAGCATACCTCATATCCAAAAAGTTTCCGGCCATCCAGATGATATGATTGGTTTTGCCTTCTACTCTTTTCAGAGCGTCCTGCTCGGAAATTCCATCCAGCACCATCAGGAAATTCTGACTGTGACCACGGAATGCAGGAATAATAATTTCTAATTTTTTTGATGTTGGCGTGTCCATAATGTTATGTTTCTGATGTATTAATTATGATAGGATCTGAGAAGGATCGGCAAAAATGACATTCCATCCATGACCATTGATGTCCCAGAAAGAATTTTGATACATCCAGCCATGATCCTGCGGTTCTTCGTGCTGTGTTGCGCCGTTGGCGACAGCCGCATTCACAACCTGGTCTACTTCTTCACGGCTGTCTAATCCGATGGCAACCAATACCTGGGTAGTATCGCCTTTCGGAACAGGTCTTTCTGAAAAGGTTTCGAAAAATTCTTCCGTTAAGAACATGATGGAAATCGTATCATTCATCATGATACAGACTGCTCTTTCATCGGAAATCTGCTCGTTGACGGAGAAACCCAGGTTCGTCCAGAATTCTTTTGTTTCCCAAATATCTTTTACGGGAAGATTGACAAAGATCTGATTGATTTTCATAGTGTGATTTTATTTTGTTTAACCTATAACCAAAATTATCAAGTTGCCGTGAAAATCAACTTGTCATAAGGCAAGATTTATATTTTCCTGGGATGTGAAACCAATTCTTTGCGGATTCGGCTTAAAGAAGTATCTGTAACGCCGAGATAAGACGCGATCTGCTTGAGTGGCGCAAATTGAATGACGTAAGGCTTCTGCTCCAGAAGATTAAGGTAGCGTCTGGTGGCAGACAGGGTAAACATTTCCACGGAACGCTGCTTGCAAATGAACAATTGCTGCGACATCCATGCCCTTCCCCACTCCCTGAGATTAGGGATTTTATGAAAAAGCTCCTGAAAAGTTTCAAAATCGAACTTCCAGCATTCGCAGTCGGTAATGCAGACGATGTTTTCCTGCGTAGGAATTCTCTGGAAAAGTGATGAAACCTCAATAATAATTTCGTTTTCAACAAAAAAATTAGTCGTAACATCGTTACCGTTGAAGTCTGTAACAAATGATCTTGCGAGGCCTTTTTCCACGATATAATATTCATTGGCTGTTTTGCCTTCTTCCAGGATAAAATCTCCTTTATGGAAGGTAATTTTCTCATGGGCATTGAATATTTCCAGAAGTTCTTCCGGTAAGAAAAACGGGAAATCATAGCATATTTCGAGGGCCTTACTAATCATCAGGTAACTGTTTTTTGTGGTTTAAAAATAGAATTTTTGCGGGAACTGATGAAGATAAATTTTTAGATTTTTAAAAATGAGTATTTGAATAACATTTTTTTAACATCTAATCTTCAGGAAAGTTTGCCGCACCCTCGCGCGAAGTTTTCCGGAACACCAGGAAACCTCCACACACCCCTGCAAAGGCTTTTCCGGTAACCGGGAAAGGTTGTTGCACCCTCGCAACAAGCTTTCCCGGAAAAACGCAAACAACATTAAGTAGTTAAGTTTTTTAGATCGACGCTGTTTTAATTATTTTTTGATGAGGTATAAACAAAGTTTATTTTGTTAAGTAATTGAAGATCCTTCAACAGGCTCAGGATGACATCGCTAATACTACTCGCTATAGGCACACATTGTCAGGCTGAGCTTGTCGAAGCCACTGTCTGAAAGATAATATTTGATGGTTGATAGTTGTCGGTTGAAAAATAATCGATTTAAATATTATTATTAAAAAATTTCATTAGATTTTCAAATATGGTAAATGTCTGATGGTCAACGATTCAAAATAATTAATAATTTAGCGGTATGAAACAAACTTTCAGATTTAATTCAATTTCAGATTTTCATGCATTTTGTAATCTTCCGAATCCGGAACATCCGCTGATCAGCCTTATTGATTACAGCAAAGTACAGTATCCGGTAAACGATACGGAGCTGAAATGGATCCAGAATTTCTACTCGGTAGGTCTGAAACGTAACGTTAATGCAAAATTCAATTACGGACAGCAGGAATACGATTTTGACTCCGGTGTACTGTGTTTTGTTTCGCCGCTTCAGTTCCTGAGCCTGGAAATGAAACCTGATGTGGTAGCGGAACCGACGGGCTATTTACTGCTCATTCACCCTGATTTCCTTTGGGGAACTTCCCTGATCAAAAAAATCAAATCGTACGAATTTTTCAGCTACCAAATCAATGAAGCACTTTTTCTATCAGATAAGGAAGAGAAAATCATCGTTGATCTTTTCAGGAATATTGAAAAAGAATACCAGAACAATACCGATAAATTTACCCAGGAGCTGATCGTCGCCCAGCTTGAACTGTTCATGATCTACGCCGAACGTTTTTATGAACGGCAGTTCTTTACCCGCAAAAAATCCAGCCACGAATTATTGGAAAAATTTGAAGAAACGCTTTCGCAATATTTCAGCAGCGGAAATCTTCTGGAAAAAGGGATTCCTTCGGTAAAATCCATCGCGGAACAACTGAGTATTTCCCCGAACTACCTGAGCAGCCTGTTGCGGATTCATACGCAGCAAAACACGCAACAGCACATCCAGAATAAGCTGATCGACCATGCTAAAGAACGTCTGAGCACGACCAATTTGTCCGTCAGTGAAATTGCTTATGAACTTGGTTTTGAGCATCCGCAGTCTTTCAGTAAGTTGTTTAAGCAGAAGGTGAAGCAGTCGCCGGGGGAGTTTAGGAGGGCGTTTAATTGAGATTATCTTTATAATCTTACAAAAAATCCGTTTTTTACTGATAATAATTTAAAGGTGTTTTTTTATTTTTGAATAGACTAATAACAATTCAAATTTTATAACATGAAAAAGATTCTTTATTATTATTTGTATTACACTCCTAAAGATCTTAAGAAATCAAACACCAATCCGACAATAGATATTGAAAGAAAAGCTGCCTTAGGTTTTCTTATAGTTTTTGCCATAGATATAATTAAAAAATAAAAAAAGAGAAGTCCAAAACTTCTCTTTTTTTTTATCCAAACTTCTTCTTCCTCAACCAGAAGAACAATCCTCCTAAAATCCCGATGATTACTAACGGCAGCAGCAAATTAAACCATTGCCAGTTGTTTTTCTCTTCGGTAATTCTTTGTCGGTCCAGAAGCCTTTCTTCGATATTTCGGTTTCTGAGTTCCATAAGGTTGCTGTCGTCCAGAAGATAGTCGAGGGCATTTCTCAGGAACTGTTCGTTGCCAAACTGTTCGTTGGTGAGCAGATCTACACCCAAAGGAAGAGGCTCGCCTTTCAGCACTTTATTTCGGCCTACGTCGCCGTCGGCAATCACGATCATTTTATTTTCAGGACTTGAATTTTTGAAATTCGGGTATGATTTTCTTTCAATCCTTGAAGCATACGCAGAATTGAACTTTCCTTCCAATGCTACTGCATAGATTTTCGGGGTGCTAGGTTTTTCCATTTGCCCAAGGCTGTCGACACTGGAAATTTCTTTTAAATCCACATAATTCGGAACCTGCTTGAGCAACGTTCTTTCACTTGATTCGAAAAGCACATTGGTCTTAATATTTTTTCTTCCGCCCAAGGTATCAATGGAGGTCGGGAATTCAAATTTCACCGGATTGATATTTTTGGTAATCGGATTTTTGTTTTCTGCGATTCCTAATGGATAATACGGCCACGGAAGACTGGTGTACTGAGGATTTCCACTCACTTCTCCGGTCACTAATCTCAACAGGGCAAATTTCTTCACATCTTTTACCAAAGCAGGGTTGATCCTGATCCCGTAGTTGAAGAAAAAGTCGGTCATATTGATATCTACCGGGAACGGCATTACTTTTTTAGACCTCATCAGCGTATCCATTTCCGCATTTACGGCATCAATCATCCACAACGTTTTACCACCGTTCATGATGTATTGGTCAAGGATCACTTTTTCTCCGTCGGTGAAGGCTTTTCTTGGTTTTGCAATGACAAGCGCACTCATCTGCTTCAGCATCGGAACATCAGCAAGGCTAAGCTCTTTCTGATTTTTAGGAATAATAGGTCCTGCATCATAACTTTCCGTTGCCAGCTGCATGAATCCCTGGAATTCAGTGGGGCTCAGCTCATCCTGGTTGATCAGTACCCCGATTTTTTTTCTCCGGTTTGCTGCAATATTTTTGATATTGGAAATCAGATTATATTCTAAATTTTCGATGGATTTTGTTAACTGCTGATCTGCATCAATTCCGGACTGCTGTACTACCAACGGAATGGAAACTCCTTTTTTGTCATATTTTACCACCGCATACGGAAACAGCATAATTTGCGAAACTTTCCCGTCTTTGATATCCGGAAGTACGGAAGGCTGCATTCCCATTGCCATCAGGGTATCCTGAGACATTTTGGTTTTGATGGGATCAATAAATTTGAAATCGATTTTCGGATTGATCTTCCTGAATTCTTCGAGCATGAATCTCGTTTCACTCTGAAGCTGCTTGAAGCTGGCAGGAAAATCGCCTTCCAGGTAAACGTCCACCACCAAAGGTTTATTTACCGATTCTAATACTTTAACGGTATTGTCTGAAAGTGTATACCTTTTTTCTTTGGTTAAATCCAACCTGATGCCTGAAACGGCGAGAATAATAACCAGCGGTAATATGACGAAAAGTAAAATTCCCAGCGGAGATTTAAATGATATCTTCTTCATAATTCTACTTTTTTTTATTAATGAAATGATTGGACAAAACTAAGGTAATACCGATGATCAGCACAAAATAAGCTACATCTTTAAAATCAATAAGTCCTCTTGTAAAACCTAAGAAATGCTGATAAAAGCCTACATTCTGTAAAATAAAGTCTGCGCCTCCAAGCAATTTATAACTTGCCAACTGCTCAATCCCGAAGTACATGATGAAACACATGAAAACACCCAACAGATAAGCCATGATCTGGTTTTGGGAAAGCGAAGAAGCCAGAATTCCAACTCCCGAAAATGCTGCAATTAAAATAATTAACCCGATATAACTTCCGAAGGTCATCCCTAGATCTATATTTCCTGCCGGAACACCTAGTACATAAACGGTGTATAAATAAATCAGTGATGGAATCAGGCATAAAATACCAACAATCCAAACGGACAAGAATTTTCCGAATACCAAATCCGAAATTTTTAAGGGTTGGGAAAACAGCCAGTTTAATGTTCCGGTCTGCTGTTCTTCCGCAAAAGTTTTCATCGAAAGAGCCGGAATGATGAACATTAATAGCCAAGGAACCAAAACAAAGTAGCTTTGTAGAGAAGCCATCCCGATCTCAAAAATATTGGAATCGTTGTCGAAAAAAAACAGAAACAGCGTCGTGATCAGACTGAAGGCGGCAATGATCACCCATGCGCTCCAGTTTCCGAAGTAACTCCAAAGTTCTTTTTTTAAAATTGCAATCATAGTTTTTATTGTCAAATGTTGTTAGTTAATTGTTGTTAGTTGTTAGCTTTTTACGATCAACCATGAGCAAACAACCATTAACCAATCATTACTTTTTCTTATTTTTATTAACCAATTTCACCGTCATCATAATTAAAAATACCAGAACGAAAAATCCGGTGATTAATTGCCACCAATATTCAATAACCTGAGATTTTAAGATCACCGTAAATACAACAAGGAACAAAATAAATGTCGCAATTTCATTCGCCTGTCTTAGTTTGATATTGGCAGTTTCCAAGGTATTTCCGTTCAGTTCTTTCAGTTGTAACACTTTTTTCCAGCACCAGTAATGGTAAATTGCGAGGCCGATAAGAAACGTGAGCTTCAGATGAAACCAAGGCGTTTTCATCAATCCTAAATTCAAGAAGATCATGGTTATTCCGCAAAGTGTCATGATTACACCCGCCGGAACGGTAATGATATTCCACAGCCTGCGTGCCATGAAGGTATACTGTTCTCTTAAAATTTTCTTTTTATCCTCGGCAAATTCGTCGGTATCTTTATAATAAACAAATATTCTTACAAGGTAAAAGATCCCTGCAAAATAGCTTACCATAAAGATAATATGAAGCGCTTTTATGATGGTATAAAGCATGTTTAATTAAAATAATTAATTTTTGAAATTCTGCATAATCTGTCATAGCTCTTAAGCTCTGAAAAAAATTTACGAATTAAAAATTTTAAAGTTATAATATTAATAAATAGAGATGTGATTCCTATTCCAAAAAAAAGAAAAGCAGTCTTATAATCAGACAATGATATCATATATATTGGTAATAAAAAAATAAAAATAATATATATTAAAACATCGTTATATAAATATCCTATTCTTACATCCAAGTAATTTTTCTCATTTTTTTTGATAAATTTTCCAGTTATGGTAGGGGAATTTTTCCATGTGCTTAACTGAATTTGAAAACTATTTTCACTTGTTGTACCTATATATTCTTTTCCTATATCAAAGATACTTTTAGACAATTTATCATCTATATTTGTTAATAACTCATTTTTAGATTTTGAAAATTCAATGATGTATTTGGATTTAAAAAACATTTAATTGAAAATTATGAGCAAAGATAAGTTTTTATATAAATTTTAAAAACAAAATTCTGTTGATTTGAAAATTCATTTATAAGAAAATGCTTCGACAGGCTTAGCATGACATTGTGATATTAATCTTTTTAAAGCAAATTTCTAGCGTTGCCGTGCTGAACTTGTGGAAACATTCCATCCAATATTATTAATTAAGAAATCACACCCAGCTCTTTTCCAACTTTTTCAAAAGCAGCAATTGCTTTATCGAGATGTTCTCTTGTGTGAGCTGCGGAAAGCTGAACTCTGATTCTTGCTTTTCCTTTCGGCACTACCGGATAGAAGAACCCGATTACGTAAATTCCTTCATCCATTAATTTTTCCGCCATTTTCTGAGCTAAAGGTGCATCATAAAGCATTACCGGAACAATCGCCGCGTCACCATCCGGAATATCAAAACCTTTTGATTTCATTTCCGTTCTGAAATATTCTGCATTTTCCATTACTTTATCACGCAGAGAAGTATCTTCGGAAATCATATCCAATACTTTCAATGCTGCTCCCACGATTCCCGGAGCCAGTGAGTTCGAGAATAAATACGGTCTTGAACGCTGTCTCAGCATATCGATGATTTCTTTTTTACCGGAAGTAAATCCTCCCAAAGCACCTCCCAATGCCTTTCCTAAAGTGGAAGTAATGATGTCTACTCTACCCATCACTTCGTTGGCTTCATGCGTTCCACGGCCTGTCTTCCCGATGAAACCTGTAGCATGAGAGTCGTCTACCATCACCAAAGCGTCATATTTATCTGCCAAATCGCAAACACCTTTCAGATCGGCAACAATTCCGTCCATTGAGAAAACACCATCCGTAACGATGATTTTAAAACGGTGATTTTTTTCGGAAGCTGCAATTAACTGGGCTTCAAGATCTTCCATATTGTTGTTTTTATAACGGTATCTTGCCGCTTTACAAAGACGAACGCCGTCGATAATGGAAGCATGGTTCAGCTCATCCGAAATGATCGCATCTTCTTCTGTGAATAATGGTTCAAAAACTCCTCCGTTTGCATCAAAACATGCTGCATAAAGGATCGTATCTTCAAGACCTAAAAAATCCGCAATCTTCTGCTCCAGTTGCTTATGAATATCCTGGGTTCCGCAGATAAAACGAACGGATGACATTCCGTAACCGTGAGATTCTATCATATCCTGAGAAGCTTTCATCACTTCCGGATGGTTGGATAATCCCAGGTAATTGTTGGCACAGAAGTTCAGCAGTCTTTTCCCGTTAGCTTCTATTTCCGCACTCTGCTGAGAAGTAATAATTCTTTCTCTTTTGTAAAGCCCGTCGTTGTCGATATTCTGCAGTTCATTCTGTAAATTTTCAAGATATTTTTTAGAGATCATTTTAGATAGATTTTTTGATGCGCTAATTTAATAAAATCACGGTAAAGTATTCTATTTTATGATTTTTATTCTGAGCGTTTAAATAAAAATTTAATATTTTTCCAAATAGTCTACAATTTAAGTAGACTAATCGTTATATTTGTTACTCTAAAATCAGGAAAATGAGATTATCACCAGTACAAAAAATTAAAAAAATAACATCCGAAGATTTCCTCAAAACCTATTTAAAACCTTCAAAACCAATTATCCTGGAGGATTTTGTAGACTCAAAAAGTCCCGCTTTTGAAAAATGGAATTATTCTTATTTTAAAAAAATCGCCGGAGAGCACAGAGTTAATATTTATGGAAGCGAAATTGAATCGCTGGACAGAGTCGCCAGCAAACCAATCGGGCAAAGTACTTTCTCAGAGTATCTGAACCTGATCACTTCTTCTCCCACTGAACACCGTCTTTTTTTATTTAATTTATTAACCGTTAAACCCGAACTTAAAAATGATATCCATTATAACGATGTTACGAAAGGAAAAATCATAAAATGGCTGCCTTTTATGTTTTTCGGTGGTGAAGGCTCAATTACCAGAAATCATATTGACATTGATATGTCTCATGTTTTTATCACCCAGTTCCAGGGAATTAAAAGAATCTGGCTTTTTCCGTGGGAACAATCTGATTTGATGTATAAGCTTCCTTACAACTTCCACAGTATCACCAATATTAAGGATCCTGATTATGAAGAATTTCCCGGACTGAAATATCTGGACGGATATGAAGCAATTATAAAACCGGGTGAAACCCTTTACATTCCTTCCGGCTGGTGGCATTATATCCAATACGAAACCGAAGGCTATTCTGTTTCTATACGGGCTTTACCTTCCAGTTTACTTGAAAAATGGCGGGGTTTTAAAAATCTGGTTCTGATAAGACATTTTGATAACCTGATGCGAAACATATTTAAACAGAAATGGTTTGATTTTAAAGTGGAAAAGGCAAAACGTAAAGCCAACAGGGCTATTAAGCGCCAGAAAAGTTTTCAGATTTAATTTAAATTTTAACCTTAAAAATATCAGCTATGGAACTCATTGATTTAGTATTGTCGGCAGAAAGATCATTAAACATCTATTATCCAATTCCAATTATTCATTTTTAAACAAAAAAACCTTCAGAGATTCTGAAGGTTTTGACCTGATAGGTACAGTTAATAATTACTTTTTTAAAAACTTTATATTCTTATCATTAATTTTAAGAATATACGCTCCGGGAACAAATTCTGATGTATTGATTGGTTTTCCGGGCTGATATATCCCTTTTTTTACGAGTTTTCCGTCTATGAAATAAATGGTAAATTCGGAGGATTTGTCAATGCCTTTGATATTAATTTGATTGTTGGCGGGATTCGGGTAGATTGTGAATTCATCTTTAGCCGTCTCTGCTGTTCCCAGCGTATTATCCTGGGCCACTGTTGAATTTTTTTCTAAAATCTGGTATTCATAATTAAATTCTATGCTGGCCACCGGAAAGGCCACGGATTGCGTGAAATACTGATTGTTTGTCGTATTATTTAATGCCAGATAGGCAACCTGCCCTCCGGTTCCGTTTACTTTAATCGGAAGAGGCATCTCAAAAAAGCTTACCGTAGGATTGCTTTGCGTCTGTGAAGCTCTTATGGTTAAAGTATTTCCTATCTGTTTCCAGCGGATAGTATAGGTGGGATAGCCCTGTCCGTAGATCCAGTCGTTGAAAAATTCTGTAAAATCTTTACCGGTGGAAGTCAATAAAGAAGCATTAAGATCCTGTGTTCTTACATAATTATAGGCAAGTGCAGGTCTTGAATGATATTCCTTAATAGCTTGGTAAAATGCTGCATCTCCAAGGATCCATTTAATCATTCTCAGTACATATCCGCCTTTTGCATAAGACAATCTTCCATTGAAAATAGTTCCCACACTCCAGAGATTTGAATCGGCAACATATACACTTCCACCTGTTGCGCTTGTAATATAGTTTTTCTGTCCCAGAAGATAATTTAAAAAGTTGGCATTGGTCATCAGCAGCTTTTCATTAGCTAAATGTTCACCAAATGTTGCGAAACCTTCATTAAGCCAGATATCATTCCATGCGCCGCAGGTTACTTTGTCTCCGAACCATTGGTGGGCAAGTTCATGGGCAATTAAATCTCTGGACCAACCGCCCATGGATGACATGGTCTGATGCTCCATTCCGCCGCCGGCCTGAAATTCCATATGTCCGTACTTTTCATTCCGGAAAGGATAAGGCCCGAAATAATTTTCAAAAGTATCCATCACTGTTTTCGTCCATTCAATATTGCTCATGCTTGTTGTATTGTTGGAAGTAGACGGAAAAATATAGTTTACAAAAGGGAATGGCGGATTTCCCATAGTGTCATTTAACTTAACAAAATTAGTAATAGAAAACGCGATAAGATAAGCCGCAGTAGGATATTGTGTTCTCCAGAAAGTACGTTTTTGTCCGTTTCCAAGAATGGTTTCAGACATAAATTTACCGTTTCCAGCCACACTATATTGGGAAGGCGTGGTTACTTTTATATCAAACTTTTCGATTTTATCATTTAAGCTTTGTTTGGTAGGAAACCAATCCTGCGCACCATACGGTTCGCTAAGGGTAGATAAAACCGCAGTTCCGCCCTGTGTTCCGTTAAAGAAAGCATTATTTGCCGTAGGCGGCGCTCCCGAATAGCTAATCGTAAGAGAATCCAGTACATTGGCAGCAAGTGGAGAAGCAAAATCAATTTTTACTTCCTTTGTAGAGAGCTGCTGAAAATTAAGATTGTTTCCATGATAGGCAACCTGTGAGACCGTCATCTGATCGTCGAGATCAAAATAGATGCTGCTGATATTCTGATTGGGTTTAAAATGAGAGGTTACGGAGCCTTCAATGCTATATATAGCCGGATTTACCGTAACATCCATTCTCTGATACTGCAGATCATAATTGAGCGTATTCGGATTTGTATTTCCGGCTTCCATTTTGTTGGCAAAAGATTTCATTTCTTTTGCGATCAGTCCCTTTCTTTCAATATTGTTTATGTCTTTTTGGGCGTACAATTGATGGATTGTAAAAACACCCAATAACAAAAAATAGATTTTTTTCATACTTAGTAAAAAATTGTATCAAAGATATAAAAAAACCTTTCAATCATTGATCAAAAGGTTTTTATCTTAATTAAATTTTAATAATACTATAAATCCAATGCAGGCTCAAGAATTTTCTCCATTCTTTTCTTTACCATGTCTACCGATCCCGTATAATTGTTCACCAATAAAGAAAAAACCAAAGTTTTCCCTGTATTGGTTTTCATATATCCTGCTAACGTTTTCACTCTGTTTAAAGTTCCTGTTTTTGCATAAATCTGCCCGTTTCCGACTCCGTTGAACATTCTTTTCAATGTTCCGGACTGGCCTCCTACCGGCAATGAATTCAGATATGTTTTATAATATTTTTCATCCATTAAAGAAGTTAAAAACTTTACCTGTGATATCGGCGTAACGTTATTGCTTCTTGAAAGTCCGCTTCCGTCAATATAATTTAACCCTAACATATCAAAGCCTTCTTTCTTCAGATGCTCGGTTACTACTTTTCTTCCTGATTCACTAGTCTGATCTCCCAAACTCTGGAAACCTACCGTTTTCAGCAATGCTTCGGCTAGACCGTTATCACTGTGCTGATTGGTATAAAAAATAATATCGCCTAAAGTTGGAGATTTATAGACCGAGATCATCTTTCTGCTTTCGGGATTAGCGTCCGTCATTTTCGGAGTCACTTTTCCTGTTACAGGTATCCCGCTTTTCACCAGAGTTGTTCTGAAAGAGTTGGCAAGATAGGCCGGTGCATCCGGCAATTTTGTTGTTAAAATGCCATCACCTTCATATTTATCGGCATACACCATTTGGTTGTTATAAGGAGAAACGTAGAAAAATTTCTTTTCATTTGAGAAATTGGCTGATTTTTTTACAATCAGTTTTTCATTGGCAGGATTGATCTCGTGCGTAGTTCCTGCAGGCAGGTAGTAATTATTATTCTCCAACCACACAACATTTTCCGGAAGCTTTGAAATATTGCCTTTGAAAAGCGCTGTCTGGATGATAATATCACCATTTACCTTTTTGATTCCCTCGCGTGAAAGTCCTTCCTTAAAATCTGAAATAATATCTCTGTACGCCCATGCTCCTGCTTTATTGGTCCCCAAAGAAGGATCCCCGCTTCCCACGATGTAAAGATTTCCGTTCAGAACTCCATTTTCATCAACACTTCCCGAATATTCCAGCTGCGTATTCCAACGGTAATTCTCACCCAGCATGTTCATTGCCGTTTCGGTAGTGAGTAATTTTGTGGTGGAAGCAGGAACTAAAGGAGTATTTTCATTATACGAAGAAATTATTTTCTTCGTTTTCGGATCGTACACTACGAATCCCCAGGTTGCATTTTTCAGCACCGGATCGGTCATCATTGTGTTTACATTAATGTCTACAAGCTCTTTTGCCGAGAGAATCGTTTTTTCCGCCATCGAAGTAATCGGTGAAGGCAGATTCAAACTGTTGTTCTGATTTTCGTAACCCGGAGCATACAGCACTGTAGAAACGGTAGACTGGGCAAGGAAAAATCCTGCGGCCAGCACCGCAACACCTGAAATATACTTTCTGAAATTTACCATCTATTTTTTCATTTTGCTATAGTTTGGATGGATTAAAAATCAATCGGTTAAATCGAAAGTTAAAACCCCAAACATATAATCAACGACCAAATGTAGAAAATATTGCAATTAGTAGGGATGCAGAAGGCTTATAAAACCCTATAAAATTTGTTAAAATTTGTTAAAAATCTACAAATACATCTTTTTTAATACTGTGGTATGCAGTAATTTCATCAAATTCTTCCAAACTTGTTAAAATCAATTTTTTATATTCTTCATATTTTTTTCCTCTGGGAAGCTTAAGAAGGATCTGGAACTGGTACAGGTTGTTAAGTTTTGCAATCTGCGCTTTTTCCGGCCCCAGTACACAATCTCCGGGAAGATATTTCCTCAAAATTGATCCTAGAAACTGAGAAGCTCTGTTCGCTTTATCTTCTCTTCTGTGTTTCAGCTCAATCATGATGAGTTTTGTAAAAGGCGGATAATGGAATTTCTTACGTTCCGTTAAAATATATTTATATACCCTTGCCGGATTATTCATTTTAATCAGCTGAAAAACGGAATGTTCCGGGTTATACGTCTGTATGATAATTTTTCCTTTTCCTGATACCCTGCCCGCTCTTCCGGAAACCTGTGTAATGAGCTGGTAAGCACGTTCTTCTGCTCTGAAATCCTGAACATACAACATTGAATCAGCCTTTGGAATTGCTACAAGCTCAATGTGATTAAAGTCCAGTCCTTTCGAAATCATCTGTGTTCCGACTACAATATCGGTCTCACGGTCTTCAATTTTCTCATACAATCTTTCGTACGCGAATTTTTTTCTCATCGAATCAACATCCATGCGGTCAACTTCGTTGTCGGGAAACAGTTTTGAGACTTCTTCATGAATCTGTTCGACTCCCACTCCTCTTTCATTCAGGTTTTCAGAATAACATTTGGGACAGGTTTTCGGTTTGGAAGCTCTCTGGCCGCAGTAATGGCATTTCATTTCATTGGCAGCTTTGTGATATGTCATTACGACGTCACAATTGGAGCAATAATTCACATAACCACAGGTTTCGCATTCTACCACGTTGGCGTAACCACGGCGATTATGAAGCACAATAATCTGGTTCTTTTCTTCAAGAACTTTTTTAATCTCATCAATAATCTGCAAAGAAAAGTTTCCGGAAACTTTTTTGGAATCCTGGGCTTCTTTAAAATTTATCAGCTCATATTCCGGAAGATTTACGTTTCCAAAACGTTCCTCGAGAAAAACATAGGCCATTTTATCTTTCCTGGCATTGTAATAACTTTCAACAGAAGGTGTTGCAGAACCTAAAATGACCCGGGCACCATAAAAATTTCCCAATACCAGTGCTGCATCTTTAGCATTGAAATAAGGAGACACTTCGCGAGGCCTGTATGCGGAATCATGTTCTTCATCCACCACAATCAAACCTAAATTCCGGAAAGGCAGGAACAAAGAGTTCCGTGTTCCGATCAGGATTTTAATATCATTCTGGCGGATTCTTCTCCAGACCTCCACGCGTTCAAAATCTGTCAGTTTCTGATGGTAAAACCCAATCTGTCTTCCGTATTTTTTTTCTAATCGTTGAGTAATCTGCTTGGTTAAAGAAATTTCAGGAAGGAGAAATAATACGTTTTTGCCTTCATTGATACATTCTTCTATTTTTTCAAGATAAATATGGGTCTTTCCTGATGATGTCACCCCATGAAGCAGCGCGTTTTTTCCGTCCTCAAAGGCTTCATCAATTTCCGCTTTTGCATTTTTCTGAGATTCTGAAAGCTCTTCTATTTCTTCTATTTCCCCTTCATAGCTTTCAAGCCTGTCTTTCTGCATGTAATATTCCTCAACCAGATTCTTATCTGCCAATGCTTTAAAGTGTGAACTTACAAAATAACCATCTTCAAAAAGCTCTGATTTTTTTATGTGAAGATCCGGATTTTCCGTCTGCTTTTCGAGAATATGAAGGAAAAGGTCTTTCTGCTTCTGCGATCTTTTTAAGGTTAAAAGTATTTCCGTAAGGTTCTGGTTTTTTAAAACCTCATCTTTTACTTTTACGTATGCAACTTCCTTTGCTTTGTACTTTTCGGCGATTTTTTCATCAATCTCGATATATTGAAGATCAATTAAAGAATTGATGGTTCTGATGATATCTTTTTTGGGGATAAATGCTTCAATATCCGTCAGATTAATCAGCTGCCGTACTTCCAGAGCCTGGATCAGGTACATTTCATTGACATCCAGATTTTCGAAATCAACCGTTATATTCGGCTTTAATTTTAAATAAGTTTCGCTTTCCAGCTTCAACGAAGAAGGAAATGCAAAACGGTAAATTTCACCCAGCCCGCACAAATAATAATCTGAAAGCCAGTTCCAAAACTCAATCTGCTCGTGCGGAACAATAGGCTGATCATCCAAAAGGCTGATAACTTCTTTTGCGACAAATGCTTCCGGCGCATCATTATGAAGTTCAAATACAATTCCGGTATAGATTTTTTTACCACGAAACGCAACCAAAACCCTCATTCCAACCTGGATTTCGGATTGCAGTTCTTCGGGAACTTTATAGGTAAAAGATCCTTTTAAATTTAAGGGTAAAACAATCTGGGCGTACTGCAAAGGAAAATATTTAAAATGTAAAATTAATTGATTCTTTCGGTAACTGCAATTTTTTATATTTTTATCGTTCTTATATTAACTAATATTTCAATAAATAAACCATGAAAAAATTACTTTCAATTATAACTGTATTTCTGATCATTTTAACTTCTGCCCAGGAAAAAATTTCTTTAAACAAAGGAGAAATTACAGTTCCCATTGGCAAAAAAATTCTACTGAAACCTGAAATAAAAAACAATAAAATTATAAGTTTTGAAATTGTAAAAGAAGATAATATTACTCAAAAAGTGGATTTGTTTGATACATTAGAAAATTTCAAAAAAGATGAAGTTAAAGATAACAGCATTGAGCTTACTTTCGCAGAAGGCTTTATGATGACCTCAACAATGTATGTTTTAATTGTTATTCAAAAAACAGGAAAAAAATTACTTTTTAAGGCTAAAATCAGATTAAAAGGTAATTCTTCATATCAATCAACTTCTATTATGCCGGCCATAAGCAATTCTGTACTTGTGGAGCAATGGAAAGATCACATTGATTCTATTATTTTATACGATTTCGAGCTTAACTAAAATAACATTTCAAATCACTAATTCTTTGCATCCCAAAGGCTCATAACCTTAATTCCTTCAATTGGTTTTGAAAGGATGATTTTCTTTGAGGTTTTTGGAAGCAGATCAAAAAAGTTATCGCTGAAATGGGTATCCCCAATCAAATAGACATCTTTAGCAAGCACATCCGTAAAAATTTCAATTTCCGTGGGAGAGATTTTCCTGATGGTCAGATTGGGTTTTGGTAGTTTTAGATCTTTTGGTTTTGCAAAGAAATAGTTGGTTTCTGCAATTACTTTTTCATTTTTTTCATCTCTTAACATTATATGTAAAAAAATTTCATTTCTGTCTGCATTTCCTATGATTTCTTCCAACGAAAAAGAATCAAAATTCAGCACTCCGTTTGATTCTAAAATTCTAGTCTCTGCCGCTGCTCCTGAACCTTTTTTCTCACCGTTAAATTTTAGAATATCAAAATCTAAAGATACATTTTCAAACGTTTTCAATCCGTCATTAATAACATAAAAGTCTAAAATTTCATCTTTTTCCTGCGGTAAAATCACCTGGTTTTCAAAACTTCTTTTCACCTGGTAATGCAGTGCTTTCCAGTTTCCCAGATAATCAATTGATGACCAGGAAACCACCGGCCAGCAATCGTTCAGCTGCCAGTACAACGTTCCCATATTGTATGGTTTTGCACGGCGGTGTGCTTCAATAGCAATCTGCATTCCGCGGGCCTGAAGCAACTGGGAAATATAGTTGTATTTCACAAAGTCTTTCGGAATGTTATAATCCCGTTTCATATAATTTTCGATAATCTCCCAGCCTCTGGAATGTTTTTCGTGCGCTTTGATAATTCCATTTTGCAAATTTAACTCTGGTTTTCCTGAAAACATGGATTTTGTAGTTTCCAGTGTCGGCATTCCCTGAAAACCATACTCAGAAGCAAAACGGGGAACTTTTTCATTATATATTTCAAATGGCTGCTCACCCCACCAGACGCCCCAGTAATGAGAATCCCCCTCTGTTAAACTTTCTTTATGTCCCCATCCTATAGAAGGCGAACTTTCCCAGTAAATCTGCTTATCCCGTGACGCATATTTTTGAATAGCATTGGGAATTATTTCATGGAAAATGGTCTTATAATCTTTCCATACCTGAAGAGAATCTTCTTTGGAATATTTAAACTGCTTCTGATATCCCCAGTTGACTATCGCTTCATCGATTTCATTATTTCCGCACCATAAAGCCAGGGAAGGATGATTTTGAATCCTTTCTATCTGGTCTCTCACTTCCAGTTCCACATTTTTCTGAAATTTTTCATCTGCCGGATAAAAGCTTCCCGCAAACATAAAATCCTGCCAGACTAAAATTCCGTTTTCATCACAGGCTTTATAGAATTCGTTGTCTTCGTAAATTCCGCCGCCCCAGACCCGGATCATGTTCATATTGGCTTCTTTACAGTCTTTGATGAGTTTTTGGTATTTTTCTTTGCTCATTCTTGGTGAAAAGCTGTCTCCGGGAATCCAGTTGGCTCCTTTGGCGTACATTGGTTTTCCATTCACTTTGAAATAAAAAGATTTTCCTTTTTCATCTTTTCCCTGAACTAATTCTATGGTTCTTAAGCCAATGCGCTCAGTTTTTTTATCTAAAATATCAATTCCTCTTTTGACAGAAATTTCAAAATCATACAATTTCGGCTTTCCCACTCCGTTCGGCTGCCAAAGTTCCGGATTAAAAATCTTATAGGGAATTTCAATAAAATTTATTCCTTTTTTCAGAAGCACGGAAACTGATTTTTCATTTAAAAAGACAATGGTTTTATTCTGTTCGTTACTTTCAGAGAAAATCTCGGCTTTCCATACCAAAACAGCTTGTTTCTCTCCTAGATCAAGCGTTTCGTACTGAATATTGTTAATTTTCGCATGATTCCAGAATTCCAGCTTTACATTTTTCCAGATTCCGGCAGTAACGAGTCTTGGTCCCCAGTCCCAGCCAAACTGGTATTGTGCTTTTCTTACAAAACTTCTGGGAGATTCAGGCATAGTAAATGGTACTTTTGCAGCCAGTTCATTTCCGGTTTTTACTGCAGATCTGAATTTAACCTGTAAAATATTTTCTCCTTTTTTTAAATAAATCTTTACAGGAACTGTCCATTTTCTGAACATATTATCTGTCGTCTGAATCAATTTTCCGTTCAAATAAATATCGGAGAAAGTATCAAGTCCCTCAAAAACCAGATCTATATTCTGATTTTCCAGTTCTTTTCCCGAAACGGTAAATTGAGTCTGATAATCCCAGTTTTCATTTTCTATCCACTGCACTTTTTTTTCATTTTCATCTTTGAAAGGATCCGGAATGATATTATTTTTCATCAAATCCAAATGTACTGTTCCCGGCACGGAGGCTGTGAGCCAGTTATTTTCTTTGGCATTTTTAAAGTTCCATTTTTCTGAGGATAAATTACGCTCTGAAAACTGAGCGTTGATTAAAATTTGTGTGAAAAAGAATGTGAAAAGTAAAATTTTTTTCATTATAATTTATTTACTATTCGATGGATGCCATCTTTAATAAGTGTTGTATTAAAGTTAATAAGAAGCCCAAGTTTTATGTTTGCTAATTTTAAATAAGTTAATAATTGGGCGTTAAAAACAGGATGTATTTCCAGTACGGATTTCACCTCAATTATTACTTTGTCTTCGATAAGCAAATCAATTTTGTAAGCATTTTCAATATTCATTTTTTTATATTGTAAGGGCAGATAAATTTGCTGTTTAACATTGAATCATGATTGTTTTAGTTCATATGCTAAAGCTGATTCGTAAGTACTTTCTAATAAACCGACTCCAAGATTTTTGTGTACTTCGATTGCTGATCCTATTATTTTGTAGGATAATTCATTTTCTATCATTTATTATTGTGTTTTTATTTTTTAACGCAAAGATTTAATTTTAGTAATTACTAAATTTTAAGTGAGCAAAGAAGAATCAATTAAAAATTGATTTTATGAAGCTAAGGTTCTAGCCATTCAGCTTAATCAGCGACTTTGTCGCAATACTTTGCTTCCTTATAAATATAAAATTAAATAAATCTTTGCGTTAAAATTTCATATTATTATTATTTATTCTTCATAGCAACAATCTCTTCAGAATTCGCAAAATTTTCTGTTAACATTAAATCCTGATTGTTTCAGTTCATATGCTAAAGCTGATTCGTAGGTACTTTCTAATAAACCAACTCCAAGATTTTTGTGTACTTCAATTGCTGATCCTATTATTTTATAGGATAATTCATTTTCTATCATTTATTATTGTGTTTTTATTTTTTAACGCAAAGATTTAATTTTAGTAATTACTAAATTTTAAGTGAGCAAAGAAGAATCAATTACAAATTGATTTTATGAAGCTAAGGTTCTAGCCATTCAGCTTAATCAGCGACTTTGTCGCAATACTTTGCTTCCTTAGATAAATATAAAATTAAATAAATCTTTGCGTAAAATTTCATATTATTATTTATTCTTCATCGCAACAATCTCTTCAGAATTCGCAAAAACACCACCATCGGTAATTGCTGAAGAATGGTAATATCCGGCTTTAGTAAACTCACGGATTTCTTCGATATTGGAAGAACGAAGTCCGCCACCGACAAGAATTTCAATTCTGCCGTTGGATAACTCTACCAGTTTTTTAAGATTTTCTTTGCCTTCTAAGACATTGGCTTTTTGTCCGGAAGTAAGAATGGTTTTAAAACCACAATCAATTATTTTTTCCAGAGAATTTTCTAAATCTTTTGCACGGTCGAAAGCTCGGTGAAAAGTGCAGGGATAAGGACTTGCCAGCTCAACTAAAGCTCTATTTTGCTGAATATTAACCTCATCATTTTCATCCAAAATCCCGAATACAAAGCCGTCTGCACGTAATGATTTTAAATGAATTAAATCTGATTTCATCTGCTCAAACTCTTCATCTGTATAAGTAAAATCCCCACCACGAGGACGAATCATCACAAACATCGGAATGTTGATTTTTCCACGAAGCTGCTGTACGGTTTTAAAATCCGGTGTGGTTCCGCCTTCGCTTAATCCTTCGCACAGTTCTATTCTATCTGCTCCGTTTTCAAAAGCGATTATTGCCGATTCGGGATTAAAGCACGCTATTTCTATTTTTGACATCGTTGTAATTTAAGTTTGGACTAAAGCCAATATTTTTTTATTTCGAAAAATAAGCTAAAGCCCGTTACTATTAATCTTTTCTAATTGTTTGATTACAAAAAATTTATTTTAATGCAAAACCCGGCTTTTCCAGGCGGTTTCCTTTGTGGTCGTAAACAGCAAAATTAAACCCATCCTGAATGCAGTATGAGCCGTATTCTCCTTTTTTATTAATGGCAATAAAACCTACCTGGATGTCCTTCAGATTTTTATTTCTTCTCTTCGTAATCTGTACAATTCTCTCCACTGCTTCTTTACAGGCCTGCTGCGGCGTTCTTCCTTGTCTCATTAATTCTACGACCAAATGTGTTCCCACCGTTCGGATCACTTCTTCGCCATGACCTGTCGCTGTTGCTGCTCCGACTTCATTATCTACAAACAAGCCCGCTCCTATAATCGGAGAATCTCCTACTCTTCCATGCATTTTAAAAGCCATTCCGCTGGTGGTACAGGCACCGGAAAGATTTCCATGAGCATCCATCGCAATCATCCCGATAGTATCGTGATTTTCTATATTGACAACCGGTTGATATCTGCTGTCTTTGAGCCATTCTTTCCATTCTTTTTCTGATTCGGGGGTAAGAATATTTTCTTTTTTAAATCCCTGTGAAACAGCAAATTGCAATGCTCCGTCTCCTACCAGCATTACATGAGGTGTTTTTTCCATGACTGCTCTTGCCACAGAGATCGGATTTTTGATATTTTCAAGACATGCTACTGAGCCGATATTATAATTTTCATCCATGATGCAGGCATCCAGAGTTACCCTTCCGTCTCTGTCGGGTCTGCCTCCGTAACCGACGCTTCTTTCATCCGGATCATCCTCTACAAGCCGGACGCCTTTTTCTACGGCATCCAAAGCCCTACCTCCTTTATCTAAAATTTTCCAGGCTTCTTCATTGGCTTTCAAACCAAAATTCCAGGTGGAAAGAACAATCGGTTTGTTAATTATTGTATTGTTGTTTTCAGGAAGGTCTTTAGCCAGTACATCCAATGGACTTGCCGCTAAAGCCAGCGAAGCGATTGCCGATTTTTTCAGAAACTTTCTTCTACTTTGCATGCTTAGATTTATTTGGCTCCAAATTAAGGATTTTTCGCATTTGCAGGAAATAAAAAAGCGGTAGATTTCCTACCGCTCAAATGATTTTTATTGAAAATTAATGAGGTAACTTTTCCCTGAAATATCCATAAACCCAGGTTCCGAAAATGGCGCTGATTAAAGTAACAACAATCGCCAAAGTTCCGGTTCCGATCTGAGCGAAAAGCGGACCGGGACACGCTCCCGTTATGGCCCATCCAAATCCGAAGATCAATCCGCCATAAATTTGGCCTTTATTGAATTTCTTTGGAGCAATGGAAATTTTTTCGCCATAAATGGTTTTGATGTTTAATTTTTTAATAATAAACACTGAAATCATTGCGGTTACAACAGCACTTCCTATAATTCCGTACATGTGAAAAGATTGCAGACGAAACATTTCCTGAATCCTGAACCAGCTGATGACTTCCGCCTTCACAAATACAATTCCAAAGAGAATTCCCACTACGAGATATTTTAAATGATGATACCACTGATGTTTAAGGTGACTTTCGTTGGTACAGATACTGTCCTGATGCCGTATATCTTGTTCTTTTTTCATTTTTATTTAATTAAAGTGAAAGGATGACTGGCAGAATTACATTCGCCATTAAAAAACCTCCTGCCATAAAACATATTGTTGCAATAAGGGATGGCCACTGCAAATTAGACAGTCCCATAATGGCGTGTCCGCTGGTACATCCGCCCGCATAACGCGTCCCGAAACCGACCAGAAATCCGCCGACAACCATAATAATGAAACCTTTCAGAGTAAAAAGACCGGCAAAATTCATGAGCTGTACCGGAACCATATTGCTGTAGTCTGTAATTCCGTAAGTTGCTAATTCGGATTTAAGAGCTGCACTGACAGAAATTTCTCCCGGATTTATCAAAAATCGAGAAGCAATAATTCCTCCCAATAGAATTCCGAAAACGAAAAATAGATTCCACATCTCTTTTTTCCAGTCGTATTTGAAAAACTTGATGTCTGAAGGAATACATGCTGCACACACATGCCTCAGCGATGAACTGATCCCGAAAGATTTATTGCCTAAAATAAGTAAAGCCGGAACGGTAAGTCCTATTAACGGCCCCGCAACATACCATGGCCAGGGTTGTTTGATTATTTCTAACATTGATTGTAAATTTATTTTTATTTTAAAACTTTACTCTGACACACAAAATCACTTACAGGAACCTCAGTTTGGGAAATCGCATTAAATCCACCTTCGATTTCACTGAAATTTCTGTAGCCTCTCGCCTGAAGAATACTTGCTGCCATCATGCTTCTGTAGCCTCCTGCGCAATGAAGATAAAAATGTTCTGCCGGACCAATTGAACCGATCCATTCATTAATATAGGCTAGCGGTTTATTAAATGCCTGATCGACGTGTTCTGCATTATATTCGCTTTCTTTTCGGACATCGATAATTGTTGCATCTTTATCTTTGGTTTCTTTTTCAAATTGTTGTACTGAAATTCTGTTAACGTAATCCGTTTCCTTTCCGCTTGTTTTCCACGCTTCAAAACCACCTTTCAGAAATCCGAGAACATTGTCGAATCCTACCCTGCTCAATCTGGTCATGGTTTCCTCTTCTTCATTTTGGCCAGCGATAAGAAGGATCGGCTGTTTTACATCCACTATCAAAGCTCCGACCCAAGGTGCAAAATCGCCATTCAGACCAATATTGATTGATTGCGGAACAAATCCTTTCGCGAAATCTTCATTATTTCTTACATCTAAAATTAACGCTCCGGAATGTTCTGCGATTTCTTCAAATTCATCCGGAGAAAGAGCCTGTAAACCTTTTGACAGGACCTCATCAAAACTGCTGTATCCTTTTTTATTCATAGCCACATTCATTCCGAAGTAAGCCGGAGGCGGAAGAAGACCTTCTGTTACTGCTTTTATAAAGCTTTCTTTATCCTCTTGGTTCAGCGCATAATTGGTTTTCTTTTGATTTCCCAATGTATCTATCGTTTCTTTCTGCATATTTTTTCCGCAGGCAGAACCCGCTCCGTGAGCCGGATAAATGGTAATATCATCGTCTAAAGGTAAAATTTTGTTGTACAGGCTTTCATATAACAACCCGGCCAGTTCTTCCTGTGTCAGATTTGCTGCTTTCTGTGCTAAATCAGGACGACCAACATCTCCTAAAAACAAAGTATCCCCGCTAAATAAAGCTGTTTCTTTTCCATTCTCATCAATCAGCAGAAAAGATGAACTTTCAAGGGTGTGACCAGGAGTATGCAGCACTTTTATTTTAATATTTCCTACCTCAAAAATCTGATTGTCTTCTGCAATGATGGCTTCAAATTCAGGTTTTGCGGTCGGCCCGTAAACAATAGGTGCATTTGTTTTTCTGCTCAGATCCAGATGTCCACTTACAAAATCTGCATGAAAGTGTGTTTCAAAAATATATTTAAGTTTAACATTGTCTTTTTCCAGCCGGTCGATGTAAGGCTGAGTTTCTCTCAATGGGTCTATCATTACTGCTTCACCATTAGAAATGATATAATATGCTCCCTGAGCTAAACATCCTGTATAAATCTGTTCTATTTTCATTTTTGATGATTTTAAATTTTACTTATTATTTATTGATACAAATTTCCGGGTTTGGGATTGGGTGTACAGCTACTTTTGTTACAGAACGGGATTTTTTTAAACATGAAGTTCGCAGGTTTCGCAGATGAAGCGAATGTTTTTGAATGTTTTTACTTTATCAGGAGATTATCATGCTGGAAGCATCTCGGTGTCGTTATATATTTTTAACGCAAAGAACGCAAAGAGTTTTTTGACTATTAACTGTTTTTTTAAGTTCGCAAAGGCGTTATACTTAGCCAAGTCCGCAAAGTGAAATTATTACAGAAAGCAAACTAAATTTAATTCTCGCTGATTCCGCAGATGACGCAGATTTATTTGAACGCTTTTACTTTATCAGGAGATTGTCATGCTGGAAGCTTCTTGATATCCGAATTTTTTTTAACGCAAAGAACACTAAGATTTGTGACTACTAAACGTTTTTAAGTTCGCAAAGGCGTTTCACTCAGCTAAGAGCGCAAAGAATTTGGAAAGTAATACAGTTTATTTTCTCACGCAGATTTTACGGATGACGCAGATTTTGTAACCTTTACTTATCAGGAGAGTGTCATGCTGGAGTTTCCCGATATCCGAAATATTTTTTAACGCAAAGGCCGAAAAGTTTTTTTGACGACTAACTGTTTTTTTTAAGTTCGCAAAGCCGTTTCACTCAGCAAAGGTTAAAAGATTTTACTTTATCGGAAAATTGTCATGCTGGAAGCTTCCTGATATCCGAATTTTTTTTAACGCAAAGAACACTAAGATTTGTGACTACTAAACGTTTTTAAGTTCACAAAGGCGTTTCACTCAGCTAAGAGCGCAAAGAATTTGGAAAATAATACAGCTTAATTTCTCACGCAGGTTTACGGATGACGCAGATTTTGTAACCTTTACTTATCAGGAGAGTGTCATGCTGGAGTTTCCCGATATCCGAAATATTTTTTAACGCAAAGGCCGAAAAGTTTTTTTGACGACTAACTGTTTTTTTTAAGTTCGCAAAGCCGTTTCACTCAGCAAAGGTTAAAAGATTTTACTTTATCGGAAAATTGTCATGCTGGAAGCTTCCTGATATCCGAATTTTTTTAACGCAAAGGACACTAAGATTTGTGACTACTAAACGTTTTTAAGTTCGCAAAGGCGTTTCACTCAGCTAAGAGCGCAAAGAATTTGGAAAGTAATACAGTTTATTTTCTCACGCAGATTTTACGGATGACGCAGATTTTGTAACCTTTACTTATCAGGAGAGTGTCATGCTGGAGTTTCCCGATATCCGAAATATTTTTTAACGCAAAGGCCGAAAAGTTTTTTTGACGACTAACTGTTTTTTTTAAGTTCGCAGAGCCGTTTCACTCAGCAAAGGTTAAAAGATTTTACTTTATCGGAAGATTATCATGCTGGAAATAGCTGCCATAAAAAATTAAAAGAAAATTTCTTTTATGATGATATAAATTCCCATCAGGAGAATAAACCACCCGAAAGCAGGTTTAAGTTTTTTACCTTCGATTTTTTTGGACAGCCGAGAACCGATAATAATTCCTATAACTGCAATTAATGATATGATTGCCAGGAATTTCCAGTCGATCACAACATTATGCATTGATGAGAAAAAACCGATAAGTGAGTTGAATGAAATGATGACAAGAGATGTCCCGATAGCTACTTTCATGGGGGTTTTGAGAAGACTGACCAAAGCCGGAATAATCAGAAATCCGCCGCCTGCGCCCAGGAGACCTGTCAGGATTCCGACGATTGAGCCTTCTCCGGCCGCGAGAAGTATATTATTTCCACGGTTTGTTTCAGGCTGATATTCTGTATTTTTCCTTATCATCTTGTAAGAAGCCAGCATCATTAATCCCGCAAAAATCAACAGCAGTAAAATATCTTTTGTCACCACAAAATTATCAACTGTAAATACATGATCGGGAATTAAAGGTAAAATATAACGACGTGTAAGAAAAATGGAAATAATTGAAGGAATTCCGAAAATAAAAGCTGTTTTAAAATTTACCAATCCTTTTTTGAAGTACGAAACCGAACCGACAACACTGCTTATTCCTACAATAAAAAGTGAATATTCCGTAGCCAGAAAAGCGTCTAATCCAAAAATATAAACCAGAACGGGGACAGTAAGAATACTTCCGCCACCGCCGATTAACCCCAATGAAATCCCTATTAAAACCGATGCGATATATCCAAAAATTTCCATTTTCTCAACTTTATGATGCAAAATTGAATATATCGGAAAAGATATACCGCTACTTTTGTTACAGAAGGTTTTTTTTTAACGCAAAGGTCGCGAAGATTTTTTTTAACTACTCAATGTTTTTAAGTTCGCAAAGCCGTTTCACTCAGCAAAGATTAAAAGCTGTTACCTTATCAGCAGATTGTCATGCTGGAAGCATCTTGATATCGTTATATATTTTAACGCAAAGATTGCGAAGATTTTTTGACTACTCAATGTTTTTAAGTTCGCAAAGCCGTTTCACTTAGATAAGCACGCAAAGAGATTCATGGAAGTACATTAAATGCTGAACTACGTTTGTAAACCTTCATATTACACTCAGCAAAGCCGCTAAAAAGTTTTAAATGTCTTCCAAAATGGTAATTTTATTTCTTCCAAGCTGAAGTTTACCCGCATCTTCCAGCTGTTTCAGCAATCGGGAGACCACAACTCTTGCCGTTCCGAGTTCATTGGCAAGCTGTTCGTGTGTAATAATTATTGTTTTGGAATTTAAAATTTCCGATTTTTTGTGGAGAAGATTCAGCAGCCTCTCATCTACTTTTTTAAAAGCGATGGCATTGATAATATCCAAAAGCTCTTCAAAACGTTTATGATACAGTCTGAAAATATAATCCAGCCATTCCGGATATTCTTTGATGAATAAAGAAACTTTATCTATCGGCAGAAAAAGAATTTCGGTATCTTCTTCTACTTCGGCTTTTACGATGCTCTTTTCATTGTGCATTCCGCCCAGAAAAGACATGATACAGCTTTCTCCTGCTTTAATGTAATACAGAAGAATTTCCCGGCCGTCTTCTTCGGTGCGGATCACCTTCAGCATTCCTTTCATCACGATCGGAATTGAACGGATGGATGAATTTTCATCCAATATAATATCGCCTTCGTGATACGTCTTCGTGATCCCATACTGATATAGCTTTTCTACCAGTTCAGGCGAAGAAGTAAATTCTGAAGAAAGAACCGAATCCTGCATAATAAAATTTCTAAGGCTAATTTACACCAATTTCGTCAACAAAAAGCCATGCTTTGGAATCTGCACCCGGATTTCCGGCAGGGATAATTCCAGCGTTTTCTATATTAACTTTAATATATTTTGAATTCTGAATGCCTACATTCACTTTGATTTTACCTTTTGCTGAAAGGATTTCCTCTTTTCCGATTTCTTTAATGAGTTTAAAATCCGTTCCGTTGTCTGAAACGAAAATCTGAGCTGATTTTGCGAAATGAATCCAACTTCCTTTGTTGTCTAAAGTATTAAAGTACACCTCTGAAAACCGCGTTTTCTGTCCGAAATCAATCGTAGCCACAACATCTTTTCCCTGAAAGCCAAGCCATGTTTTTCCCAATTGCTTTTGATTTCCGATAATTCCGTCAACTAAAGTGAATTCACCTCCGAATGAATAATTTTCATCAGGTTGGCTTTCTAATGTTATGGGTTTTCCGGTAGTTTTAGAAATCACAAAATCTTGCGAAGAAACGGCACTTTGAAGTCCACCTTCAAAATAAGCTGATTTAATGGTCATGGTTTTTGAAACGGGAATTGGAACGTCATACGTTTGGGAATTTTCTGTGGGAACACTCCCGTCTGTTGTGAAACGAATTCCTTCCGGCTTCTGCGATGTTGAAAGTTTATACGAAATACCTCCTACTCTCGGTTGCACTTTCCCATTGATATTGTAAATACTTTTCGCATAATTGATACCCATTTTATCCAACACCTTAAATTCATTAATTACTCTTCCTTCAAATTCTTTATAATTTTTAGGATCAGCTGTTCCCCAACCAACTTCAGAAAGAGCGAATAATCTCGGGAAAATCATGTATTGAACCTGCTTAAAATCAAGAATATACTCCGTCCACAGATTTGCCTGAACCCCTAAAATATATTTTGACTGTTCTGCATTCAGTTCTTCCGGAATTGGATTGTAAGAATACACTTTATCTAAAGGGGTAAATCCTCCGAAAGCATTCGGTTCCGTTGCAGGATCTCCCTGATAATGATCGAAATAGCAATAAGATCCTGGAGTCATGACTGCAAAATGACCTGTTTTTGCAGCTTCCACACCGCCTTTTATGCCCGTCCAGCTCATTACAGCAGCATTCGGGGCCAGTCCGCCTTCCAGAATTTCGTCCCATCCTATGATTTTTCTTCCTTTTGAATTGACATATTTTTCAATTCTGTGGATAAAATAGCTTTGAAGCCCATGTTCATCTTTCAGATTATTTTTTCTGATTAATTTCTGGCAATGCGGACATTCTTTCCATCTGGTTTTCGGGCATTCATCGCCACCAATGTGAATATATTGTGAAGGAAAAAGCTGAATTACCTCATCCAGAACATTTTCTAAAAATGTAAAAGTTTCCTCTTTCGGACAAAAAACATCATCAAAAACGCCCCATTTTGTAGCCGGCTCAAAAGGACCTTTTGTACAGGCCAATTCCGGATAGGCAGAAAGTGCTGCTAAAGCGTGACCCGGCATTTCAATTTCCGGAACAACAGTGATATGTCTTTCCTGAGCATATTTTACCACTTCTTTTATCTGATCCTGGGTGTAAAAATAAGGCCCATAAGGCTTTCCGTCGAAGGTATTATCAACATAGGCTCCGATCATCGATTCCTTTCTTTTTGAACCGATCTGTGTCAATTTCGGGTATTTTTTGATTTCAATTCTCCAGCCCTGATCGTCGGTTAAATGCCAGTGAAACGTATTCAGCTTGTACATCGCAAGATAATCGATGTACTGCTTCACCTCATCAACCGTAAAGAAGTGGCGACAAACGTCAAGGTGCATTCCTCTCCAGGCAAATTTTGGTTCATCCTCAATTTTCATTGCCGGAATTTTTCCCGAATCTTTGTATTGTTCCAATAACTGAATTAATGTCTGAAGGGCGAGAAAATATCCCTGGTCCGTATTGGAGCTGATAACAATTGCCCTGGGTGAAATGTCAATTGAATATTTTTCTTTTTTCTGCTGACCGATTACGGATTGTGGAGTAAAAAGAGTATTAACCAAGTGAGCGCCTTCCTCCTTTTTCCCGGAGCTGAAAGTAAACATTCCCGCTGTTCGCTTTTTAAAATAAGCAGTTTCTTTTACCGGAAGATTTTTATCAAATTTAAAATTTTCAGGAATAATAAATTCTCCTTTCTGAAATTCAACTTTCTGCGGATATGGAATGAGGTGAAGTTTATTTTGCGAAAAAGCCACTCCTGAAAAGAAAAGAAGAATAAGTAAGAAAGCGCGTATCATGTAATTTTTAGGTTTTTGCTAAGATACTTATTTCTCGAATAATTTTCGCGCCTTTAATTTTCTGCCTTAAAATTATCCTTATAAACAAAAAACCTTGCCAGCGACAAGGTTTGTATTTATTTAAAACTGCATTTCAGGAATTTCACCTTCTATAATAAGATCAGCTTCTGTTGATTTTATGATGTGTTCTACGGAAACTCCCGGAGCTCGTTCAATAAGTTTGAAACCTTCAGGCGTAACATCCAGCACGGCCAATTCGGTGACAACTCTTTTAACACAATTTACTCCTGTTAAAGGAAGCGTACATTTTTTGAGGATTTTGCTTTCTCCTGCTTTGTTGACGTGCATCATGGCGACAATAATATTTTCTGCAGAGGCCACAAGGTCCATCGCACCGCCCATTCCCTTCACCATTTTTCCCGGGATTTTCCAGTTGGCGATATCTCCGTTTTCTGCAACTTCCATGGCACCAAGAATGGTAAGATCTACTTTTTTGCTTCTGATCATCCCGAAACTGAAAGCAGAATCAAAGAAGGAACCTCCGTCCAGAATGGTAATCGTCTGCTTCCCTGCATTGATGATATCTGCATCCTCTTCACCTTCATACGGAAACGGTCCCATTCCCAACACTCCGTTTTCACTCTGAAATTCTACATTAAGATTTTCCGGAACGTAATTGGCAACCAATGTCGGGATTCCGATTCCTAGGTTTACGTAATACCTGTCTTTTACTTCTCTGGAAATTCTTTGTGCAATTTGTTCTTTCGTTAGCATAGCTTAATCTTATCCTGCCAAATTAGCCATTTTTACGGAATTACAAAATACCTTTCTTTCTTATCCTATGATATATTTTGAATCTCTATTTGTTGTAACTTTGTACGTTTTTAATTTTACCGATGAAAATTTTATTACATTACCTTAAACCTTACAAATGGCTGATTATCATTTCACTGTTCTTAGCCTCTGTTAATCAGGTTTTTTCTTTATTTGCACCCGCTATTACCGGAAACATATTAGATAAACTCGTAACGCATCCCAATTTTTTCGATAAAGAGAAAACGCTCCCGAGAAATATGAATGAATATCTTTATGGAACTGATATTTATCATGGTGTTTTCTATTTTCTGGCCCTGTTAGTTGGTACTGCCATGATCAGCCGTATTGCTAAAGCTTTCCAGGATTATGTGGTGAATGTAATTATTCAGAAGTTTGGTGCCAAAATTTTCACAGATGGCTTAAAACATTCGATGCGACTGCCTTTTCAGGAGTTTGAAGATCAGAGAAGCGGTGAAACCCTTTCCATATTAACAAAGGTGCGTGAAGATACCGTGAAATTCATCAATAATTTCATTAATGTATTCTTCGGAATTCTGGTGAGTATTATCTTCGTGTCGGTGTATGCCATTCGTCTTCACTGGTCGATCATGCCGGTTTACGTTGTGGGAATTATTCTTATCGCGGTAGTAACCAATTTGCTGAGTAAAAGAATCAAAACCATTCAGAAAAATATTGTTACGGAGACCACCAATCTTGCGGGAAGCACCACGGAAAGCCTCAGGAATATTGAAATCGTAAAAAGTTTAGGACTCACCAGCCAGGAAGTTGAGCGTCTTAACAACAATACCTATAAAATCCTGAATCTGGAACTGCGAAAAGTAAAAAGCATCCGTTCCCTGAGCTTTGTACAGGGAACACTGGTCAATTTTTTACAGCAGACCATTACTTTTACTTTATTGTTATTGATTTTTAAAAACATTGTAACTCCGGGACAGTATTTATCGTTAATGTTTTACGGATTCTTCATTTTCGGGCCGATGCAGGAAATCGGGAATATCATTATTTCCTATCGGGAGGCACAGGCTTCGCTGAACAATTTCGACCGGGTGATGAAAAAAGAAGTTGAGCCTAAGCCTTTAACTCCGAAGAAAATCGGGGCTATTGAAGAGCTTGAATTTCAAAATGTTTCTTTCCAACATCAGACTGCCCATTATAAAGCTTTAAATTCTATCTCATTCAACGTAAAAAACGGGGAAACAATTGCCTTTGTAGGACCGAGCGGTTCAGGAAAAAGTACTTTGGTAAAACTTCTTGTAGGATTGTACAGACCTCAGGAAGGTTCTATTTTATACAATAATATTGACGGAAAGGAATTCGATTTTGATGAACTGAGGAACCAGATCGGGTTTGTGACCCAGGACACGCAGCTTTTTGCAGGAACCATAAAAGAAAATCTTTTGTTTGTGAATCCTTCCGCAACGGAAGAAGATCTGCAGTTGGCATTAAAAAAATCGAGCTGCAGCAATCTTTTAGAACGTGCAGAAAACGGAATTGAAACCGTAATCGGAGAAGGAGGTTTGAAATTAAGCGGTGGTGAGAAACAGCGAATTGCCATTGCCAGAGCCTTGTTAAGAAAACCGCATTTACTGATTTTTGATGAGGCAACTTCCGCTTTAGACAGTATTACGGAAGAAGAAATTACCACTACCATTAAAGAAATTTCTAAGGAAAAAGAACAGATTACCGTTCTTATTGCCCACAGATTAAGCACCATTATGCATGCAGACCGAATTTTCGTTCTGGAACGCGGACAGATAGTAGAAACTGGTTCTCATCTCAATCTTATTGAAGAAAAAGGATTGTATTATGCAATGTGGAGGCAGCAGATTGGGGAAAGGAAAACTTTAGTATAGATGAGATGAAAGTTGGAAGCTGGATGATGGAAGTTTATGTGACTGTGAGATTCTTCACTTTGTCAGAATAACAATTAGTACTTTATAACTAAAATAAATTACCCCGAAAGTTGATTTCGGGGTATTATTTTTCAAGAACTGATAAAAAATTAATCTCTTTTTCTAACCGTTCTCTGCTCGATTCTCTTTTCAAATTTTTCTCCCTGGAAAATTCGCTGGATCATGATTCCCGGAATGTGAATCTGGTTGGGATCCAATACTCCTGGTTCTACCAGTTCTTCCACTTCAGCGATGGTAATTTTTCCTGCACCGGCCATCGGATGATTAAAATTTCTTGCAGATCCTTTGAAAATAAGGTTTCCTGCGTGATCTCCTTTCCATGCTTTGACGATTGAAAAATCTGCTTCAAAGGCATATTCCAGAATATGAGGTTTCCCTTTGAAATCTTTCACTTCTTTTCCTTCCGCCACTTCAGTACCGAAGCCTGCAGGCGTATAAAAAGCAGGAATTCCGGCTTGTGCTGCTCTGCATTTTTCTGCCAGTGTTCCCTGTGGTGTCAGTTCCACTTCCAGTTCTCCGGAAAGCATCTGTCTTTCAAATTCTGCATTTTCACCTACATAAGAGGAAATCATTTTTTTGATCTGCCTTTTTTTCAGAAGCAGTCCCAATCCGAAATCATCAACGCCGGCATTGTTTGAAATACAGGTTAAGTCTTTTACATCACTCTCCACCAGTGCATTAATTGAGTTTTCAGGTATCCCGCAAAGTCCGAATCCGCCCAGCATCAATGTCATTCCATCCTTAATTCCCTCAATGGCTTCCTTTGCATTTTTTACTCTTTTATCTATCATGAAATATTAGATTTTCTGTTGGCTTAAATTTAATACTTTTTCTCAGATTTCAGAATAATGGATCGTCATTTAAGCATTTGTTGTACCGGATCACCGATAACCATCCTGATGATGGTCTGGATTTTGGTTAAGATATCTACACCTTATCACATAAATACAGTATTATGGAAACGAAAAACATTTCAAGAGTTGCTCTTGGCGCATTTCTTATCACCGCAGGAATCGGACATCTCACATTTGCAAGAAAAGAATTTCAGGCGCAGGTTCCCGAATGGGTTCCTCTGGATAAAGATGACACTGTTGTCTATTCCGGAATTGCGGAAATTGCTTTAGGCACCGCCATGATTGTAACACCAAAAAAATACCGGAAAACAATGGGAAAAATTGTAGCAGGATTTTTTGCAGCCGTACTCCCCGGAAATATTGCCCAATATAAAAACAGACGCGATTCTTTCGGACTAAATACCGATAATCAAAGATTTGCCAGGCTTTTTATGCAGGCACCTTTAATAGCATGGGCACTGAAATCTACTGATGAATAAATATAAAAATCGGCAAAAATTAAAATTTTTGCCGATTTTTGATGTGGGATTATTTTTTTATCCATTGGACGTAAGTCCAATGTTGGTTTAGGTCGTCCCTCCGGGACTCTTTATCGGATATATTTTAATCTAATTATTATTTTATTCATTGGACTTACGTCCAATGCTGTTTTAGGTCGTCCCTTCGGGACTCTTACTGAATGATTAATTTTAAAGTAAATAATTTTCTGGTATGTACTTTTACAAAATAGACGCCTTTCGGAAGGTTTTCATTCACCAGGGAGAAACGCTGGTTGTTGATATTTTTTGATTCATAGAGAAGATCTCCGTTTGCTGAAAGCAATTCTATTTTTTCTATGGGATAATCACTCTTTATAAAGGTAGGTTCTCCCGGTTTTGTAGGATTCGGATACAAGATTACATTTTTCTCAGTAGTTTTTGTTTCTCCCGTTCCCAATGTCGGGCCGGTTACCTGAAACTGTACCCTGTTGGATACCTCGGTATACGAATCATTGGTAAACATTACCATGTAATAATTTCCGGGTGTTGTTGGAACTGCTGTTCCCTGAATGGTTTTTGTACCTTGGGTAATTCCTTCAAAATACGTATAAGAAATAAAATTATCATCTGGAACGGTAATATTCTGAGGATAAATTCCCAGCCAGTCTTTGATGATACCCGGAGAATCGGTCCAGGAAGCGGTAATATTTTCACCTAATGTGTAAACAGGCTTATTGGTCCAGAGTTCGGTTACAATATCTCCGACTTTAAAGAAAACTTTTTCGCCTATTGTCGTGTAACCATCTTCTAAGAAATACTGTGCATAATAATATCCTTTTGCAAGACCTGTGAAATTGAGTGTACCAGAAGCCGTGGTCACGTAGCTCCATTGTGTAGAATTTACATTCCCCGGCGTATGTCCCATTTTATAGATTCCGATCCAGTCTTTGGTAAGATTTGGTCCGTTGGAGAAATTAACAGTTACCGTTCCGCCAACAGGATACACATCAGAAGTTGTTGAAAGCACCACTTTCGGTCCTACATAAAAGTTTTTCCTTGGGGTAATTTCCGTATAGCTGTTGTTCGCAAAAAAGCCTGCAAAATACTGACCTTTAGTAGCAATTCCGTTCGGAAATGAAGCTGTTCCCGATGTCTGTCCGTTGGTATAAACGTAAGCCTGGGAAGTTACCGCCGCAGTATTCTGGCCTTTCTTGTAAATTCCTACCCAATCCTGATTATTTCCCGGGCCATCTGTAAAATTGGCTGTAATTGGTTCGTTTTGGAGATATTCTGTTTTATTTAAAGTAAAAACAGGATTTGAAACAACACTTCCGGTTACCGAAAATTCTTTTACATCGCTCCAGTCACTCCATTCCATATTTCGGTCTCTGTAGCGTACTTTCACATAATAAACACCATTGGTAATAGAATTTGCACCGATCGTAGCTTTTGTAATATCAACGCCGGCATTAAGGTTTTTGGTAATATCAGGCGTTCCGTTTCCGTCTTTCCCAAACCAGTTTTCGTAATCTCTGTAAAATTCCTTTTCAATAATGGAAAAATCGGCAGCTTTACTAATTAAAAACTGAGTCGTATTCAGCAATTCTCCGTTCGAACTTGAAAATGCACTTCCGTTTAAAGTTAAAGGCAAAGTAACCGGCGTAGTAAATATATTTGAAATAGAAGGTTTTGCAGGTTTCGGCTGATTTTTATACCGGTGGAACGTATCAATCAGTTCATTATATTTTTTGTGATACACTCCTCCGATGGAATAAGATTCAACATCTACTTTTCCTGTGTTCACATCTACTTCCACGATCTGGTACGTCCAGTCAGTAAGGGTTTTCTGAACATCATCAAAATCCTGTTCGGTAGACATTCCCCAATACTGGTCCCATGCAACACCACCGGAAATAATCTGGTAATTCGGTGTATTTTTCAGCTGTCCCCTGTGATACAAATGGTGATGCGCTCCGACGTGCATTAAATATTTTGAAGAAGTGGTTAAAAGAGGAACAGCACTGTTTCTTACCCACGTTGAAATATCTCCTACATATTGCTCTGCCTGGTAAGGTCTGTGACTTAAAGAAATAATCCAGTCTACAGTAGAATCGTTCTCAGCTGCATTTAAAATCTGCTGCAGCCAGGTCATCTGCGCAGAACCGGTATGTTCAGAACTTAAACTGATAAACAAAACATTTCCTGCCTGCTGAGCGTAATAGTTCTCATTTCCGGATGAGATATTTTTATATTTTATTTCATCAATATAAAAGTGGGCATAATAAGAATTCATTCCAAGAGTTCCGTAGGTTTCGTGATTTCCTACCGTGGTCTGTATAGGAAGATATGGTGAAAGATTGATATTCTTTTTAAAATGAACATTTTCATAATGATCGAGTGTTCCCACATCCACCTGATCTCCGACCATAAAAGTCAAAGCAACATTATCGGAAGGATCAGAATTTGGACCGAACTTTTCCTTTAGCTTTTTATAGGCATTTAGCGTTAAGGTGTCATATCTCGGTTCTGCCTTGATTTGATTGTCTCCCATAATCAGGAAACGGATTTTCCCGTTAGCCGTTGCAGCCTGCCCCGGCAAAGGCAGTGTTCTGAAATTGTAAACCGCAGATTCGCTGCTTCCTGTTCTGATTTTGTAATAATATTTCGTGTTCGGCTGAAGGTTGGTGATTTTTGCCGTATGATAATAATAATTATTGTTGTAACCGGTATCGGAAAATATATTAGTGGTTCCGGTAAAGGTCACATTAAGATTGGCTGGATTGGTTCCGTAAAAAACGGTTGTTTCGGTATTTGATGATGTTTTCCAGCTGACAATCATTGAATTCGGTGTCGGATTTTGTAAATAAGGATACAGAGCCTGCCCGAAAGCCATCTGGACGGCAAAGCAAAAAAAGAATAAAAGCTGTTTCATGAGTACAATTTGTATAATGTTTTAATAGTTTAGCTGATAACAGTAAGGCTGAAGAAACCCTTTTTATCATCGTGCAAAAGTAAAATACACATGTAAACTGTATCTGATGGTAACTTCAAGGAAATATTAATTTATACCCGGAATTTTCTTTAAAATTTCATTATATTTTAATGGTAATGTGTTTGGAATATTGAAAAAAAGATTTGTATATTTGCAACCTGTTATTCAACCTCTGACGAAGTCCGTGTAAGTTGCTTAGCTTAAACATTTTATTTTATTAATAATGGATTTATTAAAGTACGTACAAGACAAGTACATTACAAAAAAAGAATTCCCTGAATTCAAAGCGGGTGATACGATCACTGTTTATTACGAGATTAAAGAAGGTCAGAAAACAAGAACTCAGTTCTTCAAAGGAACAGTTATCCAATTAAGAGGTACCGGTTCTACAAAAACTTTCACGATCAGAAAAATGTCTGGTGATGTAGGAGTAGAAAGAGTATTCCCAATCAACATGCCTGCTCTTCAAAAAATTGAAGTTGACAGAAGAGGTAGAGTTAGAAGATCAAGAATCTACTACTTCAGAGACCTTAGAGGTAAAAAAGCGAGAATTAAAGACGCTGCTTACAAGAAGAAATAATTCAGACAACAATACATACGGAAAGAGACTGCTTACTTTAAGCGGTCTTTTTTCATTTTTAGCTTTGGCAGCACTTTCATATTGCTACAATATTTGATTTTTATTCAATAAATTTAAATATATTTGTGATTATCAAATAGTCATTCTTAAAAATACCCCATAATATTTAATAATTAAAACAACTATGAAACGAGCCATCCTACTATCCGCTTTTTTATTGTCTCAATTTGGGACATCGCAGCTTTTAAAAACCAACGGCCAAAAAATCGTTAACGACAAAGGTGAAAATGTACAACTGAGAGGTCTGGGTCTTGGAGGATGGATGCTTCAGGAAGGCTATATGCTGAAGACGGCAGATTTTGCCGGACCTCAATACAAAATCAAAGAAAAAATTGCTGAACTCATCGGAGAAGACGGAATGAATGAGTTTTACAAAGCATACCTTAAAAACGGCATTACCAAACAGGATATTGATTTTTTGAAGAAAGCCGGATTCAATTCGATAAGACTTCCGATGCACTACAATCTTTACACCTTACCTATTGAAAAAGAATCTAAAAAAGGTCAAAATACCTGGCTGGAAGAAGGTTTTAAGATGACCGATGATCTTTTAAAATGGTGTGCCGACAATAAAATGTACCTGATCCTGGATCTGCACGCTGCTCCGGGCGGACAGGGAAATGACGTGAATATTTCCGACAATGACAAATCAAAACCTTCTCTTTGGGAAAGTGAGGAAAATCAGAAAAAAACAATTGCGCTATGGAAAAAACTGGCAGAAAGATATAAAGATGAGCCATGGATCGGAGGATATGATTTAATCAATGAACCCAACATCAATTTCACCGGAAAAAATCCGAACGGAACCGATGAAATGTCGAATGCACCGCTTTGGAAACTTCAGAAAGATATTACGGAAGCTATACGTACGGTTGATAAAAAGCACATCATCATCATTGAAGGAAACGGCTGGGGAAATAATTACAATGGACTTACGCCGCTTTGGGACAACAATATGGTTTTCAGCTTTCATAAATACTGGAATTATACGGATGATGCTACGATTAAATTTGCATTGGATCTTCGTGAAAAGCACAATATTCCGATCTGGCTGGGCGAAACAGGTGAAAACTCAAATGTGTGGTTTACGGAGCTGATTCAGCTTTTGGATAAACACAACATCGGTTATGCATTCTGGCCAATGAAAAAAATCGATAATATTGCAGGAGTTACCAACGTAAAAATCACTCCCGAATATCAGAAATTGTTGAATTACTGGCAGAACGGCGGCGAAAAACCTTCGAAAGAATTTGCCAAAAAAGCGCTGATGCAGATTGCAGAAAACTATAAATTCAGCAATGTTGAGGTTAAAAATGATGTGATTGATGCGATGTTCAGGCAGACAACGGATGCTTCCACAAAACCTTTTAAAAATCTTCAGGCTCCCGGTAAAATTTTGGCAACCGATTATGATCTGGGAAGAATGGGTTCAGCTTACCTTGATAATGATTATGTGAATCTTTGGGTAAGTGATCCGGCGAAAAGATCCGAATGGAATTCAGGAAACCAGCTGAGAAATGATGGCGTCGACATTTATAAATCCAATACCAATGAATATTACGTAGGAAAAACGGAAAGCGGAGAATGGCTTCAATATACCATTAACGCCAAAACCGACAAAACCTATACTTTCGATTTTAATTATGCAAGCAGCAATGCAGCAAAAATCAGGATTGAAGATGCTTCAGGAAAACAATTATCTACTGTTTCATTAGCATCCACAGGCGGCAATGAGAACTGGAAAACCCTTTCTGTGAAAGGTATCAGACTTAAAAAAGGAGAAAATAAAATCCGGATCTATTTCGAAAATGATGGTATAAACCTTAATTATTTTGAGGTGAAATAAGAAAAAATCTTAAATTGCAAATCCCTTTTAGTTATCTGAAAGGGATTTATTTTTTTAATTTTTTAACCGCAAAAGAAACAACAGATTTTAGCACTAATCTTTATTATACAATAGAATACATTAGCTAAAATTTCTGAGTTTATTATTTTGCAGACTTTAAATAAGCTAAAATATTAACACTATAAACTATCTTTTACCTCTTGCGGTAAATATCAAACAAAATATTATGAAAAAAATCGGGTTATTATTTGTTTTGATTTCGGCATTTGTTTTTGGCCAGCAATCTGTTTTAGAACAAAAAATCAACGCAATTATTAAAGATAAAAATGCTACGGTAGGAATTTCCGTTCTGGGTTTTGAAAATGGTTTTAAATACAATAAAAATGCCGACAAGAAACTCCCGATGCAAAGCGTTTTTAAATTTCATATTGCTGCAGCTGTCCTGGATTATATTGATAAGGGAAAACTGTCACTGAATCAAAAAATCCTTTTAAATAATGCCAATTTACATGAAAATACCTGGTCGCCGCTTCGCGATAAATATCCGAAGGAAAATGTTGAAGTACCTCTAAGCGAAATCCTTGAATATACGGTCGCTAAAAGTGATAATAACGGCTGCGATATTCTCCTGAAATTACTGGGAGGAACACAAAAGGTACAGAAATTTATGGATGCTAAAGGATTGAAAGGCTTTCAGATAAAATTTAATGAAGCAGAAATGCATAAAGACTGGAATGCACAATATCAAAACTACAGTACCGCATCTTCCGCAACGGATGTTCTGAAAAAATTCTATGATGGAAAATTACTTTCAAAAAAATCTACGGACTACCTGATGAAAGTAATGCTTTCTACCTCTACCGGAAAAAATAAACTGATTGAACAACTTCCGGAAAATACACCCGTAGCGCGAAAAACGGGAGCTTCCGGAAAGAACAACGCAGGCTTAACGGGCGCTGAAAATGAAATTGCCATCGTTACTTTACCGAATGGCAAACATTATGCAATAGCTGTATTTGTCAGTAACTCAACGGAAACGAATGTGGTCAACTGCAAAATGATTTCGGATATATCAAAGTCGGTCTGGGATTATTTTAATAAGTAAAAATTTAACCTTAATTTTAAAACCGTTAAAATGAAAAAAATATTATTAACAATAGGGCTATTCAGCACAGTATTATTCTTTGCACAGAAAAACGAAAATTATCTTGTCGTGGGTTATCACAGCATTTGCTGCGGTACGCCTTCCGATAAGCCGGTAATGGATTTTATCAATACATTCAGGACCAAAAATAAAATAAAAAATTTTGAAGTTTACCGACAGAACGGACTGGGAAGAGAAGGAGAATTCAATCTGTATATCGGAACCGATACATTTTCTAAAACTCAGAAAATGCAGTTTGTAAACGGTCTGAAAGCAGCAATTGATGCCCAAAACAGAATGAAAAAGCCTAACCGAGACGGTAATGTAAGCTTTGACGAGACTGAAGTCATCAAAAAAGCCGATCTTTCAAACGCAAGAAATTTAACCCTAATCAAATAAAAATTAATTAACTAAATAAGGAAAAATGATCAGAAACATTGTCGTTATCGGAGCCGGAACCATGGGAAATGGTATTGCCCATACTTTTGCACAAAGTGGTTTTAAAGTAAACCTGGTAGATGTATCTCAGGAAGCTTTGGACAGAGGGCTGAAAACCATTACTACCAATCTCGACAGAATAATTGCAAAGGGAAACCTTACAGAAGAACAAAAAGCTGAAACATTAGGCAATATTAATACTTTCACTGCACTTCAGGATGCGGTGAGCTCTGCAGATCTTATCGTAGAAGCAGCAACGGAAAATCAGGAATTAAAACTGAAAATTTTCGGTCAGATGGATGAGTTTGCACCGGAAAACTGCATTCTGGCCACCAATACCTCTTCTATTTCCATTACGAAGATCGCGGCTGCCACCAAAAGAGCGGATAAAGTAATCGGGATGCACTTTATGAATCCTGTTCCTATCATGAAGCTTGTAGAGATCATCAAAGGATATTCTACTTCCAAAGAAACTTTTAATGCGATTTACGAAATGAGCAAAACGTTAGGAAAAGTTCCTGTAGAAGTTAATGATTATCCGGGATTTGTGGCTAACAGAATCCTTATGCCGATGATCAATGAATCTATCGAAACCTTATACAACGGTGTTGCCGGTGTTGAGGAAATTGATACGGTAATGAAATTGGGAATGGCTCATCCGATGGGACCGCTTCAATTGGCAGATTTCATCGGTCTTGATGTTTGTCTGGCAATCCTGAATGTAATGTACGATGGCTTTAAAAATCCGAAATATGCACCAAATCCATTATTGGTAAATATGGTGATGGCTGGAAAATTAGGGGTAAAATCAGGAGAAGGCTTCTATGATTATTCTGAAAGCAAGAAAGCTGAAAAAGTGGCGAAAATGTTTTCGAAATAAGGAAAATGAATAGTGGATGATCAACTGTGCATTTTAATTGATTTGCGTTACAAAATTGATTAATTTCACCATCCATGAAATTTAAAGAACGAAATATTCAGATATCAATGATCATCATTACGTTAATGATGATCATTTTGCGTTTTTTACTGAACGAAAAAGGCAGAACCAACCCGGATTCTATCCGTTATATGAGGTTTGCCCATGTTTTTCCGACGATTGATAATACCACTACTCCTTTAGGTTATCCTGTAAGCATTAAGATTTTTACTTTTTTTGGGGCGGATGAATTCTGGAGCAGTAAAATTGTAGGGATTTCAGCCTTCCTGTTTATTCTTTTTTTTACCTGGAAAAAGAAATTCTTCTTTAAAGAATCTGTGGTTTTATGTGCACTTTTCAGCTTTCTGTCGATTTACTCCTATACGATGAGTGAAGCACTGATACTGCCTTTTGTGCTGCTATTTCTCTACACCTGTTCTTTAATTATTGAAGGCAGGCTGGAAAAAGGCAAAGCTGTTTTTTATCTTTCATTATCCTTAATTGCACTGTACAATATACGGTACAGTTCGCTTTTTATTATGGCCGGGACCGGACTTTTCGGATTGATTTTTTTGAAAAGAAAGTACTCGGCGGTCTTTATTATTTCAGGTTTGACCGGTGGTATATTCGTGGTTTTATATAAATTTTTATTCATTGATTATTTTAATCAAAACTACGTCAATGAATTTCTCGAAATCGGTCTGCATTCTACTTCCAGGCTTTTGGTGGAACTATTTCAGGGGTTATGCACCACTTTTAATCCTTTCATTCATATTGCAAATCCGGGAGGAGGAATCATCAATTATGCCATCTATGGTATCGGGCTTTTAAACATCCTTTTGATATGCTGGTTATTTATCAGATTTAAACTTTCCGAGATTGAATTTTTCTTTGTTTTCATCAGCATTTCGGGGATTGTCTGTTCCTATTTGATACAATATTTTTATTCTGTAAATCCTATTGATTACCGTTTAATGGCTCCGTTCAGCTTTGCAGTATGGCTGGTATATTTCAGAAAGCTTTTCCTTCTATTCAACAATAACGTATATGCGATCGGTTTTTTAAGTCTTGCTTCAGGAATGCTTTTCACCTGGTTATCCAAAGGCAATTACCTGGAAAACAGAAAGCAGATGAAACAGTTTTTACGATCAGAAAAACTGGATAAGGTACCTTTGAAATTCTATCTGGAAACTGCCGAAGATCTTGACAAAATACAGGTAGCGGAACTGATAAGCACCGTAAATCCGAATGTTACCCTGAGTTTTAAGCCGAAAGACACTTTAAGTAAAACAACATTAACGAGGCATAAAGTTTTGCAAAAAATAAAGATAGACAAGAACAAATACCAATAATTTTATTATCTTTGATTCAAAGTTAAAACATTAAAAAAATGAAATTACCAAAGTTTTTATTAGCAGATAATTCGGAATTTCCAGAAGATTTGTTCGTAGTTCACACAGAATATCCGAGATTCATCCTGAATGTTGAGGAGGAAGAAGTAGAATGGCTGGATGATCTTGAAGGTGATGATGAGGAAACTATGGCAGATGAAGCTACAAAAGTGGTAGAAGCTGCGTTTAAATGGTGTGATGAAGAGTTGGCTAAGTACGACGAAGAAGAGGAAGATTAATAACAATCTAAACATAAAAAAGGAACTCAGACGAGTTCCTTTCTTTTTATTTTATTCTGCCTTATTGAATTTTAACAGCAGGAGATTATCCTGATACAATTCAAGAACATTTCCTGTGATGACATATTTATTAGCTTTAGACATCATATCCATAAAGTTCTTTTCTACGCTCATATTCTCACAAGCCATTTTGGTAGAACCCATCTGGCTGGCAGAGAAATTACCTGTGGAAGGCTCTACTTTAGCTGTTCCGAAATAGTTGTTGCATCCCGTATTTCCATTGATCTTTTCACCATCAATATTCAGGGTAGGAATCTTTCCTTTCACATTTTCAGCCAAAGCCCATTTAGTACCGGAAAGTGAAGGCTGCGCCTTACCTACTTTTGAAGCAGAACCGGACATTGCTCCGCAGGAAACCAAAACCACTGCAGTACATAAACTTAAAAAAAGATTTTTCATTTTTTTCTTTTTGATTGAAATCAAATTTACGGAAATATTATTATTTAAAAAGGGTTGCAAAGATTTTATTATTCTTTTAACGGTAGTTTTCAATGAAAATTTTTAAGAATATATAGATGTAATCATCGTTTCTAAGGCAGCAGATCGTGATTTAGAATTTCTATTTATTACGAAATATTATTTTTATATTATGTTTTGGGTAAAACCAATGGCATTTGGTTGTAATAAAAAACGGGCTTCCTTCGACATGCTCAGGATAATAGCCCGTTTCTATTGATGTATTTAATCTTTATATTTAAAATAACAATTAGCCTCTCAATTCCGCATTGAATTCTTTCTGGAATGATTTGATAAGTGAATCCATTACTGCCGTAATTTCTTTCTCTTCAAGCGTTTTTTCCTCATTCAGGAGCTCAAAGCTCATAGCATAGGATTTTTTACCTTCCGGAAGATTTTTCCCCTCATATACATCAAACAGATTGATGTTTTTGATGTATGGAGATTTATTCTTTTTGGCGGTTTGATAAAGGTCTTCGTAATTTACATTCTTATCAATCAATAATGCCAAATCTCTTCGGATTTTGTTGAATTTAGGAATGTCCTTAAATTTCAGATCATTGTCAGAGCGCAGTTTCTGGGCAAATTCAAGTTCGATTTCTGCATAAAAACATTCCTGATCAATATCAAAATCTTTCAGCATCTGAGCGGAAACTTTTCCTATTCTTACCAAAACTTTACCGTCAACCTCGTAAGCCAGCGCATCGGAGAATCTTTCCTCTGAAAGAGCCACTTCTTTATAATCAATGGCTAATCTTTCCAGCAAAACTTTAACGTAAGCTTTCAAATTGTAAAAACTTGTTGCAGACTTCGGCTGCAGCCAGTTTTCAGCAACATCTCTTCCCGTAACAAGAATTCCAAGCTGCTTTCTTTCTTCGTATTTTTCTCTTTTATGATAGATTTTCCCAAATTCGAAGAATTTGATATCCTGATTTTTCCTGTTGATATTATAGATGGCATTCTGTAAGAGTCCTTCCAATAAAGACTTTCTCATGAATGCAAGATCACTGCTTAATGGATTTAACAATTTTACGGCGTCCTTCTCATCTTTCACCGAAGTTAATGAATTATTCATCACTTCGTTGAAGCCAAGGCTTTGCAATATTCTTGCCCAGCTGTTTTCCAGCTCATCCTGATCTTTGGCATGAAGTTTAACCGGAGTAAAAGATATCTTTTGAGGAGCATCAATTTTATTGTAACCGTAAATTCTTAAAATCTCTTCGATGACGTCAATCTCTCTCGTCACATCTGCTCTGTAAGCCGGTACAGAAATTTCAAGTCCGTTCTGAATTTCATTTAAAACCTGAATATCAAGTGCCTTTAAGATTTCTTTTACTTTTTCCCTGTGAATTTTCGTCCCTAAAATTTGTTCGATTTTAGAAAATCTGATGATTACATAATTATCTTCAATTTTCTTAGGATATTCTTCCAGCAAATCACCTGCTAATTTTCCTTCAGCTAATTCCTGAATTAATTTAATGGCATGAGTAATGGCTGTTCTGGTAATGTTAGGATCTACCCCTCTTTCAAACCTGAAAGAAGCATCCGTATTCAACCCGTGGAATTTGGCACCTTTTCTTACGGCAACAGGATTAAAATAAGCACTTTCCAGGAAAATGGTTTTAGTTTCAGCGGAAACACCTGAATTGGCACCACCGAAAACTCCGGCAATACACATTGGATTGTCTTTTCCGTCTTTGATCATGATCTCAGAACCGTTCAGCGTTCTTTCCACACCGTCAAGAGTTGTGAATTTCGTTCCTTCTTTTACAGTTCCTACTTTTACGGTCTTATCTGCAATCTTATCTGCATCAAAAGCGTGCAACGGCTGGCCGAAACCGTGAAGAATGTAGTTGGTAATATCCACCACATTGTTGATAGGGCTTAATCCGATCGCTTTCAGCCGGTCTTTCAGCCATGACGGAGACTCGCCTACTTTTACATTTTCAATTACTGCTCCGATATATCTGGGAGATAATTCCGCATCTTCCACTACCAATTTAAAATCGTGGGTTCCCTCATTGCTCAGCACAACAGAAGAAACTTTCTCAAAATCGGATTTTTGTTTATTTGTAGAAAGATAAGCATGAAGGTCCCTTGCCACACCATAATGAGACATAGCATCGGTTCTGTTTGGCGTTAAACCGATTTCAAGAACTTCGTCATTTATAATTTCAAAATAGTAAGCGAATTTTTTTCCTACTTCAAACTTTTCTTCATCAAGCACCATAATTCCTCCGTGGTCATCACTTAATCCCAGTTCATCTTCCGCACAGATCATTCCCTGGGAAACTTCTCCCCTGATTTTGGCTTCTTTAATTTCAAAAAAGCTCCCGGATTTATCATAGATCTTTGTTCCGACTACTGCTACAGGAACCGTTTGTCCGGCTTCTACATTAGGAGCACCGCAAACAATATTTAATATTTTCCCGTTTCCAACGTCTACCGTTGTTTTTTTGAGCTTGTCTGCATTCGGATGCTTTTCGCAGGTTAATACTTTACCTACAACAATTCCTTCCAGGCTGCCTTTTATACTTTCAAATTTTTCTATCCCTTCAACTTCAAGACCTATATCCGTAAGGAACTCACCGATTCTTTCAGTTTTCAATTCCGTTTTGATAAAGTCTTTAAGCCAGTTATTCGATATTTTCATCTGATAATTTTTATTTTTTCTAAGCCAGATGTAATCTTACGGTTTCATCTGATATATTTGAAAAATTGAGTTGAATTTTAAGTTTACAAATGTCGTGTTTTTTTGAGAAACAGGGAAATTTATAACAAACTTTAAAGGTTTAATTTCTATACAAATTTTAATGTGCCCGCGAAATATTACCCAAGTTTATCAGTAGTTTTTTGAATAGGTCTTTTTTTCCGCAAGATATTCTGCCTTTGTTCCATTACCTGTTTTAAAAAGAGTTTTTACGGTTTTCATAAGCTTATCAGCGGTAGTGCTGGAAAGATAAGTTACAAAATGTAAATGCGGTCCTTTACTCCATCCCGTATTTCCGCTCAAACCAATTACGCTGCCCTTCTTTACCTGGTCTCCTATATTGACTTTCACTCCATTTTGTTTTAAGTGATAATACTGGGCAAATGTTCCGTCCGGATGCAAAATCGTTATATAATTGGCTTTATCTGCGCAGCTTCTCGTAGGACATGAAAAATTATTATTGCTCACCAAATCTACTACTATTCCTTCCCGTGCTGCTACAATTTCTGTTCCCTCAGGCATGGTAAAATCCAAAGAATTTTCATTCTGGTGAGAAAATGAGCCGTTATATCCCTGAAAAACCGTGAAAGATTTACCAGTCTTAAAAGGAAGATCATACTGATAGTCTGAATCAAAATTTTTAATGGTTACATCTCCAATATACGTCATGTATCCGGGCATCTTTTTTATACTCCATTTTTTAGAATCATCAATTATAATAAAACTTGCCACTTTATTTTTAACTGATTTTGGAGGAAAAACCTGAGTCATTCTAAAAGGTTCAGGACTTTTCATATTTTCTACTTCCGGCTGGTGGACAAAAACAAATGATACAGGATAGATCTCCTGATTATCTGTGTAATAAGTGATGGTGTCTCCTTTTTTCTGATGGTAAATTTTAATATTTTGCGAAAACGAGATAAGAAACTGTAATAAAAAGATTAATGTTAAAATGTTTTTCATGGCAAAAATTGATTGTTCATTCACTAAAAAAGAGGCTTTGAAAAAATCAAAACCTCTTATATTTTATTTAAATTAATACTACAACCCGATTACCGGCATTGATAACATTAAGATACTTTCGTTTTCTTCGAGACCATCAAGAGGCTCGATAATTCCCGGTCTGTTAGGCTGGGACATTTTCATGGTGATATCGTCTGATCCAAGAATGGTAAGCATTTCCGTTAAGAATTTAGAACTGAACCCGATATTGATATCTTCACCGTTATAATCGCAAGGGATCTGCATGTCTGCTTTATTTGCATACTCGGTATCTTCCGCATGAAGATGAAGAATATTGGCGGATAATTTAAATCGTACCTGGTTGGTAGATTTGTTCGACATGATGGAAGCTCTTTTGATTGCTCCCAAAAGAAGATTTCTGTTGATCGTTAATACATTAGGGTTTTCTTTCGGAATTACTGCCGTATAGTTCGGATATTTTCCATCGATCAATCTACAGATCCAGGTATGTTTTCCGAAAGTAAATCTTGCCATATTCTCATTGAAATCGATCGTTACATCGTCATTTGAGCTTGCAAGAATATTTTTGAAAATGTTGAGCGGTTTTTTCGGCATGATGAATTCCATTGGCTCGGCATTCATCAGATCATTTCTTTTATATACAACCAGTCTGTGGGAATCAGTAGAAACAAAATTGGTTTCATTTTCCCCGAACTGGAATAAAACTCCCGTCATCACAGGACGAAGAGAATCGTTGCTGGTTGCAAAAAGCGTGTTGGTAAGTGCTTCAGATAAAACTCCTGCAGACATGGTAACGCTTTGTGCGGCATCAAATTCCGGAAGCTCCGGATAGTCGTCTGCATTATCCAACGCTACGGCAAAGTTATCTTTTTCATCTAAAATCTCAAGCTGACTTCCGGTACCTTCAGCATTATCTTTTACAACAAGCGTTAATGGCTGTTCTCCGTAGGTCTTGATAAAATCCTGAAAAATCTTTGCAGGAACGGCAAATTTACCGGTATCATCGGACTTTACTTCCAGAGAAGTAACAAGAGTCGTCTCGCCATCAGATGCTGTAATGGTAACCTGAGTTCCGTCTAATTCAAAAAGATAATTTTCTAAAATCGGTCTCGACTGAGAGCTTGATATTACGCCACTTACAGTTTGCAAAGCTTTCTGCAGTTCACCACTTGAAATAATAAATTTCATAGATTCAAAAATAAATTTTTACAAATATAATAAATAGAAAACAGATGGAAAAGAATAATCCTGAGAGTTATTAACAACCATCAAAAGATTCAGATTGTTTCCGTTTCTTTTCCGATATCAACAGTATCAAATTGATAATGACTAAAGATAAGCATTTTCTTCAAGCAAATAATTATATTTGCAAATATCTTTTCACTATGCGAAAACCGCCTCTTCATAACAGTTTTTTCAATGCTTTCCGCGGAGTTTTGATGATGGTGAAAAGTGAAAGGAATTTCCAGATAGAAACCGCCGCATTTTTTATTAATCTTTTTTTGATTTTTTACCTAAAACTTACTACAACTGATGCGGTTTTGATTATCATTATATCCTCTGCCGTATTAGCTGCTGAAATCTTTAATACGGCTATTGAAAGGATTTGTGACATAATTCAACCTGAATTTGATAAGAGGATTGGTTTTATAAAAGATATTTCTGCCGGAGCAGTACTTCTTCTGGCCGTGGCATCAGTCATTACAGGAATTTTAATTTACTGGAAATATATTTAAACTTCATCTTTAATTAAATGTTTTAACAGATATACTTCGAAGTTAGCTCATTATTATTCTTACATAAGATTATTTTCCGACATAAATGAAGCCTGACTTTCCTGATTTAAAAACACTTTCCACCCTTTTATAATCATCCACTTCATATTTATCGGCCTGTAGAATTTCTTCGTCTGTAACTTCAAACAATACCCCTTCCACTTCATCTTCCGGATTTCCTGAAAATTCCAGAATCGGATGATATTTTTCCTTGCTTTTCCGTAAAACTTCAGGATCTTTAATTTCCAGCATTTTAAGCTTGTAGCCTGTGAGAATGTCTTTTTGTCCTTGTAAAATTCTTCCGAAAGTTTCGATTTGGACTTGTTCTTTTTGCAGTGTTCCGTAGGAAAACAGATTAGGCATTGATGATTTTTTTTAATTAAATTAAAACAATAAGATTTTGATTAAAAAGTTGAAGATTATTAAGATGCTTCGGCAGGCTCAGCACAACATTATTAATACCAATCGTTATTCTAATCAAATAATCAATCCAAAACTAATGTAATATTTTTATGTGATCCAATAATTTCAACTAAAATTTCAAATAAGGTTTGTCCGTTTCCATCCACCAGTTCATCTAGCTTTTGCTGAATTAATTTGGTATCAAAAGGCTTCCCTTGTCTGATTTTAATTTCGTAAAATTCCTTAGTCAGATTTACCCCTAAATTTTCTTTCGATTTTTGAGAATTTTTCCAGATAATTCCACCCTTAAATCCGTATAAAATATCATCGAAACCATCCAGTGTCCCGACTTTCCATTCTTCATCCTTTAAGAAAAGCCGGGAAATTTCTTCATAGAAACCTTCCAGATTTGAAAAATGACTGCCATTGATGACAGTCATTTGTTTATTTGAATTATTATTCATTTATTTTTAACATTTTAAAGCCAAAGCTAATTGCTAAAAGCCAGCAACTTATTTAAAGTATTCCACTCCATTTTTAAAGATATTGTGATAATTCGCTGTAGGAATATTTTTCATCAAACCTTCTGCAAAACGTTCCGGGTGTCCCATTCTTCCGAAAATTTTTCCGTCCGGACTTGTTATTCCTTCAATTCCGAACAATGAATTATTTGGATTGAATGGCATTCCGTGAGCGATATTTCCTTCTAAATCTAAATACTGCGTTGCAATCTGTCCGTTTTCATATAATTTCTGAATTTCAGCTTCCGATGCCATAAAACGACCTTCACCGTGAGAGATCGGAATGGTGTAAACCTGACCTTTCATTCCCTTTAACCAAGGCGATTCATCGTTCAGAACTTTTACGTTCACCATCTGGGAAATATGTCTTCTGATCGCATTGTGAGCCAACGTTGGAGAATTTTCATCCAAATCTTTGATTCTTCCGTAAGGCAGTAATCCTGATTTCACCAACGCCTGGAAACCGTTACAGATTCCGATAATCATTCCGTCTCTGTCTAACAGTTCATGAACGGCGTTTCTCATTTTCTCGTTTTTCAAAACATTCACGATGAATTTTGCAGAACCATCCGGCTCGTCACCTGCAGAGAAACCTCCTGAGAAAGCTAAAATCTGAGAAGTTTTGATTTCTTTAACCCAGGCATCAATGCTTTCATCCAATAGCTGGTGATTGATATTGATTAAAGGTAAACTACTGATTGCTGCTCCTTCTTTAGCGAAAGCATTCAGCGTATCGTACTCACAGTTGGTTCCCGGGAAAACCGGCGCGAATACTTTTGGCTGAGCGATTCCATGCTTTTTAATGATGATATTTCTTGGATTGACTGAATTTAATTTTTCATCCGGTTCAACCGTAATTTTTCCTTTTTCGATTGTTGGGAAAAGATTTTCAAATGTATTGGTATTAGCTGCTAATAATTTGTTGATGGTTGTTGGCTGATTGTTGATCGTTAAAACTTCGTCTGAAACAACTTCTCCGATTAATTGAAGGTTTACAGAGCTTAATTCCTCTTTAGATTCGATAATTAAGCTACCGATATTTTTAGCTAATAAAACGTTTTCATCAACTGTAATTTCAGCACCTAACCTGTTTCCGAAACTCATTTTTGCTAAAGCAACGGCAACTCCGCCTTCTTTCACTGTTTTTACAGAAATAATTTTTCCGGCTTTAATATTTTCGAAAATAAATTCATAAATACCTTTTAAAGCATCATAATGCGGAAGTCCGTTTTCCTGAGCGACATGATTGAAGAAGTATATTTTATTTCCTGCGTTTTTAAATTCAGGAGAGATGATATTTTTCTTTTCTCCGTTGGCACACGCGAAAGAAATCAATGTTGGCGGAACATTCAGATCCTGATACGTTCCACTCATTGAATCCTTACCTCCGATGGCTGCCAAACCGAGGTTCATCTGTGCATCATAAGCTCCCAATAAAGAAGCCAGCGGCTTGCCCCATTTTTCAGGGCTCTGACCTAATTTTTCAAAATATTCCTGGAAACTTAATCTGATATTTTTATAGTCACCACCCATGGCTACGATTTTCGCAACACTTTCCACTACCGCATAAGAAGCTCCGAGCAAAGAATTCAGTTTTGAAATTTCAGCATCAAAACCCCAGCTTGCCAAAGAAACCGTTTCAATATCTTTTGCCCCGATAATTGGCAATGTCTGAACGCTTCCTTCCATCAGAGTCTGCTGATATTTTCCACCTAAAGGCATCGCAACCGTAGTCGCACCAATAGAAGAATCGAACATTTCCAGCAAACCTTTTTGAGAAGCAACATTTTTATCGCTTAATATTTTTAAGAAATTCTCTTCATTAAATGTCTGAGTTTCTTCTTTTACTTCATTAAGGTGAGTAATTTTAACTTCCTGACTTTTTGAACAACCGTTGGTATCAAGAAATGCTCTTGAAAGATCAACAATTTTATCACCTTTCCAGAACATCTGCATTCTTCCGGAATCAGTTACTTTTGCAACCTCAACAGCAACAATGTTTTCAGCTTCACAGAACTTGATGAATTTTTCTTTATCTTTTGGTTCAACCACAACTGCCATTCTTTCCTGAGATTCGGAAATAGCAAGTTCGGTTCCATTCAAACCTTCGTATTTTAAAGGTAAAACATCCAAATTAACTTCCAAAGAATCAGCGATTTCACCGATTGCAACGGAAACACCGCCGGCTCCGAAATCATTCGATTTTTTAATCAATTTCGTTACCTCGGGATTTCTGAATAATCTCTGGATTTTACGTTCTTCAACAGCATTTCCCTTCTGAACTTCAGAACTCATCGTGTGGATGGACGTTTCGTCCTGTTCCTTTGAACTTCCGCTGGCTCCTCCTACTCCGTCACGACCTGTTGCCCCGCCTAAAATGATGATAGAATCACCAGCTTCAGGTTTTTCACGTCTTACCCAATCCACAGGAACCGCACCGGCAACAAAACCAACTTCCATTCTTTTCGCTTTATAGCCTTCATCATAAATTTCAGAAACCATTGTAGTCGCAAGACCAATCTGGTTACCGTAAGAAGAATATCCGTTTGCAGCCTGCTTTGTGATTGTTTTTTGAGGTAATTTACCCGGTAATGTCTTATCCACTGGCTCAAGTACATCTGCCGCACCCGATAATCTCATCGCCTGGAAAACAAAAGAACGTCCTGATAAAGGATCTCTGATAGCGCCTCCCAAACACGTTGAAGCACCACCAAAAGGTTCGATTTCTGTTGGGTGATTGTGTGTTTCATTTTTGAATAATAAATACCACGGTTCTTTTTTACCATCGTATTCCGCTTCGATTTGAATCGTACAGGCATTGATCTCATCGGAAACTACCAAGTTCTCCAATTGACCTGTTTTATGGAAATATCGGGCGCAAACGGTTGCTAAATCCATTAAGGAAATAGGTTTTAATTCACGGCCGAGAAATTTTCTTTTTTCGATATAATCATTGAAAATTTTTTCCAATGTATGTTTAAACTGTCCTTCAAACTCAATGTCTGATAACTGTGTTTCAAAAGTTGTGTGACGACAATGGTCGCTCCAGTAGGTATCTAAAACTTTCAGTTCAGTTTCCGTAGGGTTTCTTTGTTCTGATTTAAAATATTCCTGAATGAATTTCAAATCATCCAGGCCTAATGCAAAACCGTGAGAATTATAAAATATTTCTAACTGCGCATCATCAAAATTAATAAAATTTTCGTGGATGATTACTTTTGAAGGTGTTTCTTCTGCAGGAATATCTAAAATGGTTAAATCTTTTTCCTGTGATTCAACCTTATTGATAAGAAGATCTTTTATTTTAACCAAATCCGATTCTGAAATTCCTTCGAATTCTATTAATTTACCACTTCTTACTTTAGACTTTTCATTTTCAGTGAGCAACGCAATACACTGTTGTGCAGAATCTGCGCGCTGATCATACTGGCCAGGTAAAAATTCCATTGCGAAATAAATTCCTTTTGCCGGATTTTCTTCGTGCAGAATATCGGTTACGGGATCTACGAAGGTACTGTTGACTACTTTTTCAAATTCTCCGTCATTCAGTCCGAAGATATCGTACACATTGTACACTTTTACTTGCTGTACTTCGGATACTACTGCTTTTACTTCATCAAAAATTTTTGGACTTTCCACATCGAAAATTCCTCTTTTTTCTACGAAAATTCTTTTGTTTTGAGACATTAGATGTCAGATTTTATTAGATTTATTTTTTATTTCAAATTTTATGTGGCTGCACCGCCTTTTCATCTTACAAAGATAGCATTCCTACGGAATGCGTGCATTATTTAATTTTATTCCTACACAGATTTCATTCCTACGGAATGATATAATTTTCTAATGTGATTCCGTAGGAATCATAGCTGTGTAGAAAACCTGTTTAAATTAAATTTGCAGTCCGTAGGACTGCTATTTTCATTTCATTGGAAGTTTCAAAATAATTCTGCAATCACAAAATTATTTTTCTTCATCATAGAATTCAAACAAATATTCATTCTTAAATTCAATTTCAAAAACATTCAACATTTCAATATATTCTTCTTTGAAAGTTTTTTTTGAATGATGTTTTTCCTGGTTTAATACATAATTTACAACTTTATCTTTCTGACTTTTTGCATAAGAAAAAGCACCATAACCTTCTTGCCAGGAAAATTTACCAAAACATAATGTCTTTTCATTAATAAAATTTGTAGACTCAATTTTAACCGTTTTAATTAATTCCGGAATTGTTATTTGCAAATTTTTATAACTAAAGAAAACATGAAGATGATCAGGATTTGCATAAATCGCTAATACTTTTTGTTTCTTATTGTTAAATATTCCACAAATATATTTTTCAATTTCAGCTCTAACTTCTGATTTAATTTTAATATTTCTTCCTTTTGTAGCAAAAACAACCTGAATATAAATTTGGGTATAGGTATTTGGCATATTTTATTTTCATCATTTTTGCAAAAATAGCATTCCTACGGAATTCATATCGTTTAAATCTTAATTCCTACACAGATTTCATTCCTACGGAATTAAACATTTTCAACATTTTTCATTTACTTAATTTATTCGGATGATCCGGATGTTCTTTCTGAAATTGCGCGGCTTCCTTCTTTTCATTTTCAAGCCATTTTTCAAAAGAAATCTTTTCATTATCATCATCCAACGCAAAAATGGTTTTGCCGTTTTCTGAGATTAGAAATTTAAAATCATACATCAATCCTGTTTCTACTTTTCTGTAATCATAGGTATTTACCTGATAAAACGGGAAATTTTCCTTTGGCCTTTCTACGATCTCAAAGAATAATTTCTTTTCATTTTCAGATAATTCTGTGTAATGATTAACATAATATAGTTCTGAAATTTTTTTGTTATGCTTTTCGAAAAACTGAAGAATAGTCTTCTCTTTTTCATTGTATCTGAATGGATTCGGATAATATTTTCCGTCCACTTCAACCGTATTTTCAGATTTTGAAACAGGCTTTATAATTTCTCCTTTGAAATTCATCATACCCCATGTTCCTCCAACGATTGCTTTGTGCTCGTCTTCAGTTTTTTCCCAGTCACAGCCGTCACAAAAAGCAGCATATCCATAATTAAACGAAGATACAAAATCATGTTCAGGCTTAATGATAACCGTTCCGTTTCTGTCTACAAATCCCACTTTTCCATTTTTAACAAACCTTCTTACCCCTTCGGAGAAATAATCGGCTCCGTTGTCATAAAAGAAAGGTCTATAAAGGAAATTCCCCTTTCTGTCATAGACATATCCCCATGCATTTTTTTCCTGTTTCTCGTCTCGTTTTGGTCCGTCAAAATAAATGGTTTCTCCTTTTACCAATTCTCCGTCTTTCAAATAAGAAAAAATTTTGAACTGAGCCGGAACAATAATTTTACCATCCTGATTTTTCACCCCAACCAAAGAATCTTTTGATTTAAAATACTTTAAAATTTCTTTATCCTGGGAAAAAGAAAGTATAGGCATTAATAAAATGGCTAAAAGTATTTTTTTCATATGGATTATTTGGTGTGATTAAAATAAAATATGCAGCCCAAAAGACTGCATATTGTATTATACTTTAAGATCAGCCTCCAATCCGATCAGATCTTTATTCTGGTCGATAATCGGCTGTACTTCGTTTTTGATAAATTCCTCTGTCTGGATGGGGGCAAAACCGATGAAATTCTTCGGATCAAGCACTTCTTTTAATTTCGACTTATCCAGTTTTAATGAATGGTCATTCAGGATTCTTTCGATAAGATCGTTTTCTTTTCCTTCCACTTTCACCTGCTTGGAAGCTTCCATAGAATGAACCCTGATTACTTCGTGGATTTCCTGACGGTCGCCACCAGCTTTCACTTCTTCCATGATGATATATTCTGTCGCCATAAAAGGAAGCTCTTCCATAATATGTTTGTTGATTCTGTTCGGATACACTACAATTCCGTTCATGATATTATTCCAGATTAATAGAATTGCATCAACTGCCAAGAACGCCTGAGGAATCGTTAATCTCTTGTTAGCAGAATCATCCAGTGTTCTTTCAAACCATTGTGTTGAAGCTACCATTGCAGAACTTGTTGTAAGAGACATCACATATTTTGCCAATGCTCCGATTCTTTCGCTTCTCATCGGATTACGTTTGTACGCCATTGCAGACGAACCGATCTGGTTTTTCTCAAATGGTTCTTCAATTTCTTTAAGGTTCTGAAGCAAACGTAAATCGTTGGTGAATTTATGGGCAGATTGAGCAATATTTCCTAATAAAGCAACTACTTTAGCATCAATTTTTCTATCGTAAGTCTGTCCGGAAACTCCGAAAACTTTTTCAAAACCGAATCTTTTGGACAATTCTTTGTCTAAATGCTTAACTTTAGAGTAATCACCATTAAAAAGCTCAAGGAAACTCGCAGCAGTTCCGGTTGTTCCTTTTACCCCTCTGAATCTTAATGTTTCCAGGAAGAAATCAAGTTCTTCTATATCCAGCACTAAACTTTGCAGCCAAAGCGTTGCTCTTTTTCCGACAGTAGTAAGCTGAGCAGGCTGGAAATGGGTAAAACCTAAAGTCGGTAAATCTTTATATTGAATAGCAAAATCTGCTAAATTCTTCATTACGTTAACCAACTTTTTCTTTAAAATTAAAAGTCCGTCACGAATCTGAATCAAATCTGTATTATCTCCTACAAACGCCGAAGTTGCTCCCAAGTGAATAATTCCTTTGGCTGAAGGTGCCACATCACCATAAGCGTGAACGTGAGCCATTACATCATGTCTGAATTTTTTCTCATATTCAGCTGCTTTTTCGTAATCGATATTTTCTGCATTGGCTTTCAACTCAGCAATTTGCTCGTCTGTGATTTCAAGGCCAAGGTCTTTTTCGATTTCAGCAAGGGCAATCCAAAGCTTTCTCCAGTTCTGGAATTTATTGTTGTGAGAGAAGTTAAACAACATTTCTTCGCTGGAATAGCGTTCTTCCAATGGATTTTTGTAGGAATTCATTCTTTCTTTTACTTTTTAGCTATGCAAAAATAGGGTTTTTCCTTGAGAGTTGAAAATCGTTTTTTGCGACTGAATCATGTTACAAAATATCAAATGAATAAGAATTAAATAATAAAACCCACTCCTGAGAATGGCTTTGTGTTTATTAATGATAAATTACTACATCATTTTTCTTAATCTGATACCCTTTTTTCTTGTAAGGAATTAATACATAACTATCTTTAATTGCCTTTTCGCTTTTCCACACTTTGCTTTTGCCTTGTCTTTCAAGGATAATACTTTTTGCGGCGCCGTCCGGAATAAATATTTCTGCTTTTTTCATGTTTTTGCTGAAAATAACCGCAGTCATTGAAGCGTAACCTTTATCGGAATCTACTTCTTTGAGCTTGATTTTTTGTTCAAAAACGCGTACACATTCATTTCTTATCTGGGAATATGTATAGCCTGCTGAGCCAATACATCCGTGAACATCTCTGTCATTTCCTACAACCGGAGTCTTTTTTTGAGCCGGCATTAAGGAAAAAAGAAACATCAAAGTGAATAAGATTGTTTTTTTCATATGTTTTATTTTAAAGTTTTCTGGTGGTTAATCTTACTCTAATATACAAAAAAGTCACTCAAATTGAGTGACTTAAAGTTTATTTTGTCCAGTTGATTTTCGAATGTTTTACATCTTCAGAACTTGTTCCGATCATGATATCAAATTCTCCCGGTTCCCAGTCGTATTTCAGGTCTCCGTTGTAGAATTTCAGATTTTCCGGACTGATGTTAAAGGTAACCTTTTTAGATTCTCCTTTTTTAAGCATTACTTTCTGGAATCCTTTCAATTCTTTTACCGGTCTTGTAATACTTCCTACCATATCTCTGATGTAAAGCTGTACAACCTCTGCCCCATCAAAATTTCCGGAATTCGTAACTGTTACCGAGGCCTGAATGGTTTGATTTCCTTTTGGATTGGCGTTGGAAACCGTAACATCAGAATAGTTGAATTTTGTATAGCTCAACCCATATCCGAAAGGATATAGCGGTGTATTACACTCATCCATATAATTGGAACGGAATCTTTGGTATTCGCATTTGTCAACTAATTTCTGATCCAACGGTCTTCCCGTATTTTTTGCATTATAATAAATAGGCACCTGTCCTAAGCTTCTCGGGAAGGTCATCGGCAGTTTTCCTGAAGGATTTACTTTTCCGAAAAGAACGTCTGCAATGGCATTTCCTGCTTCAGAACCCGGGAACCATGCATTAAGAATAGCATCCGGAGCATCTTTAACATTCGTAAGAGCCAGCGGGCGGCCAGTGAAAAGAACCATTGCAATAGGCTTTCCTGTTTTTTTCAATTCGTTTAATAAATCTACCTGAGACTGCGGAATGGTGATTTCCGTTCTTGAAGAAGATTCCCCGCTCATTTCGGCAGATTCCCCGATAGCAAGAACGATTACATCTGCATTGTTGGCTACTTCAACAGCCTCTTTCAATAAAGCTTCTTTCGAACGATTGTCTCTGTCTGTCTTCTTACCGTGAGCCGCATAGATTTCTTCCAGCTTTGCATTGTCATCAATATTAGCTCCTTTTGCAGAAATGAATTTCACATTTTTACCGTAATTCGCCTGAAGTCCCTGTACCAGATTAACCGACTTGTCATGCTTTGCCGCAACACTCCATGTTCCGGTCATATTGATGGCATTATTTACCAGTGGTCCGATTACCGCCACTGTTCCGGTAGCTTTTAAAGGCAAGGTCTGGTTTTCATTTTTTAATAAAACCATAGACTGGGCAGCAGCATTTCTGGCAATATTCCTGTTTTCCTGGCTGAAAACTTCTTTAGCTGCTAATTTAGCATCTCCATGTTTGTAAGGATTATCGAACAGTCCAAGATCATATTTAGCTTCGAGAACTCTTCTGGCTGCCATATCGATTTCTGACTGGGTAACTTTTCCTTCAGACAGGGACTTTTTAAGTGTCGTTAAAAATCCTTCGCCTACCATATCCATATCCACACCCGCTTTCAGCGCCAGTGCAGAAACCTGCTGAAGATCTCCCATTCCGTGATCCACCATTTCGTTGATCCCGGTATAGTCGGTCACTACAAACCCTTTGAATTTCCACTGATTTCTCAATACTTCGGTCTGAAGCCATCTGTTTCCGGTAGCCGGAACACCATCCACTTCATTAAATGAAGCCATTACAGAAGCTACTCCTGCGTCTACAGCTGCTTTATAAGGAGGGAAATATTCATTGAACATTCTCACGTGACTCATATCAACCGTATTGTAATCTCTACCCGCTTCTCCGGCACCGTATAATGCGAAATGCTTTACACATGCTAAAATAGTATTTCCAGAAGAAAGGTCTTTGCCCTGATATCCGTACACCATATTTTTAGCAATCTCACTTCCTAAGTACGGATCTTCACCGGAGCCTTCGGATACCCTTCCCCATCTTGGTTCGCGGGAAATGTCCACCATTGGAGAAAATGTCCAGTTGATTCCGTCTGATGAAGCTTCTTTGGCAGCCACTCTTGCAGATTGCTGAACGAGGTTCATATCCCATGAAGAGGCAAGACCTAAAGGAATCGGGAAAGTGGTTTCATATCCGTGGATCACATCCATTCCGAAGATCAATGGAATTTTGAGGCGGCTGTTTTCAACGGCTACTTTCTGAACCGCTTTGATTTTGTCAGCTCCTTTTATATTGAATAGTCCTCCAACTAATCCCTGCTCGATTTTCTTACCAATATCAGAACTTTTTGCCAGACCTGTGGTAAAATCACCTGAACTCGGCAAATTCAGCTGTCCAATTTTTTCATCCAAAGTCATTTTTGACAAAAGATTATCTACAAAAGCTTTCTTTTTAGCCTGATACTGAGCCGTCTGATAAGACTGGACAGGCTGAGATACCATTTCCTGTGCAGAAAATACAGGAGCTAATGCCAACATGGCGATTACAATTAACTTTTTACTCATAACTTCTTCATTATTTTAAGGAATTCGTGAATCTTCGATTTCATAAATCTATCTTCTTTAATTATAGTTTCTTTTTATTTCGTTTATTTTAAACGCGAAGCCCGCAAAAATTTTTCTTTACAATGACCTGTATATTTTCGTTTGCAAAGGCATTTAACCCAGCAAAGATTTGCTTAAAATATTTCCAGATTATTTTTCTTTTCTTTTTGACAGCATCCATTCATACAATTTAGGATTTGAATAGGTTGAATCCCATGAATTATGGTTGTCATTCGGGAAGATCGTTAATTCTGCAGACGGATTTACCGGGTGGAGTTTTTGGTAAAAATTAAATGCATTTTCCGGTAATACGACATCGTCCATTCCGCCATGGAATATTTTCATATTTAAATTTTTGTACTGATCAATGTTGGCATACATCACTCTGTCCGTAGGCGCGCAAACAGAAACTACTGCTGCAAACATTTCGGGATGTTCCATTGCCAATTTCAGGGTTCCCCAACCTCCCATAGAAAGTCCCGTAAGATAAATTCTGGAAGCATCGATATTATATTTTGCCTGAATTTCTTTGATCAGAGCGTATACAGTAACCGTATCCCACCATGTATTTTCAGGACATTGAGGAGCCAAGATGGCTACAGGTTCCTTGATCAGGTTTTTGTAGGTGAAAGGACTGTGCGCTTTTACTTTTTCCAGATCATTGCCTCTTTCACCGGATCCATGTAGAAATACAATTAGCGGAACATTTCCTTTTGCATTCTGAGGATAATCGAGAATGTAGGAAATCTTTTCCTGTCTTTTAATTTCTTTATTTAATTCTGCTTTAATTTCCTGGGCATTTGCTTTTATGAAAAACAAAACAGGGAGTAATAAAGCGTATTTTAGTTTACATTTCATCTGAAATTTCTATTTTGGATTCCCAATTTAACTATTTCTTTTTAATTAGCCCCGATTGTAGCATTTGTCTGAGCTCATTTTTTGGGTTTCTGCATGGCGGCTTCGCCGCCTGCAGAAACCCAAAAAATAGCGAGTGCGGAAAGCGGGAAACAGCTTCTGAAAAATTATTTAATATTATATTTTTCTGATCTGAAGCTTAATTTCTTTAATCCCTGTTGAATTTCAGGAGCATTCATGAATAATTTCCATAAAAATCCGGTTCTGTAATTTTCAATCATGGGTGCAATGGTACCCTGATCTATTGCGAGATATCTTGGGGTAAACCAGTTGTCGTAATTGATTGAAGTTGCATCATAAGGTCCGGCAGAGCCAATAAATTCAGGTTTCTGCGTATAGATGAACCTTAAAAAATCCATGGATTCTTTCGGTGTGTACGGAAAACTGCTTAGTGCGGCGGTAGGCGTAATTACCCCTCTGTCATTTTTTGGAAAATGTGCGTCGTATCCCGCAGTTCCGTCGGCATTTCTGGAGTAACTTGCCGTAAGTCCCCAATAGTTTGGTCCGTATCCTTTCCATTTTTTAGGATTTTCAACACAGTAGTTATAATCGATCAGTACCTGGTTCTTATTAAGGTCAAAATAATTTTTGATTAATTTGTCTGAAAGGTTGCTGGGGTCCAGACCGATATAGGAGTAATGCGCCCAGAATAAGGGCCCTCCGTATTCTTCGGCGCCGTTATGCTTTACGTATAAAGGAAGTCCGTATTTTGTTTTGTCTGAAAGATAGGTTCCGTTTCTTGTCCAGCCTTTGTAATAGGTTTCCGCATCAATTGGATAAGTCGGTGAAGATGCCGCTAAAATATAGGTAATCAGGCATTCGTTGTAGCCTTCAAGTGGAAAATTCATTTCCCATCCATAATTGGGTGACCAATGCCAATATAATACTTTTTCCCCACCTTTGGTATACCAGTTCCACTGAATTCCTTTCCAGAGATCATCACATTTTTGGGCTAGTGCTTTTTCTTCGGCATTTCCGTTTTTGAAATACTCGCGCACCATTAAAATCCCCGATGTTAAAAATGCCGTTTCTACCAGGTCTCCGCCATTGTCTTTTTTGCCGAAAGGAACTGTTTTACCGGTTTCACCGTTGATCCAGTGTGACCAGGCTCCCTTGTGGCGATCTGCTTTTGCAAGAAAATCCATCATTACGGTTAATCTTTTCACCGCTTCTTTTCTTGGTACAAAACCTCTTTCAACTCCCACCAAAACGGTAGCCAGACCAAAGCCCGAACCACCGGTGGTAATGACATGTTTGTCGTTATCAGGGTAAATATTGTCTTCATGATAACGCTCGCGTCCAAGCTTAGAGTTGGGTTCTGCGTAATCCCAGAAATATTTTAATGCATCTTTCTGCACCCTGTCCATTAATTGTTCATCTGTGATATCATTCTTCACGATTTGAGGTTTCGGGGTCTGCTGTTGCGGAGCCTGCGAATTTTTGCATGAAACCGTGAATAAAGATATTAAAGCGATAGATGCTATTATCCTCTTCATAATTTAATTTTTATTTTTTAAAATCCATACTGTGTAGAGTGGAAGCCTAGCTTAATAAGCCCCTGTTTCACATCTGGAGCATTCATAAACAGCTGCCATAAAAACTGATTTTTATAGTTTTCTACCATTGGCGCGATTGTACCCTGGTCTATCGCCAGATATCTTGGCGTTACCCAATTGTAATGAACCGAGTATGCATCGTATGGTCCTGCAACACCAATATATTTGCTGTAATTTTCATTATATAAAGATCTAAGTACATTCATACTTTCAGTAGGTGTATAAGGCATATCTGATAGTGCTGCTGTAGGCGAAATAACACCTAAATCATTATTTGGCTGATGAGCAGCATACCCTGTAGATCCGTCCGTATTTCTTGAATAACTTGCGGTAAGTCCCCAGCTTTTTGAATTGTACCCCAGCCAACCTTTAGGGTTTGTTAAACAGTACTGATACATAATTCTGGCGTGGTTAGTAGTTGCTTCTCCATAATTTACATATTCGTCAGAAAGTCCCCTTGGGTCAAGGCCTAAAAAAGAATAATGTGACCAGAACATCGGCCCTACTGTTCCATTTGCTCCGTTATGGTTTACAATAACCGGGATTCCATATTGCGTGGCGGTACTTTTAATGTTTCCGTTTCTAGCCCAACCCTGTTGATAAACGGGCTTATCTATGGAATAATTTGGTGAAGCAGCAGCCAACACATAGGTAATCAATGTTTCATCAAAGCCCTTCAGCTGCATATTCATCTGAAAATTATAATTTGGCGACCAATGCCAATAGAGTACATTTTCTCCTTTTGTATACCAATTCCATTCAATTCCTTTCCATAGAGTGTCTGCTTTTTGAGATAGTGCTAATTCTGAGGTATCAGAAGAATTTTTAAAATATTCCCTTACACAGATTAGACCTTGTGCCAAAAATGCCGTTTCCACAAGATCTCCTCCATTATCCATTGTACTAAACGGAATAACCTGTCCGGATGTTCCGTTCATCCAATGGGGCCATGCTCCATGGAAGCGGTCGGCATTCTGTAGAAAGTTAAGTGAAGTTGTAAGTCTCGAAACAGCCTCTGCTCTTGAGATATAACCGTTTTTAATTCCTACCAGAATAGTCATCAATCCGAAACCTGATCCTCCTGTAGTTACCACATTTGCATCCTGAGATGTATTATCGGTATGGTATCTTTCTCTGGCCAGCTTTGAATTCGTTTCTGCATAATCCCAAAAATATTTTAAAACATCTTTCTGAACCATTTCGATAAGTTGTGGATCTGTATAATTGTTGGGTGTTTCGGTATTACCACCCCCGATTGGTGTTCCGGAACTTGCCGGTGTATCATCTGAAGAGCAAGAATTTAATAAAATTCCGATGAATACTATTGAAGCTATCATTTTTCTCATATTCAAATATATAAAAAAAGAGCCTAATTACAGGCTCTTCTAAGATTATCTTCCGTCTTTTTCAAGTTTATATAACGCGATTACATCAGAACTTTTCAAAGCCACATTATATATCCTGAATTCATCCAGCTGTCCAGCGTAACTTGTTGCCCAGTCCTGCTGTGATCCGTTATTTTGCGGTGGTACGGTTTCAAATTGGTGTGACCCAAAAACCACTTTTCCATTCGTTCCTCCCATTTGGAAGTTACCGTATCCGGGAGCATTGGCTGGATTGCTCGCACCGCCAGGATCTGAAGCAAACCATGTTGCAGCTCCACCAAGCTCTCCTCCAGCAGGAGAATAAGCAAATCCGTCAAGATTTTTGGCTGCTTCACCGTCTTGATATACATAACATTTGCTTGTGCTAGCATCATAAGCGAAAACTATATGAACCCATTTTCCTTTATATCCATCAAGGTTTGCTATAACACCCTGTCCTTTCCAAGAAACTCCTGTTCTGCTATTTTCAACACCCAATTTAAGTCTTATCCTGTTTGGTTTGGATGCATCCGGATTTTCTAAGAATAGATTAATACCTCCCCAGAATTCGGTTGGACGAACTATAGTAAAAATACCTTGTGCACCTTTACCTTGTCCCGGAGTTGCAGGATCTACCGTACCATCACTTTTCATCCAGAAAGCAATTGTAAAACTATTCAGACCTGTAATCGCAGTTGTAGCATTAGCAACAGAATACTTCATTTCTGAGGAAGAGCCATTATAAGCCATTCCTTTTACACCTGAGGTATACGCAACACCCTGTGGCATTTGCCCCGTAATATTATTTATTTTATCACTTAAGTTATTTTCGAAACTTAATTTTGCAACAAGATTACCGGATGCTACTTCGTCTGAATTTTGATATCCTCCGATAGAAGAATATGGTATTGGCGGATTGTCTTTGTCAATACTATCTTCACAGCTGATAGCAGTTATACTAAATAAAAATGCTGCTGCTATATATTTAATTAAATTTATATTTTTCATCTGTATACATTATTAATATTAATAACCTGGGTTTTGCTGAGACATTCCCTTTGATTCATCGATAAATGACTGTGGAATTGGAAATAATTCATGTCTACCAACAACAAATGTTTTACCATTTGCAGCCATAGCAGCTTGTGCTTGTCCAGTTCTTACAAGATCAAACCAACGATCATGCTCAAAAGCTAATTCTAATCTTCTTTCATTCCAAATAGCAGTTCTCATGGCAGCTTGGGTAGTAGCGGTAGTATTTGCAAGCCCTGCTCTTGATCTAACTTGATTTAAATATGTTGCAGCATTATTAGTCTGCCCTGTTTCATTTAGAGCTTCAGCCTTCATTAATAAAACTTCTGAGTATCGTAAATATCTAATATTTGCGTCGGAATCATCCGAACCAGTAAATGCAGATGAATAAGCTTTGTAATTATAATACGGGTTTTCCACAGTAGCTGGAACTACTCTACCATCGTATAAGGTTGAGTTTCTGAAAATAATTGTAGCATCTCTTCTTTCAGTATCTCCAGCAGCATTGAAAGCATCTACTAAGCTTTGAGATGGTGTATTAAAGCCCCAACCCCAGCCACCAGCTCCTCTAGCGCCCTGAACTTGTGAATATTGCTGAATACCAGGCATTGAAGCGCCACCAAAACCTTGAATCTCGAAAATAGATTCTGCATTATTTTCTCCAGATACCTTGTATATATCCTGAAAATTTGGAGTCAATGAATAACCTACTACCTGATCGCAATTTTCCGAAACTTTTTGCCAGTTTTTCTGATATAAATAAACTTTAGCTAACAAGGCATAAGCGGCTCCTTTACTAGCCCTGCCCACATCGGCCCCAGAATATGCACTCTTTGCAGGCAATGCGGCAATTGCATCTTCTAAATCTTTAACAATAAATGCATAAACCTCCTCTTTTGATTTTCTGGTTAATAACATCTTACGATCTTCCTCATTGTTTGAATCTGCAATTCTATCAACAATTGGAACTCCTCCCCAACCTTTAACAAGTGTAAAGTACATAAATGCTCTTATGAATTTTACTTCACCAATTAATCTGTTTCTTAACTGCGGATTTGCCTGATCAAGCATAGGAATAAACTTGAGAGCTTGATTCGCTCTATTTATACCTTTATAGTTAGCTCTCCAAACTTCGTTAAAAGATCCCGTAGTGGGTGTGATATTTAAAGCATCTATTAAATCTTTATCTGAACCTGAATCTCCAGGAGAAGAACCTTTATCTGCATCATCAGTAATTATACTTGTAATACCAATCCATGAGAAGGTACTCATATCCCAATCTAAAAACTTTGCGTATACAGCTGTTACAAAGCTTTTTGCTCCTTCATCATTATTATATAAAGATAAATCTTGAGTAGATACACTTGCCGTTGGTGTAACATCCAACTCATCATTACAGCTATTCAAAAATAATCCTGACAAAGCTATAACTGATAATATTATTATTTTTTTATTCATGACTTACAATTTAAAATTTTACATTAACCCCAAATACAAATGATCTCACAGTTGGATATGCATCTAATTCAATACCTGCACTTCCGTATGGATTATTATCTCCTGGTAATTCAGAAGTAAATCCTGAGAATTTTTGGCTTATAAAAGGATTAATTGCATTTACATATAAACGTATTGTTTTAATTGATTTTAATTTTGTATCAATATTATATCCTAAAGTGATATTATTTACTCTGAAAAAATCTCCAGACTCTAAATAATAATTAGATGCGATCGGAACTGAATTAAATGGAGCCGGGTTTTCAGCTGAAGTATTATTTGGAGTCCAAAAATCATTTGCAACATTGTACTCTATATTTTCTCCGGAAAACCTTTGTGCCTTTTTACCATTATAAACTTTAAAGCCAAATGCTCCATAACCATTTACTGATAAATCTACATTTTTATATTTTAGATTGATATTAATACCTAAAGTAGATTTAGGAATATAAGATCCGAAGAATTTTCTGTCATCTGCATCTGCCGCACCGCTTTTACCATCTCCATCAGTATCCACGTAAATAAAATTTCCATTAGCATCATATCCAGCTACTTCCCATAAATAAAAGCTTCCCAGAGACTGCCCTAGTGTTTTTTCTGATAAAAGTTTTGTCCACTGTCCATTTCCTAAGCTCCCACCATTGATGTCATTTACATTTTCATCACCAAGCTTATCTAAAGTATTTTTATTAAATGAATAATTTGCATTGATTGAGTAAGAAAAATCCTGACCAATTCTATCTCCCCAACCTAAAGATATCTCAATACCTTTATTTGTAACTTGACCTAAATGAGAATAACCTGCTTCTTCCAAACCTGTAGTACTAATAGGTGTAGCCTGGAGAATTAGATTATCAGTAACCTTTTTATATAAATCAATTGTCCCTGTTAATCTTCTATCCAACATCTCAAAATCTAGCCCAATATTGCTACCTTTAACTATTTCCCAAGATAAATTCGGATCAAAATATCTTACCAATGTTGTTCCTCCATTATTCGCAACTCCATTGAAGTAATAATTGTAATTTTGACCTGTTGCGAAAGGCAAGAAGTTAAGTGGTACATTTTGGTTTCCTAATTTACCCCAGCCACCTCTCAACTTTAATAGATTTAAGAAAGAAACATCTTTCAAGAAATCTTCTTCAGATACAACCCAACCAGCACCAAAAGAAGGGAATGTTCCCCATCTGTTATCTTTTGTAAATTGAGAAGAACCGTCTCTTCTTATAGTTGCTGTCAATAAATATTTATTCATTAACTTATATTGAGCTCTTCCGAAATAAGATAATGTTCTAGCATCATTTGCTTTTACTGAGTTTAATGTAGCCAAATTATTACCTGCATAATTAGTCCCGTCAAGATTCCAGTAATTACTGTTTTCTAAGACATTATTTCTTGTATAAGCTACAGATTCTGCTCCAGTAAAGACTGTAAGTTCAGTACCTACCGTAGCCTCAATATCATGAACTCCAAACTTTCTATTATATGTTAAATAGTTTGTGATTGCATAATTAAAATCATTTGATCTATTATTTGTTAAAGTATTGATTGGATCAGATGGATTATATTGGGCTAAAGTTCTTGTAGGGTCATTAGCTAGCCAAATCTGTCTGGTTGGAGTATAGTTATAGCTTTTTGCGTTATTATACTGTCCTGAAAACTGTCCTGTATACTTAAGTCCTTTAAATATATCTACATCTAATTTTGCACTCCCTTGTAACTGAAAATCATTATTTCTTTGATTATTGAAATTTAATTGTGCAACCGGATTACCAACATTATTAAATGAAGAACCTGTTGTTGAAGCAAAACCATCTGCTCCTACAAAAGAAACACCATACTGCCCCGTTCCAAAATAAACAGGAACTATAGGCGATTGCTTATAAGCAGCAGTAAAAGCACTTAATGGTTTTGGAGTGACATTAAAAAAAGCAACACTTAACGTCTGAGTAAGCGTTACACCTTTGGCTATTTTAAACTCATTGTTGGTTCTTACTGTAGTTCTGTTATAATCTGTACCTTTAAGAATTGATTTTTCATCATAATTACTTGCACTGAAGAAATACTTTGCATTTTCTGAAGAACCTGAAACTGAAACATTATGTTGATTGTATATACCTACTCTTGTTATTTCATCAAACCAATCTGTATTTACAGGTTGATCCTGAGAAAATTTCGTAGTTCCTAACGCTGTATTAGTATAGTAAGAAAACAGATTACTACCAGCCATTTTCACCTTTTTAAGAGGTGTTCTTACTCCTATAAATCCATCATATTCTACAGAAATACCTTTACCTCTACCACTCTTTGTAGTAATGATTACAACTCCATTTGCTCCTCTATTACCGTAAATTGCTAAAGCTGATGCATCTTTTAGAACGTCGTAAGTAAGAATATCATTAGTATTGATATTAGAAATACCACCAACCATCATTCCATCTACCACATAAAGTGGTTCTCTTCCACCAAGTGCTGTTCCTAAACCCCTAATAACAATTGAAGGTGTTGAACCGGGCAAATCCGATGCAGAAACCTGAACACCAGCAGCTTTACCTTGAATAGCCTGAGTTGGATTTAACACTTTTGTTTTGCTGACTTCTTCCGCGCTAATAGAGCTAATTGCTGCAGTATTGTCAACTTTCTTTCTACTACCATATCCAATCATCACCACTTCCTCAATCTTCTGTTCTTTCGCAACAGTATCATTTGGTGTGGTTTGTGCATTGACATTCATACCGAAGTATAAAACAGCAATGAGACATGAATACTTTAAATCACGTTGTTTCATATAGTTATTTTTTATTCGTACAATCATAGTGATGGAAAAAATGCCTGATTTTTTCCTGCTTATCATGAAAATATCGCATATTCTCACAAAAAGACATTAGTCAAAATTATAAAAATATCTTGAACAATGTTAATTTTACTTAATGTTTTTATACTTTAGTTAAATCATCAATTTGTATAAAATAGAGATAATATTTCCATTTTAAAAAAGATATTCAAATTTTAGTTTAAAATAGCTATTATACTTAATCACAAGATCTGTTTTTAACAAAAAATATTTATTTTTAATATTTAGTTCAAATCAAAAATATTTTATCCTCATACTAATTTTTTAACATTCTCAATATTCACTATTATAAAATTTGTTAAAACAATATTTGTAATTAAATTTGGTTTATTATTTGAGAATATATTTATTTTTAATCATTACAATGAAAAAATACATCATCGCTGCTGCCTTTATTATAGGTACTGGAGCTGTCATCAATACATCAGTGCAGTCTTGCACTACATTGGCAACGTCAGATCTCGGTTTGTCGGTTATTAAAAGATTACTTCTGAACGGAATAGATAAAGGAGTCAACATCTACAGCAACAGAGACGCTTTTCTGCAAAATAACATGGTAGACAAGGCTCTTCCTAAACAGCTGCGGGAAATCAATTCTATGCTTGAAAAAGTAGCACCTTCACTGGTAGCTAAAGAGAGAGAATATATTGCAGACGCAGCCGTCTATACCGTAAATATTTCAAAACCTATTCTTGTAAATGCCGTAAACAGTCTTAATGCTCAGGATGTTACAAGAATCATCCAGGGAGAAAAAGGGACAGCCACACTTATCCTGAAGGAAAAGACATCACAACAGCTTATCGCCGCAATTACGCCGAAAGTTGAAGAGCAGCTGAACCAATATGGCATTACAAGAAGCATCAATACAGCTTTATCAGGAAGTAATCTTCTGAATGGCCTGCTTGGAGGAAGTAAAACTACGGTAAATTCCGGCGGACTGAGTCAGATGGCTTCTGAGCAACTGGTGAACGGTCTGTTTAACATTATTGAAGATTACGAGATTCAGAATTCCAGATCGCTTTTAGGCCCACTTGGAAAGTAGAAAAATTTTCGTTATATTTATATATTATTTACAACTGGAGATGGATATTTTACAAGGAAATCAACATGCAAGTCCGGATGATTTTTACAATTCATTAAGGACAAAACTGGAAGATCATCATGATTTTCCGGAAGATTATTTATTCAAATTTATTATTCCGACCGATCAGGCAAAACTTACCGAAATTTACCGGGTTTTTGACGGGATTAAATTTACTTTGGGAAACAGGGAAAGTAAAAACGGAAAATATACAGCCTGCAACATCAATGCATTTGTATTGGATGCCAATCAGGTAGTCACTATTTATAAGGAAGTAGCCAAGATAAAAGGCGTTATTCTACTATAAAATTAAAGTCAGCTCAAAAAGCTGACTTTTTAGTTATTTGTCTATAAAGTATTTTACATTTTCAACAGGCCTACCCAGCATAGCTACAGAACCTTTAATCAGAATAGGTCTCTGAATGAGAGAAGGGTTTTCGGATAAAACCTTTATCCATTCTTCTTCTGAAAGGTCTTTCCCGGCATATTTTTCAAGATACAGCTTTTCATTTTTTCTGATGATATGAAAAACATTTTGATTGAGCTTTTTAAGAACGGTTTTAATTTCCTGCACGGTCAACGGTTCCTCAACAATATTAATGATTTCAAACGGAACCCCATTTTCATCAAGATACTCCAAAACCGCATTGGATTTTGAACAATTTCCGTTGTGTAAGACTTTCACTAACATTTTTAATGATTTTAAATATATTCTGATTACAATAAATGTAGCAAGAATACTACCAGAACTATCTTAATTTAATAAATCTTTCTAAAACAAGCCATAAAGCTCCGCCTCAATTTTTTCAAGGATAAAACCAAAATCTTCCGGCTTTTCTACGAAATCAAGATCATCTACTTCAATGACAAGCAGTTTTCCTTCCGTATAATTTGAGATCCACTTTTCGTATTTCTGGTTGAGCTTGGAAAGATATTCTATGCTGATTGATGCTTCGTACTCTCTTCCTCTTTTATAAATCTTTTTTACCAGATTAGGCACATCAGACTTTAGGTAAATTAAAAGATCGGGCGCAGAAACAAATGATTTCATCAGATTAAATAAAGATGAATAATTATTAAAATCCCTGTCTGAAAGCAAATTCATATCATTCAGGTTTTCTGCAAAAATATGGGCATCTTCATAAATCGTTCGATCCTGAATGATATTTTTCCCGCTTTCCCTTATTTCTTTCACCTGCTGAAAACGGCTACCTAAAAAATAGATCTGCAGCGCAAAACTCCACTTGCTCATGTCTGCATAGAAATCTTCAAGGTATGGATTGTGATCTACATCTTCAAATTGGGCATCCCATCCGTAATGTTTAGAAAGCATGGTGGTTAAAGTAGTTTTGCCTGCTCCGATATTTCCTGTAACTGCAATATGCATATTTTCTCCTTAATATTTTTGATTTTTTACCGACTAATTGCCGCCTGATTCCAGCGTTGAGATATCCTCTATCAACTTTTGCAAAGAGCTTTCGGAAGGATTTTTATCTTCAATTTCCTGAGTTTTTTTCTCCAGCTTTTCTTCCGGGCTTCCGGATTCTGCCGGCTTCTCTTCAGGCTGCTTTACCTCCTGCTCCGGTTCTCTCTGCTTCTCTTCCGGTTCCTGCTGCGGCTGAACCTCTTTTTCGAGGCTGTAAAGATAAAGTTTGTTGGTCTTGATTTCAAAATAAGAAAGGGTATTTTTATCCACAATCCGCGCTTCGGGATCCTGAAAAATTTTAACAATTTCTTTTTCCTGAATGTATTTTAAAATAGCATTATTGGTAATCACTAAAATATTTTCATTTTCCCTTCTGAAACGTTTCCCATTTTCTACCGGTGCTTCAAAGATTTTTTCAAACTTAAAAGTATATACCCGAAAAGCCTGTTTTGTTAATATGTAAATCTTATTCTCATACACCAGAAGATCCATAAGATCATCGAAACTCGCATCAAAAGGATAAGAATTAATAATGGTTTCGTTTCTGAAATTGTACTGGATGAGCCTTTTGGTACTTTCATCCAACAGCCAGAGCTGCTGAAGGTCTTCCGCATAGGCCATTTTTATAAACCCGAATTTTTGTTTAAAATCCACGCGCTGGATCTCATTCATATTCTGGTCAACAAATTTAAGTTCCTGCGCATTTTCCGAGAAAAGTGGCACACTCAGCGGATTCTGTACGCTCTGAACTTTGAAGGGCACCGTAAGCATCATCTGCCCTATCTGTTTTCCCAGCGAATCATATTTGGTGAGACTGAAATCTTTGTTTTTGTAGACATAGAGGTTTCCGTAATCATCAGCAAGCATATCTTTAGCTTCCTTCAGTTTCAGCGTATCCAAAGGCAAGGATTTCTGCGCTGAAAAAGAGCAGAAGACGAACACCAATATCAAATATAATATTCTCAAATTATTTTACTGAAGTAGCGCTCCAAAGGAACACTACCAATTTACTATTTATTTTATTTAAAATTTAAAGCTTATCAGAATTTTAAATATAATCATTACCTATTTAACAGCAACTTCATAAATTTTCGGCCAGTTTTTCCCTGTTACGAGCATATTTTCTCCTTTAAAAGCGATACCATTGAGTACATCATCACTTCCTTTGGTATTTTGTTTTGCAATATCCGTAAAATCAAATGTTCCTACAACTTCTCCATTCTGAGGATTAATTTTTAAAACAATAGGTTTCTGCCAGACATTAGCGTAAATAAATCCGTTGTGAAATTCCAGTTCGTTCAGCTGATCGTATGCTTGTGCGCTTCCTGCTACTGCGATATACTTTACCAGTTTTGAAGGATTGGCAGGATCAAGAAAGTAAAGAAGTTTGCTTCCGTCTGATGCAATAAGATTTTTCCCATCGTAAGTAAGTCCCCAACCTTCACCCAGCACATTAGGATAGGCGAATTCTGATAATAACTTCAGGGAGCTTTTATCGTAAATATATCCTTTCTTACTCTGCCATGTAAGCTGATAGACCTTATCTCCTACAATAGTACTTCCTTCAGAAAAATCTTCCTGCGGCTGTTTTGTTGAAGCAAGTGGTGTTGTGGTTCCCAATGTGTATTTTAATATCTGGGAAGAGCCGTTTTGTCCGTCACTTTCATAGACAGTGTTTCCCTCAACCTGGAAGCCCTGAACAAAATTCTTTGGATCATGAGGATATTCTGCCACGATTTCATAAGACATTTTTTCCTCCGGATTTTTAGCAAAAACATTTATGGTTGCATCCTGGGTAAGCGTTTCACCGCTTTTGGTTTTGATATTAAAGGTAACCGGATTATCGCCCAGTGTAAAAAATTTCGGATCAATTGTCAAACTGGAGGTTTCTTTATCCCCAAAACTGATGGATATACTTTCCGCTTCATCGGTAACTTCATTCGGCAGGATAAGTTTTTCCCCGAAGTGGTATCCTTTCTGCTCCATAGAGTTGTTATAATCTGCCAATGCATCCAGAACTTTTCGATCATCTTTGCAGGCTGACAACAATAAGATTGCCGCAAGACCGGCTATAATATTTTTCTTCATTGATTTCTAAAAATTTTTTCAAAATTAGCAAAATTTATGGCACCCTGCTAATTTACTTATCAGGTTCACCAAATTGTAATATATTAAGCATGAAGATTAACTTTCAAGATACCGTTTCAGGCTTTCTTCTGTGATTTGTGTCCAGCCTTCCGTGAAAGCTTTTTCGGAAAAATTTTCGCCGAGATTATGAAAAGCATTAATATTTTCATGAATCAGTCTGATGACAGTCTGCAGCCCCTCTGGATAAAGCTCCCAGGTTACCGTGGTTTTCTGGTCTGAAAATTCGGGATAAAACCAGGTGTGTTTCAGTTTTTTTTCCGGGATAACTTCCAGAATTTCTGCCTGATGATGATATTTTCTTTCGTCTCCCGGTTCATAAAAATTAAAAACGGTTCCTGTTTCAGGGATAAAATCAGGGATATCAAAATACCATATTTTCATTTCATCTATGTCCGTTAATGCTTTCCAAACCTTTTCTGCAGGCGCATTCACTTTCTGTTCTACAATGATCGGATGGCTCATATATTTGTTTATTGATTTTTAATGCAACTTTTCTGACATTGTCATCTTTTCTTCATTCTATTCATTATTAAATGTAATGTTTTTTTCAAAAAGAATGCTAAAAGAATTTCATTAGCCGTAAACAGACAGATGAAGGTTGGTAAAAATTAATTATAAAAACTCCCTGTTAATTCTTTGTGAAAGGAATATTGTTATAAAACCCGATCTGAATTTGCCCGCGATTCCTGTTCTCCTGAATCTGATTCATATATCCCGCTTCAATTCTCATATTTTTATTAATAACATATCCTAATGCTCCGTAAACCCTGTTCCTGTCGAAAACCGGACTGTTGAAATGCAGAAATATTTCGTTGTATGCAGATGCATAAAAAGTTTTCGGGACAAGCTCTTTGTTGTTGATGGGAATATTAAATCCTAAAAAATACCGGAACCTCATCCTGAAATCATCTTCAAGAAACCGTTCTTCCAGACGATAACGGTGCTGAAGGTAAAATCTTCCGAATTTTTGCTTCGTGATATACTGCTGGAAGATGCGGTGCTCAATATTTTCAGTTTTTTCACCGTTCGTATAAGGCTGACTTAGAATAAATCCGTACCCTAATAAAATATTGTTGTTGTTTTCAGTAAGGTCATATCCGATTCCCGTACGGATCAGAAGCTGCTCGAGATCTTCGCCTGCATCGAAATTCCTGTACTGAATTTCATTATGCCAGTTTAATTTTTTGCTGATTTTATTATTTCCAAAATACATATACCATGCGCCGAGATCGCTTTTTTGTGCATGAATTGAAGAAATACCAAACATAAGGAGTCCTGCCGCAAATAATCTTAAAATTTTCATTCTTTATTGTTTATTACTAAAATCTATTAAAATTTGAAGTTTAATATCATTTATCAATAATAAGCAAAATAATCAGTTTATAAAAATGATTTATGTCTGGTTTTAATTTAAAATAAAAAAACCGGCACTAATGCCGGTCTTCTTTACTCTTTACGGATGCTGCTGTGTTTTGGCAGGATCGTCATAATTTACCATCCAGTTGATTCCGAATTTATCGGTAAACATTCCGAAATACGCCCCCCAGAAAGTATCAGACATCGGCATGGTCACTTTTCCGTCTTCAGAAAGTCCGTTGAACAGTTTATCTGCTTCTTCCCTGGATTCTGCATTGATGGAAATCGAAAAATTGTTTCCTTCCTTATGATTTGAAGCCCATTCTCCGGCCGTATCGCTTCCCATAAGTATCGTCTCCCGGGAAATCGGAAGGCTGATATGCATAATTTTATTTTTATCTTCTTCAGGAGTTTCCTTACCTTCCATTGGAGGCATCTCGCCAAAAGTTCCTACATAGGGAAACTCTCCCCCGAAAACGGATTTATAAAAGTCGAAAGCCTGCATGCAGTTTCCGTTGAATGTTAAATAAACATTTACTGTAGCCATAATAATATATTTTTTAGTTTATCTGTGCTGATCGATGAGGATCATGTTTCCGTCGGGATCTTTCAGGTAAATATGTTCCGGTCCGGAGGTATTTTCATCGGCCTCTTTTTCCAGCACCACACCTTTTTCCTTTAGTTGTTTCTGAATATCGCGGACATCATCAAAACGATCAATATTTTGGGCATTCTGATCCCATCCCGGATTAAACGTAAGCATGTTACCATCAAACATCGCCTGAAAAAGACCGATGATGTGGTCTCCGTTTTTCATAATAAGATAATTATGATCCATATTTCCGCCCATCTGGCTGAATCCTAACTTTTCGTAAAAATCTCTAGACTTCTGAAGATCTTTTACACTTAAACTGATTGAAAAAGCTCCTAATTTCATATTTTGTTTTTAAGAATTATCTTATTTAAGTTAAATTACTGACTGTTCTGTATGCGGGTTTTAAAATCCAGAGTCCCGTCATAGCTTTTCCAGTCACCGGTAAGCTCTATATATTGTTGTTCAACTTTTTCGCTGTTTTTATTCCACCGAAACGTGTATACAAATTTTCCTCTGAACATCCCGGAATGCTTTCCTTTGTATTCTTCGGCAAGTTCATATTCGCCATATACAGTTCCTTTTTTACCGGAATCTCTGTATTTTTTGATTTTAAATTTACCTTCAAATTTGGTATAATTCTTATCCACCATCGTATAACCCGAAACAAAATATTCCTGATCATTTTTCCGGTCCTGTTCGGAGATCTCAATTTTAAGTTTGATCTGCTGATCTTTGCTGCCGATTGTTCCTGTGTAAGTTTTACCATTATTTAACCAGACATTGGAGATATCGGGCATTTGTGAGAACAGAACATTTGAAATGAGAACGAGAAATAGTAATATTTTTTTCATGTGTTTTATTTTAATTTAAATTATACTCCGAATTGCGCCAGGTGATGATTCAGATGTTTGGCAAACATATTATTCCATTCCCGGGCCTTTAGTTTACCGAATGAGAAGGATTCTTTACCGTCGAAAGCTGTTTCTCCCAGCTGCTGTGTTTTCTGGATAAAACCGATCAGTCTTTTCTTTTCCTCTTCGAAATTTTTCCTGTCGGCAATGATAAACTGAGGAGCTGTAGGGCTGTTTTTGGGATATCCTTTTTCACCTACAACTTTGGATTTCACGAATGTTTTTAAAATAAATTTCGCAATAGATCCCGGCTTTCTGTGTTTTTCCGGTTCGTAGACCATTTCATAAGAAACATTACAATGAGCCAGCATCTGGTCTACCGACATTTTACCCCATAACGGCTGTGTTTCAGGAGTAAGCGTGTTGATCCTGTCAATGTAATTCTGAACAACTTTTACATCAAAAATGTTTTCCATAGTTTAGTAATGTTAAAAAACAAATATATTAGTTTTTTTCTGATCAGTTTTCATGAAATATTAAAAAGCATGCAACAAATTACTTATCCAAAATAAAACTATAACATGTTTTAAAAGATTGATATTTACATTTCATCATAAATATTAGAAAAAATTTAATTTAAATTAAATTTTACATCAATAAAACCCTAATAATATTATTTTGTCACAAAATGTTGAATAAAATATCAATAAATTTTCATATTTTCATCCACAATTAATATCAATATATTATTCAATCATTGTGTTTTGATTATTATTCAGCCTTTCCATTGACTCTATTGTAATTTGATGGTAAAATTATAATGAATCAGACTGAAGGATAATCCCTTTTTAAATGTAAACGCCATATAGGCTAATAACTATGATATGAAAATTTATACATTCTTACTTTTTACGCTGTTTTCCAGCCAGTTTTTTTCTCAAAATAATTTTGAATATGCAAGAACCTGGGGGACCTATTTTGGAGCAACCGGCGGTCAGATCGCAGGGGTATATATTAACAAAGGAATTCTGTTCGATTCTCAAAGGAATATGCATTTAAGAGGCAATATATGGAATTCTTCCAATTACGGACCTGCATATTTCAATCAGTTTTTAGTAGGCAATGGAAATTCATATATCACTCAGCCGGGCATACATCTTTTTGAAACCCAAATTACACCTTCGGGAATGCTCTCGTATTATGGATATCCCAATAATCAGTTTTCAACACTTTTAGAAAAAATCGATCACCAGGACAACCGATATTATATTTCATACGCTGTTTCTCCGGCCATTCAGCCAACAGCAGGAGTATATTTAAGTACCGATCCGCAACCTTCTTCACCTGCCAAAATTATCCTGGCAAAATATTCCCCTTCCGGAACACTTCTCTGGGCGAGCTATCTGCCTTCAACCCAAACGGATATTAATATTGAAATTGACGAGGCGGATAATCTGTATATTTACAGTACAACCACCTTAAGCACCAACTTATCTACACCGGGTGTATTGCAGGAAGACTATGATTTTATACCTACTCCCAACGGACAATTTGCTGCAAATGGTTATTTGCTGAAACTCTCTCCCAACGGACAAAGAATATGGGGAACCTACATGCCTTCCGGCATGGCACCGGCTATGAAGTATTACAATGGTTCTCTCTATATGATTTCCGGATCAAACACCAATCCTGCACTGAATACAATGGCTACTGCGGGAGCATTTCAGACTTCTCCTGCATCAAGCTCTATTACAAAAATGAATGCGATAAACGGAACAAGGCAATGGGGAACATATTACGGACCTGCCCCATCTACAGGTTTGGGAATTCTTGTAGATCTGGATGTCAATGAAACAGGAGTTTATATTGCCGGAACAGATTATAATTATGACGGCACGAGCTTCTTTGGAACCCCATCAAGCTACAAGCAGTATGTGACCGGAGGCTCGGATATCTTTCTCTCCAAATTTTCTTTGTCTGGAGATCGGGAATGGAGTACTTATTTCGGATCTTCAGCGGAAGATATGAATGAATTCGATAAGGTGATTGCGGTAAACGGAAATGACATCTATATTACTGGAAATACATATGGCATAGGGAATAATATTGCAACGCCGGGAGCTTACCAGGAAACACCCGAAATAAATGCCGCCAATTACTATAACTTTTATTTTGCAAAATTCAATTCTTCAGGAAATCTAGTATGGAGCTCTTATTATGGAGGGTCTACCATTCTTGCACAAATGATTGTACCTATTAACGTAGCTTTTAATAATAATACCCTCTATCTGTACGGAAGCACAAATTCGAACAATGGTTACAGCATGGAAGGCTCATGGATGCAGCTGCCTAATCCGGCCAATACCAATGATCTTACCTGCTTTATTGCAAGATTCGACAACAAAAATCTGTCAACATCTGAAAATGAAGTTTCATCAGATCTCGTTTTATTCAACAATCCTAATAATGGTAATTTCACACTCCGCGGAAAAGTTCTTGCAAAAACAGATTGCATCATGAAAATTTATGATATGTCCGGAAGAATGATCATCACAAGAAAATTGAACAATGAAAATTCTCAATATTTTGAAATGCAAAACTTACTTGAAAAAGGAAATTATATTATTGAAATTTCTGCTCATCAAAAATCATTAAAAACATTTAAGATGACTGTCAGCTAACTTTTCATATAGACTTTAAAAATAATAAAACTCCGCATATCTTTTGATTTGCGGAGTTTTTATGTCACGGTCTAAAGCTTACTTATTCCGAAATATTGACGTTGCTTCCTTTTGTATGCGCATTCATCTGCGGGGCATAATAATTCTGGATCGTGGTAATTCCGTTTGAGAATTTTCCGGAAGCGTTCGCTACATAATCATATTCAAATACATATTTTCCTTTCGGCATATACTGAATATAGAAATTCGTGGAAGCATCTTTTGTGGATTGATAATAGCCTAAATTATTTTTCCACTGGTATCCGGATAGTACATCCAAAGGTTCAAAACCAGCTGCCCGCATGTCTTTGATATGAATAAATTCCATCGCACGGTCTGTATTTAAAATCATTCTTACCGTAACTTTATCTCCTACTTTCAACGGAGTTTCCGGCGCTATTTTCTGTAATTCTTCACCGTTGACTGTTTTGATTTTTCTGTACAATTCTTTTGTTACCGACAGATAATTTTCTGAAGATTTGATTTTGTCCAGATCTTCATAATATTGCCAGAATAAACCTCCCTGAACGATTCCCGGTCCCGGCTTGGTAATGGTAACCTCAGCAAGATTTTTATTGAGAACATCCGTTTTTATTGTAGATTTCACATAACCGGTTGCCTGGGTTTCCGGCTTCAGTTCTTTTCCATCCCAAATAATGGTTGCTTTATCACTTTCAGCAGAAGTCCATGATTTTCCTGAATTTAGGATCGTGAAAATTACTTCCGAAGTTGCTCTCGAGCTTCCCCATGAATTCACTTCTTTCTGTGTGATCAGCCAGATTTTCAAATCTTCAATAAATTTCTGATCGTTCGGCTTTAATGTATTAAATGCTTCCAACGCTCCGGCATGGTTGACCACTTTGGAACTGAACCAACCCCAGTTGTCAAGATTCTGTTTCCAGTAAACGCCCTGAGCTTTTGAGTCTACGGAAGTTTCTTTTAAATAGTTCATCAGTTTATCCGAAACATCTTTCAAACCGAAATCATTCATCAGTAAAGCAGTACGATGCAATCCGAAAAATGTGAAATCCGTGATTTTTGCTGTTTTTGCTTTTTGTTTTACCAGTGATTTTATTGTCTCGCTTTTTCCTGTTAAAGGATATTGTTTTTCCCAGTAATTCCGGGTATCAAGATACTCCAGCGTCCAGTTGTTAAGGATATTTTCTTTATTTGATTTAAGCGAAGCCGAAGTACCATATTTAGCAATCTCGTTATCTACATACTGAATGAGTTTTTTAACCAAATCATTTTGTTCGGAACTTTGATAATCACTTACATGATCTTTCAGCCATATATTAATTTTTCCTAAGTTTTTCAGGATATACAATGATGTGGAATAGGAACTCGGATATCCCTGATACCAGGAGAATCCGCCATCAGGATTCTGCAGTTTTCTGAGATCATCCCAATCCTGATTAATTGAATTTTTCATTGAATTTACATCAAACAACACTGCCAGTTTAGCCATTTGCTCTTCTTCATTTTTACTTTCCAAAACCCACGGCGTTTCTTCCAGTAACAATTGTTTTAATTCCTGGTTTTTCTCCAGATTGGAGTTTAATAATCCTTTATTCTGATATTCTTCAAAAACAGTTTTCATCTTCGGATTAGCCCTGAAAATTTCTGAAGCCAGAACATCCGCAAACCATTTATTGAAGATCACATCGGCAGAATTATTCGGGTCATTTTTAAGGCTTGGAAGCGCAAACATGATTTCCCAGATCGGATTGGTCGTTAATTCCAGCGTATTGAAAACATTGGAAATTGATGTTGAAGTTGTATTTTTAAGATTTTCCAATGTAAATGTTTTGGTTTCACCTTCTTTTACGAAAATCGGAACCGCATCTGTCACCAGCATTCTGTTGGGTAAAACAGCCACCGCTTTTTGTTCGCCATCGGAAAACTGACCGGCTTTAGCTACCACTTTCAAAATAATCGAAGAAACATTCTCCGGAACTTTTATGTTCCATGTTAACGCTGAATTTTCGTTTTCATTTAAATCAAAATTCTTGGCACTTGAATGTAATCCGAATTGAGATGAAATATCTTCATTGGTGATAGCATCCAGGATTTGTAAGCTTGCCGAACCGTTTAATTTTTTATTCGTTAAATTCGACAGTTTTGATTGTAAATTTAATTCGTCACCTACTCTTAAAAATCGTGGATAATTGGGTGTTACCGAAAATTCTTTTTGGGTTATGACTTCTTTTTCCAAAGTTGCCGCCTTTGCATCTTTTGTGTGAGCCAGGAACATTAACTTCCATTTCGTCAACGCTTCCGGAGAGGTAAACTCGAAGCTTACGTTTCCTTCGGAATCTGTTTTTAAATCAGGATAAAAGAAAGCAGTTTCATTAAGATTCTGGCGAACCGGAATATTTTCCAGGGGTTTGTCGTCTTTATCAAGAACTCCGTCATAATCAACATCCATTAATTCTTTTTTCTCTATTTCCGATAATTGTCTTCCTGAATTAATTATATCGATAGCCTCATCACTAATTCTCATATTTGAGATTTGCATTTTGTCCCTTTTTGATGCCATTGGAGCCGGACTGGCAACACCACGTACTACCACTCCTGATGCTGCTCGCGGAGATCCGTTAAAGTAGTCTCTATCAAACCAATTAAAAGCAGGAACACCCACTTGTTTTTCCGCCATATATTCTAATCTTTTCTGATAATATTGCTGATTAAGGTATTTTCTGATGTCATAAGAAGTAACAATGGAAACCGGCGTATATAAACTGTACCAGTTGAATCTATGGATCACAAATTTATCCAGAGACATATCGTACATATTGGCTAGAACCTCGGCATTGAATTTCTCTTTTTCATTTCCAGACACTTTTACCGACCATTTTTCTTTTGAATTCGGCTGAATTTTATCTCTGAAAGTAACGGTTTCAATTCTTAAAGGCTGCTCAGCATCTTTTATGGCAAGATTGACAGATTCTGTCTGAACATCATTAAAAGCTACCACCTGAAACTGCACATTCAACGTCTGAATATTTTTATCTTTCGGAATGCCTGCTGCATATTCTACCATTCCGTTTTTAAATTGCCGAACTTCTGAAACTGTTTTTCCAGAACCGTCCTGAACGAAAATATTCAGCCAGGCTTCAGGCACTGAAGAATAAACAGTAAAAACCGCTTTTTCGCCTCTTAAAAATTCTTTTTTAGGCTGTAGAACCGTAAGGAAGGTTTTTTGATTCGGCTTTAAAGATTTTTTATCCCAGACACTGAAATTCTGAGTCGTTTTTATCGTGTCTTTACCTTCGATATTGTATAATTCGAGCTGATAATCTCCCGCTTCCAGTTTTCCAAGATCAAGCGATTCTTCATTTCTTTTTACATCATTAAGAATAACAGAAGCTGTTTTCCAGTTTTTCTTTTCATCATTTTTATCATAAAGATCATGAGGAAATTTGCTGATGAATTCTGCTTTTGAGTATTTCGGCATATCCTGAACTTCAGATGTAAAATTGTCCCTGAAAATCCTGTCCGGAGCCTGCAGCTTTGATAATTTTACCTGATACGATTTTTTAAGGTTCTGTTCATTATAATTTTTGGTTTCAACTTTCAGCTTTATATTTTCATCAGAGAATACATCTTTAATTTCCTCAGCCTGTATATAATGGGAAACTGACGCAACTTTCAACTGTGTATCCGCACTCTGTGTTTCCCCGTTGATATCCGTAACGGAAGCATTGATTTCATAGTTATCAATCTGTATACCTTCTACATTTTCATCTTTTTTAAGATCAAGCTTAATGATAAATTCTCCTTTTTCATTGGTTTTTGCTTCTCCCAAAACAGAATTTTCATTATCATCATCCTGCGGATACCAGGAAAAATACCTCCAGCGGATATTGTGTTTTTTAATTTCGTACTGTACCATTGTATTGCTTAAAGCAACTCCGGAAAACATCATGGCTTTCCCTTTCAGCTCAATGGTTTGTCCGTATTTGTATTCGTCTTTTACGGGATCAAAGGTTACTTCAAACTTCGGTCGTTTATATTCTTCAACGCTGAAATCTTTATACCCTTCATTGGTATCGGTCTTTAAATAGAAAACTCCGTTTAATTTACCTTTCGGCAACATAAAACTTCCGTGATAAGAACCGAATTCATTGGTAGTGAATGTCTGCGAAGAAACTTCCTGCCCGTTTGCATCCGTTAATGTTATTTTTTGCTGTAGCCCTGAAGTAACGGACTCTTTCTCTTTATCAAGACTGGTATTAATCACTTTAAAATAAACTGTTTGACCGGGTCTGTAGATGGCCCTATCCATAAAAATCTGGGCCTTGGTGGGTTTCGTTTCATTGTTTCGATCTACAACGGATGCTCGGTTTCCATACACATCCATCATCTGAAAATTATTTGTTTTCGATTCTGAGATGAGGAAAGTTTTGTAATAATCTTTATTGGTTGTTGTTGGAAATGTAAAAACACCTTTACCGTCGGTTTTACCTTGTATCGTATTGACGTTTTTATTTGAAACAAATTCATAAAACGTAAGACTTTCATTAGCAACAGGCTGTCCGTTTTCGCTGTTAACCAATTTTAATTCATTCTCCAACTGATTTCTGTCGGTCTTTGACTGGTAAATAACTCTGTTGTCTGAGACCAGAAAATAAAAATCTTTTTCAGCTTCGGCATCTTTGGCGCTGATCCCGTCAACAGTGTATTCCGCAAGATAAATTCCGGACGGAAGAGACTTTATTTCCAGAGATGTTTTGTGATTTTGGTAATCTTTTAGATCATTCAGCTGATATGCCTCTTTTCTAATAAGATTCTTTTTAACACTGCTGAACGTATTGGCATAAGGATTTTTGGCATATTTTAGAAATGAGGTCAGATCCTCTTTCACCTCATAAATGTTGATGGAAAAAGAACTCACATTTTTATATTCTGCAACAAAGTGAATCGGTTTATTGCTTTGAGTCTGCTGTTCGTATTTTATATTCAAAAACGGATTTAAAATCTGATTTTCTATATTTTTTATATTACCGATGAAAGGAGATTTCGGATATTGTTTTTTGGCCTGAGCGGCTATTTCCAGCGCTTCCTTTTGCTTTTTATCAGAAATCAGCTGATTCATGATATCCTCCATGATCAGGACTTTATAATCGCCTTCTGCATCGGATTTCAGAAGATTACGAAGCTGAACCAGCCTGTCTTTGCACTGATTGAAATTACAGTTTTGCTGCAATTTTTGGTGCATAAAATACAGTTTGGAATTGCCGGTATTCTGAGTGATTAATTCATCAAAGTTTGTATTAATCTTAATGCGGTTTTCTTCGAGCTCATTTTTAGTAAAAAAATCATTGTTGGCAAAAAAAATATTTTCCTGGATAAGATACCAGTCCCATAATGTTGGAAAATAAGTAATATAATCGCCATTTGAAAATGTGTTTTCAAACTTTTTCAAAGCAATTTTTTTCATTTTTTCTTTTTGCAGGTCAAGCGTCTGATAGCTTTTATTTAAATAATTTTTAAAATCAAGCCTGCTCCAGGTTTCTATTTGTGACAGATCCTGCGAATTGATATTGGTGCGTTGTCTTATTTCCCAGGAATGCTCATTATAATAATCAAGAAAAAAACTATTCAGTAAAACCTCAAATAGTACTTTGTCATCACCTTTCAGCTGTTTTTCTACATCCGTAAGTTTTTTGAAAAACTGACTTGCCGTATTGTTTTTTTCATCATCCTGAATTCGGTTAATTATGATGAATTCCGCCTTTAAAGACTGAATTAGCTGTACGATATTATAGTCTTTCATCGCTTGTTTTTGTATTTCTGAAATGATGGGAAGATTTGATTTATAAGCTCCTTTCTGAGAATTTGCAGCTACATTTTTCCATTGCTCATCATAATATTTCTGAGCAAAAACCACCGAAAAATTCAGCAGAAGCAGCAAAAGCATAAAAATCTTGGAAAATCTTTTCATATATGTTATTTTTGATAAATGAATTTCTTAAAAATACTGAAAAAATCCGTTATAGACAGCCAATTGTATGTTTCTTTAATGGGGACCCTTTTTGCAGTATTCTTCATGGAGGAGCAAAACACATTCCGTTATCCTACTGTTTTCCTGATTTTTATCACCTATTTCAGCGGATATCTTTACACCAAGTACCAGAAAACAAAACATTTCTTTAAAATACTGATTCTGAATATTGTCGCCGGGATGATTTGCGCTCTTTTAATTATTTATAATCATAATGAAATACGCCTGATAAAATGGGGCATCATTGTTTTTCTGGGACTCCTCTACAATAGTTTTTTTCTTGATCTTTACATCCGGAAAATCCCGTTGCTGAAAGTATTTTATGTCGGTCTGGTCTGGGCGCTGGTGAACTGCTGGCTTACCTTGCCGGAATTTAATATTCCTATATTCATGATCAGTTTTTTTTTCATCACCGCATTGGTACTTCCGTTTGATATCCGTGATATGAAAGTGGACACAGTAAAGACTTTTCCTGCACTTATCGGTGTTCAGAATACCAAATACATTGCTTATATCTTAGTATTTCTAAGCATGATGCTTGCTTCACAATATCTTACTTTCAATTATTCGGTTTCTTTTTTTCTTTCGGGTATTATTACGTATATTTTTATTTATTTCTCTGAGAACGAAAGAGATGATGTCTATTTTTCTTTCGGAGTGGAAACGTGCTCTGCACTTCCTTTTTTATTTTCAGTAATAATGAAGTATTTTTGAAGAATGATTATCAAGAAACTTTCGCTGTATAATTTTAAGAACCATTCTGAAAAAAGATTTGAGTTTTCACCGCAGATCAACTGTTTTGTGGGAAATAACGGTGTAGGAAAAACCAATATCCTGGATGCGCTCCACTATCTTTCAGTAGGAAAAAGTTTCCTGGGAAACACTGATCTCAATAATATCAGGCATGAGGAAGATTTTTTCACAATTGATGCAGAAATTATGAATGAAGACAGTGAAGATGTCATTAAAATTTCTCAGCCGAAAGAAGCCAAGAAGATCATCAAAAAGAATGACAAAAGCTATGACCGGCTCGCGGATCATATCGGCTATCTGCCCAGCGTTATGATTTCCCCCTACGACTCCAACCTGATTTCAGATTCCGGAGAAAGCAGAAGGAAGTTTCTGGATTCTATGATTTCACAGACCGATTCCGAATATCTGTTTGATCTCATCCAATATCAGAAAGCCATTCAGCAAAGAAATGCACTATTAAAATATTTTGCTAAAAACAGAATCTGGGACAAAGATTCCCTGGAAATCTATGATGATCCCATTACCAGAACCGGAACCAAGATTTTCATAAAACGCAGGGATTTTGTTGAAAAGCTGAATCCTATCGTTCAGAGTTTTTATCAGATTATTTCCGGAGGCATGGAACATGTTTCGGTAATTTATGAATCCCATCTTTTGGAAAACTCTTTCGAAGACCTGTTAAAAGAAAGCCTGGAGCGTGACAGAATGCTTACCTATACTTCAAAAGGCATTCATAAAGATGATCTTCTGTTCGAAATGGATTCTGTTTTAATTAAAAAAATCGGTTCACAGGGACAGCAAAAATCTTTCCTTATTTCCTTAAAGCTGGCACAGATGAGCCTTGTAAAAGAACTTACTAAAAAAACGCCGATTCTGCTGCTGGATGATATTTTTGATAAACTTGATGACAACAGGGTTTCTCAGCTGATTGAGCTGGTAAATCAGGAGAATTTCGGGCAGATTTTTATTACAGATACCCATCGGGAACGTACAGAAAATGTGGTTAAAAAAATTAATGAGGAAAGTATTATTTTCGAATTATAATCCGTTTGATGTAACAGAATTTTATCATGAAGAAAAATAAAAAACGGGAATACCAGTCATCCGACCTTGTGAAATCTTTCGCAAGGATCTATGGTTTTGAAGATAAACTGATTGCCTTTGAGATCAAGGATTTCTTAGAGGAATATCTTGATGAAAGCCTTTTCCGGGAAATTAAAAGTGTAAACATTGAAGACAAAACCGTGATTATCAAAATCCATTCACCGCTATTGAAAAACGATTTTCAGATGCGTAAAAGTTTTTATCTGAAGAAATTCCAGGATAAGTTTGGTGCTGAGAAATTTAATGATCTTCAGATTTCGTAGTAATCCTGCTGTTCATAAGATCATCCGTTCTTTTATCAAGTCCGGAGCGCAGCGGGATAAAAAACCTCAACGGATTTTTCAGAAAATATCTGAAAATCCCTTTATAGATTTCACTTACCTGTCCGAAATTAAGCTTTCTTGATCGGAATGCCAGAAACATAGATAAACTAAAGCTGACCGCAAAATTGAAAAAACCGATCAGGAAAACGGTAAATAGTGAGATGCAGAATGTATAAGAATCTATAGTGAAATCTTTTCCGTAAAGACCCAGTGCAAAATTTCCCGCTGCAAAAGTAATATGCCTGATATCCAGGTCAAGACCTAAAAACAATCCTACCGGAGCCGTCGCTCCGAGAAATACCCCGAACCAGAAATTCGATACAATACCCGGCCAGTTTTTAGCATAATATTTTGATAAGCCTTTTGCAAAGTTCTTTCCGAATAATCTTCTGATGGAAAGGTTTTTTGATATTCTCTCCGGTATCTGATAAAACACGGAATTGTTGCCGATATTTCCAGATATAATGCCCGAAATAAAAAGGTAAAATCCTGCAATACATGCATGCAGTACCGCTTTGGATTTAAAAGGATCAAGATCTTTGAGGAGTTTATCAGACCTTTCAACGGCAAGATTCTGTGAGAAAAAAACGTCGAGGCCATAGATAATAATCAATGCGACAGGGAAAGATAAAAGAACATTTCCTACAAAAGCAATAAACTGGCTTCGGAACAGCTTTGAGACCAGGTGGGCAAATTCTTTGCTGTCTGTTTTTATATTCCCTTCTTCAGACAGAACTTTCGTCATGGTGGCGGCCGTCATCGCAGGCTGCTTTGTTGCCAGCGTAAAGCCCATCAGGTAAATCATCACAAAGCCCATGGCATAGTTCATGGAATACAGGAATGCGTGTGAAAAATCACTTCCCGGAACATAGCCGTACAGCATTTTCAAAACACAAAGTGCTCCTACGATAATTCCGCCGCCGCTGGCTTTATAGAACATCGTCATATATTCTTTGCGTGTGGATGTAATATAGTGTGCTCCGGTTTCAGCCGTATGATTGGTAATGAGATGCGAAATCAGCCTTGTGCTGTCATTAATAAGCTCTGAAATATTATTCCTGTGTGATTTATAACTTAAAATATTAAATACCAATTGCTTTGAATTGATTAAAATATCTTTTTCATCATCAATTACCAACAGCTGTACCGTTTCATAAATTCTCTGAACCTGCTGGCGGATTTTCAGCAGAGACTGGTTGATTTTCCCGGAAATTCCGTATTTAGATGAGTTTTTAAATGAAATATTTACAAATTCGAGACATTGTTCGATGTAAATTTTTATCTGCTTATAGCGGCTGTCTTTAGAATGCAGCTGCAGTTCCGGATCTTTCTCAAATTCTGCAGCAAGCTCCTCAAGCTCATTCTGTAAAGCAAGAAAAGGATTATCAAAATTACGATATTGAGGCGCCATCCTTACTACCTCAACTTCCATTGCCGAGCCGGTAACGCGCCACGAAAGTATGTTCATTGAGAAAAGCAACTCTTTTTTTACTTGTGGCTTTATGATAAAATCCGATAATCCTAAAATTTTAAAGAATTCATCAATCTCATTCTCCGGCAGATTCTGAAGAAATTCAATATCTTTTTTCGGTGTAAAACTTACATTGTCGATCATGTACCAAATCGTCTGTTCATTGACGACGGGGGGCAGAATCTTATTAAGAATTCTTTTCTTAAGTTCAGGAACGAAAGCGTTTTCAGAAAGAATATTCGCTTCTGTTAAAGACAGATTAAAGGTTTTATCCCTGAAAATATTATGAATATACTTTTTAAAATTTTCTGCGACTGGCGGATTATTTCTCAGGAAATTAATCACATCTGTAAAATCCGCACTTTTAGCACTTTCCAGAAATTCTGAAAAGGGTTCAAGAGAAGCTGTCTCATTCTTAAAGGAAAAATATTTTTTAAGAACAGACTCGAAATTGTTACCGGATTTAAAGAGTTTCATTAGTACAAAGATACTATTTCAAACTCACATTCCTCATTTGTCTCATGATCCAATTATGTTTCTTTCTTAAATAGGCTGAAGGATTTTTAGGATCATATTTTTTAGGATTGGGCAAAACGGCTGCTATCCAAGCTGCTTCGGATACAGTAAGGTCTTTTGAAGATTTCCCGAAATAATACTTTGAGGCGGCTTCAACTCCGAAAACGCCCTGTCCCATTTCGATGGAGTTGAGGTATCTTTCGAGGATAATGTCTTTGCTCCACACTTTTTCGATAATAAAAGTATAAACAGCTTCAAGCCCCTTTCTGAACCAGCTTCTTCCCTGCCACAAAAATATATTTTTTGCTGTCTGCTGGGAAATGGTGCTTCCTCCCCTGATTTTTTTACCTTTTTCATTGTGCTTCATCGCCTTTTCAATGGCAGTGTAATCGAAACCGTTATGTGAAAAGAATTTCTGGTCTTCGGAAGCGATAACTGCTTTTTTTACATTGTTTCCCATTTCCTCATACGAAACATAGTCCCTGTTCAATTTTCCATATTTTAATACCCCTCCTATTTGCGTAATCGTTATAGGCGGATTAAAAAATCTTCCCCAAACAATAAATACTACGTTCAGAATAAGAATGATGAATATGATGCGTTTAATCGTTTTCCACATAATTTAAAAATGAAAAGTCAAAAATAAGCAAATAGTCCGAGTTATTGCAATTCTTTCATGTAGGTAAGCTGATAACCCGGCAAAAGTTCAGGATGGAAAATTTTAATATAATCTTTTAACACAAGATCTGATCTTACCACGCCGCTTTCGAAAAAATCATTGGCTTTGGCTTTTTCTTTTCCGGTAATTACATACACTTTCCCTTTATTAAAAACAGGCAATTTGCTGTAAACAGGGTTCATTGTCAGCATTTCTTTTTTCGAAGGATGATTTCCGGCGTTGATCCAATACTGAACCTGACCTGCTTTTGCAAAAACTTCTTCAAAGCTCATTGTAACTGCTTTTTCTTCCGTATTATTTTTCAAAATATAATTGGCATTGGCGTCTGAAATAAAATGTGCCAGTGATGTATTTCCGCCGGGAAGATACCAGATGTCGCCATACATTTCGTTCGCAAGAATAGTAGGTCTTTCTTTAGCTTTAGCAGCCAGCTGCTTTAGATCCTGATAGTTTTTAATAATTTCATCATATTTAGCCATTGCTGTGTCACTTTTCCCGAAAAGTTTCCCGAAAAGTTTAATATAGGCCGTTTTTTCAAGCGGATTCTGCTCAAGATATTCATCTAAAAATACAACCTGAATTCCATTATCTTTCAAAAGTTTATAGGTATTGTCGAAACTTGCAATATGATTGGTAAAAATAGCATCGGGTTTTAAAGAAATGATTTTTTCCACATCATATTTCTGTTCATTTCCGACGTTTTGAATTTTACCTTCTCTTACTAATTTTTGAATATTTTCGGAATAAATATACTCCGGGCTTGCAACGCCGATTATCATATTTTCAGCTCCCAGTTCGGTCATGTATCCGGCCATACTTGCATTCAGCAATATGATTTTTTTGAATGGAAGCTGATTTTCTTTAAAATTATAGCTAAACTTTCCCGACTGGATATTCAAAATTCCGTTTTCTTCGGTATACTGAACGTTGTTTGAAATTAAAACAGGTTCTGAAGTAGATTTTTTTTGTTCTCTTTTACAAGCCGTTAGCGTTAAAAACGCGATTAATAGTAAAATTCTTGGTTTCATCTTTCAAAGAAAGCAAAAAAGTGTTATATTTGCAAACCATTAAACAATGGCCTCGTGGCGCAACTGAATAGCGCATCTGATTACGGCTCAGAAGGTTACAGGTTTGAATCCTGTCGAGGTCACAAGACGGGGATTAAGATTTTTCAAATTTTGATCCCCTCTTTTTTTTCCACCTAATTCCTTCTTAATCAAGAAAATACTTTTAGCAAAACTATTCATTTTAGCGGTTCGAAAACTAGTTCCGTCAAAAGTTAACTTTTCAGGAAATATCGAACCAACAATCGCGCGTTTATCAATCAAATTGGCATTTCTATAACGATCTGCTACATTTGTTACAGCATCTAATGCCAAAGAAAGTTTTGTTTCAATTTCACTCTCTGGGCTTTTCTTTATCAAACCTAACTTTTCTTTTAATTCGTCCAGTTCACTCTTATACCTATTCTTAATGTCTCTAAAATCATCCTCATCAATTTTATCAGATAAAAACATATCTCTTGCTTTTGAGATTCTTTCATTTAGAGCGTTTATTCTATTTGTAATAGTAGATCTTTCATCTTTTATCGTTAATGAAACACTTTTGAAATTATGTAGAATTATCGTATTTAAAATTTTTCTAATACCAGGCTGGAACTCATATTTTGAAAGTTCACTTTCAAATAGTTCATTAACTAAATCAGAATTATGTCTAAATCCACAGGCAGAACTGCAATGATAATAGTAGTAATGCTTTTTTCTTCCTTTCGAACCGCTCGCAGTAAGATTGTTTCCACATTTAGGACAGAGCAAAATTCCTCGCAAAGGGTATCTTTCATCATTAATTGCTTTTCCTCCTGGCAACCTCAGGTCCTTGGTCCCTTTTCGCCGTAAAACATTTTGGACCTTCATAAAGAGCTCTTCTGATATTAACGGCTCGTGTTTTCCCTCCACTATTTTCTCCTCTTCTTTTCCATTAGCACGTAATAATAGCTTCCCACAATAAGCTACATTCTTTAAGGCTTCCATAAAAGCATTTAAAGAAATATTCCTCCCATCACGTTTATTCATTTCAACACGCACTATAGCTGTAGGTAAATGGCCTTTGGCCACTTGTTTAAATGCCCATATTATATTAGAAGCTTCCGGCTCCTTTATGGCAACATATTTCCTTCCATCTTCTGTGCATTTATTAATATAGCCATAAGGAGCAATTCCCATCATCCTACCTTCCTTTATTGCTCTTCTCATCCCATTTGTTACATTCAAGGCTCTTCGATCGTTTTCAACTTCAGGTGTGGATAAATAAATTGCTAACAACACCTTATTTTCAGGAATACTCAAATCTAAAGATTGCTCAATGGCTTGAGGAGTGATATTTTTCTTTTTAAGATGACCGATCATCTGATATGCGTCACTTGTATTTCTACTAAATCTGTCCCATTTCGTAAAAAGCAGTAACCGTCCTTCTTTCTCTGCCTTCCTCCGGCTAAATTCAAGCATATATTTTTTCCATTCAGGACGTTCAAAAGACTTTGCTGAATGATCTTCAAAAATCACCTTACCAATTGTTAATCCGGTTCGAAAGCAATGACTGCGCAGCCTCTCCTCTTGATCTCTTTGTGAATACCCTTTATCCGCCTGTTCATCCGTGGAAACCCTTATATACAAATCAGCAATAGCCATAATGGAAAAAATTTAAAATTGGAAATCAATATAAAATTACACAATGCTGTAACAAATTGATTATTAAAGTATTTTAGAGAACTAAAATACAAAAAAGATTTATTTAGCAGAGAAAACCTCTTTCAAAGTTATTTTTGCTATAATGTTCAGAAGCTGCATTAGCTCAGTTACCTCTTCGGCAGTTAAATCAAAACCCGAATCTATCAACATTTTCTCTGACTGCTCCAATGTCAATTCTTCAAATTTCATAATAGGTTCCAGCTCAAATGTCTCTGTGCAGTTCCTTGTATGATTTTTTAAAGATTTTTTCCTTTTGTTAGCAGCCATCTTATATATTCTAAAAGCAGAAATGAATATATTCAGCTGGCAATAAAATGGATGTTGAATCTTGTGCAAAGGGGTAATTTGACCTATAGTTTCCTATTTAAGATAAAAAAGAGGGTTAAAACTGTAACGGAGTGTGAGAGATTCCAACCACTTGATATAAGTGATTAAAATAAAACAAATTACAATTTAATTTCCAACAATATAATAAAATCATGCCTAATCAAAATTCACTTTTTTCTAGACATTGGTTCAGTATAAAATTTTGAAAAAACATTTGAACATAATAGATGTTTTTTAGAAATAATTTTCTAAAAAAGAGACTACTCTACCATGCAACGAAATGTAAAAAACATAGTAACAGTCAATCAAATATGAACTTATTATCACTCTGTAATTGATACTTATTTTCCGCCAAAGTTCTCCTTTTTTCTACTAAGTTTTTAACATGGATATCCAAAAAGACATATTGATAAGAAACAAGCTGCAAGGGAGGAATTTCCTATATTTCCCCTTATAATTACAAAAAATTCTTAGTTTTGTTAAACAGCCATTTCAAGCACATCCTATCTGTTTGACCTAGATAAATCAAATTTAATGCTTGAATAATGCTGCTAATAACCATTTAACTCTATTTATGAACAAGTTTATAAAAGTAATATTCATTTTACTTTCAGCTCTCTTTGGAACCATTGGAATTATATCATTTTTTATAATCATTTTTAATATATCCTATCAATTCAATAATTCAAAAATTATAGATCCGGAATTAGCCTCTAAATTTGGTGATTTTTTTGGTGGATTTATTGGGACAATATTTAGTATAATGAGTGTTTTACTTCTTATTTACACCATTCTACATCAAAATAGAGAGGCTCAGAAATCTACTCTGGAAACAAATTTCTTTAGAATGATTGATTATCATAATCAAAATGTCAATCAGCTAAAAGTATCAAATCTTGATAGAACACGAACAGATGATTTCTATGAAGGTAGAAGAGCTTTTGTTCAGTTTAAAATTCAAATCCATAGGCTCTTCCCAATTGTAAGGGAAGTAATTACCGAAAATAATTATGAATTTACAGAAGAAGAAGTTGCTGATATAGTCTATATGATTTTTTTCTACGGCATCGAAGGCTCTTGGATTTCTTTTATTCAGGATAAACTAAGCAGATATGCACCTATACATCTTGAATTGTCCGCTAAAATACAAACGAAAATCGATCTTAATCCTGATTTAAAATGCGGAAGAACAAATCAAACACACTTAAGTACATATTTTAGGAATATGTATAATGCCATAAAACTAGTTGACAGCTCAAAATTTCTAAACCAAAAAGAAAAAGAAGATCTCATAAAGATTTATCGAGCACAATTATCTAATCCTGAATTGTATATCCTTTTTTTCAATATCTTATCCAGATTTGGAAAAAAATGGATAAAAAATAAATACATCATCAAATACAATATCATCAAAAATATTCCTAGAAATTACTGTGAAGATTATGAACCTAACGATTATTTTAAAATGAATTATGAAGACGATGATAATTAAACATTAACAAATTAAAATAAGTAAGAATTACATTCTGAATTCAATGACTTTTAACCTTTTAAATGAAATATTTTTATAATGGAATTACTTGAAAATTACAAGGGCGCAGTGTTTTTTGTAGATATTTTGGGAATCTCTGCACTTACCAACAGTAAAATCGAATTGGATGAAAATGATTTTACACCATGGCTTGATGATCCAACAAAATTTTCAAATCAGTTCCTCGGAGCCGCAATTCTGGCTAAATTCCGAGACTTACTGTCTTCTTTGGGGGATGAAAATACAGCCCTCAAAATCACACAATTGTCTGACTGTGCTTTTGTATGGTCAAAAAAGATTAAAGATGTTGTAGTGTTTTGTTCTAAATTTATGCACCATGCAGTAAATAACGGAATTTTATGCCGAGGAGGATTGGCGTATGGTGAAATCATCGAAACAAATCAATCCCATAAATTAGGAAGGTTTATTCTTGGTGATGCAGTAACTCAAGCCGCAAAATTAGAAAGCATTTCTAAAGGATGTAGAGTCCTGATCAACCAAGATCTGCCCCATGAACTTTTTCATCAAAATGACGAGATGTTTAATAAGATAGCTAAACTATTCCAACCTTTTGATAATCCCATTAATTTCATTACATATGACGAGTTTAAATGGTACATGGCTCCGGAACTTGAATATAAAAATCAGTCAGATCTGAGTCGCATAAGCTTTAGAGAAAAAGTAGAACATACTAAAACCAGATTGATCCTTGCAAATAAATTACGCTGTTCCACTAAGTTTAACTGGAATTCCAAAACCACTGAAGGGCAATCACAATTAATTCCTAGTATTCGTTTTTTATCCGAAAATTGTATAGATGGTGTAATGCATAATTTTGAATGGAAAACGATGTTCAACACAAGAGGTGAGGAGAAAGAACTACGCATAAAAAATGAAGTTAAAGAATATCGAGATTACAGAGAGTATAAACCAGTTCCACCTCCTGATGATTGGGAATAGTGTTTTGTGAAAGAACAAATTGAAGAAGAAACCTTAGCAATGGATCTTATAGACAACCTTAAGATTGCCGGAGGTGATCAAGCTTCTGATGAATCATTATTTACCCCTAGATAAAACATTAGCAGAAATGCCTGACAAAGCAAAATTGGCGCAAACCATCACTGGTGAAAATCCTTAAAGCCTTTTCATTAAATCTAATGTTTGGAATCTTAAAAAAGGAATTATCTATTTTCTAACATAATTAAAAATTCTTAGGAATACAGTTCGAATTAATTTACTTGCCACTCAAGATACCAAGCATAATCACACCTAATACCACCATAACATTAAAGAAACCAATTTTAGGTAAAAAATAATTGCTATGATTATTCTTAATTTTCCACATTTCTGAAAATTTGACCATAAACCAAAAGCTGTAATTTCAACAATTACAGCTTTTTAAACTTATTTTAAGCGGTTTTGAAAGTTTTGCATCTCCTACCAGCGGAGAGAAAGGGGGGCCTGTCGAACTACTTCTGCCATCATTATCCTTCTTTGAAAGTATTAAGTAGAATAAAAAACTCAATGTATTTAAAAAGTAAAGTAACATATTAGTGTTGCTTTACTTTATTAATTTTTAAACGATTGAATTACCTTATAAAGATATTGTTTGAATGAAAATGCAACTCCAACTGATTCCGAGTTATTTCACAAATAGTTATTGGTCTAAACTATTCATTTACGAGTATTACATTCCAGCCTGCTTCCCTAAATTTTTCTATGTGAGGTTCAGCATTTTCTTCGCGAACGGCAAAACAGAGCAAATCCGTCGGCCTCGAAAAACCTACATACATCATTTTTAAGGTCTCATTTGACAGTGCTTTACCTAAATGTGAAAAATCTTGCTCCTGAAAAAATAATGGATTCTTACCAATAAAATCTGGCCTTGTCTTAGTCCCCTTAACAAAAACGGTCAATTTAGCAATTTCAGATTTATGGTAATCTGTTTCAATATACATTGTTGCACAATGCGTTTGCCCCTTCACCGAATGAACAGACCCTAACTTAATTAAAGGATCTCCCGGTTGACTAACAGCAGCAGTCTCCACAATTTCAGTAATTTTAAAATCAAATTCTCTATTAATAAATCCACCAGAACTCGCAATCCTGAAACCCGGCATCAAATCTGACAATTCATTAACAATAAAACTGGAATAATCATTAAATACAGTTTCATAGTCCTCGTTGACCACTATTGAGTAACACCAATCATACAATCTAACTTTGAAGGGCTCATAATAGTCCTGTCCCTTGCTTCTAAGCAACTGAATGAGGGTGGATTTACGAAATTTTTTCGGTGGATTCTCCGCGAAGTATATATTCTCAATTTGTAACACCCTAATTATTCCATTTAAAAGCGATTTCCTAACGGCTTCGAAGGTTGGCTTTTGACGGTCAAACAAAAAAATATATTTCCTTAGGCAATCAAAATCCTCTCTTTTCTGCTTAATTTCCCTTGAATATTCCGGAAAAAGTTTTCTTAAATACCATTTTTCAGAGCCTACCTCCTTGTCCGTCGTCCAAGCAATGATATGAAACCCTCTCTCAACGTTTTTTGGATCCGTTTCAAGACGGAAATGCCTTATTAAGCTGATGAATTTTTCTTTTAGTTGATTAGCTTCAGTTTCATCTTTATATACTAAAATATGCGGAGGAATTTGTTCACGATTAGAAGTACCTACGACACTATAGCCCTCATTTCGATTAAGTACAAAACCATCAACCAGATTGCCGATTATTGGTGTTAATCGATGTGAATTGTTAAGACTGAGGTCTTTTTCAAACCTTTCAGGATCAATCTCATTTCTCGTAACCCATACAGTCTCACTATTTAGGGATGAACTTGAATAAATTGCCTGGTTACGGTCGCCAATTCTTTGAATAACAGTTTGAGAACCTTCTGTAAAGAAAATGTTTTCTATCAGTTGAACCTGATCAAAATCCAGGTCTTGCATTTCATCAATGAATACATATCCAAATCTATGTTGCAAGATAGCTTTAAGATGCAAAGAACCAGCAAGATCGAGATATCTTTTTGAAATATCAAAAGTGTCCTTGTATGACAAAATACCCTGTGACAGTAAACTTAGTTTCCATTGTTCCAACTCAATATAATATGGCTCGGTTACACCCCCATATTTAAATTTTGTTTGATTACCAATTGTAATTTTTTTCTGTTCTAAATTGAATGAACAGTTTTTCAAAAAAATTTTGACATTAGCTTCTGCTTCAGAAAACTCAACAGTTTTTCCCGCATTCACCACTGCTAACAATTTGTTTTTTAAGTTTTGCGGTTGCTGTCCTTTTCTAGAATAAATCAATTTTCGGAAAAATAGATCTGCTTCATAAAAATAAATTTCGTCATCATTTTTATGTATATAACTACCGTAAAGTTCAAAACAGGCCTGATTGGCTACAAATTTATTGGCAAAACTTTGGACGGTTCCAACAAAATTTGGATAAGAAAACAACTGAGGACAGAGAGGCTTTAAAATCTTTTCAATTTCCTCAATGGCATGATTTGTATGGGAAAGCACCAAGATACCCTGATTTTTATTGAAGGGCATCTGCTTAGCCAAACAATATAACTTTGCAAGTAAAGCTGTAGTTTTTCCACTTCCTGGTACTGCCAATAAATCAACAGTACCCATATGATAGATAAACTCTCTCCTTTCATCATCAAATTCCTCGCCCTTTATCAAAATCTCTTCTGCTTTTCTAAGATGTGCTGGATCAATTCTCATAGTCATGTACATGTTTTATTGCACTTACTAAGTAAGATAGATAATGATCTTCAGCAATTTGCTCAGTTGATACTGTCTCATCATTTTCCAATAATTCGGCAAATACGTTCATAACCGCTACCTTATCAATTGGAGATGTACCAGTTGTCTTCGATAACTTAGTAATGAACTTTTCCTCAAATGAAGCTTTAAAAGCATTATTTTCTTTTTTGAACTCCTCTGTATTACTGTGTACCCTTGCTACCGCCTCCTTGAAAAGATCGGATAAGCAGGACTTATACAGACACCATTCAAGCGTCCATTCAATGGCAATATTTAGTTTTACATCCGTAAGTTTCAGTTCCCGTTTAAGTACATTGATATTGCAGAGTCTGTTTTTGAATGTCTTATTCTCTCTAAAGAAAGATTTAAACACACCAAATTCATCAGGCCTGTTATCCAAATCGGTAATTATCGCTACAGGAACATGCATTTTTTGCTCGTCTTGCCGCAGAAATATTTTAGCAAAATGAAGATACGCGGTGGATGCAACATTGATAATCGATATTTCATTTTTTGTCAGATCCATTTCCAGTCTATTGGCAAGGGTCGGAAGAAGTATTTCTTCAGACCAGCCTTCCACAATGATATTTCCTTTTGAAAAGAAAAGATTGCTCTTGGTCACATCCAAAAAGCGTTCTAGATATTTGTAATCTTTACGATCCAATTTCGTATTACCCTCTCCCAAAGGGAAAGCATTATTATTTTTACATATTATAATTTCCCTAAGATCTGCCTGAGAAGTTATATTTGGACTATGGCTCGTCAGAATATACTGAATTCCGTCTTCCTTTTTTAAACGGTTAATTATTTTTAACTGAGCCTGAGGATGAAGATGTGCTTCCAACTCTTCAACCATACAGAGTTTTAATCCGTTCCAATCCGGCTTTCTGAGGTGAAGCAATTCTGCAGCCATAAACAAACGATTCATTGTTCCAAGGCCCAGGTTTTTAGCATCGATGATACCCAGAGACATTTTCTCAAGAATATTCGTGATTCTAGTGGGGCCAAAATCGAATGTTGACTCCGAATTATCACCGATAAACGAGCCAATGAAGTCGTCAACCACTTTCTTTATATTCGTATGATATCCTTGTTCCTCATCTCTAAATTTCTCTCTGATCTGTTCGCTTGTTCCTTCAAAAAGTTCCTCGAATTCATGCAGACCATTTTCCTGCCTTTGTTTAAACTCTTTATGCTCCTTTAGGATCTGCGATAACCTGGAATTCTTCTTTGCGGCTAATTCATTGTCCGCATCTCTTAAAGCCTTAAGATAGGTGCACTTCAGATAATCCTTTGCTTCAGCAGTTAATGTATTTCCGACACCATCCATGCCAGCTTTAACGTCGGCTGGAAGTATACGTCCATCTTTATATTCTACTTGATAAATCAGATGCAGTTTAGGTCTTCGAAACACCTCTTTCCCTCCTTCGACATTCATGACTTCGTCTTGAGTTCCACACCATTCCGTAAAATTAGCCGCCTCCTCATTAGTAATACCGGCGAATTCAATCTCAATTCGTAAAATTGGAGAAATTTGATTTCCATTAGTATAAAAATCACTTTCTTCAACCTTTATCCATTCATAGGCATGAGTTTTTAGCACAAGCTTGATGGCGTCAATAATGGCTGATTTCCCCGAATCATTCTCTCCGATAAGAATATTTATTCCCTTATTAAAAGGTATTGTTAAATGAGGAGAATTTAGATCGAAAACGGGACTTCCATATTTCCTGAAATTCCAAAGTTTTAAAGAGGATATGTACATTTATGATGAGTTTTCTTGGTTGGGATTAAAATACAAAATATTATCAAGGCTTGATACTAAATTTCTAAAGGAAATAATGTACTTGATATTCTTATTAAACAATTAAATTAGACAGTGATTTAGGATAACTCTGTGCATAAGAAATCATGGTTCACAATCTTAGAAATGTTTTAAATATTCAATCAAATCAACTGATTCTTCTTCAATCCATTCGTTTTTAGAAATTAATTGTTTGATCGATTCTATCTGCTTCTTGGTGAAATGATTTCGATCTAGTCCAGAAAATTCCCGTTGATTTTTCCATTTACTTTTGTGATGTTTTACGGCAACCGGTAGCTTTTTTGAGTTTTCAGGCGGTTCAATGAGAACTATTTCCTTTCCTTTTACATTAAAAATATCTCGGACCTGACAATAGATGTCAAGACCGTTGTAATCCCAATCACAGAAATAATAAATAGGGAGATTTAGTTTGTCCGCTGAAATATCAAGCAAGGGTCTGGTATTATTACCACCTACATACCAAAGTTCAATATCATTGTTCTTATATTCCACGGGAACCTTTAAACAATCTAAATTCTCGCACAGTACTATAAACCTAGGACGTAAACAATCAACCACCCATCTCCATTGATGATTCTTCGGATCATTTTCCGGAAAAGAATCGACTTCCAGCAACTGCAAAATAGCTTTTTCCAGTGAGGGGCGATTCTCAATATACTTTGAGTTTTCTTTCCTAAAAAGTTCAGCTGAAAGTTTTTTCCTGGTCGTCATCCTATTGCGGATTTCCCCTTTATTGTAAAAAACAAATATCAGGGCTTTCAGATCCTGTTCAGTAAAATTTTTCTTACTATTATTTTCTAAGCCCGATTCTTCAAAAAACTTATTGTAATATTCAAACGTCGCTAGAAATTCCCGCTCAAAAAACACTTTAAATCTATTCGTAGACTCAAGTACCAAATGATTTCCTTTTTGGTATCTTATTAATTTTTTCTGATCGAAGATTATTTTTTTTATATAAGTATTGTTCAATACTTTTAGTCGTGTCCGGCCCTCAGTATACAATTGATGTAACCCTCTCAAATGCTTCCACTCTACTGTTTTCATACTAAATCATTTTCGCTTGATCCAAATATTGGTATGGGATCGTAATTTATTTCATCATTCTCCACACTATTATGAAGAAGATAAATATTTTGTTTAGAAGCGTCTATTTTATGTGGGGATATTGACAAAGAAATTAACTGATAATCGTTTGCCTCTGCAATTTTATACAGCATATCAAAGTTCTGCCCTAATCCGGCCGCTTCATCAATTGCCATAAACCGAATTGCACTCTTGTATCGATTGCTGGACTTCAAGAAGAGATAATTTTGCCATACATAATAATGCTATCGCTGAATACGTTTGACTCGTACTGCCATCATTTTTCTTTCCAGAACTGTTTACCATCGAAAACTTCAGTCCATAATATGATTTAGGATTCAATAGTTCTTTAATCTTTGGTTTGAGATTATGATCTCCACCAGACCGATAATAGGCCTGTTGCAGTTTCTCTGTAAGTGAGTGGTATTTCTCAAGTTCATTTGATATTCCTTTTTCTTCTGCAAATAATGTATAATCAGAACCAAGTTCAGCATCTTCTTTGATATTGTCAACGAAAATTTGCATCCATTCAGGTGAGAGCGAATTATCTCTTGTCTCAGAAAGTGTTGCCTTATGTCCTCCGGAAATTATCTTTTCATCATCATTTAGAAAGTTTCGAACATACCGCGCCATATTCAGCTGGTTGCTGACTTCAAGCCACACATCGTCTATTATCGCAGCTAACTTATTTAATTTACGCGAGTTAAGCTTCTTATTCTTCAAATTAATATCAGCCAGATATTTCCGAATCTTTTCAATTACATCTTTTTCAAGAATATTTGAATCACTTAAAATTTCTGGGGGTAAAATTTCCGAACATAAGCCTTGGAAATCCCCAGAATCCTCAAACCTTTTAACATTGTTACTTAGATTCTCTCCTGCTATAATATTATACTTAACGATATATTTGTTTTCTGCATTTAAACTCTCTTCATGCAATCGCTCTACTTCTTCCAATACCCTTTTTTGGCTTACATAGGATGAATTAAAAATATCAGGAGACTTACCATATGCTTCATTTCTATTTGCATTTGCCTCAACGGCAAGTTTATCTATTTCTTTAATCCTGCTAAAAGCTAAGTAGTTTTGCTTTTGATCATCATAAATTTTTAAAAATTGACCATAAAATTCATTATCATGAAAATTTGTCACAATATCGCTTACACTCAAACTTTCAGTTAGATCGTATTTCCATCTGCCAACTATCTCTTGAATATCATTATTGTAAACAGCTTCAATAAAGGATCCTTCTAAATTATGTAGATTGGTATATAAACTAATTAGCTCATTCTCCTGATTTTTTAAAACTTTATAGCTGTTAGTAAAATCAATCTTTTTTTGAGGAATTTCATGATCAAGGCTAAGATCGTGATAATACAGTACTTCCTCCCTTTTTAGAGAGAATAATTCATGTGATTGAAGTTGTAGCTCTAAATCCCACTTAGAGTTCCAGGCTTTAAGATATTCATCGGGATCCGTGAAATGCTCAAAAATTTTATACAATATAGTATATTCTGCCAACTCTTTATCCAAGGCTTTAATATCGCTAATAATACTAGTGGTCTGACTTTCAAAATACTTCTTTATATCTAGCTTGTTTCCTGTATTGAAAACAGATTTAAAATCTGTCGAAATAAATTCCAAAACACCATTGAGATTAAGCCAAAAACCATCCTCTTCTTCCTTATAAACTGGAATCTCACCTTTTAGTAAAACGTCGGGATCTGGTATGAATCGACTTAAACTATTATTTGGCTCATCCACTCGAACATCCTGATTTTGGTATTTTCTTATAATTCCTTCTTGTTTAAGATCAAAAAAACTGTTGGATTCCAGAGCCCATCTGGCGATAGAAGTAGGTTCGTCAATATTATTTAGAGCATGCAACTTATTCTTAAATTCAAGTTCTTCCTTCAATTTCTCGCAATTTTGCTGAATCTGAACTAACACACCTTTTCCGGAAAGATCTAAAAGCAAATTGCCTGAAATATTATTATCCTTTATTAGTTTTTCAAGTTCATTAACTCTGCGTATACCATCTTTAGATTCCTGATAGCTATCATACTTGGCAATTAGCTGTTTTGCAGTAACCCCAAACTCAGTTAACCAATTTAAAAAGGTCTCTCTATTTTTGTGCTTATTATTCCATTCATTTGCCAAAATAAGGGCCTCTTCAACCTGTTTCTCAATGATAGGCTTACGTTCAGCTATTACATCAAGTTTTGTAGAAAGCTCCTCTTTTAGCAACGGCAGTAGTTTGGTGCTCTCATCATATTTAATGATCAATTGCTCAAGCTGGGAGAGTAATACATCTTGTTGCTGATCATAAAAATCATAAGCAGCTTTGATATAATCTGTAAAAGCCAGTTCTTTCTGCAGTTTCAAATCAAGCAGATCACTGAGTTTTTGTTGTTTTATGGTAAGTTTGTCGATTTCGTTTAAGTTATCGATGAACTGTTTTTCATCACCTCGAAGCTCTTCCACTGTTGTTTCGAATCTCCGCATGAATTCTTTTTCAATTTCGTCACCAAATAGAAAAGACTGTAAACTGCTGCTTGCATCAATGTCAAGAGACTTACGGGAAAATGTCTGGATAATTTTTGCATAATTGTGTAATGCTTGATTACTCACGGAAAGATCAAGTGGAAGTATATCATTGTAAAATAAAATCTTGTGGTAAAATTGTGTTCTCTCCCAACTTTCACAGAATAAATTAAAATTGTCACTGATATGATCTCGTAATTCATTGATAGGTAAGATTGTATTATTTCTTTGAAATTCCTCAACTCCTAACAATTGTGTAAATGGCACCAACTTTATATCGGGTTCAAAATTTTCCTGAGCTTGCACAATAAACATTTGGGCTGCACCGGAACTTTCGAGATAGATCCCTACGATTACGTATTGATGTTTGCCAAGCTCAATAGTCAAAAAGGCATAGCCCATATCAGTACCTTTTCCCTCAGTTCGCAAAACAAGGGTCTTAGCCTCACGGGGACCATAGCTTTCTGTCGGAGAATGAAAATATCGGACTCCAACAAATATCAACTGTAGCATATCTGCAATCATACTTTTACCAGCACCTCCCTCACCAACAAAGTCTGTTCTAAAGGGACCAAATTCATAATCAAAGTGCTGATGCCTAATTATTCCCAGCGTTGACAATCTTCTTATTCTTGGATAATTTTTCATTTCAGCTCATTTAAGGTATTATCTATGTCTAAAATATACTCTTCATAAATTTTTATTAATCTATCAAAAGCTGGGAGTAAACTGAATTCATCACCCTCTAGGGTTATCCAACCTATCTTTTTAAATTCTTGTAGAGCAGATTGTATTACAGAATCCAATATAGCGTCATTTACATTTCCAGGCCCTACATTCTTGGATTTCGCAATTAGGTAATATATTCCTCTTTTATAATCGTCATAGTCAATTCTTATCTTCTCCTTAAGCTTTTGAACCGAGTCTAGTAGTACGTCCAGATCTATATATACAATTTTATAAATGATAAACCCGATAATAACATATTCGCTTTTCAGAATATTTCTGTGCTTGGAAGATATATTCCCCCTGTCATTACCATAGAAATCTAAGTAAAAATAATTATCGGGAGCTTCACCTCCTTCACTAAGCAGTACACCGAAAAATTGATGGTAATAACTCTTTAGGCTTTCCATATTTCGTTTAATATATCCAAAATATCGGGTTTGGTTTCCGGAGTTCTGAAAATGGACACCATCTTTAAGTTGATAATCAATTTTTGCGAAAATTTCCTGGGCCTCATCATCAATTAGAAAGCCAAACATTAAATTTTGATAATTGACATTTTCCATAATGTTATATTTTTATATTCGGGGCTTCTCTCCAGAGCTTTTTCCGTAATTAATTTAAATTTCCCTTCGCTATTGTAAACCTGTTTTATTACATTGAACAAAACAGTAACAGCAATTTGACTGCTTCCTGTTTCTTTAATGATGTCATAAAAATACAAAGACAACTTTATTTCCTTTTTTAAATCAAGTGCAGCAAATATTAAAGTTTCCCAATTATTTATTATTTCAATTTCTCTTATTTCAGCATTAAACTTTTCAAAATTTCGCTGAACATTCTCCATATTTTGGACATATACTTTTCGCTCCTTAGGCTTTGGCGGAAATAATTCTTTATCCCGACTCACAATCGTAAATTCAGGCGTATCGATATGCAGTTGCGGAACAAAAATATTAGATGGGAAAATTATACTTTTATTCTCAAGAGAACTCTGGTTCAATAGATAAAGAATAAATTTCTCGACTTTGGAACTAAATGAAGGTTTGTTTAGGGTTGAAAACAACTTTCGGATTTTTGGTTGTATTCGATCCAGTTTTCTGTCAATGGAATTAAGGCGATCATTAATATATTTTAAACAAGAGTGGACGTCTAAAACCAAATCATTTATTACAGGGTCAGAAAAATCTATTGCATCCAATAAAGCACGAATGTTTTTAGTTTCAGAATATGCCGCACGCAACTCTTGGACATGAGTCTGAGACTGAGCTAAACGATCCTGTGTTGCCACTAATACGTTGATAAAACTATGATCCGAAAAATTAATATCACTTTTTAATTCTTCGATTGATAAGGCTATCTGGCGATCTAGAAAATCAATTTGCTCTCGGAGATCTGGTTCAAACTTCTTAAAAGTTTCCTGTAGCCAAAATTTAATATTATCAGATAATTTAAGTGTTGAAGTCAAATAAGCGCATATCTGTTGAATCCTAGTTGGGTTAAAGACCCCCTTAAGCGTTTCCTTTGCGTGTAAGCAGAATTTATATGCGTAATCCTTGAAAAAATATTTTTGCTTTTCCTGGTCATAATCGAGAAAATACTCCTGAAGATCCATAATATGACCACTGTAAACTTCTTTAGGATAACGAATATTCGTGCGATAGATCTTTTCAAATGCAATATGAATATCTTTCTCGGTGAACTTATCGTCAAGAAACTCCTTATTGATTATTTGCTCGTAAATTATCACAACGGCCATTCCTACCTCTTTTGGTGGAAAAAGAAGTTTATATGTTTCGTTCTCATCCAGAACGCTGACAAAATTAAAATCAGATTTTAAAGAATCACTCAAATGGCTAAAGAAGTATTAAAATAGATTACTTAAAATGCTCTCTAACAAATATATTAAAAACTCTATGCAATTTATTATGGTTATCCGTTTTAATTATTGACAAAATTTAAGTAAAAGGAAAGCATAAACCGATCATAACTGGGATTTTATACCGCGCGGTTCAGTTATTCTGCATTTTTTATTAGTATGGAATAAAAATTATCAAGAAAAATATCAACAGAAGTAGCCGTCGTTATCTTAGATTTTCTATACATGGATTTGCAATATTTACTACGATTTATAAATACCCCGAACCTGTGTTTTCAATGCCTAATTTAATTTTTTAAAAAGGGTTCGAGGGTTCGAATCCCTTCCTCTCTAACGCTTACAATATTCAATATTTTATTCCAGAATCATTTGAAAATGAAATAGAAGTACTTGTTAATGCTAAAAAAGAATCTTTTGTAAAAGACTCCATAAATGGAGATAGGGATTCGAACCTCTGAACCTCTTTTACAGAGTTGCTAAATCTCTAAAGTTATTTCAATGAATCAATTGTTGAATCTACTTTACTTAAGAAGTCTAATATGAAAACCTTGAATGCTATTATCTTCTTCAAGTCCACAATCCAGAAAAATAGTCTCCCATTCTTCATTCTCATTATAGAAATTCAACTCACAATATTCTTGGCAACAAATGGTTAAATCAAATATACTTGTCATCGTAACAACCGCTAAAGGAAATAGAATTTCTTCACTTATTTCCCAAGCTAAATCAATCCAATTAACATTTTCATTGGATTGATCAATAAACTTTTGGAATATTTTTCGTATCTCAGTTTTTCTGTTCTTAATACTCTCATTTGCTTCTATCAATACTGCTGTCCTCTTAAAATTATTATTAAGACACATCTCAAATTCGTCAGCCATCTTAGAAAGGAAGTTATGCTTACCAATATTTTCATCATATATTTCACTCCACATGCTTACCTCAGTCAACTCCATTATATCTAAATATCTTTTGTTTTTAATAATTTCCTTAAGCAACAAAGATCTCCCGGTATAAGTATCCATTTCATAGATTACATTTTCAGTATGAAAATGTAGCATGTAACCTATAATTTCAACTTTATAATCTTTCTGTTGTAGTCCTGTATACTTTTCAAATGCCCGTATATACTTATCATATGTATCTAATCCGAATTTATCTGCATAAAAATTAAAGACATTCTTAGAAATTCCATTAATCCCAGAATCATGAAATAAATGTAAAGCTTCTTCTTTTAAGACTTCTACAACCGAATCTTTTCCGGATTTTTGTAACTCAACAGATCTACTGAAGAGATGTATTTTAAAATTTTTTAAAGTAAAAAAATGAGGATCTGAATTACATAATTTCTCACTACTATAATCCCAACTTTGAGGATCAATATTATATTTCATATCAAAGGTTACTTTAATATTTTCATCACTAAGCTGGCAGTAGAGATTTTTATTACTTTCCGAATTTAAATAATACTTAATAATCATACTCAATTACGAATAAGGTTAAACAAATCATTATACACAATTAAAAAGAGATAGCTGAAAACTTATATCTTTTTAAATTCTTCGTGAATTTATATCAATTGAGTGTCAACCCCTTAACTAAAGTATTTTTTGTCCTACATTTTCTTTTCATTTCCTAATTGCAGACGTTTATATCAAACTTTTTTAAAGTATTGAGCCATTATTAAATTGACTATATATTAAACTTTATTAATACTAAAAAAACAAACATAAACAACTATTAATCAAATAAATAATAACATTAATTATATATTTGATGTAAATATTAAAAATGGAAATATCATTATTAACAAAAGAAGATTTGCAGGAATTTAAAATCCAACTATTGTTTGATATAGAAAGAATATTTGATGAAAAACTACACTCTGTTAGATCTACGCCAAAGAATATAGATCCAGAATGGATAAGAAGTAAGTCTGTACGAGCTTTCATGAATATTTCTCCAGCTACACTCCAAAATCTTAGGGTAACAGGAAAGGTTAAATTTAAAAAAGTCTTAGGATCGTATTATTACAATTTAGATGATTTAAAAAAATTGTTTGAAAATGAAAAAGGATAATACAGTTAATTGGCTCAATTATTTAATTCAAATTACAGCAGATGAAAGACTCACTGTATGGCATATTACATTATTACTTGCAATCATCAAAATTGCATACATCCAAAATGATAAAGAAATTATATTCGTTAGTAGAAGTAAATTGATGTTTCAATCACACATCAAAACGACTCCGACCTATCATAAATATTTTAAGGAACTACAAGATTTTGGTTATATAAAATATACACCATCATATCATCCAGATTGTAAAAGCACTATTGATTTTTTAAACTTCAAAATTGTTTATTAAGTACATTTAAAATTCGATCAATATCTGCAAGAAACTGGTTCGAAGATAATACTGTCAAGTTCACAAGACCGACATTTGAAGATTTTCCCCTTCTTTGTCGGTTTTTTTTATTTCCTAATCCCTTCTTTATCAGAAAGATAATATTAACAAAACTATTGATTTGGCGGTTTGAAAATTCTCTCCGTCAAAGGTTAACTTTTCAGGATATATCAAACCAATTATAGCCCCTTTATCAACCGTATCTGCTTTTTTATACCTTTCAGAAATTTGCGTGACAGCATTCAAAGCCGCATATAGCCTATGTTCTACGTTATTGTTCTTTTTGGTTTGTTTGATCGAATTGAGTTTGAATAAGAGTCGGTCAAGTTCATCCTTATTTTTTGTCTTAACTGCTCTAAAATCTTCTTCATCTAATTTATCTTCCAGATATAAATCTCTTGCCTTTGTAATCTTATTTTCTATTTTAGCGATGTTCTCCTCCAAAAGTTTTCGCTCATCATCAAATAGCTCCTCGGATATCAGAGGCTCATGTTTACCTTTGATAATTTTCTCTTCTTCATCTCCGTGCGCTTTTAAGATTATATTTCCACAATAAACTACGTTGCGAAGAGCCTCAAGAAATGAGTTCCTTGTAAGTTTCCTGCCCTCTCTTTTGTTCATTAGTTCTCTGACTTTTACACTGGGTAGATGACCCTTCGCAACTTCCTTAAATGCCCATATAATATTAGAAGCCTCTGGTTCTTTTATTGCTACATATTTTCGGCCGTCTTCTGTGCATTTATTAATATACCCATAAGGAGCAGTCCCCATCATTCTACCTTCTTTAATTGCCCTGCGCATTCCATATAAGACATTCAATGCTCATCGATCATTTTCCACCTCAGGAGTTAAAAGATAGATGGCTAGCAATAGTTTATTTTCAGGAACTCTTAGATCTAATGGTTGTTCAATTGCTTGGGGAGAAATATTCAATTTAGTAAGTTTTGATATCATTTGATCAGCTTCACTAATATTACGGCTGAACCGATCCCACTTTGTGAATAGAAGCAATCTGGTTTCTTTACCAGATTTGCCTCTTCTGAAACTATCCATATATTTCTGCCATTCTGGTCTTTCAAAAGTTTTTGCGGAATGATCCTCAAAGATGATACGATCAATTCGTATATTTTTGAGAGATACAATGTTGCGAAGGCGTTCTTCTTGATCGCGCTGCGAATAACCTTTATCAGCTTGTTCGTCCGTAGAAACACGGATATATAAATCGGCAATTTGCATAAGTTTTTTATTAGTGGATGAGAAACTAATGAATATTGATATTCAGATGATTATCAATATTATATGCACTAAAATACAAAATTAATTGTTAGCAGAAATCAACTCTTTGGGAGTCATCTTAACAAGTGTATGTAGAAAAGATAATATATCCTCAATTTCTTCTTCAGACATATTAATATTGACATCTTTAATATCTTCTCGGCCTCGGCAACTGGCATTTCCTTAAACTTCATAATCGGTTCGAATTCGAATTGCTTCAAATCTCTACCTTTAGAATCATTCTGTCTCCCCTTGTTACGCATTGCCACTGAGTACTTATCACTATAATTTATTGAGAAAACTTGATCATTTTGATTTCAGCCTTTTAAGGGTAACCGATATTTCAAATGAAAAAGTATTTAAGCTAAAATCGCAATAAATATCGAATGGAAATGCGTTCTAAACAGCTAGTTGGCCATTTAGTGCCTATTTGGGTTATTAACTAAGTACAATATTTTATGATTGGATTATAATAGAATAAACTGCAATCATAAAAATTGAAGTTTAGATCTTTTAGGACTTATATTGCTTAAAAATTTATGTATAAAAGTTATTCAACTCTGAAAACCTCTGAAAAAGTAAAGAACTAAGTAACACTTTTGCCACCAACAGCTCTTTCTGGTCTCCACTTATGTTTTAATAGTTAAAGCTTGGTAATTATACGGTTAATTGATTCCACATTGCGCTTGTTTACACCATATTTGTATGATAAATCTTTCCACTGATTTAATGCATATCTGGTCAACTCTATAGTGCTATCAATAAAGCCTTTAGATAATTTGGCTTCCTGACCTAACTTTACCAAATGTTTTATAGTAATATTTTTACCTTCTCCCAAGACCATAGTACTCTGCTCACCTCCTGGACCGGTTGAAAAAGTCAGATCGTAGGCAGGTGAAAGCTTCCAATTACCAGAGTCGTCCATCAAAAAGCTAAAGTTCTTTGCGTGGTCATCCCTATTGTGAGCCAAAACATTAAAAACTGCCAATCGATACATTTTTTCCACCTCACGAATATCTTTTGTCAGAGTTGCAGTCAAAGTCAGTAAATCTTCGTAATCGTGTGAAGGTAACCTGAAATTACTATGCAGCAAGCCACTGACAGTATGCATATGCAGTCTTCTATTTTTGTCCCTGTCAAATCTCTTTACTGCAAAATATCCGTTGCCTCGTTGAGAAGGAAACAAATGCACATCGGGAATAGAAATACCGGCTTCCGCAGCCATCAGTGCATAAACATATTCTATTGCACCAGAATCAGGTCCGTCCTGCGAATTTGAAAACTTTACCAACCAATGTTCAAAAGTATTCTCTAAGTTTTGAGCGCCGTATAAAATGTTTTTATGATCACTATCTACACCAATAAGTGCTTTTGGCCTTGCACCTGCAGACGAACCATTCAGAGCTAAAAGTTCAGCAATTACCTCTTCTGAACTTCCTGTAAGCACATTCTCAGTTTGTACTGCCAATACATCAAGCTCAACGTTATCTTTGGGAACTACAGGACTGTTATCCGGTTCATAAATCAATGCTCCCATACCGTGTAATCCGACGTGCGCCAAGCGGTCAAGTGTTGTTACATCAGAAGGCATCAATCCAAAAGATCTTATCAGATCAAATAATAATCTGCCCCACCCGTCCGGTAAACTATCGCTGAAAACACCAGCTAAGCCGTCAAAAGGATGAAGAGGCAATTCGCTAAGCCCTCTTTTCAAAGGAAGTCTGAAAGGTGAGATCTCAAATCCGGAATTGACAAAATCATCATCGTACTGGAAATAGATAGTCCCATTACTTATAGCAAGGCGTCCTACAGGCTTTATTCCTGAACCAAAGTCTAATCCGACTTTTATTTCTGCAACCGGTGTAATCATTTTCTTCTACCTCTTTTTTTAATTTTAACATCCTCATGTTTTACAACATCATCTATTGAATTGAAGATTGGCTTGTTTGGTTCAAGAACTTTAAGCACTTCTTCTAACCCTCCTACTACAACTAAAATTTTTATGAATGATTCCAGTGAAATCGATCCTTTTTGTTCAAATTTTCTCAGTGTTGACAATGCAACACCGGACCGTTCTGATAGGCCCTCCTGAGTGAGTTCCAAAGCGAGCCTTCGATCTCGGACATATTCAGCGATCTTTCTTTGTGCCTTTGAAGCAGATATAAGTAACATAAAGGTATTATTTAATCGTGTAAAATATAAATAATTATCACTATTGTATTACAAATATACGATTTTGCAACTATAAAAATGTTATCTGCCCCTATTATTATAATTTTGAATATTGATTTTAATTTCACTGTTTTTCGCAATAAAAGAATCTTCGGATACACAAACCACTTTTTGTAAAGAATTAAAGAATTTTTTGTTTTCATCCATTCGTTCTATTATAGGGTTAATTTTAGCGGTATTTTTCAATTGTTGATCCTTCTCAAGTTTATAATTGATGATGAGATTCCTCTTTGTTGACAATATTGAATTTCATCTGAATTGCTCCGTGTGCGGCGGAGACCTGTTTTTCCCGCACCTGCTGTTAAAAAACCTGTAGATTGCAGCTTGAAGGAAATCTTGACTTTTCATTTTTACCGAAGGGTATCACCTGATTAAGATCGTATCATACATTTTAATATAGCATTTTATAGTCTACAGATTGATAAGACATCTGATATAACTATTCTGTTATCATGTAAGATATACGGACTGGTACCAAGGGTAATTATAAGGATCAAAATTTCAATGAACTGCATTTGCATCTTGTGAGGTTTCTGACTTTTCTATGCGGATCAACACATTCAAGCAGTCCCAATGAAAACCGGAATCAATTCCAAAAAACAATAAGAAGAAATATTGATGCAGGTCAGAAATCTTATTGCGGAGGCTCCGTGATCTCCGGTCACAGATACCCAAAAAGTTTTTTTTCAGCAGGGACAACGGAATAGATTTGCTACAGAAAATCGGACAGCCTCACGGGCAAAATTTAACATTGATACAATGATCTATGATCATATAAACAATCCGCCGGATGCATCATAAGCGGATGAATATTTTCATTATTACTAGGATGACCATTTAAGAAAGAGCAGAATTATGATCTTAAGTTCTTTAGTAATAAATACTTCTAAATATTGAAAATACAAACAGAGTTCAGATACTATTTATAGATTTTTTATTATATCTAAAGTACGCGCCATTTTAATTTATTTTGCATCATCCCACATCATCTAACATATATGATCAATAGATCAACTGGAAAAATCGTAAACTAAAAAAATAATTAATTAATGTTTTACGATAATTAATTATATATTTGCATTAACAAATTAATTACATATGCTATGAATCAGAGTAAAAATATTTCAAAAATCTTGTGTTACCTGTGCATTATATTATCCGCAGGGTATCTTAGCACGTTTATTTATTCGGTATTTTGCCTGGTGACCGGTTTTGCCGTAACGCCTTACAAAGAAGATCTGTATCTGCATATTAATTACCCATTTACAGAGCAGCCTTTTCTCAATATCGAAAACACCTATTCTTATATTATCCTGTCTTTTTTGCTGGTTTTATTAACTTACGGCATCTTTTTCTGGCTGTCAGCAAAAGTGTTCAAGGTTTTCTTTCAGTCAAAATTATTTACCGAAGAAAATATCGTACATCTTAAAAGATTTTACATTTATAATATGTTTTTTCCTTTACCAATCGTTATGATTGCCAATTTCTTTGTGGAAGTGGAAAGCTTCATTTGGGGATTGGTCTTTATTCATTTCATGCTGGGAATTTTCTGTTTCTTCCTTGCCAATATTTTTAAACAGGGATTACATTTACAAAACGAACAAGATCTATTTATATAAAAATGCCAATTATCATCAACTTAGACGTCATGCTTGCCAAACGAAAAATGCAGAGTAAAGAATTGGCAGAGAAAATAGGAATTAGCAATGTGAACCTTTCTGTTCTTAAAACAGGAAAAGCTAAAGGCGTGCGTTTCGATACGCTGGAAGCCATCTGTAAAGCATTGGAATGTCAACCCGGAGATATTCTTGAGTTTAAAGAAGAATAATTAAATAAAGCAGAAAGCTTTCGTGGCCATCGTCAATTAAGCTTTATCCTTAACATTTTTACGCAAAATTTTAAAGCAATAGAGACGTTGCCAGGAATTCTATGACCTAAAATCAATCCTATGAATACTTTAACAATCGACAATCTAAACCTCATCTACAAAAATGGTTTTCAAGCTATTAAAGACATTTCTTTAACAATAGAAAATGGAATGTTCGGTTTATTGGGACCCAACGGAGCCGGAAAATCATCATTGATGAAAACCATCGTTGGACTACAGAAACCAACTTCAGGGACGATCATCTTCAACGGAACAGATGTCTCTAAAAATCCTGATCACATCAAACAAAATCTCGGATTTCTCCCTCAGGATTTTGGCGTTTATCCCAAAGTATCTGCGTATGACCTTTTGCAGCACATTGCCCTGTTAAAAGGCATCAGCAACAATACAGAGCGGAATAACCAGATTTTAAATCTGTTGGAAAAAGTAAATCTTTCTGATTTTAAGAATAAGGAAGTCCATACCTTTTCCGGTGGGATGCGACAACGCTTTGGTGTTGCTCAGGCATTACTGGGAAACCCAAAGATCATCATTGTTGACGAACCGACCGCAGGTCTGGATCCTGAAGAGCGAAATCGTTTCAATTCTTTACTTAACGAGATCAGCAATGATGTGATCGTGATCCTTTCTACGCATTTGGTTGAAGATGTCCGCAATTTATGTTCTGAAGTAGCCATTATCAATCAGGGAAAACTCCTCAGCAAGGGAAATCCAAACGAACTGATTGCCGGATTGGAAAATAAGATATGGTCAAAACCCATTGAGAAAGATCAGCTGGAAAATTATCAATCTAATTACAGGATTATCAGCCAGCAATTAATCGAAAGAGAATTATACATTACCGCCTTCTCAGAACAGCCGCTTCCTGATTTTACATCAGTACATCCTTTGTTGGAACACGTCTATTTCAACACACTTACCCAAAACTCATAGTTATGAATATTTTATTTTTATTTGAGGTCAAACGTACAATCAAGCGTTGGCCTGTATATCTCATTGCCTTAATTCTACTGTTGATCGGCATTTTTTGTGGAAACCGGTTCAATCTTACCGTTGGGGAGGGAATTTACTTAAATTCACCTTATACCATTGGTTTTATGACAGGCTTACTGAGCTTGGTTATCATCTTTTTTGCAATAATTTTTGCCATTCAGGTGCTTTTTAAAGATTGGGATTCGAAATTTGACATTCTTATTTTCTCATATCCGTTTTCAAAACGAACATATTTATACGGAAAGTTTCTCACTTTTTTTCTGCAGACTTTTTTGAGTTTTATATTTCTGATGATTGGATTTGTGATTGGACAAAATCTAAGGACAGGAAGTGAGATTCAGCACCATTTTCATTTCTGGCATTACTTCTACCCTCTTTTAATTTTCGGAGGAATCAACTGCATTGTAGTATGCAGCTTCTTATTTTTCATTTCATTTACCACAAAGAAAAAGCTTCTGGTTGTTGTCGGCGGATTGTTCCTTTATGTTCTTTATATGATCATCCTTGTGTTTTCCAATTCTCCGTTTATGGCAGGAAGCTTACCACAATCCCTGGAAACACAGCAATTATCAGCGTTGATCGATCCTTTCGGGATATCAGCCTATTTTTTTGAAGCAAGAACATTATCGGCTTTGCAAAAGAATAAATTGACAGTACCATTTTCAGGATATTTATTGATCAACAGAATCGCTTTTCTGATGATTTCAATGTTACTTTTGATATTGAGTTACAGACTATTTTCATTTTCTCCTCTTTCCAAAAACAAAAATAAAAGTAAGAGCAAAAAGCAGATGGTAAATGTTTCTTTTACTAAAAATAAAGGAGCATTTACAACCACAGGATCTGATTTTGGATTTATTTCTGATATAAAATCCGTCTTGTCATTTACAAAAATCGATCTTATTTACCTCTTTAAAAGCATTACTATTGTAGCAGTTTCAATACTGATCTTATTTTTTGTAGGAATGGAAATGTATGCTGAAATCGAAAAAGGAATCCGTCTGCCTCAGCAATATGCGAGTTCAGGATTGATGTCGACCACCATTTCGGAAAATTTTCATTTGTTTGGAATGCTGATTACCATTTATTTTATCAACGACCTGTACTGGAGAAGCCATTCATCCGGGTTTTCACTGATTGAGAAAAGTACTTATTTTTCTAAAAATAGAATGAGCGGTCATTTTATTTCCATCAGTATCTTATTTTTCTTTCTTACCGGTATTTTAATTGTTGAAGGATTGATATTTCAGTTTGTTTACAGCTATTTTCACATCGATTGGAATGCGTATTTAGGAACAATTCTTTTCAATACCCTTCCATTGATCTTTTTCTCAGCATTTATTTTGCTGATTAACGACAATATCAAAAATCGATTTGTAGCGCTGGGAGTTTCCGTGCTTGCAGGTTTTATACTCGCCGGACCGGTTTCAAAAAAGATTATATCCAGTCCGTTATTGAGAATATTTTCTGATTACAAAGGCGTTTACAGTGATTTTAACGGATACGGACCTTACGCTTCAGCTTTTGCAGAACGACTGTTATTCGGATTAGGTGTGATTTCTTGTTTTTGGCTGATTAATGAATACCTCAAAACAAAAAAACGGAATTTCAAATATCTCATTTTCACCGTCATTGTATTATCTATAGGAGCTTTTGCCGGAAATCTTTTTATGAAAGGCTATATTCCTCAAAATGAAGATGAAAAGATGATACAGTCTGCTCATTACGAACAGAAATTCAAACACTATAAAAATATTGCAGAGCCGACAATTACAAACGTAATCACAGAAATACAGCTTTATCCCTTTGAAAATTCTTATAAGATAAACGGAACATATAAGTTGACCAATGAAACAGACAAACCTATTGAAAAGATTTTAATTAATTTCAATCCCAATCTCCAAATAGAATCAGCCCGTTTCAACATCAATTCCGTATCAAAAAAAATCGATGAGACAGTGACTGAAATTGATTTAAAACAACCTTTACAGCCTGGAGAAAAAGCCAGTCTAAATTTTAAAATTTCCTATCGATGGTCAGCGGTCAATGGTCATGATTCATTCAATTCCATAATAGATAACGGATCTTTTATGAGGATCAGCCGATACTTCCCTACTTTCGGATATCAAGCCGGTAATGAAATTGAAGATGAAGAAAAACGGGCAGAATTTAAGCTGGGAAAACAATCGGAATTGAAAAAATTAGAAGCTCCCGAGGTAGTCAAAAAGGATTTTATTAATCTTGATATGACCGTTTCCACAGAAAAAGATCAGATTGCGGTAGGAACCGGAGATCTGATTCAACATTACCGTAAAGATAACCGAAACTATTTTCATTACAAATCGAATGGAATTCCGTTTCGCTTTGCGGTTTCTTCTGCCAGATACCAGGTAAAAAGCATCATTTATAAAGGGATAACAATCAATATTTTCTACAGCAAAAAACATTCGGAGAACGTAGATCATTTACTTAAAAATGCTAAAATCACGTTGGATTACTGTACAGAGAATTTTGGAAAATATCCGTTTAAAACCATCAGCTTTGCGGAAGTTTCTTCATTCACCAAAGGTTTTGCCGCTACCGCCTATCCATCATCCATTTTTATGACGGAAGATATGCTTTTCCATGCGAATATTCATGCAGATCGAGGTCAGGATGTTATCAATGAACTTGCCGGACACGAACTTTCGCATCTCTGGTGGGGAAACAGTCAGATCGATCCCGACAACAGAGAAGGTGCAACAATGTTAACCGAAACACTGGCTATGTACACCGAAATGATGATCTACAAAAAAATGCACGGTAAAGAAAAAATGCTGGAAAAACTGAAAATGCATCAACAGATATTTGATAATGAAAAAGGGTTATCTGAAAATCAGCCGCTATACAAAGTGAACGGTGAAAATACGTATATTTCTTATTCAAAAGGTGCGGTGATTATGGTAAAGCTTAGCGAATTGATTGGAGAAGATAAAGTAAATACAGCGCTTAAAAATTTCCTTTTACACAATCAATATCCTAAAAAACCCACGAGTCTGGATTTGCTGCAAGAATTTTACAAGGTAAGTCCTGATGAAAAGATTAAGAAGAAAATCTATAATTTATTCAGTTCTGAATAACTTTAAAATCTGTAGACATCATCAGATCACCAATCACATTTCAATTAATGAAAAAAGATCCCCGCACTTTTACATTGCGGGGATCTTTTCAGGAAGTATTTCAAAATCTAAATAATTTGATGGTCATATATCAATCTTCTTTGGTCACTTTGACATCAGTAAAGTGTCCTAAAGTTCCGGGGCCTATCCATAATCCAATACTTCCCCGAAGATCTTTACCCTGCTTCAGGTCGTTGACGATCAAAGTAGGCTGAGAAGAACCATTAACATACAATCTGGCGGTTTCATTCTTTACTACGATTTTTATTTTGATCCATTCTGCAGGCACAATATCCACGTATGATTCATATTTTTCCGGTGTTTCCTTTCTTAGTTTTTCCCAGGGGAATCCCGGAATGGAAATATATTGGCTGGAGTGGTTTCTGCGAACCTGATCGTCTGCACGGCCATTGGTAGGACGTAAATAAAAAACTTCCATTTTGGAAGCATCTAAAGCTGCCCTGAATGCAATACCTACAAACCCACGAGCTGTCTCTCCCGCGTTTGCCATAGGCTGGCCACTAATTGTAGCTTCAATAACGCCGTTATGAAAATCAACATCTTTAAGGATCGCCAGTGTGTTGTCTCCAACGGCCTGTCCTGGCATTTCCAAGACAAGGGCATTTTTACCCTTATAGACAGATTTCTTGGCAGTTACCTGAAATAGCAGTACATCAGATGGTAATAGGGTGCTGTTTTGTGCCTTGGATTTCGAACCAAACATTAAACTAAATCCCAAAATAAATAACAGCTTTTTAAGCATACGAAAGGTCATTTAAATATTTTACCCGTCTAAAATAAGAAAAAAAACGATTCTCATCTTCTAATTTCCGAATGCTAAGCAGGGCTTTAAAAAAAATAAAAATTAAATCTATTTTCATTGTTAAATACAAAATCGGACAATTGCTTAACCCAAAATAAGAAACCTTTAGGCAAAATAACCAGAAGAATTCCAATGATTTTTTTAAATTTGAGTTAATAGATACATTGAACTCATGGAAAAACCTGAATATGCTGAGATATTAATTCGGCTGGCAAAAAAAGATTTATCAGTCAGAGAAAAGCTTTTAAGGGAAAATCAATTGGGTGGTGGCTATCATCCTGAGATGGAAAAAATCCATCGCAAAAATGCAGAATCACTCCGCAATATCATCAAAGACATTGGATTTCCCGGCATTTCAAAGGTGGGCGAAGAAGCAAACGAAGCAGCATGGCTGATCGTTCAGCACTCCATTGCAGAACCTAAATTTATGATGGCTTTTTACGGATTAATGAAAGAAAATGAAATGGATATCAATAAAAAGCATTTGGCATATCTCTATGACAGGATTCAGTATTTTCAAGGCAAACCTCAGCGCTTTGGAACCCAGCTCAATGCAGATGGAAGCATATATCCGGTTATTGATAAAGAACAATTGAATACCTTAAGAGTGGAATATGACCTACCCATTATTTCTTCTGATGATTTGAACCGTATTGCCAGAGTCGAAGATATTGAGCGTATCGAAAATGAAAACCATAATTACATGACATGGCGAGATGGCGTTGGTTGGAAATCAATTTAGTATTGTTATTTACTTAAGTTCCTATTAAATTTTGCCAAAATTAAAAAGCTACTCAATAGTCCGCAATAATCTAAAGCGTATGAGCCCAGAAGAAATAAATAAAAAGATAATACAACATCTGTAGAATTCGACAATGTGCTATTCTTTTATTTGTAAAGCTCGATAAAAAGTTATCTTCCAGAATTTTACGATGCTTTGAAAACAAATTTTGCCCAATATAGAGCTGAAAAGGTTTATTACATACCTTTAGAATTCTGTAGAGAACGTTATACTTACCTTAAACTCAATCCCACGATTTTTAAAGTTTTTAAATTCCTTATTAAAACAAGAAGCAATTTTTCAAAACAAAAAGGTGATTATGTTATCCTCAACACTGATCTTTTTAAATTTTATGAAATAGAATTCGCTAAGTATAAGTTTATATAACTAAAAAATTTGCAGCAGGCATAATCGATATTTTAAGAAAGTCAAATACGTATATAGTCCTTCAAAAAAGTTGACAATAATCTCAAAATTAATTAAATTTATTGTGTATCCGTTATTTCCATTGATTTTTATAAAGACTACCAAAATAAGAAGCTAATAGCATATCTAAATTTAACTATCAATTAATATCGTAAAAAGTCAAATATTGAACGGCAAATTATGTTTTGGAGTTGTAATCAACTGAAAATATAAAACTTCGTCATTTCGACTAATATTATAACCGATTTGACTTAATTCTAGCTTCGGTAAATGTCCAACTTTGCATCAACAAATTAATCAAAATCATGCAAAAGACAATTTTTATAACCGGAGCTTCATCCGGATTAGGAAAGGCAACCGCCCGATTATTTCAGGAAAAAGGATGGAAAGTAATCGCGACCATGCGAAGACCCGAAGAAGAAAAAGAACTCAATCAACTTCCCAATGTAGCCCTGCTGGAACTTGATGTTACTGATACTGTAAAAAGCCAGGCAACTATATCTGAGATTTTAAAATCCCAAACCGTCGATGTCGTGCTTAACAACGCAGGTTACGGCCTTGTCGGTCCCCTGGAATCATTAACCGATGAACAGATCCAAATGCAGATCCGGACCAATTTACTGGGTGTGATTCATATCACTAAAGCCTTTCTTCCTTATTTTCGGGAAAGAAAAAGCGGAACATTCATCAATATCACCAGTACATTCGGCCTCTTGGGATATCCTACCTGCTCCATCTACAATGCCAGCAAATTTGCCGTGGATGGGTTTTCAGAAGGCCTGGCCTACGAGCTCGCACAATTTGGAATCAATGTTAAAGTCATCGCTCCGGGAGGGATGCAGACTAACTTTACAGGGAGATCCCTTCAGGGAGGAATGCATGAAGCATACAGTCAGCTGGTAGCAAAGGTTAGCGAAGGCTACAGTGAGGAGCAGATCGCCAATTATACAAAAGCAGAAGAAGTGGCTCAGATCATTTACGAGGCTGCGACCGACGAAAAATCCCAGCTCAGGTATGTTGCAGGCAAAGACGCTGTTGCCCTTTACCGGGAACGGTTGGAATTAACACCGGAAGGACAGTTTGAGAAGATCCGCCAACAGTTTATATTCTAGCCGAAGGTCATTCCCGGACTATAATTTTTAGCCGTCCGGGAATAACTTACTAATTACTTAAATTTGTATCATGAAAAAGCAACCGGTCATCTTTAATTCCTTATCCCAGCTTCATAAAGCAATGGGACAGCCGGCCCCTTCACATCCCCTCATCAGCATTATCAACTATGGGGAAGCCCGGTTTGACCCCAAGGATTTCGAACAGGGCATCATCCTGAACTTTTATAAAATTTCCTTTAAAACAAGCTTTTCCGGAAAATTGAAATATGGTCAGGGTTACTACGATTTCGAAGAGGGAGGAATGTCGTTCATTGCTCCGGGCCAGTTGCTGAAGATACAGGAAGAAGAGGCTGATTATGATGGGATGACTCTACACATCCATCGTGATCTGTTAAGCCCTTACCCGCTGGGCTCGAACATAAGGCATTATGGCTTTTTCAACTATTCTGCAGCAGAAGCGCTCTACCTTTCGGAAAAAGAAAAAACAACGATACTCAGTATTTACCGGTTTATCCAGGACGAGCTAAGCGAGCGCATCGATAAGTTCAGTCAGGACGTGATCATTTCCCAGATCGAGTTGCTGCTCAATTATGCCAACCGTTTCTATGACCGGCAGTTTCTGACCAGAAAGGCGGTCAACAATGACCTTCTTGCCAGGCTCGAACAGCAGCTGGAAAGTTATTTCAATAATGACATGCCGGTGGTCAATGGAATTCCTACCGTAAATGCTTTGGCAGAGAACCTTAAGGTAACACCGCGCTACCTGAGCGATCTTTTACGAAACCTCATTGGATTGAATACGCAGCAATACATTCATGAAAAGGTTATTGAGAAAGCCAAGGAATATCTTGCTAAGGACAAACTCAGCATCGCTGAAATTGGCTATCAACTGGGGTTTGAACATCCACAGTCGTTCAATAAATTATTCCGAAGCAAAACTTCCACATCTCCTTCCGAATACAGGAAATCTTTAAATTAGTAATGAATATCTGCTATGTTCCAGATACATAAACTTTGAGAAATATTCCCTTTAATCAACTTTTGCGATATACTTTTACCGGGGACGCTGATATTATCTTTATTTGTCCACCATCTTTTCCTGTGCAGGCGAGTATCTGTTGCCGTGTATTTTGATTGCAGATAGCTGCTCATTAATTTTCGTAATTTCGTCAGTCGTAAAATTTGCATTGGCAACGCCGATATTCTCTTCTAATCGTTCTAATTTTGTTGTGCCTGGAATAGGAACGATCCAAGGCTTTTGTGCCAGCAGCCACCCCAACGCTACTTGTGAAGGTGTAATTCCTTTTTTCTTTGCCACCGATTCTACAAAATCTACGATTGTCATATTCGCTTTAAGATTTTCTTGCGCAAACCGAGGCACAGTGCTGCGGAAGTCGCTGCTGTCAAATTTTGTATCCGATTTGATCTTACCTGTCAGAAATCCTTTGCCAAGTGGGCTGAAAGGGACCAATCCAATTCCCAACTCTTCCAGTAATGGTAAAATGTCCTTTTCAGGATTTCTGTAAAACATAGAGTATTCACTTTGTAAGGCTGTCACGGGATGCACTTCATGAGCTTTCCTAATATTGGTTACACCCGTTTCAGAAAGCCCGAAGTGTAAAACCTTTCCTTCTGTGATCAAATCTTTTACTGCACCGGCAACATCTTCAATAGGTACGTTAGGATCAATCCTATGCTGATAATAGAGGTCGATGTGATCGGTATTTAATCGCTGTAAAGATCCTTCAACCACCTTTTTTATATGTTCAGGTCTGCTGTCAATACCTCCCCAACGGGATTTATCCGGATCTCTTTCCAAGGACTTAAATCCGAATTTAGTAGCAATCACGACCTCGTCTCTGAATGGCTGGACAGCCTCTCCCAATAGCTCTTCGTTTACGAGTGGTCCATAGACCTCGGCAGTGTCAAAAAAGGTAACCCCGCTTTCGAACGCCTTGCGAATAAGAGTAATCATTTCATTTTTATCCTTTGCTTCCCCATAGGACCAGCTCATCCTCATACATCCAAGACCTATAGATGAGACTTTTAATTGATCATTTCCTAAAAATCGCTTTTTCATTTTGTTTGTTGCTTTTTATTAATAATTAGGTTTTATTTTCTTTTACAGATGCTTCACAACTTTGGCAGGAATCCCGGCTACAACTGTATTATCGGGGACATCTTTAGCAACTACAGCTCCTGATGCAACGACGGAGTTTTCTCCTACGGTAACACCGGGTAAAATGGTGGCACCTGCTCCGATCCATGCATTCCTTTTAATGCATATTCTTCCAGGCACCAATGAATGTCGTAGTTCAGATTCTACAGGATGCCCTTCTGACAGAATACTCACTTTAGGAGCTATCAGTACATCATCTTCGATCGTAATACCACCAAGTCCGAGAAATACACAATCAAAATTGATGAATACATTGCTGCCGATCTTAATATCCTTACCATAATTGATGTAAAGCGGCGTGAATACAGTTGTCGTTTCGTCAATTTCGGCACCAATGATTTCACCGAGATAATTTCTTATTTCCGAAGCTTCTGCCGTACTGTTTAGTTTCATCAATATTTTTTTGGTTTCATAAGAGGCATCCCGCATTCTGATGCTCTGGGAATCACCTTGATGAATAGTCTCACCTCTTTTCAGCCTTTCGAATATGTCTTTTTCTCCTTTCATCGCATTATTCTTTATTAGCAGTCTCGTAATCTTCCTCATTTACAGCTTCCATCCATGTATTTTTATTAGATTCATGATCAGGCATTATGGATAGATGTGCAAACCAACTATCTTTTGTAGCACCATGCCAATGCTCTACATCGGGTCCGATCTCTATAATGTCCCCTTCTTTGATCGTTCTGCTCTTTTTTCCACGCTCCTGAAAGAGTCCTTCCCCACCTACTACAATCAAAATCTGTCCGTTTGTATGCTTATGCCAATTGTTTCTGCAACCCGGTTCAAAAGTCACATTAGCTATTGGCAGATTCAATTCTTTATTGGATGTAAGAGACGCTACATACGATTTGCCGATAAAATACTTTGATAAATCTGTATTCTCTTTTCCAACCGGAAATGCACTCACTGTGGATTGGCTATTGCCATCTTCTCTTCTATTATTAAATTTGCTGAAGATCGTCATCATAGTCTTTGTATCCAGAACATTCATATCCATTAACTTCAGAGATTTAACCATAGGAAGGGTCGACTCTTTATATTCTTTAAAGTGAGGTGTTTTCAAATGGCTTTCGTAAGCTTTTTTGTCTACATATATCTCTACAATTCTAACCTGATTGGGATTTTCTTTCTGGAACATCGGGAAAATAGCAATTACTCCGGGTTCAATTCTTACAGAAGCTGCCGATTCTTCTTCCAGTATCGATTTGTACCGATCTAAGAATTCAGGTACAATTTCAATTTCCGAAATGCGTACCATCATATCACTTGCAATCAAAGGCAGCTCTTTTTCACCAATAGCATTTCTTAATACATTGCCTTGCTGAGGACTAATGTACTGATCAATGATCAAAGCCAATTCATTCAATTGCTCATCCGTAATACCAGTATTTTTTCCCATACCGATATGGGCTTTCAACTGGGGTTCTACACCGGGCATAGCTGCCAATGCCGAAATCGTCACAAATTCGCGCTGACGGAAATTCAGCACATCACTGTTAAAAATATCTGCAAAAAGATGCTCTTTTAAAAAAGCGTCAGCTCGCGGTGCGAATTCTCCGAAACCCGGCGCAGGTTTTTGCTGGGGTGCTTGGGTTAGTTCTTCCAGTACTTTGCGCCCCTGCTCATACTTATCCTGCGACGTATTCTCTACAGTAATTTTTTTTCCTTCTTTGTCTATGATGCCTTTAGCTGCTCTTTCTTCTACTACCGTCTTAAAAACCCCTAAGGCATTTAAACTGCGAGGAAATCCGCAATAGGCATATAGTTGAACCAAAGCTTCTTTTATTTCATTAATCGCAAGGCCTGAATCCAGACCTGAATTCAGAACTTTTGAAAGATTTTCCGTATCTCCTGAAGCGGTAAGGGCTGATATGGCAGACAAATTTTGCTGATGGTCATTTAAGTAGGTAAAACCATTACTTTTCTTTACTTGTGCATTCATTATATTATTCATATTGATTGTGAAAAAAAACGCCCACAAAAATTTTGTTATTTTTAATTTCATAAGATTATTTATTTCGCTCATGGAGCTGACTTGGTTTGTTATAATTTTTCCCGTTTTCCGTATTATTCAATTTTCAAGAATAAATTGATTGATCCAAATGATGACAAAAACAAAGTTCTTCATTGTCTGGATTAATTTATTTATACAGAATACGGAAATATTTACCACTTTTACGGATTTGCTTTATAACATTTAATTACTGTCAAAAGGTTTTATAAATTTGTCTAAGTAATAAAATAAGATGGAACAGGTCATCAGAATAGATACTGTACGACAGTATAATGACGCGATGGGTGCTGACACAAAACATCCTTTGGTAAGTGTGGTTAACTTCGACGAAATTCCTACCTATGTACAGTTCAGGAGGTATATGGGCTTATATTGTGTGTTTCTTAAAAATATAAAGTGTGGTGATATACGTTATGGCTGTCAGCCCTATGATTATGAAGACGGGACACTGGTTTTTATTGCACCTGGCCAGGTGTACGGCATTGACAGCAGTGGGAAGATTATTAAACCATCTGGAAAGGCTTTGGTATTTCATCCGGATATGATTACAGGAACCCACCTGGGAAAAATAATCAAAGACTACACTTTCTTTTCTTATGACGTCAATGAGGCACTGCATCTTTCAAAAAAAGAACGTGCAATTATCAATGACTGCTTCGATAAGATTGATAGTGAGATCGATCTAAATATTGACAAGCACAGTAAAACACTGATCGCATCTAACATAGAACTTTTATTAAATTACTGTATGAGATTCTATGACCGGCAGTTCATCACCAGAAATAATGCAAATACAGATCTATTGGTGAAGTTTGAAAGTCTATTGCATGACTACTTTAGATCCGGGAAATCCCAGGCGCTAGGATTACCCACCGTAACTTATTGTGCAGAACAATTAAATCTTTCGGCCAATTATTTTGGTGACCTCATCAAAAAAGAAACGGGAAATACGGCACTTGACTATATACAGACAAAATTGATTGAAGAGGCCAAGGAAAAAATATTTGAGTCTAATAAACCAATAAACGAAATCGCCGATGAACTTGGATTTAAATATCAACAGCATTTCACTCGTCTTTTCAAGAAAAAGGTTGGTGCAACTCCCCAACAATTTAGAAATCTACATTAGGCGGTAAATAATTAATGTTACTTTATATTTTTTCTATAAACATTGAGTTTCAAATTTAAATGTACAAAGGTCTATGATTTTCTAGGTGTGTATTTACAGATTCGTACTCTTTCAGATGTGGAGTTTGAGCTTATACCCTAAGCTGGTGCGGCCATTTTTATATTTTATCTTGGTGTAAAAGCCAAAAGATCTGACTGATGCAACATCTTTTACATGGAAAACTTTCTTAAAATGTTTGTTGGAGGAATAAAAGACCAGACCTGAAGTTAGTTTGTGATTCTTTTAGTAAACAATTTAAGGGAAGCATTTAATGCCAAAAATACGGCAGTAAAAATGGCAGAAATATAAACGGTCCCGTTATGATTTTGGTTGGCAACCCCAATAGCTACCAATGCCCAGACAGCTACCAATGCAAATGAAACCATACCCCGCTTCCACACCATATATAAGTGAACAAGCGTGGCAACGGCAAACATGATAATAGTCCAACTGGTCTCGGAAAAACCAAAACCTGACCATTCTATTTTCTTGAGATAAGCCGATACATTCGCGATCAAAGCAACGGAAATCCAACCTGAGTAAATATAAAAAGGTAACCGAAGAAAGACTGCTGTTCTCAAGTCCTTCGCTTCTATTGTTCCTTTGCTATTCATTATTATTTTCATCAATGAAATAAAGATAAGGATCATAATCGGGATGCTGATTAAAGTATATTCGTACAGCCAAGCCACGATCCAGAGACAATTTGCCACGCAGGAAATAACAAACCACCAACCGATATTTGAAACTGTTTTTTCCTTAACTTCCGTATTTTTTGTAAAAGAACCATAGTAGATGACAAAGCCGAGAAGACCAAGATAGATCAGTCCCCAAATGGAAAAAGCATAACCAGCGGGTGTAAATAAATTCTGATACTTTCCTGAAATACTTGCCATTGTTTCGTTATTGAAAAAGCCGGTATTGGAAAGATAATTGACACCAATGGTTACAATTAATGCCACTATATTCAAAATTTGATAACGTTTTACCATATTTAATTTTTCAAAGAATGTTTCTCATTTTAGCAAGTTAAATTAAACAAATTTCCTCAAACCTGAGAATGATACACAAAAATATTGTGTGGTTCTTGGGAAAATTAAATTTAGATCTAATAACACTTTAAAAATGTAACTTTAAGAATTATTTTTTAATCCAGAATGTATTCAATCCTTGAAAAATTTATCCGAAGCAAAGGCGATATCTCTCAGGAAAAACTGGAGAAGATAACCTCCTGCTTTAAAGTTTTGAAGACGAAGCGAAACGAAATTTTGATTCAGTATGATGAGGTCTGCAAATATTACTATTTTATCAACAAAGGCTGTATCAGGCTTTTCACGACCACGAAAGACGGCCTGGACAGTTCGCGATATTTTGCCTTTGACGGAAATTTTGCAACCGCCCTTCCCAGTTTTATAAACCAGAAACCTGCAGAAGAATATCTTCAGACCATCGAAAAATCTGAACTGCTCTATATTTCACGTCAAGATTTCTATCGTCTGGTTGAAACAATGCCGGAATTTTCAAAAATATATACTGAGATTCTGGAACTCGGATTTATATCACCGCTCAAAAAAGAATCTACGGATTTCAGGGTTTTGACGCTTTAGAAAAGGTAAAATGGCTGATTGAATTTCAACCTCAGCTTTTGCTTCGCGTTTCCAACAGAATGGCTGCATCGTATCTCGGTATATCACCCTCCACCTTAAGCAGAATAAAATCTAAGCTGTAAAAACCTTGACTTAGAGCAACGTTTTTGATTGTGAGACCTTCTAACTTTGTAAAAAGTTATGACAATATCATTTATTGCAATTTCATTTCATCATCATTTGTAGGAATTACATCCTCAAAATAATTTTAAATCAATCTAAAAAAATGAAATCACTTATCATCACCATTCTTCTGACCGTTTTGTCAATCAATACTACGGCACAGAATAAAGATTTTCAGCTCTCTACCCATATTCTGGATGTTTCAAAAGGCCTTCCTGCTCCGGATGTTCCAATCAGACTGGAAAAGTATAATCCACAATCCAAAGTGTGGACTTATCTGGACGAAAAAAAGACAGATGCCAATGGCAGAATTCCGAATTTTCTACCGTCTGCGTTTGCAAACAAAGGTATCTATAAACTTATCTATCTAACAAGCGATTATTTCAAAAAGAATAAAACAGAAAGCTTTTATCCTTTCATCGAAGTTGTTTTCGAGATCAAAGATGAAAATCATTACCACGTTCCCATTACGCTCTCACCGTATGGCTACTCCACTTACCGGGGAAGTTAATTATTTTTCAATTTCACCCTCACTTTGAATCCTATTTTAAGTGACATCATACTTTAATGAACCCATTTAATTTTCTAAATTGAATGGGTTGTTATTTTCAATGAAAAAATAATGATTCCTAAAATATTTCAAAATATCTTATTTCATTCTGACCACCACTTTGCCTTTCGCCCGTCCGCTTTCCACGTATTTCATGGCATCATTGGTTTGGCTGAAAGGAAATACTTTATCAATTACCGGTTTTATAATTCCTGCTTCAATTAATTCCGTAATCTCCGAAAGTTGTCGCCCGCTGGCTTTCATAAAAAGGAAATCGTAACTGATGTTTTGTTTTTTTGCCTTTTTTCTGACTTTACTGCTGAGCAATCCGACAATAATTTTCACGTACCAAGGGAGATTTAGCTTATCGGCAAAATCAGGTGTGGGCGGTCCGGAAATAGAGGTGATTTTTCCGCCAGGCTTTACAATTTCAAAAGATTTATCCAAAGTTTTGGCATCCTGACTGTTCAGCACAAAATCATAATCGTGAAGCAGATCTTCAAACTGCTGTGTTTTGTAGTCGATGAGTACATCTGCACCCAGACTTTTCAGCACATCAAAACTTTTTTCGCTGGCTGTAGTGGCAACCGTCAATCCAAGATGCTTCGCAAGCTGGATGGCAAAAGTCCCCACACCGCCGGATCCTGCCTGGATAAATACTTTGTCACCTTTTTTCAGGTTTGCATTTTCTACCAATGCCTGCCACGCCGTCAATCCCACCAACGGAATAGACGCTGCTTCTTCCATAGAAAGGTTTTCGGGTTTCAGTGCCACATCTTCCTCGTTCATTGCAATCTGCTCTGCAAATGTTCCGAATCTGTAATCTGCAGGTCTTGCATAAACGGCATCGCCTTCTTTAAATTTTGTAACTTTTGAACCTACTTTGATAACAATTCCCGCCACATCGTGACCTAAAATAAAAGGTGTTTTATATTTCAGAAATATTTTGAACTCGCCATCTTTGATTTTGGAATCCAGAAGATTGACACTCGCCGCGTGGATTTCCACCAACACCTGATTGTCTTTAACAACCGGATCCGGCATATCGCTCAGTTGCAGTTCGCCTCCTTTCTTGTAATTTTTAATGATAAATGCTTTCATAGTTAATGTGATGTTTTGATGTTTTGATGAGCTGTTTTTGGGTTCACCAGACTGAATGCTAATTTCGGGAAAAACCGGTGAAGGAAATACATAATTTTACTGTCGCCTACCCGAATGGTGTACTGGTTTTTTTCTAAACCTGAAATTAAGCCTTTTACCAATTGTTCGGGCGTTAATTTCTTACCTGTTCTGGACGCCGTCATTTCTGTATCCACAACGGGCGGAAGTAACTCAAAAATTTCCAGGTCACTGCCAATGATTCTGAGATGTTCCCGCAAAGCTTTGGTGTAAAACGCAAGTGCGGTTTTGGTAGCAGAATAGGTCGCTTCTACCAAAGACGGAACATAACTGAGAATTGAAGTGGTGTTGATGATGGCCGCTTCTTTTCGGGATTTCAGCATTTCCATAAAAAGATTGTTGAGGCGGATGATGCCGATGTAGTTGACCTCCATTTCATAAGCTGCGTTTTTTACGTGATGATCATTGGCGATACCCAAATTAATTGGAGCCACGCCCACACCAGCATTGTTGTAAAGAATATCGATCCCACCAAGCCCAAATACTTTTTCAAAAAGTTTTTGAGCATCATCTGCGTTGGAGACGTCACTCTGAATGGTAATCAGATCCGGAAACTGCTTTTTGGCAGCAGTTAATTTATCCTGATTTCTGCCTGTTATGATGACTTTTGCGCCTTTCTCCAGAAACTGTCTGGCGGCTTCTAATCCTATTCCTGATGCGCCACCGGTAATAAGAATGGTTTTTCCCTGAATTTTCATTGCAATGATTTTTTTTGATAAAAAGCCACTCCGGATTATACCTAAAGAGTGGCTTCTTAATCGGTTAAGAATTGGCTTCCTGGGCAGCTAATTTTGCCATTGCCTCGCCTACGGCAGCAGCATATTTTTTCACTTCACCTACAGGAATATCAAACTGATCTTTTTCTAATCCCAAGAATAGTTCCTCTGCCACTTCTGATGCAGGAATTCCGTTCTCCCCGCCGACATAGGATGAAAATTCAGTATTGGTCAAAGGAGGATAAACTTCATAAATCTGCAGGTTTTTCTGCTCTTCATAAGTATATCTTAAAGCCACTGTATAACTGTGTAAAGCTGCTTTTGTAGCGCCGTAAGTCGGAAGGAATTTGTGGCTTCCATAAACGGCCAAAGAAGAAATATTAACTACTGCTGCATCATCTTTTTGTAATAAATGAGGAATCATAAGCTCATTGAAATGTATGATGGCGATATAATTCACATTCATTTCAATCTGTGCTTTCTCAAATGCATTGGTCTCTTCACTTAAAAGGTATCCAAAAGCAGCTCCGGCGTTGTTGATAATCACATTCACCTCAGGATGATTGTTTTTCAATTCTTCTGCCACACGAATTCTATCTGCTTCTACAGCAAAATCCCCCTGAATTCCTACAGCGCCCGGAAGCTCTTTCAAGGCATTGTCCAGACGTTCCTGATTTCTTCCGTTAATGATGATGTGGTTGCCCTCAGCGGTTAATTTTTTAGCGATGGCTAAACCAATTCCGGCACTTCCTCCGGTGATGAATACGGTATTTCCTGTTGTTTTCATTTTTTCTGTTGTTTAAATGTTGTTACTGTTGTTGATTTGATGACATTTTTTTTTGCGACAGGGATTTACTTCGTACAATTCGGCCTAAAGGCCTCGGGTGAAGCGGCATCCTTTTGTGGAGCTTCAGCGGAACAAAAGATATAGCGGAAAGCCCGCCCGGTCGCCCAAATATTTTTATCGGTTAAGCGTAGGATAATCGGTGTAGCCTTTTTCTCCCGGTGTGTAAAAAGTCGCCTGATCGGGCTGACTGAGCGCAGCATTGGTCTTGAAACGCTCTACCAGATCCGGATTGGCAATAAACGGAACTCCGAAGGAAACCAGATCTGCATCGCCGTCCTGAAGCACTTTTTCGGCTGTTTCTTTGTTGAAACCACGGTTGATAATGATGGTTCCTTTGTAAATTTTGCGAAAATGTTTGGCCACTTCCTGTATGGCGTGAGGATTATTGGAAACGTCTGTAAATGGCTCGATGAGATGAACGTATGCCAGATTGTAATCATTTAATCTGTTGACGATGTAATTGTAAAGCTCAATAGTTTCATCATCGACCAAAATTCCCATAATGCCGCTTAGCGAAGGATTAAGACGGACTGCAACTTTCTCTGTATCTGCCACTTTTTGGATGGCATTCAGAATCTCGAACAAAATTCTTGCTCTGTTTTCCACCGAACCACCGTATTCATCGGTTCTCAGGTTGGCATTTTTACTGAAAAACTGCTGTAGCAAATAACCATTGGCACCGTGAATTTCTACACCGTCAAAACCCGCTTCGAAAGCGTTGACAGCGGCATTTGCAAAATCTTCTACCGTTCTTTTGATATCTTCTGTTGTCATCGGTTGCGGCTCTCCCGATAGCTGAAAACCTGATGCCGTGAACACCTGCTGTTGCGGATTGACATTGGATGGAGCCAAAGGTTTTTTACCACCGTGCAAATCCGGATGAGAATAAGCTCCCGTATGCCAAAGTTGCGCAAAAATTTTGCCGCCTTCCTGATGAACGGCTTCTGTAGTCAGTTTCCAGCCATCAACCTGTTCTTTGGAATAAATGGCAGGAACATTAATAACGCCGACCGCTTCCGGGCTTATGAAAGTACCTTCTGTGATGATGAGACCTGCGGTTGCTCTCTGCTGGTAATATTTAGCGGTAAGTTCAGTTGCTTTGTGCTCCGGATTGTCTGATCGGCTTCTGGTCATTGGCGCCATTACGATGCGGTTTTTCAGCTGTTGTCCGTTAAGGTCGTAGCTTTCAAATAAGATTGTATTCATATTAAAAATTTTATTGAGATTAATATTATAAAATATACTTTTTAGTATATTTTTGGTTAAAAAAAATTACAGACTGTAATTCTGGAGTTCATCTTTCAAATCCTGAACCAAATCATACATTGGTTTTGCAGAATCGATCGTTCTACAGATGACAATGCCCCCTTCTATGGCCGCAACCATCTTAAAAGCAAATCTTTTTGGATTCAGTTTTGACGAAAATTCTCCGCTTTCTATGCCCTCCTGAAGAATTCCGGAAAGCGCTTCCTGACCTGCTGCAAATCTTGCCGCCACTTTCTGTTTAATGGAAGGAAAATTGTCGTCTGCCTCCACTGCTGTGTTGAACAACGGACAACCGCCGTCTATAAAAGTATTGATGGGATTTTTGTAAAAATCCATAAACGCGTTGATTTTGTCTTTTGCACTTTTTTCCTTCAAAACAGCTGCGGTAATTTTCTCAGTAAGATGATTTAGAGAATATTCTATGACCTGCTCGGAAAGATCTTCCTTTCCCTGAAAATGTCCGTAAATACAACCTTTCGTCAATTTCGTAGCTTCCAGAACATCATCAATGCTCACACCGGAAATACCCTTTTCATTGTAAAGTGGTGCCGCTGTTTCGAGAATAAATTGCTTTGTTTTTTCTGCTTTGGTTGCCATTGTAGTTTATTTTTTAATGCTTTGCGAAAGATATTAAGAAATAGGGAACATTGCATTTCCGGTTGCGGTATTTTCGGGCTTTACCTCTTCCTGAAGTACATCCCAGTGCTCCACCAACTTTCCGTCTTTCACTTTAAAAATATCTACAGCGATGTAGTTTTTGCCGTGCCAATTGGAGAAACGACCGTGAACCATCACGATATCCTCATTTTCCGTTACCGTTCCTACTTCATATTTGAAATCTTCCGGCAATGTTGGAATAACCTGTTTCAATGCGGCGGTACCGCTAGGCAAAACCGGATTGTGCTGGATATAATTACTGTCGAAATAAAGATCCAACGCAGACAAATCTCTTCGACCGAATACCGATGTTACTGCTCTTGTTACTAATTCTTTATTGGTCATATTTACTGATTTTTGCCTAAATTGATTAGTTCTGTTTTCTTGTTAAAAAATCAGATAATGAATTTCTGATACAAATATACTAAAAAGTATATTTTAAAAACAAATAAAATATACTAAAAGTTTTATTTTATTAGACAACAGTGATAAATAGTCACGGATAAAGAAGATTAGTATATTGTTATAAAGTTTTTTAAAAACCAAATGAAACCTTTTTGTTGTTGAATCTTTTCTTCAAATCTTTGAGATAAATGCTCAAAAATATAGATTCCCCAAAATTTGCAAAGCAAGTCGGATAAACCTTTTCCCTCAACATACTCTTTAACAACTTCTTCAAATTTTAGTAAATCGTTTCCTGTTAATTCTGCAAGTTCCTTCATTATTTCGCAAGAAGCATTATTAGCTGCAGTCTCATCCATTCCTTCATTTGTTTCAGAACAAAATACAAGAAGAAAATCCAAAACTTCTTGAAAAGTCTTCCCTTGCAATGATCCAAAACCAATGTCAGTTAAGGTTTGTTGTAAACCAGTATTTCCAAGTCTAGAAAAGAAATTGGCAATTTTACCAGCAGATCTAATTCCAGCTCTACCTATCGAAGAAGATCGACCACTAGTAAAATTAATAAATCATGGTTTCGGAAGTATTATTAGTAAAAGACATTTCACAAGAAGTTATTGGAAAACTTAATGCTAATGACAATGAAACCTTATTATCATTACTTGAAAAGGAACTGATTAAATATCCTGAAAATGCTAGTATTCATAAAGTATTTATTGAAATGATGGTGCAAAATGTGGCTGGTGTAATTTAATCGTATGGCAGAGCCATTAAAAAAACTGACAATAAAAAGATACCAAAATTTACTTGTATCTCTTTTTTTAGATACAATAAAAAATATACAAGAATAAATTCATAAATTTGTATAAGTGAAAAATTGTAAAAGACATATCACTTTAGTTTTACTGTTAATTTTGGGATTTTTACTGACTCCCAACTTAAGTTATGCCTGTTCAAAAGCATCAACTAAAACAGCACATCAGAAAGTTTCAAAAAATCATCACGAAAGAGCAGAAAAAAAAGACTGTTGTGAAGATAAATCCTGTAATAATCATAAACACGATAACGATTGTAGTGGCCGATGCAAAGACAGCTCCTGCAGATGTGGAAACTCTTCATTCAGCATTTTGATTTCTACTGATCTGAAATCAAATATTTCTTTTGATTTAGTTGAAAATCGTCAGTTTGAACTTACACAATCCTATTATTCTTTAGGGTACTACTCCATTTGGCAACCGCCAAAAATAGGTTGAAAAACTAGTTGAACAGCCATAATTCCGTCTTGTCAAAAGCAAATCTGCTTTTGAATTATCGACTTTAATTTTAATCAGAAATGGATATAAGAAAATCTATTTCTCAAAAAGTAATTCTTATGAAATCAATATCAAAAATATTGATGGCAGTCACTGTACTGTTATCATCAGTCAACATTTTAGCTCAAATTAAAAATGCAAAAACAGAAACCTTTAAAATCTATGGCAACTGTGATATGTGCAAATCTAACATTGAGAAAGCAGGAAATCTAAAAAATGTCGCCCAAGTAGTTTGGAACAAGGACACAAAAATGGCAACATTGAGTTATGATGAAAAGAAAACCAATCAGGATGAAATTTTGAAACGTGTGGCATTAGCCGGTTATGATAGTGAAAAATTTCTAGCTCCGGATGATATCTATGCCAAACTTCCGGAATGCTGCCAATACAAACGAGACTTAAAGCCAGCCGCAGCAGTTAAAGATCATACTATGGATATGAACTTTGAGCAAAGTAATCATAATCACGCTGGAATGGCGATGGAAAATTCGGGAAATCAAAATCAATCGACGTTAAAATCAGTATTTGAAAATTATTTCTCTCTGAAGGATGCTTTGATAAATTCTGATGGAGCTATTGCTTCTGCTAAGGCATTGTCTCTTACCAAAGCTATCCAAAGTGTTGATATGACAAAGCTTTCGACCGAAGAGCATACTGTATGGATGAAAGTATTGAAAGACCTATCTTTTGATTCAGAGCATATTTCGGATACAAAAGATGCTTCACATCAGAGAGACCATTTTGTATCGCTTTCCGAGAATATGTATAAATTAATGAAGATTGCAAAACAAGATACTCCAGTTTATTATCAACATTGTCCGATGTTCAACAATGGTAAGGGTGCCAATTGGTTAAGCAAAGAGGAAGCCATTAAAAATCCTTATTACGGCTCACAAATGTTGACTTGTGGTAGTACCGTTGAAACCATTAAATAACAGCAATATGATTCCTCTCAAAAATAACATTTTGCGGTTATTCCAGGCTATTTTCTTGCTTGTATTTTCACAATTACTTTTCGCACAGAAAGTCGTACGTTATGAACTGTTTGTAAAAGACACTTTGGTTCATTATGCTGGAAAGGAAAAAAGAGCCATTGCCGTAAACGGACAAATTCCGATGCCTACACTTACTTTTACCGAAGGCGATACAGCAGAGATTGTAGTCCATAATCAATTGAAAGAAAGCACTTCACTGCATTGGCACGGGGTTTTTCTTCCCAACAAAGAAGATGGAGTGCCGTGGCTTACGCAAAAACCCATAGCTCCAGGTGAAACTTATACGTATCGTTTTCCTATAATACAAAACGGTACGCATTGGTATCATTCACATTCGGGATTACAGGAGCAGATTGGGATGTATGGAAACTTTGTTATGAAGAAAAGAAGCGACGACAAAACTTTCAGAAAAGGAATAGATGATTTGCCGGAAGTCCCCATTGTTTTAAGCGAATGGACTGATCTTAATCCTAAAAACATCAACAGAATGCTCCATAATGCCAATGACTGGGCTGCGATTAAGAAAAATGCGACACAGTCTTATGCAGAAGCCATACGTGAGGGTTATTTTAAAACCAAACTTAAAAACGAATGGAAACGGATGACAGCAATGGACGTAAGTGATGTCTATTATGATAAAGTATTAATGAACGGCAGCAACGTTACTGATTTAAAAACCATCGATGGCAAATCTTTAAAAGCAGGCGATAAAGTGAGGCTAAGAATATCCAATGGTGGAGCATCATCGTATTTCTGGCTGCGTTATGCAGGTGGAAAAACTACGGTAGTCGCCAATGATGGCAATGATGTAGAACCTATAGACGTGGATCGGTTGATCATCGGTGTTTCAGAAACCTATGATGTGGTCGTTACCATTCCTAATGATGGTGTGGCTTATGAATTTCTGGCAACCACTGAAGACAGAACGCAGTCTGCCAGTTATTTTGTAGGTGATGGCATTAAACAGTTAATCTCTCCTCTTCCCCGTCTTAAATATTTTGAAGGAATGAAGATGATGAACGGGATGATGAAAATGAATGGCGACCTGGATGATATGGGAATGAAAATGAGCCTGAACAAAATGGATATGAATGTAGTAATGTATCCCGAGATTACAGGAAAAGAAGAAAATAAAGAAGATCATAGCGGACATAATATGGATATGAAATCGGGAATGAAGATGGACGACAATCCGAATCGATACAACGCCAACGCTTTGGGAGACATTACGACGCTTAATTATTCGATGCTGCAATCTCCTTATAATACTACATTGCCTAAAGATGCACCTGTAAAAGAACTAAACTTTACACTCACCGGTAATATGAACCGCTATGTCTGGAGTATGGATAATAAGATCCTTTCTGAAACCGATAAAATCCCCGTGAAGAAAGGCGAAATATTACGTATAACTATATACAACAACTCGATGATGCGCCATCCGATGCATCTTCACGGGTATGATTTCCGGGTAATTAATGGAAAAGGAGAAAAATCACCCCTTAAAAACGTGTTGGATATTATGCCTATGGAGACCGACACTATTGAATTCTTAGCCAAAGAAGAGGGAGATTGGTTTTTCCATTGCCATATTCTTTATCATATGATGTCGGGTATGAACCGTGTTTTTGCAGTCGGTGATTATCAAAATCAAAATTTACCAGATAAGAAAGAGGCCTATAATATGTTGCAGAAAGAAAGTAATATGCCTCATTTTATGGTTGAAAATGATTTTGCAACCAACGGAAATGATGGACAGGCCATGTTGCAAAATGCAAGATGGAGTTTAGGTACAGAATGGCGTTTAGGCTACAACAGTATGCACGGTTACGAAGTAGAAACTCATTTTGGCAGATACATCGGAAAAATGCAGTGGCTGATGCCTTTTATCGGTTTCGACTGGCGGTACCGCAAAATGGGAATTGACCAACAGGAAAAAAACTTATTTGGACAGACTAATGAAAAAGACACCAGGAGAGCATTTAGTCTGGGTGTTATGTACACTTTGCCGATGCTGGTCAACCTTCAGGCAGAAGTTTATCACGATGGTATTGTAAGATTAGCATTGATGCGTGAGGATATTCCGATTTCTAAAAGGTTGAGAGGAGGATTTATGGTGAATACCGATAAAGAATATATGGGCGAACTGAAATACATTATCAATAAAAATGTCGGAATCCGGGCTCATTACGATAGTGATATGGGTTGGGGAGCAGGAATATCGTTGGTTTATTAATATTATTTAAATTTCAGAATAAATTCAGGAAATCCTGACAGAAGAAGTTGTATTTATATCTTTAATATTATATATACTATTTTCAGAAAAAAGCTGGCGAAGCTAAACAAAGGCATATTTTTTTGCAATCTTAATTCAGAATTGAAAGATAAACAAAAACTAAAACTGCATAATAAATAAACTACAAGAAATTACTGGATAAAATTGAGCTTTGTAGTTCTTGTTTAATTTGGCTCAAACGAATTAAATCATCGACAAAAGTGTTTGAAGATACGCTCGTCGAGGTCACAAGACCGACATTTGAAGATTTTACTCTCTTATGTCGGTTTTTTTATTTCCTACTTTCTAATCAGATGATAAGATATACTATTTACACGAATTATATAAATAATTTCGATTAATACTCATTTCCTAGAATATCACAATTACAATATGGAATAACCTATAGGCTTAAATGCGTAATTATTAGACATTTCAGCTGAACAAGCTGTCATACCAACAATAAGATCCATCGCTGCTTCAATGATTATATAATCTCCAGCTGCACTTTTGGGAGGAAGCACACTTATTTTACCAGTCTCACCATTAACTGCAACATTCATAAAAACGTTAAAGCAAATAGGAATGCTATCAGGTTCAATACCAAATGGTTTTAGTGCTTCACAAAGATTACCAAAACAGCCGCGGTGAGGATTTTCATCGCCGTATATAATTCGGAAGGTGTCGGCACTGCAGGGAGTTAACAGAAAGTCATGGCGGCCCACGGTATCCTCAATAATATTAAACATAATATTACTTCTGTTTGAATAGAAGGGATTTCCTTTGGTCAGAAATATGGTTTCTGCATAATCAATTGTTCTTCCGGATGAAAGATATTCTTTGGTATCATTTAGATTAAAACATATAAAATCTGAAACCTGCTCTCCTTTGATATCGGTAATTTTAAGTTTTTCTCCTTTTCGTAGAATAAATGCGGTACCGCTTCGTGGTTGTATTGTATTCATTAATTTTTATATTTATAAGGGCATTCCCAATTTTTATCATATCTCATACCACTATACTGATACACTTCCGAATCATCACCAAAATCATGAAGCATCGGATTAATGGAGCCGCTAAGCGCAACATCCCTTTTACGCACAATATTTTTCATTTTGTCATACCTTTTTAATGATCTCAATTCTTCAAATTGCTCATGTGGATTAAAAACAATTGCCGGATAACGGAATCTTCTTGCATCCCTGCTGCTTCCCGGGGAAAGCCCAATAATAAAAAAAGCTTCTTCTTTCAGACTAAAACTAAACTGTGGAGATGACGGGTCTGAATCTACACGGGAATCATAAGGATATCTCTGTGCATCCAGATCAGACAATGCCTGCAACCTCTGCCAAAGAAGACTGTCAAACATCTCCTCATTGATAGAATGCGTTTCGGGAAAGATCACACAAACAGTGTGAAAATCGCTATCTGCCGCTCTGTACTCATCAATGAATTTATAAATGAAATCCAGGATTTCCTGATCATCTTTCGGGCAAGCCAAATGACCGGCAACAAAAATATGCATATGATCTCTCGTAAGTGCAGCCTTAGCTGCTACACAAGGAAATATCTTGTCGTCAATAAATGACCTGAAAGCATCTCGTACTGCCAGGGCATGCTCTGTATTTTGTGAATTGTTGTTTGGTGTCATACCTTAATATACGCAAAGCGTATGCCACCGGAAAATATACCCGACTTTGAAATATCCTAAGAATTTCAGACAGGATTAACGCATAACTGATGTTAATAGACTGATGTAAAAACATACATGAATGACGGCAAAAGATATCTGACAAAGATCAACCTTCAAAAAAATTCCAGTAAGAAATAACGAATGAAAAGGCAGTTTCAATTACTATAAGTAGGGGGCGTATAGTAGATCGATTGCTATATTTAATTAAACGACTGCCTGAACTCCAAAGGCGAAAAATTAGTCTTGGTTTTAAAAAGTTTACTGAATGATTGCGAATGTTCAAAGCCCAGTTCATACGCAATTTCCGAAACGGAAAGATTCGTTGTCGATAACTTTTCTTTCGCTTTTTCTATAATTGTATTCTGAATAAACTGTTGTGTATTTTGTCCGGTCAGTGAACTCAGCAAATCACTTAGATAGCGTTGCGATAGCTTTAATTCGGAACTTATGTATTTAACTGACGGCAATCCGTTTTTCAGACTGTTGCCCTCCTCAAAATAACGGTTTAAGAGTTGGTCCAGAGAGCTGACAATATCGTTGTTGACGGCTTTTCTGGTAATAAACTGCCTGCTGTAAAAACGGTTGCTGTAATTCAGTAACAATTCTAATTGTGACACCAAAACATCCTGGCTGAAGCCGTCAATATTATTCTCAAGTTCAACGGCAATTGAAGCAAATAAACCTGCGATGATCTCTTTTTCCTTAGCGGATAAAAATAATGCTTCCGACACATCATAAGAGAAAAAACCATATTGAGGTATGGTCTTCCCCAAAGGATAGTTTCGGATAAAATCCGGATGAAAATAAAGCGCAATTCCTTCATAGCTTTCTATTTCTTCGGGAGGGAAAACGATTTGTCTGGGCTTCAGAAATGCCATTCCGCCTTCTTCAAAATCATAATATCCCTGTCCGTATTTGATTTGTCCCGTAAATGCTGTTTTAAAGGAAATTTTGTAAAAATCAAGGCTTATTTTCTGTCCTCTGGGAAATGTCTCCATGGGCACATTCCGATAATCAACCAATGCGATCATTGGATGCAACGGCGCAGGAAGCTCCAATAGACGCATCAATTGGGATATACTGTTGATATGAAAGATATCAGATGATTTTTGCATTTCGTTACTAATTTAATCAATTTTGTTTTGACGGGCGAATTACCAGTTCACCAATTTCAACATCGTTTGGCTGGCTAACTGCATACATTACCGCATTGGCAATGGCTAAAGGATCTAAAGCCATTTGATCCATTTCTTTTTGAATGGCCGTTCTCATTTCTTCGTTTTTGATGCTGCCAGCAAAATCTGTTTTTACAAACCCCGGCGATATTCCCGTAATGCGTATTTTTCCGTCTGATTCCTGACGAAAAGCTTCCGCAATGGTACGAATAGCATTTTTTGTTCCGGCATAAACGCCCATCATCGGGGTAATTTTTAAGCCAGCCGTAGAAATAATGTTGACGATATGTCCCGCCTCCTGCATTTTAAAAACAGGAATTGCTGCGGCCATTCCATAGAGTACACCTTTAAGATTAATGTCGATCATTTCTTCCCAACCTTCAAGATCCAGATCGTCAATGCGGCTTAGCTGACTGATACCGGCGTTGTTTACCATCACATCCAATTTCCCATATTGGTCAACAGCTTTATGAACCAGACGATCAAGATCAGCTTTATTCTTCACATCAGTTGTAATACAGGCAGCTTCGCCACCTGTACTTTTAATGTCTTCCACAAGCTGCAACAACTGTTCTGTACGTCTCGCACCTAAAATAACTTTTGCTCCGTTTTTAGCCAATTCAATGGCTATGGCTTTACCCATCCCGCTGCTTGCACCGGTAATGGCAACTACTTTTCCTTTAATATTATGCATTGCTTGTATTTTTATTTGTCAATTTGCTTTGCTAAAAACTCAGGATAACGGTCACCTGCAAGTGTAATTCCTTTCACCGTTATATCAATATTGGCAAGCTCATCCTGGGTTAAAATAATATTTGTACTGGCAATATTTTCTTCTAACCGATGCAGCTTTGTGGTTCCGGGAATCGGTGCAATCCACGACTTTTGGGCTAAAAGCCAAGCTAATGCCAATTGTCCTGTGGTCACATTTTTTTCTTGGGCGATTTCGGAAAGCGCCTCCACCAAAACCCAATTGGCCTTTATATTTTCTTCCGTGAAACGTGGGAGAACATTCCTGCGATCAACAGCCTCTAATTTTGTATTGATGGCACCCGTGAGAAAACCTTTTCCCAAAGGACTGAACGGGACGAAGCCAATGCCTAACTCTTCCAGAGTTGGTATAATCTCATCTTCCGGTTCACGCCAGAATAATGAATATTCGCTTTGTAATGCTGACACAGGGTGAACTGAATGTGCTTTCCTTATCGTTTTAACGCCGGCTTCCGATAAACCAAAATATTTTACTTTACCTTCTTGTATGAGGTCTTTCACTGTTCCGGCAACCTCTTCTATCGGAACATTGGGATCAACCCTGTGCTGGTACAGCAAATCAATGTAATCTGTCTTTAATCTTTTGAGTGATGCTTCAGTTACTGCCCTTATCGTTTCTGGTCTGCTGTCCAAACCTACTGCCGGACTGGCATCTTTACACCCGAACTTTGTGGCGATCACTACGTCTTTTCTATAAGGTTTTAATCCCTCTCCAACAAGCTCTTCATTGGTATAAGGTCCATAAGCTTCAGCAGTATCAAAAAAATTGACTCCTCTTTCAACGGCATTGCGCAGTAGCGTTATAGCCTCTTTCTTATCAAGCCCTTTGCCATCCAAAAAATTTAAACCCATACAGCCAAATCCCAATGCGGAAACTTCCAACCCGCTATTTCCTAACTTTCTTTTTTGCATAATTAATTTTTTTACTTGTTTTTAAAACTGACCTCAATTTTCAATTACAAAATTCCTTAATCTCATTCTATAAAAAGTAGTCCAATTGGTAATTGTTGTAGTCAATCAAAATAAAAAACAGTTACAAATCTTTATGAAAAATATTGGTAGTAGTATTGAGGCAAATAATAAAATTATAAGTTGGGCGGCATATATCAAACTGCTTGTTGCAGCAACCCTGTAACCGCTTCTGATCAGTCTAAGGAAAGTCCCATTCCTTGGAGGCCCCCGTTACAAACCATACTTTATCCGTATCCACATTCTGATTTTATTAATGACACAAAATTAGAGTGACAATGTACATCAGCGATAACCAAATTGAAACAATAGATTACAAAAATCAAACAACTGAAACCCTTTAAACCGATCAAAGTAAGAAAATCGGAAAATATAGCACCTGATTGTTGCTTCCAACCATGAAAGCAATCTGAATAGGAACAATTCTTGTCATCATTTGATCAGTCAATAAAAATTATGGATAAAAAAGTTTCTAACAATACGGGCGACCACCTTGCCAATGAACGGACTTTTCTGGCTTGGGTTCGTACGGCAATCGCCATGATGGGATTCGGATTTATTTTGGTAAAATTTTCCATTTTCCTTAAACAGATATCTCTTGCATCAGAGAATCACCTTCTTTCGCACGTTCAGAATGGACAATCCAGTCTGACAGGTGTATTGCTGGTTGGTGCAGGTGTAGTCGTATTAATCCTTTCGTACATCAATTATTTACGGATTAAGAAGCAGATTAACAGCAATTCTTACGTGGGAAACAATATTATGCTGCTTATCCTTGCCGTCATGCTGATCTCCTTAAGCATCTTTCTGATTTATTATTTAATCGGCAACCTATAACAATGGACAATTGATAAAGTCTACTATCGTAATTACATAATAATTAAATATTATCATTTTGAGTTTAAAAATTTTGTACAGCGTTCTATAATTATAATTGCACTTATTATTCAGCAGCATTAGCCATCACGGCTTTATTAATTACTATCTTAATAAACAGACTACAGGAAGATTTATCCCAAACCTACTGGGAGAAACATCACTTACAGAACGCTTTATTTCCCTAATATCTTTTTCCTGTGATTGGCTCCCCAGTTATGCAATTCCTCAATAACTTTTTCTAAAGTAAAAACATAATCTATTGCCGTATATTCCACCAATACAGGAAATTCATCATAAACTGTGCGTTTGATTAGCTGATGTTCCTCCAGATCTTTCAGTTCTTTAGCTAAAACTTTTGAGGATATTTTCGGAATGCTCCTTTCTATTTCCCTGAAGCGTTTATGACCGCTCATAATAGAAATAATAATGAGAATCTTCCATTTGCCGCTGATGACGTCAAGGGCATCACGCACGGTCAGCATTCTTGCCAAACATTCGTTTTTAGTACTTTCCGGAAATTGATCTGTCATATTGCTTACTTTAAGGTAACTGCTTACATTTGGGTAACTGCTTACAAAATGTAAGCAAATGTACGTAATTTTGTATCATTAAAAATGTAAATAAAATTTTCAACAATTAATCCTTAAAGAATGACAAAACAGATTGACTTCGTAAAAAATCCTGATAAAAAATCCAAACGTATCTATTGGATCATCACTAGCTTTACAATGGCATTGATTATATTGCCATCCTATTTCGCACCAAGAGAGTACCTCATCCAGGCGGTAAAAAAGTTACAGTTTCCTGATTACTTTACTCTTGAACTGGACATCTTAAAAATCGTTGGAGCTATTGTTATCCTGGTTCCGCGTATCCCTACGATGTTCAAAGAATGGGCCTATGTTGGTTTCGGTATCCTGCTATTGTCGGCAAGTCTGGCGCACGGCATTGTCGATGGATTTGTAAAGGGTGTTGCACCGCTTGTTCCTTTTGTATTTCTTGCTGTATCCTACTATTATTTTCGAAAACTTAATTATGAAAATTAATTCATTGACGTTTTTCCGACAATTAGAGGCTGTCTCAAAATGCAGCCTTTTTGTTTATCTTATCGGCCCGAACAAAATTTTCGCCTCAGCGGTGATCATCATTTATTTTCAATATATTTAATTCATTTATACACTTTATAAATTCTCTTTTCCTATCTTCTTTAAAATAAGGTAGCCCTTCAATACCATTTTTAATATCGCTATACTTTATTGGTAAATTATAAGTTTTAATCCCTTTTCCTGCAAAGTAATAGTTCCTGGCATAAATAACTGATTTCGGTGTATATTGATCTATTGCCAAACATTTTTCAAAGGCATTAACTTTATCTTGGATGACCAATTCGTATCTAAAATACTCATCGACATAATTATTCCTAAAATCTTCTGTAGAAAGCTTTTTTGTGTAAAAAACAATTTTATTTTTCTCTTTAACTTTAGTATAAGAAAGACTGTCATATCGTAATTTATAAGGACTCGCAGTAACCTCAAAAATATTTTTATTATTTACAATAAAAATTCCGTTATAAAAACCTTCTTCATCATGGAAACCATCTTCTATATACATGTGAGAATATTTTTTATCTGGATTTATATCATTGGCCTTTGCACCCAATAATCTAAAAATTTGATATCCTTCTGTAAGCATCTTTATTTCTGTTGAATCACGATAAGTAAAAGAGTTTCTATCTCTTAATAAATTTACATTCATCCGTCTCAAAAAAATCCTTTCTTGAGAATTACAAGAAGAGAATAACATAATACTGAACAGTAAAATAATATTTTTCATTTTTCGAATTTAAGATTATCTAAAACGATTTTTTTTTTGAATGTGATACATGCAGCAGCTCTGTTAAGTACGTTGGCCAATATGTTAAATTCCATTTGCAATATCCTGCTGGAGCTCTTTTTAGTTATATTCGTAGTTGTATTTACTCCGGAGGTATCCGAAGTATTCCTGTGTTTTAATCCAAAAGCGTTGTAATCATTTTTCAACAATCACCAACTGTGCGCCTTCTCTGGGAAAGCTTACCCTGATGTTGCCCAAATGGTCAACATCGGTGTACTTTTTAAATTAAACCTGCTGAATTATTTAAATGATAATAAAGAGACTGTAATTTCAACAGTCTCTTATTTTTTATTAGTAATGATTGCAAATTCGACAGATAGGAACAAGAAATCATAACCAAATAATAAATATCACCATTTACCAATAATGGCTATATCATTATCTAAAAATTGCTTTAACATTAAAATATCAAATTCAGAATCTTTTTTTATCCATTTATTACGATACAATAATTCATTAAAATAATATCTTATTGAAAGAATAGGATTGAATTTAACTCCATTAAAATTAATAACTTTCGTATAAAATATTTCTCCAAAACTATTTTTTTCTTCTGCTGTTAAAATCTCCAGGGTTAAATTCTTCTTTGTTTTATATTTGGATTTAATGTAGTCTATACTATATAGTAACAACGGAATTTCAGCATCAACAATAAATTCATTAACATCGGCTGTTTTTAAGTAATTATTAATAACCGTATTTATTTGTATATCATTATTAAAATCAATATTGTATTTGTTAGTAAAATTTTGTTTAACCTCATTAAAAATTTGATCAACATTATATTGATTCTGACCTAAAAATAAATTCCTATTTGTATCAGATAAGCTGAAATTATCTTTAAATTTCTTTTTTAATTTTTTATGATATTCTTTATCAACATAAGTAACCAATTCATTATAATCGTTAAAAATTGTTTCTTTTTCTTTATCCATTAAATAGATCTTTTCTTCTTGATTGGGATAATAAAATACTTTAACATCATTTGTAAAATCAATATAAAATATTACATATCTCATTTCATGCTTACTATTTTGTGAGTGCAAAATTGCGAGTTTTTTTTATTATCTGATCACGGACTGAAAGTCTGCGAAATCGGGATTGTCACTAATTCTGATACATGACTAAAAAATTATCTACCATTTTTTGAAGACGCCTTTTCAGAGCAATAAACTGAAGATGAGGATGGAATCGGTTTTCCTTTTTCAGTATAAACATAATTCATTGATGATTTTGCACCTCTTTGTCCTAATTCATATGCTTTTAATATTGAATAATTCCCATATTTACTTTTATATTTATCAAATAACGGACGCGTACCATTCGAATCAACATCTCTATTTTTTCTTTAATCTCTTTTGCTGGAATAATGGTTTCAAAAAAAAGGTGCATTCCATCGTCACCCGTACCCTCTTCATATACCTTTCATTGATTCGATATAATCACATAATTCATATCTAAAATTGAAATCTTCAGATATGTCATCGCCCCAAAATGGGATCAAAATATGGTACTTTTCCATTTATTTCCAATTTTCTAATTTCCATCCTTCTTCCAAACGCTCTTTTAGATAGGTGTCATTCCAAACGCTATTAGGAGAGAATTTCAATTGCTCCTCTGTTAGACTCTTAAGATGTTCTACCTCATTTGTTTTTTTATCGATGATAAGCCACTCTGCGCGATGCAGGTAATGTTCTGTCCTAAAATATCTTGGTGTGACAAAGTCACGAGGGAGATCAATGTTTTTTACAAAATCTATAATTCCTTTTTTTAGTGCCGCTTTGACAGGAAATTGCACATAAAAAAAATCTTCTAAGAAAAACCGCTCAATATTATCTGGAATCTTCGTATGTAAATCATATGACACTTTTACCAGCTCAACATCACTTTTATCATTTTCGGGTGACTTAACAAATTGTAAAAAGCCAAGTCCTTTTTTTGTGGATATAGAGTAAATATCGCCTAATTGTACTTTTTTCATTTTTAAAATTTTATATCTGCGTTTTCTAATAGTTGTTTACCTAGTTTGAGACTTTCTCTTCTTATCAATTTGACCTGTTAATTTATAATGAGGAATTGACATCTCAGATACATCCTTATTGAAATTTTTTATATCTGCCTTAAATGTCAAATTCTTATAATTTTCTAAATCAAAAAAATCTACACATTTTTCAGTAGAATAAAAAGTACTAAAATCTGTTGTGTCAATAGGTAAAATATAATCAGAATTATTAATAACTTAATTTCTAAAAATTTTCATTTAACTAAGTCATTGTTAGAATCAATAAATTTTATATGACTTTTACTTGTGAAATAAAAAGAAAAATATAAAAACATGAGATATATCAATTTTTTTATAATTATGAAGATATTTGAGAATGTTTTTATCGACAAAAATAACCAAGAGTAGGAAATACCTACTCTTGATTTATATTAATTTGTTTTTAATTTTTATTGATTTTAAACAAGTTAATGATTGGAAATTATGCCATCACTAACTTTGATACACGACACCAATATATTGATAGCGACCATTTATAATTATTCATAATTAAGAGTTATACTTTGACCATACTTTTCTAATCCTTCAAAACTATTAAAAGTAATCTTTTTTTCTTCAAAAACTATTGAAAATATAGGTGGGGCATTATCAAAAAAAGTTGAGTTTGTTAGAAGGTTAAACTTGTTAGAAGTTCTTGACTTTTGTAAAACTTTATTACCAAAAAAAATAAACCCATCCTTTCCTCCTTCAACTATACCTATCATCTTATATTTTGGAATTAATAAAATGGGATTAAATTTGTTATTTTCTCTTTCATCAAAAAAGATAAGTATTTGATAAACACTTTCTTTTTTATTATCAATCTCTGACTCTACAATTCTTGAGTATATCTTAGCTGGGATACTCTTTCCATTACTATTAGTTAATGAAAATGTATTCTCTGGTTTAAGAATTGTAAAATATTGAACACAACAGAGAATTACTAATAGAAAAATAAATGTAATTATTGAAATAGTTCTTTTCATAATATTATTGACCAAAAAGTTTTAAATTACTATGCTTTATTATACTGTTAAGTTTGGGAGTTCCAACATATCTTCGGTAGACATATCCATTAGTTCCTGGCATATTTTCTAAGTGTTTATTACTGTAACCATAATTTGACATTTTTACTCTATCATGAGAAGCATAAATAGATTCTGTACTAGAGATAATAATCCCAACATGGCCACTGGCATCGTCCCAACTAGCCGAAGCTGCTACAATATCTCCTGGTTGAGGTGAATTTACAACTTGCCAGCCAGAAATAATATAATTAGGATCCGCCCATTGACCAGCAGTTATAGGAGTGCCAAAATTTATGATTGAAAGTAAACCATTAGGACCGGGCATATTGATTCCAGTTTCTTTTAACACATCATCAACAAATAAATTACATTTATTTGTATTTGCTGCAAATCTACCTTTTTCTATTTCATATGCCCACGATTTACTATCGAAATGTTTCACCGCATTCTTAACAATATTCTGACGGATTTTCATTATATCATCATCTCCAAACTGCGAAAAATCAATCCCTTGGAAATATGATGGTTCAGCAAGATATGCCATAATATCTTTATACATCTGAGTTTCTCCGAAAGTGGTACTTCCACCACCACCTGAATTTTGATTTACTGCTCCAAGTGAATTGGTACGATAGACTTTTACAGAATGAGACTGACTTAAAAGGTAATTCATCGCATCCCATTCATCCAATGTGGTACGCGTACCATTCGAATCAATGCTTTCGTAGTCACCTGTGCCCCAATTGTATTCTACACCTCTTCCATCCGGATCGACAAACATGATAGGATTATTAACGGCATAATTGTATGGTGAATGCCTTCTGTACACTTCCGCCAACGGATCCACAACGCCCCATCTACCGATATCCGGCATATAGAATCGGGCACCGTAATCGTACATACCAATTTCCTGCTGGAATTCCTTTCCGTTATATTCGTAATTATAATTTACCCCGGAGGTATCTGTTGGATTTCCGTGTTTTAATCCAAAAGCGTAATAATCATTTTTCTCAACGATTGCCGCCTGTGCGCCTTCTCTGGTAAAGCTTACCCGTACATTTCCCAAGTGGTCAATGTAATTGTAAATATACTTCTTTTTTATAAAATCATAATACCCTTCCGAAGTGGCAAAGAATTTCAGGCCGTTTGTATTTAAAAGATCTGTAATTTCGTAACTGTATTGGAACCCGTCAATATATTCGGTATCGATAAAAGTATCCTGTTTTAATTTTCCGGAAAAATAAAGGAATCTCTTTTTTATCTTAACGCCGTCCGCCCGGTAAGCGTACTGAACGTTACTGTAAATGTCCTCTCCGTTTCTGGTGACATAATCATTGAATTTGATATAATAAGGCAGGTTGAGGTAGTTGTATTTAATCTGAAGAATACCTTTATCCAAATGCTTGGTCATATTCCCGTTATCATCATAGGTAATGGTATTGCCCGAGGTATCCGGATAGCCGTAGTAGTTGGACGTCTGATCAGCTACTGAAGTAAGCCTGTTTCCGTTATAGGTATATGTGAGCGCATCGATCTGTTCCGCAAATCCTGAATATGATTTCTGATTTCGGTTCAGTCCCATGATGTTTCCGTTGGAGTCATAGCTCATATTCTCATTATAGAATCCGTTCTGAGGAACTGTGGTTTCCGGTTCCTGATAAACCGCACCGGTAAGCCGGTTATATCCGTCATACTGATAGCTGTACCTTTTCAGGATACCATCTGCAGCCGTTTTCCAGTTTACTTCCGTAATATTTCCATTATAATTGGCCTGTGCTACGGATGCATTGGATGTAGAACCGAACTTAACCTCATAACCAAATAATTTACTCCCTAAATTGGCCGGATCATTGATTTTACTTACCCAGCCTCTGGTGTTATAGGTATACTGTATATCCTGGAGATTATTCCCTACTTTTTTACTGGTGAGCTGTCCGAGTTCGTTGTAGGTATAGTCTGCCAGCAATTCTTCCGTAAGGCTATTAACCTGATGGTAGTGCTGTTTAAGGCGGAACTGGTTATCATAAATAAACCGTTCCTTCACCGATATTTCAGTGTCGGTGCTCAATTTTTTATGATAGGTGTTGGCCAAAAGAACCACTCCGGAAAAATCCAGCTGCTTTTCTGTCTTGGTATATCCTCCCAAATGGTTTTTGCCCTGGCTTCCGACCGGTCTTCCGGTAAGATCATACCAGATGTGGGTGGAAGACCAGTTATCATCATCCAGGTTTTTCACCAGCGTAGCCGTTGGCATTGCCCTGGTGCTCCTGATGCTGGTGATTCCATTGGCGGTCACCGTAGAAGAACTGGAAAGTATGCTCTGGCCTAAGATCGTTTCAGGTCTTGGAAGCGTATTATTAAAATTCGTTCCCGGATAAGTATCATAATAGTTCACACTGTACAGCGTAAATGTTCCCGCAGGATATGCCGAATTGCTGTAAAATACCTCCTGTGTATTCTGTATAAAGGAGGTAGAACTTCTGGCCTCATTATTCAGTCCTTTTAAATCGGCATTTGCCTGTTCCTGGGCTCTTGTTCCTCCCGTGAAACGGCCTGTATACACGATCCGTCCAAATTTGTCATATCGGGTAAATAGCCACTGGTTTGGAGTATCAGGATTATTTTTCATATTGGCATCCTGAGTAGCCACCAAACGGTTCTGCTGGTCATACACCATATATTCCCATCCTTTTCCGGGAAGCTTTTTCTCAATGAGCCTGTACTTGTTATCATAAATATATTGATAGCACAGGTCATTTAATACCTGTTGCGATAAAGAATTGCTATTTGCCGCGATACTCTCTACAGCCTTAGGAGAAATCACAAAGGCAAGCATGTTCAAGTCGTTATAGATATAATAGGTGTCCTGCTTAGTGGTGCCCGATTCTTTTCTTACCAATATGGTCTTTCCTTCTGAGTTTTTGAATTCACTGGTTGTATTGCCGTTCTCATCGGTAACAATGGTTTTGGATAACTGACTGTTGCCGTATGTAGAGATTCCAGTAATGGATGTCGTTAGAATTTTACTGCTCCATGCCGCATCCGTAGCAAATCTTTTAACCTGGTCCGATGTCGTATTGGTAAGATACTGTGTTTTGACGGTATGCCCTGTGTTCATGGCCCATTCTGTGCCGGGATTAGCAATCTCTAATGTTCTGGCCATCGGTGAAGCTTCCAGTTTTTGCTCCGTGTACGCGTTGGATACTCCGTAATAGGTATTGGCCGAAGTTTCCGAAACAGTATTCTGGATGCCCGAATTGGCCGTAGGAACCGGAACAGGAAGAATCGATTTTACCTGCCTTCCGAGATCATCATACACAACAGGTGTGGCAAGATCCTGTCCTGAAGGAGTAACTTTTACCTGTACGACCTGTTTTGCTCTTCCCAGTCCGTCAAAATACTGTACGGTTTCATTCTTCTTACTCCCATTTGCAGATAAATATACTTTGGTATAGATATAGTTTTCAGAAGCTGTAGGAGTGGTCTGTGCATGGGCAAACCATGACAAACCAACCCCTATAATAGAAAATAAACTTTTCAGCTTTCGTTTTACGGCATTGTTATATACTGTATGTAATTTCTTATACTTTTTCATCTTATTAGTTTTTATTATGATACTGGTGCTCTTTAACCGTATTTCCATTCACATCTAAGACTCTGCTTAACCTGTTATAAGCATCATATTTGTAAAATTCCATCATTCCGTTGGGAGGAATAACCGTAGTGATACCCACCAAAGGATTATACGTGTAGCAGGTTACCATAAAATTTTGAAGAGCAGTATTATTTTTAAAAGAGTTCAGGGCATCTGCCAATACCTTTTCCGTTGTTTCTTCCTGGGCAGCGGTCGCATTGGCGTCACTATTAGAGGCATTCACAATTGCCGTGATCAGCGAAGCGGGAATATCCGACAGTTTGGCACCTTCTATTTTAGCGATAGGCACTGTTTTATTATATCCCCAGATAATTGTGGTTGGAAAACCTGCTGAACCCGCATCAGGAAAACTGGTATACTGTACCGGATTGCCTTTATCATCATAGAGATCATATGATATATTCTTAAAGGATTGGGATGGAGTATCCGGAAAATAGCTGATCTGTGATGTCGGATAATAATTTGAGCTGTTGTCAAATTTGGTTTCAGATTTTGAAACCAGCTTCCCGTTTCTTTTCATTTCAGCTTTTACCGGAACCGAAATAATTCCTGCATTCCAAAGCTTTGGAGTTTCCAGGGCTACACCCCACGGATAGGTAATATTCTGTTCATTTACTGTTCCATCAGATTCTGTTGTTTTTTTATAAATAATATTAAAATCTTTGGTGTCTCTTACTGTTTCCGAAGTCACCGTCAAGAGATCAGATCCGGTATGCGTGGTGGTTGTAGAAAACTGTTTTTTAATCATTGAATTTTTGCCGGCAGAAGTATTGGTCTGATAAAATTCATAGTCATTGGTTTCTTTGGCAACAATGGCATTCTCTTTATTATAGACTTCTGTTTTCTCGACAATACCGTTCATTAAAAGATTATAATAGTTCAGATCCGCAACTTTTAAGGTCCCGTCAGAATTTAGATTTTCAGGATAATCTTCCAGGGTTTTGACATAATACTTGGTATAGCCTCCATTTTGTCCTACCGTTTCTTTTACGTTTTTATAGACAACCCCTATTTCATCCTCATAAAAAAAGCCGCTTGTTTTCGTATTATCTGTAAATTTCTGATAGTCATAGCTTTTGGTCTGCGAGGGAACTAAGGTATTTCCGTCATAGTATTCGATCTTCTTAATGCGGACTCCTTTTCCTGTTGAATAATTTGGAAGCGGCTTGGATTTATAGCGGATACGCTTAATGACAACCGTTCCTTTTCCGCCCGTACCCGTGATTTTGATCGTATTATTTCCGGACATATATTTTTTATGTCCGTCGGATGTTAAAATTCCTGATGTGATTTCTGCATTTATGAAAGGATTTCCGTTCTCATCAACAATGGGGCTGTTATAATATTCATTTGCTATAACCCAATATTCCAGGTAGCTTGACCCTTCTGTATTGTCTGGGTTTGCTGGCAAATTAAAAAGGAGATTTGGGCCGAAGTTGGTATCAAAATTAATACTGGTAATATCCTGGTAATATTGCGCTTCCCGATCTGCTAAAACATACGGGGGTGCCGACATGAGCAGGTAATCATCCGTATTTTTGTTAATATAATACTGGTTAGGCTCATACTCATACTTAACGGTACTTCCTGTCGGAAATTTAATGCTTGTCAGTAAACCTAATCCCAAATATCTGGGATTCTCTGCCTCATTTTCAAAGCAGGGCTTATACGGGTTAACGGCTTCTGTCCATCCAACATTATCAAATGGATTCACGGCATAAAAGAATTCTGTTGCCTGGTACTCTGAGAGTAATGCATTGTATTTTAAAATCTTGCTGAGGATTCTTTTGTTCTGTGTTTCTGAATAAAGGCAAGGCGACGGCAATGCAGGGGTGTAACCGTAAGGGTAATTGTAACCGCTTAAAACCGACTGAAATGCATACTTCTGAACTACTTTTCCTGAAACGGTCTTCAGTTCTATACTTTCCAGTTGAAACGGATCAGAGTATGACTTTCTCTTAGTTGCATCAAAGGAATAGTTTACATTGATTTCACCATAGTCATGGGCTGTAATTTTTTTCGTTTTAAGACTTTTTACCGGGTACAGAATGCCCGCAGTACCAACTGTATAGTTATCTTCCTGATATTCAAATTTTAAAAGTTCCACCCCGTTTACATCCACAATTTTTGACAGGTAAAAGCCAACAGGAAATGTCTGAGGATTTCCAGCCATATAAGCATAGGAAATATCGGTCTTATCAAAGTAAAATTTGGTTCCCGCTTCATCGGTAATGATAAAGTTGTACTGTCCGTTTGGTTCGGTAAAAGTAATATTTAACTTATCATAAGTCAGTTTACGGAATATATTAACTCCGGATGAATTCTTGCTCAGGGAAAATTTTCCGCTGCGCCCCAATACATTATAATAATAAGTATCTTCAGGAAAACCGTTGAAAGGATTGATATTCCTGTAAATAAGAGCCGTTAATCCGTAGGTAGACCATCCTAAGCCCAGATCTGAAGCCTTATTGTAACGGCCTGAGTTATTGGGGTGGTAATTCATCCCACAATTAAGAGCAATATCTTTGCTATGCGTTGCCAGAGAAAAAAACGGAATATTGGTTTCCGGAATACCGGAAGATATGGCTACAGGAGATTTTACATAAGTCGGTAAAGAAGCCGCTGACGGAGCTGAAAGAAAATTCTCTTCAATAGTGGCCGACTGGGCTGAAATAAGGCTTACAGAAAACTTTGCTATAAGCAGTATTGTTATAAAGTTTTTCATTCTCATAGTTATTTCTTAATCAATTTAGCACTCGCTGTTTTGTTATCATTCGTCTTCACCGTCACCAGATACGCTCCCTGAACCAGGTTCTGTGTATTGATCTTGGTCACTTTATTTTTTGTTTTCAGGCTCTGCAATTGTCTTCCGCCCATATCATATACAACAATTTCTGCCTCGAACTTTCCATCACCCAGCTTCCAGCTTCCATCTTCCATTCCAATCTCCACATACGCATAATCACTCACCGGATTTGGGTAGATCTTGATATCCTGCTTTTCGATCAGCTGGTCAATCTGCCTGTCACCCAGCTTTACGATCTTCCAGTTTTCTTTGCCAAGCTCTTCGGCGCTGGTTCCGGCCAAAACTATAGAACCATCCCTGTTCAGCTTTATATCCGAAAGTCTTTCCTCTTTTTTCCTGGATTCTCCCTTCACATGCTTTCGCCACTGCTCATTGCCATTCTGATCCAGATACAGCATCCAGAACGTTTCATCATCACTTTCTATCCTTCCTTCAGCCTGGGTATAGCCTCCCAATAAAACGCCTTTAGACTTCCCGCTTCCATCTTCCTGCTTCCCGGCTATTACACTCATTCCCATCAATACATCCCGGTTCTTGAAATTGTAGGACTTCTGCCAGATCTCTTCTCCTCTTTCGTTGAGTGAGATCAGCCACAAATCGGTTCCTTCTTCAATGCCTACGGTTTTATTCCCTGACCGTTCAGACCTTGATTCTCCTCCGATTAAATAACCTGTAGAGGTTAAAGCTAATGTTCTCAAATGGTCATCGCCTTTTCCTCCGAAATTCTTTTCCCATTCTACTTTGCCGTCTTTATTGAGCTTGATGATCCAGTAATCACCCTCCCCGAAATTGCCGCTGGCTTTTGGCATCTGGCTGCTGGCTTTACTTCCCGCTTCCGGCATCCCGCTTCCAGCTACCGCTCCGCTTCTGGAATACACGCCCAACAATGCGCCGCCGTCTTTTGTAGGAATCATTTTCTCAACTTCATCCAAACCTTTTCCGCCTAAAATAAGCTGCGATAATTCTTTTCCGTTTTTATCTAATTTAATGACCAAAACATCTTTGGATCCGTAACCCAAAGTTCTCGTTCCCTGAGGCTCTCGAAGGGAACCTGTCATTATATTTCCCGCCACAAAGAACCCCATATCCGTGGTCTGAATTACTGCCCTGGCTTCTTCATCCGAACTACTTCCAATCGTTTTCTGCCACAATTCATCCCCGAATTCATTGATTCTGATCAGCCAAAAATCAGATCCGCCTTTGGATTCTTCTTTTTTGTCTAAGCCTTTCCCGCTGAATGAAGTTCCTGCTAAAACGAATCCACCGTCCTGAGTGTTCACCGTAGCCGAAAGGAAATCATGGTTCTGCCCCGAGAAATATTTCTCCCAGACTTCTTCGCCCTGCTGGTTTAATTTAACCAAATGAAAATCGTAACCGTTGTTGGGCTGCTGGTTGTTGGCTAAAGCAGCGGTCCCTGAGGCTCTCGAAGGGATGCTGCTTCCTGTTATTAAATACTGCTGGTCGATAGTGGTGGTAACCTGGGAAAGAAAATCCTGGGTGGAGGATTTGATGTCTTTCTGCCAGACTACTTCCTGGGCAGAAACCCCCAGAACAGAGCACAAGAACAGTGCTCCTGAGTAGATTTTATTCATTCCTAATGTTTATTTCGAGTTGTGTTGATTATTAATTTTAAATCGCCGCAAAAATACTTATTTTATACAAGCTGGGGAAAAACTACAATATCAATTTATTATGAATTTGATCAGATAAAATATTTCCCCTTATTATAAATATCATTCGCAAAACTATAATCCATTAACGACAGAACATGTCGTTTCTTATATTAACATGATGAGAAAAATCAGGTAACCGTTGGAATGGATATTAAAACTCAAATAAGAGGCTGTCGAAGATTTGACCAATATACAATCTCTAATTACGGAAGGCTGAAAAGCCTGGAACGGCAGGCGTCTTCGCTATTCGGAAGGAGTAGCAAGGCTTATGTATTATCACTTTATTGAAAAGTTTGATTACAGCGATCGGGGTATTTCCATCATGTCCAAAGACGGGGACAGCCTACATGTACACCAGTCGAATGTACAAAAGGAAAGCAACATTTACGGCTAACCGGGCAAGGAACCGAAATGTTATTTATTAGCAGGAAAGATTAAAGTAATTAGTTTTTCTCTGACTGATATATATTTTGTTTAATCGTTGGCATAAATTGAGATATAATACCGGTATTTTTCTGATAACAATACCCGATTATCATCATTATCAACGCAGGTAATAAAAGTATTAACCCCTCAGTTGCAAAGTATTTATGAAGCAATAAAGCCGCTAAAATGAGAATCCATCCCGATATGAAATAGTAATTTGCCAACCAGCAGCTTCGGTATTTCGGGTCTTTCTTTCGGTAAGGAATGATAATAAAGCTAACATGTGCAAGAATGGCTCCGGTTAAAATATCAATGACATGATGTTGATAGGTAGTCAATGTTGAAATTCCTAAAAGAATCAGCCAAATCATTAGAAACATCCGCCAATTGGTAAGATCTTTAAATACCGACCAGAATATAAAAGCAAAAGCAATATGCAGCGAAGGTGACTGGTTAAAAGGTGAATCAAAAGTATGTAAAAAAGAAAAAGGAAGTTTCAGGATACTGTTGGATACCTCCGGTTTTGTCAATGAAAATCGTAAAGGAACCGTAATAAAAAATATTCCGGCGATAATAATTACAAAAAGCATCCTCCATGTTAATATTTTTAGTTGATTTTTATTTTTACATGAAAAAAATACGAGACAGAAAAAAAATCCGCTTGCCATATACGGAACAATTGATAAAGGCACGAATGGAATTGATCTCTCAAAGTCAAAAGTAAATGATGGCAGATGCCCTAAAGAAGTAGCATGCCACGTACACAGATTGTAGACAGCCATGAATACAATTGTACAGACGGATAATGCAAAAGCCTGCTGCCGGATTTTCAATTGCTTTTCAGTCATTGATCTTTTTAACATAACTATTTTAAAAAAATGATATATAATGATGTACCAAAAAATCCCTGATGCACAGGTTTCTCTATAAAAATTATTTTTATGGTACTTGCTATTACGCTCTTACAGCGTTCAGTTGCATGAAGGGCGTCGTCTTAAAAAAACAGCCGGAATTTCTTCCGGCCATGAGTTGATTAATTACTTCTTTTTCTTCTTTGACGATATAACGCTTATGGCAATAGCAGTAACGGCCGCCGTTGCAGCCATCTTCAGTAGAAAATTCTTTCTGTTGTATTTCCATTCTGCTCCCCAGCCACGCTCGGCAAAAATATTGGGCAAATGACCTTTTTTTAAGTCATCAATAATCCCTTCCAATGCACCGACGCGATCTGCCAATACCAGCGGAAGCCACCTGCCATAGCTTGATTCACTGTATTTAAAAGCAAATTTTCTGATTTCTCCGTTAAGACCTTCCGGCGGTGATGCCGTTCCAAAAGCAGCGGTTAAATTAGGCCGCTCTACTGACTTCAAAATTTCAACGTCTTCAGGCTGCTGTTCCGGTCTTTGCCAGGCATAACCTTCATGTTCTTCGTTGGTACGTTTCTTCATGGGATAAACGGGATCATTTTCAGGATCCGCATCAATTCCCCAGCCTTTTATATGAGTATAATCTGCCTGTTCACTTTTCTTAAAGTCGGAAGGCTTTGTTTCGTCTGTAATCATGTTGTACTATTTTTGGGTTAAAAACTTTTAAGCAGTTGGCGGAATAAGCACAGTCTTTATGCAACCGTCAAGCTTTCTTGAAAATATATGATACGCATCCGCTACTTCTTCCAGCGGAACGCGGTGAGTAATGATTTGTTTCGGATCAAGAATTCCGTTTTTTACGTGTTCGATAAGCTTAGGCAAGTGACGTTTCACCGCCGCCTGGTTAGCCCGAATCGTAATTCCTTTATTCACCACATTCCCTATCGGAACCAAAGCATCCGTAGGACCGTAAACCCCTACAATAGAAACAATTCCACCTTTTTTAACGGAATTAATAGCCCAATGAAGTGCCGTTGTAGAGCCACCCTGTAAAAGTAATTTTGTTCCCATGACAGTATTCATGAAATTTCCTTTCGCCTCGCAGCCTACGGCATCAATGCAGACATCGGCACCCAGAGAATCAGTCTGTGTTTTTATGAAGACCACGGGATCGCCGATACTGTTAAAATTATAAGCTTCGCATTGTGCATATTTGGCCACAAAATCAAGCCTGTATTCCAGCTCGTCGATGACAATTACCCGTCCTGCTCCAAAAAGCCATGCCGATTTAGCCGCCATAATACCGATAGGTCCCGCACCGAAAACCACTACCGTATCGCCTTTCTGAATACCCGCCATTTCTGCTGCCTGATAACCTGTAGGAACTACGTCTGTAAGAAGCACGGCATCATCGGGATCCATCCAGTCGGGAATAACGGTTGGGCCTACATCTGCGTAAGGTACGCGGGCATATTCTGCCTGTCCGCCCTGATATCCTCCGGCGGTATGGGAATATCCAAAAATACCGCCTACTGCGGTGGCCATCGGATTAGATTCATGGCAATTGCCGTACAGCTCCTGCTTGCAAAAGGCACATTTACCACAAGAAATATTAAAAGGGACCATAACCTTATCCCCTACTTTAAGGTTTTGTACAGAAGAGCCGATTTCAACGACTTCTCCAATAAACTCATGCCCAAAAGTAGTGCCGGTACGAGTATCGGGAACAAGGCCATGATAAAGATGCAGATCCGAACCGCAAATGCAGGATCTTAATACCTTCACAATAGCGTCTTCCGGATGTTCTATTTGCGGCTCGGGCATATTGCGGTCTGCGCGCACGCGGAAAGGTCCGCGGAAATTCATTGCTAACATATATGTATATTTTGTTGGTGATGCCATAGGTAAAGCAAAACAGAGACCGCCATAACGGCTTTTACTATAATTCCAGCACTATGTGGTATCTAAAGTTTTTTTGAAAAAGTATGTGGTAATAAGCAGATTGTTAATAAAATTTAAAAAATAGTAGATCATTTATTAAAAAGATGTCTGCAAATTGAAAAAGATTATAATTACAGCGATTAATCGGCCTTACATTAATTTTTATATATCAAAATTGTAAAAAAAAATCCCGGCCAAACCGGGATTTCAAATTTCATATTCAAGCTTACTTAATCTCCACAGGAACCGAGATTTTATCCCAATCCATGGTGAATCCGTTTTTGTTGATCTTGTAAACCAACGCTTCCTGGGTGGTTGGTAACGCTTTTGTTTTTACATCTACGCGTAAAGCATCTTTCGCCTGATCGTATTTATAAGCGCCCCATTGTTTTGGCTCTTTGTTGAAGATAGCCGTCCACAAACCGCTGGCTTTAGGGATCAGGAAAAAGCTGTATTTTCCGGCCGGAAGTTTTTTACCCTGAACGGTAATGTCTTTACTCGTTTCAAAAGTAGTGGCTTCATTGGCACCGGCACGCCAAACTTTATCGTAAGGTTCCAGTCCGCCCCAGATCGTACGTCCTTTCACGGAAGGACTGCTGTAATTGATAGTAATGTCGGCATCTTTAATTTTCCCTGTCGCAGTCATTGGTGGACTTGCCGGTTTTTTAGTTTCCTGTGCAAAGGCATTTACGGAAATCGTCATGGCCGCAACAAGAATGGTAGCAGATTTAAAAATTGTTTTCATAACACTTTATTTGTTTGTTGTCAAAGTATATTTTTCAGAATGATATTTTTTACCTGTTCTTAGGCTGATGTTACCTTTATGCTAATAATACGCTCGCAGATCGGGCAGATTTAGCAGATTTTTTTGCGTAGATATCTGCGTCATCACCATAATTTGCGTGAGCTTTGGTTTTCTGCCAAAATGTAACCAGGCTTTTTATCTTATTCTTTTTCGTTTACGAATGTACTGCTTTCGGCTTATAAAACAATAACCCAATTGCTGAAAATAAAATGACCGCCGCAGCGCCGATGACATTGAGCCACAGGAAAGAAACAATATCGAACTGATAAACGGCAATAATCACAATTTCAGAAAGAATTGCAGAAATAAAAACGTTTTGACCGTTAATTTTTTTATAGTAAAAGGCGACCAGGAAAATCCCCAATATCGGACCGTAGAAAAGGGAGCCTAATACATTCACCGCTTCAATAAGAGAACCCATCTGCGTGGCAAACATCGCTACGCCAATCGAGAAAATTCCCCAAGCTAACGTATGCAGTCGGCTGTACTTCAGTTCGGTTTTCTCATCCGGAATTTCTTTTCTGAATATCAGATGAATATCTTTTACCGAGCAGGCTGCCAGAGAATTCAGCGCCGCAGAAATGGAACCCCAGCTCGCTAAGAAAATGACTGCAAACAATAACCCGATCATTCCGGCAGGCAGGGTATTTTTTACGAAATACAGAAAAATATAATTGGTATCCGTTTTTTCCGCGTTATAATTCGATGTATTGATTGCTTCCTCTACCCTTCCGTGGAGTGCTTTTACCTCAGCCTGCGTGTTTTTAAAATCTTGAATTGTTTTGTTAAGCTGAGGAGAATGTGTCTCTTTTAATTTTAAAATTTCTTTCGATTCTGCATTAAATTTTGCCTGCAAATCCCGATGCTCTTTTTCGAACACCGCGGCCTGTTCAGGTTGCATCTCTTTCAGATTCTGATAAGAACGTTCATTAAAATAAATCGGAGCAGGCTTCAGGGAAAAGAAGGCGAAAAGCAAGGCACCGATGAGAAGAATTGAAAACTGCATCGGGATTTTAACCAATCCGTTCAGCAGCAAACCCATTTTTGCATTGGTATTGTCTTTTGCGGTAATATACCTTCCCACCTGACTCTGATCTGTCCCAAAGTAAGAAAGTGCCAGAAAAAAACCACCAATCAGTCCACTCCAGATATTGTATTTATCTTTCCAGTCGAATTCTGTGGTAATGACATTCAGCTTTCCGGATTTCCCGGCCAGATAAAGGGCGTCTTTAAAACCGATTCCGTTCGGCATATTTTCAATAAGCAGATAACCGGCGAAAGCCATGGTTCCCAGAATGATAAGGAACTGAAATTTTTGGGTATGGGCGATCGCTTTTGCGCCACCGACGTAGGTATAAATCAACAAAATGCCACCTGTTAAAACATTGGTCAGATAAATATTCCAGTTCAATACGCTGGATAAGATGATGCTCGGTGCATAAATGCTGATTCCTGTGGATAATCCTCTTGAAAAAAGGAAAAGCAGCGAAGTGAGCACTCTTGTTTTTTTATCAAAACGGTTTTCTAAATATTCGTAAGCCGTGTACACATTCAGACGCTGAAAAATCGGGATGAAGGTAATACAGATAACGATCATCGCCAAAGGCAGACCAAAATAATACTGAACGAAACGCATACCATCAGTATAGGCCTGACCCGGCGCCGAAAGAAAAGTAATAGCACTTGCCTGAGTTGCCATAATCCCGATCAGCACTATATACCACGGCATTTTATTATCTGCTTTCAGGTAAGACTCGTTGCTTTTTTGGCCACGGCCTATATAAACCCCGTAAATCACCACTGCAACGAGGGTAAAGATGAGAACAGTCCAATCTATAGTACTCATGACCAGAATTTAGTAAAACAATAATAAAATACAATCTGAAAAACCAGCGCAGCTGCCAATAATATATACCAGAGATTCCAATTTTTAAGTTTTTTGTTCATCAGTTTTTCTGTGCAGATAAAAAGTTTAAAAATAATCTTGCGGCACCTGCGTTTCCGGCAGGCAGCTGTCGGAAAAATGCCAGCGGCGTATAAATAAAATTACCCTTTCCATATTTGGCATATAAAGTTGAGCCTTTCAGCGGCTCCTCGCCGGTGTCATGCATTTCGAAAAGCGGTTCATAAGCGGCATCCCATTGATCAGGAAAATAAGCGCCACGTTCCTGTACCCAGCCGTTGAAATCATTTTGAGTGATCTTATTCGGGAAGTTCAGTAACTTATGATTAGGGTTTAAGAATGTAACCTCAGCATTTTCTTCAGTTACCCGTTTATTGGCGATATGCAAATTATATATTCCCAGCTGGTCAACGGTTGTATCCTGATTGGTGTTATACTGCATCACCAGATTTCCTCCGCCTTTCACATAAGACCATAAAAAAGGCATCCAGCCTCCCAGTTTTTTCTCTGTGTTGTTGGCACGAACTCCCAGTACGATAGCATCATATTGCGACAGTTTGTTCTGAGTCCCGTTTCCAGATTCATTTACATTGCCGTAGAAATCTTCGTCTTTCAGAATATCTACCTGAATACCTGCAATGCGAAGAAACTCAGGAATGAAATCGCCGGCGCCTTCGATGTACCCTACTTTTTTAACATTCGTCTGAATATCACCTTTCATAACAGTAACCGATGCCAGTGCAAAATATTGCAGGGAAGGTAAATGCGGATACTGGATTAATACCTGTTTTTTGTCATAAGCTATCCCATCTGCCAGAAAATTCGCCTCCAGTTGCAGGTGATCCGATTGTATTGAAGCCAGCTTCGTTTTTGGAATTATATAATCTACGGTAAAATATTTTCCATTAACCGATTGTAAATCACCACCGCCTAATCGTTCTCCATTATACATCAGGTTTACTCTTCCATTGCTTAAAGGTTTATCGGAATTGACTTTAAAATTTAAACTTACCCGTAAATCTTCATTTTCTTTAACCAGATAAAGAGGTTGCGTAAATTTTACTTCTAATGCAGGAACAATGCGTAAAGGTTCGACGACATCGCCGCGTACAGGGTCCAATTTCTTAAATGATAAAGGAAGCTTTACCTGAAAATTTTCCGAACCTATTTTTAAAGTCAGTAAAACATTCAATGGTGAATCTGTCTCGGGTAAACCGACCAAAGTATCATTCGGAACAGAGAAAGTCGCCGCATTTGCGGGTGGTTTTGCTAACCAGTAAGGCTCCGTAAGTGCTGCATCTGCAGGAATCTGAATATCTTGCTGAATGGTAATTAATGAATCTTTTGCCAGTTTTCTGTTGAACTTTTCTGACTGGGTTAACCATTTTATATGTTCTAAAACGACAGGGCTTTCAGCTCTTGAAATCATATTCAACCTGAAATTGTATTGATCGCCGGCAACAGCTTCAGCCCGATTGGTAACGACTTCACCCATAAATCCTGCACAGCTTAAAATAATATGATCAAGAGATTTAATTTTATCCTTTTTCAGGTCTGAATCCTTTAATGCCATTACCTTTTTCCTCAAAACAAGCAAAGCGGGCAAACTAAGGTCCGGATGATTGAAATTGAATGTAGAAATAATCTTATCCAAAGCCTGGTCAATATCGGGACTTCCTTCTTTAGTCCAGGTTTTACTGATTCCGTCAAAAAGACTTGTTTTTGCAGGCTCACCATCAACATGTGAAAAATATTCGGTTTTAATTCCGGCTACAGACTGTGTTCCTGCACCCTGACTTTTATGCAGACTTCGGCTTAATCCGGCCAGCTCTCCGTAGCCCATTCCCAGTTGGGCATCATATTGCCCAACCGTGATTTTCAGTTGATTTTCAGCGGTTGTATTGACCGAACCAAACCTAAACGTATTCCACAATACGCGTTTTGGCTGCCATGCATTAACATATTTCAGCTGATTCGGGAAAGCCGCTTTATCACCGGCGAGCTTAAAAGCTTTTTCTGCGACCACTGCCGAAGCCGCATGTTGTCCATGACCTGCCGCAGCTGTAGGAGGAAAACGACAAATAATCACATCAGGACGGAATTTTCGGATTACCCAGACCACATCAGCTATAATACTGTTTTCATCCCATTGTTTAAAAGTATCAGTTGTATTTTTGGAAAACCCGAAATCAATGGCGCGGGTAAAAAACTGTTGGGCGCCGTCCAGCTTTCTTGCTTCTAAAAGCTCATGCGTTCTGATTAAACCCAATGCAGCACCCTGTTCGGTGCCTAATAAATTCTGACCGCCATCACCTCTGGTTAAAGACAAATATCCTGTTTCCACATTCCGGTCGTTTACCAGCCAGGAAAGTAGACCTGTATTTTCATCGTCGGGATGTGCTGCAAGGTATAAAACTTTAGGCAGGTTTTTGAGTGTTTTAAGTTCGCGGTAAATTTCAGAAGATTTTGCAGGCCGGACCTGTTGAGCCGAACAAAAACCCGTATAAGCGCTAAGAATAAATACAATGAAAACTTTTTTGAACATTTGAATTGGCTTTGCAGGGCAAATATAAGTAAATCGTTTTTCTTAAAATTAAACAATAAGTATATAGTATAAAAATGCAGTTATTATGATGAATCACTCTTTAAAGGTCTTAAAAAACTAATGAAATTTATAAGTTAAGCGAAATAGTAAAACTTCTACATTATAATTCACCATTTTCAGGAAAACTTTCAATATCATGATTTTTTATTCCTTTTAAGGAACTGTTTGTGGTGGTTTCATCGTACATTTTAACGACACTAAGATCTCCATTTGCTTCAATAACCACAGCAAGTATTTCATCTATATTCTCTATACCTTTCTGGCGGATGGATGCCAGAATTTCTTCTTTGGTAACCGATTCCTTTTCCATATTGCTTTCAAGATAGATGCCCTTATAAAACAAAAGCTTCGGTGATGAATTGAGTAGCTTCTCCATAACTTTCGACTTGCGGGAAAGTTTTGCGAATAATAACTGCATGGAAATAATAAGGAATAATACAACGACACCTTCAGTAAGGCTCACTTGTGCAAGCATCATATAAGCCAGGACCGACCCGAGTGTTACCGTTACCACAAAATCGAATGCATTAAACTTGGCGAGTGTACGCTTTCCTGAGATTCTTATAAACAGAAAAAGTGTTACAAAAGAAATGACGGTAAGTAACGCAACATGCCCTACTTTAGTCCAGCTTTCAAAAAATATATTATCCATAGGAAGTGTTTTTAAATTAATCCTGACTTATTGATGTTTATCAAGTACATCTGCAAACATCCAACCATTAGATTTTTATAACATTTATCAGTTATTTAAATAAACAAAAGAAAATCATATGTTAAAAGCTTATTTTCAACATACTCTTTGAATTATTCTCATAATATAATATGTGCTTAAATCTATTGCAAATCGCACAGGATATTTTATTCTCATTTCAACTTAACCTATTAAAAGATAATCTAAATTTGTAAACAAAATAACAACAGTGAGTAAAATACTGGTCATCGACGATGAAGAGAAAATAAGAACACTTTTATCTAAAATTTTAAGTCTTGAAGGATATGAAGTTTTCCAGGCTTCAGATCTCAAAAATGCGATGAAAAGACTGGAGTTTAGCGATATAGACGTTGCAGTATGCGATGTAAAGCTTCCGGACGGCAGCGGAGTGGATTTTGTGAAAAAAGTAAAAGAAAAATATCCCTCGCTGGAAATTATTCTCTTAACTGCTTACGGCAATATTCAGGATGGTGTTCAGGCGATTAAAAACGGGGCTTTTGATTATATTACAAAGGGCGACGACAATAATAAGATCATCCCACTGGTCTATAAGGCACTGGAAAAGGTTTCTCTCAATAAAAGAATTTCCCAGCTCGAAAAACAGTTGGGAAACAAACATTCATTTGAATCGATTATAGGACATTCCAGAAAAATAAAATCTGCGATCGAATCTGCGAAAAAAGTAGCGACCACTGATGCAACAGTACTGCTTACCGGTGAAACGGGAACCGGAAAAGAAGTTTTTGCCAACGCTATTCATAATGCAAGCAACCGTACAAAGTATAATTTTATTGCCGTAAACTGCTCTGCCTTCAGTAAAGAACTATTGGAGAATGAACTCTTCGGACATAAAGCAGGAGCCTTCACCGGAGCCGTAAAAGATTCGAAAGGAATTTTTGAAGAGGCCGATAAAGGGACCGTTTTCCTGGATGAGATCGGCGAAATGCCAATGGATCTTCAGGCTAAATTATTACGTGTTCTGGAATCCGGAGAGTTTTTAAAAGTAGGAGACAGTAAAACTACTAAGATAGACGTAAGAATTATTGCAGCGACCAATCGGAACCTCGAAAAAGAAATAGAAAACGGAAATTTCCGGGAAGACCTTTTTTACCGCATTAACATTTTTACCGTACAATTACCGCCTCTTCGGGAAAGAGTGAGTGATATCGAAGAGCTTACTTATAACTTTCTGAAGAACTTTTCTCTAAAAACCGGCAAAAAAATATCCGGCTTTTCAAAAGAGTACGGAGAAGCCCTGAAAAAACATCCCTGGAAAGGAAACATCCGTGAGCTACGGAATGTCATTGAAAGAAGCACTATTCTTACCGATGGAGAGGAGCTTCAGGTAGAATCGCTCCCTCAGGATTTTCAATATGATCAGGAAATCAATATAAAAGGTAAAATCCTTTCGGCTTTTGAGCTGGCAGGTGCCGAAAAAATTCATATCCAAAAAGTCCTGAACTATGCCAATGGAAACAAAACCAAAACGGCAGAACTTTTAGGCATCGCGCTTACAACATTATACAGGAAAATAGAAGAATATCAGATTAAGTAGAGAGGTAAGAGGTGAGAAATAAGAAGTAAGAAGTAAAAAGTAAGAAGTAAGAAGTAAAAAGTGAAATGGAAAACGTAATAAATATTGCAGCGAATTTCACTCCTCTCACCTGTCACTTCTCACTTTTTACTTTCAATTGCCAGTTCTCACTCAAATAAATCCTTTCATAATAACAGCATCAACCCTTTCATTTTGAAAGGGTTTTTTGTTGTTTAAAATCTATATTAAATTTTAATATGTTGAAATTCAATATTTTATATAAAAAATTCTCAGCTGGACCAGCATTTGAAAAATAGTATGGCATAACAATAATCGTTCGCTATGCAAAAATGGAAAATCAGGATGTACAGGAAAACAAAGACCTGGCATTTATTAGCAATCTTCTATGGCCTTTTGGTCTGCTTCGCAATTACATACAGAATTTTTAATCAATAAAACATGACACTTTTATTAACCATCTCGGGTATTGTACTTTTTGTACTTTTTTTTCTAACCGTAAAATATTTTGAAAAAATATGACAGCATTATTCATCATCGCCATCGCCGTATTTGTTTACATAGGCTACGTGCTGATAAAACCGGAAAAATTTTAAAACCGGTAAAAAAGTGAAACGTGAAAAGTAAGACGTCCTTCTGATGTTCTTTATTGTAGCTAATCACCACTTACCTCTTATTTACAACATCTAACTATCTAAAAAATGAATACAGAAATTACAGGAATTTTTCTTATGTATGCTCTCGTGGTTTTGTTTGCAATTCCGCTGGGAAGATATATGGGAAAGATCTTTACCAAAGAAAAAACCTGGCTGGATAAAATTTTCAATCCTATTGACCAATTATTTTACAAAATTTCCGGTGTAAATCCTGAAAAGGAAATGAACTGGAAACAACACCTTGCCGCTTTACTCACCATCAATATCGTTTGGTTTCTCATTTCCATGTTTGTGCTCACCAATATGGAGTGGTTACCACTCAATCCGGACTATAACCCTTCAATGAGTGGAGATTTGGCATTCAATACAGCAGTGAGCTTCGTTACCAATACCAACCTTCAGCATTACTCGGGGGAATCCGGATTATCTTATTTAGGACAATTAACCCTAATGCTTTGGCAGTTTATCTCTGCAGCCTGCGGTATTGCTATTGCTGCCGTTGTTTTCCTTGCAATGAAAGAAAGAACTACAGATAAATTAGGGAATTTCTATTATTTATTCATCAGAACCTGTACAAGAGTTTTATTTCCAATTGCTGTAATGGTAGCTTCTTTATTGGCTTTCAGCGGAACTCCGATGACTTTTGAAGGGAAAGACACCATCACCACTTTACAGGGAGATCAAGTGGAAGTAAGCCGCGGCCCGGTAGCCGGATTTGTAGCCATCAAACAGCTGGGCACCAATGGAGGCGGATTTTTCGGTCCAAATTCTGCACATCCACTGGAAAATCCAAGTTATTTTACCAATATTGTAGAAACAGTATCGATAATGCTGATTCCGATTGCGATGGTATTTGCGATGGGTTATGTTTTAAAAAGAAAAAAACTGGCATGGACAATTTTCGGAGTGATGACTGTTGGATTCCTGTTGTTATTAACCCCAACGATAGTTAATGAAATGAATGGAAACCCTGCTATTGAAAAAATGGGAATCACTCAGAATTTAGGAAGTATGGAAGGAAAAGAAGTTCGTTTCGGACCTGTTGCTTCAGCATACTGGGCCATTAACACCACCGTAACCAGTAATGGTTCTGTGAATGCGATGCATGATTCTCTGACTCCGCTTTCAGGAATGAATACCATGCTCGGAATGATGGTCAATGCATTTTACGGAGGTGTGGGTGTAGGTTTTCTCAACTTTTACATCTTCATCATTCTTGCTGTTTTCATCAGTGGACTGATGGTAGGAAGGACCCCTGAATTTTTAGGCAAGAAAATAGAGGCAAGAGAAATGAAAATTGCAATGATTATTGCACTTCTCCACCCGTTGCTGATTCTTGCAGGAACTGCAATTGCAAGTTATATGGTGGCCCACAATCCCGCTGAATACGGCAAATGGCTAAATAATCCGGGCTTTCACGGCTTCAGTGAAATGCTGTACGAGTTTACCTCATCAAGTGCCAATAACGGAAGCGGCTTTGAAGGACTGGCAGACAACAATCCATTCTGGAATATCGCCTGCGGAATTGTAATGCTAATGGCGAGATATTTACCCATTATAGGTCCGGTAGCTATTGCAGGAAGCCTTGCTGCCAAAAAATATATTCCGGAAAGTGCAGGAACCTTAAAAACAGACACCGCGACATTCGGTTTAATGGTATTTGCGGTAATTGCTATCGTGGCAGCCCTGTCATTCTTCCCGGCTTTGGCTTTAGGACCTATCGCTGAGTATTTTAGTATGTGAGAAGTAAGAAGTAAGAAGCTAGCTGTTAAAGGTAATGCAACTCGTGCAAAACATCCCAATCCCTCTCACGTCTTACATCTCACGTCACCTCTCACTTTTTACTTTTACATCTTACTATTACCCTACTCACTAAGCAATTTTCGCTTCAAACCATAAGTAAGTTTACCAATGGTTTCGAGTTTATGATTTAGCAAATTAAAATCTTCATCAGATAAAAATTCTAACTCTACTGAAATGATAAACAAGGTATCAAGTTCTGCAATAGAACCAATAGCAATATCAAGAAATCTTACAAATTCTTTCTTACTCGCTCTTGCAGCACCTTCAGCAATATTTAGAGAATTGATAATGCAGCTCTTCGCATCTGCGAAGTAATGCCAAAAAGTTCTTCTTTAGGAAAAGAACTGGTAATCAGATATAAATCTTTTATTAACCAAATGCTGTCGCTCCAGGCTTTTAAGTTTCTATGAGGTTTCATCAAAAATGTTTTTAAAATAATAAATATATGTACAAATTCTGGAAGTTAATTAAAAGTAAAAAATTAGAGGTTCTAATAATCAACTTTTTACATTTTACATCTTACTTCTCACATTTTACTTCTAAAAAATAAAAAAATGAAAGGAAATAACAATTTGTTTCAGGCAGAATTAGTTAATGAAGCGCTGAAACAATCATTTATAAAATTACACCCGGCAAAAATGTTCCGAAATCCGGTAATGTTTATGGTGTACATAGGAACTTTGGTAATGGCAGGCGTTTGTTTCTGGATTGCCTTGGGAGAACAAAGCCAGGGAAGTCTGGTCTACAATATTATCGTAACATTAATATTATTCATCACTTTACTTTTCGCCAACTTTGCTGAAGCTATCGCAGAGGCAAGAGGAAAAGCGCAGGCAGATTCGCTGAGAAAAACAAGAGAAGAAACGCCTGCAAAAATGCTGACTTCAAATGGAGAAATTAAAATAGTTCCGTCTAATCAACTGAAAAAAGGCGATGTATTCGTTTGTGAAACGGGAGATATAATCCCATCTGACGGAGAAATCATTGAAGGATTGGCAACAATTGACGAAAGTGCCATCACCGGAGAATCGGCTCCCGTAATCCGTGAAGCCGGCGGTGATAAAAGCAGTGTAACGGGAGGCACAAAAGTTCTTTCTGATAAAATAAAAGTGAAAGTAACAACGGAACCCGGCGAAAGCTTTCTTGATAAAATGATTGCCCTGGTAGAAGGTGCTTCCAGACAGAAAACACCAAACGAAATTGCTTTAACTATTTTGTTGGCGGGATTTACCTTGGTGTTCATCATCGTTACGGTTACTTTAAAACCATTCGGTGATTATGCCAATACACCGATTACTATTGCTGCATTTATCTCTTTATTTGTATGTCTTATTCCTACTACCATCGGAGGATTGTTATCAGCTATCGGTATTGCGGGGATGGACAGAGCTTTGAGAGCCAATGTAATCACTAAAAGTGGTAAAGCAGTAGAAACTGCGGGAGACATCGATGTTTTATTACTGGATAAAACCGGAACGATTACTATTGGAAACAGGAAAGCCACCCATTTCTATCCTGCGGATGGAATTAGTGAAAATACATTGATTAAAGCTGCGGTTTTAAGTTCAATGGCTGATGAAACACCCGAAGGAAAATCCATCATAGAACTTAGTGAAAAGTTAGATGTAAAAGGTATTGTGAAGGGAGAACTGGCACTTCTTACTTCTCACTTCTCACCCGCATACATCAATTTCACAGCAGAAACAAGAAGTTCCGGTATTGATTATGAGAATACACGAATCAGAAAAGGCGCAACTGATGCAATTAAAAATATTGTTACAAATTCGGGCAATATATTTCCGGCAGAAGTTGAACAGAAAGTCAGGGAAATCTCTCAAAACGGCGGAACACCGCTCGTGGTTTCAGAAAATGAAAGAGCACTTGGGGTTATAGAACTTCAGGATATCATCAAGCCGGGAATCAAAGAGCGTTTTGACCGTCTGAGAAAAATGGGTATTAAAACGGTGATGGTAACCGGGGATAATCCTTTAACCGCAAAATTCATTGCTGAAAAAGCGGGTGTTGATGATTTTATCGCAGAAGCAAAACCTGAAGATAAAATGAATTACATCAAAAAAGAACAGGCAGAAGGAAGGTTGGTCGCCATGATGGGTGACGGAACCAATGACGCGCCGGCTCTTGCTCAGGCCGATGTGGGTGTAGCAATGAACAGCGGAACCCAGGCTGCAAAAGAGGCCGGAAACATGGTGGATCTTGATAACGACCCAACAAAACTGATTGAAGTTGTGGAAATCGGAAAACAGTTATTGATGACCCGTGGAACGCTTACAACCTTCAGTATTGCAAATGACGTAGCCAAATATTTTGCGATCGTTCCCGCTTTGTTTATTGCTTCAATTCCGGCTTTGCAAGGTCTTAACATTATGGGACTCCATTCACCTGAATCTGCGATTCTTTCAGCTGTAATTTTCAATGCAATTGTAATCCCGATGCTGATTCCGCTAGCTTTGAAAGGAGTGGCCTACAAACCCATCGGTGCAAGCGCATTGTTAAGAAGAAACCTTTTGATCTATGGTTTAGGAGGTGTTTTAATTCCATTCATCGGAATCAAAATTATAGATTTAATCGTATCAGTTTTTATTTAAAAAGTAAGAAGTAAGAAGTGAAAAGTAAGAAGTCAAATTTGTTTATAGAACTTTAGCCTTTGTTTTACCTATGCTTCTTACTCTCATCGTATCCATATTTAATAACATTATTGTGAGAAGTGAAAAGTAAAAAGTGAGAAGTGAGAAATGAAAAGTCAGATTTATTTACGCTTTAACAGTTACTTCTTACCTCTAACTTCTTACTCTCAATCATATCCATTTTATTTAATAACATTATTGTGAAAAGTAAAAGTGAGAAGTGAAAAGTCAGATTTGTTTACGTTTTAACAGTTACTTCTTACCTCTAACTTCTTACTCTCAATCATATCCATTTTATTTAATAACATTATTGTGAAAAGTGAAAAGTCAGATTTATTTACGTTTTAACAGTTACTTCTTACCTCTAACTTCTTACCTCTCACTATTAAAACCAAATATTCAAAACTATGAAACAAAATATATTACCAGCCATCAGATTAACATTATTCTGTGCTGTGTTTTTTTCAGGAATTTATACCTTTTTAATCTACGGAATAGCTCAGGCAGCTCCGAATAACGGAAAAGGAGAAATCATTTTACGTGAAAAATCAAATGTTAAAAGCAAGCAGTCCGGAAAAGCTTCTAACTTACCAAAAACTTCTTACTATTACGCCAATATAGGACAGAAATTCGATAAGGATGAATATTTCTGGTCCAGACCTTCCGCGGTAGATTATAACGCTGCAGGAGCGGGAGGAAGTAATAAAGGACCTTCTAACCCCGATTATCTTAAAGAAGTTGAAGGAAGAATTGAAAATTTTCTGAAACACAACCCAACGGTTAAACGGTCTGAAATTCCTTCGGATATCGTTACAGCAAGCGGTGCAGGTCTGGACCCGAACATTTCTGTACAGGCTGCCAGAGTTCAGGCCCAAAGAATTGCCGACATCAGAAAAATCGACATCAATACGGTAAACACACTTATTGAAAAAAATATCGAGCCTCCTTTCCTTGGAATATTCGGAACTGAAAAAATTAATGTTTTAAAACTCAATATCGCATTAGACGGTTTGAAGTAATAAGTAAAAATAGTGAAAGGTAAGAAGTGAGAAGTATTTGAAAGCTTTTCATTGATTACTATCTTTTTACTTTTCACATTTTGCTTCTAACCTCTTTTAATAAAATTTAAAATGAAAAGAAAATTATCATTACTTGCATTCGTAATGCTTGGTGCAGTTTCTACACTGCAAGCTCAGGAAGAAACTAAAAATCCTTTAAAAATCTCCGGTTATGCAGAAGTATATTACCAGTATGATTTCAATAATCCTGAGAACAATACAAGACCCGGATTCGTGTATAGTCACAACAGGAACAATGAGGTAAACCTTAATTTAGGATTTGTAAAAGCCAATTATGAAACTGAAAAATTCAGAGCCAATATTGCGTTAGGCGCAGGAACTTATATGAATGTCAATTACGCAGCAGAACCCGGCGTTTTAAAAAATATTTATGAAGCGAACATAGGGGTAAAAATATCAAAAAACAAAAACCTCTGGATTGATGCAGGTGTAATGCCATCACACATTGGTTTTGAAAGTGCGGTCAGCAAAGACTGCTTTACTTTGACAAGAAGTATTTTGGCAGATAACTCGCCTTATTTTGAAAGCGGTGCAAAAATCTCTTATACCAGTGACAGCGGAAAATGGTTTTTGAGCGGACTTGTTCTGAACGGATGGCAGAGGATCCAGCGTGTAGACGGAAATTCTACGGTTGCCTTCGGACATCAGCTCACTTTTAAACCTAATGAAAAGATTACTTTAAACAGTAGCTCTTTCATAGGCAATGATAAACCTGACAGCATCAGACAAATGAGATATTTCCACAATCTTTACGGAAGTTTCCAGATCAGTCAAAAGTTTGCCTTTATCGCAGGTTTTGATATCGGTGCAGAACAGAAAGCTAAAGGAAGTGAGCAGTATAATGTTTGGTACTCTCCTGTCCTGATTGCCAAATATGCTCCAACACAAAAACTAAGCTTTGCTGTAAGAGGCGAATATTACAGCGACGAAAAAGGCGTTATCATTGCAACGGGAACAGAAAACGGATTCAAAACTTTCGGATATTCTTTCAATGCAGATTACTGGATTCTCCCTAATCTTGTCTGGAGAACAGAACTTAAGAATTTAAGCAGTAAAGATGACATCTTTTTGAACCGGGATAATATTCTGAAATCAAACAGCCCATCTGTAGCAACCTCATTGGCGGTAAGCTTTTAATGAAAAGTGAGAAGTAAGAAGTGAAAGGTAAAAGGTGAAAGGTGAAAAAATTACTAATTATTTCTTCTCACTCTTACTTCTCACTTCAAACTTCTTACTTCTTACTTCTCACTTCTTACTTACTTTTCACAACTCTTAAATCATTACATTTGACACACATAATCCGTTATGAATAAAAATTCTGCACAGGATTTCCTTGACCTGATCAAAAAATCAAGACGGGGAAAATTTAAAATCTACATCGGAATGAGCGCCGGTGTAGGAAAAACCTATCGTATGCTGCAGGAGGCTCACGCTCTTCTGGAAAACGGAATTGATGTGAAAATCGGCTATATTGAAACCCATCATCGTAAAGAAACACATGCTTTATTAGAAGGATTGCCTATTATTCCAAGACGGAAATTATTTTACCGGGGTAAAGAGCTTGAAGAACTTGATGTTCAGGCAGTTTTAAATCTTCGTCCCGAAGTAGTAATTGTAGACGAGCTTGCGCACACCAACATTGAAGGCAGCAAAAATGAAAAAAGATGGCAGGATGTTGTTGAGATTTTAGATGCGGGAATCAACGTGATTTCTGCGGTCAACATTCAGCATATTGAAAGCCTTAATGAAGAAGTAAAGGAGATCACCGATATTGAGGTAAAGGAAAGAATTCCTGATTCCATTCTTTCTCAGGCAGATGAGGTGGTAAATATCGATCTTACCGCTGAAGAACTCATCAACCGTCTGAAAGCAGGAAAAATTTATGACAAAACGAAAATTAACGCAGCATTAAACAATTTTTTCAGGGCAGAAAGTATTTTACAGCTTAGGGAACTTGCCTTAAAAGAAGTTGCATCACAGGTAACGAGAAAAGTAGAATCTGAAATAACGATTCATAAATCGTTGAAAAAGGAAAAATTTCTGGCCTGCATCAGCTCGAATGAAAAAACGGCAAAGAATGTAATCCGAAAAACAGCAAGACTGGCAAATTATTACAACAGCCAATGGTACCTTTTGTATGTTCAGGTTCCGAGTGAAAGTTCGGATAAAATTGCATTAGACAAACAGCGGCATTTAATTAATAACTTTAAATTAGCCACAGAATTGGGTGCGGAAATTATAAAAGTGGAAGATACCAAAATAGCACATGCTGTCATGACACAGTGCGAAGAAAGAAATATCACCACAGTCTGTATCGGAAAACCTCATCTGAACCTCTGGAAGATTATTCTGGCAACCGATACTTTCAATACGTTGCTTAATAAACTTTCCCGGGAAAATATAGATTTGGTTATCTTGAGTTAGATGTAAAAAGTCAGAAGTTAGAAGTTAGAAGTTAGAAGTTGAATGTAAAAAGTTAGAAGTAAAATGTAAAAAGTGTTATTCTTTCATTTTTTACTAAAACCTTTCATTATATCCTATGAAAATTAAAACAAAACTCAATATAGGTGTTGGCGTTTTATTTGTGATGATTGTCGTACTTTCTGTATTAAGCGTATGGAATATCACAAAACTGAAAAAAGACACCAATAATATTCTTGTTGCGAATTACAATACGCTGGAATATTCCCGGAATATGCTGTTGGCTCTGGAGGAAATCAATTCGGACCCGTTGGCTTTCGAGGTGTTTGAAAAGCATCTGGAAAAGCAGAAAAAAAACGTAACGGAGCCGGGAGAGAAAGAAACTACGGAGAAAATAATCACGCATTTTGCAAGCCTTAAAAATAATCCGGAAAATACCAGCCTGCAGTCTTCCATCAGGAAAGACCTTACGGAACTGATGCAGCTTAATATGTCTGCCATTCAGCACAAAAGCAGCGTTGCGGATGATACTGCCCGTGATGCCATTACCGTTATTTCCGTGGTGGGAATGATCTGCTTTTTACTGGCATTTATTTTAATGGTAAATCTTCCTTCCAATATTGCGGACCCTGTACGCCAGCTTACGGCAAGTATCCGCCAGATTGCCAATCAGAATTATAAGGAAAGAGTACATTTTGAAGGCAGCAGCGAATTTAGTGAACTTGCAAATTCTTTCAATACCATGGCTGAAAAGCTTCAGGAATATTCCGAAAGCAGGCTGGATAAAATTTTAAAAGGTAAAAAACGTATTGAAACGCTGATCGATAATATGCAGGATCCTGTAATTGGTATTGATGAAAATAAAAGAGTGTTGTTTGTAAACAATGAGGCATTAAGCATTACCGGACTTCAGAAAGAAAGCTTCGTAGGACAATTGATTCAGGACGTGGCGATCAACAATGACCTGGTGCGAAATATCATCAAAGATCTCCTGTATCCTGATGAAAGCAGGGACCTTGAATCGATGAAAATCTATGCTCATGGAAAAGAAAGCTATTTTGAAAAGAACATCATCGATATTAATATTGTCCCGACCGGTGAACAGGACAGCCAGTTTATCGGGCAGGTAATTATGCTTCATAACATTACGCCTTTTAAAGAGCTGGATCTTGCAAAAACCAATTTTATAGGAACCGTTTCACATGAATTTAAAACACCTATTTCATCTATCAAAATGGGATTACAGCTTCTGGAAAATGAAAAAATAGGCAGCCTGAATGACGATCAGAAAAATCTTGTGAACGGGATCAATGAAGATACCAACAGGCTTCTGAAAATCACCGGAGAACTATTGAACATTGCCCAGGTTGAAAGCGGCTCGATGAAATTAAATATTGCTCCGTCCAAAATATCAGACATTATAAAATATGCTGTGGAAGCGAATAAGGCTGCAGCAGAGCAAAAGAATATTACTCTTAACATTAAAACCGACGAAGGACCTGAACTGGTAAAGGCCGACAGTGAAAAAACCTCATGGGTTCTTAATAATCTGATTTCTAATGCCATACGGTATTCTTATCAGAATTCAGAAATTATTATTAAAGTTCAGGAAGTCAATCATCATATTGTTTTTTCAGTGAAGGATACGGGACAAGGCATTGAACCAAAATATGTTAACAGGATATTTGACCGTTATTTCAGGATTCCGGGAAGTAAAAAAGAAGGTACGGGTTTGGGGCTAAGCATCAGTAAAGAGCTGATAGAATCTCAGGGCGGCAATATAGAAGTTGAGAGCGAATACGGCGCCGGAAGTACCTTCAGGTTTACGCTTGAAAAGATTTAAACAGAAAAGCAACTGTAAATTTTTATGACCATAATAATCCTGCGCCGCTTCGAAGAAGCGGCGCAGGATTTAAATAACTTATATAATTTGTAAGATACTGTTTACATAATTGATTATTAATATTATTCTTACCAGATCATGTCACAAGGCTGCAGACGTTCTGCAATCACTCTCAATGAATTAGTGACATATAATCTAAGGAAGCAGCGTGATTCAATATTATACACTTTATTTCCCTTAATTCTTACTTCCATACCGTTTCCTGTATGGTCAAAATTATAAATGACAATTTGTTGTTTCGGATAGATTTCCCTCAGGTTTACGACCATCATGTCTTTAGAATATTCACCAATAATATGGATCAACCTGTTTCTATCATTTAATTCCAGATATCCTGACTGGTCAATTTCGTATTCATGAGGATCTAATCTTATGGCGTATTCTGATTCATCATTGATAATTTCGTCCCTTAAATCTGCGATCTCACCATTAGGAATAAAAAGTGTATCCGGTCTTTCTTTATCCGATTTAAAATTATTTAAAGCTTTTACGGATCCTTTTACAACGAGTTTATCTTTGCCGTTAGATGGCATTCCCATTCCGAAAAGGCTGTATTTACATTCGAAATTCAGGCCGTCAAAATTATCATAACCGGAGCCATAAAAATAGTATTCATTCTGTTTCGCAGCAAGAAGCCTTGTTGTCTGATTGTCGATAATCCCGGATTCTCCGCCAAAATAATTATCTGCCAGTACCAAACCTGTATTTTGGAGAACTGTAAATTCTTCATTCAGCTTTAATCCGTATTGATAAGCATAATTCCACTGCTGAATATTAGAAACTGTAAAATCTGCTGTAGTCCAGATCTGTACCCATGCAGTCCACCTTCCTCCCACCATCGTCCTTTGATACGTAATATTAGGAGTATTTCCTGAACCGTATGAAGTAGCGGTTTGCTTTACCCAGGTACTGTCGTGGGTTTCAACTGCCACATACCACCATCCGCCGTTATTCATAGGTGCATTGGCCAATCCGGAACCTCTGTAAAAGCCTGTTTTAAAGTAGCTGTTTAAATCCGAACCGGGAATCATCACAGATGTACCATCCGGAGTACTTAAAAAATTGTTCTGCAAATAGGCTTGTGTTGCCAATGCGATATAAGCCTGCGTTCCTCCATTATTAAAGTAGATGTAGGGATATTGCGAACCGTCTGCAGATGGATAATTACCTGATGAAAAACCTATTCCTGTAGCATTTTCCAGCGCATTGGCTTTCCCGTTCAGCTGATTTAAATTAACTGCATGAGCTCCTAAAGTACCGTTAGGAATTACCGGACTTTGAGCGAAAGTATTGGTATTGGTAAATGTCTGTACGCCTGCTAAAGTAGCATATCCTGAAAGCTGGGAATTTAAACCTGACTGGCTTATAAACCCATAGCCATTCATATAAGAACTAATATTTCCTGAATGAATAACGTCTTTCCAATCGCTCCATCCCTGATTTCCGGAACCGTAATAAGAACCTCTGAACTTCATTCCCCCGCCACCTCTTTCAATAGTCAGCTGTTGTCTTCCGTCCGAAGAGTTTAGGTTTAGAGTTGTTGTGAAACTATATCCGGAAGTAGGACCTTCCTGCCTGTAGATTCCTGATTCTGAAACATCTTCTAAAGCAGGTACATGTCTTAAATTCTTAAAAGGATTATAATTTCCTTCATGCAATATCATCCAGGATTCAGACCCATCTACATTTTCTATTCTTGGATCTATGCCGCTGCTTCCTCTGTTAATATAGACTCCACCACCTGCTTTTTTGTAGATCTTACCCCCTTCAAAAAAATTGATTCCGGAATTATCAAGATTAAAATTAATATTCCTGTCCAGATAAACTCCTTTTATATTAAATGTATAAATGCTGCCGGCTCCTTCATAATCAAAATGAACATTGGTATTGGTCTGTAATACCATATGCGGCAGCGATGGGTTACCAAGATAAAGAGTTTCTTTCTGAGGATTGAATACCTGTGCTCCAATTAAATTATCGCTATAAAAATATCCGTAATTAGATCTGAGGCCGCCATTCTGATCTATTATTAATGATGCCGAATTACCTCCTGAACCCGGAACTTTTAATTGAATAAAATCACCATATGATCCATCCCACCCTCTTTTTAGAAGAACTCTCTGGATCCATGAACCGGCTCCTGCGGTAATTAAAGGATCAACAGATTCATTAAAATCAATCGTTTCATTTTTAGCATAGAATGTTTCTTTTATTCTGGAAAAGACAGAGCTGTTTACTTCATACACTTCAGCAAAAGCCAAAGTAAATTCCATTGCCGTATCCGGGCCATCAACATATACATGACCTCCATTTCCAAAACTGGTTCCTGTACCACATATAACAGCTCTTACATAGGTTTCCCATTTTCCCGTTCCGGATCTTGGAGTCAGCCAGCTAACTGAAGCATGATCGCCCATATAGTTTTCGGCATTGTTAAATGAATAGCCTATAGGCAGCTTAGCCATAAACTTCTGGATAAACACAGCATTGGCTCTGGCATTAAACCCTAATATAAATCCACCCAACCCCGGCGTAGCTCCATTACCATTATAATTAAATCTTAGCTGCATTCCTGACCTGTTTGGCAGATCAGATGCGGCTTCCCTGGTCATGGAAACTGTACCGTTGCCATAATTATTATAAACTCCTATTCCATTTGCGCCATATCTGAATTCTTCATCTCCATATAAAGGATAAGCTCCCTGCAATGCAAGATTAAGCAACGAAAAAGGCCCCATCTGCGGATTGGCTACCGATAATCTGTCCCACCCCGAATAGATGGTATTCTGAAAACCTATCGTTTTGGTGGCATCAATGGTTTGGGTAGTATTGGACGTAACAAAACTTCCTAACTGAGAAGACAGTGCAAAATCCGAAATAGCCTTATGGCCTCCTCCTCCCAACAAGATTAATGAATTATCGGAATTGGCTTTTATAAATCCCTGAGAATAAACAGTACCCGGGAAATTTGTATTTCCACTTTCATCAAGAAGGGTAGCTGTTCTTATGAGACTTGTAAAAAGGCCACCGTACTGACGTACATAAATCGGTTCGTTACCATCATCACCTGTTGCTATTTCCAGATAGCCCTGATTTGATCCTGCTGTATTGCCATACACCCGCCAGTAATCATTATCACCAACCTGCCCCATAATTCCGCCCACATTGTTTCCGAAATTGATCATGCCGGTCATTGTCCCGCCAGCATTTGGTAAGTAATCATTTAAGTTGGATGAGGTTAAAAAATCTGAAACCGCTTTGTGGCCGCCTCCGCCAAGGAGCACATAATTATTATCAGATCCGTCTTTTATATATCCTGCAGCCCTTACATAATCAAAATTATTTCCATTGATGTCCATAAAGTAAAAACCATTACCTCTGTAGCTTACTGTTGCGGCATACAGTCCGGGCTGATGGAATGATATTGTTGGATAAACCAAATTGGTATTGCCGTTTCCGTTCACCATTAAAGGAGCACCTGAATAGCCGTTACCATCTCCTCCGGCAAAAGTTTTCTTGGAAATTATGGTCTGTTCTGTATGAAGACTGACAAAATTACTGGAATTTGCCGCTACACTGTTCCATCTGTCAATTTCTGATTGTGTAAAATTTCCGGTATGCCAGTAGTCAACGTATGACTTATATGGGGAAACTCCCTGCGGGCTTCCCTGAAACTGTCTTATTCCAGGTCCTGCTTTGCTAAACATAATTAGGTTTTGATTTCCGCCGGAAGAATCCTGATATCCTCCAAAATGCAGGTAATCAGCATAATGACTAGCCTGATCGCCATTGTTAAACCAGTTTGTAAAACCGATCTGAAAGTTTTGAGGTAAAATATGGGCCGGCTGAATGTTTCTATTGTCCCAATATCCTGCGAAATGTCTCCAGTTTCCTAATTCTGTGGAGTTTATTCCGTAAACGGGATGTGAGGTTGGGATATAGCTATTAGGATTAAAATTATTCGGAGTCCAGAAATCTGATAAAGACTTATGATCTCCGCCTCCTAAAAGAACCTTACCATTATCAGAACCATATTTATAGAATGCTCTTGCGGTAATATTTTCAAAGCCGCTGCCATTAACATCCGTAAAATAAAATCCCTGAGCATCACCTCTGTAACTAACAGTTCCGGCATACAAACCAGATTGATGAAAAGCAATTGTTGGGAATATCGTATTTGCAGGACCATTACCCCTCAGCTGCAGAGCGGCTCCCAGATAGTCATTTCCGGTAGCTCCGTTAAAGTCCTTTCTTGCATTAATAAGCTGTTCTTTATGAGTATTTACGACTCTCGAATCTCCATTAAAATTAGTGCTTAATATTGTATATTGGAGAAGCAGTGGTGTAACATCGCCTCCCCAAACAACATCCCAGCTGGAAGACAAAAATGTGTCGTCTCCCCCATATGCCTGTACATCTGTAATTGCTATTCTGGAATAAGCAACCTCAATAATGGGTCTTATATAGAAAACACCCGTAGCGGGATCTTTATAAAACTCTATTCTATCTATGTGTGCAGAATCACCTGCTTTCCAGGTAACCGTAGGCTCATAAACATCTCCTAAATAATTATAAATATTAACTTGAAACTCATAGAAAAAATGCGGATAATTATACAGTTTTACGGTAAAAGTTATCATATTTCCAGGCCTCGCTCCAATTTTAATTAAAGGATTCGACTGATACCCTCCATAAGAGCCTGCAAAAGCGGATAAGGCAATATTATTGCTAATTATTGACCCGGAGTTTTGAAAGTGCCCTACATTTGAGATATTTTTAGAATTAAGATCGATGTTTTGTGAAGCCCCGTTAAAAGGCACATAATTACCTGTTAAATTATTTAATTGTGATGCAACCCAGCTTTTATACGCTATTTGTTCCCAACCGCTCCAGTTTCCGCCACTAATTGACTTTACAAACATCTGGTTTTCACTATTAAAGCCCAACAGGTTTCCATAGTCTCCATCATGTGATGCGATACTGAGTATTGAGTTTGAATTTAGTTTACTGGGAAATAAATTTGCCGAACTTTGATCAACCCGGGTAATAAATTTAAACTTATTATTTTCAAATAACCCGTGAACATCTGCCAGATATGATCCGTCTTTAAATAGATAATCATGCGTATGACTGTTTACGGAGAAGTCTGAAATTGATTTTTCTCCACCACCTCCCAAAAGAACTTTACCATCATCGGAATTTGCTTTTCTGAATTCAGATGCAACGATGCCTTTATATCCTGTATCATTAAAATTTTTAAAATGAAAATATCCGTCAAAATTGATCTTTCCAGCATCCATTCCCGAGCTGTAGAACACAATTCCTGCTTTTGCGCCACCGGTTCCATAAGTCCACAATGTAGTATCTTCCGGATTGGAATTTCCGGAAACATAGAATACTTTCCTGCCACCGACGTCCTGTGGAGTATTGGTAGTCATGAGACTTAAATCAGAAACTATTTCCGCATGTGTCCTTTTGCTTATCTTTTTCGTTAGAGGGTTCCATACCAATACAAAACCTGTATCGTTCGGAACTCCTTTCACGATAATTTCGCCTTCTACAGCGATGTGATTGTTAAAATATTCCGGTGCGATCATTAATCTAATCTTGCAGTTAAAGTAATTCTGTATTCATTCGGGGAGAGAGGTGCCAAAACATCTATCTGTACATCATTTGCAGAGAGAGGCAGGAAGCTTACATTTATTCTTCTGTTATCTGTATTACGATAGCAGGTATAGTCGACATCCCAGGCATTCCAGCCGTGCGTGATAACAAAAGTTACCGAAGAGCCATCACCAATATACCATGTTTTAGATTTGATTTTCGAATCCAGGACCGCTCTTGTTGATCTGGGAGTCATTGCTTTAGTAGCGTTGCTTCCGGCAAGGGCTTCAGCATCCGTAGCGATCTGAATAAGTCCTTTTACCGAATCTGTAGCATCTACAATATCCGGAATTCCTTTTTCTATGATCTGATAATTGGCCGGTACATTTGACCCGCCATCCGTGTTGGCAATAAGATGGTCTCCCACAGAGACAGGATTATTTCCAACCCAGCCATTTGCCGTAATTACCCATACCATCCCGACTTTTATGCCGGCTGATGTAATGGGTGACGGAGCAGCCATGGAACCTTCAACAGCAGAAGGAACATACCCTCCCGGCTGATAAATCAATGCACCTGTAAGACTTTGTCCTAAAAGGTTTTCAACATACGTTTTGATTTTATTCGACGACCATGTAAACGTTCCCGACTGAACGGCATCATTCAGGAAAATGGAAACAATATCTGCGTTGGTAAGGTTTCTTCCTGCTACTTTAATAACATGTCCGGAACTGTTGGTAAGAATCTGACTTAACAAAAGAAGTCCGCTGGTCTGATCTGTCTGGAACGGATTATTGGTAAGAGGATAATCCGGATGCACATAATTATTTGCCAGATTAATCCATTGATTTCCATTCCATTGATGCAGCTCATTTTTGTAATCAATGATCCAGCCCGCGGGAACTCCGCTTGTGTCGGGAAGTGAATCAAAATACTGGAAACGTGTACGTAGGAGTTCTCCAAAAAAATTATCCTGATTTGCGTTGTTGCTTATTACTGCGTTTTTATTCATGGTATTTTATTTTTTTATGGTTTAACTTTTAAAATGAGAATATTGATTGGGTTAACGATTTGGCCCAGCATATTAATCTCTATGGTCTGGTTGGTTGCATAATCGTCGATATTTATTTTTTTACCAGTAACACTATCGCGTGCCTGGATGATTACATTTTCCGTTTCAACAGGGTTAGAAAATACTGTACTTCCGGTAATCTGTACTAGGGCGCTTGTTGGGGTCTCCGAGATGACCAAAACCTTTTCGTAAATCTGCTGATTAAATTCCTGTTGATTTTTAGGGCTTTTCAGCCAGCTGTAATCCAGTAGGAGCTTTACTTTATCTTCTTTTATTCCTTCCTGTGAAATCGCTTTTAATGCTTCAATATCAATACGGTTTTTCTTTATGAAATCAACTATTTCCTGAAGTTCATCAAGAGATAAATCGTTGGATAAGAGTAACTTTTTGATATTTTCTATTTCTGACTCCAGATTGGTATCCGCCACCTTCAATTCGTTAACAAAACCATCTGTTTGTATTTTAGTGTATACATTTACAATTCCCAGTTTATCTTTCCAGCTGTTAACATGAGTTGGCGTCAGATTACCTGCATTCAGTAAAGCCAGGTGCGCGGAATGAGCATCAGAATCACTCAGGTGTTCCTGAAACGCTTCTGCACCGGCAAATAATTGAGAAAGATCTTCAAGCCCTTCAATATTCTCAACCGGAATTGGGTAATCCTTGTGATAAAACGATGAAAATGTTGCTTTGAACTGTGCTTCAGTAGGAAAATCTCCGCTTTGAAACCAGCTGAAAATTGTATTTAATGGTGTATTCATTTGATTGTTGAAATTAGTCTTGATATAATTGAGAATAAGTGAGACATTAAAGCATTTTAAAACTTACTTATTTCATTAAATGATTCTGATTTGTCTTTGGAGGATTAAGTTTTTGCACCGGGCAAAAGAAACTGTATGAAATTCAACCTGAATCATAAACCTGTCTGTTGAATTTAATGATTACCGTTATGCTGTACTCTTCAAATTTCATGTTTTTTCAGTTACCGGGAAAGCTTTTTAACTGGTATAGTCCGTAGCTGCAGTAAGTTTCCATTCAGGATCCTGATCATTTAATAATTGCAGAAGTACATTCTGTCTGTATAAAATTTGTCTGAATAATAGGTCGTCATTAAAATAAATCAGCGCACAGGAATATCCATATACGCTGATAAATTATTGCTGAACGCAAATATTTTAAATCAATGATTTACTTTGCGTTACATTTTTTGCTAAGAAATATTAAGAAGCAACGCAGTTTCCTATATTCATTGTTTCCTGGATTATTCTTCCGTTGCTGTTCATGTAATACCTTGCGCTGCTTTTTGGAGGTATGGTAAAATTCACACTGGTATTGTTTACTATAAATTTTGCCTGATTTCCACTAACGTTCATAACAGTAATTTCCTGATATTCAGGCATAAGACCAATTACTATTGATCCTCCGTCAAGAAGTGTCAATTTTACAATCCTGTTTTTGGTGGCGTATGAATTTGCAGTACCAATAAATTCCTTATCATCCGGTCTGAGCCGGATATATTCATCTTCGCGGGCTATTTCGTGGGACAAACGATATAAGCTCCCGTCTCCGCCATATACATCATTATTATTGCTGGATTCCGAATAAATACCATACGGAATTCTTATAGTTCCGTTAAAATAATGATTATGAGAATCTGTTGGTTCTACACCACCATAACCGATATGCCCGTTATTTAAATTAATAGCAACGCCATCGTAACCTCCTGTTTTACAGCCAACTTTTACATAGTCTTTCTCTTTCGCGGCAATAAGGAGATCATTCTTTTTATCAAACAACCCTGCGATCTCAGCCGAATTGAGATTTAACAGCATAATTTCCCAACCCGGAAATGGTTCGTTAAGCTTTACAAATCCGTCCGTTAAATTAATAAGCTGGGATACGTTTACCGCATGATTATCCAATGTCCCAGCGGGGATTACGGGGCTTTGAGTAAAAGTTTTAGTATCATTTATCGTTTCAACTCCATTTTTGCCCACAAATTGATTCAGAGCTTCGCTTTTTGTATAGTAATTGCTTAAAGCTGACTGCTGTACGGAGTTATTCCAATTGGTAATATTACTCTGATTGAAATCTATTTCAGACCACACTCTCAGCCAGCCACTAAAACTGATACCATCATAAATACGCTTCCAGGTTCTGCCATACTGTAAATCACTGTACTCCTGCACAATCCGGGTACTGGAAGTTTTATAAATATTTAAACAGCCGGCCAGACTAACCGGGTAATTTCTTGCTGAAGTAGCATTAGAGCTGGCATGCTGATAGTAAAAACCGGGCGTCAAAAATGTATTCAGGTCGGCAGTAGCAAGTAATGCGGCAAATTTAGGAACTGAACCGGTATTATTTTGATCTACCCATGTTCTTGTTGCAACAACTTCCGTAGCAATTGACAGAAGCTGAGTGTATGTTGAAACATCCGTTTCGATGGTTTGTGTCCATCCTTTAGACCAATCGAAGTTCGCTCCCTGATGAAAAGCTGCAACTCTTTCAACCTCTACTTTCAGATAGGTATTCCAGACCGTATTTGATTCCCCAATATTAATACAAACATTGCCGGAAGCATCAAATCCTACATTAATTACCGATGAAGGAAAATTATCAGAACATTCGATAATAGCTTTGTGATTGCTGTTAAGTACAGTTGCGGAAAACTTATAAAAAGATACTCTTACGGTTCCTAATATCCTGGCATTCCATCCGAATATTTTGATTGTTACATCAAACATCGTTGCAAGCGAGGTAGCCTGTGGAAATTTAAAACTTAAAATTCCTGTCTGGGCACCAGCATAAAGTCTTTGGTACACTTTATTAAAAACCCGTGTGTTATTTTCAAATCGTGAAAGACTTCCTGTTGTGAAATTAATATTTTTATCAGCCATATTAATTTCTGTGCCTGCAGGAATATATGAGGCATTATCTACAGAGCCATCAGCTTTTAAAAACTGGGCCGCAGTACCGTTGACTACTCTATAGCCTTTCGCAGAAGTATAATATGCGTAATTAATATCCATTCTATAAATCTAAGTTGGTTACCACTACTGAAATTGGATTAGGAGGTGTAGAATCAAATTCTATTGCTACACTTGTTGTATCGATTGGTTTTATTCTTCCGTAAACTTTGTAAGAAGTAACCGTATCACGCATGGTAATCTCAACGTTCAGTGTGTTTAGGTTGTGAGCTAAAGTTGAAGTTCCTGTAATATTCGTAGTGTATGTTTTTGAAACATTGCTTCCGTCAGTAACCAAACCTTTAGCGTTTACGGTAACCCGGCTGTACGTTCCTGCAGTTACCCCTGAAGGCGCCAATGTTAATGCCGAAGTAACATTTGCCGAGCCATCGAAGGAAACATTCCACGTTCCGTCGCCAGAAGCGGCGATTGTTCTTGGGGTGGCTAATTTAGCTGCCGATCCGGTGGTATTGATGGATGCAGTCCCTGTTAACAATGTTGCCGGAACAGCAGTAACGGGAATGGCAACGTTTCCGGATCCGTCAATCGTTTGTGCCGTTGCGGTAACTCCAGAAAGTGTAATGGTTCTTGCAGCAGTCCATTTTGTAGCAGAAAGAACATTTTTCGCTGCATCCGCAGTATTATCGGCGTTGCTTAATCCTACATGAGATTTGTTTAAAATGACAACTCCTGTTAAGCCATTTACAGAATCTACGGCTCCTGAAGTAATATAAACGAATGTTGTTCCCGTCCAACGGTATGTTTTGTTGGTATCAAGAGACACATAAATTTTACCGGTTTCGCCGGCAATAAGATTGGTATAAGCCGCTTCCTTATAGAACTTTCCGTCGGCAACTTTATAATATCCTTCCAGAACATCATCCACGTAAGAAGGCAACTGAGAAGCAGGAACCAACCCGGCACCATCAAGCACTGCAACACCGTTTGCCGCACCCTTTTGTGACAATGGGATGTAATTGGTAAGATCCGTTGTTGTAGGTACAGATCCCAAAGAAACCGTTATTCCGCTGGCGGTCTGGGTAATTCCCGTAACCACGTTCCCGGTTCCTGAAGTTGTAACCGGAAGAGAGAATGTAGTTCCTGTAAGGGTTAAACCATTACCTGCAGCATAAGTTGTATCCGTGGAATCTAATTTAATGGTATTTCCGGATTGACTGATAGACATATTGGCACCCGCAGCAAGCGTAATATCTCCGGATACTAAAGAGCCGGATGTACCTCCTTTCACACGGGTAACCGTATCCGGCGTTGTAAATGATCTGTTTGCCGAAAGGTCATAACTTGTTCCGTTAATTGTTAACGTCCTTGTCTTCGGAACATAGTCAGTCGGAGTAAAATTTCCGTCATGCCAGAAAGAGCTGATAGAGCGCGTTCCGCCACCGGCTGTTAAGATGTCGTTGTCTGTTTTTCCTACGATTTTGTATCCGACAGAACTGTGATAATAAGCATATTTAATATCCATAATTATAATTTTTTAATTGTTAACTGAATCATATTTGGTGGTACTGAATCAAACAGTACATCAATGGTATTAGGATCAATTCTCCTTACTTTAATTGGTATTGAAAATAGGGTAACGGTATCGTATGCGTCTATTGCAAAACTCAATGTATTAAGGTCATGTTTTATCCTGGAATCATTCTGCACCTTCTCCTCATGTCTGATTTTTTCGGAGCCGCTATTTTCGATTTGCCGGATTTTGTCATACACTAAACTGTTAAACTGGCTTTGATAAGTAATAGTTCCCCAGTTTGAATAACTTCCCACAAGGCTGATTTTATCATCCGAACTGCCTCCTGAAAAAAGATCGTTAAGCAATTCTATCTGTCTCCTGTTTTCTTTGATATAATGTACGATTTCGTAAAGTGTATCAAGATTTACATCATCGGAAGAAAGCTTACCGGTAATTTCCTGAATACGTTCAAGTAGATCATCATTTTTTTCGCGGAGTATATTTAAAATTTGTTCTGTCTGTACTTTTGTATAGACATTTCCTGTATTTTCGTCACCATCTATGGTAGCAGTTAAATTGATTTGTAATTTTTCTTTCCATCCGTTGATATCGGCAGCAGTGAGGTTGGATGCGTTGAGCTTTGCAAGCACTGAAGTATGTGCGTTTTCATCTTCCAGGTGATTGTTGAAAATTGTGACAGGAAGTATATTCTGAACTGCTTCCTGTAAACCTGTGACTTCATCCATCCTGATTCTTTCATCTGTGTGACGGAATGAAGAAAAGGTTTGTTTAAATTGATATTCTGTAGGAGAATCACCTTTTTCAAACCAGCTGAATATTGTTGTTAATGGTACTGCCATGTTTATCGAAAATTAAGTTTGAGTTCTTCTATGATCACATTTTTTTTATTTTTGATTATATTCGTATCTACATTTTTCATTGGCTTTAATTTCATTTTAAGTGATTATAAACTCATTGAATTCAACTTTTCTTTCATTCGTTTTTTAGGAATACAAAGACGGAAAAGCGCAGTCCCTATTTCGAAAAAAACAGTTCGGCTTCCGCTTTTCTTCGCCTGATCAGTCCGTTCAGGACTTTACCTCCGGCGGTAATATATCTTGATGTAAACCAGTCTCTTATGTTTTCCGGATTTGCTTTTTTATTGATTAAAGAAAACAGGGTATCAGATCCTCCCGTATTGTAGGTATGGGATACCAGCGCATCAAACTGGTTTTGTGTGAGCGCAGTTTTAATTTTATTGCTGACTATTTTTTCATAAGCCGGTAAAACGGATGCGAATAATTCCGTTCCTTTTTCTTTGCTGATGGCGGGATCTTTCATGGTTACTTTTTTACCGCCCGGATAATAGGTGTTTCCATAGCCAATTGTAGGGATTCCTGCCGAATCCAGATAAGGTTTTGAACTGAAACCTTCAAATGATAAAATTAAATTGATTCCATTTTGTGATGTTTTCATCTTTTGAAATATTTATAGGTGAAAAACAATAGGATCACAGTAATTCCGAAAACGGTGATGAAAATCCATGCTGCAATTCCAAAGCCTGTTACTTTTATTCTTTTTGTTTCCTGGGAAACGACCGATGCTGTTTCTTTTTCAGTTTCTTTGGAAACAGCATTCTTATTTACCTTCAGGGAAATATTATTGAATGCTTCTTTTTTATTTTCAGTCTTTTCGTTCGATGCTTTTGCATAATGATTGCGAATGGAATATTCTGCATTTCCCATAATGGAAATACTCTGAACAGTATCTTTCCCGACAACATTGTGGAAAACAAAAGGGCTGGAGACATCAGATTTCCCCGTAATTGAAAAATCCCCGGATATTTCGTTGATTTTTTCATTGACTGCAAGGTCTTTCGAGTTGCTTTGAATTGTTTCTGAACTTTGTAAATTCAGGGAATCAACTTTCACTGTTTCAGTTTCCCGGGTATTTTCTTTTGAAACGGTTGTAATTTTTTGTTTGCTTCTGCAGCAGCCGAGTATTAGGCCACTGAATATCATCAGCAGCAGGATTTTTGCTTTCATCAGCTTTATTTTTAGTAGTTAATTGTATGATTGATTGGTTGGTTTAAAACCAGGAGAGCAAAGCTGCACCGTGTTTTCGATACATTTTCTTCACTTCGTTACGAAAACACTCGAACAGACGTGAGTTTAAACTGATGGGATTTTATGTGAAAATTTTATCTTCTTTTACATATTCTTTTCTGATGCTTTCCAGCAGCATATCGGGACTTACTTTATAATCAGGATCTCTTAATGCAATTGTTTTTAAGCTTACATCCTGTATTATGTTCATAATATTAGACCCTGTAAGTTCATACCGGTCGGCAATTTCTTCCAGCTTAACTCCCTCAATATTCAGCTGCTCGGGTATATTATTCTTCCAGATACGCAGGCGTTCTTCGTACTTTGGATTACTGAATTTTATGCAGCTCTGGAAACGCCTTGTAAAAGCTTTGTCCATATTATTTTTAAAATTGGATGCCAGAATAATGAGCCCTGAAAATGTTTCTATCCGCTGGAGTAAATAAGAAACTTCCTGATTGGCATACTTATCATGGGCATCCCGCACATTGGTTCTTTTTCCGAAAATAGCATCAGCCTCATCAAAAAATAAGATCCAGTTTTTATTTTCTGCCTTATCAAATAGTTTTGCCAATTGTTTTTCTGTTTCGCCAATATATTTTGAAACCAGCATAGAAACATCCACCCTGAAAACGGGACGTTTTGTATATTTTCCTAAAAGACTTGCTGCCAGGGTCTTCCCTGTTCCCGGATCTCCGTAAAACAGAACTCTGAAACCGGGTTTTAATTTTTTCTGCATGTCCCAGTCTTCCATAAGAACCCTGCTGCTGTTGTACCAGGATTCAATACTCTGAATTTCATCGAGTGTATTCTGAGGAAGGATAAGGTCTGTCCAGGAACGGTGGGTGTGTATCTGTTCTGCCGGGAAGTCGTTGCTCATTTTCGGCAATAATTCTGATCCGAAAATAATGATATTAAAAGCCTCCTGATGAACACTTAACTGACTATTTTCAGCTCCATACTCCTTTCCTGAGCCGGAGAATGTAATAATCTCATCTTTAACCAACACAGAATCTGAAGCAAAATAATCCAGAGCTGTTAATCTTTCTGAAATATTCTGACCGCCCAAAATATACTGAACCGTCTGAACCGTAGGATAAAAGAGTCTTCCATTATCATTAACCGAACAAAAATCAAACAGCGGGCTGTTGGGAAAATCCAGGTAAATACGCTTCAGAAGTGCAGGATCTAATCTTGGCAATAAAGCCATTAAAAGAATGATAACTTCCTGATGCGCAAATTTTTTCTCTGAAATATAGTTTCCTAATGGAAAACCTGTATGGTCATCGGATATGAATCCCGGCGCTCCCATAAAATCTTCTGAAGAATTGTTGATACGCCAGGTTATCACCTCTTCCAAATGCGTAAATAGTTTCTGTATCTGTTCTGCCTCCATTGGTTTTTAGTCTTTTATTTTTGAAATCAAAACCATTACCTGTTTATCTTTCAAATAAATTTGCCTTATGCAATTGTTAAAGCTTTTTGATGTTAAAAATGTTGGAAAAAAATGACCATCAGTAATATTAAATACTGTAACTCATAAAGGAAAGTCTTACCATAACTGCGTTAACAGTTTTTTTTGAAAGTCTTCTCATACCGGAATTCCTACTTTTTGATAATCAATTTCCGTTTCACGGATATTATTACCTGCCCCGGAAAGAAAATAACAGATATGATAATCTTCATTTTGCATTATGGATAAGATTCTGATTTATTCAAAAAATTCCAATATTTCAGGGTAAAAAGGGTTCCTGTCAGGGAGCATCTTACTCGGGTTGTTAAAATATCATGCATTTACATCTCTGATGCTGCATTTTATTCTCTGATCTGTGTTACCAAACCTCAGCCTTAAAGCTGCTCACAAATGAGTCTGAATAATTGTTGTAATACTCAGTTTTCATGGTCATTGTTTTTATATTTTATCTTTTTTTAATAATTTTTTCATCAATCTGCAATGTTTTAATAATGTTTTGATGTGGTTGTTTTCAACCTATTTATATTCTGAATTTATTGTATTTTCAATGAGAATAACAATGGTTGTAAAAAAGGAGCCTCAACCGGAAAGCAGCTCACATTAGAGAATCTTACGCAACTGCCGCAGCAACTGTTTTTATAAAAGCTTCTCATCCAAAGGAGTTCCTACTTTTTAAAGAATCAATCTTACTTCTGAAAGAAAACAAGAGATTTTGCAACCTGTTATTTTACATCCCGGCAAGATTCTGATGTGCATCGGAAAATTCCGGTATTTCAAAAGTAAAAGGTTTCCAAGAAAGGAGAATCTTACCCAATTGAGGCTATCTTTTTTATTATTAATTTATAATGTAATTAATCAGGTCCTTCTCATCGCGTCCCAAAAGGATTTTGATAGTGACAGGATTTGATCTGAATTTTGTTCCGTTCACCTCAATCTCCAAAAGCATCTGGATCAGAGAATAGGGTTTTCTGTGATGCACGGAATATCTGAATGAACCAGGTCTGTTGAAAGTACCTGCCGGATAAAACTCCTTGTAGTCTGCTCCAGGTCTGAAATAGTTTACAGGATTAATATCAAGTTTCATCTCGTTTGATGTTACAGGATATTCCGACTGCCTGCCCCAGGTTTTTGCATCTTCATTACATTCCTTGTAAAATCCGGGTGGCTTTAAATAACCACTGTAGAGCCTTTTTTTCTGTTTATAACGTTGGATGATGATTTTCGGCTTGTGTTTATCAATATCCAATTCGCCTGATAATTTCACGTTTAGGTATCTGTAGCCGAAACCCCTTGATAAAACATGATTGTACCCGTCTATATCCTGCGGCGGATTGCCCGTATCTTCAAGGGTGATGTGCCCTCTGTGTGAATTTTTGAGATCCTTGGCCACATAAAAATGATATTTTTTTGTCTCATACTCTCCTGCCGGTTTTACTTCGATTCCGAAATTAAACTCATTCAGATGGACATAATTATCTATAAACCTGCCAAACTGACCCTGTGTTGGATATTTACCCGTTTCAAAATAGGTTTTCAGCTCTTCTCTTTGGGTGAATTTATTTATTTCTTCCATAATATCTTAATGTTTTTATCTTATGTCCTTCGTATGATGCCATTTCAGCTGATGATTCCCTTTTAAAAGTATGTTTCAGCATTGAAGTTTTTTGTCTGAATTATCTTAAAATGTATTTATGTATTAGAAATAACCCCCAACCGGAAAGTAGCCCAAATTTGTGAATCTTACCCAACTGCCGGGACAGCTGTTTATGAAAGTTCCACCGTAAACGGAGTTCCTACTTTTTAAAGAAATCAATCTACTCCTGAAAAAAACAACAGATTCTATGATCGTTTCTGTCATTTTACTTCCCGGCGAGATTCTGATATAAACACCAGAAAATTCCGATATTTCGAGAGCAAAAGGTTTCCTGCGATTGAGGATCTTACCCGATTGAGGATTATTTTTATTATTGATTTTGTAATTGCTTACATTTCGCTGATTCTGCGATATCCAAATAATTTTTTATATTAATTGGAAGGCTTGTATTGCCTGAGAATTGAATTTCAAAATTGCAATTTTTCTTTTTATCAGACAAGTTTTTCGCCTTGTCTCTTCTGTAGCTGCAGTAACTCTTGTTCTGCATAAGCGACTGCTTTATTTTTATTGACACTGCAAAGTTGATACTTATTTTCTTATTATAAAAGCTTTTTGCCCTGTCTTGTCTGTAGCTGCAGTAACTCTTATTTTTTTAAAAGTGAATGACCTATTAGTTATTCTGAAAATACAAAGCTCTTTCTTTTTTTCCTATTATAAAAGCTTTTTACTTTATCTGTTCAGTAGTTGCAGAAGCTTTTATTTAGCTTTCATATTGGCATTCGATTCTGGCATTTCTTATGCCTGCCAGAGCACCTCCTGCAGAGACATTGATATTTTTCTGTCCTGGTATCAAAGAGGCTTTCATTAAAAGAGTATCATTATCTGCATCATAAATCCTGCATTCTATGGCTTTACTAACTTCGGTGAGATCTGCTCTGTAAAAACAAGCCAGAAAGTCTCCAAGGTCGTAATGATCTGTAACCATATCTTCGGAAATATACCTATTAGACCAGTAATTTCCGTATAAAGCGTATTCAATAAGTATTTCGGTTTTATTAACAAAAGTAAGATGTGTATGTAAATTACTTATTTTACGATCAAAATCCTCATTACTTATTCTTACAGAAATTTTTTTATTTTCTACTGTTCCCATTTCAAAATCCCCGGGAATAGGAGGCAGATTATTTCCGAAAAGCCTGCTCATTGTAGCGCCATCATCGATCTGGGTGTTCAGGTAGTAATATCTGTGCCCTTCTAATTGGTCTACCAGAAAGTCTTTTGTCCTGACTGTGTAAGGAGCGCTGCCCTGGAAATATCGTTTTTGTTCTTTGTTTTCGGTTTTGCCGATTGTAAAAATTTGGTCTTCGCCTTCTTTTGAATGTACAACAATCGCAAACTTCTCATTTTCAATATTACTGGTATTGTAAAGAATATATCCATTATCAAGAGCAGCCAGGTTGTTGGCGAGCGTGACAAGTTCTTTATTCGAAACGATATCATCTTTAAGGCTAAAAAAATCAATCAATTCCGCAAACTGACCCTCTGTGGGATATTTACCTGTTTCAAAATAGGTTTTTAATTTTTCTCTGGTGGTTATTTCGTTTGTTTCCATGTATTTTTAGTATTCTGTGCTGCTTTTGATTTACAGGTCAAAATTCATATTTTTTTTGTTTTTATAAAAGCTTTTTGCGGTGTAGGTTCTGTAGTTGCAGTGACTTGTTCTTTCTCAGGTCTGATGTTTATAACGATAATGGAATGTCGTTGGTTTTTGTGTATTCAAGAATAATGTGAAGTGACCAGTCTGCTTTTTGCCCATTCATTTGTCTAAAATTAAGGTAAGCATCGTCATGAAAGAATTTAACCGATAAATTTTCGGCATTTGCGATATGATAGCTGTAAGAGCCTATTCTTGCTGTACCGTTTACGAAAATGTGATCTATATTTAATGATGATAATTCTATTGATTTTTCAATTTCTGCCTCTGAAATATTTTCCATCAACACGCATCTGTAAAGAGGTTTTTTATATTCATTATCAATCTGAAAATAGCTCCCGGTAAACATTTCTTTAAAATAGTGATTTCCATTTATTTTATCTTCAATTCCAAATGTACCGTCAGATTTTGCAACGACGTTCTGCGTAAATCCGGAATCTGCTTTTGGAAGACGATGAACTTTTAATGAAGAATCAAAATCCAACGTTCTTTTCACAAAATCTCCGCCTATGAGAGGAAGTGTAACATTGTGGTTGAGGACGGTTTCTGAGGAGTGGATGACCAATTTATTACTGGTATTACCGCCAATGGGAGCATTAGCACCAATGGTAACATTATTATTCCCTTTCAGATTATTGGGAAGGTCTGTGGTATATCCGGATCTGAATCCTAAAAAAGTATTAAAATTATATTCCTGGGTATGCATCGCTCCGCCATCAACAAACCCGGAATGGCTTCCTAAAGCCGTATTGCCGTATCCTCCTATAAAATTGCACATAGCCACTCTGCCTACTGCTGTGTTATTATGGCCTGTAGCAAAATAATATAATGCGGCCTGTCCTACAACAACATTCCAGTATCCTTCTTTCAAAGCAATCATTGAGCTTGATCCAACCACCGTGTTTCTGATACCGGTTGTGAGTTGCCATAATGCGTGACTTCCAAATGCCACATTTCCATCTCCTGTGGTAACATTCTGTAACGCTCCGAAACCAAAAGAACTGTTGTAAATTCCCGTATGATCGGGATTCATGTTTCCAAACCATTGCGACCATGTTGTTTTATTGATTCTTAGTTCAATTTTAGTGGAGGGTGTTGATTTACTTTGTACGAATTTAATTCCCTGCTCCGGCATCTGATTGTCCCTGTTTACAACGGTTCCCAGAGTTTCCTGTGAAGTTATATCTTCTTTATGCCAGTAAGAATCGATCCATTCTGCAAACTGACTTTCAGTTGGATATTTACCGGTTTCAAAGTAGGTTTTTAATTTTTCTCTGGTGGTTATTTCGTTTGTTTCCATGTATTTTAGTATTCTTTACTGCTTATGATTTGAAATTCAAAATTCAAGTTTTTTTTGTTCTGCTGAAAGTTTTATGCTGTATGGATTCTGTAGTTGCAGGAAGTAGCGTAATGAGGTAAAACAGGAAGGGATGCAGATGCAGAAAGTTATAATTCGGACTGTCTATAACTTCAGTCCAAACTTAGATCTCGCTTCAGATCAAAACAACAAAGGCTCAGATTAAATCCAAGCCTTTTATTTCAGGTAATTGTTAAAAAATTATCTTCTGCTAATCAAGATTAAAAAAGAAAAAAACGACTGCTGCCCATTCTTTTTTTACCCCTTTTGCATAGCCGATCGTTATGTGGCTTCTGTTTTCTACCGTTCCGTCGTCTTTGATATAGCCTATAGTAACATGGCTTCTGTTTTCTATCGTTCCGTCTTTTTTAACGTATCCTACGGTAGAATGACTTTTGTTTTCGATGGTTCCATCACTTTTAATATAACCAATAGTTCCATGGCTTTTGTTTTCAACAGTGCCGTCATTTTTAATGTATCCAACGGTCGCATGGCTTCTGTCTTCAATAGTACCGTCGCTTTTAATATATCCTGCCGTATTGTGGCTTTCGGATTCTATGGTTTGAGCGCTTATAATGGAAATATTTAACACAAGTAAAAAAAAGAATAGTATTTTTTTCATGATGGATAATTTTATCTGGTGATTGACTTTTGATTTTCCTCATACCAATATAAGACGAATTTCCCGAAATAAAAAAGCGAAATTTCCGGCTGGAAATTTCGCTTTTTTATAGTAAATTATTAAACATGCGTAGGCAAGTCAATTTATCTTGAACTTTCTTTTTTAAGATGTGATCTTTTCTAATCCTAATATCAATTTTTTGGTCAAATTATTCCTACATCTCCATATTCATCTAAAATAAAAAATGTAACTATATTTTTCTCAAAATAAACCATACACGGTACATTTGTATCCAAATAATTATCCTTTCCTTCCGGATGAGTAAATTTTTTATCCTTGTATTTAAAATTACCATACATTGTTAAAGAATAGTTTAACACAGATGGCAAAATGTTGTTTTTTTGCAGTTCAATAAAGGTATCTTGAGAAACAATATTATACATAGTCTTAGATAATCCCGAATAAGAAAAATCTTCTTCCGTATAAAACATAAGTTCATCATCTATAAGCTCTAAAATCAATGCATTAATAGTTTCTAAAGAATGATCCCCTAACGAATATTTATCAACCAATTCTTTTATTTCGTCATAATAAGATCCAGATTTAGGATTTTGTAAATCTATTTGTATTATTCCTGTTGCCATATTATTATTTTGTTTAAATTGTTAATCCAAATATACTATATTACTATAAAACATTTTTGAGTTTACCTTTAAATTCCCCATTGCCTATGGCAATTACAATGTCTCTGGTGGTAGTATTACCGGATGGTTTTATTTGATATACAGTTATTACTTCATCAGTAGCATTAAACACAATTACAGGATCTTTACTATCGTAACTTGTATGTTTTGGCACATCCTCCCCTAATACATAAGTAGTTCGTGCATAATGCACTTGTACCCTGTTAGCTTCTGCTCCCGTAATTTTAAAGGCTCTTCTCATTTTTTCTTTACTTGCTTCTATTTTTTTATGTGCAGTATCCTCATTAAATCCTAAAGTTTCCTGCATGGTTACAAATTTAAAGTTAACATTAGGATATGTAGTTAATAACTCTCCTATGGATTTTTTTATTATTGACCCTACAGAACTACCTGAAAGTACGGGTTCTACAATAGTAAATGTAATGGCTTGATTTTCTTTTCCTTTCATTGCATTTTTTACGTATTTCACTATATCTTCCGGTTGTTGAGTACGATGATCTTTACCTGTTGCCATATCTTTTGGCATTTTTTGAATCTTTTCATTTTTTATAGTAGTGCCTTTCGCTACAGCATCTCCCAAAAATGAACCTCCTGTCTCTGTAGTTATAATAAATTCTTGTCCTTGTAATTGGTTTCGCATATCTTGTATAGCTTCATGATATTCTTCTACAAACGGAGAATATATAGCACCTTGTGCAATATCCCACTTACGAATAGCTGTTGAACCAGATACCATCTCTTTTCTTAATTGAATTTTCTCTCCCTTCTTCAGTTCTGGCACATGTGCAATAAAGTTTTGCATTTGTTTTCTTGCACTTTCCGGATATTTGCCTTCTTCTAAATTTACTTCTTCATTTTTTACAAAAGCAATTTGTTGTATGCTATATTTTAAATCTTTATTCTCATCATCTCTTTCAACATCAGATCCTTTTTCTTTTGGGTTTACTTCTCCTTCAATGTGAGAAGTTTCTTTTCCTTCTTTATCTACTTTGGTTGTAACAATCTTAAGCTCCTTCAATTCATAGGTTTCTTCCAATACATCTAATTGTTTTTGAATTTGCTTTTTGTCGAGGCTTTTGTCTTTCAGGAGTTTTGTCCCTTCCATAATCCCTTTATGCAAGTCTTTTTTCATTTCTTCCTGCGTACGGGTTTCTTTCTCATTTTTAGCTTTGCCTTTCTTATCCTTATTACTAACCCCAATCTTACTCAACAGCTTACCTGCCTTCCCTTTCACAAAAGTCCAGAACTTCACAATGGCATTTTCAATACGCTGTCTGATTTTGCGAATTACGCCCAAAACCTTATCAGCCAATCCGCCAATTCCCAGTAATGAAGCCAAAAAGCCAATTAAAACAGGAACCGCTTTACCCAAAGCATTTTCTATGGATTTAGCCACGGCACCTACGTTTCCGCTGGCAATGGCTGCCACGCTGTCGATGAAGGCCTTAATCAGCTCCATAATCTGTGCGGCACGCTGGATGAAGAATTTCACCACATCAATAATCGCCATGGCAGCTTTTATAAATGCTCCTACCGGAGTCAGCAAGCCCATAATCCATTTTATTCCCGCCTGGATTACCTGGGTCTGGATCATATCCATAATGGTATCCATGATCGTGGCTTTCAGGTCGGCAAACTGGTCTTTAAGATGTTCCCAGAGCCCGGCAACACCTTCTTTACGGACGATCTGCACCATTTCAAAACTGGTTTCCAGAACTTTCATGACCGGCTCTCCGATCACTCTTGCACCGATGGCTCTGATTCCGTTCCAGGTCAAACCAAGCACCTGTGTGGTGATTGAGAAAATTCCTTTAAGAGAAAATATATCTTCCGGCATGGTAATGTCGATGCCTTTTGTTGCACCGGTGAGCCAGGTGAAGAAGCCGGTTTTAAGATGCGTCCAGATATTGGCCCCGAAATTGGCAAATCCCTGCCCGACGCCCGCAATAAGATTTTTAAAGAAGCCTATCGGATCTGCTATAATCGCCATGACAACATCTGCAATACCGGATAATAAATTGGTAAGGGTGTTTTTAATTTCAATAATAATGGCAAATACACCGCTCAAAGCGTTGAGCGCTTTGTTTATGAAACCGCTGTTTTGGGCTTTCAATTCTTCAATTCTGGAATCAATACTTGCTACGTTTTCGGCATATTTTTTAGCTAATACATCGATGAGTGCATCTTTTTTACTGTTCACACTTTCTTCCAGCGCATTGAATTTATTCTGAATTTCAGCAATGGCCTCTTTACCTATTTTACGCAGGCTTGGCGATAAGCTGTTGACATACGTCTGTACGTCTTTTTTACCTTTGGCAATTTTCGCTTTAGCAGCATTAAGCTGGTCGGTAACATGGGTTGCAATTTTATCAATATGCTGATCCATGGTTTCAATATATAATGCTTTACCACTTACAAAATATTTATTGACCTCATCGGGAAGTCCGGTTGCTTTATCCCACAGCCATAATCCGGCAGTCGCTAAAGCGCCGTATTTGGCATAAGCATCACCGTAACGCTTCTTTTTGTATTCTTTCATTCCCTTATCTACATGATCTTCAAATGCTTTTTTGGCAATCTTGCTACCGTAGTCGAACATCTCTGCAACTTTTTTATCAAGATTGTTTAAAATACCATCAACTTCTGTTTTAGAGCTGTTGTAGATACTATTGATATGATCGGCTATTTCTTTTCGTTTCTGGCTGTCTTTGGTTGCAGTATTCTTTTGTTCGCCGTGCGCATGATTCAATCCGCCTTTGCGTGCATTATGCATTCCGCCAATATGTTGAACGGCCTGTGATTGTGCCTGTTGCCGGGTTTTAGAGAGTTCGGCATTTTCTGTTTTCCTGAATTTCTGTGTGGCGGCAGTACTTTCTGTTTTTGCCTTATTTTTTTCGTCTAAGGCTTCCGTAAATGAAGGCTCGTTGGAGTTGGCGAGCATTTTATCCGTTACTCCATGGGTTTTCATTTCGCTGTCAATGGTATTGGTTTCTTCCTGAAGAGGCTTTTCCACGCTTGCAGCATCTCTTTTATTAGGCATTGCTTTTGCGGCATTCGGAACATTAGGAGCTTTTCCGGTATTAGGTGTCGGCATTTTGGCAACGGAGCGAACAGGTTGTGCCCCAATGTTAGGTTTTGCCGCAGTAGCTGAAGCAATATCATTGGTTGCTGCATTTTTTTCATTCTTAACATCGGCAACTGCATTTTTATTGACCTGCTGTATGTTGTTGTTGTTTTCGAAATCATCAGCTTCAGCTTCATCTTTAGGAAGTCTGATTCCTTCAATTTTCTTCTTTAATAAAGCTTTAAAATCATCTTTGCTGAATGTTCCGGGTTTTTGCGCATCCATATGATCCACCTTACCTGCCTGCGCCATACTTTCGCGTTCGTTTGCAGGTGAAGGAGCAGCAGCCTGTGCTGCATCACTTGCTTTTTGTGCGGGTTCATGGCTTTTTTGAGAATGTGCTGTTGCGGCTATTTTACCACTTAACTGTGTAAATTCGGGATTGTTTTGGGCATTTGGAGAAGGTGCTGCTTCTACGCTTTGCTCTTCCGCTTTATCTTTAGTCCCGGCTGCAGGTTTCCCTTCTGCCTTATGCTCAGGTTTAACAGCTGTTTCCGTGTTTGTTGTTTTTCCTTCCTCAACTTTTTTGCCTTCCTGATATACTTCAGCCTGCTCCTGTAAGGTTTTTGGAGTATAGTTGCCTGTTTTAAGATTTTGATAATCTTCTATCTGGTTAACATTCAGGGTGGCCATATAGTCTTTTTCCATCTCCTTGGTTTCGGGATGGTTGATATCGCCAGTCTTCTGTAAATTTTCCTGAAATCTGCCGTAAGAGATCTTTGAGCCCTGATCATAAATATTTTGCGAACCGTGAACGGCCGCCGGTGTACCATTGAGGCTCACCTTGCTATCATCTGATGTGGCGGATCCTGGATTGCTGACTTGATTACCAGATTTTTGTGTTTGTATCGTAGTCATCTCTACCTCTGACTGAGGCAGAACCACCAGATCTTTCTGCTTTTGCTTTTTATTTTGGTTTTGGTGGGCTTTGTTGTCTACTTCTACAGGTTTTGCTGCTTTCATGACTTAGTTTTTTTATTCATAGTTGATGGGTAAAAGACATACAAAACGCAATTGAAATGAATTGCGTTTTATATACCTGTTGAATGTGAAAAATCAGCTCCGGAGCGGGTGATTTTTTTAAGAATTTAAGTAATCGGAAATGGCATTTTGCTTTTGTAATGAGAAACAGGTAATGATAAAGCCACTCCGTTTTTTTGTCTCCTGTGTTTTTTCGAGTTTTAAATTCTCTGGTTCAAAAATCTTATTTTTTGATGAGAATACCCTGTTTTTTGAGCGATGGATTCTGTAGTTGCAGTAAGTAAGGAAATGCTTTGAGGCTTGAAGCGGGATGAATGAAGCAGGACGCTATTGCGTTTAAAGGACTTATTCTGTAGAAAATCTAATATCCATTGTTTTACTGAATATAAAAGTAAAGGTCCGGATTATAAAATCCAGACCTTTAAATAATATGTTTTAGTTGTTCTGTGAATAGATTTTGACTTTGATTATCCCCTAAAAAGGCGATTGATAATTTTTTGCATTTTTTCATCATTCGGCACAACACTTTTTAATAGATTCATTTCTCTTATAACGATTTCTAAATCTAAATCATATCCATCATACATTTTTCTTGAACCAATTTCAATTCTTAACTCTATTAATTCATTTATTATATCCAAAGTGAAACTATAAAAAGGTTCCTTTCTTAAAACATTGGGAAAATCATGCAATAATACATCACATATGTTTAATAGTTGCATGTAATTTTTAATAGGATCACTCTCCTTAAATGATTTAAATTCTTTTGTCAAGCTTTCGATATTATTCATACAAACTACTTATAATTTTTTTATCCTAAAAAAACTGAACATATTATGCTATATTTCTGTATTTAAACAGTAGCTCTTTATTTGAGAATTATGTTTAACTTCTCAATTCAATAATTTCAGATACCACTGCTTTATACAGATCTTCTCTTAATGCACTGAGTTTTTCATTGGCTTCAACGTCAACTTTCTCGTCTTTATATAGTACGAAATCGTTAAATGAGCCCATACCTCCATATATATTTTTTATATTTGAAAGTGCCTCTTCTCTATTAATCACATATAGATTTCCAAGCTGTATAAAAGCTTTGCTTTTTTCGTGATCTGCCTCTTCCAATAATTTACTTATTTGCAGGCAATAGTCTTTAATTGTCATATTTTCTTTATTTTAACGGATAACTTTCTAAAACTTCAACTCCACTGATTTTCCATGGCTCGGAGATAAAAATTTGTTTTGTACCTCCCAGATAAATTCCTCCCTGTCCGGCAATTTCTCCTTCATAAATAAAAGTTCCGGCCGGTATTTTAATTTTATATGCCATATTTATGATCGATTTATCTCCTGTTGGCCATACAGGAAGTATTGCTTTATCTATTCTAACCTGTAACACCCCAGCCGGAGGATCTTCAGAAAAATATTGACCAAGTGGCTTGCCAGATTCTCCGGCTCTGTAATAAATTTTGTCTTGCTTCAATTTAGAGCCTTTATATTTTCCAGCCATAAATGATGATGATTGAGTACCAGATAATTCAGGAGCACCATCCTCAAGAATAATTCTGTCCTCATAAATTACTACATTAGGATCTTTTTTAAGGTCTGAATTTTTATCAAATATACCATCTTTAGTTGTTTCAGCATCAAGATCATTGTTATTATCTATTTTTTTACTTCTATCCTTTAGTGGCTGCTCATGCATTCTGTCCGGAACGGTTTGCTCTTCAAAAGGAAGCTGATTTAAATTGCGGTTTTGAGGTGTCGTAGCTTTTTTCCTGAAAGGCTCAGTCACCCATTCCTGTGCTTTTTTATAAGCTGCTTTGAAATTCTGAGCCCATTTCATCCAGGTTTCTTTTTTGAAAACCGATGTTATCTTGCGAGGGATAGAAACAATTTTTGCTTTTAAACCGTTTTTTACATTAATAAACATCCGTTTACCAAAAGTTTTCGGATTTCTTTTGGCCAGATCTTTTATAGAAGCGCCCCCTTTTTGTGAGGCTTTCCCTCCGATTATTGCCAGAATAGCCATTCCTGAATTGGTAATATCACTTTTCAGCTCGCCGGAATTTTTAAATAAAACTTCAGCCGTTTTTGCCGTATGGATATCGTAAATATTTTTTATTCCGTTGAGTACATTCAGTCCCAGTGCAATAGCTCCGATCCAGAAGGTGATGGTACCCATCGTTATGGTTGCTCCTCCCAGCCAGGCCGCTAACGGGGCCAAACCACCCAAAGTGAAGATGGATCCTACCGTTGCCGCTAATGTTAAAACACCCAATATTCCGGTAATCACACCTGCAATAGCGAGTACTTTATTGGCTATTCCTGCAGCTTTCTGAAGAATCATTCCTACAGGATCCTGGGAGAATCCTTTCCAATTCGTCAGATCATCCCAAATTCCCTGTATTGAACCTGAAATGGTATGATACCACTCTTTAGGATTAATAATAGAGTTGATGAGTTTGCCCACATCAGACCAGGTTATCGAAGTAATATCATTCCAGATACCGGAAAAAGCAATGGTAATAGACATCCAGAGTCTTTTTAAACCGGTAATCCTGTTCAGGTTTTTGGTTACCAGATTTAACGGTTTCTGTAAAGCATCTTTTCGCTTATTATTAAAGTTTTCTATTTGGCTATTTCTGATAGTTTCTACATTCTCGCTGATGGAGTTTTGCTGTTCGGACTGATCATGATCATAATTGGCTGTTACCTGTTCAAATTTTTCTTTTAAAAGGTTTTGTTCATTTGGATTTAATCCTCTTACAAAAGCGACCTGATCATCCTGTGTTTTTAGTTGCGAAAAATCAATCAATAAACGTTCTGAAGGATCAAGCTCTTTGGGAGCCTGCTGAATTTTATCTTTTTCTTTTTGTGTTAGGCTATTTCGTCCCTCAACGGTAGCCATGTTTTTATAGTACGCATTCTGGGTTTTTATAACATCACGCTCAATACTATAAGAATCACGCAATAAAGCACTAGCTTCTTTGTCTAATTTTTTGCTTTCCGATTCAGCTGCCTTTAGTTTTGGGTTAAGTTTTGCCAGCTGTTTTTTAGCCTCATTATTCTGTTTGGTATCTGCCGCGAGTTTTGCTTCTGATTTCCGTATAGATTCTTTTGAAGATAAGGCTTCCTTGCGTATTGCCGTATTTTTAGCTTTAGCCTGCTGGGCTTCCTGAGTTAATTTCTGAACAGTATTTCCCGACTGTGAAACTGCCTGATCTATTGTAGCAGCGTTGCTGTTGAGCTCTCTTAATTTTTGAGTAAGCTTTCCGGAATCATCATTTTCCGGATCCTGATGTTTCTGCGATCCGCCGAGTAAATCAGTTGCTTCTTTATGCAAATCTGTTGATTTTGATTTATTCTTATGATACTCTTCCTGATAAGTTCCAACTTCCTGCTCTACTTTCTGCTGCCTTTTCACGGAAGTTTCCAGTCCTCTTTCCAGTTGATTCACTAAAGTTTCCTTTGTCTGAATGCCGTCTTCCGATTTTTGCAGATCATCGTCTGACTGATGAATTGTTTTTTCAACCTCCCTGATTTTATTTTTTAATCCTTTTGCTGCCTCATTCTGTGATTTCACCTGGTTCCTTGCTTCAACTCCCTGATCTCTGAATTCCTGAGCTGCAGCAACAAGACCAAGAATATAAACGGTAGTTTGTGCATCCGGCTCTACTTCAGCCTGCTCACTGTCAATAGCTTTATCCATTCTTGGCATAAGAACAGGTTGAATATCATTAGGAACAACAACTTTTGCTTCTTCTTCTCCTTTGGTTTTTGTATTTAATTTTTTATTGTCGGATTTTTTCTCATCATTTCCTTTTCTTTTTTCAGATTGGAAATTTTCACTTTTATCTGCGGTCTTTTTTGAGCTGCTGGCATTGACATCAGATAAAACCGGTTTAATCTGAGTTTTTTTAATTTCAGCCGGCTTCTCCTTCGGCTTTTGATCTACAACAGGTTTTGGTACCTTAGGTGTAGGATCAGCGGCTTTTACAAGTTCTTTTTCTTCTGTTGTTTTTACTTTATTTTCAGATTTTTTAAGCATCTGATGAACCACAGCCTGCTCCTGCAAATTTTTTGGGGTATAATTTCCGGATTTAAGCTGATGGTATTCCTGTACCTGACTGACATTCAGGGTAGTCATATATCCTTTTTCCACATCCTTCGTTTCCGGATGACTGATATTTCCGGTTTGTTGTAAACTTTCCCGAAGCTTTCCGTACATCACCTCCGAACCTTGGTCGTAAATGGTTTGCGAACCGTGAACGGGCGTTACTTTGCCATTTGAAGCAACCGGGTTTTTATCTGCTTTTGTCAATCCTTGCTTACCGGCAGTGTCTACGGATTTTTGAGACTGCATCGCAGCAGCTTTCATTCCGGAAAAAAATTTTGCCAGCGGATTTTTCGGTTTTGGTTTTATATTTGGGTTATGATGGGCTTTTTTGACTGTTTCTACAGGTTTTGGTGCTTTCATGACTTAGTTTTTAATTTCATAATTGGATGTAAAAAAGACATACAAAACGCAATTGAAATAATTGCGTTTTATATACCTGTTGAATGTGAAAATCGGACCCGAAGCGGGTGATTTTTAAAGAATGCAAGTAATCAGAAGTGGCGTCCGGCTATGTATGAGAAACAGGTAATGATTGAGCCACTCCAAGTTTTTTCCTGTTATCTGAGCTTTTAAATTTTATGGTTCAAAAATCATATTTTTCTGTCAGAATACCTTGTTTTTCGTACGATGAATTCTGTAGTTGCAGTAATGTATTTTTAAGTACTCAATTGCTTTGATTGATTTCACCTAAAGGCCTGCAGTTCATATTTACTTTTTCACCTGATCTTCAGGAAATCCTATTGCAGGTTCTTCCTTTTGATCAATTTGCTTTTCTGCTCTGATGCCGTATCGGGTTTCAATAAAAAGGTTTACTGCTTTTTCGATCCAGTTTGGCAGATTAGTGGTGATCATCTTTAAGAATTTATCATAACCGTAACCCAGTACAAATAATATCCCTGTCGAATACCATTTGTCGTGCAGTTCGGCCCTGTTCATAAGATAACTCATGGTAAACCCTACGATAATAACGATCATCAAGGTAATCAGGTGTTCCCACGGCTTTTTTTTTTCTTTATTCTGTATTGAAATTAAGACCCTTAATAATCCGCCTGAAAATGCAATGGCAGTTCCGATTAAAAGGGCTTTTATACTATCTAAATTCATCTTTTCTCTTAATATATATATATTGATTCAAATTTTGATTTTGACGCACGGTCAGATGCATCATTTATTCCAGGTCGAGGATGTACATATCATCCAAAAACCTTTTGCTTTTCTGCATGTTTTTGTTTTCGTCCATATAGGCTAATTCATCGATAATATCATCAATGTTTTTTCTTGGATTTTTGTTTATTTCTCGGTTTTTCTTTATTTTTTTTCTTCTCTTTTTCATGGTTACTGAAGTTTTAAATTGAACACTTTTTTAATTAGTAATAATTCTTCTAAGGGCACAAGGTTCCTGCCTCAAGCTCATCATTAGCTTAAACAACAGAACTAAAAGCAAAAACCTTTTTACCTTAGTAATTACCTGTAAGATGAATTTATGAAAGACTTTAGGACAACCCTTTTTATGAGTATGGTTTCGGGTCGTTATTTGAGTTATGTAGTCCTGTTCTACATTATAAGATTATAATGCAGATTAAATTCATGGTTATTATCAGTTTTTAAAAGAAATACGAATAAGACCGGATGCAGATCTATGCCTGAAGAATGATATTGTATATTGTTCTTTCGGATAAAAAAAGCATCTCTGTAAGTTCGGTTACAATTACCTTCATCTGTTTATCCTGATTACGCTTTACATAATCAATGACAAAATCTTTTCTTTTTTCTACTAATTCTTTGCTACGTTTCATGTTTGGTTAAAGTTTTTATGTTAAAAGTTTTTTTTAAAAAGACACCTCAGCTTTCTTATTTATTGTTTAAATAAGACCATAAGAAACCCTAAAGACTTGTTTCAAGCCTTTGAAAGATGTTCATTACATTATTGTTTTTGATTTTTAGAAAAGCAGATCCGCCATTCTTAATCTTCATAACAGCATCCAGCCTTTCTGCTAAATATTACCTATCGTATTTTCCGTTGCTGCTATCAAATCAATGTTTTTATAGGCGAGCCACTTCGTTTACCGACCAGTAATTCGTTTTAAAGAGCGCAACATTATATCTTATAAGATGATAAGTTTGTCTACAATGTGTATTAGCATGTGCAACAATCCTTACTGATAACTACAATTAATCGATATTTTATATGTTAACAGTTACAATATTTATATTTCGGCTTGCTTTTTTATTATTGGCAATAAGGAAATACTTAGGAAAGCAGTTTCATTTCTGCAATGAATAAAAAACAACCGCATTTTATTCACCATCATACACCACAACACGCATCAAACTCATTAAAACAAGTACAAAAAGCGCAATTTTTACATTTATAAAAACCAGAAATATTTTTTTTGTTCGTTTAAGCGCCAGACAAAACAAAAAGAGGAAATCTAATTTTTTAAAGTCCTTAAGTACAGAAAAAGCATTTAAACCATTGATTATAAATAGATATTTAATTCAAATAAAGTTTCTAAACTTCAAATAAAAATTAAATCATCAATATAATTTTGTATATTTGCAGTGTTCCATCTTAACTGTGAAACAAATATACGAACAATGTTCGCTTTTAAAAAAATAATTATGAATATTTTTCGTAATTTTTTTACACAATGACCATAAACACATCAAAATGAACTATTTAGAATTCAAAGAAATCAGGAAAAAGCTTAACATGAAGCAGGCCGAGATCGCAAAATCCATAGGAGTCGGCACCAGAGCCGTACAATACTGGGAAAAAGGCGAACGGAAAATACCTGAAACCACGGCTTATTTCATTACCAATCTCCTGTTGAACCAGGAGAAAAAACAAAATGAAGACAGTGCCTCGCCGCTTGCTTTTTCAGACCTGAAGATAATGAATGTCCCTCTGGCCAATCAATATGCACAAGCAGGATATCTCAGCAGATTTGCTGACGAAGAATATATAGAAAGTCTCCCTACAATTCCTTTTACCGACGATGTTGAGCACCGCGGTGAGTACATGTGTTTTGAAGTGAGAGGAGACAGTATGGACGACGGATCCTACGAAAGCTACCTGGAAGGTGATATCATTTTATGCAGGAGTATAAGACAAGATTACTGGATGAGTAAGCTGCATTATGATAAATGGGATTTTGTAATTGTTCATAAAGAAAAAGGCATCCTGGTAAAACGAATCATTAACCATGATGTTGAAAAAGGCATTATTACCCTGCACTCTCTTAATGAATATTACGATGATTTCGAAATCCATCTTCAGGATGTTGCCAAACTGTTCAACATCATCAGTACAAGACGTAAGAATAACAGAAGATAAAGAGATCTGACTTAATAAAATCCTCACAAACGGAGGATTTTATTAAGACATACTCAGATCATGCTTCTTATCAGGTTGCACAATTATATGAAGTTGAAATACTGGTTATCAAGCCACTGGAAGGGTCTACATTATAAATTTTACTTCCGTTATAACTTCCGAACCTCACCCATCTGATCCCCCTGTCTTTAAAGCCACTGCTGGCTACACCCGTATCAAAGCTACCCAGGTTCGCCGGGATTGCCGGTGTAATACCATCGCTCAGGTAAATATAGCTTCCTTCCTGCGGAAAAGGTGTTGTAAGACTGATTGTCTTCTTCAAAACGCCTTCGCTCCAGCAAATACTTGCGCCGGACTCATTGCTATTGGTGGGATCTTTAAATTTCGCCGAAACACAGAAAGCATCCGCAAAAGTATAAGGTGCTTTTTTAACGATCCATCTTTTGGATTCAAACTGAAATACATTAGACCAGTCTGAAATTCCGGCTGGAGATAAGCAATGTTTTCTGGCCCTCATATAAAGAGATGTATTTTCAGGAATATTTCCGCCGTCCATATAAACATTTTCAAGCGGAGTGTAATCAAAATCTACCCTGAAGTGAATAACATCATTAAAGTCCGGATCTGTTGCTATCTGATATTCCGGTGTATCAAGATTTGTATCATCCACCATGTAATCCATTACAATCTGCCCGTTTTCTCGTACCTCTACATTTTTTATAGCCGGTGTTTCGCAGACGGACGTTCCACAATTACCAATTTTAAAAGAACTTACTTTTCTGGTAACAACTCCTGAAGCTGTTAACTCTACTACCAGTTCGTATTCCCCGGATTTTATAATTGCAGGAAGAATTACCAAACCCCCATTAGACGGCACCGGAGTGATATTGAATACCGTATATGGATCTGCCGAATCCTTTATTTTGTAGGACGCGACGGCACCCGTTATAGGAACGGAAGAGGTATAATGTACCTCAAATGAAATATTGCATGTTGCTATTGCCATTATATTATATTTTTTATTTATCGGTATAAAAAGAGGTGTTTAAAAACTCTTAATAATTAAAACACCTCCTAATAAGATTATACAGAAATCTGTATTTTAATATTACCTGCACTCAAGAGTAAGGTGATATATTACAGATCATTAGCTATCCTTCGAATACACTTACCTGCACAAGATCGGTAGCAAAAGCACCACTATGAGGATCAATAACCGTGAGCTTAAATTCGTAAGTGCCGATGATAAGGTTTTTCACTATTAAAAAAGGTTTATTAACATCCATAAGCGTTACTGCAGGACCCTGTGTCTGTATCCAAGAATAATACAATGTATCCGCTCCTGATCCGCTTCCTGTCAATACAAAGGAATTTTTAGATAAAGGGAACCTTTGGAAATCTCCTGCTTCAGCTCTGATAGTTGGCATTACGCCTTCGCAGCAATTTCCTTTGGGGAATGAAATATCATCAATGGTTGTAACAGGACCATTATACCAATTTCTGATCGTAATGATCTGAGTACAGCCGTTGCTATTTACATTCACTGTTATTACAGGAATTTCAGCCGGATTCAAATCGTAATAAATGTAGTTTACATTTCCTTCTCCATCAGGTTTCAGATTGACAAAATTACCATTCTGTAAGAAATCCCAATTGTAATCATAGGTTGTAAATCCAGTTCCCGAAATTTTAAATTTCACTTTTGTCTCATTGGAATCTCCCGGCGGATAAATAACTGAAGCCACCTCAATATGTACATCAGATTCCTTATTCACCTTGATAGTGCAACTGGTAGGTTTTCCGTTAACCGTGAAAGCGATAGCTTTTCCATATAATTGCGGGCTTACCCGAGAAGGATTAAAGACATACTGTCCGCCGACTGACTGTTCTACGCCACCATCCAAACCTGAAGTGACAACCGCTTTTACATCTCCGTTCATAGGATACACGGTAAATGGTATTGAGCCAGCTTTAGCACAAATAACCGTAGTTGGAAGTGTTAATTTAACATCAATTTTCGGGGTGCAACAAATGTAAGGAAGTGAAAAATCTGCAAAAACCACCGGGTTTTCTGATGACTCATACATAATAATAAAAGTACCGCCTTTTTCCACTCCGCGCCTGTGCTCCAGTCCGGGATGTTTTTCTACATATTCATTGAAATATGCCTTAAACATGTCTTTATTATCTATAAGCTCTTCCAAAGACAACATCATCACATCAAATCCCAACTGTTTTTCATCCCTGATCTGGTTTAGCATATTGAAAGCTTTTTCATAATGCATTCCCTGATGTCCTTCTATATTATAAAATGAGTTTTTGTCTATATTAAACAGTAGAGGTTCCTGAATATGCACATCCGTCGACAACCAATTATTAAAGGCTAAATTATCTCTGTATGAACGATTGCCTGTTTTATCATAGTTCCAGGTTTTCAGGAATTCTTCACTGATTGTGTAGTAGAAAGGAACCGCTTTAGTACTAAGGGGATTTAATTTTTGCGACGGAGTGATTTTAATCTGCGCACTGCCGTTATCAGCAACCGTAAAGTTTCTGAAATTCTGTACCTGCTGTGTAAAACGGCTGATCAGCAATTGTACTCTTGCAGAGTTTTTTTCATCATCCAAAACGGATGAATTGTAAAACCGGTGTCTTGAAAAATCCAGTTGCTTAACCGGAACCAGTTTTCCCAACATAATGTGTTTGGGAAAAGAATTCAGGTCCGGAAGATTTACCGTAAATGCTTTAGGCAGTAACTTTATAATTTCACTATAAGTATCTGATAAATCTTTGATAACATCATATGCATACTGAAAACCCGCATTTTGACCGAGAAAGCTTTCCAATGTGTTTTTAAATCCCTGATAATTAACAGCAGGAAGCCCTATTAACTGAGCAATCGCATTGATTTTTTCGAAAATAACTTTACCATACTGATTGTTCTCCAAAACATCAGCATACAAACTTTTTATATCAGAAGATAAAAAAGATGCATTAACGCCCTGTTCTGCAATAAGTTTTTCTATAATAACACGCTCCTGCTTCCCATATTTAAGGATATCTTCTATAAATAATGGATGTGGCTGGATACGATCCATCGGAGCCGGTACAAGCGCGCCGCTATCCGGATCTTTTACAAGAACATTTTCTCCAAGAATATTGATAATACCTTCAGCGGTAGTAACCAATACTTTGAGATTCCGGATCTGCTGAACGCCGTGATTGTCACAATCTACTCCCCTGCAGGGCTTAATTTCCTTTTCGTAGCTTTCAAGATAAAGAAGGACATATTTATCCTCCAAACCGGCAAGATTACTGATGGGTTGAAAATCCGAATTTGCTTCCTTTGCCGTAGCCAGCTCCCAAAGTTCAATTTGATTGCCAAGTCCGTTATTTTTACGAAATGGCTTATATTTCACTTTGAAATCCTCGTATACTTTAAAATGTGTGAAGTCTTTGTTTTGTATATCAATGGTTTTCAGTTCACTTACATATAAATCTTCACTAATCTCATTGGTATTGCTTAAAGTCAGCAAATCACCATCTGTCGTTACCGCTATTCCTTGCGAAAGGCGTATGCTGCTCAGGAGTTTACCGGCATAAATAAGATCCGGTCTGAAACCGCAAACAATACCCACCCCCTGAAGCATCACTCTGGATAAACGGTCCTGATCTTCAAAAAAGTCTAAAAACTCATTGAACTGGGGATGCTTTACATACTGTCCTTTACTGAATTTACGGTACTGGGTTGATATATTACTTAATTGATTATTCATTATTATTAATTTTTTAATGATTTATGAAAAAGCTTTATAAGCTTCTCAGGCAGAAAATTTTCTGCCCAAGAAGTATATCATCACGATAGAATATGATATTCTGATCATGTGATGTCTTTATCATATTAACCTCCACAACCATTTATAATTGCAGTTTGAATAGCACTTGCATTGTAGCTGGTGTTCCATGAACCTCCGGTTCCGTTGGCAAGCTCTTTCCAGATGTATTTTCCTTCTATCTGCTGCTCTACGCCAGCTCCCAGCACAATTACCTTGATGGACTTGGAAAGGCAAACTGTTTTCAGCCTGTTAATTTCTGTTACATCCAGTCCGTTTGCAGTATCATCATTACCTCCAGGTACAATATCTGTTATAATGATCACATATTTGGCCACGCCATTTCTGAATGCACCGGCGAAATCATGCTCTACCACTCTGCTTAATGCCATATCGGTAGGTTCCGGACCTCCCTCTCCCCATCCGAGGCTAAGGCCTCCGGTAGGATTATTAATTTTACCAAGCTGACTGGTAAATGTGGAAACATTATTTTCTGACATAACCTCCATTGCCGTAATCCACTGGTATTTTGAACCAATTCCCGTATTAACAAATCTCTGGGCTGCCGGCAGGCTTGTGTATGCCGCTGCTGAGCTATAGCCCGAATTTGTTCTGGAATTTGTTTCATCCGCCAGTACGATACCCAATCTGTATGGATTAGGAGACGACTGATTCTGTATTGTTGTTATAATACTACCCGCTCCGGTTTTAGCAGCCTCAATCTGACCTCCCATACTCGCCGTATAATCAAATATGAAAACTACATCCATACCTGAATTACATGGTGGCGGACCAATTCTGACAGTTACTGTTGCTATATTACTGTCTAATTCGCCATCATTTATATGATAGGTAAAGGAATCTAAAAGAGTGTTTGATCCGTTATGAGTATATCTGATTTTGCCATCAGGTCTCAGTGTTGCTGTTCCGTAAGCCGGCTGAGTGTCTATAATAACGGATAACGGTGTATTTCCTAAATCGTAATCATTATCTTTAACAGCAATGTCCACATGTTCGTTATTTGCTACGGAAGCATGGTCGTTTACAGCTACCGGAGGAGATTTAACCGTAATAAATACCGTAGCAATATTACTATCATCTCTGCCGTCATTAACACAATACGTGAATGAGTCTTCAAGATTAGCAGAACCATCATGGGTATATTTGAATGTTCCATTGCTGTTCAATATTACTGATCCATGTGAAGGATTTGATTTTTTAATTACGGTGAGTGCATCATTATCCGCATCATAATCATTATCTAAAACAGGTATTGTTACAGATTGTCCGATCAGGCATGAAGCTTTGTCGTCTTTGGCAATTGGCGGAATATTCGGTTTTTCTTTTGAGCAGCACAGGTAAGGTAAAGAGAAATCTGCCAGAACCTGGTTGTTGGCTTCCGACCAGTACAGCAACACAAATGTACCTCCTCGTTCTACACCAGCAAGATGTTCCAAACCTGATTTTCGGTCTAAGAACTCACTTAAAAGTTCACTTACCACATCATCTTTTTTAGGATCCTGCCTTACTACAGTAACACCTTCTCCTTCTTTGGAAAACTCAGCTTTATTAAGCAGTTTTAATTTTTCATCCAGTTTTGAGATTGTGAGAAGGGTATTTCGCGAATCGCTTTTTTCCCTGCTGATATCGGAGGAAATTGATATTAGATGTTTTCTCAGGTCATCAATAGATACAGTTTCTTTATCCGGCTCAACGGGAGTTTCCCCTTTTTGCAAAAACAACGCGATTACATCAAAAGCCAATCCGTATTTTGTTTTGATATCACTGATGTTCTGCATCGCGGTTCTGTATGGCATTCCAATATGACCTTCGATCCTGTAGAAATCATTATCATCAATATTATAACTTAAAGGATCCTGAATAAAATCATCACCTGCAAGATTTCCCGTGTGGTAACTTAGGTTGTAAGTTTCCCTGTCGGTTTTAGTTTTTTCATAGTTCCATTTATTCAACAACAAGCTGTCGACATTATAATAGTACGGAATAGCTTTATCACCTAATCTGACAAACTGATTGGAAGGAGTAATTTTAACCGGTCCGATATAAGACTGGAATCCATTGATTTTCTGTACAAAACGATTGGCAAGCATAACCACTCTTTCATAATTTTCATCCTCTGTTGTGGTTACCGGTGAGTGGTAGAAACTGTGACGGTAAAGGGTATCCTCCCCTAATTCCAGTGATGCTCCTACACGTCCCAGCAAAAGGTGTTTCGGAAATGAATTGATATCCGGGCAGCATTCTGCATCAAGATGCAAAATAAGGCCCTTTATTTCATTGTAAGTATCAATTAAATCTTTGAGCAAATCATAGCGGTACTGATAATCCTCCAGTCTTGGAGTTTCCGCAGGATATAATACGGAAGTCAGTTTATCAATAAGCGCCTGGCCACTGAAATTGAGATTTATATTGAAAACATCAGCAATTTTATTAAAACCGTCACTAAGCTGGGTAACGGTACTGAATGCGTTCTGGAACCTCATTTTAAGATCTGAAGGTCTTACAATGCTTTTATCAAGAATGACTCTTTTAGCCTCTAATTTAGGCAGTGTATCAAAAAGCAACTGATATGTATGATGAGCTTTATAAATAGTATCTTTTGCATCCCCCGAAGAGATCAGATTAAGCACCGCATCAGAGTCTGCCAAAAGCACTTTAAGATTAGAAACCTGCTCGGCACCGTTGTTATCGCAATCTGCGTCCTGACATGGCGTTTCATCATTAGAATAGCTTTCCAGATACAGGATAATAACTTTATTGTAAATGGTGTTGCCTAATTCTTTTACATTTCTGAAACCACCGCCATTAGGAATCAGATTATATTCTTCCTGTGTAATTAATTCTAAAAGAGGGATCTGGTTATTGCCGATACGGAAATGTTTATATTCCACTTCATCCGTATAACTTTTATAATATTTGTAGCTGTTAGCGTCAAAATTTATGGTAACCTCAGAAGAAGTGCTTCCTTTTTTACGCAGTGTAATAATATCCCCGTCTGTGGTAACTCCTGCTCCTTGAGAAATCACAACGCTATCATAATCCACCAGATCCAGTTTCTGCATCTGAGGAAGTTCCTCCATGAGAATTTCAGAACCTGAAAGCGAAAGAGGACTGAGGTAAATAGATTCAAAGCCGCAAGCCAATCCAACTCCGCTCAAACGGGTTCTGGACATCCTGTCCTGATCCTCAAAATAATCTATAAATTCGTTTAGTTGCCCTTCAGTTAACGCCTGATTTTCGTTGAACTTTCTATATTGGGTTGTTACGTTATTTAATTTGGTATTCATTATTTATCAATTTTTATATGTTTGATTGTCCTAATATGATTTTTCCGTCCAGGCTGTCATTATCATCTTTTGCACAGTCCAGAAGTCTTCCCGGTCTGTAAATATTATTTAGATTGGTAAGAGCAATCAATAGCTGATAGATGCTGTTTCCTAAATTCAGCAGATTATTTTTAGATTTATCCGACAGGTACTGTTTAAAAGCAACTTCAAATTCTGAGAGGTCACTTTTAGCGGTCTGCGTTTCTGTGAAGCGGTCTCCCACCCAGCAGATTTTTGCTAAAACATGCGCCGGAATTTCCTGCCTGATAACAGTTTCAGCATAGCGTCTGAAATCAGGATCCTGGAAGCGGTATGCATAGCCTGGAAGAACAATGCTCACACGGTAGGAATAAGGGTCAAAAACATCTGTTTCACAATCTTCTTCACAAGAATGCATGAAGGTTTCCGAATACTGCACAGGATCTGTGGCAGCCACATCTTCAAAGTCATACATTATTTTAAAAGTCTGCTCTATTTCCATGCATCCAATACCACCCATCTGCTTGTAATCTTTAACGGCGGGCTTCAATAACAGATGCTCTACCAGGAAAATACCTTCTTCTGTAAAATCATATTTGAAATACTTTACCGTTTCCCGGATTCCATTTTTCAATGCATTAAGATTCTGGTAAGGATTTGTTCTTTTATGAGTAGCAATCACATTCTTCTCCGGAGAATCATCAATTACATCAAAATAATAGTTACCACCACCGGAAAAGCGGATATTCATGTTTCCGATGAAACAATTATTGTCTTCGCACGGACCTAAATTCTCCAGTGCATTTTCAAGATCTTCTTCATCAATCTGGATAATCTGATAGATTGCTTCGTTCAGGATTTTAGTTGCGGCATATTCAATCTGATAATTTTTTATGGATGATAAAATAATATTGCCTGAAGCATCTTTTATTTTCCATGTAAAGTTGTCCTGGTTTCCATTTTGTGTTTTGGTGATTAACACCGGCGACTGGGATAAATTTCTTTGGCTATAATCCTTAATTCCCAATAAACGGGCGATCCTTTTTTGGGCACCGGAAATATTGTTGGTGTTCCAAAGGTCCGAATCTGCAAAAAGAGTATAGTTGTAGCCCAATCCGCGGTCTTTACTTATCGAAGCATATTCGCTAAGGAAATTTTGCTTGTTATTAAGGACAATTTCGTCTGCAGAGTTTCCATATAATGACTTCATCAGGAACGTATAGTCGCTGAAGGTTTCTGCAAAACGGGAAATCAAATGATCCAGGATTTCATTACGGCGTTCCACGCTGTTATCCAATTCTTCATACAAAGCATCAGTAAGCGCATCATCATTTCCGGTTGGATAATCAGAAACCAATTCGCCGAATCCTTTAATATTTTTCAGGGCCTGTGTGAAATAGGTTCTTTTCAGATTTCCGTTTACACTTAAAATTTCCTTTACTTTTTCAAGATGTTTAAAATAGCCCGCGAGAATCTGATCAAAAAACAACAGATACGCTTTCATTTGTTTTGCGAGCGCTTCTCTTCGCGGGGTGTGGTTTCCTATAATTCCGGAAATTCCTACGCCGTAGGTATCGGGAAATTCATTGAGAATGGTAGCATATTCCGCTACATTATAGGATGTTCCCTGCGGTAAAGCCAGTTCTTTATTCTGCCTCGCATCCTCTCTCAGCACCTCTTCTTCTTTTTTAAGAGTCTGGAGGTATTCCTGAACTTTTTTATCGTTAATATTTAATGGAAGCGATCCTTTACTGTAGCTGAAAGAGCTCAGTTCGCAAAGCTCCGGTTTTCTGCCTTTTTCTATGCAGATCAGCCACTCGTTATTCTGTTTGATCACGCTATCACAGCCTGCGATAGAAATCTCATGAATTTCTTTTACACCGTCAATTTTCATGATTTCGCTTACGATATCCGAAAGGCGGACTTCTGTTCTCAGCTGGCTGTTTTTCAGTTCTTCAGTATCAATAAAACCATTTTCCAAAAGCGGGCCTTCAAAGATCTGATCCGTTGTTAAACCTTTTTCCAGCATTTGCTTTAACGAGTAAAAATGGATCTCCGGAGACAGGTAATTGTTAATAGCTTTTAATACTTTGGCATGTACGAGTTCTTCATCGGCTTTATTTACCAACCCGATACGCGCGCAGACTGCCACTTTCTGGATTTCAACTTCTTTAATTTCAGCAAGATCTTCACAAAGGCTTCTGTTGGCATGATAACGTTCCAATATCTGAAGGTTGACACCAATTTTTCCGCACCCGCTGTTTTCTTCAGTAACATCATCGGAGTAGTCTACGTAAAGATCATACATCCCTTTTACATCAAAGCTTTGTACTTTATCTCCGATAGGCTTAAAATCCATGTTTCCTGTTTTGCAGTCAACATATAGTTTTTCATTGTGGGGGACCAGCCAGCAGTTTCTTATCGGTCTTTTATGACCTGCCGTAAAGCTGATGTCTATGAAAAGTTTTCTGTAATCGAGCTCCGTTAAAGGTCTTGAAGGCAGAATTTCCGTTGCTTTTAAAAATTGGGCATGGATATTTTTATCTTCATCTTCAGAGGTGAGAAGGTCCTCCATATTGAGGTTCATTCTCATCCCGAGATCTGTTATGGCATAGCTCAGAACTTCCAGCGTGGTAATTCCCGGATCGTGAGAGTTATAATCTGTCCAAAGTTTTCCTCCCAATTTCTCTATGTATTCAATACCGGTTCTGCGCAGAAAGTGAAAATCGGACTGATCCCCGGTTTCTACATTTTTCGGTATGCTAATGTGCTTATTTTCTGACATGGTTATGTTTTATTCTTTTTATTATTAAATACATATTTGTTCTGCGATAGTAATTTGGTGCTGTTTTGCAGATACGAGAATGGATTTCGGATCTACTTCTATTAAAGATTTCTTTTGTATCACATCATTTACCAGTATTTTGATTTCATCAATATAATCAACGTAATACAGCTGCTCCAGGTAGTTGATGAGATGATTAACATTCAGTTCAACATTAAAATCAATGTCTTTAGAATCTGTGAAGGCCCATGGCGAAATGTATTTCTTTATGTCTTCGTCCAATTGTTTCATGTAGAATACTTCATCAAAATTTTCAAAGATCTTTACAGTGGCCTGTATTTTTGCTTCTTTATAATTAGGATTAATTACCTGAGCTTTAACGTGCATTGTATTTAATTCATTTACATATTTCTGAATTTTGTTGAGGCTGGCCCTGCTCACTCTTGGCTGGTAGACGTCGAAAGCATTTTTATTTCTGATATTCGGTACCACCATCAATGTAACATGTCCGGGAGCCATATATGATTTTTCAGAAGTATGGTTTAAACATTTCACTTTGAAAACTTCCGGAAACTCCTGCAATACAAGGTTTTCATAATCCCATTGTGTAATAGCCCTGTGTTTGTGTCTCAGACGCTCGCTTACTCTTCTGTAAAATTCAGAATCGGCTTCTTTGTACTTTCCGTCGAACGAATTGTATGGCTGGCTAACCGATTTTACCTGAGGAACCCTGGTAATTAGTTTCGAAATCGTGTCGGCTGGCAAACCATTGGCCAAATGTGCCACATCGTTACCCTGATCCTGGAATGTTGCTAAAACTGCCTGTGTGTATATTCCCTGAATTTTACAAACAGCATCATAGCTTCTTTTTGATCTAGCCCTGATCCACACCAGTCCGTCTGTAAGCATTGTATGGCTGGTGTTGTTGTCTTTCGGGATCTTAAACTTTACGATACCGGATTCCAGGAATTTCCTTGTTTCGTTTTTCAGCATGTTTTGTGAAAGGTCGATCCATGTATTGCCGGACAGAATATGCCATTCGATGAACTCTTTTTCCTCGAAAGTATCCACTAAAGGATTTTCACTTCCTTCCAGCATCTGGATCAACAGGGAAACAGTGGTTTGTTTTGCAGCTTCAAGACCGATGTACAGCTCACCTCCATTTTCATGTACGGGAACGATGCTTTTCGTTTCAGTTTCTTTTTCATATTGCCCGAATACGTCTTCGTGGTACAACTGTACACCTTTGTTTTTGGCAGCTTTTCCGTTGAAATCTTTATCTAGATAAGAATAAGCAATTTCTCTTGCACTGTAATTCAGTTCGATATCTTCCGCAAAAGGAATGTATGGTTCGTTCGGAACAAGCTTATTTTTAGCAGGATCGCTGGATAGTGCCAAAGTATATAATTTAGGGTACACATCCTGTAATGCCGACTGGTTTATCGTTAATCTGATAGCCTCGCTCGTTCCGGGATCGGTATTGGTGTTTTGGATGGAAAATTGTGTTTTATATCCGTTTTCCATTTTCCTGAACAGTTCAATATTATTGCCTTTCTCTTGCCATACTTCTTTTTCAAATAGCGCAGTATCTGCCGTGAAATAAGCATCCGAACGGACAATTGACGGACCTTCTAACGACTCAAACTGTTTTACACTGATATTTTGATTCGGCTGAATTACATACCCGCTGTATAAATTAGTTATTGAATCCGGTGTGTTTTTCCAGTTGATGGTGATGTCTGCTTTTTCCCATTTTTTGGAAAACATTTCAGGACATTTGATGTAAAAATTAGATCCTTTAACAGGTTGTGCAGTGAACGGATAATAAGGTTTTTCAGCGTTCAGTGTATTGCTGTCGTTTTCGATCTGAAGAGATTTTACGCCTTTTACTTCTACCGCTACTTCAACATTTTTTACCAGCTTTTCCGAAAGTGCCTCATAAAGCATATAGTATTTTTCTCCTTCAATCACGAATCTTACCACAGGAAAGTCTGTCTGGAACGTTTGTAGCAAAACATCCTTATTGTATTTTACCACGGCTGGAAAATCTTTGGTTAATGTAAAGGAAAGCACCAGCTGATCTGCACTTTTCCTTACACATTTCAAAGCCATTCCGGAGATCCATTCTTTTTCTCCGCTGCACAATACTTTAATATTATTTTCGATATCTCCGGCTGATAAATCCTGAAACTTCTGAGCAGAATTTTTAGTAAAATCAATTTTCACGGTAATGATTCTCTCGCCTTCTTCCAGATCAAATAATGATGATGCGATTGCAAAACCGAGTTTCGCTTTCGGGAGTTCCTTGTAAATGGATTTTTCGGAAACAGTTTCATCAGCATTATAACCGAAAGGCCACCAGTAATTGCTTTCCTCCGGGAGTTTATCTCCTAAACCATCTACCGAATTGGCAACCGGCGCCATCTTCAGCTCTCTTTTTTTAACATCATTGAGAAAGCTTTTAATCTCCACAACTTTTGCCTGGTTGGCAACAAGCTCTTCGCCTGTTTTGTAAACGCGTTTTTTTCCGTTGGCGTCTTTATCACCATCCAGCAATGTTCCGCCGGGAATCCTTTCCTGGATTGCTTTTTTGGCTAATTCAAAAATCACATAGACTTTATCAGGTCTTGCCTCATTTTTTTCAATCTGAAGAATTTCGTTATAATAGAAATCCAGATGTCTTTTGGTTAAATTATTAAAAGCTTTTTTTGAGAAATCCAATAATTTTAAAAAGCAGACAAACAGGGTGAGGTGGGGAGTCAGGTTGCTGTCCTGTTCAAACTGGGAAATAAGATCTGTAACCTGTTTTTTCATACTTTTATATTCAATGCTTTCCCTTCTCGGTACAGCATTGTCATCATCACCCAGGAAAAAGTTTCCCCAGTTTCCTTTGGGTGTTGTATTATCATCTTTATCGAAATAGTTTACACGCTGAGCAAAATTATTTGCGAATAATAGCCAGTCAAACAAATCGAAATCGTGTAATTCAAGATTGCCCGGATCTAATTCTGCTAAAAAGCGCTGCATTTGTGATTTTCCTTCACGATAATGTGAAAATGTATCTGTTTTTTTCATTTGTTTATATTTATCTTTCTATGTTCAGATGCAATACTTATGTAGTGTTTGGTAGTATTTAAAATGGCTACAGACATCCCGTAATTCATTATATTTCGGTAGCTTCTTCTTTGTAAAAAGGAAAAACCATATTGCTTCTTGTATTCGTATTTCTTACTTCGTAGTTAATTTCTATTAAAATTTCCCCTTCAATTTCGTCCTGAGCATTAATTTCAATACTTAAAATATTGATTCGAGGTTCGTGATATAAAATAGCACGCTCAACGATTCCTTTCATTTGTGTAATGAGCGTTAAGTCCAGTGGCTTAAATAGCATTTCCTGCAGGTCACATCCGTAATTCGGGAACATGACGCGTTCACCGGGACGTGTAGACAGGAGAATCATAAGGCTGTTGTTGATGTCTTCCACATCTGATGTCATTGCCAGCTTTCCTTCAGTCTCATTAAATTCTGGCGGAAAGCTCCAGCCTGTTCCTAAAAAATCTGTATTTATTTTCATACGTTATTTATTATATTAATTGTAGATCTGCATCCGTAACATAGAGCTTTGGTTTTCATAACTGCTTGTTATTGATTTTTACGTTTCTATTGTAAGGAAGATACCATCTAAAAATGCGGCTTATGATGAAGTGAAAACTGCAAAAAAATATTATCCGCCTATTAAAACAGTAGCTTCACCTGCGGAGATCACTCCTCCGTGTGCCGTAGAATCTCCCATTCTTGCGGCCGGTTTTCCACCGATCATTACGCTTGAAGATCCTGATGCAATGGTATCTAAAGGACCTGTGCATACGGCTTTATCCCCTACTCTTGCGGCCGGTTTCCCGCCGATAAGTACTGTAGGTTCTCCCGCCGGAATGATGGGTCCGCCTACATGCGGAACATTTCCTGTAACCATAGGACAGGTATGCATGTCTGTAATTCTTGCTGCCGGTTTCATACGATTAATTGATTTTAACCTGAGAGCCTTTTACCACAGTTACCGCTCCCGATTTAAGTTCCGAACCAGAGCTTCCTTCCGCTTTTAGCTGCGCACTGGCTTTTACATTGATATTGACTCCTTCCATACTGATGTCACCTTTCGCTTTGATCTTGATATCTTTTGAACTATCCATGCTGATCCCGTCTTTGTTAAGTATAAACGTATTCGCATGTTCGTCTTCAATCTTAATGATATCCGCATCTTCGTCTACGATTATCTTTTTGCCTTTCGGGGTTTCCAGGGTATAGGAAATTTTGTCGTCATTGAAGATCATTTTCATTTCGCTCCGGGTTACAAATCCTTTTTCATGATTGTCATCAGAAGCTACAATAGGAGCCGGTTTTGTACTGCTGTTCAGCATTCCGAGAACTACGGCATCATTAGGATCATCATTAATAAATCCGATAATAACCTCATCGCCGATTTCAGGTCTGAAGAAAGACCCTCTGTTTTCTCCGGCGTCCAGGGTGGCTATTCTTGCCCAGATTCCTTCTTCTTCATTATTAATGATAGGAATCTGTACTAAAATCCGGTCTTCTCCATCCGGGTCAGATTCCAGTTGTGAAACGATTCCTACGTGCAGTCCGCTTATGGCAGGAATAATTCCTGAACCGGGCATTTCGCTTACGTCATAGGTTTCTGAGAACCACGTTGGAGAAAGTCCGAACTGAGCATCTACCAGCCAGTTTCCATCAATAATTTCATGACGGATTCCTGTTACATATATTTTTCCGTTAAACCTGTCTCCAACTCCCTGAAGGGTTAATGTAACACCTGGTTTTACCGATGGTATTCCCTGGAATTTTACTCTTCCCCTGGTTTTTGCCAATTGCTGGAAGGTGGCTTTAGCGTCTCCCCATTGCTGTAATTCATCCTGGGTAAGATTGCCGCCATGTTTCAGCTGCAGGTCTTCAATTCCAAAAACTTTGGCCAGATCACCGGAAGAAAGATTTCCGTTAAGACTGATGGCCGGATCCTGAGCTTCCACTTCCGTTAATTCCTGGTCTGTATAGCTCCATGTTTTAGCGGTAATTTTGCTGAACTGATCCCTTGCATCAATTTCACCGTCGAATTCGTGTACGGATGATCCAAAGACAACGGTTTCTACTGCTTCGCCGCTGAAATCAGGCTTGGCAACTTTTACGGTTCCATCATCAACAAAACACAATTTTCCGTTGGCCTGCGCTCTGGTTAACATAAAATCCCAATCAGATGACTGAAACTGAACCAATTCCTTATGGGTATTTGAAGTAGCTTCCACATCGGCGGTAGTTCCGCTGTTGCCAATCAGTTCCTCGATGATATCACTGTCTTTGCTGTCGTAGAAATATTTGCTTTTTCTTCCCAGTGTCATTTTTACTGCCTTATCCCTGCATTCGATGATGAGATAAGAAGATCCGTTTCTGACTTTAATATTATGCTTTACAACCACTCCCTTAAAAATCGTTTCTTCTTTAGAATGGTATCCGGCAGTGATTTCAATTTCTTTTCCGGGAATCAGTAATTCTTCATTGCTGAGTTTGAAATCCTGTTCCGGAACACTACCATCTAAAATAACAATGCGGGCATAAGGAATTCTGTTGACTTCTTTTTCTACGATAATGCTTTTCACACCATATTTCCCAGGCAATTCGGTACCTCCGGACATTACTTTAAAAGTAGTCAGATCCGGATTTTTTGCTGTTTGTATATATCCGCTATTGTTCATATTACGATCTTTTTTCTATTGGCGGAAAGTAGAGTTCACTCCCTGGTTTTAATTGCCTGAAATTAACGAGGCCATTTGCTTTGGCAACTTCCAGATAGTATTTGGAGTCTCCGTAAATTCTTTCGGTCATTAAAGGAAGGGTATCTCCATCTTGTACTGTTCTTTTGTGGGTGAGATCCGGAGACTGTTTATTTTCTTCTTTCGCAGCAAGTTCTTTGCTGATTGATTCACTGAATTTTGCTTTTCCTATAGCTCTTAATGCTTTTCCTTCGTTGGTAAACATTTTATAGTCTATGGTAAATTCTGAGAGTATTCCTTTAAAGTGAAGGTCTCCCCAGGTGATAACGACATTATAGGGCTTGTGAATAGTTCCGTCAAGCTTACCGGTAGCATTATAGAAGTCTGTTATCTGTTGCTCAACAGCTTTCTTTATAAAAGCATCTTTTTTTCCTAATTTTTCAGCAATTGTATTTATTAGTTTATTGCCGGGATTTGCCTGTGTTACCCCTGTACCATCAAAAAGAAATTCCAGCTGCAAGTCTGAAGGAGGTGATGCGATATAACCTAAACTGGCTTTAGAACTGCCTTCTGCCTGATCGGTGTTATGTTTGGTTTTGTAAGTCATTGAGAAGCTTGTAGGATTGATAAAAGCTTCAAAAGCATCAGTATTAATTTTGCTGCTGTTACTATAAGTATCATCCTTATAAGTGTCTATCTTTAATTTTGTAAGTGCTCCTCCCATTATCTTTCTTTTTTACGTTGTTGAATGTTTACTGCCTGCTCTACACTTTCACTCACGGCCCGCATGATCTTTGCCTCATCTACTGATGTAGCAGTGGTCTTAGCTGCTGTTTTCTCGTCCACATTTATTTTAATGTGAAGCTCTTTTATTTCTATTGGCATTTCGTTTGTTTTTAATTGATTTTTAATTTAAATATTTAAAAACCAATGATTTAACCTATATGTTTTAAAAAATCCAAGCACATAAAGAGTGCGTTCAGTCCTGTGATAGACTAATCTGTTGTTGTTTTCTGAAAAATAGTTGTGCTAAAAGTTATCCTTAGGCGAAGACACTTTCAGGTGCTCAGATTTGATTTTAGAAATTACAAGCCTAAGCTTGCTAACGATGAAGGTATCGTGAAATATCTGTATTTCAGTTCTATTGTTTCAATAGCCAATTTGCTTTCTTCCGCATTGAATTCCGAGACTTCCCATCTCACCGGGTAAGCTCCCACTACATTCCAGACCATCAAAGGTGCTGTAGACTGGAGTCCTCCTGAAAGGGTAACGATGAGGTTTCTGGGTTCAAATTCAAAGTTTTCCATCGCATTTCTGCACCAGCTTATCAATCCGGAACTTACCATTAAGCCACGCTTAAGAACTAAATTGGGATATTTTGGCCTTAAAGGAAGCTGATGGATAAATCTGTTTTCGCCTCCTTCGGCATATTCTTCGGCTTGAATGTCTGTGTATAAACCAGATATAGACTGAAATCTGGAGTCAATACCCTCTGTTGTTGAAATCCCGTTAACAATAAAAGAGAAACTGGTTGGAGGATATAAAAGAGCCATGATTAGTTATTTTCAATAGTTAATCCTTCGTGCGCAATTTCAAGGGTCTCGATGGCTACCTCATTCCCATCTGCTTTCAAATCGCTGGAAAGCATTTTTACAGGGAAAGCATTTTTAACTTTCCAGGTTACTGCTGGATTTCCGTTCTCATCTAAAAGAGAAATAGTAATTGATCTTCTCTCAACCGTATTGAGCTGTACAGACCGGAACCACTCGAAAAATTCATTGTCTCCCTGGAAAGTCCCTCTTTTTAGAGTGATATTACTGAACACTTTCAATCCCGGCATCTTTGTTTTACTGAAATCAGGGCTGGCTCCATGTCTGTATTCAACTACAGCCGTTTCTAAATTCATTCCCGATGCTTCAGTAAACCCTAATTTTGTTCCGCCCCAATCTACTTCAAAGGCAAACTTTACTAATGGATATGTACTCATAATTGTATGTATATTTTAATTGTTATTTACTTTAAGTTTTATGCTTCCTGCAGCTTGTGAGAAAAACGAAGCACGATAAATTCTGCAGGACGTACTGCTGCCATACCGATCTCAATATTCATTCTTCCTTCCAGAATATCCTGTGCAGACATGGTTTTATTTAAGCCTACGCTTACATAATAGGCTTCTTCAGGCTTGCTTCCTGCCAAAGCGCCGTCCTGCCACTGCTGGTTCAGGAAATTTTCGATCATCGTCTGTACGCGGATCCATGTATTGGCCGTATTGGCTTCAAAAACGAAACGCTCGGTCGATTTTTTTACAGATTCTTCCACCATATTGAAGAAACGGCGTACTGAGATGTATCTCCATTCGTTGCTGTTGCCGTCTAATGTTCTTGCTCCCCAAACCATAGGTCCTTTGCCTGTAAAGGTTCTGATCGCATTGATGGATTTACCGGATGTAGGATCTACGTTAAGACCTTCCTGATCTTCGTGAGAAATTTTTTGGATTGGAGCCACTACATAGTTCAGTCCCACGTTTGCAGGCGCTTTAAACACTCCTGAAGTACTGTCTACTTTAGCATACACCCCTGCCATTGCTGATGATGGAGCCAATACTACCCTATGAGATTCCATAGCATTTTTTGCAAGGTTGTACAGTTCTGTATCATTTGTTTTCCAATGTTCCAGGGTATTGTTTCCTACAGTAATCGCAGGGTCATAGCTGTACGTAAGAACCGTTTCCAATTTTGGATAATACGCCGCTCCGTATTTTAAACGTTCTCCACTTGGTCCGGATGTTACATTGCTTCTAAAATCAGAAACTGCAGTATTAGAGTCTCCAAGTACATCCATAATAACAAATCTGTCTTTCATAAGCTCTGCCTGATCTAAAGCTTTTTCGAATAAATCGTAAGCTGTGCTTAAATTAGCAGCATCCGGCAAAACGATAAGTGTTGGCTCATCTTCTTTTTCAAGCGTATCAAGCCCTGCAATCATATCATCAAAATCTACAGCAGCCGGAAAGCCTGTTGCCAAATCTCCTACTGAAACAATATAGCAAGGCCCGCCACCATTGGCGAAATACATTTGCATGGCATAATACATTTTGAAAGCACTTGGTGTTAAAGTAGCAGTTACTGTTCTCGGTGTATTTGCTGTTGCAGCGTTTACAACAATTGAGAATTCTTCATTTTTTGCTTTTCCGAAAAGTGTTTCATATTCCAGCAGGGAAGAAATTCTTGTTGGCTGGTTTTTCGGGCCTTTGGCAGTATATCCAATGAACGCCGGGATGGCTGTTTCTACTTGTGCTACAGACGGCGGGAATTTTGCAATTTCCTCTACGTAGACTCCTGGTGTTTTGTAATTCATTTTTTTTAATTTTTAAAGTTAATATTCGTTATTTTCAATAGTTAATCCTTCGTGCGCAATTTCAAGGGTTTCGATAGCGACCTCATTCCCATCTGCTTTCAAATCGCTGGAAAGCATTTTTACAGGGAAAGCATTTTTAACCTTCCAGGTTACTGCTGGATTTCCGTTCTCATCTAAAAGAGAAATAGTAATTGATCTTCTCTCAACCGTATTGAGCTGTACAGACCGGAACCACTCGAAAAATTCATTGTCTCCCTGGAAAGTCCCTCTTTTTAATGTGATATTACTGAACACTTTCAATCCCGGCATCTTTGTTTTACTGAAATCAGGGCTCGCTCCATGTCTGTATTCAACTACAGCCGTTTCTAAATTCATTCCCGATGCTTCAGTAAACCCTAATTTTGTTCCGCCCCAATCTACTTCAAAGGCAAACTTTACTAATGGATATGTACTCATAATTGTATTATATTTTAATTGTTATTTACTTTAAGTTTTATGCTTCCTGCAGCTTGTGGGAAAAACGAAGCACGATAAATTCTGCAGGACGTACTGCTGCCATACCGATCTCAATATTCATTCTTCCTTCCAGAATATCCTGTGCAGACATGGTTTTATTTAAGCCTACGCTTACATAATAGGCTTCTTCAGGCTTACTTCCTGCCAAAGCGCCGTCCTGCCACTGCTGGTTCAGGAAATTTTCGATCATCGTCTGTACGCGGATCCATGTATTGGCCGTATTGGCTTCAAAAACGAAACGCTCGGTCGATTTTTTCACAGATTCTTCCACCATATTGAAGAAACGGCGTACTGAGATGTATCTCCATTCGTTGCTGTTGCCGTCTAATGTTCTTGCTCCCCAAACCATAGGTCCTTTGCCTGTAAAGGTTCTGATCGCATTGATGGATTTACCGGATGTAGGATCTACGTTAAGACCTTCCTGCTGTCTATCAGAAATTTTTTCTGTTGGTGCTTCCACGAAATTCAGGCCTACATTAGCCGGGGATTTCCATACTCCGGAAACGCTGTCTACTTTAGCATACACTCCTGCCATTGCTGATGATGGAGCCAATACAACCTGCTTAGATTCGATGGCTTTTTTAGCCTGATTATAGAAATCTGAGTTCGTTCCTTTTAATTGTTCTAAACTTGCAATCCCGAATGTACCTGTAACTAAAACATCAGCCTCATTATAATCGTAGCTTAATATTGTTTTCAGTTTTGGATGATAAGCAGCTCCGTATTTTAAACGTTCTCCACTTGGTCCTGATGTTACATTGCTTCTAAAATCGGAAACTGCAGTATCAGAGCCTCCAAGTACATCCATGATGACAAATCTGTCTTTCATAAGCTCTGCCTGATCTAAAGCACTGTTGTATACCGAGTAAGCAGCAGTAATATCCGCTGAATCTACACCTGCCAATTCAAGAGCATAAGCTTCTGCGTTCTGGGCAACAGTTGTAGCAGTAGTAAAGAAAGTATTATAAATACTTGCAGCAGCTTGTGCGGCCGTCTTCGCTCCTGCAGCATTGGCAGCATTCTGAACGGCTTTAGCAACAGCTTTCGCAGCCTCATTTTCGGTAATCTGACTAAGAGTACTTGAGCCAGAAACTGGATAAGTGGCAACTTTGGCATTGGCAGCTGTAATCGCAGCCTGAAGGTCTCCTCCACCGTCAACCGCTGTAACAACGACGGCAGCAACAGCACTGGCGGCAGCTTTGGCTTTAGAGGCTAATAACTCATTATCTTCTGCAACCTGAGCAGCAGCCTCAGCGGCATCAACTTCAGCAGCTACAGGAACCAAGCTTTGAATATCCGGGAATATGATAAGTGTTGGTTCGTCTTCTTTTTTAAGCAGTTCAAGACCGTATAATAAAGTTCCTGCGGCTGTAGAACTTCCAACGGTTACCTGATTTGTATAATCTCCTACGGAAACGATATAACAAGGCCCGCCGCCATTTGCGAAATACATCTGCATGGCATAATACATTTTAAAATTGCTTACTTTAGTCTGTGTTGCAGATGCAACGCCATCCTCAAAAGCTACTGCAAACGCTTCCGGATTTGCTTTTCCGAAAAGCTGCTCATACTCCAACATAGAGGTAATTCTTGTTGGCTTATTCTTCTGGCCTTCCGCAGTATATCCTATAAAAGCGGGAATAGCCGTTTCAACTTGCGCTACGGAAGGCGGAAATTTTTCATGCTCCTCCACGTAAACTCCAGGGGTTTTGTAATTCATTTGTTAAAAATTTTTAAATTAAGATTAATATACCTCGAAGTAAACTTCGAATGTTTTTATTGTGACTGATTCTATTTCAGATTTGTTATAATTGGTGTGAGAAATTCAATACGATAAATTCCGCAGGACGTACCAATGCTATTTTTACGGTTATATTCATTGTTCCTGCTTTAACGATATCACCTGAAACTTCAACATGATATGCTTCTTTTGCGGTACTTCCGGCCAATGCTCCATCCATCCATTGCTGGTTAAGGAAATTTTCGATCATTGTTTCAGCACGCAACCAGGTTTGGGAAATATTAGGTTCATTAATGAATTTTCCGTCTGTTAATGCTCTGTCTATTGAGAGTTTAATCATATCATAATAGCGACGTACGTTGATATATTTCCAGATATTTTCTTGGTCGTCTTCGGTTTTTTCTTTTGCATCCATCGTTCTTGCTCCCCAAACCAATGTTCCTTTTCCTGTGAAAGCTCTGATAGCATTTACTGATCCTGCATCATTGACATTCATATCTGATTGTTCATGATCCGAAACTTTTTCCGTGGGCCCCAGAACATAATTAAGGCTCACGTTGGCCGGTGCCTTCCAGACCCCTCTGGTTGCGTCTATTCTGCCATAGACACCTGCCATTGCTGCGGACGGCGGCAGGACAACCTTTAACGATGAGATTTCTTTTTTAATCTGATGATAAAGTACCGAATTGGACGATTCTAAGTTTTTCAGGGTTTTCCCGTTTGCAGCGCCTACCTCATCTTTTACGGCAAGAATCGCGTCTATTAATGCATCAAACTCTCCACTGAAAACAGGAGTACCTGCTTCCAGATCATCCGGGATCACAAAATCATCTATTGTTCCGTCATAGATAGCTTCCAGAACGGCTTTTGCTTCTTCAATAGCTTCTATTAAATCTGCTTTTGCATCTAAAGGCTGGCCGGAAGTTTCATCTGCAGTTTCATTAATTTCCTCTGCGATAGCGATAGCCTGGCTTAATAAATCAGCCAATACTAAAGCGTCAACCGATACGCTTTCTATTTCTTCGCTTGCCATGGCTTTTAATTCCTCTAAAGCTGCGATTTCACCGGCATAAAAAACGGCACTGGCCTGTCCTTCACTTTGTAAACCCGTATGCACAATAGGCGTATCGGTTTCATCAAAAGTATAATTTAAAATCGTGGTTAAATGAGGGAAATAAGCTGCAGCATGAGTTGTAAGTACTATATTATTTCTAAGATTAGCAATGGTATTACGATTATTGGATTGAGTTACAGAATTTCCGTAGTAGGTATCTATTATGACAAACCAGTTTTTTGCAGTGGATGTAATTTTGGCAATCGTCTGATTATAGATCGTATAAAAATCGGCTTCGGGTAATGATACGGCATCAGGGAAAACAATAAGTCTGGGTTCGTCTGAATGATTAACCCTATTCAGGCCTGCAATTAAATCAGCAAGCTCAACTGTTCCGGATGTATAATTTCCTGCTGACAGAATCTCACAAGGCCCGCCTCCGTTGGCAAAATACATCTGAAGGGAATAATACATTAAAAACTGTGCATCCGGTGTTATGATTTCTACACCTTTATCTTCTGTATCTCTAAGGAGGATACTTTCCTTTTTTGCTTTTCCAAAATGTTTTTCATATTCCAAAAGAGAACTGATATTCCTGGGACCGGTATGCTCTTCAGGAATCATTTCGGTATATCCAATAAATACCGGAATCGCTGTATCTATTAATGAAACCGAATTGGGAAGCCTGGTAATTTCTTCAACTGAAATACCTGGTGTAGTTGGATTTTGCATGTTTAAAAATTTAAGTTAAAGGTTATTAGTTTTTGGTTAGTTTTTTTTGCTGTGTTTATCGGTCATTATCCATATTATTTAGTTTAACATAGGTCACGCAATTTTTTTAATTATAAACATTACGGACAACCTATTGATTATTCTACTTTAATGCTTTTGATATTTACTTCGTCAATTAAATTAACATTCGTTTCTCCAATTGCTTCAATTTTTACAACGCTTACCTTGTACAATGCAGAGGGCATTACTTTTCCTCCCAGCAATCCCCAAATATAACTCAGCTGTTCAAAAGGAATAGAGTGCAGTTCAATTCTGAACCTGAAATTTTTATTCACATTGGAATCCGTATATTCCAGCACATTATTGGTTTGAAATATTTCGATAACTTTTGAGATATCCGATAAAGATTTGTCATAAGCATTACGGTTGGCGGCAACCATAAGATACAGGTTCAGATAAGCCGGCGGGTTTTGCTTTTTCATATCATACAAAAGAGGATCTTCACTTACAGTAGTTCTCGTATACCATGATCTGTTTTTCAATGTTGATTCTTCTTCAACATTCAGGAGTGTGATCACTACTTTATCATCAAGACCCGAGGTATCATCTTCATGTTTTGCTATATCATCTACTATGGCAATATCTCCGCTGTTCTGACCGTCTTTTAAACCATTTACCGGATCATTGAGCTTATTTTTTAAAATTGTCAATACTTCTTTAATCATAATTTTGCTCTTTATTATTACGCTGCAAACATACAATCCCACTCTGTTAAAAGACAAATATTTTGAGGGGTCAAACCTGTCTTTGCAGTAAATATTTTTTTGATTTTTTCATTATTTTTTTAAAAACAACAAATATAAAACATTAAAAATCAATATATTAAATATTTGAACTTAAAATAAAAAATGAAATAACAGATTGTCTAAATCCAGTTGCAGTGAAATTTTTTGATTTGATTTTCATCATTTCTTTGAAAGCAGAGTACACGAATTTCTATTAATCTTCTTTTAACGCAGAATACACGAAGTTTTTTTAAAAGAATATTTGTTTTTCAAGCTTTCCTTTTTACTGCAAAGACAGAACAGAGAGGTCCCAGAATTCGAAAAATGGGATTTCTTCTTCTAATTTTGACCCCAATAATCTAAAAACTTAAATCATATGAATATCAGAAAAATCTTTGGCAAGCGCAATGAAATCATTGGCGGCCATTTTAATGAATTGCGTGCAAAAATAGGCATGGCGAATCAGGATGAGGAAGCAATTTTTTCTTTACGGGAAGAAATATGCAATGCCTGCCCCTTGAAAAACGGCAACAACTGCAATGCCATGAAATGGATGAATCCAGAAACCCTTGAAGTTGCAGATGCTCCCAAAGACCATTTCATAAGAGGCTGCGGATGCAGGCTGAGCGCAAAACAAAGATCAAAGCTGAGCCTTTGCCCGGCAGGTTTCTGGGGTGGAGAATTTGACAGGAAATAAAGCGTTGAAAATTAAAACATGGCCTAATTAAATCTATCGAAGTGAATCATAATCATATTATTCAGAAAGTTTTTATTGAAATTACCGTGAGCAATAAAGAAAAAGCACATCATATAAAAGATGATATCAACAGCTTTTTGTCTATTGATGTTTTCCCGGAAATAGAAAAATACATCAATAATTTAGAGGCTCAACTGCAAGGTCATACAGTGCAGATTCCCCGGCTGAAACTGGATCTTGATGTAAAAAACAGTTCGCTTGATTCTGAATTAAAGAATAAAATTACAGAACTTTTTAAAGAGCAACTTTCAGAAATAATTCGGCCAGGTGATGTATCTGATGAAAAAACAGAACATCGGTCCAAGCCATATTGGGTTAATAATGAAGAAAAGATGCTACAAACTTTTATCTATTTTTTAGAGAATGGATTGATGCCATGGTGGAATTCTGGGAAAGAAAGTATGGACTTACTGGAAACAACTGTTTTTGCCGATCTTATTGCTACTCCGGGTTTTCAAAAAAATATAATTTCCGTTTTGCCTAAACAATATGTACAGGAACGGATCATCAATCAGCTTTCGAATGAACAGATTGCTCAATTATGTTTAACCATTTTAGAAAACAAAGATTTACAGATTAATCTAGATGTTGTGAAGAGCCATTATCTATCAAGTCTGAATCCCGCTGAAAGAACTTTTATATGGCGCCTGGTTTTCCTTGCATTGATAAAATATCTGCACTCCTCAGAGGCTTATCTCCGGGAATATCTTTCAGAGCATGTTTCAAAAGAAAATCCGGAATTGTTCAGGAAAAAAATAAGCCATAAAACCCGTAAAACTTTAGCCCAAATCTTTCCTTTTATTGAAGAAAATAAAATTTTTGAAGGGGGTCAAAATCAGGAAGACAACAAAAACACTGAAATTATTTCAAATATCCTTAAAGATGATGAGGAAAATATCTTAAAAACACCCAGAACAAAAGATCAGAAGCCTAAAGAAATTGGTAATGACGGAATTCCAGATGACGGACAGTATGTGCAGAATGCAGGACTTGTCCTGATACACCCTTTCATTAAAACTTTCTTTGAACATTGTGATCTTCTGAACAAAGAAACCCAGGAACTCACTGATCCTGAACTGTGTGCACATTTGCTTCATTATGTTGCTACCGGAAATATCAACGCTCCTGAATACGAAATGATATTTGAAAAATTTTTATGCAATATACCGATGCATCAAAGTATCAACAGGCATATCAAACTTTCCAGGAAGCATAAAAATGAGGCCAGAAATGTTATAGAAAGTGTGCTTCACAACTGGAGTCCGATGAAAAAATCATCCCCGGCACTATTACAAAATGAGTTTTTTCAACGGCCGGGCAAACTTGTTGTTACCGACTATGATTATACGCTTACGGTAGAACGAAAAACTCAGGATATTTTGATGGACAAACTTAGCTGGGGAATTGGTTTTGTAAAATTACCGTGGAAGGAAAAATTTATGCTGGTAAATTGGTAATTTTTAAGTTCAAAAAGCTTTGACCTTTGGAGTTAAATTTTCCCACGGATCGCAAGGATCTTCACAGGGAAAATAACACATGAGTCACAGAGAATTTTTTGATAATCTTGAAAATATTTCAGGACATATTAGAAAAATCAAAGATTTTAAACTTTGTATACTTTTTTTAACATCAACCATTAACACCTTTACACAGCATAAATTTCTTTTGCTGCTTTTGTGGTTAAAAATTAAACCACGGATTGACGCAGATTTTCACAGAAACGTTAACATATGAGTTACAGAGATTTTTTTTGATAATCTTCTGTGGCTCATGTGTTCAAAACTTTGACCTTTTTGCGGTTACATCTAAATTGGCCGAATAAACTTTTATATAAAACAGAATAGATTAAAAGAAAATGGCGAATATTCCGTTTAATTCTTAAATTAGTCTCATGAAAAGGAATCTTTATCTCATCATCATATCATTTTCTCTTGTCAGCTGCTATACCTATCAGGTAAAAAAACAACCTGATCCGATGGCAGCAAGTAAAGATGCGTCTAAAAACAACGGAAAGCAGGGAAGCATGCCTCCTCAGAATATGACCTCGCAGCAACCGGCACCTCCGGCACCTGTAAATGTTCAGGAGAAACTGGCAGCCGGCAAAAATGTGAAAATAGATGTTGACGGCAAAAAATACAAAGTAATTGTGGACAAATGGGAAAGAGACAGTCTTGTCGCGCATCCTGTTCATAATGCAAAAAAGACACTGAAATTCCATAAGAATCAGATCAACGCAGAAAAGATTGCAGAAAAACGTTTTTCACAACCGATCGCGGATATCATTACCGTAGTTGCTTATGCCGGAATTGGAGTTGCGATCTACTCTCTTCTGCAATAATGCAAAATATAATAATAACAACAGACCCATATTTTAATGGGTCTGTGTTGTTTTAAGGCTTATATAAAATTATGTTTTTTCGCAGAATGATATTGTGATCTCTGCATTGATACGAATCTTTCGGTTTTTGGCTTTACCAGCATCAATTAATTCTTCAATTTTTGCTTTGTCATTTTTTAATTTCGGGATTCGTTTCTGAGAATTCTCATCATCGACTCCAAATCTTTCCAAAGAACGCCAGTTGTTTAAATTGTGATAATTTATTTTGAAACTGTAAATCTTGGAAAGTATTTCTTTAGCATCTTCTGGAGAAAATACGCCCTTGATCAGAAAAAATGTATTGTCTGTTTTGATGTTTGTATTTTTAATCGTGTTTGTTTTCATCTTATTTAGAAATGAAATTGTAATAAAAATTTTTAAATCAACAATAAAATCCTCAACTATCTCTGAGATGTTCTATATTACTGCCCCTGCGCTAAAGAATAAGCCACTTTCCCGTCAAAAGAATATAGATTTTCGGTTTTTATGACATCAATATCTTCCTCTATAGCTCTGGTGAGTAACGTGGCAATATCAATTTTACTGATTTCCAGGCTTTGCTGAGGCCTGAATCTGCAGCGCCAGTGATCGGTACAGAAAGTCTCTTTGAAACCATCCGGCCAGACTTTGATTCCCCTGTTAGTAATTACATTAAGTTTTATGCCTCCTATTTCCAGGCGCTGTAATTTACCGGCCAGCTCATTGGCATCCGTACCGTTCCAGTGTACAAAAAGATCCACTCCGTCCAGTACTTTTTTAGCTTTGGCTCTGCGTCTGTACTTCGGAAGGTTAAGGGTATAATTATTCAGGTGCTGAACGGATTTTAACACTGATGGTTTTTTACCAAGATTAAGCACAACCGCTTGTGCAAACTCCTGTGTTCCTACTTTTTTTATACTTATCCCTTCTTTAAATATATCAGCGGTATGAATTCCGTCTTCCAATGTTTTCAGCCATGCGTTATGCACTTTTTCAGCCACCTGGTTTTGTCCGATGTGATTCAGCATCATAATCGCTGCCTGAATAAGTCCGGAAGGATTCGCTACATTCTGTCCGGCTATAGCAGGAGCAGACCCGTGAATCGCTTCAAACATGGCACATTCTTCTCCTATATTTGCTGAGCCTGCAAGACCGACTGAACCTGTAAGCTGTGCTGCAATATCACTTAAAACATCACCATACAGATTAGGCATTACCACCACATCAAACAGTTCCGGTGTATCTGCCATTTTCGCAGCTCCGATATCAATAATCCAATGTTCATTTTCTATTTCAGGGTATTCAGCCGCGATTTCATTAAAAACCTGATGGAACAATCCGTCGGTCTGCTTCATAATATTATCTTTGGTGAAGCATGTTACTTTTTTTCTGTTCTGCTGTTTGGCATATTCAAAAGCATAACGGATGATTTTTTCGCATCCCGGTCTGCTTATCAGTTTTAAACATTGTACTACCTCATCCGTCTGCTGATGCTCAATTCCTGCATATAAATCTTCTTCGTTCTCTCTTACGATCACAATATCCATTACGGGATGTTTGGTTTGTATAAAGGGATAAAAGCTTGCACAAGGCCTTACATTGGCATACAAGCCCAGAAATTTTCTGGTGCTGACGTTAAGGCTCTTGTATCCGCCACCCTGAGGGGTTGTGATGGGTGCTTTCAGGAATATTTTATTACGCCTGATTATTTCCCAGGATTCATCGCTGATACCTGATGTGTGTCCTTCAAGGTAAATTTTTTCTCCGATTTCAATTTCATTAATTTCAATTCTCGCACCTGCTGCTAAAATGATCTTTAGCGTTGCATTCATAATTTCGGGACCGATGCCGTCACCTTTGGCTACTGTAATTGTTGTCATAATACTTTTTTTACATGACAAAGTTGTGCATTTTAATTCATTTATTTTTATTTATATTTGTAATTGATAACATAAAATAATTTTATGAATTATACGCTTAATCAGCTTCAGATTTTTTTAAAAGTTGTACAAACAGGAAGCGTAACCAAAGCGGCGGAAGCGTTATTTCTGACACAGCCTGCAGTTTCAATCCAGCTGAAAAATTTCCAGGATCAGTTTAATATTCCCTTAACGGAAGTTGTCGGCAGAAAGCTTTATGTAACCGACTTCGGTAAAGAGATTGCGCATGCAGCGGAAGAAATTGTGAACCAGATTCATTCCATCAACTATAAAACGTTGGCATATCAGGGACAGGTAACCGGAAGGCTGAAAATTTCGGTTGTTTCCACCGGAAAATATGTAATGCCTTATTTTCTTTCGGGTTTTATCCGTCAGCATCCCGGAATTGAACTTGTAATGGATGTTACCAATAAGGAAAAAGTGATTGAAAGCCTGGAAAACAATGAGGTAGATTTTGCCCTTGTATCAATCTTGCCAAGTGCATTAAATATTGAACGGATGGATCTCCTTCAGAATAAACTTTACCTTGTAGGGAATTCCCAAAACAGCGAGCAAACCATCACGCTGGAAGATTTTGAGAGCATTCCTTTAATTTTCAGGGAAAAAGGATCCGGAACGCGAACAACTATGGAAGGCTTTATCAAACATAAAAACATCTCTGTTTTAAAAAAAATGGAACTCACATCCAACGAGGCCGTAAAACAGGCATTACTTGCAGGATTGGGCTATTCTATCATGCCGCTTATCGGAATCAGAAATGAACTGTACAATCAGGAGCTGAAAATCATTCCCATCAAGGGTCTTCCCATAAAGACCATGTGGAGTCTGATCTGGATGCGTGGTAAAAAACATTCCCCGGTTTCTGAACTGTATTTACAGTATCTTCAAAAAGCCAAGGCAGAGATTATTGAGGAAAGGTTTAGCTGGTGTGAGCAGTATTAGGATGTTTGCAAGTTTCTTGAATAAATACAAATCGGGCTGCCTTTTCAAGGCAGCCCGATTGTTTAATGTTGAATTGGTGTAACCTTTTCAGTATTACGATAATTTATTATTAATTCATTTCCTGAACATAAAAGCTAATTGTATCCAGTTTAATATTAAATGCTCTTGATTCACCGGTTGTTGTAACAGCATTTTTTGCATTTGGAAAATATATACTGTCGTTTTTAATGATAAAAACTCGTTGGAGAATTTCCCATTAAATTTCAGATTCTTTTCCGCAAGAGGTTATTACAAAATACGGATTCGTTATTACACCACCTTTTGATTCTACATTGCATTTACAATCTTTTTTCAAATTATAGCATTCTGCAAGCGGTGGTGAATACCAGTCAACAGTATCACCTTCTGCATTTACAACAGGTGGTGTTTTATAATGGTAAACATTCTCGAATTTATTTCTAACATCTAACGGAAGATCTTTATAGGTTATTCCTTTTTTTTCCGGCTGCGAGCAGCTGTAAAGAAAAAATAGCAAACATATTGTGAATAGTGGCTTCATACTTCTGTAAGTTTTTTTAACAATCAATGCTATATAAAAACTCCCTTACAAATGCAAGGGAGAAATATTTAATAAAAATTATTTTTAATATAATTTCTATTTGTTAACTTTTTTCGTTGCTTGTATAGCATCTCTTTCAAGTTCTTTTTTGTAAATAAATTTTTGAGAAAAATCATCTTTCATAACAAGATAATGTGACTGGAGTTCCCAAATATCTATTTCATTTTTATAGAAATCAAGGCTTTCAATATAAAAGTTATGCTCCGAATCAATTTTAAACCATTCAGTTACTGTTTTATCAGAATCATCATAGATATATAAAATATCAGAATTATTTTTAGAATTATTCCAAAATTTAATTATTCTTCGATAAATACTTTTGTCACTTTCTATAGTAAGCATAATCTTTTCTATTAATAATTTATCAAGATTAAGATATTCGTATGGATGTATATATCTTGGTGTAGATCCAAATAAGAAATCTTCATTATCATCAAAATAAAAATCGGGATCAAGTTCTACTGTAAAGGTAGTAGAATCACCATATAATGTATATTCTATATTAATTCGCATATCTCTATTGTTTTTTACCTAAATTTCCTCCAGTAGATCTGGTTTCAAATGCTTTATTAAATGATTTCATGAATTTTTGGGCAGTTGCTTTATTCACTGTACCTTTTTCAACTAATCCTCCCAAATGTTCAGTTAATTCACCTTTATTCCACGAAGGTAATGAACTTAGGTCAATTCCAGGAATTTTAGCATTAGCTAAGCCTGGATTTTTTGTAATATTTGATACAGGATTTCCAATCTTTTTTAATTGTGCAGAAAAAGTTTCTATATCATTTATATTATTAGCAAATAATTTTCTAATGAAATCACAATTATTATGTACTAAAACAGCCTGATCTGAAACAAAATAGTTATGATTATCTTTTACCTCAAAATTATACACTTCTTCATCCCTTACATATAATTCTGTTGATAGTATCTTTAATTTAGAACCATCTTTTAAAAATAAATGATCACCCTTTTTTATTTTGCTTGCTGCCACCCAATTTTTATTAATATAAAATGGATGAGTAGGTGTACATTCAATAATTACTCCATCTGCAGTAATCTTGATTATTTCAGATGTGTTATTATTAAATAGTGTTACAACTTCTTTTAGTTCATTTAATTGTTTAGTTTCATTATATGACCATACCCTATCTCCAACAACTACTTCTTCAATTGGTTTAAATCCTTTCTCAGTAGATATTAATGTACCTTTAACAAAACAAAAACTCTCTAAAGTTTTCATGCCCTTTACAATGCTTGAATAGTTAGTTCCTATTTTTGGAACAATTTCTTCTTCCATTTTTGATGCCATTTTCATTTCTCCTTGAGGTGCATGTATCGCAGCAACCGGATCCCATATCATAGATTGGTCAAATATAAAGAACTCTATATTTCCTAAAAATTTGTCCGAAGCTTTACCATTATTTAGAACTCTTGCGCCCATGGTGTAAGGAGCAGCTTTACGGGTAACATTATCGACAGCAATCAATACTTTTGCAAATTGCATTGCTAATTTTTCTTTATAGCTACTTTGGCTTCCCTTACTTTGTTTACCATTTGGATCTATATAAACGATAGGGTTTTGATACGTATAAATATAAGGATTCAAATTTCCCAAATAGAAAACTCCACCGTTATGCTGACCATCTCCATAAAATTCACTTTCCATAGAAGGATTATAAACAGCCAAAGGATCAACACCATACCAAACACTTACTCTTGGATTATAATATCTTGCACCATAATAATAAAGTCCAGTTTCTGAATCTAATTCTTTAGCATTGAATTTATATGGATTATCATATACGCCGGACTGCTGCTCCATCATAGTCTCTCCGAATGGCAAATTCAGGAAAAATTGTGTTGTTTCAGAGTTATCATCTGTAACAAAGCTTGCTGTCCCCAAATGATCGGTATGAAGATAATATAATCCCGGCTGTCCTCCCATTCCTGGAGGCGCCTTTGCAGTTCCTAATTCGGACGAAACCGCTCCATCAATTTCCATTTTCTGTAAATAATTCCTGAAATCTTTCGCAGGATCAATTTCCTTCACATCTTTATTCGGAGCCTTTATGGTTGTTGGAATAAAGATATCATTATGAGGTTCGATACGGCTTGCAAAACGGGTTGTACCTTCAAAATAATTTTTGGTGTACTGTCCATCGGAAGTTACCACTACATAAGGGTTGGGATACAATTTGTAATGATCAATACCTATACTTCCCGGATCTACCAAGGCTCCGTTCTGATACAATTGTGAACCTCCGGTTAGACTGTATTTAATCGTTCTTTCCCCTTTATCGTCATACATATAATACTGGTAAAGCCCATTATCTGGATCTGATAAAGCTTTCAATCGGTCCTGCTCATCCCATGACATTTCATGTATTCTGTACTCATCCTTATGCATGATGGTATTTCCATTACTATCATACTTAAAATCCTGTGTATTGCCAAAATAGCTGTCACCGATCTTTTGAATCATGTGAGTACCATCAATATACTTATATTGGTTATAGTATGTATTTCTCTGGTTTACTACCTGGTCCACTGAATGTTCCTGGTTCTTTTCCAAAATACCTCCGGCATCATTATACTCCATATGCAGTTTGAATCCTGAATTACTTTGTGCATATGGTGAAGTACCTGGTGTGATTGGGTTTCCTGCCTTATCGACCAATCTGGAACTTCCTTCTGTCCCAATAAGCCGGTTTAAGGTATCATAATTATAATTGAATACATACTGTCCTCCCATTCCGTTTGGCGAAACGTCTGAATGATTTTCCAGCTTGGCAATATTACCTCTGTAATCATATCGGTAGCTATTGGACAAAAATCCAATTCCCGAAGCATTTGCAAGAGTAGAAAAATTTAATCTTCTGTTTGTAGGTACGTATCCAAATCTGTTCACCACTCCATTTCCGTACGTCACTTTTGTTTTCTGCTCATACAAATCGTAGGTGATTTCTTTAATATAATCCTGATAATCATTTCTGACAGATTTTAAATTTCCTCCCATGTTATATCCATAGTATACATTTTCACCATCAGGATACGTAATTTGTTTAATACGGTTCCAGCTGTCATAATTAAAAAATGTCTGGAAGTTCATCGTTGGGATATTATACCCAAAAACAGTCCTATTTTCAGAAACGATCTCACCCATCTTTCCATAGCTATAAACGGTATATCCTGTACCATCACTCTTTGTATACATTCTTCCTGAGTTGTTTCCATAACCTCCATTTAAATATCCGTAATGAACATTATTTGGATTTGCAGAACCGTCAGGAAGATTTGGTAATTCAATATCCGTAATTCTGTTGTAATCATATACATAATGAATATAATGCGTACTGATATTAGGATCATTGGAAAGGTTAGGCGTTGAAAGTATGATAAGGTTACCAGCCTGATCATATTGATATTCGGTTTGCCCTTTATCTGGGTGATTCATTCCAATTCTTCTCCCTGCCATATCATAATCATAATAGGTAGATATATCTTGCGGATCTGTTACCGTTACAAGCTCTCCCGAAGGGCTGTACTTGTATGATGTAGTTAGTGGAACATTACCCAAATAATCTATTTTATTAATAATTTGTCCTTCAATATTAGCAAGGGTTTCAGACTTCATTGTATCAAATTCTTCTATCGTTCTAAAGAAGCTTCCATATATTTGATAGCTTGTATATTGAACCTGATTATCTTCATCAATTACCTGAATTACTCTATCCTGATTATCATAAACACTCGTAGAAGAATACATTGCCAATGATAAATTGATATTGTTGTTGGTAGAACTGATGTTTTCCACAACAGGCTGGTATTGCCTGATCGTTCTTCCGAATTTGTCAAAAATAGGGCGTCCTGATACCGACCTCATTTCAACTCCATCTATTTCCACATCCTTTTTAACCTGAATAATTCTTCCCAACATATCTGCATAGGTTTCCGTTTTAATAGGATTGGTTGGTGTTTCTGCTACATAATGAGAAGTAGATGCTCTAAAAATCTTAACATTGGTATTGGTATTCGGAATACCAAAATTTTCATAATAATAATTGTAGTTAATCGTCGCATGATTTGTCCCATAATCGTACGGACTGGTCACACTGATTACTCGTCCACAGCCATCATAAGCATAAGTCATTGTATTACCCGTCATATCAATGCTCTTTTTAACAACATCAAACTGTGGAATGTATTCTGCAGTAGAAGTCAATCCAAAATTATTGGTAACGCTTGTTACATATTTTGCTGTCGCACTATAGTCATACTGATAATTTAAAGTGTATCGTTGTCCAAATTCATTGGGAGGGTATTGTACACTCAAGATATTTCCGTAAGAATCATACGCATAATCCGTCTGAATGTCATTCGTTCCGTCAAAAACAGAAACCGTACCTATCTTACCCGTATTAGCATTGATGTTTGAAGTCTTTCTTTGTCTTAATAAAGTGGAATTTCCTGTTCCTTCATAAACTAAAATTTCCTTAGGTATTTTCATAAGATTATTATTCAGCCCACTCCAATAATCTATTACAGAATTATACGCTCTTGTAGGGCTCGTGTACTGAAACTTCTTAAGATGCCCTTTTGTACTGTAGAACATTTCTTCAGTAGTCTGAATACTACCTCCTGTTTCGTATGCTATTTTATCTTTTTTAGCAAGAAGTACAGTTGCCATTCTTCTTCCTTCTTTTCCGCCCGTATCATACACGCTTGGATTCAAAATCGCATTATTAATATCAATCTCCGAAACACCGTTGATAAACTTGTAAAGCTTGTATGTATTGAAATGTTCAGAAAGTAAATTTCCTGATCCATCAAACTTTTGACTGCTTCTTAACAAACCGTTGAAAAAATAGCTGCTGTTGTAATACGTATCCACAGTTTTTCTGTACGCATTATTGGCATCAAGCATTTCTTCGGAAATTACCGTCTCAAACCCAAAATTATCTCTTTCACGTCTGTCATATCTGGAATTCTCAAAGGTGTACCTTGTCACCATGTCTTTAGATGCATCTGTATTGGTATAATTGGTGTCAAAAAGATCCGGATTCAGCACTTTTACCTCTTTTACTACCAGTTTTGCACGAGAATCCTGGTAATTCGGTGCGGTAAACTGATAATCTATTGTGTATTTTCCCTGCGTAATTTTGCTGGTTACCTGCTTCAGTTTATTGGTTCTTCCAATTCTTGAATAGTTTACCGTGAAAGCATTTCCGCCATTATCCATTACCAGATCGGCATAGCCGTCACCGTTCATATCTTTGAAGATCTTTTTCACCTCGGAAACATTGATCCCGAAATTGGCATTGGCCCCCGCTCCTGCTTTGATGTACAAGATCAGGATCGGAAGGATCGGAACAATGGTAATCGGCCCGATATTCACCATCAGATTCCCTCCGAAAGATAATGATCCGTTGTAAGATTGGTTCTCTTCTGTAAAGTCTATTGCAGAATTGGATCTTAACAAAGGTCTCGCAATATCAAATTTATTTCCTAAGTTATAACGTACTGCAGTCGTTTTATTTGTACTGTTAATTTCCAGGATATCAATAAGGCCGTCGCCGTTGATATCTTCATACAATACATCAGAAGATCCTTTCGATGCAGATGCTCCCGCACTTGCACTGATCCCGAATCCGAAACTTGACAAAGATTGCAGATTGGCAGAAAGACCTCCTCCAATGGATACATTGACTCCACCTACAGGGTGAGATCTGTAAGAGATAAGATTTTCGAATTTATCATTTCCGGAGAAATTTTTACCTAAGTTCAGACTGTAAGTTATCCCGGAAGTACCTCCGTTTCTTACTCTGTCCGGCAGTCCGTCACCGTTGATATCCAGATAATATTCCTTGGCATAATCCGTAGAATTAAAATATTTATTAATTCCGGCACTCACTGAAATCCCCGCAGACCATGTCAATGACATATCCGGTTTCGCAGATGAGGTTGATGGCCCGAAAGCATCGATTCTTCCACCTACGGAATAGGCATTATAAGAGAATCCTACGGAATTCATTTCCTGTAAGCTGAAAGAATCTGTCGGATATCCGAAAACAGGGTTGCTTTCCGTATCTTTCAGTCCTCCCGTACTGTTGGTCATCTGTCTTGATTCCGCGTACACCATATCTGGGTACCCGTCACCATTCATATCCATGAAATCCTGTGTAACCACACTTCCCGGATAAAGAAGCTCCGTAATAGAGTTGGCAGAATTCGTATTAATTTGCGAAATAGCAACTCCGTCCGTAGTATTTCTTGACGTACTGCGTGTTTTCTTATCAATCGCCTTCATCGTAGTGTCCACAGAAATCTGTGCCGAACCCATTGATTGAATTGGCGCAGGAAATGGATCCGGATTAGGATTATTAAAATAAGCAGGCTGTGTATCATCATCTTTAAAAGACAATGGTGTTGTAAACTGCTCTAGTGCTGTACCGATCCATCTTGGTACAAAACGGTTTCTCTGCCTCAATAGATACGGCTTCATCGGTGAAATGACTACTGCCGTTGCGTTTCCATTACTTGGATTCGCCATATTGTTTGCAATACATTCAGCTAAAAGCTGCTGTTGATTCTGATTCGGATATAGCTGTGAACAAGTGCTGTATAAAGGCTGCAAAGGCGGATTATCCGAAAGTGCTTCCGGAGTAATCATGGCACCATAGTTATCTATTGTTCCCTGGATGGCAGGATAAGCCTGATCCTGATTGTATAAAAACTGGCCCCAGTTATTGAAAAATTTAACTTTCGAGCTGTACATCGCCGAGTTTATCGATGTATGTGGTGTATCAGTAATTAAAATATCATTATCATAATAGATATTAAATGGTTTATTCTGGAAATAAGCAGAATATTTCTTATATAAAGCATATTCGGCATCAGTATTACAATATACCTGAATCGTAATCAACCATGGTTTTAAAAGAGTACTTGTTGTAGATCCGGTATAAAATGTTGCCGGAGAAATTCCGGAAACAGGCTGATTTAAGATCATATCCTGCTCTTCTACAGAATTATTGGTATTATCTACAATAACCTTTCTTTTGGCAACTGTTGTATTTCCTCTTTTAATGATATAGTAGAAAGAACCAACGCCTAATGTAGAAAAATTGGTAATATTCTTTTTGATCTGTGCCTTATAATCATGAGATCCTGAAAGACTAATATAATTTTTTACATTGAATTTTTCAGAAAACTGAGTAATTACATAAGACGGATATTGCGGTACCGTATTAAAATCTACAAATGTTATAGCATTCGGATTCGTTGGTGTAGGCGTATTTGCTGTATAAGTAACCCCAATTTTTCCCTGCCAGTTGCTGGTTAGGGATGCAACATGAGAATCTGATTCTACCACAAATCTCAGATAGACCGGTTCACCGGGGTTTACCGTAATAAATTGTGAAACGGCATTGGTTGTAAATGCAACATCGCTTTGAGGACGGGATTCAGAATAAATTTCCTGTGTGGTATTGGCATTAATATTATCCTTGTAGATCTTGAATTTAAAATCACTTACAGAATACGCAAAACTTACTGGGGCTACATCAATTTCAGCAGTACCTGGCGTATCCAGATAAATTGGCGCCATTTCATTGTTTAAGAAGAAATTATCAGAATAGCTTCCATTATTAACCATAAACAAATCCTGAGAATAGTCGGAACTATTAACAATCTCATTTCCGTTTGCATCAATATAAGTGATCTTTGGATTGGAATTGATTTCTACATTATAATCCTTATTCTTATGAAGCCTTATGTATACTTTTTCGCCACTTTTTACATACAGACGATTGGTATTATTGATTCCAAAGTGATCCACATTGTTAGGCAGCATACTCTGGATCTGGGAATAATAATCATTATATCTCTCAATATAAATTGATGCGCTAGAGGGACCATTAGAATCCAGCTCCGTCATATAAATTCTACCATGTTTTGTTACACCTGTAACGATCGGATTAAGAATCTCAACAGAATACAATGTTTTGAAATTCGGATTTGTAGTTCCAACAAAATAAGGTCCTATACTGATATTATCCGTAAATTTAATATATCCGTCTTTAGGTGCCACCCATACTTTTACTACGTCAACAACAGGGGTCATTGGTTCCTGTAACGGTGGATCGGTTTTAGGATTAAACGGAGGATCAATGGCTTTCGCCTTTACGATCATGTTTTCCGTGTACTCACTATGCTTGGTCATTTCCGGTTTCCCCGTAGACGTATTAAACTTGTTAAACCAGACTTCACCGTTGTGAACAATATCCATCAAACCATCAGAATTTCCATCTGTAAGGTAAGTAGATGTTGTACTGGAAGCCTTAGAGGTGATCATACTTCTGCTCTTGATAAAAAGTCCCATGTCCCATCCGGAACTGCTTGTTTTACTTTTTGTAAAAGAGAAGTTGCTGTTGAAGTTCAATAACTCTGTAGGCTGTCCGAAAGATAACGCACCATTGGACAGTGATCCCTGGCTGAAATACAGTCCGGAATTGTTCTTATAGATCATATCCTGGATTCCGTCGCCATTGAAATCAATCAGCTGCTGCATGGTTTTAGCTTCCGTATCTGAAAATCCGAAAGGAAGACCGAACATGATATGTCCGTAAGCATCATTGGAAGGATAATATAAGTTTAATCCTGCTGCAGCCCTGAAATTGAATCCTGTTTCCGTCGCACTGTTTCCACTGATTCTTGAAGGGGTTAATAATCCCTGAACCAAACCACCAAAAACATTGATTGAATTGTTAACAGGTACCGTTACGTTTCCTCCAAAGATAGAACCGTCTGCAACATCGTCATAATACTGGAAATCGTAATCTCCTAAAAGACTGTATTTACCCGGCGAATCTCCCCCGTCAAGATATAATCTTTTCAACCTTGTTTTAGAAAACTGTCCGGTTTCGTATTCCATACCATAAGTACGGATTAGCTGCCCCTGATAATTTACAGTAATATTTCTTAATAAATAAGGTTCTACTCTTTTTACGCCCTGCTTTGCATTGATGTTCAGATCAGTTCTGCTAAGTCCCGTTTCCGCATTAAAATTAACAGTATAGTCACCATTCTTCCCATAAGAAATCTGTCTGATATGAAAATAAACACCTCCATTCAGGTTACTGTTATTATTATTGGTTCCGAAATTTACCTGAGAATAATAATAGGTGAAATTCATAGAATTCCCATGAACATCTTCAATTCTTCTCAACGCCCAATGCACAATCTGATTGGCAGAATTTTTAATCACGAACTGATCTCCACCTCCGTAATAACTCTTCGTACCATCTGTTGAGGTAACTTTCCATGAATAATTGGTAGGATTATCTCCTATTCTTTCTATGATAGAAAAGTCATGGTTTTTTCTTAAGTAAAATTTCTTTACACCTGTATTTCCCGGCGTTGCATATGAAGTTCTCGGCTGTTTATCTGTTGTAAAAGCCGTATTGGTTTCGCTTACATCATTATGCCTGTGAGGAAGATAATTGTTAGGATACACCAACATTTCGCCATCCATTGAGTACAGTTCGGTTTCGGTAGTGCCGTCAAACTGCGGAGCTCCCCATCTTGTATCAATGCTGATGGCAGAAAGTCCCTGCACATCCCATCCTTCACCCATCCAGCCATTGCTGCCTCCACTGCTGTAACCAATCGACAAAGAGGGCTGGAGACCGCCCAATCCTGATGGTACCGTAATCGGATAGTTCATATTGGCATCTCCTTTCTGACTAGCTGTCGGAGGACTCATCAGCTGAATGGCAGCCATAGGATCTCCTGCCTTTAGCCCGCTGATACTTGTTGGAGTAAAAGCATTCAGCTGCGGGGATTCCGGAGTGGAAATAACCCCGTTGATATAATCCGTATCTCCGTCCCCTTCTACGGTAACCGTTTTGGCTTTGGTATCCACCATCGCAGATTTGTCCATCGCCCATTGCTTTTTAGCATAATCGAAATGGAAAATTTTGATGTCTTTCGGTGAGATCAGTCCTAAACGTTTTTCGTCGTAAGGAATCGTAATCTTTATTTTTTTGTTTAATTTCCCTGAGATTAAAGATATTCTGTACGCAGAATTATTTGCCGTAACATTTTTCAGTCCCTGTGAAGTTGAAGGAAAATCTTTAGCTCTCAGTTTTAAAACCTCAAAATAGGCTGATTCCGAAGTTTCTTTTTCAATCTTGATATTGATTCCCTCATAATCTACACTAAATTCCTGATCTTTTGAAACAGAAATTCCTTTGGCATTATAATAGGAATTATTTACTGTTCTGAAAGATGTAGTTTCTGCAGGAATTTTATAACTTCCGGTAGTTCCGTTTGCCGTAATTAAAAAGCTTCCTTTTGCTTTATCAGTTTCTGTTAGCTGAATTACTTTTTCAAATTCTCCGTTTTTAACAGAAACAGATTCATTATTAATCGTGGCAGATGCTCCGGTAACGTTATTTCCTTTTACATATAATTTATCTCCTGAAAGAACAGAACTTACCACCACATGGTCATAAGATCTCTTTTCTTTATCGAAAACGATTTTCAGGTTTTTAATTTTATATTTCACTCCGTCAGACGGCGAAGTAAATAAAATCGTATTCTGTCCGTTTTTAATAAGCGCAGCGCTCAGTACTTCTTTTTGATGGCTCCATTTTGCACTTGGCACAACAATGTCTCCCCCTATGGCTACGTTATTATTAATTGATCTTGATACAGACTGATGAGAAGCAAGTCCGAAAAGATCATATTCCAGATAAGCAATCGCACTTTTGCTGTTGCCGGCAGGCACATCAATGGTGAAAAAGTTGTCTGAAATCCGGTCTTCCTCTTCTTCAGAAAAAGTACCGATGGTTCCTTCCCTTTCTTTTGAAGGATAAGAAATGACATCAGCCGAAACATTATTCATTTCAGATAATTCAGCATCTCTTGTTCCTGTAGTGAAAGGATTATTTTTTGATAAAATATCCGGAGAAATATTCTTCTCACGGTTTGTGGCTAAAGATTTTTCCGAAGATTTCTCACTGGAAGCTTCTTTGAGTGAATCGACGTCTTTTTTATCGGTCAGCTTACTCATCAAATCTTTTTTAAACGCCCGCACCTTCTGCCTGTCTTCCCTTGTAAAGCTTGCAAAAACAAACATACAAGCAAAAAAGAACATCAGAAGGCATGACTTCTTCGTAAGAGGAAGCCGTTTCATGTCTATTTTCATGGGTGTGGTTTTAATCGACGATTAGTTTAAAAGTTTTAATAATTTTTCCGTTCTGGGTAAGATTGATCAGATATGAACTCTGGACAGGCAGGTGATTGACATAAGATTTTGCCTTTTCATCTACTTTATCTAACGTTACCAATCTGCCGCCGCCGTCATAAATAGAGATGATAAGATTCTCCATAGGCGGGAAGACAATGGTAAAGTTTTGATCTTTTTTCACCGGATTAGGGTACAATGAAATCTTTGTAAGGTCCAGAGAAATATCTTTTTCACTGATTGTATTTGATCTCGGGTCCTGATTTCCGGTTTCAGGTTTCGTATTCTTCAAAGGGCTTACGGCAAACGTGAAATGCGTGGTATTTCCCGTATCGAAAGGATCGATGAAATCAACTTTACTGAAAGTAACATAATTCCCGTTTTCAACCCCTGCAATCTTTTGAATTTCCCCGTTGTCTTTTTTCAGAAGCATCCAGTAAGAAAGCGGTAAAGCCTTTGGATTCACAGTTTCTTTAATAATTCTCACTTGGTAACCGGTCTTAGGAATTTTATTTCCGATAAAACCAATTTCCCAGTTTCTATCAAGCACATCCAGAATTCTGTCATTTTTTAAAGACATATCTTTGTTGTCATCAGACCACATGACAAAATTATTATTGTCCAGAACGGTTGCATTTTCAGAATTTGTTCTGAAGATATTGTTCATTCCGATAGCTAAAAAAGGATCTGCCTGGTTGGAAGACTGTTTCTGATACAGTTCGTTTCCATCATCTCTTCCCAGACCCGTTGGCCTGTAACTGTAATCTTTGTGTTGTTCAGGATCCCAGATTACTTTTCCGTCGCTTCCGTAATATTTACCTTTTTCTAAAGATATTCCGTATTTAATAGAAAGATAGGAATGAATTTTATTAAGATCCGTTGTTTTTGCTTTTCTCGGCAGGAAAATCATTTCATAAAGATTCTGATCTTCAAATCTGATCTTTAAGCTGTCAGTTTTCTGCTTGTCCGGATCTGCAGTTCCGGTAAAGGAAAAAATACTCGGCTTTTTACCGATTTCTTTTGCCTCTTTACCTTTGTTATAGACTGTATTTCCTAAAGAAACTTCTTTGTCCGGATTCATCCAGATCATTTCATCTTCTTTTGAAGCATGAACCAGACTGAGCGTATGGCTCTTGTTTTTACTGTACTTGATGTACTTTTTGAGAGACTTGTCCTTGATACCGCAATGGAAATTCAGCAGATTTTCATCCCGGCACCTGGTCGCTTCCCGCAGAGTAGGATTGGTTTTTTCCCAAAGCTGGACATCGGAGCCTACCAATTGGGCATAAGCCGAGAATGAGCACGACAGCATAAGCATCGTAACAATCCTCGATTGTCGAAGGTGTAGCATAAGTGGATTTTGTTTGTGAAAATTGAAAGTGTGTTATTAGTTTTTACCCTAAATTCGGTTGACGTATTTTAGATAAAATTGTATGTATAGTATTTCTGATGTTTCAAAAAAATTGAAAACGTATGAGTTGTCATGGTCATTAGTTTTTATAATTCACAAAACTAAGAAAAATATCATATCAATTATTAAATTTTCTAAACTTTAACATTTAAATGAAAATTTGTAACTTAATTTTAATATTAGACGAATAAATTATATAAATCACAATATCTTTCTTTAATCTGTGCAGCAAAGATCACATGGAGAGACGACAAAACATGACGTTTGAAAAAATAATTTTTAATGAATTATCGTGAAGTAAATAAAAACGGGTTTTACAGGCATCAATTTTTTCAGTTTTAATTATAACAAAATTGTTCCCGAAGTCCAGTTCCGGGAACAATTTGTGATGTTTATATTAATTAATAATTTAAATTACCTGTCAAACTAATCAAAGGAAGCACGAAATTCCAGAGGCGAAAGATCAGTCTTTGTTTTGAACAGTTTGCTGAAAGACTGCGAATGTTCGAAACCCAGCTCGTAAGCAATTTCACTTATCGAAAGATTGGTAGTGGATAATTTTTCTTTGGCTTTTTCAATTAATTTCCCATGAATATGTTGCTGTGTCCCCTGCCCGGTTAATGTTTTAAGCAAACCACTGAGATACTTGGGAGAAATATTTAAAGCATCTGCAACATATTGTACGGTAGGCAGTTTTTTGGAGATTAAATCATCTGCAAAATATTCATTTAGCAAATTTTCCACCTTATCCAGAATCTGGTGATTCGCTTTTTCCCGGGTTATGAACTGGCGGCTGTAAAATCTCTCAGCATAACTTAGTAACGTTTCGATATGAGAAATGATGATTTTCCTGCTGTATTTATCAATGTTTGAATGATACTCTTCCCGGATGTTTTCCACTATTTCGTTAAGTATGTTTTCTTCTTTTTCAGAAAGAAATAAGGCTTCATTTACCGAATAATCAAAATATTCATAACGGCTGATGGTTTTTGCAAGTGATGTATTCCAGAAAAAATCTGGATGTATAAGCAACATCCATCCTGAACGCTCCATCTTTGAATGATGATTGACGCGTATATTAAAAATCTGGTTCGGAGCAATAAAAAACATCACCCCATCATCAAAATCATAGTCCAGCTGTCCGTACTTAAATTTTCCATCAATTCCTTTTTTAACGGAAATCTGATAAAAATCAAACATCCAGCTTGTTTCTTCCATTTCAGGCTGGTGTTTTATAGAAGCATAATCTACAATACTAATGAGCGGATGTGCAGGTTTTGGCAAACCTCTGAACTGATGAAATTCGCTGATTGATTTTATCCTGATTATTTTTTTCTGCTCCATTAGACAAATTTAAAAATAATTCTTTTCAATATCTTTCAATAAGCTGATATGCATTGGCTCCCAGTCTAATTGTCTTTTTGTTTTAAGATTACTTACGGGACAATCCATAGTAATAAAGTGGGCCAGCCATTCAAAATGTTTGTTTAAGTCTTCTCCGGACACAGCTTTCAGAGGGACATGTAATTTCTCACCGATCAGTGCTGCCAATTCTTTCAGTTCAATACTTTCATCCTCCACACCGTTATATAAAGCACCGCGCGCACCTTTTTCCAACGCGAGACGGAATAATCGTGCGGCATCCAGTCGGTGTATTCCTGTCCATCGGTTATTTCCATTTCCGGGATATGCAGAAACACCATTTTCCTTTGCCTGCGAGATCATAAAGGGGACAAAACCATAATCACCCACGTCGTGAACAGAAGGGGCTAACCTGATTACCGAAGTATTGATCCCTCTTTCTGCAAGCTTCAGTGCTGTTGTTTCAGAAGCCCGTAAAGAATTTTCGGCAACACTTTCTTCCGTTATCTTTCCGTTAATAAGAGGTAAACCCAGAAGTCCGGCAGTGACAATAAGTGGTTTATCAGTAGCTATTAACACTTCACCCATTGTTTCAATAGCTATACGATCCATTTCTGCTGCTTTAGGAAACTGCGAAATATCCTTTGAAATCATAAAGTCATGAGAAAAGGCCGTGTGAATAATACCATCTGCATACAAAGCATGTTGTTTCAATATTTCCACATCCGCAAGGCTGCCTTCCACAGCTTCTGCCCCTGCCTGCCTGATTTTTTCTGCTGATTTTTCCGAACGTGCCAAACCGGTGACCTGGTGTCCCGCATCAATTAATTCTCTTACAATTGCGGAACCTATAAATCCTGAAGCTCCTGTTACAAATACTTTCATTATCTTTTATTTTGTTGATACAAAGTTGCGTACATTCGTAAATATTAATGTATCCTAAAGTAAGATTGTTGTAGCCAAAAAGAACCGGAAATATTTGTGCTGTCAACAAAAAAGGCTGCCGTTACAACGGCAGCCCTCCAATTAGAAGTTATTATAATTTATTTTGCTTTAAAATACACTCTTCTATTCGCTCTGTTTTTCCATTCAGGACATTTTGAAGCAGGATCACATTCAGGATATTTCAGGTCTGTTTTACCATTTCCCTGAGCATCAAGTTTTCCTGACTGCACACCATTCTGCATCAAATAATTTTTTACATTATTAGCTCTTCTTTCAGACAACATTTTGTTGTAAGCTTCAGTTCCTCTTGTATCAGTAGCCCCAACAACAGTATATGAACCGTCTGATGAATTGATATAGCTTACTGCGTTATTTAAGATCGGCGTGTTTGAAGGTAAGATTCTGTCTGAATTAAGGTCAAATTCAATACCTTCAAGTTTTGTTTCTGTTTCGGCAACAGCACCCTGTCCCTGAGTCTGATCCGGACATCCGTTATTTTCCACACTTCCCGGAACGGTTACACATTTGTCGTAAAGGTCGATTACTCCGTCAAGATCTACGTCTAAAGCAACTCCTGATCCATCTACTCTTGCACCTGCAGGAGTATCAAGTTGTCTGTCCCAATCGTCACAAACACCGTCATTATCAGCATCTCCATTTTTACAAACTACTAAATCTGTAACTTTAGATTCCAAAACGCTAATTTTGTAATAAGCTTCCTGCAAAGGATCATGCCACATCAGGTGAGATTCATGTTTTCCTAAATTAACAGTAAGCCCTAAAGTTGTATTGATGAAATTATCAGAACTTTTATTATTTCTTCTGTTGATTGCACTGTACTGCTGGCCTCCACCATCAAATGCATCATCTGTCGTTACAACATACATTACTCTTCCTTCCAGATCAAGGCGGTTACTGATTTTATATTTCAAACCGGCACCAGCCTGTCCAAAAAATGAATCAAATCTAAATGGTTTGATCTCAGTCATTAACCTTTGTCCTGTTTCATCTTTTAGGTAAGCTCTGTATGATAAAGTACCAATACCTGCATAACCGTGTAATGCCCATCTGAATGGTGATTTGTTATCAACTCTTCTTAAAAGATTAGAGAAATTAATATCTCCTAAAATAGAGATCGCATCATATTGTGTTCTTGCTCCATACTGATTATTAGCAGCAGCGTTTGCAGGTGCAGCATCTTTGGTATTAAAATACCCCTGTCTTGTTTCACCTCGGTCATATTGTAGTTTTAATCCGAAAGCATGTGTAATGGCTTTATCTACACTCACATATGCAGAATAACCAAATAAATCTTTTCCGTAACCGTCTTTTGTTTTATAAGATACAAGATCAGCACTTTGTAGCCAAGGCACACCAGCACCAAAAGAGATTGACCAGTCATTGAATCTCTTTGCAGAGTTTGTAAATGGTTGTACATCTGCAGATCCTGAAGAGAAAGTATTCGGATACTGTGTGTTATTCATAACCTGTAATGAATCCTGAGCAAAAAGGCATGTGGGTAATGCTATTGCCAACGATAAGATTGATAGTTTTGATTTCATATGATTTTTTTTAATGTTTATTAACAAATAACCTGTCCTGTTTTTAAAAACAGAACAAATTAAAATCAGAGGTTTCAGCTCGTGCTCTTCATTATTCAATTATTATACCATTTACACCAATAAAATGTTTGACAACGCGCTTCAGAAACAATAATTTAAAAATATGTGGTACCTAAACAAAGTTGCTTATCAGCTATTTAAGGTGTTTTATATGCATAGCATATATGTTTTTTATACGCTTTAATTTTTATAAAATTTAACATTAAAATTTAACTATGTCATACTTTATTTTAAAATTATTATCAACCAAAAAAACATTTATGAATTAAAAAATTACTTATCAGATAAGTAGTTTTTAGGGATAAACAGCAACTTATTACGCCGACGTTTTTTTTCCAATATAATATTGATTCTTATTATAAAAATTTACAGTTTCCTGAAATTCAATATCAAACATTGAAGAATTAAACTTCATATCTGAATTTTTATATTAACTATATCTTAAATTTAATTGCAATAACACAGATACAGCATGTATTGCCATTTTTACCGAGAAGCCGATATGGATTTTTTTTTTTACATTTGCTTATATAATATCAAACTGCTTCTGCATTCGATATTTAAATAATACCAAGTTTATAAAGCATTAAAAAATCAAGTAATGAGAAAAATTATTCTACTATTTGCATGTTTGTTAGGTTTTTCGGCTTTCTCACAAATCAAAGTGCTGAAAAATGAAACTGTGGTAGAAATCGGTAAAGATAATTCTGTTGGTTTATATAAAAAGGACAATAAATTTACCATAAATTATCAGGATCTGAATACTGCTAACCTAAATACATTCCGCTCTTTTTCCTTTGAAAATCTCAATAAAGATGTTTCAGGTTTATATGAGCTTATCAGCAATGGATTTATTGATATACCTGTTAGCAACATTGTCCTGGAACTTCCTAATGATATCATTGAACTTCATTTTGAGAAGAATTTCGGGCAGCCTACGGTTCAGTTTATTCAGTATATTAATAAAAACAGAAAGTACGTAGGAAAATCGCAATTTCTGAACAAAAAACAGATTGATAAAATTTTCGGAAGACAAAACGGAAAATCTTCTCTTTATGAAAAGCCGGCTGCGGCTGCAATAGGAAATACCGGAAACAGGCCTGCGAATAATGTTACAGCATCAGAATCCGGAAATAAAGATAAGAAAACTAAGAAATAATCAATTATAGAAAATATTAACCAGGCTCATTCACCGGAATGAGCTTTTTTATTTTTATTTTTGCAAAAAGATCATTACGAATATGTCTCTTCAGATAAATAATTTAACTAAGAAATTCGGTGAACAAACTGCACTGAACAACATCAATATTTCCATAGACAAAAATGAGATTATAGGGCTTTTGGGACCAAACGGCGCCGGGAAATCCACGTTAATGAAATCTATTGTAGGAGCTTTAAAAATTGATGAAGGAGAAATCATCTTCAACGGTAAAAATATTACCGAAAATGAGATAGAAAGCAAAAAAAAGATTGGCTTCCTTCCGGAAAACAATCCGCTTTATCTTGAGATGTTTGTAAAAGAATACCTTCAGTTTGTAGCTAATATTCACCACATCCCCTCTTCCAGAGTAGATGAGGTTATAGAACTTGTAGGGATTACTCCTGAAAAGACAAAGAAAATCGGGCAACTTTCCAAAGGATATAAACAGAGGGTAGGTCTTGCCCAGGCCATTATCCATCAGCCGGATCTTTTAATCCTGGATGAGCCGACTAACGGACTTGATCCAAACCAGATTATTGAAATCAGAAACGTGGTGAAAGAAATCGGACAGCAAAAGACCGTATTGCTTTCCACCCACATCATGCAGGAAGTAGAAGCGCTATGTTCCCGCGTAATTCTTATTCATAAAGGTAATATTCTTCAGGATTGTCCTATTAATGAATTTAAAGGTAAATTCGGAAGTCTGGAGGAGGCTTTTGCAAGTTATACCCAGGCATCCGTCGTCTCTGAAATGAATCCTTAATTGGCTTTAAATTTGATAATTTTAAGACACTGACAAAATATTAAAATTATGATTAAATCAATTGTATGGGGAGCATTATGCATGATGAACATTAGCATATTTTCAGCTAAAGATCTGCAACAGCCTGTAATTCCGCAAAATGTTACGAAGCAGGTTTCACAGAAAATTCCAAAATCCGTGATCCTAAAAACGAAAAAATTTAAAATTAAAATTGATCAGCAGCCGGATGGAAAATATCTTTACCAATCATGGCCTGCCAATGGAAAAATCACTTCCAAGCCGAGCATGATTATCAGTGGCGGAGAATTGATTCCTGACGGAACCGGAGGAAATTATTATTTTGAATTTGGTAATGAAGGATACACCTATCAGGTTTGGAGGAACTACCTCACCGATTCTCCTAAAAAAGCTCCTTATACACTCACCGTAGAAGATCAGGACGGAAAGACGATTGTAAAGCAGGATGCAGTAGTTGTAAAAAATTAAGAAAAAAAGCTCGCTTCAGTGAGCTTTTTTTATGTTCCGGCTTTTTTTAACAGATAAAAATTACTTTCATTAAAGCTTTCCTTTGCGGCCTGGTACCCAATTTGAAATATTTTTTCGAGGCGGTCTTTTCTTCTTTCAAAAGTTCCGTATGTTGAGAGTTCCTGTGAGGAAATAAACCAGTCGCAATAATCAAATTTTATTTTCTCGATTCTGTAAGATAGAAGATCGTATGATCTTGAGACAATTGCTTTGATTGATTTAAGATCATTAATTTTAATATCATGAGGCGGGGAAACAAAGACCCCGATCAGTTTATCACATTCACCTCTGATGATATCTGCAGGGAAATTATTCAGCACTCCTCCATCGCAGTACATTTCTTCGTTAATAATGTAAGGCGTTGTAATCCCCGGTATGGAACATGAAGCGATAATGGCGTCCACAACTTTAAAATTTTCATCAAAAATTTTTTCCGTTCCGCTTACCAGTTCTGTAGCTACAATTTTCACCTCTTTTCCGAGATCTTTCAGTTTCATATCTCCGAAAATGGGGTTCAGATAATTCCTGAAAATCACCGAAGAGACCAACCCCGGCTGATTGAATGCAAAATGTTTCCAGTTGAAAAAATATACCGAATTAAAGAATTCCAGAATTTCTTCCGGACTTTTTCCTACGGCGTACATACATCCTACAATAGAGCCTGCACTACAGCAAGACAGAACATGAACATCAATATCTTTTTCTCTCAGGAATTTTAAAACTCCTGCGTGTGCAATTCCTTTTGTACCGCCGCCTGATAAAACAAGACCTACTTTTTCAATATTCATTGAATAAATGTAAGAAAATACCACAAAATAGAATGTCTGTTTTTACTAATTTTTTGTTAAATAGTAGTAGATAACATAGATGACCGGTGGGTAACAATTGATAAATACTTTTAATATTTCTCAATAACAGATTATCTCTATAAAACTTTAATTTAAATATATAATTACTAAAAAAAAGTGTCATTTAAAAAAAACCGACATTACGGGCTTTTAAAGTTTTATCGTATTAATTATTAATATATTTTTCGAAGATCTTTGAAAAGTCTTTCTGATTATACTTATCAAAGCTGGTAGTATTCCAGGCAAAAATGTATTCGTTAACGGTTCTTAATTCCTGACTTTTCGATACATTTTCCTGTTTTCCTGATGCTACGGTAGTGATCGCTTTTTGCAGACTGTCATTCGAAAAATTAAGCAATGACTGATTATGATGCACTGCCTGCTGAATCGCCAGAAGCGCTTTATAAAGATCTTTTAACTGATCAATCTGACTTTTTGTGACACTGATCATAAACGGAACATTCCCGATATTAAATGAAATTTCAACATCCAGGTCGATGGTTCCTGCCGTCTGCAAAGCAATATTTGAGAAAGGAAACTGATAATATTCATATCTTCTCAATACTCTTTTTTTATCCAGGGCACTTGCGCCGTCAATATGGATCAATGCTCTGTTGGTAAAGCAATATTCATCTCTTTTGGATTTGATGAGGAAGAAAATCTTTTCATTATCTTCCGATAAAATGTAATCATCAGAATCTACTTTATCATAATCGTGAGAAGGAATAATTTTACCAATATCTCCAAGTCCTAATGCTTCTGCAGCTAATTTTTTGAACATAATTTATTTTAATTTGTATTTTGTTTAGTGAATAAAATTAAGAAAATAACTGAGATAAAATCAAAAAAAATTATCCTAAAGCTCGTTTAAATTTGATTAATTATTCAAAAATTTCATTCATTTTTTGACGCAAAGATCTAATTTAAAGACTTAGTTATTTAAGTAAGCAAAGCAGAATCAACAAGTTGATTTGATAAAGCTATTTCTTCAAGCTTTGTGAAGCAAATTTTATTTGCCTTTGCTTTCTAAAAGTAATGTGTAAAGTTGAATTAAATCTTCGCGTTTAAAAATAATAGAATTTAAAAACTTTAAATGTCAATTTAAACAGGCTCTTTCAAAAAGAAAAACCACAGACAAAATCTGTGGTTTACTATATTTATAATTTAATTATCAAATTAAATATGGATCACTTCTCCATAAGCAGCAGCAGCAGCTTCCATAATCGCTTCGGATACTGTTGGATGCGGATGGATCGATTTGATGATCTCATGACCGGTAGTTTCCAGTTTTCTGGCAACAACCGCTTCTGCAACCATATCCGTAACACCTTCTCCGATCATGTGACAACCTAGCCATTCCCCATATTTAGCATCGAAAATCACTTTGATGAAACCATCCGTATTTCCATTGGCAGTTGCTTTTCCACTTGCAGAAAGAGGGAATTTTCCAACTTTAATTTCATATCCTTTCTCTTTAGCCTGCTTTTCGGTAAGCCCCACAGAAGCAACTTCAGGGTGACAGTAAGTACATCCAGGAATATTGCCATAGTCTATTTTTTCAACATGCAATCCTTTGATTTTCTCAACACAGGTAATTCCTTCCGCAGAAGCAACGTGTGCTAAAGCCTGAGTTGGAATGATATCACCAATCGCATAATATCCCGGAACTGAAGTTTCGTACCATTCGTTTACCAGCACTCTTCCTTTATCTGTCTGGATTCCTACTTCTTCAAGTCCGATATTTTCAATATTGGCAGCAATACCAACAGCAGACAATAAGATATCAGCTTCAAGCGTGATATTTCCTTTTGCTGTTTTTACATTAGCTTTTACGCCTTCTCCGGTGGTGTCTACACTTTCAACAGAAGCGTTGGTCATGATCTCAATCCCTGATTTTTTAAGGGATTTTTCTAAGTGTTTAGAGATTTCTTCGTCTTCTACAGGAACGATATTCGGCATAAATTCTACAACCGTTACTTTGGTTCCCATGGTATTATAGAAGTCGGCAAATTCCACCCCGATCGCTCCGGAACCTACAACGATCATCGATTTCGGTTGCTCAGGAAGAGATAACGCCTGTCTGTATCCGATTACTTTTTTACCATCCTGAGGAAGGTTTGGCAATTCTCTTGAACGTGCACCTGTAGCGATGATGATGTGCGTCCCTGTATATTCAGTTACTTTCCCTTCTTTATCAGTAACGGAAACTTTTTTACCTTTCTGAATTTTGGCAGTTCCCAGAATAACATCGATCTTGTTCTTTTTCATTAAGAATTCGATTCCTTTGCTCATTTTATTGGCAACACCGCGGCTTCTCTGAATTACGTTCGGAAATTCAAAACTACCTTCCACTTTATTCAAGCCATAATCTTCAGCGTGATTGATATAATGAAAAACCTGAGCAGACTTCAGCAAAGCTTTCGTAGGAATACATCCCCAGTTAAGGCAGATACCTCCTAAGCTTTCTTTCTCGATAATTGCAGTTTTGAAACCCAATTGTGCCGCTCTGATTGCAGTAACATATCCACCGGGACCACTTCCGATGACAATAATATCGTAATTCATTAGTTTAAAATTTTATGCGAATTTAAGGAAAAATATTGGATGTTCAGTGTTTCTTGCTTTAACATAGATGAGGAATAAAACAGATTATTTGTCAATTAAAAACATAAAAAGGAAAACACTCAAGTGTTCTCCTTTTTTGATCCGGAAGTTAATTCCTTATTGTATTTAATTTATCTGGTAGCCCTTAACAGTCGTTTTTCATTTTGATATCGCAGATTCAGGGCTTTCAGCTGATCGCTCTTCATTTTTTTGGTAGCAAGCGGATGATTTAGAATCAATCTTTTTTCGGTATTGTATTTTTTATCCAGCTCTCTCGCCTTATTGTTGTACATCTCACTTCTTGAAGGGTGAGGCGGCGCAGGAGGACGTGGCGGATGTTTCTGTGCAGAAGCTTCTGCAGATAAACCCAAAAACAAAAGTGTGGTAATTAAAAACTTTTTCATGACTTTTTATTTTTGAATGATTGAACTTTAGCTCACATATCATTCTGGTTTATCAAATATTTGCATATATCATACCACAATTAGATAGCAATTCCAAATTACTTTTTATTGTAAGAAACTCTCCATACAATTCCGCTTACATCATCGGCAACAAGTAAGGAACCATCGGCAATCTGCAGTACGCCCACCGGTCTTCCGTATACATCGCCTTTGGCTTCATTGGCAATAAATCCGGTAAGAAATGGCTGATACGGAACTGAAGCTTTACCATTAGCAAAAGGAACGAATGCTACCTGATAACCGACCAGTGAAGACCGGTTCCAAGATCCATGCTGACCGATAAAAGCTCCGTTTTTATATTTCTCCGGAAACTGATTTCCAGTATAGAATGTTAATCCTAATGATGCCGTGTGACTTCCCAGCGGAACATCCGGAACAATAGTTTTTGTAACCAGATCAGGCTTTTCTCCTTTTCTCCTCGGGTCTTCATTTTTACCGAAATAAGCATAAGGCCAGCCATAAAAAGCGTTCTGCTTTACACTGGTCAGATAATCCGGAACCAGCTCGTCCCCAAGCTCATCGCGCTCATTGACAACTGTCCATAGTTCACCGGTAACAGGGTTCCAGCTCATGCCTACGGGATTTCTTAAACCCGCAGCATAAATCTTTTCCCCCGTTCCATCAGGATCTACTTCAAGAATGTTGGCTCTCCGTACTTCATTTTCCATTCCGTTTTCGCCGACGTTACTTCCGGAACCTACGCTGATATAAATTTTAGACTGATCTTTATTGGCAATTAAATTCCTGGTCCAGTGATTATTGTATCCTCCTGCAGGAAGGCTGACGATCTTTTTACCAGGCTGGGTAATTTTTGTATCTCCAGACTTATAAGGATATACCCAAAGTCCGTCGGTATTGGCAACGTAAAATTTATCTTTTATGATAAGCATTCCGTAAGGCTGATTGAGCTTATCAATAAATACGGAAGACGATTCGGGAATGCCATCTTTATTGGTATCACGATACAGGATGATCCTGTTGGCCGATTTGCCTCCGACCTCAGCATCACTTTTCCCGCTGATGTCATTTTTTATTTTTTCCGTTGTGGAACGTTCTGAATTGGAAAGGACAACAAAAATATCACCGTTTTCAGCCTGAATCATATTTCTCGGGCTTTTTATATTATCAGCAAAACGCGTCACAGTAAATCCTTCCGGTGCAACAGGAGTTTTTCCCTGCGGCCACCCAATGACATTGCTGAATTTATTTTTGGAGTTTTTCTCGTCGGGAGCGGGTAACTTCAATGTATCTGTTTCCGTGACAACCTCTTTTCCGATTGCTGTACTCTCCTTTTTATTTTCTTTACAGCTGAAAAAGATCAGCGCAAAAGCTGGTAGAAGATAATTTTTCATAGATTTTTAGTGATTATGGTTGGTAACAGACTTGCAAAAACCATTCCTTAAGAATCTGCAGTGTTTCTGATGTTTAAGAATCTATTATTATAGAATGTTTAGCTTGTCATGTATTTTTATACTAGAATTAAAGCTGTTTAAACTATTTTAAATTTAACCACAAAAGAGGCAAAAGGCTATTTTAAAGTTTTTATTAGAGAAAACAAAGTTCTCAAAAGAATAAAAATCAAAGATTTAATGTTATGAACTTTAATTAAAAGTATCCAAATCTTTTGCCTCTTTTGCGATTAATAGAAAGTTTAAAGAAGTAAATTAAGTTAAAATCAGCTGACTACAAAAGCCTTCAATTCAGCTAACTTTCCGTCTTCAAATCTCCAGACGTCACAGTATTCATAATCGACCCATTCCGAATTTTCATTGAGTAAACTGATGGTTCCCATAGCGGTCAGATAATTACCTTCTTCAATCATTAATGCAACTTCAAATTTTGGAGGTTCCTTGTATGCTTCATGCATATAGGCTCTTACCTCATCAATTCCTTTAAGCGTACGGTCACCAATAAAAGTCCAATAAGTATCTTTTGTACAAAATTTTAAAAATCCTTCGTGGTCGCCTGCAGCAATACAGGCATTAGCTTCCTTTAATATCGACTTTAAATTCATAATGTTTATTTTTCATGTAAAGTTGATTCTACTGCTGCTAAAAATGTGCCGACGTATGTGATGTCTGCGATACACTTATGGCTTTAATTATCCGGAAATCACCCCACCTCAATATACTTATTAAAAATATTTTGAAGCTTGGGAAATTAAAATTGATTATATTCTACTGATGTCGCACAATATGCGATTTAGGCCTGTATTTTTTATCAAGATCTTGTATCATGGCAATGGTCTGATCAGAAATTACATAGGCATCTTTAGTCCTCTTTGCTGACTTATTATACAGATATACAAAATTAAACGGATCCTCAATATGTTTGATCAATTGTTTCTTATACCCTGCCTTTTCAATAATATTAGCCATATAATATCCCGGGATATGTCCGCTTGTATTCCATCCTTTAAACAGCTTATTTAATTTTAACTGTGATTTCTCCAAAGGTTTTACAGAAAGTAAAGAATCAATATTTTTTAATGTTTTGTAACCGTCAGATAGAAAACTCTCGGGATATCCGCGCTGAAATTCCAGCAAATTTTTAGCATCCTCTCCCTGATATCTTTTGTCTATAAGGTCAGCCGACCCTTCATTCAGAATTCTTTGCAGCATACTTACGATGACAAGATCATTTTGATCAACATCAAAATCCATTCTTGGCCGCAACACATGCTGAAACTCATGGCCACCCAATACCCCCATTTTATTATAGTCATTGAAATAAGCAGCCAGTAAAGTGTAAATCATCCAGCCATTTTCAACATGCGCATCATTATGAATAGGGATAATCGTAATTTTATATTCCGGAGCTCTTTTATGATCTTTTTTAGGCAGCATCTGATAACTGTACTGATAAGAAAGATCAAGATATTTTTCCGGCTGTTGTTCAATGTTCTTAAGATAAGCTTTCATCTTATCTTCATTAACCTTGTATTCGTTGATGATGTAGGTCCACCAATTGTTATAGGGATCTTTGAGCCTTTGTTGGAGTTTTGCTTCATTTTTTGGCATGTAGACTGTTTCCATGATTTTCCTGTAATTATCGGTATAAATACTGTCTACTCCCTGATCTTTAAGGTAAACCTGTATGGCTTCATTTTTCATGAGATGCTTCCATTCCAAAGGATCAACCGGCTGGTCTTTTTTTAATTTATCCGTAATCCTGAAATACTCCCAACATACAGAATCATCAAATTTTTGTGAATATAAGAATTGAGATGCCTGTAAAATACAAATTATTAAAAGTAATCGTTTTATCATTATTTATAACCCTTATTAATGCAGCAAATATAATTAAATAAGCAAATACAATTTATTACTCCACCTCGATATTCTGTTTCAGCGGAAGGTTTTTTGAAGAATTCCCGACAAAAATCCGGTAGGTTCCCTTTTCAACAATCCAGTTCATTTTCTCGTCTAAAAACTGTAATTCTTTCACCGGAACTTCAATCGAAACTTGTTTTGATTCTCCAGGTTTTAAATATATTTTTTGAAATCCTTTCAGTTCAATAATCGGTCTTGAAACCGAGGCTAGTAAATCTTTCACATAAAGCTGTATAACCTCACTGCCCGCTTTTGAACCTGTATTCTTTACATTGACTGTAGCAGTAATCGTATCTTTTGTTGTAAACTGTAGTTTATTTAACTGTAAATCCGAAATTTCAAAAGTCGTATAGCTTAATCCGAAACCAAAAGGATACAGCGGTTCGCCACTCAGATCATAATAGTCATTTCCACGTCCGGTCGGATGATGATTGTAAGACAACGGGAGTTGCCCCTCTTCTACCGGAAAAGTAATTGGTAATTTCCCCGAAGGATTTTCAACCCCGAAAAGAACTTTGGCCACCGCATTTCCACCTTCTTCTCCCGGATACCAGATGTCTAAAATAGCACCTACTTTATCTTTCCAATCCGTAGTTTTTATAGCAGAACCACCCACCAGCACAACCGTTACCGGTTTATTTAATTTTGAAACTTCATGAATAAATGATTCCTGGTTTCCTGGAAGACTGAGCGAAGACCGATCCTGAAATTCCCCTTCGTGAATTCCTGCGGTTATAATGATATAATCTGCTTGCTGAGCGAGTTTTACAGCTTCATTAAAATCCTTTTGGTAGTCTGGCAAACCATAATTCCAGATCAGCTCAATATTCGCTTCTCCCCTGTTTTCATGAAATTCCACGACAATGTCATATTGTTTTCCTTCCACAAAATCAAGTTCGATCGTTTGGGTTGAATAGCTTAACTTTTCCCAGTGGTCGATCAGCAGTTTTCCATTCAAAAACAATCTGAAACCATCATTTCCACGCAGTCCCAGCTGATATTTTCCGGAAGCGGGCGCTTTAAGCTTTCCTTTCCAGCGTACACTATAGTTATCAGGCTGCAATTTTTCAGGGTCGGGGGAATACAATGTCCATTTAAAATTCAACTGTTCGTCTTGTTTTTCAAAAACGGGAGTCCCTTTTAAATCGGAATTGGAAAAATACATTCCTTTTAATCCTTTCTGATTTTCAAAAGATAAAAAATCAGCAGGAACGGTGACAAACTTCTTCAGATTCCAGTCGATTCCTTTTGAATAAGTAATTTCGATATTTTTATTTTTAACGAAATCTTTAATTCCATCCAGAATGCTGACCTTCTTATTTCCGGGACCTGAATATCCGCCCAATCTTGCATCCACCGCATCAGTCCCGACAATCAGAATCTTTTTCATCGTTTCTGGAACCGGAAGTGTTTTATTGGTATTCTGAAGGAGAACAAAAGATTCAACGGCTGCTTTTTCGGCTAGAGCTTTATGATTGATTTTCTTTAATTCCTGAATTTGTTGATCCGAAACGTAAGGACTTTCGAACAAGCCTAATTCAAATTTTGCCTTTAAAACCCTTGCTACCGCATCGTCAATTCTCTGCTGAGAAATCCTTCCGTCCAGAAACGGCGGGATGAAAAGTTTGTAATGCTTATATTCAGTCTGAAAGATAACGTCTAAGCCTGCATTCATCGCCTGTGCAGAAGCATCTTCATAATCTTTCGCGGTAAAATGCAGTACATTGGCACCGCCTACTGCACTCGCATCACTGATGACGAAGCCTGTAAAATTCCATTCTTTTTTTAATTTTTCTGTCAACAACCAGTGATTGGCTGTCGAAGGTCTTCCATCCAGCAGATTATAAGAGGTCATTACCGAGCGGCTTTTTCCCTGATGAAAGGCTTTTTCAAATGGAATTAAATGCGTTTCCTCCAGATATCTTCTGCTCCAGTGGATCGGATACGAATCCCTTCCCCCCTCTCCCACATTTGCTAAAAAATGTTTCGGAGTGGTAATAATGCCCTGATTTTCAAAAGAGCTGACGAAGCTTACTCCCATTACCGAAGTAAGAAAAGGATCTTCACCGTAGGTTTCTTCCGTTCTGCCCCAGCGAACGTCACTTGCCAAATTAACAACCGGTGTTAAAACCTGGCGAATTCCTCTCAGCTTTGATTCTTTGGCAATCGCCGTGGAAACATCTTTCATCAGTTCCGGATTAAATGTGGCCGATAAACCGATCGCTTGTGGAAAAGCCGTAGCACCTTCCCGCATCAATCCGTGCAAAGCTTCATCAAAAGGGATGATCGGGATTCCCAATCTTGATTCTTGAACAAAATATTTCTGGATAGCATTGATTTTCCTGGCCAGTTTTTCTGCATCTTCATTGGCATTATACGTTAACAACTGACCTGCCGCTCCGCCTCCCTGATTTCCCGCGCTGACCTGCAGCCCAAAAATTCCGTGTGCATATTGATCTTTAGGAACATGATCCAAATCTCCGGGAATCATAAAGCACTGCCAGAATTTTTCTTCGGGTGTCATTCTTTTTAATAAGTCCTGTACCCTCGCTTCAACAGGTTGTTTTGGGTCTTTGTATAACGGTTTTTGAGCAAAAGTAATTACAGTACCCAATAAGAATATTCCTATAATTTTAAAACGAAGTTTACAACGCATCACGAAAATAATTTAGTTTAAATAAGTTCTTTTGTCTTAAAACAAAAGAACCAAAAGTTCAAGACTTGGAACTCTTCGCTAAAAATAAAATCTGTTATCTAAAAATTCTAAAACTCGCGCGAATTTAATATTTGTTCTTCGGTTCAATATTGTTAACGCGCTCAAACAGTAGAATTTTCTTAACGTTCACATATTTCATTTTCTTAAAGCTCCGATTTCCTATGTCGTTTTTGATATCTACAATTTGAACTATTGTGTAATTTGAATTACGGTTGAATATTTCAATTGATTTCTTTCTTCCGGCAAATCAACTTTAATTACATTTCCTGATTGTTTCCATTGAATTTTATTTTTTAATCCTAAAACTTTCAGTGATTTTGATTTAAAATTCTCCGGAATGGTAAAATGTAATGTTGATGGAGATTTATAATTTGTTTTTTCGTCCAGGTGAAAAATATTCATTGTTTTTCCGTCTTTGCTTTGGGTGTAGTAAAAGTTTCCGTCGTGATAAGGCGCTACACTTCTTGTCGCAAAAACGGCAGACTGGTTTTGATCCATCCAGCCGGAAATCTCTTTTAATTTTTCATAAACAACAGGATCATAATCTCCGGTTGGCCCGGGAGCAATATTCATCAGGTAATTTCCTCCTCGTGAAATAATTTTCACCAATGTTTCAATAATTTTCTGCGAAGATTTGTAGTTATCGTTCGGGACATACGAAAATGAATCACCCATCGTAATGCAGCTTTCCCACGGAATAGAAAGCGGTTTTTCCGGAACGGCCTGCTCCGGCGTTACATAATTTTCCCATTTTCCGGGAACCGTACGGTCTACGATGATGATTCCGGGTTGATTTTTCCGGGCCATTGTCCCTATTTTATCCATATCAATATCCTGTTCTACTTTGATGGTTCGTTGCCATTCGACGTTGGGATCAATAGTATTGAATGGGCGCACCCAGCCTCCGTCCAGCCAGAGAATATCAATTTTTCCGTAATTGGAAGTAATTTCATTCAACTGATTAAAAGTAAAATTCTTAAAACTGTTCCATTTCTCAGGATATTTTTTCGGATCATAATTCACATTACGGTCTTTTGGCGGAAAGTAGGACCACCAATAATCGTCGGAATGCCAGTCGGGTTTTGAAAAATAGGCCCCGATCTTAAATCCTTCTTTGCGGAAAGTATTGAAAATCTCTTTGGTAACGTCTGCTTTCGGATTTTTGGAAAAAGGTGTTTTCGGAGAGGTTATTTTGTAATCCGACTGTTGTGTATCGAACATGGCGAAGCCATCATGATGTTTTGTTGTGAACACCACATATTTCATTCCTGCTTTTTTTACAGCATCCGCCCATTTTTGCGGATTAAACTGTACCGGGTTGAAAGTAGTCTGGAGGTTTTCGTAGTTTTTCAGGTATTCATAGTATGATGTTCCGTGTTCGGGTTTTCTTTGGGTCCAGGATTCATCTTCCGGGCAAAGGCTCCAGCTTTCGACAATTCCCCACTGGCTGTATGTTCCCCAATGCATGAACAGTCCGAATTTCAGATCCTGCCAGTTTTCAAGATTTTTCTCAACCAAAGGATCGTCCGGTTTCTGATATCCTTCTGAAACATTGTGTGCCTGTGATAAAAATATCGATGAGGTGAGTAAAGCGGAGAGAAATACGGTTTTCGTTTTTAGCCTGATGAACATGAAGTTTTCGTTTTTTGCTAAATTAATATTTAGCAAGAAAATTTTAACAAAAAAGATATAAAAGTTTGAAATTTTCCTTTTGCTGAATTAATCACGTATCAACTAAAATGGTTTTCTGTTTTAGTTTAATCCGACGGTTTAGACTGAAATAATTTTCTGTTTTTATCTAATCCGGCAGTTTAAACTTAAATAATTTTGTGTTTTTGTTTAATCCGACAGTTTAGACTTAAAGAGTTTTGTGTGTTTGTCTAATCCGGCAGTTTAAACTTAAATGTAATACTATTAGGATTCCATCTGATCATTTATTTTAACATGGAAATCTTGAAAATGTAAATTAATATATTAAATTCTCAAATGCTTTTTCAACCTGAGGATATTTGAATTCAAAACCATTCAATATTAGTTTTTCGGGATAGACATTTCTGCTTTTCAGTAATAATTCGGTTTGTGTTTTTAGAAATACGGACGCTATTTCCAATTGCCAGACCGGCGCGTTTAAACCGAACGGTACCTTCATTGCTTTTCTTAATTTCATCATGAATTCTTCGTTGGATAATGGTTCCGGAGCGGTTATGTTGATTGGACCGGAAAGATTTTCATGCTCCAAAATAAACTCAACAGCTTTGCAAAAATCATCAATGTGAACCCAGCTTACGTTCTGGTCTCCTCTTCCCTGTTTCCCGCCCAGCCCGAGTTTTGTTAACATTTTTAATTTAGGAAAAGCGCCTCCATAATTTCCTAAGACAATAGAAGTTCGTAAAGCAACTTTTCGTACATTTTCTGTTTTTACTTTAAAAAATTCGCTTTCCCAGCTTTTGCAGATATTCATTGAAAAATCATCACCGATTACTCCGTTTTCCTCTGTATTTAAATGTGTTTCTGAATGAATATAAATTGTTGCTGAACTTGCATTCAGCCAGACTTTAGGCTTACTGATACATTCATTAACTGCCTGCTGAAGAACTTTTGTACTTTCTATCCTGGATGAATAAATTTCCTTTTTGTTTTTGTCTGTGTAACGGCAATCGACTGATTTTCCTGCAAGGTTGATGATGACATCAGCATTTTCAAGGATCCTTTTCCATTCGCCCAACGTTTTTGCATCCCAATAGATTTCATTTTTATGTTTTGGATTACGGGTTAAAATATATACCTGATGACCTTTTCCGGTAAAGTAATTTTTAAGGTTTTTGCCGAGAAACCCCGTTCCGGCTGCAATGATTATTTTCATTTTATGGTTGGTTTTTGATGGTAATTTGTTTATTGTTTAACAGGATTTATCCTGTTTTCTTCCAAGATGCTACTTAACTACGCCAGATTCTGACAACTTTTAATATTATACAGATCATTAGTAGCGTAGTAATTATGCATTCTATAATTACAATTGTGATAAAATAACCTGGTAAAATTTTTATAATATTTTGCTGGAATAATAAAAAAGCCGAGATAAAAAATAGATTTAAAATGTATCTGAAAAATAATTTCATTTGAGATTTTTCAAAAATCATATTAATAACAATCAAGACAACTGTTGGAAAAACAATTGATGAAATTATAAGTAAGAAAATAACCAAACCTAAATCAATGGGATATCCAATCATATTATCATTTTAAGCTAAATATTGTTTTGAGTTTATATTTCCACTACTAACTGTTTTGACGCTCGCTTCGCTCGCGCTCAGATCGTTTCTCTGCAGTTGATTTAATCAATTGATTTCTTTTCAAAAGAAATTTCTTCATATAGTTTTTAAGAAAAATCCTGTCAAATATCTTCCCGATAAATCCGAAAGGTGATTGAAATTCGAAAATATCGATCATGATTGTGTTTTTACCTTCCTGCCTGAAAATATGCTGATGTTTCATAGATTTAAAAGCACCTTTTTGCATAACGTCTGTGAAATAAAAAGGCTTTTCCATACTTGTAATTTTAACCGTTAATGTCTGATAAATTCCCAGATGTTTTGCTTTCCATGTTACCGTTTCTCCTTCTTCGATGAGTCCGAAAGTTCTACCTGCGATGGCTTTTTCGTTTGTTTCTGAGACTGATTTCTGATGGAAATCAATATTTCTTGACAAATCAAAAACCTTCTGAATGTCAGATTTTATCACAGTTTTCAATTGAATTTCAGGCATAATCTGCTATTTTACCATTTTCTTTATCATAAAAACTGATAACAAGGGACTGAATCATAAGAACAGGCGATAGTACGATCCAGGATACAAGAATCCATTCAAGAAAACCATAATGAAAGTCTATTTCAATATACCGGCAAATAATAAAAATTAAGAATGTGACAACCACATATGTTGAAACCAAAATATATAACTTTCTTGAATCTTTTTTTGCGTATTCTTTAGACAAAAACTTGATCATATTTAAAGAATATTGAATAAAAGCAATGAGAAAGAATTCTACAAAGATGCTGATGTATAAAAATTCCTTATGCATCACGGCTGTTGCAATAATTGTGGCAAGAAACAGGATAAGTAATGTCTGCTGAATCCTGAGATCATAGGTTAATAAAGTTTTCATGGATATTAATTTTAAAGGTTTAAAAAATCTCCTCTTGTTCTTTTGTTTTGCATTTTGAATGTAAAATACATCCAGATTTTAAAGATGAATGTTTTCATTTTTAGTGATTTTATTTTTGTTCATAGCGTGTTTACGGCCTTTCAGGAAGAGAAGGAGATTAAGGAGCATCATGATTCCGAGGTAAATAGAAAATTTACCGATTTTCTCGCTCATATTTACCACTAGGCTTTCCACTGTTTCTATTCTGTAAAACTCAATGATGCATAAGGCAAAACCAACATTCAGAAGGTAAAATCCGATTTTGAAAAGGGAATTCGTGGCCATGGCGATATCTTCTTTCTGGTGAAAAATATCAATCATAAAAGTCTTTGAGTTTTTGAACAGAAATTGTGAAACAAAAACAGTAAGTGCAATTACAATAGGCAAATAGATCATGTACGCTGAAAAATTGTACGTTGCTGTGGTAAGGATTGTTGCTGTCATAATAGTTTATTTTATGGTTAAATTTTTTCTTAGAAGATAAAGGGTAAAAATATTGATGTAGTGTAATACACAAAGAATCAGCATAATATTCCCGATGCGTATTGCTGTTATTGAAAATACCTGCTCCAGGGAGGAAATCCTGTCCCAGCTTGTAAGACTGATGGCAATATATCCGAGGTTAATCAGATAATAACAGCCTAAAAGTATCCTGTTGATCGTAAGGCAAAGATGCTTGTCGTAAATGAGGTATTCCAGATAGAATTTGCCTGCCTGATAGCATCTTCTTCCCACATCAATGGTAATGAATGAAGCGGCTGCGAGAAAAATCAGATATGAGACAACATTAAACATTTCGTAGTTTTTATATTTTCAATAATTTTTGAAAGTTAATTTTAAATAAAAAAGGAATAACTCCTTTTTATCTTTCTTTAAGATTCTTCACACCATATTGCCAGCGTTCAGAATGACATATTTTACTTCAACAAATTCGTGATTTTCCCAACCAGCCAATGATCATCACTTTTTATCGCGAGATCCATGATATTGTTGATTTTACCTGTTACTGAGCTGAAGTCTTCCATTAATTTTATGAATTCTTTTGCTTCTTCAGAATCTTTATCTTCAATATTTTTTAATTCTTCCAGAAAAGAAATCACCGGTTCTATTTCTCTTTTTCTTCTTTCTTTCGTGATCTGTTTGAATAAAAACCATACATCTTTTTCAGCAACAAAATATTCTTTACGGTCACCTTTTATGAATTCCTTTCTAACAATTCCCCAGTCCATCAAAGCACGGAGATTCATATTGGCATTTCCTCTTGAAATTTCAAGCTGCTCCATCACCTCATCGGTAGAAAGCGGTTTCCCGGTTGCCAAAAGCAAGGCATGAACCTGCGCCATTGTCCGGTTGATTCCCCAATTGGTAGCAAATGTTCCCCAGGTCTGAATGTATTTTTCTTTTGCTTCTGAAAGTTTCATCTTATTCATTTCTTTTACAAATGTAATTATATTTATTGAATTTTCAATAATTTTTGAAAATTAATTTAAATAAAAAACAGACATCCCTTAAGAATGCCTGTCAGCACTAATTTTAATTTCACTTTTATTATGAAATATTTATATGATATTCTGTCAAAGTCCTAAGATCACTTTATTTTTTAATGAATTTACCTTAAATGAAAACTCTGTTTTCTTTGTTTCATTGGCATTTAAAACCATATCCCAAATCAGTTCTCCTGTCTCTTCATTGTAAGATGCACCCCCTTTATTTACGAGCGTTATAATGATCTGCTTATCCTGCGATACCGGAATTCTATCTATAATTCTGAGTTTTATCTTTTCACTTTTGTTATTTCGAATCGTAAACTGGTAGGCAAACTGCTGTTCCTTGTTGGACGAAGAGATACTCTTTTCCATTGTTTTATCCTTAATAACTTCTCTTTTCACACTGATCCTTTTATCATCGCCAAGTGTGAGCAGAAGCTTACTGTCGGTACTTTCTGCATTGAGCATTGTCTTTCCTACATTGGTATTTTCGAAAATGATATTTGCTTCAGCATTAATAAGATTATATTTATCAAGATTATCAAGTTCTGCAATCAGGTAAACGGTTCTGTCTACTTTCGGAACGGTGTAATAAGTATAAGTGGCAGGAATTTCCGTACGATCAAGGTTAATACTGTTGTCCTGATTATTGGACAAAATAGTGTAAAGATCTTTCAGGTCGTAGGCTACATTCAGTTGATTTCTGGAAATACTGGAACCTACAACCGCAACCTCCGCAATACTGACTTCCTTTACAGCAGACTGTGACCGTACGGAAGCATAATTTTCAACACGATCTGTCTGCACTCCCGGAATAACAGCCGCCACAGGCTCCTGATAGAATAAACTCCATGAAGATAAGGAAGGAATCTGCTTTCTCACGTTTGGGTATCCGGAAACCAGGTGAAGTTCGACGTTTTTCCAATCCAGTCCCGAATTTTGTCTTACCATCGCCTTGTAAAGCAACTGGGCTTTAGAATTTATATCCGGAATAACAACGTCATAATAAGGCCTCCAAAACGCTTCACGAATACCATATTTAATATCCAGATTGACATCTTCCGAACCATCGCTGGAAATCTGCAGCACCAATTTTCCCTTAGGATATTTTTCTAATTCCTGATTATTGAGATCAAACTTGGTACGCAATTTATCCAGCTTCTCTGCCAAAAGAGCAGATGATGTTTCAGCTTTATCAAGCTCAATACTTAGTTCAGTTCTCTTTTTCTGATAGTAATCAATCAGTTTTTGCAATTCTTTGGAATAAGAAGCGGAACCGGAATTAATCGTCTGATTTTTATCTAAAATAACAATACTGTTTGCTAATGCAGTTCTTTGGAAATCAAGATCTTTAATTTTTTTCTCTAAAAGAGAGATGCTGTCCAAGACAACTTTATGTTGAGGATTCTTCTTATCCAGTTCTACTTTATAAAAATTTTCATCTGTAGTAAAACGGTAGGTTAATACTGAAACTTTAGATTTAGAGCCTATTTTTATACTGCTTTCATCAATGTTTTGTGCAATATTGGTGATCACAACTTCAGAACTTCCTTTCGGAATTTTAAATGAAGCATTGCTGTAAAGCTCCGCAGACTGTTCGTACAATGTGACCGACTTTAATTTTGCTTCTGCGAAGACAGGTTTCTGCCCCAGAATAATGATTGAGAAATTGCATAAAGCAATGATGATGAGTTTCTTCATATTTTTTTAACGTTTAGCTATTTTTATCTTTTTATAATTCCGGATCATTTCTATAAATCCGTTTCTGTAACCGTCTTTATCCTGTCCTTTATTTTCCTTCGCCAATTTTTCGATGGCATCTAAATCTCTCCTGGTAATGAATTCAGAATCTCTTAAAACTAACCCGAACCAGGCTACCGAAGAAGCAAATCTGAAATCTGTACCGGACTGCTGAGCTGAAGAATTCTTTATTATATGAACAATTTCAGAACTTTTTGATCCCTGAGGTTTTTTATATCTGAATTTTACGGTGCCCAGCTCATTACCAAAATTTGCTTTGACTGAATTTACAGTATATTTAGTTTTATTTTGTTTCGGTAAAAATTTAGAATTAACGTTGGCAGGAATTATTTCGTACAAAGCAGTTACGGTATGCCCGCTTCCTAATTCTCCGGCATCAATTTTATCGTTTATAAAATCTTCATTTCTCAGTTTTCTGTTTTCGTATCCTATCAATCTGTATGATTTGACGAGTTTAGGATTAAACTCAATCTGAATTTTTACATCTTTCGCAATAGTATAGATATTTCCGGCAAATTCTCTTCCTAAAAACTTATTGGCTTCCTGAAGATTATCGATGTAAGCATAGTTTCCGTTTCCTTTATCTGCAAGAGTTTCCATTTTGTTGTCTTTATAATTTCCCATCCCATACCCCAGACAGGTAAGAAAAACGCCGGATTTTCTTTTTTCTTCAATCAGGCTCTCGAGGTCTGCTTCCGAAGAAATACCTACATTAAAATCTCCGTCCGTTGCCAAAATCACCCGATTGTTTCCGCCTTTTATAAAACTTTTCTGTGCGAGTTTGTAAGCAAGCTCAATTCCTGCGCCGCCTGCTGTGCTTCCACCCGCCTGAAGTCTTTCCAGAGCTTCTGTAATTTTTCTTTTCTCTGCCACTGAAGTCGAAGGCAATACCACACCTGCACTTCCGGCATATACGACTATTGCCACTTTGTCTACTGGTCTCAGCTGATCCAATAATATCTTTAAAGAGGATATCAGCAGCGGCAGTTTGTTTTCGTAAGCCATAGAACCTGAAGTATCAATCAGGAATACCATATTGGATGGCGGAAGATTATTCATCGGGATGTTTTTTCCTTTCAGGCCGATTTTAAGCAATTGATGATCAGGATTCCACGGACTTTTCCCTATTTCCGTATTGATAGAAAAAGGCTGATTATTTTTGGGCTGAGGATAATCATATTTAAAATAATTGATCATTTCCTCCACTCTCACTGCATTTTTGTCGACCCCGCCGTATTCTATCATTCTTCTTACATTGGAATATGAAGCATTATCGGTATCGATAGAAAAAGTTGAAAGCGGTTGGTTTTTCGTTAACTCAAATGGATTTTCAACTAAAGCATTGTAATCTTCATCATTATAATCAATATAATTTTTTGAAACTTTTTTTACTGTTTTTTTATCAAACTCACCATTGTCATATACTTTTCCCAGGTTAGGTCTGAATGAAGATTCAACTTCCATAGCCACGATTGCTTTCGGTTTTGGACAGCCATTATATTCCGGCATTCCAGGGACGGTAGGACATGCATCATCTTTATCCAGAATTCCGTCGCCATCGGTATCCGGCCAGGGACAGCCGTTATTTTCTGCCGGTCCGGCAACCGTAGGACAAGCGTCGTCTTTATCGATTACTCCATCTCCATCGGTATCAGGAAAAGGACAACCCTTATTTTCCAACGGCCCCGAAATATCTTTACACTGATCATCTTTATCCGGAATACCATCTTGATCCAGATCCGGCCACGGACAGCCTTTATTTTCCTCCGGTCCGGCAATTTCAGGACATTTATCCTTTCGATCTTTAACGCCGTCCTGATCTTTATCTTTTTTAATGCTTATTTTCCCCGAATCTTTATCCTGATCTGTTGCTGTTTTGGTTTTACAAGCCATCAATAAGCCTAAAGCAAGTATTGTAGTTCCTATTCTTTTCATGTTTATCATTTAAATTGTAACTTCTTTATTGTACTTTATATGAAGATTCAGTTTTATTAAAAAGTTGCAGTAAAAAATCCAAAAAAAGAAAAGGAAATCTTTGAGGAAATTTCCTTTCTCTGATGTATGATAAAATGGTTATTGGTTTTCAATATTTTAGGTTATTTTCCAGGAGCTTTTTCCTGAAGCATTTTTTTTAGTCTTTGTTTTTCCGATTTAGAAATATCTTTTGTGATGACTACGATTAAGCCATTCTTTGCTTTGCCGCCAAACAAGCCTCCGGCTTTTTCTTTACTAATTACAGAAATATTGTCAATTTTTACAGGATCCAGTTTTTTTAGGGTTTCTACATCAGACACAGCTCCGTTGATAACAACCAGCGGTTCGGCTCCCGGCTGAGTATTTGACAGATATCCCACTGAAATATCCAATCTCCCTGATCCTGCCGCTCCCGAAATAGAATTTATGCTGAGGCCCGGCGCAAATCCATTCAGAGAAGTTACAGCCTGTTTTTCACCCAGTAAAGTTCTTTTCCCACCATTTAATGCAAGAGGCGTATACTCTTTTGTGGAAGATTTTTTATAAAGTATTTCCGGTTCCTTCTGTTTTTCCAGACGACCGAATCTTACATCCGGATAATCATAATCTGCAGTATCTGCAATGGTGCTGAGCTCAGAAATTTTCTTGTTGGAAGCCATTGCATTCATTGAAGCTTTTTCTTTTTTTATTCCCATTGCAATAACTTCTTCTATATTATGCCGTTGTATACTGTCCATAATCGCATTTTCTTCAGCAATCTTCGATATCTCCTTATCAGAAAAAGGCGGAGATGTAACTTCGTAAGCCGGAGGCGTTAATGAAGGGGTATAAATTTTTGGTGTTTCGTTTCGGGCTAATTTTACAGCAGCAGATGGTATAATTGTTTTTTGAATATTGGCTTTTACAACACTGTCTGTCTTTTGGATATGTTCAGAAATCTGTGGAGCGTAGGTTTTTTGAATTTTATTGTTGTCTGCAATAACCGGCTGGCTAATCTTCGCAGTATCTGCTGTTGAGGTAAAATAAAAAATTCCGGAAGCCATGATCAGACTGGCGGCAATTCCGTACGGAAGCCATGCAGGGATTTTTCTCTGTTTCTTTTCTTCTTTTTGATCCAGCTTTTCTTCTACTCTGCTCCAAACCTTATCAAACCCCGGAAAAGTTACAGGTTCTTCTAAAGACTGAGAAGCCTCGTTGAAAGTTTTATCGATATCGTGATTATTTTCCATTGTTGTAAAGTTTAAACATTTTGATTCACCAGAAGTTCCTGAAGTTTTTTTCTTGCAAAATTGAGCTGAGATTTTGACGTTCCCTCACTTATGGAGAGCATAGCCGCTATTTCCTTGTGAGGATAGCCCTCAATGGCAAAAAGATTAAATATCGCTCTGCAGCCTTCCGGAAGAAAGTTGAGGAGATGCAGAATATCTTTTTCAAAAGAAACACTTTCACCTGATGCATCAGAACTGATAACATGATTTTCTTCCAGTGAAATATGCAGACACTTCGCTGTTCTGAGCTTTTGAAGGCATTCGTTAACCGTTATTTTTTTGGCCCAGGCTTCAAAAATATCAGGATTGTGAAGCTGGTCTATTTTAGTAAAAATCTTATAAAATGTATCTGCCAGTGCTTCTTCGATATCTTCATCATTTTTAAGATATCTTCTGCAAACCGAATATAATTTCCCTGCCATTTTTTCATAGACTTTCCGCTGCGCATTGCGGTCGTTCCGCTGACATTGTAATAGTAACTCTCGTTCCATAATCAGACTTTATATCTATACAGATGCAGAAAGTTTCAAAAAGGTTGGAAACATGATAAACTTTTTTTGAAAAGTAATGAAATCTGATGAGGGCGACAAATGAAAGCACAAAGTAAACGGAGAATTTATTACAATTTTCCTGCTGATCACAAAGCTTTACACAGACCTTATGTAAAAAGCTGATACAAATTTATGATGTGGGAAGGCATTTAAACTAAATTATAATCTCTCAATTTGATTATTGTTACCACGGATTTTCGCGAATTTGCACAGATTTATGAATGTTTATAATGATAAAATATACCAGGTATTGTTGAAAGTTGTAATGGAAGACTCTACTCTAGCCGCGATTGAGCGGCATGTTTGAGCTCTTTTTCTGTTTTCGGCGGCAGCTTTGCTGCCGAAAACAGAAAAAAGCGAGTAGCGAAAGCGCGAAAAAGCTTCAAAAAATTCAACAATGCATTTAACCTTTAGAGCTGTAACAAATCTTTATTATGAACGACTATTCGTATAAATAATCTTTTATAGTAATGAAAAATACCAAATTTATATCATTACTTTTTGTTTTGTCTGCAGGAAGTATGATGTTTGCTCAGGATGACTTAATCAACAAGTTAAAAAACAATCAGTCTCAAAATGCCAATTTCCAGTTTACCACGCTAAAAGACGTTGGGGCAACTTCGGTAAAAAACCAGGGTTCTTCGGGAACATGCTGGAGCTATTCAGGAAATTCTTTCCTGGAGTCTGAAATGCAGAGAATGGGTAAAAAGCCTGTTGATCTTGCAGAAATCTTCACGGCAAGGAATTCTTACCACGACAAAGCAAAATTATATGTATTAAACAACGGCGCAATAAGCTGGGGCGACGGCGGAGAGCTGCATGATGTCATCAACATGTACAAAAAATACGGAGCTGTTCCGCAGGACGTTTACACCGGGCTTAGACAGGGACAGACGCTAAATAATTTCTCTGAAATGCAGGGTAAACTGAAACCTGTTCTTGACAGTCTTGTACAGGCATCATCTAAAGGAAAGCTATCTGATAACTGGATGTCTTCCGTAGATGCTATTCTGGATCAGTACTTAGGAAAAGTTCCTTCCAATTTTACGTATGAAGGAAAATCTTACACGCCACAGACTTTTGCCAAAGAAGTGGTAGGCATCAATCCTGAAGATTATGTTGAAATTTCTTCATACAAGGATTATAAATTTGTTGTTCCGATTCCGGACAACTGGAGCCACGATTCCGACTGGAATGTTCCGATGAAAGATCTAACGGCAATTATTGATAATGCAGTAAACAAAGGCTATTCTGTAGGTTGGGCAACGGATGTTTCCGAACCGTATTTTTCTTATAAAAACGGGGTGGCGTATGTTCCGGATATGAATCTTGACCAGATCAATAATGAGAACAAGGGAACTTTATTTACCGAACCTAAAAAAGATAAAACCATTACTGAAGATATGCGTCAGCAGGCTCTGAATAACCTTTCCACAACCGATGACCACGGGATGCATATCGTAGGGCTTGCAAAAGACCAGAGCGGAAAAGAATATTATATGGTAAAAAATTCCTGGGGTGTAACAAATGATTTTGAAGGATATATTTATGTGACAAGACCGTATGTGGAGTACAAATCTACCGCAATCCTTGTTCACAAAGATGCGCTTCCGAAAAGCATCAGAAAACAGCTGAAGCCCAGTAAAAGTATCGGTTTGTAAACGATCATTTTTTGTCAGGATAATCTGACATTTTAGATATTTAAATCTGTTAAAAACCACTTTCTTATCCGGAAAGTGGTTTTGCTTTTGAAAAAAACCGCCTTTGAAATATCCTCAGGCGGTTTTGGAAAAAAATTTAAATAGGTAATCAAGATATGGTAAAATCATCAACAGTGAATTTTACTTCGTTAGTGAATAGCAATTGCCCGTTCAGAAAAGTTGTAAAAATCAAACGGGCAGCGAAGCAGACCCACTATTGACAATTAAACTTTAGTATAATACGCCGAGGCTTTCTGCTGAAAAGTCAAGAAGTGCTTCGGTATTTTGTTCTTTTACTTTTTTAGCCCATTCCGGATCCTGAAGCAATGCACGTCCAACGGCAACCAAATCGAAATCTCCTCTTTCCAGTCTTTTCGTTAGTTCCGTTAAATCTGCTTTTTCCGTTCCCTGTCCTCCGAAGGCAGCCATAAAATCGCCTTCCAGTCCTACAGATCCTACGGTAATGGTTGGCTGACCGGTAATTTTCTTCGCCCAGCCTGCAAAGTTGAGGTCGGAACCTTCAAATTCCGGTTCCCAGAATCGTCTTTGTGAACAGTGGAAAATATCGACTCCCGCATCTTTTAACGGCAACAGCCATTCTTCCATTTCTTCAGGAGTGTGGGCTAATTTTACCGAATAATCCTGTTGTTTCCATTGGGAAAGACGAATGATAATCGTGAAATCTTCGCCCACCGCAGCTCTTATGGCTTTTACAACATCCACTGCAAAACGGCTTCTTTCTTTAATGGTTTTTCCGCCATAATCATCGGTTCTGGTATTGGTTCCTTCCCAGAAAAACTGGTCAATCAGATAGCCGTGAGCGCCATGAATTTCCAATACATCAAATCCAAGATCTTTAGCCGATTTTGCAGATGCTGCAAATTGAGCAATCGTATCCTGAATATCTTCCAGAGTCATGGTAGAAGCCTTTTCCATCTCAACAGTCGGATAATCCGCAGAACTCCTTGTATCTCCAACGTGCCAGATCTGAGGTCCCATTTTTCCGCCGTTATGGTGTACAGCATCAATTACGTTTTTCCATCCGTTTAATGCTTCTGTTCCGTAGAAATCAGGGATATTCTGCATATTTTTCGAAGCCGGGCGATTGATTACCGTTCCTTCAGAAAGAATTAATCCCACTTCTGCAGCTGCTCTTCTGGCGTAGTAATCAGCGATTTGCTGTGTGGGTACTCCGTTGTCCGATTGTGCTCTTGTCATCGGAGCCATGACAATTCTATTTTTTAGTTCTAAATTTTTGTACTTGAAAGGTGTAAATAATGATTCTGTGCTCATTTTAGATTTACTTTTTTATATTTGTTACACAAAGTAACTAATAATAGTTCACATTTGTATCTTACGAAGAAAAAAAGTAGTAACTTTGTGGTAACTTACATTAGTAACTTTGAAGTAACGTTTAAGGCTCTGATCTAAGTTATTTTTTACCACAAAAGGCACAAAAGATGATTATACATTATTTTAAGTTGTTTATAAAAACGCGGATAAGAATACATAAGTTTAAAAATCTTGTGCTCTCATGTAAGTAGAGCGGCTTTGTGAAACTAAAAAGGTAATCAGGTTAAAATTCTTGTGAACTTCGTGTTTACAAAAAGATTAATAAGTCAAATTAGAAATAAAACCTTATGAAAAAGAACGAATTAATGCAGTACAGCTGTCCTCTCGGTAAAGCGATGTCTGCTTTGGGAAGCAAGTGGAAACCGATTATTGTTCTGGTAATAAAAGACCGGAAACTGCGGTTTGGGGAACTTGCGGTGCGCATTAATGTCATTTCCAGAAAAGTACTTACCGACCAGCTTCGGGAAATGGAATCGGACGGACTGGTGATTCGTGAAGAGTTTAAAGAAATTCCGCCGAGGGTTGAATATTCTTTGACAGAGAAAGGTTTAGCATTGCTTCCTATTTTATATCAACTGGAAGAATGGGAAATGAAATATCATGTTTATGATCCGGAAAAGGAGAAGGCTTGTAAGATGATTATGGAAGGAAAGAAAGCGCAGAAGAGTGTAGTTTAAATGGTGTGTTAATTATTTATTAGGTAACATTTTATTTAATTTTATTTCAATCCGTTCAGGATATTTTCCTCCAAAATAATGTACGAAACCATTTGATATTATTGCCTTTGAACCAGCCTTTGGAGCTAACCCTTCATATTTGAAATAAACTGTATCATTCTCTAATTCGTATGTTCCGGGATATTTGTCACCACCTCTTATTAGTCCACTAGATATAAATTCAAAACTTTTATCATCATACATCTTTAAATATATCCAACCTAAAGGAGCTTCTCTATCAGCAAGAAGAACCTCTTTTTTTTGATTTTTACAGCTTAATGTTAATAATAACAGGAGCAGCAATATATACTTCATGGCTTTTAAGTTTGAATTACACACAAATATAAAATTAAACCGCTCCCAAAAGAAGCGGTTTTAAAATTTATCTAAAATCCAGATTAAAATATTGCTGGATATTTTTGAGGATTTGTTTCGTTAAACATCGCATAGATTCTTTCTACCATATCGTCTGCAGATGGCTTAGAGAAATAATCTCCGTCACTTGCATACGCCGGTCTGTGATCATTGGCAGAGATTGTCAACGGATCAGAATCCAGGAATCTGAAGGCTTTTTGTTTTTCTAAAATCTGCTGTAAAATAAACGCTGAAGTTCCGCCTTCCACATCTTCGTCGATTACCACCAATCGGTTGGTTTTCTTCACCGATTCAGCAATTTCGTGAGTTAAATCGAAAGGAATCAATGACTGAACATCAATCACTTCAGCAGAAATTCCTAATTTTTCAAGCTCTTCCGCTGCTTCCATAACAATTCTCCACGTAGAACCGTATGTTACTAACGTCACATCATTTCCTTCTTTGGTAACTTCAATTTTTCCTACAGGAACAGTGAATTCTCCTAAGTTATCCGGTTGTTTTTCTTTTAATCGGTATCCGTTCAGACATTCAACAATTACAGCAGGATCATCGCTCTGAAGCATGGTATTATAGAATCCGGCAGCTTTTGTAAGGTTTCTAGGAACCAAAACTAAAATTCCTTTGGAAAGATTAAGAATACCCGCCATCGGAGAGCCTGAATGCCAAACCCCTTCCAGCCTGTGGCCTCTTGTTCTGATGATTACCGGAGCTTTCTGACCACCTTTTGTTCTGTACTGAACGGTAGCAAGATCATCGCTCATTCCCTGTAAACAGTACAAAATATAATCTAAATACTGAATCTCAGCGATTGGTCTGAGACCTCTCATCGCCATACCGATTCCCTGTCCGAGAATCGTAGCTTCACGGATTCCCGTATCTGCTACACGAACTTCGCCGTATTTTTCCTGCATTCCTTCGAGTCCCTGGTTTACGTCACCGATATTTCCGGCATCTTCACCAAATACTAAAGTTTCAGGATATTTTTCAAAAATCTTGTCAAAATTATTTCGTACCACTACTCTTCCGTCAACGTCTTCGGAGTTTTCAGAGTAAACAGGTTTAATTTCTTTTACATTTTCCGCTTTCCACTGAGACTGAGAATATAAGTGAGACGAATAATTGTCTTTTTCCACCTCAAAAATCTCATTGTATTTCTGCATCAGCTGATTTCTTTCTGCAGAATTAGTTCCTCTTGTTGCCAGTAAAGATTTTCTCACCAAATGGAAAACATCTTTTTTCGCTTTGGAAACCAATTTATTAAACTGACTGATATAGTTTTCAATTTCAGAATTTTGTCCTTTCAGGTTTTCAACAAAAGGTAACACCGAATGAATTAAATCCGTAATGGTTTTCTGGTAATTTTCCCAGGCTGCCTTCTGCCCGGCTTTTACCATTTTTTTGGCTTCTTCATCAATAGCATCCAATTCTTCAGCCGTTGCCAGAACTTCTTCTTTTCCATCGATTTCGATTGAATAATTCAAAATCCATTCTTTGAATTTCACCAAACCGTCGAATTGAGATTCCCAGGCAAGACGCTCTTCGTTCTTATATCTTTCGTGAGATCCTGAAGTGGAGTGTCCCTGAGGCTGTGTCACTTCTATAACGTGTACTACCACGGGAATGCTTTCCATCCTTGCAAACTGTTCTGCTCTGGCATAGGCATCCAGCAATGAAGGATAATCCCAAGCTTTCACCTGAATGATTTCACATCCCTGAAATTCACCTTCTTTTCTCTGGAAACCGCTGAGCATTTCAGCAATATCTGCTTTTGCTCTCTGCTTCATGGTAGGAACGGAAATCCCGTATCCGTCGTCCCAGATTGAAACAATCATCGGAACCTGAAGTGCACAAGCAGCATTCAGCGTTTCCCAAAAATGGCCTTCTGCCGTAGAAGCATCACCAATTGTACCGAAAGCAATCTCGTTCCCGTCTTTTGAGAATTTCTCAGAACCTTCAAATTTTACTGATTTATATATTTTGGAAGCCTGCGCCAATCCTAATAATCTTGGCATTTGTCCGGCAGTGGGAGAAATATCGGATGAAATATTTTTCTGAGCTGTTAAATCTTTCCAGCTCCCATCTTCATTAAGACTTCGTGTAGCAAAATGCCCGTTCATCTGTCTTCCTGCAGAGGCTGGCTCTCTTTCAACGCTGGTATCTGCATACAGCTGTGCAAAGAAACTTTCAACAGTCAGCGCATCAACAGCCAGAGCAAAGGTTTGATCTCTGTAGTATCCTGAACGGAAGTCTCCATCTTTGAAAACTTTCGCCATTGCAAGCTGAGGAAGCTCTTTTCCATCCCCAAAAATACCAAATTTAGCTTTTCCCGTAAGAACTTCTCTTCTGCCCAAATATGACATTTCGCGAGAAACCCTTCCTAACTTATAATCTTCAAGTATCTGATTTTTAAAGTCTTGAAAGGAAATTTGCTGTGTTTCAATATAGGTTGTCTGCATAGCCCGATAAAAAATTTTATAATTCTTGAAGTATTTTGCTAATATACACTTTTTAAATTAATTTTAATTTTTAATAATCTTTTTTAAATATTTGATAATAAAAAAAATTGTATTTATATTAGAAAAAAATTGTAAAGATGGAGAAGAAATCCACCCATATTCTGAATGCTTCGAGTAATCTGCTGGGCTTTTCACTGGTGATCATAACGTCTCTGAAGATTACTAAAATGAGCCCCAGCACTCATTTGGACGAATTTGCGGGTGTAGCCTGCCTGTTTTTCGCATTCAGTTGTTTCTTTTCCTTTCTTGCGATAAGATCTACGCATGAAAAGCGTGGACACAGATTTGAAACTATTGCGGATTATTTATTTTTAACAGCTTTATTTTGCATAGTTTTAGCCGTTATTATTGTAACAATGAAAATAATTTAATTTAAAATTTTCGCTCAATTACGTAATCCAGCATAATATGTAAAGATTTTCTGGCTTCGGAATCGGGAAATTCGTTAAGGATATCTTTAGCTTTTTGTTGAAAATCTTTCATTACTGAAATGGCATAATCCAGCCCACCGGAACTTTTTACAAAGCTGATCAGCTCTTTTACACGTTTCTGATCATTATTGTACCGTTTAATAGTATTAAAATAGTACTTCTTGTCTTTTTCGTTGGCGTTTCTCAGGGTAAAAATCAATGGCAACGTCATCTTCTGCTCCTTGATATCGATTCCTACGGGTTTTCCGATGACATTAGAAGTCAGGTAATCAAACAGATCATCTTTAATCTGAAAAGCCATTCCGGTATAAGTTCCGAAATCCATCATTTTTTTTGCCAAATCTGCATCAGCATTATTCGACAAAACTCCGATTTCACAACAGGCTGCAATAAGGGTGGCGGTTTTCTGACGGATAATTTCGTAGTACACTTCTTCTGTAATATCCAGTTTCCTGGCTTTTTCCAATTGGAGAAGTTCTCCCTCAGACATTTCACGGATTGTTCTGGAAATAACTCCCAGTAAATCGTAATCTTTGTGATCCGTTGAAAGTAAAACCGATTTTGACAAAAGGTAATCTCCTACTAAAACAGCGATTTTATTTTTCCACAACGCATTGATCGAAAAAAAGTTGCGTCGTTTAAAACTTTCATCCACCACATCATCATGTACCAGTGTTGCAGTATGAATGAGCTCAATCATGGAGGCACCACGGTAGGTCTTTTCATTAACGTCTCCCACAAGCTTGGCACAAAGAAAAACGAACATCGGCCGCATCTGCTTCCCTTTTGTAGTAACAATAAAACGTGTGACTTTATCTAATAAAGGTACTTTACTCTGCATGGATTCATAAAACTTCTGCTCGAAAAGTTTCATTTCCTCATTGATCGGTCGCTTGATTTCTTCTACAGTGTTCGCCACAATCTTTGATGATGGATAAATTATTAATTACCACAAAGATAATTTTTTTCAGTCAATTTTAAGGTAATTTAATACGAATATCATTTTTTTAGTTTTAACGCAAAGTCGCAGAGAATTATATAATTATTTGAATATTTTTACGTGCACAAAGGCGCTTAGCTCGGCAAGTGATACAAAAGTTTAAATTATTAATCTTTGAGCTTGTCAGTTGGAATAAAATACAGACTCTGCTTTGCAGTTCCCAAAGGTGAATGAAATTTTTCTCCGGAAATATAAATGCCGGTTTCATCTACAGCAATGCCTTCAATCTGTCCTATTGATAGTGCGCTTCCTAAATAATATCTATCCGGAGTTCCGTTGAAAAAAATCCCCGGTTCTGTTTCCCTGAAAATATTCAAAAAAACTTCCGTTTTCTTTGTATAGCCGATGAGATATAACTTTTTATTGTAATAAGAAGCATCCGTAACCAAAAAATTTATTTTAAAAGATTCTGTTTGCTGCGCCTGCTGCTTTCCTGAAATTTCAGGATCAATGCTGTAATGCACGGTGGATTTCGTGCCCCAATCTTTCGTAAAAAGGTGAATTTTCCCGTTGAGATAAATCATTGCTTCAGCATCAAAATCCGTTGAAGAATACTTCGGGATAAAGTCTTTTTGTTCCGGATATTCAAATGAGATCAACCGAACCGAATCATTTGTGAAAGAATTGTTTCCAGATGATACTTTATAAATTTCAAGGTCTCTTCTCGTCCCTCCGTTATTTCCGAAATCGCCGATGTAAAAATTACTTCCGTCATGAGTTAAAGCTTCCCAGTCTTTATTTTTAGCATTAATCGGTAGGATATTGATGATTGATCCTGTTGTTTTATCCAGTTCAAAAATTTCCGGTGAATTTCCACTATCGTTAAATGTGTACAATTTCCCGTTCATTAAGCTTAACCCTGATGTTTCTTCAATCTTTTCATCCAGATAAGCAATTCTGAATTTTCTGATCTTTAATGTTTCAGATTGTTGGGAAGAATACAACGTAGAAATCAGAATGGCTAAAACAGGAAATAATTTTTTCATTTTGTAAAAATATTATAAATGACAGTAATTACAATCTTTTTAGCGCAATGGACACAATTTTTTAATAATTGTATTTAATTTTCGCTCGCAAAGGCGTTCATACTCAGCAAATGATAGAAAAGTCTAATATTAATATAATTTGTGTTTTTTTGATACTATTATTCCACTCAGCCAAGTCTAAATGAAAATTAAAAAATTTAATAAAAAAGACGGACCAAGCCGCCTGAATTGATTATATAGAGATATTGAAAATTATTTAGAACGGAGAAAATTTACGCTGTTTTTTTATGTGATTCCGGGTTTTTCTTATTCTTCTTTTTCCAGTAATCTTTCTGATATTGCCGTACTGTTTTTCCGGTTCCGTCATGTCGCCATCCGGGAGAATTAAAAATATAATTAATTCTGTCCGAGAATTTTAACCCCGGTTGTTTAATGTCTTTCCATATTTTTCGCCATTCATATAAAAGAACTGTATCAGGCTTATTGTCGGGCATTTTAGGATAAATACCATATTTTACGGGCACGTTGGGATCTTCTTTTTCAAAAGTTCCGAAGATTTTATCCCAGATAATAAGACACATTCCCATATTTCTGTCCAGATATTTAATATTACAGGCATGATGCACCCGGTGATGAGAAGGTGTAACTAGAATATATTCCAGAATACCAATACTTTTTACGGTCTGTGTATGCACCCAGGTTCCGTACACCTGGCCTATCGCATATGCCACCATAATATGCCACGGATTAAAACCTAAAAAAGCGAGCGGTGAAAAATAAAGATACCGGTACAGCGGCTGTAGAACCGGACTCCTAAAACCGGTTGTCAGATTAAAGAATTCCGAGCTATGATGGGTAATATGTACCGCCCAAAACGCCCTGGAATGATGATCTACATAATGAAGGACATAATAAGCGAAATCCGTAATAATAAAGCAAAGCAATCCGTACCATACTGTATATTCCCATGAAAAAAGCCTGTGGTTGAAGAAGAAAAACATTACTCCCATGGCAAAAGCTTTCATCAGAATATCCAACCCAAAATTGAGTAGCGCAAGATAAATATTTGTTGCAAGATCTTTTCCGTTATAAAGCCTGGCTTCGGCAACATGACTGTAAATCATTTCTGCCAGAATGATTGTTGCATGTACCGGGATCGACCATGCATAAATATTTTCAAGACCATCTTTACCAAAAAAGTAATCTACCATTGTCACTTTTATTTGGTACAAAGGTAAGATTTTAAGAAAACGTTAAGAATATTTCCTGATTTTTTTAATGAAATTTTAATCAGCTGTTTTGTTGGCTAATTGTCCGCAGGCTGCATCAATATCTCCTCCCCGGCTTTTTCTTACTACACAAACAATTCCTGCATTTTCAAGCTGACGGATATAATTTTCTTCTGCCTGCTTATTACATTGATCATATTTCCCGTCTCCAATTGGGTTATATTGGATTAAATTAACTTTTGAAGGAACCTGTTTACAGTATTTAATAAGCGCTTTAATATCTTCATCTCCGTCATTGATGCCTTTCCATACGCAGTATTCGAAAGTAATGACAGAACCTGTTTTCTGATACCAGTATTGAAGCGCTTCCATAATTTCCGTTAAAGGAAATTTTTCGGAAAACGGCATGATTTCATTTCTTTTAGCCTCAATAGCAGAGTGAAGTGATAAGGCAAGTTTCACTCTTAAATCGTCATCAGCAAGCATCTTAATCATTTTCGGAATTCCCGATGTAGAAACGGTAATTCTTCTCGGCGACATCCCTAAACCTTCCGGTTGTGTGATTTTCCTGATGGCTTCCACTACATTTTTATAGTTCATCATCGGCTCTCCCATTCCCATAAAAACAATATTGGAAAGTGGCCTGTTAAAATACATTTTGCTCTGGCTGTCGATTAAAGCAACCTGATCTACAATTTCCGCCACTTCCAGATTTCTCATTCTTTTGAGTCTAGCTGTTGCACAGAATTCACAGTTTAATGAGCATCCTACCTGAGAAGAGACACAAGCTGTAGTTCTTGTTTCGGTAGGTATCAAAACAGACTCTACCAATAAACCATCATGTAATTTCACTCCGTTTTTGATGGTTCCGTCGGTACTTTTCTGGAGCTGATCAACAGAAACCGGATTGATGGTATATTCTTCGGAAATTCTTTCACGAAGAGACTTTGAAAGATTCGTCATCTCATCAATCGAATGAAGGTTTTTGCTCCACAGCCAATCGTACACCTGTTTCGCCCGGAAAGGCTTTTCTCCTAAAGACGTAAAATACTCTTTAAGCTGGTCGAGTGATAAAGTTCTGATATCTTTCATTATGTTGTTGGATGTTGGATGTCAGAAGATGGAAGAAAAATTGGGCGCCGAATTGCAAACTTCCAGCACCCAACTTCCAGCTTCCGTTCTTATAAAATTAGCATCGCATCTCCGTACGAGTAGAATTTGTATTTCTCTTTTACAGCTTCTTCATATGCGTGCATTACGAAATCTCTTCCTGCAAACGCTGCAATCATCATGATTAACGTAGATTTCGGTGTGTGGAAATTCGTGATCATACAGTTGGCAACCCCGAATTCATGAGGAGGATAAATAAATTTATTTGTCCATCCGTGAAATGCGGAAATTTTCTTATTTGAAGATACTGAAGTTTCCAGTGTTCTCATTGTTGTAGTTCCTACAGCACACACTCTCTTATTAGCTTCAACGGCATTGTTGATGATCTGGGCATTTTTCTCATCGATGAAAATCTCTTCAGATTCCATTTTGTGCTTGGAAAGATCTTCCACTTCAATAGGATTGAATGTTCCTAATCCAACATGAAGGGTAACTTCTGCGAAATCAATCCCTTTGATTTCCAGTCTTTTCATCAGATGTTTTGAGAAGTGAAGCCCAGCCGTAGGTGCAGCAACCGCTCCTTCCACTTTTGCGTAGATTGTCTGGTATCTTTCTGCATCTTCCGGTTCTACGTCTCTTTTAATATATTTTGGAAGCGGTGTTTCTCCAAGCTCCTTTAATTTAGCTCTGAATTCTTCGTAAGAACCATCGAACAAGAATCTTAATGTTCTCCCTCTTGAAGTTGTGTTATCGATAACTTCCGCTACCAGAGATTCGTCTTCCGTGAAGAATAATTTATTTCCAATTCTGATTTTTCTTGCAGGATCTACCAATACATCCCAAACGCGGGTTTCTTTATCAAGTTCTCTCAAAAGGAAAACTTCGATTTTTGCTCCTGTCTTTTCTTTATTTCCATAAAGACGTGCCGGGAAAACCTTGGTATTGTTAAAGATGAAAAGATCTCCTTCATCAAAATAATCAACCACATCCTTGAACAATTTGTGTTCAATAGTTTCGGTTTTTCTGTCCAAAACCATTAGCCTTGCTTCGTCTCTGTGCTCGGATGGGTGTTCTGCTAATAATTCTGCAGGAAGATCAAAATTAAAATCTGATGTTTTCATTTTTTAAATTACGGTTTAAAAATTATCAAATTACAAGATGTAATTTTCGGACTGCAAATATACGACATTCGGTACCCCTTTGTCAAGTATTATTTACAATCAGGCAAAAAACCGTGATTTTACGGCGAATATTATGTCTGAAAATTTGTATTTTGCAGTTTAAATGTACACTTATGAGCAAATATTCAATTGAATCTTTCGTCAACGAAACAAAAGAAAAAACCGAAAACAGAGATTACTTCGAACTTGAAAAGCCAGCGCTTCTGGAAATTAACCTGAACAATCAGGCAGTATGGACAAAGACCGGAAGTATGGTAAGTTATATAGGAAACATCAATTTTGAAAGACAGGGAATGCTTTCGGGTGGTTTGGGAAATCTGCTTAAAAAAGCAATCAGCGGTGAAGGAGCAAGACTGATGAAAGCCGAAGGAACCGGAAAATTATATGTGGCCGATGAAGGAAAGAAGGTACGCATTCTTTACCTTAACAATGAAGCTGTTTGTGTAAATGGAAACGACGTATTAGCTCACGAACAAAGCGTAAAAAGTGATATTACGATGCTGAAAAGCATTGCAGGCGTTATGTCCGGCGGACTTTTCCAGGTAAGGCTATCCGGAACAGGACACATTGCAGTTACTACGCACGGTGAGCCATTGACTTTGCTGGTAACTCCTGATGCACCTGTTTTTACAGATCCTAATGCTACGGTAGCATGGTCCGGAAACCTAACTCCTGAATTAAAGACCAATGTTTCTTTTAAAAGTCTTATCGGAAGAGGGAGCGGCGAAGAATTTCAGATGAAATTCTCCGGGAACGGATGGGTTTTAATACAGCCTTATGAGGAAGTGTATAGGATTGAGAAATAGTAAAATGCCCATAAAAACAGTAAAGTTTGCAAATTGCTCACTTTGCTGTTTTAGTTTTGAAATTTTAGTTGATCAGGATTAATTTTTATATCAAAATTTTGAGGCTCAATACTTTCTAATGACAATACAATTTCAAGATTTTCAGATTTTGCTGATGCTGATTTTACTATATAATTTTTTTCAAATTTAACTTTATTATAAATTTCATAATAATCGAATAAAAACTGTAATCCAATATATGATAAATCGTCCTGAAAGTCTGCAAAAATAACTTCTGCTGAAACTCTCGGCTTTTTCATCTTTCCATTTGTATATTCGTTGATTAAATATCGTGATAAGCCGTCATTTTGTTTTCCAACAAACTCAGATCTAAAGAACCTTCTTTTTGACTCATCTTCAAATTGTTTTTTAGCAGAAGGAATTCTTTTTGAATATTTATAGTCAAAATTCAGCTTACTTAAAGGAAACGTAGTATTCGTTACATGAAAATAATGTTGTAAATTATTTTTTAAGTCAATTATAGTTGCTGTCATTATATCTTTACTTTCAGCTCTGAAATTAATCTTATAAGAGTAATCTTTTGAATTTACAATACTCAGAAATTCAAAATTTTCTGTTCGCTTTTCTCTTTTTTGTTTTGATTGGAATTTATATTTAACAAAATAATCAAAATGATATTCCTGGGAAAAAGCATTAGCGAAGCTTAAAATAAGCAATAATGGGATGAGTTTTTTCATAGATATTGTTTTACCTTCTTCCATTCTTCAAGTTTCTTCTCAAAAGACACGGTGTGGAGAGGACTGGTAGAAGGTAGTAAAAATACCGGAATTTTATAATTCTTGCCTAAAATTTTCTGTACATTTTTATATGATTTTCCGCCGTTGCAAAATATGGCTTTAATATTAGAATGATCTTCCAGCAATTCTTCAATTTGATTGGCTTCTTCGTTTTTAATTTCAGAGTCGAGACTTCCTTTTCTTTCGCAGGAATCGATGACATCCCAAAGCGCAATATGATGGTTCTTTAAGATCTGAATTCTTTGATCGTAATCTTCCGTAAATTCTTCATTCAGCAATTCAAAAATGATCTTCCAGAATTTATTTTGCGGATGACCGTAATACTGTTGCTTTTCCAGGGATTTGACACCCGGAATTGAGCCTAAAATTATAATTTCAGAATGATCATCAATGATTGGAGGAAAAGAGAAGATTCTGTTTTGCATAATTGGATTTTATATTTTGGCTAAAGCCTTTTCATTTTCAAAAAACAAAAAGCGGGCTAAAGCCCGCTCCTATTGATATTTTTATAATCAAATTAAAAATCAGTTTTTAATTGCTCAACTGAAATAATTCTACTGGTTAATCTTTTAACTTCTTCTAAAGAATTTTTACCTTTAACTCTTTCAATTAAATTCAGTATAGCATCTCTTTCATTTTCACTTTTGATAATTATATAATTAATATCTTCAGGAGAAAATTCTAAAGAAATATGAGAAATATCTTCATTATAAATTTTCTTTAATTCCTTAACCTTCTCTGAGGAAGCTTTTTTTAAATTTCCAAATAAGTTATGTTCAATTTCAGGATTTATAACATACCGCCACTCCCTTTCATCTGAGAATCTATAATTTTCAGTAACTTTTCCATTCATCCGCTCTACCCTACCTTCGTAATTTTTTAAATATCTTATAATATCAAAAGCTTTCCTCTCCTCAATTGTTAGATCAGAAATTCGTTCTCTTCCACTCTTTAATTTTTCAAATAAATCGGAAAAAATGCTATTTGCTAATACTGATTTCTTCTCAATATATAAAACGGGGTTTAAACCTTGTTCTTCTGCCCATTTTTTCTTTAATCCTATTCCATAACTACCATAATTATTGATATGATTTAAAATTTGCGAAAAAGGAATATCACAAAAAGATACCATCGGAATTAGATAGTCAACCTCCTTGCTTTCTGATATGATCTTTTCTCTGCAATAAGATACCTTAAAGTTGTTTGCTAAAATTCCCTTTAAATTTGTAAAATTCTTAGTGAAATGTATGATTGTATTTGAACTAAGTCCCATACAGTATAAGTTTTGTTACTATTATTATAGTGTTTCTTTCAGCCAGTCGAAGAATTCTCTCTGCCAAACGAGACCATTCTGAGGGTGAAGCACCCAGTGGTTTTCATTCGGAAAGTACACCAGTTTGGATTTTAACCCTCTCAGCTGTGCTGCCTGGAAAGCTTCCTGACCCTGCTCGTAAGGAACCCTGTAGTCGATTCCACCCTGAACGATCATAATCGGCTTGTTCCATTTATCCACAAAATTGCTTGGATTAAATTCTGTGTACGCTTTAGGAAGTGGCTTTTCCCAAGGCGAACCGAGATCCCAGTTGGCAAACCAAAGCTCTTCTGTGGTAAGATACCAGGATTTCATATCAAACAATCCATCATGGGCAATAAACGTTTTGAATCTGTTTTCGTGGATTCCGGCTAACATGAATACACTGTATCCACCGTAACTTGCTCCAACAGCTGCTACTCTTTCACCATCCACGTAAGGCAATGTTTTAGCAAAGTCTGTTGCGGCAAGATAATCTCTCATCGGCTGACCGCCCCAGTCTTTGGAAATTTCTTCATTCCATTTTGTTCCCCAGCCCGGCATTCCTCTTCTGTTTGGTGCCACAACAATATATCCGTTGGCAGCCATTAAGGCGAAATTCCATCTTGTACTAAAGAATTGTGTTAAAGCCGACTGTGGCCCACCTTGGCAATACACCAGTGTAGGATATTTTTTATTAGGATCGAAATTTGGAGGGTAATGGAACCATACGCCCATTTCTTTGCCATCCGAAGTTTTCACCATTTTAAGTTCAGATTTTCCCTGAGAGAGGCTTGCGTACGTGTCTTTATTAACTTCGGTTACCTGCTGCATTTCTCCGTTTTTGATATTCACCGAAAACAGGTCTGTTGCATGGTTGATGTCTGTTCTTCCTATCAATAAAGTTTTTTTCTGATCAGCAAAGATTTCATTCACATCAAAATCACCTTTTGTGATCTGCTGAACTTTGGCATTTTTCGGGTCTAATGAAAACAGCTGTTTTGTACCTCTGAATGCCGCCGTAAAATAAATTGTTTTTGAATCTGCACTCCAGAAGACATCTCCGGAAACGCTTTCCTCCCATCCTGCAGTAAGATTTGTTACTTTAGCCGTTTTCCAGTCCATGATTTTCACATCATTTTTGTCCGCTTCATAACCGTCTCTGGCCATACTCTGCCAAATTAACGACTTTCCGTCCGGACTGAATTTAGGATTCACATCATAGCCTTTATTAGATTCCGTCAGATTTTTGGTGGTTCCTGTTGCAATATCATAAGCGAAGATATCAGTATTTGTGCTGGTGGAATACTCTTTTCCGCTCTTAGGCTTTGTTACATAAAGAAGCTGTGAGGAATCCGGACTCCAGATAAAATCTTCAGTTCCCCCGAATGGTCTTTGTGGAGAATCCCACATCTTTCCTTCCAGAAGATCTTTTGCAGCATCTGCTTTATCCGAAACATTTACTACAAAAATATGGTTGTATTTTCCTTCGTTGAAATAATCCCAGTGTCTGTGGTTGAGGTCGGTATAAACCTGTGCCGTGGTTTTCGGGGTGTCGGAATATTTATCTTTCCCCATTACTTTTTCCACGAGAACCTGTCTGCTGAATGCTATTTTTTTGCCATCGGGAGAAATGACAATATTATCCGCTTCACCTATTGTATAAAATTCCGTCCAGGTTTTTGCATTGTCTTTAGAAACAAAAATCTTGTCACCTTCCTGGGCATAAATTCCGTTTTTATCCCATTGAATAAGGGCTTTTTTGCCTAAATCCATTTTTGCGGACTGGTTATTCAGAACATTCAGGAAATAGCTTTCGTTTTTGGTTTTTTCTGTTTTAAGATCCACCTGTCCCACTTTATAAATAAGCGAAGAATGATCTGGTGAAACTGCCTGTACCCCAACTTTCTTTAAAGTCCAGAGGATTTCCGGCGTCATTACTTTCTGTGCATTCATTAAGAGCGGCGCTGCCAAAGCCAGCAGACTGTACTTAAATTTCATATTGTTGATCAAATTTTTTGATTATGATATAAAGCTCATAATCCTGTTTATTTCAAAGTTTTCAAAGTTACTTATTTTTACCATACAGCAAGAGAATATTCAGAGATAAAATTTAAGCAAAATTGTGTATTGTCTACATAAAAAAGAGTGAACCGAAGCCCACTCATTATCAACCTTTGAAATGTTTATGATTTAATCTCTGTCTGAAAACATGGAGTTTGCCAGAGAAGTTATCAGGGAGAGAAGAATACTGAAAATCAGTGCCCACCAGAAACCGTCGACGACCATACTGTCTATAAAATAATCTGCAATAAGAATGATGATCGCGTTTATAACAAGGGCAAATAAGCCTAAGGTAATAATTGTTAAAGGTAATCCCAAAAGATTAAGGATCGGTTTTACAATCAGGTTTAAAATTCCCAATACAATGGAAAAGATAATGGCCCCACCGAATCCGGAAAAATGTACTCCCGGTAAAATCATGGTAAGCAGGTAGGCAACAATTGCCGTTACCAGCAGACGAATAATTAAGTTCATATTTTTATTTTTTTAGTTCAGTCACTTATTCAGAAATTGTTATATTAAATATAGCATAAATTTCCGAAAAGATTTACTTTATTTTCATCATGGTTACCAAAGAAGTGGCAACATGGCTTTCCGAATCATTGTTTTCATCAACAGTATAGATTTCCGTACGGATGACACTGATCTTTGCTCCGCCCTTGATGACATACGATTTTGAAACGAGTGCATCGCCGATTGCCGGACGCAGATAATTCACCTTCAATTCTACGGTTACTACATAGCAATCTTCTTCATAATGACTTACCGCGGCGTATCCTGAAGAAACATCCACTAAAGAAGCAATCATGGCTCCGTTGAACATTCCGGCTTTCCTGGTCATCAGATCCATTTTAGGGATTTTCATAGAGATAAAATCGGTTTCAACTTCCAGGAGTTCTGCTTTATAGAATTTCAATGTTTCGGAACGGTGAAAGCTGTCGGTGATGAGCTGTTTTTTTTCGGGTGTCATGTGATGATTTTAAAATGTAAATGTAAAGACAAATTTCAAAAACAATGCAAATATGGTTCTGGCCTTAAATTAATTTAAGCAGATCCGATTGAATTAAGTTTTGGCAAAAGCCATTTTGAGGTTTTTATTATTGGAAAGCAGACTAAAGTCTGCCCCTATTGATATCTTTTGAAATTATTATTTTGAACAGATTCTTCGACGAGATCAGCATGACATTGTGAATACTAACAGTTTTATTAAACATGATTTTGCAGCAGTGTCATTTTGTACAGAGGCAAAGCATTTTATGCATACTTAGTTTAAAACAATCTGAAAATTGTCATCCAAAGACAAAACACCTTCTGTCAGGCTTTCAGGATGTGCCGTAAAACCTTTTAGTTTTGAAGTTTTCCCTTTTAGAACGAGATCCATCAGCTGCTTATCTGATACTTTTTTACCAAAAATTTCAAACGAAACTTTAAAGCCACAGTTTTTGAAATCTGAACACCCTACCGCTGTCTTTCCTTTCATGAGATGATGTTCTTTGCATTTGGGGCATTTTGTTTCTTCCCAGGACTGCAGTTCTTTTTTTACGGCTGGTTCACGTTTCTTTTTTTCTTTCACCACCTTTTCTTCTTCCAGATTGATTACTTTTCCTTTTCCGTAGACTACCTTTTCGGTAAGCTCAGTAACCATCTGAATCAATTCTTCCTTGAAATGATTGGCTTCATACTCTCCTTTTTCAATTTTCCGGAGTTTAAGTTCCCATTCACCGGTAAGTTCCGGGCTTTTAAGGAGCTCATCTTCAATAGTATCAATCAGCTGAATTCCCGTTTGGGTAGCGATGAGGTTTTTCCTTTTCTTTTCAATATACTTTCGTTTGAAAAGAGTTTCGATAATGTTAGCGCGGGTTGATGGCCTTCCGATCCCGTTATTTTTGAGCAATTCTCGGAGCTCATCATCTTCCACCTGTTTTCCGGCTGTTTCCATGGCACGAAGAAGCGTTGCCTCGGTGTAAGGTTTTGGCGGCGAAGTTTTACCCTGATGGATCATCGGATCATGAGGTCCGGTTTCCCCTACGGTAAATTCCGGAATGGTCTGTTCTTCCTCTTTATCTTTTTCTTTCTCCGACTCGTCTTTCGGTTCTTTTGCATAAACGGCTCTCCATCCCGGTTCGAGAATCTGCTTTCCGCTGGTTTTGAAAGGAATGGTTCCCACTTTCCCCTCTACCAAAGTATTAGAGATTTTACATTCGGGATAGAAGACGGAAATAAAACGTTTCGCAATTAAATCATACACCAGTTTTTCCTCCCTGCTCAGATTTTGGGAAGGTGGAACTTCGGTAGGAATAATGGCGTGGTGATCTGTGACTTTTGTATCATCAAAGACCGTTTTGGATTTCGGAATCGGGGCTTCCAGCAAAGGTGCCACAAGTTCCTGATAAAAGTACATTTTTCTCAGAATTCCTTCTATTTTCGGATATAAACTTTCAGATAAATAGGTCGTATCTACACGAGGATAGGTCACATGCTTTTTTTCGTAAAGACTTTGAATATAATTCAGCGTATTTTCTGCGGAATAACCATATTTTCTGTTAGCTTCCACCTGAAGTCCGGTAAGGTCAAACAGCCTCGGATTCTTTTCTTTACCTTCTTTAATTTCGAAAGAAATGATCTCGAAAGGGTTTTCTTTTAGATATTCCAGACCTTTTTCGGCCCGTTCTAATGTTTTTAAACGGTCGATGGCGGCATTGAAAACAACATCTCTGTATCGGGTTTTCAGTTCCCAGTATTCTTCTACGGTAAAGGCATCAATTTCCTTTTGGCGCTGAACCAGCATCGCCAATGTTGGCGTCTGAACCCTTCCGATAGAAAGCACGGCTTTATTTCCCCCGAATTTTTTGGTAAAAAGCCTGGTTGCGTTGATGCCTAAAAGCCAGTCGCCGATAGCCCTTGCATTTCCTGCGAGATATAAATTTTTGTAATCTTCGGCAGGTTTTAAGCTTGCAAAACCTTCTTTGATGGCTTCTTCGGTTAGGGACGAGATCCACAAACGCTGAATCGGTTTGTTGCATTTTGCTTTCTGCAGTACCCATCTCTGGATGAGTTCTCCCTCCTGTCCGGCATCCCCGCAGTTGATGACCTCATCACATTCGGATACTAATCTTTCAATCACTTTAAACTGGTTTTCAACGCCTTTATTCGGAATTAATTTGATCCCGAAATTATGAGGAATGATGGGCAGCAGAAAAAGATTCCAAGATTTGTACTGCGGACCGTAATCGTGAGGTTCTTTGAGGGTGCAGAGATGCCCGAAAGTCCATGTCACACAATAGCCGTTTCCTTCCATATATCCCTGTTTGGGAGTGGTGGCCCCCAATACTTTGGCGATATCTCTGGCAACACTAGGTTTTTCGGCAATACAAAGTTTCATGAATTTTTCGGAGTTTTGAAGAGGGGCAAAAATCGGGATTTTTTTTGGATTTTGCTAATTTGTTGATGGCGGATGATGAAGCGTTGTTTGTTGATGGTTGAGCGTGTGGGTGATATCTTTTGCAATTAAGCTCATTGGTAAGAAAAGTGTTTCCTATATCGTGTATTATAAATAATGTTGGGAATTCCGGATGTATTAATGCAGGAAGTATTTCTGCGGGCGTTCATATTGCATTTGCAGTAATCACCATATGGTTTACAGTAGCAAGAATATTATTTACAGGGACTTCAATTACAATTGCAGGAGCAAGAATATTATTTACAGGAGTAAGAATATTATTTGCAGGAACTGAAATATAGTTTGCAGGCATAAAAATATAATCTGAAGTAAACAGAAGTATGTTTGCAGTGTATATAAGTATTGGAAAAATATAGATTAAACTTCTTGTTAAAAGAATTTTTTTTCACAAAGTTGAAATTATAATCCAGCATATTTAAGGAGCAAATAATTAATCAACGAGTTGATTCGATGAAGCTTATTATTTTAACTGCATAAGAAATTTAGACTATTAAGATTAATTAATTCAAAAAAAGCTCCCTTAAAAGAGAGCTCACCAACAATACTTATGAACCAGGTTCATGAATTTAATTTATATTACATGGTCATCGGAACGTCCATGAGAAGAATTTCCGTGTTTTCGGATGTCGCTTTGATGCGAAGCTCATTAATATTCCAAACTCCGAAGCCATCTCTTTCTTCCAGCTTTTGACCTTCGATTTCTGCACTTCCTTTAATGATAAAAGCATAAACACCGTTTCCTTTTTTCTTAACCTGATAATCAGTTTCGGTATTGGTTTCAAAGTTTCCCAAATGAAACCATGCATCCTGATGAATCCACACTCCTTCGTCATCGGCATTTGGAGAAAGGATTTGCTGGAATTTATTTTTGCTTTTCGTTTTGTCTAATGTAATCTGGTCATATCTCGGGGTAACGTTTCTTTTATTCGGATATACCCAGATCTGGAGAAATTTCACCAGCTGATCCTTATTTTTATTGAATTCACTGTGCATAATTCCGGTTCCCGCACTCATTACCTGAATATCACCACTTCTGATAATGGCTGAATTTCCCATGCTGTCTTTATGTTCCAGATCGCCTTCCAGTGGAATACTGATGATCTCCATATTGTCGTGAGGATGTGTTCCGAAGCCTCTTCCCGCCTCCACTTTATCATCATTTAAAACTCTTAATACCCCGAAATGCATTCTTTCCGGATTGTGGTAATTGGCAAAACTAAAGGTGTGATTGCTCACCAGCCAGCCGTGGTCTGCTTTTCCTCTGGTATCTGCTTTATGAATAACGGAATTGTCTTTGATCTTTGAGTCTAGATTGGGAAGATGGTTGTAGCCAATCGGTTCCAACGGTTCGATCTCATCGATCTCATTTTTCATGGTATTGTCCAATGATGCTGATGCCACGAACATTCCCGTTCCCAATAGTCCTTTTTTTAAAAAATCTTTTCTGTCCATATTTGGTGTGTATTTATTTGTTTTGATAGGACAAAGTTAGGTTGGTGGGTTTTGCTGTGCATTTAACTAGTTTAATAAATGTGATTATTTTCTTTTGTCTTGAAATCGAAGATTCGACGTAGTCAAACAAAAGAAACAAAAATTCAAGACTGGAACCTGAATGCTAAAAAATATTTTTATTCTCTAAAAATCCCAAAACTTGCGCGAGTTCACTATTGGTTCTTCGGTTCGACCTTTCTGTCGCGCTTCGGACAGTAGAATTTTCTTTACGTTCGCAAAAGTAATTTTCTTTACGCTTCAGTTTCCCAGGTCGGTTTTAAGGGGTTCTTCGACTGCTTCGCGCTCAGAATGACTGTGTGTCAAACCATTAACCATGAAAAGAATTGGGTGATAAAACCACCCTGTCAAAAATTCTGCAAATTTTTGCCATCCCTCCTTAGGAGGGGAATTGTGCGGATCTTGATTTTGAAAATTATTTTTGCTTGGAAGCGAGGCGTTTTCGGATGGTGCTTACAAATTCTTTGGAAACGCCTAGATAGGAAGCAATATAGTATTGTGCCACTCTTTGCGGAATGGACGGATAAACTTTTATAAATTCCAGGTACCGGTCTGAAGCACTTTTGGAAATAGTATTGACCAGACGGTGCTGGAGCGTGGAAAGATTTCTTTGCACAAGCATTCTGAAAACCCTTTCAAATTTTGGGATTTCGGATAATAGTTTTTCTTTAGCTGCCGGATTCAGCATATAAATTTCCGAATCTTCCAGGGTTTCTATGTATAAATTAGATGGTTTCTGATCCTGAAAGGAAGCAATATCACTGATCCACCAGTCTTCTATGGCAAACAGGATGGTCACTTCAAAGCCATTGTCATCAAGATAATATACTCTTACACACCCTTTCTGGATGTATCCCTCAAATTGACAGATTTCTCCTTCACGAAGCAGGATTGTCTTTTTGGGAAAGGTCTGCAGGGTAAGCAAACCGGTGAAAAATTGTTTTTCTTTAGGCTCAAGGTTAATGAATCTTGTTACATTTCCGATGATGTTTTCAGACATAGTTGCAGTTTATGGCTGCAAATTAGGAAAAAGTGTGTAAACTTCGTTCTTTAATAATCCGCTTCCTCCACCATAATGCTCAATAACTTTTACTTTTTTATCCAGATTTTCACAAAAGGTTTTGATGTCTTTCTCAAATTGTTCTTCCAGTCCGGAACTCAAAAGAACAATATCTACATTCGTATTTCTGATGGTATTATAGCATGTATTCTCATCCATTTGGATGGTTGCTTTCCAGCCTTCATTGTTTTCAATGACTCTTTTCAGGGTATCAAGGATCTCCTGATTTTTACCGATGACTAAGAAGTGTAAGGTATTCATTTTTGATTGTTTATTTTATGTTGGTTTGAACACTAAGGGACTAAGATTCTTTTTAATACTTTCTATTTTAAGGTTCACAAAGCCGTTCACTTATAAGAGCACACGGAGATCCGCTACAATATTGTCAGACTGAAGTTATAGGATCTTCTTAATCTAAACCTTAACCTCAACCTTCGATTTACTCTACAAATGCTTGCTTCCCGTGATCTTTAATTCATTTAAATCCAGCTGTGATTCTGCTTTCCGGATTTCATCATCACTGTATAGCTTTTCTCTTTTCATAGTAAACAGCTCTTTCCGTTGCAGCGCAAAAATATCCAGCATGATTTCATGATATTCTCTAAGATCATTCTGCCTGTTGGTGCACATTTCAATGGAACTTAAATGGTTCTTATGGAGCTTAATGTCATTTTCTATGGTATTTTTAAAGTTTTCAACAAGATTGTTTCGATTAATATTCTTTTGATATTTTTCCTGAAGTGTGTTAAGCGCCAGTTTATCAAGCCTGATCTGAATTCCGGCCTGTTGCTCATGGGAGGGCTGAATGATATCTATTTCTTCAATTCTAATCAACCTGATAATTAAAGGAAGCGTAAGCCCCTGAAACACCAGTGTCACAAAAATGACAACAAATGTGATGAAAAGAATCAGATTTCTCATGGGAAATTCCGCCTGTCCATTCATCATTACCGGAATTGAAAGTGCTGTTGCCAGCGAAACAACGCCACGCATTCCTGCCCAACCGATGATCAGTGGGTTTTTCCATCCCGGGGTAGGATCTTTTCGTATATTTTTACTGAGCCATCTCGGGATATGGGCTACGGGATAGATCCATAGCATTCTTACCACAATAACAATAGCACTGATGATAAGACCGTATTTTATGCCTTCCGCTAAAGAGGTTTCTCCCAATCCGTGGATGATATCCGGCAGCTCAAGACCTATCAGAACAAACACCAATGCATTCATCACGAAAATAAGGGTATTCCAGACTCCCAGCATGTTGACTCTGGTTGTTCCGGTTTTAAATATTTCATGGGCACGGAACGACATGAATAATCCACCGCTCACCACCGCCATAACACCTGAAAAATGAAAATGTTCTGCAGAAAGAAATAAAATATAGGGCGTAATTACCGTTAGCGCCGCATCAATAGCAGGAGTTGTAGGCAGAAACCGATGAATGGCATAGAAAACATGCGCCCCGGCAATTCCTACCACTACGCCCATTCCTGCTACAAGAAAAAACTGCCCGGTCGCTTCCTGCATAGAAAATACACCCGTCATAACCGCAGCGAGGGCAAACCTGAAAACAATAAGTGACGAAGCATCATTAATAAGACTTTCTCCTTCCAATATGGCGATGGTGCGTTTGGGAACTTTCAGCCCTTTTAAAACAGTAGTTGCCGCAACGGCATCCGGAGGAGAAACAATACCGCCCAATAAGAAACCCAATGCCAGGGTAAAACCCGGAATTAAAGCCTGTGAAGCAAATGCCACAACCAGTGATGTTAAAAAAACCAAACCAAAAGCTAACAGTCCGATCGTTCTTTTCCATTTCCAGAAGTCGTTCCATGAAGTGTACCAGGCTGCTTCATACAGAAGCGGCGGAAGGAAAATCAGGAATATGATTTCCGGATCCAGCCTTAGCACAGGAACGCCGGGAATAAAGCTGATGCCCAATCCTGCCAATACCAGAAATATGGGATAGGCAATTTTTATACGTTGCGCCAGCATCACGAGGAGCATGACGATTAGGAGTAGGCCTAGTATAAGGAGTAGTTGTTCGTGCATGGTTTTTATTTTTCTATATATTAATTTCTTTTGTCTTGAAACAAAAGAAACAAAAGTTCAAGACTGGAACCTTACGCTAAAAATTTCTTTTACTCTCTAAAAATTCTAAAACTTGCGCGAGTTCACTATTGGTTCTTCGGTTTTATATTTTTGTCGCGCTTCGGACAGTAGAATTTTCTTTACGTTCGCAAAAGTAATTTTCTTTACGCTTCAGCTTCCTAAGTCATTTCTAAAAGAACTTTCAATTGCTTTGCTTACAGTTTCACAGATTGTATTATCTAACTGTCTCATTCTGGAAGAATCTCAACTTCTTTTAATTACATTTTCTTTTGTCTTGAAACAAAGAATTATTATCTGTTATTTTTTCTTGTCTTAAAACAAAAGAAACAAAAGTTCAAGACTGGAATCTTCCGCTAAAAATTCCTTTTGCTCTCTAAAAATTCTAAAACTTGCGCGAGTTCACTATTGGTTCTTCGGTTCTATATTTTTGTCGCGCTTCGGACAGTAGAATTTTCTTTACGTTCGCAAAAGTAATTTTCTTTACGCTTCAGTTTCCTAAGTCGTTTCTAAAAGAACCTTCAATTGCTTTGCTTACAGTTTCACAGATTGTATTATCTAACTGTCTCATTCTGGAAGAATCTCAACTTCTTTTAATTACATTTTTCTTTTATCCTCTATCCGTCTATTATCTTACGGTCTTTTTCTTACAAATGTATGAATAATGACGTTCTTTCCTTCTTTTCCAGGTTTCTGGTTTTATGACCTTTTCCGACTGTGTCTTCTACCAGGAGAATTTCGCCGGTCTGAAACCGACGAAGCTCTCCGAGTGAGGTTTCTATTTCAACACCTCCATCCAAAAGCACAATGAATTGCTTCTGCGGGGCATGATGGAAATCGTAATTGTAATCTGCGGAAACTTTTCTGAACTGTAATTTTTTAACTTCAAAATTCTCGGATAAATATCCTATTTCACCTTGGTCAATTAAAGGAATTTCAAGATCTTCAAAATAAGATTCGCCTTCTTCATCACTAAATATTCTTGTGATTTTCATGATGTTTCAATTTAAAATAAAAGAGTATAATAACTTTATCTATTATTTAAACAAAAATCAATGAATTTGCCAGTTCAATTTCTTCCTGATTGATAGAATGTCCGAAATTCTGATAGACTTTTTCGGTAACATCAGCATTCATTTCCCGGAGAATATTAGCCGTTGCATATACCCTTTCTACCGGTACATGAAAATCCGGATTGCTGGTTCCGAGGAAAATGGGAGTTTGTGCAAAATCTCCTTTGTAATTTTCCCTGTTGATCTTTTCACCAATTACGCCACCGATAATGGCTGCCGCCCCTCCGAATTTCTGTGCATTTCTTGCTAAAAACTCCAGCGTAAGACAGGCTCCCTGTGAAAATCCGAAGAAGTAGATATTTTCCGGTTCTATACCCTCAGCTAAAGCTTTTTCTACGGTTTTGCCTATGTTTTCAATGGCTGAAGAGAGCCACGGCTCATTCTGTTCCACCGGAGCGATGAAGGAAAACGGATACCAGCTTCCTTTTGTGGCCTGAGGAGCCAGCAGTGCATAATCTTTCACATTCAAATATTGCGATAAACTCAAAATATCCTGTGCGCTTCCACCTCTTCCATGAATCATGATCAACACTTTTTCTGCTTCGTTCAATGGTTTTCCTGCTGTTTTTATATCTAAAATATGAGCCATGACTTATCTGTATTTTTCTGTTGGATAATTAAATTTCGGAAGAACTTCTACTAAATGTTCTCTTTTTTCTTCAAACTGCAGAGGAAGGTTTAAATGTTCACCTAATGAAGCGAGTTCCTCATCCACATCAAATCCCGGACCTGAAGTAGCAATTTCAAACAAAACACCTCCCGGTTCTTTGAAATATACGGAAGTGAAATATTTACGGTCTTTCACTTCAGTATGTTCCAATCCGAATGTATTGAGTTTTTCAATCATCTCAAGCTGTGTTTGTGCATCTGGCGTAGCGAAGGCAACGTGATGAACCGTTCCTCTTCCCGCAAGTCCTTTCAAAGCATTCGGGGTGCATACAAGATCTACATATTTTCCCGGAGCATCTTCCGCGGCGTATCTGAACCTGTCTGAACTTTCCGCAATAAGCTGATGATTCATCTGGGTTGTGAGCAGCGCTGCAGTTCTTTCATAAGCATCCAGCCAGATTTCCACATGGTGAATTCCTTTAATGGCAAAATCTTTTGGGATAAAATGATTGTTGTATCCTTTACGATCATCCTTATCATTAAAAACCAATTCCAGTCCGAGTCCGTCAAAATCTTCAAGATAAATAAAAACTTCCCCCGAAAATCTTTGCTGTGGATGTTTGAAAGGAATATTAAACTGATTCAGGCGATTCATCCAGTAATCCAGTGCATCCATGGATATGGAAAACGCTGTTGTATTCAGCATACCTTTTCCGTGTCTTCCATTTACCAGTCCTTTTCCGTAGGGAAAAGTCGTCATAATCGTTCCCGGAGTTCCGAATTCGTCACCGAAATAAAAATGGTATACATCGGAATAATCGAAATTAACCGTTGTTTTAACCAGCCGAAGTCCTAATACTCCGGTATAAAAGTCTATATTTTCCTGTGTGTCGCCTGTGATGGCTGTAACGTGATGAAGTCCTGTGATCAGTTTCATGGTTGTTGAGATTAAGGTTAAGGTTAATAATTATTCTTCTTTTAGCCAGACATCGTTGTACAATTCCGGATTTCTTTTGAACTGGGCATGAACATACGGACACAACGGTACGATTTTAAGATCATTTTCTCTTGCATACGAAACCAGCTTATCCAATAATATTTTGGCAAAACCTTTTCCGGCATATTCTTCGCTGACTTCGGTGTGATAAACGGTCAATTTGTTTCCCATTACTGAAATATCCATTTTTCCGGCTTTATTATCGTCTGAAAAAAGCTGTATTTCTCCTCTTACGTTTCCTAAAACTACTTTCGTTGTTTCCATATGTTTAAATTTTTATTGCTTATTGCTTATTGCTAATTGCTAATTGCTAATTGCTAATTGCTAATTGCTAATTGCTAATTGCTAATTGCTAAATTACTGCGTTTGCTGAAAATGGCTGATGACCTATGATAACTTCGGCAATGCCTCTTCTATTTTTTCACGTAAACCCTCGTGCTGTTTCGGAAGTTTTAAGCTTGTTCCCAATTCGTTCAAAGGTTCATCTACTGTGAATCCCGGATTATCGGTAGCAATTTCGAATAAAACACCGCCCGGTTCACGGAAATACAGTGAATAAAAATAATCTCTGTCGATTTTCGGAGTGATATTCAAACCTGCGGAAAGGACTTTTTCACGGAATTCCATCAACACATTATCATCTTTCACTCTGAAAGCAACATGGTGATTGGTTCCTGCCGCATTCCTTCCCAATAACAATTTATCATTTTCAATAATATCAACCAGGTTGGCCGTTTCAACTGCATCTGTAGCAAAACGGTATCTTTCTCCTTCCTGTTTCTGAAGATCATATCCGAAGATATCCGTTAAAACTTTTATGGTGGGTTCTGCTCTTTTTAATGAAAGCGTTACATTGTGAAATCCTTTCAAAGCATTTTCTTCTTTGATGTCTTCTGTTGTCCAGACTTTTCTTTCATCTGTGGAAGATTCGATAAACTGCAGCTGTAAACCATCCGGATCTTTAAATGAAATCAGTTTTTCACCGAATATTTCTACCTCTTCCGCATTTACATTAAACTGTTGCAGTCTGTTTTTCCAGAAATCAATACTTCCTTTGGGAATTGAATAGCCGATGTGCGTGGCCAATCCCGCTCCGTTTGTTCCTTTTCCTATTCCTTCCCACGGGAAGAAGGTCAGAATAGTTCCGGGTGTTCCTTCTTCATTTCCGAAATAAAAGTGGTAGGTTCCGGGATCATCAAAATTGACGGTTTTTTTTACCAGTCTTACTCCCAGTACCTGAGTGTAAAAATCTAGATTTCTTTTGGCGTTGTCTGCAATCGCAGTGATATGGTGCAGCCCTAAAATTCTATTGTTCATGTTGTTTAATTTTATATGACAAATGTATGAGCTTATAAAATCCTGCACATTTAACTAGTTTAATAAATGATATTATCGGCATTCGGATTTATACAATTATTTTTAAATAAATATCGAATTATTTAAAGTTAATAATAACAAAAAAAAATAATGATCTAAAAATCAGAAGATTATAATTAATTTTATAAAAAGTCTACATTTTTAGTGGACTAATAAAGATTTATACTTTATATTTGCAACCGTAATCAGAAGATAAAAACAATGAATACAGGTTTGAAAAATATTTTCATCATCAAGCATACCATCAGAATAATGATGAAGTATTGCTGTATGCCTGAAATAGAGCATTGTGGTGACTGACCTTACTTTTATATGACATATTTTAAAGGCTTTACCACGTTGTAGAGCCTTTTTTTGTTTAATTAAGCATCGTAATTATGATAGAGATAAAAAATATATCAAAAACCTTCCATCAGAAAAATCAGTCTTTTAAGGCACTGGACCAAATCAGCCTGAATATAGAAAAAGGCGATATTGTAGGAATTATAGGGTTTTCCGGTGCGGGGAAAAGCACGCTGATCAGAACGGTAAATCTGCTTGAAAAACCGGATAAAGGTGAAATCATCATTAACGGAAAAGATTTTACCCGGTTAAAATCCAGGGAGCTGGCAAAGGAAAGAAAAAAAATAGGAATGATTTTCCAGCATTTCAACCTTCTTTCATCAAGAACTGTTTCTGAAAATATTGCTTTACCGCTGGAACTTGATGGCGTAAAAAAAGAAGCAATCAGTAAAAAAGTTAATGAGCTTCTAAGTATTGTAGGACTTGAAGATAAGGCCAATGATTATCCTAAAAGCCTTTCGGGAGGTCAGAAACAAAGAGTAGCTATTGCCAGAGCACTTGCCAATGACCCTTATCTACTGCTCTGTGATGAAGCGACCAGTGCACTGGATCCCGCAACAACATGGTCAATCCTGCAGCTGCTAAGAGATATTAATCAGAGGCTCGGCATTACCATTCTCTTGATTACCCACGAAATGGAAGTCATACGGACGATTTGCGACCATGTCGCTGTTATAGACAAAGGAAAACTTATTACCAAAGGAACTTTAGGTGAAATTATTACACAAAAAGATCATCCCATCATCAAAAAATTTTTAAACTCAGGTGTTATGAATATACCGCAGGAACTCAGTAAAAAACTGCAGAAAGAACCGCAGGACGGGCTTTTTCCCCTTATAGAAGTAGAAGTGAATGAAGATATTTCTGTTGAAGCACTTCTTTCCATTGTATACGATAAATATAAGATTCCTTATAAAGTTTTAAAGGCAGACGTAGAATATCTGGGAGACACAAATTTTGGTAGACTTCTTCTACAACTCCAGGGTGATGAAGAAGAAAATCAGCAGGCCATTTATTATTTAAACCAGAATAAAATCCAAAACAGAGTAAGAGGTTATGCTTAGTGACACGATAATTACGCTCCTTTCAAAAGGTCTTTGGGAGACGGTTTTCATGACATTTGTTTCAGGATTTTTTGGGTTTGTTTTGGGACTGCCGGTTGGGATTTTATTATTTCTGACTAGAAAAGGACAGCTTTTGGAAAACAGGATTTATAACAGAATCTTATCGGTGCTCGTCAATATCTTCCGTTCAATCCCCTTTATTATTCTGATTGTCTGGATGATTCCTTTCACCAGAAGTCTGGTAGGAACATCTATTGGTGTTAATGCAGCATTGGTTCCGTTGAGTATCGGGGCAGCACCATTTATTGCAAGACTGGTTGAAAACAGCTTGCTGGAAGTTCCTGCCGGATTAATAGAAACCGCCAGAGCATTGGGAGCAAGCCCGTTTCAGATCATCAGGAAAATTCTCCTCCCGGAAGCACTGCCTTCTTTAATCAACAACGCAACAATCACTTTGATAACGTTAGTGGGTTATTCTGCAATGGGTGGAGCGGTGGGAGCTGGAGGACTCGGACAGATCGGCTATCAGTACGGCTATATCGGCTATGATGCGGTCATTATGAACCTTGTACTTACCTTATTGGTAGCGATTGTATTTATCATCCAATTTTCTGGTGACCGACTGGCTAAACGGTTTGATCATCGATAAAAGGATAATAATTGTCCTTCAAATTTAAGATAATATAATGTGAATGTGAAATAGTGTGGTGGCATTGCAAAACTTTGTCACTGATGGTAAAAGGCGAATTTCCGGGGCATCCTGAGATTAATACCGTTCCGTGATTTTCGCTTTCTTACCATTTAAAAAAGAAAATAATTTACAATGAAAAAAATAAAGATTTTAGGACTGATAACTGTTGGATTATTACTGTCAGCCTGCAATTCCGGGAAAGACAATCCCAATTCGATTAAAGTAGGTATTACCTCCGGACCGGAACAGGAAATTGCGGAAACTGCCAGAAAAGTGGCCAAAGAAAAATACAACCTTGATGTGGAGCTGGTTGCCTTCAACGATTATGTCATTCCCAATGAAGCCCTGAACAACGGGGATATCGACGCCAATGCTTTTCAGCATGTCCCGTATCTGAGTGAGCAGTCCAAACAGAGAGGGTATAAACTTGCCGTAGTGGGAAATACATTTGTCTACCCGATCGTTGCCTATTCCAAAAAAATAAAAAACATCAGCGAGCTGCAGAATGGAAGTACGGTTGTTATTCCGAACGATCCAACCAACGGCGGCCGCTCTTTATTGCTGTTACAAAAAAATGGTTTGCTAAAACTGAGAGACGGAATCGGTTTATTACCAAAAGTCACTGATATTACTGATAATCCGAAGCAGTTGAAAATTATCGAAATTGAAGCACCACAGCTACCGAGAGTATTGGATGATAAGGAAGTTGTACTGGCAATCATTAACAATAATTTTGCAGCACAGGCCGGACTGGATGCAGAAAAGCAGGGAATTTTAAAGGAAGATAAAAATTCGCCTTATGTGAATGTGATTGTTTCACGAGAGGATAATAAAAATTCTGAAAAAGTGAAGAAGTTTGTAAAAGCTTACGAATCTGATGAGGTAGAAAAAAAAGCAGAAGAAATTTTTAAAGGTGGTGCCGTTAAAGGCTGGAACTAAATATGATAAAAGTTTAATATTAATGCATTTCACAGAAATTAGTTATTGCTAAGAGATTTTTGTTATTTATATATTTTTGCAGCATCATTCTATATAATGGAATGATGCTTTTTTGTTTTCTTTAGGTGAATGGTGAGAAATAACCAATTTCACGAAATTACATTTTCTCAATTTGAGATAATAAAAAAAATTCCTATTTTTGTTTTTAATCTAAAAAGGCTTTTTATGTTAAAGAAAACCGCCATTGTAAGTTTATTTACTTTTATTTCTGCTTCGTATATGGCTCAAAATAATACCATTCCCGTTTATTTAGACGAATCGAAACCTGTTGAACAGCGTATTCAGGATGCTCTGTCCAAAATGACGCTTGAAGAAAAAATTGCGATGCTTCATGCACAGTCCAAGTTCAGCTCTCCCGGAGTACCAAGACTGGGAATTCCTGAATTCTGGACGACCGACGGCCCTCACGGCGTGCGTTCTGAAGTAAAATGGGACGAGTGGGATCAGGCCGGCTGGACCAATGATTCAATCATCGCCTACCCTGCCTTAACAGCACTTTCCGCAACGTGGAACAAAAACATGTCGTGGAATTACGGTAAAGCATTGGGTGAAGAAGCCCGCTATAGAAAAAAAGACATTCTTCTGGGACCTGGTGTCAACATTTACAGAACGCCACTCAATGGAAGAAATTTCGAGTATATGGGAGAAGATCCTTTTTTAACATCAAAAATGGTGGTGCCTTATATTAAAGGTGTGCAGTCGAACGGTGTAGCAACTTCCGTGAAGCATTATGTCCTGAACAATCAGGAAATGTTCCGTCATACCAGCAATGTGATTATAGATGACAGGACATTATATGAAATTTATCTACCTCCTTTTAAAGCAGCTGTAACCGAAGGAGACTCCTGGACGATCATGGGAGCTTATGATATGTACAAAGGACAGTACGCCAGCCAAAACCAATATCTTCTGAATGACATCCTTAAAAAAGAATGGAATTATAAAGGTGTGGTTGTTTCAGACTGGGGTGCGGTAAACAATACCGAACAGGCGATTCACAACGGCCTTGACCTGGAGTTTGGAAGCTGGACCAACGGTTTATCGGACGGGCATTCCAATGCTTATGATAATTATTATCTGGCCCAGCCTTATTTAAAATTGATTAAAGAAGGAAAAGTTGGAACAAAAGAGCTTGACGATAAAGTGACCAGACTTTTACGTCTTGCCTATAAAACCACCATGAACAGGAATAAACCTTTCGGGAATATTGCTTCTGAAGAACATAAAGCCGTTGCTAAAGAAATCGGTGAAGAGGGAATTGTATTGCTTAAAAATCAGGGAAATGTTCTTCCGATTGACATCAATAAAGCTAAAAAAATTGCCGTTATTGGTGAAAATGCCATCAAGATAATGACCGTAGGAGGAGGTTCATCTTCCCTGAAAGTAAAATATGAAACGCTTCCTTTGGAAGGAATTAAAACGAGATTCGGGAAACAAGCAGATGTGCAGTATGCAAGAGGCTATGTAGGAGATATCGGCGGTGAATACAACGGGGTAAAGTCCGGACAAAACCTGAAGGAAGACAGGTCTCCAGAAGCTCTTCTGGAAGAAGCTGTAGCACTGGCAAAATCTTCTGATTACGTAATTTTCGTTGGTGGACTGAATAAAGCTGATTTCCAGGACAGTGAAGGAAATGACAGAAAAAGCTACGGACTGCCATACAATCAGGATCAAGTGATTTCTGCGCTGGCAAAAGCCAATAAAAACCTTGCCGTAGTTCTGGTTTCCGGAAATGCCGTGGCAATGCCGTGGGTAAAGGATGTTCCGACAATTGTTCAGGCGTGGTATCTTGGTTCTGAAGCCGGAAATTCTTTAGCCGCAGTTTTGGCTGGTGATGCGAACCCTTCTGGAAAACTGCCGTTTACATTTCCTGTAAAACTGGAAGATAATGCAGCACATCAGATGGGAGAATATCCGGGGAATAAGGAAGAATTGGCTGCCGGAAAAGGAAAAGACCAGAAAAATCCGATCAATATCAAATACAACGAAGGTATTCTGGTAGGATACAGATGGCACGATACGAAAAAAATCAAACCTTTATTCAGTTTCGGACATGGCTTAAGCTACACGACTTTTGAATTCGGAAAAGCAAAAGCGGATAAAAAAACAATGGCACAGGATGACAAAATTACTTTTACAGTAACGGTTAAAAATACAGGAAAAAAAGCGGGTGCCGAAGTGGCACAGTTGTACATCAGCGATCTGAAATCATCTGTTCAGCGTCCTGCTAAAGAACTGAAAGGTTTTGAAAAAGTATTCCTGAACCCTGGAGAGGAAAAAGAAGTAACCTTTACCATCGACAAAACAGCATTAAGCTTCTTCGATGCCGATAAACACGACTGGGTAGCAGAACCGGGAGATTTTGAGGCTTTAATCGGTAATGCTTCCGATGCTATTAAAACCAAAGTGAAGTTTACTTTAAAGTAGTTTTACCTTATTTATATTTCTAAAACGTGAATGCCCGGAATTTATCCGGGCATTTTTATTATTTAATAGTATCAAATGAGATTATCAAAGATACTTTTAATTAAAATTTTAAGCTTCTATAATCAGTTCCTTCTCATATCCGTTGTACTTTTCCGTGATATAACCGTGTGGATTACAAATAACCTCGGTTTCTCCTATTTTATACCTGCAGGGCGTATGAATATGCCCATGGATCCAGTATAAAGGTTGATATTCCAGAATTAAACGCTCAAGATCCGAAGCATAGGCAGAAGTTAGAGTATCCTTTTTAAAATGTTCGGGCACCGATTGAAGGCTTGGAGCATGGTGGGTAATGACTATATTTTGTAATTTTTTAGAATTTTCCAGACTTTCTTTCAGCCATGCTTTTGAAAACTGATGGATTTTATAAATATCAATTGATCTTATTTTTGAATAAGAAGGATCTCGACGGATCATTTTATAGTCGTTCATTCCGTTCTGACAAAGAAAACCGTAATATCTGGGATCTCCGAATACTGAAAAATCTGTCCATAAAGTTGCTCCGTGAAAACGAATACCCTCAATATCAATACTTTCATCTTCCAAGACAAAAATATTGGATTTCGCGGCCGCTTCTTTTATTTTATTTAAAGTTTTAGGATGGGATCCTTTGTAATATTCATGATTTCCGAGCACGTAGATTACAGGCCTGTCACGAATGTAGCTTTTAATCCAATCAATTCCTTTGGTTCCCAGATTTACATCTCCCGCCAGTATTACTACATCGCAATTATCAAAAGATAAATCGGTTACTCCAAATTCCTGATGCAGATCACTGATGATTTGTATTTTCATTCTGCTAAAATAAAAAAGAACCGGCATTTTTTGCACCGATTCTTTATTTTATTAAATGTGATCATCAAGATTTTAATGAAGAATTTGCATCATAATGGCTCATTCAGAAAGCTATTCTACAATTATTTCAACCTCTTTTATTTTTATATTTCTGAAAATAAAATATAACAATACTCCCAATGCAGATAAAGCGTATATCATCAGAATAATTAAACTCAAGTTTCCCACTGCCCATTCTGAAGGAAAGATCTGGCTCATTAAAGTCATGAATGACAGTCCGATCCCCGCACCTAAGAAATAACTTGTAGACCCCACACTTGAGGCTACTCCATAATCTGAAGACGCAATATCCTGAACCCCTAACACTGACTGGGCGGTAAAACAGAATGTCATGCCTATCCCCGAAATACAGGCTGCGCCCATTAAAACCAAAGGCAAAAGATGTCCGGTAAATACTGAAATCAGCAGCAATAAAGCGCCTGCTAACATAAAGCTCCACCCGAAAATAGCCATCTGAGCAGAATCCAGCCTTTTTGAAATATGCGGCAAAGCAAATTTGGCAACCAGCGCAGACATGATACTAAATGGAACCAACATTAATCCTGCAGAAGCAGCACTATGATTCATATCTTTCTGGAGCATCAGTGAAATAAGGAACAAAAAGCCTATGAAAAACGCTCCCAACGCAACAAAACCAAGTCCGGATACTTTTAATGATCTGTGTTTCATCAGTGATAAATCAATCAACGGCTGTGATGCTGATCTTAAACGGTAAAATAAGATTGTTAATAATGAAAACGCCATTAAAAAAGAGGAAACAACAGTTACGGTCTGTTCTTGAATATGAATAAGTTCGTGTGTTCCGTAGGTAAGACTCAGAAGTCCCAACACCAATAAAATTCCAGATAAAGTGTCTGTTTTTTTTGATTTTTCAATAATGGTATCTTTCGGAAGATAGTAATAAGCAAGTATAAGCGTGACCGCCAAAACCGGAACATTAATAAGAAAAACCCAGTGCCAGCTGAGATAAGTACTGATAATTCCGCCTAATGAAAGTCCGCTTCCGGAACCTATGGCAGCAAATGAACTGAAGATCCCCACCGCACGGTTTCTTTCCTGATCCCCCGTAAACGTATTGGTAACGACAGACATCGCAGAAGGCATGATGAATGCAGCACCCAACCCCTGCAAAGCCCGAAAAACAGCCAGCATTTCAAAACCGGATGATAATCCTGCGCCTAAGGAAGTCAGCATAAAAATTAATGAACCCACAAGAAAAATTCTCTTTCGTCCGATTTGATCAGAAAGTTTTCCGCCGATAATGAGAAATCCTCCGAAAAACAGCACATACAATGTTTGAAGCCATTGTACGGTTTCGGTACCGATGCCAAACTGTTCCTGGATAGAAGGAATTGAGAGGTTAACAATCGCGATATCCAGAGCTTCTACAAATGTTCCTGCCGATGCTACCATCAAGATGATCTTTTTTCTGTCCATATAGTTCATTTATGCTGCAAAATTACCATTTGTAGGACATACATTAAAATTTAAACACAAATTAAGAACAAATAATAAAAAATAAATACATTTAAAGAACAATTATTCTTATATTTGATTTTTAATGATATAAAACAGAACATATGGCAACAGAAAATTACATTCCGGACGAAAAAGATTTTGCAATCCTGAGAATTCTTCAGAAAGACGCCAAACTGAGTGTTCGGGATATTGCAGGAAAAATCAACCTGAGTCCTACCCCGACTCACGAGCGCATTAAAAGAATGGAAAAATCAGGCATCATTAAAGAATATACAACCGTTGTAGACCGTAAAAAAGTGAATAAAGGCATGATGGTGATCTGCATGATCGCGCTTAATATTCATAATAAAAAAACAGCAGGAAAATTTATAGAAGAGGTTGGTAAATTGAAAGAAGTTGTTGAGTTTTATAATATCAGCGGAGATTTTGATTTTATGCTGAAGATTCTGGCTCCAAATATGGATGAATTTCATGAATTTTTCGTGAATAAGCTCTCGGAAATTGAAGGCATCGGACAAACAAAAAGCATTTTTGTGATGAACAGCATTAAAGAAAGTGTACAGATTCTTTAATCATTCTGAAGAATAAATATTATTATCCAAAAATTCTCTACACAAATCCCAAGATATACACGATTTAGAAAAAATATTAATATATTTGAATTGTAAACATGATGAAAACTGCATCAATGGAGACCAACAAAAGAAAAGTTTTAATTATTGACGATCATAGTATTGTGAGGCAGGGCGTTTATCTGCTCATCAGAAAGCATTTCACCAATACCGAGATATTTGAAGCTTCAACATTAAATGACGGTAAATCGATCATTAAAAAGGAGAATATAAACTTCATTATACTTGATATTAATTTTCCTGAAGGCAACAGTTTAAATTTTGTTGAAAATCTTTCCATTGAATACGGCGACAGCATCAAAATACTCATTTTTTCCGCTCTTGAAGAAACAATTTTTGCTTTTAATTTTATTAAAGCCGGTGCACATGGTTTTTTAAGCAAACTTTCTGAACAGGAAGAAATCGTTAGGGCTTTCAGCAAGTTTTTTGAGACAGGTAAATACTTAAGTGACGAACTTAAAGAAAGACTGCTTGATAATATGATCCGGAAAAGCAATGCATCTCCTATTGAAATGCTGTCCATCCGCGAGCTTGAAATTGCAAGACTTCTTGTTGCCGGATTATCCAATAATGAGATTGCTTCCAAACTTTATATTCACAAATCTACTGTAAGCACCTATAAAACAAGGATTTTCGAAAAACTGGGAGTCAACAACATTCCTGCTCTTCTCAACCTTTTCAATCTGAACTGATTAACCGGTAAATGTTAAAATCATTTTTGTTCCTTCCCCTTTTTTACTTTCAATATTAAAGGATACATCAATAAACGGTAAAAGTTCTTTTACGATCTTCATTCCTAATCTGGAACCCGAGAAATCTTCAGCCTGCTTTAGTTTTGAAATCTCTTCTTCCGACATTCCCAACCCTGTATCCTCAATTACCAGGTGATAACGGCACTCGTTGGTAATACCATAAATATAGATAAAACCCTGGTCTGTATATTTAATGGCGTTATCAAGTATATTATGAATGATAATACTCAGAACATCCGGATTACTTATCAGAACATCATTCTTGCCTATATTATTCTGTATTTGTATAGACTTAAATTCAGCAGTATTCGCAAACAGCCGCATCCTTTGGAAAACGAAATCACGCAGCATGATATTTTCCCTGGTTTTATGATTATCGTAAATAAAAATTTTATTGTAAGTAATGGTGGAATCTATAAATTCAAGTATCTGCGCGGAAGATTCTTTGATAGAACCGATCACTTTTTTTTCATAGCAGTCATCATCAGTATTATCCATAAGAATCTCGGTACTCATATTGATAAATTTGAGAGGGCTTTTGATATCATGGCTTATTGCTGCCACAAGTTTTTTTTGCCTGTAAAGCTGAGCGTAAAGTTCTTCCCGGGTTTTAGACAATGAACCTATGGTTTCTTTCAGTTCTCTGGTACGTTCATCAATTTTAGTATTAAGTATGAGAGATTCTTTTTCTATTTGTTTCAGCCTTATTTTGTAAAACGAGTAAAAAATCAAAAGTAATAGTACAATTGCGGATAATCTGAATAAGACAGTTTCCCAAAAGGCAGGCTTTACAAAGACATGTAATGTTTTGTAATTATAATCGGAAGAAAAATCTTTCAGTTTTCTTACATGAATCTCATGATTTCCGTTAGTAAGTGAGTTAATGCTTATTACCCTGCTATCGGACAATGGCTGCCACTTGTTATCATCAATTCGATATTCGATGTAATCATTCCCCTGATTACCAAAATTCGTGTAGTCGACGAAAATTTTCACGTAACCGAAATTATTTTCAAGATTTAAAATACCGGAAATATTTTTTTCTTTTTCGTTGATGGCAATTCTGTCTAAGTAATAGTCTTTACCAGGCGTAACAGGAAAAGCATTTCTTGCATTAATATATACCATTCCATTCATAGAAGGAAATATGATAGAACCATTATGCATCAATCCGTTGATATTCGCACCACCGTTGAACTCCAAAGTGAGCAGACCGTCTTTACGGCTGTATTTATGAATATATACAGCGGTATTTCCATGGAGATAATAGTTTAGAAAGTTCTCTTTTTTAACCTGAAACAGGCCTTTATTTGATGAAAGCCAGTAATATCCTATTCCGTCGTCAATTACGCTATGTACCGCTGAAAGTACACTGTTTTTTTGTGGTGGTTCGTATATTTTTCCGTCTTTATAAAGATAAAGGCCTTTTCCATAGGTTTGTATCCAGAAAAAATGATCCCCATTGTTGTTAATACTTCTGAAAGTTCTATTTTTGATAAGTGTTTTTCGCGTGCTTTTCTTTTCATTGAAAAGGTAAAGTCCGTTGTGTGCGGCAAGAAGCAATTCATCATTATTGACTTGTGTGATTCCTCTTACCGGAACATTGATCGCATAAAATTTTTCTTTTATAATTTTTTGGTTTTCAATGATTATGTAGCCTATAAGGTCTTTATCTGATTTAAGAGAAATCCATATTTTATTTCCTATCGTACTGCTTATACCCCGAACTACCGTATTTTTACCGAAATTCCGGATCGTTTTAGCTTGACCCTGAGCGTAAAGAATGAGACTATGTTCACTTTTCAGGAGAAATTCGGGTTTATTTTTAAGCGGAAGAATTCCGTACGGATCTTTATTTGGAAAAGGAAAAGTTTTCACATATCCGTTACAATTAAAGATATCGCCATCACCTGTAATCACCTCTTTATTATTATATGGAGTTATAGCATGAAAAATCGTTTTATCAGGAGTGTTATAGGCATTGATAAAATTTTCTCTAACTACTAAAAAGCCTTGTGAAACTGTTCCCAGGATAAGTGTTCTGGTACTATGATCATAATACATACATGTGATCGCAACGTTTTTAATCGTTTTACTGTCGCAGATCTCAGTTGATAATATCGTATTATTCTTATGTTCAATCACATAAACTTTGTTATCATTCCTTATCAGAAGCTGTTTATTAGCTGTGTTAATGAAGAACTCAAAATCTTCTTTTTCTGTAATTCCTGTCTGACATTCTTTTATTTCTCCTGTTTTCTCTATTTTTTCGATTAAAGAAGGCTTCCTCATATAAAATAACTGGTCTCCCAGAATGAAAAACCGAAAGTAAGTATAACCATTCAAATCTCTAATGAATCGGCTTTTACCGTCCTTTTGGTAAAAAAGTCTGTAATTGTCAATATAATAAAATTCCTTTTTTGTAATAAAAAAATAATATTTCCCTTTTTTTATTTTTTCAGACGTTTCTTTTAATATTTTCCAGAGGCTCTCTGCACCATGAGGCTTCAATTGCTTAAAAGAAGATGAATTCGTATCAGAGATTACCGAAAATCCCCTGCGGCTGATCAAAGCCGGAATATCTCCCGAATTGTAGAATGTAAACAGCCAGTCGTCATCCGCAGAGCCTTCTATCAGTAGAGTTCTGTTTTCAACCGATGGTAAATTCACATCATATGTCAGAAAATTCTTTCCGTCAAACCGTGCAATACCATTATCAGTAGAGAGCCATATAAAGCCATATTTATCTTTTACAATTGATTTTATGGTATTTTGGGGAAGCTTACATTCGTCAGCATTGTACCATTTTTCAAAATAATTATCCTGTTGTGCGGAGATCCGAACGAATACGAGAACAAGGAACAGTACGCAAAGATATTTCATATTGTGTTATAATAAGACAGTTAATATTTTGTAATACTAATACTACAACAAGTCATACAAATACTTATTAAAATTTAAAATAGTATTACATCTTCTATCTTTTCATAAAAATAACTTTGTGTTTGTAGTTTTACAGTTAACAATAATAGATGACAACTGTAAAATGTATATCAAAAATACATTTTTTTATGATATTTCACATATTATTTTACCATAATATGCAATTAGTAAAACAATTTAATGAATCAGATATAAAAAATTAAAAACAAAAACCTTGAAAAGCCTAAAAAGCAAATAATGAGAAAAAATTCGGATTCCTGATCATCACATGGCCTGTTGGGCAATTAGATTACTGATAGGCCATTGTTGAAACGGAATAAGAAAAATAAAATCCGGAAGGGTTTTGAAGATGACACCTAAAACCAATGAAAATATTATATGATTTAAGAAGAAACATTTTGATTTTTACCGTTTCCTTATCAAAACTCTACGGCAATCACCAGAATGATTCTTTAAAATCTCAGAGAAAGAAAGTACGATATAAAAAAAGAAAGCATAAATAATAGAAATTTATTGCTGCGAGAAATAAGAAAACATTTCCTTATAAGATTCTAAAACACATAATGATTAATTAAGTATTCAGATATTGCAGAGACTTACTCTGCATTTCTGAAACTTAGATGAAAAAACACAAATTCATTAACACATGCATTTTAAGATGAAGATAAAATTATTCCCATACATTAAAAGTTTTCTTAAAGGTTTGAGCACACGTGAGATTCCAGACGATTTCAAAATAAAGGAATTCATTGCGGAACGATAAATTGGATGATCTTACGTTCGTTCCGCAGCTCATAACATATTTATGGTTTACATCATTGTTTTGAAAACTTTCTATAAAGCATATTCATAACATTCTCAATTGAAACAAACATTAAATGAACCCTAACTATTTTCTTTAACAGCTAGCAGAATATCCACAGTGATTAACTAAAATTAAGCTGTAAGTATTGAGTTCATTTAGAAAACAAAAAAGAATTTAAAACTTTAAAAATCACGATAACGAAATGGCTTATAATTTCCTGTACGGCCTGTATAAGAAGCCTTAGCAATATATTAAAAACTTTATGGAAAGATCTGTACCTAATTATAAAAAAATCTTCGAAGATATTATCAGCAAAAAATGTCCTGAAAAATATACTTTGTGCGAACACATACTGAATAAACGCGAAATATCAGCAATGGATGTTCTGCGGCTGAATGATATTATTTTTGATAAAAAAACAGCATCTGATGTTACTAATCAAAAGCACAAAAGCTACGACAGCTGCACCATTACTGAAATTCTGAATTATCAAAAGGAAAATAATCTCAGTAATGTAGCAGTATCCAGACATTTTAATTTAAGCCGGAGTACAGTAAGTAAGTGGAGAAAGACATTCTCTTTACCACAGAATAATAATTTTTTGTAATTCCATTCTATCGAATTACACTGAAAAATATAATAACCGCCTTTTCAGAGCAGTTTCTTTACTGTAAAATGTTTCCAAGTACAATCAGAGTTTCAGCGATGTACACTAGAGATAGTAGAGATATAAAATACCAATATGTATTTTACCCGGAAATAAATTTTGGTTGATAGTTTTGATTTTTCCTGCTGCTCTGGAAGGCTTTACTCATATTATCACAAATTTCTTAAAAAATCGATTGTACAAATGCTAAAGAGATAGTTTCTCATACCAAAGACGGAATCTTTTCGTATACCATTCTACTTTATTTTCATTGAAAAAAACATATAATAGCGTTTTCTCTCCATACCATGTTTTTTTAAGCTGAAATATCAAAATATCATCATTGTCAAGTACTCTTGTATAAGATTCCAATGTCGCCAACACATCTTCTTTCTTCATATGCTGAAGATTGGGAATAAAATTGTTTTCCTCACTTTGCTTAGATTTCTTTTTCATTTCAGGTTATGTTTTTATATTAATCACAATATATATATCAAAAAATTACGGTTATGTTCAAGAAATCTCCAATTAAGAACATTTATTTACAACGACAAAGTTGTTATAAAAAATTTATATTCCCTATTTAATGATACTGTAGCAAGAATCTATATATATAAAGTTATTGAAGTTGTAAAAAAAAGATTGTAAAACTTTATAGGCTTTACATACATATTTAACTTACAACATGTAATATTAGTACTATTAAGATTATTTGATTACTTACATATTATTTTTTCCTAGTTTCGATTCGCTACATTATAGAGTATGGCAATCCAGATCGTGGAGAGCAAAAGTGAAAGACAGGTAATTCCAAGGCCGGATTTATAAAGGCTGTACTCTATAATTCCTGATTTATATGCTACAGACAATGCCAGAATTCCAAACTCTCCCGTTTGTGAAAGTAAGGCTCCGCCATACCAGCTTTCCCTCCACCCGAATTTCAACAAACGGAACGTTATTGCAGACATGACACTGTTACTGGCTAACACAAAAAAAGTCCCCAGAAGAATTATGCTAAAATTGGAAAAAAGGTAAGGAATATCAAGCCTTAATCCTATCGACACAAAAAAGAATGTAACGAAAAATACTTTAAAAGGAGCCAATGAATGCTCCAGCCAGCTGAATGTTGTTACCCTTCCTACTACAACACCAGCCATAAAACTTCCAAAAGCACTGCTTATTCCCGCTACCTCAGCCAATAATCCGGAAATAAGACATATAAATAATCCGAAAAATACCTGCAGATCATGATCTTTTTCAATTGAGGCGAAGAATTTCGGGAGTTTTATTTCCCGGAAAGTCCTGATTCTTTTAAGGATGAGGAAAATAACACCACACAATACAACCGGAAAAATGATAGTAAAGCTATGAAAATCCTGTTTATTCCAAGCTTTCAACAAAGTAAGTACAGGAGCTAGAAGCAGATCCTGAAATATGAGTATATTTAAAATCATAATACCGAAAGTTGTTTTTAAAGTCTGATGTTTGTTTAAAAACTCACTGACCACCGCGGTACTGTTGAAAATGAATAAAATAGCAATAAGCAAAATACTGTTCATGGAAAGACCTGCAAAATATCCCACCAGAAATGCACAGCCTATACTCAGAAGAATTTTAATAAGCTGTGCAACTATTGGTTTTATAAGCAGGCTTCTGTTGTCCGGTACATTGATTTCCATTCCCAGGAAAAACATAAGCAGCAAAATTCCTATTTCTCCTATCGTTTCCGTTTGCTCAGGATCTGTGAAAACTCCTGAAATGTGTGGCCCGAGAATAATTCCTACCAATATATAAGCAATAAGATAAGGCTGATTAAATTTTTTCAGAACAAACATAATTCCCAATGTGGTAAGGCACAAAATTGAGATCGACCAAAGTAATCCGTTCATAGCTTATTGTTTTAGAGTACAAATAAAACAGGTACGACAAAAATTGGTTTTCCTTTTGGAAAACCAATGTATAAACTGATTAATAACTAATTATTGAACCTCTATAAGGCGAGGCGCCTGTTTTTTGGCTTTTTCCGATTTCGGAATGGTAAGTTTCAGAACACCGTTTTCGTATTTTGCTTCAATGTGTTCTTCATCAACCACATTTTCAGCCAGTTCAATACTTCTTCGGAATGACTGATAGCTGAACTCTCTTCGGATATAGTTCTCATCTTTTTCTTCTTTCTGATTTTTTCGTGAAGAAGAAATCGTGAGTACATTTCCTTCCAGCGTAATTTCAAAATCCTGTTTCTCCATTCCCGGAGCAGCCACTTCCACTTCAAAATTTTCGGTATTTTCACGAATGTTCACCGAAGGAAGTGTAGTCAGTGTTGACGAAAAATTGTTGTTGCCCCAGTTAAAAAGTTCGCGGCTAAAAAAGTCATCGAACAGTGTACGTGGATTTGCAGGGAGCAAACTGCCATTGTTTCTCTTAACGATTGACATAATTTACGAGTTTTTAAAGGTTAAACAATATACTTAATGATCGTAACCTATTCATTACAAACAATATACCATCGAAAAATTCTGAAATTTTGTCATTTTTAAACTGAAAAATTGACAGTCAGTATGAAAAAATTTCACCCTGAAATCACTTAAAGCTGCCAAAGAAGTCCAGCATTGATTGTAAAGCTGTTTCAGAATGCATGATTTCTCCATTTTTAACAGATTCTTCTGCAGCTGAAGAAGCCCTTTTTCTCATTTCCGATTCATAGCCGGCAATAGCTTCCTTTATTGTCGAATAGTTTTCGGATGTTAAACATTCACTCAGGTGCAACGCATCTTTCATCGCCATATTCGCTCCTTCTCCCGCAAATGGAGGCATAACATGTGCCGCATCGCCAATAATGGTGACATTTTCTAAAGGTTTCCAGTACTGATCAAACGGCACGCAGTAAATTGGACGAGGAATAAACGGTATTTCCGCACTTTCAAACAATTCAAGCCAGATGCTGTTCCATTCTGGATACATCTTTTTATACCATTGAATGATTTCAGACTTATCGGAATAGTTCAATCCGCTTGTGGATGCCCAGTCTTCATCGGCTTTAAAACTGGCATAAAAACCGATTGCCCCTTTTTCTTTCTGTCCCATCAGCAGGTTTTTTTGATTTCCGAAAGCCATAATTTTTCCGCCTCTCAAAATTGTATTAATTTCAGGAGCATTCACATCAGCATCCGGAATATTTCCCTCCAACATTACAATTCCCGTATAAAAAGGCTTGATTTCCGTTATATAAGGACGAATTTTTGAATTTGCTCCGTCACATCCGATCACGATATCAGCATATACTGCAGGTTGATTTTTAAAATACAACATCCAGCCTTCATTTTCTTTCTCCATCGACAGAAAATGACTGTTCCACACTATTGTATTTTTATTTAAAGAATTCAGCAGAATTTTTCTTAAAGTTCCGCGGTCAATTTCAGGCCGGAAGTGTTCTTCTTCGAAATTTTCATCAGATTTAGCATCATGATCGCTAAACCAAACCTTTCCATCTTCATCCATGATCTTAGTTTTATCTGCACCGGTCATAAAGTTTTCTTTAAATACTTCCAGCAAACCTGCAGCATGGATAGCAGCCAGTCCTGAATTCTGATGCATATCAAGCAGGGAACCCTGAACACGGGAATTTTTATCAAAATCCCTTTCGTATACTTTTACCTGTACTCCTTTCATCTGTAAAAGTCTTGCCAGAGTCAGTCCTCCGGGGCCGCCGCCGATAATGGCAACGGATTTGTTTTTTATCAGCATAGTTTTAAATTATGCTGCAAAGTTATTTCTTAGGAAAAACTAAAAATTGTAAAAATCGGTCATTATCATTTTTAAAAAGTTCTTTTGGCGAAACACCCGAAAGTTTTTTAACGTCTTTTATAAAATGTGACTGATCCGAAAAATTAAGCTGGGGAAAAAGAATCCCGTCTTTGATGTATTCCAATGACTTTTGAAAACGAAGTATTTTGCAGTACATTTTTAAGGTAACGCCCAAATATTTTGTGAAATACCGGTTGATCTGCCTTTCACTCCAGTGTATGGTTTGTGATAATTCTTTAATGCTGATCTCACCGTTCGCCTCAAAAATCAGCCGGAATAAATTTCGTTTTCGTTCATCAATTGAATTACTGAGATGTTTTTTTGTTGCATCGGAGGCTTTGTCACAAAAATTTTCAAAATTATTAAGATCCTCTTCCCTAAACCCCCAGAAATTTTCAGGCAGTTCTTTTCCGTTGTTGATAAGTTCAGCAATCGATTCATTGAGAATATATTCCAGCGCCAACGGATTAAAACTGATGGAAAAAAACATGGCAATATTCTGCTGCGGCATTGTTTTAGGTTTTGTCTCAAGGCCCATCAATACTGTGAAAAACCGTCCGTCTGTTGTCCGGCACAGGAGAAGATCAATTCTGCCGTTAGGAATGATGATCCCTTCTTTGCACTCAGAAATATTGCTTAATGAAGAAAATCCATATACAAAATCAGCAAGCTTTTCGGCTGGCTTTTTAAAATGATATTGGAGTGGCAGATGCATTTTTAATTGAAAGAATAAATATAATGTGATATCGAAACATACAATAAATTTATTTATGATTATTCTTTAAAAGTAAGTAAAATCATCAAATAAAAATATGGTAATACAAGATCCACAATAAATTATAAAATCCAACTATTTTCTGATACAGTATTTAAAGAAGTTTTTATTAATGGTGGCTTGTGTACTATCCGGTGTACAAAAGCGGTACATGATCCGGAATACATTTTCTTTGACGAAGCCACCTCAGCTTTAGACGCCAATATGAAAAAGTAATTATAGAAACCCTGGAACAGTTTTTTAAAGGTAAACCGCTATTGTAATTGCTCACAGATTATCAACCGTAAAACATGCCGATAAAATTATTGTTTTAGATAAAGAAAAAATCGTGGAAGAAGGAATGATGCAGAATTGGTAGCTTTAAAAGGAGAATATTATAGACTCGTTAAAAATCAACTGGATTAGGCAATTAAATGTGAAAAATAATTCATCAATGTCAGAATTACTTTTTATATTTGAATCTAATTAAAAGCGTTATCCGAAAAGCTACAAGAGAGTAGTAAAAAACCAAAAAAAATAATTTTCATGAAAAATTTAAAAAAACTATCAAGAGAGAATTTAAGGACAATTAAAGGAGGAGCTATGTGTCTTGGTTGTGGGTGTGCTACCAATGGTGCTAAAAGTTTATGGAATGGTGCTTGTGTAGTATGTGAAAATAATATTGTTGTATTATGCCCAATTGAGCCATGCGAGCTCTGCGGGTAGTAAAACAATTATTTAGGGTAAGTGGGTAATCAAAAAAGATTACCCTCTTAATAAAATTAAAGTGAGTTTTGGATAATTTTATCAGGATGTTTTAAAGCTTAAAAAACTCATAGATTCTATCGCTTCAGATCAGCTGCTTTCTTTTCCTGTTAAAGAAGCTTCTCATTTTAAACGGAGTGAACTTCAGGGTGATTACAATAGTTTTGCAAAGCTTTTCAGGATGCGAGTTTGTTTACACGTTTGCAACCTTATGCTCCTGAAAATATTTCTACCAATCTGAGCATATCAGAATCCAGAAGCAGGATTGCTACTTAAAGCAACAAAAAAACTTGAATTTGCAAAGGCAGAACTTTCTCGAAAAAGCATCAGCGGTCGCAGGAATATTTAATAAGGTGTGGAATTATTGAAGGAAAAGTAAAGAACATCTCACTCATTCCTGATGATAAATACTTACAACATGTTACGTGGTTTTAAAAGACCAAATTACAAATATTTCGTACAGAAGGAACACCTCTTCATCAATATGCAATTCTGAAATCATTACCATTACGATTCGCTTCATCAGAATATACGCACCACCGAAGTGTGAAAATTTTATAATTACCTGATAATCAAATAAAATAAAGAGAAATAAATCACAGAAAAGCTAAATTATTTCCCGATACAAAACTTAGAAAAAATATTCCCCAGCACTTCATCATTCGTTACCTCACCGGAAATTTCGCCGAGATACTCCAGAGCGTTTCTTAACTCGTAGGCAAGAAGCTCGGTAGAGATCCTGAAAGTGATGGCTTCGTTGACTTTATGTATGGCGTTCAGGGATTTCTGCAACGCTTCGAAGTGTCGCTGGTTGGTAATCACCACATTATTTTCAGAAGCCTTTAACTGCTCAACGTATGAAGACAGCTCGTTTTTCAGATCCTGGATGTTCTGGTTTTCTACTGCAGAAATGGTAATAAAATCGAACTCGTGAGCAATCTCTTTTCTGAAAACATCTTCTGCTTTTTCATATTGAGTCGGAACGACTTCATCAATTTTTGTAGCGCAGATGATCAGCTTCAGGTCGTCTCTCAGCAAAGACTTGATCATTTCAATATCTTCTGAGAAATCTTCTGTTCCGGCGTCTGTAAGATAAACAAGAATATTCGCGTTTTCTACCTTTTCTTTTGCTTTTTTAACGCCGATGGCTTCAATTTCGTCGACCGTTTCCCGAAGTCCCGCAGTATCAATAAGACGGAATGCATGGCCTTTAATGTGCAGGATTTCCTCAATCGTATCCCGGGTTGTTCCGGCAATATTGCTGACAATGGCGCGCTCTTCCTTCAATAAAGCATTCAGAAGCGTAGATTTTCCTGCATTTGGTTTCCCGATGATAGCAACTGCAGTTCCATTTTTAATGGCATTTCCGTACTGGAAGCTTTCAATCAGAGAATGAAGTTTCACTTCAATTTTATTCAGCAGCTGCGTCAGTGCTGTCCGGTCTGCAAACTCCACATCTTCTTCTGCGAAGTCCAGTTCCAGTTCGATGAGGGAAACGAAATTAAGAAGATCGGTTCGCAACAGGGAAATTTCATTCGTTATTCCACCTTTCAGCTGACTGATTGCCACTTTTCTCGAAGCTTCATTTTCAGAAGCAATAACGTCGGCAATAGCTTCGGCCTGAGAAAGGTCAATTCTCCCATTCATAAAGGCACGCAGGGTAAATTCACCGGCTTTGGCCATTCTTGCGCCATTTTTAATCAGCGTTTCCAGAATACGTTTACCAATGTGCGGAGATCCGTGGAAAGCGATTTCCACTGAGTTTTCCGTTGTAAAACTTTTGGGTGCCAGAAAAATAGAAAGCATCACCTCATCAATCGTTTCCTCACCCTCCATAAAATACCCGTAATGGATCGTATGCGATTTTTGTTTTGCCAGATTTTTCCCCGGAAAACTCTTCTGAACGACTGGTATAGCATCATTTCCGGAAACCCGGATGATTCCCAAAGCTCCTACTCCGTTGGCCGTAGCCAGTGCACAAATGGTATCGTTATTCATGGTGCAAATTTACGTTTTTTCACCGCAAACAAAAATATCCTTTATCTATTGAGATCATTCACGAAACTCAAACCCTAAAATTCTATAACTATCACACGCTCTATCCCTCAAACCGAATCAGGAGCTTTTCCGGCTTTCCGCACTCGCTATTTTTTATTTTTCGGTTGCGGCAGGAGCCGCGCAACCGAAAAATAAAAAATGAGCTCAGACAATTGCTCCAATCCGGGCTATGGTGGAAGACATTACTTGAATCGGCACGATAATTCAACATCCCGTTTTTAATAGTTTACCAATAAAAAAACCACTTCAGGGACTGAAGTGATTACTGCTTTGAATTTACTAAGTTATATGAAGATGAATGATGTTTCATTTTCTGTTACAAAGATAAAGCAGATCATTTTCCGAATCCTCAGGATAAACCCTAAAAAAAATACCGTAAAAATACGGTTGCATATAATTAACCCCGCCCGGCAGTTCCTGCCGGGCGGGGTTAATATTCTTATACTTCTGAAATCAATACTACTATTAAAGCGGACTTACCAATTCATTGAACCACTCTTTCACCTCTCCTTCCAGATGAGGTCCTAATTTTTCAGTGCAGGTTTGATGATAGGCATTAAGCCATGTAATTTCCTCTTCAGAAAGAATTTCTTTTACAATCGTATCTTTAAAGAACGGACAGAACGTTAACGTTTCAAACTCGTAGAAAGTTCCCGAATCTGTTGTTTCAGATTCCCTTACTGCGATCAGATTTTCGTGACGGATGCCGTACTCCCCTTCCACATAGTAGCCAGGTTCATTAGAGCATACCATTCCCGGTAACAGTTCCTGCGGATTCATATCTTTTCGGATATTCTGGGGACCTTCGTGAACGTTCATAAAACTTCCCACTCCATGCCCCGTTCCGTGGTTAAAATCTTTTCCATGCATCCACAACGGAAGTCTTGCTATCGCATCAAGCTGAACACCTTTCGTTCCTTTAGGAAATTTCACCATCGAAAGACGGATCATTCCCTGCAAAACAAGCGTTGAATTTCTTTTAAACTCATCGGAAACAGCTCCCAATGCGAAAGTTCTTGTAATATCAGTAGTTCCTTCAAGATATTGGCCTCCGGAATCCACCAGAATGCTCGCATCATTGGTTACCTCTTTGCTGCCTTCACTCTTTGCAGAATAGTGCATGATGGCGCCGTTATCTTTATATCCTACAATACTTCCGAAACTTTCTCCTACAAAATTTTCTCCTTCAGCACGGAAGCCACGCAGCTTTTCCCCGATAGAATATTCCGTCATCGGCTCTTTTCCTGCATTATGGTTAAGCCAGTACAGAAATTTCACCATGGCAACACCATCTCTTACCATTACTTTTCTGAAGCCTTCAAGTTCCGTGTCGTTTTTCTGGGCTTTCATTAAATTACCCGGAACCGGAGCCTTGATCATGTTATTTTCAGATTTTAATGCTTCAAAAATAGACTGGTTGCTGTTTGGGGAAACCAATACTTTTTCATCTTTAAATTCTTTCAGACAATTATAAAATTCTTCATAAGGCATCATTTTCACCCAGGCTTCATCCATCTGTTTTCTGGCTTCCACTTCAAGCTTTTCAAGATCGGTGAACAATTTTGCATCATTTTTCGTAATAACGATATATCCAAGGAAAACCGGATTGCTTTGCACATCGCTTCCTCTTAGATTCAGGGTCCAGGCCACATCGTCAAGACTTGAAATAACATGTACCGTTGCTTCCATTGATTCCATTTTTTGTCGGATGGCTGCAATTTTTTCAACAACCGATTTTCCGGCTCTTTCAACAGGATGAACAAAGATCGGGTTTTTAGAAGGCGTACCCCTTTCTTTCCAGACATTGTCCAATAACGGAAGATCCACTAACATAATATTTTTAGCATTCAACTTTTCTGTAAGCAGTTCCCAATTGGCATGGGATGTTGCCAATGCATTGACCCCTACCCTTCCTTCTGCAGGAATTTCAGAAATAATCCAGTCGATATAGTTCGGTGTTCCTTCCATTCCCTCTTTGAAAAGATCAATTCCTGATCCTTCCAACTCTATTGCAGCTTGGGTAAAATATCTTCCGTCCGTCCACAATCCTGCTTTATCTTTGGTAACCACCACGAAACCGGCAGATCCCAAAAAACCTGACAGCCAGGCCCTTTCCTGCCATTCTTCAGGTAAATATTCACTCATATGCGGATCTGCAGAATATACGATAAATGCATCAACATTATTTTCCTGCATTTCTCCGCGAAGTGCAGCTATTTTTTCCTTTGAAGTCATTTCTTGAATAATTTTTAAAGATGTGAAGTTACGAATTTAAAGGTTATCTGGCAGGATTAACTCTCAAATAAATACCATCTTAATAATTTAGGTAACCTTAAGTAAGGTCATCACCTTTTTTCACTTTCCAACGATTACTTTCCTGTGTTCAGTTCCCCAATCGGCCAATGTATCGATAATTTTTTTTAAAGTCAAACCGTACTCTGTCAGCTGATATTGTACGGTTACAGGTTGCGTATCAAGTACTGTCCGTTTTACGAGTTGATTCATTTCCAATTCTTTCAGTTCTTTACTGAGCATTTTATTGGAAATACCTTTCACATCGTTCAAAATATCAGAAAAACGCCGTTTGTTGTAATAGCACACTGACGAAATTATTGAGATTTTCCATTTGCCATTCAACACGTCCATTGCATCATGAACAGCCATAATCTGTTTTTTGTTGGTGTCGTTATCCGAACATTTTATTTCCTCCATAAGTTACCTTGTTACTCAAAAGTTACTATTACTTTTAGTTACAAAGTTACTAAAATAAATTTATTAGTTCTAAATTTGCATCGTTAAAGAAATCGATCTCAAAACAAATAAATTCAAAAGTCTTAGAGCCTATTTAAATTTGATTAAATGCTACAAAATCATCATTTATTTTTTTGACTCAAAGATTTTATTTGAAGACTTAGTCATTTAAGTGAGCATAGAAGAATTAACAGGTTAATTGGATGAAGCTGTATTTTCAAGCTTCGCAAAGCAAATTTTATTTGTCTTTGCTTTCTAAAAAGAAATAGGTAAAGTTGAATTAAAATTTTGCGTTATAAAAACTTAAAAACAGGCTCTTGGAGTAAAAATTAATTTTCATCATTTAAAATTTAAAAAATGAATTTCACAGATAAAAATGTAATCATTACCGGCGGAAGTGCAGGAATTGGATTAGCGACCGCAAAAAAGTTTATTGCCAAAGAAGCAAACGTTCTGGTAACAGGGAGAAATACTGACAGTTTAGATAAAGCATCAGTAACAATTAACAGTCCGAAATTTAAAACCTTAGCTTCTGATATTTCTAAATTGGCAGACATTGCAGCATTGGAGCAGAAAGTTTCAGAAAGCGGAAACAAAATTGATGTGCTTGTTTTAAACGCAGGAATCGCAAAACAATTTTCAATAGAAGAAACAACAGAAGAAGTGTTTGATGATCTGTTCAACATCAATGTGAAAGGACTGTTCTTCACATTGCAAAAATTAATTCCTCATTTAGCAGAAGGAGCTTCTGTTATTCTTATTTCGTCCGGAGTTTCAGTGAGCGGATATGCACAAATGGGAGCTTACGCTGCAACAAAAAGTGCAGTTGACGCCATCGCACGTACCGCAGCCATAGAATTGGCAGACCGAAAAATTAGGGTAAATACCGTTGCTCCCGGATTAACGGATACTCCCATGAATCAACAGACGCCGGAAGATATTAAAAATGCTATCGCTGCAGCGGTTCCGCTGAAACGAATCGGGGAAGCGGAAGAAATAGCAAATGCTATTGTTTTCTTTGCTTCAAGCGAGGCTTCTTATATTTCAGGTTCATACCTGTCGGTTGATGGAGGAGTAACGATCCGCAGATAATATTTTAAAATTTATTTCGCTTTTGCGTTCGGCGTTGTTAAGTCTTTGATATGAAACTTAACAACGCTTTTTTCAATAAATTTTAATTCACAAAAAGTTTATTGCGATGCACGATTTCCAGATTGTTGTTTTGCTTTATTTATTTTCTGTAGATAATTGATGATTTCTTGTTTTCATATAATTCCAGATCAGATACAGCATAAATAGACCGATCCAAACACTCAGGACGACAATCATAAAAATAATCTGTATTGACGGATGAAGATAATTAGGTTTATAAAACAGGCGTTCAAGTGTAATAAATCTTTCTTTCAACCTAGCCCGATCAAAAGTATTCCTAATCTCATTAAGAGGTTCCCGGTTGTGATCACGGAAATAAAAGACATCATGACTCAAATCTTTGGGAACGATCTGTGATTCTATCTTATACTTCTTAAACAAAGTGTCCAGACGCTGGAACGAATGAAGCATTGAATCCTGATTATATTTGTAAAGCAATTTATATCTCGCTACGGCATTTTGATATTGTTGCTTAGCTTCAGAAACGTTATGGACCGGAATATATAAAATCTTATTTTCCAAAAAGATACAGATATCTTCATCATACTCCGGATCGACCTCATTACCTTTGAATACAATCTCCGTACTGTCTCCGATCGCTTTTTTAGAAATAATTCTTTTTGAAAACTCTTTAGGTTCAAGTCCCAGATCAGCCATTCCTGAAATTACTTTAGAACTTATATTTTTATAATCAGAACTTAGTATTTTCAACGTGTCTATACTGTAATAGTTTGTTTCAACGGAATAATTTTCTCGATTGTCCGGCTCATAATAAATGGTATCTTTTTCCGCGATCACCGGATAAGGTTTAGGATATAAAATATTTTCCGGATTGAATAATTTATCAGAACTATAGGAAGTATAATTGTACAAAAATGGGTATAATACATTCAGCAAAGTTTTGTCTTTATTAAAATCCTTTTCAGGAAGCTCCTGCCTCATTTTGGCATTTAACCCAAAACTGTAGCTTATGAAAAAAGTCAGCGAGAGAAAGGAAATCAGTAATAAAGAAGCGCCAATTTTTACAGTATTAGCGACATTATATTTCTTTTTGGAATGATTCCTCAATAACAAAACAAGAAAGCAAAACAGAAATAAACTGGTAATAAAAAAGTGGGAAATAGAAACATCATCGTAGAATTTGAATCTGTAAAACTCTGTATATATATCGATTTTATTGATCCCATCAAACTTGAAATATCCATAGATAAAATAGCCCAAATGTATTACGCTTAAAACAATAACAGATTTGATTAGAAATTTTTTTAATTGTTTGTCCATAATTGCAATAATATATTCTTTAAAATACGGATTTTTTTTAAATAAAACGTAATTAATCAAATCCTGAGATAATTCTAAAATGTTTAATAAAGCTCTATGGAATTATTGTTTTCCTTAAAACTCTCCTGTATTTTCTTAGTTTTCATTTTTTCATATTCAGCATCTGAGTATGAAGTCCCATCAGGTGAAGTTGAAGTAAAACTGGTAATTCCATATCTTCGCTTAAGCTCTCTCATTCTGTTCATCGGATCTCTGATGTAATCTTCAACGGCTTTTTTATATTGGCTTTCCGTCACAGGAATATAGGCAGACAAATTAAGTTTTATATGTCTGAACTTTTCAATTCCTTTTAATTCCCAGATATGTTGTTTTTTTGTGTCTTCGATCTTGACGATCAATCCCGGAAGTCCGCCAAATTTATATGGACCTTCAGAAATAGGAATTTCGTTAGTAAACCAAGCGTTATAGTTTCTGCCTTTATATTCTACCGTTGCCAGTTGGCATTTCTTACCTTGTATCAGGGCAGTTTCTGTTTCGATGTGCCAATTGAAGGTAATCTGCTGAATGATTTTAAATCGATCAGTGTTCACAGACAGGTAAGATATTACTTCATTGGATCGCCAGTCCTTTTGAATTATGCCACGAACTTTTTCTTGTGGAAAGGTATTTAATGAAACGGGCCTGTTTGAGGGCATTCCATCTGAATTCATGTTCTGCGCGATTGCAGAATCTCTTTTTACTTTTGCCAGGCTGAAATAAGTGGATCCGTTTTTATCGATAAACAGCCCCATTAGTTCGGTTTCTGTTTTCTCTAAATGTAATGAGTCGGGCTTAAAGGTGTACTGATAAGTAAAATTATATTTTTGACTAAAACTCAACAGTGAAATCAAAATAGTGAATATAAATATTATTTTCCTGATCATTTTATACAGATATTTAAAGTGTTAATATACTTAAATATAGTATTATACACCAGAATTAATTTCAGATTTCACTAAAAGCACTTATTGAACAACATATTAACTCTTAATTCACTATTTCCTAGTCTCAAAATTAAGTTCAGATCAGAAATTAAAGATTTTGGAAAGATTATTGCAATATACGTGAAATGGAAAGTCAGAATTATAAAAATCACGTACGATTTTATGCTCCTCATCATTTCGTTTTTCTTCCGCTATTAATCATTTTAGAAGGAATCGGAATATATAAGATTTTCAGTGATGAACAAAACCAACTTTCATGGATTTTGTTTTCGTTAATTGTTTTTCTGATTTTTTATTTAGCCATTATGATCCGCCAGCATTATGCATTGGTTCTTCAGAATCGTATTGTGAGGCTTGAATTCAGGCAGAGATACTTTGAAATTTTTGGATTGAGATCTGATGACGTTGAGGAAAAACTTACATTCGGGCAAATTGCTGCATTACGTTTTGCTTACGATGATGAATTTAAGATATTTCTTGAGAAAGCACTAAAAGAAAAAATAAAAGGTAATGAGATTAAAAAATCCATAACAAAATGGAGACCTGATCACCAAAGAGTCTGAAATAATAAACACTAAAATAATATTATCATGAAAAAATGGAGCTTTTACAGTTTTGCGATATTAACATTACTGACACTTACAAGCTGCGAAGCAGTAGAAACAATCTTCAAAGCAGGAATGTGGTGGGGAATCATATTAGTAGTTGGCGTAATAGCTATTATCTTATGGCTATTTTCAAGGGGTAGGAACTCTTAACCAGATTTTATGGAAAATTCAGACTTAGAAATCATTTCCCATCTGAAGCCTGCAAAGATTGTCAAAATTATGAAAGATCCGGTGGCATCTGCAAAGGCGGTACATCTTATTTATACCTCCGATGCAGAGACAGCCGGTATTACCCGAAAAAAAAGCGGAAAAAAATATTCTTATTATAAAGACGGCGAAAAAATCAGGGATAAAGATGAAATTTCAAGAATCAACAAGCTGGTAATCCCTCCGGCTTGGGAAAACGTATGGATCTGCGCGCTTGATAACGGTCATCTTCAGGCCACAGGATTTGATGTAAAGAAAAGAAAACAGTATCGCTATCATCCTTTATGGAGCGCCCTTCGAAACCATACAAAGTTTTACAGGATGCTGCAGTTTGGGTATGCATTGCCCGATATCCGACTTCAGGTAGAAAAAGATTTAGCATTAAGAAATTTCGACAAAAGAAAGATTCTCGCATTAATTGTGAGCCTGATGCAAAAAACCAATATCAGGATCGGAAATAATGCTTACGAAAAACTGTACGGTTCTTTTGGACTCACTACCTTGAAAGGAAAACATGTAAAAGTCCAGGGACAGAAGATTTCCTTTCATTTTAAAGGAAAAAAAGGCGTCATGCATGACATTGATCTTAAAAGCAGACGACTTTCAAAATTAATTCAGAAATGCAAAGATATTCCCGGTAAAGAATTATTCCAATATATTGATGATGAAGGCAACCGCCATACTGTAGATTCCGGTATGGTCAATGATTATATTAAAGAAATAAGCGGTGAGGATTTTACAGCAAAGGATTTCAGAACTTGGTCGGGAACGGTAAGTGCATTAATCGCATTTAAAGAGATTGGATACGCAGAAACCCACACAGAATATAAGAAAAAAGTAAAAGAAGCACTTGAAATGGTCGCTTCACATCTCGGAAATACAAGTACTGTCTGTCGGAAATATTATGTTCATCCATTAGTTATTAATTTATACGAAAATAATACCATCAAAAAATACCTTGATGAACTCGAACAAATTGAAAAGAATGATGGTAAAGCCGGACTTACCCATGAAGAAAAGCTGGTTTTAAAAATTCTGGAAAACGAAAAGATGTGATGGTGAATGGTGAATTGTCAATCAGTAGCGCTTGTCAATATTAATCATGCCTGAAAAATTCACCATTCACTTGCAAAGCAAAATTGACCATTCACATATTATAATCCACCCGAATAAATGTTGTAAATTTGTATCATTAGCAAATAAAAAATATACAACTATATGTCTAAAGCAATTTCGCAAGTACCATTTGCGGTAAATGAACCGGTAAATTCTTACGCACCGGGAACTCCGGAAGTAAAAAGCCTTATCGCTCAATATAAAAAAATGTGGGCTGAAAAGATAGAAATCCCAATGATCATCAATGGTAAAGAAGTAAAAACCGACGATAAGGTTCAGCTTCAGTCACCTCAGGATCATGCCCATGACTTTGGATTTTATCACAGAGGAACCATGCAGCATGTTGACGATGCAATTAATGCAGCACTGGCTGCAAAAAAACAATGGAACGAACTGGGCTGGGAACATCGTGCAGCAATTTTCTTAAAAGCTGCTGATCTTTTAGCAGGACCTTACAGAGACGTTATCAACGCTGCAACCATGATCGGGCAGTCTAAGAATGTTCATCAGGCTGAAATTGATGCTGCTTGCGAATTTATCGACTTTTTAAGATTTAACGTAGAGTTCATGACAGAAATGTATTCTGAGCAGCCGGTTTCCGATGCAGGAATCTGGAACAGAGTAGAATACAGACCATTAGAAGGATTTTGTTTTGCGGTAACTCCTTTTAACTTTACAGCTATTTCAGGAAATTTACCAACGTGTATGGCAATGCTTGGAAACGTAGTTGTTTGGAAACCGTCTGATAAACAGATCTATTCCGCAAAAGTAATCATGGATGTTTTAACTGAAGCAGGCCTTCCTGCCGGAGTAATTAACATGATTTTCACAGACGGAAAAGAAACCGCAGAAAAAGTATTGGCGCACAGAGATTTTGCAGGACTTCACTTTACAGGTTCTACCAAAGTTTTCCAGGGAATGTGGAAAATGATCGGGGACAATATTCATAATTACAGAACATACCCAAGAATCGTTGGTGAGACCGGCGGAAAAGACTTTGTCATTGCTCACCCTTCAGCGAATATTGAAGCTGTAGCAACGGCTTTGGTGAGAGGAGCTTTCGAATATCAGGGACAGAAATGTTCCGCAGCATCCAGGGCGTATATTCCTCAGTCACTTTGGGCTGATGTGAAAAAAGTAATGGAAAATCAAATCAATTCTATTAAAATTGGTTCTCCTGAAGATCCTTCCAACTTTGTAAATGCGGTAATTGATAAAAATTCTTTTGAAAAATGTAAAGGATATATTGACAGAGCCAATTCTTCAAACGAAGCAAACGTAGTGATCGGAGGAACATGTGATAATGCTAAAGGATGGTTTGTACATCCTACAGTGATCGAAACAACAAACCCTCAATACGAAAGTATGGTGGAAGAAATCTTCGGACCTATCTTATCCGTGTTTGTTTATGAAGATGCCAAATGGGCTGAAACACTGGAGCTTGTTGACTCTTCTTCTCCTTATTCATTAACCGGTTCTGTTTTTGCACAAGACAGATATGCGATTAATGAAGCATTTAAAGCATTGGAAAATGCTTCCGGAAACTTCTATATCAACGACAAACCAACCGGTGCTGTTGTTGGCCAGCAGCCTTTTGGTGGCGGCAGAGCTTCCGGAACAAATGATAAAGCAGGTTCGAAAATGAACTTATTGAGATGGACATCCGTAAGATCAGTAAAAGAAACCTTCATTTCTCCAAAAGATTACAAATATCCGTATTTAGGATAGATCATGAGTAATGAGTAATGCATAATTGCATCATCAATAGATACAGCTTCGGATATATTCCGGAGCTTTTTTATTAATTAATATTAATTTTTTTATTAAAATACAATTCATTCTGATTTCGGAATAATTATTGCTAGCTCTAATTCCAATACCAAAAAAATAAAGTATTATGAAAAAATTAATGTTAATCGCAGCACTAGGAGTAATAGCAGTAAGTTGCGGAACAAAGGAATCTTCAATGTCAAACAGCAGTACCGATTCAACAGCAGTAGACAATACCACACAGAGTATGACTCCTGCTACAACGGATACGATGTCTACTACGACAACCACTCCTGACAGCTCAGCAATGAAAATGGATTCAGCAACTACTGTTAAATAATAATAGTTTAACTTGCAATGAACAGTCCTCAGATAATTCTGGGGATTTCTTGTTTAAATTTAAAGCCATTTTTGTGACACCTTTTTCAATTTAACATTAAGATTTAAGAAGATTTCGAATTTAAAATTTCAACGGTCTATTATCAAACTATCTTTTATCTTTTATCTTTTATCTTTTATCTTTTATCTTTTATCTTTTATCTTTTATCTTTTATCTTTAATAACTATATTTGATTATACTTAAACATTAAAAATATTTCTATGACAAAATTATTTACAGCAGCAGTTTTTGCAATACTGTTTTTAGGAAGCTGCGCACAAAAAAAAGAAGACCGAGAGGAGTTCAAAGAAGAAAGAAACAAAGAATATATGAGAAACAGCATGGGTGAAAGTGCCGCTGCAAATTCCGAAATGGATTCTGCAAACACTGTAAAAACGAAATCGGATTCATCATCTACAAAATAATATATCCGCAGAAAATTCTGCGGATTTTTCATTAAAAAAAACTTACTGTAATAAACCTATTTTAATAGTAAGATCACTTAAAAAACTTAACCTTAACCAAAGAAAATAATCCAAGAAATGCTGTAACAATTTTTATGTATTACAGACTGATTTGTTAACATAATTATTACATTTGCAATCAATAAAAAGTATTATGAAAAAATTAACAATATTCTCAGCTCTTTTCATAGGAGCACTGGCTTTTGCACAGGGAATTAAATTTGAAGACTCCAACTTCAGCACCATTCTCGCAAAAGCGAAAAAAGAAAATAAACTGATATTTATCGATGCGTATGCTTCATGGTGTGGCCCTTGTAAGCTTATGGTGAAAAATGTTTTTCCACAGAAAAGCGTAGGCGACTATTACAACTCCCATTTTGTGAATGCAAAAATCGATATGGAAAAAGGGGAAGGAATAGAACTTGCCAAAAAATACAATGTAAAAGCATTTCCTACCTATCTTTTCGTAGACGGAAACGGTGAAGTAGTACATAGAACACTGGGATATGTTGAAGAGAATGATTTCATCCAGTTTGCAAAAGATGCAGGAGATCCCAATAAAAGACTGATTGCTTTAAAACAGAAATTCGAAAACGGAGAAAAAGATCCCGAATTCCTGAAAAATCTTGCCGGACTTACCATGTACAATGATGCTGAATTTGCAGCAAGAGTACTGGACCGGTATTTCAGCGAAAAGCCCGAGTTTGACAGAGATGACGTACAAATGCTGCTTTCTGCAACGCAAAGTACGGAAAGTCCATTATACAAAACGTTTGTAGCTAAAAAAGCGGAGATTACCAAAATTCTTCCTGCAGAAAGATATGAAGCTTTTGATAAAAATATAAAAGTAAATACCGCCATCAGAAAAGCGTATAACGCTGATACAAAAAAATGGAACGACAACTCATTCATGGCAGAAACCCAGAAGTTTTTAACAAAAGACGAAGCCGAACGAATCCTGAAAAGAGCAAAAGCCAGCAGAGCTCTTAAAGATAAGGATATTGACACCTACGAAAAAACAACTATTGAACTGTACAAAGATCCATCAGCTTCTTCATCAGAAGAACTGAATTCTATTGCCTGGAATTTCTTTGAAAATGTAACCAATAAGACATCCCTTGCAAAAGCAGTGACTTGGGCGCAGGAATCCGTAAAGAAAAATGAAAATTATGCCAATACTGATACCTTAGCCAATCTTTATAATAAGATAGGAGACAAGAAAAATGCAAGGCTTTGGGCTGAAAAGTCTATCGAGCTCGCAAAAAAATCAGGTGAAGATTATACTGACACTGAAAAATTACTGAACAGTCTTTAATAAATTTAAACATATAAAAACGGCGCGGAAAATAAATTTTCCGCGCCGTTTTTTATACTTCCATTTCTTCTTAATATTCAAACAAAACACTTCCCCACGTAAAGCCGCTTCCGAAAGCAGAAAGAAGTACCAAATCACCTCTTTTGATCTTTCCTTCTTCAATCGCTTCGCTTAAAGCAATAGGAATTGAGGCCGCAGTAGTATTTCCGTATTTCTGGATATTATTATGGATCTTCTCATCCGGAAGTCCGAATTTCTGCTGTACAAACTGAGCAATTCTCAGATTAGCCTGGTGCGGAATAAACATGTCCAGATCATCAATTGTCTTTCCGGCTTTGTCAAGTGCTTCCTGCATGGTTTCAGGAAATCTTGTTACCGCATGTTTAAAAACAAAATTTCCGTTCATGATCGGATACACTTCCTTATTGGTAACATTTTCCGGTTCCTTTCTCATTCTGTCGCTCCACCCGAATTTCGATCCCGGAAACTGTGTGCAGAGTTCATCGGCAAATTTCCCTTCAGAATGCATATTCACGGCTAAAATATCACCAGCATTTTCATCTTCCGATGCAGAAAGTACAACCGCTCCTGCTCCATCACCGAAAATTACGGAAACTCCTCTTCCTTCATCCGAAAAATCAAGTCCGAAAGAGTGTATTTCGGCTCCTACCACCAGAATATTTTTATAATTTCCCGCTTTAATAAAAGCATTGGCAACACTCATTGCATATACAAATCCGGAACACTGATTTCTTACATCCAACGCTCCGATGGTATCACACCCCAGCATTTCCTGCAGCAAAACACCACATCCAGGAAAATAATAATCCGGAGAAAGCGTGGCAAAAACAATATAGTCAATATCTTTTGAAGTAAGCCCTGCATTAGCGATCGCCTTTTCAGAGGCTTTGAAACCAAGATAAGCAGTGGTTTCCTGGGAATCATTTCTGTTTTCTCTGTGTCTCCTTTCTTTTATGCCGGTTCTTTCTGTAATCCATTCATCATTGGTCGTCATTAATTTTGCTAGATCATCATTCGTAACAATGTTATCCGGAACATGGAATCCGATTCCCTTTATTGTACTTTTAATCATATAGTTTTTTAATTTTGGTAAAGATAAAACTTATTTAACACATAGTTTTTCAAAATATTACTATTTTTACTATATGCCAATTGAGACTATTTACAGAGACTCCCAGTGCGAATGGGTAGATGTGGAAGCTCCGTCTGCGGAGGACCTGAAATTTTTACATGAAAGATATGAGATCAACAACCTCCTGCTTGAAGATACACAGGACCCTAATCACCTCCCAAAATACGAAGAAGATGGCGACGTGAAATTTTTCCTGTTGCGGGAAAGTACAGAACTGGAACGTAAAAATCTCAACACCATCAGTGACATCAGCACCAAAATCGGGATTTTCCTGCTCGGCAGGACGATCATAACGGTTCACCGTCTTAAAACCAAAAGTCTTTCCGAAACAAGGAAACAACTTTCCGCACTTACAGCAGAAGCTACTTCGGATCAGATTGCACTGAAAATTGCACTGCTTATCATGAAAAGTTTTGATGATGAATCCGTAAGCCTGTTTGAAACCATGGATAATATCGAAAGTGAAATTTTCCTTAAAAATACCAATCATACGAATCAGATTAAAAGATTATACAAACTCAAAAGAAAATCGGGCCTTAATTCCAGGGTTCTCACCATTTCAGCCGATGCTATTGATAAATTTAAGCTCTTAGACCTTCAGGATTCGGAAACATATGATTTGAAAGATAAACATAAAGATGTGGTGGCAGATTTTGAGCATCTCAATATTCAGATTACCAACCTGATCTCTATGTTTCTGGCTCTGTCTGACCAGAAAGCCAACCAGGTCATGAAAGTACTGGCCATTTATTCGGTTTATTTTTTACCCATCACATTTATTGCAGGGGTTTACGGAATGAACTTTGACAATATGCCCGAACTCCACACCAAGCACGGCTATTTTTTCACACTCGGACTGATGGCTTTGGTGGTGATCTGTACCTTCATCTATGCAAGAAGAAAGCAGTGGTAATTTACAGTTGTAGTTATCGTGAAAATACGGAGCGAAGATATTTCGATTATTACTAATTTTAACATCATCTGCGAAAGTAGCATACTTTAAACCAACCCAATCACAAACACCATGAAACCTGAAATCCTGAAAAAAATATTGGAAGAAGATCTTCTTTCAAAAGAATCCAAAAAAAGGCTGGCTGCATTGCACGACCGTATTTCGGCTAAGGAATTTTCTGATCTTTTAGATGCCGGGGGAAATCAATATGTAGAATTTGTACAGGAAGGAGGCGGTGTCTGGGGAAGTGCTCTCGTAGGTTATATTTATGGACTTGAAATCTTCGGAATCCGTTTTCTTAAAATTGCAGGTACAAGCGCAGGAGCCATCAACACAATACTGATTGCCGCATGCAAAACTAAGGAAGATGCCAAAAGCGAAGACATTAAAAATATTCTGTTCAACTGGAACTTTGCCGATTTTATGGATGGGAAACCTTATGTAAGAAAAACGATCCATTCGATGCTGAACAATAAAAATTTCCTGAAGATCAATGCCTTTCTTGCTATAGGAACTCTTCTCTTTTTCGGGATACTGGCATTTGTATTTCCAACAGACAAAATATGGCAGACAAAAATCCTTTTTTCAATTCCCATGTTTTTAGTAATTATGGGAGTTTTATTTTTATTAAAACTTTATTCTGATCTGAAAAAAAGGAATTCGGGACTGAATCCCGGAAATACTTTTTTAACGGCCATGAAAGACGCATTAAATAAATTTGATATTAAAACAGTGGCTGATCTTAATGAAAAGTTTGTCAAAACAGGAAAAAATCTTAACCTCAGCTACCGTTACGGAAATGAAATGCAGTATTATAACAAAGCACTGGAAAGCATTGAGGAGATCAGGATTAATAATCAGGAGCATATCGATAAGATCCGGTATAAAATTTTCTATGACAGTACGGTAAACAATGAATACTATAAAAAAGATCCTTTTTATCTCCTGAAATCGGAATATATTGTGATCACTACCGACATTAACGCTAAAATAAAGGTGGAACTTCCTACAATGGCTAATCTATACTGGTCTGAAGAGGAACTGAAGCACATCAGTCCGGCAGAGTTTGTACGGGCTTCCATGTCGGTCCCTTTCTTTTTTGAGCCGATGCAGAAAGCAATCAATAAAAATGATGATTCTGTAAAATATGCCTGGAAATTCTGGATGAATACTACCCCGGAAAATATTAATCCTGCCGGTGTTTTCATTGATGGCGGAAGTATTTCCAATTTCCCGATTGACCTTTTCCATTCCTCAGATATTTTTTATCCGAGAATGCCTTTATTCGGAGTACAGCTTACCAGCGATTCTGATCTTCTTTCAGAAAAAGGAAAAACGGCAGCAGAGGTACTGAAATCTCCCCTCACCTATTCCGGAAATATCATCAGCACTTTAAAAGGGTTTAATGATAAAACATTTCTTACCAAACATACGTTCTATCATCTGTTCAGCATCCAGACCGTGAACTGCGGAAGCAGCAGCTGGCTGAATTTCTTTATGAAAAAGGAGGAAAAAGAAGAGCTTTTTAACCGCGGTTTTCAGGCTGCCCTCGATTTTCTAAGCAATTTCGACTGGAACACCTACAAATGCGAACGCATGATGCTTTCCATGAAAGAAAAAAAGATTCTGAAGGAAGAGGATACAAAAACGGTGGGGTAATATTAAAAATAAAAAAATGCCAGACAAAACAGACCTTAGAGAAAGCTTATCAATTCCAGCATCAGACGATACAGGCCCAATTGAAGTATTTCAGAATCAAACTTTACGACCGATCCTGAAATTACAGAATGAAATTTATCTTATGCTGTTTCAGGATTATGCGGGGTCTAAAATACCAGATTTTAATTCTTTAACAACAGATAAGAAAATAAATTTCATTGAACAGAGTCTCCGGAAGGATCACGCATTGAGAAATATTTTCATCGGAATGACCATCGGAATGTTTACTGCTGATGAGATGAAAACCTATATTTCAGACAAGAATGTTTTTAACAAAAGAATTATGAAGATGCTCACCGAGCGGCTGAAAAGTCAAATGAAATTGATGTAACGTCAGTTCGAGTGTTTTTCGCAGCGCAGCGGAGAAAAATGTATCGAGAACCTCGGATTGGTGCTTTAATTTCTCGATATGCTTTTTTCAAAAGCTACTCGAAACGACGTTACGCAAACATTTATTTAAACCATTAAGGTTTTATGAAGAAGTTAAATTCTCATTCCAGCCACTTCGGATTTTGCTGTAGTACTTTTTCATAAACCGGACATTCTTCCGTGTGAGAACCTTTTAAATATCCGATACTCATCAAAAATTCATTCACAATTTCACCACCTGTAAATTTGAAGGTTTTCTTGAAAAGCTTCATCCATTCCGGCAGTGTTTTCGGGTGATGATATTCCAGCCAATTTTCAAATGAACCAAATTCTTTTTGCAATTCGATAATGGTTTTTGCGTTTTCTATCGCGGCATTGACCTTTAATTTATTTCGGATAATTCCGGGGTCATTCAAGAGTTTTTCACGATCTTCTTCTGTATATGCCGCTACTTTTTGAATATTAAAATTATCATACGCCTTCCTGAAGCCTTCTTCTTTTTTCAGGATCGTTTCCCAGCTCAATCCCGCCTGGTTAATTTCCATCACCAGTCTTCCGAACAATTCATTGTCATCATGTATCGGGAAACCGTAATGGTTGTCGTGATATTTTTTATGCAGTTCCTTCCTGCTTTCGGGCTGCATTCTGTCTATGGCTGCGCAATAACTCATTTACAAATAATTTCGTTTGGTTAAAATTCTATTTACTCTGTAAATATACAACCTGACTGTGACAGATGCATGTCAGGAGACGTTATTTATCACTTCAAACCTTTCAACACAAATTGGAATACGCTTAAGATATATTGTTATACGCCTAACTGTTATATTTATACGCTTTAATATTATAGATATACGCATAAAATATATAGAGATGCGTTTTAGATTAATATATATACATATAAGATATATAATTATACACATAAGACGTCAAATCATATGTCTTAAATATATAAATACCTATCCGGAACGTGAACAGAGGTATCTGCCGGAGATCTTTCGGGGTGAAATAAGCTTCCGTACTGTAAACAATGCAGAGGATCTCATTATAACCGACAATATACCGCTGCAAAACCCGGCCGGATATGAAAAAACCTCCGCGAAGGAGGTTTTTATAAGGTATATACTTAATGCATGGCTTCACTCAGATCAATCTTCTGTTTGCTTTTTCTTTCTTTAATGAAAAGAATAAATGGAATACAGATTAGGAAAATCACACCCAGATAGAGGAATACATCCATATAGGAAAGGACCGTAGCCTGTTTTGTTACTGAAAGATCAAGCATTTTGTAGGCGGCATTCATGGCGGCATCAGGCGTCATTCCTTTTGCCATGAAACTTCCTTTTAAAGCCTGGAGTCGTTGCTGAACAGCAAAATCATTTTCATCAAGATGCGAAATCAGGTTCAGTCTGTATTTTTGTCCGGCATTGGCAATGAAAGTCGTTATCGCTGCAATCCCGAATGATCCTCCGAGCTGCCTCATCATCCCGGTAAAAGCTGCTCCCTGCCCGATTTCCTGTCCTTTCAGTGTACTTAGAGAGAGCGATGTAATCGGGATAAATAATAATCCCAGACCGGCTCCTCTTACAATCAGCATCCAGAAAAAGGCGTCTTTACTTGTATCTGGCGTTAATATTTTGTATCCCCAGAAACTGTAGACAAAGAAGATGAATAATCCTAAAGAAACCAAAATCTGCTGTTTCGCCCCTTTCGATAATAACCTTCCGATGATCGGCATCATAAAAGCGGTGGTAAGTGCTGCAGGAATCATTAATGCTCCTGATTGAAGTGCCGTCCAGCCCAAAATACTTTGTGTATACAACGGAACGATAAAGGTAGAGCCATATAAACCGAATCCTAGTACAAAGGACATGACTGTACCGATCCTTAGGTTGCTGTTTTTCAAAACCCTTAATTCTACAATAGGATATTTGAAGGTAAGTTCCCGCCAGAGGAATAGTATAAACCCTAAAACTGCTGATACGGTAAAGAGTACAATCCATCCGCTTGCAAACCAGTCTTCTTCATGCCCTCTTTCCAAAATATACTGTAACGACCCAACGGTAACAGCCAAGAGAGCGATCCCGATCCAGTCGACATCCGAAACTTTTCTTTTTTCGGCATATTTCGGACTTCTTACAAACTGCAGGGTCATTAAAGTTGCTGCAATCCCGATTGGAATATTGATATAAAAAATATAAGGCCAGCTGAAGTTATCTACAATATACCCTCCAAGCGGTGGTCCCAGTGTAGGACCGATAATTACTCCCAGACCGTAAATGGCCTGTGCCATACTTCTTTTTTCGATGGGATAAGATTCCGTGATGATGGTTTGTGAAGTTACCAGCAAAGCGCCTCCTCCAATTCCCTGCATCAGCCTGAAGAATACCAGTTCCCAAATGTTGGTGGCATTTCCGCACAGGAATGAGAATACGGTAAATATAATAATGGATGCCGCAAAGTAATTTCTTCGTCCGAACTGCTGCGAAAGCCAGCTCGTCATCGGTACAATGATCACGTTCCCGATCGCATATGCCGTAATGACCCATCCTACCTCAGAAAGTGTGGCTCCGAGGTTACCCTTCATCTCGTTGAGGGCTACATTTACAATCGTGGAGTCCACAATTTCAAGCAAAGCACAAAGAATAGCTGTAATCGTGATGATTACTCTTCGGGCTCCATATTCTACTAATGAATCTTGCATGTTTGTTTTAATAGTATTAAAAAAGAGATTATGAGATCCAGAAACTTTATTGAAATCAGAACAAGTTTTAACGAACTAACTTTATTCTTTATTATTAATTTCCGGTTTAATGAAAAAAAAACATCCTTCATTAAACATAATTCTGAATCCCAAAAAATCTTAATTTAAAAAGTGAATTGTCAATAATCTTCTTCATTGTTGTCTGGTGTACAGCTTCATTTCAACATTCATGTTGATCTTCGTCTTCATACAGTGCCACTTCATCATCAGCCTGATTTACATTTCCACAAGGTGGCTGATTTTCATCTTCAAACTTTCACCAGCATGATGATCAAACCTCTTCTATCTTCCTCATCACCAACTGCTCTTGCATACATTGACAATTCTCTTATATTATTTTTTGAAAAGTGAATTGTCAATTGCCTGTCGTCATTATCGCCTTCGCTTTAATTTCTGCATCATAGTCGATCACCTCTACATATACTTTCTTCATTGTGATCGGCAGCGTCTTCATATCTTTCCGTTCCGGCTGCCTCCGCGATTATTGACAATCCACTTTATATTTTTATTTCAGTGAAACTTCTGCTTTTACGTTCATTCCCGTTCTTAATCTTTTGGCAACATCTTTATCAAGATTTACAAAATCAATTTTTACAGGAAGCCTCTGCACCACTTTTACGAAGTTACCGCTTGCATTATCCGGAGGAAGGATAGAGAATGTAGCACCGGTGGCTGGAGAGAAAGAGCTTACTACCCCTTCAAATTCCCTGTCCGGGAAGGCATCAATTTCAATTTTCACTTTCTGCCCTTCTACCATTTTATCAACCTGGGTTTCTTTGAAGTTGGCCACTACCCATTTCTGATCATTTTTAACCAAAGCAAACAACTGTGATCCGGCCTGTAAATACTGTCCGGCCTGAATAGGAACTTTACCCACATATCCGTTTTCAGGAGCTACAATTACCGTATAAGAAAGATTTAATCTTGCATTTTCCACATCCACTTCTCTTTGTTTGGCAACAGAACCTGCCACGCTGATCTGCTGGGAGCTTGCTGCTGTCTGGGAAGAAGCGATATTGGTTTGCTGTGCAATCTGGTTTCTCTGATCGATGAGTACCTGCAACTGTTTGTCCGCAGTTTGTTTTGCTGCCAAAGCCTGCTCGTATTGCTGTTCTGTAATAGAATGGTCTTTTACAAGATTTGCGTATCTTTTTAGATCCTGGGTAGTTTTCCAGACGTTTACTTTTGCAGCTTCAATCTGTGCATTGGCTGTAGTAACCGCGGCCTGAGAAGAGCCAATATTTTTAGAGGTGGCTGTAGTGGATGCCTGCGCATTTGAAATATTACTTTTTGCTGTAGCCAAAGCTGCTTCTGCCTGTTCAAGCACCATTTTCTGATCTCTGTTATCCAAAATAACCAGAGTATCCCCTTTTTTTACGAACTGGTTATCCTTTACTTTTACTTCCGCTACATATCCAGAAATTTTTGAGATTACGGGAGCCATGTTGGAAGCAATCTGTGCATCATCTGTCTCTTCGTGCACCTGTCCGTATGAATAAGTTCTGTATCCATAGATTCCGCCGCCGATTAAAACAACTGCTAAGATAATAGGGAATACTAAACTTTTTTTCTTTTTAGTTTCGGTTACTTGTGTAGTATTATTTTCCATTTTCGGTATCGCTCTTAATTTATTTTGTTGTTAAAGTTCCTGTAGTTTGTAATAGTTTTCTGTAAGCCAGTGCCGCATCTGCCTTTGCATTGATAACGCCTACATTGGCTGCAATCTGGGCTGCATCAGCATCAAGAAGTTCGGTCATCGTGGCAAGACCGTTGTCGTATTTATTTTTTGTTATTCTGTAGTTTTCATTCGCCTGTTCAGCAGATTTTTCAAATACCGCGATTCTTTTTTTGGAATAATCTGTGTTCTGATATTCTCTGTTGACATCCAGTTTGATGTTATCATTTAATAACTCATTGGTGGCTGTAAGCTGCATTTCTCTTGCTCTGGACTGTTTCAGTGAAGAGTTTTCTTTCCAGAGATTTGATAAATTATAGGAAATCCCGACTCCGACATTCACTGCATTATAAATCGTTAAAAACTTAGGAATATCCGCCGCAACATATCCGCCTGTAAAAGCAATAGAAGGAAGATTTTCCGCTTTTGCCGCCTTCGTTCCCAATGCTGCAGCCTGTCTCTGCTTATCCAGCGCCTGAAGATCTTTACGGTTTTCTCTTGCCGTGTTGATATAATAATCTACTGTTCTTATGTCCTCTCCTTCTTCAATATAGTTTTCATCCACTTCAATTTCCGTTGTTTCCGGAATACCGAGCAAAAGATCCATGTTGATATTGGCGATATTGTAATTATTTTTGGCTTCAAGGAGCTGCAGTTCTATGTTTGAGGTCTGAAGATTGGCTTTTAACCTGTCATTTCTTGCGATAAGGCCATTGTTTTCCATTTTAAGGAAAGTTTCATCCCTTTTTTGAGAGGCAGAAAGATTTTCTTCTAATACTTTAATCGACTGATTGGCCTTGAAAAGATTATTGTAAGCCTGTGCAACATTGTAGGCAATGGCTACTTTATCATTTTCAGTGCTTAATTTTGACGCTTCCACCAGATATTTTGCAGATTCGATACCATATTTTATTCTTCCTCCATTGTAGATAGGAACGCTGAGGTTGGCAGATCCGTAAGCCACCTGATGTACTTCAGGACCACCATCTCCGGAAACTCCCGGAAGTTTGATGTTGATATTAGGTTTTAGCGGAAGGTACATATAGCTTCCGGAAACTTTCAGCTCCGGTAACTGTCTGTTTTTTGCTTCCAGAAGGTCTGCCGTGGCCTCTTCGATCTTAGCGGCATCAATCTTCAGATTTTTGCTGTTCTGAATACCCAACTGCACAGCTTCATCAAGAGTGAGTGTTCTTTTCTCCTGTGCATTTGCCTGTGCAATTCCTATGAATAATGCCAGTGCAACAACTGAGTTATTTATTTTCTTCATACCCTAGAAGGTCTTTTAATAAGTATTTTATATGTGTATTAAGCTCTGTGTAATATGTATCGTCAAAAATTTCTTCTTCATCCGTATTATTCAGGAATTCTTTGTACATTTCCTTTGCATTGGATGCATAAAATAAAGTCCCGCTTACGGTGGAATGGAGAAGATAAATTGGCGGATTTTTTGTAAAAATTCCTTTCTTCAGCCCGCTTTCCAATATTTTTGAATACATGGAAATAAATCCCATTTTTGTCTGTTTCAGGAAATCCACAATATGAGGATTCTGCGTATGCAGCTGCTCTCTCTGCATGATTCTATAGAAACATTTCTGATGTCTTACTTTTCCTGCAAACTGGTCTACAATCTTTTCTATTTTCTCCCAATCATTAATATCGGTTCTTTCCAGAATATCTTTTGAAAAAAACTGTCCTTCATTCATCCTGTATTCCACAAGTTTTTCGTACAGCTTTTCTTTTGAACCGAAATAATAGGAGATCATCGAAATATTCACATTGGCTGCTTTGGCAATCTCCCGGATGGAAGTTCCCTCGAATCCTTTTTCAGCGAAAAGCTTCTCGGCAGCAAACAGTATATTTTCTTCTTTTGAAATCATTCTTATGTCCTCATTTTGATGGTGCAAATGTACAACCGTTTTTTAATAAATCAAACGATTGATTGATTTTTATGTTAAATTTAATTTATTTTTAATATTGGTTAATCTAACATGTTGAATTTAGACTTGTTTAGGATAAATAAATAGTCCGTCTCACAATAGTGAAACGGACTATTTTATCCTTTTACCGACCTCAGATCTGAGGCCAATTCTTTTTATTTGTCTTTTTTAAAGAGCATTATTAGCAATATTATTATCCATATTGTTAATATGAAATATCTGAAATAGTCAATATATTTTGTTGATTCATCGATAACAATAGAATTATTTAAAATTAAAAATATAATTAACAGTAGAGAAAAAACTACAATAATTATCATGATTATCTTAAACCATCTATTATTCTTATCTATTTCATTATGCTTTTTCTTTTTTCTGAATAATAATAAAAATGTTATTAATGCTAAAACTGTTTGTAAGTATATTAAATATTTTTCCATTTTTACATCTTACCGCTGTAGTAATAGTTGCTGTGAGAGATAATTATTTACAATTTCCTATTAACCTTTATGAATATAGCGTGATAATTTTATTCCCAGATCGGTCCACACGATTTTCGGGTTTCCGTTTCTGGTGAGATGGAGATCGGCAGTACTGATTTCTTCAAGAATGCTTTCGATATTGGCTCCGCTGATGAATTTTGAAAACCCGAGCCAGTTGAATCCATTGGCATCAATTTTTTTATAAACCAGATCTTCCGACTGGTAATTCTGCAACATGGCAAGCCTGAAAATTTCTGAACAGTAATTGAGGAAGTTTTTTTGCTTTTCCCGGTTCCAGCCGGCAATTTCCCTTGCCCACAAAATAATGCTTTTCAGGAACTCCGGTTTTTTCTTAACCATAAAAGCGTCCCTCACCCACTGAATAAAAAGCTTTTCAAATTCATCACTTTTATTCCCCGATTGCATCAGCTTCAGAGCAGCATTAAGATCTCCTTGTGCCTGATGGATAATCTCTCCTGTTTTATCCTGAGAAATATTGAAATTCTTTTTCAGATATGCTTCGAGATCTTCATTGTTGATTCTCGGAACTTCCACAATCTGGGTTCTGGAAAGAATGGTAGGAAGAATATCGTTGGTACTTTCTGCGGTAAGAATAATAACGGTTTTTGCAGGAGGTTCTTCTAAAAACTTCAGGAATTTGTTGGCTGCTGCAATGTTCATTTTATCGGCACGCCAAACGATGAGGATTTTGGTTCCTCCTTCAAAACTTTTTAACGAAAATTTCTGGTTTTGGTCATCAACTTCATCGGCAGAAATAAAAAGCTGCTTATTTTCTGATTCCAGAAAGGCAGTCCAGTCATCATAGCTCGAATACGGAGAATTGATAATCATCTCCCGGAATTCTTCAAATTTGTTTTTGCTTAAAGAATTTCTGTTATCGGTAAAAACCGGAAAGCTGAAATGAAGATCAAGGTGGTTGAGATGTTCTACTTTTGAAGCAGCATGTTCATTTTCACTGCTTAAAATTTCTTTTGCATATGCCAAAGCCATGGGCAAGGTTCCGTACCCCTCTTTCCCTACAAAAAGCTGGGCATGGCTCACTCTGTTTTCGGCAATACTTTCTCTCAGAAGTTTTTTCAGATTTTCCTGTCCGGCAATGTTCTCCCAATTCATGGCTCAAAGATAAAGAAATTTGTAATTTGTAGAATGTGAATTTTTTACTTCGTAAGCGAATTTTGCGTCGTAAATCAATTCTGAATTTTTATCATGTATATATAAATAATCTACAAAAATCATAAGCACAGCGAATTCACGATTGACCATTCATCATAATTATGTCTATTAATCGTCCTTAACAAACTTTAACCTCTTATAATTTTTACAATTCATTAATATTTAAGATATTTGCGCATTGTTTTAAAAATAAAGAATGAAAAAAATCTTTGTACTATCATTAATATCAGTCGGATACTTCCTAAACGCGCAGAATCTGAGTAATTCACCTTATGCGACCTACGGAATCGGGGATATTAAATATGATAATACGATCGAAACTTCCTCAATGGGAGGTATATCTACAGCTTTTATAAGCGATTTTACCAGTAATTTCAACTTTGCAAACCCTGCAAACAATGCTAATTTCGAGCTTACAAGTATTAAGCTGGAAGCTACCAACGAAAACAATTACTTTAAAACAGATTATAACAATACGAAGTCTACCAAACATTCTACGTATTTATCCAATATTTCCCTGGCTTTTCCATTATCTCCGAAACTGAAAATGGGGCTTTCTTATCAGCCTTACAGTTCCAAGAGCTATGAAATTGTTCATATCGATGACATTACAGACGAAAATGGTGTAGTATACGATAAAAGAGCCAACAGATTTAAAGGAAGCGGAACATTAAATACCGCTCAGATTGCATTAGGCTATAAAGTTAATGATAAATTTGCCGTTGGAGCCAGAGCCAACTACTATTTTGGTAACCTTTATGACCTGAATGAGCTTACTTATGCCAGCGCAGAGCTTATTAACGGTTATGAAACCAAAAACAGCATCAAAAATTTTAACTTTACGCTGGGAGCAAGCTATCAGAACCTAAATACAAGTACCGACAGAAAACTTACGATTGGTGCAACCACTACTTTTGGTAATACCAGTAACATGGCCACTGATTATGTAAACAGTACTTATTTCTATTCTGATGCCGGGCAAACTATAAAAGCCAATGAAAGTATTATTGAGAAAAGAAGTACGGATTCTAAAAATCTTATGCCGTTACAAGCCTCTTTAGGAGTAGGATACGGAGAAGAAAACAAATGGTTCTTATCCCTTCAGGGAGATTATAAAAAGGGAGAAAGCATTGCTTATTTCGGACAGTCCTTGGATCTTCAGGATTCTTACAGAATTTCTGCCGGAGGTTGGTATTTGCCTAATTACAATAACTTCAGAAGTTATTTTTCCAGAATCGTATACCGTTACGGAGCTTTTTATGAAAAGGGAAGCTTACAGATTGCTGGACAAAATATCAATAAATTTGGGGTTTCCGGAGGAGTTCTTCTGCCATTTAAGAACAGCAGCATCACAAGGATGAGCGGTCTTGAACTGGGCCTTGAAGTCGGAAAAAGAGGAACACTTAAAAATAACCTCATCAACCAAAACTATATTAACCTGAGAGTTGGTTTTAATTTTGCAGATAAGTGGTTCAGAAAGACTCTATACAACTAAAATGAAGTTCTTCAGAAACATATCATATAAAAAAAATATAGCATACCTTTTTAGTTGTGCTATATTTTTTATGGTAACATCCTGTGAGGAAGACCTTACCAATAACAAAGGTAAAAACAATAAAAACTTTGCTTCACAGATTATCAATAACGCCAATATTATTCAGCGGGATTCCGGTTTTGTAACGATGCGGGCCAAAGCTCCCATTATTGAAAAATATGAGCTTATCGACAGTCCGTATACCGTGGCAAGAAAAGGAGTGAATATTCTTTTTTTCGATAAAAAAAAGCCAAAAGTACCCGGAACAATAAAAGCAAAATATGCAAAATTCTACGATTACAAGCAATTCTACGAAGCCAGAGGTGATGTAAGAATTACAACGAATGAAAATGAAAGGTTTGCCATGCAGACCGTTTTCTGGGATCAGCGAAAGAAAAGAATCTATACCCGTGATACGGTATATGTAACGATGAAAGACGGATCAACACTGATCGGGGCACACGGAATGACCGCTAAGGATGATTTTTCCGAATATGTTTTTTACCAGAATTCGGGAGATTTTACTACCGACAAACTATCTGAAAAACAAAAATAGCATTATGACTTTCCATGCGATAGGACTGATGTCCGGAACGAGTTTAGATGGTCTGGATATTTGTTTTGTAAAATTTGAAAAAGTTCATTCCTGGAGTTTCAAAATTATAAAAGCTGAAACGGTTTCTTATTCTGAAAATCTTTACAATGACTTAAAGCATGCGATAGATCTTTCCGCAGAAAAACTGCTGGAATTGCACTCTGCATACGGATTTTTTTTAGGACAAACCGTAAAAAGCTTTATTGAAAAGCATGGGCTTAAAAACATAGATCTTATTGCTTCTCACGGCCACACGGTTTATCATCAGCCTCAAAAAAAATTTACCCTTCAGATCGGTGACGGCCGTGCTATCAGGCTGGAAACAGGTATTCCTGTTGTTTATGATTTCCGGAGCCAGGATGTATTAATGGGTGGTAACGGAGCTCCACTGGTGCCAATTGGTGACAGGCTTCTTTTTTCTGAATATCATGCATGCCTTAATCTCGGAGGTTTTTCCAATATTTCATTACAGTCTGAAGGCAGGAGAATTGCTTTTGATATTGCCCCAGTAAATATTGTTCTCAATAAACTGGCTCAATATTTAGGTAAAGATTTTGATGAAAACGGAGATTTGGCAAAAAAAGGAACTATTCATGCAAGCCTTCTTTCATCATTAAATTCATTAGAATTTTACCATCAGCCCCATCCTAAATCTTTAGGAATTGAATGGTGTAATGAAAATATATTTCCATTATTTGAAAACGTGGACCATATTGATGCTATAGCGACATTTACCGAACATACTGCTTACCAGATTGCAGAGGTGATTAATAAAAATCATCTTAAAAATGTCCTTTTTACAGGCGGTGGAACGTACAATCACTATTTAATTGAAAAAATCCGGGATAAAACACAGGCTGAAATTATCATTCCTGAAAAAGAAATTATCGATTATAAAGAAGCCCTGATTTTTGCTTTGATGGGAATTTTAAGGTTGAATAATGAAATTAACGTACTTGCTTCCGCAACGGGAAGCCCGAATGATCACAGTTCAGGAATTATTGCATAAAAAAACCTCCGTTTGCGGAGGTGCTGTTATTTATAAGCTTCGATCTTATCGGTAAGGGTGTTGATAAAGTTCTGAAGAGGTTTTTCCACCATCATTTTAATAAACGGATTAAACTTTCCTTCAAACAACATCTGTACTTCCGTCTGGTTTTCATTAACAGGATGCAAAGCTGCTGTCAGTGAAAAATCAAGACTGGAGCTTGCCGATTTCAAGACTGCCTTATCACTGGTGACTTCATCTATTTTAAGAGCAATTTCCGGCATGCCCTGCAGCCCGAATTTAAATCCGTCTTCTCTCGTTTCAAACTTCTGTAAACCATCCGGCATGAAATCTTTGTAATTTTCAGGAGATTTCAGGATTTCTACCAGGTCTTTAGATGATTTATTCACAATAATCTTTCGTCCTTCTAAATTCATTTTTTATTTTTGTATTAAATTCTTAATTCTTACAAATATATGTATAAAGTTTTTGTGAACGAAAAAAAATTACTGTTGTCTAAGCAATCTGAAAACTTAGAAAAAACGCTTGGATACGAAAACGTCACAAGCCTGGAGATCGCTCTTGATCTTCTTGAAAATACATCTGTAAAGGAATTAAACGTTTTCGGGGAAAATATCGATGAGATCTGGTCAGAATTTCAGAAACTTTTCAGGATAATAGAAGCTGCTGGCGGTATTGTAAGTAATCCTGAAGGAGATATCCTTTTTATCAAAAGACTTGGAAAATGGGATCTTCCGAAAGGAAAAATGGAAAAGGGAGAATCCCGTGAAGAATCTGCGGTAAGGGAAATTGAAGAAGAAACAGGATTGCAGAATGTGGAACTGCTAAGCTTCATCAACACTACTTATCATATTTATATTGAAAGAAACGGTGATAAAGTACTGAAATGCACGCATTGGTTCGAAATGAACTTTGATGGTGAAGATACTTCAAAACCTCAGATTGAAGAAGGCATTACTGAAGTTGCCTGGAAAAATACCCTCCAGATCGAAGAAGAAGTTTTCCCAAGCACATTTAAAAATATCAGACTTATTATCAGAGAATTTTGGAATACAAAGATTAAATAAACTCTATTGCTTTTTCCAGAGCGATGCCTCTTGAGCCTTTCAGTAAAATATTTTTCGAGAAAATTATATTCTTTTTCAGGTATTCCGTTAAAGATGATGTTTCTTCAAAACTTAATGGCGAATGATTGACCGTTCTGAAAATTTTGCCTACCGTGATGATTGCATCAAATCCCAGATCCTGAGCAAGTTTCAAAATTGCCAGATGTTCTCTTTCACTTTCGTCTCCCAGCTCAAGCATATCCCCTATGATGATTGTTTTTGAGCCTTCGAAAGTAATAAAGTTTTTGAGGGAAGCAGCCATCGAACTCGGGTTAGCATTATAAGTATCTAAAACCAGAGTTTTATTTCCTTTTTCAACAACCTGAGAACGCATATTGGTAGGAGTATAATTTTCAATAGCATGAATGACTTTATCAAAGTCAATTCCAAAATAAAGCCCCAGACTTGCCGCTGCACATAAATTGGTAAAATTATATTCCCCCGTAAGTTTTGAAACAGCTTTTTGGTTTTTATATATTAAACCTACAAAATTCTGTTCTGAAACCAATTCAAACTGATAATCCGATTCTGCATTTCCGAATGTAATTTTTCCTGAATACTCTTTTGTTTTCTCAACCTGGATGGGATCATTATCATTCACAAGAATTGTTTTGCCATTATTTTTAAGATAGTCGTATAGTTCAGATTTCCCTTTAATTACACCCTCAACTCCTCCGAATCCTTCCAGGTGCGCCTTTCCGAAATTGGTAATATATCCGAAATCAGGCATTGAGATTGTACATAAAAAATCAATTTCTTTCTGATGATTGGCTCCCATTTCTACTACCGCCATTTCATGCTCAGGTTTAATTGAAAGAATGGTTAAAGGAACGCCAATATGATTGTTTAAATTTCCACGGGTATACTGCACGTTGAATTTTTCGGAAAGTACGGCATGGATAATTTCTTTTGTTGTGGTCTTCCCATTGCTTCCCGTTAACCCGATTACAGAAATCTGAAGCTTTTTTCTATGGTATCTTGCAAGCTCCTGTAAAAACTCTAAGGTTGAAGGAACATAAAAGATATTCTTTTCAGGGTTTTCGTAATCCTGCCGCTCTACAATAACAGCCAATGCCCCTTTGTCGACGGCCTCTTCAGCTAATGTGGCTGCATTGAAATTTTCTCCCGAAAAGGCAAAGAAAATATCATTTTTTTCAATTTTTCTGCTGTCTATTACAACATGTGCAGCTTTTAAAAACAAAGGATAAAACTGTTCTGTATTCATGGTTCAAAAATAAAAAACCTTCCAGAATTCCGGAAGGTTTTTTGAAAATTATTTTGATAAATATTATCTTCTTGTTCTACTCTTATCGTTTGCTCTTGCATCCTGAGCCACACGGAATCCAATCCATCCGTATGCTTTGTTTTGATCTTTATATCTTCTTTGTCCCGGATCCAACCAGTATGCTGTATCCTGCCAAGAACCACCTTTTACAACTCTGACATCATTTGAAACTCCAGAAGTTCTTTCTTTTCTGTCTTTCTGTAATACTACTCTACCGTTCCCATCTACAATAAATCTTGATTTAGGAGAGTTGTACATATCGTATGTTGAAGCAGAATCAGAAGCATTTCTGTAGTCTAAAGAGGACATTCTGTCGCCATCTCTGTAGTTTCTGTAATCAGCAATGGTTTCTCTTTCAAAATGACCCGGAAGGTTTTTGTAAACCAATCTTCCGTCTGCCAAAGTATCATACTTGATGCTGTTTTCATCTACCATCTTGTAAGTACCGTCTCCGTTTCTTACAATAGCCTGAGGCATATTTCCTCTGTAATAGTTGAAGTCGCTGAAGTCTTCGTCAATAATTGGTCTGTATACATCTGCTGTCCATTCTGCAACGTTTCCGTACATACCATAAATTCCTAAATCATTGGAAGGGAATTGTCTAACATCAGAAGTCTGTGCAGAACCGTCGTTTTTCCAACCTGCGATACCGGAATAATCACCAGCACCCATTTTGAAGTTTTCAAGGAACATACCTCTTTCTCTTCCTTTGGTACCTCTTAGTTTTTCAATCTGAGGTGTTTTACCCATGTATTGATTGTACTCTCTGTTTTTAGCCATTCCCAGAGCTGCATATTCCCATTCTACTTCTGTAGGAAGTCTGAATTTTGTTACCATCGCAGCGTTCGGAGCTCTGTTGGCAGCAAGCAATCTTTGGTTTGTTGTTTTCAAACCTGTTTTCTGCTGCATTCTTTTTTCGTTGATATAGCCCTGCATTTCAGGATCATTCGATTTGAATTTATCCATATTGAATGCAGTTCCGCCTTGGTTATTAGATTCGTTGATATACAAATCTTTTGCGATAATACCTGCCTGCATCAAAGCTTTTTCATTAGCTCTGTCTGACAACCATTCGCAATATCTGTTTGCCTGAGTCCAAGATACTCCCACTACAGGATAGTAATCAAACTCCGGAGAACGGAAATACGTCTCGTTGTAATCATTTCTAGATAATTTGTTGTCCCACAATAAGGTATCCGGCAAAGCACCGTTGTAGATTTCCTTAAAGCTTGGATCGCTTGGAGGGAATACATACTTCAACCATGTAAGGTATTCGCGGTATTCGTAGTTAGTAATTTCAGTTTCCCCGATAAAGAAGGAACTTACCTGCATTCTGCGCGGTGAGTTATTCCAATCGTGCATAACATCATCTTTCACTAATCCCATTGTAAAAGTTCCACCTTCTACATATACCATTCCCGGCCAACCCTTTTGTTTTTGTTGCTTTCCTGCAAAAAACCAACCTTGTTTCTCGTTTGGTTTCCAACCTGTTTTGCTGACAAATTTTTTAGTACCGCCGCCATTATTAGATCCTCCGCAACTGGTTAATGCAAGTGTAGAACTTAATGCTATTAATGAAAACAACTTTAGTTTTTTCATAGTCGATATAAATATTTTCAAAGTACAAAGAAAAAATAAATTATTCAATAAATCAAGTAAAGAGTTGATTTTTTTGAAAAACGTTAACAAATTAATTTTATTGTATCACAATTTAATTATAAAATTTTCATTTATTTTGTAATTCAGAAATTTCAACAATAAACATGAAACAAAAAATTTCGCTTTTATTTTTATTAGGCTTCGTATCAACATTCTGGGCTCAGAGAATCTCCATAGAATGGGATGGCTCTAAAATCCGGGATTATGGTGATACCAAACTCAATCTTCCCAATTTTAAAAATCAGGGATTTTCATTCAGCCAAAATAACATTTTTATAACAACCAGACAACAGGTTGGTGAAAAGCAGTTAAAAGTTTCCAATCCTGTATGGGAAAATATCCCTGCAAAAGATTTATATGAGATAAGCAAAGATCTTCTTCCTGATTATGAAATTAAAGACGTTGCCTATTATAATTCTGAAGGAGAGCGTTATGCAAATATTAACGTAGCATTATTTAAAAGAGAAAAAGGACAGGTAAAACGTTTGTCTTCATTTGAAATTTCAGAAACAAATACCTCCAACAGCCTCGGAAACACTTTAAAAGTAGGAACCACTACCAACCCTTTATCAACCGGAAATTTTTATAAGATTAAAGTTGACAAATCCGGGATTTTTAAAATTACGAAACAGTTTTTGCAGGACAACGGCATCAATCCTTCTTCTGTAAATCCTAAAAACTTCAGAATCTACGGAAACGGAGGCATCATGCTTCCCGAATTTAATCAGAATGTGAAATACAGTGCGCTTCAGGAAAATGCCATCCAGGTTGTGGGAGAAGATGATGGTGTGTGGCATGATAGTGATTATGCATTGTTCTATGCACAAGGACCGGATGGGTATAATCTTTACAATACTTCCAACGGAAACGGATTTAAAAGAACAGATACCAGAAGTGACAGAAGTGAGAATGTGAAAAACATTTATGAAGATTATTCTTATTATTATATCAATTTTGATAAAGGTCCGGGAAAAAGGGTTCAGAATGTGGACGTTAACCTTCCTGCTACTCCACTTATTACGAGATTTGATAATTATCAGGTAGTAAATAAAGACCAGAAAAATCTGATGAAAGTAGGGAGATTATGGGTTGAAGACACTCCGTTTACAACCGATAAAGCAGTAACTTTTACTACAGCCTCAGCCATTCAGGGTGGTGATGAGATACGATACAGAGTGCAGGTAATCGGATATAAATCACAGCAAAACAGCATATCCTTTGATATTAATACGCAAAATCCTTTAAACACGGCTATCCCATCTGCAAACTCCGGAGGAACCAATGAGTTTTTCCCATTGAGATATTCCGGGCTAATAACAGGACTGAGCGGAAATCAGATCACATTTAACCTAAAACCGAACATTACGGTAAATCCCAACGGAAATTTTTATGTAGATTATCTCGAAGTACAATATAAGGATAACCTTAGCTTCAACGGTACACAAATGAATTTCAGAGATTTCTCTTTGGTAAGCGGCAGCAATACTACTTACGGTTTCAGCTTATCCAATGCCTCTTCTGCAGAACAGATATGGGACGTTACGGACATCACCAATGCCAACAGAAGAGTGAATAAAGCAGCAGGAAATACAACATTTAATTTTGCTTATACTGCGGCAGACCAAAATTTTAATAATGAATTTGTAGCTTTTAAAGCAGATGCTGCCTATTCTCCACAATTTGTAGGACGTATCAATAACCAGAATCTTTCCGCACTTCAGAATATAGATTATCTGATCATTACCGTTCCGGAAATGATGGGACAGGCGCAGAGACTGGCTAATTATCATCAGACCAAAAACAATTATAATGTACAGATTGTTGATACGGACAAAATATATAATGAATTCGGGAGCGGAAGCAGAGATCTTACGGCAATCAGGGACTTTGTAACAAAGCTTAACACGCCTTTAGGAACCTTAAAATATGTATTTATTTTAGGAGACACTTCATATGATTTTAAAAACAGAGTCTCCAATAATTCCAATGTTGTGACAAGTTATCAAAGTGAAGAATCTTCTGATGTGATAAGATCTTTCGTTACAGATGATTATATTGTAATGACGAAGCCACAAACAACCGAATTTATTACCAACAATCTGCCAGATCTCCCTGTTGGAAGACTTCCTGCTGCTAATGTGACGGAGGCTGCCAATATGATGGATAAAACCCTGGCTTATTACAACAATTTATCAGGACAGTCTACTCCATTCGGAGAATGGAAAATGAAGCTCGACTTTATCGTAGATGATGATAATGACGGCGGAACACCTTTCCATACCGTTATGAATAATTCTTTGGCCACGGTTTTTGAGCAGCCAACGCAGGTACTCAAAGAATACAATGTAAGGAAATTATATCTTGATGCTTTTCAGGCACAGAGTACCGCAGGAGGACAAAGGTATCCTCAGGTAAACCAGGCTATCTCAAATGACATAGGAAACAGTCTGTATATGTTCTATTTCGGACATGGAGGAATCAACGGATGGGCACAGGAAAGAGTTTTAACCTTATCTGAAATTCAGAATGCCAACAATTTTTCTAATGTTTACAGCAGATTTCCTTTTGTGTCGACCATTACCTGTGAGTTTACGCTTTGGGATGAGCCTGATACCTCTTCGGCAGGTGAGCAGTTCCTTAAAATGAAACAGGGCGGTCCTGCCGCTATGATTACTTCAAGCCGTGCCATTGATGTAGGATACGGGGTGGATTTTACCAATCTGTACACCCAGAATATTTTTAAACTAAATAATGATGATTTTCAGACACTCGGAATTGCACATCTGAATGCCAAAAAGCAAAAAGGTTCAGCAACAGACCACCTGAAAGTTAATTTTCTGGGAGATCCTGCGATGAAACTGAGCAGACCACAACGATTACTTGTCATTGATAATATTGACACTCCGGTTCCGGGACTTATCAGAGGTTTGGATTTTGTTAAAGTAACAGGACACATCAATAATCCGAACGGAACGATTAATACAACTTTCAACGGGCGTGTGGTCATTAATATTTTTGACAAAAGATTAAATAAAACCACATTGAATAACGACGGCGGCCTAACCCCTGTTTTACAATACACAGAAGAAGGAAGTGCTATTGTAAAAGCTTCGGGAACTGCAGTAAACGGAGTATTCACGGTAGAATTTTATGTACCTAAAGATATTAACTATGCTGTGGGACAAGGAAGAATTCTTGGGTATGCAGATAATAAAGCAAGCGATGTATTCAATAATCAGGCAGTACAGGTAGGAGATATCAATCCAAACGGGATTAATGACAACGAGCCGCCGAAAGTGAAACTTTATATGAATAACACCAACTTTGCCGATGGTGGTATTACAGATCAAAACCCAATGCTGCTTGCATGTATTACGGATGACAAGGGAATTAATTCTACAGGGTCTGGTATCGGTCACGATATTACTGTATATTTGGACGGCCAAATTATCAATACCGTTGTATTAAATGATTTTTTTGCTTCCGGAGAAGGAAACGGATGCCTGAATCCAAGTCTGGCAGACTATCAGAAAGGGAATGTTACTTATCCTTTCAGGAATCTTTCCACAGGGCAGCATCAATTGACATTTAAAGTTTGGGATATAAACAATAATTCTACAACTGCAACGTTAAATTTTGAAGTTAAGGATGAAGCAGACCAGCATCTGGTGATTAACAGACCGTTAAACTGGCCGAATCCTTTTACCAACAAGACATACATTCAGTTTGAACATAACTGTGATGATATGCTGGATGTAAATGTTCAGATATATACCATTACCGGAAAATTGGTAAGAACTTTATCTCAGCCGGTAGTTGCAGAACCGTTCCTGCAGGGCTTTAGAACGCCGCGTCAGGCTATAGAATGGGACGGAAGAGATGATTTTGGTGCCACAGTAGCAAAAGGTACGTATATTTTTAAGATATTTGCAAAAAGTCAAAATCAAGAAAAATGCAAAGGAAGTGCTACAGCTGTAGAAAAAATGGTACTTTTGAAATAATTTTAAAACAATAACAATAATAATATCAATAAAAAACTGATAATATATAAAAGACAACATATGAATTTAACTACTAAACTGCTTTTAGGAATTGGGTTAAGTGCTGGCTTTTTAGGCTATTCTCAAGATTTAAGCCTTGTAAGACCTGTATTAACCGGAGCTCCTTTCTTAAGAATCGCGCCAGATGCAAGAGCTGGAGGTATGGGGGATCAGGGTGTCGTTACCTCTCCGGATGCTTTTTCTCAATTCTGGAATGCTGCAAAATATCCTTTCAGCAGAACAAGTTCTTCTGTGGGATTAAATTACACTCCGTACATGGGAAAACTTACCAATGATGTGTTTTTATTGTATGGAGCGTTCCATAAATTTTTAGGGCAGGAAGAGCGATCTACCATTTCAGCAAGTATTTATTACTTTAATATGGGTGAAGTGGATCTTACTCAGTTAGTAGGAAATGAAGTAACTTCATTGGGTACTTCCAAGCCAAACGAATTCTCAATTGACGTTGCTTATGCTTTGAAACTATCTGATTCATTCTCCGGTGCTGTTACCGGTAGATTCATCCGTTCAGACTTAGCTGGAGGATTCAATACAGATACGACTTTGAAACCAGCTAATAGCTTTGCTGTAGATGTTTCCGCGTACTATACTTCTCCAAGATTCTCAAGTTTTGGGAATATGGACGGAAAAATAAACGCAGGTTTTACTATTCAGAACGTAGGTCCAAAATTAGACTATACAGGAAACGAAGAATCAAGATCCTACCTTCCTACCATGGCAAGATTAGGACTTGGTTACGACATGTATCTTGATGATATGAACAGAGTAGGCATTAGCTTTGAAGGTTCTAAAATCCTGGTTCCGGGGTCGGAATATGTAGGAACAGATCCCAATACAAGACAACCGATCTATGAAGTTCCAAACGTGGGGCCAATTGCTGGTATCGGAAAATCCTTTAAAAATCCGAATTCTATCATGATGAGTGGAGCCTTGGAGTATTCTTATGACAATGCATTTTCAGTAAGAACAGGTTATTTCCACGAAAGTGAAGAGCAGGGAGCAAGACAATTTGCTACTGCAGGTATCGGATTAAAATACCGTTCTTTCGGTCTTGATATTTCCTACCTTATCAATATGTCGAAAATCAATACTGCATTGGACAACACCCTGCGTTTCGGACTTACCTGGAACATCGGTGAAGAAACATCAAATGTAGATTATTAAGAAATACCATATATCAAACAAAAGTCTCATAAAAATATGAGACTTTTTTATTTTCAGAAGCTTTTTGACTTCGTCGAATTGTAATTAATATTTTTTAAGGAGCAATTTGATTACATCGAAAAGCAATGTATATATTTTATTGGAAGCTTTTTCCCGCTCTCCGCACTTGCTATTTTATTTTTCGGATTGCGGCGGCTTCGCCGCCGCAATCCGAAAAATAAAATGAGCTCAGACAATTGCTGCGATCGGTGCTATATTGCAGGACTGGTGACTTCGAGAACCTCAGTCACCATTGAAAATTCAGACTTTCTTAGCCAGCAATGAGCATTAAAATGTTGAAACTATAAATTCTATAGGTTTTTCATAGGTTTACACTTCTTAAAAATTTATTCAGATGGTTTAAAATTTGCTGATGAATTTCTCAGTATAAAAGAACAGTCATTATACCTATTAATATCTGAGCCGTATGATGAATAAGATCTAAAAAAATTCATATTTACCTTACCAACTAAAACCTGCAATTCACATTTAACTCTTATTTTTGTAGTATGAACTATTCTGCGGAACTCAAAAAATTTGTTACCAGTCAATATGTATATTCTGCCATCAGGATTACGCTGGCTACTGTGCTTCCGTGTCTTGTTCTCGCCCATTTCGGCATTCTTAAAGAATACTTTCTCTTCCCTTTAGGAACAAGCTTTGTAGCACTTACAGATCAGCCGGGTCCTTTTATAAGAAGAAGAAACGCCTTAACATTTGCCATCATTTGCTTTGTATTTGTAGCATTGATAGCAAGTCTTGTGATGAATATCAAAATTCTGGTTTTTGCAGAAATTATAGTTTTCGGAATATTCTTTTCACTTATTGGCGTATACGGACAGAGACTTGCGGCAGTCGGTTCATTATCACTGGTTGTTCTTGCCATCTTTATTGACGGACATTTAACCGGCGCCAACATTCTTAAAAGCCTTTTGATTTTTGCATCAGGATGCATCTGGTTTTTACTGATTTTTTTAATTGTAACAACCATTCAGCCGTATAAGCTGGCCAGCCAGATGATCGGGGAAAATTATCTTCAGCTGGCAGAATTTTTAAAAATCAAGGCCAATTATTATCAGAAAAACCCGGATTTCGATAAACTGACAACACAGGTTATTGCCAAGCAGATTGAAATAAAAAACCTTCAGGAAGAAACCCGTGAAACCGTTTTTAAAACAAGAACTATTGTTAACGAATCTACTACGACGAGCCGGCTGTTAATGCTGATGTTCCTCAATTCCATGGATCTTCATGAAAAGCTGATGACTTCGGAAAGTAACTATCAGAAATTGCAGCAAAGTTTCGAAGACACTACGATTTTAGTAAAGATTCATGATTACCTCAACCTTCTTTCCGAGGAGATTACCAATATAGGGATATCGCTTCAGATTGGCACGAGGGCAAGACCTATTTCCAATCTTGAAGAAGAATTAAAATATCTGAATAATGACTATTTCGAACTGAGAAACAAGCGGATCTCCCCTGAAAACTTTGAAAACTTCATGGTTCTCAGACAGATCCTGATGCGCATTAATGAAATTACCAAAGAAATCAATGAAATTTATAAAGTTTTTTCCCAGAACGTTAAACTGGCCAAGAGTCTTTCTACAGGATTAGACCTCAAAAAGTTTATGCCTAATGAGGAAAAACTCAATATTAAAGTTTTAAAAAATAATATTTCATTGTCTTCATCTCATTTCAGACATGCCCTCAGGATTACGATTGCTTTGTTGATCGGATATCTGTTTTCTCTCTTTCAGCTATTAGGAATCGGGCATACTTACTGGATTTTGATTACTATTGTGGCAATTTTAAAACCGGCCTACTCTATTACCAAGAAAAGAAACCTGCTGAGATTGTACGGTACTATTGCCGGCGCAGTGATTGCTTATGCCATTCTGCATTATATCCAGGTGAACGAATTTCTTTTTGCCATTCTTTTAATGAGCATGATTATGTGCTTCAGCTTCCTGAAAGGTAAGTATTTCTGGGCTGTTTTATTTATGACGATTTATGTGTTTCTGAGCTTCAACTTCCTGAGCCCGGGCAATGTTAATATTATTTTCAGGGACAGGATTGTTGACACCATTGTTGCAGCGGTCATTACTTCACTAGTTGCTTATGTCGTACTTCCGGTATGGGAACATACCCAGAATCTGGATTTAATGAAAAAATCTGCAGAATGTAATCTGATTTATTTTCAAAGCGTAATTTCAAAATTCCTAGAAGAAGGTTTTGATATTCAGGATTATAAAGTAAAACGAAAAAATGCGATTATTTCGCTCGCCAATCTCTCTGATAATTTCCAGAGAATGATTTCCGAACCCAAAAACCAGCAGAAAAAACTGGAAGTTGTCCATCAGTTTGTTGCGACTTCCCATCTTATCACAGCCTACACAGCATCACTTTCACAATATGTAAAGGATGATGAAAAATATCCTGAAATCGATGCCGAAGGATGGAGCCGTAAAATTGAAGCGGAAATGCAGAAAGTCTGCAACCTTTTAAACGGCGATACAATAACGGAAATCCTGAAGATGGAGAGCAGAATCGAACCGGAAGATTCTTCTCTTGATGATCTTATTATGAAAAGAAAAACACAGCTCATAGAAAATGAAACCTATGATCTGAGGGATCCTGATAAGATTTCGCATCTTACAGAGCTTAAAAATATTCATGATATTCTTGAACTGATTTTTGATGTTGCCAAAGAACAGCGAAAAGTAATTGAGAAATATCAGAATGAGACTGAAAATAAAGAAACGCGTAAGATTATTCCTCAACAATCGTAAAGCAATATTCATCGAAAAATTCTACTCTGGCCTTCAACTCATCAGACATTGTATCATCATGCACTCTGCATTTGATATTATGGAGATGCTTCAGTTCAAAAGGTTTTACTTCATAATGCTTTTTTAGTGACCAGTGCTTGGAATGATGGATTTTATACATGCTTTCCTTTACGCTCCAGATAATGGTATAAAACGTTACTTCATTATCAAAAGGAATAAACCCTCTTTCATTTTCATAGGTGAATTTATCAATTACCCTGAGAATTTTAGGATTGAATTTCTCAATATCAATTCCTATTTTATTTTTGGAAATGGCTATAGCTGCAAACGGAAAAGAATGGGTAATGGAGATTTCAGCATCCTTCGGAGAAAGAAACGGCTCTCTTTCCTTATATAAAATTTTAGAGTTGGGTTTAAGGCCTTTCAGGAGTTTTCGGACCATTAAAACTTCTAGCAGTTTTTTGGGATGATAGTCTTTTACTTTCTCTGCATTTTCAGGTTCCAGAAGTTTATGAATATCAAGATCCTCTGTTTCATCATATTTCCATACGAGAATTGTAGCATTATCATCAGAAAAGTCGCGGTAAAGTGGCATTGATTAATTTATTGGTGTAAAATTAATGAAAATTTCTACGCTGAAATACCCTATAATGAATTTCAAAACAAATATGATATTTAGCACTTATTTCAAGTTCGGAAGATGCCGTTTTTATATATTAATTATTAGTTGTAATTTTGCATATTATTATTGAATTAAAACTTATTCATTTACATATGAGTACTACAACACAATATCTTCCTTACAAAGTTAAGGATATCTCCCTGGCAGAATGGGGAAGAAAAGAAATAAATCTTGCAGAAGCTGAAATGCCCGGTCTTATGGCAATCCGTGAAGAATACGGACCCTCTCAGCCGCTAAAAGGAGCAAGAATTGCAGGATGTCTTCACATGACCATCCAGACCGCTGTGCTTATTGAGACACTGGTTGCTTTAGGAGCTGAAGTTACCTGGTCTTCTTGTAATATTTTTTCTACTCAGGATCACGCTGCTGCGGCTATCGCTGCTGCCGGAATTCCTGTATATGCATGGAAAGGTATGAATGCAGAAGAATTCGACTGGTGTATTGAGCAGACTATATTCTTCGGCGAAGACAGAAAGCCATTGAATATGATCCTTGATGACGGTGGAGATTTAACAAATATGGTTTTTGATAAATATCCTGAATTAACCAAAGAAATCAAAGGTCTTTCCGAAGAAACCACAACAGGTGTTCACAGACTTTACGAGAGAATGAAGAACGGAACATTAGTAATGCCTGCGATCAACGTAAATGATTCTGTAACGAAATCTAAATTTGACAACAAATACGGATGTAAAGAATCTGCAGTAGATGCTGTAAGAAGAGCTACAGATATTATGCTGGCTGGTAAGAGAGTTGTAGTTTGCGGATACGGAGACGTTGGAAAAGGTACTGCCGCATCTTTCAGAGGAGCAGGATCTATCGTTACTGTAACTGAAATCGACCCGATCTGTGCGCTTCAGGCTGCAATGGACGGATATGAAGTTAAAAGACTGGATACGGTAGTGGATAACGCAGATATCGTAATCACTACTACAGGTAACTTTAACATTGTAAGAAAAGAACATTTCTTAAAATTAAAGGATAAAGCAATCGTTTGTAACATCGGCCACTTCGATAACGAAATCGATATGGCTTGGCTGAACGAAAACTATGGTCACACAAAATCTGAAGTAAAACCACAGGTGGATATTTATACCATTGAAGGTAAAGAAGTAATCATTCTTGCGGAAGGAAGACTTGTAAATCTAGGATGTGCTACAGGACACCCAAGCTTTGTAATGTCCAATTCTTTCTCAAACCAGACACTGGCTCAGATCGAGCTTTGGAACAATTCTGCAGCATACAAAAATGAAGTATACATGCTTCCAAAACATCTTGATGAAAAAGTAGCCGCCCTTCACCTTAAGAAATTAAGTGTTGAGCTTGAAACTCTTTCCCAGGAACAGGCTGATTATATCGGGGTAAATGTTGAAGGACCTTTCAAACCGGAATATTACAGATATTAATAAGCTCATTGCTTTTAGATATAAAACTCTCCTTTTCAGGAGAGTTTTTTGTTTCAGCGGCGGCTTCGCCGCCGCTGAAACAAAAAACTCTATAAATCAGACTGTTCTTCTTTTTATCATTTTAAACAATAAAATTTCAGAAATTAAGTTATGGTTTGCATTAAATTTAAATTAATATCTTTAGCCTTCTATTAAAACATTAACATGAAAAAACAAAAAGTATCGACTGCATTTGTAGCAGCGTCGTGGATCGCCTTGGGAGCAGGAATGATCGGATTTATTACGGGGCTGGTCAGAGCAGAAATGGAACTTAATGAGAAAGGATATTATTTCACCATTCTTTTATACGGATTATTTGCTGTAGTTTCTTTACAGAAAGCCGTTCGTGACAGAATGGAAAATATTAAAGTTACCGATATTTATTACGGGATATGTTGGTTTGCGACCTTATCATCAATTGTTTTACTGACGGTCGGTTTATTTAATGCAACCATTTTACCCAGTGAAAAAGGGTTCTACGCATTTGCTTTTTTGCTCGCCCTTTTCGGTGCTATTGCCGTACAAAAGAATACACGGGACAATATGATGGAAGATTAAGCAGTCTGTCCATTCAATCATAAGATGCTCATCAAATTTGATGAGCATTTTATTTTACAGTATTTAATTCACAAATTAAAGATATTTATAGAAAAACACTATATTTGCTTTTAATAAGAAATATTCAATAATAACACATTAATTTTAAAAATAAATCAACAATATTTATCCAAATATTTAGATTAATAAAATTATACTTCGTTATTTCTCACTCCAAACTATATAACTATGAAAAAACTATTACTCATTACAATTTGTATTTTTTTCTTTCAGATTACAAAAGCACAGAATGAGTTTATTACTATTTGGCAGCCTGGCCTTGTTTCAAATCCCAGTGTTAATGTAGACGCTCCTTTTCAGGCAAATTCAAATCAAATCTGGTTTCCCGGTAATGGAGAAAATTATACAATCGAGTGGGAAGAAATTGGTTATCCGCTTCACAACGGAATTATGACGAACGTAACCTCTGCCAATCAGGTTTTGATTGATTTCGGAACATCAAGCGGAGATTCTTCCGGTGCAACTTACAGAGTAAAAGTCTCCAACGGAAACGGTGTTTTCAGACAAATAAAATTTGGAACAGCACAATTATTTAATGCTGCAGAACTGGTTATACCAATCTGGCAAATGTTTGGCAGCGCTGATAAAATAACAGAAATAGAGCAATGGGGAAACATCTCATGGATCTCTATGAATTCGGCTTTTAACAATTGCCAGTCCCTGCAACTTACTGCAACAGACAGCCCGAATCTTAACGCTGTTACAGATGTATCTTTTATGTTTTATGGAACTCCGCAATTTACAGGAGCTCCTTCTATGCAAAACTGGAATACGTCCAAAGTTAAGAACTTCAGCTTTATGTTTTCTTGTCTTACAAGCACTTCTGCTATTCCTCACCAGTTCAATTCACCTTTTATAGGAAACTGGAATACTTCTTCAGCTACAGATATGAGCTATATGTTAGCCGGAAGAGCAGTATTCAATCAAAGTGTAAACAATTGGGACGTTTCAAAAGTTACCAATATGGCCTGGATGTTTGGTCAATGTGTAAGCTTCAATCAGCGATTGGACAATTGGAACACTTCAAGTCTTCAGGATATGCATTTTATGTTTCATATGATTCCTGTATTCAATCAGCCTTTAAATATGTGGAACACATCCAATGTTACAAATATGGCACACGTATTTCATGGCTGTATTTCATTCAATCAAAACTTAAACTCCTGGAATGTAAGTAACGTTACAACGATAAATACTTTTTTAACAGAGGCATCAAGCTATAATCAATCATTCGAAAACTGGAATTTATCATCAGTGAGCGATGCTTCAAGTATGATTGTAAATACTGCTATTGATTGCAACAATTACAGTAAAACACTTGTAGCCTGGGCAAACAATCCCAATACGGCAAACAATGTCAATCTGGGGTCTACAACGCCGGCAAAATACGCCTCCAATATTGTCAATGAAAGAGACTTTCTCATTAATAACAAAAACTGGATTATTTCAGGAGACTCAGTTGGAAGCTGTTTTCTTGCAACTTCTGAAATTAAAACCACAAAAGCAGCTTCAATTTATCCTAATCCCGCGAAAGATAATATCCATACAGAACACTTACATGGCGCTGAAAAATACAGAATTGTTGATGCATCCGGAAGACTACTAAAGGAAGGAAAGATAGAAAATGAAATCATCAACATCAGCACTTTATCAAAAGGAAATTACATTTTACAGATCGTAACAAAAGATAAAGTTCAAACTCATAAATTCATTAAAGAATAAAGAACATTGAAAATATTGCTCATGTTAAGATATATCGTAACTTTTTTATGCCTGATTTTTTGTCAAACATTAGAAGCCCAGAATGAGTTTATCACCATCTGGAAACCCAGCAACCAAAGTACTACTGTTTTTTCGGGATCCGGTTCTACGGTTAATCAGATCTGGTTTCCGGGATCTGGAAATAATTTTAACGTATCTTGGGAAGAAATAGGATTTCCTAACCATAACAGTAGCTTTACCGTAACTTCCGCAGATCATTTTCTCATCGATTTCGGAGCTCCTCTTAATCCAAACCCGGGTAGCGCCACTTATAAAGTTAAAATAAGCAATGGCAACGGAAATTTCCAGGCTGTAAAATTCCCTAATGAGGCATTCATTTCTCCAAGCCTTCGTATTCCCACCATTACTTCTTTCAATGGAGATACAAAAAAAATATTAGAAGTTTCGCAATGGGGAAATATCCAGTGGGCCAATATGGAATGGGCATTTTCAGAGTGTACAAATCTTGATGTAACAGCAACCGACATTCCTGATTTATCCTCTGTAAACAGCATGGTAGCCATGTTCTACAATTGCTCATCCCTTATCGGAAATCCTACGTTCAATCTTTGGAACACCTCTTCCGTAAACAATATGAGCCACTTATTTGCCAGCGCAGGAAATTTCAACCAGCCGATTGGAAACTGGAATGTTTCGAATGTAACCAATATGGACTGGATGTTCCACTATCTCCCTAAATTTAATCAGCCTATCGGAAACTGGAATACTTCAAAGGTTACCAGCATGACGCATATGCTTCATATTTGTCTGGAGTTCAACCAGGATATTACGGATTGGGATACTTCAAAAGTTACGGATATGAGGTCTATATTAGAACAGGCCTTTGCCTTTAACTATAGCTTGGGAAAATGGAATTTAAGCGTACTCTCCATGGCTGCAAGAATGATTGCCAGTTCGGGAATTGATTGTACCAACTACGGAGATACTCTGGAAGGATGGGCCAATAACCCTGCTACTCCTTCGGGAATCAATTTATACAGTGTGGCGCCGCTTGTGTACAGTTCATCGGCATCTTTAGCGGCCAGGGATTTTTTAATAAATAATAAAGGTTGGTTAATATCAGGAGATAATTATATCATGGAATGTGAAGGTTTGCTATCTGCTTCAGAAAATCCTTTAAAAAATCAGATCAGTATTTATCCGAATCCTGCGACAGATTTTATTTATCTTAAAAATGAAAAAAATGCTACAGGATATATCATTGTGGATGCATCAGGAAGAATCGTTCTTCAGAATACTTTACGTGATCATAAAATAGATATCAGCTCTCTGACAAAGGGAAATTATGTTTTACAAGTCATGGTAAAAAATCAACTTTTGAATTTCAAATTCATTAAAAAATAAAGATGCTGAAAAAACTATCTTTTTTAATTCTTTTGATAAGTTTAGCCCAATTCCTAAAGGCTCAGAATGAATTTATTACGGTATGGAAGCCGTCTAATATCCAGACTTCTGCTTTACAAACCGGAGTTGTTTCTACAGATACTCAGATTTTCTTTCCAATGAGAGGAACTAATTTCGATGTTGCATGGGAAGAAATCGGATATCCGTCTCATAATGGAAACTTAACCAGCCTTTCTTCGAATCTTAATATCCTGATCGACTTCGGAATGCCATTAAATCCTAATCCGGCTAATGCAACCTACAGATTAAAGGTAACGGGAAGCTACAGCAATATCAGATTTGCCGATACAGATTTATTTCCTCAGACACCTGCAGTTGTAGGCGACACTCAAAAAATCATTAGTGTAGAACAGTGGGGAAATAATCAATGGACAACAATGAAGGAAGCCTTTACTGTATGCAGCAACCTGGATGTTCCGGCAACTGACATCCCGGATTTGTCGAATGTTAACAGTATGGCTAAAATGTTTTCTCAATGTTTTAATTTACTGTTAAATCCAACCATCAATAACTGGAATATCTCTCATGTTACAGATATTTCAAATGCATTTTTCGCCTGTTATATATTCAACCGCTCCGTTGAAAACTGGGATACTTCCAATGTCACCAAAATGGAAGGTACTTTTGGGTTTTGCAATCTTTTCAATCAGCCTCTTGCAAACTGGGATACCTCTAAAGTAACAACCACATCAAGCATGTTTCAGCATGCAACAAACTTCAATCGGCCCATCGGAAACTGGGATATGTCAAAAAATACGGATATGGAATTTATGTTTTTTATGGCTGACTCCTTTAACCAGCCTATCGGAAACTGGGATACTTCTAATGTAATTACCTCTCATTTCATGTTCTTTAGTGCGATAAATTTTAATCAGGACATCGGAAACTGGGATATGGGCAAGATAATACGTACGGAATCGATATTTCAAAATGCAACCAGCTTTAACCAGGATCTTGGAAACTGGAACCTTCAGGCTTTGGTGATGGCATCTTCCATGCTTAACAATTCCGGTTTAAACTGTGTCAATTACAGCAAGACATTAAAAGGCTGGGGAATGAACAACAACACAGCAAATAATGTAAATATAGGCTCTGTTGCACCTCTGTCCTACTCTTCAGATATAATTAGTTATAGAAGCGCTCTTATTGCCAAAGGATGGCAAATTACTGGAGATAATCTCGGAGAATGCAGAATTCTGGCAACTTCAGAAGCAGCTCTTAACAATACTTTTTCTATTTATCCGAATCCGACAAAAGATATTATTTACCTTAAGAATATCAAAGGGATTAAGTGTATCATTTTCGATGCATCAGGAAGAATTGTTCTCCGGCAAGAGTTAAATGACAATAAAATTGATGTTAAATATTTAGCAACAGGAAATTACACAATACAAATTATCACTAAAGATAAAAGGCATCATTTCAAATTTATCAAGCAATAATCATTTGGGGCTCACGATAATCGTGAGCCCCAAATGACTTATCTACCGTATTTTACTGGTCAAAATGATTAGGATGCTTTGCTTTAATATCATCAACTGTTCCCAAAACTTTATCTTTAAGTGCGTCCTGATATTTCTGAAGATTTTCAGCCACCAGATGGTCTGAAGCCGCAATAATTTTTGCTGCTAAGATTCCTGCGTTCAAAGCACCATTCAAAGCAACAGTTGCCACAGGAATTCCTCCGGGCATCTGAAGAATTGACAAGACAGAATCCCATCCGTCGATAGAATTACTTGATAAAATAGGAACTCCAATCACGGGTAATGTTGTACAGCTTGCAACCATTCCCGGAAGATGTGCTGCTCCGCCTGCTCCGGCTACAATTACTTTCAGACCTCTTTCCCTGGCTGTTTTAGCATAATCGAACATCCTTTCCGGCGTTCTGTGTGCGGAAACTACCGTCAGCTCATACGGAATATCCAAAGATTTTAAAAAATTTGCAGCCTGTTCCATGATCGGCAAGTCGCTCTGACTTCCCATAATAATTCCTACCATTCTTCTGTTTATTAGATCCTCAAAGATAAAAAATTAATAAGCTCCATGCAAAAAGGCGCAAAAGTTGTTCCTATCAACGGCATGCGCTGTCTTTAGACGACATTCAATTTTAAATTAAGTATTTTTGCTAACCATACAACCACATTTTGAAAGATTATAAACTTACGCTCGCAATCCTGACTGTTGCCATTGTCTGGGGAACTACTTTTTTATCCATCCGGGTCGCTGTTGAAACTATCCCTGCCTGGTTTGTAGCGGGAATCCGTCAGTTTCTGGCTTCCATCATCATGCTTATGATCCTTTTATACAGAAGACAATTTCAGTGGATCGGCTGGAAAAATCTGGGTTATCAGCTTGTTTTTTCATCATTGATGCTGATTGTTGCCAACGGATTAACAACGGTTGCAGAAGAAACACTTACCAGTAGCCTTACATCTTTAATCAGTGCAACATCACCCATTATCGTATTTCTTGGAAGCGTGGCATTAGGTTTACAGAAGTTTACTTTCAGAGCACTTATCGGCGTATCATTGTGTTTCGGAGGAATAACATTTATTTTCTGGGACGGCATCCATGATCTTGCTATTCCGGAGTATAGATTGGGGATTTTCCTTCTGTTTTGTGGCATTCTGGGTTGGGCCTCCGGAACTATTTTCACAAAAAAGATGAATATTCAGAGTAAAAATATTTCATTAAACCTTTTTTACCAGTTTGCTTTTGCCGGAATTATTCAGATCATCTTCGCATTTTTATTCACCAAAGATTATAACTTCGGGAACTGGTCGCTGAAAAGTGTTTCGGCCATGTTATATTTATCCCTATTCGGTTCCGTAGCAGCTTTTTTTGCTTATCATTATGCCTTAACAAGAGTTTCACCGGTTCAGGTTTCCATCCTGGCGTATGTGAATACTATTATTTCCATATTCTTAAGCTGGTTGCTTCTTAAAGAAGACATTTCTGCTAAATTTATCATTGCTGCAGGTCTGATCATCCTTGGAGTGTTCGTCATCAATTACAACCGGGAAATGTTTAAAAGGCACAAATTGGTTAAATAAAGACTAATGATAAAGATCCCGACGAGTATTTTGAACCTTTAGAATTTCTTATTATCATCATTTTTTATTATATTGTTTAATCCAAAATTACAATATGCTTAAAAACGTACTATTTATTATCATTACGATTTCATTTCTTTTAGTTGCCTGTGACGATAAAAAAAAGGAAACTGATCTTATGATGAGAGAAAAACAGCTGCTGGAAAAAGAGAAGATATTTGCACAGAAAGAATCTGAATATCAATCTCTTTTAAAGATGAAAGACAGTATTTTCTCAAAGAAAGATTCCATAAAAATTACAGTCTGGCCAAAAGAGGTTGCCGGCGCATGGACAGGAAAAGTAATTTGCACAGAATCCAACTGTAACGATTATGTGGTTGGAGATCAGCGTACCGATACCTGGGAATTCGACAGCGATTCTTTACAGCTTTCAACGAAAATTATCAATAATAACAATCTGGTGAGGGTATACTCCGGGAAATTTGAAAACAACGAGATCAAACTCAATTACAAAACAGATTCCACATCAAAAAAACGGGTGGAAATGAATGTCTTGCTGAATGAAATTTCACCAAACAAAATCAGAGGTACAAGAACAATAGCTGTAGATAACTGTATGGCAAAATTCTCTGTAGAACTTATCCGTTCAACCAAATAAACACTTATGAACTTACTGAGCATACATAATCTGAGTTTCCCCATCGAAGATCCGGTGCTGAAGTTTCTTCTTGTGCTGATTATCATTCTGGCAGCTCCCCTTCTTCTGAATAAAATAAAAGTCCCGCATCTTCTGGGCCTCATTATTGCCGGCGCCGTAATCGGCCCGAATGGTTTCAATATTCTGGCAAGAGACAGCAGCATTGTGGTTACCGGAACTACCGGACTTTTATACATTATGTTTCTGGCAGGCCTGGAAATTGATATGGGTGATTTCAAAAAAAACAAGTGGAAAAGTCTTACATTCGGCATTTATACCTTTACGGTTCCTTTTGTATTAGGATATTTAGGTGCTTTCTATATTCTTGGTTTTTCCATGCTCACCTCAATACTTTTTGCCAGCTTGTTTTCATCACATACACTTATTGCCTATCCTCTAGTGAGCAAACTGGGAATTGCAAAAAACCCTGCCGTAAACATTACCGTTGGCGGGACCATGATCACAGATATTCTTGCCTTATTGGTCCTTGCTGTTATCGTTGGCATGTCGCAGGGTGAGGTAGGAACTGAATTCTGGGTAAAACTTTCGGTTTCATTTATTATTTTCGGACTGATTGTATTGTTTATTTTCCCAATAATCGGACGATGGTTTTTCAAAAAGGTTGATGATAAAATTTCACAGTATATTTTTGTACTGGTTATGATATATCTTGCAGCCTTACTTGCTGAATTAGCAGGTGTTGAAGCCATTATCGGTGCTTTTTTTGCAGGTCTAGCCTTAAACAGATTAATCCCGCACACTTCTTCTCTTATGAACCGAGTAGAATTTGTAGGAAATGCCATTTTTATTCCTTTCTTTTTGATAAGTGTAGGTATGCTGATTGATTTTAAAGTCTTTTTTAAAAGTTGGGAAACGCTGGAAGTTGCAGGAATTATGCTCGTTGCATCCATAGGTGGAAAATATCTTTCGGCAGTTGCTACCCAAAAAACTTTCAGACTTTCCGGTGAAGAAGGGAAACTCATTTTTGGTTTAAGCTCAGCCTCCGCAGCGGCAACATTAGCTTCTGTTATGGTAGGATATAATATTATTCTCTCCGAAACTGAAACCGGTGAACCTGTTCGTTTACTCAATGAACATGTTTTGAACGGAAGTATTCTGCTCATCCTTATTTCCTGTACGATTTCCTCCTTTATTTCAATGTCCAGTGCACAAAAAATTGCAGAGCAGGATAATGAAGATACTGTTTCCGGAAACAGTCATGAAGAAGAAAATATTCTTTTAGCTTTAAATTATGAAACTACTGTGGAAAGAATGGTGAATTTGGGAATTCTGATTAAAGCCCATTCCAATACAGAAGATTTATTTGCTTTAAATGTCATTAATGAAGATAAAAATGAATCTTCGGTAAAGAATGCAGAAAAGCTTCTTCACCAGGCGGCAGATACGGCAGCGGCTTCAGACGTGAAAATGCAGACACTAAAGAGATATGATAATGATGTGGTAAACGGAATCAATAATGTTATAAAGGAACAGAATATCACGGATCTTATTATCGGGTTGGAGGATGAAAAAGGCTTCTCCCCCGCTTTTGTGTATAACCTTTATAATGGCTATCTTCAAAACGACGATGCCAATGTGCTTGTTTACCACGCAGCACAACCTTTGTCAACCATTAAGAAATACGCCGTAATGATTCCTGAAAATGCCCATAAGGAAGCCGGATTTTTCCATGCGCTTTTAAGAGTCTGGAATATTGCCAGAAATTCAGGGGCAACTGTTGTTTTTTATGCTGCCGAAAATATTCTGAGCATCCTTCAGAGAATTCTTAAAAAAGCCAATATTGAGGCCGAATTTATCATTATGAAAACCTGGAAAGACGGCGAAGAAACCGCTTCACAGCTGAAGGAAGATGAGGCATTAATCCTTTTTATGGCAAAACGCGGAATGCATTCTTATATTCCAAGAATGAGATTAATTCCGGAGCTGCTGAACAAAAACCTGCCAGATAAAAATTATTTGCTGATTTTCCCTTATTCCGAATTTAATGAAAATAACTCTGAAAAAAGATCGGTAGGGAATCATGATGATTTTATGGAAATCGGGAATATTATTAAAAAGATTTTTAAGTAGATGCTGGAAAGCCCTGACAGAGTTTGGAACTCTGTCAGGGCTCTAGCATAGCATTATTCTGCAATCACTCTTACCATTCCTTTTACCATCACCAGTTTTTCCATCAGCTCTTCTCGGGACTCTGCCAGAACATTGATGTGCCCCATTTTTCTTCCGGGTTTGGTTTCGGTTTTTCCGTACAGGTGAACGTAGGTTTCAGGCAATCTCAAGACTTCTTCCATTCCTTCATAGATTACTTTTCCGGAATAACCTTCCGCACCAACAAGATTCAGCATTCCACTGTAGATGATGGCGTCGGTATCTGCCAAAGGCAAATTTTTCACAACACGATACATCTGCTCAAACTGCGAATTGGCATTTCCTTCCTGGCTTTGATGACCCGAATTATGTAATCTGGGAGCCGTTTCATTTACCCATACTTTTCCTTCTTTATCCAAAAATAACTCAATAGCGAAAAGCCCCGGAGAATTGATGGCATTTAAAAATTTTTCTGTGATGGAATTGATCTGCTCTTCAATATCATCTGATAAAATAACAGGACAAATATTGAAATCAAGAAGATTCAGTTTGGGGTCTGCCACCATTTCCGTTACAGGAAAAGTTTTGGTTTCGCCGTTTTCATTTCTGGCTACAATAACGGAAAGTTCTTTATCGATATCCACCAGCTTTTCAATTACTGAATCCTGTGTCCACAGATTTTTCATATCTTCTGCAGTGCGGATTACCTGTACTCCCTTCCCGTCGTAGCCGCCTGTATTCATTTTCTGTACGAAAGGCAGCGGCATTTTTATTTCGTCGGAACTTCCGTCCATCACTTCAAATTCCGGGCTCGGAATATCGTGGGCTTTATAGAATTGTTTCTGAAGAATTTTCTGCTGAATGGTTTTAATGATATTAGAATTCGGAACTACTTTTATTCCCTGGTTTTCCAGTTCGGACAGTGCATCTGCATTCACATGCTCGATTTCAATAGTCACCACGTCTTTATCCTTACCAAAATTCAGAACCGTTTCATAATCGTTGAAATTCCCTTGTGTAAAGTAAGAAATATTGTGGCATGGCGCATCGGGAGCCGGATCAAGTGTATAAAATTCATCGTCGTATTTTAACGCTTCCTGAATCAGCATTCTTCCAAGCTGTCCGCCACCTAAAATTCCTATTTTCATTTTTACCTTTTATTTTTTCTGTTAGATTTTATTTTATTGAATATTTTAAATAAAGCCCGAAAACTTTCATTTAAAAATATATTATTTACTGGATTTTATCGATCTTCAGATAGCCCAGACTTACGAAATTTTCCTGATTTTCAGCATCTGATCTTACCAGGGAAATTGCATATTTCTGCTTCATTTCCGAAGGAAGAATTTCTTTTACCGGGAAAATATCATCGATATCCACCCCGAGTTTTTCATCAATATGGCTGGTTGCTCCTTTGAAACCCATAGTTTTGTAAAACTCCGTTGCTTTTGCTCTTTTTACAGCTTCTGCCATTGACGTTCCCACTACAAGATGCTGCTCATGAAACTCTTCAAAAAATCCTCTTTTATATCCTCCGAGATTGATGAAATAGAGCTGCTCTTCGGAAGTTTCCTGCCCTCTTTCAACAATCTTCACTTCATATCCGTCTACAAATTTCACTTCCTGATAACAGTCGATATGAATTTTCCCTTTTGCTTCTTTCCAGAAAGCTTTCATATCTTCCACAAGATCTTTCAGGTTCTCTGCGATTCCGAAAAACACATCGTGCTGCTCAATATTTCTTCCGGGTGGTGTCGCTCCGAGAATGACATAAAAAAGTTTCATATTTCAATTTTTGTTTAGGCAAAAATACATCAAATTTATCTTTTTTAAACGTTTGGCAGACTAACGCAATAGTTTTATATTTGTAGCATGTCAGAAATCATTATTCTCTTCCTTGGAGCAATTTCGGCAGGACTTCTTGGGTCACTGACCGGCTTGGGAGGAGGAGTTATTATTATTCCTTTGTTAACACTGGGTTTTGGTGTTCCTATGCATTATGCTATCGGTGCTTCTCTTATTTCTGTGATCGGAACTTCCTCTGGTGCTGCAGTTGCTTTTGTGAAAGAAGGTTTCACCAATATGCGGATCGGGATGTTTCTGGAAATTGCCACAACGGCGGGAGCAATCGTTGGAGCACTGGTTTCCGGAATGCTGAATCCCAATACCATCGGCATCATTTTCGCAAGCATCCTTCTTTTAACGGTTATTTTAAATTTAAAAGGCAAGCCTGACCATCAGGAACCCGTAATTAAGGGAAGCCTTGAAGAAAAACTGAAACTGTATGGAACGTTTCCTGATAAAGGTATTTTGAAAAGCTATTCTGCAAGAAATACGGTTCCGGGATTTTTTATGATGATGTTTGCCGGTGCTATGTCCGGACTTTTGGGAATAGGATCCGGAGCATTGAAAGTTCTGGCGATGGATAATATGATGAAACTGCCTTTTAAAGTTTCCACTACTACAAGTAATTTTATGATTGGTGTTACAGCAGTTGCCAGTGCTCTGATCTATTTTCAGAGGGGAGAAATCGTTCCTGTGATTGTAGCTCCGGTTCTGATCGGGGTTGTGGTAGGCAGCTTTATCGGATCAAAAACACTGATGGTTTCAAAAACAAAAAAGTTAAAGGTATTTTTTGCGATTGTGATTACAATCCTTTCTGTATATATGATGTATAACGGTATCAATAAAAGCTTCAGATAATGAAAAAGAACTTCACAGATGTTGATCTGAACCGTTCGGTGGGAAATTTGCTGAGATTAGGCGTTATTCTTTCTGTTATTACATCATTGATCGGTTTTGTAAAGCTTTTTACAGAGGGTTTTAAAATGCCTAAAAAATACACTTCACTCGATATGGGAAGTTCCTCGGAAAAAGTCTGGGGACATTTTTGGAATTCGCTTTGCAAAGGCGAAGGAATGGCCATCATTCAGCTGGGGATTTTGCTTCTGATCTTCACCCCTTTAATGAGGATTATTTTTGCACTGATCGGGTATTTAAAAGAAAAAGACTACGTCTATGTAGTCATTTCTTCCATCGTTCTAGCTATCATGGCGATCAGCTTCTTTACAGGTTATGCCCATTAAGCTCTTCTGATTTTTTTTCAAGATAATCTTTCTCCAGCTCATCAAGCTGATCAAAATATTCTTTTTTATTCATAAATGCGCCCGGATTGTAAGGATCTTTCGGCTTACGTTTTTCATGAAGGTCAAACTGGCTTGCGTGGGAAGCTACCCAAATATCGAAATTCAGCTTTCTCATTTGCTGTAAAGTGTATTGATAATCTTTTTCAATAGAAGGATAAGCAGCAACTTCCGAGAATTTTTTATCAATAATAATGGTCGGCATATTGGCAATTAAAACCTTATAACTTCTTTTGTTATCTTTAGTTTCAAATATAAAACTGCAGGAACCTTTTGTATGTCCGGGATGATGAAGCATGGTGAGGGTGGTGTTTCCAAGCTTTACAATGTCTTTATTTTTTAAAATATAATCCGGGGTAACCGGTTTAAACGTTACGCCATATTTTCCCATTTCATAATCCGTTTTCCCTCCGCTTTTTAAGACTCCAGCATCTGCGGCATCAACATATAATCTTGCTCCTGTTTCTTTTTTAATAGCTGCCATTGCTCCTAAATGATCGTAATGCGCCTGTGTAAGCAGCAATACCTTGATATCATTATATGTAAAACCCAGCTTTTTAATATTGTTCTTAATTACCGGAAGTGAATCTGCCAATCCTGTGTTAATAAGGATATTTCCTTTATCCGTCACAATGAGATAAGAGGCTAAATCATATGTTCCTACATAATAAAGATTTCCGGCAATCCGGAAGGGCTCATAAGATTGCGACCATTCTTTAGGATGGTTTTGGGGTTCATGGACAATCTGTGCACTATACTGAACTATCATTAGCAGTCCTAAAATGATTACATATTTTTTCATGGTAAATTTTTAAACTTCATAGAATTCTAATGGCAATTGGTCCGGATCCTGGGTAAAGAAGAATGCTTTCTCCGTAAATTCATCAATCCTGATTTCTTCACAATGTAGTCCTTTTTGAATTAATTCTTCCCTTTTTTCATTAATATTTTCTACCGAAAAAGCCAAATGTCTCAGCCCACATGCTTCAGGTCTGGAAGGCCTTGCCGGAGGATCGGGAAATGAAAAAAGTTCAATCATATAATGGTCTCCTATGGCAAGATCCAGCTTGAAAGACTGTCTTTCTTCACGGTATACTTCACGGATGATATTTAATCCTAAAACTTCAGTATAGAATTTTTTTGAAATTTCATAATCTGAACAGATGATGGCGATATGGTGGATTTTCATTTAAAAGTTTATTTTATTTCCTTACAGTTGTCTTTTCTTCTTGTATCAATTAAATACTGGATTTTCCACTCCCCGCTCTGTTGTTTTACCAGTTGAAAGCTGTTTGCTCCGCAATGGGAAAATTTGCCTTTAAAATAAAAAGAATAGGGCGTAAAAACACTCGCCAGGTTTCCGTCGGTATGGATAGCTTCAATAATGATTCTTTCATCAAGATCATTTTTCTGCATCTTTGAAACGGAGGCTATAAAATCATTGATGTCTTCATTTTTCACACCGTCTTTGGTGATGGTCTGCAGAACAGCTGTTTCAGAAAAAACGGATTTCAGCAGCTCGGCATCTGCATTTTTCATCGCAGTAAATAAAGTCCTTACAGGCTGTTCAATTTCCTGACTTTGCCCGAAACATAAACTTCCTGAAAGAAAGAGGAATGCAAAAATTTTGTTCATGGTAAAATGTATTTCGAAAGCTTTAATTGTTGTTAAGAATATGCTTTAAAGATAATTTGATTTGAGCAATAATAAAAAATAAATTAAATTTATAGAATTATTTTAATATATGTGGACAGCTTATCTGATTCTGACTGTATTGTTGTTAATTGTAACCATACTGCCAAAAATTCAACATTCTCACTGGATATTCCGGGTTCCGGAATTTGGTAAAATACAGATCACGGTATTTATACTTTTGACTATTATTCTCGGTTTCGCCGCTCCCGGTAAATCTGAATATTTCTGGTATTATCAGGGACTTTTATTAGTCATGCTCATCCATCACAGCATCATTCTCATTAAATATACTCCGCTGTACCCTGTTAAAAAGTACACGCAAAAATATCAGTCTTCTAATAAACTGCATTTTATCTCTGCCAATGTTTATCAGTTTAATAAAGAATATGAACGCTTTATTCAATTGGTTAAAAAATATAAGCCTGATATGTTCCTTACTATGGAAAGTAACGGCGACTGGGAACAGGCGTTGAAACCTTTGGAAAAAGACTATCCGTACCATCATAAAGTAACGCTAGAAAACACCTACGGAATGCATTTTTATTCGAAAATTAAAATTGAAAGTTCCAGAACGCATTATTTTGTGGCAGATGATATTCCCAGCATTGAAGCGCATTTAAAAACCGAAGACGGATTTTCTTTTGTATTTTTCGGAGTTCATCCTCCACCTCCAAGTCCAACCGAAGAAGAAACCTCGAAAGAACGTGACGGTGACCTGCTAAGTACCGCAAAAAGAGTAAGGGAAATAAAAAAACCTCTTATTGTTGTCGGTGATTTTAATAATGTAGCATGGTCCAAATCCTCCATATTATTTAGAAAAACCAGTCACCTCATCGATCCCAGGATCGGACGCTCATTTGTCTCAACTTTTCACGCAAAATACCGTCTGCTGAGATTCCCGATTGACCTGATGTTCCACAGTGAAGAAATCTTTATTGAAGACCTGAAAACCCTTGAAAATTTTGGTTCCGACCATCTTCCGGTATACTGTGAATTTTTTATTGATCACGAGCAGGATAAAAAGCAGGAAGAACGCATCGACCATGCTACAAAAGAAGAAAAAGAAGAAGCCGAAGAAATGATTGAAGAAGGAAAAGAGGAAGACGGAAACAGAGATGCCATAGTTACGGAAGGGTAACGAATACAGGATTTAATTTTACTTATAAAATCCTGTAAGCTGTGTGATAATTTCCGATATAATTTTCCAGTGGTTTCGGGAAAGATTTTTGGTGAGAGCTTTCATAATCACTGATCATATAATCATTTTCGGCGATAAAATTATTCCAGGCCTCTTCCGAATCCACTTCGACGTTGTAAATTTCAATGCTGAGGTTTTTATGCGTCAGTTTATGATGCACTGTTTTTACACTTTTAATAAAAGGTAATAGTTCATCGGAAATCTGAGGAGGAAATTCAAACAGTTTTTTCCATATAAAATCCTCTTTTCTCTGCTGAATTAAAAATTCTCCGTTCCGGTGTACGAAGTAATATTTCAACTCGAGACCTTCTGCTTTTACTTTTTTTGTTTTAACAGGAAAATTATAGATTTTATTGGTTAAAAAAGCAATACAATCCTGATTTAAAGGACATTCTCCGCAAAGAGGATTTTTAGGTTTACAGACTTCCGAACCCAAATCCATCATGGCTTGATTAAAATCTCCCACATTGTCAGGTAAGATTAAATGAGCCAGATCGGAGAAATAATTAAACGCCTTGGAACTGGAAACATCAAAATCATCCGCAAAAACACGGCTTAAAACCCGGTAAAAATTACCGTCAACTGCAGGAATCTTTCCATTGAAACAGATGCTTGAAACTGCCGCCGCCGTATATTTCCCCACTCCTTTCAGCTTTAGGATTTCTTCATATTCGTCAGGAAATATTCCATCATAATCATTCATGATCTGCTGTGCCGCCTTGTGAACGTTGATTGCTCTTGAATAATACCCCAATCCTTTCCAGTAAAGTAAAACTTCATTTTCATCGGCTTCTGCAAGCGTTTTTACGTCGGGAAACCGTTCAGTAAAATTGGTATAATGACCGAGCCCCTGACTGATTCGTGTCTGCTGAAAAACAATTTCGCAGATCCATATTTTATACGGATCTTTTGTCTGTCGGAAAGGAAGATCTCTGGCATTTTTTCCGTACCAGGTCAGAAGTTTGCGACCAATGTGTTTGAAGTCTGGAGTGACCGTATTTTTCAAACTTTTATTATTTATTTTAATTAAACCTTCAGGATTGTATATTTGGCAAAGGTAAAATTATTTATCCGCTTTTACAGAATAAACCGGCGCCGCTTTCAGCCATTGATATTTTAACTTCATATCCTTTGCGATAAAACGGTAACCTTCCAGTTTTTTAAGATAAATATATGACAAAGAATCTTTCTTAAATGCAAGCTGTTGGTCAGAAACAAACTGAAAAGGGAAATTCACTATTGAATCTCTTGTTGTCTTCAGCACTTCACCCGAAGTAACCCTGTAAATAAAAATAGATTTTCCGCGTCCTGACGACTGATCTATCAGCTTTAAATTTCCGGAAGCAACTACCATATCACTTTCATCAAAACATTCCTGAGGTTTCATGACATACGCTTTTCCTTCCTGTCTTTCATCTGCGAAAAGATCAACTATCTGCTTACCCTTAATCTGTTTTTCTTCACAGCTTAAAACCAAAAAAATCAATGGCAAAAATAATAATCTGCCTTTCATAATAAATATTTTACTGATTTTGATAAAAAAAACCGATGAACAAGCACCGGTTTTATCTTAATATTTTTACTCCTGGGCGTATTCTGCATCCCATTCATTTCCGTCGTCTCCTTTATGACCGTCCAATTTGATTACAAAACTTTTCGTAGGGAAATACGGTGTTAGGCGGATGTCCAGCCAAACCCGGTCTTTATTAACCCTGTCCTGTTCAAAACGAACGATTTTAAATTTTTCAATCAACTTATCCGGGCCTTTAATATTATCCAGGAACTGAACAATTTGTCTTCTCAGATCATCTTCATTCTTGGCATTCCAGTTTTCAAAAGCTCTTCTGTTGAGGAAGTCCAATAAAACTTTGGTTACATAGTCGAATACACGAACTACAGAATACGTCTGTAATCCGATATTGTCTCCCGTGAAAAGGGTTTTTGCGGAGAATGCCATGATCTTTCCATATTCATTGACCATCGGAACAAGCCCCATTTTTTCAAGCTGTGAAATCTCGCTTTTCTTCAATTCAAATTTTACGGCATCCACTTCGTTGATATTTCCGTGTTTTTTTCCTGCTGCCACCTGAGACATGAGGGTTTTGTGGATCTTTCCTGCGAGTGAAGTGGACGGTGGAAGTTCTACATTTTCTTCCTCTCCCACTTCTTCAGCTTTGCCACGGCCAACCAACCAGTTACACGTCATAATGACATTACTTCTGTGCAGTTCTCCACCGGTAAGATTTGCGGAATGAAAAAGATCTACCACATCATCCGGTTTGTCGAGGTTGGCGAAATCGGTAACCATCATTACTTTATTTTCATTACAGATTTTTGCCCATTTCTCAATTACTTTATTAGAACCGAGATATCCCGGAATTGCTAAAATAGAATAATTGTCGCGAAGATCCAGACGGTCATAATAATTCTTGAACTCTTCTGCAATAGCATCGATGAATAAAGGATTATCAAGATCTGAAACCTGGTCTAAACTGGCATTAACAATACTTACATTGTCTACTTTATCAAGTTCCGTATTTTTATAAAACTGAGCGACTGTTCTGTAGTTCGTTTCCAGCTGGCGTACGGCATCCAGTGTATTTTTCAGGTTTGATTTTAAACTCTGATCCGCAGACTGCGCTTTTGATTTGCAGGTTTCAGCCATTTTATCAGCTGAATCGTTGCTTTCAAGAAGATTCACCCATAGGTTTATTTTCTGAAGAAGCTCTTTCCGTTCTTCTTCTTTGTTGCTGTCATTAAGGAATATTTCTTTCCTTGCTTTTCTTGTAGGGTTCATGTTGGCAATACCGTCTACAACGGATTCTACAAAACCGAAACCTCCTATTTTATTAAGTTCGGCAAGCGGATTACCTTTCGGCTGACCTGCATGTTGCTGCTGCCCCTGGTGTTGGTTTTCAGCTGGCTGTAATTTACTATCCATGATACGTGTAAAGTCTTTAGATTATTTTTCAAGTTCCTGTGCCACTTCCTTCAATACCTCGATAAACGCAGCTCTGGTCTGATCGTTTTCCAGCATATTGCGCAGAATTTTATTGGTTTTCAGCTGGCGTACAATTTTGTTGTATTGCTCCTGCTCCATGCTTAGTTGCTGGAGGTATGCTGATTTCTGGGTAAGGTTTTTGGGGGTAAAATCTGCAAGATTCTGAAAACGGAATTCTTCTTCTACTACAGTGCCATCTTCTGTCTCGTGCTGTACGTTTACAGAAGGCTGGAAATGCCTGAAGACGTCTTCCACCGTTTTTAATCCTGTTACAATTTCAGGAACATAAGACTCTTCTGAAGTAAGCTGGCTCACAATCAATGACTTATTCTCCTGTATGTTCTGGATAGCTTCATTGGCATCCACTTTCACTTCGTTTCCGCCAACGCCATAATTAAACATTGCCATATTATTGTTATTTTGAGATTTTTTATTTTGGTGTGAATCGTATTTATCAGCATCAAATAGCTGACCAATCCAATGTTTAAATTTAAAAAAAAACTGTAACATACAAAATTTTGTTAAGAATTTTCTTTAATATTTAACTTAAACAATTAAATATTAATCAAAAATCAACATTTTACGATATCACTAAGCTATGAAAAAATAAATAAAAAAACGCATCATTTCTGATGCGTTTCTCTTTTCTAACAATTTTTGGCTGTTTACCAAATTTTTATTCTTTCTTCCGGAGCTTTATACATTTTGTCGCCCGGTTTGATATCAAAAGCTTTAATGAATGCATGCTGATTTACCAACGGACCAAAAGCCCTGAAAACACCCGGAGAATGCGGATCTGTTTTTACCTGATTGATCATATACTGATCAGTAGATTTTGTTCTCCATACTGTTGCCCAGCTCATAAAAAACCGCTGATCCTGTGTGAAACCGCTGATCAGTCCCGGATTTCCATGATCTTTAAGGTACATCTGAAGCGCATCATAAGCAACTGCCACGCCTCCAAGATCTCCGATATTTTCGCCGCTTGTAAATTTACCGTTTACGAAACTTCCTTTCACCGGTTCGTAGGCACTGTACTGTGCACCAAGCTGTGCCACTTTCGCATCAAAGTTTTTACGGTCTTCATCTGTCCACCAGTTATTAAGATTCCCGTCACCGTCAAATCTTGAACCGCTGTCATCGAATCCGTGGGAAATCTCATGACCGATTACGGCTCCGATTCCGCCGAAGTTTACTGCCGGATCGGCCTTCGGGTTATAGAAAGGAGGCTGAAGAATTGCTGCCGGGAAAACAATTTCGTTATTAGAACCGCTGTAATAGGCATTTACCGTTTGCGGAGTCATTCCCCATTCTGTTTTATCAACCGGTTTCCCGATTTTATCAAGACTTCTCTGATATTGCCATGCAGAAACATTCTGAAGATTAGAATATAGTGTAGCACCGGCTTTCGGAGATTCTACTTTCATTTGAGAATAATCTTTCCATTTATCCGGATAAGCAATTTTCACTGTGAATTTAGACAGTTTTTCCTGTGCTTTTACTTTTGTAGCCGGAGACATCCAGTCCATATCATTGATGTGTTGCTTGAAGGATTTCAGGATATAATCAATGTATGTTTCCATCTGAGCTTTGGATTCCGGGGTGAAATATTTTTCAACATACAATTTTCCAAAGGCTTCGCCTAAAACACCATTCACTAGGGAAAGGCCGCGCTTATTCATCGGGCGCTGTTCTTTTTGTCCCTGAAGATATTTTGAATAAAAATCAAATCTGATCTGTTCCAGATTTTCATCCAAATTGCTTGCATTTCCATTAATCAGATGATATTTCAGATAATCTTTTAACAGTGGAAGATTTTTCTGGGTAAGAAAAGAATCCATATTCTGATAATATTTCAGCTCTCCGATGATGACTCTGTCTGTGTTGACACCTGCATTCTTAAGATAAGTCTGAAGATTTACGTTTTTAACAAGAGCCGGAAGCTCGGAAACATTTTTCGGATTGTATCTTAGATTGGCATCTCTGTTCTGTTCCAGGGTTAATAAATAATTAGCCAGCTGTTTTTCAAAATCAACTACATTTTTTGCAGCTCCCTCAGAATTTTTATAACCTAAAACTCCGAACAATTTACCTACATAAGATTGATATTCTGCAAGTGTTTTGGTGTTGGCCTCATTTACTTTTTGATAATAATCTCTTCCCAGCCCGAGATCCGGACCGCCAAGATACACGGCATTCATTTTAGAATTTTTCAGATCTGCACCTACTCTCCAGCCATAAAATGAGTTATCACCCAACTTTGTGGCTTCAAGAAGATATTTCTGGAGGTCATTCAGGTTTTTGATCGCATCAATTTTAGCCAGATCCCCTTTTATGGGAGCCAGCCCTTCTGCATTTCTTTTATCCGTATCCATAAAAGAAGCATATAGATTCTGGATTTTTTCACCTTCTGAACCTGCAGAATATGATTCTGATAAGATTTTATTTAAAATATCTAAAGAAGCATCATCTACATTTTCTCTCAGTGCATTGAAAGATCCCCAGCTCGCTTTATCTGAAGGGATCTGAGTGGTTTTCACCCAGTTTCCGTTTACGTAGCTAAAAAAATCATCCTGCGGACGCACCGATTTATCCATGTATGCTAAATTGATTCCTTCTTCTTTCATTTCCTCTTTTTTCACCGGTTCTGCAGCAACCTCTCTCACTGTTTCGGGTTTCTGAGTATCTGCTGTTTTAGCCGTACCACACGAATTTAAAAATACAAACCCAGAAAAGGCAAGTATTCCGATATTTAGCTTTTTCATTAAAAATATTTTTTGATTGTACACAAACTTACCAAATATACATAATTTATTCATAAATGTTTATGGTTTGAAATGCAAAGTTGGTGAGAAGTAAAATGTGAGAAGTGAAAAGTGAGAAGTAAGAGGTGAGAGGTGAGAAGAGAGTTCTTTAATAAAAAAACCGCTCATTGCTGAACGGTTTCTATTTGAATAAAAATATTTATTACCAGATTTTGATTCTTTCTTCCGGTTTTTTGTAAAGCTTGTCACCTTCTTTCACGTCGAATGCTTTGTAGAATGCATCAACATTGGTAAGAGGTCCGAAACTTCTGAAATATCCAGGAGAGTGCGGGTCTGTTTTCACCTGATTGATCATGTATTTCTCGCTTGATAATGTTCTCCAAACGGTTGCCCAGCTCAGGAAGAATCTCTGATCCTGTGTGTAACCACTGATAGGCCCAGGATTTCCTTTGTCTTTCAGATACATTTGTAGTGCATCATAAGCAATATTTACCCCACCTAAGTCGGCGATGTTTTCACCATTGGTAAAGGTTCCGTTTACGAACGTTCCTTTTACCGGCTCATATTTATCGTATTGTGCAGCAAGAGCTTTTGTTGCTTTTTCAAAATTAGCTTTATCCTCCGGAGTCCACCAGTCTACAAGATTTCCGTCTGCATCAAACTGTGCTCCCGAGTCATCAAATCCGTGGCTCATTTCGTGACCGATCACAGCTCCGATTCCACCAAAATTAACAGCTGCATCTGCATTAGGATTAAAGAAAGGTGGCTGAAGAATGGCTGCCGGGAATACAATCTCGTTGTTTACAGGGTTGTAATAAGCATTCACCGTCTGCGGAGTCATTCCCCATTCTGATTTGTCAACAGGTTTTCCGATTTTAGCTAAATCTTTATTGTACTGCCATTCTGTAATATTCTGAAGGTTTGAATATAGATTTCCTCCTTTAGATTCCGGAATGATTGTTAACTTAGAATAGTCTTTCCATTTATCCGGATAAGCAACTTTTACCGTGAATTTGTTTAATTTCTGCATTGCCTTTTCCTTTGTAGTAGAAGACATCCATGCTAAATTATTGATATGTACGGCAAAACTTTTCTTCAGATAATCGATCAGTTCCACCATTTGGGCTTTGGCTTCTGCAGGGAAATATTTTTCAACATATAATTTCCCGAAAGCTTCTCCTAAAGTTCCGTTAATCAACTCATATCCTCTTTTGTTTAAAGCTCTCTGCTCCTGCTGACCTCTTAAGTATTTACCATAGAAAGCAAACCTCATGTCTCCCAGTTTTTCACTTAAATAAGAAGCGCTTCCGTTGATCATGTGGAATTTAAGATAATCTTTTATTACAGGAAGATTTTTCTCATTTACCAATTTATCGAAATCTTTATAATAACCGATTTCTCCGATGATTACTTTATCCGTATTTACGCCCACCGCTTTAAGATAAGCAGGAAGATCAACCCCTTTTACCAATGTCTTCAATTCAGCCATTGTTCTTGGGTTGTACTGTAGCGTATTGTCACGGCTCTGCTCATTGGTAAGATAGGTTTTAGCAATGCTTTTTTCGTATTCTACAATACTTTTTGCAGCTGCATCAGCATTTTTATATCCTAATTCTTTCAACATAGAAGCTACATATTTTGTGTATTCTGTAATAGCTTCCGTGTTTTTGTCATTCACTTTCTGATAGTAGTCTCTACCTAATCCAAGTGATGCATTTCCTAAATAAACGGCATTCATTTTAGAATCTTTCAGATCTGCATCCACTCCCCAACCGTACATAGTATTTTCACCTTCTTTCGTTACGGAAGTTAAATAATTTTGAAGATCTTTAAGATTTTTAATCGCGTCGATTTTGTTAATATTAGCCTGGATTGGCTTGATTCCGTCTGCATTTCTTTTCTGGATATTCATATAAGTTGCATACAGATCCTGGATTTTTCTACCTTCTGTTCCATCTGCAAATTTATCTTTCAAAAGAGAATTCAGAATAGTCATTGAATTATTGTCGGTATCTTCCGCCAGCTTGTTGAAACTTCCCCAAGTCGGCTTATCGGAAGGAATTTTAGCGGTTTTCATCCATGTTCCGCTCACATAGCTGTAAAAATCGTCCTGAGGACGTACTGATTTATCCATCAGGCTAAGGTCTAAGCCTTTATCTGTCGCCTGAGCGTTCACCATCTGTGAACATATTCCTCCTAATAAAAGCAGAGAAAGCGTTAATTTTTTCATTATAATTACAATTTATACAATAGGTATATTTTATTTACAATTTGTTACTTAAAAATTTACTATTTTTAATAGTCCCGATTTATTTTTTAGAGCTTATTTTTCTGAAATTAAGATTGCTACCACATCCTGAATAACTTTCTGTGAAACGAAATGCATAAAATCAAGTCTTTCGAGATGCGGCATGTATAATTTTGAAGTAACCGCCTGATTTCCTACTCTAATGGTGTAAAAAACTGTTCCCACTTCTTTTCCGTCCTCGCCTTTTCCAGGCCCGGCCACACCGGTTGTTGATAAAGCAATATCCGTATTAAATAATTTCTGACAACCTGCCGCCATTTCACCGGCAACCTGCTCGCTGACCACTGTAAATTCTTCTACCGTTTCTGATTTAACTTTCAAAATATCAATCTTTTTCTCCGTTGCATAAGAAACAATTCCACCCGGAAAATACGCTGAACTTCCCGAAACAGAAGTAATCATTTTGGCCAATTCTCCACCGGTGCAGCTTTCTGCTGTTGAAATTGTCAGTTTTCGTTCCGTTAAAATTTCCGCAAGAATTTTTTCAATTTTATCTTCGGAAGTTGCAATAACATGATCTTTAATCAAAGGCAACAATTTCTGTATTTCATCTTCCAACTGCTGCTGAAGGAATGTCTCATTTTCTCCGGTTGCAGTCAGCCTCAACTTTACCCTAGTCCCGACAGGGAGATAAGATAATGCTAAATTTCCAGGTAAAGCCAGTTCCCAGTCTTCTATCATATCTGCTAAGATACTTTCGGGAATTCCAACTACAGAAACAATTCTTGTGGTGATATAATTCAGGCTGAATTTTTCATGCAGATACGGTACAATCTGGTCTTTGATCAATGGTTTTACTTCATAAGGAACTCCGGGAAGACTGAAAAGCAGTTTGCCGTTTTCTTCCATCATCATACAGGGCGCAGTTCCGTAATGGTTCTGAAAAACTTTTGATTTGGTGGGAACAAATGCCTGCTCTCGATTTCTTTCAAGAATTTCCAGCCGGCCCCGCCTTTCCATATATGCTTTCAGATGATTAAATGTCACCTCATCCAGCGCAATTTCGTCATTAAAAAATTCTGCAATAGCCTTTTTGGTTTTATCATCCCGGGTTGGTCCCAAACCTCCTGTGGTAATGATAAGATCCCCGATTTGAAAAGCAGAATCAATGGCCTTTTTAATGGTTTCAATCTCATCTGAAATGGTAAGAATCTGAGAGACTTTAATCCCTATATTTTTAAGTTCGGTTGCTATGAAATTAGAATTGGTGTCTACGGTGTTTCCGGATAGGATTTCGTCACCAATGGTAATCAGAACGGCATTTTTCATAAAATAATTGTCGAAAAAATTTCTACGCAAATGACGGAAAATTCTCTCTTCCGGGCAATATAAATTGATTTTTTCTATTTTTGACTGAAATTGTTTAAAACTATAATTATAAATATGTCTAAATACGACGATGCTTCATGGCATTACGGCAGCGATTTCCCTGAAGGGCTTCCTGAGAAAAACGGAGCCACCCACACCGGAATGTTCCTGAACTGGTGTATTCACAAGGATGTTATTTCTGATGAACTGAAAGAAGGCGCTGCTGAAGAAATTAAAAAATTGAAACGCCGAGAAATTACGGGAGCAGAATTTCTTATGGAGGTAATGGATGGAAAATTCTCAGAATATGACCTGAATGCTATGGGAAATGCTTTTGCACAGGACTATTATAAAGATGAAACTGATTTTGGCAACCGTTTCAGCTCATTTGCTGATGATTACGTTAATCTTTTTGACACCAAAGCAGAAGAAAATGATTATGAATATGAAACATTCTATCATATTGAAGATACTTACGAAAACTATGATCTGATGAAACAGATTGTTGATTACCGCTTTGATGAATGGAAGGAGTATAAAAATCTGAATTAATAAAAAACCTCACAGGTTTTGAAACCTGTGAGGTTTATATTTTAAAATTTATCATAATTAATTGTGCTTAACCCAGATTAATTCATCGGTCTTATAGCCTACTCTTTTTGCTTTTTCCAGGAATCGCTGTCTTATACTTTCCGGAAGTTCTTTGGTGCGGGAAAGAATCCAGAGATATTTTAAATTATTCCCCATGACTAAGGAATACTGGTAATTATCATCAATATCTACCACGTTGTAACCTGCCCAAATGGGTTTAAAGAAAGAAACTTTTAAACGGGCTTCCGTTTCTTTATTCACGAATCGGGCTTCTCCTACAGACTGTTTCCATTCTTTTTTCACGTAATTGTAGCCTTTATTGTCTACTTTAATCGTTCCGTCCTGATTTTTGGAATAGGTTGCGGTAACATTATCCATATCTTTCTCAAATTTATAATCGAAACGTGCAATTTCGTACCAGGTTCCAAGATATCTGTCGGCATTGAAATTCTGAACTGCTGTGGCGCCTTTCGGAATTCCCACAGAGCATGAACTTAAAACAAGAAGTCCTAAAACACCTAAAGAAAAGGGGATTGCAATTTTCTGAAAAGTCTTCATAATAGATTTTTTTGTGGTATCCTAAATTCTTCAAAAATGATGCCTGAACGAGATTAATTTCCTCCCGGAAATTGTACTTATGCCATAGATTGTTGCAGCCCGACTTGAGCGGAGCTCTTTTTGTGAAACAAAAAAGCGGGAGCGGAAGGCGGAAAAGCTGCCCAAAAATTAAGAAAAAACTTTCAGGAAATTATCTTTAAAACTTCCGGAAATTTCAATTTCGGTATTGTCGGAAAGTGTTGCTGTACCGCTTTTGTGATAAGATTTCACGAAACTGATATTGATAATATGGGAACGGTGAACCCTTACAAAAGGATGTTCCAGCAGATCATCGAAATGCTTCAGAAACCGGCACACCATTTTTTTGGAGCCATCCGTAAGAAACACCTGCGTAAAATTTCCATCTGCCTGAAGCCTTAGAATATCCTCCGTTTTCACCACATCAAATCCCTGCAATGTCGGGAGAATCAGCTGTTGCTTTTCGGGTTTTAACTTTAAGTTTTCAAGGAGAATTTTATTCCGGTTGAAATCTTCTTTCTTCTCAATGCTTTCTGCCACTTTGTTGACTGCCAGAATTAACTCCTGAATATCGATCGGTTTTAAAATATAATAACTCGCCGATTTATTAAGTGCCTGCAGCGAGTATTGTGAAAAAGCTGTGATGAAAATTGTTTCGTAGGAAAAATCTTTCGTTGCTTCCAACACATCAAAAGCATTTCCGAAAGGCATTTCCACATCCAGAAAAACCAGTTGCGGCTGCTTTTCGGCAATGAGCGGAACCGCTTGCTTAATATTTTCCGCTTCACCCAAAATCTCTATCTGCGGACAATATTTGTTGAGGTAATTCCTCAAAACTTCTCTTGCGATCACTTCATCGTCTACGATGACGGCTTTTATTTTCATTTGTTCACCAATTTATATCTGATTTCCACAAGAACGCCCTGTGTATTTTGTTTATCTGTAATATTGCACTGAATTTCCTGATGATAGAGATCATTCAGCAGAGCAATTCTTTCCAGAGTATTTTTCATTCCGCGGCCTTTTCTTGCTTTCTGATGTTCTGTTTTTTGTTTTTTGCTTTCTTCAATCCCGATGCCATTGTCTTCAACAGTAATTTTTAAATATTGATTGTCTTTTTCAAAATTCAGCTTTAAAAATCCTTTTGTGGTTCTGTAACGAAGTCCGTGCCAGATGGCGTTCTCAAGAAACGGCTGCACCAGCATTCCGGGAACTTTCAGGCTTTGGGTATTGAGGCTTTCATCCACTTCAATTTCATAATCGAATTTATCTGAAAAACGTGTTTTTTCTAACGCAAGATAGTTCTGAAGCAGATCCAGTTCCTGCTGAAACGGGATAAAATCTTCGGTGGAATTTTCCATCACGCCGCGCATCAGCTTCGAGAATTTGGTTAAATATTGATTGGCTTCCAGTTCATTGTTCGTGGCAATGAAATGATTAACCGAATTTAAGCTGTTAAAGATAAAATGCGGATTCATCTCACGGCGCAGCGACTGCAATGCAATTTTCTTATTTTTTATCTGAACTTTTTTTAGGGTCCTGAAAATAAAGATGATGAGTGCGGATAAAACCAGTAAAACTCCGATTAAACTGTAATTGAATACATTTTTCTTGCGAATAAGTTCATCTTTCAGCTGTTTTTCTTTTTCCAGCTGGGCAATCCGCTGTTCTGTGTCTTCCAGGATTTTCTCATCAGCAAGGCTTTTATCTTTTGACACCAGATCCGGCAGTTTTCCTAAAAAATCTCTGTAGAGCCGTACAGAAGCATCGGTATTTTCAGACATATTGTAGAGGCTGTCGAGTTTTTTCACACTTTTCTGTGCTTCAAGCGTATGCCCTTTTTCCAAAGCGATTCCGTACGATTTTTTTAACAGATTGATGGCTTCCCCGATATCATCTTTTTTAATATAAATATCTGCCAGCTCCTGAATCTGCTCTACTTCCTTTTTAGAATTATCTTTAACAAAATCCTCTTTTAAAACGGTTTTTTTGGCTTCGATGGCTTTGTCGTAGTTTTTATTTTCAACATAAAAGTCCGTTAATTTCTGATTAATTTCCAATGCCTGTTGCGGCGCTTCCTTTTTAGAAATTTTATAAGCATTCTTGAGGTTTGCTTCCGCTTTAGGAATATCATTCTGTTGAATATTCACATCTGCCATCTGGCTGTAACTTGCAGCCAGATCTCCTTTATCATTATCTTTTTCATTAAGCTGAATATTGTTCTGAATCGCCTCTTCCTTCGCTTCGGGAGAATTGACGGAAAGCCTGGTAACATCATTGGTATTAAGTGCCCGGTTTTTTTGAGGAGCAACTTCTGCAGCGCGGCTGTAATTGCTGATTGCCGGTGTTATTTTATTCTGCTTTTCCTGGGACTGGGCCAGTTTCCGGCTGGCTTTTTCAATATTCGGTTTATCATTCAGTTTTTCGTAGATGTTTTTTGCTTTGGTGTAATATTCTTCGCTTTTCCTGAAGTTTCCGTCATTAAAAAAAGTCTCACCGATATTGTAATAAGAATCTGCCTGCGCGGATTCATCTTTTGTATCCACCGCTTTTTTTAGCCTTTTGCTCTGCACCTGAACATCTTCCACAACCCTGCTCTGGGAATATGCCGTATTCCCGAAAGCCATTACAAAAAAAAGTACAAAAAGCTTTATCATTTTCATAAAACAAAGATATACATATATATAGTCCGGCAAAAACTATTCACCAAGTGAAATTCGCTATTCACCAAGTTTAGTATTTTCTGCAGAGTTTACAGGATTAAGTTTGCAGTATAATTCAAATATAAACATCATGAAAAATTCATCCATCTTCAACAAAAGCACCCTAATTTACCTTTTCTCTTCGATATTTATCTTTAATATCTCAAAAGCTCAGTTCGGAGTTTCGTCAGGTTCTGTTTCACATACCGTAAGCAACGGACTTTCGAGTGCAAATGAGCGTGGATTTCTTAATGAAAACACGATAATCGTGGAAGATTTTATGAACTACCACAAACATCAGATTAAAATTCCAAAGAAAAATGAAGTGGCATTGAGCATTGATTATGACAATACCATTCTTAACTCAGACGACAGTTTTTTACTTCAAATTGGTCTTGCAACACAAAATGTTTCAGACAGGCAACATTCAAACAAAGTAAATGTTTCTCTGGTTATCGACAATAGCGGCTCTATGGGTGGCGGTAAACTTGATAAAGTAAAAAATGCACTTAAAGTTTTTGTAAAAGGATTAAAACCTGAAGATATCATTTCAATTATAAAATTTGATGATACGGCCAATCTGGTTTTAAAATCATCAAAAATAAAAGATGTTGCCGGAAATCTGGATCTGATTATCGAAAGTATTTATCCGGCAGGCTCCACCAATATTCATTCGGGGATGATGATGGGATATTCGGAAGCACAAAAACACAATACCAAAGACTACAATAGTAAAGTAATTCTTCTTACCGACGGAATGACGAATTCAGGAATTACAGATCCTGAGACGATTTTAAGACAATCAAAAGAATTCAACGATAAAGGAATTGACATCAGCACCATCGGAGTCGGACAGCAGCTGGATTTTGATTTATTACGGAGAATTGCAACGTACGGAAGAGGTTCCAATTATTTTATAGGAGATGCTGAAAAAGACATTCAAAAAACATTTAAGGACGAATTAGAAAGCCTTTTATATAATATTGGGAAAAAGCCGAAACTAACGATCAACCTTCCTGAAGGCATGAGAATCAATAAATTTTACGGATATCAGCCTACTTATATTTCCAATCATCAGATTGAAGTAGAACTTGAAAATCTGGATTGCGGACAAACCCAAATTTTCCTGATGGAAGTTGAAAAAAATGACTTGGAAAGCTCTTTAATTTCAGCTTCATTGGTTTATGAAAAGAATGATAAAATAAAAAATATTTCGTCAAAAAAAGAATATGATGCAATGACGGAAACAACGCAACAGGAGTTAAAGAAAAATTTTCAGATTGCTAAAATGGCTACGGAACTCAAAAAAGCAGCGAAGGATTTTTCACAGACGAATATCGGAAATACCAGAAAATCCATGCAGGACATCATCAATTATTATCAGTCGTTCTGCGATAAAAAAGACGAAGACCTGAGGAGAATTTATGATATTGCCTTAAAATATTCACCTAGGCAAAATACAAGGTCTTATGAGTAAACTTTCAAGTCTTTATCACATTTTTATATGAAAAAATGGTAACATGAAAATTGAAATTCCGTTAACAGTCAACCATTTAGCATTTATTACATTTGTTAAAACCAAACATAACTATGAAAAAACAGCTTTACATTTTTCTTTTGCCTGTATTATTCCTGCAGAGTTGTTCGTTTCTTGAACAAAACAACTTCATTGAAACCAAGATCATTTCCAGCGATCTCAATGAAAAAATTGTTTACAAGTTTTATCAGACCGGGCTTCATGATTACAAAGTAGATTTTTACTCGGTGGATCAGTCCGGTTCTACCAAACTTTTTGAACATGATCTCGACGATGCGTTTACAACTTCCGAAACGTATACTATTTCAGAAAATGACGATGAACTCATTATCCGCACCAAACTTTTTTGTGAAGTAAAAAAACTCGTCACCCGAAACGGAAAATCAATTGTTCTTACCAACAGATAAACAGTTCTTCTCAGGACTGTTTTTTTATTTGAAGCTAATCCCGCTTTCCACTGTATCTTTTTGGTTACGGCTTCCGCTTCGCTCCAGCCGCAACCAAAAAGGATGTCGTTGCAATCGGGGCTAGAGTTACAGTCATTCATTTTAAACAAATTCCCCAATTCACCAAGTCAAACCTTCATTTCACCAAGTCTCGCGATTTTCAGTTTTAAATCTGGGTAATTTTACTTCAGAAGTTTAAAATTAAAAAAAAGAAATTATGAAACTGAGACATTTTTTACTGATCGGATTATTCTTTATAACAGGACTGATCAACGCACAGGAAACAAAGAAAAATTTCATTGAAGTAACCGGAATTGCAGAAATGGAAGTGGAGCCGGATGAAATTATTTTCAATGTAGGAATTAAAGGTGATAACAAAAACCAGCTTGCCGACAATGAAAAACAGTTGTTTGAAATTCTTAAAAACAATGGGGTAAAAAACGAAGACATCAAATTCAAATCGATGTACCAGAATATCTATTCCAAAACGAAAATTTTCACCAAAAATCTTCAGTTTAAAGTAACCAAGAAAACCGATATGGCAAATCTTTTTGAAAACCTCAACCAAAAATGGATTACCAGCATCAATATCGATGAGATCAGGAATACAAAAATTGCAGATTACAGAAAAACCGTTAAAATAAACGCTTTAAAAGCTGCGAAAGAAAAAGCAGACTATCTGTTGGAGAGCATGGCAAAAAAAACAGGAAATCCTCTTGAGATCGTGGAAATCGAAGACTACACCAGCGATACGGTATTGCCGATGAATTTCAGAGCGAAAACGGCAAATATCCAGCTGGAAGCTGCCGATGCCAATGTTGATTATTCATTCGACAATATTGATAATATCAAGCTGAAATACAGCATTAAAACAAAATACGAAATTCTTTAAAAACAGAAAATCATGACAACTTTTAAAATTTTAACACTGACGATAGGAACTTTAGCTCTTTTGAGTGCACAGAATTCCGGGGAATACTTAATGTGCAGCAAAGGCAGACGGGTTGCTCCTACTGAAAAAAGATTGGCTGTAAGTGAGCCTTCAAAAATTGCAGCTAAGGAAAATAAAATTCAGGTAGCTCTTCTTCTGGACACTTCCAACAGTATGGACGGACTGATTGACCAGGCAAAATCAAGGCTCTGGAATATCGTGAATACATTAACGACTTTAAAGTACAATGGAAAAGCGCCGGAAGTGGAAATCGCATTGTACGAATACGGAAATGACGGAATTACTGATGAAAATTACATCCGTCAGGTCACTCCTCTCACCCAGGACCTGGATCTGGTTTCTGAAAAGCTTTTTGCCCTGAGAACCAACGGCGGAAATGAATTTTGCGGAGCGGTAATCCGGGATGCTTCGATGAACCTGAGATGGGACAGCAATGAAAAAAGCATGAAGCTGATCTATATTGCCGGAAACGAACCTTTCGATCAGGGAAGAGTGAGCTATAAAAATGTGATTACGGATGCAAAAAGGAAAAATATTTACACCAACACTATTTTTTGTGGAAACCGAGATGAAGGAATCCGTACTTTCTGGCAAAACGGAGCATCACTGGGAGAAGGCAGATATTTCAATATCGACAGCGATCAGAAGGTCATTTATATTGAAACTCCTTATGACGTAAGAATTTCTGAGTGCAATGCAAAACTGAATGATACCTATATCTATTACGGAAGCCACGGTTCAGAATTCAAGAGCAAACAGATGCTTCAGGATAAAAATGCGGAAATACAGTCCGCTTCAAATGCAGTAGAAAGAACAGTGGCCAAGTCTAAGAAAAACGCTTACAAAAATGATCATTGGGATTTGGTAGACCGCGTGGAAAAAGACAAAGATTTTATATCAGAAGTAAAAGAATCTGAGCTCCCGGCAGAACTGAAAGGAAAAAGTAAGGAAGAAGTTAAAAAAGCAGTTGTTCAAAAGTCTGCTGAACGGGAAAAAATTCAGAAAGAGATTGAAGCACTTTCAAAGAAACGTCAGGAATATATTGACAAAGAAATGAAAAAACGTGGAAATGCTGATGCCGACGATTTAGGGAAAGCAATTGAAAGTTCCGTTATAGCACTGGCAAAGAAAAACGGATATCGCATTTAATGAATTTTATTTTCCTGTAAAAATTCCAAAGATCTTAATATTCAAAGTGATAATCAACAATATGAATCATAGTTCGTAAGATGTGACGAATGAAAGTCGCAGTATATTTTGTGTTAGGCCGCGGCTGATAGCCGCGGCCTTTTGTTTTTTCCGGCGGCTTCGCCGCCGGATAAACATCTTAAGATGTAAATTAAACTTTAAACAATTAAATGCTTTATTAACCCAATATTAAATATTGGTTTACTTTTTGTTATCAACCTAAAACTAAACCACAATAAATATTACAATATGATAACGATTATTCCAGAAGCTCCGGAGAATGTTGCGGCTTTCAATGCAACGGGAGAAGTAACAAAAGAAGATTTTGAAAACCTGGTAATCCCAAGAGTAAAGCAAAAGGTCGATCAGTTTAATGAACTGAATTACCTATTGTACCTGGATACAGATCTGGATAATTTTACCATGGGAGCCTGGCTGCAGGATGCGCTTTTAGGATTAAAAAACTTAACAAAGTGGAACAGAACCGCTATTGTTACGGACAAAGAAGGAGTGCAGAATTTCACGGACATTTTCAGTGTATTGATGCCGGGAGAGTTTAAATCTTTCCCTAAAGGAAACCTTTACAATGCCCTTTACTGGTGTAAAAACGGTAATGAAGTCGAAGCGTAATAAGCTTATTATAAAAACAACAGAAAGACCATCTTTTTAAGATGGTCTTTTTATTTATTATTTTTCACACGAAACACAATCCGCTACTGTTTGCTGATCTTCTGATGCATAAAGATATTTGTACCGTACACTAATGATGAGTCCTATCAGCGTCATCCCAACTCCCACCAGTGAAGGATAATTGAATGCATAGCCTTTTTCCAAAGGAATCCCTCCAAGAAATGCTCCCATGGCATTGGCAATATTGAAGGCCGCCTGCATAAATGCGGCTGCCATCATTTCACTTTTCGGTGCGGCTTTCATCATCATGATATTAATCGGTGCGGCTACAGACATAGACAATGCTCCGCATATAAAAGTAAGAGTAAGCGAAATGTTACGGTATTCCGATAAGAAAAATACACCGGCCAAAGAAATCATCATTAAAAACAACAGCAAAGAACATGTTTTTTCGGGACTTAGCCTATCGGATAAATATCCTCCGGCCAGATTTCCGACCACCATCCCGGCTCCGGCCAAAATCATTACGTAAGCCATATAACCTTCCGGTATTCCTGAAACAATCGTCATAAGCGGCGTAATATAGCTGAACCATGTAAACAGTCCGCCAAAACCAATCGCCGTAATCATTAAAACCAGCCAGGCTTGTCTTTTTTTAAGGAACTTTAATTCTTCCATAAAATGGGTCTCCTTATCAGACTTTACGTCCGGAAGCCATAGTTTCAGAAACAAAAGAGCCAGCAAACCAATTACCGACACAATGGCAAAATACCATCTCCAGTGAAAGCTATGGCCAATATAGGTTACAAGGGGCACCATAGCAAGATTGGCAATGGTGAGTCCTGTAAACATCAATGAAATATTGAATGCCTCTTTCCCTTTTTCAGCCATTCTTGCCGCAACTACGGTTCCCACTCCGAAAAACGCACCATGGGGAAGCCCCGAAAGAAAACGGATCATCATCATGGTAGTATAGTCTGGTGCTATAGCTGAGAGTGCATTAAATAATGTGAAAATTACCATTAATGCCATCAGTACTTTTTTAGGAGAAAATTTAACCGAATATCCAATGAGAATTGGTGCTCCCACCACTACTCCAAATGCATACGCAGAGATAAGGTGTCCTGCTTCGGGGATGCTGATCTGTAAGCTTTTTGCCATATCCGGAAGCAGTCCCATAATCGTAAACTCCGTTGTACCGATTCCCAATCCTCCAATGGCGAGAGGTATTATTTTTTTATCTAATTTCATTATATTTATTGTAAACGTGCAAAATTCGGCACAAATAATCATTTATGCATTAACCAAAATGACATAAAGTTCTTCTATATTAACCTATTGATATCAAATACTAAATATGATTTTTTTATAAGAATAAAGTTGATTCCGAATTAATTTTAATTATGCCGGGGAATCCTTTTTAATTGTACACCGTTTAAGCTTAGTTATTGAAGATATATGTATTGCTGAAGAATTGAATTATAAGCAGGAATAATAAATGGTCAAAAAAATCGCTTCAAAACTGAAGCGATATATGTTTAATGAATGTGTTTTTCTGCGTGATAAGAACTTCTCACCAACGGTGAACTTTCCACATGCCTGAATCCCAAGCTTCTTGCAAAATCTCCAAATTCATCAAACTCTTCAGGAGTAATGAATTTTTTTACAGGAAGATGTTTCTTGGTCGGCTGCAGATATTGTCCTAATGTAATGACATCTACATTTGCATTTCTGATGTCTTCAATGGTCTGAAAAACCTCATCTTTAGTCTCTCCTAAGCCGAGCATTACCCCGGTTTTGGTTCTTCGCTGGCCGGCTTCTTTCAGATATCTCAGGACATCAAGACTTCTTTCATATTTTGCCTGAATTCTTACTTCTCTGGTAAGACGCTTTACCGTTTCCATATTATGGGAAATTACTTCAGGAGCAACATCAACCAGGCGGTCAATATGTTTTGTGATCCCCTGAAAATCCGGAATCAGTGTTTCCATAGTAGTTCCCGGAGAAATTCTTCTTACGGCATTTACGGTTTCCGCCCAAAGAATGGACCCCATATCTTTCAGATCATCACGGTCTACCGAAGTAAGTACAGCATGTTTGATCTTCATTAATTTGATAGAGCGGGCAACTTTTTCAGGTTCGTCCCAGTTTACATCAAGCGGTTTTCCGGTTTTCACTCCGCAAAATCCGCAGCTTCTCGTACAGATATTCCCGAGGATCATGAAGGTTGCCGTACCTTCGCCCCAACATTCGCCCATATTCGGGCAGCTTCCGCTCTGGCAAATTGTATTTAATTTATATTTATCAACCAAAGTTCTCAGCTCTCTGTAATTCTTACCGGTAGGAAGTTTTACACGGATCCATTTTGGTTTCTGAACGGTTGTATTTTGAATTAAATCCTCCATGTATATCTCAAATTGAAGGTTCAAAGTTAGTGATTTTTTTATCGAAACAATCAAAGACAGAGATTGATGAAACATATAATTTTGTAATTTTAAATATAATTATCATCTCATGAAATCTATCTTATGCTTTTTAACGGTAACATTAAATATATTGTGTTTTGCTCAAAAAGAATTTCAGCCGCAAGGTGCTACAGTTATTGAAACGGTTGACGGAGACCTTGATGGTGACCATATTCCTGAAAAAGTAATTGTTTACAATACAAAAGATACCACTGATTTTGGCAACTTCCGTGAAATCCAGATATTAAAGAGAGTAAATCAAAAATGGACAATCCTGGAAAAGTCAAGGAATGCTATTCTAAAAAGCAAAGATGGCGGTATGATGGTCGATCCCTATCAGAGCACCGAAATTAAAAATGGAATTTTAATGATTACCCAGGCCGGAGGAAGCAGCTGGAAATGGGGCTATACGGACAAGTATCGATTCCAGAACGGGCACTTTGAGCTGATCGGATATTCATCCGACAGTGGAAAGCCTGAAGAATACTGGATCGACGTTGACTTTAACCTGTCCACAGGACAACTTATTTTTGAAAAAGAAGTTGAAAATACAGAAGAATACGGAAATTCTAAAAGAGAAGTTTTCATTAAAAAAGGAATGAAAATAAATTTGCAAAACAGAAATCAGGAAAAACAAAGAGAAATCTTACTTCCAAAAACAAAAGAGAAAGTTTATTTATGATTATGAAAATGGAATTATTCGATTTTGAGGTTAAGCATTATTTAGATTCTACAGATGACAGTCTGAACGAATAATTTTATATCGTTAATTATCTTCAAATTCATTGTTTTTTAACAATTCGGCCAATACTTTTTTCGCGCGCATTACCCGGACCTTGGTATTGGCAACAGATATACCGAGTTCTTCTGCTATTTCTTTAATACTTTTTTCCTCAAAAAACCGCAGCTTGATGATATCCTGGTAATTGGCATCCAGCGATTCAATAGTCTTAATGATTTTTTTCTGTTCTTCTTCAGAGATCATCAACTCTTCCGGAGATTTTGCATATTGATTTTTTACTTCTTCAAGATTTTCGGTAGGATCCTGATTTTCCCTGCTTTTTCTTCTCCAGAAATCGATGATGGTATTCTGAGCAATGGTAAGCACCCATGTTTTAAACTGAAAGTGAGGATCATACATATCAAGCTTTGACAATACTTTTGAAAAAACATTGACTGTTATTTCGTCTGCATCGTTTTCATCATGAACTTTTTTCATTATAAAAGAAAAAACATCAACCCAGAAAATGTTGATGAGCCTGGTCTGCGCCTTCTGGTCTTTTTCCTTTGCTTTTGTAATAAGCTGGAATAATTGTTCTTCGTTCATTATAAACAAATATACCGATTTTGGCTAAAAATACAAAGCACGGCATCCATGAATTTCGTTCCAGTAATTGTATTTCCGACTGGAGTTTAGCCCTGATCGCAGCAATTGTCTGAGCTCATTTTTTTCTTTCGGCAGCGGCCGAAGCTGCCGCCGAAAGAAAAAAATAGCGAGTGCGGAGAGCAGGAAAAAGCTCCTAAAAAAGAAATTAAAAGTTTAGATAATTATAAATGACAAATTCTTCCCTTCGCCTTATTTCCCTGAAATGATTATCTTTGCACCTAAATTTTAAAGTTAAAAATAATGAACTCTTTTATTGAAGAATTGAAATGGCGCGGTCTTTTTGCAGACATGATGCCCGGAACGGATGAACAACTGAATAAGGAAATGACAACAGCCTATATCGGTTTTGATCCTACTGCGGATTCTTTACATATTGGAAGTCTTATTCAGATAAAAATTCTTGCCCACTTTCAACAGCACGGTCATAAGCCCATTGCTTTGGTAGGAGGTGCTACAGGAATGATTGGAGATCCTTCGGGAAAATCTTCAGAAAGAAATCTTTTGGATGAGGAAACACTTCTTCATTATGTAGACTGCCTGAAAAATCAGCTGTCAAGATTTCTTGACTTCTCAGGAAGTGAGCCTAATAAAGCTGAGCTTGTCAATAATTATGACTGGATGAAGAATATTTCTTTCCTTGATTTTGCAAAAAATGTGGGAAAAAATATTACCGTCAATTATATGATGGCCAAAGATTCCGTAAAAAAAAGATTTTCGGGGGAAGCCGGAGCAGAAGGAATGAGTTTTACGGAGTTTACGTACCAGCTGATCCAGGGGTATGATTTTCTGCATTTGTACCAGAATAACAATGTGAAACTTCAGATGGGAGGTTCCGACCAGTGGGGAAATATCACTACCGGAACGGAACTGATCCGCAGAAAAGCACAGGGCGAAGCGTTTGCATTAACGGTTCCTTTGATCACCAAAGCCGACGGTTCCAAATTCGGTAAATCCGAAAGCGGAGAAAACTACTGGCTGGATAAAAAGAAAACTTCTCCTTACAAATTCTACCAGTTCTGGCTGAATGCGACGGATGATGATGCAGAACGATTCATTAAATTCTATACATTCCTGGGAAAAGAGGAAATAGAAAACTTAGTTGAAGAACATAAAACAGCTCCTAATGAAAGAAAACTTCAGAAAAAACTGGCTGAAGAGGTGACGGTTTGGGTTCACGGGAGAGAAGAATATGAAAAAGCATTAAAGGCTTCTGAAATTCTTTTCGGACGTTCCACTGCCGAGGACATGGTAAGTCTGGATGAAGCAACTTTTCTTGAACTTTTCGACGGCGTACCACAAAAAGAAATCGCAAAATCTGATGCTTTAGGAATTAACATTATTGATCTTCTTTCGGAAAAATCGGGTTTTCTGAAATCTAAAAGTGAAGCCTCTAGAGAAATTAAGGGCAATGCAATTTCCGTTAACAAGCAAAAAGTAAATGATACTTTTATGGCAAATGAAAGTGATCTTATCGACGGTAAATTCCTCTTGCTTCAAAAAGGAAAGAAAAATTATTTTATTGTAAAAGCGATTTAATTTATTTCTTATAAAAAGATTCGGGCGCGGGATTTTCAATCCCGCGCCCGAATCTTTTTTATGTCAAGCTTGATATTTCAGATTTACTCATAAAAAAAGACCGCCTAAGCAGTCTTATATATTATTAATATTATATTCTTATAATTCTAAAAAGCTGTAATATGTAGAAGCATTTTTCTCTCCAGATCCTACTACTTTTTTCGTTTTTGCAAGTTCTCCGTCAACGTAAATATTCACGATCAATTCTGAATCTGCATAAGGAAGAACTGCATTAGCTGCAATGCTTACCTGAGACTGACTTGAGCTTACAAATTGGTCTCCTGATGACCAGACTAATCCTGTTGGGTTAAAAGTTGTCTGAGGACTTGTTCCTATCTGGGTAACAACCGCTTTAAAATTCACAGTAGGAGGTGTTGTAGGAGGAGGAGTTGGGCCTTTTACATTTATTTTTGCCTCAAGCTGAATAATATGATCCGTGAACTCGTCTTCGTCATCATCTTTACAAGAGTTAAGAACAGAAATTACCGAAAATAGTACGGCGAATAAAAAAGAAAGCTTTAGTAAACTTTTTGATTTGTAAAATTGCTTCATTTTTTCCAAATAGATTTTTAATGTTTCAAATATAGGTTTTTTATCAATATAAAAATAGGTTTCGTGAAAATTTTCCAATAAAAATTTCTAAAAAATATCGATTTAATAAATCTTATTTGTAATATAAAGACAGTTTGTCATTCCATTTAAGATGGTCTCATTTTTACTTTATGAAATGATCATTAAACCTTTATTAATTATCTTTGCCCAATGAATTTAGATTATATTGTAAGAGAGCCGGAACATATCACTTCAGAAACAACGATCCTTTTTATGCTTCACGGATACGGAAGCAATGAACAGGATCTCTTCAGCTTTCGGGAAACCCTTCCGGCAGACTGGATTATCGTAAGCTTCAGAGCTCCTAAACCAACACAGTTTGAGGGATATTCATGGTATAATATCGATTTTAATAATCCTGAACACTTTGTAGATGTTCAACAGGCAACAGAATCCCTAAACAGTATTTTGGAAAGCATTCTGAATATCATCAACCGTTACGGCATTACGAACGGAAAAACACATCTCTGCGGTTTTAGTCAGGGTGGGATTCTATGCTATGCACTTGCCCTGAAATATCCTGAAATGTTTAATCTGATTGCATGCTTAAGCAGTTATCCTGAAGAAAAACTGCTGGATAATATTGTGAAAGACAAGAAAAAACTTGAAAAACTTCGCTTCTTTATTTCTCATGGAACAGACGATGCTATCATTCCGCTGGATTGGGGAAGAAAGGCTGCCGATCTACTGTATGACCTCGGGTGCTACTTTTCGTTCAGGGAATATATGAGCGGTCACGGTGTAAACCAGAAAAATTACATGGATCTTATGGATTTTTTCTCGAAATAATTTTACAATTATTCATCCTTTTTTTTAATTGTTTAAAAATATTCAGGCGTTCTCTTCTATTGAGAATGCTTTTTTTTATTAAAATTCAGATAAAATGATTAAATTCAATACATGAAACTGATTTACTTTTTCTGGATTTTTTTCTTAAGTATTTTTATCAATGCCCAGAATTCTTTTGAACTCAGGGATGCAAAAAAAACAGTTATTCCATTTAAATTTATCAACAATCTGATATTCATCCCGGTTAATATTAACGGTGCAGAGCTTACATTTTTGCTTGATACAGGAGTCGCTGAAACATCCATTTTCAGTCTGGAAAATAAAGAGCTAAAACTTATAAACGTTGAAAAAATAAAGTTTTCGGGATTAGGGGGTGAAAGAAGCATTGACGGATTCCGGTCGGAGAATAATTTTGGGAAAATCGGAAAAAATTTCGTGAATGATTCCATGACCGTATATATCATCACAGATCAGGATTTCAATATTTCTTCCCATGTAGGAATTCCTGTGAACGGAATCATCGGTTATCATTTTTTTAAGAATCATCCGGTGGTTATTGACTATATGTCTAAAAAGCTTACCATTTATAATGATACAGATCTGTTCAGAAAAAAGATAAAAAGCTTCAGTGAATCGGATATAAGTATTGAAAAAAATAAACCTTACATTTTTGCTGATGTGGAAATGACCAGGGAAAGGAAAAGTTCAAAACTTCTTATTGATCTGGGAAACAGTGATCCGATATGGCTTTTCCCCAAACTCATAAAAGATTTTGTGTATAACAGACCCAATATTGACGATTTTTTGGGAAGAGGTTTTAATGGTGACATCTATGGAAAAAGAAGCCGTATTCATAATCTCTATTTAGGCAAATTTAAATTTGAAAAACCGCTTACGGCAATGCCCGACGAATATTCCATACAACACGTAAGCCTTGTTGAAAACAGGAAAGGTTCTGTAGGTGGAGATATTATGAGACGTTTTACCGTAGCCCTGGACTATCCCCATGAGAAAATATACCTCAAAAAAAACCGCAATTTTTATGATCCTTTTCATTTCAATATGAGCGGCCTTGATTTTAAACAGGATGGAATGGAATGGACAAAAGATATTGTAAATCTTCCCACGAAAAGCCAAAGCAAATCTTCAGGTGGCACAGAAATATTCAGCAGCAGCGTGCAATATAATTTCATTCTTAAACCCATCTTCTCAATTGCGGGGGTGCGGAAAGATTCTCCCGGAGCAAAAGCAGGATTGCAGAAAGACGACCGGCTCATTACCATAAATGGCAAGAAAACTGCAGATATGACTTTACAAAAGATTTTAGAACTCATGAAGTCTGAAGAAGGCCGTACCATAGAAATGGTTATTGAACGAAAAAACAGAAAAATGTCTCTTCGTTTTACTTTGGAAGACCCTATACCTTATCAGGAATAATATGAAAACAGAAGAAACAACCATAGACAAAATAAGAACCAGACCACGTTTTAAGATGTTTACCGATCTTACTAAAGAGGAATATGCAGAAAATCTTAAAAAATATCTGGCAGAACATACAGACGAATTTTCCGGGAATATCAACAAAGAAGTAGCGACAATTTGTGTAAAAACCGAAGATGAAGGCTATTGGAAACCCAGATTATCGTTACGGATAGAAATTGAGGAAGATGAGACGACAATACGAGGTATCTTTGGCCCAAGTTCGGCGGTCTGGACTTTTTTTATGTTCCTCTATTTTTCTTTTTCGATTCTTTGGATGGTCTTTTTTTCTATGTACTATGTAGAAAAGCAAATTAACAGCCATGATTTTCCATGGGCACTTAACGCTTCATTTGTAATGCTGATATTTATTGCTATTACGTATGCCGCAGCAAGGTTCGGGCAACATAAAGCTAAAGATGAAATGCTGAAACTCAGAAGATTTGCCGAAGAATCTACTTTACAATTTGAAAAAATAAATTAAAAGCAAAACCGAAAATCAGAAACAAAGTTAAACCTTATAAAAACACTGTTTCCGGCATCCTTTAAAAAAGCTGCGCAGGTTTAATATGAAAGGTGCTTAGCTTTTGATTAAAAGGTGCGCAGGTTTTACATTAAACCTGCGCACCTTTTGTAATACTTCAAAGCATCAGCTTCTTGCATTGAAAATATTGAGTAAAAATTTAATCCGAGTTATCTAAGGTTCAACAGTTTTTGTGGTTTGTGGCATTTGTTCCAAAACCGCTTTCGCCGCTTTTATTGAATCTACTACCCTTTCTCTGTTGTCCTGTTCTTTGAGTATTTTTTCAATATTGGGTTCGATCATTTTTGTCATTTCTTCAACAGAAATATTATTGGAATTTGGGTCATTAAGCAATTTTCTCCATGGCTTACGTTTTCCCCACGGGTAATCTCCATACACAAGAACTGCCGTTCCTTTTGCTTTGGTTGTTGCTCCTCCCGGATTGAGAACCCAGGTATCTGCATAATTGTACAGCCATTTTGCATCATTCATCAATAATCGTAAACAGGAGTGTGACGCAGGATATCCTGGCAGATCATACTGATGCCACCCGATTCCGTCCAAATTAAAAATATTAAAATTATAAGGAAGTTTCCATTCGCTGCTTACGGTGGAAATAGCCAATTTTTTCTTCCAGTTGGCAAACGTAAGTCCCGTTTTTGTTTTAGCTGCCTTTTTTCCCATACTTGTCGGACCCCATTTTACCAGACTTCCGTTGGAATAAACACCGTATGCCTGAATTGGGTACGAGAAGACAACAAATTTTTTCACCGGACTTAAAACATCCAGCTGCATGGGAAACGGAGAATATTCCATTAACGTAGTATCAACCTTAGCAGGGACTACCAATGTATCTGCATTCCACTTATTTTTTGAATCAAGTCTGTTTAAAGCGAGAATCGCGTAACGTTCTTTTTCCGTAAATTTTTTATTAAATAAAGCAAAAAGAGAGTCTCTCACTTTTTTATCTTTAGGAAAAATATAGGCATTATAAAAACCATATTCCTGCATTGCAGGAGGTAATGACTGTTTCTGTACAACAGAATCTTTTTTTGCTGCCGATGAATCTTCTTTTTTAGAATCTTCACTGATGGATGAAGATGCATCATTGACTTTGTCGTTAATTTTTTCGATTTCCTTTTTACAGGAAACTACCGTTAAAGCTATAAGTAATGTGAAAAGAAATGATTTTTTTTTCAATATGTTTTTCATAAATAAGTACCCGAATCGTTTTGCAATTCAGTACAAATATCAGACCTAAATCCGAATAATAAAAATCAGAATTTAAAATACCGTAAAAATACGGGGCAGCTGTAAGACATTTTTAAATTCTTGATGATTCCAGGAAAGATATTTCTTCAGAAGGAATTTGATGCATCACAGAACAACCTGTTCCGATATAGAGATAACAAACTATTTTGCTTTAAAATACTTCATTTTCATTATGTGGGAATCCAGTTTAAAATAAAAAAGTCACCAAAATTAATTGATGACTTATAATTGCTGCGATCCGGACGGGACTCGAACCCGCGACCTCCGCCGTGACAGGGCGGCATTCTAACCAGCTGAACTACCGGATCAATTTTTTAAAGAAACTGATAAAACTTCTGCGATCCGGACGGGACTCGAACCCGCGACCTCCGCCGTGACAGGGCGGCATTCTAACCAACTGAACTACCGGATCAATTTTTTAAAGAAATTGATAAAACTTCTGCGATCCGGACGGGACTCGAACCCGCGACCTCCGCCGTGACAGGGCGGCATTCTAACCAGCTGAACTACCGGATCATTTTTTAAAGAACGTTGTTTCTTTTTTGTGATTGCAAAACTACAACTTTTTTCCTTTCCTGCAAATTATTTTTGAAAAAAAAGCCTTCCAAAAGTGGAAGGCATTCATTATCAAACTTATTATTTTACAAGTGTGCGCTTAATTTTTGAGCGATCACATCCTTTGGAGCTACACCAACTAATTTATCAACAACTTCACCATTCTTAAAAATAAGTACTGTTGGAATATTTCTAATCCCATACTGCATTGAGATTTCCTGGTTGTTGTCTACATCTACTTTTCCCACTACCGCTTTCCCTTCGAAATCTGTTGCAACCTCTTCGATAATTGGTCCCAACGTTCTACAAGGTCCGCACCATACTGCCCAAAAGTCTACCAATACAGGCTTATCTGATTTTAAAACCGTTTCCTGAAATGAGCTGTCTGTAATTTCTAAAGCCATTTTTAATTTCTTTTATTTAATTAATATTATATTCTTGTTTACTTATAAACTATCACCAAAATTACGCCATTTGAGTAATAGAGTTATCTATGCTCAACATTTGTATTTTCTATAACAAAATCTCTGGAAATTTCATGCAAAGCATCCGCTAAGGCATCAATATCTTCGGTAGTAGTCATATGGCTAAATGAGATCCGTAAAGGAGTACAGTGGTCCATTTCATCTTCAGAAAGTACCATCATCATTACCATAGATGGTTTGGATGCTCCTGAAGAACATGCGCTTCCCTGAGAAATTGCTATTCCCTTCATATCCAGCTGAAGACCAATTAAAGGATTTTTATATGGTAATAATGCGCTTAAAACAGTATAAAGACTGGTGTCTTTTTCTGCGCTTCTTCCATTAAATTTAATTCCGGGAACGGTTTGTGTAAGCTTTTCTACAGCATATGCTTTAATATTCTCCATATGAGCTGCATATTCTTCCAAGTGATTCAGAGAAAGTTCCAATGCTTTTCCCAATCCTACAATTCCGGCTACGTTTTCTGTTCCGGCTCTCAGGCTTCTTTCCTGCGGACCTCCGGTAATAATTCCTTTTAATCCGCTTGATTTTCTTATAAAGGCAAAACCTATTCCTTTCGGCCCATGAAATTTATGCGCACTGCATGATGCAAAATCTACCTGAATATCGGAAAAGTCAAGCTGCATATGTGCCATGGTCTGTACCGTATCCGAATGGAAAAGTGCATTATTGGCTTTACAAAGTTCTGCCACCTTTTTAATATCGGTAAGATTTCCGATTTCGTTGTTGGCATGCATCAGGCTTACCAATGTTTTTTTATCTGAAGATTTCAGTAATGCTTCCAGCTTTGTAAGATCAATGTCTCCTTTCTCATCAGGACGGATGTAGTTTACTTCTACCCCTTTTCTGTTTTTCATATCCAGGATACTCTCGGAAACACATTTGTGTTCCAAAGGAGAAGTGATAATTCTCTGTACTCCAAGATGATCAACGGCAGATTTGATAATCATATTATTTGATTCCGTCCCGCAGGATGTGAATATGATTTCGGCCGGAGTAACATGAAGATAATCTGCAACCTGCCTTCTTACGTTTTCGATAAGAATTTTTGCTTCCTGTCCGAAACTGTGTGTTGAAGACGGGTTTCCAAAATTCATTTTCATGGTATCTACCATTGCATCGATAACTTCTTCTGCAAGAGGCGTTGTAGCAGCGTTATCTAAGTATATTTTATTCATTTTACTTTGAAGATTTTATTTCTACGGAATCAGTTTATTACCGAAAACAGCAGGTTAAGGATTTATTTTTCAGCTTTAAAGCCTAATCCTCATGCTGAATTTCATTTCCCAAAATTAGTGAAAAAATTGATAATGTCCTTCATTTGCCCATTGAAGCATCTGCCTGTCTCCTGAGGTATCTCCGAAAGCAATGATTTTATCATATTTACGGTTGGTAATTTCCGCCTGTATGCGAATAAGTTTTTCTTTCCCGTTACAGTTTTTTCCTAAAAAATTACCCGTGAAAACCCCGTTTTTAAATTCTGCTCTTGTTGCTACAAGCTCCATCTGGAAAGCATCTGCAAAGGGTTTTGCCCAGATATCCAATGAAGCGGTTACCAAAAGGCTGTGTGTATGCTCACGATCAATATTGCTGATAAAATCCAAGGCATTTTCGCGAATAATTTTCGGGTAGTAATGCTCAAAAAACTGGTTGGATTTTTTTTCTATTTTTTCCTGCGTCTGGCCTTTAAGAATAGAACCTATAAAACTTTTTTTCACCTTTTCGGTATCGGCAAGTTTTAATTTAAGTAAAACAAATAGCGGAATATGTTTCAGAAACTGCAATCTGAATTTTACAGGATCATAAAACCGCAGGTACATAAACATGGTGTCTTTGTAGGTAAGTGTCCCGTCGAAATCAAAACAATACAATTTCTTCATTGAATTTTCTTTAATGTATCTTAACGCAAATGTCGGAAAGATATTTTTAACTGTACATAATTTAGAGCTTAAGCTTTTTAAATATAAATTCCGGAATATTCCTGATGATGAGCATAATCACTCCCCACACCGGCAAGACGTACATTATATTTTTTCTTTTTTTATAGGCTTTGAAAATATATTCAGCAGCCTGATCAGGACTCGCTGTAAGTGCGGGATTCAGGGGAAGCCCTTCGGTCATTTTAGTAGCCATAAATCCCGGTTTCACAGTCATCACGTGCACTTTTTTATCTGAAAGATAATTCCTGAGACCGCTCAGGTAAGCCGTAAAAGCTGCTTTTGCGCTGCCGTAAATAAAGTTGCTCTGTCTTCCACGATCACCGGCCACCGATGAAAGCCCGATAATTGTTCCGGATCTTCTGCTTTCAAATTTCTGTGCAAAATAATTAAGTACCGGAACAAGTTTCGCATAGTTGATGTCGATGATTTTTCCCGTATTCTTATTATCGTATAATCCCTCTTCGGTTCCTTCGCCCAAATATCCTACGGCACAAAACAAAAGACTGGAATTGATCTGTTCAAATGCATTGTAATCTGCTTCTTTCATCAGATCCATTCCGATTACTTCCGCCTGCTGAAGAAATTTCACATCAATATGCCTTGCAAATCTTTCTGCGGTTTCCACATTTGAGGTAATAAGATAAATTTTTTCAAACTTTTCTCCCTGTTTCAGGGCTTCTTCCACAAATGCCTGTGCTACTTCCGATGTACTTCCTAAAACGATCATCTGTGTTAACTATTATTTATGATTCTTTTGTGCTGTAAAGACACAAATTTTGAACTCTGAACATTCTTGAGGTAATTAGTAAGCGATGATCTGCTCATGCTATCTTTCGTAAGATAAATCTTTCCATGATATTCTTCTACGATATCATCCAGCCTGTCGATTAACTTTCTTAGTTTTGAATTTACTTTAAAATCTAATGCTAATGAATAGCCTTCAAAAGGAAAAGAATTATAAGCCTGTGGATTTTCTTTTCCGTACAGCTTTAACACTGCCAGAAATGAACCGTTTCCGCTATTGGCAATTGTTTCAAGGATTTTTCTCATCCCCTCTTTACCTTTTTCTTTGGGAATCATCATCTGGTATTGAATAAACCCAGATTTTCCATAGATCCTGTTCCAGTCTTTTACAAAATCAAGAGGATAAAAAAATGTTTCGTAATCAATAAAGTCTGTTACTTCTTTTTTAGATTGCTTTTTAAAGTAAAAATAATTAAAGATCTTTACGGTAAAAGCATTTAAAACAAATCCCGGAAAATAAAAAGGGACTTTGGGTTCAAACTTTTTTTTAAGCCTTAGAGGCTGATCTCTGAATTTTTGAGGCAGTTCATGCTGAAAAGCGTGTTCTCCTCTCATCAAAATACTTCTTCCAATATTTTTACCTTTTTGAAGACAGTCGATCCATGCTACATTATAGGTCCAGCTTTCACTTTCTTCGAAGAGTCTGAAAATTTCATCAAGATTTTCCGCTTTAATACTTTCCTGACGAATATATGCCGTCTGAATATTTTTAAGCCTGAATTTTGCAGTAAGAATAATTCCCGTAAGTCCCATGCCTCCAATGGTAGACCAGAATTTTTCAGAGTTTTCCTCTCTTGAGCAGGTAATAATATCGCCGTTTTCAATCATTAATTTAAACTCAATGACGTATTCTGAAAAACATCCTTCGCTATGATGATTTTTACCATGAACATCTGATGCAATGGCTCCTCCTACCGACACGAATTTTGTTCCCGGAGTGACATACAGGAAATATCCCTGTGGTACGGCAATTTCCAGGACATCAGAAAGCAAAACTCCGGATTCGCATTCGATAATTCCGTTTAACCGGTCAAAGCTTATGAATTTATTGAGCTTTTTTGTTGAAAATATATATTCTCCCAGTGAAGCATCTCCGTAGCATCTTCCGTTGCCTCTTGCGATCACTTCATTATGGGTAAGCACAAACTCTTTTATTTTCTGGAAACTGTCTTCAGATCTCATTTCCTTTTCCACAATGGGATAATTTCCCCAGTTGGTTACTTTCTGTACAAAATCCGGCTTCATTTTTTAAAATATATTTGAATTAAAAATGCAGCTACCCACAATAATAAAGTAACCTGAATATATCTGTCACGATACACAATTTTGGTGGGAGATTCTGTTCTGTTATAAACCAGCGTCTGCTGTAAATATCTTAAAAAAGCAAAAACAACGAAAATTACTGTAAAAAAAACGCGCTGATGAAATTTTGCCTGCACTTCCGGTGAAAGCGTAAACATCAGATAACATACTATAGCAAGCGTTACAGAAATAGAAAGTGCAATATCTGCAAACTGAACATTATATCCGTCCAAAGCTTTTCTTGTTTTACCCGAGATCTGTGCATTGATGAGTTCCCCTCTTCTTTTACCTATAGCCAATACAAGGGCAAGTACGAAAGTCAGTAAAATAGCCCACTGAGAAATACTGATCCCGGTAATATATCCTCCTGCTAAAACCCTGAGTACAAATCCCAGAGCAATAATGGAAATATCAATAATAGGAACGTGCTTCAGCCTGAATGTATAAGCAAGATTCATCAAAAAATAAGAAGCGATGATGGTAGCAAATTTCCATAGATTTTGTTGAAAATAAGCCTGCGAAAAAAACACCAACGCAATATCTGCTGCAATAAGCCCAATAAAAATTGCTATTGCCTGAGATTTTGAAATGGCCCCGCTGGCCAAAGGTCTTCTTCTCTTTTCGGGGTGTTTTTTATCTGCTTCAATATCATTATAATCATTCAGGATATAAACGGCACTTGCTGCCAGAGAGAAAATAATGAAAGCGAAAATACTTTTGGAAAGCAGATCGATATTTTTAATATTACCAGAAAAAAATAGCGGAACAAAAACAAACAGGTTTTTTACCCATTGCTCTACACGGAGCAGTTTAAAATATTTCTTCATTTATGTTATTTCAAATACAAAAATAATAATTTTAAAGAAAGCCAGCATAAAAATACAAAAATAACCGCAAAAGCGGTTATTTAAGAAAATATTTATATGTGATTACTATTGTCCGTTCTGTGCGTCATTGATCATCTTTTCATTCGCTGTGATCGCAAATTCAACCCTTCTGTTTTTTGCTCTTCCTGCATCCGTATCATTAGAAGCTACCGGCATTGCTTCACCTTCTCCTTTAGCAAATAATCTGCTGGAAGCAATTCCTTTTCCCATCAAATAAGATTTTACAGAGCCTGCTCTTCTTTCTGAAAGTGACATATTATAGGAATCCGATCCTTTGCTGTCCGTGTGTCCGTAAATATTGATGTTCGTATCCGGGTTATTAACAAGTACCTGTGCCAGCTTATCAAGGTTGGTTTTAGCAGTAGTTGTAAGGGCAGATGAGTCGAAATCAAAATTAACAATACTTTCATTTAAAGTAATTTTGATACCATCTCCCACTCGTTCAACCTCGGCTCCAGGTAAAGTTTCTTTAATTTCTCTTGCCTGCTTATCCATTTTAGAACCGATTACATTACCGGCTACACCGCCAATAACACCTCCTAAAACAGCACCGATAGCTCCATTTCCTCCTCTTCCTACATTGTTACCGAGAATACCTCCGATTACAGCTCCTGATGCTACACCTACTGCAGTACCTCTCTGCTGATGGTTAGAATTCTTTACAGCTTCACAACTTGTAAGCAATAAAGCTGAAGATAAAAAAAGGCCCCCTATATATGTTTTTGTAAATTTCATTTCTCTTTATTTTAATGTTAATATTAATTCGGCAGTACCGATTATTTCATTCCTGTTCTTTCGAAGTTATATACAATCCTTACATTTTCTCCGTCTGATGGAATATTCTGTTCCAGTGAAAACTGATCTGTGGTTTGGCTTGTAAGCGTAAGGGTGTATCCGGCCGTATTTTGTTTGGCTTTCGTACCTTCGGCAATTTTTTTAAAGCTAAAAGTATTCCCGTTTGCCACATCAATTTTAATCGGCTGTGTAAAACCTGCTCCACAAGTTCCGCCCCCATTAACAGTGTAAGCACCAGTCCAATTGTTAGGAATCAATCTCCAGTGGCTTCCTACGAAACATTGTGCATCAATTCCATCATCAAACGGCTTTACTTTGAATTGTTTATCATAATTTACACTGACAATTTGCCAGTCTCCTTTCATTTTAAGAAATTCTGATCTTTGGTTTTGAGCCGTTTTCGCATTTTTAACCCCGGAACAAGATACTGCAAAAACTGAAGCTCCCAGCATCGCTGTAAATAGTAACTTTTTCATATTGTAGTTTATTATTTTTTGTTAAAATAAAATTACAAAAAACCGTGCCAAAAATATAAAATAGCAATAAAAAAAGTCCGAAAATTTCGGACTTTATATGAATTAAGGCTTAATATAAGCAGATAAACTATTTTTTAACAGTCTTTTTTATGGATTTTGTAGCCTTTTTAGATGAACCGGATTTCCCGTTATAGAAATTGGTATATGCATATTCCGCAGCTTTTTTCAGGTCGATAACTCCACCAGCTTCAGAATAGGTACCAAACTCATTTGACGTGCTCGGATTGCTTGATTTAACTAAAGATTCAATAACCTGAGCCGGTGTAAGACCAGGCATATAAGCTAACAGAACAGCTGCTGCACCTGCTACTACCGGAGAAGCCATTGATGTTCCCTGAAGATATTTATATTCGCTGTGAGGAACGGTAGAATAAATTTCCTGCCCCGGTGCAAATACATTTACCATTTTTTTATTGTAATTGGAAAAACTTGCTCTTAACGCGTTATTGTCGTTGGTACTTGCTCCTACTACCAAAACATTATTTACAAACGGCTTATCATCTGTTACATTTTTGAAATTTGTAGGATAAGCAAGATGTTCTGCAACGTCTTCATTTTCATTACCAGCTGCTTTCACTAATAAAACGCCTTTATCCTGAGCATATTTGAATGCATCCCAAACTACATTTTTACCGGGAGAAACCGGTTTTCCGAAGCTCATATTTAATACTTTCGCTCCGTTGTCTACAGCATACCGAATCGCATTGGCTACATCTTTATCCCTCTCATCACCATTAGGAACGGTTCTTACAGACATGATTTTGGCAACTTTTGAAGCTACTCCATACTGTGTTTCATTTCCGTTTGGTAATCCTGCAATAATTCCGGCAACGTGTGTTCCGTGTTCTGCATCAGGGCCTTCGTAATGATTGTTTCCATATTTTTTTTCGGAATAATCATCATAATTATCGCCTACGATTTCTTTTCTCGGATCGTAATCAAGATTATACTGCTTTTCCTGTGGACCGAAATAATCTAATGCTTCTTTAATTTGTCCGCTCATCGCCTTTTCGAATTCTGCGGCAGATTTGCCTTTAAATTCCGGGCTTTGTGCTACCTGAGCCAAGACCTGTGCAGCCATTGCTTCTTTTTGATCAGCAGGTTTTATTGTCGCCACATTTTCAGGAGTAACAGGTTTTCCATTCAACAGCTTTACCATTGTAGGAATTGCTTCATTGATCATTGTATAAGTTTGGAAACCTTGTCTTGCCTCCATACTTTTTTTGGTGAAGATATCCTTCGATTTCATATACATCGCAAATTCTTCCGGCATTTTTGCCTGGTTTGCTTTGTTTTTGGCAGAATCCTCACCTTCGAAAACAGGTTTGTATTTAGCAACAACGCGTGTTACTTCCATATTGTCGATATCAATATCTCCGTTTTTTCCACCGATGAAATTCCATCCGTGAACATCGTCAATGTATCCGTTTCCGTCATCATCTTTACCGTTACCAGGAACTTCATTCGGGTTGCTCCATACATTTTTAACAAGCCCGGGATGATCTACCTGGACACCGCTATCTAAAACACCTACAACAACGGTTTTAGGTTTAAGCCCTTTGGATTCTAAATATTTATAAGCATTGTCTGTGTTAACTCCATAAATTTTTGTAGTAGCAAAATCTTTATGATACCATGTCATGAGATCCTTATCTTTCATCGGATCAGAGTCCGCTTTGGCTTCCTGCGCGTGCGAGAAACCTAATCCCACTAAAAAAATAGCGGCTAATAATACCTTTTTCATGTTAGTATGATTGTTTAATATTTTTAATATAAGTAAGAGATTCGGGTCCTTTGTTACAAATAAGATCTAAAATTGATAAATCTTTTAAGAATCCTGATTTATCGGAAAATGTCTGATAATATTCTTCCATCTCAAATTCTGAATTTTTTTTTGCTGAAAATTTTTCCCTGAAATTTAGTTCTTGAGGATTTTTGATGTATTCTACATTCAAAGAGTATGCCTTTTCGGTTTTAAGAATCTGCTGAATGATTTCAAGTGCTTTCAGATTAAAGTCCAGCAGGTTTTTTTCTTTAATTTCAAAAATTTTCCTAAGCTTATCTTCATAGAACTCAAAATACGGAGAACTTTGATAAGCTGTTTTAATAGATTTCCAGTGGAGGTTTTGCCAATCTTCCCGGTACGAAATTTCAATATCTTTATATTCTCTTTTCCCGTTATGGGAAATAGGTATAATTAAAGATAGTTTACCATTTGCTCCGTATATATTGGCTCTGTTTCTGTAGGTCTGCTTCGGAAAGCTTTCAAACTGTTCAAATATAATTTCATTTTCAGAATTCAGAAAAGCTGAAAACCATGAGATAGGTGGTAAATAAAATACCGGTAATAATATTGTGTTCATAATTTTAATTTTTAGGATAAATAACGCTTCCCGTTATTTCACTTTCATCAACAAATCCAATAAACCTTGAATCCAGACTTGCATTTCTATTATCTCCAAGAAAAAACACTTTTCCCGGAGGAATCGTAACCGGTCCGAAATTATCTGCCGTCCAATCTTTATGGTAAATTTTCACAATATCCTTATCTTGATTGGGATTTATGAACCTTTCGTAAAAGAAGTGGTCACTAAGTTGATTTTCGCTTAGATTAGTCAGGAAGTAGTTATCATCGATCTGGTAGAATTCATTTTCAGAAACTCCTTTTAACATTAAATCATTAACAAAAGCTCTGTCAATTTTATATAAATGTTTTAAACGAATTCCCTTATCAGCCAATCCGTTATTTACAAATAGATTACCATTTTTAATCTGGATCTTATCTCCCTCTGTACCTACTAGTCTTTGAATATAGACACCTTTAACAAATTTTTCTGAGTTTTGATTATACGTCAATAATTTAAATTTTTCATAAGGAAGGATATTGGTAACAATCACAAATGAACCTTTTTTTATGTTTGGTTCACAACCAGCCTGGGGTACATAAGCATATTGCAAAACTCCGGAGAGTTTTGCAATAATTAAAAGCGTAATAATAAAGCTTCCTGTAAGGAGAACTCTATTGTAAATTTTATTTTTAAACATCAGATTTATTCGTCGTCTGTTTTTTTCTTTCTGAATAATTTCACAAAATATTCCCATCCGAAGAATAAGATAAGAATCATTGCTGCGATCCACCAGTAAGAAGTTTTGTTGGCTTCTCCGGTGTTTGTTGCTTTGAACATTCTGTCCCAACGAATTGTTTTTCCAAAGAACCATCCTTTATTTGCCTGATAGGAAGAACTCGCATCAGAGAAAGCTCCCTCTATACTTAACCAGGTAAACATCGGTTTCCCGACAATATTTTCTTCAGGAACAAAACCGAAGAACCTTGCATCTAACGATGCATCTCTGTTGTCTCCCACCATCATATAGTAATCCTGTTTGATGGTGTACTGATTGGTTTCTTTCCCGTTGATAAAAATTTTACCGTTTTTATTTTCTAAACTATTGTGTTCGTACTCGGAAATGATCCACTGATATTCCGGCAGTGTTTCCTGATTTAAAGTAACCACATCGCCTTTTTTAGGAATCCTCAAAGGACCGTACCAATCCTGATTCCATGGTTTATTGATTGGAAAAATAGATTGAGTGGTATCAATACTTTTTGTATAAGCGCTTTTATCAGCATTAAGTTTATAAGAAATTGTTGCCGAATCTTTAGGATTAATATTTTCTTCAATACTAATCACATTAGGCAAAGCTTTAATATCTTTAGCCGTTTGATCCGTAAGCCCCTGAAACATGTAGGTAAATCCGCCTTTTTCATTCTGCATTTCTCTTACAGGCAAAAATCCGTAAGTATTATACATACCCGGAATATCAAGCTGGGTTCCTGTGTTTACTGTATAGGCATGCTGAATTTCCTGATCTCCTAAAATAGTCTCCGGTTTTCCGTTGACATATAATCTTCCACCTCTCATTTCAAAAGTATCGCCTGCAACAGCTACACATCTTTTTACGTAAGGATCTTTTCTGTCGATCGCCGTGTGTACTGAATCCTGAGGATAATTGAAAACGACCACATCATGTTTCTGCGGTTTATTAAACTGTAATATTCTTTCGTAAGGTAACTTTACTCCATCAACGTATGACTTTGGATCGTCTTTAGGATTCCCTTTTTCACCGGCATCGAAAATTGTTCCCTGAAGAAAAGGTATGGCCAATGGACGCATCGGAAGTCTGTATCCGTAGCTCCATTTATTAACGAAAAGGAAATCTCCCACGAGCAACGTTCTTTCCATAGATCCTGTAGGAATCCCGAAAGGCTGGGTAACGAAAACGTGGATGATCGTTGCAAAAACCACTGCAAAAGTCACCGACCCCAGGAAAGAGTCTTTCTTCTTTGCTTCTTTCTCTTCATCTGTAAGAAACAATTCATTTTCATCTTCCAACTCTACATCTTTACCATAATTAACGGTTGCCATGTATATAAAAGGAAGGATTACCGTAAGAAGCTGATCCTTGAAAAGCGTTTTGCCGAACTTTTTCATCAGGTATAAATGAAACACTGACATCATAATCGGTCCTACGATCGGTAAATACGACAGTATAGCCCACCATTTCGGGTGTTTGGTTTCCTTTAAAATAATAAAATAGTTGTAGAAAGGAATAAAAGCGAAGAGTGGATTATACCCGAGCTTTTTGAACAGTTTCCAGGTTGAAATTCCCATCAATACAGATAAAATGAGAACGTAAACTGTATAAGTTAAAAAATAATTCATAAATTTTTGTGCCTAATCTATAATATAAGTAATGTTTAATGGGCAATGAGTAATTTTTTATTGCTGATCATTACACTAATTAGTTTGCAATGTAGGAATTTTGTTACAAATTAATTTGATTATCCGTTATTAATCATCATACTTTATTTAACGAAAGCTCACATTTTTTTTAAAATGCTAATCTTTTTTAAGATCGCAAAGCCGTTTCACTCATCTAAGACCACAATAGCTTTTTCAATTATGACAAATTACGGACATTCATTCAAATTAAAGCCCCAAAACATCTTTCATCGTGAAATTTCCTTTTTTACCCTTAATCCATTCTGCAGCAACCACGGCTCCGAGAGCGAAACCATCTCTATTAAAAGCGGTATGCTTGATCTCAATTTCATCTACCTCACTTCTGTAAAATACGCTGTGTGTTCCCGGAACTTCGTCTTCTCGAATTGCAAAGATTCCCAACTGATTTCCATGGGTTTCTTCCAGCTTCCAGGAATTGAATTTCGGATTATTTTTGAAAATGCCTTCCGCAATGGAAATAGCTGTTCCGCTGGGTGCATCTTTTTTATGGACATGATGAATTTCTTCCAGCTGACAGGAATATTCATCAACGTTTTTCATTAAATCTGCCAGTTTTTCATTTAAGGCAAAAAATAAATTCACGCCCAGACTAAAATTTGAACCATATAAAAACGCCGCATTATTCTCAACAGCCAGCTGCTCAATTTCAGGCTTTTTCTCAAGCCATCCTGTTGTTCCGCAGATTACGGGAATTTTATTCTTAAGACATGCTTTGATATTTTCGTAAGCCACTTCAGGCAAAGAAAATTCAATAACCACATCCGGATTATTAAGATTTTCAGCAGTTGGAGTTTCTTTAAGTCTGGCAACAACTTCATGACCTCTTTTAGTAGCTATTTCATCAATGATTTTACCCATTTTGCCGTATCCAACAAGTGCTATTTTCATATTTTATTTGTTTGGCTGCTTGTATTTTTAACGCAAAGATCGCAAAGTTTTTGTTCAAAAATCGTTCTTTATATTTTCGTTCGCAAAGGCGTTTCACTCAGCAAAGGCGTATTTAATTAAAGCAGTTTTATATTTTTATTAAAATTTATAACTTAAACTGATCCCTGTTTTGGGAGGTGCAATTCCGTACTGATCCTGGATTACAGAAGGAGCAAATGAAAGATCCGGATCTTTTCGGCTTTCATAAAGATGTGCATCTACTACGGCATCTACAATATTCAGAATATAAATTAATGCTGTTCCGGCGATAGCATAATCTCTCTGTCTTTTGGCGCGATCCTGTGCATTTCCCAACGCTACTTTATCCAGCCAGGGATGAGAATCAACAAACTCATTGGGTGTACCATTGAGTTTTGCGATATAATATTCCCTGTATTTCCGGTATTGATTATCGTTCCAGACGGCAATTCCTACCCCGGCGCCAACAGCTCCCCAAACGATGGGAACTTTCCAGTATTTTTTGTTGTAGAATTGTCCTAACCCAGGAAAAACGGCAGAATAGAGCCCCGCTCTTGTAGGATTAAGCTTAAGCGTATTATTAGTCGGTCCGTTTGCTTTTTCAAGATCCGAAACAACATTTTCTTCTGTCTTGGTATTGTTGTTTTCTATGGAGATACTGTCTTTCGGGTGATATTCTACCCTGATGGTATCATTAGGATTAACCTGAGAAAAGGCAATTACGGAAAGACACAGAAAAAAGGTGAAAAGTATTTTTTTCATTATTTAATATGAGATAAAATATATTCAAGCTCATCTTCATTTTTGAAGTCAAGAACAATTTTACCTTTTTTACCGTTTCCGGAGGTTTTAATTTCCACTTTTACATCCAGTATATCCGCGATCGTTTTTTGAGCCCTCTTGTAATTATTGGAAAGCTCTGCCTTCGCTCTTTTTGCGGCAGGAGATTTTGGATTTTTTAAAGCTGTAGCAGCATGTTCAGCCTGGCGAACATTAAGTTTTTCTTTAATAATAAGATCAAAAAGAATCTGCTGATGTTCTTCATTTTCAAGACTGATAATTGCTCTTCCGTGCCCTGCAGAAATTTCTCCGCTTCTGATGGCATTCTGAATATCCGGATTTAACCTTAATAATCTGATGGAGTTGGTAATCGTACTTCTGTCTTTCCCCACTCTCTGGCTGAGATTCTCCTGCGTAAGACCGATCTCATCCATTAATCTTTGATAGGTTAATGCAATTTCTATAGCATCAAGATCTTCCCTCTGGATATTTTCAACAAGAGCCATTTCCAGAAGTTCCTGATCATTTACCAGACGAATATAGGCAGGAATCGTTTCCAAACCGGCTAATTTACTGGCTCTGTAACGTCTTTCTCCCGATATGATTTCAAACTTCTCTCCATCCTTTCTTAACGTAATCGGCTGGATTACCCCTAAGTTTTTGATAGACTGGGCAAGTTCGTTTAATGCCTTTTCGTCAAAATATGTTCTTGGTTGGGTCGCGTTCGGATAAATATCTTCTATTGAAATTTCAACGATATTTCCTACAAACTTATCTGCTCCTTCATCGGTTGCAGAGTTGATCGTTGCCTTGGATTCTGCACTAAGAATAGCGCCCAATCCGCGTCCCATCGCTCTTTTTTTATCCTTCATATGTTCTTAGCTTTTAGCTTTTTTGGCTATTGGCCTTTTAATTCTTTACTAATTTTTCATTTTTCAACAGCACTTCTTCTGCAAGCTGGATGTACTGAACCGCTCCTTTACTTTCGGCATCGTAATTCAGGATACTTTCCCCGAAACTTGGCGCTTCGCTTAAACGTACGTTTCTGCTGATAATCGTTTCAAAAACCATTTCCGGGAAGTGTGCATTCACTTCTTCCACCACCTGATTGGATAGTCTCAATCTGCTGTCATACATCGTAAGCAGTAAACCTTCGATATCAAGGTCTTTATTGTGAATTTTCTGTACATTTTTAATGGTGTTCAGGAGCTTTCCCAAACCTTCCAATGCAAAATATTCACACTGGATCGGGATAATTACAGAGTCAGCAGCCGTAAGAGCATTTACGGTGATCAGACCCAAACTTGGTGCACAGTCAATGATGATATAGTCATAATTATCTCTGACACTCTGCAGGGCTTTTTTCAGCATGTATTCTCTGTCTTCCTTGTCTACCAGCTCAATTTCTGCTGCTACAAGATCGATGTGTGAAGGCACGATGTCGAGATTTGGTGTTGCCGTCTGCTTGATGCATTTTTCTGTTTCAACACTGTGCTCCAATAAGTTGTATGTAGAATACTGAACATCATCCACTCCTAAACCGGAAGTTGCATTGGCCTGAGGATCAGCATCAATGATTAATATTTTCTTTTCCAATACCCCTAATGCCGCGGCTAAATTAACAGCTGTTGTTGTTTTTCCAACACCTCCTTTCTGATTAGCGATACCTATGATTTTTGCCATTCTTAGAACTTTAAGTTTCAAAAATACACATTTTTCCGTGCTCTGAATGAACCGATAAAACGGAAAATGAGTTAAAATATTGTTAATAAGCCTTTTAACCCTAAAAAAAATTATCCACAAAAAAAAATATTTGTGGATAACTGTTCAAGATCTGTTGTTATTTTTAATTATCGAACTTCATGGAAATAGGGAATTTAAAGTAACTTCTTACAGGTTGTCCGTTTACTTTCGCAGGCACCCATTTCCCTTTAATGCTTTTAATAGTTCTCATCGCTTCGCTATTAAAATCCACATCTTTTCCATCAGCTTTGATTCCCGAAATAGTACCATCTTTCTCTACAATAAAAGTAACCATCGTCTTCATTACTTCACCGGAATCAAATCCTGATCCGTCAAAGTTATTCATTACTTTATTTCTAAAAGAATCCAGACCTCCTACAAAACTTGCTTCTACGTCTACAACTGTTTTAGGAGAATTATCTTCCTTTGGCTGCACTTTAGGTTGCACTACCTGTTGTGTATTTCCTCCACTAGTAATAGGAGGTGCTATTGGCACATATTTTATAGTAGGAACTTCTTTTCCTTCTGATGTCTGTATACCTGCAGCTGCATTTTGCTCATCCTTAGGAGTTATTACTTTTTTCTCATTAGTAACAATTGCTTTTGGTTCAGGAACAGTTTTATCAACCGTTTTTATTTTCTCAGGAACAGGTTGAGGTTTTATTGGTGCAGGCGGATCTTTTTCAGGGGTTATAACCGGTTTAAAAATATGCCCTCCATCGTAAATAGGTTCCTTAATAGGTTCGGATTTAAAAGCATTTGCAATTAAAGGCGTCAAAGAAATCGCCGCTAAAATGCTCACCCCTATAAAAAGTGCTTTCGTTAAAATTCTGTCTGATTCATTTCTTAAGACATAGGCACCGTATTGCTTGTTGCGGTTCTCGAAAAGAACTTCGTTGAAACGAAATTCCTGATTCTGATGCATGTGTTTCATCCTTTTTGATATTAAATTGTTAAATTGAGATTATCAGGTTGTCACCTTTAATCCATGGTTATTATTTCAATATCAAAATTTTTGCCATTTTATTGTTAAAAATACACCATTTTTAAAAATTAACTGCCAGTTTTAAAATTTAACTATGCTTTAAATAACAATCACCCACTAATTGCAATTACATTTTTTTGATTTTCAGCTATTTAGAATAAATAAAAAAAGACCATCTTCCGACAGTCTTTTTCATTATGATAATATAAATATTTTAGAATAATTCTTTTCTGATAATATTCTGGCTTCTTTCAGGACCTACAGAAACCAAATAAACGTTGATTCCTAAATACTTTTCAATAAACTCGATGTATTCCTGAGCCGTTTGCGGAAGTTCATCATAGCTTCTTGCCTTTGTAATATCTTCTTTCCAACCCGGAAGATCCTGGTAAATTGGCTCGTAGTTGTATAATTTCTCTGTTGAAGAAGTGAAATAATCGATGATTTTGCCGTCTTCTGTTTTATAATGCGTTACTACTTTCAGGTTTTCAATCCCCGTAAGAACATCCAGTTTGGTAATTACTAAGTTATTGATTCCATTGATCATACAAGCATGTTTCAACGAAACAAGGTCTAACCAACCCGTTCTTCTTGGTCTACCTGTTGTTGCTCCGAATTCACCTCCGATCTGTCTGATGCTTTCTCCTAATTCATTATCCAATTCTGATGGGAAAGGTCCATTACCCACTCTTGTACAGTATGCTTTAGCCACACCGATTAAGTTTTGAAGAGAAGTTGGCGGAACTCCCGCTCCCGAACAAACACCTCCTGTAGATGGAGAAGAGGATGTTACATACGGATACGTTCCGAAGTCGATATCCAGCATTAAAGCCTGCGCTCCTTCGAATAAAACATTTTTACCGTCTCTGATGGCTTCATTCAGTTCCAGTTCCGTATCTACGATTCTATCCTGAAGCTGTTTTCCGATTTCTAAATATTCGTTGTAAATTTCTTCAACGTCCAGTGTAGGTTTATCGAAATATTTTTCAAAAAGAGAATTTTTGATTTTTAAGTTTTTCTCGATTTTGTCTCTTAAAATCTCAGGGTTCAGAAGATCGATCATTCTGATTCCCACTCTGGCAATTTTGTCTTCGTAGCAAGGTCCGATCCCTTTTTTAGTGGTTCCGATCTGCGTTCCTCCGTGCTCTTCTTCACGGTACGTATCCAAAAGAATGTGATAAGGCATAATGACATGCGCTCTTCTGCTGATGAAAATATGATCCGTTCTCAAGCCTTTGCTTTCGATCTGATTCACCTCCTTAATGAAAGATTTAGGGTTTACCACTACTCCGTTGGCAATGATACATTTCCCTTTGCACTGAAGAACTCCCGACGGAAGAAGGTGCAATACGAATTTTTCATCGCCTACATATACGGTATGACCTGCGTTGTCTCCCCCCTGGAAGCGCACCACATAATCCGATTTTGCCGATAAAACATCCGTGATTTTTCCTTTCCCTTCATCTCCGTACTGAAGACCTACAACTACGTAAGTTGACATATTTTACTTTTATTTTAGATTCATGCAAAATTACTTTTAAAAAATTGGGTGGGCAAATTTGTGTTGAATTTATTTTTGGGATGGGTGAAAATCATGTGGTTGCATTAGATTAATTATATTTGCTTACTTAAATAAGCGCAATCTTTATAGGCTCATTAGTAAGGATATATTTACAAATATTTTTAATAAGCTATCATTCCAAATAATTATATCTTTACATTCATATGAAAATAAATATAATCAACGAATTAAAAAAAGGTGAAAAATCAGGATTTATTACGAATTTTAACCTTAAAGAATTTCTGGAAAAGCTACACCAAAAATATCCAAATAAACAATATTTCTTTTAAGAATAAACACCCATTCCATTTTACAAAATCGATCTCAACAATAAAGAAATTAAAATCATGAGACTTCTTCATCAGACGGATATTCCTTCAAGATCAAATGACTAAATTTCAACTAATAAAATTAATCATGTATAAACAATTAAAATCACTAATTTTCCTTTTACTACCCTTCTTCTCGTTAACTGCACAAAATAAGGTAACAGAATATCTAAACATTCCGGGCCCCATCACCATTGATTCCAAAACATATCATTTAGCATGGAGTTCACACCCGAATAGCAATTATTACAAACAGGAATATTTAGGTCCCAATGACAATATAGAAAAATACAATACGCTTATCATGATCGATTTTGTAAAAGGAGATTTTAAACTGGAAGATGCCATTAATCAAAAAATCAGTGAACTTGAGAAGATGAAGCAGTCAAATCCTGTTATCAACTATACGACGTACGAAAACAAGGGAGAGTATATTCTGGACTTCATTATCAGCAAAAATTCAGCTAACGGAAAAGAAATCTTAATTGCTGAAAGAAATGTTTACCGCTATAAATTAATCTCCGATAAAAATAATAATGGGATTTTACTTTTTGGCGTAAGTGAAAGGGGCTATCAAGAAGATATTGATGCCTTTTTCAAAAATCTTAAGGAAAACTCTACAAAGATGGTTGAAGTTGTCGGAAACTACCAATTACCTGAGATCAAATTAAAATAATCATCAGGAAATCAATATCAGATTCCAATCCATGAAAACAACCATTAAACTCATTTTCTTATTGCTGTTCATTAATGTATCGGCAATTGCACAAAATAATAAACTCAAAAAAAATCAATATCAATTAACAGGAAAGATTGTCAATGATTTTAAGCTACCGGGTAATTGTGGTTATATTGCGTATGCTTTTGTTTTAGAGTTTGAAATCATTGATACATCTCTGAAGAATTATGAGAATAAGCAAATTCCGATTATTGTAAGATGTCCCAAATTTTTCGGAGAAAACTTTTTTGAAAAGAATAAAACATATACATTGACTTTTACTGATCAATATAAAAAAAATTTTGACTGGACCATTCCTAATATAAATGTTTTAAAAAAATATAATCTTAAAAAACAGTATTGGTTAATAGATATTAAATAAAGACCTTGAAGGTTTTAGCCTACATATGAACTACAGATTTATTCAAACCTCACAGGTTTTGAAAACCTGTGAGGTTAATAACTCTACTAATTCTTAAAAACAGTATTGATTAGTGGATATTAAAAACTTTGTTAGAAAGACTTCTGTAGAATGACAAACTACATTAATATTATTACAACTCCAGCAACACCGCACTCACAATCCCAATCTCCTCCAAAAACACCCCATCATGCGAAATCATCACCAACGTTCCATGATAATCCTTAATAGAATTCGTCAGAATTTCCACATTCTGAAGGTCTAAATTATTCGTCGGTTCGTCAAGAATAATCATATCGGGAGCTTTATTGCTGATGGAAAGTCCGCACAGCAAAAGCCGTAAACGTTCGCCGCCGCTTAACACATCACATTTTTTATCCCAGGTTTCCTTTCCGAATAAAAATCTTGACAATAAGGTTTTCACTTCCGATTCCGACATTGCGTGATCGTTGAACTGTTGGGCAAATTCATACAGGGTCGCCGTTTTATCAAGTAAAGAATATTCCTGATCAATATAAATCGTATTGAAATCCGACCTCGAAACACTCCCGGAAGCAGGCAGCAGATCTCCCAATAGCAATTTAATCAAAGTCGTTTTTCCGGAACCGTTCGAACCTTTAATGGCGATCCGGTCACCGCTTCGGATTTCAAGATGGAGATTTTCTTTCCAAAGATTTTTATCATGATATCTAAAATTCATATCCTCAACTGAAATCAGAATTTTCCCGGCATGCAAATCAGAATCATTAAAGTTCACCTTCATCTGATCCAAATTTCTCACCGAGGAACGCAAATCCCGCAAATCCCCGGAAATATCATTAATTTTCCCGGCATGAACCGCTTTCAACTTCGAAGAATTTTTCTCGGCATTATTTCGCAGCGTATTCATCATAATCCTGGCGACACTCGATTTTTCCTGCTTTCCTCTTCCTCTCGTATCAAGCTTCTGCTTTCGTTCCAGCGTTTCGCGTTCCTTTTCTTTGGCCTTTTTCAAAGCTCTTTCTTTAGCATGAATGTCATTCTGCAGAGCCTCATTTTCAATCGCTTTCTGTTCAGCATAAAAATCATAATTGCCGCCATAGCTGGAAATCCCCTGGTTGCTGAGTTCAAAAATTGTATCAGCGAGATTCAGCAAAGTCCGGTCGTGACTGACCATAACAATTGTTGCATTTGATTTCTCAATAAAATCATACAGCAGATTCCTGCCTTCCAGATCAAGATGATTGGTCGGTTCATCCAGCAAGATAATTTCGGGTTGATTAATCTGAATTCCCGCCAGGAAAACTTTTGTTTTTTGTCCGCCGCTCAGGCTTTCCAGTTTTTGATTGAGATCTAAATTTTCAAGCTTCCAATACTGTAAAGCCTGTCGACAACGTTCTTCGATATCCCAATCGTCGTTCAATGTTTCAAAATAAATTTCATCTACTTCCCCATTTGTAATGTTTTGAAGGGCGTTAAGTTTATTATCAATTTTAAGACATTGCGCAATGGTTAGTTCATTAAAGTTTCCGAACATTTGCGGAACATAAAACAGTTCTCCTTCTGCATTGATATTTCCCTGCAAAGGTTCCGTTTCTTTTGCCATGATCTTCAGAAGTGTTGATTTCCCCATGCCGTTGCTTCCTACCAAAGCGGATTTTGAATGAGATGGTATCGTTAAAGTAATAGAATTAAAAAGCAGATCTCCTGCAGGAAACCCAAAAGTTATATCGTGTAAAAAAATCATGATTTCTTTCTTTATTAAAGTTGAAAATGCAATAACGCATCTGTTATTGTCGATTAAATCTGAAAGAAACTGTATACTACATCCTGATATTATGGGTTTTGTGAGTGGCAAAGATAAGGAAAATATTTCGTCGCCAGGCTTTCAAGGTTTTAAAAACCACGAAGGTTCAATGTCATCATAAAACCAATCACTCTTCCACCCATTGAAAACTTTCATCAAAAATCATTAACTTTGCAGCCTACTAAAATTTTTATGGAAAGTATTAAAGTTCACGACAAAACTTTCGTTCCTTATCTGGAGGACGCCGAAATTCAGGAAATTGTAAAAGCAACCGCTTTAAAAATTTATGAAGATTACAAGGATGAAGTTCCTGTTTTCATCGGAGTATTGAACGGGGTGATCATGTTCTTCTCGGATCTGCTGAAGCATTACCCGGGTCCTTGCGAAATTGCTTTTATCCAGATGAGCTCTTATGTAGGAACGGAATCTACGGGAATCGTTTACCAGAAAATGGAATTGACGAAAGACGTGAAAGACCGTCATATCATTTTGGTGGAAGATATTGTGGATACCGGAAATACAGTGGAAAGCCTTTTCAAATACTTCAAGGAAACACAACGCCCGAAATCGGTAAAGCTGGCCTCATTCCTTCTGAAACCGGAAGTGTATAAAAAAGATTTCAAGCTGGATTATATCGGAAAAGAGATTCCAAACAAATTTGTTCTCGGCTACGGACTGGATTACGATGAATTGGGAAGAAATTTACCAAATCTGTATCAACTGGAAGAAGGACAAATCAACCACTAAATTGCTATTAGCTTCTAGCTTTTGGCTATTAGCTTTTAAAAATTATATCTAAATAAAAAGTAATTATTAATTTAAAAATGCTAAGAGCAAGAAGCCAACGCCAATTGCCAAAAGCGAAACCACATTATGATAAACATTGTTCTGTTCGGCCCTCCGGGAAGTGGAAAAGGAACTCAGGCTCAGAACCTGATTAAGAAATTCAATTTAAAACAGATCTCAACAGGTGACCTTTTCAGATTCAATATGAAAAATGATACCGAGCTTGGGAAACTGGCAAAATCTTATATTGACAAAGGAGAGCTGGTTCCGGATCAGGTAACAACAGATATGCTGATTGACGAGATCAGAAAACCTACCGATGCGGCAGGATTCATTTTCGACGGATATCCGAGAACTGCCGTGCAGACGGAAGCCCTGGAAAAAATTGTAAAAGAAGAATTAAACGATGAGATCGATGTTTGTCTTTCATTGGTAGTTGAAGATAAAATTTTGGTTGAAAGACTTTTAAAGAGAGGTGAAATCAGCGGAAGATCAGACGACAGCAATGTAGAAATCATCGAAAACAGAATAAAAGAATACTACGCAAAAACAGCAGAAGTTGCCGAACTGTACAAGCAGCAGGGCAAATATGTGGAGATCAACGGTGTCGGAGATATCGACGAGATTTCTGAGAAACTTTTTGCTGAAGTAGAAAAGGTTCAAAAATAAAAATTTTTGATTCAAGGTTCAAAGTTCCAAATTCAAGGTTAAAACTTTGAACCTTCAACATAAAACCTTGAATTAAAATTATGTCAAATTTTGTAGATTACGTAAAGATTCATTGTAAAAGCGGCCACGGAGGTGCAGGTTCTGCGCATCTTCGCCGTGAGAAATATATTCCAAAAGGTGGACCGGACGGTGGTGATGGTGGTCGCGGAGGCCACGTTATCATGAAAGGAAATGCCAACGAATGGACTTTACTGCCTCTTCGATACACCCGTCACGTAAAAGCAGAACGCGGTGAAAACGGAGGAAAAAATCAACTTACAGGTGCTTACGGAGCCGATGTATACATCGAAGTTCCGATCGGGACGATTGCGAAGAATGAAGACGGCGAAATCATCGGGGAAATTCTGGAAGACGGACAGGAAATCATCCTGATGGAAGGAGGAATGGGCGGAAAAGGAAACGAGCATTTCAAATCATCCACTAACCAGACACCAAGATTTGCTCAACCGGGAATGGACGGCCAGGAAGGCTATGTAACTTTTGAGCTTAAAATTCTTGCCGATGTAGGGCTTGTAGGATTCCCGAATGCCGGAAAATCTACTCTTTTGGCTTCTGTTTCTGCAGCCAAACCAAAAATTGCAGATTATGCCTTCACAACCCTGACTCCCAATCTAGGAATTGTAGATTACAGAAATTACAAATCTTTTGTAATGGCGGATATTCCGGGAATTATTGAAGGTGCTGCGGAAGGTAAAGGTTTGGGACACCGATTTTTAAGGCATATCGAGAGAAATTCAATCTTATTATTTTTAATTCCGGCCGATTCTGAGGATCATTTTCAGGAGTTTAAAATATTGGAAAATGAATTAAAGGAATATAATCCCGAACTGCTGGATAAAGATTTTATTGTTTCTATTTCAAAGTCAGACCTTCTGGATGATGAGCTGAAAAAGGAAATCTCGGCAGAATTCCCCGAAAACAAACAGCCATTATTTTTCTCCGGTGTTACGGGAGAAGGCCTTACAGAGCTGAAAGATGCGATCTGGAAACAGCTTCATGGATAATAAATTTCTTAATACTTCATCGGTATTTTCAGAATAAAAGAACCTTGGGAATTAACCCGAGGTTCAGCTTTTTAGAATATAAGTGCCAATTAAATCTTATTCGATGGGTTATATTTAAATAAATTTAATTCTGAATATTTTTCTTTGTTAAATTTATGTTATCGCCTTTCAATACTTGTTTTTCGGAATAATTATTGAATAATTCAATCCAAATTTTAAAATTATGAAATATATATTCGGCCTTTTTGCTTTTATCGTTTTATTTTCATGCAATTCCCAGAAAATGAATTCAAAATATTCTACTATTGAATATGAAGCAACGCCCTGCTTTGGGTTTTGCCCGGTTTTTAAGATGACCATCAATGCCGACCGAACGGCTGTTTTTGAAGCGGAACATTTTAATTTCAGCGACAGGCCTTCAAAAGATGAATTCTCGAAACCGCGCGAAGGAACATTCAAAGGAACGATTAAACAGGAAGATTACAATAAGCTTATCTCTATGCTTGACGGACTGGATGTAAAAAACCTGAATGATAATTATGGTGAAAAGAATGTAACTGATCTTCCCTCTTCCCATCTGAGAATAAAATTTGCGGACGGAACTTCAAAACATGTGGAAGATTATGGTAAACACGGAAGTGAAAAACTATCTGAACTGTACAAATTTTTTGAGGATCTGAGAAAGAACCAACAGTGGACGAAAGTGAATTAATACCATTAAAAATATTTAAACTACCTTTGCAAAATATAATTCCTTCAAAATGAAGGAATTTTTATTGTAATTATAAAAAAAACAATTCATTTGAATTTTACAGATCTAAATTTAATAGAACCTATTGCCAAAGCAATTCAGGAACAAGGATATACCAACCCTACCCCAATCCAGGAAAAATCGATTCCGGAAATTACGAAAGGAAGGGATTTTTTAGGATGCGCACAGACAGGAACAGGAAAAACGGCTGCTTTTGCCATTCCTATTCTTCAGAATCTTTCTCAAAATAAATTTCCAAATAAACATATCAAGGCTTTAATTTTAACGCCCACAAGAGAGCTGGCTATCCAGATTGAAGAAAACATCAAGGCTTACGGAAAATATTTACCGCTGAAGCATCTTGTTATTTTCGGAGGTGTAAAACAGGGAAACCAGGAAACTGCTCTGAAAAAAGGAGTTGACATTCTTGTTGCTACTCCGGGAAGATTGCTGGACTTTATTGCCCAGGGAATCATCAGCTTAAAAAACCTTGAAATCTTTGTATTGGACGAAGCCGACAGAATGCTGGACATGGGCTTTGTACACGATGTAAAAAGAATTATTAAACTATTACCACAAAAAAGGCAAACCTTATTTTTTTCTGCCACCATGCCTGCAGAGATACAGAAACTGGCAGATTCTATCCTGAACAATCCTGTAAAAGTGGAGGTAACGCCTGTTTCATCAACTGCAGATACCATAAAGCAGTCGGTTTATTTTGTGGAAAAGGACAATAAGCTGAATCTTTTAACGCATATTCTGAAGAATGATATTTCCGATTCTGTTCTTGTTTTTTCGAGAACAAAACACGGGGCCGATAAAATTGCAAGAAAACTTCAGAAAGATCAGATCACGACAGAAGCAATTCATGGTAATAAGTCGCAGAATGCACGTCAGAACGCATTAAATAATTTTAAATCCGGCAAAACAAGGGTTTTAGTGGCGACTGATATTGCGGCGAGGGGAATTGATATTGATGAGCTTAAATTTGTGATTAATTTCGAGCTTTCCGATGTTTCTGAAACGTATGTTCACCGAATCGGAAGAACGGGAAGAGCCGGCGCAGAAGGAACTTCCATATCTTTTGTAGACGGCCTGGATTTATTAAACCTGAAAAACACAGAAAAGCTGATCGGAAAGAAGATCCCTGTCATCAAAGACCATCCTTTTCATACCGATGATCTTGTGGTCCAAAAGAGGGATTCTAACAACAAACCTTTTAACCCCGGTTCAGACAAGCCAAAACCTGCAAGATCCGGCAGCGGTGCTCCAAGGTCGAAAAACAGGAATAAACCCGATTCTGCAGCTGCTCCTACGGGATTTAAAAAGCCAAAAAATAAGAATTTTACAAGGAAAAAATAATAAAAAAGCCTTCCGGAGTGGAAGGCTTTTTTATAGCTTGCTGATATTAAACTTGTTTAAATAATATCTTTGCATTCTCCGTCGTAATCCTGTCAATCTCCGAAAAATCAGATTTATAAATATCCACCAGTTTTCCGGCGACAAGGTCAAGATACGAACTTTCATTTCGTTTCCCACGGTGCGGAACGGGTGCAAGGTAGGGAGAATCTGTTTCAAGAACGATTTTATCTAAAGGAATTTCATTCAGGAACTGATCTATTTTTCCGTTTTTAAAGGTCACTACTCCACCAATTCCCAAGATAAAATTCAGATCTATGGCATGCTTTGCCTGCTCCAGGTTTCCTGAAAAACAATGGAAAATCCCCCTCAGTTTCGGGTGTTTTTTTCTTTCCAGAACTTCAAATGTTTCATCAAAGCTTTCGCGTGTATGAATTACGATCGGCAGATCTTTTTCGATGGCCCAGTCAATCTGCTGTTCAAAAGCTTTAATTTGAATATCGAGCGTTGTTTTATCCCAGTACAGATCAATGCCAATTTCTCCGATAGCGGGAAAATTTCTTTTATCCAGGTAATTTTTAACGATTTCCAATTCTTTTTCCCAGGTTTCAGGTTTCACATAACATGGATGGAGGCCCATCATGGAAAAAATCCGGTTCGGATATTCTGTTTCCAGCTGAAGCATTTTTTCGTGCGATTCTGAGTCGATGGCAGGAAGATAGAATTCGGTTATTCCTTTATCTAGTGCTCTTTGAATTGTTTCTTTTCTGTCGTCATCAAATTCTTCTGCGTATAAATGGGTATGGGTATCAATCATTTTTCTTTATAATTTTAACAGGTCCTCATAAGGATTTTCAAGTCCCAGAAGCATCCCAAAAGCCGGTTCCGTCTTCATTCCCTGCTGTTTTAACTGTATTATTTTTTGTTTAAAATCTTCTCCTTTTTCCTGAAGTATTTTGTATTCCGCAATCATATGCCGGTAAGCATTCTGCATTGTTGAAGGTTTATTCTGTCCGAAAATTTCGATAGGAAATTCTTCCAATCCAAAATTAACAGTAATACATTTTTCACCATTAAGAACAGGATATTCCACCTTAATTTCTGCATCGTGAGGAATACAGCTCAATACATCATTCAAAAAATTTTCTTCAAATTTAAGATCAACTTTACAGATTATATCAAGATCACTACCTTCAATATCAATTTCAATAGGAATTGTTCCGGCTAAAATTGGGGAATATGCTTTTAATTTCTCAAAGAAGCAATGTTTTGAAAGAAGCTGATAGGCTTTTTGCTGTCTTTCATTTCCTGATTTCAGATATTCAATTGTGGTAAAATCAGACATCTGAAAAGATTTTATGTTTTACTTTTTGTCGTTGTACTTCAATTTTTTGATTTAATTTTTCTTTAAATTCGATATATTTAGGATCTTTTTCGTCGCCGGTTCTGTGTTCCAGTGCTTTATTGATCTTAAAATTTTCTTTGATAAATTCTTTGGTTTCATCAGTAAAATAAGCATTCCCGAATTTCTCAAAGATATAATTTACCGCCTGAGTATTCGGATGTATCATGTCTTCTTTGTAAAAACGGTAATCCCTCAAATCGTCCATCAGGATTTCATAGACCGGAAGGTAATGGCAGTTTTCAAACTGTTGAATGGCCTCATGAACAGCCGTAATCAGTTTTGATTTACTCAGTTGATTTTCAATCATTCCGTCTTTTGTATGCCGAACGGGTGACACTGTAAAAAGGATCTGAACGTCATCCTTACAAATATCATTGAGATTTAATATCGTGTTATAAATGGCATCTGTAATTTCGTGATGGCTCAGCAATTTTTTTTCGAAGAATTTCTGCGGAATTTTGTGACAGTTGGCGACCAGTTTCTGTTTGGGAAGAAATTCGTAGATGAAAGACGTTCCGTAGGTAATGATTACCCAATCGGTTTCCTGAAGAAAAGAATTTCCTTCTTCTAGTTTAGCATTAATTTTATTTAATGTCTGATGGATATATCTTGTATCAAAACCGGTATGGTGATCAAGAGAAATAAATTCGTCATTAAACGTGATTAATTCTTCCTCATGATAAAATTCCGCATCATGAAGCCTTTTTACCGAATTGCTGATTGAAAAGGGGTTAAAAACAGTTCCGAAAGGATTATTCAGTGCCTGAAGCTGCCCCTGGGAAAACAGATCCGACATTTCAGAAGCAAAGCAAGAACCGATTGAAAATATTCTATCTTCAAGCGTGATCTTATTCTTCGATTCTATGATATCAACTTCTGTCCTGAACTTCATTGCATTCGAAATTTGGAAATTTGAAAATGAAACAATTTAGAATTTTAAAATTATCTCATTTTCAAATTAGCACATTAACTTTCTCTTCTTAATAAGTAATTGGCCAATTCTGCGAATGGCTTTTTCTTTTCATCCGGAATATCAATTTTCTGGAGATAGCTCTGCCCGATTTCGTTGTGCTTTTCGATCAGTCGTAACGCTTTTTCGTCTACTTTTGTTCTTCTGAAAATTTTCTCTACTCCGTAGACTTTATCGATATTGTCCGTTTTTTTAGAATACCAGTAATCCAGTTCTTTTCTTTCTTCTTCTGTTGCGTGCTCTCTTGCCATCAGATAAAGAACCGTCTTTTTATTTTCGTAAATATCTCCGGCATGTTTTTTTCCGAATTGTGCCTGGTCTCCGAATACATCGAGATAATCATCCATGATCTGAAAGGCAATCCCAATATGTTTTCCGAAATTGAAAATTGCTTTGGCATCTTTAAAGTTGGCCTTGGCAATCAATGCTCCGATCTCAAAAGAAGAAGCACTCAAAACACCGGTTTTATAGGTAATCATTCTGATATAGTCATCAAAAGTTACATTTTCCTGGGTTTCAAAATTAATATCATATTGCTGACCTTCACACAAAAGCAGCCCTGTATGTGTAAATATTCTGATACATGCTTTGAATGTTTCAGGCTCCAGGTCTTCAAAGAATTTGTAGGCTTTTAACATGAGTCCGTCTCCTGAAAGAATACCTACATTGATTCCGTGTAGTGTGTGAATCGTTGGTTTATTTCTTCTTAGCGGGGCTTCGTCCATGATATCATCATGAATCAAGGTGAAATTATGGAAAAATTCAATGGCAAGAGCAGGTTTGATTGCTTCAGTCAGATTACCGCCAAAAAGGTCGCAAGCCATAAGAACCATAATCGGGCGGAGTCTTTTACCGCCATGTGAAATGATATAGTTCATCGGTTCGTACAACTCCGTCGGCTTGTCCTTAAAAGTATATTTGGCAATAGCATCTGCAACAATCTGCTGGTATTTGTCTAAAAATTCCATAAATTCTAATAGTTTGAACAAAAATACAATTTTTCCGGGGCTTTTTAAAGTAAAAATCCTTACTGTTTACTGGTGAAGATTTAATTTTTCCGGAATAATAACCCTGTCTGCCTAATTTCTGATATTTAAAGCCTAGCCCTGATTGAAGCATCTGTCTGAGCTCATTTTCATGTTTCGGCGGCGCTTGCCATGCCGCTGAAACATGAAAATAGCGAGTGCGGAAAGCAGGAAAAAGCTTCCAATAAAATATATATATTGCTTTTCGATGTAATCAAATTGCTCCTTAAAAAATATTAATTACAATTCGACGAAGTCAAAAAGCTTCCAATAAAATATACATATTGCTTTTCGATGCGATCAAATTGCTCCAAATGATAAAATAGTATATAGTTTTTCGATGCAATAACTCCGAATGTTTAGTCCATTATACATAAAAAACTTTGCCCGTATGAGCAAAGTTTTTTGTAATATATAAAATTGTTTTTTATGACAAGAAAGTAACCACAAGATACATAATCCCCGCAACAATTGCAGAAATTGGGATGGTAAGAACCCATGCCCAAAGAAGGCTTACGGTGATCCCCCATCGTACGGCAGACACTCTTTTTGTAAGACCAACTCCGATGATGGACCCTGTTATGGTGTGTGTTGTAGAAACAGGAATTCCGAAGTGATCCGTAATAAACAGAGTAATCGCACCAGCAGTTTCTGCGCTCACCCCTTCAAGGGAAGTTACTTTTGTAATTTTGGTTCCCATTGTTTTGATGATCTTCCAGCCTCCACTCATGGTTCCCAAACCAATTGCCAAGAATGACACCAACGGAACCCAGATATAATGTTCAGCGAAATAATCAAAACGTCCGGCAGCAGGAATAGCGAGATAGACAGGATCCTGAAGCATCTCCACATGATAGTAAATCAATGCGGCTCCGATGATTCCCATTACTTTCTGCGCATCATTCAGACCATGGCCTAAGCTGAAAAGTGCTGAAGAAGCCAGCTGTAATCTTTTGAATGACTGATCTGCTTTATGCGGATTTGATTTTTTATAAAGATGAACGATAATTAAAGTAATAATGATAGAGATAATCATCCCGATAATCGGAGCCATGAAAATGAACAGGAAAATAGGAATTACCTTATCAAATTTCACAACACTCTGCTGCGTTACCTGGCTTGCCGCTTCTTTAATGGTATCCCACATCCCCAATTCCGGATGAGCTGCGACAACACTATGATAATCCATCATAAAAGCATGCATTAAGGCTGCCCCGAGAAATCCTCCGATCAGTGTGTGAGAAGAAGAAGATGGGATCCCGAACCACCATGTAAGGAGATTCCATGCGATGGCGGCTACAAGCCCGGAAAATATTACTTCGAGGGTGATAAAATTTTCATTAACAGTTTTGGCAATCGTGTTACCGATTTTAAATTCGCCAATAATATAAGCAGCGATAAAGAACGCCGCGAAATTCCAAAGAGCTGCCCAAAGTACAGCCTGGAAAGGTGTTAAAACTTTTGTAGAAACAATAGTCGCGATTGAGTTGGCTGCATCATGAAAACCATTAATGTAATCGAAAATCAGAGCCAAAGCAATAATAACTATAAGTAAAATCGGAAATTCCATTGTTTAATTATAATTATTAATTAAGCGTATTTAATCATGATGTTCTCAATGGTATTGGCAACATCTTCTGCTTTGTCGGTCACGACTTCAAGATAATTAAGTACAGATGAAACTTTGATGATGTTAATGGCATCATTCGTTTCGAATAATTCCACCATTGAATTGGAAAGAAGATCGTCTGCTATATTTTCAATAGAGTTCACTTTAATACAAGCTTCTTTTACCTGTTCCATATTTTTGAAGCCTTTAAGATTCTTCATAGCATTCTGGATCTCAAGACATGCTTTGTGAATCAATAATGAGAAATCGGAATATGCCTTCATCTCAGGAGATTTATACAGGAAAATGTACTTTGTTGAGGCATAAATATAATCTGCAATATCATCCAGCCCTGTTGCAAGGGTATGAATATCTTCTCTGTCGAAAGGTGTAATGAAGTTTTTTCCCAGTTCTACAAAGATCTCATGAGTAAGTTCATCATTTTTATGTTCGAAGTCGCTCATTTTTTTCAGCATGGAATCATCATTAAGATCAAAATCTTTAATTCCTGCATTGAATTCCTCAGACATTGCTACAAGGTTTTCAGTTACTTTTTCGAACAGTACGAAGAAGATTTTATCTTTTGGTTGAAAAGCGTGGAAAATATTACCAATTCCCATTTTTAAGTATTTATAATTCGTGTGCAAATTTCTTAAAAAACGCCCTTACCTGAAACAATACAACATTAAGTTTTGTTAACATTGCATTACAGATTGATTATCAAATAAAAAAACCGGCCATGCAGCCGGTTTTCAGTATGTTTTAAGGAGTTTAGTTGGCTACTTCAGCCCTCATTTCCTTTCCTTTGAATTTCATGGATCCGATGTTGCTCAAAACATTGTCTTTGAATGATTTTTCAACTTCGAAGAATGAGAATTTCTCAAGAATTTCGATATCCCCGATTTCAGCTCTTTTCTTGCTTTTTCCGGAAGTCGCTTTGTTGATAATATCCAATACATCCAATTTCTTCAGCTGATCTTTTTTACCCAGATTAAAGAAAAATCTTACCATATCTTCATTTTTTCTTCTTGGCTTTCCGCTACGCTCGCTTCTTTCGCCTCTGTCACGATCTCTTCCTCTGTCTCGGTCGCGGTCTCTTCTGTCCCTTCTGGAACCTCCGTCATCATCTCTGCTGCTCAGTTTCTGATCAATAAGATCATGTCTGTCTTTATAATACATTGCAAGATCTTTCAGCTGAAACTGAAGGAGTTTGTGAGCAAGCTCTTCTTTTGTGAATGCCGATAAATCAGGAATCAGGGAGTCATCAAATTCAAAGAAATCTTCGTGAATTTCAAAAAGACTTTCAAAAACGCCTCCCACCTGAGCCTTGATAATATCTTCTCCGGTAGGAATTTTACCTTCTTGCATTTCAATTTTAGTCACCGATTTAATCTGCTTCAGCTTTCTGCTTTCTTCAGGCTTGATCAGGGCAATAGAAATACCGTCTTTTCCTGCTCTACCCGTTCTTCCGCTTCGGTGAACGAAAACTTCAGGATCATCCGGAAGAGAATAATGGATAACGTGAGTCAGGGAATTTACGTCTAATCCTCTTGCGGCAACGTCTGTAGCCACAAGAATATCGATATTTTTAAGCCTGAATTTCTTCATTACCGTATCTCTCTGTGCCTGCGAAAGATCACCGTGAAGCGCATCTGCGGCGTACCCGTTCTGCATAAGGAAATCTGCAACCTCCTGGGTTTCCATTCTCGTTCTGCAGAAAATAATAGAATACTGATTCGGATTGGAATCGATAAGACGCTTTAAAGCTTCTTTTTTCTGGCGATAACCGATCACATAATATTCATGCTTGATGTTTTTCTTAACCTCATTGATAGAACCTACAGAAATCCTGTGTGGTTTTGTGAGGTAGCTTTTAGAAATTCTTTCCACTTCCTTGCTCATTGTTGCAGAGAAAAGGAAAGTTTGTTTCGTCTCAGGAGTTTCACTCAAAATTGTTTCCAACTCATCTTTGAAACCCATTGAAAGCATCTCATCTGCTTCATCCAGCACAAGCCAGTGAATCGCAGAAAAATCCAGTGCTTTTCTGTTAATAAGGTCAATTACTCTTCCCGGAGTTCCCACAATAATCTGCGGTTTGTCCTTAAGAGACCTGATCTGATCCATAATACTGCTTCCACCATAAACGGCTGTCGTTTTGATGTCTTTCATGTATTTGGAGTAGTTTTTAATGTCTTTCGTAATCTGAAGACATAATTCCCGTGTCGGACAAAGGACCAATAATTGGATTTTGCGACTCGTATCGTCAATCATATCCAAAATCGGAAGCGAAAACGCTGCTGTTTTGCCTGTCCCTGTCTGCGCAAGTGCGATCAAGTCGCGAATATCTGAAAGAATAAAAGGGATAGTCTGTTTTTGGATTTCTGTCGGGCTTTCGTAACCCAGTTCGCCAATAGCCTTAAGAATATCAGGACTTAAATTGGTTTCCGTAAATAAATTCATTAAATATTTTAAAATTTTTGCAAAGATACGATTATTATTTGAATTACATTTTAACTATTATTACAGAAACAATAATTTAATATTTAAAAGTGATAATGCTTTTATAATTTCCGCAGAAAAACTGCCATATTTTTAATTTTAATTTAAATACCATTTATGGTATGGACTCTGTCGTAGGCAGGAAAAATGTATTTCCGGTATTGCCCGAATTTGATTAATTTTGGTTGAAAATAAAAAAATATGCCAGCAGCAGTTTCACCAAAAGTTTTTGATTTTTTAAGACAACTTGCCGAAAATAACAACCGTGAATGGTTTACAGAGAATAAAAATCTCTATACCGAATCTCAGGAAAATATTGTAGCATTTCTTGAAGACCTGATTGCAGAGATGTCTGAATTTGATTCTGAGTTGGGAAAAATTGATGCTAAAAAATCCCTGTTCAGAATTTACAGGGATACTCGTTTTTCAAAAGATAAAACACCTTATAAAACCAACATCGGCGCATCGCTTGGAATGGGGAAAGGCAGCCAGAAAGGCGGATATTATCTGCACCTGGAGCCGGGAAAATCTTTTATTGCCGGAGGAATCTACATGCCGGAATCTTCAGTTCTGAAAACCTTGAGAAAAGAAATTTCACTGTATGGGAAGGAATTTTTAAACATTTTAAACAATAAAGAATTTAAAAAATATTTTCCGGAGCTGGATCAGGATGATAAACTGAAAAAAGTGCCGCAGGGATTTGAAAAAGAAGATCCTATGGCTGAATACCTGAAACTGAAAAGCTTCATTGTAGTATATAATCTTTCGGATAAGGAAATTTCGGATAAAAGTGCTTCAAAAAACCTGGCAAAAATCTTTAAAGTGATGAAGCCCCTGAATGATTTTCTGAATGCACCCTTTTTATAGTTTTAAATTATATTCGTTGATAGCCAGAGACTTATAATTTGACTGTTTTAACATTAATTTAACATTTTTGCGTATATTTGCTCGTGTCAAAAGCAAAAGCATGTCTATATACCAAAGAATTGCTGAAAATCTGCAATATATAAGTCCCGGTTTTTACAAGAAAAGATTTTTTAAAAATTTAAACAATCTCAGTAAAGATAATTTCTCTGCAAGAAACGTAGAACCCGAATTGGTATGGATTAAAGAATTTCTCCCTAAAAAAGCCGTTATTTTTGATATAGGTGCCAATGTAGGCACATTTTTATACCAGCTGGAAAATAAGCTGGATCATGAACAGATCTATGCTTTTGAACCCAATAAAAAATTGTACAGAAGGCTTAAAAGACTATTTCCGCAAATGCGCATTTTTCCGTTGGCTCTTTCGGATGAAAACACGACAGCCGAATTTAAAGTACCCATAATCAACGGTAAAACAATTGCTTCCAGGGGAACCCTAAACACCTCTTACAAAGAAAAAGGTGAGGAAAGAAGCTATACCGAAAAGGTAAAGGTTATACGTCTTGATGACTGGGCTGCCATTGAAAGTATTCACAGGCTGGATTTTATCAAAATAGATGTTGAGGGAAATGAAATGAAAACACTTTACGGAGCCCGTGAAGTAATCTGTAAATTTTTGCCGGTACTGATGGTGGAAATGGAGCAAAGACACCATGACCTCCCGATCTGGAAAGAAATCTCTGAAGTAGAATCCTGGGGTTATGATGCCCATTATCTTAACAGAAATACTTTCGGGCTGGAAAAATTATCGGAAGACATTCTACTGAAAAATATAAGCGACGAAAAAAATAAAAAAGAATACATCAACAACATTATCTTTATTCCTAAAAGTCAATAAAAATGAGTGTAGTTGCGAGACAAGGGTTTAAGTATTCTATTATTGGCTATGTAGGTTTTCTCCTGGGTACCGTTTCCGCGATTTTCATTTTCCCAAATGATTTTGAATTTTACGGAAAACTGAGATACAGCATGCAGACCGCAGAGATGCTGGTTCCTTTCGTAGTTTTCGGGATTTCATATGCGAATGTGAAATTTTTTCACAGCGTGCAGCAAGACGGAAAAAACCAGAATATGCTTTCCCTGTCACTGCTTGTCATCTTCATCAATTTCCTGATTTTCTGCGGAGTATTTTTTATACTTCCCTATTTTTATCCTCAGTTTTTAAAGACTCAGGCGTGGAACATCAAAGGAATTATTCTTCCTTTGATTTTGGTTTTGTCGCTGTGTGCCCTATTCAATAAATACACATCCAACTATAAAAGAATTGTTGTTTCCAATATTTTTGACAATCTTTTTCCTAAAATTGCCAACCTCGGTGCATTCTGTCTTTTTTTTTACTTTGCATTTTCGCAGAAGACGGCATTGGCATTTTTCTTCGGAATTTTTGCGCTGATGCTGTTCGGTTATATTTACTATACGAATAAGCTGGATAAAATCAACTTCGACTTCAGTACCGATTATTTTAAAAAAGACGGGTTCTGGAAGGAGTTTATGAATTATAGTTTTTTCGGTTTTCTGGGGACTTTCGGGAATTATCTTGCGATCAACAGCTTTATGATCGGCGAATACATGGGAATGGAGGAAAACGGGATTTATTCTACATTGTATGCATTGATTTCCCTCATTTCGATTCCGCAGCTGGGATTATTTAATATTTCAGCCCCGATAATCAGTAAAAATCTTGCAGACGGAGATATGGAAGGACTGGATAAGTTTCATAAGAAAACTTCGCTCACCCTCTATTTTTTAGGTGCCGTTTTGTTTTCCTGCATTATGGTAGGATTCCCTTATCTGACTTATTTTATGCCTAAAAACGGGGTTTTGCTGAGAGAGTACGAACCGGTAGTCTGGATCTGGGGATCAGCAGTGTTAATTGACCTTGCCACAGGTTTTAACGGAAATATCATTTCACTTTCAAAGTACTACAAATTCAATATTCTCGTAATGCTGCTGCTTGCAGGCCTAACTATTTTCCTGAATTTATATTTCCTGAAAAATACGGATTTGAAACTGATCGGTATTGCGTTATCAACAGCCATCTCGCTGATTACCTACAATGTGGTGAAGATCGTATTTAACTATTTTGTATTTAAAGTTTCCCCGCTTACTATTGAAATGATTTTCGTCTCAATTATCTGCACACTGGCCATAACCGTGGCAATTGTCCTTCCGAATTTCAGCAACAATTTCATCAATCTGGTTTACAAACCTGCTGTGGTCCTGCTTTTGATTTTCATCGGAAATTATTTCACGAAGGTTTTTCCGATTGAAGATTATTTAAACAAAAACTTTATTAAAAGTATCTTTAAATTCAAGTAGCCATTAAACTGTTCAAAAGATTTTCGAGCTTTTGTCTGACTGCTTTTTTGTTGTATTCCTTCTGAAAATCGAATTTCAGATCTTTAAGCTCTTCAAACTGCTGGGTGAGATCAGATTGTTCCGGAAGAATAAAATCCAGCGACGATTGATAATTCTTTGGGAATACAGCAAGCTTCCCGAATTTTATGGAATCCCCAATATTTCCGGTCATCTTTGTTTTGCCATATATTTCTTTCTGGCTGAAAAACTCTGTTTCCTCCTGAATCGGACACCACAAAACATCTGCTTTCCGCATCCAATTCTCAAAATTTTCCGGCGGAACCCTCTCCGAAAAATAAGTAATATTAACATACTGTAAAGAATGTTGCAGATCAGTAAGCTGCTTCAGTTCGGCATGATCAGCCTTACCTAAAAAAACAAATTCTATCAGTATTTTCTTAAAATCGGGATGATGATATAAGTCTTCAATTTTTTTTATTTCTGAAAATACTTTTTTATAATCCCTTCTTTTTTGGGAAACACCACCCGGAATAACAACTGTAAGAATTTTATTCTGAATTCTTTCTGAATATTTTGTATAAAAAATAGGTAAAAAACTAAAGCATTCTGAAATCAATGCTTCATCCAGAACCAAAAGTTTTCTGGCTTTCCGGTAAATTTTTGAAGAACCCAGTAATCCTTCTTTCCATAAAAGTTTTAACCGGTAAATTCTATCTTTTTTGAATATACTTTTAAGAAGACTGAAATTTGAAGTCCTGATAAAGTTGATATTGTGAACAATAACTGCCGTATTATATTTTTCGGCAATCGTGAAAAATGTATTGAAATACCGATGAACAGTTCCGATAATAACAAGGTCATACTTTTTTAATGTCAACTGATCCAAGATCATGGAACTGTCTGAGAGAAATATGTTTTCCCCATTTTCAGCAATGTGATCTTTAACCCTTTTTGAAAAATAATAGTCCACTGAAAAAGAACCCGTCCCATTCATAATATCCATGAAAGACTGGGCAATTTCAGCGTGGGTATCAATTTCTATGTAAGCAATTCTTTTCAAGTTTTAAATTTAAACTAAGAGTATTTCTTGTTTATTTGTTAAAGGTAAAGATATTATGTGAATGCAAATTACATTTTCAGCCATTTTCTTTTAAGCATTTCCCAACGTTGCCGATTGATGATTTCACGCTCATTCTCAGATATTTTTAATTCCAGTTTACGATTACGACAGTTTTCATAAGAGCCGATAATTTTAAAAAAGAAAGATATTGATCTGCTTTTCACCGCTTCTTTACAAGATGCCACATATGCCAAAAATCTGTTTAAGCCTAAAAAATAGAAATATTTACCGTAATATTCGGCTGGTCTAATGGTGTAATCTGCTCCTTTTACTTTAATTAAACGAACGTGCAGCTCCGGAATAACGACTTCTTTCCATCCTAGATTCTGAAGAAGGATTGCATCAATATTATCCCAACCTAAAGTTTCCCTGATGCCATTCATCTGCATAAAACTTTCTTTTCGGTAGGCTTTTACTGGTCCCCGTACATGATGTCTATTAGAATTTCCTTCATATACCCAATCTCCGTTTTTCTCAACATATAAAAGGCCGCCAACAAGTCCGTAATCAGGATGTTTCTTAAACGTTGCTCCGATTTTTTCAAGATAATTTTCAGGAAATATGACATCAGAATCAAATTTACAAATGACGTCAAAAGCATCTACGTCCTGAGTTTCAAGTCCTTTTTTAAAAGCATGAACCACCTTTGATCCGGGCTGATGTAAAGATTTCTGCAGATCCACGGTTTCAAACCTGGCATCCAGATCAGTGTATTTCCTGATTACCTCCGCCGTATTATCTGTAGAACCGTCGTTTACGATTACTGTCTTAAAGTCCTTAAAGCTTTGCCGCTGTAAAGAATCCAGTGTGAAAGAAAGATTATTTTCTTCGTTATGCGCAGGAATTATAATTAAAAACCTCACGTTAATGTATAAATGATGAATGATAAGTGATAAAGAAACCAATAAGACAGACTATCTTCAATACGCTTTATCACTTATCAATTGTTGTTTATTATTTGTTATGCGGCTTCAGCATGTTTCTCGGATCAAGGATTTCATCCAACTTTTCCTGGGAAAGAATACCTTTCTCCAATACGAGATTATAAACACTTTTTCCGGTTTCCAGCGCTTCTTTTGCAATTTCCGTAGAATGTTTGTAGCCTATGTATGGATTCAGTGCGGTTACAATTCCGATGCTGTGTTTTACCATATTGAGGCATACTTCACGGTTTGCCGTAATTCCTACGACACATTTTTCACGAAGCGTATCCAAGGCATTGCAAAGAAAATGAATATTTTCCATAATAGCGTGTGAAAGTACCGGTTCCATTACATTAAGCTGTAGCTGTCCTGCTTCCGCAGCAAACGTTACGGTAAGATCATTTCCGAACACTTTAAAGCACACCTGATTGACAACTTCCGGAATTACCGGATTTACTTTGCCGGGCATAATAGAAGATCCCGGCTGCATCGGCGGGAGATTGATCTCAAAAAGTCCGGCCCTTGGCCCTGAAGAAAGCAGCCTCAAATCATTACAGATTTTTGAAAGCTTTACGGCAAGCCGCTTCATTGCAGACGAATAAATAACGTACGATCCTGTATCCGGTGTTGCTTCTACCAAATCGGGCGCTGAAACTACCGGGAAACCCGTAATTTGAGCGAGGTTTTTTGCACATAATGTGGCATAACCGACCGGAGCATTTAATCCTGTTCCGATAGCAGTAGCTCCCATATTCACCTCCACGAAAAGGTCGGCATTGTTATTTAATTTTGAAATATCTTCTTCCAGAGTTGCAGCGAATGCTTCAAATTCCTGTCCCAGTGTCATTGGAACAGCATCCTGAAGCTGTGTACGTCCCATTTTAATAACATCATGGAATTCTTTTCCTTTTTCCCTGAATGCCTCAACAATTTTTCCAAGTTTTTCAACAAGAATTGCATTCATCTGCAGCAACCCCATTTTGATAGCGGTTGGATAAGCATCGTTGGTTGACTGCGAAAGATTAACATGATCATTCGGCGAACAAAACTGATACTCTCCTTTATTTTTTCCTAATTTTTCTAAAACCCGGTTGGCAATAACTTCATTGGCGTTCATATTGATGGACGTGCCTGCCCCACCCTGGATCATATCCACAGGAAACTGTTCGTGGAGCTCCCCATTGATAATTTCATCACAAACTTCAGCGATACTGAAGTACAATTTTTCATCAAGAAGCCCAAGCTCATAATTCGTTTTTGCAGCTGCTTTCTTTACGTAAGCCAACCCTCTGATGAACTGAGGATAAGAAGACAGCAGCTGTCCTGAAATTTTAAAATTATTAATGGCTCTTTGCGTCTGTACTCCATAATAAGCATTGATCGGGACGTTTAATTCCCCCAATAGATCGCTTTCTTTTCTGAAATTTTCCATAATTTATAATTGATATAACAATTTATCAATGTAACAGTGTACCAATATAGTAATAGAATTTAGACATTGTTATTTTGATAAATTGCTACATTGTACATTTATTTTAACGGATATTTTAATACTAAAGCCTGTAATATTGCATATGTTTCAGGATCCATGATTCCGTCATAATTCTGCGGTCTGAAGTGATACTGGAAAGCTTCTATTGTTTTCTTGGTAGCATCATCCCATTTTCCGCTCAGATCCAGCGCGTACCCGAATTTCTGTAACTGTGTCTGAACATTAAAAATAAATGTTGAATCATTATATTTAGATGGGAAATCCGCAGAAACGGCAAGGTCATAGTAATTTTGTTTAGCAGCATCATCATACCACATCCCGATCTGATATTCATCATACAATCTTTTCCACGGAAACAAAGGTCCCGGGTCCTGTTTTCTTGTAGGTGCAATATCGGAGTGCGCAAGAATATTTGTTGCCGGAATCTGATATCGGGTTGCAATATCTTTTACCAAAGCGGCTACTTTTTTTATCTGTGCTTCATCAAAAGGAGCAAAAACTCTTTTTCCGGAAGCGTCGGTTATATATCCTGTATTTACGATTTCAATCCCAATTGAAGTATCGTTAAGGTTTTTATCCGTTCTCCATGCACTTATTCCGGCGTGATAAGCACGTTTATTTTCATCTACCAACTGGTAAATTTCATTATCTCCTGTATTGTTTACAAGATAATGTGCACTTACGGCCTGCTGTGAAAGGACAGTAATAGATTTATCATCCGGCAATGCCGTGTAGTGAAGGATAAGATATCTTTGTCTGAAATTCTGTGCAATGGCCGGAAAATAGTCTTTTACCACTTTATAGCCGGCAGGTTTTGCAGAAACAATGGATCCGTAACTTGCGGTATTATCATTTTTTGTTGCATCGGCAATATTGGTTGTGAAAAAATCGACACCATGCTCTGTGGAAACCTTTGGTTTTGGCTTCTCATCCGTTGCTTTAGCAGTCGTTTTCGGCTGTACTGACGGGGTTTTCGGGATATACTGCCTTTTTTTTGCATTTCGTTGTGAAGTACAGGAAAAAACGGCAACGCTTAATCCGATGATATATAATGTTTTACGCATTTGTCTATTTTTTTTACCAGTTTATTACCTCAAAAATACGCAAATATTTCTTGAAAAATATTTGGTAAATAAAGAAATCTATTCTATATTTGCACTCGCAATAAAGGAACAACGATCATTAAAAAACGAAGATAACAGGAGGGTTGCCGGAGTGGTTAACGGAGCAGTTTGCTAAACTGTCGACGCGAAAGTGTCGCAAGGGTTCGAATCCCTTACCCTCCGCTTTTCTATATATCTTTTTCGGGGCGTAGCGTAGTCCGGTCATCGCGCCTGGTTTGGGACCAGGAGGTCGCAGGTTCGAATCCTGCCGCCCCGACTTTTTTAAATGCTTAAGGATCATTAAGCAAGAATCAACTTTTAATGGGTGCGTAGCTCAGCTGGATAGAGCATCTGCCTTCTAAGCAGACGGTCAAAGGTTCGAATCCTTTCGCGCTCACAGAAACCTCATAGCTTTTGTTATGAGGTTTTTTGTTATATAAATCCTTGATCTTTATTTAATTAGTTGCAAGTTTGAAATCCTGTAATGCTGAATACTGATGTAACAAAATTATAATCTACATCTATTCTCAGGCATTTTTTTTCATTACTGATGTTAACAGCTTTATTCTGAAAGAAATATACATAATCTCTCCTTACCTCTAATTTGCAATTATGCATACCCATTTTAAGTAATTCATACTGCAGATTTTCGCCGATATTTTCAAGTCCGTGTGTATAAAAATTGATATTAGAATGATGTTCTAAATATTGCAAGTTTTCTGGTTCTATTTCCGAAAATGCAGTGCTAAGGTTTTTCTCGATATAATAATTAAAAGCGACTGAAATTATTATTAATGAAAATAATAAAAGTAAAATTTTTCTGATCATAAGTTTTTATAAAACAATGATTATTAATCGGGTAAATTTAATTAAATATTATTGTTAAAAAATTATTAGTGTTTTATTTTTATAATTCAAAAAAAGTATCTATATTTGCACCCACAAAAAACAAGGTAATTCTTGTTAAAGATGACCTCTTCGGGGCGTAGCGTAGTCCGGTCATCGCGCCTGGTTTGGGACCAGGAGGTCGCAGGTTCGAATCCTGCCGCCCCGACTTAAATTTTATTTTAGGGTGCGTAGCTCAGCTGGATAGAGCATCTGCCTTCTAAGCAGACGGTCAAAGGTTCGAATCCTTTCGCGCTCACACAAAAACCTCATAGCTTTTGTTATGAGGTTTTTTGTTATATCAATTTCCATACTTTTATTTTGCTATTTATTTGATAAAACAAAAGGCTTCTCGAAGCTCAGCTGGATAAGCATCCCGATTTATCGGGACGGTCAAAGGTTCGAATCCTTTCGCGCTCACAGAGCCTCATAGCTTTTGTTATGAGGCTTTTTGTTATATCAATTTCCATACTTTTATTTTGCTATTTATTTGATAAAACAAAGGGCTTCTCGAAGCTCAGCTGGATAAGCATCCCGATTTATCGGGACGGTCAAAGGTTCGAATCCTTTCGCGCTCACAAAACCTCATAGCTTTTGTTATGAGGTTTTTTGTTATATCAATTTCCATACTTTTTATTTTGCTATTTAGTTGATACAGCAAAGGTTTCTCGAAGCTCAGCTGGATAAGCATCCCGATTTATCGGGACGGTCAAAGGTTCGAATCCTTTCGCGCTCACACAAAAACCTCATAGCTTTTGTTATGAGGTTTTTTGTTATATCAATTTCCATACTTTTTATTTTGCTATTTAGTTGATACAGCAAAGGTTTCTCGAAGCTCAGCTGGATAAGCATCCCGATTTATCGGGACGGTCAAAGGTTCGAATCCTTTCGCGCTCACAAAACCTCATAGCTTTTGTTATGAGGCTTTTTGTTATATCAATTTCCATACTTTTTATTTTGCTATTTAGTTGATACAGAAAAGGTTTCTCGAAGCTCAGCTGGATAAGCATCCCGATTTATCGGGACGGTCAAAGGTTCGAATCCTTTCGCGCTCACAAAACCTCATAGCTTTTGTTATGAGGTTTTTTGTTATATCAATTTCCATACTTTTTATTTTGCTATTTAGTTGATACAGCAAAGGTTTCTCGAAGCTCAGCTGGATAAGCATCCCGATTTATCGGGACGGTCAAAGGTTCGAATCCTTTCGCGCTCACAAAACCTCATAGCTTTTGTTATGAGGTTTTTTATGCTCTCTATATTCTCATATTTTCAATCAAATGTGGTATAGTCCGGTACAATTTGACGCATTTAAAATTTATCACAAAAAAAGACCATCAATTAGATGGCCATTCATTTTTTTATTCAATTTATTTATGCACACAGTTCATTATCCGGTATACATACATAAGGTTTTCCTTTGATACAGCATTTTCTATATCCTTGAAAACAATCTTGAACACATCTTTCAATTCCTCCCTGAATTCCTTTTAACCCAGATCTTGTAATTTTCCTTAAGTTTTCCATAATATTGGTTATTAGTATTTTATGTAATTGTGAATTTAAACAAATATTTTGAATAAAACAAGGATCAAAAATATTTAAATTGTTGTTATTAATACTATTTCGAAAAAAAAATTCGCTTTGGTTTTCTCCTGTAAATTAAGTTGTTTAAAAACTTTTTTGATTAATTTCAATTATTTAATCTTTATTTTGTATAAACATGTATTTAGTTTACCTGAAAAAATTATTTAAACCTGTAAGAATTACCATCCCAAACATACGTTTTCGAAGATCTTTTCTTTTTTTCACGATCGTTATCATCTTTTTCCATTTCTTCCATCTTAAAAATAAAAGCATCTGGAATTCCGCCTTTATCGTTTGGGAAAACAAATTTTTCGGAATGATAATAAACACCGGCATCACTCACATTTATTAACTGCGGCAGGGAAATCAACTTTTTGCTTTTCAATAGAATATACTGGTCATAAGTCGGAACACCGCAGGCACCACCGGAAGTGGTTGCTTTTAGCGTAAGCTCAGCATCTTTCAGCTCATGGCCGCTTTCAATGCTAAAGCCTGCAAAATTTAAGTTTTCACCGGAGCCTGTTTCAAAAGAAACTTCATCTAAAAGAACATTTCCTTTCAACATCTTTACAGAAGCATAATTCTGTGGGACCGAGCCATCAAAATCAGGACTTTTCTTATTTAATGTTTTTGTTAAGCCAAAAAGAAAATCGTAGCCGTTTTTATTTCGATATCCTACTGCTAAATTTCCGCCCCAAACGTAACCTTCAGAAGTCTTATCACCTTTCTGATATGATATTTTGTACCAATTGGCTCTTCTTTCGCCGAGTTTCAGGATCGTTTCATCTTTTTTAAGAATCAAAACTTGCCAGTTCGTCTGTAAAGAATCTAAAATCTGAGCATTGACGTTGGGAGATTGCCGGATTCTCGTCCAATCGGTAAATATTTTCTGTGTTTTGTTTTCTTCAAATTGAAAAACTCCGTTTGCATAATCATAATTACCTTCCTGCGCAGAAAAAATCTGAACAGTGAATAGAAATAAAATTGGGAGTAAGGTTTTCATATTAATATTTTGCAGTGTTTATTTTTCAAGCAATAAACTTACCCATTCTTCGCGCTGAAGCTGTTTTTTAAGCTCTAAACCGTTTTCTCTGCAAACCTCCAGAATGTCATCCACATCAAAGAAACACAATCCGGAAAGCAGCAGTTTTCCGCCTTTATTCAATACCGAAACATACGTCGGGATATCTGAAATTAGGATATTCCTGTTGATATTCGCCAAAATAATATCGTAATGTTCTTTACCTAAATTTTCAGCCGTTCCCAGTTCTATATCCAGTTCCACATTATTTCTTACTGCATTTTCTTTGGAGTTTTCAACGGACCATTCGTCGATATCAATAGCTTTTGTATCTCCTGCTCCGATCTGTTTTGCATAAATAGCCAGAACCGAAGTTCCGCATCCCATATCCAGAACTTTCTTATCCTTGAAATCCATATCCATCATCTGCTGAATCATGAGATGTGTTGTTGGATGATGCCCTGTTCCGAAAGACATTTTCGGCTGGATTACAATTTCATGCATTCCCGGGACTGATTCGTGAAATTCTGCACGGATCAGCACTTTATCATCAATATTGATAGGCTCAAAGTTTTTCTCCCATTCTTCATTCCAGTTGATATTCGGCATTTCTTTGAAGGTATACTCGATTTTTACCTCCTCATTCTGAAAAAGCGGAAGCGTTTTTAAATCTTCTTCTTTAAATAAATCTTTTTGAATATATCCCAAAATACCGTCTATTTCTTCTGTGAAGCTGTCGAAACCGATTTCAATAAGCTCTGCCATTAATATTTCGTTCCAAGGCTGAAGCGGAGAAATTTTGAAATTAAATTCTAAATAATTTTGCATGTGAATAATTTGTTGCAAAAATAAAGAATTAACAGTAAAATCTTCGCTGTTAGTATTAGCAATGTCACACTGAGCCTTTCGAAGTGTTTTTAACGCAAAGAGCACAAAGTTTTCTTTAAAATTATTGAACATATTTTTCGTTCGCAAAGACGTTTCACTCAGCAAAGATTGATCATTTGTCATTGCGAGGAGAAGCCATTTTTTTGAGATTGCTTCGTTGTTTCTCTCCTCACAATGACAATTATGCATAAAAAAAGCGAACCTAAGTCCGCTCTTGTTGATTATGTTTCATGTCTAAAAACATTAGACTCTGAACATTAAACTTAAACCGTTTAAGGATTTGTAGAGAAAATTGAGGCATTTGCAATCAATGCTCTTCTGTTCATTTTTAAAATATCTCTTACCCATTCTGCAAAATCTTCCGGCTGAAGCACTTTTTCAGGGTTTCCGTCCGTAAGACCTCCCTGAATCGACATATCCGAAGCAATCGTACTTGGCGTAAGGGTGATTACTCTGATATTCTGTTTTCTCCATTCTGCCATCATGGACTGTGAAAGGGAAACAACCGCTGCTTTTGAAGCTGCATAAGCTGACATATTTGGTCCGCCTTTTAAACCCGCAGTTGATGCGACGTTAATAATATCGCCCTCTCCTTTCAACTTCATAAAAGGATGTACTGCTTTTGCTGCATAATACACTCCGAAAAGATTGGTTTTAATAACCTGTTCCCAGGTTTCGGAAGGCATATCTTCAATGGAACCGAAGTCACCGATTCCTGCATTGTTGATCAGGATATCGATTCCTCCCAACTGTTCTGCCAATGATTCGATACCTGCTTTTACATGAATTTCGTTGTCGATGCTGAAGACAGCATATCCCGCGTTTACTCCAAATTTACGGATTTCATCGACCGTCATTTTCAGGTTTTCTTCGTTTCTTCCTGTAATTCCGATATGTACTCCTTCTGCGGCCAAAGCAAGTGCAACTGCTTTACCCAGACCTCTTCCTCCACCGGTAATGATGGCATTTTTTCCGTTGATATTCATTTTTTTTAGAATTTATTTTATTCGCTGATACAAATTTACGAAAGATGATTTGGAAAGAGAACTATAAAGTCTTATTGTGATCATTGATATAATGAATGTTTCATATTAAATTTTATAAGATATAAACTTTGAAGATTAGATTAAGGTTAAGATTATTTAAAAAAATAAAACCGACCCAAAGCGGGCCGGTTTCTTTGAAAGTATAGTAATAAATGAAAATTAAGGTATAAGAATCTGATTTTGAACTTCAAATTCTTCTGAAGCTGAGAACTGATTTCCATACATATCCTTAGCTCTTACCTCAACTTTATGTTTTCCCAGCGAGAGTTTTTTAGAAAAATCTCCCGTCCAGATATGTTTTGATATTTCAGGGTTTGAAGGCCTTCTTCCCGGGAAAAGATTCTTCGTAGTATCCCATTTGAAAACCGACATCGCAAAACTTGGATCCACCGTTTCGTCGTACTGCATTTCTTCCCACCTTTCTCCGTCTATTCTGTATTCCACTTTATCTTTTTTGCTTCCCATAAAGAAATTGGCCAATACTTTTGCGGATGTTTTTGAAGGAAAAGGAATGACTTTAGGAACATATAAATTGATCTGATAATCTTCCGGCTTACCTGCAGTTTTATATTTAACCTTGTATTCATTATCGTTAAAGCTGATGAAAGAATAGCCTTTCGCCGTTCCGTCTCTCATGGTAGAAGTCGGCAGTCCGAGATCGTCTGATGTACCGGACCACCAGTCGCCGCAGGTAGTTCCTACATTATATTCGTGGAGGTCTTTAGAACCATTCCATCCTGCTTCCTTTCCATAGAAAAGCTGTTGCTGAATATGAGTATGAGCCGATAAAATCAACGCATTTTTAAATGGTGCTAAAAAGTCAAACAATTTCTGACGATCAGAATTCCTGAAGTTATCTTCATTTTTATGTTCTAACGGAATATGGAAAGAAACAACGATAAGTTTGTTTTTATCCACAAGTTTAAGATCATTTTCGATTAATTTCATCTGATCTTCACGGAAGCCACCCCAGTATCCTTTTCCATCTCTAGGATCCGGATACAGGATATCATCCAGGATAATGAAGTGAACATTTCCGTAGTTAAATGAGTAATTCGCCGGTCCGAAATTAGATTCGAAAGTTTCATCAGAAAGCAAATCTTCTTTGGCTTCATAATTCATATCATGGTTCCCCATCACGTTATACCAAGGTAATCCTACCTCCTTCATTACATCGGCATAAGGTTTCTGCAGACTGAGGTTATCTCCTACCAAATCTCCGAGACTGATTCCCAGAACCGCATTCTTCTTGGTATTTTTCACTTCGTTTACAATGGCTCTTTTAAAATAATCCAATTGCTTTTCAGTATAAGGCTGCGGATCTCCGAAAACCAGGATATCAAAATTTTTGCTTTCGTTTTGTTTGTTCAGTGCAAAATTGATCTCTTTCGGAAGTTCTCCTGTTGGCGCAGATCCTTTGTATTTAAAATCTGCAGGTGAACCTTTCGGTTTGTACTGATAATAATATTGGGGTAAGTTATTCCCGTTTACCGGCGTCATATATCCTGAAGGCTTGATTACAAAAACCGACTGCCCTTCCTGGATGGGAAGACTGTATCTTCCGTTTTTATCTGTAAGAATTACCTGGATTCCGTTTGAAACAGCTACTCCTTCAATCCCTTTTTCTCTGTTTTCTTTTTTCTGATTTCTGTTGCTGTCTTCATATACATATCCAGAAACAGAAGCCTGTGAAAAAGCCATTGCTGAAATAAGCAGACACGGCATTAAAAATTTTATATTCATTGTATTGATATTTAATTATGTTTTGGCTGAAGCCAATTTGACTATTTTTCTAGTAAGTAGGCTAAATCCCGATCTTTATTGATAAGTGTTAAGGTTTATTCCACCATACTTTTACGTTGATATTATCACCGCCCATCTGCTGAACTGCCGACTGGTAATTTGTAGTATTCAATATTCTCGGATTTGGCGGGTACATCAACCTTGAAGGCATAACGCCGTTATTAAGCAACCCTCCGTTGTTCGGAAGTACAGGGAAGCCTGTTCTTCTTTTTTCAAACCACTGTTGCTGATCTACAAAGAACAGGGCAACATATTTCTGCAGCATGATTCTTTCTAAAGTCCCATTGTAAGCTACATTTGTATTAGCAAAATAATTGGCAGGCACAGTTGCTCCCCACTGTTCAATCGCTGCTTTTACTCCATTCTCGTAATAGGTTTGTGCATTTCCGGGAATAATTCCTTTAAAAGCCAGTTCGGCAAGAGTAAACTGCAACTCAGCATACGGATATATCAAAATATTCAGCGGTGCTTTCGCGAGATTCTGGTTCATATTGGAAGGCTGATAATCGAAAGCTGTCCCGTAAGCATATCCTGACGGCGCACCTTTATACCCGATGTTTGCATTTCCGGGAATACTTTTAGCCTGTCCGAAAAACATGGCCATTCTGGGGTCATTGTTTGCTTTCAGGGTTTCAACAAAAAATGCTGAAGCTGCTCTACCTGTGGTAAAATCCTGCGGTCTGGTAATTGGAGGAAGAACCGGCGCAACGCCTGTCACATTTATTTTTGCCGTTTCATTATTATTTTGAAAAACGGGATATTTAACAGGATCACTGATAATTTCCTGAATCCTCTCATTGACATTTACCTCACCATTTTTGCTTAAAATCCTTGTTAACAGACGCAATGAAAGAGAATTACAGAATTTCTTCCAGTTTACAATTCCGTTGGCATCGCTTTCCGCCTTGTAGAAAATATCAGGACCGGTAAGCGGTTTTGTGGTAACGAAAAGTGAATTTGCCGTTTTTAGCTCGTCCAGCAGTTTTACATAAATATCTTTCTGCTTATCAAACTTTGGCTGTGAATTGCCCTCATCCTGGTTGGAAGCTTCGGAAAACGGAACATCACCATACGTATCCGTAAGATTAGAATAAATCCAGGCATTAAGAACCATTGCAATGGCAACGTAATTCGGATCATTATCTTTTTCAGCAGCCATTCTCATGTCTTTTACCTGTTTAAGCCATTTATAGCTATTGTTCCAGAAGCCTGCTCCCGTATTTTCGGTAATATTATATCTGCTGAGCGTATTTCCTTCATTCGGAAAGTCCAGGGAGACCTGCATCAGATCGAATGTAAAATCATTAGCTCTCATATAATTAACAGCTGCCATATTATATTCAACAGGAACGAGTAATTTTGAGGCTGCAGGTTCGCTGATCCTGCTGTTGTCTGTGTTTACTTCATCAAGGCTTCTGCTGCACGCTACCGGAACAGAACCGATGGCTGCAATTAATAATGTATTTACAAGTAATTTTTTCATGTTTTCAGATTTTAAAATTTAACATTAAGCTGAACACCTACCGTTCTTGCTGTCGGCAATTGTCCCATTTCTACACCCGGAGTGATCTGATTATCATTCAATGTTGCGGCTTCAGGATCAAACAGTGGGAATTTCGTCCACATCCACAGGTTTCTTCCGAAAACCGCGAGGGTAAGCTCGGTTATTTTGAGCTGATCGGTAACATTTTTAGAGAAGGTGTAAGCAATTCTTGCGTCTCTAAGTTTGATGAAAGAAGTATCGAAAGTATTCGTCTCAACATTGGCTCTTCTGTAATAATCGGCGTAATAAGACGACAATAAAATTGGTTTTGTATTCGGCGAGAATGATCCGTCTGCGTTCTGCACTACACCTTCACCCACAATCATTCCTCCCGGATTTTCCCTTCCGAATAAAGTGTGTTCCAACTTCCCTTGTTCTGTCATTTTGTGGTGCGACTGAGAATAAGCCATTCCTTTATACTGTCCGTCAAATGAGAAACTTACGGTAATTCCTTTATATCTGAATTCATTCTGGATTCCTGCCCTCCATTTCGGATAAGCATTTCCAATTTTCTTCATCTGTGTAGGTTTCGCGGTAAGACCATCCGTTGCATTATAAATAACCTGTCCGTCCGGAGCATACATGAGTCCGTAACCATACATATCTCCCAGTGAGCCGCCTACGAAAGCATTAAAGTAAACTACTCCGCCAACGCTTCCCATGGTATAAGGTTCCCCATTGAACTCTTCAGGCAGCGAAAGAATTTTGTTCCTGTTCATAGACCAGTTGGCATTAATGCTCCATGAGAATTTTTTATTTTTTACAGCAAAAGCATTCAGTGTCATTTCAAGACCTCTGTTTCTCACTTCACCGGCGTTGATTACTTTAGTGCTGTATCCTGTTTCCCATAAAGTAGGAATTCTGATAATCTGGTCTTTAGAATTGTTCTGATACGCTGTAATGGTATAATTAATTCTGTTTTTAAGAATTGTAAAATCCATCCCGCCTTCAATATTGGTGATCATATTCGGTCTCAGGTTTGGATTAGGGTATAAGGACGGAGACTCCACAGATCCTACGAAATCACTGTTGTTGTAGTATTTGATAAGCTGATAAGGATCCGTATCATTACCCACTTTAGACCAGGATGCTCTTAATTTCCAGTAATTAAAATGATCTGAAGACAGATTAAAAATATCTGAAAGAATAAACGATGTTGCGGCCGACGGATAGAAATAAGAACGGTTTTCTTTCGGCAGCGTACTGCTCCAGTCATTTCTCGCGGTAAGATCCAGGAATATTTTATTTTTATAGCTTAATGTTGCTAAAGCATAGGCACTGTTGACCTGCTTATCATTCGGTCTTGCGAATTTTGATATGTTTGAAATACCATTCGGCAGCGTATACACTCCAGGCTTCAGAAGACCTTCCGCGATATAATCATTCATTGTGTATTCCGTATAACGGATATTCCCACCGGCAGATGCACTAAAATCGAATTCACCGAATGAATTTCTGTATGTGAATAAAATATCATTATTCAAATCCATCAATCTTATATGCTGTTCCCTATACATTCCCTGAAGATAGTTGGCAGAACTCCAAGGTCTTTTTTGGGTACGAAGCTCGTTGTTCAGCTCCATTCCCGACCTCACCATTACGTCTAAGTTTTTAGTGATCTTATAGTTAAGATTTACATTTCCGGTAAGGAAATTTTTATCAACCCCATTCAGCATTTCATAAGCGATGAGGTACGGATTATCAATAAATGAGCTGAACGGATGGATCTGGTCAACCTGCTCTTTTCCACTTTTCCATATCGGTCTGTACCACGAAAGATCAACATTTGGATTCTGGAAAATCATGAAATAAGAAATCGACTGATTGCTGTAACCGGTAGCCGGAAGATTGTCACTTTTTGTTTTATTGTAATTTACTTTGATTCCGATTTTTAATTTTTCACTCAGTTTATGGTCCACCGAAAAAGCGGCGTTGAACCTGTCGAAACCGGTGTTCGGCATCATCCATTCATTTTTTAAATAGGTTAAAGATGATCTGAATGATGTATTCTCATTGGATGCTTCTACCGAAATGTTATTTGAAAAGGTAGTTCCTGTTTCCCAAAACCCTTTGATATTATCTTTGTAAGGCTGCCAGAGTTTTCTTTCACTGCTTTGTCCTTCCAGATCAGGATCATACTGGAAGTAATACTGTCCCGCAAACTTTGGCCCGAACGCGCTGCTGGTAGAACCGGTGTTGATTCCGTCTGCAGATGCTCCGTAAGAATAGAAAAAATTTCCCTGCGTATCTTTCTGAAGCGTTCCCTGTCCATATTCGTACTGGTAATCCGGCCATTTAAGCACCGTATCGTAACTAGAATATGAATTTAAACTTACCTGAACTTTTCCTTTTTTGCTTTTCCCGGATTTTGTAGTGATCATGATGGCACCACCGGCACCTCTTGAGCCGTATAAAGCAGATGCTGTAGATCCTTTGAGAACAGTAATAGACTCGATATCATCAGGATTAATGGTATTGATCCCGTTTCCGTAATCAATAGGTAAATCTGCCTTGGCTCCCGCACCGTATGCCGAGAATCCTGTTCCTGTAGTATTATTGTTCAGAGGAACACCGTCTACTACGATCAGGGCATTGTTCTGATCAGGGTTCATAGAAATATCTCCTCTTAATTTGATAATGGAACTTCCCAGCGGTCCGGCTCCGGCTGTCTGTATTTTAAGACCTGCCACTTTACCTTCAAGTGCCTGCGACCAGTTGTTGTTCTGAGTTTTTAATATTTCTTCAGATTTAATGGTCTCCGCAACATATCCTAAAGATCTGTCCTGTCTTTTGATTCCCAATGCTGTTACGACAACTTCATCAATACTTTTAATCGTATCCCTTTTTGCATTTTCCTGGGCCATCACATTTACACTGACCAAACCTAATAATGATAATAGCAGTACTTTTTGTGTCTCTTTACGCATATCCTTTTTGTTTGCGCAAAATTAGTCCTACAATATGGTTAAGGTTTTAACTTCATTTTAACATTTATTAAAGGATTATTAAACTCTATATTAATTTATGTTTAACGAATATCTATACCAGTATGGTTCACAACTGTTTAAATTCATTAAGGATTTTTAATACCTTTTTTAGAAGACATATCCCTACCTTTATTGGCTTTTTCGGTGAAAACAAAACACACCACACACGTACCACAAATAATAAATTATTGCGAAATAGTCCCCTCAGCAGAAAATAAAAAAGTCTGCCTCAGGAGACAGACTTATCATTAAATTTTAAGCTATTTATTTCAGCTGATCCGGAATATTGGTCGTAATAAATCCAATACCTTGTTTTTTCAGTTCGTCTGAAACGGCAATATCATTTACCGTCCAGGCATTGGTTATTAAACCTAATGCTTTTGCTTCGGAGATCCATGTTGGATTTTTCTGGAAAACACTGTAGTGATAGTCCAGCCCGTCTAGTCCTTCTTCTTTGATCTGCTGTGGAGAAAGCTCTCCTTTCAGATACTGAACTTTAAATTTCGGTTCCAGCTTTTTGATTTCTTTGCAGATATTCAGGCTGAAGGAGATAAATTCACACTGTGTATCCAGCTTCATATCTTTGATCATTTTAATAGTCTTTGCCGTGAGCTCATCTTCCTTTTCTTTTGTTTTATCCGGTTTTATTTCAACGATAAGCTTCAAGGCTTTATCTTTTTTTCCCTGCTTCAGATAATCTTTTAATGTAGGAAAAGGCTCACCGTTGGAAAGCTTTACTTTTTTGAGCTCTTTAAAATCCGTTTCAGAAATTTCCATTTTTGCATGATGCTCATCATGATTTACCACCAGCACACCGTCTTTCGTCATGCGTACATCGAATTCGGAACCATAAATTTTTAGGCTCTGTGCATTTTCAAGTGATTTCAGAGAATTTTCCGTGGTTGGCGTCTGTGTCTGCCAATATCCTCTGTGTGCGATAATCCGGGTTTGTGCCTTCATGAAAACGGTGCTTACAACTGCTAACCCTAAGATAACTTTTTTCATAATACAAATAATTATTCTTTATTGAAATTCCGCCAATCCTATCATTCAAAGAAAAAGCGGATAAATGAATGAACAAATTTAGAAAGACATTTGTGATAATGCTTTACATCGAATATAAAATTAATATTAATTCTAATCATCAAAATCTCCCCAATACTTATTATTTTTGCTGGAAAGACAGAATCTCATGCCTGACAATATCGAAACTATACAGCAAAGAATAGAAGATCTTAGAAAAGAACTTCACCAGCACAACGAAAACTATTATCTTCTTGACACGCCTACGATCACAGATTATGATTTCGATATGCTTCTTGAAGAGCTCAGAGATCTGGAAGCAAAATATCCTGAATTCTATGATGAAAACTCTCCTACGATGAGAGTAGGAGGCGGAATTACAAAAGTATTTCCAACCGTTCAGCATAAATACAGAATGTATTCTCTTGATAATTCTTATGATTTCGACGATTTGGAAGACTGGGAAAAAAGGATCATTAAAGCGATAGATGAACCTGTAGAATTTGTAGCCGAACTTAAATATGATGGAGCCTCTATTTCCATTTTGTATGAAAACGGCAAACTTGTTCAGGCTGTAACGCGGGGGGACGGCTTTCAAGGTGATGAGATTACAGCGAATGTCCGTACTATTTCTGATGTTCCGCTGAAACTGAAAGGTGATTTTCCTGCTCATTTTTTTATGCGCGGCGAAATTTATTTAACCCGAAAAAATTTCGATAAAATAAACAAACAGCGTGAAGAAGATGGCCTGGATCCATTCATGAACCCTAGAAATACAGCCAGCGGAAGTCTTAAAATGCAGGACAGCGGCGAGGTAAGAAAACGCGGACTATCATCAGTTTTATATCAATATATTTCCGAAGAAATTCCTGCAGAGTCTCATTGGGAACTTTTAGAAAAAGCAAAATCCTGGGGTTTCAAAACATCTCAACAGGCTAAACTTTGTAAAACACTTGCTGAGGTAAAAGAATTTATTACGTACTGGGACATCGAAAGACACAATCTTCCTTTTGAAATTGACGGAATCGTTTTAAAAGTCAATTCCTTAAAACAACAACGACAGCTTGGCTATACGGCAAAATCTCCACGTTGGGCGATGGCTTATAAATTCAAGGCCGAAAAAGTGGAAACCGAACTCCAGACCGTTACGTATCAGGTGGGAAGAACCGGCGCCATTACTCCCGTTGCCAATCTTAAGCCCGTATTGTTGGCAGGAACCATTGTTAAAAGAGCTTCTCTCCACAATGAAGATATCATTAAAAAGCTGGATCTGCATGAACATGATTTCGTGTATGTAGAAAAAGGAGGTGAAATTATTCCTAAAATCGTAGGCGTAAATAAAGAAAAAAGAACTGCCGAAAGCAAAGAAATAGAATACATCAGACATTGCCCGGAATGCGGAACGGAGCTGGTGAAAATTGAAGATCAGGCCATTCATTTCTGCCCGAATGAACTGCACTGTCCGCCACAGGTGGTAGGAAGAATGATCCATTATGTTTCCAGGAAAGCTTTAAATATTGATAATCTCGGCAGCGAAACCATTGAACAGCTATACAGAGAAAGACTCATTGAAAACCCTGCTGATTTTTATGTTTTGAAAAAAGAACAGCTGCTTCCATTGGAAAGAATGGCGGAAAAATCTGCACAGAATATCATCTCCGGAATCGAAAAATCCAAGGAAATTCCTTTTGAAAAAGTATTGTATGGAATCGGAATAAAACACGTGGGAGAAACGGTTGCCAAGAAGCTGGTTAAGAATTTCCCTTCCATAGAAGAGCTCAAAAATGCCACAGTGGAAGAGCTTTGCCAGGTAGAAGATATCGGAACCAAAATCGCAGTAAGCATTGTAGATTTCTTCGCTAATCCGGAAAATATCCTGATGATTGAAAGACTGAAATCGTATGGTGTTCAGCTTGAAAAAGGAGAAAGTACCAATGAAGTTTTATCGAATGTCCTGGACGGAAAAACCTTCCTTTTCACCGGAAAATTATCCTTATTCACAAGAGAAGCAGCGGAAGAAATGGTGGAAAAACACGGCGGAAAAAATATTTCAGCAGTTTCTAAAAACCTGAATTATCTGGTGGTAGGTGAAAAAGCCGGCAGCAAGCTGAAAAAAGCCCAGGATATCGGAACCATTGAAATTCTTGATGAACAGCAGTTTCTGGATCTTATAGAGAAAAAGTAAATTACCATGGCTGTCTTCGGACAGCTTTTTTTTATAAAATGATTTCATTCATATTCTGTAAAAAATATTTTATCTAATTTTATTCTGGTTATTAAATTATTACGCATGGAATTTCTAAAAGATCACTCTATCCAGAATGAATTGCTGCTGATTTTTATTTCAGTGGTCCTTGGAATAATGATTGGTGCAGAACGTGAATACCGTAATAAATCTGCCGGACTGCGCACTTTCATTCTGATTTGCTTCGGGTCCTGTCTCTTTACCATTCTTTCCATAAAAATCGGGGTGGATGATCCTGACCGTATTGCTGCCAATATCATTACAGGAATCGGCTTCCTGGGAGCCGGGGTTATTTTCAAAGGGGATAATAAAATAGACGGAATTACAACAGCCACTACAATATGGGCAACAGCTTCCATCGGGATGGCCGTTGGATCAGGATACGTTTATCTCGCAGTTTTGGGAACCGTTTTAATACTTCTGATACTCAGTTCGCTCACCAGTTTAGAAAAGCTGATCGACAGAGAACATAAGATCAGGGAATACAAAATTGCCGTCACTAACTATCATGACATACCGTATTGTGAAGAGCTTTTCAGAAAACATAACCTGAAATATTCCGTTTCAAAGCAGCAGTATACACAGGGAAATCTTTCTACCTCATGGATTATTACCGGAAAAAATATTAATCATGAAGCTTTAATGAAAAGCCTGATGGAGGATGATCACATTATCGCCTATCAGTTTTAGCAATAAACTGTTTCAAACTTTTTTATTTAACCACAAAGGAACAATAGCATTTTGACACATTAGATAAAGGATAAAGCCTCACGATTATTTTAGAAGATATTAGTTCTTCAAAATTTTTGACTTTTTATTCTTTCGAAAGCTTTAATTACTTCATGAAACATCTAATAGTATATCTTTTGACTCTTTTGTGGCTAAATTAGACTGCTTAAAAAAGTAGTATATTTTTTTCTCAATTTTAAATTTTTCAGTGAAAATTTTTATCTCAACATCATCAACATTGCACGGAATAGTTATTAGCAAAAATCTACAAATCACTCATTTTCAACAATAAAATAGACAATATACCGCAAAATTTCAAACTCATAATTTCTTCGTAAATTGGAGCAAAATTTTGATTATGACGAAAAAGATACTTTTATCCGTATTTCTTTTGCCGGCTGTAATGACATTTGCACAGCAATACGGAGGAATGTGGATCCCGACAGAGCTGAATGAAAAGGAAATGAAAGATCTGGGAATGAAAATCTCTGCAAAAGACATCTTCAACCCGCAGAAAGCAAGCATTAAAGATGCGGTAGTACAGTTCAACGGCGGGTGTACTGCAGAAATCATTTCTCCAAAAGGCCTTCTGCTTACCAATCATCATTGTGGATACGGACAGATTCAGGCGCATTCAACGGTTCAGAATGATTTATTATCAAACGGGTTCTGGGCTAAAAATACCGAAGGTGAACTTCCGAATCCCGGTGTAACCGTTGATTTTATAGTTGATATTAAAGAAATTACCGGTCAGATTTTACAGGGTACAGACCACCTTACAGAACCTGAACTCTCTAAACAGATTGCCAAAAATATTGAGATTTACAAAAACTCTCAGAAAACTGAGCCTTATCAGTCTATTTCCGTAAAATCAATGTATTACGGAAATAAATTTTATGCCTATACTATTGAAACGTATAAGGATATCCGTTTGGTAGGCGCACCGCCGCAAAGCATAGGGAAATTTGGTTCCGATACTGATAACTGGGTTTGGCCGAGACATACGGGAGATTTCTCAATGTTCAGGATTTATGCTGATAAAAACAATAAACCTGCGGAATATTCCAAAGATAATGTTCCTTATGTTCCCAAACATTACCTTCCGGTTTCCATTAAAGATAAAAATGAAAATGATTTCACTTTTGTTTTCGGATTCCCGGGAAGAACCACGGAGTATCTTCCGGCCATTGCCGTTGAAAAAATCATGAAGGAGATCGACCCGGCAAGAATTGCGGTGAGAGATGTCGCATTGAAAACATTAGATGAAAAAATGCGTACCGATGATGCCACTCGTATTCAGTATGCTTCAAAATATGCATCGGTAGCCAATTACTGGAAAAAATGGATCGGCGAAGTAGAAGGTTTGAAAAAATCGAATGCCGTAGAGAAAAAAATGAAGTATGAGGCTTCGTTGGCTGCTAAAAATCCTGAAATTAAAACAACCCTTGATCAACTCACCAAGCTCTATAACGATCAGGCTCCTTTTGCGTTAAACAATGCTTATTATTCTGAAACCATCAGAAATGCAGAAACGCTGATGCTTGCTAACCTTTATTACAGTTATATCTCTGCCGTGGAAGCAGGAAGAATGGATGAAAAAGGTACCGCAGCTTTAAAAAACAGATTAGCTTCTTTTTATAAGGATTACAATGCCGAACTTGATGCAAAAGTTACAGCAAAACTGCTTGCTTTGTATGCCAATAAAACAGATGCTCAGTTTTTACCTGCCGGATTCGAGAAGTATAAAAATGAAACTCAAAGCATTCAGGTTATTGAAGATGTCTCTAAAAATTCTATCATTACAGGAAGAAGTGATGTGAACGGTGCTTCTTTAAGCAAGGATATTGATAAAGCATTTTCCAATCAGGATAAATTAATCAAAACCCTTAAAAAAGACCCTGTTTTCCAGATTTATTTAGCACTTAGAGACACTTATATGACCAAAGCGGATCCTCAGTTTATGGCACTTCAGACGAAAATTGATGCGCTGCAGAAAACCTATATGGCTCAGCAGATGGCAACGGATAAAGACCGAAAATTCTTCCCGGATGCCAACTCTACCCTTCGGGTAACCTATGGAAAAGTAAAAGGTTCTTCACCAAGAGACGCCGTTTCTTATAATTATCAGACCCACTTAGCCGGCGTAATGGAAAAATATGTTCCGGGAGATTATGAGTTTGATGTGCCTAAAAAACTAATCGATCTTTATGATAAAAAAGATTTTGGACAATATAAAGATAAAACAGGAGATGTTCCCGTAGGATTTACTGCAACCAACCACACAACAGGAGGAAACTCAGGAAGCCCGGCGCTTGATGCCTACGGAAATCTTGTAGGATTAAACTTCGACCGACAGTGGGAAGGAACAATGAGTGATATTAACTATGATCCGCGTTTCAGCAGAAACATCATGGTGGATACGAAATATATTCTTTTCATCATTGATAAATTTGCCGATTCCAAATGGCTGATTAATGAAATGAAAGTTGTAAAATAGTTTTTAATAAAGTAATATCAAAGTCCCGAAAGTTTTTTCGGGATTTTTTGTTTGAAATAAATTATAAACATATATCAAAAATTTTTATATAAATCAAAAAACGTAAAATATTACAACCCTGCACTTTAGTCAAATAACACACCGCTGCCGCGCGATTGTATCGCGCGAAATAAATAAACCTAAATATTAAACATTCTGAAAACAACTATATCCTCCAGAAGCCCTTTCTCGTCGGCATAATCTATAGCACTACTGTATCGGTACTCTTTCGCATTTGTTACAAGTCCTGCTTTTACAGGATTTTTATGGGTATAATTAATCTTTTGCCAGATTACTCTGTTGCTCCATAACTCAATTGGATGATTATCATGTCTCCAAAATTGATACTGATTGACGTTAGATGTTTTTAAACCTTCTTTCAGGAAAAAGTTTAATAAGAATTTGTTTCTGGGCTCTTTTGCGTTTTCTTTTATTGCTGAAACAACGGCCTTGCTGGTAAACCTTTTGAAATCGCCTAATAAAAGCTCCGGTTTTTGGCCATTCACACTTCGGAAAACCAAATGTACATGATTGGGCATAATACACCAGGCATGTATTTCCATTCCTTTATTTTTCTGACAGAATCTTAAACTTTTCAACAGCAGCTCTATATATTCATCTTTTATAAAGACATTCAGCCAGCCGACAACAGCAAAGCTTACGAAATACAGCCCTTCGGGATTATGGAATTTGTAATTTCTACTCATCAATGTATGTTTTGATAAAGATAAAAATTTATAAAAGATAAATAAAAACAAAAAGCCACGCGATGGAATCGCGCGGCAGCTTATGATTATTTTTAAATTTTAATGTCCAAAAATATCCTTCAATGTTACTTCTTTAAAAGTTCCCATCTGAGAAACAGCGTTCATATTCAGGTTTTCTTTTTTCCCGATAATAGCTGTATTAAAATGGACCGATTTAATGTAATTATTATAAAATTCTTTAACATCTTCAAAAGTCAGTTTTTCAATCTGCTGATAAATATCTTTTCTGAAATCATGATAAATATTAAGTTTTTTGAGTCGTAACGTATTAAAGAAAATATTCGTTCTGGTAACTCTCGCGGAAGCAATCTGCTTTAAGGCTGCATTTCTGGCGTTTTCAAACTGTGCCGGAACTTCAGGAAGTTCATCCATCAGTTCGGTAAGAGTATCTACGGCAATCTGCAGTTTATCCGGCTGTGTCCCGATATACGTTGTGATATAATCAGGATGATGGAGTTCCGAATTGGCAGCGTAAGAAACATACGCAGAATAAGCAAGACTTTTACTTTCACGGATCTCCTGGAAAACAATCGAAGATAAACCTCTTCCGAAATATTCATTGAATACATTAATTTTTCCGAAATTTCCTGTATCCACCATTTGTCCTTTTCCGATTCTGCTCATTTCCATCTGTACCATGTCGTAGTTTGTGAAATAAACATTTCCCGTAGTTTCCGGCTCCGGATATTTTTTAGGTTCGGGAATAGCCAGGCTTTCCGTTTCGATATATTTTCCGATATATTCATTAAAACCTTCAAAGTTTCTTCCGTAAAAAAAGATCTGATATGGAAACCTGAATAAATTCTTCATTCTTTCCGTAAAAACTTCAACATTGGTGTTTTCAAGCTCTTCTTTTGAAATAATATCTGTAAACCTTGAAAACGAGCCGAGTTTGGTATAATTCGTTAAAGCCGTCATGATACGGGCTTTGTCTTTTTTTACTGCTGCACGGTTTTCAAGCACTGTTTCTACAAACTGGTTATAAATTTCCTGATCCGGCTGTACTTCTTTCATCCAGTGCTGGAGAAGCTCGATCCCTTTAGGAATATTTTCTTCAAGTCCCGCCAGTGAAATCGTAAGCTGATCATTAGCCGTTTTAAAATCATTGGTAATTCCGATCTTAAAAAATTCCTTCTTAAGATCATCCGGTGAAAATTTTTCCGTACCTAAATATTGAAGAACCTGAGTGGAAATACCAAGATCCCGGTCATGATCGCTCCCAAAAGGAAAAATAAAATGCACCTGGGCAATATCATTGCTTTTATTTTTTACAAAACTCAGTTTTTTATCTTTAATACTATCCGTGAGAATCTCTTTCTGATAATCGATAAACTCAGGTTGAATATCTTCCGTTTTTTCAGCTAAAATCTCCCGGAGGAATTCAGATTGAGCTTCACGGTTGATCTTTACCGGTGTGATTCCGGGATTTTCCACACGAATCAGCTTATCATTGGTTCCTTTTTCTTTTTTAACAATGACGTAGTTGTCTTTGAAAAATTGGTTGGCAAAATTTACTACCTCATCCTTTGTAATTGCTGCATATTCATCCATTTCATTCAGTTCCTGTTCCCAGGTTCTGCCTTTGATGTAGGTATCGTAAAGGTTGGTAGCCAAGCCGTCTGCTGTTTCCAGCCCCTTCATTCTCTGCACTTTAAAATCATTAATGATGGCCTGTAGCGTCCAGTCCGGGAAGTTTCCTTTTTTTACCAGTTCAACCTGTTCCAGCACAAGATTTTTTGCTTCATCCAATGTCTGTGTTTCTTTAGGAACCGCAACAATGGAGAAATATCCGTACTGCTTTAACCCTACTGAAAATGCCTGTCCCCAAAGCAGTTTCTGCGTCTGGTTGATATTCAGGTCTATCAATCCGGCCTCTCCCCTGTTGCTCAAAATATTGGCTACAATATCAGCAAGCATGGCTTCCTTTGTTCCGTAGCTTTCGGTTCTCCAGGCGAGCTGAACTCTTGGTGTGGTAGGACTTTTCACGGTTCTTTCTATAATTTCCGTGATAGGCTTTTCTGTAACAGCAGTTTTTTTAGGCAATTCCCGGTAAGGAATTGTTCCGAAATACTGATCTACAAGTTTAATAGTATCATCAAAATCAAGATCTCCTACCAAAACCATTGCATAGTTATTCGGGACGTAATATTCATCAAAATATTTATGAATCGCTTTCATGGAAGGATTTTTCAGATGCTCCGCCTTTCCCAGGGTGGTTTGCTGCCCGTTGGGATGATTGGGAAAAAGAGCGTCCATCAGTTCGTATTGAACCAGCCTGGAGTCATTATCCTGTGCCCTGTTGAATTCTTCATACACCGATTCAAGCTCAGTATGGAAAAGTCTCAACACCAGCTCCGAAAATCTTTCTTTTTCAATTTTCAGCCACTTTTCCAGTTCATTATTGGGAATATTATTTTTATAAACGGTTTCATCAAACCAGGTGTGGGCATTGGTTCCCGTAGCGCCTAATGAAGAAATTGCCTTGTCATATTCATTTGCAATAGCATATTGGCTTGCTTCCTGAGAAAGTTCATCTATCTTCCGGTAAATGGTTTTCTTCTTTTCCGGATCAGCCGTTGCTTTATGTTCTTCAAACAAATCCGAAATCCGGCTCAGCAACTCATTTTCTTTTTCCCAATCCTGTGTACCGAGTTTTGAAGTCCCTTTGAACATCATATGCTCAAGATAATGGGCAAGCCCGGTATTATCGGCCGGATCATTATTGCTTCCCGTGCGTACCGGAATATAAGTCTGGATTCTCGGAGCGTCAAAATTCTGGGCAATAAATATCTTCAGTCCGTTTTTTAAAGTATAAATTCTTACGTTATTTTCATCATTGGAAACGGTAATATATTCGTAATTTCCATCTTTATGAATCGTTTCACTGTATTTTTTATCTGTCATATCAATCATTTTCATTCTTACATCAGAATGCCATACAAATGTAAGGAATAGAAAATGAACTGTGTATGTTTTGTCACGATTAGCATACCTTACTAAAATTGTAAATTCCTGAATACTGTTTGTTCATTTGATTAAATTAAATGCCTAGGAGATTTAAAATAAAAATAAATTAAGTCTGATCTGAATATTTTTATTTCATCTTCGAGCCTAAAAGACTCCATGATGAGCAAAAAAGCTTGCCCACGAATCTAAAAGACTGAAAAACCAGTCTAAAAGGCTCATCGACGAAGCAAAAAGACTCAACGATGAGCCTAAAAGAGTCAAAAACCAGCCTAAAAGGCTCAATGACGAGGCAAAAACACTCAACGGTGAGCCTAAAAGGTTCAACAACCAGCCTTGGAGGTTCAAAATTGAAACAAAAAGGGTGGTTTTAAAACGATCATTGTTAAAAAATAACCCATAACACCTCCGGTTAATCCTTTCCACATTTCCCTATTAAAAGAACTCTTTTTCTTATATTTGTTTTTTATGGACAATATGGACGCAACACAAGATAAAAGATTATTCCTAATCGATGCTTATGCAATGATTTTCAGAGGATATTATGCTCTGATCAGAAATCCGAGACTCACCAGCAAAGGCCTGGATACTTCAGCCATTTTCGGATTTACCAATTCCCTGATTGAATTGATCAGAAGGGAAAAGCCTACTCATCTTGCGGTGGTTTTTGATGTGGGTGAAGCCAGCATTAGAACGGGAGATTTTTCAGAATATAAAGCCAACAGGAGTGAAACACCGGAAGCCATCCAAAATGCGATTCCATACATCCACAGAATTCTGCAGGCCATGCATATTCCTATCCTGGGTGTTCCCGGTTATGAAGCGGATGATGTGATCGGAACCATTGCATGTAAAGCTGAAAAAGAAGGCTATACAACATTTATGGTAACTCCGGACAAAGATTTTGCACAGCTGGTTACCGATAAAATTAAAATTTACAAACCCGGATTAAAGGGCGGAGATATCGAAATTTTAGGCGTAGACGAAGTGAAAGCCAAATATGAAATTGAAGATCCTAAACAAGTCATAGATTTCCTGGCGATGATGGGAGATTCAGTCGATAATATTCCGGGACTTGATGGTGTGGGTGAAAAAACTGCGATGAAATTCCTGAAAGAGTTCGGAAATATTGAAACTCTTTTAGCCAACACCGACAAATTAAAAGGTAAATTAAAAGAAAAAGTAGAGGCTTCCGCCGAGCGTGGAATTTTGTCTAAAAAACTGGCCACCATTATCTGCGATGCCCCTGTGGAATTCCATCAGGAACAATATGATCTGGAGACTCCGGATTTTGAAAAGGTAAAAGAAGTTTTTGACGAAATAGAATTCAGAAGGCTGTATGAAAATCTTTACCGAGCCTTTTCTCCGGCCGCCACAGGAACTGTTGTGGTTGCAGAAATAGACGTTACCATTGCCGAAACTCCGCAGCAAAAAGTGGCACAGGCAGTGGGACAGCTTGATCTGTTTGCCACGTATGAAGAGCTGGATCAGGCCACATCTACCAAATCTACCATCGAACAGAACGATCATCTGTATCAGTTTATCGATAATCCGAAAGCACAGAAAATCCTTGTCGACAATTTACTAAAACAACGGGTAGTCTGCTTTGATACCGAAACCACTTCTCTTAACGAACTTGAAGCCGAGCTGGTGGGGATGAGTTTCAGCTACAAAAAAGGTTTGGCCTATTATATTCCTCTTTCTGAAGATCAAGGTGAAGTATTGCAGACGCTTGAGATTTTCAGGCCGTTTTTCGAAAAGGAAGATCTGATCAAAGTAGCGCATAATTTAAAATTCGATTATAAAATCCTGAAAAGATATAATATCACCGTGAAGGGCGCAATGTTCGACACGATGATCGCACATTATCTCCTGAATCCTGACGGAAGACACGGAATGGATTATCTTTCTGAAATATACCTGGGGTATAAACCTGTTTCCATTGAAACCATTATCGGTAAAAAGGGAAAAAAACAGGGAAATTTCAGGGATGCAGATCTCAGGACACAGACCGATTATGCGGCAGAAGATGCCGATGTAACTTTCCAGCTGTATGAGCTTTTTGCTCCGCAGCTTAAAAAGGAAAATTTAGAAGATCTTTTTTTCAAGATAGAAATGCCGCTGATGGAGGTTTTGGCTAAAATGGAGCTGGCCGGAATTTCCCTTGATGAAAAATGGCTTGCCCAGGAAAGTGTAGATCTGGAAAACGATCTGAAGCAGCTGGAAGCCAAAATTTTTGAACTTTCAGGAGAAGAATTCAACGTCAACTCTCCGAAACAGCTGGGAGATATCCTTTTCGAAAAGCTGCAGCTGGACCCGAAAGCCAAGAAAACGAAAACCGGACAATATGCGACTTCGGAAGACATCCTGCAGAAGCTTGCGTCCAAACATGAGATTATTCAGCATATCCTTGAATACAGAACGTATCAGAAATTAAAATCAACTTACGTTGATGCATTACCGTCACAGATTGAAAAATCGGACAACCGCGTTCATACGAATTTCTCACAGACTACTGCAGCAACGGGCCGTCTGGCGAGTGTCAATCCGAACCTTCAGAACATTCCGATCAGAACGTTGAGAGGTCAGCAGATCCGTGGTGCTTTTGTGGCGGGAGAAGGTAAAAAAATTATTTCTGCCGATTATTCACAGATCGAGCTTCGTCTCATTGCTGAAATTTCCGGAGAAGATAATATGATTAAGGCTTTCCAGAACGGAGAAGATATTCACGCTTCGACAGCGGCAAGGCTGTTTAATATTCCGCTTGAAGAGGTTTCAAAAATCCAGAGAAGCCAGGCGAAGACCGTCAACTTCGGGATTTTGTACGGACAGGGCGCTTTCGCTCTTGCAGAGCAGACCGGATTGTCCAGAAGTGAGGCGAAACAGATGATCGATGCGTATTATGCTACTTATCCGAAACTGAAAGAGTATATGGCAGAGCAGGTGAAAAGAGCCCGTGAAATAGGTTATGTGGAAACCATTCTGGGAAGAAAGCGTCATTTGAAAGACATCAATTCGAATAATTTTGTGGTTCGCGGACACGCCGAGAGAAATGCCGTAAATGCCCCGATTCAGGGAAGTGCCGCCGATGTGGTGAAAATGGCGATGATTAAAATTCAGAAAGAACTTGAAAAAGAAAAATTAAAAACCAAAATGCTGCTGCAGGTACATGACGAATTGGTTTTTGAAGCTCCGGCCGATGAAATCGAAGTAGCCACCAACATCATTAAAATGGAAATGGAAAATGCGATTGAAACGCAGGTTCCATTGCTGGTGGAGGTAGGTGTTGGGAATAACTGGCTGGAAGCGCATTGATTTAACCATATAGATGCTTCGACAGGTTCAGCATGACAATGCTAATATTAACTAACTGTTTAAACGGTGAATTTTTAGTAATGTTATATTGAGCCAGTCGAAGCATTTTTCATTATCTGTTGTAAGAATGCGGCAGCTTTACTTTTTTTAAATTTTCAATTTCCTTATTCATTTTTTCTTCCCAACCTTTTCCATTTCTTTTATCAAGATAAGGCTTTACCGTTTCTTTATATTTTTGTTGTCCTTCACCATCAATTATATCAACAATACAACCTGTATTGAAATAGCTTATTCCGAATTTTTTCCGGATACTGTCCATCTTATTCTGCGTTTTGGTATCATATTCCGGAATAGAAAGTCCACCTGCAAACCGGTACATAATTTTATCTTTTTTGATATCTTCTTTTGCCTGCTGAATATATTCATTTTCAGATTCTTTAATGGCTTTTCGGGTTGATATGTAAGTAGCTGCATCAAAATATATAACATAGCTTAACAATATACCACAGAATACGGTAAATACTAAAAGAAATTTATTTTTCGGATTTAAATTTTTAATCCTCAAATGACTAATCAGCCAGGCAATCAAAGCAAATATAGCCAAAGCGATCAAAAGATATTGCGGCCTGCTTTCCGATATAATTGTCCGAACATCAGATTTTCCCGGATATATAAGAAGATAGCCACCTAAAGTATGTACTGCAATAAACAACAGTACAACAACAATATTAATTGTGAGCAGCTTTCTGGAAACCATGATTTAATTTATGATAAAGCTAAGGTAAAAAATGCGGCAAACATGATCCCGCTAATCAGCAAAATAAAAATGGCAAACTTCTTAATATCTTCCAGTTCTCTGCCATCTTTCAGAATAAGCTTTCTGAATCCTCCGGAAATGAGCGTCATTAAAGCAGTAAGAAAAAGCAAACCCAGTGCGGTGCAGATTCCAAATCCAAAAGGTCCACCGGATCTTTTCTGCAAGAAAAAAGGCAGAATATCATATAAAAGAAGAATATTCCAAAGGAGAATAAATACCACCGGAAAAAACGGCTTTAATGGAAATCCGCCCTGTCTCTGCTGACGGATGATCTGCTGATCTTTTTCAGTAAGAGGAAAATTGGCTTTCTCCAAAAATCCGGTCTGTTTAATCTGGCTGATCACAAATTCAGGATCTTTCATGGTCCAGAAAATCACGTTCTGATTATAATTTTCTACTCTGTGTAAAATTTTAATTCCCTGTCCGATAAGAGGAATAGCCATATAAGGTTTAATCGAAATAATATCCTGCGGCTGGAAAATAACATTTCCGGCAAGTGAGGCATCTATTTTGAGCGTATTTTCGTCAGCATAAAGGTTGGCAAAAGGATAACTTGCATTTACTCTTCCAATTCTCGCACCGCCTGTAAGTTTAAATTGTTTCATGGTTTAGTTTATTTTGTCATTCTGATAATGGCCAGATCATCGGTAGTTTTAATTCATAACTAATAAGGATAGTTCCATTTGATCCTATCGAGTTCTTTGTCAAGCGCATGTCGCAGAATTTCATTTTTTATCTGCCATTCAGTATAATTTGATAGCGTGAAGCTTTGATATATTTTTAAAAGTTTAATTAAATCTTCCTTAAACAGGCGAAAACCTTCATAGGGACCATCAAGATCATACATTGAATATTCTGAAAATCCGTAAAGCAGATACTGCTCATCTTTCGTAAGTCTTTCTTCATAAGAAATTTCACAGATTATCTTAAGCGCTTTTTTAAATTCCAAAGATTTTGTATTTAACAAATGATAAAGAATTCCGAGTATTGCCCTGCAAACAATTTCTATATCAGCATTTTGAGAATTCCTGTCTAATATGGTAATTAAATCATGAGTAGAATTTGTTGTGGAGATTTCAATAAACTCATATTCGGATCTTTTTTCTGAGGACAGAATTTCATCCGACCAACCTGTTATAAAATCATTTGTAATAATACCGTACTTTCTTAATTCGGCAAAAACTTTTAATAAATTTTTGTAATTTTTTATATTCTCTGCCATGAAATATTATGCACTAAATTCAATGCCGCCAACATACGTCAGAGAGAAAAAATCGTTCTCAACGGAAACGGGCTTCGGAACCTGTCCTTTATTAAGGAAGATGATGGCATTCACTTCAAATTTCAGATTGATCTCATTAAGCCTGTTCACCAATATCGGGAGCCACTGTTCGGCAAAAGAATACGCGGCAAATTTTTCATAGATGGTTTTGTTTCCATCTTCATAGCCGTACTCTACAAAATCATGATCAAGCCACACCACATTCTGTGAAGCGGCAAATTTTGAAATATGGATGTCATCAGATTCTTCAAGGAGATAATAGTTTTCATCTTCTTCCACAAAATCATAAAAATCTTCTTCACTGTTAAAATTTCCTACCCAAAAATCTAATGTATCTGTATGCATTGTTAATTTTCTTGTTTATGGCTTCAAAGTTAGGATATATTTAGTCAAAATAAGGTTTCAATTCCTGTAAAAATTTGATTTGTTCGGTAATGTGCTTAACGCTCAATTCAGGATTTATAATGACCTGATCCAAGCTTTTTAAATATTTTTCAGAACTTCCTTTGCCTTCTTGCTGTTCAATTATTTTAGCAATCTGAATATTTCTTACTTTGGAAATTTCACCTTGTTCAATCAGCATCTTGTTCCATAGTTTCAAGTATTTAGAAAGGTTATTTGTTTTATTGATAATGTCAAGATAAGCTACAGCTTCCAATACAGCTTGCTGATCAAAGTCAAGCTCAGGTTTTTGCAAATAATATTCTAAATATTGATGAAGATATTCTATTGTTTCAGGAGTATTATAATAAGCAAGAACCAGAGCATATAAATCTCCCGCATAGCACACTTCACTTTTGAGTAAATGAACACCAATAATGGGTATTTGACTTTCATAATTTTTCAATACAGACAGATAAGCTCCAACTGTTCTGGTTCTCCAATTAAAATCTCCTAAGAGCGCTAAAGTTACATCTTCGGTCAATTCATTTTTCAATTCCAGAAGATAATCTACCCACGAAAGGTCATGGGTATTTCTTATTTTCATATATAATGGAAGAACCCATTTATCGGTAAACTCTTTACTTAACTGAAAATTATTCTGATGACTTTCCAACTGGTTAAAAACAGAAGCATGCCTTATTATTGCTCCTGCTGAATGTAAATTTAATTCTTCCTGAAACTCGTTATTCATGTTAAAATAATGATTAGTCTTAATACAATTTAAATGATAAAATAAACATACTTAAAAAATAATACAGCATTGAAGCACTGAGAAATAAAGTACAGAATATTACATTAAAGCTAAAATATCCACGTATAATAGGAATATTTCCCAATATGGAATTGATTCCGTAAAGCATTAAAAAATATCCTGGAATTAAAAAATTCATCAATACCAAAAAGAAGCAGTTTTGTAATACTTCATCGTAGAAAAATCCGGAAGTTATTGCAATGATGTACAGACTTGAAATAATTGAAACAGCAAAAATTATGGTTACATATATCTTTAACTTCAATTGCTTATTTTCCCTCCTAAAAAACAGAAAATAATGGAAATTTGATATTCCCAATAAAATTGCTATAAAAATTAAAAATTCCTGCATCTTATAAAATTCTCTTTCCCGATTCACTTTCCTTAATCGTCTTTTCCAGTCTTGACAATCTGGTTTTTTCCTGTTTCGCCCGCATGATCCAGTGCAGCATTACTTTTTTATAAGAAGGCGCCTGATTGTTGAAAAATGCCCAGGCTTTTTTGTTGTCTTTAAATTGTTTTTCAAAGTCCGGACTCAATGCAGCGGTTTCATTTTCGTGAGAGTATATTCCTGATTTCTCCTCTTTTCTAAGCTGAAAAGCCTTTTTTCCAGCCTCTGTCATGAGACCTGCATTTGTAAGTTCTTCCATTTTCCTTATATTAACGGCACTCCAGATGCTTGTCGGTTTTCTCGGTGTAAAACGGATGCTGTAACTTTCTTCATCAACAGATCTCCGCACGCCGTCTATCCATCCGAAACATAAAGCCTGATCTACAGATTCCGGCCAAGTTATGGAAGGTTTCCCGGTTCCGACTTTGTAAAATCCGACCAGCAGTTCTTTTTCTGACTGATGGTTTTCTTCAAGCCATTTTCTGAATTTCTGCGGTGTAGAAAAAAAGGTTGGTTTCATGGTTTCAAACTTTCGTCTAAAATACTTATTTTTCTTTACAAAGGTCTTGAAGGATTTCGGGGGCGGGAGCAAAGCTCCCGCCCCCGAAATCCTCTATCATTTAATTTTTTGTGTATAATACAAAAGACCTCATCGAGGTCTTTGTTTTTTAATCTATTTCTGCTTTCAGGAAAAGATCCTGAATCTGTATTTCATCTTCACAGGTTTTTTTAAAGTCTGTTACAAATTCTTTTAAGCGTTCCGGATTGTTGGAATAGGCACAAAACATGTCGGCTTCCGGATCAAATTTAATTTCATCTGCAAGATCGGGCCTTTTTTCTTCTACAAAAACTTTCGCAAGTGAAGCCCAATCGTATCCATTGCCTTCGAAACCTTCATCTTTGCGCCACTCGAAAATTTCGGGTTTGTAGGTTCCTGCATTTAAACATACTGAAAAAGTCTTTTCTGAGGCTACCCAAAAAAAGGGTTTGATTGCCGTTTCAAAATTGTACGCTTCCATACTTTATTATTTTTAAATGATATTAAAGATAATAAATTTTGAACATGGATGCTATTTTATAACATTTATTAACTTTTGGGACCATTTTTATCTTCTTCAGAAAAGAAAAAACAGAATAGCTACTCCTACGAGCTGAGCTATTCTGTAACCAATTTTATTTTTACTAAGATGATTGTAGGTATTAGTTACCGCTGCTTGGCCAAAGACCCTCGTATTTAGAATTTCCGTAGTCGATTGTTTCGGCACTAACAATGAAACTGATCAGCATACTGTTTTCGTCTACAGCGTCAAAGTCTACTTCGTGCTGAATGACATATCCGTTCTCCCAGTTTAATGTGATAAGGGTACCTTCTTCGTGGGATTTATTAAATGTAATTTCACCTGTTGTAGGTTTGTATTTTCCGTTCAGTAAACTTTCCAGGATATCTGATTTTTCAGTGGCTTCTACTGTAACTTTAATTAATGCGTTTGATGGGTCTGAAGCTACTCTACCAGATACGTCCGTTGATCTTGACACACTGTAATTCAGCTTTAATAATTTTTGACCTTCTCCTCCGTTGAATTTTAAAATTCCTCTTGAATTTGTTGCCATGATTTGTAAATTTTAATCGTTAATAATATTTTGTGATTTGGTTGGTTTCGTTGATTTGTTAATTCAAAGATAGATCACAAATTTTAATTCCGAAAATTTTGTAATATTAATTTTATTTTTTGTCGTAATTCTACGATTTGATGTCGTAATTCTACTACAAATGAAATAAAAATTTACATAATAATCTATAAATCATATATTTAAAATTTAAATAAAATTAATACTTATAAAATATCATTATACAATAAAGGGAAATATTAAGATTTATTTAAGGTGATTTTAAAATTGTTTTAACATATAAAATAAAGATCCGGCAGTGATTAGCCTGCCGGATTTTATATCTTAGTTATTTGAGATTTTGAGCTTTCGAATTATCAATATGATTCTTTAAAAGTAAGATCACTTTGATAAATTCTTGTGCTGTCTACAGGAACCTTCTGTTCGTTGACCATGATTTCCATATTGCTGTTGTCCGGCGCTACTTTAATGTTAAGTTTAAAATCTTTTCCTGCTTTCTCCAGCAACTCGTTTGCGTTTTCCCAGTTTAAAAAAACACGGCCTTCATAAGCCTGTCCTTTCCCGGTTTCCCAAAAGAAAGTGATCTCTTTCGGAACAGCCCTTTCTTTCATTGGTGGTTTCATTACCCACGGACGGAGCATAATTTCTCTTTCTCCATTATAATATTCCGATTGTATTTTAAATAAACGAAACCCTTTATTTTCTGAGGTGATATAAGGAGTCCATAAATATCTTTTCTGATAATTTTTCCATTCTTTGGGTGATGCGTCGGGGATAAACATATTTTTTTTGATCTCTTCCCGGGTCTGCGAAATTTTTGAAAACAGCTTATCTGCGTATTTTTTATCGTCTTTTACCACCTCAGCCTGAAATTCACCCAGCTGCACGGAAACATATCCGAATTTAAGCCAGACAACAACCATCCCTTTCGGAGCAAATCCAAATACAAGTGTTCCGAATTTATAGTAAGCCATTCCTGCTTGATTATATTTTTCGTAATAATCAGATTCCTGTTTAATATTGATAAACTCTTTCATCGGTTCATCTGAAGAGTCTGATTCATTGTTGGCATAAGCGCGATCAACAAGTTCCGTTACCTTATCTTTCGGGAAATCTGCTTTAAGATGATAAAAAGTGTCTTCATATCTGGAAAAGTACACAATATCTGCTCCAACAGGCGTTCCCGACTGCTCTGTAAAGCCTTTCCCCGAATCTCCCCATGTTCCGGATGAGCTTCCGTACGGCAAACCGGCAGGAACCCCTTCCAATGTTATAATCTTGTCTTCCACAGGAGTGATAAGATAGTTGTTCCACGGGTGTGAAATCTGTACGTCATATGTTGGCATAGGCATATCATCTTTTTTCTTCATATCCTGACAGTTCATAAGCTGGAGCATTCCCAGAGCAATAATAAGAGTTTTCCATTTATCCATTTAATATATATCTTTTGCGTTCTGCTGCTGTTTTCGGTCCCGAAAATCTAGGTCCCATACCGAATGAATCTTTATTGGCAGACCAATGTAAATACACATTCCTCAGTTTTTTAATATCTATTCCGGAATTCAGGTAAGAATAACTTCCTGCGCGGCTTATATATTCACCTGCCGAAGGATGTTTTCCTGCATTATATTCTTTCACATACTGATTCCTCAGATTATTACAGGAAGCGATATATTTTGCAGTGAGCTTGTTGCTGACATCTGCGATAAAACCATCTTTAATCTGATGATCCGCCACCAGGCCTTCATTATATTTTACCTCAAACTGTTTTGAGTAGTAAAACATGTTATGCAGTGATACCTTGTCGTATTCATTCGATACTTTTTTTCTTCTTCCCCAAAGCTTATATTTTATGGACGCTGTTCGCGAGGGAACTATGCTCGATTCAATAGTGATCTCTTGCGGATTGTACCATCCTTCCTCAATCAGTATATTCCTGAATCTTTCACATTCTCTGCTGGAATTTATTTCCTCATGCAGCAAAACATCTTCTTTATCATTATTTACATAACCACCGCCGATATCTGAGTGTACTCCCGGCAAAGTAAGCTGCAATCCCCTGATTCCTGCACTGTCTATATTGGTAAGGCTGAAATTGTCACGATACTCGTCTGATGAGGCGAGCTGCAACACAAATGATGCGTTTCTCACTGCATTTAGCCCAAGCTGTTTGGAATCATCATCAATAATGCTGAATCCGAATAATGAAGTACCCTTATGATTAACTCCGAATGAAGCAACGGTGTCATAAAGCCCAACAAAATTAAATCGTACCGTCTTAACCTTAAGTTTCTGCTGAATAAGACAGGCGCCGAAATATCCATATTTAAGCAATGGAAAATCGGGTTCGTTAACAATAACATATTGATTGGGTTTCGGTTCGGCATCCGATTTTTCATAATCTTCGGGCGGATATACAAGGATCTGTTTATCTGAAATCTTCTGTGAATTGACGGCTGTACCGGCGATATGCAAAAAATGACGCGCTGCGGCGGCGCCCCTGCTGAATCCGTAAACATTCACTGTGAGGACATCAATCTTTTTCCCCTGGAATTTTTTCTGAACTGCTTCTGCACCTTTTACGCAGCCTTTTGTCGCCTTGGCTTGTACTCCTCTTGCACTTATTCCCATCCCTGCACCTTTAGCCGGGAACAGCCATAAGGTATCGTTATCAGATTTATTATCTACCGTACCGATTCCTTCAACATAATAGGCAACCTGATTTTGTGCATTCGGATCAATGCAATCATAGCCTCTTGCCACGTTACTGAAGTCATTGGCATAGCTTCCTTTTGGCTTATTCTGTTTTGCGCCGGCCTGTGTATTTGTTTTGTTGTTAAGTGTTCCGTCAAAAAAAAGATTCAACGTTACATCAATGGTATTAACAGGCTTGTCATGAGGATTAATCTTCTGGGCGGGATTGTAGGTTACACCAGTCTGATTTCCTTTCTGTTCCACCGAAACTGCGCTGCTGTGGCTGATGCCTTCTTTAGCGTAGGCTCTGTAATTACCGCCTGTCTGGGTAACTGTTTTGCCTTCTACAAAATATTCGATGCTCATGATTAATAATTTTTAGATTTCTCTCCGCTATTATTCTGAACTTCTTTTTCCGAATGATGTTCTACTTTCCCTTCGCTGCTAACCTGAATACCTTTCATCGAAGTAAGCCTATGTTCTTTCTCTCCATACACTTCCATGTCTCCTTTTACGTAATGGCTCATTTTCCCAACGACATTCGTCATGAAATCGGCACCGGTAGAAAGATATTTCATGGATCCCACACTTTCGGTATGATTCACCATAATCGTATCAGATTTATTCATTCCGACGTTGGTGGTCATATTCATTCCGACATTGATATTCATATTCTTACAGTTCAGGGTCATCGTTTCCGGAGCCGTGATGGTGATATTGCTTCCCGTTGTATCCAGATGAATTTCATTTCCTGATTTATCGGTGATAACAATGCTTTCATCTTCCGTGAAAACAATTCTGTGCCCGCTTCTGGTCTGAATGGATTTTACCCTGTTGTCCGCACCGCCACCAAGTCCGACACCGCCGTGAAACATTCCTCCCATCACGAAAGGTCTGTCAGGATGACTGTGTACAAAGTTCACCATAACCTGATCTCCAACCTCCGGAATAGCCACATAGCCTCTGTTCTGGGTAATTTTATCTGTTCCTCCTGCATCCGGACTCATCATCCGGATAAAATGGGTAGTATCATTAGCCTGCCAATCGAATCTCACCTGCACTCGTCCTTGCCCTTCCGGATCCGCATTTGAAATTACGGTTGCAATCTGTGGCTCTGCTTTTGGAGTTTTAAATTCAGGTTTGGGTAAAAATCCGGTATCAGAAGCAATCCCTTCAAAGCTTCCGGTATAATGTCCTCTTGTATCCACTTCATGAGAAACTTCCGTAACCATGATTCTTGTAAAATAGGCAGATTCATTGGTATCTATTTTACGCATCTGGACATCAACCACACATCCCGGGTGTAAAAAAGGAACGGTTGTATTTCCTGATAAAGAAAATACATTAACCGCCTGACTTCCGGATGTGCTTTTCTGTGAATACTCCACATCAAGATGTGTTGCTGCTTTAATAGGAGCAACCTGGAGAGCAGGAGTTTTATATATTTTTTCATTATGGGCATACGCTGTTTTAGCTAAATCTCCTAAGTGCTGAACAGGCGTATCCCCGGATTTCAGCTTTTCATTCTTACTGCTGTTATAGCCGTAAAACTGAGGTTTTGTATGAACTGCTTTTAATTCAACGCGAATGTCATTGGCGCTGCTCCCATATGTTAATTTGATCGGTTTATTCTGAGGCGGCAGTTTGCCGAAATGAAGTACTTCGCCGTCATAATAAAACTGTTCGCCGTAGGCTTCAGCCATTCTCGCCAGATAATTGTAATGCGTTTCGTCGTACTGGCTGCTGTAAATAATCTGGGAATAGTCGTTGGTATCAACTCTCACATCAAAACGGCTGGAATCAATTCCCTGTTTGATGACCTCATTCGCAATAATTCCCATATTCACTGGAGACGCTCCTCCAAAACTTTGAACATGCGGTGCACCGTCCAATAAAATCGTCGGACTGTAACCTGTTAAAACAATATTTCCAAGGCTCATTCTTTCCTGGCTAAAGCCGACACCGGTAATAACTCCTACAAATGTTCTTTCGGGGCTTTTATCAATGTCTTTGTAAGAAATAACGACGGTAAGCCTTTTACCCAGAAATTTATTGGCTTCTTCAAGCGTATGTGTCTGTCGGTCGCCGAGTGCGTCATGAGCAAGCGTAAGACTGAACTCATGGTGCCTTTTCGTACTTTGTGTAAGTTTAAAATGTTTGTAATATTTAATAACTTTTCCTTCAATAACAAGAGAAAGTTTCACCAGCCTGTTGATCCCTGCATGATGATTCTCCGAAATTCCGTCGGCATTCTGAGATGGCCGGAACGAAGGGCTTTTAAGTATATTTTCAGATTCTGTTTTCATAGTACCTGTTATTTGTAAGGTTAAACATTATCGTGTGTGTTCTTACTGTTTGGTGTGGGGTGTATAAGTTTCTTTTATTGATCTCGAGAGAATTTTAGTTTTCTTTAATAAAAAATCCGGCATGATATCTTTCGGCAGATAAAGAGTTCCTTCTCCTTTATTCTGAAGATCTTCGGAAATCCCGGGATTCCAGGTGAGAAGCCTGTTAACGTCCAGATCAAGTTCATCTGCTATAACATTTAAATTAAATCCGGCATTAATATCTGTCTCTGCCAGCTGCTCATTATTTTTTCTGCTTCCGCCATTCACAAAAAATATCGTATTCATTCTGGAAGAATTATAATTACTCAATACACTTTGTAGTTCGCCGGTAGCGTAGCACGCATTGAGGTATTTTTTTACGTGGTTGATGGTTTCTTCCGGTAAAAATTTATAAAATACATGATATTGTGATGAGTTGGCTGCAGTCATCGCTTTTGCAATATTTCCCTCACCACAATTATATGCAGCAACTACCGTTATCCAGTTGTTGTATTTTTTATATAGGTTGGTAAGAGAAACGACTGCGGTTTTCGTGCTTTTGTAAAGGTCATTCCTGTTTTGCTGGGTAAGACCATATTGGTTGGCATGAGAAGTCATAAACTGCCATACGCCTACCGCCCCTGCTCCGGAGGTAATATTCCTGTTGAAATGGGATTCAATTAAAGCAAGATTCCTGAGGTGTTTCGGGAGACCTTTCTGAACAAGAGAATATTCTATAAATTCAACGATTTCCTTATTGGAACTGATAATACTCTTATATTTTCTCACGCTGCTCTCAGAGGTATCTGAAGCAGCAAGAAACTGTGCATTCATGATGTTTGAACACAACAGTAGTATTCCTGTGAGGATAATATTTTTGAGATTTGGTTTCATATACTTATTTAACGTAAATAAGGAATTTAACGTATATTTTTTTGTTTAATCTACTTTCCAGGTTAATTTTTCCTCTTCTGTATTCCAGTCTACGTGAATTGTCTGCCCCGCTTTTACTTCTTCCCGAACGATCATTTTAGAAATAGGCCTTGCAAGCTGAGATCTTATAACTCCCGAGATTTGCCTTGCTCCATATTTGCTGCTGAATCCGCCTAATGCAAGATTTTTCACGGCTTCATCTGAAATTTTCAAGGTCATTCCCAATCTTGTTAATGATGCATGAAGTGATTTTAATTGAATATTAAAAATTCGTTCAGCAATCGATTCGGTAATTGGTGCAAAAGGAATAATTTCTGTAATTCTTGCCAGAAACTCCGGTCTGAAACGTCCCGAATTAGACATAATCTGCATTAGAGAAGATGATTCCGGAACTTTGCCTTCTTCAAACTGCTTTACAATTTCTTCACTTCCGATATTTGATGTAAATAATATCAAAGCATTGCTAAAATCCCCCTCTTTTCCAAGCTTATCATGCACTTTTCCTTCATCCATAATTTGTAAAAACACATCAAATACCGAATGATGCGCTTTTTCAATTTCATCAAACAAAACCACGGTGTAAGGCTGTTGTCTGATTTTATTAACCAACATACCGCCTTCTTCGTAGCCCACATATCCCGGAGGCGCACCGTAAAGAAGCGCTGCAGAATGTTCTTCTTTAAATTCTGACATATCGAAGCGAACCATCGCTTTTTCATCATTGAAAAGCAATTCGGCCATGGATTTTGCCAGCTCTGTCTTTCCGGTTCCGGTAGGTCCGAGAAGGAAGAAAGATCCAATCGGTTGTCCCGGTTTATTCAATCCGCTTCGGTTTTCCACAATAGCATCAGAAAGGATTTTCAGTGCATGATCCTGTCCCACAACCCTGTTCATCAGCAACGATTCCATATTCAGAAGCTTTTCTTTTTCCTGTGCCTGAATTTTTCCGATCGGAATATTGGTTTTCGCTGCCATTACTGCTGCAAGCTCAAGACGATCTACTTTTTCTCGTTTCCTGGCGGCGTGCTGCAAGAGTTCCGCATAGGTATCTTCAATGGTTTTCCGGATCTGCTCTACCGGCATTGAGTTGTCTATCTGCGGCTGTTCGCTGAGCGATCCCCATAAAATCGGGCTGATTTTATCCCTCAGCAAATTATAGGTCCAGATCAGCTCATCAGCTTTATCTTTTTCATCGAAATATTCTTCTTTTAGAATTTCATCATAGCTGTTTTTCCAGCTTTCCAGTTCTTTTTCAGAAAGTTCGTCCAGCATTTTGATCGCGGCCATTGTCCTGTCTAACAAATCAATAGCAGCATCCGGTAATTTTTTACCTTTAGCATAACGTTTAGCAAGGCGCACACATTCGGGCAGAGCCGTTTTTTCCACCTCTATACCATGATGTTTTTTATAACCTTCGAGAAGAACGTCGATCATTTTAACACAGGTTTTCTCGTCCGGTTCATGTACAGTAAGTACTTCGAACCTTCTGTTAAAAGCCTGTTCAGGTTCTATAATTTTCCTGTATTCTTCCTGTGTCGTCGCTCCGATTACGGTGATTTCACCTATTGCGAGTTCCGGTTTCAGTAAATTGGCTACATTTCCGATACTGCCTTTAGGATCAAGAAGTGTATGAATTTCATCGATGAAAAGAATGGCTTTCTCTATCTTTTTGCATTCATTGATTACTTTTTTAAGGCGGTCTTCAATTTCGCCTTTGTATGAAGTCCCTGCTAATAAAGCCCCGGTATCCAGTTCAAGCAAAGTTCCATTTTTAAGCATTTCCGGAACATTTCCTTTTGTAATTTCGATGGCAAATCCTTCTACCAGTGCGGTTTTTCCTACTCCGGGTTCACCAATGATGATAACATTCGGCTTGCTTCTCCTGCAGAGAATTTCCACCAGCATTCTAAGTTCCTTATCTCTTCCGATGATATTTTCAATTTCTCCTTTTCTGGCCTGCGCTGTGCGGTCGACACAATAATTTTTAATAGAAGGAAATGAATTATCGGAATAATCTGATCCGTTTGAAAACAAAGAAGAGAATTCCTGATTTCCTGAATTTTCATATGGCGTATCTTTCCTGTACAGGCTGAAAATTTCGTGCTCCCGGAGCGGCAGTGATTTCAGTTGCTGCAGTGAAAAAGCCACCTGCGGTTTTACAATTGCTGTCAGAATGCAAATCGGAGTGATCTCATCCAAACCAAGCTTTAAACGGATATCATCAGCTTCTTCTACGATTGTATCTACTGATTCATCTTCTTTTACCTCATCCGGAAGATGAGTTGTCTTGGGATAATCTTCGATTCGTACATCTGCCCATTCATAGAAATATCCGGGATCTTTATCGATGCTTTTCAAAAAATCCGAAATGCCGATGTCTTTATGCATTAATGCCTGAAGAATATGCGGTCCGCCGAACGTTCCGTTATAATTCTCTTTCGCGATAGACTGTGCGATATGAAATAGCTGTTTTACTGTATCATTGGTTACTAGTACTCCCATTGCGATTTTTTTCTCAGATTAATATTTTTTGTGGTGTGGTAATTTTCACCGGTCATATTTCGCTAAACAGCAGCAAAAATTAATCCATAACCTCCTGAAAATTTTACCTTTCTACTAATATATCAGTTTTTTTTGAGAGTAGAAAACATATGTTTTTTTTGAAACAGCAGCAGTAATAATTTAAATATAATAAACAGCTGCTGATAATGGTAAAAAAAGACCGCCTCGTGATGACAGTCTTTCCCTTATGAATATTAAATTACGTCTGGTTTTAGCTTGAAGGCCAAAGTCCTTCATACTTAGAATTTCCGTAATCAATTGTTTCTGCACTGATGATAAAGCTGATCAGCATGCTGTTTTCGTCTACGGCATCAAAATCTACTTCGTGCTGGATTACATATCCGTTTTCCCAGTTTAATGTGATCAATGTGCCTTCTTCGTGGGATTTATTAAATGTAATTTCACCTGTTGTAGGCTTGTATTTTCCGTTGAGTAAACTTTCCAGAATATCTGATTTTTCAGTTGCTTCTACAGTTACTTTGATGATTGCGTTGGAAGGATCTGAAGCTACTCTGCCCGATACATCTGTTGATCTTGACACACTGTAGTTCAGCTTTAACAGTTTTTGACCTTCTCCTCCATTGAATTTAAGAATTCCTCTTGAATTTGCTGCCATGATGGTAAATTTTAATCGTTAATAATATTTTGTGATTCGGTGATTGTGTAACAAAGATAGGAGGGCAAAATTTCTTAGAAAAGTTTTTTCACAACTATCTGATATTTTGTAGTAATACTACGATTTGATGTCGTAATTCTACGACAAATGATTTAACATACATTTAACATATCCCTGTTTATGAGGCTTAAGACAATTCTGACACAGTAAAGAAACTCGAGTTTTTAAACCCAAATTGAAAGACAGTATAATGGAGGTCTATATTTTTAATCAATCCTGTTTTTGTATACAATGTATATTTTCCGGAAAATTCTATGTCACTTTCGGAGTATTGAGGATTCTGAAGTATTACAATTTCATTATCGTATTCCGGATTTTCAATTTTCTGCTGAAGCGTAATGTCCGTATTCTCTTCCCCCACAGACTGCTGAAAAAAAGATTTTCCATTTGCAAACGGATTTCTTAATGATGCAAAATAGTTTTTAATGAAGACATCATTTTTCATTCTTGAATTAAAAATACTCCTGTTCCGAACAGCTCTTTCAAATTCATAGAGATAAATTTCCGCGTATTTATCCGGGAAAAGATCTGACAAACGTTTCATAATTTTTTCAAAATGATCCATCGTCTGCTGGGTAAGCTGTATGCTCACCAGATTTCCTTTGAGATCTGTTTTAATTTCCAGTGGATTAAGCGAGCGGATGGATTCTGAAGCCAGATCTGTCATTATATTTCCCTGTCCGTCTGAAAAATTATTTTTAAAAAGATGAAAAATATGAAAGCCGTTTTCGTTTCGCATCCATTTTAAAGAAACCGTATAGGTAAGAACAGCATGTCGTTTTTCAAGCTCATTTTCATATAGTTCTTTATTAACCACAGCATATATTCTGCTGAAATTTTCCGGACTGAAGGGAATTTCAGGGTTGAGTTTGGGATTTTTAAAGGGGGCATCATTAAGGCTGTTGTATTCTCGTACTTTATTTATGCCGGGAATAATCAGCTTTTTTCCGGGAATGAGTGTATTCTGTATAAAATCTTCCCTTGCACAATGGGTATTGTGAAATTCTTTCAGGTATTTCGGATTTTCAAGATGAATTTCTTCAGATATGCTTTCCAGCGTTTCCCCGGAAAGTATAAAATGAACGATCATATATTCTGTTTTTGGCTTACCACAATTTAGTGTAAAATTTTTATTTTACAAATATTTTTTTTGAGGTGATTGCTGTAATAAGAATAATGGAAGTTATTTCATCCTGTTGAATTCAAGATATTTGTCGCCACACTGCGTAAAATGATCAAATTCATTCATAGAGTTGCCATAGTTCTGGATAATAATCTTATCGCCCTGATAAAGACCACCTATTTCGCCCATTTCAAGATTGGTTATTTCTCCCGTTTTTTCATCGGTTTCCGCCGATACATTTCCTGCTGCAATGATTTTCTTTTTATCAAATATTTTGAAGGTGGATTGTCCGCCTGTATTTTTAAATTCTATTGAAAATCTTCCGCCGTCACAGTTACTGGCTACGAAAGTTCCATCTACAGTTTTTTTAGACACCGCTATTGTTGCATCGTCCTTATGCTCATCTTCTCCTGCAGAAGAATCTGTCTTTTCCGTTTTCTGATCCTGAACCGGCTTTTGATCTTCTTTCATCACCTCGGAAACAACTGAAGAATCTTTAGTGTTCTTTGTGTGCCGGTTCTCATTTTTATTACATGAAACCAAAGAAAACCCAGCAACAAGACATATAACGGAAAAGTTTTTACTGATCATAAAAGTTTTATTTTATGTGATTGATAAATCAAAAATACATATTTTTCTGTATGAAAATATTTTATTTGAATTTGAACGCAAATTTCTTTAATTAATCCTGATCAGCATCATTATAACAATCTGAATAAAGCTTTTTAATTACAATTATTCGAACATTAGATTATATAAGATTTAAAATCATTAAGTAAAATATCAGGATATTTTGTAATAGGTAACACTTAATTTATTCTTCAAAGCTTTCCAAAACAAAAAAAGGCCTTACATAATGCAGACCTCTTTTACTTTCTTTAATATAAAAATTATTTAATTTTTTTGTCTAAACATAAATAACTTCCTTCTGTTCTTAAATTCGGCAATGCCTTGGAATATCCTGCAATTTTATCTTTTTTAAATTTCAGCACAAGATCTTTATCTTTCAGTGCAACGTTGATAAAATCTTTCATATCCGTATTTTCTGAATTGGCCCTCGGCTCTTTTACATAAAATTTGTCTACGAGATCTTCACCATCCAGAACTACTACATAATACCATGCTGTACCGATATCTGCCTGCCCTTCAATGATAATAACCTCCATATTTTTATTGGCTGAAGACTCGTAAGAATAGATGGTGTAACCCGGTCCTTCGTAATTAATATCTGAAAAGTCTACATCCGTAATCGCAAAATCTTTTTTTGTAAGCATAAAGCTGTTGTCAGTTTTATGGATAAGCCTTGTAGCTCCATGAACGTAACAGTTTTCATAATCATCTTTCCTGAAGGGATCTACAATATCGAAAGAAATTTCGCGATCTGCATTTTCCTGTACTTTTTTGCTGCTTTCCGCAACATTGAGATTAGCAGCCTGAACAACAGATGTTGCTGCTACCTGTTTCTGCTCTGCTGTGGTTTGTCTGTTTTCTTTACAGCTGAACAGGGTAAACCCGAACAGTAAAAGTGATATTTTAAAAAGCGATTTGTACATACATTTTTTCTTTACATTAAGATCTTGCTTCCTTTACAGTCTGTTGCGCCGGCTGATCGATTGCTGTAAGCCTTACAAAATAAGCAGGGTTGTACCGGTTCTGAAGGCCTGTTCCGTTCCCGGTAGCATTCATGGCAACTTCAAAGTGCAGATGCGGATTCGGAACCCCGCTTGCATTCCCGGAATCACCTGAATAACAGATAGTTTCACCAGCCGTTACTTCTCCGCTTGTTTTAACTGCCGATTTTAAATGGGCATAACGAAGATAAAATTTATCAGCATTAATATCAAAACCTGATCCACTTTCTACCTCTGCAGTAAATTCGTGCGTATAATTTCTTTTGGCTTTTCTTAAATCTTCCCCGCTGACTTCCAGAACGAGCACATTTCCATAGCCTGCACTTCCTTCATTCATGTAGCTCACAATGGTTCCGTCCAGACAGGCTTTGCACGGCGTATCTATATCTGCAAAGATGTCAAGCCCCTGATGATTTTTCGGAACAGCCTGTCCGTTCACTATTTTTGTTCTCACCGGTCCGAAAGCTCCGTTTTGCTCTTTATGGGCACCGCTGGAATTATAATACGTCCTCTGCGGATTGTCTATCGGGTCATGCCATGCAGAATCACCTCCTTCAACAGGAGAACATGAATTTACTTTAAATACATTGATTCCTTTGTCGAAATATGATTTGGCATCTCCTAATCCTGCCAATCCCGGATTAACAAGTTTTCTCACCTTCTTCACATTATCCAGCGTAGAAACTTTTACGGTGTCTGCCGTTTTCCAAATTTCGTGTTTTTCCCAGAAAGCAATTGCCGTTAAAACTGCATACTTGGCTTCTTTTACCTTATCAGGATCTGCTTCAAGGTCTGTGTATTCATCAGGAAAAATTTCCTTGATATAGTTGGCTGCACTTCTGTAATTTCCACGGCCTGTAAGCTGTTTTAGTCCTCTACCTCTGAACAGGTAACCGTCGCCACTGGCTTCGTTTCCGTTTCCGTTTCCAAAGCCGTTTTCTGCAGCATACATATAATTCATCAGTCTTTTCTGCGGATTTTCGCTGCAATAGGTTTCCAGAAGGCCTGCGGCGTTGAGGTTGGCTGCTCTTTGCCCGAAAATACTTAAACTTCTTGATTTAGAATAACGGAATTTATCTGTTTCTACCATCCAGTCCGGGTTAATTCCTAATGTTTCAGCACCTACCTGCGCAAAGAAATGAGCTTTTCTGAGACAGGTATTGATATGAATTTCTTTGCCTGAATCAAAAATATATTTGTTCAGATTATCTACCACTTCCTGTCTGAAAGCTTTATGCGCCGGTAAAGCGCCATACAGCTCTTCAATTTGCTCAATGGTAATTTTCTCCGTACATCTCGGGCATTTTTTGCCGATCTCGAAATAGGCTCCGTCTTTTTTCAGAAATTCACCTTCATGTTTCTGTAAATTTCCTGTGCATTCGGCTTTTAGCCACAAATATTCGGTCACGTTTTTATAAACATCAAAAGTAATTTGCTCGTCTTTATTGTAAACTTCTTTGGTAAGTGCCTGTTCAATAGCCTCACTCTTAGCAAATTTTTTCTGTTCTGCCAGTTCGGCTTTTATTTTGTTAATAATAATTCCTGCAATTTTTTTCTTTTGCTGTGCCGTTGCTGTAGCATTGCCGTTCCCCCCGAATGTATAGCTGTGGGTTCCGTCTTTTATTCCCGTTAATTTTTCCTTCCATTCTTTCAGCGTATCATCGGATTTTGGGCGGAGTTTTATTTTAACTTTAGCAATTCCGTTTTGTGCAACCGCTTTAAGAGTTGTTATTTCGGCACCGTTCTCTTTGGCTTCCAATACGGGAAGACTGGCGTCCTTTTCGATTAATACAGGTTCTTTTTCTTTAATATTTATGCTTACTTCCTTACCGTCAAGAAGCATGGTAGTTGCCACTACATATACTTCTTCTTCCAGCGGTGCATTATTTATTTTTACAAATACAGGACCCAGTTTATGTAAAGCAAAAGAAATAGTTTCCCCTTTCGCATAAGAAGTTTTTGTGAGGGAGTTCTTTATAGTCTCAAATTTCGCGTATTTTTTATCCTTTTTTATGGCAGGGTCTACTTTGCCTTTAATAATCTGCGCAACAGTATCTTTATTGATATTATTGTTGTTTGATGCAAATGTGTAAGTGTAATTGCCATCTGTTTCATCGGTTTCCTTTGTAAATTCTTCCTTTGCAAAATAGGCATCGAGCAGACTTTCAGCTTTGGGTTCCTGTACAACACTTGTCGTTTTTCCTTCCGGTTGTTGAGGAGTTGGCTGCTGTTCCGGCTCTATGGTTCCATTGGTTTGATTGGAGGCGTCAGGTTGGGTTGGCTGATCTGCTTCTTCACTTTGTTGTGTTTTTGAAACCGGCTGTTGCTGAGAAGGCTGCGGATTTCCGGAATTTTGCTGCGGCGAACCCGATTGCTGCGTCTGCTGTGCAGGTTCTTTATATTCCGGATTCTGAACCGCAACATTATTGGTAGCATGTTTTCTGTTGCTGTAATATTCTACGGTAACATAAAATTCAAGTTTCTGTGGATCTGTTTCACCCTGAGCTGCTTTCTGCATTAAAGCTTTTGTTAAAACAAATTCAGCAGCGGCAGTTCCGGTTCTGTCTACAATGGCTTCGCGGCTGTCTACAAAGAGATTTGCGGAATTATGGCCGTTTCCTGCTGCATCATCTTCCCAAAGCGTAAATACCAGTTTTTTCCCCGTAAGATTTACGCAAAGCGCTTTAGCAATAAGTTTGTCGGTATAGCTGAAAACAGTTCCCGGCGTATCATCGGCGTACCGGAGCTCTACTTTGGTAATTTCCGGCGTTCCTGCAGGCTGTGGAGTAATATCGATGGTTGTTGGGCCGCTGCCTTCCGGTTCATGGAGATAAGCTTCCAGACGATAGGTATTTTTTGCCGCAACTTCGCCAAACGTAAAGCTTCCGTCTCCCTTTTTCTTGATATTGGTTGAAGTAAAACTTCCGTTAGCTCTTTTTTTAAAAAGCTCCCAGGTTATTGCGGCAGGATTTCTTTCCCCGGCGGGTGTTGAAGGATACCAGTCTGTAACGATATAGGTGGTTTTTTCCCCAATGGTCGGCGTTGGATTTCCTGAAATTTTTGAAACTCCTTTTTTAGACATAGAAAATGTTTTTGTAAGGATGAATTAATAAGCGTCAATTTCACTTTCCAGGACCGTTTCTTTATAGTCCTGCATATTTACAAGCGGATTAATATGCTGTACCGTTTTATTATCGGCATTCTTTACATTCTTTTTGCTCATCTGCCCTCTCTGGCCATGATCTTTAATGGTGATTTTTCCTCCCACTACACATTGCAGTTCCGATACTTCCGTAACGATTTTTTTATCCATAATCTTTACTTTGCCATAGGTTTTCTGCCATTTTCCGGCCGGAGCATAAGAACAAGGCAGATTTCCACCGGAGCTGGGCTTCAGCTTGCATTTTCCAAAACTTGGACCGGAAGGATTAAACTGGAGATCATCTTCTGTAACGGCCAGAAAATCATTATTACCATCAGAGTCATTCCAGAAATGTTTCTGATGAGAAGTTACTTTATGCTGTGGAAACTGATCACCCTGATTGCACTGGGCTTTACCTTTCTGAATGACGAAATGCTTTCCGTCATGAGGAGATGATTGCTGTGACATAATATTTATGATTTGGGTAGCATCAAAGATAAAAAAATTTACATTAAAAAAATAAAAAAGCAGAATTAAATTCCGCTTTTTAATATTATAAGTTATTAATGTTTAGTATATTCAGGCTGTTCGGTGGGCTGCATGGTCGGCATAAAATATTCATTAAGCCAATAAAAAGTCTGTCCGTTTTGCTGGATCTTCACAGCCGGGTCGTTTCTGTGCGAAAGCATTCTTTCTGCCAGATCTTTATAGTGGCGGAAATAGTTTCGGGCCGTTTCGTTGGTGACAATTTTAGATTTTTTCCAGCCTTTCAGCATGTATTTTGTCATTAACTCTTCCTCGGAATTATCAAAACCTGTATTTACCCCTACAGAATATGACATAGGCTGCTTGTAAAGATCGCCTTTATCAAGGAATTTTGATGTAGGATTATACTTTTTTAACAGTTTTATATATTCCCTTACGGCTCTTGCCTGACTGAAATCCGCTCTCTCTGCTCCTGTTTTCTGATATACTTCGGTATAAAATGATTTTAAATTATCATATTCGGCTTCAGAAATAAGAATTCCCTTTTCAAGGCCGGGCTTAAAATCTTTAAGTTCTTTCGGAATATATCCTTTTACCAGGAACGGGTTTCCGTAATTGATAAGCTGTGCTGCAATACCTGCAGGAACCGGATTTGTAAGTCCCGGATAGAGATATTTATATTTCAGATCTACATCTGTTCTTCCTGCGCCAACTGATGAATGAAAATAATCATTTAAAGATTTATCCAACGTTGTATTATCCAAAGTAACCTGAGCAATAAGGCTGTCTACGGATTTTTTCAGATATCCCGGCGTTGCGATGTCTCCTTTTTTAGGAAAGATCACAAATCCCTGAGCCATACTTTGTTTAGGATAATCTAAAGAAAAGAAACCCTCATCTCCTTCTACCAGATTAAAATTATTTTTTGTTAAAACATCATTCTGATTAATAATTTTCTGCTTCTTCAGTTCCGCAATATTTTTGGCTGTATTCGTGACTACATTCTCTGACATTAAAACAAAATCATTGTACGTATCTGATGATCGTGCGCTTGTCTGGAACATGATCAGTCTTGCCTGGGCCTGCGTAAGAGAATTAATCACTCCGTACATGTTTCCGCTTTGCGCGGCTGAGGTTCCTACGGTAACAACAATATTGGTTTCGTCCGGGAAATTTGAAAGAAGATCTCCCGCTGCCATTAATCCTTCATTTACCGGCTGGTATCCGCTGTTGCTGATACAGTTCATTTCATTGCTTTTCTGATCAATGAATGTTGTAATCTTACTGTAATTCGTGTTTAATGGAGACACTGCTACATTATCTCCGCAAGAATTATTTTTATACAAAACCACACCATAACGCACCTGATTAAAATAAGAAGGTTTTTCAAATCTCAACTGTAAATCCTGTAAAAGAGATTTTACAATCGGAGCATATGGCGCGTTCGGAGCACTGATATCAAGGGTAAATACAATATTTATTTTTTTATTTTTCTCGGTGATTTCTCTATATCGGTCGAAATAAATGGGTTCTCCTAATACATTGAATACATAATTTTTGCTGTAATCCAGAATATTCGTAAAATATTTAGTTTTGGAATCCGGAGCCGGCGGTTCATTAAGCGGTAAAGTTACCGGAAAAATATTCTCAAGAGGCGTTCTTTTATTAACATCGGTCAGCAGAACAGCCACTCTGTTTTCCGAATCATTTCCTCCAGGAGATCCTTCATGAATCCCTAAGGTAGTCTCTGTAATTCCGGTTGTATTTTTCATTTTAACGGCAGAGCGCTCACCCCAGCTGGAAATAACGTTTGAACTTACCCATCCGTAGAGACTTTTCCCAATACTGTCGATATCAATACTCGGCTTTTTTCCAACCAGAAATCGCTTATTATTTTCTGCCTGTTTGTAGACATATACCATCTGTCCATTTGGAATTTTCACATTTGCCTGCTCAATAAGGCTTGGCGAACTGAACACCATGATGGAGTCATTTTTATAATATCTTTCAGAGTTTTTGATAACTTCAGTGTTATTGGGTACCACTGCAACCTTTACCGGAAAACCTGTTTTTTCGCTTTTCAGCGAACTGTTCCATAAAAGAAGATCAGATTCCGGAATCCAGCCATAGGTTTTTACTTGTTTGGATGATACTTTTTTCATTAAAGCATCAGGAATATATTCTGCTACTTTTACCATACCATCCCTATGTTTAAGCACCATTAGAGGTTCCAGGAACTTAACTTCTTTATATGATTTTTCATCATTTTTGTCCAGATATGCCGTGTTTCTGGAGCGGTCTGAAATAGCAATCCACGGAACGGCCTTTTTAGAAAAACCGTTAATTACCGTAGCGTTATCTATCTGCCCGTATTGTGAAGGTTCAGGTGTTCTTTTTGACGGTAGTTTTACCTGACAGGCTGTCAGCAATACCGATAATCCGATATAATATGCTGCTAGAGGAAGTTTATTTTTCATCCTTTTATATATTTTACGATTGGTGTGATGTCCCGGAAGGACGTGGTTATTTGCTTTGGTTAATATCTACTTTCGTAACGCAGTTCTGTGCATCGTCAAAATTTACTTTAACGGTCTGTATGATATTATTTTTATCAAACTGAAGCCCTGCACAATACATATAGAAATTATTGACTTTGCTGTCATTTACCTTTACTACTGTATTTTCATTGTTACACAGGTAGGTTCTCAACAGATAATTATAATGCATGTTGAAACTGTTTCCGTACGCTATCTGCTGAAGATGGTATTTAAAATCGTTATCAATTTTAGCATAGCTGTCTTCCACGCTTACTTCTTCTTCTAAGGCATCGTAAGCAGGTAAAATTTTAATCTGGTGAAGCACGGGCTCTACTGTTTCATCTGTGATCAGGCTTACCACATAATTGCCCGGTTTTTGATAAGAATAGATCGCCAATTTATCTTTAGAATCAATTCTTCCGGTTTCTCCGAATTTCCAGGTAAATTGTTTTCCGTCTGAAATAGCACGAAACTGCACATTTTCAAACTGCATGGCCTGCGACGGTGCATCAATGAGCGTTACCGTTTTTACACTGTCTTTTTTAGGTACTGTCCTTGCAGAGACGATGATGGGAAAAGATTTGGAATATTTATTATCGACAATCAAGGTCACCTGATAATACCCCGGTTTGTTGTAAAAGTGGATCCCTTTATTTTTATCGCTGGTAGTTCCATCTCCGAAATTCCATATTTTGTTTTTGGCAAACTGCGTTTTGTCTTCGAATGAAAGTGTATCTCCTACTTTTAAGGTAGACGGATATACAACCCCGACAATATCGTCTGAGGAGTGTATCACTTTCTTCTGCAGCCATAATGCAACCAGCGCAGCTATTAACAATGTTGCTATAACACCGATAATAATGTTTTTCTTGTTTTTCTGAAAGTAATTCATAGTTAATGATTGTGATGTGTATTGTGCTTTAGTGTAATTTTGGATGTGTGGGTTTACTGGGATCTCGACTGTAAAGCGGTCTCACGTTGGAAGAGCTGGCTTTTCTTTTCTTTAAACCCGATAGAGCATTCATCAAACTGCTTTTCAAAGTTTTTGATATTTTCCGTTTTACTGGAAATTATTTTTTTATCGTTGAAATACATTTTGTAAAATTTTGCGATCTGCGGATATGCTTCTTTTCTGATATCGTTGATATTGTCTCCGTTCTGATAATATCCGGCCACATCGTTGATTCCGTACATGATATTATTTTCCACAAAAGGCTGTGGAGCTTCGTCCGTAAGTTTATTGATCATAGAAAAGGTACTGTCCATCACTTTGAAAGATGACTTCTGCTTCTGATCGAATTTGGCCTTTTCTTCAAGCATCTGTATGGAAACTATATCGTTATCCGAAAACGGAGACTGAAAAGCCCGTAAGAAAATGATTCCCATAAAAATAAGCGCTGCAAAAAGCATTAAGATTAAATATAAAAACTGATAATGCCTTTCTTTTTTTGATAATGTGATTTGTCCTTGCATAGTTTTCGTTTTTATCTTCTTCTTCTCATTCCTGAAAATTTTCTGGTAGGGTCTACTTTCAGTTCACTGTTGATTATTCCGATCTTTCCTTTACATTCGTTGAGATTCCTTAAAGCCACCTGTTCTTTGTAGGAAACATCAATGATCTGTTTTTTTAAGGCCAGCATAGGTTCGATCTGCTTCATAAGAATGGAATAATGCTTAAAATTATCAGCACTGTCCTTATCCATTGCATTTCTTGCATTTCTCACATCTTCCATGATTGCGTTTCTGAGGAAAATATCATTTTGTACCCGGTTAATATCCAGTTGATCCATCCGGTAAAATATACTGTCTACATGATCTTTCAGAAGATTGCTTCTGGTAAGAAGATAGCGGTAGTCGTCCGCTTCTTTTTTGACACCCTGCCTTTGGATGTCATAACTTTTAAAAAAGAAAAATATGCAGGTGAAGGATACACCTGATAGAACGATAAACGATAGAATAAATTTCCAAATGCCTATCCTGACGTCTGCTTTGTTTAATTTTTGCTCCCGGTTCGAAGACATATGTTTGTGATTTGTTTGGTTTCGTGAAATTATAAAAAAATAATTTATTCACAAAATTTACTAATTTTAATGAAATAATAATTTAATTTCAATTAAATTAAGTTTAATTTTAACTTTCAGCTAATTTTCATAATTTAGTGATCTGATTATATCATCATTCACCAAATCGATATTAACGTGAGCAAATTATTGACCAAAACTGTGCGGTTTTCCATAGCAGACAGTGATTTTTATTTTAAAAAGATCCTGATTAAAATGCTTGCCGAAAATCCGTTCTATATACTTCTTAATGACTGCAACAATGGCCATGAATTGATCAGCAGGAATTACAGAAGGCAGGAAGACGTATTTATTGTAGAGCTTTTTATGCCGGTATTAAGCGGTCTTGAAGCGATAAAATATATCCGCAAAAGCAATACAGAAACACCTATCATCACTTATTCCGGAACGTACCAGGAAGATATGGCCGAGATTCTTTCTAAAATTCCCAATGTATATTACTGTCAGAAAAAAAGCAATGTCATTAAAGATATTATCAAGGGGAAGATAGCAGGCGACACCTTTGATTACGAAATATATAGCCAACAATGGGAACAGCAGCCGTTGGCCGTAATGGAATATATGGAACGACAGAAAAAAAGCCAGGAAGAACTCTCACCAACGGAAATCCAGCTTATGAAATTCTGCTATGAAGGCTTCAGTAATAAAGAAATTGCTGAAAAGCTGAACCTCAGTACCAGAACAATTGATACTTACATCAACCGCCTTACAGAAAAACTGGGACTGAAGACAAAACTTCACCTTATCCGCTTCTGTGTGGAGAACGGATACTATAATTCCAGTATGTAATGGTGATTTATAAGTGTATTCATAATAAGTAAACAGTCAGTTTTCAATCGCTTACCGAAAAATATTTTGCCACTAATTTGCTAATATTCAATTTTTTTAACTAAATTTGCACACCTAAAATTTAAAATTAAAATAAGGAAATGACAAAGGCAGAATTGGTAAACACCATCTCAAATAAGTTGGGAACCGAAAAGAATGAAACACAGAAAGTTGTAGAAGCTTTTATGCAAGAAATCAGAACTTCTATGTATAATGGAGATAATGTTTATTTGAGAGGTTTTGGATCTTTTATCATTAAAACAAGAGCAGCTAAAACGGGAAGAAACATCTCCAAGAATACTGCGATTGAAATCCCTGCACACAACATTCCTGCTTTCAAGCCATCAAAATCTTTTGTGGAGAAAGTAAAAACGAAAGTTACCGTAAAATAAAGAATTAACTGAATATTAACTAGTTACTAAAAAATTATAATTATGCCAAGCGGAAAGAAAAGAAAAAGACACAAGGTTGCAACTCACAAAAGAAAAAAGAGAAGAAGAGCAAACAGACATAAGAAAAAATAATCTCATTTCCTGAGATTTAAAATATATAATATAGTTGGTGATTTTAAATTTTTAAAGGTTCACCGACTATATTTTGTTTTTGCAACTATTAAGATGCCGATAAAACAGGAATAGATATTTTATTAAAAAAAAATAACGATCATTCAATACTAATTCTTAATTTAAGGATAAATTTATATGATGAAATATACACCTGTTTTCTACCTTCTTAACAATTTTTATTTTATAATAAAATGAAGAAAGAACTAATCGTTTCGCATGAAGATGATCTAACGAAGATTGCACTGCTGGAAGACGGAAGACTATGTGAACTTCATGAGCAAGAGGACAAAAGTGACTTTATAGTTGGAGATTTGTTTATCGGGAAAGTAAAAAAGCTGGCTCCCAACCTGAACGCTGCCTTTGTAAATATCGGCTATGAAAAGGATGCTTTTCTTCATTACCAGGATTTGGGCCCGCAATATCTTACTTACAGAAAATTTCTAAGGGATACCGTTTCCAAAAAACAAAGCACATCAAGCTTAAAAAATTTCGAGATACAACCCGAAATAGATAAAAACGGAACCGTAGACAAAGTCATAGCCAAAGATGACGTTGTTTTGCTTCAGATTACCAAAGAGCCCATTTCTACAAAGGGACCGAGAATATCCACCCAGATTTCGCTTACAGGCCGCTTTCTGGTACTTATTCCTTTCGATAATAAAGTATCTATTTCAAAAAAAGTTAAAAGCTCTGAAGAAAAAGAAAGGCTGAGAACTCTGATCGAAAGTATTAAACCTGAAGGATTTGGGGTAATCATCAGAACCGTTGCCGAAGGGAAAAAAGTTGCTGATCTGCATAATGATATGAATCAGCTGATCCAGAAATGGGAAACTGCTTTTAAAAATATCCAGAAAAACAAAGTTCCGTCAAGAGTCCTGAGCGAAGATGATAAAGCTTCAGCAATATTAAGAGACAATTTTAACCAGGATTTTGTAAGCATCACCTGTGATGACGAACAAATGGTGGGTGAAATGAAAAACTATCTCGAAGTTATAGCTCCTGAAAGAAAAAACATTGTCCATTTCTATGATTCTCATATTCCTCTTCTGGAATATTACAACGTAGAAAAACAGCTCAAGCAAAGTTTTGGAAAACACGTTAACATTCCAAGCTCAAAAGGTGCCTATCTCGTCATAGAACACACAGAAGCGCTTCATGTGGTTGATGTAAACTCCGGAAACAATATTACCACCGGAACAGCCGTCAACAAAGAACATGCGCTGAAAGTCAACAAAATGGCTGCCACCGAAATTGCACGGCAGCTCCGTCTTCGTGATATGGGAGGAATCATCGTAATCGATTTCATCGACATGACAAACCCTGAACACAGAAGAGATCTTTATGAACATCTCAAGGAAGAAATGAAGCGTGATAAAGCACGACACAAAATACTTCCACCAAGCAAATTCGGACTGATCCAGATTACCCGACAAAGAAACCGTCCGGAAAAACAGATCGAGACCAAAGAAGAAAACCCCAATAAAGACGGAGAAATCGTTGCTCCGATCGTTATTGTTGAACGAATGGGCGAAACCCTCAGAACCATAATGCAAAAGGAAAAAGGCAAGCTCTATTTGCATGTACACCCTTTCGTTGAAGCATATCTTACTAAAGGCTTCAACAGCATTCAAATGAAATGGTTTATGAAGTACAAAAAGTGGGTAATCGTCGTTCCAAGAGACTCTTTTAAATATTTAGAATACAGGATTTACAATTCAAAAAAAGAAGAATTGATAGGATATTCTAATTAACAAAACTACATTCTCCGGCCTTATGCCGGAGTTTTTTATTTGCATTAAGGTATCAATTATAAGTCCATAAAAACTTCAAAATATAAGCCTCTAATACATAAATTGTAATAGCCACGACTTTATCTGACAGTTAGGGTTTAAAAATAATTGTCAGTTATCCAATATTTTCCTTACTTCCAAAAGTAAGGATTTTTTGTTCCTCTGCAAGAGTTTCCAATAATTTCTCTTTTGCCATAGGTTTACTGTCCAAAAACGTCTGCATCGGTGTTTTACCGTAACAATGTTTTCCTGTATGCGTTCTTTCTTGGTTGTAATACGATAGCCAGCTGTTTAGGTCTAATTGCAGTTCCTCAATGCTTCTGTAAATTTTCTTTCTAAAAGCTATGGCATAAAATTCTTCCTGAATTGTCCTGTGAAAACGTTCACAGATACCGTTGGTTTGAGGGCTTTTAGCCTTGGTCTTCGTGTGATCAATGTCTTCAATGGGCAAATAGAGCTGGTATTCATGCTGCTCTCTTATTCGACAATATTCAGTTCCTCGGTCTGTTAAAATTCTAAGTAAACGAAGTTCTTGCTGCTCAAAGAAAGGAACCACTTGGTCATTGAGCATATCAGCAGCAATAAGGCCATTTTTACGGTCATATAGCTTTGCAAATACTACTTTGGAATATGTATCAATAAAAGTTTGCTGATAAATATGTCCAACTCCTTTTATATTGCCTACATAATAAGTGTCTTGAGCACCTAAATATCCAGGATGATAAGTTTCAATTTCTCCATGAGCTTTTTTCTCCTCCCTGGCTTTCTCTAATGCTGAAAGCTGAGATTCGGTAAGAACTATACCATCTTGGGCAGATTTTGCTTCCAGAGCTTTTAATCTTAGTTTAAATGTATGTAGATCGTGTCTTAACCAGATACTTCTAACTCCGCCTGGAGATACAATCAAGCCTTTCTTTTTAAGCTCATTACTTACTCTAAGCTGTCCTAAAGCAGGATTCTCAATGGCTATTTCAACAACGGCCTTTTCTATGGCTTCATCTACACGATTCTTTAACACCGGCTTTCTTCTGGAGATTTCCTGTAACGCCAATTCGCCTCCTTGCTCATAGAGTTCTTTGAATCGATAGAAACTGTCTCGGGAATACCCCATCACCTTGCAGGCTTGGGATACGTTTCCTAAATGTTGTGCTAATTCAAGTACACCTAACTTGTTTTTGATGATCTTTTGTTGTGTTGTCATAATACTTAATCTGTTTTAAAGTTATTCAATTTGATTGTAACTGTCAGATTAAGTATTGACTAATTCACATAAATAAACACTTTCTAATGATCAGGCGTACATTGACGGTAAAACAAAATATTTTCAGGAGCTATCTCTCGCTATCCGCTCTTACTCCTCGCTCCAGAGCTTTCCGGGCGTAAGGCCCTTCTTTCCATCCCGCTGTGGGGTAGCCGCTGCTATCGAGGCTAGGGCAGTTGCCTGTCTTTATATGAGTAATGAGTAATGAGCAATTGGTAATGAGTAATGAGTAATGAGTAATGAGTAATGAGTAATAAGAGCATGGATAAAATTCATGATTGGTATTTTAAGTACGGCTTAAGCTTGATACCTGAATCTTAACTTAAACCTTAACAAATCCTAAACTTTAAACTTTAAATTCTAAACGCTGAACATTAAACCCTGAACACATCTTACATCTCACTTCTTACATCTTACTTCTTACTGTCCACTTCTCACTCATTCCTTATGATATAAAAACAAAAAAACCTCACACATTGCTGTATGAGGTTTGTAAAAAAACTGGCGGCGACCTACTCTCCCGCTTTCGCAGTACCATCGGCGCTGGTGGGCTTAACTTCTGTGTTCGGAATGGGAACAGGTGAGCCCCACCGCTAAAACCACCCTAAAGGTTGTATATAGGTGTAAGGTTTTTTTTTGCTTAATGTTCAAAGTTTTTAACCTTGAATCTTAAACATTGAACCTTGAACCGTTTTTATCGGTAAATTTCATCACAAAGGCAAAACCAGTATTGCACTTATAAATACTTAAGCTAAGTTATGATAAGCATGATTGCTCATTACCTATTACTCATTACTTATGAATAGGCTATAAATCTACGGGTAATTAGTACTACTCGGCTATGCTGTTACCAACTTTACACCTGTAGCCTATCAACGTGGTCATCTCCCACGACCCTTAAAAGATGTCTCATCTTGAGGCGAGTTTCACACTTATATGCTTTCAGTGTTTATCTCTTCCAAACATAGCTACTCAGCGGTGCACCTGGCGGTACAACTGATACACCAGAGGTTTGTTCAATTCGGTCCTCTCGTACTAGAATCAAGCCCTCTCAAACATCTAACGCCCGCAATAGATAGAGACCGAACTGTCTCACGACGTTCTGAACCCAGCTCGCGTGCCACTTTAATGGGCGAACAGCCCAACCCTTGGGACCTTCTCCAGCCCCAGGATGTGACGAGCCGACATCGAGGTGCCGAACCTCCCCGTCGATGTGAGCTCTTGGGGGAGACTAGCCTGTTATCCCCGGAGTACCTTTTATCCTATGAGCGATGGCCCTTCCATACGGAACCACCGGATCACTATGTCCTGCTTTCGCACCTGATCGACTTGTTGGTCTCACAGTCAAGCACCCTTATGCCATTACACTCTACGCACGGTTACCAAGCGTGCTGAGGGTACCTTTGAAAGCCTCCGTTACTCTTTTGGAGGCGACCACCCCAGTCAAACTACCCACCACGCAATGTCCTTCTTTAAAGAAGTTAGGCTCCAAGTAAGTAAAGGGTGGTATTTCAACGTTGGCTCCACAAACACTAGCGTGCCTGCTTCAAAGCCTCCCACCTATCCTACACATTACTTACTCAAAGTCAATACGAAGTTATAGTAAAGGTTCACAGGGTCTTTTCGTCCCATTGCGGGTAATCGGCATCTTCACCGATACTACAATTTCACCGAGCTCGTGGCTGAGACAGTGCCCAGATCGTTACACCATTCGTGCAGGTCGGAACTTACCCGACAAGGAATTTCGCTACCTTAGGACCGTTATAGTTACGGCCGCCGTTTACTGGGGCTTCAGTCAAACGCTTCGCTTACGCTAACGCCCTTCCTTAACCTTCCAGCACCGGGCAGGTGTCAGACCCTATACAGCATCTTTCGATTTAGCAGAGTCCTGTGTTTTTGATAAACAGTCGCCTGGGCCTCTTCACTGCGGCCACCATTGCTGATGGCGTCTCTTCTTCCGAAGTTACGAGACTATTTTGCCTAGTTCCTTAGCCACGACTCACTCGAGCACCTTAGGATTCTCTCCTCGACCACCTGTGTCGGTTTTGGTACGGGTTGCTTCACTTCGGCTTTTCTTGGATCCGATTACACTACAGCGACTTCGCCCGAAGGCTAGGCCTTGACACTTCCGTCCGTCTTTAGTAGCTACATCGAACCGTCCCCTTTTTAGTGTGAGCAAGTATGGGAATATTAACCCATTGTCCATCCACTACCCCTTTCGGGTTCGCGTTAGGTCCCGACTAACCCTCAGCTGATTAGCATGGCTGAGGAAACCTTAGTCTTTCGGTGAGGGGGTTTCTCGCCCCCTTTATCGTTACTTATGCCTACATTTTCTTTTCTGTCCGCTCCACAATACCTCACGATACTGCTTCGGCGCAAACAGAATGCTCTCCTACCAGATATAATAAATTATAAATCCATAGCTTCGGTAATATGTTTATGCCCGATTATTATCCATGCCGGACCGCTCGACTAGTGAGCTGTTACGCACTCTTTAAATGAATGGCTGCTTCCAAGCCAACATCCTAGCTGTCAATGCAGTCCAACCGCGTTGCTTCAACTTAACATATATTTGGGGACCTTAGCTGTTGGTCTGGGTTCTTTCCCTCTCGGACATGGACCTTAGCACCCATGCCCTCACTGCCGTAGAACATTTATTAGCATTCGGAGTTTGTCAGGAATTGGTAGGCGATGAAACCCCCGCATCCAATCAGTAGCTCTACCTCTAATAAACTTATATACGACGCTGCACCTAAATGCATTTCGGAGAGTACGAGCTATCTCCCAGTTTGATTGGCCTTTCACCCCTACCCACAGGTCATCCGAAGACTTTTCAACGTCAACCGGTTCGGTCCTCCACTTTGTGTTACCAAAGCTTCAACCTGCCCATGGGTAGATCACAAGGTTTCGCGTCTAATCCTACTAACTATGCGCCCTATTCAGACTCGCTTTCGCTCCGGCTCCGGACCTTAAGTCCTTAACCTCGCTAGTAAAATTAACTCGTAGGCTCATTATGCAAAAGGCACGCCGTCACAGAATTAATCTGCTCCGACCGCTTGTAGGCGTACGGTTTCAGGTTCTATTTCACCCTTCTATTCGAAGTGCTTTTCACCTTTCCTTCACAGTACTTGTTCACTATCGGTCTTTCAGGAGTATTTAGCCTTGGAGGATGGTCCCCCCATATTCAGACAGGATTTCACGTGTCCCGCCCTACTCATTTATCATCTTAATATACCTTTCGAATACCGGGCTATCACCGTCTATGGCCGCACTTTCCAGTACGTTCTTCTAAATATATAAAGACTTTTGGGCTAATCCGCTTTCGCTCGCCACTACTTACGGAATCTCTTCGATTTCTTTTCCTCCGGGTACTTAGATGTTTCAGTTCTCCGGGTTTGCTCTCTAAATAAATTTAGAGTAATACATCTTCAATGTATTGGGTTGCCCCATTCGGACATCTCGGGATCTATTCGTGTGTGCCAATCCCCCGAGCTTTTCGCAGCTTACCACGTCCTTCTTCGCCTCTGAAAGCCTAGGCATCCGCCATACGCCCTTAACGATTTCTTTCCTATTTTTAGGTTACTCAAGCACTTATAAGTGCTCGGTTTTCTCTTTGTGATGTCTTTACCGTTAATGTCAATGATCTTAATGTCTTCTTTTCCGACTGATGAACAGATGTTGTTTTTGGCTCCATCCGTAACTTTTAAATCAATCTTCCAAAACTGTGGAGAATAAGGGAGTCGAACCCTTGACCTCCTGCGTGCAAGGCAGGCGCTCTAGCCAGCTGAGCTAATTCCCCTCTAGGTGTTCCGGGTTTTATGTTTTTTGTTCCGGGTTTTAAACCCTGAACTTTAAACTCTAAACCTTAAACTTTAATTAGTAGTCTCGGGCAGGCTCGAACTGCCGACCTCTACATTATCAGTGTAGCGCTCTAACCAGCTGAGCTACGAGACTCTGTTATGAGTAATAAGTGATCAGTAATAAGTAATATTTTCATACTGCATTACCTTCATTCATTTCTCAATCTCTTTCCCGTTACTAATTTCTAGTGGGTTTGTATTTTTAATATATTTATAAGTAATAAGTAATCGGTAATGAGTAATTTTTATATTCCCTGATTTTACACTTGGATCTTTTTACTTTTAACTTTTTACCTTCCTTATAAATCAACCAATAAAAAAACTAAAGCTTTACTTTGAAGTAAGTACATGTACCTTACGGTACTAATTTTGTTTATCGTCTTTAAGACGCTCTAAAATGAGATGTTCCAGCCGCACCTTCCGGTACGGCTACCTTGTTACGACTTAGCCCTAGTTACCTGTTTTACCCTAGGCAGCTCCTTTTACGGTCACCGACTTCAGGTACCCCAGACTTCCATGGCTTGACGGGCGGTGTGTACAAGGCCCGGGAACGTATTCACCGCGCCATGGCTGATGCGCGATTACTAGCGATTCCAGCTTCATAGAGTCGAGTTGCAGACTCCAATCCGAACTGAGACCGGCTTTCGAGATTTGCATCACATCGCTGTGTAGCTGCCCTCTGTACCGGCCATTGTATTACGTGTGTGGCCCAAGGCGTAAGGGCCGTGATGATTTGACGTCATCCCCACCTTCCTCTCTACTTGCGTAGGCAGTCTTACTAGAGTCCTCAACTTAATGGTAGCAACTAGTAACAGGGGTTGCGCTCGTTGCAGGACTTAACCTAACACCTCACGGCACGAGCTGACGACAACCATGCAGCACCTTGAAAATTGCCCGAAGGAAGGTCTATTTCTAAACCGATCAATTCCCATTTAAGCCTTGGTAAGGTTCCTCGCGTATCATCGAATTAAACCACATAATCCACCGCTTGTGCGGGCCCCCGTCAATTCCTTTGAGTTTCAAACTTGCGTTCGTACTCCCCAGGTGGCTAACTTATCACTTTCGCTTAGTCTCTGAATCCGAAAACCCAAAAACGAGTTAGCATCGTTTACAGCGTGGACTACCAGGGTATCTAATCCTGTTCGCTCCCCACGCTTTCGTCCATCAGCGTCAGTTAAGACATAGTGACCTGCCTTCGCAATTGGTGTTCTAAGTAATATCTATGCATTTCACCGCTACACTACTTATTCCAGCCACTTCTACCTTACTCAAGACCTGCAGTATCAATGGCAGTTTCACAGTTAAGCTGTGAGATTTCACCACTGACTTACAGATCCGCCTACGGACCCTTTAAACCCAATAAATCCGGATAACGCTTGCACCCTCCGTATTACCGCGGTACGCTGGCACGGAGTTAGCCGGTGCTTATTCGTACAGTACCTTCAGCTATTTACACGTAAATAGGTTTATCCCTGTACAAAAGAAGTTTACAACCCATAGGGCCGTCGTCCTTCACGCGGGATGGCTGGATCAGGCGCTAACCCATTGTCCAATATTCCTCACTGTCGCCTCCCGTAGGAGTCTGGTCCGTGTCTCAGTACCAGTGTGGGGGATCACCCTCTCAGGCCCCCTAAAGATCATCGACTTGGTGAGCCGTTACCTCACCAACTATCTAATCTTGCGCGTGCCCATCTTTATCCACCTCAGTTTTCAATATAAAGTGATGCCACTCTATATATTATGGGGTATTAATCTTCCTTTCGAAAGGCTATCCCCCTGATAAAGGCAGGTTGCACACGTGTTCCGCACCCGTACGCCGCTCTCAAGTCTCCGAAGAAACTCTACCGCTCAGCTTGCATGTGTTAGGCCTCCCGCTAGCGTTCATCCTGAGCCAGGATCAAACTCTCCATTGTATGTTTGTCTTGACTCACTCAAAGTTTTTTAACGCTTTAGTTTTTCCTTACTTGGTTGTTATATTGTATGTCAATGATCTTCATTTCTTTCGCTTCCTACAAACTACTTCTTCTGTCAGTTTTCGTTTCGTATTTGCGAGTGCAAAAGTAAAAAATATTTCTGAATTGACCAAATGTTTTTGAAGAAAATTTTAAAGTTTTTTTAGTAACCTTAAGCCTCCTTAAACAATCCCTCAACTCAACTCCTGCTCCCCGTTTTACCGGATTGCAAAGATACAAATCTTTTTTATTCCTACAAGATTTTTTTAATTAAATTTTGTAAAAGTTTTTTTTGTATCCCCTTTTCAGAGCTTCTATTTTTTTAAACCCCGAAAGGCATCTCCTGCGCTACCTACTTCCTTCCGTTTTCAGTGGGGCAAA